>NZ_LMIR01000002.1:550809-1992400 GCF_001429165.1 Agromyces sp. Root81
ATCGACTCCATCTCGCCGTAAGACGCCTTGAAATCCGCCATCATCAACCCAATCACTCAAACCTTCGCCACCCGGAACCGGGCGGCCATCACGAGACTATGGCAACCCGCCGCACCTCGAGAATGGGGAGGACTCCCCATCCACGGTCGCCCGCCTGCGCCTGCTTCTCGCTGATGATCCCCGATGCGCGCAACTGAGCCAGCACCTCGCGTCGTGCGAGGACGATCTGCTCCCGCTCCTCAGGCGAGGTCCATGTATCGACCCGGCGCCACCACTCGTCCATCTTCTGGTAGTACTCGGGCAGGTCGCCCGGTTCGAGGATGTCCGATTCGAGGCCCTGCCAGGTCTGCGTCGCCGCCAGATCGTTGCGTTTCGCCGTCCGCCAGAGCATGAGCGCACCGAGGCCCGAGCCCGCGATCAAGGCCGCACCGAAATACACCTGAGCGGCGTCGTAGGGGTTCGGCTCCCACCGCCAGAGGATGCTCACCCCCGCCACGATCCAGTAGATCGCGAAGAAGAGCGTCATGGCCGCCGGCCACGCCCGTCGCGGCCACCAGTACGTACTCGTCCGATACGGCTCGAGCCAGACGAGAAGGCCGAGCACGAGGACGGTCGCGATCCCGGATACCAGCGACCCGCCGACGATCTGGAGGATCGTGTCGCCGTTCGACCGCGGGACGGGCAGCGTCGACCCTGCCGAGATGATCGCGAGCACGAACGCGACGGGCAGGAGGACATCATGCAGCCGTGTGGCCTGCTTGCCCGACGATCGGGACGGTGCGGGCGGCGCTGCGGTGCGGCGTCGATTCAGCTCGGCGATCGTGGCGCGGCGTGCGACCAGGTATTCCTCGGCTGCTCCCTGCACGGAGGCGAACAGCGCGATTCGTGAGACGTCGCGCATTGCAGCCTCACCGTCGGCGTAGTTCGAGACCTGGACTTCTCGCCGGATGCGCCGCGAAGCGGCGGGGTCGAGTTCGCTCACGGCCGCGGCTCCGCCCAGATCGATGCCCGACCATCGCGCAGCACGGCTCGCTCCTCATGCTCGGTGAGGAATCCGCCCCTGCGCAATTCGGCCAGCACCACCACTCCCGCCGATGCGATGAGCGCTCGCTCATCAGGAGTCGTGCGATCGTCGACGCGACGCCACCAGTCGTCCATCCGGCGGAGGTACTCCGGCACGTCGCTCCGGTCGATGAGCTCGGGTGCCACCTGCATCTCCCGGTCCAGCGCCGCGCGATCGTCGACCCGCGCCCGCCGCCAGAGGAACACCGCACCCACACCCGAGAGCGCGACCAGCGCCATGCCCGAGTACACCGCGACGGCATCGTCGGGGTTCGGTTCCCACCGCCACGGGATGCTGACCCCGACGAAGATCCAGTAGATCCCGAATCCGAGGGTCAACGAGGCCGGCCAGCCACCGATCGGCCACCACCGCGTACTCGTTCGGTACGGCTCGAGCCAGACGAGGAGCGCCAGGACCAGCCCCGTGGCGATGCCCGACACGAGGGCCCAGTCCTCGATCGGAAGCAGCGTGTGCCCATCTTTCCGCGGCACGGGCATCGTGAGCCCGGCCGAGAGGATCGCGAGCCAAGCGGCGTTGAGCAGCAGGATGTCGTGCAGCCGCGTCGCGAGCTTGACGGGCGACGACTCACCGGCGTGCTGAACGCCGGCCGCGTCGGGCCGCGTCGAACGAGCGCGGTTGAGATCGGTGATGACCTCGCGCCGGACGGCGAGATGCTCGCGGGCCGCGCGGGGCACCGCCGCGAACAGTGCGATACGCGAGACGTCGCGCATCGCCGCCGCGCCGTCGACGTACGTCGAGCGGACCAGTTCTCTGCGGAGGCGCCGGATCACGGCTCGATCGAGTTCCTTCACCGGCGCAGCATCCGGTTCTCCGGCTCGGCCGCCGGCATCACCCGGCCGCACGCGTCAGCAGAGCCCCCGCGCGAGGCATTCCTCGGCAGCGGCCTCATCGAGCAGGTGCCGCAGGTAGAGCACGCCGAGTCCGTCGATGACCGCCGAGCGGCGCACGAGGGCTTCGGGCGCCGTCTCGTCCGAGAGGATCGATCCGAGTTCTGCCAGCGTGGCCTCATCGAGCTGATCCGAAGCCTGCGAGGCCGCCGCGAGGGCGCGCTCGGCTTCGCCGACCGCCGCGGCCACGTTGCTCGTATGCCAGGCGCGGAATTCGAAGTAGGCACGTAGGTGGAGCACAATCGCGCCGACGAACATCGCCGTGCCGATCACGATGGGTGCGGTGACCCACCAGCCGTCGCGCGCGACATTCCACCAGAGCGACGCGAGGCCGAGGGCGGTGAGCACCACGACGACGATCAGGAGGCGAGGCGGGTAGTGCATCGCGAGCACGCTTCGCCGCTTCGGCTCGACGAAGGTCATCCACAGGGCGGCGAGGAGGCTGAGCGCGCCGCCCCAGAGCGCGGCCGCCTCCGGATCCAACAGGAACCCGCCGTCGGGGTCGGGGAATGCGAGCACCGCTCCGACGACCGCAACCAGGATCACGAGCGCGATCGGCCACATCGAACGGCTCCGTTCCGCCCCACCCGCTCCACCGTTGCCGATGCCCGCAAGGAACTCGGAGTCGGCCCGTCGGACGATCTCCAACCTCGCTTCGGCATCGCGACGAGCGAGCTCCGCGATCCTGTCGTCGGACCGTTCAGCGGTCGCCTCGCGCTGCAGCCCGAGCATGATGGGCACCAGCCCCGGCCCGTCGACTTCGTCGCCCTGCGCATACGTCCGCACGGCGCGTCGAGTCGTTGCTCCCCCGTCGCCGATCTCGGCGATGACCGCGGCGGACGCGGGCACTCGCCCGACGACGTCGATCCACGGCGCAACGACCGGGTCTTCAAGGCCGGTCTCTCGCATGTCTCCTCCTCGGCTCACTTGGATCGATCCACTCGGCTCACGCCTCGACGAGCGGCAGCTGCACGGTGACGAACGCGCCGTTCTCGACGAAGATGCCGCGGCCCTCGGGGTACTCGTGGCGGGCGACCTTCGGGAACGGCACCTTGAAGAGCGAGTCGCCGTCGTAGGTGTCGGGCCGCAAGGCGATGCCACGGCGCCCGGCCTTCAGCTCGCCGACGAGGCCGTATCCCGAGCTGAGCTGCGAGACGTCGCCGTCGCCGACCAGGAAGTGGTCGCTGCGGTTGATCGCCTGGAACAGCTCCTTCAGCGGCCGCTCGGCATCGGTGTCGCCGAACTCGCTGACGTTCTCGACGACGATCATGATGCGGCCCGGGATCGACTCGTCGGGCACGATGCCCGCGAGTTCCTTCGCCAGCGCACGGGCGTCCTCGATGTTCGTCGCACTCCGACGCCACGGGGCGAAGTCCTTCAGCGCCGCGCGGCGGCCGCCGAAGTGGAAGAGCTCCACCTTCGGGTCGAAGCGCTGCATCGACCTGACGAGGGCGCGCACGGCGTTCGTCTTGCCGCTCCGGGGCGGCCCGGCGATGACGAACGTGCCGATCGGCTCGAAGCCCTTGGGGCCGAGGATGTCATCGGAGACGCCGATGACGGGAGCGCCGTCGACGGAGTCGGGCAGGTCGGCGGTCGCCAGCTCCGTCGGGAGGGCTCCGATCTCGGATGCCTCGACGGCACCGCGAGCCCGCAGCGCGTCGGCGAACTCCTGCATCGCGCTCGTCTGCTCGGCGACGTTCGCGGTGCCGCCGATCGCGGCCAGCTGGGTCTCGAGCCCGTCGACGATCGCGCGCCCGGGAGCGCTGCGCTCGTTGAGCACGTCTTTCGGCGCCCCGAGGATCGAGTAGGCGCCCTCGTCCGACATCCGCAGGATGATGCGCTTCGTGACGTTCGCGCTCACGGCGGTGGGTACCGCGCCGTAGCGATCGGCGGTGGCGATCGCGTGGATGCCGAGCGGACGGCCCTCACCGAGCAGCCGCATGAAGATCGCGTAGAACGGCGCGCGGGCCGACGTCGTCTCCCACTCCTGCTTGAACGTGCCGAAGCCGTCGATGAGCAGCAGGATGCGCGCCTCGTCGGTGCGCCCGGTGATCGCCCGATACTCCGTGAGGGTTGCAGCGTTGACGGCCGAGAACCGCTTCGCCCGATCGTCGAGCAGCGAGCGGATGGTGCGGAGCATCCGCTGCACGCGCTCAGCGTCGTCGCCGGCGACGATCGACCCCACGTGCGGGAGCGACTCGATCGCCCGGAGGGAGCCGGTGCCGAAGTCGGCGCCGTAGACGATCACTCGACCGCGCTCGGGAGCGGCACCCGCCGCCATCGCGATGGAGCGCAGCGCCGTCGACTTGCCAGCACCGCTCGTGCCGTAGACGAGCATGTGGCCGTCGACGTCGGGCTCGAAGTACACGGCCTCCTGGAGCTGCCGCTCGGGGATGTCGGCGAGGCCGAGCGGGATGCGCGAGTCGCCCTCGAGCGGGAGTGCCCGCAGGTCGACGGCGGTCGCCAGGTCGTCGAGCCACGGGCGACGAGGCGCGGGAATGCGCGCGTCGACCGCCGCGGTGATCAGGTTCTTCACGAGCCGCTTCTGGTCGTTCGGGCCGAGGTCCTCGTCGTGCGTATCCGAGTCGGCGCCGGCCGCGCCCTCCCAGACGACGGCCCCGCCGAAGCGGAGCTCTGCGACCTTCGCCTGCGCCGCCTCGGGTGCATCGCTCGTCCAGCCGCCGGCATAGCCGGACTGGAACGAGACGAGACGACCCGGTCCGGTCTTGGCGATGCCGCGCCCGGGGATCGACGGGTCGAAGGTGCCGGCCACGGGGTCGCCGACGACGTCGTTCGAGTCCGCGACATCCGCCATGCGCAGTGCGACGCGGAGGTTGGTGTTGGCGCGCAGGTTGTCCTTGATGACGCCCGCAGGGCGCTGCGTCGCCATGATCAGGTGGATGCCGAGCGAGCGACCGCGCTGCGCGATGTCGACGACGCCGTCGACGAACTCGGGCACCTCGCCGGCGAGGGCCGCGAACTCGTCGATCACGAGCACGAGCGCGGGCGGGGTCTCGGGGTCCTGACGCTTCTCGAGCTCGAGCAGGTCCTTCGCCTTCTTGCGGTTGAAGAGGTGCTCGCGGTGGTGCAGCTCGGCCCGGAGGCTCGTGAGCGCGCGGCGCACGAGGTGCGGGCTCAGGTCGGTGACGAGACCGACGCAGTGCGGCAGGTCGACGCAGTCGGCGAACGCCGACCCGCCCTTGTAGTCGACGAAGAGGAACGTCACGCGGTCGGGGCTGTACTCGGCGGCCATGCCGAGCACCCATGCCTGCAGGAACTCGGACTTGCCCGAACCCGTGGTGCCGCCGACGAGCGCGTGCGGACCCTGCGTGCGCAGGTCGAGCGACATGGCGTCGGGGCTGCCCTGGCCGATGTAGGCCTTCAGCGTGCCGCTGCGCTTCAGCCGCGGACGAACACCGCGAGATCTGTCGAGCACCGAGTTGTTCTGGCGCCAGCGTTCGACGGCCGCACTCGGCTGGCTGGCCATGTCGGCGCCGAGCAGCTTCAGGAGCGAGACGCTGCGCGGCAGGTCGCTCGAGTCCGCGGCGACCGAGCTCGAATCCGCCACGGGGGCGAGTCGCTTCGCGAAGACCTCGGCGTACTGGTTAGAGACGCCCTCGACGGCGACCGTCGTGTAGTCCTCACCGGCGCGGACGTAGCCGACTCGCGCCCGGTCGAGACCGTCGGTCGCGTCGATGAACGTGCGGCACGCGGCCGGCAGCGACTCGACGGTCGGCGCGAGGAAGATCGTGTAGATGCCGGCATCGGCGCCGCGTTCGATGACCTGCGTCAGGCGCGGACGGTCGACCGGGGCGTCGTTCGAGGCGATGAGCACGAGCGCGATGTCGCCTTCGAGCTTGCCGGGAGAATCGGATGCCTCGCCGACGCGTGAGCCCAATGCGAGCGAGGTGTCCTCCTCACGCAGGGGCCCGCGACGGCTCGGCGTGCCCGAGAGCCGCTCGAGGATCGCCTCCTCGAGCCCGTTCAGGAGCGCGGTGCCGGCCGACTGGCTGTCGGCGAGCGCGAGGTCGGCGAACGGCGACTTCGGGCTCGTGGTGTGCGGGAGCCACTTCATCCACTCGATCTCACGCGCCCACGCCGGATCGACGATCGCGGCCGTGACGATCTCGTTCGGCGCGTGCAGGCCGAACAGCTGCACGCCGAGGCCCCTGAGCACGTCGGCGGCGAGGTGCCGTGGCCCGGCGATGCCGATCGCGCCCGAGCTCGGCAGCATCTCGACGAGCGGCACCTCGTCGATCAGGGCGTGCCGCTCGCGGAGCTTGTCGACCTGACGCGCGTACTGCGCGATGCCCTTCAGCTCGCTCGTCTCCTGCACGGTGTTGCGGCTCCTGGCCCGCCCGACGCCGAGGCGCAGCGAGAGGAAGTTCCAGTGCTCGGGCCGGCGCGTCCAGAGCAGCGGTCCGAGTCGCATCGCCTGTTCGTAGACCTTCGCGACGGCGGGTGCCTCCTCATGGCGGCGAGCCCGCTCCACCACGGTCTCGCGGGCGAGCTTCTCCTCGAGTTCCTCGATCTGCGTCTCGAAGGTGTCGATCTCGAGGCGCAGCTTCTTGCCCTGCTGGGTGCGCTGGCCGATGAAGTTGCCGAGCATCATGAGCGGCGACATCGCGATGATGAGCAGCGAACTCGGCCGCTGCGTGAAGGCGAACATCGCGAAGCCGAGCATGACGGGCGCCGCGACCATCGGCCACGGGAACATCCGCGGTTCCGCCTCGGACGGAACGGTCGGATGCCGGTGCTCCATGCCGGGGTAGCGCGCTTCGACCCTCGGCGAGCGGTTGAACATGAGGGTGCCGCCGCGTTCGAGCACGGGGTCGACCGCGCCATCCGTGCCGGCGACGAGCGAGAACGAGACCTCGGTGTCGCCGATCGTGATCACCTGCCCGGGGATCGCACGCACGCGCTGGACGAGCCCGCCGTCCACGATGAGGCCGTTCGCCGAGTTCAGGTCGACGAGTTCGACGCCCTGGTCGACCTCGACCCGGGCGTGCCGCTTGGAGACGAGCGAGTCGGCGAGCACGATGTCGGCGCCCGCTGCGCGCCCGATGACGCTGTTGCCCCTCGGCAGGGGGATCTCGCGGCCCGCTTCCGGCCCGTTGTGCACGTGCAGCACCGCGGCGGTCTGCGCATCGGCGCGGCCTGCACCGGCATCGGGCGTCTGCGCGACGACTGCGGCGTTGAACCCCGAACCGATCGGCGCGTCGCCGATCAACAGCTCGGGAGCGAGCACGATCGGCTCGCTCGACGTCGGCGGCGCAACGGCGAGGGTGAGGCCGACGCCGCTCCCCCGGGCGAGCAGTCCCGACGCGGGGTCGTTGTCGGCGATCGTGCGCGCGATGTCCTCGACCGTCGCGGTCGAGTCCGCGGTCACGACGATGTCGACCGGGGCTCCGGCCTGCCGTCGGAGTCCGAGCTTGAGTTTCATCCGCTACCTTCCGGAGCTTTCGGTCACGAGGAAACTGCGGCCGCCGAGCGTCACGCGCGCGCCCGGCGCCACCTGGGTGCGCACGCCGGGCGTCAACGGCCGGGCGGCGTCGCCGATGAGCGCCACCGTCGTTCCGTTCCGCGACGCCCGGTCGACGATCCAGAATCCGCTCGCGTCGACGCCGAAGGCCGCATGCGTCTTCGAGATGCGCATGCTCGGGTCGTCGAGCGGCACGAACTGGGAGACCTGCTCCCCCGGAGATGCGGCCGGGTCCCGGCCGATCAACCCCAGCGCACCGGGCTGCAGCCGGGTGCCGTCGTCGAAGATCATCAGGAACTCGACGCCGAGCACTGCCGGTGCCGGTGCGGATGCGGATGCGGATGCGGATGCGGTCGATCCTCCGATGACCGGCAGCTCGGCGGTGCCCCCTGCCGGGGCGACCGGCGGCACCGGAGCAGCCGGCTGCGACGCGGGCGTCTGGGACCCGACGGGCGGCGGCGACCATTCGACGTGCTCGGAGGGCGCGGCGGACACCACGCCCGAGCTCGAGCGGGCAGCCGGGATGAACAGGTCGCCGCGGGCCTGGTCGCTCGCGAGCGAGGGCAGCTTCTCGACGAGGTCGGGGCCCTCCGACTCGAAGGCGCGCCGCGCGTGCCGGAGTGCCTTGCCGTCGAGCGGGTTCAGGCCGCGCCGCACCTCGATCACGAAGCATCGGCCGACACGGTCGAGCCAGCTGCGACCGCGACGCTCGCGATCCCATGCCGACGAGGCGAACAGCACCGCGGGGCCGATGAACGGCAGCACGAGCTGGGCGCCCGCCAAGACGAGCGCCCGCAGCACCACTCGCCAGAATCCGGGGACCCCGAAGGTCGCGACGTTGACCGAACGGAGGCCGAACGACGCCTTGCCGACCGTGAGTGCGAGCCTGCCGTGGAGCACGAGCTGCGTGAGCCCGAAGATGAAGAGCAGCGCCTGGCTGACGATGGCGAGGATGAGCGGCAGCGTCAGGTCGGCGGCGAGCACCGACTGGGCGTCCCACCCGGTGGTCCCTGCGATGCCCGCCACGAGCACGGCCGCCACGACACCGGGCGCCGCGAGTGCGACCCAGATCGTCGCGTCGAGCGCGAACGCGGCGGAACGCCGCCCTCCGGGCGCGGCGACCAGGCCGAGCCCGGCCGCATAGGCGGGATCGGGTCGCCCTTCAGGGTCGAGCCCGGGCACGACGGCCGTGCCGTCGTCGAGTGTGACGCTCACCTCTGCTCCTCATCCGCGACAAATGCCTGGCCTGCCAGTTCACACGACGAAGCCCGGCGTGTCGATGGGGAGGGCTCACCATCCCCACCACCCTAACCAGTCGGAGGAGAGTGTTCCGCCGCCCGTCGTGACGGGGCGGCCGCGTGCCGTTCGAACCGAGCGGTCTAGTACCGCTGCACCTGCGGGCCGGCCGCGAGCTCGCGGTCGTACGCCTCGATCGCGAGTCGGTTGCGCTCGGTCACTGTACGCCCGCGGGCGGCGATCCAACCGCCCAGCCAGATCGGGATCTCCCGGGCGATGACGGCCGCGACGATCGCGTAGGGGTCGAGCCAGCGTTCGGCGATGAAATCGTTCGCCTGCTCGAGCGTGAGCGTCCACGCCTGCACGAAGAGCAGCGAGCCGCCGATGTAGGCGAAGTAGACGAGCGCGCCGACCAGCAGGCCGAACACGGCGTAGGTCCACCACGGACCGCGATTGACGATCGCGGCGAGCAGCGCGAAGCCCACGAAGAACGCGACCACGGGAACCCAGAACGTCGGTTCGATCAGGAAATCGCCGATGCCGATCGCCTCACCGGCCGGGGCCCCGAAGCTCAGGTAGAGCGCATAGGCGACGACGGCGTAGAGCACCCCGAACGCGACCGTGCCGATGAGGGCGACGAGCACGCCGAAGCCTCGGTTGCCCTTCGCCTTCGGCGGCGTCGGCGCCTGCACGTAGATCGTCTGCGGCCCGGGCTGCGGGGCGACGTACACGGGCTCGGGCACGTCCGCGAGCGTCGCCGCACCGGCTGCGGTGCCCGCGGCGACGGTCGCCGCCGGCACGTAGGTCTCCCGGCGCACGGCGTCGGCGGCGACCGGTTCGGGTGCCGACGCGGCATCCAGGTCGTCGATGCCGTTGGTCTCTTCTGGTACGGGATGCGCGCTCGCCCGTTCGACGGCCTCATCGAGTCGGGCGGTCGCAGCGAGGTCGGCGTCGGCCGCATCGGACTCGGCTGTGTCGGCGACCGGCGCGGATGCCGGCACGGCGGGCTCATCGGCGGGCTCGATCGGGGCCGGCTCGTCGACCGGACCCGTCTCGTTCACGTCGGGGGCGGGAGCGGCATCGTCGACGCTGCCCTCGTCGACCGGACCCGTCGCTCCGTCGTGACGTTCCGGGTCTGATCCGGGAGTCGTGCTGCTCATGATCGCGCTCCTTCCGGGCACCCCTCGCACCCGTGGTTGGCCAACTGTAGCAACGCGGTGGGCCGGAACCGGGGAGCGCTCGCGGCGCTTCGCTCAGCCGAAGATCGCCGCCACGATGTCGTTCGTGTACCCATCGGGGCCGGCGTTCATCCAGAGCGTGGCGATCCACACGCCCTCACGGATGAAATGCGACTCTCCGGACTGGCCGTCGGCGCTCTCCGGTGTCTCCGTGACGCACCGCGTGCCCTCGAGCTCCTCGTAGCAGCTGTATCCCATCGCACCGAAGTGGGCGAGCATCGCCACTGCCTGCTCCTCGGTGACATGGGCGATGTTCGTCGTGAGCCCGCGGTCGGACCCACCGGCCGGGCCGCCCCAGTTGCAGGTGATGGCCGAGTTCGTCGTGAGCAGGTCGACCGCCGTCCGGTCGTTCGACCCGAACTGCACTCCGCTGCCGGGTTCGAGCGCCCAGGCCGGGTTCAGCACGAGGGGTGCGAAGTCCTCCGACCAGTCGCGTGTGTAGATCGCCTCGCAGTCGGTCGGGATCTCGTGCGCGGACGGAGGCCGAGACGCCGGCGCGGACGATGCCGGCGGCGTCGCGGCCGCATCCGTGTTGCCCGGAGTCGGCGTTGAACCACCGCTCGAGCCGGTGCCCGCTCCGCCGATCACCGCGCCCACGACGAACGCGACGATCACGGCCAGGATCGCTCCGCCCACGACGAGCCAGAACTGCGGACGCCTCAGGAGGGGCCGTCGGGCGCCCGACTCGGATGCCTCGGGTGCCTGCGGCGTGTGATCGGTCATCGCGAGCCTTTCGGATCGGCGGCATCGTCGTCTCGAGCGATCGTAGCGCCGCACGGGCGCCGCTGTCGCCCGGCGCACGTCCCCCGGAAACGAAGCAGGGCCCCGGATCGCTCCGGGGCCCTGCTCTCGTATCGGCTGACTAGCTGTAGTTGCCGGGGGTGAAGTCGTCGCTCGAGAACGCGTCGAAGTCGACGAAGCTCAGGTCGCCCTCGGTGAACGCGGCGTCGTCGGTGAAGATGCGGTTCGGGTACCGCTCCGCCTTCGCCTCCTCGGTCGCCTCGACCGCGACGTTCCGGTACTTCTGCAGACCGGTGCCGGCGGGGATCAGCTTTCCGATGATCACGTTCTCCTTGAGGCCGACGAGCGGGTCGGACTTGCCCTCCATGGCGGCCTGCGTGAGCACGCGGGTCGTCTCCTGGAAGGACGCGGCCGACAGCCACGACTCGGTCGCGAGCGAGGCCTTGGTGATACCCATGACCTCCTGGCGAGCCGACGCCGTCTTCTTGCCCTCGGTCAGCGCGGCACGGTTGATGCCGTTGTACTTCAGGCGGTCGACGAGCTCACCGGGCAGCAGGTCGGTGTCGCCGTGGTCGACGACGGTGACCTTGCGCAGCATCTGGCGCACGATGACCTCGATGTGCTTGTCGTGGATCGGCACACCCTGCGAACGGTAGACGTCCTGCACGCCGTTGACGAGGTGCTTCTGCACTTCGCGCACACCCTTGACCCGGAGGACCTCCTTCGGGTCGACGGTGCCGACGATCAGCTGCTGGCCGAGCTCGACGTGCTGTCCGTCTTCGACCAGGAGGGTCGAACGCTTGAGCACGTTGTACGCGATCGGCTCGTCGCCGTTGTCGGGCGTGAGGATGACCTTGCGCTGCTTGTCGGTCTCGTCGATCGTGATGCGACCCGGGGCCTCGACGATGGGCGATGCACCCTTGGGGGTACGCGCCTCGAAGAGCTCCTGCACGCGGGGAAGACCCTGCGTGATGTCGTCGGCCGAGGCCGAACCACCGGTGTGGAAGGTACGCATCGTCAGCTGCGTACCGGGCTCACCGATCGACTGGGCCGCGATGATGCCGACGGCCTCGCCGATGTCGACGAGCTTGCCGGTCGCGAGCGAACGGCCGTAGCACTTCGCGCAGACACCGACGGCCGACTCGCAGGTGAGCACGGAGCGCACCTTGATCGTCTCGACCTCGGCAGCGATGAGCTTGTCGATGAGCACGTCGCCGACGTCCTCACCGGCATCCGCGACGACCTCGCCCTTGGCGTTGACCGCGTCGGCGGCGAGGCTGCGGGCGTAGACCGCGTTCTCGACGTTCGGGTCGCGCACGAGCGCCCCCGAGGCATCCGTCGTCGCGATCGGCAGCTCGAGGCCCTTGGTCGTGCCGCAGTCCTCCTCGCGGATGATGACATCCTGCGAGACGTCGACGAGACGACGCGTGAGGTAACCCGAGTCGGCCGTACGGAGGGCCGTGTCGGCCAGACCCTTACGGGCACCGTGCGTCGCGATGAAGTACTCGGCGACCGAGAGGCCCTCGCGGTAGCTCGAGATGATCGGGCGAGGGATGATCTCACCCTTCGGGTTGTTCACGAGGCCTCGCATACCCGCGATGTTGCGGATCTGCAGCCAGTTACCACGAGCACCCGACGACACCATGCGGTTGATCGTGTTGTCCTCGGGGAAGGCCTCGCGCATCGCGACAGCAACCTCGTCGGTGGCCTTCGTCCAGATCTGGATGAGCTCCTGGCGACGCTCGAGGTCGGTCGTGAGACCCTTCTCGAACTGACCCTGGACCTTGGCGGCCTGCTTCTCGTACTTCGCGACGATCTCGCCCTTGTTGGCCGGCGTCAGGATGTCGGAGAGTGCCACGGTCACGCCCGAACGGGTCGCCCAGCGGAAGCCGGCGTCCTTGATCCGGTCGAGGGTCGCGGCGACCTCGGTCTTCGGGTAGCGCTCGGCGAGGTCGTTGACGATCTCCGAGATCTGCGTCTTGCCCGCCTGCGCGTTCACGTAGGGGTAGTCGACCGGAAGCGCCTCGTTGAAGAGGGCGCGACCGAGGGTCGTCTCGAGCAGGTACGGCTTGCCGGGAACGAAGTCCTCGGGGGTCTCGCCCTCGGCGAAGTGCAGGCCCTCGAGACGGATCTTGACCGTGGCACCGAGGTCGAGCGCGAAGTCGCCCGGACGGTTCTGGTCGAAGGCGAGGATGGCCTCGGCGATCGACGAGAACGCGCGACCCTCACCTGCGGCGCCGGACTTGCCGGTCGTCAGGTGGTGCAGGCCGATGATCATGTCCTGCGTGGGCAGGGTCACCGGACGGCCGTCGGACGGCTTCAGGATGTTGTTCGAGGCGAGCATCAGGATGCGGGCCTCGGCCTGCGCCTCCACCGAGAGGGGAAGGTGCACGGCCATCTGGTCGCCGTCGAAGTCCGCGTTGAACGCAGCACACACGAGCGGGTGGAGCTGGATGGCCTTGCCCTCGACGAGCTGCGGTTCGAAGGCCTGGATGCCGAGGCGGTGCAGCGTGGGTGCTCGGTTCAGCAGAACCGGGCGCTCACGGATGATCTCCTCGAGCACGTCCCAGACCTGGGGGCGCGAACGCTCCACCATGCGCTTGGCGGCCTTGATGTTCTGAGCGTGGCTCAGGTCGATCAGGCGCTTGATCACGAACGGCTTGAACAGCTCGAGCGCCATCTGCTTGGGCAGACCGCACTGGTGCAGCTTCAACTGCGGGCCGACGACGATGACCGAACGGCCCGAGTAGTCGACGCGCTTGCCGAGCAGGTTCTGGCGGAAGCGACCCTGCTTTCCCTTGAGCATGTCGCTCAGGGACTTCAGGGCGCGGTTGCCGGTACCGGTGACGGGGCGACCGCGGCGGCCGTTGTCGAACAGTGCGTCGACGGCCTCCTGCAGCATCCGCTTCTCGTTGTTGACGATGATCTCGGGGGCACCGAGGTCGAGCAGACGACGAAGACGGTTGTTGCGGTTGATCACACGACGGTAGAGGTCGTTGAGGTCGGAGGTCGCGAAGCGGCCACCGTCGAGCTGGACCATCGGACGAAGCTCCGGCGGGATCACCGGCACGACGTCGAGCACCATCGCGGCCGGCGAGTTGCCGGTCTGCAGGAAGGAGCTGACGACGCGCAGACGCTTGATCGCGCGGATCTTCTTCTGGCCCTTGCCCTCGGCGATCTGCAGGCGCAGGTCGTCGGCCTCGGCGGCCAGGTCGAAGGCCTCGAGGCGCTTCTTGATGGCCTCGGCACCCATGTAGGCGTCGAAGTACATGCCGAAGCGGTCCTGGAGCTCGTGGAAGACCGAGTCCTCGGGCTTGAGGTCGCCGACCTTGAGGGTGCGGAAGTCCTCCCACACGCGCTCGAGGTGCGCGACCTGCTCGTCGCCCGACTTGCGGACCTGCGTCATCTCCTTGTCGGCGGCGGCTTCAGCGCGCTTCTTCTGGTCGGACTTGGCGCCCTCTGCCTCGAGTGCGGCGAGCTCCTCCTCCTTGCGCGCCATGAGCGTCGCGATGCGGGCATCGCGCTGGTCGCCGATGGTCTTGATCTCGAGCCGCAGCTCGTTCTCGAGGCCGGGCATGTCGGCGTGACGACCCTCGTCGTCGACGTCGATCACCATGTAGGCGGCGAAGTAGATGACCTTCTCGAGGTCCTTCGGCGCCATGTCGAGCAGGTAGCCGAGACGGCTGGGCACACCCTTGAAGTACCAGATGTGCGTGACCGGAGCGGCGAGCTCGATGTGGCCCATGCGCTCACGACGAACGGAGGACTTGGTGACCTCCACGCCGCATCGCTCGCAGACGATGCCCTTGAAGCGGACACGCTTGTACTTGCCGCAGGCGCACTCCCAGTCGCGGCTCGGGCCGAAGATCTGTTCGCCGAACAGACCGTCCTTCTCGGGCTTCAGGGTGCGGTAGTTGATGGTTTCAGGCTTCTTGACCTCACCGTAGGACCACTTGCGGATGTCCTCTGCGGTGGCCAGGCCGATGCGAAGCTCGTCAAAAGTCGTTGCGTCGAGCAATTTCTCTCCTTGGAAAGTTTCTGTAGTCGTCTACTGGCCTGGCTTAGATCTCGTCGATGTTCGACGACTCGAAGCGCGCGGAGATGTTGATGCCGAGCTCTTCCGCAGCGCGGAAGGCCTCGTCGTCGGTGTCGCGGAGCGAGACCGCGGTGCCGTCGGCCGAGAGCACCTCGACGTTCAGGCAGAGCGACTGCATCTCCTTCATGAGCACCTTGAAGGACTCGGGGATGCCGGGCTCCTGGATGTTCTCGCCCTTGACGATCGCCTCGTACACCTTGACGCGGCCGAGGATGTCGTCGGACTTGATCGTGAGGAGCTCCTGCAGCGCATATGCGGCGCCGTAGGCCTGGAGCGCCCAGACCTCCATCTCACCGAATCGCTGGCCACCGAACTGCGCCTTACCACCGAGCGGCTGCTGGGTGATCATCGAGTACGGGCCCGTCGAACGCGCGTGGATCTTGTCGTCGACGAGGTGGTGCAGCTTCAGGATGTACATGTAGCCGACCGAGACCGGGTACGGGAACGGCTCGCCGGAGCGACCGTCGAGGAGCTGCGTCTTGCCGGACGAGTCGATGAGTCGCTCGCCGTCGCGGTTGGGGAGCGTCGAGTCGAGCAGACCCGCGATCTCCTCCTCGAGGGCGCCGTCGAACACCGGGGTCGCGACCTTGGTGCCGGGAGCGGCCTCGTGTGCTTCCTTGGGGAGCTTCTTGGCCCACACCGGGCTGCCGTCGACCTTCCAGCCCTGCTTGGCGACCCAGCCGAGGTGGGTCTCCAGCACCTGGCCGAAGTTCATGCGGCCCGGGATGCCGAGCGGGTTCAGGATGACGTCGACCGGAGTTCCGTCGGCGAGGAACGGCATGTCCTCGACCGGGAGGATCTTCGAGATGACGCCCTTGTTGCCGTGGCGGCCGGCGAGCTTGTCGCCCTCGGTGATCTTGCGCTTCTGGGCGATGTAGACGACCACGCGCTGGTTGACACCCGAGCCGAGCTCGTCGTCGCCGTCCTGCGAGTCGAACACCTTGACGGCGATGATCGTGCCGCGCTCACCGTGGGGCACCTTCAGCGAGGTGTCGCGGACTTCGCGGCTCTTCTCGTTGAAGATCGCGCGGAGCAGACGCTCTTCGGCCGACAGCTCGGTCTCGCCCTTCGGCGTGACCTTGCCGACGAGGATGTCGCCGGGGCGGACCTCGGCGCCGATGCGGATGATGCCGCGCTCGTCGAGGTCTGCGAGCAGGTCGGGGCTGACGTTCGGGAGATCACGGGTGATCTCCTCCTTGCCGAGCTTCGTGTCGCGCGCGTCGACCTCGTACTCCTCGATGTGGATCGACGAGAGCACGTCGTCCTTCACGAGGTTCTGGCTGAGGATAATCGCGTCCTCGAAGTTGTGACCCTCCCACGGCATGAACGCCACGAGGAGGTTCTTGCCGAGCGCGAGCTCGCCGTTGTCGGTCGCAGGACCGTCGGCGATGACCTCGCCGACCTCGACGCGGTCGCCCGCGTTCACGAGCACGCGGTTGTTGTACGACGTTCCCTGGTTGGAGCGGTCGAACTTGCGCAGGAAGTAGGTCTGCGTGCCGCCCGCATCGAGCTGCACGGTGACCGAGTCGGCCGAGACCTCGGCGACGACACCGGCCTTGTCGGCGGTGATGACGTCACCGGCGTCGATGGCCGCGTAGCCCTCCATGCCGGTTCCGACGAGCGGCGAGTCGCTGCGGAGCAGCGGCACAGCCTGACGCTGCATGTTCGCACCCATGAGGGCGCGGTTCGCGTCGTCGTGCTCGAGGAAGGGGATGAGCGAGGTGCCGACCGACACCATCTGGCGCGGCGAGACGTCCATGTAGCCGATCAGGTCGGCGGGAACGAGGTCGACCTCGCCGCCCTTCTGACGGGCGAGGACGCGGTCTTCGGAGAAGTGGCCGTCGGCCTTCAGCGGCGCGTTGGCCTGGGCGACGATGTAGTCGTCCTCCTCGGACGCCGTGAGGTAGTCGATCTGGTCGGTGACCTTGCCGGCGACGACCTTGCGGTACGGGGTCTCGATGAAGCCGAACGAGTTGATGCGCGCGAACGATGCGAGCGATCCGATCAGGCCGATGTTCGGGCCTTCGGGGGTCTCGATCGGGCACATGCGGCCGTAGTGCGAGGGGTGGACGTCTCGGACCTCGACGCCGGCGCGGTCGCGCGAGAGACCGCCGGGGCCGAGCGCCGAGAGGCGACGCTTGTGGGTCAGACCCGCGAGCGGGTTGTTCTGGTCCATGAACTGCGACAGCTGCGAGGTGCCGAAGAACTCCTTGATCGCGGCGACGACGGGTCGCACGTTGATCAGGGTCTGCGGGGTGATCGCCTCGATGTCCTGCGTGGTCATGCGCTCGCGGACGACGCGCTCCATGCGGGACAGGCCGGTGCGGACCTGGTTCTGGATGAGCTCGCCCACCGCGCGGATGCGACGGTTGCCGAAGTTGTCGATGTCGTCGACGTCGAGACGCAGCTCGACCGCCTTGCCGGCGCGACGGCCGGGCAGGGTGGTGCGCTCGTCGTGCAGCGCGACGAGGTACTTGATCGTGGCGACGATGTCCTGGACCGTCAGCACCGAGTCGGTGAGGGGGGCCTCGAGACCGAGCTTGTTGTTGATCTTGTACCGGCCGACCTTCGCGAGGTCGTAGCGCTTCGGGTTGAAGTAGAAGTTGTCGAGGAGCGCACGCGCGGCCTCGGCAGCGACCTGCTCGCCCGGACGGAGCTTGCGGTAGATGTCCTTGAGCGCCTCTTCCTTCGTGAGGATGTTGTCCTTCTCGAGGGTGAGGGCGATCGACTCGTAGCCGGCGAACTCTTCGAGGATCTCCTCGGAGGTCAGGCCGAGGGCCTTGAGGAACACGGTGACGCTCTGCTTGCGCTTGCGGTCGATGCGAACGCCGACCTGGTCGCGCTTGTCGATCTCGAACTCGAGCCATGCACCACGGCTCGGGATGACGCGTGCCGAGTAGATGTCCTTGTCGGAGGTCTTCTCGGGGGTGCGCTCGAAGTAGACGCCCGGCGAACGCACGAGCTGCGAGACGACGACACGCTCGGTGCCGTTGATCACGAACGTGCCCTTGGGGGTCATGAGCGGGAAGTCGCCCATGAAGACGGTCTGCGTCTTGATCTCACCCGTGAGGTGGTTCATGAACTCCGCGTTCACGTACAGCGGTGCGGAGTAGGTCTTGGACTTCTCCTTGCACTCGTCGATCGTGTACTTCGGAGGCTCGAGCTCAGGGTTGGTGAACGAGAGCTGCATGGTCTCACCGAGGTCTTCGATCGGGGAGATCTCCTCGAAGATCTCCTCGAGACCGGTGGTCTCGGGCAGGTCCTGACGTCCTGCTGCCTTGCCCTCGGAGAGACGTGTCTTCCACGCCTCGTTGCCGACGAGCCAATCGAAGCTCTCGGTCTGGAGGGCGAGCAGGTCGGGTACCGTGAGGGTGTCGGTGACCTTGGCGAACGAGAGACGGCTTGCACCGCGTCCGTTCTTGGGGGTGGGCGTGGTCGCGTTGCGCGCAGCAGCCAAGTGAATAACCTCCATGGCCCCGTCGGGCCGGTTCACTGTCGGTAGCGGAGAGTGGAACCCCTCAGACGAGTGCGGATGCCGGAGACCTCAGGATCTCGACACGCACGGAAGCCGACCGCAATATGAAGGCATGGTGGGTCTGGGAGCGCAAAGGTTAACTATATGTCGCCGGACGCGCCGTGTCCAGTCGATTCTTGATTTGTCTCCGAATCTCCGGTATAACGCGATTCCGGCCGGGCCCGGACACCGGGAGATCGCCCACGGGGCGGCCCGATCCCGGCGTCGTCTGCGGCATCCGTGACACGATGCAGGCGTGACGCGGCACATCGAATTCGAGACGGACGTCTTCTCGGCGCACGGTCTGACCCTCCTCGTCGACGGCACCGCGCAGTCGCACGTCGACCCGGTCGACCCGACCCGGTTGTTCTTCGAGTACACCCGTCGCATCGGCCACGTCATCGATGTGCTCGGAGCCCCCGGCGTCCCGCTCCGTGCACTTCACCTCGGAGGCGGCGCGCTGACACTCCCCCGCTACGTCGCGGCGGCCCATCCCGGGGCGACACAGGTCGTGGTCGAGCTCGACCCAGCAGTGCTCGACGCGGTGCTCACGCGTCTCCCACTGCCGGGCGACGCAGGCATCGAGCTCGTCGTCGGCGACGCGGCATCCGTCATCGACACGCTCGCCGGCCCCTTCGACCTCGTGATCGTCGACCTGTACAGCGGACTGGACGCGCCGGCGTTCGTCGACACCGCCGAGTTCATGACCGGATGCCTCCGGCTCCTCGCGCCCGGTGGCGTGCTCGCCCTGAACGTCGCCGACGCCGCCGGCCTCGAGCGACTCCGCGGCCAGGCCCGTGCGATCGCCCGTGCCGACCCGGCGGCGGCACTCCTCGCCGCCGGCGACGCCGGCGTGCTCTCGGGCGCCGAGGAGGGCAACGCAGTGCTCGTCGCCGCACCCGGCGGACTGCCCGACGGACTCCGCGAGCGCCTGCTCGCTGAGGGCCCGCATCCGGCGACGGTGCTCGACGGCGCCCGGCTCGATTTCGTGCTGTGGGGCGCGTGCTGACGCTCGCCGTCTCGCGCGGACGCCGCCTTCGCAACGGCGCGGGGTAGCGTGGCATCCGTGTCAGAGTTCGAACGCCGCCTCGCCGTCAGCGGCCACCTCGCCCGGCTCGAGGAGTCGCGCCAGTCGCCGGGCTCATGGACGCTCTACGTCGACGGCACGCCGCAGTCGCACGTCGAGCTCGACCGGCCGGACTGGCTCGGCTTCGAGTACGTGCGCCGCATCGGCCACGCGATCGACCTCGTGCGCCCCGAAGGTCAGCCCATCACGGCCGTCCACCTCGGCGGAGGGGCGCTCACGCTGCCGCGCTACGTCGCGGCGACCCGGCAGGGCTCTCGCCAACAGGTCGTGGAACTCGAGTCCGACCTCGTCGAGTTCGTTCGCGAGCACCTGCCGCTGCCCCGCGGCGCCCAGGTGCGCGTGCGGCACGGCGACGCCCGCGAGGTGCTCGCGAAGCTGCCGGCGGGGCTCGACGGATCGGTCGACATCGCGATCGTCGACATCTTCTCGGGCGCGCGGACCCCGGCCCATGTGACGAGCACCGAGTTCTACGGGCTTGTCTCGCCGCGCCTGGCACCGGGCGGCATCGTCGCGGTCAACGTCGCCGACGGCGCCGGCCTCGCATTCGCCCGTTCGCAGGCCGCGACGCTCGCGCACGTCTTCGAGCACCTGGCGATCGCCGCCGACACCTCGATGCTGAAGGGGCGCCGGTTCGGCAACGTCGTCATGTACGCCTCGCACGACGAGCTGCCGTTCGCCGGCCTGCCGCGGCGGCTGGCGAGCGACCCGGCTCCGGCGAAGCTCGTCGACGGCGAGGAGCTCCGCCGATTCATCGCCGGCGCACCGGTCGTGACGGATGCCACGGCGGTGCCGTCGCCGCCCCCGGCGCGCTCGGTGTTCCTCTCGAAGCCCTGACCGGCTCGCGACACCCACTCTGCACACTGCACGGCCCCGCCGCACGGTCGGAGTTCTGCGCGGAATCGGATGGATTCCCGCGCGGATCTCCGATCCTGTGCAGAACTCCGATTTACGGGCAGCTCAGGCGGGGTGCGCGTGCCGGAACCGCACCTCCTGGCCCGGCCGGAGCTGGGCGACCGCGTCGAGCGATGCCGGGGCCACGATCGCGATGACGGGGTAGCCGCCGGTCACCGGGCGGTCGGCGAGCAGGATCGTCGGCCGCCCGTCGCCCGCGACCTGGATGGAGCCCGGCACGGTGGCCTCGCTCGCGAGCTCACCGGGCACGCGCCGCTCGAGCGCCGGGCCGAGGAGCCGGGCGCCGACCCGGTCAGCCTGCTCGGAGAAGCGCCACGCGGCATCGAAGAGCGCGGTGTGCGCGGCATCCGTGAACCAGTCGGCCCGCGGGCCGGGCAGGAGCGCGAGCGTCACGGCGCCCGCCGGTGGCGGGAAGGCGGCCTCGCGATCGAGCAGGGGCACGGATGCCGCGGGCACCGGGCCGATCTCGAGCACCCGTCCGGCGGCTACGGGTGCCGGACCGAACGCCGCGAGCGTGTCACGCGATCGCGAGCCGAGCTCCATCGGCTCGTCGATGCCGCCTCGGACCGCGAGCACGTAACGCGCACCCCGCTCGGCCGGGCCGATCTCGAGCACCGCACCCGCCGTTACCCGTGCCGCGGCGTACGGTGCCACAGGCCGCCCGTCGACCACGACGCGGCCCCAGGCGCCGGTGATGGCGATCCACGTCTCCTCGTCGAATCGGGCGCGGAACCCGCCCATCAGGATCTCGAGCCCCGCGGCACCGTCGGGGTTGCCGACGAGCCGGTTCGCGAGCGCGAGCGCCGACCGGTCGAGGGCGCCGGACCCGGCGACGCCGAGGTGCGCATGCCCCGGCCTGCCCAGGTCCTCGACGAGCACGAGCGGGCCGGGCACCTCCACCGTGACGCGGGTCATGGCCGGTCGACCGCCCGGAAGCGCACCCGGCGGCCGGGCACGAAGAGCGTCGGCGAGTCCGCCGCCGGGTCCCAGAGCACGGCGTCCGTGCGGCCGATCAGGCGCCAGCCGCCTGGGCTCTGCCGCGGGTAGACCCCGGCGAACGCTCCGGCGAGCGCGACGGCACCGGCCGGCACCCTGCTGCGCGGGGCGTCGAGTCGGGGCACCTCGAACGGCCAGTCGTCGCTGACGAGGTACCCGAACCCGGGCGCGAAGCCGATGAACGCGACCCGCCATTCGGCGGCCTGATGCCGGGCGGCGAGCGCCTCGGGCGAGACGCCGAGGTGCCCGGCCGCGCCGCGCAGGTCGTCGCCGTCGTACACGACGTCGACGGTCACCTCGTCGGCCACGTGCCCCGCGCGCCGGGCCGCGGCCTCGGCCGGGATGCGGCGCACCCAGGTCGCGGCGGACTCGAGCGGCAGCCGCTCGGGGTCGACGGCCACGAGGATGGTGCGGGCGGCCGGCACGAGTTCGACGAGGCCGGCCGGCGCGTCGGCGGCGAGCGCGTCGTGCAGCGCGAGCACCTCGTCGAGCGTGTCGCATTCGACGAGCAGCGCCGCGTCGCCGCTCGGCAGCAGGCGGCGGCTCATGCGAACGCCTCGATCGCGATGCCGGCGCCCTCGAGTGCGCTGCGCACCGCGCGGGCGATCGCGACGGCGCCGGGGGTGTCGCCGTGCAGGCAGAGCGAGTCGGCGGCGAGCTCCACCCGGCTGCCGTCATCGGCGGCGATGCCGCCGGTCTCGGTGATCTCGAGCGCCCGATCGGCCGCCGCGGCCGGATCGACGACGACGGCACCCGGTTCGCCTCGCGGCACGAGAGAGCCGTCGGCCACGTAGCCCCGGTCGACGAAGGCCTCGCGGGCGTAGCGGAGGCCCGTGGCATCCGCTGCCCGAGCGATCGCGCCGGTCGGCTGGCCGAGCACGGTGAGCGCCGGGTCGAACGCGGCGACGGCCTCGACGAAGGCGTGGGCGGCCGACTCGTCGGCCGCGAGCCTGTGGTAGAGCGCTCCGTGCGCCTTGACGTAGCGCACCCGGGTGCCCGCGGCTCGGGCGACGCCGTCGAGGGCGCCGAGCTGGGCGAGGAGTTCGGCGGCGATCTCGGCCGGGCTCGTGTCGAGGGCGCGGCGCCCGAACCCCGCGAGATCGCGGTACCCGGGGTGCGCGCCGAGCGCCACGCCATGGCGGGCGGCGAGACGGGCGCTCGCGAGCATCGTCACCGGGTCGCCGGCGTGGAACCCGCAGGCGACGTTCGCGCTCGAGACAAGGGCGAACATCGCCGCGTCGTCGCCGAGGCGCCACGCTCCGAAGGACTCTCCGAGGTCGCTGTTCAGGTCGATGCTGTTCACATCGTTCTCGGCGGACATGCTCCCATTCTGGCGCGGACCAGGGGCACACTGGGAAGAGGAGGACGGATGCCACGCAGTCGGGTTCCACCGGGTCGCGAACACGTGGGCGCACGCCGAGTGCCGCGATCGCGGTCAGTCGGGCGCAGGGCATCCGCTGCGGGGCTGGTGCTCGCGACCTCGCTGCTCGCGTTCGCCGCGTGCTCGCCGACTCCCCCGTTGCCGACGCCGACGCCGCTGCCGAGCACTCCGGCACCGTCGACGCCGCCGCCCGCCACGCCCGTGCCGCCGCCGCCCGTGCTGCAGCCGTCCGGCAGCCCCGAACCGATCGCCGCGGGGCTCGACGCGCCCTGGTCGATCCTCGTGCTGCCGAGCGGCGGAGTGCTCGTCAGCGAGCGCGACCGCGGCGACATCGTCGAGGTGCTGCCCGACGGCTCGCTGCGCCCGGCGGGTTCCGTGCCCGGCGTCGCGGCCGGCGGCGAGGGCGGACTGCTCGGGCTCGCGTTCCTGCCCGGCGATGGCGAGCGGCCCGATCGCGTCTACGCGTACCACACCGCCGAATCCGACAACCGGGTCGTGCGGATGCCGCTGACCGGCGCCCCCGGCTCCCTCGCGCTCGGCCCGCCCGAGGCCGTGCTCACCGGCATCCCGCGCGGCGGCTCCAATCACAACGGCGGCCGCATCGCATTCGGACCCGACGGCCTGCTGTACATCACGAGCGGCGATGCCGGCAACCGGGATGCCGCGCAGGATCCCGCCTCCCTCTCGGGGAAGATCCTCCGGGTGACGGCCGACGGCGCAGCCGCACCCGGCAGCCCTTTCGGCAATGCCGTCTGGTCGCTCGGGCACCGCAACCCGCAGGGCATCGCCTGGGACGCGAACGGTCAGCTCTGGGCCGCCGAGTTCGGGCAGAACAACTGGGACGAGCTGAATCGCATCTCGCGCGGCGCCAACTACGGGTGGCCGATCGTCGAGGGCGTCGCCGGCGACCCGCGCTTCATCGACCCGGTCGTGCAGTGGTCGACGTCGGAGTCGAGCCCGAGCGGTCTCGCGGTCATCGGCGACACGCTCTTCCTCGCGGCGCTCCGCGGCGAACGCCTCTGGACGATCGCACCGGCCACGACCGGTGGCGAGCTCGGCACGACGCCGTGGTTCACCGGGGAGCTCGGCCGCATCCGCGATGTCGCCGCGGCGCCCGACGGCTCGCTCTGGCTGCTCTCGAACAACACCGACGGGCGGGGTTCGCCGAGCGAGGGGGACGACCGGCTGTACCGGGTGCCGCTCGCACCGCCGGCGGGCTGACCGCCGCGGGCCGACGACCGGTCCGGAAATCGGCACCCGATCGGGGGTCGCGGCCTCCTCGCCGGTGACGGCGGTCGGGGCTATTCTCAGTTTCATGGCGGATCTCGAGCGGGTGCGACGATGGGCCGACGCCCTCATCGTGCTGCATCTCGACGCCGACACCTGGAGTTTCGCGTTCGACAACGCGAAGAAGCGCGCCGGTCTCTGCAACTACACCGAGAAGCGCATCTCGGTCTCCCGCTACCTCGCGGCCCGGTACGACGACGACGAGATCCACCAGATCCTCCTGCACGAGGTCGCGCACGCCCTCGCAGGGCCGCGCGCCGGCCACGGACCGAAGTGGGCCTCGATCGCCGCGGGGCTCGGCTACGTCGGCCGACGCACCCATGACGGCGAGGTGGCGCACGAACTCGCACCCTGGGTCGGGCAGTGCCCTGCCGGCCACGAGCACTTCCGCTATCGCGAGCCGCAGCGCCAGTTGAGCTGCGGATTGTGCCGACGTGGATTCGACCGGGCGAACCTCATCGTGTGGCGCCGCCGCGAGATCACTCCCGCGGTTCGCCGCAAGGCTGCGAGCGCCGCCGCCGGCTGAGGATATTCCGGCGGGCGCATGCATTCCGGAGCTGCCGCGGTCGCGGCCATGGCCCTGGAGGTCCGGCCGGTCACGGGGTCGGCCGACATCGCCGTCACCGGCTAGATTGGTGGCGTGCCCGTCTCAACCGTCTCGATCGCCGTCGGGCAGTGGTTCACCACCGGTGAAGGCGTTCGCTGGTGGTTCGACTCGGGTTCGTTCGCGCTCGACTTCGCCTACACCGGCCAGATCGGCGGACTGCGCACCGACGAGCAGCTGCACGCGCCCGACGACCTCACCCGCTGGCTGCACGAGCGGTTCCCCATGCCCGTCGGCGCCGCCCGGTCGCGCGACCTCTTCGACGCGGTGGCCCTGCGCGACGCGATCAGCCGCATGGCGGTCGCCGCGAGCCAGGGCGAGGCGGTGCGCGCCGCCGACGTCGACCTCGTGAACCTCTACGCGGCAACGCCCGACATCCCGCCGTCGCTCCTCGGCGGCACCCGCCAGGCCGGCCGCTCGGTGCAGACCGTGGCGCAGGCGCTCTCGACGATCGCCCGCGACGCCGTCGACCTCTTCGGCCCGGCGAACGCCGAGCGCATCCGCTGCTGTTCGAGCGGCGACTGCGAGGTCGTGTACCTCGACACCTCGCGTGCAGCGAGTCGCCGCTGGTGCTCGATGCAGCGCTGCGGCAACCGCGCGAAGGTGCGGGCGCACCGCGCACGGAAGGCCGGCCGCGTCGCGGCCTGAGCCCGGCACTGGCACTGGCACCGGCACCGGACCAGCAGGGTCGGTCAGTCGGCGGATGCCCCGGCGCCCGAGCCGAGCCTGACCACTCGGGCCTCCTGGCGCGCGTCGAGTGCGGCCGCCTCGTGCAGTGCCGCGGTGCTCATCCCCGCAGCGGCCGCGGCCCGGCCCGAGGCGGACGCGGAGGTCAGGTGCCGCACCGCCCGGCGGAGTCCGGCGAACGCCGATGCCGCCACGGCAGCCTCCGGCGAGGTGTCGTCGATGCCGAGTGCGGCGAGCGCGTCGATGACGGCGCCGGCGCCGAGCAGGTCGTCGGCCGTGAATCCGGCCTCTGCGTCCCCGGCAGCGACGATCGCGAGAGACGCCCGCCGTCCGAGCCGCTCCTGCTCGGCGAGGATCCAGCGTGCCGTCGCCGAGGCATCGGCGAGCCCCGCCGCCAGCACGGCGGCGTGACCGGGAACGAAGCCGACGACCTCGACGAGCGATGACGCCGAGGCCTCCGGCAGCACGTCCACCCACACGAGGATGTCGACGCCCTCTGTGATGCGCGCCGCTCCGCGACGACCCCAGTCGAATCGCACCTGGTACGTCGTCTGTGCGGCGGGATGGGGGCTCTGCGCGTTCACCCGCACAGGCTATCCGGTGCCGGCGCGGTAGAGCGCGAGGGCTTCGGCGTCGCTCGCGCGCGAGGTCGAGCGCCGGGCGGCATCGAGCGCGGCGACGGGGTCGGGCTCCTGCCGTGCGATCACGAGTTGCCGCTCGGCTTCGGCGAGGCGGGTCCGGGCATCGGCGCCGACCGCGCGGCCGCCGCGGTCGATCGCCGCCCGGGCGACCCGCAGCTGGCTCTCGGCGATCGCCATCGCCCCGCCGAGCGCACCGCGCGCCCCGTCGAGCCGGCCCTGGGCGTTGCGAGCCGCAGCGCGGGCGACCTCGAGGCGGTCACGGCAGGCGCGCAACCGGTCGCGATCGGCGACCGGATCCCCGGCGAGCTCTGCACGACCGGCCATCGCCGCCGACCCCGTGCCGATCACGGCGCCGAGCGCCTCCCCGGAATCGGGATCCTCCTGGGCGTCGCGCTCCCTCCTCGCAGCCACGAGCTCGCGGTCGAGCGCGGCGGCCTCATCGGCGGCATCCTGCTGTGCCGCCGCGAGCGCCAGCTCGACGGCATCGATCCCGTCGAGCTCGCGGCCGGCTCGCTCGAGGCGCCCGCTCGCGGTCCCGAGCAGGTCGGAGGTCGGCTCGGAGCGGCCGAGTCGCCCCTCCGCATCATCGAGCGCGATGGCCGCCTCGGCGAGCGCACCGTCGACGCGGGTCACCGCTCCCCGGGCGGATTCCAGCGCCGAGGGGGTGAAGCGGGTGCCGAGGCGGCCGAGCATGGCCTCGGCCTCGATCCGCCGCCGCGCGAGCCGCTCTGCCTCCGCGCGGAGCGACGGCAGTTCCTCTGGGGCGCCGCGCTCGGTGCGGCGCCGTGCCGCGAGCGCGGCCTCTGCGTCGTCGAGCGCCCCGATCGCCGAGGTGCAGAGCCCTTCGATGCGCGCGCTCCACGTGCGGCGTTCGGCGGCCGAGTCGGCTTCGGCGTCGTCGAGTCGCTGCTGCAGGATGAACGCCTCTCGCATCCACTTGCGGGCGGAGCCGAGCGCGGTGCGCAGCGCATGCGCCTCGTCGGCTCCGAACTGGGCCTCTGCGTACGACAGCTCGCGCTCGGCATCGCGCACCGCGTTGTCGGCCTGCACGATGAGCCCCTTCGCGCGCACCTCGGCGGCGGCCGCCTCGGCGAGCGCGGTGCGCTCCCGTCGCGCGCCGCTCCGGCGCAGCGCCACGACCGCACCGACGAGCGCCGCCGCGGCAGCGGCGAAGACGAGGAGGGAGGGCAACCACCAGAGTCCTTCGGGCATGTGCGGGAGTCTAGGCGTTCGCGGTTCGCGCCCGCCGAGTACCGGCATCGAATCCGGCGCGGCGCTTGGCAGCGGCATCCGACCGCCCTACTCTCAGCTCATGCGGGTGCTCTTGAAACTCACGCTCGATTGCACTCCGGATGCCGCGTGGCGGGCGCTCCGGAGCCCGGCCGTGCTGCGCGAGGTCGTCGCCCCGTGGCTCGACTTCGAGTCGCTCGAGCCCGGCGGCCTGCCGACGACCTGGCCCGATGGGCAGCACCGGCTGCGGGTGCTCGCCTTCCGCAGGTTCCCGGCCGGCGAGGAGCGTGTCGACCTGACGAGCCCAGGAGGGCTGCCCGAGGGCGTGCGGATGCTGCGCGACGGCGGTGGCGCGGAGACCGGTCCGTTCGCGGCCTTCGGCAACTGGGACCACCGCATGGCCGTCTCCGCCCTGCCCGACGGCCGCACGCTCTACCGCGACCAGCTGCTCGCGAGCGCCGGTGCCGCGGACATGCTCGTGTGGTATCCGACCTGGGTGTTCTGGCAGTGGCGGGGCATGCGGTTGCGGCAGCTCGCGCCGACCTGGCGGTTCGATCCGCCGGGCACGGCCGACGCCGGTGCGAGCGCGGTGAGCGCGGCAGCGGCCGCGGAGAGCAGGGCAGTGACATGACCGACTCGATCGGCGCCCTTCAGCTGGCCGACTGGCGGCGCCGCGTCTTCGGGCTCTACTCGGGCGTGCGCCAGCTCAGCGTGCACTCCCCCGCCGCCGGCCACGAGCTGTGGAAGTCGGCGCGCGACGAGCTGTTCGCGGGGCATCCGCAGTCGCCGCTGCTGCCCGACGACCGCGCGAGCTTCACGGGTCTGACCGTCGCGAGATACGACCCCGACTGGCGCTTCGAACTCGAGGTGCGCCGCCCCGACGAACCGATGCGGCTCGTCGTCGACAGCGCGACCGACGGTGCGATCCCGTTCTCGCTCGTGGGCGAGGTGCGCCTCCCATACCTCGGCACCCTCGACGTGTGGCGGCTCACCGGGTACGGCGGCGGCCTCTTCGTGCCGGTCAAGGACGCCCTCGCCGGCGCCCCCGGCGGCACCTACGGCGGCGGGCGGTACCTGGTCGACACCGTGAAGGGCGCCGACCTCGGGTCGGGCACCGAGCCCGACAGCCTCATCATCGACTTCAACTTCGCCTACAACCCGTCGTGCGCGTACGACCCCTCGTGGTCGTGCCCGCTGGCGCAGCCGGGCAACACCCTGCGTCAGGAGGTGCCGGTCGGCGAGCGGATGCCGCGCTGACTCGAACGCCGAGCCGCCCGGTCTCGTGGCCCGTTCATGGCGTGTTTCCGGCCGCTCAGGGGGTGCACAGCGGGGCATCCGCTAGACTGTCCCTCGGTGTGCGCAGATTTGCGCCGCCTGCGTCGTAGAAACGCTTTCCGGGCACCGTGCATTCACAGTGGCCCGTTGACTCTCATACGGCGAACGGATGCGCCGACCGGCGCCTTCGCCACTACCCACCGCCGGGTCCCACCTCTCCGTTCACGGAGCGTTCGACCCTGCGGTGTGCTCTGCCCTGAAAGGCACCAGTGACCGACATCACCTTCAGCACGCTCGGCGTGCCGGCTCCCCTCGTCTCCGTACTCGCGGCCGACGGCAAGACCACCGCGTTCCCGATCCAGGTCGACACGCTGCCCGACACGCTCGCCGGGCGCGACGTGCTCGGCCGCGGCAAGACCGGCTCGGGCAAGACCATCGCCTTCGCGCTGCCCATGGTGGCGCGCCTCGGCACCTCGCTCGCCGGCGGCCGTCGCCGCCCGGGCCGCCCCCTCGCCCTCGTGCTCGCTCCGACCCGTGAGCTCGCCACGCAGATCGACGCGGTGCTCGCACCGCTCGCCGCCGCCTACGACATGAAGACCACGACGATCTTCGGCGGCATCAACCAGAAGCGCCAGGTCGACGCGCTGCGCGCCGGCGTCGACATCGTCGTCGCCTGCCCCGGTCGCCTCGAGGACCTCATGAAGCAGGGCTTCGTCACGCTCGACGCCGTCGAGATCACCGTGCTCGACGAGGCCGACCACATGGCCGACCTCGGCTTCCTCCCGGTCGTCACGCGCATCATGGACAAGACGCCGACCGACGGCCAGCGTCTCCTGTTCTCGGCGACCCTCGACAACGGCGTGGACAAGCTCGTCAAGCGCTTCCTCCACAACGAGGTGCTGCACTCGGTCGACGAGGCCACCTCGCACGTCGCCGCGATGACCCACCACGTGTTCGAGGTCGCCGACGTCGATGCGAAGAACGACCTCGTGAAGACGCTCGCGAGCGGCACCGGCCGCCGCATCCTCTTCATGCGCACGAAGCACCACGCGAAGAAGCTCGCGAAGAAGCTCACCGAGCAGGGCATCCCCGCGGTCGACCTGCACGGCAACCTCTCGCAGCCGCAGCGCGATCGCAACCTCGCGGCGTTCGCCGACGGCTCGGCCAACGTCATGGTCGCCACGGATGTCGCGGCGCGCGGCGTGCACGTCGACAGCATCGAGCTCGTGATCCACGTCGACCCGCCCATGGAGCACAAGGCGTACCTGCACCGCTCGGGCCGCACGGCTCGCGCCGGCAGCGAGGGCGACGTCGTCACGATCAGCCTGCCCGCGCAGAAGCAGGACCTGAAGACGCTGCTCCGCAAGGCGGCGATCACCGTCACGCCGCAGCAGGTCACCGCGAACTCCCCGGCCGTGACGAGCCTCGTCGGCGATGTCGCTCCCTATGTGAAGCCCGCGCCGCGTGCCGAGACCCAGTCCCAGGGCGGCGGTCGTTCGCAGGGCGCCAACGCGCAGCGCAAGCGCGCCGCTCGCGACGAGCGCGGCGGCGAGGCCCGCACGGCCACCGGCCAGGGCCGCGGCCGTGGCCGCGGCGGCAACGGCGGCCAGGCGGATGTCGCCGGCGCACCCCGCCGCGACCGCTCGGGTCGTCCGGCAGAGGCACGTGCGAACGCCCCCAAGCAGGGTGGTGGCCAGGGCCGTGGCGCGCAGACGACGGGCGCCCAGCGCTCGACGAACCCCCGCTCGGGCGGCAAGGCGCCGCTGCGCGTCGGCAGCCTCGTCTCGCCGTCGGGCAACTCGCGTGGGAACCGCCGCGCCCAGGGCTGACCCGCCCCGACACGCTGAACGGCCCCGACGAGTCCACTCGTCGGGGCCGTTCGCGTTCACTCCGGCGTCGCACCGGAGGCGCCGCCATCCCGGCGGTGCCGGTCGGTGTCCCCCGACAGACCGGCACCGGCGGCATGGCGCGCCCCGGTGAGGTGCTGGGCGCTCAGACCGGTATGTCCGGCTCGGCTCGGGCGGTTCCATCGGATGCGCGCGAACTCCGAGAACCGTGGCGGACGGACCCCTATTCGGCGAGGGGCGCGAGACCGAGCGCGACGCAGATCGACGCGTTCGACGACGGCACGACGGCCGCGCTCCCGTCGGGCATGACGCAGGCCTGCAGCTCGTCGGGCACACGGCCCGGCGGGTTGCTCGCCGCCGTCGGGTCGAACGCCTCGTCGAGCACGCCCTGCTCCCACATGAGCGTGCAGAGTCCGATCGCGTCGACGACGCGGCCGGCGCCGCTCGGTGAGGCGATCGACGCCGACGAGCCCGGGTAGCCGCCGTCGGCGCCCCGCTCCGCCTCGGTCATGCAGAACACCATCTCGGTGTTCGACACGGTCGCGGGCTGCAGCAGCACCGAGCCGGCGGTGGCCGCGACGCCGATCGCGAGCGCGCCGACGCCGCTCCAGCCGAGCAGTCGCCGCCGTCGGCGCTGCGCCTGCGCGACCGGTTCGCGGCGCACATGCTCGACGAGCATCGCGCGGATCGCGGCATCGCGCTCGGGACGCATCTCGGGCTCGGTCATCGGGTCACCCCCAGGTCTTCGTCGACGGGCTCGGGTGCGGTGCTCGCGGACGGGGGCTCGTCGGGCTCGCGGAGCGAGTCGAGTTCGGCCCGCAGCTTCGCCCGCGCCCGCGAGAGTCGGGACTTCACGGTGCCGACCGGCAGGTCGAGCACGCTCGCCACCGCGGACATGGGCAGCTGGTCGACGAGGCAGAGATCGACGATGCGCCGGTCGTTCGCGCCGAGTCGTTGCAGTGCGGCCGTGATCTGCTGCGACATCCGCTCGCCGTCGAGGCGCTCGCCGACCTCGTGACTCGGGTCGACCGCGTGCTCGGCGGCGGGCAGCTTCGCGAGCAGGCGCCGGTAGCGCCGCCCGGAGCGCTCGGTGTTGAGCGACACGTTCGTGGTCACGACGAGGAGCCAGGGCAGCAGCGAGCCGTCGACGAAGCGCACATCGCGGCGGCGGCGCCACGCCTCGAGGAAGACGACCGCGACGACGTCCTCGGCGTCGGTGCGGTCGGACACCCGGGAGTAGGCCTTGCGGAAGATGCGGGCGCGGTAGCGATCGTAGACCACGCCGAACGACGCTTCGGTGCCCGACGTCGCCTCGAGCCAGAGCTCGGCGTCGGAACGGGCGTCGTCATCCATGGTCGAGCCAGCTTAACCGGGCGACGCACCACCCGAGCGTGCCGGCCGTGATGCGCGGCCTCGCCGGTGGCTCGTGGACCGTCGTGGTCTCCCATGCCGTTCTCCCCCTCCGAGTCCGCCGGACTCGGTGCTCACAGGGGGAATGTCCGGATGGCCGTGCCGGGTTCCCTCGGCCGCCGCCGACGCCGTCAGGCCGCCGGGGCCTGCGAGATGCGCACCGTGTTGCCCGACGGGTCGCGGAACGCGCAGTCGCGCGGCCCCCACGCCTGGTCGATGGGCTCCTGGAGCACTTCGGCGCCCGAGGCGCTCACGGTCTCGAAGAGGGCGTCGACGTCGTCGGAGCGGAACACGAGCATCGGCAGCACGCCCTTCGCGAGGAGCTCCTGCATCGCGTCGCCGTCGGCCTTCGATCGGCCGGCGTGCGGGTCGGAGATCACGATGCCGAGTCCCGGTTGCGCGGCGCTGCCGAGCGTGACCCAGCGGTGATCGCCGGATGCCACGTCGTTCTGCACCTCGAGGCCGAGCGCGTCGCGGTAGAAGCCGAGCGCCTCGTCGACATCGTTGACGGTGACGTTGGTGTACTGGAGTGCGATGGTCATGGCAGCGACGTTACGCCGCGGCGTCGCCGCTCGCTTCTCCGTTCCTGCTCGAAGCGCTGCGCACGGGGCGGGTGTAGGTCTTCGCGACGCACGAGGGCATGGCGTTGACCGCCGCATGCTCGCGACTGCGGTAGGCCGTGGGCGTCTCCCCGACGATCTCGGTGAACCGCGAGCTGAACGAGCCGAGCGAGGTGCAGCCCACGGCCATGCACGCATCGGTGACGCTGGCCCCCGCGCGCAGCAGCGCCATGGCGCGCTCGATGCGGCGAGTCATGAGGTAGCTGTACGGCGTCTCGCCGTAGGCGGCACGGAACCTGCGCGAGAAGTGCGCCGGCGACATGAGCGCCCGGTCGGCCATCGTCGGCACGTCGAGCGGCTTGGCGTACTCGCGATCGATCAGATCGCGGGCCCGGCGCAGATGGACGAAGTTCTCGAGCTCCTGCGGAGTCATGCATCAACGCTAGCACCGGGGCATCCGCCGCTCGATTTCGCGCGACGCGCGTGCTGGCTTAGTCTCGGGGCATGAGCACCGAAGTCGCTGCCGATGTCGTCGTCCGCCCCATCAGGGACTCCGATGTCGAAGCCCTGGGCCGCGTTCACGCCACGTGCTGGCACGAGACCTACGACCACCTGATCAGCGCCGCCGCGTTCGAGCACCTCTCGCCCCGCCGCATGGCCGAGCTCTGGACGCACATGGCCGCCCGCGGCGAGGAGTACAACCAGTTCGCCGCCCTCGTCGACGGCGAGATCGTCGGCTTCGTCGGCTCGGGCCCGGCGCGCGACGAGAACCCGCCGCGCGAGCGCGAGCTCTACTTCATCTACCTGCTCGACGCCTACCACGGCACCGGCATCGGCCAGAAGCTCTTCGACGCCGCGTGCGGCGATCGGCCCGGCTACCTCTGGGTCGCTGAGGACAACCCCCGCGCGCACCGCTTCTACGCGCGCAACGGCTTCACGCCCGACGGCGCAGCGCAAGACGTGCCGTTCCTCGGCGAGGAGATCCACGAGGTGCGGCTGGTCCGCTGACCACCGCTGGTCGAGGAGCGAAGCGTCTCGAGACCGCGCGGCTTCAGCGCAGCGCGCCCACCGAGGCGAGCGCCTGCTTGACGAGCGTGCCGCGGCCGCCCTCCATCTCGGCGGCGACGCTCGGGCTGACCGCCTCCGCCGGGGTCATCCAGGTGACCTCGAGCGCGTCCTGACGCGGCTCGCAGGTGCCGGTCACCGGCACCACGAAGGCGAGCGACACTGCGTGCTGCCGCTCATCGCTGAACGGTGTGATGCCGGGCATCGGGAAGTACTCGGCGACGCTGAACGGCACCGAGCTCGCGGGCAGCAGCGGGAACGCCATCGGCCCGAGGTCCTTCTCGAGATGGCGGAACAACGCGTCGCGGATCGTCTCGCCGTACATGACACGGCCCGACACGAGCGTGCGGGTCATCTCGCCCACGGCGTTCGCACGCAGCAGCACGCCGACCTCGGTCACCTGCCCGAGCCCGTCGACCCGCACCGGCACGGCCTCGACGTAGAGCAGCGGCAGTCGGCCCCGCACCTCGGCGAGTTCGAGGTCGGTCAGCCACCCCGGATTCGCCGGAGGCCTGACGACGGGTTCGTCGTCGGGGTTCCAGTCCGGGTCGGGGGTGCGTACGCTCATGCCTCGATTCTGCCCCACCCGGCTAGCGTTGACCCCATGACTCCCGTGCAGATCGACGATGAAGCAGTGCTGTGGTCGGCCTCCGCAGCCGATCGCGAGGGGCGTCCGCTCCTCGTGCTGCTGCACGGCTACAACTCGAACGAGAGCGATCTGTTCGGCCTCACGCCCTATCTGCCGCTCTCCCCGGCGGTCGCGTCGCTCCGCGCGCCGACGTTCACCGGGTACGGGCACTCCTGGTTTCCGCTGATGAACGAGGGCGTCGAGCTGTCGATCGGCGGTGCGGATGCCGCGGTCACCGCGATCATCGACTGGCTCGACCGGGTCGCACCCGAGGCCGAATCGGTGGGCCTGCTCGGCTTCTCGCAGGGCGGTGCGATGGCGATCGAGCTCCTGCGGCGAGCGCCGGAGCGCTTCGCCTTCGCGGTGAGCCTCGCCGGGTTCGCCCTTCCGGGCGACCGCGAGGGCGATGAGCGGATGTCCCAGCTCCTGCCGCCCGTCTTCTGGGGGCGCGGCACGTACGACGAGGTGATCCCCGCGGCATCCGTCGCCCGCACGCAGGCGTGGCTGCCGGCGCATTCCGCGCTCGACGAACGCATCTACGAGGGCCTCGGCCACTCGGTGTCGGAGCGAGAGCTCGCCGACGCCGCGGCGTTCCTCGCCGCGCGCTACGCCTGACGCCGCCGGGGCCGGGTCTGGATCCGGGTCAGACTCCCGAGCCGCCGCTGTTGCGAGCGGCACGCTCCTTGTCGCGTTCGGCGACGCGGATCTTCTCGGCGCGCACGGCGGCCTGCGTGGCGCGCTCGGTCACGAGCCATGCGGGCGGGGCTTCGAGCAGCGCCTTGATCTCGGCAGTGGTGAGCGGGTCGGTGACGCCGCTCCGGGCGAGGCCCGAGTTCGAGATGCCGAGCTTCGCGGCGACGACGGTGCGCGGATGCGGGCCGTCGCGGTGCAGCACCTCGAGCCACTCGGGCGGCTCCGCCATGAGCGCCGCGAGCTGGTCTCGCGTGATGAGCCCCTCGCGGAACTCCTCGGGCGCGGCCTCGAGGAGGATGCCGAGCTTCTTGGCTGCGGTCTCCGCCTTCATGGTCTGGGAGTTCTTCGACTGGCTCACTCCAACACCGTAGCCCGTCTCGGCGCATCCGCCCACCGGAGAGCCCCGCGGGCATCGTCTACGCTGGGAGCAGGCTGCAAACGGCCTGCAGGGGAACGGGGGCCGAGGTGACACTGCGACTCCGCTACGTCGCCGGGGTGAGCCCGTCGAAGTGGCTTCGGGTGTGGAACGATCTCCGCCCCGACCTGACCCTCGAAGCGACCGTCGTCGACGAGGCCGAGCAGCTCGACGCACTCCTCGCGGGCGAAGCCGACATCGCCTTCGTGCGACTCCCGGTCGAGACCGAGGGCATGCACGCCGTCGCGCTCTGGGAGGAGCTCGCGGTCGTCGTGCTGCCGAAGGAGCATCTGCTCGCCGAGGCCGAGACGCTCACGCTCGCCGACCTCGAGGACGAGACCCGCGCCCCTGCACAGCCCGACGTCGCGATGACCATCGAGCTCGTCGCAGCCGGCACCGGCTACGCGATCGTGCCGCACTCGGTCGCCCGCCTGCATCGCCGCAAGGACGTCGTCGCGATTCCGGTGACGGATGCCCCGCCGAGCCGGATCTCCCTGCTCTGGCCCCGCGACCGCGATGACGCCGACATCCAGCAGTTCGTCGCCGTCGTGCGCGGCCGGGGCGCCAAGAGCTCGCGCGGCTCGGCCGACGATCCGCCCCCGATGAAGCCCGCGAAGGCCGCGAAGCTCGCCGCCGCCGAGCGACGGGCGGCCGCGGCGAAGTCGGGCGACGGCAAGGGCAAGGGCAAGAAGGGCGGTGCGAAGGGCGGCCGCCCTGCGCCGCGCACCGGAGCGGGCGCCAAGCAGCGCAGCCGCAGGAGAGGTCGATGAGTTCGAAGCCCTTCCTCTTCCTCTCTGCACGCCCCGAGGTCGAGGCCGTCGGCCCCGAGTACGAGTCGGTGCGCCGCGCCATGGGCGTCGACGCCGGCCGACTCGAGCACGTGCGCCTCGATGTCGACCCCCTCGGTGATCTCACGCTCGACACGTACGCCGGCATCGTCGTCGGCGGCAGCCCGTTCAACGTGACCACGCCAGAAGCCGGCAAGCACGAGGCGCAGCGCCGGGTCGAATCCGACCTCACCCGGCTCGCCGAGGCGGCGGTCGCGGCCGACTCCCCGCTGCTCTTCACCTGCTACGGCATCGGCGTGCTGACCCGGCTGCTCGGCGGCCAGGTCGGCACGGCATACGGCGAACAGGCACAGGCCGTCGAGATCCGGCTCACCGACGACGGCACGGCCGACCCCCTGGTCGGCGCGTTGCCCGAACGGTTCGAGGCGCTCGTCGGGCACAAGGAGGCCACCGACCGGCTGCCGGTCGACGCCGTGCTGCTCGCCTCTTCGGCCGGATGCCCCGTGCAGATCTACCGGGTCGGAACCAACGTCTATGCAACCCAGTTCCACCCCGAGGTCTCGACCGCCGACTTCATCGCCCGCGCGCAGGTCTACCGGCACCACGGCTACTTCCCGGCGAGCGAGCTGCGCGAGGTCGGCGAGCGGCTGGCCGCGGCATCCGTCACCGAACCGCAGCGGATGCTCCGGCGCTTCGCCGAACTCGCAGACGCGCCAACGCACGACTGAGCCGCGCGCCGGTGGTCTCGCGATATCGCGGGATCCGACCGGCACGCGGGGTCGACGATCTGGAGACTAGGCGGCCGTGCTCTTGCTGCGGTTTCGGGTGATGAGCCCCCAGATCAGGAGCACGACGATCGATCCGGCGATGGCGAGGAGCCACGTTCCGAGATCCCAGAACTGATCCATCGGGATGCCGAAGATGGCACTGCCGATCCAGCCGCCGAGCAGGGCTCCGACGACGCCGAGCAGCAGGGTCATGAACCATCCGCCGGCTTGCTTGCCCGGCAGGATCAACTTGGCGATCGCGCCGGCGATGAGGCCGAGGATCAGAAACGCGAGGAAACTCATGGTGTGCTCCTTCGTTCGATAGTCCAACGAAACCACCGCGAATCGGCTGGTGCAAGCCCCACATTCCGCGTGGCGTCGTTGGCAGCCGGCGCCGGTCGGGCCGCGATCAGGCTGTTCGCGCCTCGAAGAGCGGGTAGCGGCGGCGAAGCAGCACTCGTTGCCCGAGCGTCCACGCGACCGTGACGAACAGGTAGAGCGCCGCGGCCAGCGGCACGAAGATCGCGATCACGGCGGTGATGAACTGCATCGCGCCGAGCAGACGCGCGGCCCCCGGCCCGGCGAGCGGGTTCACCGGCGCCCCGGGGAGTGCCGCGGGCGACGGGGCATCCGCTCGGCTCGAGGTGGAGCCCGCCTGCGGCGGCGTGAACGCCCGCCGGGTGAGTTCGCCGACGACGGCGATGCCCGCGATCACCACGCCGAACACGAGCATCGCGCCCGGCGTCAGCGTGCCAGCCGCGATCTGGCCGGCCAGGCTCGACCCGAGCGGTACGCCGAAGAAGGTCTGCTCGAGCAGGGCGTTCGGGTGGCCGGCGATCGTCGGCAGGATGAAGAGCGCATAGATGACGCCCACGATGGGCGCCTGCACGAGCATCGGCAGGCAGCCGGCGAACGGCGTCGTCCCCTCATCGCCGTAGAGCTTCATCGTCTCGCGCTGCAGTCGCTCGGGGTTCTTCCTGTGCTTCTGCTGCAGGGCTGCGAGTTTCGGCGCGAGACGGGAGCGGGTCTGCTCCGCCCTGGCCTGCGAGACGCCGACCGGAATCAGCGCGGCGCGCACGAGGAGTGTGACGAGCACGACGGCGGCCGCGGCGCTCGCGATGCCGATGACGGGTTCGAGGAGGCCGGCGAGGGCCATGAGCACGGCGTGCGCGCCGTCGAGGAGGCCGGCGATGGGTGGGAAGGCGTAGAGGTCCATGAGGGGTTCCTTGCGGTCGAGGATGATGGGATCCATCTGGCCGCGAGGAGTCGCCGAACGGTCGCCCGAGCGGGCGAGGTGTGCGTCGGTCGGAGAGTGCGCTACGCGGCCGGGATGCCGCGTGCCGGCGCCCTGGGGCGGGCGCGCCCGGGTGCGTCGGGGTCGCTCTGCGCGAGGAGTCGCCACGGGTCGGCCGTCTGCCGGAACCGGGTGGCTGCGCCACTCGCGTCGGCCGCGACGATCGCGGGCATCGCCTGCGAGGTGACGACGACCACGGCGACGGCGGCGGCGCCGACGACGCCGAGGAGCACGATCGACATCTGCCCGTTCGAGGCGAGTGCGATCTCGAGCGAGGCCTGGGCCACTCGGAAGAGGGCGACGAGGAGCTCGATCACGTCGTCTCCTCCCCTCGGTGGCTGCTGCGATGGCCGCTGCTGCGGTGCTCGCTCCACGCTAACACCGGCACGGGCGCTCGGGAGGGTCTACTCGTCGAGCAGCCGCTCGAAGAGCACGTGGTCGCGCCACTCCCCCGCGATGCGCAGGTAGCGCCGCGCGAGGCCGAACCGCTCGAAGCCGTTGTGCGCGAGCACCGCCTGCGACGCGGCGTTGTGCACCAGCGTGCCCGCCTGCACCCGGTGCAGCCCGATGCCGCGCGCCGCGTGCACGGCGAGGCCGACCGCCATCGTCGCGATGCCCCGCCCGTTGTACCGCCCGTCGACCCAGTAGCCGAGGTTCGCGTTCTGGAAGGCCCCGCGCACGATGTCGGAGAGGTTCATGCGGCCGATGATCTCGTCGCCGTCGGTGATCACGAACGGCACTGCGAGACCCGCTTCGAGGCGCGTGATCGCCGCCTCGACGTCACGGCGGTGCGTCTCGACGTCGAAGAACTCCTCGCTGCGGGACGGCTCCCATGGTGCGAGGTGCTCGCGGTTGCGCAGGTAGGCGGCGGCGAGCGCGGGGCCGTCGCCCGGTCGGAGCTCACGGAACACGACGCCATCGCCGAGGTCGACCGGTTGCTGCACGCGACTGCCCCTGTCTCGCTGAGGGCCGATGCGACGGATGCCGCGAGGCCGGGCATCCACGCTAACACCGGTGGGCGGTGCAGACTGGTGGGGTGACCGGACACCGCACGTCCTGGGTGCTGCACGTCGACCTCGACCAGTTCGTCGCGGCCGTCGAGGTGCTGCGACACCCCGAGCTCGCGGGCAAGCCGGTCATCGTCGGCGGCCGCGGCGACCCGAGCGAGCGGGCCGTCGTCTCGACCGCCTCGTACGAGGCCCGCGAGTTCGGCGTCGGTTCGGGCATGCCATTGCGGATCGCCGCCCGCAAGGCGCCCGATGCGGTGATCCTGCCGGTCGACGCGGAAGCGTATGCCGAGGCATCCGCTGCCGTGATGGCGACGCTGCGCGTGCAGCCCGGCGCGATCGTGCAGGTGCTCGGCTGGGACGAGGCCTTCGTCGGCGTGGAGACCCCCGACCCCGAGGCGTACGCCCGGCGGATCCAGCAGGCGGTGCTCGAACGCACGCGCCTGCACTGCAGCGTCGGCATCGGCGACACGCTCGTGCGGGCCAAGGTCGCGACGGGCTTCGGCAAGCCGCGCGGGGTGTTCCGGCTCACGGCCGAGAACTGGCTCGAGGTGATGGGCGACCGGCCGACGATCGATCTCTGGGGCGTCGGCACGAAGATCTCCCGCCGACTGGCCGGGCTCGGCATCGCGACGGTCGCCGAACTCGCCGTGGCCGACCTCGATGCACTGGCCGCCGAGTTCGGGCCGCGCATGGGCCCCTGGTACGCGGAGCTCGGTCGCGGCGACGGCGCGGATGTCGTCGACGACACGCCCTGGGTGGCTCGGGGCCACAGCCGGGAGACGACCTACCAGCAGGACCTCACCGAGCCCTCGCAGATCGCGGATGCCGTGCGCGAGCTGGCCGCGCACGTGCTCGACGACGTCGCCGCAGAGGGCAGGCCGGTGATCGGGCTCACGCTCAAGGTGCGCTACGCGCCGTTCATCACCAAGGTCTTCACGAAGAGGATCCCGTCGACGAGCGACCGTGCAGTGGTGCTCGAACGCGCGCTGGAGCTCGTCGGACGCATCGAGCCCGACCGGCCGATCCGGCTGCTCGGGCTTCGCGCCGAGATGACGATGCCGGAGGACGCGCGCGACGGTCACACGCCCACCCGCGGCGGGTGGTAGTCCGGCCGGGCACGGAGACCTCAGCCGTCGAGTCGTCTGGCCCGCGCGAGCAGGTAGTCGCGCTCGGGGATCGAGAGCGTCATCCGGGCGGCGGCGCGGTACTCGTCGATCGCCGCCGTCCTCCGGCCCGCACGTTCCAGCAGGTGGGCGCGCACCGAGGAGAGGCGTTTCCCGTCGGGGATCCCCCGGCTCCCGGCGAGCGCGTCGACCGTGGCCAGGCCGGCGTCGGGCCCGTGCACCATCGCCTCGGCCACGGCACGGTTGAGGGTGGCGATCGGGTTCCGGGTCGTCTGCTCGAGCAGGCGGAACAGGACGAGGATCTGCGGCCAGTCGGTGGTCTCGGTGCTCGGGGCCTCATCGTGCAGTGCCGCGATGGCCGCCTGGATCGAATACGGCCCAGGGGGGCGCCGGGCTCCCTTCGCCAGCGCAGTGTCGAGGAGGTCGGTGGCGTCACGGATCGCGTCCCGGTCCCAGAGCGAACGGTCCTGTTCGTCGAGCGGGATCAGCGCGCCGTTCGCATCGGTGCGAGCGGCCCGACGCGCATCGGTGAGCATCATGAGCGCGAGCAGTCCGGCGACCTCGATCTGGTCGGGCAGCTCGACGTGGAGCAGCCTCGCCAGACGTATCGCCTCGTCGCTCAGGCGGATGTCGTTCGCGTCGTCGCCGGCGCTCGAGGTGTGACCCTCGGTGAACATCACGTAGACGACATCGAGCACGGGGTCCAGCCGGTCCCCCGGCCCCAGCGGCGGCGGGAAGCCGGCTCCCGCCGCACGGATGCGAGCCTTGGCGCGGCTGATCCGCTGCGCCACGGTCGCCTCGGGGAGGAGATACGCGTGGGCGATCTGGGCGGTGGTGAGCCCCGCCACGGCCCGGAGGGTCAACGCGACCTGCGCCGATCGGGTGAGTTCGGGATGACAGCACAGGCGGAGGAGCCGCACGCTGTCATCGGTCTGGACGACGGACGCGTCGGAGAGCGGATACCGCAGCTCGACGTAGTTGCGCTCCCGTTCGCGCCGTTGGTGGTCGCTGCGGATGCGATCGATCATCCGGCGCCGCGCCGCGGTCAGCAGCCACGCGAACGTGTCATCGGGGACCCCGCCCTCTGGCCATTGACGGTGCGCCGCGAGCAGTGCCTCCTGCACGGCGTCTTCGCAGATGTCGAACTGACCGACGCCGTACTGGCGGAGGAGCGCGGCGAGGACCTGCGGCGCGCGTGCGCGCAGCAGGTCCTCATGCGGTGCAGGACTCAGATGTCCGCTCCGGCCGAGAACATCACGGGCCGGATCTCCAGCGCGAGGCCATCGATGCTCGCATCCGGGATCTCCCCGGCGAGTTCGATGGCACGCTCCTCCGATTCGACATCGAGCAGGTAGTAGCCGCCCATGAACTCCTTCGTCTCCGCGAACGGGCCGTCGACGGTCTCCGGCTTGCCGTTCCGGCTGCGCACCACCTTCGACTGGCTCGGCGCACCGAGCGCGTGCGTGCTGAGCATCTCGCCCGTCTCGGTGGTCTTCGCCATGAACGCCTCGTGGCCGGCGCCGATGGCCTGCTGCTGCTCGGCGCTCAGGGACTCGAGGACCTCGGGGTCCACGTGCATCAGGATCAGGTACTTCACGATTCGTTCTCCTTCGTCGTGCATCGAGGCGGCACGGTGCCGCGTCATCCTATGGTCGGAGTCGAGGGCTCGTTCTCGACGCTATCGCTCGAATCGATCGATGTGGCGCAGCCGGACGGCGGTCACGACCGCGAGGATCGCCATGATCACGGCCGCGATCAGCGCCGAGGCCTGCACTCCGGAGCAGTACGCCGCAGCCGAGGCCGCTCGCAGCACGTCGTCTCCCGTCGACACGGCGATGTCGACCGCGCCGGCGAGGCTCTCAGCGGCGATGCCGTGCTGCGCCGTGCTCCCCTCGGACGGCGACGTCATCTGCAAGCGGTACACGGCGGTGACGATGCTGCCCAGCACGGCGATGCCGAGGGCGTAGCCGAGCTGACCGCTGGTCTCGGAGGTGGAGGCCGCCGACGAGGCGTTCTCGAGCGGCACGGAGCCGATGATCAGGTTGGTGCCGAGCGTCGGCAGCGGCGCGGCGCCGAAGCTCACGAGGCTGAACCCGAGGATGAGCGGCCACGGGCCGCTCGCCGGTGAGATCTGTGTCATGACCAGCAGCCCCACGACGGTCAACGCCAGCCCCGCGGAGATCACGAAGCCGGGACGGATGCGCCGGGCCGCCAGCGGCGCGACGACGAATCCGGCGAGCCCCACGACCGCGGCCGGTACGGTGTAGAGACCGGCCGCGAGCACATCGGCCCCGGCGACCAGCTGGAAGTACTGCGTGTTCAGCATCATCAACGGACCGGTGAGCATCGTCATCAGGAAGAGGCTGACGAGCACCAGGCTGAACCCTCGCCGATGGAACATCGAGAGGTCGAGCAGCGGCTCGCGATGCGGGTCATCGGCGAGCCGCTTCTGGCGTCGGACGAATGCGACGAGGAAACACACGCCGAGCACCGTGGAGACGACCGCCACCCACTGGATGCCGACCCGCGCCGACTCCTTGAGCCCGAAGACGATCGGCAGCACTGCGAGGAGGGAGAGCGGCACGCTCACGAGGTCGATCCCGCGACGGTGCGGGTTCGCCTGGGCCGCGCCGTCGCCGTTCACCTCGCCATCGCTCACGAACGGGAGCATGGCGACCACGAGCGCCATGACGGGCACCGCGATCAGGAAGACCGACCCCCACCAGAACGAGCTCAGTGCCATCCCGCCGACGAGCGGTCCGACGATCATGCCACCCACGAGGCACGTCATGAAGATTCCGAGGGCGACCGAGCGCTGCCGGCCGTCGCGGAACATCCCGGTCAGCAATCCGTAGAGCGACGGGGTGAGCGCTGCCGCTCCGACACCCGTGAGCGCTCGGGCCGCGATCAGCACATCGGGCGAGGGGGCGAACGCCGCAACGGCAGACGCGATGGCGATGGTCGCCGCTCCGAACACCGCCATCCGGCGCCGTCCCAACCGGTCGGCGAGGCCTCCGAACGCCACGAGCAGCCCGGCGAGGGCGAACCCGTAGGCGTCGACGATCCACAGCTGTTGACTGGCGTCAGCGCCCAGCTCCACGGCGATGCTCGGCAGCGCCAGCAGCACGACCGAGGTGTCGATCGCGATCACCAGGGCTCCCATCGCGAGCACCGCGAGCCCGAACCACTCTCTCGGCCCCGCCCGTCGTGCCGTCTCCGCTGCTCGAGCCGTCGCCGATGCCATCGTGTTCTCCTGTCTGTCGATCTCCATGCACGGTGGTCGGAGACGCACCGTCGTTCTCGACAGCCACGGGGTATTGATGCAACGGCCCGTGGGGACGAGACTTGCGATATGGATCACACGGAAGAAGTTCGCGCCGTCGACGAGGTGATCGACCGGCTCGTCAGCCGGTTCCCCGATCTGCCCCGAGACCACATCGCCGCCGTCGTCGAAACGGCTCACCTCGAACTCGAGGGCAATCCCGTGCGCGACTTCGTTCCCGTGCTCGTCGAGCGCACCGCGAAGCAGCGCCTGAAGCAGGAGGCGAAGGCCGCACCGGTCCTCACCGATGCGGCGCTGGGCGAGACCATCGCGGGCGACGACGTCGTCGAGCTCGACCCGATGGAGATCGAGCGCCGCGCGCGCGAGCGCGAATCCGGATTCCTCTTCGGCGACCTCGGCGGCGGACCGAGCTGAGCCGACCGCTGAGGCGGCAGAAGGGCCGGTCCCGGAGGATTTCCTCCGGCTCGCGTCATCGTGCGTCATGAGAGCGGGGTCACGAGAGCCATCCGTCTCGCTGTGTTGCCGCCGGCCATGATCGAAGCCAGACTCTTCCGCGAGCCGTTTCCCCCTGCGGTTCAGCGCGTCGCGACGGCGCTGCCGAGCCCCCAATCGCCGCCGTCGCGACGCGCCCTCACCACGCGGTCGAATGTGCTTTCCGCAGCTGACCGGAGGGTCTAGGCTCGCGGGCACAGCACCGTGGGTCCGCTTCGAGAGGCCCGGGAGGGACCACGATGGATTGGCTGATCCTCATCGCTTCGGGCGTGCTCGAAGCCGTGTGGGCGACGGCGCTCGGTGCGTCGAAGAACTTCCGGCGCCCCTGGCCGACCGTGCTCTTCGTCGTCGCGCTCGTGCTCAGCATGGCCGGGCTCGCGTTCGCGATGACCACCATCCCCGTCGGCACCGCCTACGCCGTCTGGGTCGGCATCGGCGCCGTGCTCACGGTCGCCTACGCCATGATCTTCGGCGGCGAGCGCGCGAGCGTCGTGAAGGTGTTGCTCCTGCTCGGCATCATCGGGTGCGTCATCGGGCTGAAGATCGTCGGGGAGGCCTGACATGTACTGGCCCGTCCTCATCGTGAGCGCCGTGCTCGAGGCCGTCTGGGCGACCGCACTCGGCTACTCAGAGGGCTTCTCCGAGCTTGTTCCGACGATCGTGTTCTTCGTCGCGCTGGTCGGCAGCATGGCTGGACTCGCCTACGCGATGCGCGGCATCCCGATCGGCACCGCCTACGCGGTGTGGACCGGTCTCGGGGCCGCGCTCACGGTGACCTACGCGATCACCTTCGGCGGCGAGTCGGCGAGCGTGTTGAAGGTGATCTTCCTCGCCGGCATCATCGGGTGCGTGATCGGGCTGAAGCTCGTGCACTCCCGTGAAGAGCGCGAAGCCGAGGCATCCGGTGCGCCGCCGATTCCTGACGTGTGACGCCTCGGTCTCTCGGGAGTGACTGCTCAGCCCGATCTCCGAGGAGATCTCAGGTGAAGCCGGCGCCCAGGTCAACGCCCGATCGCCCGGTCACATTCCAATGAAGCTGATGGTTTCCGTCATGTCTGCCCGCCCTGTACGCAGTGGTGGCACCCCCTCCTTCTCGAATCCAACCGCGACACCACAGAACAGCTCGAGGCCGTCATCGGCTCCGACAACCTGGCTGACAGTCTTGCGATACATCGTCCACATCACTTGGGGGCAGCTGTGCAGGCCTTCCGCTCTCAGCAGCAGCATGACCGTCTGCAAGTGCATTCCCGCGTCTCCCCATTGCCCCGGCCCCATCGTCTGATCGAGGTAGCAGAACAGCACGACCGGGGCCCCGAACGCCTCCGAATTCAATGCGGCGACCTTCATAGACCTGTCGGGGTCGTCGCGCTCGATCCCGAGTGCCTTGTACCGCTGTCCAGCCGCGGTGGAAAAGCGGTCGACGTATGGCGAGGTCAGTTCGGCCGGATACATCGGGTACTCACGCTCATCGCCGGGGTCTCCCGCGAGCGCCCTGGCCGTCGCCCGCCTCTTCAATCGGGCCAAGGGATCGCCGGTCACGACGAACACCTGCCATGGCTGGAGGTTCCCACTCGACGGCGCCCGCGTCGCTGCGGTCAACACGCGTTCGAGTACTTCTCTGGATACCGGCTCATCGCTGAACGCCCGTACCGCCCGACGGCTTTCGACAGCTTCATAGACATCCACGCCTGCTCCTCCTCTCAGCTACAGGCTGCCCCGCGATTCGAAGCGGAGCGAGTCGAGATGCGCTGCCGGCACGAAGTGGCGTCATACTCGCGACCCTAATGGGTCGACCTGCGATGGATCGCGGCCAGCAACCGGTCGTGGGTGCTTGGCCGCACAGAGCGTCCGCTGATCTCAGTCCACGGTGCAGAGCAATCCCGTTACTCGCCGGGGGCTCACCGTCACACGGCCGATGCCCACCCGGCTGTGTCGTTCTCCCCTGGGATCGCCAGAACACCGTGCCAGAGGACGAGGATCTCGAACCAGAACGCCTCGGCAGGAGTGAGCGGCCGGACCGACTCGTAGCCGGCACGCAGGCTCCGACGCACCTCCGCCGTCGTCGGCCGCCAGTCGGTGAACCGCGTTCCCAGATAGACGCACGCCTTGGCCAGATCGCTGACCCGGTGTTCGACCACCACCTCGTCGAAATCGAGCACCCCGACGACCTGTGAGCCTCGCGTCAGGATGTTCGCCGCCCGGAAGTCGTTGTGCACCAGCTGGGGCTCGTCCCGGAGCTCGGGGGCTTCGGACAACAGCCCCGCGAGTCGATTCGAGGCCTCTCGCGAGAGTCCGCGATCCTCGTGCGCCAACCACTGATCGATCCGCTTCCTCAACGGTGCAGTTCGCATCGACGACAGCGAGGCATCGCGATCGCTCGCACCGAGCGCCAGGTGCACCTCCGCCAGACACGCCCCCGCCGACCGGACCGCCGCGTCGTCCGCCACGTCCAGCCAGTCGCCCGTCAGCTCCGGCAGCACGGTCACCGAGAGTGCCCCTGACGGGCCCTCCAACGTCACCCGGTCGAGCCCGTCCGCTGTCGCGATCGGCGGCGCCACCGGGACACCTCGCCCGGCGATTGCGCGCAGCAAGCGCGTCGATGCATCCAGCCTCGCGAATCGTTCACGAGCCCGCGACCACTTCACCACCAGGTCGCCGCGGTCGCTGTCGACCCAGACGATCGCGTTGTGGTCGCTGATCACCATGCGCGAGCACCCGCCTGCGGTGATGCCCCAGGTCTCATCGAGCGCTGTCGAAGTCCACTCCGCAACCGCGCCGAGGCCGTCGAACCCGAACCGGTCCCTCAGTGCGCCTTCCGGCTCCACCGGCTCCCACAGCATCGACAACCCGAGCGGCAACATGCCCCCAACTGTAGTCAGGCGAGCAGACGCCTCGGGGACGCCGCAACCCTGCGAAGTCGAGCCGTTCCGGAATCGCCGATTCCGTCGGGGACTCAGTACCCCGCGGGCTCGGTGGGCTCGACGCACACCGCCTTGACCTTGTCGACCGCTTCCTGGATCGAGGCCTGCTGCTCGGCGAGCGCGTCGGGGTCGGGCTCGACCTCGCCGTCGGCATTGATGGGAATGGTCCCTGCGAATGCCGCCGCCTCGCTGAGCTTCTCATCCACGGTGGCGAGCGCGTCGGCCACGTCGGGGTTGTCGGCTTTCTCGGCCAACTCGGCGGCTCGCGAACTGTAGTCCTCGAGCTTGGCCTGGATCTCCTCGGGGCTGCCGACCGCGTTGAGGGCGTTCTGCGCACCGTTCGAGACATCCCGCAGTGCACCCTGCAGAGTCTCGCACGCACCGGCGACCGCCGTCGAGGGTGTGCCGCCGCCCGAAGCGCAGCCGGAGAGGAGCAGCGCGCTCGCGAACACGAGCACGGCGGACGTCTTGGTTCCTCGCATGGTGGGATCCCCCGATCCTGATGCCCTCGCGTCTCGGGAGCACCACTTCGACTGTGGCACGTCCCCGTGACGGAGTAAATAGCGAGTTTCGCTCACAGTTGGCGGGGGCGGGATGAACGGGAGACCGGCGTCTGGGAAGGTTGGACTGTGCGATACACGGACGTCGAAGAATCGATACGGCAATGGGCGGCGGCGGCGGACGGCGTCGGTCGCCGCCGCATGGCGACCTACGCCGCGGAAGAACTCACCCGGTTCGATGACCTCGAAGCAGTGGCAGCAGCCGAGTTCACCCCGGAGGCCGCCACGGCCTTTCTCACGGCATGCGCCAACCTCACGAAGGCGGATGCCTCCACGATCGACGACTGGCTTCGGCTCATCGATGCTGGAACCCTCTCCGACGGCGACATGGACACCGAAGCGCTTCGGGCCTTGACCACGGTCGAGGCGTGGCGGGACTTCCTCCGAACCGGGGACAGCGCGCCGGTCGCATCGCTGGCGATCACGCTGCTTGAAGTCATCGACTTCGAGGTCGACGCGGATCTCGATGACTTCCTCGCCGATCCGCGAATGTCCGCCCGGTACAGCAAGATCCAGGCGCTTCTCACTCAAGAGGGTCAGCACTGAGCCGAAAATACAGGCTCCGCGAGCTTCGACTTCTGAGCGGCCGCGGAGCTGAGTGCCAGCAACCACGCCTCAGTGCGAAAGCGATTCGACGAAGAGCAAGTTGTGTTGGTCCTCGGGCCCACGGAAGTGGTACCTCGGTACCTTGTCGTCGCCGCGAGGCATCTCGTAGCCTCCGGAGGAGCAACTGGACCTGATGATCGAAACCGAGAGGATGACATGATCGAGACGATTTCCGCATCCGCCGTGATCCTCGCCGTGGGAGTTCTCGTGCTCTGGTGGGCGCGAGAGTGTCGTCGGGGCACGCTCCCTCGCAATTGGATCTTCGGCTATCGCACGAAGCTGACGCTGAGCGATGACCAGGCGTGGGTCGTCGTCAATCGCGCCTCGGCTCCGTTCATCGCGATCGCAGGATTCGGCCTGATCGTCGCTGCGATCGTCGGCATCATCGCTGCACTTGTCGGCGCGAGCGCTGTCGCTTCTGCTCTGATCGGTTCGTCCATCGTCTGGCTTCTCGGCTGGGTGCTCATCGGCATCATCCCGGCCGCCCGTGCCGCAAGAAAGTACCAGGAGACGTCGCGCACGGCCTGAGGCGAGCGAGGCGGCCTCTCCAGATAGGGTCACGCCCGTGACGGAGATAGACGCGTCGCGAACCGACGCAGCGACGACGACGTGGTCGGTCGTTCGGACTGCGGTCCACGTCGGCGGCGGATTCGCGCTCGCAGTCGGCGTCATGCTCGTCGCCGGGCTGATGATCGGAACCGATTGACGCCGACTTCGCCGCCAGGGACCGCCCCCATCGCCCCGCTCCGAGCCACTGCGATCCTCACTCCACCGCGAGGATCGCAGGGATCGTCCGTCGTGACGGCGTCACCGCCGGCCCGACGGTCGCGATGCCGACGATCACCAGGCCGGCGAGTCCGATGAGCGCCGCGGTCGCGATGCCGAACACGGGCACTATTCCAGGCACCGCGCCGGCGAGGGAGATCGACGCGGCGAGTCCGACGAGGACGAAGACCGCAGCGGCGAGCAGGAACGCGGTCATCACGTAGATCATTGCTTCGAAGGCCGCGGACAACGCTGTCGTGGCGATGGTGCCGCCGCTGATCTGCACGAGCGCCCCGTCGCGTTCTCGGGTGCGACCCGTCATGAACACGATCGCGGCGGCCCCGAGCGCAGCGAGCAGCAGCGCAGGGCCGAGGACTGTGAAGATCGAGCCTGAGTTCACATCAACCGGTCCATCGGTGGCCTGGGCCGTGGTGAGGGCCATGGTGTACATCGCGCCGGGCAGGGCGATGCCGACCATGAGCGGTGTAACTGCAGCGGTGCTCTGCGTGATCCGGTAGCTGCAGGAGCGGCGAGCGAGGAACCAGGTGCCCGATCCGCCCGAAGGCACCGCCGCAGTCCAGGCACGCAGCACGAGCGGGTACAGCACTGGTCCGCTCGCGGCAACGAGCGCGGTCAGGGCGATGCTCAGCATCATGCTGAGCCCCGTGACCGCGGAGAGTCCGACCAGCTGGCCATCTCCGTCCAGCCGGGGCCTCGCGAGTGCCAGACCGAGGCCGAGCCCCAGAGCGGCGGCAGCTGCGATGCCGACGCCGATCCAGCGCATCGTTCCCATGCGGATCCGCGGGGGCTCCGGATCTCGCAACGCTTCGATCGGCCGCACACGTCCTGCGCGGAAGGCAGCCCGCGCGCCGGAGATGAGCACGACACCGCCCATCAGGGAGAGCGTCCACACGATGGTGGTGTGCCCGAACGATGCCTCGGGAACCTCGCGCAGGCTGATCTGCGCGATCGTGAGCTCGAGCATCGGTCCGGCGAGCAGGCGGCCGACGCCGAGGCCAAGACTGACGCCCGTGGCGGCGAGGATGAGCAGCTGCACGAACACGATCACGACAAGCTGCCTCGGAAGCGCCCCCGCCAGTTGGAGCAGCGCATACCCGCGCCGACCGGAAGCGACAGCGAGATTGGTCGTTGCGGCTGTGATGGCGATCGCCGCGAGAAGCCCGAACGCGACGATGCCTTGGCTCATCGACTGCAACGCAACTCCGTCGTCCTCCGGAAGGGCAGCCGCGGTCTCGAACTGCGAGATCGCCGCTGCACACACTGCTGCCGATGCGACGATGACGGCCAGGCTGCCGGCCCAGAGACGCCAGCCCCGGACGAGTTCCCGCGCGGCGACTGAGATGATCATGCGGCAGGCACTTCCTCGCCGGCTGCGCGCACAGCCTCCAAGACGTTCTCGGAGGTCGGCGCGTGAAGTTCAGCGTGGATCACGCCGTCGCGCAGCACGAGTACTCGATCGGCACGCGATGCTGCCTCGAGGTCATGCGTGACGATCACGACGCTGCGCTCGCCCGTTGCCGCGTCGCGAAGCAGCGACAGCACTTGCTCGCCGGTCCGCGTGTCCAGGGCACCTGTCGGCTCATCGGCGAACACCAGCATCGCACCTGACGCCAGAACCCGGGCGATCGCCACGCGTTGCTGCTGCCCGCCCGACAGCTTGCCTGGAAGGAACCTGCCTCGGGAAGACAGTCCGACTGCTTCCAGGGCTGATCGGGCCGCCGAGGCGGCGCCCTTGCGACGTGCGAGCCTGCCGGGCAACCCTGCATTCTCCTCGGCGGACAGCGACGGGATCAGGTTGTAGGCCTGGAACACGAAGCCGATCTGGTCGCGACGGAGCTTCGCCAGCGCGTTGCGACCGAGCGTCGCGATGTCGCGGCCGAACAACTTCACCCGACCTGTGGACACCGGCTCGAGCCCTGCAAGGCAGTACAGCAGTGTCGACTTCCCGGAACCGGATGGACCAACTATCGCGACCATCTCACCGGGCGCGACCCGGAGCGATACTCCGCGGAGCACCGTCGTCTGCGCTGCACCCCTCACGCCGTCGAATTCCTTCGTCACGTCCTCCACATCGAGGAGCGTCAAGCGGTCAGCAGATCCGGTCATGACGCCATTGTTGCGGGAATGCGGCAGGAAGCAAGGGCTTCAGCCTCGATCAACGCCAGGCCCAGAACGTCCAGAACAGCCAGCCGCCGAGCCAGTGAAGAGGTCTCACCGGCCCGGCCATCGATGATCTACGCGGGTAGGGTCGCGGTTCCATCGATGGCGCACGCATTCACGCTCGCGTAATTTCGGGGGCGAAGAGAGGGGCGATCATCTCGGTCGTGTCCACCACGGCCTGTTGCCTGTTCCTTTCGGTCAGACCGCACAAGAAAGCCCCCCTGGTGACTGGTTCGGTGGCGCTGAGTGGTGACGAAGTCCTGCGGCCAAGAGATGTGTCGTTGCCGGAACAACCGGATCTCAGTCGAGGGCGACGAGCTCTCGATAGCTCTCGCGCCAGAGGTCTTCGTCCGCATCCGGCAACAGCAGTACCCGGTCGGGACGGAGCGCGTCGAGCGCCTGCTCGTCGTGCGTTACCATGACGACCGCCCCGGGGTAGGAGCCGATCGCCGCGAGCACCTCGTCGCGAGAGGCTGGGTCGAGGTTGTTCGTCGGCTCGTCGAGCAGCAGCACGTTCGCCCCGGAGTGCACTAGCGTGGCCAGGGCGAGGCGGGTCTTCTCCCCTCCGGAGAGGATGCCCACCTTCTTGTCAGCGTCGTCCCCGCTGAACAGGAACGCGCCGAGCACTTGCCGCGCCTCGCCATCGCTGAGGTGCGGCGCGGCGTCGGACAAGTTCTGCTGCACGGTGCGCTCGATCGAGAGAGTGTCGTGCTCCTGCGCGAAGTAGCCCAGGCGCAGGCCATGACCGTGCACCACCCGGCCGCCGTCGGGCTGCTCCTGCCCGGCGAGCACGCGCAGCAGCGTCGTCTTCCCCGCGCCGTTGAACCCGAGCACCACTATCCGGCTCCCGCGGTCGACGGCGAGGTCGATGCCGTCGAAGATCGTCCGGCCCTCATACGCCTTGGTCAGGCTCACCGCGCCGAGTGGCATCCGTCCGCACGGCTCCGGCTCGGGAAGCGCGATGCGGGCGACCTTCTCGACGCGGCGCACCGGATCGAGATCGGCAAGCATCCGATCGGCGCGACGGGCCATGCTGCGCGCCATCGTCGCGGTGGCGGAGCGCGCCTTCATCCGGTCGGCCTGGGTATGGAGCGCCGCAGCCTTGCGCTCGGCGTTGGCCCGCTCCCGGGTCCTTCGCCGCTCGTCCGCGGCCCGCTGCGCCAGGTGTTGGTTCCATCCGGTGTTGTACACGTCGATGGCGGCACGAGTGGGATCGAGGTGGAATACGCGGTTGATCACGTCGGCAAGCAAGCTGGTGTCGTGGCTGATGAGGACGAGACCGCCGCGATGCCCTTGTAGGAACGTGCGGAGCCATGCGATCGAGTCGACGTCGAGGTGGTTCGTCGGCTCGTCGAGCAGTAGCACGCGGTTGCGCCCTCCGAACAGGATGCGGGCCAGCTCGACGCGGCGCCGCTGTCCACCCGAGAGCGTGCCGACCGGGCTGGACAGTACCCGTTCCGGCAAGCCGAGGCCTGCCGCCACCTGAGCGACCTCCGCCTCGGCGGCGTAACCCCCACCTGCCTGGAACACGGCATCCGCGCGCACATAGCCGCGCATCGCGCGATCGAGCGCGGCCTCATCCGATGCCGCGGACAGCGCCGCCTCGGCTGCGAGCAGGTCCCGCACGGCATGGTCGAGCCCGCGGGCCGAAAGGACACGCTCTGTCACGCTGACCGAGGGGTCGGTGGCGCGGGAGTCTTGCGAGAGGTAGCCGACATCACCGGTTGTGGTGATCGAGCCCTCGACGGGGGCGGACACGCCAGCAAGCGCCGACATGAGAGTGGTCTTGCCTGCGCCATTGCGCCCGACGAGGCCGATGCGGTCTCCGGGGGAGACGGTAAATGAGATGTCTGAGAGCAGCAGGCGGGCACCCGCGCGCAGCACGACATCATGAACAGTGATCATGATCCGAAAACTCCGATTGAAAGCGAAAAGGACACACTTCTGGTGGGGAAGCGGGTCCTCAGCTAGGAGATTCGGGTGATAGCCACATCCGTAGGCTACCAGGGTTCTCTGACAAGGCGCCGGTCCGTGTTCTCAATCAGAAGTCCCTCGTCGTCGTAGAACTTCGCGAGAATGTACGCGACTCTCTGCTCACCCGCGCGGGCGAGCTGTGCGTCAGTCGGGGCGGTGGTCGACTCGACGAGCGTGAAGCCCATCTCCTTGAGGACGGCGGCTGCGAGGTCATCCTCCCCGATGGGCACGCAGACCGTGTCGTTGGTGTCCAGGATGATCGTGCAGTTCACGTCTTCGGCGACGGGCTCTGCACTACTTGCCTGGGCCGGAAGCAGCGAGCGCCAGCGTGGACATCAGTGTGGCGGCGATCATGCCCGTTCCCAAGGCAGGCGCACCCATGACGAACCCGAATTCGTCCTGGGCGCTGATTGCGGCAGATCCCTCGCTCTGTAGGGAGAGGCGACGGGCCTGCCTGCTCATCAATTTGCAGCCGCTCAATAGCCGGGCGGGGTGCCCGCAAGGAGAGGCCGATAGGGTCCGCGTTTCGCGCGTAGGGAGAGGAATCCTTCCTCTTCGCATGGTCGAGTAGCGCCCAGCGGCGGCGTTCCACCGGTCATGCGTATGATCGCCGGATAGGGAGAACGTGATGTCGAAGATCATCTGGACCGTCGTCGGGATCGCCAGCCTTGCGGCCGTGGCGGTGCTCCTGGTGCTGTTCCCTGAATCGGCCGGTCCGTGGATCGCCGCGGCGCTCTGGGGATCGATCGGCGTCGGCATGGTGATCAGGATCTTCACGAAGCGGTCTGGGCCGCCGGCGCAGGAGCCCGGTCGCGGCGCGCTCGAGGCGTACGAGGCGAACTACCTCGGAAGGCGCCCGCATCGAGCCGAGTGGCCGGTCGACGAGGAGCCGACGACGTCGATCATCGAGGACGGCGGCCAGGGCGACATCCATGGCAACCGCATCGTCGTGAACCCGGGTGAACAGACAGGACCGACCTCCTGACGCAGTGCGCGACAAAGGCTCCTCTCGGCCGACTGGCGGGCCTTACTTGACGCACCGGGTAGAACTCATTGGTGCTGAGGATGAGCGTCAAGATGAGCATCGGGAGCATGGCAATGCCATACGGGCCGAGTACCACCCAAACCAGCAAATCCATCTCCGGGTAGCTCGTAATGACCAGGATCAACCCGACGATGATCGCGATCACCCACAGGGTGCTCATCCAGCGGCACATGGAACGCGCAGCTCGAGAACGCCGCTGACGTTTCAGAGACCGCCAGATGACTACGAGAAGAGCCGGTGCGACAAGCACCGTCACGAAGGGAAGCGCACGGAGATGTAACGACTTGGTGCCTTCCGGAAACAGACCTTGTAGAAGCGTCTTCGCCGATGCGCGCTTCGTGCAACCGTGCAACCGTGCAACCGTGCAACCGTGCAACCGTGCAACCGTGCAACCGTGCAACCGTGCAACCGTGACCGGACATACCTTCACTGGAGCCGTTTTCACGGCTCGTTCCAACCTGAGGGGAAGGGCACCATCATGCAACCGGGCATTCCGATTCTGTTCCCGTCCCCGGGTGCCCACCTCACGCTGATCTCGCGAGACGAGTCAGCTGGCCAATCGAGAACACGACGATGAGTAGTGACAGAGCGATCCGAGTCGTCGTCGCCGACGACCACGACATCTTCCGCGCCGGCATGCGCGCGCTGCTGGCCGCAGAGACCGGCGTCGAGGTCGAGGGCGAAGCATCCGACGGCGCCGGCGCCCTCGCTGCGACACTCGCCGCGCGCCCCGATGTGCTGATGCTCGACGTGGAGATGCCCGGCGTTCCCGTGCTCTCGACAATCACCCGTGTGCTCGCGGAATCGCCAGGCACCCGCGTCGTCGTCGTCACCATGCACCGCGATCGAGTGCTCACGGACTCCCTGCTCACCGCCGGGGCGAGCACTTTCATCTCGAAGTTCGCCACCTCGGCTGAGCTGATCGCCGCCGTGCGCATGGTCGCGCCGAGTGCCGAGCAGCGCTCAGCGCCACAGCTCGCGAAGTCGGTGCTCTCGCCTCGAGAGCGCGAGGTGATGGCGTTGATCAGCAACGGCCTGTCCAACGAGGCAATCAGCCGGAAGCTCTCGATCTCCATCAGCACCGTGAAGCGCCACAACACCCACATCTACGCCAAGCTCGGCGCGACCTCGCGCACAGATGCCGTACGGCGGGCCTGGACCCTCGGCGAGTTCGCAGAGGCTGGGTCCTCGACGAATTTTGCTCGAGTGGCCTAGCGTGGTCGTCGTGAGTGACACCGAGCAGAAGCGCGAATCGTCGTCCGTCTGGTACTTCGTCGGAGCGACGTTCCTCTTCACGGCCGCAGTCTTCGTCATGACCATGACGGACGGTCTGATGATCGTCGCCGGCGTGATCCTCGCGCTCGGGGCAGTGGGGGCGATCGCTGGCGCGGTCGCTCTGCGGCGGGAGTTGCAGAACAAGCAGCACTGAGGTCGTGTGCGACAGACGCTGCTCAGTTCGCCCCGCGGACCCGCTCAACTCGTCTGGCCTGCATGCTCGAACGGCGATCCCGCCTCATCCGCGGCGTTGCCCTCGGCGCTGGATTGATCGGCGCGTGCGCACGGCCACTGCGGCCGCCGCCATCCTGCAGGTCTTCACGACGGCCGGATGGCCCGGCGAGGTCGTCGTGGTCGCAACGACGTGAGGCCGGACGGTCGATACGGTGGAGAGGTGACCACATTGGAGGCAGTCGACGGTTTCGAGCGCAGTGTTCTCGCGGCGAATGCGCCGCTCGCGGGGCTGTTCGAGTCGTCGGCCGTGGCAGGTGCGGCGCGGATGCGTGAGCTTGCTGCACGAACCACGTTTCCGTCGTGGCCCGGCGCGACGTCTGCGTCGAAGTTGCGTGCGGCGGCGCACGAGGCGGAGACCTTCGCGATCCTCGATGAGTACGCTGCGGCGGCGCAGGAACTGCTCCGCCCGGCGGATGTCGAGCGCTGGCAGGCGCTCGTCGTCGACGCACAGCGCCGCGCTGGTCGGGGCGTGCTGACGGACGAGCTGGGGTGCAGCACCGTCGGCGCGTCTCTCCTGCGCGATCGATTGGGTTGGCGACCGTTTCGGTCGCCTCAGCGCAGCCGCATCAGGTGCGAGTGCGGCTACGCGGCCGACGGAGTACTCCCGAAGGTGCTGTGCGACGAATGCGAGGAGTTGCTGCTGCGGCGATGGGTGGCAGAGGAACGGCGTCTGCTTCGAGGAATGCCCGCGTACGCCGAGGAGGTCGCCCTGGTGATCGAGCGAACCGCGGAGAAGCAGGCGAAGGTCTTTCAGACGCCGGGCGACGATCTTTACTCTGAGGCGTTCGGTCAGCGCAAGGCCGGAGGCCGGCGGCTCGCGAAGCTCGGGCGAACGCACCGGGTGGAACTCGAGAGGCTGGACCTTCGCCGATGGTCGAGCTTCATCGCCCCGTTCACGAGCGCGGCCCGCCCGAGCGTCAAGACCACGGTGGCGAAGGTCGGAAGGCGCGGTCTGGGAGCCGCTGCGATCACCGAGCTCGTACTGTGCGCAGACGAGGTCAGCAACAGACTGTCCGCACGGATCCTCGCCGAGCGCACGGGAGCGAGGCGGAAGTAGTCAGGCGGCCCGACCTGGATCCGAGGAGCATCCGCGTAGATCGACGGATCAGTCGCACCTGCGCCGCTCTGTCAGCTCGAAGCGACCCGATCCTGGATCGTCTGCACCGTCTCGAGAATCCACGTCCAGGTGTCCGGATCGCTCGTGCTCAGCGGCCGGTTGGAGAAGAGGAACACGCGACCGTCGACGATCTCGAGGTCGATTGCGCGCGCGGCGAGCTGGGACAACAGCGACTCATCGAACAGTCGGCGCGCAACGTCGATGTCGCGTGGCCACGCCCACAGCTCGAATCGGCCGCCATCCGGCGTGGAGAGGCGAGTCGGTGTCCTGATATCGAACAGCGCCGTGATGCGGTCGTCGAACGCGCCCTTGTTCTTCTTCCCGGCGAGCAACAGCGCTGGGGCGGGAGAGTCGAGCTGAGCTGTTGCATACCCCCACTGCCAGACAGAGCGGATGCCTCGGTAGCCAGACGTCACGTAACTGTAGTTCGCAACCTCGAGCCCTTCGCCCGGCCACCGGATCAGATTGTGCGCGACTCGGTCCTGGCCGCGCGAGAAAATCTGTCCCGGATGCTTCGGCTCAGGCTCCTCGGGGACGTAGTCGAGTTCGTTGTCTGCAGCGAACCGCTCGAGCCGATATCGCAGTTCCGGCGCCTCACGATTGTGACGAGACGCTGCGAGAAGCACCCGGATGCAGATCGCGACGGTGGCGATCGAAATGACCGCGGCGGCGATCGCCCAGATGTATCCCTGATCGAGCGACATGATGCCGAAGAGCACCGACGTCGGAACTCCGACCAGCAACACGATCACAACCGCGCAGCCGATGTCGAACCGGGAGACACCTGCGCGGATGCCGCTTTCGCTTTCGAGCCGTCGCGCATGAGTGGTCACGGTCGACAGGACGACCGACTCGGTCAGGGAATGGACGTCGAGTGCATCTGCGCCCGCAGGGCTGTTCGAACTCACGATAGTCACACCTTTCCGGTGGCCATCGGCCCAGCCGCGACGAGGTCCTTCGCGTCCATCATTTCAGTTGCCGACAGCAGGAGGGGTCGTGCCCGCGGCACGGATCGGGCGCCCGACTTCGCCTCAGCTACTCGGCATGCGCATCACGACCCCACGGAAGTGCAGAAAACCCCTGGATAGCCAGGGGTTTTCTATGGCGGTACCGGCGGGAGTTGAACCCGTCTCCGCGCCGCAACAGATCCTTGGATCTTGACCGCGGGGCGAACCTTGATCGGCGAACGGATTGTAGGCATGGGCAACGAACAGACGAAGCTCGTCGATGAGGTCGATGTACCTCGACGAGGGCATTGGCGCCCCCATCACGGTCGGGTCCCTCCGCGCGTCCTTCAGGGGCGGACGCAGGCTCGGCGGCAGCTCCTTCGAGTACTCTCCCGAGTACCTCGCGAGCCCAGCACGCTACGCGATCTCACCAGACCTGCCACTTGTGTCGGGGCGGATGTACTCCAACGAACACACGCCGCTGTTCGGCGCGTTCGCCGACGCAACGCCGGATGTGTGGGGCACTGAACATCATCCGATGCTGTGTACGCCCGTCAACGACGCGCTGAGCAGCCGCTCTCAATCGGTGAGTTTGCCGATGGCCACCAGACCCGGGTCGGCTACATGTCGGCGATGACGGCCATGGAACTCGGCCCGCAGAACTCCGCGACCTACGAGAACTTCGCCGACACCATCGACCAGGTCACCGAGCGTGCAGCAAGCGAGGACCTCAAGGAGATGTTCGGCCGGGTGGCGCTCACTGTGCTTGTGGGCAACGTCGACGACCACTGGAAGAACCACGGCTTCACGCGCGAGCTCACGGGGCGCCCGGCCGGGACCACAACCTGGCGGCTGAGCCCGCTCTTCGACGTGAACCCGACGCGCTCCGGAAGCGTGGTGCGCTCGCGCCGCATCAACGAGCGCGACGACGCGTCGAACCGCGACCTGCGGCAGCTCATCGCGGGCCGAGTGATTCATCGCCTCGGTCGAGACGACGCGCTCGGCAGCAGCCGAGCGCGTCGCTGCGCGCCGGCGGAAGTACCCGGAGCTGTTCGCCGGAGACGACGATTCGCCGGCCGCCGGCGCGCAGACAGAGCAGACAGCGCCAGAGCTCGAGCGATGAGCGACTGCCCCGCCTGCGGGAACTGGATCTGCAATGAGTGCAGCGCCGAGCGCCGCTACGCCAGCCGGTTCTCGCGGGAGGCGCAGAGCTGCTCGAAGTGCGGCAGCCACGCAGGGCACATGGCACCGGCCCCGCACCGCGGTGTTCGTGCAGACGACCACAGCAGCTCGTACCGGCTGCTCGTTGCCGGCGCTACTCCCTGAGCTTCGGCTCAGACATCCCACCGGCACCTGGCCGCAGCGAGTCCTAACCAGCGCGCAAGCGCGGGTCAGCGATCGACGATGGTGAACAGCCGGTCCGAGGGGTCGACAAGCACCTCGACGGTCTCGCCGACCTTCATGCGGCCCCATCCTCTGCGGGCGCGAGTCTCGAATGGCTCGAGGCCGTCGACGTAGATCCGCAGGATCACCGCGTAGCCGTCCTCCAGCGGCTCCACGGAGAGCACCCTCGCAGTTCCTGGGACACCCTTGGCGCGGAGCTGTCGCGTGTCGCGGGACGATGAGTGCATCCCGGCCATCAGGAGCAGAGCGACCAGAACGCAGACGATCGAACCGAGCACCCAGGCACCAGCCTCTTCCGGGTTCCCGGTTACAAGGTGGACCACGAAGATCGCCGGTACGACGAGTTCTGCGGCGATGAACACCCACAGGAAGACGAGCACGCCGGGACCGAGCTCGTCGGAGGCCTGGTTCCCCCGCAGGATCGGATTCGTCCGTGTCATGTCCGCATGATAGCCGGTCGCATCCGGCCCCAACCGCCTGCACCCGGCGTCATCTCGCGCATCCGCGCGCTCCGCGCCCCTTCTTCCGACTCAGCTTCATCTCACTTCAAGGGGGTGGTTCTTTACCCGTGATAATCGCACCTATCCCTACAAAGCGGCGTCAGCCCCATCTTCCGGGTTTGAGTGTTGTCGGTTGTCGAGCCTACTTCGACCATGAGCACTCTCCAGCAATCGCAACACCCACCGAGGCGGTGACGACCCAAAGTAGCGCGCCTCGCCGGGACGCGAAGAATCCGCCCGACGAGAATTTGCACCACGAATGCACCACAACCTCGCCGGGAAAGCAGAAAACCCCTGGATATCCAGGGGTTTTCTATGGCGGTACCGGTGGGATTTGAACCCACGGTGGGCTTTCACCCACACAACTTTTCGAGAGTTGCACCTTCGGCCGCTCGGACACGGTACCGAGGACAATCGTAGACGACGAGACCGCAACCACCAAAACGAGCGGATGCCTCAGCCGACGTTCAGCCGGCATGCAGCTCACGCGAAGCGTTCGGGCATACGTTCTGCTCGTGACCGTCTCCCCCATCGCCCGTACCGACGCCCCGCGCCAGAGCCTCACCGCCGGCGCCCGGCTCGCCGCGTCGACCGTGCTCGGCAGCTTCGGCGTGCGTCCGTTCCGCGCGCGAGTGATCGAGAACCGGTCGACCCTGAACGAGACCCTGCCCATCCACTCGAAGTGGTGGCGCGACCACGCGAAGGCCGATGGCGAGCTGCTCTACGTCGCGATCGGCGACAGCGCTGCCCAGGGCATCGGCGCCTCCCGCCCCGACCGCAGCTACGTCGGCATGATCGCGGACGAGCTGCGCGAGTCGACGGGGCGGAGCGTCCGCGTCGTGAACCTCAGCGTCTCGGGCGCGACGACCGCGCTCGCGGTGCGCGACCAGCTGCCGCGCTTCCGCGGCCTCCGGCCCGACGTCGTCACGGTCTCGATCGGCGCGAACGACATCGCCGACTGGGATCCGGTGCGGTTCGACCGCAACATCCGCTCGATCTTCGCCGAACTGCCGCTGCACGCCGTCGTCGCCGACCTGCCGTGCTTCCACTTCCCGCACAACGAGCGAAAGGTCGCCGAGGCGAATCGGATGCTGCGCGCCGCCGCCCGCGAGCACGGACTCGTCGTCGTAGGGCTGCACGAGGCCACTCGGCGCCAGGGTCTCCGCGGCATCCTGACGCAGTTCGCGCGCGACATGTTCCACCCGAACGATCACGGCTACGCGGTGTGGGCCGACGCCTTCCGGCCGGCGCTCGAGGGCGTGCTGAGGTCGCGGCGCCGCGAGTCGATGACCTCGCTCTCCCGCATCATCGACCGGCGAGCCGCCTGACGACGACGTCGGCGTCCTCGCCGACGCCGAGCAGCAGCGGCGACTTGCGCGTTCGCATCCATGGCACGCCGACGACGGACAGGCCGGGAACGCGAGTGCTCGCCCCGTCCTCCTGCAGCGGGAAGCCCATGTCGTCGACGATCCCCTGCATCGCGATCCAGCTGTAGTCGGGGCGGAATCCCACGGCGTTGACGACCACCCCGAGATCGCCGAGGAGCGGCGGTGTGGCGGCGGCGAGTTCGGCGAAGATCGAGCGGATGTTGCGGTCGAACCGGGCCGCGTCCCAGTCGACGATGTCGCGCCCGTCGACGCGACGCGGCATCGCCGGCGCAGTGCCCGCGGCGAGCACGACCTCACGGCCGGCGTGCGCGAGCTCATGGGCGATCTGGCAGCCGGACTGGCCGCCGCCGATGACGAGTACGGTGCCGCCGGGCAGCGAGTCCGGCGCGCGGTACTCCGCGGCTCCGACGACGGGCACTTCGCGCGCGATCTCCTCGATGAACCCCGGACGATGCTCGCGCTGGTAGGAGCCGGTGCACACCACGACGCGATGGGCCCGGATGCCGCACAGGCTACGCCCGGGGCGACCCGGCGGCGAGCGCTTCGACCAGGGTCGCCGCGTCGAGCGCCCGCTGTCGGCGGCCGCGGCTAAGGTCGGGGCATGGCCCGCTCCACCTCCACGTTCCGCTGTTCCGAGTGCGGCTGGAGCACCCTCAAGTGGGCCGGTCGATGCGGCGAGTGCCAGCAGTGGGGAACCGTCGTCGATGTGGCCGAAGCCACCGGCATCGTTCGGGCCGTGCAGGCCGTGCAGCTCGGCGAGGCGCGCACGGCGCGATCGATCGTCGACGTGCAGACCGAAGACGCGGCCCACCGGCCGAGCGGCATCGGCGAGTTCGACCGGGTGCTCGGCGGCGGCATCGTCGCGGGCGCTGCGATCCTGCTCTCGGGCGAGCCTGGCGTGGGCAAGTCCACGCTCCTCCTCGAGGTAGCAGCGCGCGTCGCCGCGGGCGGCCGACGGGTGCTCTACGTCACGGCCGAAGAATCGGTCGCCCAGGTGCGACTTCGCGCGGGACGCACTGGCGCATTGCAGAGCGAGCTCTTCCTGGCCGCTGAGACCGACCTCGCGACGATCCTCGGGCAAGTCGATGCCATCCGCCCGGCCCTGCTCATCGTCGACTCGGTGCAGACCGTCTCCTCCTCGCTCTCCGACGGGCTGCCCGGGCAGCCGAGCCAGGTGCGCGAGGTCGCGTCGACACTCATCCGCGTGGCGAAGGAGCGGCAGCTGCCCGTGCTGCTGGTCGGCCACGTCACGAAAGACGGCTCGATCGCCGGCCCCCGCCTGCTCGAGCACCTCGTCGACGTCGTCTGCCAGTTCGAGGGCGACCGGCAGACCGCCCTGCGCTTCGTGCGGGCGCTCAAGAACCGGTTCGGGCCGACCGACGAGGTCGGTTGCTTCGAGATGACGGGCGAGGGCATCGCCGAGGTGCCCGACCCGTCGGGCCTGTTCCTCTCGAGCGGCCGCAGCGCCGTGAGCGGCACGTGCGTCACCGTGGCCCTCGAGGGCCGTCGGGCGCTCCCGGTCGAGGTGCAGGCCCTCGTGGTCTCCACGAAGGCCCCGCAGCCGCGCCGCGTCGTCAACGGGGTCGATCCCTCGCGCGTCGCCATGATCATCGCGGTGCTCGAGCGTCGGGCGGGGCTGAAGTCGCTCGGCGAGCACGACGTCTACGTCTCAACCGTCGGCGGTGTGCGGCTCGCCGAACCCGGCGCCGACCTCGCCATCGCCGTCGCGATCGCCTCCGCCATGCGCGACCGCGCAGTCCCCCACGAGCTCGCGGCGTTCGGCGAGATCAGCCTCGCCGGCGAGGTGCGCCCCGTCACCGCGGCCAAGCAGCGCAGTGCAGAGGCCAAGCGCCTCGGCTACACGACGATCCTCGACGTCGAGGCGGGCAGCGTGCACGCGGCCGTGCAGCGCGCCATGATGGCTGCCACCGGCCCGCGCGAGCGCGAGCTCGACGCCGCCTTCTAGGGCGCCCGCCCGCCGGCACCTCAGCGCACGGGCGGCCGCTCAGACGATGGCGTCGATCACCGGGCACGTCGGATGCACCGGCCCGGTCTCGACGAGCAGGGCGAGCGCCGCCCGCACACCTCGCAGGTCGGCGATCCGCTGGTCGAGTTCGGCGAGCTTGTCGGAGACCTGTTCGGCGACGTCGTCGAGCACGATGCGGCCGGGCTCGTCGGAGAGCGCCAGCACCTCGCGGACCTCGCGCAGGGTGAACCCGAGCTCCTGGGCGCGACGGATGAACCGCACCCGCCGCACCGAGTCGGGCGAGTACTGGCGATACCCGCCGTCCGAGCGCCCGTCGGGCTCGAGCAGCCCCTGTCGTTCGTAGAACCGCAGGGTGCTCACGGCGACGCCCGACGCGCGAGCGAGCGGACCGGTCGTCAGCGGCGACGCAGGCGGAGCAGTCCGCTGAGCTGCAGGATCAGCCATGTCACCTCCCCGATCAGGAACACGACGATCGTCGCGCTCTGCCCATTCAACAGCGCCCAGATCATCCAGAGCGAGAACACCGCACGCCCGGCCGTGTCGATCGCGATGAATCGCGCCTCGGGCCGCAGGATGCGGGCGATCGCCCACATGGTCACCGCGGTGCCGAACATGCTCGTGAACATGAGCGCGGTGGGGTCGAGTTCGGGGAGCTGGGCACCCGGCAGATTCAGCGCATCGTGGAGCGATCGGGTCAGGGCGAGCAGGAGCGGCGCGGTGAAGGGCGTGGCGAACCCGACGGTCACGATGAGGTCGTAGACGGCGCCGGCACGCCCCCATCGGACGCGCTGGTAGGAGTCATCGGAAGAGGGGCTGAGCAGGGCGGAGGTTGCGGTCATGCCGCCAGTGTCGACCGTGAACCACGGTGCAGGGTCAAGCGGTCGAGCGGTCGAGCCCGCTGTTGCCGATACCGTTGAACGCTGCATGCGACGCGAAGGAGCAGGATGAACGACCACACCGAGAGCACGGGCGGCCCCCGTGGAGCGACCCGATGAGCACGCTGCTCGAACCGAGCCTCGCCTTCGTCTTCGAGCTGCGGGTCGAGGTCGACGGCGAGCGCCACATCGGCCGCGGGGCATCCGAAGCACTGGGCTTCACGCCGATCACGGGCGGGACCGTCAGCGGGCCTCGACTGAACGGCCGCGTGCTGCCCGGCGGCGGCGACTGGTGGGTCGCGCGCGGCGACGTCACGCAGCTCGACGCGCGCTACCTCGTCGAGGCCGATGACGGCGCGGTGATCGATGTCGTGAACCGCGGCTACTACGTCGCCGCCGACGAGCTCGAGCGGCGGCTGGCGGCCGGTGAACCGGTCACCGAGGAGGAGCTCTACTACCGGACCGCGCCGGTCTTCCAGACGGATGCCCCGGCCCACCGATGGCTCGCCGAGCGGCAGTTCATCGGCATGGCGAGGCCGGAGCCCGGGTTCGTCTGCATCCGGATCTTCGAACTGCGCTGAACGGGAGTCGAACTCCGCGTCGGGCTACGCCTCGAGCGCCTTGAGCAGCTCGGCCGGCGAGGCCTGCATCGGATGCGGCCCCGCGATGTCGAGGAACACCGTCGTGATGGTCGACTCGTGCCGCTTCAGGAAGGTGCGCAGCCACGCGGGGCTCTGCAGCCCCACCGCGGGCGGCAGGTTCTCGGGCTTGTTCGCGGCGTCGCTGAAGAGCAGCAGCGCGACGTCACCCGTCTTCGGGTCGCGGTAGGTCCACACCTCGCCACCGTCGAGCGGCTTGTCGCGCGGGCCCGGCTTCACGAGCGGCACCACGGTGTTGCCATGACGCAGCGCCAGGGCGACCGCCGCGATGTCCTGCCGTTCGAGCGCCTCTGCGAGCGCCTGGGAACGGAACTCCACGGGCTCCGCCGCCTGCTTCCGTCGTGCCTTTCCTGCCATTCCTCAAGGGTACCGAGCGGATGCCGCGGGGCCCGCCACGTCCGCCCACGGCGCACTCCGCGGCATCCGAATGCCGGCTTCCGGGCTTCACCGAAATCGGATGTGGACTTCCCGGGAAAGCGTCCTAGGATGTCTGTGCCGGACCGTGAGGGTCCGAGGTGTCGACGAAGACGACGGCGTTCTCGTAGACCCCACGGCGCCGGCGCATTCACCCGAATCCTGCCCTGCGATCATGTCGCCGGGCGCTCAGAGCATCGAAGCAACACCGCGCGGGCCGGCGCGCTCCTCTCCGAAGGAGCCCCCAATGGCAAGCAGCCTCCCGAAACCGATCCGGTTCGACGGCGACACCTGGTTGTGCGTGCGCAACGACCCGGCCCTGCCGAAGGCCGTCATCCGCCGCTACCGCGACGTGAAGCGCGGCGATGTGTACCTCGTCGTCAAGTGGGCGCTCGACCCCGCAGAGCAGCAGCTCATGTCATCGGCGCCGTCACTCGAGGCGGCCAACGAACTCGTGCGCTTCGACCCGCCGGCGGGCTCGACTCCGGCGTTCGCCGGCTACCCGCACAGCACGCAGGGCGAGGGCCCGAAGAGCACGGGTCAGTAGAGCAGGAACTGCCGCTGCTCGGCGGATTCGAAGCCGTCGACCGTCACCGCGAGGTGGTACGAGGCGCCGCCGGCGGGCACTGTCTCACGGGCGCCGCTGCAGGTCTCGGGGGTGGAGCGAGTACGGTCCCAGATGATCGGCACGCTCGAGCTCACCGGGGTGCCCGGCGTCAGCGAGACCTCCGCGTCGATGGCGTCGACCTGGCAGTCGGTGGAGGTCCAGTACGTCTCCGTGCCGCTCGTGATCGTGAAGACCTGCGCGGCCGTGCCGGCGTTCAGCACGCACACGTTCTTGCCGACGTTGGTGATCGTGACCGACAGCTGAGGCTGCTCCCCTGGCTCGTACGAGGACTTGTCGGTGATCGCCTCGACCACGACCTTCTCGGGCGCGCACGGGTCGCCGTCGGCCGCGGTCGGCTCCGTCGGGATGGAGGTCGTCTCGGGGGCCGACGTCGGCTCGGTGCTCGGTGAGGCTCCAGCGCCGCCCTCGCCGCCCTGGCTCGAACCCGGTCGCACGATGATCAGGACGATCGCGATGATCACCGCGAGGAGTCCGATCAGCACGACGATGCGCCGACGGCGGTACACCTGCGGTGACTGCCGCCCGGCCGGTGTGTTCGTCGACATGCACACAGGGTACGACCGGGCCGCCCCCACCAGCGGTATGCGCGCGGCGTGCCGGATCTCGTCTCAGAGAAGCTTCAGCATGCGCGTGTTGCCGAGCGTGGGATCTGGGCAGCGTCGACCCTCAGAGCAGCTTCAGCATGCGCGTGTTGCCGAGCGTGTTCTGCTTCACCCGCGCGAGGTCGAGGAACTCGGCGACACCCTCGTCGTGCGAACGCACGAGCTCGGCGTACACGGCGGGGTCGACGGTCTCGTCGCCCATGTCGACGAAGCCGTTCCGGCCGAAGAAGCCGGTCTCGAACGTCAGGCAGAAGAGCCGCTGCAGGCCGAGCTCCCTGGCCTCCTCCTCGAGCGTGGCGAGCAGGGCGTGGCCGACGCCGTGACCGAGCCAGGCATCGTCCACGGCGAGCGTGCGCACCTCGCCGAGGTCCTCCCACATGACGTGCAGCGCACCGGCGCCGACCAGGCGGCCGTCGACGGTCTCCGCCACGCGGAACTCCTGCACCGAGCCGTAGAGGTCGACACGCTCCTTGCCGAGCAGGATGCGTCGTTGCACGAGTGGTTCCACGAGCTCGATGATCTTCGGCACATCGCTCGTGCGCGCCCGGCGCACGTGGAACTCGGTCATGCAGACATCGTATTGCCGCGCGACGGCGGGAACGACGAAGGGGCGGATGCCGCAGCATCCGCCCCTCGTGTCGTTCTCGGCTACTCGCCCGACGCCGCCGCGAGGTCGGGGGTCGCCGGACCGGTGCCGATCGCGGCGGCGGCATTCACGCTGACCGAGACGGGCAGCTCACGCTGCGTGGTCGTGAACACGAACTCGCCGTCCTTGAAGTCGACGTGCACGTGATCGCCGGAGTTGAGCTCGCCGTGCAGGATCTTCTCGCTGAGCCGGTCCTCCACCTCGTGCTGCACCGCGCGGCGCAGCGGGCGGGCGCCGAGGGCCGGGTCGAACCCGACCTCGATGAGCCGCTCCTTGGCCGACTGCGTGAGCTCGATCGTCATGTCGCGGTCGAGCATGCGCTCGCTGAGCCGCTTGATGAACAGGTCGACGATCTGCAGCAGCTCGGGCTTGGAGAGCTGCGGGAAGACGATGATCTCGTCGACGCGGTTCAGGAACTCGGGCTTGAAGTGCTTCTTCAGCTCCTCCTTCACCTTGCCGCTCATGAGGTCGTAGCCGGTGCGCGAGTCGCCCTCGAGCTGGAAGCCGACGGGGCCGCCCGAGATGTCCTTCGTGCCGAGGTTGGTCGTCATGATGATGACCGTGTTCTTGAAGTCGACGACACGGCCCTGGCCATCGGTCAACCGGCCCTCCTCCAGGATCTGGAGGAGCGAGTTGAAGATGTCGGGGTGCGCCTTCTCGATCTCGTCGAAGAGCACGACCGAGAATGGCTTGCGGCGCACCTTCTCGGTGAGCTGGCCGCCCTCCTCGAAGCCGACGAAGCCGGGAGGGGCGCCGAAGAGGCGCGAGACCGTGTGCTTCTCGCCGTACTCCGACATGTCGAGCGAGATCATCGCCGCCTCGTCGTCGAAGAGGAACTCGGCGAGCGCCTTGGCGAGCTCGGTCTTGCCGACGCCCGTGGGGCCGGCGAAGATGAACGAGCCCGAGGGGCGCTTCGGGTCCTTGAGGCCGGCGCGGGTGCGGCGGATGGTCTTGGCGAGGGCCGAGATGGCCTCCTCCTGACCGATGACGCGCTCGTGCAGCGCCTTCTCCATGAAGACGAGTCGCGAGGACTCCTCTTCGGTGAGCTTGAAGACGGGGATGCCGGTGGCCTGTGCGAGCACCTCGGCGATCAGGCCCTCGTCGACGACCGCTGTGGTCTTGACATCGCCCGACTTCCACTGCTTCTCGAGGCGCAGACGCTCGCCGAGGAGGTTCTTCTCCTCGTCGCGCAGCGACGCGGCCTTCTCGAAGTCCTGCTCCTCGATCGCGGTCTCCTTGGCGGCGCGCACGACGGCGATCTTCTCGTCGAACTCGCGCAGCTCGGGCGGGCTCGAGAGGATCGAGAGGCGCAGGCGTGCGCCGGCCTCGTCGATCAGGTCGATCGCCTTGTCGGGGAGGAACCGGTCGGAGATGTAGCGGTCGGCGAGGTTCGCCGCTGCGACGATCGCGCCGTCGGTGATCGAGACCTTGTGGTGGGCCTCGTAGCGGTCGCGCAGCCCCTTGAGGATGTTGATCGCGTGGGGCAGCGAGGGCTCGGCGACCTGGATCGGCTGGAAGCGGCGCTCGAGCGCTGCATCCTTCTCGAAGTGCTTGCGGTACTCGTCGAGCGTGGTCGCACCGATGGTCTGCAGCTCGCCGCGGGCGAGGAGCGGCTTCAGGATCGAGGCCGCGTCGATCGCACCCTCCGCTGCGCCGGCACCGACGAGCGTGTGGATCTCGTCGATGAAGACGATGATGTCGCCGCGTGTGCGGATCTCCTTCGTGACCTTCTTCAGGCGCTCCTCGAAGTCACCGCGGTAGCGGGAGCCGGCGATGAGCGAGCCGAGGTCGAGCGAGTAGAGCTGCTTGTCTTTGAGCGTCTCGGGCACCTCGCCCTTGACGATGGCCTGCGCGAGCCCCTCGACGACGGCGGTCTTGCCGACGCCGGGCTCGCCGATGAGCACGGGGTTGTTCTTCGAGCGACGCGAGAGGATCTGCATGACCCGCTCGATCTCCTTCTCGCGCCCGATCACGGGGTCGAGCTTCGACTCGCGAGCGGCCTGCGTGAGGTTGCGGCCGAACTGGTCGAGGATCTGCGAGCCGCCCTGCGGGGTCGTCTGCTCGTTGGCACCGACCTGCACCTGCTCCTTGCCCTGGTAGCCCGAGAGCAGCTGGATGACCTGCTGGCGCACGCGGTTGAGGTCGGCGCCCAGCTTGACCAGCACCTGGGCGGCGACACCCTCGCCCTCGCGGATGAGCCCGAGGAGGATGTGCTCGGTGCCGATGTAGTTGTGGCCGAGCTGCAGCGCCTCGCGGAGCGAGAGCTCGAGCACCTTCTTGGCGCGCGGCGTGAACGGGATGTGCCCCGTCGGCTGCTGCTGGCCCTGGCCGATGATGTCCTGCACCTGCTCGCGCACGGCGTCGAGCGAGATACCGAGCGACTCGAGCGCCTTGGCGGCGACGCCCTCACCCTCGTGGATGAGCCCGAGCAGGATGTGCTCGGTGCCGATGTAGTTGTGGTTGAGCATCTTGGCCTCTTCTTGGGCCAGGACGACGACACGACGGGCTCGGTCGGTGAATCTCTCGAACATCTCTACTCCTCACGACCCCGCTGGGTAGGGGCGCCGTTAAGAAGAGCGTAAACAAGGCGGATGCCCCGTGGGGCCCTGTTCGCCGTGGGCGCAGCGTCGCAACGGCGGGAACACCTCGCCGCAGCCCGCCGAGATCGGCAGCGGCGCACGGAGAAGGCCGTCGGTCCGAACTCGACCGACGGCCTTCTCTCTGTGGTGCGTTACGCGCCGAGTTGTCGGCGACGGCGCATCAGCATCAGCACCCCGCCCGCTCCGGCCAGCAGCAGACCGGCCCAGATCGCGCCGAGCTCGATACCGGTGACCGGCATCGGCGGTGCCGGCGGCACCTTGACCGGGGCGCACGCCTCGGCGTCGTCGGTGCCGCTCCAGCTGGTCAGCTCCGCGGTGTTCAGCAGGCCGGTACCGGTGTCACCCGATCCGAGCGTGCAGTCGGCCTGCGCCGAGGTGATCGACGACCCGACCCGCACCGTGACCGTGACGAGGTACTCGTGCATGCCGAGCGCCGGGATCGCGACATCGGTCGCGACGACCAGGTCGTCGAGCCCGTTCCAGCCTTCGTTCACCGTGATTCCGTCGAGCGAGACGATGTCGGAGGTGAGCACGGTGATGTTGCCGCCGTACTTCAGCTCGTCGGAGAGGTCGTAGAGCTCCTCGATGTGCGAACTGCTCGTCGCCGTCAGGAGGTACTCGATCGACCAGGTGCCGTCGCCGTGGTCGACGACGCTGTCATCCTTCACCACCTTGTCGAGCACGACGGGGCCGCGCTTGGCGTTGGTGAACGTGCAGGTGACGACCATTCCGGGCTCGAGCGCGACGACCGTCCGCAGTTCGGCCAGATCGACCTCGCCGCAGTCGATGTCGGTCAGCGCCCATCCTTCGAGTGCCGCTTCCTCGACGGTGTACTCGCCGGCCGGCAGCCAGCCCGAGTCCCAGGGCCCGGCTTCGTCGTCAGTGGCGTCGTTGAGCGTGAACTCCACGCCCGCCTCGCCACCGCCGAAGAGGAAGTCGAAGTCCTGATCGAACTCGTCGGGCACGGTCTCCTTGTCGACCAGCACCTTGACACGCTGCGTGTTCGTGTAGGTGCACTCGACGATCTCACCCGGATCGAGGTCGATCGTCGCGACGAGGTGGGCTTCATCGGCCACCGTTCCCCCATCGGGGTCGGCACACACGAGGTTCGTGGTGTCGTAGCCCTCGATCGGCAGCTCGGTGACGGTGTACTCGCCCCCGGCGATCTGCGTGAAGGTCGCGGTACCCCGGTGGATGCCCTCTTCGTCCGTCTCGGTCTCGATCGCGAACTCCGACGGCTCGGGCAGCCAGGTGCCCGTGTAGTCGAACGTCGCGTTGTCGAGGCCCTCGACGACCTTGTGGATGATGATCGTGCCCTTCTTCTCGTTCGTGATCTCGCACGAGATCGAGTCGCCCGGCTGGATCGTGAAGTCGCTCGTGTCGAGCGTCTCCTCGCTATCGTCGGCGTGGGTCACGGTGCAGGTCAGCCCGCCGGCGATCCAGTCTCCACCGGGGTCGACCTCGCTGAGCGAGAAGCGCGAACCCGGAAGCAGGTTCTCGAACGTGGCGACGCCGGTCCCCTGCTCGGTGTCGACGGACGCGATCATCGCATCGCCGACCGGCTCGCCGTCCTCGTCGAGCGGCTGCAGCGCGAACTCGAAGGTGCCGTCGCCGCCGACCGCCGACTTCGTCACGTCGATGTCGACCGGCACGGCGCGGTTCGTGACCGTGCACGTGATCGAGATGCCGACACCGGCGACGAACTCGAAGCCCGGGTCGTCTCCGTTGAGGTCCTCGAGGGCGGATTCATCGACCCAGCAGGCGATGTCGCTCTGGACCCAGCCGCCCACGACCTCTTCCGTGATCGTGTAGTGCGCACCGGGAACCAGGTCGCTCCAGCTCACCGAGTCGTCACCGGGGCCGGTGCCTTCCGCGGTCTGGGTGGCGTCCTGCTCGGCGGGCACCGGGTCGATCGTGAAGTCGAAGGCCCAGTCGAAGTCGTCAGAGACCCCGCTCGTCGTCTTCGTCACCGTGACGTCACCCGGCTCCGCCGTGTTCGTCACCATGCACTCGACCACGAGGCCCGGAGTGACCTCGAACTGGAACCCCGGGTCATCCGACAGGTCTTCGAGTTCGCCGGCGTTGCAGACGATCTCGCCGATGGTCCAGCCGTCGGGCACATCCTGCTCGATCAGCGTGTAGGTCGAACCGACCTCCAGGTCGGACCACGTGACGGTGGCGCTGCCCGGCAGTGCCGAGCTGTCGACCGTCTGCACGTCGGGATCGCCGTCGGGCTCCTCGATCAGCGCGAAGTCGAACTCCCACTCGAAGCCGTCAGCGACGCCCTCGACCGACTTCGTGAGCGACACCTCGCCGGGCTCGGCCCGGTTCGTGACCTCGCAGTCGATCGAGACACCGACTTCGGCCACGAACTCGAAGCCCGGGTCGTCGCCGTTGAGGTCGACGAGCGCCTGGTCATCGGCCGAGCAGCTGATCGCGCCCTGCGCCCAGCCTCCGACGACTTCCTCGGTCACGGTGTAGTGCGTTCCCGGAACGAGCTGGTTCCAGCTCACGGTGTCGGACTCTTCGCCGGTGCCGGATGCCGTCTGAGTGGCGTCCTGCGCGGCGGGCACGGGGTCGATCGTGAAGTCGAACTCCCACTCGAAGCCGTCTGCGACGTTGCTGACCGTCTTGGTCACGTCGACGTCGGCAGGCGAAGCCGTGTTCTCCACGGTGCAGTCGAGCACGAGTCCGGGCGTGACCTCGAACTGGAAGCCCGGGTCATCCGACGCGTCTTCGAGTTCGCCGTTATTGCAGACGATCTCTCCGATGTCCCACCCATCGGGCACATCCTGCTCGATCAGCGTGTAGGTCGAACCGACCTCGAGTTCGGACCAGGTGGCCGTGGCACTGTCCGGCAGCGCCGAGTTGTCGACCGTCTGCACGTCGGGATCGCCGTCGGGCTCCTCGATCAGCGCGAAGTCGAAGCTCCACTGGTACGAGGGATCGACGCCGGTCACGGACTTCGTCAGCGACACCTCGCCCGTGTGTGCGATGTTCTGGAACACGCACGTCACGACCTGGCCGGGGGCGAGCTCGATGGTCGTCGTCGCTCCATCCCGGTCACCGCAGCTGATGCTGGTGAGACTCCAGTGATCCACAAGCGTCTCGGTCACCGTGTAGGTGCCGGCGACGATGTACCCCGATGTCCACGGGTTCGCCTCGTCGTCGGTGGCGTCGTTCAGAGTGAACGGAGTCTGGAACTGTCCGTTGCTGAAGACGAATTCGAAGTCCTGGTCGTACTCGTCCGGCACGGTCTCCTTGTCGACGAGCAGCTTCGCCCGTTGCGTGTTCGTGAACGTGCACTCGACGGTCTCACCTGGATCGAGCTGGATCGTGGCTTCGAGGTCGTCGACCGTCGTCGGCTCGCCGTTGTCGTCGCTGTCGGAGCAGACGAGCATCGTCGTGTCGTACCCCTCGAGGTCGTCCTCGGTGAGGGTGTACTCGCCAGGCGTGACGTTCTCGAACGGATCGTGCGATCCGGTCCCGTTCTCGGTCGTGATCTCGAACTCGTCATCGGGCGTCAGCCAGCTGCCATGGTAGGTGAAGGTCGCGTCGTCCTCGCCGACCACCGACTTGTGCACGATGATCCGGCCGTCCTGCCGGTTCGTGAACGTGCACTCGGTGGTCTGGCCGGCGACGGTCGTCACGGTAACGGACGTGTCGACTTCCTCACCGGCGGTCGAGCAGGTGATGTCGACGAGGTCCCAGTCGGCGGCGAGCGTCTCCGAGATCTCGACCTCGGTGCCCGGCGCGTATTGGAACGTCGCGCTCGCCCCGTCGGTGAGGGTGTAGTCGTCCTGGCCGGTGGTCTCGAAGGGGAACTCCACAATGGAGCCGTCGGGCAGCGTCTGCTTCGTCACGGTGACGAAGGAGGTCGCGTTCGTGTAGGTGCAGTTCACCGTCTCGCCCGCGACCGTCGCGATCGTGGTCGTGCCCAGTGCGAGGTCTTCAGCCGTCGGCTCGACCTCCTGGCCGTCGACGGTGCAGACGATGTCGGCGAGGGTCCACTGCGCATTGGGGGTCTCGGCGATCGTGACCTCGGTCCCGGGAGCGAACTGGATCGGGGGCGAGGTCTCACCGTCGCTCAGCGCGTCGATCGGGGTGCCGTTGACCGTGAAGGCGAAGTCGCCCTCGGCTCCGGCCGGGTTCGTGATCTTCGACACGTCGAGGTACGAGGTGGCATTGGTGATCACGCACGACGTCGTCGTCGCCGTCTCGACCGGGAAGGTGTCGGTCGGGTCGTCGAGTACGATCGGGTCGCCGTCGCCGACGGTGCAGACGATCGAGTACTGCGACCACGGGGCGCCGTCGGGGATCGACTCGGTGAGGGTGAAGTCGTCACCCGGGTCGACATCGGTGTAGCTGTCGGTCTCGTCAATGAGGAGATCGCCGGTCGCCGGGAAATTCGCGCTGTCGACCGCGTAGCCGAAGAGCGTCGGGTCGTCAGTGGCGAGGTCGTTCAGCGACTCCTTCGTCACCTCGAGTGCGCCACACGTCGACGGCGGCGTCACGGTGAGGGGGGCGACATACCCCTTGAGGTTGCCGGCGCCGCTGCCTCCGGTGATCGAACGCATGTAGACCGTGGCGAGGTCGGTGACGGGCGGGCAGCCCGGGGCGACGTCGGCGAGTTCGGTGAGATCGAGGCCCACCTCGAAGAAGCTGCCCTCCTCGCCGTCGATCTCGATGGTGCCGACCGCGCTCGCGAACCCGGTCGTGTCGGTCGTGCAGTCACCCGGATCCGAGTTCACGTCGTCGGGGTAGTCGGCCTGATTGTCGTAGGGGCAGAGCTGGCCCAGCTCCGGGTCGTCGCCGCCGTTCATGTTGATGTAGGCGACGATGCCGCCTTCTTCGTGGAGCGGCCGCGGTGTGTTGTTCGGCCCCAGATTGGCGCCGGCGAACGAGAGGTCGATCGCATACTTGCCCGTGCCGCTCTCACCGGTGCGCTCCCACGCCACGTAGAGGTAGTAGTGCCCGTCGGCGCCGACCTGCGCGTACGAGTACACCCTCGCGAAGTCGCCCTTGTCGGGGGTGCTCCCCGCCGAGGTCCAGGTCGTCGGGCTGTCGACGTCCTTGGACGAGGCGCTGTACGTGCCGCCCTGAGTGGTCGTCGTCTCGTCGACGTTGTCCCAGTCGAGCACGCCAGGTGGACAGTCGACGGGCTTGTCGCCGTCGATCTCGAAGCCACCGAGGTCGCAGTCGGGTGCGGCTGCGGCCGGTGATGCGAGGACGATCGGGCTGAGTAGCGCGGTCAACAATGCGGATATCGCGACGACAACGCCGCCCTTGCGTGAGAACACGGCTCGGTTTCCTTACGTGTCGGGTCCGCCGCCCTCGGGATGGGCAGTGGCACGTAGCACGCACGTTAGTCCTGAGCTTTCATCACGGACATGGCCCAAAACGGGGGACAACCGAACTCCCCCTCGACAGCCCGCCCAGCAGCCGGCACCTCGAACACCCTGATCCGACAGGAGATACCCGGAAGTACGCGGATGCACGCGGAACCGTGCCGCTCGAATCGCCGAGAGGCGGCCTCGCAATTGCAACCCAGAGCGACCTGCCGTTACCGAATCGTGATGTTCGCGCTGTCCCCCATCCACGCGACGACCGCATCGCCGAGCCGGGCGCCCGCGCGCCGAGCGCTAACATATCGATATTCGATGTATCGTTCTTCGATACGACAGTTCGTTCGAACCCGGAGGATCGCAATGACCACCACCACCAACACGTACCGACCCAGCAGGACCGACATCGTCGGCATGTGGGCCTTCCTCGGCGCCGGGGTGGTGATCGCCGGCGGGGCCGTCGCCGCCGCGGTCCTCCGCATCATCGAGGTGCTGCCCAATCAGGATGTACAGGTGGCCGCCCGGTTCTCCGACACCGTCGCCGAGGCGCCGATCGGCCCCGACGGCGCAGCGCTGCCGGTGATCCTGGATCGTGCGATGATCACCGCCGAGTCGCTCCCCGCTGCGTCACTCGTCGCCCTCGTGATCGAGCAGGTCGTCGCGGCGCTCACGATCGTCGTGGTCGTCACCTGCCTCGTGCTCCTGAGCCGTTCGGTCATGCGAGGCCAGGTGTTCAGCCGACGCAACACGCGCCTCGTGACGACCGCCGGTTTCACCGGCCTCATCGGTTTCGCGGCAGCGCCCTTCTTCGGCAACATGGCCGCCAACGGTGCCTTCGCCACGCTCAGCGACGGCACCTTCGACAACGTCGTGATGTCGGTCGAACTGACACCGCTCATCCTCATCGCATTCGTCGCCGCCATGGCCGGCGTCGTGTTCGCGATCGGCGACCGCCTGCAGCGCGACACCGAGGGGCTCGTCTGATGGCGCCGGCGGAGCCCGACGAGGCATCCGATGTGCACTGCAGGCTCGACGAGCTGCTCACGGCTCGCGGCATGACGCTCGCACGCCTCGCCGAACTCGTCGGCGTCACCGTGGTCAACCTCAGCGTGCTGAAGAACGACCGCGCCCGCGCCATCCGCTTCTCGACCCTGCAGGCGATCTGCGAGGTGCTCGAGTGCGAGATCGGAGAGCTGCTCGTGCTCCGGCGCTCCCGGCCGGAGGCTACTTGACGGGAACCTCGACCTCGGCGCCGAAGACCTCGACGATGAGCGGCTCGGTCGTCGTGACGGTCGTCGGCGTCCAGAAGAGCGTGGTGTGCGGCACGAAGTCCATCGTGCAGATCTCGTCTTCGGACCGCTGGACGAGATCGATCGCGACGCGGTTGCCCTCGCCGGCCTCCTCCAGCACGCGGATCTGCTCGCCCACGACCGGGCACGTCGAGCTGCCGGAGATGGTGAGCGCGAGCTGGCCGCCGTCGGCCCACCACACGACCACGGGGCCATTCTCGGAGGACTGCGTCTCTTCTTCGTCACCGGCCGGATCGGTACCCGAATCGACGTCGACCACGTCGGCGTCGGCCTCGGTCGGTACCCCTGGGAAGTCCTCGGCGGGGGTCGACGGCGGGTTGCATCCCGACAGCAGGAACACCGACGAGACCGCAAGGGCGAGGAGACCAGCACGACGGAGCCGCATCGAGGGAGCCATACCGTCATGCTAATGGTCGCCCCTGCTCCATGGGCGGGTGCCGGCGTAGAATTTCGCGCATGAGCAACCTCGAGCGCGATCCGGTCGAACTGCTCTGCGCCGCCGAGGAGCCGGCCGGCCCCCTGGTGCAGGTCCTGTCGGCCCGCGACGTGCCGCTCGGCGGCCCCCGCGCGATGAACGTCCGACGCACCCTCCCCCAACGCGGACGCACGACGATCGGCGCCTGGTGCTTCGCCGACCACTACGGTCCCGACGAGGTGCAGCTCACGGCCGGCATGGTCGTGCCCCCGCACCCGCACACCGGGCTCCAGACCGTCAGCTGGCTCTTCGAAGGCGAGATCGAGCACCGCGACTCCGCCGGCAGCCACGCCATGGTGCGGCCCGGCTCCGTCAACCTCATGACGGCGGGGCGCGGCATCTCGCACTCCGAGGTCTCGACGCCCGAGACCACCCGACTCCACGGCGTGCAGCTCTGGGTGGCGCTGCCCGACGCATCCCGGCATGTCGGCCCGTTCTTCGAGCACGCCGACACGCTTCCCGTCGGCATCGGCGACGCGACCGTGCGGGTGTTCGTCGGTTCCCTCGCGGGCGGCGTCGCGCCCGACGCATCCGTCACCGTCTTCTCGCCCCTGCTCGGCGCCCAGATCGACCTGCCGCCCTTCGGCACCGTCGACCTCGAGCTCGACCCGACGTTCGAGCACGGCGTGCTCGTCGATGCCGGACCGGTCGAGATCAGTGCGACGGATGCCCCGCCCGGCGGCGTCTCGAACGGCGGCGTGTCGGCAACGGCCACGTGGAGCGAGCTCGCCTACCTCGAGACCGGGCGCCGCAGCATCCGCCTCTCGGCCGAGGCGCAGGCCGTGCGGGTGATCCTGCTCGGCGGCGTGCCGTTCGGCGAGGAGATCGTGATGTGGTGGAACTTCATCGGCCGCGACCACGATGAGATCGTCGAGTTCCGCCGGCAGTGGCAGGCCGACGTCATCGGCCGTGACAACCCCGACGGGCGCTTCGGCACCGTCGACGGGTACGACGGCGCGGCGCTGCCCGCGCCCGAGCTGCCGACCGTGCGCCTGAAGCCCCGCAAGTAGCTACTGCAGCGCCGACGAGAGGCGCGCGAGGTTGTCGAGCACGGTCGAGCCCAGCGGCTGCTTCATCCACTCGTCGAGCGTCAGCTCGCGGCTGTCACGACGGTAGCCGTCTTCGACGGCGCGCATCTCGCGCACGAACGAGGCCCCGCGCACGAGGAGCGAGATCTCCATGTTCAGCTCGAACGAGCGGATGTCCATGTTGCTCGACCCGATCACCGCGACGTCGTCGTCGATCGTGAAGTGCTTCGAGTGCAGGATGTAGGGCGCCTTGAACATGAAGATCTTCACGCCGGCGCGCAGCAGTGCCTCGTAGTACGAACGCTGCGCGTGATAGACGAGCGCCTGGTCGCCGATCTCCGAGACGAAGAGCTCGACGTGGACGCCCCGTTGGGTGGCACCGCTGATCGCCCGCAGCATCGCCTCGTCGGGCACGAAGTACGGGCTCGTGAGGATGATGCGCTCCTCGGCCGCGTAGAGCAGCGCGAGGAAGAGCTTCAGGTTGTTCTCGTTCGGGAACCCGGGCCCGCTCGGCACGACCTGGCAGTCGAGGTCCTGCGCCTCGCCGGGCTGGTCGAGGGAGTCGGAGAGGTCGCGCACCGGTTCCTCGCCGGTCTCGAGGTACCAGTCGGTCGCGAAGATCGCGTCGAGTCCGGCCACGATCGGCCCCTCGACGCGAGCCACGAGCTCTTTCCACTTGAGACCGCGACGGATGTTGCCCGGCTTGTTGTAGCTGCGATCGATGATGTTCTGCGACCCCATGAACCCGACCTCGCCGTCGACGACGAGGATCTTGCGATGGTTGCGCAGGTCGGGCCGCTGGTACTTGCCCTTGAGCGGCTGCACCGGAAGCATGAGCTGCCACCGCACGCCCATCGCGGTGAGTCGCTTGAGGGTCTTGCGGTAGCCCTTCACCCGGAGCGATGCGACGTGGTCGAGCATGAGGCGAACGTCGACCCCGCGTGCGACCGCCTCACCGAGGGCGTCGAAGAACGGCGCTGTCGTGGCGTCGAGGGCGAGGATGTAGAACTCGACGTGCACGTAGCGCTTGGCACCGCGCACCGCGGCCGTCATCGCGTCGAGCGAGCCCTGGTAGTCGCCGATGAGGCTCGCACTGTTGGAACCGATGAGCGGCATCGACCCGAGGTTGCGGTTCAGCCGGACGACCCCCTCGAACCATGCGGGCCAGTGGCCGGGGTCGCTGACCCGTTCGACACCGTGCGTCGACTCGCGGATGTACCGGTCGACCTCGGCCTGCTTCGCGCGCCGGTGCTTCGGCAGCTTCGGATTGCCGATGAGCAGGAAGAAGAACACCCCGATGAACGGGAGGAAGAAGATCGCGAGCAGCCAGGCCATGCCCGCGGTCGGGCGGCGGTTGCGCGGCACGACGATGATCGCGGTGACACGGATGACCATGTCGATGACGACGACGATGCCGGCGAAGAGGAGCGCCGTCTGCTCCGAGGTCATGCCGTCAGGCTGCCGGTCGCTGCTTGGCGAGCTTGGCCCGCTCCTCCGCCTCGACTCGGGAGTACGCCTTGCGCTCGTTGCGATCGGCGTGGATGACGGCGCGCATCACGAACCAGAAGATGAGCCCGATGAGCACCGTCGGCGCGAGCGACCAGATCGCATTCGCCCAGAAATCGTCCATAGTCACTCCAGACTACGTTGTTCCTCCTGGAAACGGGCACTGGCTGCGCACCCGCCTCGGGAGGACCTCGGAATCCCCCAGGACACGATGACGGCCCGGTCGATCGACCGGGCCGTCATCGTGTCCCGTCGCCGGGCCCGAACTTCAGGTTCGGACCCGGCGAGGGCCGTTACTCGGCGATCTGGCGCCGGCGACGGAGGAGGAACAGCATCCCGCCACCCAGCAGCAGGAGGAGGGCGATGCTCCCACCGGCTGCGAGGTTGACACCGGTCACCGGCATCGGCGGTCGCAGCGTGTTCGTGATCGCACACGCGACCTCGTCACCGGGCGAGACGACGAAGTCCGCGGCGTCGATCGCGACGGCGTCGCCGCCGGCGGCCGACACGACCGTGCAACTCAGGCTGCCGGCCTCCCAGCCGCTCGGGACGTTCGTCTCGGTGATCGAGTAGCTGGCGCCGGGCAGGACGCCGTCGAACTCGACCGAGCCGGTGCCGCCGACGGTGGTGACCGAGTCGGAGACCGCCTCGCCGCCGTCCTTCGGGGTGAGGGTGAAGGCGAAGGTGCCGTCACCGCCCTTTGCGGACTTCGTCACCGTGATCGCACCGGGCAGGGCCTCGTTGTCAGCCGAGCAGTCGAGCACGAGGCCGGGCCTCGCGAGGAACTGGAACCCGTCGGCCTCGGGGTCGAGGTCGTCGAGCGGCCCGCCCTCGGGAACATCCGCGATGCAGGTGATGTCACCGTTCACCCAGCCGGGCGTCGCCGTCTCGGTGATGGAGTACTCGACGCCCGGGAGGAGGTCGCTCCATCCGATGGCCGGTGCTTCGTTCGTCGCGGTCTGGGTATCGCTCTCGCTGTCGGGACCGGGCGTGATCGTGAAGTCGAACGACCATGCCGCGCCATCGGCGAGGCCGGTGACCGTCTTCGTGAGCGTGACCTCGGCGGGGGTCGCCGTGTTCAGCGCGGTGCACTCGAGCTCGAGCCCGGGGGTCACGGTGAACTGGAAGCCGTCGGCGTCGCTCTCGTCCTCGAGGCCCGTGCAGACGATGTCATCAGCGGTCCAGCCGAAGGGCAGCTCCCCCTCGATCAGGGTGTACTGATCGCCGACCGTGAGGTCGCCCCACACTGTGGTCGCCGAGTCGGGCAGTGCCGAGCTGTCGACCGTCTGCGTCACCGGGGCTCCATCTGGCTCCTGGGTCAGCGTGAAGTCGAAGCTCCAGTCGTAGCCGTCGGCAACGCCCTCGACCGACTTCGTGAGGCTCACCGAGCCGGGCGCCGCGACGTTCGTGAACACGCAGGTCACGACTTCGCCGGGCGCGAGCTCGATCGTCGTGCCGTCACCCTCACGCGCTCCGCAGTCGATGTCGTCGAGCGTCCAGTGCTCGGGCACCGTCTCGACGACCGTGTACGTGCCGGGAACGATCAGGCCGGAGTCCCAGGGGTTCTCCTCATCGTCGCTGGAGTCGTTCAGGGTGAACTCCTCGTGCGAGTCACCGCCATCGAAGACGAAGCCGAAGTCCTGGTCGTAGTCGGCCGGAACCGTGTCCTTGTCGACCAGGATCATGCCGCGCTCGGTGTTGGTGTACGTGCACTCGACCGTCTCGCCCGGGGCGAGCTCGATCGCAGCCGACCAGTCGCTCTCGTCGGTCGTCGTGTCATCCGTCGGGTCGTCGCAGACGAGGTTCGTCGTGTCGAAGGGCAGATCCTGCGACTCCGTCACGTCGTACGAGCCCGGCTCGAGGTTCTCGAAGGTCTCGGTGCCCGTGCCGTCTTCAGCGGTCGTGATGGTGAAGTCGCCCAGCGTCTCGCTCGTGAAGCCGAACTCGGCGGCCTGAGCGGGGTCGACCACCTTGTGGATGATGATCGTGCCGCCCTGGGTGTTCTCGAACACGCAGGAGACCGTCTCGCCGGCGATCGTCGTGACGTTGGTGCCGTTGTCGATGTCCGACTGTTCGGTGTCGCACAGGACACCCGTCAGGGTCCAGCCATCGGGTACGGTCTCGACGATGTCGACCGCGGTCTCCGGAGCGAACTGGAAGGTCTCGCTCTGGCCGTCGGACAGGTCGAACTCCGCTCCGTCGATCGTGAAGTCGAAGAGCTCGGGGGATCCGGCGGGCAGCGTCAGCTTCTCGACCGTGACGAACGACGTCGCGTTCGTGATCACGCACGACGTGGTCTCACCGGTGACGACGGGGAAGGTGTCCTCGGGATCGGTGAGGGTGTACTCGACGCCGTCGACGGTGCAGACGATTGAATGCTGCGCCCAGGGTGCGCCGTCGGGGATCGTCTCGGTGAGGGTGTAGTCGTCACCGGGCTCGACCTGGCTGTCCGAATCGGTCTCGCCGATCAGCAGCGAGCCGTCGAGCTCAGCGGAGACGAGCCCTGCGATGTCGTACTCGAACACCGTGGCGCTCGGGTCGGCGAGGTCGTTGAGGGACTCCTTGGTCACCTCGAGCGCGCCGCAGGTGGACGGGGGCGTGACACTCAGGGGTGCCACGAATGCCTTGAGGTTGCCGGCTGCGCTGCCGCCGGTGATCGAACGCATGTAGACCGTGGCGAGATCGGTGACGGGCGGGCAGCCCGGAGCCACGTCGGCGAGCTCGGTCAGGTCGAGTCCGACCTCGAAGAAGCTGCCTTCCTCGCCGTCGATGGTGGTGCTGCCGACCGCGCTCGCGAACCCGGTGGTGTCCGTCGTGCAGCCCGGATCAGATTCCACGTCATCGGGATAGTCGGCCTCGTCGGTGTACGGGCAGAGCTGGCCGAGCACCGGGGGGTCGCCGCCGTCCATGTTGATGTAGGCGACGATGCCGCCTTCGTTGCGGAGCGGCTGCGGGGTGGGGAGGTCGTTCGGCCCGGTGGGCACCACGTTGGCCCCGGCGAACGAGAGGTCGATCGCGTACTTGGCCGTACCGCTCTCACCGGTGCGATCCCACGCGACGTAGAGGTAGTAGTGCCCGTCGGCGCCGACCTTCGCGTACGTGTACACGGTCTTGAAGTCCGCCTTGTCCGGAGTGCTTCCGGACGCGACCCACCCGGTCGGGCTGTCGATGTCCTTGCCCGCGGAGCTGTACGTGCCGCCCTGCGTGGTGGAGTCGAAGTCGACGGGGGTGTCCCAGTCATCGAAGCCGGGTGGACAGTTCATCGGCGTCTTGTCGCCGTCGATCTCGAATCCGCCCAGGTCGCAGTCCTCGGCCGCGTACGCGGGAGCGGCGACCGCGAACGGCGTCAATAGTCCGGCGAGCAGTGCTCCGGAAGCGAGCAGCGCTGTGCGCTGGCGTCGTGAAAACACGTTGAACCCCTCTGATGTGTTCGGATTCGCAGGCACCTCGGGATGCGGTGCCGCGGCCACATAGTCCGGACAGTATCCGAATCGAGGGGTCCTCGAAATGGCTCAGAACGCCGGAATACAAGGGTGAGAGCGCTCTCATGAATCGGCCGATCCCGCCTTCTGCGCCCAATGGGGGACACGCCTGGAATCGAGCCCCGATTACCGGGCGGAGACGGCCGGAATGAAGCGCATCGCGAGTGTCGTCACCCGTTCGGGGGGCACGCGCGAGTCCTCGATTCGGGGGACACGACGCCCGTTACCGAATCGTGACGAAACCTCACCCCCCAAAGGGGGGACCCCGCCGTGTTCGATAGGCGCTTCGGATTCCGCGGCAGCAGGATGATCGCCGCGATACGGATGATGAGGTCGACGACGCCGACAGCGAAGTGCCGTCTGCCGGTTGGGACCGTGAGGCAGGCGACCGTGATCGACCCGATCCGTTCACGAGATCGTCGCCCGATGTCTCGCTCCGCGTGACCGAGGGGCGATTGACTGCGCGCATGCCATCCACATCACACACGCTCGGGCGCGTCACCGCCGTCTGCGCCGCCGCCACCCTCGCCTTGCTCACCGCGTTCGCCGCCGCCTCGCCCGCCGCCGCCGCGCCCGCGGAGACGACCGAATCGGCTCCCGCGGGCTCCGCCTCGGTGCCCCCGCTCGATGTGCTGTCGTACAACGTCTTCCTCATGAGCAAGCACCTCTACCCCAACTGGGGCCAGGACCACCGTGCGGAGGCCATCGCAGCCGCGGACTTCTTCCAAGGCCACGACGTGGTCGTGCTGCAGGAGGCGTTCGACAACGGCGCATCCGATCTCCTGGCCTCCCGGGCCTCCGCTGCCTACCCCTACCAGACACCCGTCGTCGGACGTTCGATGAGCGGCTGGGATGCCACGGGGGGCAACTACAGCGCAGCAACTCCCGAAGACGGCGGCGTCGCGCTGTACAGCACGTGGCCGATCATCCGTCAGGAGCAGTGGGTCTTCAAGGAGGCCTGCGGCGCCGACTGGTTCGCCAACAAGGGCTTCGTCTACGCCGAGCTCGACGTCGACGGACTGCGGACCCACGTGATCGGCACCCACCTGCAGTCCACCGACCCGGGCTGCAGCACCGGCCAGCCCGCCACTGTTCGTGCAGCCCAGCTGCAGACCATCACGCGCTTCATCGACTCGAAGAACATCCCCGCCGACGAGCCCGTCGTGATCGCCGGCGACCTCAACGTCGACTCGCGCAGTTCCGAGTACCCCTCGTTGCTCGCCAACGCCGTCGTCGCGCCCGCCACCGAGCGCACCGGGTGGCCGTACTCCTTCGACACCGCCGAGAACTCGATCGCCGCCTACCGGTACCCCACCGACCCTCGCGAGGACCTGGACTACATCCTCTACCGGGCCGACCACGCTCGCCCCGCGGAGTACACGAACGAGGTTCGCCGGGCCGAGACCGCCCCGTGGACGGTCACGAGCTGGTTCACGGACTACACGTACGACGACCTCTCCGATCACTATCCCGTGATCGGGCGATAGCCGCCGACGCCGCTGCCGCCGGTTCCCCGCGACCACGGGGCACCGGCGGCATCGCGCTGCCGGCGCTCAGTTCCCGGCGACGAGTCCCCAGATACCGGAGACCACGAGGTACAGGCCGATCGCGCCGACGACGAGCCAGATGCCGAGGCGCGTGTTCGACGGCCGCTTCGGATCCTTCTCGGGTTCGAGCTCGTCCTTCGGCAGGTAGTCGTTCATGCGCGGCATCCGCTCTCTCGTCGACTCACTTGACCAGTGGGAAGAGGATCGTCTCACGGATGCCGAGGCCGGTCAGCGCCATGAGCAGTCGGTCGATGCCCATGCCCATGCCGCCCGACGGCGGCATGCCGAACTCGAGCGCCCGCAGGAACTCCTCGTCGAGGCGCATCGCCTCGGGGTCGCCGCCCGCGGCGAGCTTCGCCTGCTCGACGAAGCGCTCGCGCTGCACGACGGGGTCGACGAGCTCCGAGTAGCCGGTCGCGAGCTCGAAGCCGCGGATGTAGAGGTCCCACTTCTCGACGACGCCCGGGATCGAGCGGTGCTCGCGCACGAGGGGCGAGGTGTCGAGCGGGAAGTCCATGACGAAGGTCGGCCGCACGAGGCCTGTCTTCACGTGGTGCTCCCAGAGCTCTTCGACGTACTTGCCGGGCAGCGGGTGGTCGACCTCGATGCCCGCCTCGTCGGCGAGCTGCTTCAGGCGCTCGACCGGGGTCGACGAGGTGATCGTCTCCCCGATCGCCTCGGACAGCGAGTCGTACATCGAGATGCGCGCCCAGTCGCCGCCGAGGTCGAAGTCGGTGCCGTCGGCCCACGTCACGACGTGCGAGCCCGACGTGGCGAGCGCGGCATCCTGGATGAGCTGCTGCGTGAGGTCGGCGATCGTGTTGTAGTCGCCGTACGCCTCGTAGGCCTCGAGCATCGCGAACTCGGGCGAGTGGGTCGAGTCGGCGCCCTCGTTGCGGAAGTTGCGGTTGATCTCGTACACCCGCTCGATGCCGCCGACGACGGCGCGCTTCAGGTACAACTCGGGTGCGATGCGCAGGTACAGCTCGGTGTCGAACGCATTGGACTGCGTGACGAACGGACGAGCGGATGCCCCGCCGTGCATCACCTGCAGCATCGGCGTCTCGACCTCGATGAAGCCGAGGCCGTCGAAGGTGCGGCGGAGGCTCGCATTGACCTTCGCCCGGTCGATGACGTTGCGGCGGGCCTGCTCGCGCGAGATGAGGTCGAGGTAGCGGCTGCGCACGCGCATCTCCTCGGAGAGTTCGTTGTGCAGGTTCGGCAACGGCAGGATCGCCTTCGAGGCGATGCGCCACTCCTTCACCATGATCGAGAGTTCGCCGCGACGGCTCGTGATGACCTCGCCTGCCACGAAGACGTGGTCGCCCAGGTCGACGAGCTCCTTCCACTCGGCGAGCGACTCCTCGCCGACCTCGGCGAGGGAGACCATGGCCTGGATGCGGCTGCCGTCGCCCGCCTGCAGCGTGGCGAAGCAGAGCTTGCCGGTGTTGCGCGAGTGCACGACTCGACCGGCGACGCCCACCTGCTCGCCGCTCGCCTCGTCGACGCCGAGCCCGACGAAGCGGTCACGCACCTCGGGGATCGTCGCCGTGATCGGCAGTCGCACGGGATAGGCACCGAAGGCACGGTCGTCGGATGCCGCGATCAGCCGTTCGCGCTTGGCGAGACGCACGGCCTTCTGCTCGGAGATCTCCTCGGCAGTGGGCTCGGTCGTGGCATCCGTCTGGTTCTCGGCCATCGTTCTCTCTCGTCGTGCGAAAAGGTGCGAACACCAGCCTACTTGGGCGCGCGTCGCGCCCGACTCTCGACCGTGACCTCGGAGATCTGCGGGACTTCGGCGGGAATCCGCCCTCTCGCTCCGCGGTTCTGCAGATGTCCGATGCCCTGGCGGGGCGGGGTGAGGCGAGGCGGGGCGGGGTGAGGCGAGGCGAGGCGAGGTGAGGCGAGGCGAGGTGAGGCGAGGCGGGGTGAGGCGGGGTGAGGCGATATCAGCCGAGTGCGATGGCGGCGTTGTCGATGAGGCGGGTCGCGCCGACGCGAGCGGCGACGAGCACCACGGCCGGGCCCCGCGCATCGTCGGCGACGGGCAGGAAGGTCTCGGGGTCGACGACCACGAGGTAGTCGAGGGTGACGTCGTCGTGGTCGCCGAAGGCGGCCGCCCCCTCGGCGAGCACCTCGGCGAGGCCGTCGGACGCCGCGGCATCCGCTGCCCTGAGGGCTTCGATCAGGGTGAGCGCCGCCTCACGCTGCGCCGGAGCGAGGAAGCGGTTGCGGCTCGAGAGCGCGAGCCCGTCGGCCTCGCGCACCGTCGGCACGACCTCGATGGAGGTCGGCACGTCGAGGTCGTCGACCATGCGACGCACGAGGAAGACCTGCTGGGCGTCCTTCTGGCCGAAGACCGCGACGTCGGGGCGCACGATGTTCAGCAGCTTGCCGACGACGGTCAGCATGCCGTCGAAGTGGCCAGGACGCGACGCGCCCTCGTAGAGCGAGCCGACCCGGCCGGCGGTGAGTGTCGTGCCGACGGCGCCCTTCGGGTACATCTCGGCCACGGCGGGCGCGAACACGAACTCGACGCCGAGCCCGGCGAGCGCCGCGACGTCGGCGTCGAGGGTGCGCGGGTAGCGATCGAGGTCCTCCCCCGGGCCGAACTGCAGCGGGTTCACGAAGATCGACACGACGACCACGTCGGCGAGCTCGCGAGCACGCGCGACGAGCGCCAGATGGCCCGCGTGCAGTGCGCCCATGGTCGGTACGAGGGCGACGGATGCCCCGGCCGCCCGCCGCCCGGCGAGGAACCCGCGCAGCTCGTCGATGGTCGGCACCACACGTGCGCCCGACGTGGACCCGGTCACGCGCCACCCCCAAGCGGCCAGTCGGAATCGGCCTCGTCGATCGTATCGGCACCCTCGACGCCGGCACCGCTGTCGTGCCGCGCGAGCGCGTTCTCGACGGTGCTGCGCACGAGCGGGGCGAGCACCGCGCCCGGCCGGCCCACGCCGATGCCGTCGAGGAGTCCGCTCGCCTGGTCGACGATCGCGCTCGAGAAGGAGACGGCCGTGTCGATCGCCTCGCCGTATGCCGCACGGTCGCGCTCGGCGACGATGAACGGTTCGCCGCCCATCTCGACGACGAGCGCCTGTCCGATCGGCAGCACCGGAGCGGGCGCGGTGACGGCGAACCAGGTGCCCGGGAGGCGCGCGAGATCGATGCTCGTGCCCGTGAAGCTCATGGCCGGGTGCACCGCGAGCGGAATCGCCCCGGCGAGGCGTGCGGGGTCGAGCACGCCCGTGCCGAACCGCGCGACGGTGTGCAGCACGAGCTGGCCCGGCTGCCAGGCGCCGGCTTCGGCGAGGCCGGCGACGAGCGGGCCGAGTTCGGCTTCCGGCACGGCGAGCAGCACGAGCTCGCTGCGCTCGATGATCTCGGGGATCGGCAGCACGGGCACCGAGGGCAGCATGGTCGCCGCCCGCTCACGGCTCTCGTCGGAGACCGCGGCGATGCCGGTGAGGGCGTGCCCGGCGCCGGCGAGGGCCGAGGCGAGCACGGCGCCGACGCGTCCGGCTCCGATGGTGCCGACACCGAGCCGGCCCGGACGGTCAGCCGACATGTCGGGGTCCCGTCTCGTCGGCAGGGGCGGCGGACGCCTCGGCCGGCGGTTCGACCGGGGCGACCGGGGTGCTGACCGGCGCGACCTCGGTGCTGACCGGCGCGACCTCGGTGCTGACCGGCTCGACCTCGGCCGGGCTCGCGCCCCAGTGGTGCGAGGTGTCGCTCGCCGCACGTTCGATCGCCTCGTGCGCGAGCCGCTCGAAGAGCGCCGTCGCGGCCGAGCGATCGGCCACGGGCAGCATGGCGGTGACCGGGCCGGTGACCGTGTGCAGGCGCAGGCTCGCGAGGTCGAGCGCACGTTCGATCGGGCCGACCGACAGGGCGACCGACTGCATGCGCGCGAGCGGCACGAGACTGAGGCTGCGGATGAGCGCGCCTCGGCGCACGACGGCCACGCCCGAGGTCTCGGCGAGTCCGATGCGCCGCCACGAGAACGGCCGCAACCACGCGGCGCGCTTCGGCGTGACGGAGAACCCGCCGTCGTCGCCCCGGCCCACGAGTCCGGCGTCGACGAGCCGCTCGCCGTGAGCCGCGGCATCCGGAATCAGCAGGGCGAGCACCCGGTGCACATCGGAGGCCGTACCGACCGGCAGCACGATCGTGCGCTGCGCCGCGTCGCCCGACGCGGAGACCGACTGCCCGGCGACGTTGATGCGCACCGACCACCAGCCGAACGGCCGCCAGAACACCCACTGGGTGGCTTCGACGGCGTGCACGCGTCCCGGCGGGATCGTCTGGTTGCCGGTCGAGAGCAGGCCGTGGCCGATGCGCACGCCGTCGGGCGTGCCCGCGATCGAGTAGCGCAACGACTTCGTGATGCGCGACCACGTGTAGCTCACGAGACCGATGGCCGCGGGCACGAAGCTGAAGAGCACCCACATCTGGCCGCTCGTCACGCCGACCACGATGATCGCGACGATGATGATCGCCCAGATCGTGGAGCCGCCGAGCAGGGTCGAGCCGATCACCCGTCCGAGCGGGAGGTGCACGACCGACTCCGGCGGGGCGAGGTCTGGGTCGAGCTCGGGGGCCAGGAACTCGTCGACGCGCTGCGTGACGATCGCTCCGGCGCGTGCGGTGACGGGCGTGCGCGGGGCGGCGGCACCGGCGGCAGCGGCGGCGCCAGCGGCGTCGGAAGCTGCACCGGGTTCGGCCACTGCGCCGGGGACCGCCACGGCTCCGGGCATGACGACCGCCGCGGCATCCGCTCGTGTCTCAGCCGGCCCGGCCGGAGCCGTGCCGCTCTGCGCCCGCTCGGCCCGCGCCCCCGACGCGAGGCGCAGCACATCGGCGCGCAGTGCGTCGGCCAGCGTCGAACCGAGGTACGCGAGCTGCACGTTCGCCGACTGCCCGGCGACCGAGATCTCGAGCTTCGCGGTGCCGAAGAGCCGCGCGAAGAGCGGCCGGTTGACGTTGATGCCCTGGATGCGATCGAGTCGCGCGCTGCGGTGCGAGCGGAAGAGGATGCCGCTGCGCACCTCCACCGCCTCGTGCGTGACCCGGAAGGTGTGCATGCGCCACGACAGCCAGAACCCGATGACGACCGCGATGATGACCGCGCCGACCGCGAGCAGCGCCCAGCCCACGAGGCCGTTCGTCACGATGCCGCCGACGGGATCGTTCGCCCAGTCCTGCTGCCATTCGCCGTACTCGACGTCGATCTGCCCGTTCGACTCCGGAGCGAAGATCGTGAGGAAGATGTCGATGACCCGCTCACGCAGGTTCGCGATCACGAAGCCCAGCACGGCGATGAACACCAGGCCGCCGCGCAGCAGCGGGCTCGCCGGGTGGAGCCGGTGCCACTCACCGTCGGCGAGGTTCACCACTCCCTGCTGGCGGGCGACTGCGCTCACAGTCCCGCCCGGCGCGATTCGGCGAGGGCGACGAGCTCGTCGCGCAGCCGATCGGCCTCCGCCATCGGCAGCCCGGGCACGGTGACCGCGGTCGACGCGGCCGCCGTCACGAACTTGAGATCGGCGAGGCCGAGGGCACGGGCGACCGGGCCGCGCGTGATGTCGACGAGCTGCATGCGCCCGTAGGGCACGGCCACCTGACGCTGGAACATGATGCCGCGACGGAAGAGCAGGTCGTCGGCTCGCAGCCGGTACTGGATGGACCGCACGCGGCGCGGCTCGAAGGCGATGCCGATGATCGAGACCACGGCGATCGCGATCGCGATCCAGAGCGCCCACTGCCACTCCAGGAGGAAGTACGCCGCGAGGCCGATGCCCACGAAGATGAGCATGCCGATGATCGAGCCGATCACCTCGACGACGACGTACTTCGGCGACACGCGCTGCCATCCGGCGTCGGATGCCTCGGCCTGCTGCGGCTCGACGTGCTCGGTCTCTTCGGGCTGGAGGCCGGGCGCCTCAGGCATGTGCGTGCTCTTTCTTCTCGGTGTCGGTGTCGTCGGGCGGAAGCGTGCAGAAGAACTCCGCGACGAGCCCGCCGGCCATGAGGAGCGCCGCGCCGATCGCCGTGGCGATGGCGAGCCAGATCGTCGCGGCCGACGGAACGACGCTGCGGGTCAGCAGGAACAGCGTGATGCCGAGCCCGAAGCCGAGCATGAGCGAGCCGCTCAGGCTGCAGGCCTTGGCGAGCACGGCGGTGCGCATGGCCCGGAACGGGTCGAGGTGCTTGGTCGCCTTGCCCTTGACTGCACGGCGGATGGGCCAGGCGAAGGCGATGACGAGCGCTGCGACGCCGGCCAGCGTGATCGGCAGCGAGATCGGCGGCACGATGGCCTTCGCCCCGTTCGAGACGATCGCGAGGTCGATGAGGTACCCGGCGACCAGTCCGGCGAGCACGAAGGCGATGATCGTTGACGCGTGCGTGCGCTTCATCGGCGCTCCACCTCGTCGGAGGCCGCGGCGCGCAGGGGGGCGATCGGCCCACGGCCGGCGAGCACCGCGGCGGGCTCGACGTCGAGCCACGGCTGCAGCACGAACGCCCGCTGCCATGCCCGGGGATGCGGCAGCACGAGCCGCTCGTCGTCGAGCATCATGCCGTCGACGTCGATGAGGTCGAGGTCGAGTGTGCGGTCGCCCCAGTGCTCGGTTCGCACGCGGCCGTGCTCGAGCTCGATGCGCTGGAGCAGGTCGAGGAGCGCAAGCGGGTCGAGGCTCGTCTCGACGACGACGACGCCGTTCAGGTATCGGGGCGCGCCGTCGTCGACGCCCGCGTCCTTGATCGCGGCCGTCTCGTAGACCGGCGACACCGCTGCGAGGTCGATGCCGTCCGCCTCGGCGATCGCGCGCACCGCTGCGGCGATCGTCGCCTCGCGGTCGCCCAGATTCGCCCCGAACGCGATGACGGCGCGGGTCATGCCCGGCCCCGCACGATCGTGACGGCGACGTCGTCGAACGGCACGGTGATGGGTGCCTGCGGCTTGTGCACCGTGACCTCGACCTCGTCGACCGCGGGGAAGCCGAGTGCGACCGCGGCGACCCGCTCGGCGACGGTCTCGATGAGATCGACCGGGTCGCGTTCGACCGCAGCGACGACGGCTTCGGCGAGCTCGCCGTAGTGCACGGTGCGCTCGAGTTCGTCGGATGCCGCGGCGGCGGCCAGGTCGACGGCGACCGTCACGTCGATCACGAACTCCTGCCCCTCGGCCCGCTCGAAGTCGAAGACGCCGTGGTGCGCGCGCACGCGAAGCCCGGTGAGGGTGATCCGGTCGCCCCACCCGCGATTGCGCAGTTCAGTCACGTCGTCCACTCTGCCATGCGCCGAGCACGTCGAGTGCGCGGCGCGTGCCCTGCACGTCGTGCACCCGCACCGCCCAAGCGCCGGCCTGCGCCGCGAGCACGCTGACGACCGCGGTCGGCAGGTCGCGGTCGGTGACGGATGCCTCGTCCGGGAGCATCGCGCCGAGGAACCGCTTGCGCGACGCGCCCACGAGGATCGGCAGGCCGAGCTCGCCGAGCACGTCGAGACGGCCGAGGAGCTCCCAGTTCTGGTCGCCGCGCTTGGCGAAGCCGAGCCCGGGGTCGAGGATGAGCTTCTCGGCGGCGACTCCGGCGGCGGTGAGCGCGTCGACCCGCTGCGCGAGCTCGTCGCGCACCTCGACGGCGACGTCGGCGTATTCGGCGAGCGAGTCCATGCGGTCGGAGTGGCCGCGCCAGTGCATGGCGACGTATCGTGCGCCCGTCTCCGCCGCGATCGATCCCATCGCGGCATCGGCGAGCCCCGCCGAGACGTCGTTGATGATCTCGGCGCCCGCCTCGACGGCGGCCTGCGCGGTCGCGGCGCGCATGGTGTCGACGCTGACGCGGATGCCGCGGCCCGCGAGTTCGCTGATGACAGGCACGACCCGCCGCAGTTCCTCCTCGGGCGCGACCCGCGCGGCGCCCGGCCGGGTGGACTCGCCCCCGACGTCGAGGATGTCGGCGCCGTCGGCCACGAGTTCGAGGCCGTGCGCGATCGCGGCCTCGGCGTCGAACCAGCGCCCGCCGTCACTGAAGGAGTCGGGCGTGACGTTCACCACACCCATGACGAGCGTGCGATCAGGCATTCGCCTGCGCCCCGATGAGCGTGATGATCTCGCTCCGGGCCGCAGGCTCGGAGAGCGCGCCGCGGCTCGCGATCGTGATCGTCGAGCTGCGCTCCTGCCGGGAGCCCCGGGTCGTCACGCAGCGGTGCTGGGCGTCGAGCACGACGAGAACTCCCCTCGGGTCGAGCCCGGCCACGAGGGCGTCGGCGATCTCCTCGGCGAGCCGCTCCTGCAGCTGCGGACGGCGAGCGAGCGTGTCGACGACCGCGGGGATGCGGCCGAGCCCGACGACCCGGTCGCCCGGCAGGTAGGCCACGTGCGCGGTGCCGACGAACGGCAGCAGGTGATGCTCGCAGACGGAGCGGAAGGCGAGGTCGCGCAGCACGACCGCGTCGCTCGTCGCGGGCACACCGGCATCCGTCGCCCCGATCGGAACCGAGTCGGCGAGGTGACTGAGCGGATCGACGTCGAGACCGCCGAAGAAGTCGGCGTAGGCCTCGGCGACGCGCTGCGGCGTGCGCTCGAGACCAGGTCGCGACGGATCTTCACCGATCGCGAGCAGGATCTCGAGCACGGCGCGCTGGATGCGCTCGACGTCCACTCCGGCCATGGCTCCCCTTCTTCGGGTCGACGGTCTCGCTGCGACCGCGACTATGCCGTCGCGGGGCGCGGGTTCGACTGCGGCGCGCGCGCCGGCGACTCGTCTTCGACCGGCAGCTGACCGGAGTCCACTCCGCCATCGACGGCACCCTGATCGATCGGCATCTTCTCGGTCGGGAACTCGATCGGCGGACGGTCGGAGACCGGGCGCTTGTCGCTCGAGAGCCAGAGCGGGCGCTCGGGCAGCTTCTTGACGTCCTTGAAGATCTCCGCGATCTGCTTGTGGTCGAGCGTCTCGTGCTCGAGCAGTTCGGCGGCCAGCTTGTCGAGGATGTCGCGGTTCTCGTTGAGCACCTGCCAGGCCTCGTCGTGCGCCTGCTCGATGAGCGTGCGCACCTCGATGTCGACCTTCTCGGCGATCTCCTCGGAGTAGTCGCGCTGGTGGCCCATGTCGCGGCCGAGGAACACCTCGCCCCCCGACTGCCCGAGCTTGACGGCGCCGACGTTCGCACTCATGCCGTACTCGGTGACCATCTTGCGAGCCGTCGACGTGGCCTTCTCGATGTCGTTCGAGGCGCCGGTCGAGGGGTCGTGGAAGACGATCTCCTCGGCGACGCGGCCGCCCATCGCGTAGGCGAGCTGGTCGAGCAGCTCGTTGCGGCTGACCGAGTACTTGTCTTCGAGCGGCATCACCATCGTGTAGCCGAGGGCGCGGCCGCGCGGCAGGATCGTGATCTTCGTGACCGGGTCGGTGTAGTTCATCGCCGCCGCAGCAAGGGCGTGGCCGCCCTCGTGGTAGGCCGTGATGAGCTTCTCCTTGTTCTTCATGACGCGCGAACGGCGCTGCGGTCCGGCGATCACGCGGTCGACGGCCTCGTCGAGGGCGCGGTTGTCGATGAGCTGCGCGTTCGAGCGAGCCGTGAGGAGCGCTGCCTCGTTGAGCACGTTGGCGAGGTCGGCACCGGTGAACCCGGGCGTCTTGCGTGCGAGCACCTCGAGGTCGACGCCGTTGGCCAGGGGCTTGCCCTTCGAGTGCACCTCGAGGATGCGCTGACGGCCCTTGAGGTCGGGCGCGTCGACGCCGATCTGGCGGTCGAAGCGACCGGGACGCAGGAGCGCGGGGTCGAGGATGTCGGGGCGGTTCGTCGCCGCGATGAGGATGACGTTGGTCTTCGGATCGAAGCCGTCCATCTCGACGAGCAGCTGGTTGAGCGTCTGCTCGCGCTCGTCGTGCCCGCCGCCCAGGCCGGCGCCGCGGTGGCGGCCGACCGCGTCGATCTCGTCGACGAAGATGATGGCGGGAGCGTTCTGCTTCGCCTGGTCGAAGAGGTCGCGCACGCGGGATGCGCCGACGCCGACGAACATCTCGACGAAGTCGGAGCCCGAGATCGAGTAGAACGGCACGCCGGCCTCTCCTGCGACCGCGCGGGCGAGGAGCGTCTTGCCGGTGCCGGGAGGGCCGTAGAGCAGTACGCCCTTGGGGATGCGCGCGCCGACGGCCTGGAACTTCGCGGGCTCCTTCAGGAACTCCTTGATCTCGTGGAGCTCTTCGATCGCCTCTTCGGCGCCGGCCACATCGTCGAACGTGACCTTGGGGCTCTCCTTCGAGACGAGCTTCGCCTTCGACTTGCCGAACTGCATGACCTTGTTGCCGCCGCCCTGCATGCCCGACAGCATGATCCAGAAGAAGAGGCCGATGAGCACGAGCGGCAGCAGGATGCCGAGCATCGAGAGGAACCAGTTCGGCTGCGGCACCTCGTCGTTGAAGCCGTCTGCAGGGTCGGCCGCGTCGACGGCGGCGACGACGTCGGTACCGCGCGGGGTGACGTAGTAGAACTGCACCTGCTTGCCGAGCTTGTCGTCTTCCTTGGCAAGCGTCATGTCGACGCGGTTCTCACCGTCGACGATCTTGACCGAGGCGACCTTGCCGTCACCCAGCAGCTCGAGGCCCTCTTGCGTCGACACCTCTTTGAAACCCGAGGCGGTGATGAGGCTCGACCCGATCCACACCGCGACGATCGCGAGCAGAATGTAGATGATCGGCCCGCGCAGGATCTTCTTGATGTTCATGGTGCTCACAGGCTACATTGCGGTTGCCGAATGCCGGCCGAGTGTTCGCTGTGGGCTGTGCCGCTGTCGCGGGCGGCGCCTCACCGAGCGGTTTCGGCGCTGCGCATGCTTCGCAGTCCGAGCATGTACGGCAGCCCCGGGCCCACCGCGGCGAACGTCTGCCCCACGCGCTTCGGCCACGAGGGCGACAGCAGCGGAGCGGGCGAATTCTCGAGATCTCCGACGTCGACGAAGTACGCGCGGACGGTGCCGAACCCCTCGAGCTCGGGAGACACCTCCTGCACGGGAGCCGCAACCGTGTGCTCGCCGGTGCGGTAGAGCTCTTCGGAGAGCAGCACGTACTCGGGGATGCCGACCGGGTTCTTCAGCATGCGGTGCACCTGGATGACGTCGATGCCGACGAGCTTGATCCGGTCGCGAATGGTCTGGGTGGCGACCTCGCCGACGTGGGCGACGAACTTCAGCTTGAGGTCGGCTGCGCCCTTGCAGCCCTTGCACGGGCAGAGGTTCGCCGTCACGTACTGGCGCTCGAGATGGAAGGCGCGGTGCATGGCGACCGCGGCGTCGAGGATCTCTGGGATCGAGGCATCCGCTTCGCCCTCGTCGACCGGCAGCGAGAGGAACGCGGCATCGCCCTCGATCTCGATGAGGTCGAAGCCAGGGGCGGCGTCGATCATCCGCTCGAGCATCCGCCCGGTGTTGACCTCGGCGTGCGCGAGGCTCATGCGGTGCGCGCCCATGTAGTCGGTGTAGCCACCGATGTCTGCGATCAGCAGGACGGCGCGGCCGGAGGTCATGCCTCACGATCCCATCAAAGCGAGAGGTTCTCAACACCCCCGTCAGGAGGGCGGCGGCGAGTCCCCGAACGGGTCCTTCGGCGAGTATCGGCCCAACTGCCCTTCGACGACGACCTCCGCCTCCTGCGCGCTCGCCGTGTAGCCGAGCACGACGGGGAGGAATCGATCCGAGCCGAGCGCCCGCAGCGCGAGCGCGCTTCTCGCCACGACCGAGGCCGTTCGACGCGTGCGGCGCAGCAGCGCGATCTCACCGAACCCCTCCCCCGGGCCGAGCGTCGCGACGACCCGGCCGTCGCCCACGACGTCGGCGTCGCCCGCCTCGATCACGTAGTACCGGTCGCCGATATCCCCCTGCGAGAACACGGCCGTGCCGGCGGGAACGGCGACGGGATCGAGGCCGCGGGCCAGCTGCTCGATCGAGGGCAGCGGCAGGGGGCGGAACATCGGCACCCGCTGGAGCAGGCCGATGTCCTCGTCGAGCACGTCGACCGAGCGGTCCATGCCCCGCAGTCGCGGCAACGACACGAGCGCGAGCACGGGGCACACGAGGCCGATCACCACGAGCGCCGTCTGCACGCCGAACCACTCGACGAGCGCCGACGTGACGACGGCGCCGATGCCGATGAAGACGGCGACGAGGCTCTCGAGCACCCCGAATACCCGTGCGAGCACCTCGTCGGGAGCCATGCGGGCGATGAGCGTGAACCCGGCGACATCGACGAGGGCGTTGCCGACGCCCACGAACGCGAGCAGCCCGAGCGCCGGCACCTCGTAGGGCGCGAGCCCGACGAGGGTGAACGGCAGGCCCCACAAGCCGACTCCGACGGCGAACCACGCCCCCAGCCGCCCGGTGCCGACGAGGAGCGAGGCCGCGAGCGAGCCCAGCACCGCCCCCACGCCGACCGCGGCCATCAGAGCGCCGACCCCCGGCTCCCCGGTGCCGAGCAGCTCGATCGCGACCACGACGGAGAGCACGGTGAGCGCGCCGCGGGTCAGGGCCTGCGCCGCCGCGAGGCCGAGGATGAGCGTCAGGTCGCGGTTCGCCGCCACCGCCCTGACGCCCTCGACCGCCTCCCTGGCCAGGTTCGGCCGCTTCGGCGCAGGCGGGCGGGGCGGGGCGTCGTACCGGAGCCGCACCAGGAGGGCCGCCGCCCAGAACGACGCGGCCGCGGCGACCGCGAACACGACGTCGACGCCGGTGAACTGCAGCAGCACCGCCGCCAGCAGCGGCCCCACGAGCGTCGCGGCCGAGTCGAGGAGACCTCGTACCACGTTGGCGCTCGCGAGCTCGTGCCCGGTGCGGCAGAGCGAGGGCAGGAGTGCGGAGTGCGCCGGCCGGTAGAGGGTGGCGGCGATCGTCGAGAGCACGGCGAGCACGTAGATGACCACCACCGGCCCGGACAGCGCCGCGACGACCGCGGCGGCGGCGGTCGCGAGCCCGCGCACGATGGAGACGAGGACGAGCACCCGCTCACGGCGCCCCCGGTCGGCGATGGGCGACAGCAGCGGGGCGAGGATCGCCGACGGCAGCATGCGCAACAGCCCGACGATCCCGAGCGCTACGGCGCCGCCGTCTCGGTAGGCCACGATGCCGAGTGCGACGGTGAACGCCCACTCGGCGGTCCATGCTCCGAGGAAGCTGAGCTGGGCTCGGCGGAGGTTGGGATTGCGCCAGTTGCTCGTGAAGGCGGCGGCAGCGTCGCGCACTCTGCTTCGGCGCTGCCCTTCGCCCATGCGAAGACTCTAGGCCCGAGGCCCGGCGCAGCGCGAGGGAATCAGCTGTAGACGTGCGGTGCCAGGATCGCGACGTCGCGGAGGTTGCGGTAGTTCTCGGCGTAGTCGAGGCCGTAGCCGACGACGAACTGGTTCGGGATGTCGAAGCCGAGGTACTTGACGGTCACGTCGACCTTCGCCGCGTCGGGCTTGCGGAGCAGCGCGCAGATCTCGACCGAATCGGCGCCGCGCGACTCGAGGTTGCCGAGCAGCCAGCTGAGGGTCAGACCGGAGTCGATGATGTCCTCGACGATCAGCACGTGCCGGCCGGTCAGGTCGGAGTCGAGGTCCTTCACGATGCGCACGACGCCGGACGACTGGGTGCCCGCGCCGTACGACGAGACGGCCATCCAGTCCATGTTCACGTGGGGCCGGAGCTCCCGCGCGAGGTCGGCCATGACCATGACCGCCCCCTTCAGCACGCCGACGAGCAGCAGGTCCTTGCCCGCGTAGTCGGCCTCGATGCGGCGGGCGAGCTCGGAGAGCTTCGCGTGGATCTCGGCTTCGGTGACGAGGACCTCAGTGAGGTCGGCCTCGATCTCGCGCGCGTACATGCCTGCTCCTTCTGTGACGGCAAACGGATGCAACGAGCCTACGCCGCGCCGGAGCGCTCAGTGATCGTGCGGCAGCACTTCGGTCGAGCCGATGGTGCTCAGCACGACGTGCGCACCGGCCCGGGTCGCACGAACACCCCCTGGCAGGTCGATCGACCCCTGCCCGTGCCAGTCGGTGACGAGACGCGCGATCTCGAGCGTCTGCGCTCGCGAGAGCGAGACGCCGAACTCGCTGCCGACGACGTGCCGGATGATGCGCTGGCGCAGCGCGGCCGGGTTCGCCGCGAGCGCTCCCGATGAGATCGCGATGCCGGCCTCGGCGGGTTCGCAGATCTCCTCGATGACCTCCTCGATCTGCTCCGAGAACGCCCCCTCGTCCTCGCGCAACTGCTCGGCCGTGCGGGCGAGCGCCTCGGCGATGCCGGGGCCGAGCTCGGCCTCGAGCACCGGCAGCACCCGCTCGCGCACCCGCACGCGGGCGTACGCGGGGTCGAGGTTGTGCGGGTCGTCCCACGGGGCGAGGCCCGCGTCGAGGCACGCCTGGCGCGCCGCGGCCCGGCGGATGCCGAGGAGCGGCCGGGCGTAGCGGCCGGCGCGCGCGGGCATGCCCGAGAGGCTCGCGGCGCCCGAACCGCGGGCGAGGCCGAGCAGCACGGTCTCGGCCTGGTCGTCGAGCGTGTGGCCGAGCAGCAGGAGCGCGGCACCGGTCTCGGCGGCGGCCGCGTCGAGCGCGGCGTAGCGCGCATCGCGAGCGGATGCCTCGGGGCCGCCCTCCCCCGTCACCTCGACGCGGCGCACGATCACGGGGTCGAGTCCGAGTTCGCGCGCGGTCGCCGCTGCGGCGTCCGCGACCTCGGCGGATCCGGGCTGCAGCCCGTGGTCGACGATGACGGCGCCGGCGCGGCATCCGGCCCTCGGCGCCTCGAACGCCGTGGCCGCAGCGAGGGCGAGCGAATCGGCACCGCCCGAGAGCGCGACGAGCACGAGCGGGCTGCGAGACGCATCGGAACCGACCGGGAGCACGCCGCGCACGGCCCGGCGCACGTCGGCGATCTGAGGTGTCAATCGCGGGCGGCGCGGTGCCGCGGCATCCGTCTGCTGGTCAGGAGGCATCAAGTAACCTTATTTGCCGACCTCCGGCGGGACTGGGTCGGGTGGCTCGAAACCGCTGCACGCACGGGCACGTCGCTGCCTGTCAGCCAGTCGAACGCGACGCCGGTCGCCATCGCCCACATGCGGAGCGTGGCGCGAGACGGCACTCGGTGGCCGTTCTCGGCCGAAGAGATCGTTGCGCGCGAGATCCCCGCGCGGTCTGCAAGTTCTGCCTGCTCGAGGCCAGCGAACTCACGCGAGAGCTGGAGCCGCCAATGGAGATCGAACTGCGGACGTGCACCGGCGTCCGGTGCGGGCATCAGGGGTGTGGTTGCCGTGCTCATGTGACCAAAGTTAGTCACACATGGCGACACTTGTCCAGCGTCCACGCTGTTCTCAGTGCATTCCCTTAGGCGCAAGCTTCGTTCGACTCGCCGGACCAAGGTTTGACGTATGTCTTACCTTCGAGCCATAGTTAGCGGCATGGGGACTTTGACATTGCTGTCCACGCGCGACGTGGCCGATCGTCTTCGCATCACGCCTCGGAAGGTCTCGCGGTTGGTCGAGGCTGACCGACTGAGGGCGGCAGCGAAGGCGCCGGGACCGCGCGGGGCGTTCATGTTCACCGCCGACGAGCTCGACCGATACATGCGCGATCGCGAGCACGAGCACGTCGATGCTGACGAGCCTGCGGTCGATGACGACGAGGTCGCAGCGTGAGGGCGTGGCGGATCGGCGACGTGCCCGCGCGGTACCCGATCATCCTGCGACACGACGACGGCACCGCGGTGCTGTCGTCGACCTACGACCAGAGCAAGGCCGGCCTCTCGGTGCCCTGCCACTGCGACATGCAGGTCGAGGCGTGAATGCCGCCCACCGCACCGCGGCAGCCGTGCTGAGGGCGGCCGCGTGAGCATCATCTCGCCGCCGGGCGCGTACGAGGGCGTGCGACCGTGGTCGAGCCGTGACGCGTGGCTGCGGCAGGTCGAGACGCTGCTCGGTACCGACGCGGGTGACCAGGTGCGGCGTGAGCTGCGCGTTGCGGCCGACCGGGTGCGCGAGGTTGCTCGCTCTGACGCGGCTGTTGCGACGTCGACGTCGGGGCGCGATGTCGCGACCTCGAACCGGACGGTGGGTCGGCGTCTCGGGATCTCCTACCGGACGGTGCAGCGTGCCCGTGCGTGGCTCGAGCGCATGCGCCTGGCGCGCACGATCGAGGCCGGCCGCTACCTCACGACCGCCGAACGTGCGGCCGCCGGCGGACAGCTCCGCGCCGCGTCGACGCGGGCGCTCACGCCTGTGGACAACCACCCGCAGGCACACGCGGCCCGCCCCGCTGATCAGTCGAGTGTCGCACTACCCCGTAGGGGTGATCTCACCCCTGCTAGTCACCTACCTGAGACCAAGACAAGACGAGCTGTGAGTAATTCGGGGGCGCGGCCGGTCTGGGTGCAGCGACTCGCGGCCGACCTCGACCGGCGGATGCCGTGGCTCGTGCGGTACGTGCACATCGGCAGGCTGGTGAACGGGCTGCAGCAGCGGAACTTGCACCCGGCGACGACCGCGGGCAGCCTGCTCGGCGCGATCCACGCCCGGGGCCCGGTGCGCGAGCTCGCCGAGCAGCGCGACCCGCTCGCGTACTTCCTCGCCCTCATCGACGACGACCTCGTGCACGGCCTCGCTCGTGCCGCCGAGGCGACCAGGTGCAGCCGCGACGGGCACGACTGGCACGGCCAATGGCGCGAGGTCTGCAGGCGCTGCGATACCGATCGACCGGGCTGGCGCTACGAGCGAGACAGGAGCGCGTCATGAACGGCCGGCATCCACTCGACTGCATGCCCGACAAGCGGCATCAGTTCCTGCCCGACAGCGGCTGGTGCATCCACGGATGCGGCAACCGCGACGACGGCCGAACCACCCTGCTCGGCGGCAAAGAGATCGTGGCCGGCCCCACCTACACCGACGACGAACTCACCGCCATGTACACACACCTCACCGAACGGACACCCGCATGACAACACCTGACATCACGCGCCGCGCATCGCCAACCGAAGTGCCCAGCGTCGTGCACCTCCGCAAGGATCGCCCTGCCCTCGTGCAGCTCGTGAAGTGGAAGCCCGGCACCGACGAGTACGAACTCGTCGCCGGCTACCTCACCGGGCGCAACGCGACGACCTGGTACCTCGTGACCGACGAAGGCCCGCTCGAACTGGACCGCGAGGCGTGGCTCGTCTGCGACGATGGCGAAGACGAGATGGCGGAAGCGGCATGACGACACCTGTCGTCCGGTACCGCCACGTCTGTGGCATCGACTGCGCGTGGGGCTGCATCATCACGCCTACCGTGACAGCACCTGTCACGACACCTGACATGCGCCGGTACCGTGTCGAGCGCTCGGTCGCGTCGGGCAAGTGGCTCGTGCTGAACCGCGACGGCGAGGTCATCGACTCGGCCGACAGCTGGCCTGACGCATTCGCGGTCGCGAGCCTGATCGCCACCGTTCACACCGCGCAGGAAGACATGGCCGCGAGCCTCGGCCGTAGTCACGTCGACTTGGTGCACGAGCTGCTCGACGATCTGCTGAGCGCATGAGCGCCAAGCATGCGGATCCGGAGTACCGGAAGAATGCGCGCATCATCCGCGGGCAGGTGCAGCAGCGCCGCAAGCGCGACGATGACGTGACGTGCTGGCGCTGCGGCCGGGCTATCCACGAGGAGCAGACGTTCGACGTGGGCCACATCAACCCGGACGGCGGGCACAGCCTCGACAACCTCGCACCCGAGCACCGGTACAAGTCCGGTCGATGCCAAGGCAACCGTGCCGCCGGCGGCAGGCTCGGCGCAGCACGACAGCAAGCGCGCACCGCCGGCACGAAGGGACTGTTGCCGTGGTGAACCTCGGCGCTGACCGGGCTTTTTTTCGCGCTGCCGGTGCAACCCCCGCCAAGGCTCTTCAGACATCTCTCTCCCCGACGGAAGCCACATCATGACCGACGAGCTCGACCTCGACGACCTCCCCGAGGCCGTCCGCAAGCATCCGCTCCTCGAGGAGACGGCGTGGGTCGAGCTGCGCGACTCGGGCCTCGAACCGCTCGCCGATACCCCGATGGTCACCACGCTCAAGGACCGCGCCGCGTTCCTGATCGGTGCGTGGCTGCTCGACAAGACGAAGACGAAGGACCGGTGCGGGCTGCTCGCGAATATCAAGCCGCAGATGCTCCGCGCGGTCGACGTGCTCGCCGCCGGCCGGTTCAAGAACGCGATCATCCTGCCCCGCCGATCGTCGAAGACGACAACGCTGTGGTGCGTGCTGCTCGGCCGGTGCTGGCTCGACGAGGCTCACATGGCCGGCTACTCGATGCTGACCACGCAGAAGAAGACCGCCGAGCGGTACCGGCTCGACGTGTACGGGCCGATCACGAGGCAGTGGCCCGACAAGGACGACCGGCCGGTGAAGCTCTACAAGGGCAACGGCACCGAGCGCGTCGAGTTCGACAACGGCTCGGTCCTCACGATCCTCTCGCCCGACGGTGACGCGTTCCGCTCGGGCGCGTACGAAACGCTCGTCGCCGACGAGGGCGGCGCATCCTCGATCGAGATGGGCGCCGACATCAAGGCCGCCGTGCTGCCCGCGTTCGACACGACAGACGGGCAGTTCATCGTGGCCGGCACCGCCGCGAAGTACCGCGAGGGCAACGTGCTGTGGGAGATCGTGAACGACGCGAAGGCCGGCGTGCTCCGGTTCACCGTCGATGACACGATCGACCCCGAGCAGCTCGAAGCGTGGGAACCCGACGAGGACCACCCGCGCGCCCGCGTGCGCGAGCTCGTCGAGGGCATGCACCCCGGCATCCACAGCGGGCTCACCACGCTCGCGAAGATCGAGGAGAACTGGAACGGCCTCGACCGGGAGCAGTTCTTCGAGGAGTACCTCGGCCTGTTCGGCTCCGAAGGGTCGAACACGGGCCTCATCCCGCCGGCGCACTGGGAGCGCAGCACTCTGCCCGGCGACCCGCCGCCGCCTCCGAAGCGCTTCACCATGGCGATCGCCATTCACCCCGACGGGCTCTGGGCATCCATCGGCGCCGCCTGGCACTACGACGAGACCGACGACGACCTCGTCGCCGCGGCGATGGCACTCGACGGGCAGGTGCCCGACCGGAAGCCCCGCATCGGAGTCGGCCTGCTCTGGCACCAGCACGGCGTGCAGGGCTTCGCGACGAAGGCACTGACCCTCGCCCGGAAGTTCAAGACGCCGATCATCTACGACCAGCTCTCGCAGGCTGCCGGCGTCGAGGTCGAGACACTGACCCGCGCGAACCCTCGCCCTGACCTCACGCCCGCCGCGACCAGCGACGTGCGCCGCGGCGCGACGAAGGTGCTCAAGCTCCTCGACCCGAAGGACGACACCCTGCGGCACTGGCGATCGCCGCAGCTCGACCAGGCCGTCACGATCGCCGTAAAGCGTGCGATCGGCTCCGCCGGCGGCTTCGGATTCGGCCGACCCAAGGGTGACTTCGGCGCCGATATCACCCCGATCGAGGCGACCTCGCTCGCGCTGCAGTTCCTCGGCGACACGAACGAGAAGCCCGCGAAGGCCGAGATCGTCTTCGGCTGATCTGTGGACATCCCACAATGCATTGGTTGTGAGCTTGTGGGATGTCCACAGTACGGTTTCGGTCATGGGTTTCTGGCGCGAACTGCTCTTCGGACCGCCGGCGACGCCGGGCATCGTCTCGCCCTGGGCGCCGCCAACGGAGTTCGAGACCTTCGCCGCCGGCAAGCTGCTCGGCGAGATGCCCGACGTGATGACTCGCGAGAAGGCGCTCAAGGTGCCCGGCGTGAAGCGGGCGCATGGGTTGCACTGCTCGATCGTGGCATCGTCGCCGTTCTTCCAGATGGACGGCGACAAGCGCGACACCGACCAGCCGGGCTGGCTGACGAGCTCGGCGTCCGGGGTCTCGCCGTACCACCGAATGTGGGGCGTCGCCTCCGACCTGTTCATGAGCGCGTGGGCATGCGTCGGCATCACCGAGGATCGCGACGACGCCCTGCACATCCCGTTCGGGCTGTGGGGCGTGGACCAGCAGAGCGGCCGCGTCGTCGTCACCGACGAGCGCATCCCCGTCCAGTACCGTGCGCGGCTCGTGCCGATCAGCATGGGCTACGGCGAGAACGGGCTCCTCATCGACGCGAAGGACACCCTGACAGCGTCACGTGACATCGAGCGCGCATGGATGGAACGAGTCAAGAACCCAGCGCCCGCGACCGAGCTGCACATCGAGGACTCGAAGTACGACGGCCTCAGCCGCAAGGAGAAGCGGAAGATCGTCGACGACTGGAACGAGAACCGTCGCCGCGACGGCGGGCAGACCGCCCTCACCCCGTCATTCATCAAGGTCAACGCGCTCGGCCAGACCTCGGCCGACCTGTTCGAGAAGGGTCGCAACGCGATCCGGCTCGACATCGCGAACCACACCGCCGTGCCTGCGTCGATCATCGAAGGCGCCCGCGACGGCTCCGGCAGCGACATCCACTATTCCTCCGAAGCGGGCGCCGGCGGCGCCACTCGCAACGAGCTGTACGACTTCGGCACCAAGAGATTCGTGCAGGCGATCGAGGCACGCCTCTCGCTCGACGACGTGTGCGACCAGGGTAAGTCGATCCGCGCCGATCTGACCGGCCTCATGGCCGTCCCGACCCCGAACACCAACCCCACGAGTGAGGACTGATCATGACGAAGACCACCGACCCCGCGACCGTGTCACCTGACACGGCACCTGACACCGAGCCCGACCAGGACACCGAAACCGAGCAGCTCGTCGCCGACGACGCCTCGCTCGAAGAACGGCTCGCGGCCGGCATCGCGAACCTCATCGAGGTACTGCTCGAGCTGCCCGCCGGGCACCCCGACACGCTGGGCGCGTACGCGCACCTCGAGGCGTTCGCCGAGCGCGCCGCCGCCGCACTGCCGATCCCGCCGGCCACCGCCGAGGACGTCTGAGCATGGCCGAGAGCCTGATCCAGTACGAGGGCGGCGAGGTGCTCGCCTCCCTCGAAGACCGCACCATCACCGGCCTGCTCATCCCGTTCAACGAGATCGGCCGCACCAACGCCGGCCGGTTCATGGTCGAGGCCGGCGCGATCGAGCTGCCCGCCGACCCCGCCGTGATCGGCCTGAACCTCGACCACGAGCGCTCGCAACCCGTCGGGCGGGCGACACGGGTGTGGGCCGAAGCCGTCGGCATCATGGCAACATTCGCGATCGCGAACACGCCCGCCGGCGACGCCGCCCTCGCCGACGCCCTCAGCCCGAGCGGAACGCGTCGCCGCCTCTCGGGCGAGTTCCACGCCGTCATCAAGGCTGCCAAGGCGATCGGCGGCAACCTCTGGGGCGCCGCCCTCGTCGGGCAGGGCGCGTTCCCCTCCGCGATGGTGCTCGCCGCCGACACCCCCGACGAGCCGACCGCCACCTCGAGCTCGCGCTACGTGACCGAGTACACCGACGAGGCAGGCGACACGTGGCGCCGCGTCGAAGAAACCACGACCACTATCACCGAAACCAGCACCGCCGACGCCGAGGACGACCCCGACGCCGAGGACGACCCCGAAGGAGAAACCACCGTGACCGCCACCGCCACCGTGCCCGCCACCCAGATCGCCGGCGCTCCCGTCGCCGTCGAGGTGCAGGCCCGCCAGACCGACGCACGCGACGTGTTCGCCGCGCTCAACACGCTCCGCACCGACCGGCAGAACCCCGAGGCTCTCGCCGTGCTCGCCGCCCTCAACGACGTCACCACGACCACCCTCTCGGGTGGCGTGGAGCCGGCGCACTGGCTCGGCCAGATCAACCAGGGCATCGCCTACCAGCGCATGTTCCTGCCGCTCGGCACCGTCGGCACCAACATCTCCATCGCCGGCAAGAAGGGTTTCAAGATCAAGCGCGGCACCGAGGCCGCGCCCGTCGACAAGATCGACGGCGCGTGGGCCGGCGACAAGACGGCGATCAAGTCGGGCAACGGGTTCGTGCAGACCGCGCAGTCGACCCGTCGGAACTGGGCGCTCGGCGAGGACATCGGCCGCGAGTTCTACGACCTCCCCGGCGGCGCCGAAGTCGTGGCCTCGTTCCTCGCGCTGCTCGTCGAGGACTACCACCGCTGGTCGGACGAGTCCGCCCTCGGCGACTACGTCGCCGTCGCCGGCGCTGCTGTCGCCGCCGACACCACGAAGTACCCGGCGACCTACCCGAAGGCGCTCGGCATGCTCATCCAGGGCATGCTCGCCCTCGGCAAGATCAAGGCGGACGGCCGCCGCGACCTGCCGACGTTCGCGATCGCGAACGACGCCGCGTTCGAGGAGCTCGCGTACGCCTCCGGCGGCGAGCAGAACCTGCCCGCGTTCGTGAGCATCGCGATCAACAGCGCGATCGCCGGCGACGCCGGACTCGACAACAAGATCACGATCGTCCGCGGCGACGTGGGCGCCCCGATCACCGCTGGGAAGGGTGCCGTCATCGTCGGTGCGAACTACGGCATCGAGTTCGACGAGCTGCCCAACGGGCCGCTTCAGATCGACGCCCTGGAGATCGCCCGCGGCGGCATCGACAAGGCGCTGCACGGCTACCTGCAGACGTTCAAGGCTCGCTCCGAAGCGTTCGTCAAGATCAGCCTCTGATCGGCCCGGGGCGAAGACTCATGACCGATTACGCCTGGTACGCCGGGGAGCCCGCCGAGCAGCTCGACCGGCTCATCGCAGCGTGGCCGGAAGCGCCGGCTACCGATCTCGAATCGCTCGCGATGCTCCTCGAGATCTCGGCCGATCAGGTCTGGGCCTTCGCCCCGGAATGCCTCGACGATGACAACGCCGCTGTGGCCCGCCCCGCGGCCGCGCCCGCTCGGCTCGTGTACGCGCAGATGCAGCAGGCGCAGAACCTCTGGAACGCCGGCCGCGCCGACTCGAACGGAGACGCCGGCCTCGACGGATTCAGCTACACGCCGCGCCCGCTCGACAAGACCGTGCGCGGCCTGATCCGCCCGACCGAAGGAGTCTTCGATGCCGGCTGAAACGCTCCGCACGAAACTCACCGCCGCGGTGAAGGATGCCCTGCCCGCCGGGTGGCGGTTCATCCCGAACCAGAAGACACCCGAGAAGATCACGCGCGTGACCGTCACGCTCAAGCACCTCCGCATCAAGCCGCTCCCCGAGGCACCCGCGGCCGCGTTCACGAACTCTGTCGTGCTCACCATCGCGAGCCCCCTCACCGACGACGTGAAAGCCGAGAACGCCCTCGATGAGGACGTGCTCACCCTGCTCCACACGATCGCCGCGAACACGGCCGGATGGATGCAGCTCGACGAAGCCGAGAAGGTGCGTGTGCGCGACGGCGCGCCCTACCTCGGCTGGGACTGCAAGTTCGACGCCATCACCACCAAAGCCTGAGGAGGCACCCATGACCACGATCGCCACCAAGCCATTCTTCATCGGCGCATCCACGCTTACCGTCGCCGCCGACGACCACACCTCTGCCATCAACTCGGCCCAGCTCGACCCGACCACCCCGACCGCCCAATTCCGCGACATCGGCGGCGGCATCGTGAACATCGAGGGCACGCCCTCATGGGTGCTCTCCCTCGGGATCGCGCAGGACTGGGAAGACGACACCTCCACCGCGCACTACATGCGCATCAACGCCGGCCAGACGAAGGCGATGAAGCTCACCCCCGTCAGCGGCGGGCGAGGCGTCACCGTCAATGTCATCTGCCGCGCGCCGAGCGTCGGCGGTGCCGCGGCCGCGATCGCGCAGAGCACCCTGCAGCTGCCTGTCAACGGTCAGCCCGTCTGGGACCCGGAAGCCTGACCGGTGGGTCTCGGCCGGATCTCGCTGCTCGTCTCCGACGACCTGCGGCGACTCACTGAGGTCGCGCGCTCCCTCGAGCGGGAGCTAGCTGCGCGCGTCCGGAGTGAAACGAAGTCCGAGGCCCAACCTATCTTTCAGGAGTCCGTGCGGGCGAACGTCACCACTCGGCTGCAGACGAGGGTGCTGTCCGACACCGCCCGTGTCGCAGTATCGGACTCGAACGTCACCCTGAAGTCGGCGACCATCGGCACGCTGTCGTCAGGTGTCAAGACAGGTGACATCGCTCATCTTGTCGAGTTCGGCGCCACACCGACGAAGCGCGTCGCGCAGCGCTCGAGCAAGGGGAACCGGTACACCCGGCAGCTCGGCCGCGTCGTCGGCCCGCCTCGCTCGCGCGGCTATGTGTTCCACCCGGCCGTGCGCGAGTCCATCCCCCGTCTCGCGTCCCTCTGGATGCAGACCGCCTACCGCACCATCGCCGAGACCTTCGAGAAGGGAGCCCCCTGAAATGGCCGGCTACACCGTGGGCATCGCCGCCGACACCAAGGCGGCGAAGCAGGGCATCGAGACCGGGCTCATCAAGCCCCTCGGTGACGCCGCCGACGCCGCCGACCAGCTCGGCAAATCGCGCGGTCCCGACCAGCTCGAGCGCGGCCTCAAGGATGCGCAGGACGCCACCGAGCGACTGAAGCGTGAGACGAAGGAGACCGCCGACGCGATCGACCGGGAGTATCGCGATGCCTACCGGAAGATGAGGCAGTCATCAGACGACGGAGTGCGCGGCGCGAAGGATGGATTCGACGAGATCAAGGCTGAGTCAAGCTCCACCGCGAAGGAGGCAGCGGCATCGTTCGATGGTTCGGCCGAATCGATCGGTGATGCGCTGCAGGAGGTCACGGCTAACGCGTTCGCCGGGTTCGGTCCAGCGGGCGAGTTGGCGGGCCTCGTCGCGGCGGCGGGTATCGGCCTCGCGATCAAGGGCTTCACCGACGTGGACGCCGCGAAGAAAGCTTCGGAAGAGGCTGCAGCCGAGTGGGCTGACGCCTATGTCGAGGCCGGCGGCAGGGTGCTCACCTCAGCTGTGACGACCGCGAAGGCGCTCGCGATCATCACCGACACCGAAGGCAAGTTCAAGGAAGCAGAACAGAACGCGAAGAACTGGGGCGTCGGGATATCGACCGCAGTCGCGGCGATGGCCGGCGAGACCTGGGCGCTGGATGCTGCACGCACCTCACTCGCCGACAAAGAGGAGCGCTTGAACGAGCTCGTCGAGCAGGGTGGTGCGGGCCGAGGGAACCTCCGAGAAGAGACCAACCGGCTCTCGGCGCAGACCCTCGAAGGCGCAGCCGCGTTCGAGAAACTGACCGGCGAGATGGAAGCCGGAGCCGAGCGCGCCGACGTCTACTCCAGGTATCTCGCCGACGTGGCGAAGAACACGGCTGGCGCGACGACTGAGGTCGATGCGTTCGGCGATTCCGTGACGACCCTTCCCGACGGGAAACAGATCTATATCGACGCCGAGACCGGACAGGCAACACAGGACACGGACGCGATCGAGAAGAAGGTGTACGGCCTGCCGGACAAGACGATCCGCGTCACGGCCGACACGTCCGACGCTGACCGCAAGATCCGCGGCCTGTCGAAGGACGTCACTGTCACGGTCAAGGGCGTCACTCGAACCGGAAATCAGGTGTGGTGATGACGACGACACTCTCGAACGGCACCGACACGGTCACACCCGACGCCGTGAACGGGTACCAGACGAACCGCGAAGCTCGGACGATCGCGCACGACATCCTCGGGCGTGGAGACCCTGACATCACCCTGCGCCCGGCCAGCACCAGACGCGGCAGTCTCGAACTGCTCTTCGCCGATGAAGCGCCAGCCGCCGCGGCCGAGGTCGCGCACGCTGGCGCCCATGTGTGGACGCTCGCGAACACCGACCTCGGCACGATCGGCATGCTCTACGTCGTCGCCGAGGGCGGCATCACCCGGGCGCTTGACGACACGCGGGCATGCTGGCTCGTCTCGATCCCGTTCCGTGAGGTGCTGCCGTGATCTCCGAGCACGAGTACACCGCGACCCTCCTCGAGGGAGCCGGCTACGAGCTCGCACCGACAGGCGGCAAGGTCGGGATGGACGAGGGGTGGGCGCCCCATGTGCAGGCGACGCTCACGATCCCCGTCCCGGTCGAGGCTGTGCAGGAGCTCATCGACGCCCGTGAGGCGCGCCGGATCGAGATCTCGTGCACGTCCACTCCTCACCCGCTCACCCCAGCACCGGCGCAGTCGCGAGTGTTCAACCTCGGATTGCGCGGCCGGAAGATCGGTCACCGGCCGGGGACTATCGAGATCACCCTCGCTTCCGATGAGGCGCTCGTGCAGGACGACGTCCTGCTCGCCGACACGCCGAACCGTGACGCGCTCGCCTACCAGCACTCCCTGCGCGCGATGATCAACGCCGTAATCCTCGCCCGAATCGGCGCCGCGCTCGAGCCCGGCACGGTCGATACTCCGTTCCGGGTGCTGTCGGATGCGACGAATCCGCTGAAGAATCCGACCGGCGCGGCGGCGAGTCCCATCGCCGGGTACACGACCAGCAGCGGTGGCACCGGGTCCATCGCCGGGCTCGCGGCGCAGATTCCCGGAGTCGAGCATCAGGGCAAGGTGATCCGCTCCACCCCGAACACCGCGACCGGCGGGTTCTGGTTCAACGGCAACACGGGCGCGGCCACCACGTACGGTCCCGACACGATCCCGCTCGCCGCGGGCAAGAAGGCGACCATCGCGGTCTGGGTGCGCGCATCCGTCGCGAAGACCGTCGCTCTGACCGCGCAGACACTCACCGCGGCCAATGCCACCGTGGCTGCAATCTCAGGCCCCGCGACGGCGCTTGCCGCGAACGTCTGGACGCGGCTCGTGCTCACGTTCGAGCAGCCCGCAACTGCCGCGAAGTACGGGTTCAACGTCTACAACACGGCCGGGTCGTGGGCGGCCGGGCAGACACTCGACTTCGGGGCAATCATCCCCGCCGAGGGCGACACTGCAGTCGACTACTTCGACGGCGCGACGGTTGACACCGAAGAGTATGCGTATGCGTGGACCGGTGCGGCGAACGCTTCGACATCGACCCGGGCAGCCCTGATCGACCGGTCGCCGCAGATGCTCGACTGGGAGCCCGGCGAGTCGGCGTGGGATTTCATTCAGCCGATCTTCCAGACCGCTGGGCTGCGCCTCTACTGCAACGAGCAGCGGCAGTGGTTCCTCGTCGATGCTGGCTACATCGCCGACGGTCACACACAACTCGCCGTCGGCCTCAACACGACCGAAGCCGACGACACGATCTCTCGCGACGGCTCGGACTGGTGCGACGCCGCGCTCGTCGTGTACCGGTGGAACGACCAAACCGACACGCCCACCGTGCGTTACGACTGGTACGCCGAGCCGGACCATACCCGCGTGCGCGTCGTCGAGCTGCGCCGCGCCTACACCGGCACGGGGTTTGCCAAGTACATCGTCAAGCGCGCTGCCGGGATGGGGCGGCAGATCACCGCGTCGGCTGTCTCGCAGTACCAGGCGCAGCCCGGCCAGCCGATCACGATCACCCTGCCCGACACCCCGATTCAGACGGGACTCATCGCCTCGGTGGAGTGGCGTCTCGACGACGACGAGATGACGGTGCAGTCTCGCGGGCTCACCGACACCCCGCCCGACGCGTGGATCTTCGGTGACCCCGGCATCTCGTGGCTCGAAATCCCGGTCGGCATGACCTGGAACACCTTTGATTGGAGTGGTATCTGATGGCAAACGGAGACGACGCTGCAGCGGCCGGCATGGACGTCGTGCCTGGCACCGCGAGCGTGCGGCAGGGTTACGACGAAGACAACAAGACGCGCGACTACATCGCGCAGCGCACGAACGCAGTCCAGCCGATTGCGAAGGGAGGCACCGGGTCGACGACCGCGGCCGACGCCCGTTCCGCGCTCGGCGTCCCCTCAACAACCGAGCTCACGACCGGGCTCGCCGGCAAATCGCCGGCCGGCCACACGCACAACGTGTCCGAGCTCGGCGCGGGAACCGTGAATGGAGATCTCGGCGCAACGGGCAAACTGTCGGCGCAGGGCAACATCGAGCACAACGGGCAGATCTACTCGCCCGGCACCCGAAACCGCACCGTGTCGACGAACTACGCGTCCGTGTACTCCGGCGACGGCGGATGGATGGGCATCCCGCCCTCCTCACGTCGATTCAAGACTGAGATCCAGCCGTGGCAGGAAGATGCCGCCCGAATCCTCGGCATCATGCCCGTCACCTACCGCCTCAAGAGCGACGTCGCCGAGCTCGGCGACGCCGCACCCGTCCGAGTCGGGTTCATCGCCGAGGATCTCATCGACGCCGGCCTCGAAGAGTTCGTGCCGACCAACATCGACCCCGACTCCGATGACTTCGGCCTACCGATCTCGATCAACTACGAGTTCTACGTCGTCGCATTGCAGTTGGTCGTCCGACACCAATCCGAACAGATGCAGGACATTCACACCCGGCTCGCGGCGGCAGGGATCGCCTGATGCTCAGCGTTGCCGAGTTCTACGCAGAGTCCCACTTCCGCGACCCGTTCGGCGCGACCGAAGGCCGCCCGAACCCGCACCGCGGCCTCGACGTCGCCGGGTGGCTGACCGGCACCATCGTGCCGGCGTGGACGGGCGGAACCGTCGTGACGTCGCAGTACGACTCCGCGCTCGGGTACGTCGTCGTCGTCGACAGCCCGTTCGGGTTCGCCGGCGTTTCACACCTCGACGTGCTCGGTGCACCTGTCGGCGCGTTCATCCCCGTCGGCGGCGCGTGGGGGGCGCTCGGCGACACCGGGCGTCTCAGCGAGGGTCCGCACGCGCACCTGACCCTCGCGCCCTCGTCTCGGTTCCCGTGGACTGGGCCGGTCATCGACCCGACACCCCACATCCGTGCCGCCCGAGAATCATCCAGCCTCGCAGGTGGCAGCACCACACCCATCACACAGAAAGGCATCAGCATGGCCGAAGCAGTCATGGTCGCACCCACCGATACGGTCGTCCACATGTACCCGGGAGTGAAGTCGCACTTCACGAGCCGAGAGGACTACGAGGCGTACAAGGCGTCAATCGACACGATGCGTGCCGCCGGCAGCACCGATGCGATGGCGCTGCCCCCGCTTCACGATGTGACGAAGGTGTCGTGGGCGACGTACAAGCAGCTCTGCCGGCACTTCGGCGTCGCCGAATGACCGAAGCCCTCGCGCTCGGCCTGCTCGCCGTGCTCGGCGGGCTCGGCGCGGCCGGCGTCACGCTGCTCGTGCATCTCATGCGCCGCGTATCAAGTCTCGAGGATCTCAACCGCAAGTTGTGGGCGTGGAACCGAGATCTCGTGGACCACATCTACAAGGGCAAGCCACCACCACCACCCGGCCCGCCCGACCTATCCGACCTCTTCGCCGAAGGAGCATGACACCATGACGACACCTGACACGACCAGCCCGAAGCACGCCGCAGACGAACCGATTTCGTACGAGCTCGCGCCCGTTGCGTACGCCGAGCTCGCGCCCGTTGCGTACGCCGAGCTCGCGCCCGAACTGCTGCCTCTCAACGTGCGCCGCGTGCTCTACCTGCTCGGCATCGCCGCCCTCGTGGCCGGCCCTGTGGTCGCCGTTCAAATGCCGGAGTACGGCACGGCGATCATCAGCGCTGGCAACATGCTCGGTGCGGTCGGCCTGGGCACCGCCCTGGCTAACCCACGTCGGTAGCGTCCTCGGCGACCCTCTGCGTGATGGCGTCCTTGACGGCGTCCACCTGCGCCTTCGTCATGTCGCCCTCGAAGTAGGTCAAGCACGTGACGTCAAAGGCGTACACGAGCGACGGGTCTTCCAACCCGACGCGGTACGGATCAGAGCCGCACATCCCGTCCAGTGCATTGTCAGCGACACCCTCGGCGAGCTCAGCGATCATCGGGGTGTCGGCGGTGAGGAGGCCGTCGGTGGCGGCATCCAACTCGATGAGGAAGCGATCGACCACCTCTTGCCGTGGCGGGGCGCTGCTGCATCCGGCGAGTAGCAGTGCGGCCGCAGCGATGGGGAGAAGCCTCTTCATGATCGCGAGCCTAACGGGGCGCGGCGCGGATACGTCGCGCCCCGCTTTCCGTTGCGCGGCACGTGCACGCGCGGCAGCGTCTCGATCGCAGCGCGCAGCGCATTCTCTGAGGGGAGGTAGTAGTACTTCATCGAGCTCGCGTCGGCGTGGCGCATGTTCGCCTGGGCGACGGGCCCGGAGACGCCGGCCTCGAGCTGCTGGGTCGCGAACCAGGCGCGGAGCTGGTGTGGTCGATGCCCGGTGATACCTGCACGCCGGAGGGCCCGTGCGAGCACGGTCGAGATGGTAGCCGGCCTCACGTGCCCGTCCGAGACGCCGGGGAACAGGTTCCCGTCTCGTCGGTGGTACTGCAGCTCGTCCCAGACGATCGGGTGCAGTGGCCGCCACACGAGCACGTCGCCCTTCGCGTTCAGGGTGAGGATGCGTCGGCGTTGCCAGTCGATCGAGCCGGACGAGACGGCGGCTATCTCGGCCGCGCGCATGCCCTGGTACGCGTAGAGCAGGACGTAGAGCCGGGTGCGCTGGTGGATGCTCGACAGGAGGAGCGCCTGCAGCTCGGCGGTCGATACGGGGTGCGCCTCGCGCCGCGGCACGCGCTGCTTCGGCAGCCGCTCGGCGGGGTTGTCGGTGCGGTATTCCTCGTCCTGCAGGAACGCGTACACGCCTCGGTATGCCGACCGCATGAGCCGCTTGGTGTGCGGGGCGACATCGACCGCCAGCGCGCCGATGAGATCCTCGCGCGCCACCGTCATCAGCGTCTTGCCTGTCCGCACGAGCATTCGCCGCACCTGCCCCTCGGAGTAGGCGATCGAGGATCGCTTGTGACCGGATGCTGCGCGGAACGTCGCGTAGGCGGTGAGGAGCTCGTCGTCGGTGTGCATGCTTCGATAGAAGCCGAGAGCCCCACCTCCATTTGGGAGGCGGGGCTCACGGGCCTGTTTCGGGTCTACAGGCCGGCCAGCTCGCGCACGACGCGCTGAGGGACAACGAGCCCTCGCCCGATGCGGCGTACGTCGAACATGTCGCGGTTCGACTTGATCGAGTACTCCGACGTACCAAGCAGGCGCGCGGCGACGTCGAGCGGGAGCAGCGCGGGCTGCTCGTCGAGCAGGCTCGTGAGGCTGACAGGTGCTGTCACCTGACTGTCACCACCGATGCGAGCGACCTCGGCGGATCCCCCGACGCGGCGCACAGCGTCGGCCGGGATCATCCATGCGCCGTCGCGGAGCTCCGCACCGGGCAGCTCGCCCGCGGCGAGCCAGCGGCGCACGGTGCGCTCGGTCTTGCCCGTCGCGTCGACGTAGCCCTGCAGCGTGAGCAGGCTCGTCGGGGCTGCCGACGGGTCGAGCAGCGTGAAGACATCGATGTCAGGTGTCGTCATGGTCATTGTCATCCCTCGTTGGTTGTGTAGGCGTGGCGGTCTTCGATGGCTGCTGAGATCGCCTCATTCCAGGCGTCGACGGTGATTCGTCCGTCTCGCTCGATCGAGGCGTAGAGATACCCGATGGTGAATGAGGCATCACCTCGACCGTCTAGCGGCATCGGCTCGACGGTCTTCGCGCGCCTCATCGCGCGCCACCGCTGCGGTAGGTGCGCGCCCACGTCTTGTGGATCATCCCGTTGACGCCGCGTGCAATGTGTCGCCCGGCGTGGCCGCGATCCCGCGTGCAGCAGAATCCCTCGCGTGTCGCCTGGCATCCGCCACGCTCGGTCATCGTGTACCACCGCCGCGGTGCTGGCGGCGACCGTCGTTGTCTCGGCCGTCGCGGCGTCGCACGTCATTCGTGCCGGGCAGACGTCGAGAGATAACCTTATTCCGCCGATCGCGCCCGATTCCGACCGGGTCGGCCGCGGGCCAAGCTTCGAGAAGCGCCTTCCAACACAAGGAGAACCAGCATGGGCGAGTACGCCGCCATCATCGAGATCCCCAAGGGGAGCCGCAACAAGTACGAGGTCGACCACGAGACCGGCCGGGTCTTCCTCGACCGCGTGCTCTACACGACGTTCGTCTACCCGACCGACTACGGCTTCTTCGAGAACACCCTCGGCGACGACGGCGACCCGCTGGACGTGCTCGTGCTGCTCGACTTCCCGCTGTTCCCGGGCGTGGGCGTGAAGGTCCGCCCCGTGGGCGTCTTCCACATGACCGACGACGGCGGCGGCGACGCCAAGGTCATCGCGGTGCCCGCCGGCGACCCGCGCTGGAACGGCATTCAGGACGTGAACGACATCCCCGAGTTCACCCGCAAGGAGATCGAGCACTTCTTCGAGCACTACAAGGACCTCGAGCCCGGCAAGTGGGTCAAGACCGAGGGCTGGGCGAACGCGGCCGAGGCCGAGGCGCTCATCCAGAAGGCGATCGAGGCGTTCCCCGGTCACTGACCCGGCATGAAGCGAGCGGATGCCGCGAGCGGATGCCGCGAGCGGATGCCGCGAGCGCACGATATCCGCGATGCAGAAGGGGCGGGCCTTTGGCCCGCCCCTTCTCTGCGTGCGATCCGGTTCAGCCGGCGGGACGCGCCGCGGCCGAGGGGCTGCCCCAGATGAAGTACTCGCGCACCGGTACGCCCTCGCGCGGCGCCTCGAGGATGCGTCCGCCGCCGAGGTAGATGGCGACGTGGTAGTAGTCGCCGCCCGAGCCCCAGAAGAGCAGGTCGCCGCGCTGGATCCGCGACAGTGACACGGCCTTGCCGCGGCCCGCGAGCGTGCGGTACTGGTTCGTGGCCGAGTGCGTGCCGATGCCGATGCCGGCCGCGCCGTATGCGGCGCGGGTGAGGCCCGAGCAATCCCAACGGTCGGGACCCGCTCCGCCGAGCACGTACGGCTCGCCGAGCTGCTGGCTCGCGAACCAGATCGCCGTCTCGACGGCGCTCGCGTTCGGCGGCGCCGGGTCGGGGTTCGGCGCGGGCGTGCCGCCGCCGTTGCCGCCGCCCCCACCACCGCCGGAGGGCGGGGTCGGAGCCGGGCGGCTCGCCTCGAGCGCGTCCTCGGCGGCCTCGCGCGCCTGACCTTCGACACGCTCGCGCTCGAGGTCGGCCGTCGTGTCCTTGAGCGTCGCGAGCTGCGCGTAGAGCTCGGCCGAACGCTGCTCCTGCACCGCGACCGCTGCCATCGCCGACTCGGCCGCGGCCTGCGCCTCGATCGCCTTCGACTCGGCGAGCGCCGCGAGCCGCGTGCGCTCGGCAGCGGCCTGGGCGGACTGGGCTCGCAGGGCGTCGGCGGTGTTGCGGTCGGCGATCGCCTGCTCGTAGACGGCCTGCGACTGCTCGCCGAGCTTCGACGCCATGCCGAGCTGCTTCAGCAGGCCGTCGGCGTCGTCGCCCGAGAAGACGAGTTCGGAGGTCAGGTCGTTGCCTGCGGTCTTCGCGAGGTGGGCGGCGAGCAGGCCCGCTCGCATCTTGGAGATCTCGGCGACGGCGTCGGCCTCGTCGGCCTGCTTCGCGAGCGTCTGCTCTCGTTCGGCCGCCCGATCGCGTTCGTCGATGGCGATGCGATAGGCCTCATCGGCCATCTGCGACGCCTGCACCGCGACATCCGCCACCTGCTGCAGGCCGGCCAGCAGGTCGCCGACGCGGGCGATCTCGGCCTGTTTCGTGGCCTCGTTGGTCTTCGCCTGCTCGATCTCGCTCCACGACGGGTAATCGGGCTCGGCCATGGCGGGGCCGCCGCCGGCCACGACCGACGCGGTGACGGCGCCGACGGCGACCGCCGAGAAGACGGTCGCGGGCTTGACCCGCGACACCGGCCTGGTGCGATTCTCAGCCAAGGTAGACCCCCCGGTCGGCCATGAACGACCACGGGTCGATGCGGCTGCCGCCGCTGTACACCTCGAAGTGCAGGTGGCAGCCCGTCGAGGCGCCCGTCGAACCGCTCGAGGCGATGTTCTGCCCGGCCGACACCCACTCCCCGGTGCCGACGAAGCGGCCGCCGTCGCGAATGTGCGCGTAGCCGGTCGAGATGCCTCCGCCGTGGTCGATCTTGATGAAGTTCCCGTAACTTCCCGAGTACCCCGAGAAGGTCACGACCCCGCTGTTCGCCGCGTAGATGGGCGCCCCGCATCCGGTCGCGATGTCCTGGCCGTAGTGGAACGGGCTCGTGCAGTAGCCTCCCTCGCAGATGACCGCGCGCGAGCCGTAACCGTCACTCAGCCAGCCACCTGCCGGCTTCGCCCAACCCGAACCCGCGACGGCCCCGGGCGATCCGTTCTTGATCGCCTCCTGCCTACGCAGCTCTTCCTCGGCCTTCTTGATGGCTTCGCCCTCTTCGTACGCGGCGGTCGTCTTCGCCTCCGTGTCTTTGAGGAAGGCGAGCTGCGCCTCGAGCTCGATCTTCTTCGCCTGCGACTCGGCGAGCGCCGCCTCGGCGGCGGCCTGCGCCTCCTGTGCTGCGACGAGGGCGGCCTCGGCCGCGATGCGCAGCTTCTCACGCTCGGCCTGCGCGACTTCGGCCTGGCCGCTCAGGGCCTCCGCCGTGTTCTTCTTCTCCTGCGCGCGGTCGTAGATGCTCGACGTGCGCTCGACCATCTTCTCCATGTTGCCGAGCTTGGAGAGCAGCTCGTCGGTCGCCTTGGCGTCGCCGGCGTCGAGGAAGAGGTTCACGCCGGCGTCGCTGCCACCGGACCGGTAGAGCTGCGCAGCCACCTGACCGGCGTTCGTCTCGGCCGTCTGCGCCTCCGCTTCGGAGGCATCGGCCTGTGCCTGGATCTGGTCCGCCCGCGTCACGGCCTCGTCGTACTTCTGCTGGGCCACGAAGAGCTCGTCGGTGCGCCGCTCGGCCTCGGCCCGGGTGAACTCGACGTTCGCCTCGAGCTCTGCGATGAGCGTGGTGACCTGCTCGACCGCCGCAGCGCCGGCCGCGGTGTTCGCCTTCGCGGCCTGCAGTTCGTCCCAGCTCGGGTACGTCGCGGCGAACGCGGGCTGCAGCGGCGTGACGACCGGGACGACGAGCGCGGCGGCGAGGATCGCGACGATCGCGACGAGGCGTCGCGCCGTGCGGGGTCGCCGGGTTCCCCCGGCGCCGCTCGCGGCCGGGCTCGTCCGAGCTCGGGCAGTGGGCGTTCGGTCTGCGGTGCGGTACATCATTCCCCGTCCACGCGGGCTCGGGTCCCCGCGCTCCTCATCTCTCGGTTCGGGCACTGGCAGCCCCACGATAGGCGGGAGTCCGGCGCATTCCGGGCATTTCGAGCGCATGTCCGCGGATGCCGCGTGGCGGGCCCCGACGCATCCGCGACCCTCGTTTTGCCATCTGGGCAGACTGCACGTATGCTTGGCTGTCGGCGGGCGTGCCCCAGGTAACGCCCTCCGGCCCCATCGTTTAGTGGCCTAGGACACCGCCCTTTCACGGCGGCAGCACGGGTTCGAATCCCGTTGGGGTCACTGCACGACAGCACGACATACAATTGAATACTCAGGTGTTGCAAGACACCACGAGGCCCTGTAGCGCAGTTGGTTAGCGTGCCGCCCTGTCACGGCGGAGGTCGCGGGTTCAAGTCCCGTCAGGGTCGCTCAGGCGACAAGCCCTTTCCCTTACGAGAGAAGGGGCTTTCTCCTTATCAGGGCGCATGCGCCCTGAGGCTCTGTAGCTCAGTTGGTAGAGCGCACGACTGAAAATCGTGAGGTCACGGGATCGACGCCCGTCGGAGCCACCATTGAAACCCCCGGGTAACCGGGGGTTTTCTGGTTTCAGCGGGCGATCTCGATTGGATGCCGGTGAGGCTGTGCCATTAATGTGCCATTAAGGTCGGCAGGGGGCCGCCGTCCGGTTCGTTTCGGCGGTTCGTCGCCCGCACTCCTGAGGGCATCGTTCAGGACTGCGCCGGCACGAAGTGCAACGCCCTCGCGGGCACGCGAGTAGCGCTCGGTGACCTGCAGGCTCGAGTGCCCGAGCGTCGCCTGCACGTCGGGAGCGCTTGCGCCGGCATCGAACAGGATCGTCGCGAACGTGTGCCGGAGGTCGTGGATGCGCAGATCGGGCCGACCGATCGCCTCGCGAAGCGTCTCCCAGTCGACGCCTCGTCGCGCGTTGTGGTTGGTGAGCCGGCCGCCGTCGGGTCCGGCGAACAGCAGGTCGCTCGCCTGCTTACCTCTCGCCGCGGTCACGGCGTACGGGCGCAGCGCGTCGATCAACGGGACGTCGCGAGACTTGTGACTCTTGGGCGACTGCTCGATCAGCTCGCCATGCTGACCAGGACTCAGCGAGCGACTGACGTGGATGACACCTCGCTCGAAATCGACGTCGCCGACGCGCAGCGCGGTCGCCTCCCCCGCCCTCATCCCGGTGTAGACGAGCGCGGCGAGGTAGCCGCGGTAGGCGCCCTCGGGTACGAGGTCGAGGAGCGTTCCGATCTGGTCGAGCGTGAGGGCGCGCGAGACCGGTGAGATCGACTCGCGCATGCTCGGCCGCTTCACCTCGCGGGCCGGGTTGTGATCGATGAACCGGGAGCGCCGCGCGCCATCCAGCAGGCGTGAGAGCACGGCGAGTGCGTCGTTCTTCGCGGATGCACCGCCCGACCACGCCACCATCGCCGACTCGATCATCGGCGAGGTGATGTCTTCGAGCCGGTGCCGGCCCAGGCTCGGCTTCACGCGGAGCCGCCAACCCACGCCGTAGCTGCGCGCGGTCGCCGGCCGCACCGAAGATTCGATCGCCGGCCAGTACTTCTCGTGCCACTGCTCGAGCGTCATCGACCCGTTCGGGTTGCGGCCGGCAACCAGCTTCGCGAGCTCGCGCTTGGCTTCGGCGAGCGTCAGGAAGGTGCGGGAGCGTTCGGCCGCGCCCCCCTCGACACTCGGGCCGACGACGCGGATCTGGTATTTCTGCCGGTCGGCGCGCCAGCGGATGCCCTCGGGGAGCGGACGGCCCGTTCTCGGATCAATACGGCTCGGGGTATCCCGGTTCGGCCGCCCGGCCATCAGGGTTCCGTTCCACCCCGCGCGAGCAGGTCATCGATCGTGTCGGCGCTCCAGAGCAGGTGCTTGCCCATATGCGCGTCGGGCTCGGGGATCAGCCCGTCATGACGAAGCTTGTCGAACGTCGAGACCGGAACACGGCACCGCGCGGCCGCCTCGATGCGGTTCAGATACTCGACCCTCAGCGCGGTGTCGACCATGGTGCATCCCTTCGGCTACTCCGCCTCCGTGCTGGCATCTGGTGCACGCCGACACAAGCGCGGCTATTTGCAAGTACCTGAGAATATCATCACATCGCGCATTTCGGCAAGTACCTGAGTTGAGTGGCTAGACTCGACGCATGCCCGCTCCGACGCCCCGCCCCGGTGACCAGTCGTACGACGACCTGCTCGTCGCAGACGACCTGCCCGAAGGCTGGTACCTGCCCAACCGGTTCCCCGGCGAGCGCGACGACGACGCGAGCGAGCAGATCGACCTGGCGCTCGGATACAACGACGGCGTGACCACTGAGTCGCAGCAGGAGGCGCAACGTGCCTCCGACAAGAACGAGACGATCGAGGGTCGCTGGCGATACATCGAGCACACGGCAACACATACGAGGGTGATGATCCGGCTGCAGCGCCAGCTGTACGCCGTGCCGGAAGAGATCCGAATCACCGGAGTGATCTACTTACCGTGGCGCCCGGGCGACCCTGTCACCAGCCAGCTTCTCCGTGAACTGCCGACCGCACGCATCGAGGCGGCGATCAACAAGCGCCTGTTCGCGATGAAACGCACCGAGACGATCACGGGCGGCAAGATCGTGCTGCCGTCGGGACGGAAGGTGAGCGAGCGGGATCTACTCAAGCCGCTGGGTGATCCGAAGAAGGACCCCGACTTCTACGAGCTTGTCGCGCTGCAACACGGCCGGCTCACACAGCAGGGCGATTCGAATCCAAGCTCGACGATGGCGCAGATCAATGGCATCGCACTGTCGACGGCGCAGGGGTGGGTCACTAAGGCTCGGGATCGTGGACTCCTGCCACCTGGGCGACGGGGCAGGGCAGGATAGGGCCGCCGAGGCGTGTCAACCGCACTAGGTCATCTCGGTTCACGACAGCGTGGGTGTACGGGCAGGACTGACCGCGTTGGAGAGGCCGAGATCTAGCGTCGAGCGTCCAAAGGATGTCCCGTGTCGGCATTCACCGAAGGACCGTTGTCGTCGGATCTCTCTCCGTCTTCGGCGTGCCGACACCCGCGGGTGCATCCCGAGGCCGCAGGGTGATTCTGTGACGATAGAACGCTTCTGGGCCCCACCCATGCAGGAGGTCTCGTTCGATAGCGCGGGTTGGCTCGTTGATCCGCTCAGCGAATGGTTCGGTGGGAGAAGTCGCAACCCCGATGTGACACAGTCCCAAGCGATTGATGAAGAGCAGGCGGTGGTACTTCTCGGCGAGCCAGGAATCGGAAAGTCATCAGAGTTGCGAGCCGGCACGCTAACGGGGGTTCGGGCCGGGGCTACTCAGGTCGCACGGTTCGACCTCTCAGACTTTCCAACTCTCGACCGAATGGAAGACGTGGTCTTCAAGGGGCCGGAAATCTCTGAGTGGTTGGCTTCCGAAGAGACCTTGTGTCTCATCCTGGACAGCTTGGATGAAGCGCGCACACAACACCGAACTGCACATCGGCTGATCCTCTCGTACCTGCGTCAATGGCCGAATGAGCGCCTCGTTCTAAGGGTGGCCTGTCGGACAGCTGACTGGCCGCCGTCGCTACTTGAGGGCCTTCGGTCCGCTTTCGGCGATGTCGGGATGTATGAGTTGCTTCCATTGCGACGCCATGACGCCGAGCAACTCGTCCCGGATGACCGACGCGCCCAGACCTTCTTATCGGCCATCGAAACCGCGCGCGTAGTACCGCTCGCTGCTCGACCGCTCCTCTTGAAGCTTCTCTGGCGCCAATACGAAGTCGATGGCGCCCTCCCCGATCAAGCCGTAGAAATCTACGAACGGGGCCTCCTTGCCTTGGCCGACGAGTCCGATCAGAACCGACGCGACGCCTTCACCGAACCCATCTCAGCCAAGAGACAATTGGATGTAGCCGCTTGGATCGCGGCGGTGTCGGTCTTTAGCGGTACCAACAGGTACTGGCTTGGAGCATTCGCTGAGGCCCCAGAAGATGCTGCTCTACCGGATGATCTAGTCGCGTCCAAGACTCCTCTTGGCGAGGTCCAGAACTCAGAGATCGCAGCAGCGCTGAGAACTGGACTGTTTGCAGGCAACGGTGCGGGTCAGTTGAGATGGGCGCACGCGACTTTTATGGAGTTCGCCGCCGCAAGCTGGCTTGCAAAGCTCGAGCTCGATCAGCGTCGGCTCCGCGAATTGCTCTGCTTCGAGGACGGTCGGATCTACCCGCAGGTTCGCAATACGGCCGTCTGGGCCGCTGCACTAGACGGACCCGCATTCGAGTGGTTGATACAGGCGGACCCTGCTTCGTTCCTCGGAGGGATCAAGCTTCCGTCCGAGGGCCTTCGCGCTCTAGTCGTTCGCGGAGTACTAGTCGCCGTCAAATCAGGACGACTCGCACGCGACTTCGAATCTGATTACTCCACGCTTCAATATGCCGGTCTCCAAGACGACCTAGAAGCAGAACTGCTCCGCGAACTGGATGACGTAGATCATGTGATCATCGACATCGCCCGCGGCACGCGAGAAACCTCGCTGGTACCAGCGCTGATTCGGCTGACTCAGGCACAGCATCGCGAAATCTACCTTCGCACGGCAGCGGCCATGGCCGTTTACGACCTAACGAAAGACCTTCCGGACGCAGTCGAAGATCTTCTCGACCTCTTACGGAGAGATACGACGATCGACGAGGAACTCCAGGCAGCTGCCCTCCTTGTTTCTTGGCCGAAGGCAATCTCGACCAGAGAGGTCTTCGACATTCTTGGGCCATTCGAGCGCAGGAGTAACTTCGGCCTCAAGTACCTGCTCCTCACGGAGCTCGCCGCTGGACTCCGCCCTGAAGATGTGCTCCCAGGCCTCCGTTGGCTAGCTGGACAGCCCGGCTTGGGAGACGACTCGCGCCTCGAACGATTCGCGAGTTCGCTGCTCGATCTCGCCTTCATTCAGCTCGACGATGATCTCGTCCTTGAGGCAGTTGCGAACATCTTCCAAGCGCTGCTCCAATCGCATGTTTCCTTGTTGGGCGAGCAGTTCGAGAGTCTGACGGAACGAGCAAGACTTCGCTTGGGACTAGCCGTCGTCGCGGCGCTTGCAGAGGAAGACAGCTTCTATGCACTGTATCCAACCACCGGGAAACCCCTGTTCGTGCCGGATGACTTTCCATCACTTGTCCGTGCGTACCCGGACCTTGAGCCGCCTATGCGCCAGCGCGTGGGCGCAGTTATCACTCATATCTTCAGACCAGATGATCTCAGCCATTCTGGGCTTCTCCTTTCGCTCCCGTTCGACCACCCGGTAGTGCATGAGGTGTTGGAACGTTGGACGGGCTCGATTGATCTCACTTCTCCCGAGGCGATTGCGGCGAGGGGCCTTCATACACGCTCGCGCCGGCGCATGGCACGGAAGAGCGATAACAAGAAGGATCACTCGGGCTCGTGGATTGGGCCGCGGATCGAGGAACTTGCGGAGGCAGCTTCTCAGGGCGACCTCGAGGCCTTCTGGGTCGCCGCCCGACTCCTAACCGTCCGGCCTGGCACCGACCAATACTGGGACGAACACGAGCCCGACCTAACGAAACATCTACGGTGGGGCTCACTCACGGAGCGAACTAAGAAGTTCATGATCGCGGCGGCCACGCTGTACATCGCCGCTGGCGACCCAGAGCCAGAGAGATGGCTTGGAACAAACACCCTGTATTACCCAGCATTGGCGGGGTACCGTGCGCTTGTACTTCTTAACCATGAATCGCCAGGGGCGCTTGATGAGATGGATGGTCAGTCATGGCGGAAATGGGCCCCAATTGTCGTCGAATGGGCTGCGCTAAGCGATGAACATGCGCGGACCAACAAGGCCGAACTCTTGCGTAGGGCGAGTGTGCACGCCCGAACTGAGCTCGAGGCGTCGGCATTGGTTCTCATCGATGCAGCGTCTGCGTCTGGAAAACGGTCATTCCTAACGTTTGAGGCTGGCGAACTTTGGTCGTCGACACTCGAATTGCAGCTTCTTGATCGCGTAGTGGCCGGGCTTGCACACGAGACTGAGTCCGAACTTCTGGATCTATTCGACGCGAAAGCCCCAGCAGCAATTTCGAGCGTCCTGAACGAGCGCCTCTCTGATAGGGAACTAACGCGACAAAGCAGAATCGACGCTGGTGCTCGGCTTCTTCGTCAGCAGGCGGACCACGCGTGGAACGCGCTGGCCCGCCTTATGGATGATGAGCCCGATCTGTTGGGCGACATCCTGTTGAGTCTCGGTCACCACGCGCCCGTTCCAGACCTCGATGAATCGAGACTTGCGATTCTGTTTATGTGGACTCTGCGTCGATTCCCGGTAGACGATGATCCAAGCTTCGACGGCGTGCACATGGTTGGGTCACACGAAGAACTGGCCAGATGGCGCGATTCACTCCTGAAGCGCCTTATCAAAAGTGGGACTCGAGCCTCCGTGGAGGCCGTCCGAACCATCGCCCGCGAACGACCGGACCTCGATTGGCTGTCAACGTCGCTCCTCCAAGCAGAGGCGAACTTCCGTCGCGAAAGCTGGAGCCCTCTGACCAGAAGCCAACTTCTGGACCTCGCCAGCCGAGCGGACGCATGGCTCGTTCGGAGTCCACACGACCTCCTGGGCTTGGTTCTATGGGGTCTCGAACGCATTCAATTGCGCTTGCAATCGGACACACCAGAGTCCCATCTGTTGTGGGATACGCATTCGCGACGCCCAAAAACAGAAGACGAGATATCTGACTACATCCGCGGTGCGCTGTTACAAGAGATTGGGACGAACGGCGTCGTCGTTAACCGCGAGGTGCAAGTGCGCCGCAATCAACCTTCAGGCGTTCCAGAGCGAGCGGACCTTCGGATTGACGCGATCCGATCGGAGCACGCAGACCGCGGTGAGGGAACTCTAACCGTCGTTGTCGAAACGAAAGGATCTTGGAACGCCGAACTCCTCGACGCGCTCGAGACTCAATTGGTGAATCGCTATCTTCTAGATCATCCAGGAGCGGGCGGTGTATATCTCGTGCTTTGGTTCGATCGCGGCCGCTGGTCCGATCAGGATCCGCGCAAGAGGTCCGGGCTCGCGGTAGCGCGAGACGTAATCGAAGAGCGACTCGCTGCGGCGCACGACGCGCTCGCCGATAGTGTCCGCGAAAGCGTTCGCGTGTTCATTCTGGATGCGAGCTATCATCGGCCCTCTGCTGGCGATTCCGGTGCCGTCTAGGTCAACATGCGGACTCCTCCATCGCCTCCAGCATCCTCACATGAGTTCGCAGAAGCTTGTCTGCCACTCGCCCCGGCTGGAACAGCACTGGACATGCCCACACACAACCCTCATGAACTACCCGAATGCACGTATGCTACCGTAGGTAGTTGCAAGAACCTGAGCTAGTTCGGAGGGTGGCGATGAAAGGCGGCGTGATCCTGTTCCGGGGTTCCGGGGCCGACGCGCGCCGCTACCTCGAGTCGGATCGGTCGCGCGCTGACGAGTACTACCTCGAGGGCGGGACATCCCTCGCCGAGTTCTCGGTCGTCGGCGGCGATGGCGAGGTGATCGGCGAAGGCGCGCTCACCCCAGACCAATACGCGCTGTGGGTGGACTGGATCAACCCGCTCACCGGCGAGTCGATGGGCAGGCCCCGCCTGCCGGGCGACGGCCGGCAAGGATCGCCGCGGTTTGCCGAGATGGTCGTGAACGCACCGAAGTCGCTGTCGATCGCTGCGGCCTTGCACCCCGAGGTATCCGTCGCCCTCGACGCCGCGCAACGCGACGCGGTCGCCGCGATCCGTGCCTGGCTCGGCCAGCATTCCATCACTCGCGTCGGCCCGCGCGGAAGCCAGCGGGTGGTGCCGATCGAGCATCTGGAGACCATCGCCGTCTCGCACAAGACCTCGCGCGCCGGCGACCCGCACCGGCACATGCACTTCCAGATCGGGACGCGTGTGTGGGCAGCCGATGCATGGCGCGGTCTCGACACCGCCGCACTGTTCCGACAGCAGGGCGCCATTCGTTCGCTGGGCACGGCCATCATCGCGGCGCACCCGCTGCTCGCGGCCGCCCTCGACGCCCACGGTCTGACCTTCGATCCTGTGACCGGCGAAGTCGCGGAGCTGCAGCCCTTCAACGCCGCGATGAGCAAGCGGTCAGAGCAGGTCGCACGCAACCTGGCGCGCTTCGAGAAGGAGTGGCGCACGACGCATCCTGACCAGGAGCCTGGCCCGGCCGCGATGTCGCGGCTGATCGCGATGGCGTGGGATCACGAGCGGCCGCACAAACGGCCAACCTCTCTCGGCTGCGAGGCCGCATGGCGTTCGGAGCTCAAGGACGCCGGCTACCGCCCCGACCTCGAGCGCGCTCCGGCGCACCCGCCGGTGTCGCTGGACGACGTGAATGTTCGGGATGTCGCATCGCGCGCGCTCGACCGTTGCGCGGCTGCGGCGTCGACGTGGACGGTGCACGACATCCAGGACCAGATCACTCGCATCATCACGGAAGCCGGCGTGCGCGCCGACCCCACGCCGCTGCGCGAGCTCGTCGCGCTCACGACCCGGTTGGCCGCGGAGGATTGCCTGTCAGTCTTGCCGCCCGACAGCGCACCTCCCGAGCACGTCGCGCACCTCACGAGCCTGCACGTCATCGCCACCGAGACCCGGCTGCGCGACCTGCTCACGGCACAGGCTGCGCATGTCGGCCGCGGCCGTGCGCCGAACCTGATGCACATTTTGCGCCGGCACCGGCTCGACGCCGCGCAGGTGCGAGCGGCCGCGGCCGTGGCATCCACCGACCCGCTCGTCGTCGTGGAGGGCGCGGCCGGCGCTGGCAAGACGACCATGCTCGCCGCCGTGATCGAGGCCGCCGCCGCGCAGGGCCGCGCGACCCGGGTGGTCACGCCGACGAAGAAGGCGGCCGACGTTGCGCATCAGGAACTCGGTGTTGCAACCGACAGTGTCGCGAAGCTGGTCCATGAGCACGGGTGGCGATGGAATCGCGATGGCGTATGGACCCGGCTCGCCGTTGGCGACATCGACCCCGATACGGATGCCTCGTACACCGGCCCCGCGGCATTCGCTCGTCTCGTCCGCGGCGAGCGGATCGTGGTCGATGAAGCGGGCATGCTCGACCAGGACACGGCGCTCGCGCTCCTGACCCTCGCCGACGAGCACGGCGCCACGCTCGCCCTGGTCGGCGACCGTGCACAGCTCGCCGCGATCGGCCGCGGCGGCGTACTCGACATGGCCGTGCAACTCCTCCCCCGCGTGCACCGCATGATGACCGTGCACCGGTTCAGCGACCCCGCGTACGCCGCGCTCACCGTGCAGATGCGACGCGGGGAGCATCCCGGATCATTGTTCGACCGCCTTCATGCGCTCGGCCTCATCGTCATGCATGAGAGCCCGGATGCGCTCAATGATGTGCTTGCACGTAAGTGGCGGCACGGAGACGCGATCACTGTCGCGACGAACGATGAAGTGCGCGAGCTGAACGCGCGCATCCGCGACGAACGAGTGCGCGCTGGGGTAGTCGACGACGGTTGCATCGCGACCGGCAACGACGGCCAGGGCATCGGATGCGGCGATGTGATCCAGACCCGGCAGAACGATTCGCTGGTGCGCGTGGCGAACCGGCAGACGTGGATCGTTCAGAGCGTGAGCGACGACGGCGTTGTGTGGGCGAAGGAACACACCCCGAGTCGGAGACAACGCATTGTGCGTCTGCCGGCCGAGTACGTCGCCGAGCACACCCATCTGGCGTACGCGTCGACCGCGTTCGGGACACAGGGCGCGACGTTTCCCGAGTCGCACACGATCCTCGGAGACGCCATGTTTGCATCGGCCGTCTATGTCGGCATGACTCGCGCGCGAAACTCCAACCGCCTGCACATTGTCGCGGCTGATCTGGACGACGCGCGGGAGCAGTTTGTGCTCGCACTGGGACGCGATCGTGCCGATCGCGGGCTCGCGAACGCGACGGCCGCTGCGCGTGAGTCTGTGCACGGCCTCGCGACAGGCACGGACAAACGACGTCGCGAAGCTCGTCGGCTGGACGGGATCAGCTTCAGACGGGACACCACAACGCGGAGGACGCCGGGAGTCGGCCTGAGTCGATGAGGTGCAAATCCCGCGCTGACATGACACTTGTGGCAGGCACGCGGCTGTGCCGGACGCGGATCGATCAGCGCATTGAAGCGAACCAGCCGAGCCAGAACAGTGTGGATTACGGCTCGGTATGGAGGGGGTCTTCACGGAATCGCCCGAGCTTACCGAGGAACTGCGCCGGCTCTGCGGTGCCATCTTCGACGCGGTCAATACGCTCTACGAGCTGCGACGCCCAGCGGTTGTACCGTGCGATGAGTTCGCCCCGCGACACTGCATTGAAGGTGTTTCCCTTCCCGGAGATCTCGGCTCGCTTGTTCATCGTCGCCGCGGTGAGGTAGACGCCCCCGGCGTAGTGCTCGTCGCTGAGCCACTTCGCCAAGTTTGCGTCTGTCGAATGGACGGTCAGGCTCGCGCGCTTCAACTCGGCCATCGCTTCGACCTTCGCGGCTGTGTCAACCTCAGATTCGGTTAAGGCCGGCCGCCAGCGTGCGCACTTCAGAAAGTTCGGTCATGGTGCTCACCGTACTTGAAGGCCTGCGTCCGTTTGGGGATCGTGCCATACGGTGGTCGCATGGAGCTGCAACAGGTGAACACGGCCGCGCTAGTCGAATTGGTGAACCAGCACTTGGCCAACAACGGCGTCGAGTTCGTATCCGCCAGCGAAATGCCTGTCGGCCCCTTCGGTACGTCGGTCTTCGGGACGATCAAGGGGTATCCGGTTCGCCTCGATTTCGTGATCAATCCCGCGAACGATCGCCGGGCAGTGCACCTCTTCGACATACGAACAAAGGACCTTCTCGCCGAGCGGCTGATGGCTCCTACATTTGACGAAGCGATCGATGATTACCCGTGGGCCGCGACGATCGCCGCACTCGTTCTGACCTAGCGGCGCTGTCCGTTTGAGGATCGGTCGTTGCTGGCAGCTGCAGTTACGGCCAACGCTTCTCAGCAGTTACGTGAGCAGCAGCGTGCGAAGCTCGTCAGCGAGTCGTTGGTTGACTGCACGGCTCTCCATCTCCCACGGTGCGCCGCCCAGGATGTCATCGTGTTTGAGTTCATCGAGCAACGCCGTGTAGATCAGACCCATCGCCCATCGGGCTGGCAATTCAGTCTTCGGCGGGCCAGAGTGGACTGGCCCACGATGCCACTCGGGCTGGATCAGGCCCATGTTTCGCACCTGAGCAGATCGCCAGGAGCCGCTCTCGAGCCAGATCAGTTGCTGCCAGGCATCGTCTTCTATCGTCAGCGCAACCGCCTCGCGAGGGAATCCATCGCCCGTGAGCGAATCAATGCGCGCGTCGACTCGCGGAAGCAAACTGTGGAACGTCGTTGCAACCGCCTTGTAGCGGCGCCGATCACCGAGGGCCATGCAACGAACCTAGCGACAAACAATGGTGCGACGGTCAAGTCGATCGCACGCAGGCGACCGTCCGTTTGAGGATCCACATACGGGCATTGCGCGATAGGGGGGGCGGTGGCGCTCGCACATATTGGACGCCCCGCGAGGTGCATTTCCCAATGTCGGCGGTGGTCGCGAGCAGAAGTGGGCGTCTGTGGCGGCTCAGAGGACGCGTGGGCCGGGACCGGCTGTGCTTCGGATGACCGCTGATTGGCCCAGCCGCCGAAAGGCACCCTCTGGACGCCCACATCGTCGGGCACGATCTATACGTCGCAATGGCCTACTTTTCGAGCGCCGTCGACTGGCGCTCACGACGTTTGGGTCGGCGCGCGGCGGCGGAGGGTCGGGGCGTCGTGGGCTGGTGGCTACGATTGAGCTCGGCGCTGCAGTGGCCGACTTCACCGCGGCGCAGACGCCTCGCGGAGAGTGTTGAGCGAGCCAGCATCTTGAGGGGGCTTTCAGTGTGGATCACGGGGGATGTTGAGATCCCGCAGCCGGTTGTCGACGCGCATGCCGATGGCGACTTGGTCTTCTTTGTCGGCGCCGGAGCGTCGATGGGACCGCCGTCGAACCTGCCCTCGTTCGAGGGCCTCGCGAAGGCCATGGCTGAGAAAGCGGGGGTGCCGTTCTCGAATGAGGGCGGGCTCGACTTCTTCCTCGGTTCGCTTCCCGAGGGCTTCGACACCCGACGCCACGTGCGCGACGAAATAGGGAGCGGAACTCCGGAGTTCAATCCCACCCACGCTGCCATCGCGGAGCTCGCGGCGACGAGTGGGAAGTTCCGTGTCGTCACCACGAACTTCGACCTGCACCTCGAAAGTGCCGCCGCCGCCGTTGGTGTGAGCCCCGCCGATGTCTGGCACAGCCCCGCACTGCCCATCGGTTCCGACTATGCCGGGCTCGTGTACTTGCATGGGTCCGTGCGTCGCCCGCCCGATGAGCTGATTGTCACGGATCGCGACTTCGGCCGCGCCTACATCACGGAGGCATGGGCTACGCGGTTCCTGTTGCCGATGTTCGATAAGCGCACGGTGGTGTTCGTCGGGTACAGCCACGAGGACACCATCATGCGGTACCTCGCGCTCGGGCTCCCGTCGAACACCCGCCGGTACGCCTTCACCGATGACGGGGACGATCCGAAGTGGGAACATCTCGAAATCACTGCCATCCCGTATACGCTCCGCGGTGAACATGACCACGGCAATCTCGAAGACGCTCTGACCACCTGGGCGCACCGCGCCAGAATGGGAGCGCTCGAGCACGATGCTCGGGTCCGGGAGATCATCAACGGCGACTCGACGACCCTCCCGCTGCCCGAGCGCGACTACCTCATCTCCCAGATCGAGACCGAGGACGGGGCTCGTCGCTTCGCCTCGAGTACGACCGAGCATCGCTGGCTGCTATGGCTCGAGGGTACCGACGTCTTCAAGACTCTCTTCCAAGCAGGCCCCGCCTCCCCTCCGAGCAGCGTCCTCGCGCAGTGGTACTCCACCTTCATCGAGAACCCTAAGACGAGCGATCTCGCTCTTCGCACGGTGCAGCGCCTCGGACGACGATTCTCCAACGGTCTGCTCTTCTCCGTCGCGCTCGCGACGGAAGCGCTCTTCCGCATCGATCCCGACCGCGGCTCACGATGGCGAGTGCTCTTGATGACCTCCATCGAAGGACGTACCGCCCCCGGCGATCCGGGTGACGCGCTCCGCTTCGCGCGAGACGGAATGTCGAACACTCGTGCCGTCGTCCGGTCCGTGCTGCGCCCCTACCTCGTGCTGGAGCAGGGATGGCTCCCGGACAACGACAGCAACTATCCGCCGAGCGCCGACCTCGGATGGCCCGTGAAGCCGCGAGACCTGCACAAGATTGTGACCGAGCACGCGACATCTGCGGACTCTGGCGACCCTCGAACCCTCAGCTTCTTCGAAGAGGCGCTCCATAGCGCCTACGACCTTATCGCCGCATACAATGGCGCGACTGAACACGCCAGCTTCCGCTTCAGCAGAAGTCGGATCGAGGACCAGCCGCGGCATCGCATCCACCACGTCGACTCCATGATTGACGGCCTCCGCATCGTCGGAGAGCGCCTGCTTCACGACACACCCGATCTGCCAGACCGGTGGTGGCTGTTTGACCGCGTCCTGTTCCGCAGACTGGCACTTCATCTCATTGCCGAAGACACTAACCGTTCCGCGGATGACAAGGTCGCCTGGGTGACGGACCGAGAGACCATCTTTCTGGGTGGGGTGAAGCATGAAGTGTTCCGGATTCTCGCCGATACGGTTGCTGAGGCAAGCGCCGCACCGCGTGCGGCGCTTCTCGAGGCAGTGCGGCGAGGCCCGCAGTTCCCCGCGGGCGTCGATGAGGTGGAGCGGCATATCGCCTACAGCAAGTTCAACGTCTTGGTCTGGATCACTCGCGCGGCACCGGAATGGGCTGAAGCGGCAGCCGAACTCGCTGCGGTCCGGGCCGAGTACCCCAACTTCGCGGAACGAGAAGCGCCCGACCAAGATTTCACGGTCAGCACCGGCACCTGGGGCGGGGTGCTTCCCATGGAACCTGACGACTTCGTAGGGATGGTCATGTCGGACGGGGCTGACGCTGCTCTGAGTTCAGTGCTGGCTCGCGACTATTCCGAGCGCAACTTCAACGAGCCCACCTGGGACGATGCCCTCGATCTGTTCGGCCGCGCTGCCCGCGAAGACCCTGCATCCGGTCTCGATCTCCTGGAAGCGCTGAACACTCTCGACGAAGAGAAGCAGGGACAGATTCGGAACGCGATTGTGTCGGGCTGGGCCGAGGCTGTCATAGATGAGGCGATGAGGCTCAGAGTCATCGAGGCGCTGTCCCAGGACGCGCTGCTCGTCGGCTCTCCCCGGCCGGTGGCGCAATTCCTGCTCGGCCAGATCCGCCAGATCGTCGACTCTGGTGCATCCGCCTCCGCCGACAGCTTGCGAGTCCTTGCACAGGGACTTCTCGCGAAGAACGAGAACGGCGAGAACGTGTTTCCCACCGGATACGACGGGCCGATGCTCGCTCTGAACTCCTGGCCTGGCGAACTCGCGACGTATTGGCTGACAGAGATCGACCGACGCTGGCGCAGCGACCGCGACGGCTGGGGTGGGCTGAATGGCGACGAAGCTGCGGCACTGCGGAAATTGCTCGCACTCTCGAACCTGGCGGCAGCGACCGCTCCCGCCATAGCCCGCGAACTCTTCTTCCTATTCGCCGCCGACGAAGCATTCACGACCGACAGCGTGATCCCGCTGTTCACCGACTCATCCACCATGGTGGGAGTCTGGAAGGCATATCTCTACGGGGCGCGCATCAACGAGCGGATGCTGCAGAACGGGATGTTCGCCGCCCTATTGAGCATGTGGGACCGGCTGTCCGACCTTGACGATGAAGCGCTGATCCGGCGATTCCTCTCGCTGGCCGCGTCCATCGCCGTATACGCAGGTATCTCAGCGGCTGAGCGCAGAGAACTGCGTCTCACTAGCGTCACCGCTCAGGGCGGCGTGCACGCGCCCCGCTTCGCGGAGGAGGTCGCCCAGGAGCTGGCTTCCGGTGCCGACGACGGAGAGACCGCCTGGGTGACGTGGTTGCGAGGTCACTTGGAAGATCGCTTGAACGGTGTCCCCCGGGACCCCGACGCTGCAGAGCTGGCTGCGTGGGCCGACGTCGTTCCCCTTCTCGGAGCACGCATTCCAGAGGGGATCGCCACGTTCCGCGGTCGCGCGCCAGGGTTGGACCCGGACAACCCAAGCATCGACATCCCCACCGAGGCGCTCAACGCGCACGGATCGGCGCTCGTTGCGTTCTTGGCGGAGCGGGTCGCGAACACTGAACCTAACAACATGATGCTCGCGTACCAGCTTCATGAGCTAGTTGAGAGCCTCGGTGCGTCCCTCTCCTCGGAAGAGCTCGACCCGCTCGTGACGGCAGCGCGAGAGAAGGGCTACTTGCTTCCCGAAGACTGACTGCCGCCCCCTGTGGCGGGCCGGTCCAGCCCGCCACGGAACGTTACCCCGTCGTAGCTCCCACCGTCAGCCCGGGTCCGATGGGCAGGAATCATCAGCCGCGCTATCCGTGGTGCCATGGCCATCGCTTTCACGATCGGCATCTTGCCGGTCGGACTAGTGATGCTCGTGAACCCCAAATGATTGTCAGGGTCCCCGCGCGGGGGTGCGCCGCCACGCTCGCAAACCGGTGCGCCAGCGAACGAAGCCGGGGGTTCCGCGAGCGCTGGCTGTGCGTTCCGCGGAAACCGCGTCACGACGCGGCGATCGATCAGATGAGCTAGCCGACCGGATCCGTGATCCCGGCCCAACTACGCTCATCGGGGAGGAGCGGCACGTCGACTTCTACAACCGCTACTCCACGTCGCATGTTGAGAGCCTGGTCGTACTCCGGAAGTACGGGGAGGGGCGACCCAAGCGCAAGCGCAACTCGCGGTCGTGAATCGCCGGTCGCGACCGTGTAGGTCTCCGACGCAGGGTAGGCGCCGCGCAGCTCCCACGCCGCGATGGCGCGACCTTCAACGAGCGCAACTACACGATCCGCGGAAGCCGCCTTCGCCACGCTAATCGCCCAGGCTCGCGCAACCCACGGCTCGAGCTGGTCGAGGCGCATCCTGGGATCGAAAGTCTGCCGAACTGAAACGAACAGAACAGGCGTGCTCATTGGATTCTCCCTCCGAGCGCTACAGCGCTCGATTGAGCAGGAGCGCCGATGCGCTCCCCCGGTGAATCGAGTTTACATCTGAGGTCCGCAAACCGGTTCACGCGAACACACATGGCTGGTCGATCTACGGGCACCTACGCCCACGCTACGGGCACCTACGCCCACGCCGAAATGCTGACGCCGCCCGATGGACGACGAGATGCAGACTGAGTGTCGTGCTTACGGTCTACCTAGATCAGATGAAGTGGATCGACCTTGCCCGCGCTGAGACTGGCCACGCTCTCGGTGCCCCGTTTGTGGAGGCGCTTGAGGTATTCAAGCGCGCCGCGGCGGACGGACAGGCACGATTCCCCTTGAGCTCCGCGCACTACTTCGAGACGGGCAAGCAGCGGGAGCCGAGGCGACGAAAGGAACTCTCTGCGGCGATGACGAGGCTCTCCGGGACCCTGCGGATTGCCCCACCCCACGTAATCGTGCCGTGGGAGATCCGACGGGCCCTGATCGAGGTCCTTGACCTATCAATCAACGTCGCGCCGCTCGAGCTGTTCGGACGCGGCGTTGCTCACGCAATGGCATCCCCAAGCCTTCGATACACGGCACCCCTGGAGTACGAAGGTCGGCAGCTTGCGGAGCCATTGCGCCGCGACCTTGAAAAGCTCGTTGAGCCCGAGTTCGAAGAGTTGATTCTCGCGTCAATTACGCCCGAAGGGGTGCCCCACGAGATGAGGCTCGTCCTGAGCGACTTCAAGCGTCTCACGGATGACCGCTTCGTGAGCGGCCAGAACTACGTCGCGAAGGAAATCAGCAAACTGGGGCGCCGGAGACTCGACGATGTGATGCTGGGTACCGCTTTCGCCGACATCATTGATCCGCTGCTTGCAGCGGCGCAGGAGTTGGGTGTTTCACTCGACGACGACATCTTTGACCGCGGGAGGATGACGAAGCTTATCGAGCGTATGCCTTCGCGATGGGTCGAGATGATGCTCCGTCGTCAGCGGCAGGCCAACCCGCAGAAGATTTGGCACGGTAACGACCTTAATGATGTCGCTGCGCTCGCCATTGCGGTGCCGTACTGCGATGTCGTCGTCACCGAGCGATCCTGGTCCGCGATGCTCAACGCTGCGAAGGTGCCGCAGCGCTTCGGCACGATCGTCACGCCGCACCTTCGAGACGTCATCGATCTTCTTGAAGGCTAAACATTAGAGGGTCGGGCGGCAGATGGCCGCTGGCCTTTCGAGCTCACGCATGGAAGCTTGGAGAAGTGGTGTCCGTTCACCCCGCCCGATGAAGATGCCCGCAGGGGGACGCCAACCGCAACAAGGGATCTGCGTTTGGGGATCGGCCTACCCTCAGTGCGCCCCGCACCATGGTCCTCGAAGGCCTCGGCACTCAACACGTTCCGCAGCTTGCATCACCGCGTTGATCGCTTGGAAACTCACGCCTTAAGCGTTAGAATCCAAGCATGAAATTGCGTGAAGCGCTGCGAGTGCTGGCGGAGGTGACCGAGTCTCAGTGGGGCATGGTCACCTCAGCACAGGCCAGCGCGCGCGGCGTCAGCCACATGAACCTCACGCGGCTGGCTGAGTCCGGGGATCTGGTCCGACTCTCGCACGGCGTCTATAAGGATGCCGGCGCACCGGGCGGGCGGCACGAAGAGCTGCGCGCCTCGTGGCTGGCAACCGATCCGGCGAAGCTCGCCTACGAGCGCCTCGGCGATCGCCCGGGGAGCGCCGTCGTCTCCGGCGAATCGGCGGCTCGACTCCACGGCATCGGTGATCTGCGGGCGATGAAGAGCGAGTTCACAACGCCTACTCGCAAGCAAACCCAGCGAGCGGACGTCCGATACCGAACCCGAGTGCTGCCCGATCAGGACGTCACCGTGCGGGAAGGCCTACCCGTCACGACTCGGGAACGCACGATCGCCGACCTGGTCGAGGATCGCCACGACTTCAGCATCGTCGGTAACGCGCTGCGCGACGCGGCCAGGCAGTCTCTCCTCGACGTGGACCGGCTCACCGAACTCCTGAGCCCACTCGCTGAGCGCAACGGCCACCGCAAAGGCGACGGTGACGCACTACTCGAAGAACTCATGCGAGTCGCCGGGCTCGATCAAGAGAACGTCGCGAAGCAGATCGCTTCGATCCCCTCCCTCGGCGGTCTCGTCGCAGCGCAGTATCTTGATAGCCTCCCGAAGATCGACACCACGAGCGGGCACACTGCCGAGATCGCGTCGTCAGGCGCGGCGAGCGCCCACGATCAGCTCGCGGAGCAACTGCGCGCGGCAGGTTGGGCCTCACTCGCGCTGGCATCCCAACCGACGAAGAAGGAGAGTTGAGGTCATGACAGAGGCGAAGCGATTCGCCACCCCAAGCGACGTCGTCGACACGATCAGCGCTCCGATGCGTACCGGCGACGGTGCGATGTGAGCGTCTTTCGCCCGGGCGCGGTCGAGCTGGAGCGACCAGCGGAGTACCGCGGACAGACCACGGTCGCCATTCGGGCGTCGCAGTTGCCAGGGCTCACCGCCCGCGAGCAAGCAAAGCTCATCGACGACTGGTGTCGTTTCTTCGAGGCAGGACCAACCGGCATCTGGGACGTGACGTTCCCGATGCGGATGCCCAAGCGACTCTTCGACTCGCTCGCATCTCAGACTCAACTGCGGCGCCTCGCGGTGCAGTGGGGAGTCTTCGACGACCTCACGGCACTGTCGGGCATGAGCCACCTTGTGGAGCTCGAGCTGGACTCTGCAACCTCAGTTACGACGCTTGAGCCGCTTCGAGCCCTAACGACCCTCGAAGCACTAGAGATCGGCGGAGCGTGGCGCGTCCACGACTACTCTGCAGTGGGCGACCTCACCGTGCTTCGCCAATTGAAACTCGGCGGAGGCTCGGAGAAGCGGCAGGAGGTGCACTCCCTCGACTTCCTCACGGGACTTCGAGAGCTTCGACAACTCAGCCTCGACCTCGTCCCGGATGACCTGGACTACTCGCCTTTGCTGGCACTGACCTGGGTTGAGGAAATCCACCTCTCGACGCTCGAGACGCACCGCAAGCGAATGACCCCGAGCATGACCGATCTCGAGTGGGCCCTCCCTGGACTCCAGCGACGACAAGCGGACGAGCTCGCTCGACGCCATTACGTCTGGCAGAGAGGGGAGCGCGTCGGAGACTACCGCGCCAATGCCGACGGCGAGTGGTATCTCCATCGATACGACATCCACGACGACGCGTAGGACAGGCACGCCAACGCTGTGAGTGTCCTGCCTCGTTCAAGCCCGGGAAGGGGCACGCTCTCGGCTCGCTCTTGTGCCATTAATGTGCCATTAATCGCGCGAAAACGAACTGAAACCAACTGAGACCATTCAAAAGAATGCCTGATCAGCACGATCTCATCACCATGAGAATTGAGCGAAAACGCCCCTGGCTCACTGAAAATCGTGAGGTCACGGGATCGACGCCCGCCGGAGCCACCATCGAAAGCCCCCGGTTCGCCGGGGGCTTTCTGCATTTCAGGTCTTGACACTTTGTACCTATCGGTACATGATGTAACGAACGGTACAATCGCCCGTTCCGCACAAAGGAGATTCCGATGAGCAAGCCCCCAGTCCCCCCGTTCACCGACGAGAGCGCGGTGACGAAAGTCCGCATGGCCGAGGATGCCTGGAACACCCGCGACCCCGAGCGCGTGTCGATGGCGTACACCGCCGACAGCCGCTGGCGGAACCGCTCGACCTTCGTCACGGGCCGGCCCGCGATCGTCGAATTCCTCGGCGCGAAGTGGGAGCGCGAGCACGAGTACCGCCTGATCAAGGAGATCTGGGCGCACAGCGATGAGACGATCGCGGTTCGCTTCGCCTACGAATGGCGATCGGAGTCCGGACAGTGGTACCGGTCCTACGGCAACGAGAACTGGCGCTTCGACGCCGACGGCCTCATGTCGGAGCGCCACGCGAGCATCAACGACGTCGAGATCGATAACGCCGACCGCCAGTTCTTCTGGGATCAGTCGGCTCCTCGCCCGGCCGACCACCCGAGCCTCACCGAACTCGGACTCTGAGTTGCGCACCGTCACCGAGCGGTCCGATGCCGTGCTCGCGGTCGCGACCGCGTTCCGCCGGTTCGGGTACGAAGGCGCGAGCATCAGCGCGATCACCGAACAGACCGGCCTCGGCAAGGGAAGTCTCTACAACTTCTTCCCCGGGGGGAAAGAGGACATGGCGACCGCCGTGCTCGACGAGGTCGGCGCCTGGTTCCAGGCAGAGGTGTACGAGCCCTTGCTGCACGAAGGCACCGCGTCGGCGAGGATCACGGCCATGTTCGATGCCGTCGAGGCGTACTTCACGTCTCGACAGCTGGTGTGCCTGTTCGGAGCCTTCGCGCTCGGACAGGAACGTACCCGCTTCGGCGAACCCATCCAGCAGTATTTCGCAGCGTGGATCGACGCACTTCGCACGGCGCTTCACGACGGCGGCGCCGGGCGCGAGGCCGATGATGCGGCGACGGACATGGTGTCGGGCATTCAGGGAGCGCTCGTGCTCGCTCGCGCCCTCGATGACATCTCGCTCTTCCACGGTGCACTCGATCGGATGCGAGCACGTGCGCTCACGCTGCTCGACTGATCCCCGAGCCTGCAGGCACTCCAGCGCGATGAGGTCACGGGATCGACGCCCGTCGGAGCCATCGTCGAAAGCCCCCGGTTCGCCGGGGGCTTTCTGCATTTCGGTCGCCGCCCTTCGGCCCGACCCGGACCTCGTCCGACCACAGCGATCGACCGACCGAAACCAGTTCGTGACATTAACGAAACGGAACGTGCCGTAATGTGGCGGCATGGCTCGCAGCACCGGAGAAGCACTCGGACGTCCGACCGACGTCGAACTGACCCGACGCATCCTCGACGCCACGATCGAGCTGCTCGCGGAGCACGGTTATCCCGGCCTCCGCATCGAGCACGTGGCCAAGCTCGCCGGCTGCGGCAAGAACGCCGTGTACCGCCGATTCGCCGACAAGGCCGAGCTCGCTGCCGAAGCGCTGCGCAGCCACGGCGAGATCGGCGAGATGCCCGACCACGGCAACGTCGCCGACGACCTCCTCGAGCACGTGCTCCAGAACCAGGCCAACCAGGTGCGCGCCTCGAACGGCGAGACCCCAGTCGGCAACAACGGCTGGCGCGTCGCGTTCGAGCCCGAGGTGTTCCCCATCATCTGGGAACGCTTCTTCACGCACCGGCGCGACCAGGGCATCGAGCTCATCCTCCGCGGTGCCGCCCGCGGCGAGCTGCCCGCCGACGTCGACGCCGACCTCATCCTCGACACGTTCGCCGGGCTTACCCTGTTCCGGCAATCGATCAAGGGCGTCTCGATCACGCCCGAGCAGTACCGCGCCATGATCGCGGCCGTCCTCGCCTCGCCTCCCCGCCGCGGCGACCCCATCTGAGTTCCGGATGTCGCGGCACGCCGTGGCACCGCTCCCCCACCGACAGAAGGCCGACGATGACCGACTCCCCCACCTCCGCCGTCCCCGCGGGCCGCACCTCGGTGCGCGCCATCGTCGGGTTCCTCATCTTCTGCGAGCTCGCGAGCGGCTTCGTACAGGGCTACTACGCACCGCTGCTCGCCGCGATCGCCGACCACCTCTCGGTCACCGACGCCGACATCACGTGGTTCCTCACCGTGCAGACGCTCGCAGCGGCGGTGTTCGTGCCGTTGCTCTCGAAGCTCGGCGACATCTTCGGCCACCGACGCATCCTCCGCATCGCCGTGGTCGCCGTGCTCATCGGCACGCTCGTCACCGCACTCGTGCCGAACTTCACGATCGTGCTCATCGCTCGCGTGCTCATCGGCCCGCTCGCCGTGTGGCTCCCGCTCGAGATCGCGCTCGTGCACAACCGCATCAGTGGCGACAGCGCACGCAAGGCGATCGGCATGCTCGTCTCGTTCCTCACCGTCGGCGCGATCCTCGGCACCGTCGCCTCGGGCGTCGTGAGCGCCGTCTCGCCCTCGCTGACCGTCACGCTCCTCGTGCCCTGCGTATTCGTGCTGGTCAGCGTCTACGCCGTGTTCTTCAAGGTGCCGGAGTCGACGACCCGGGCCAACCCGCACATCGACGTGCTCGGATTCGTCGGCCTCGCGGTCGCGATGGTCGCGCTCCTCGGCGGGCTGCGACTCGCGTCGACCGAGGGCTTCGCCTCGCCCGTCACGATCGGCGCGCTCGGCCTCGCCGTCGTCGTCTTCATCGCCTGGGTGATCTGGGAGCGCCGCACGCCCGCCCCCGCGGTCGATGTGCGACTCGTGGCCTCACGCGCACTCGGCCCGATCTACCTCACCGCGTTCCTCTTCGGCATGGTGATGTTCGGCATGCAGGCGCCGATGACGACGTTCCTCGCATCGGACCCCGACATCACCGGCTACGGCTTCGCGGCCACTCCCGGCCTGATCTCCGCGGTCATCGCCGTCATCACCCTGCTGGCGACCGTCGGGGCCGCGACGTTCGCGTACATCGCCAAGCGCATCGGCATCCGGGCCGTGCTGCTCATCGGCGCCGTGCTCGCCGGCGCGGGCAACTTCATCCTCGCCGCGTTCCACAGCACGCTCACCGAGGTCTGGATCGCCTCCGCCGTCATGGGCATCGGCCTGGGCCTGCTCCTCGGCGCGCTGCCCGCCCTCCTCGCCGAGCTCGCGCCGAGCGACCAGACCGGCATCGCCGCCGGTGTCTACAACTCGCTGCGCACGCTCGGCGGGGCCGCCGCCGGCGCGGTGTTCGGCCTCGTGCTCGCCCTCTGGGTGGCACCGAGCGGCGAGTTCGCCGAGATCGGCGGCTACGTCACCGTCTGGGTGCTCTGCGGCCTCGCCTTCGTCGGAGCGCTCGTGGCACTCGCGTTCCTGCGGGTGCCCGACGGTCGAGACGCCGCCGCACACCCCGCCCCCGACGACGCACCCGCCGCCGAGGCATCCGCCACCGTCTGACCCCACCCGATGCCGCAGTGCGGCAAATGAACGGATGCCCCACGCCGGCGTCGCAAACGAAGGAGACCCTGTGACCCTCGCAGAAGAAGAGACCACCGCGTCCGACGCATCGGAGGCCCCCTCGGGCAGCGCCGCCGCGTTCATCGCCCACGGCGCCGAGATCCTGCCCGAGCTGGTGGCGCTCCGCCGCCGCCTGCATGCCGAGCCCGAGCTCGGACTCGAGCTTCCGGCCACGCAGCAGAAGGTGCTCGAGGCCCTCGACGGACTCGGCCTCGAGATCACCCTCGGCGAGCGCCTGACCTCGATCGTCGCCGTGCTTCGCGGCGCCCGGCCCGGCCCGACCGTGCTGCTGCGCGGCGACATGGACGCGCTGCCCGTCGTCGAGAAGGCGGAGCTCGACTACGCCGCGACGAACGGCACCATGCACGCTTGCGGCCACGACCTGCACACCGCCGGCCTCGTCGGCGCCGCGAAGCTCCTCGCCGCCCGCCGCGAGGAACTCGCCGGCAACGTGCTCTTCATGTTCCAGCCCGGCGAAGAGGGGTACGGCGGCGCGAAGATCATGCTCGACGAGGGGCTGCTCGAAGCCACGGGCGAGAAGCCGATCGCGGCGTTCGCGATCCACGTGGCACCCGGCCCGCGCGGCGTGTTCGTCACCCGCCCGGGCACGATCGCCGCAGGATCGAACCAGTTGAACATCACTGTGCACGGCCGCGGCGGCCACGGCTCGCAGCCGCACCAGACGATCGATCCCGTGCCCGTCGCCGCCGAGCTCGTGCTCGCCCTGCAGACCTTCGTGACCCGCCGCTTCGACGCGTTCGACCCGGTCATCCTCTCGGTCACCAAGCTCCAGGGCGGCGACGCGCTCAACGTGATCCCCGAGTCGGCCTCGCTCGCCGCGACGGTGCGGACGCTCTCGGCGGCCTCGCTCGAACGCCTCCAGCTGGAGCTTCCGACGCTCGTGAACGGTATCGCCGGGGCGCACGGCTGCACCGCGGAGCTCGAATTCGTGGTGCAGTACCCCGTGACGGTCAACGACGCGGCGAGCGCCGCGTCGACGCTCGCCGAGCTCCGCGCCCAGTTCGGCGCGCAGCGGGTCATGGAGATGCCCACTCCGATGATGGGTTCGGAGGACTTCTCCTTCGTGCTCGACGAGGTGCCGGGAACCTTCGTGGCCCTGTCGACGTCGCCCGTCGGCACCGACCTGTCGACCGTGGAGTGGAACCACTCTCCGCGCGTCGTGTTCGACGACGGGGTGCTCGGCGATCAGGCCGCAGCACTCGCCCAGCTCGCCTGGGCGACGCTCGAGTCGGCGAGCTGACGCGGGTTCACCCGACACGCTCGGGGGTGCGGTCGGCGGCGAGGACGAGCGGAATGACGTTCAGCCTGCTGGCCGCCCACACGAGTGCGCCTGCTGCGAGCATCGCCGCGAGGAGTCCCATGACGTGCGCGACGAGCGAGAGGATTCCGCGTTCGGGGAGGAGGAAGCCGTACGGCACCCATCCGTCGGTGGCGCCCCGAACGAGGACGACCGCCACCCAGAGCAGCGGGTACGGGAGCACGAGCCAGAGCCGCCGCCAGGGCAGGCCAGGGCGGTCGCCGACGAGCAGCCAGTCGAGCCCGACGGCGAGGGGGAACACGATGTGGAGGACGGCGCTCACCCAGGGCGGCGCCGTCCCCGTTCCCGGGACGAGCACGTTGTAGACGACCGCGACGACGACGAGGCAGGCGGTCGCGATCCCGCGCACCGTGGACAGCCATCCCGGAATGCGTCGTCCGAGCACGGCGAGCATACCGGTGACGATCAGCACGACGCTCGTGAGCAGGCTCGTCTGGTTGGTGAAGTACCCGAAGAAGTCGAGCGGGTTGCCGTCATCGGCCGCGATGCGGAGGCCGTAGGCGTAGCCGAGCACGGCGATGCACAGCACCCCCTCGACGAGCCTGGCCGGCCCGATCACGCCGGCGGCGGTCGAGAACCGGCGGCGCTGAGTCATCCGGTCAGCCTAGCCATCACCCGCCGAGCCGGATGGCGACGATCCCCGACACCGCGCAGACGGTCGCCGTGAGCCGCCACTTGCTGAACGGCTCGCGGAACACGAAGTAGCCGATCACCCCGGCGACGAGCACCCCGGTCTCGCGCAGCGCCGACACCACAGCGAGCGGCGCGAGCGACTGCGCCCAGACGACGATCGTGTAGGCCACGAGCGAGAGGACCCCGCCGAGCAGGCCCATCGGCGCGTGGAGGCGCATCCCGCGGAGCATCTCCCTCCGGTCGCGCGAGAGCGCGAAGCACACGAGCGGGAGCGAGATGCCCTGCAGCAGGAACAGCCACGAGGCATAGCCGAACGGCTCCCCCGAGAGGCGCACGCCGATGCCGTCGATCACCGAGTAGGCGGTGATCGTGATGCCGACCGCGACGGCCATCAGCGTTCCGGCAGGACCTCCCCGGCCCTTCGGCGACCACGACAGAGCGAACAGCGCGACGGCGACGACGGCGACACCGGCGATCTGGGCGGGCGTCATGAACTCGCCGAGGAAGGTCGTCGAGATCAGCGTGATGCCGAGCACGGCGATGCCGCGGGTCAGCGGGTAGGTCCGGCCGAACTCGCCCTTCGCGTACGCCGCCGTGAGCAGCACGAGGTAGAGCGTCTGCACGGCGGCCGAGATCAGCAGGTACGGCCAGACCTCCTGCGGCGGGAGCGGGAAGACGATGCATCCGATCGCCCCCACCAGCAGGTAGACCATCCCGATCAGCGCGGAGGAGACGAGCCGGGCGGGGATCGCCTTCGCGATCGCGTTCCAGGTGCCGTGCAGCAGCGCGGCACCGAGAACGGCGAGCAGGATGCCTGCGCTCACTCGGTGAGACCGTGCGGATCGCCCTCGTCGACCCGTACCGCTCGCAGCAGCACCGCCTGCTCGGGGCGGAGTCTCGGCATCACGACGCCGATCGAGGCGAGCGCCGCTCCCGTGAGTTCGAGTGGCCCGAGCTCCCACCACGGCGCCGTGTCGGCCCCGTGCGGCAGCCCGTCGACGAGCGCCGGTTCGACGCGGTACGTCGCGGTCGGCTGCAGGCCGGGCAGGCGGATGCGCCCGGGGCTCGCGACCGACGCCCGTGCGAGGGACACGTACGCGAACAGGCCGGCCGAGCCGTCGGCTGCGACGACGCCGTTGACCGAGAGCGAGGCGTCGGGGTGGTCGAGTCGCACGAGCTCGCCGCCGTGGAGCAGCTCGCGGTTCGCCTTGTGCAGCCGGATCCACCCCTCGAGCTCGGCGAGTTCGGCCTCGCCCGCATGGCGCAGGTCCCACTCGACGCCGAGGTGCCCGAACAGCGCCGTGATGGCGCGGAAGGAGAGCGCGTGGAGCCGGTTCGTCGTGTGCGAGGCACCCGAGGCGATGTGGGCGCCCATGAGCTCGGGCGGCACCAGCTGGGTCGTCCACCGGTTGGTCTGCTGGCGGTCGATGGGGTCGTTGTTGTCGGAGACCCAGATGCGATCGGTGCGATCGAGGGCCCCGAGGTCGACCCGCCCGCCGCCCGAGGAGCACGACTCGATCTCGAGGTCGGGGTAGCGCGCCTTCAGCTCGTCGACGAGCCGGTAGAACGCGAGCGTCTGCTCGTGCACACCGGCGCGGCCGAACGGCTGTGTGCCGGCGTCGACGAGGTCGCGGTTGTGGTCCCACTTGATGTACGCGATGTCGTACTCGTCGAGGATCGCGCACATCGCGTCGCGGACGTGGGCGTAGGCCTCGGGGATGCCGAGGTTCAGCACCTGCTGGTGCCGGGACTCCACCGGCAGGCGGTCGCCGGTCGCCATGATCCACTCGGGGTGAGCCCGGGCGAGGTCGGAGTCGATGTTCACCATCTCGGGCTCGAACCAGAGGCCGAACTGCATGCCGAGGCCGCGCACGCGGTCGACGAGCGGATGCAGCCCGTTCGGCCACACCTCCCCCGAGACCGTCCAGTCGCCGAGCCCTGCGCGGTCGTTGCGTCGCCCGCCGAACCATCCGTCGTCGAGCACGAAGCGTTCGATGCCGATCTCGGCGGCGCGATCGGCGAGCTCGAGGAGCGTGTCGACGTCGTGGTCGAAGTACACCGCCTCCCACACGTTGAGCGTGACCGGCCGTACCGAGCCGGGGTGCTGCGGGCGGGCGCGGAGGTGGCGATGCATCCGCTTGGCCGAGTCGTCGAGTCCGGCGCCGTAGATGCCGTAGACCCAAGGGCTCTCGTACCGCTCGCCCTGCGCGAGGCGCACCTCGCCGGGCAGCAGGAGCTCGCCGCCGCCGAGCAGCTGCTCGCCGCTCAGCACCCGCTCGACCTGGTGCAGGTGGTTGCCCGACCAGGCGGTGTGCACGCCCCACACCTCGCCGTGGCCGAAGCCGAAGCCCGGCGTGCCGACGGAGAGGATCATCGCCGCGTCGAGTCCGGTGCGACCGCGACGCCCCTCACGACGGTGCGCGCCGATCGCCATCGCGCGACGCTGGGGTGCGCGCTCGCCCGCCCATCGGCCGGCGAAGTCGAGCACCTCGCTCGCAATGGCGGGCGTCGGCAGGCAGAGCAGGAGCTCGTCGACCTGGTAGGCCTCGTCGCCGAGGTTCTCCAGCTCGGCGCGCGTGCGCACGATGCCGGCCTCGCTGAGCTCGACCGTCACGGTGACGGCGAGCTGCGCGTCATCATCTCTCGCGGTGACGATGAGCGTTCCTGCGCCGTGGTTCACGACGGTGCGAGCGGATGCCCCCACGAGCACGGTGCCGTCGAGCGTGGCACCCGTGACGCGCCAGAGCGGCGACCACGCGGCACCGGCCCTCGACCCGCTGAGCCCGGGGCGACCCATCCAGCCGCGCGCGTGCTCGGGGAGGATCGAGATGCGCACCGGAACGTCGACCTCGCTCGGGGCGACCGGGAGCACCCCGGTCTCGAGCAGTGCGGCATACCCCGACTCGTCGAGCGCTCCGCAGTCGGCTCCCCAGTGCACGACGGCGGGCAGGCCGCCCTCGCCGAGGTCGATCACGAGGGCGACGCCGCCCGCGCGCATCGCCAGGCCGAAGTCGGGATTGTGGGTCATTTCAAGATTCCTTTCAAGGGAGGCTTCGGAGTAGTGTTTACGTCACCATGACGTACGCATCGAACAGTTTGTCCGGGCCCGCATCGCAGCCGAGAGCGCGTGCGTCGATCAACGACGTCGCCGTGCACGCCGGTGTCTCGGCGCAGACCGTCTCGCGCGTCGCGAACGGCCAGACAAATGTGCGCCAGTCCACGCGCGAGCGGGTGCAGGCCTCGATGCAGGCCCTCGGGTACCGGCCCAACAGCGCCGCGCGCAACCTGAAGTCGGGCCGGTTCCGGAGCATCGGCTTCGTCACCTTCAACCTCGCCACGCTCGGCAACGAGCGCACGCTGAACGCCGTCGCCGAGGCCTCCGAGGCTGCGGGCTACACGACCACGCTGCTGCCGGTCATCGACCCGACGCAGCTCGACGTCGCCGGCGCCTTCGGCCGCCTCGAGGAGCAGGCCGTCGACGGCATCATCCTCGTGATGTCCTCGGAGGTCGGCTCGCTCGATGAGCTGGGCATCACGGCCGGCCTCCCGCTCGTGATCGTCGACTCCGACGCGAACCTGCCCTACACGATCGTCGACACCGACCAGGAGCAGGGCGCGAAGATCGCCCTGCAGCACCTGCTCGATCTCGGGCACCGCGACATCGTGCACATCTCGGGTCCCGCGGACTCGTTCTCGTCGCGCCGCCGCGCCGACGCCTTCCGGCAGACGATGGCCGATGCAGGCCTCCCGGCGAGACCCGTGCTCGTCGGCGACTGGAGCGCCGCGTCGGGCCTCGCGCTCGCCCGCGAGCTCTTCGCCGCCGAGGACCGGCCGACGGCGGTGTTCGCCAGCAACGACCAGATGGCCCTCGGCGTGATGCACGCGATCCACGAACGCGGCTGGAGCGTACCCGGCGACGTCAGCGTGGTCGGCTTCGACGACACCGAAGAGGCCGAGGTCTACTGGCCGGCACTCACCACCGTGCACCAGAACTTCGACCAGGTCGGCCGTCACGCCACCTCGCTGCTGCTCTCGCTCATCGACGGCGAGCCCAACACGAAGCAGAAGATCCTCATCACGACGCGGCTCGTCGTGCGCGACAGCACAGGCCCCGCGCCGACGGCCTGACGCCGGCCGCGGCGGCGCGGGGCGCCGACGCGGCCGACGCCGCGTGAGCACGGTCACGCCTCGGTCGGGCCGAGTTCGGGGCGTGCGACGAAGCCGGCGACCGCCGATGCCGCACCGACGGTCTCGAAGACCAGCAGTTCGTTCGCACCGGCGTGCACGACGGGCGCCGGCACGTACAGCGTGCGCTGCGGCCCGCGGCTCCAGTACCGTCCGAGGTTCACGCCGTTCACCCACACGACGCCCTTGGTCCAGCCGGGCAGCCGCAGCTGCAGGTCGGCGGGCTCGTCGAGCGTGAACGTCCCGCTGGCGAACACCGGGCCCGACAGCGGCAGCGGCCCGCCCTCGGCAGGCTCGGCGACCGGCGCGGCCTCGAGCACCGCGCGAACGGGCGCGAGGTCGTCGAGCAGGATCGCCCCGGCCGACCACTCGGTGAGCGGCACGCCATCGAGCGTCGCGGGAGCGATGAGGCCCTTGGCCTCGCCGAGCCGGGGCCCGTAGTTCACGCCGCCGAGGTTCTCGACGAGCACCGTGAGCTCACCCATCGCGTCTTCGGGCAGCGGCAGCATCCGCTCGTGGAGTTCGCGGTCGAGCGTGCCGACCAGCGCCCCGTCGAGGTACACCTGCGCTCGGTCGCGCACCTCGCCGAAGGCGAGGAGGCCCCCGTGCTCGACACGCGTCGAGTAGCACGCGAAGCCCCGCGTCGACCCGAACTCCGCCGCGACCGGCAGGTGGTCGAAGCGCTGCGACGCGACGATCGGAATGGACCACAGCGAAGCGCTGCGATCGAGGAGCACGTCGAGCTCCGGGGCATCCGCTCGCTCCGCCGGCACCTCGTCGGGAACGGGCGCGTACTTCGCGATGACCTCGCGGAAGCGCCAGAACTTCTCGGTGGGCGTGCCGTCCTCGGCGAGCGGGGCGTCGTAGTCGTACGACGTCGCGATCGCGCGGTAGGTGCCCTTGTCGTTCGCACCGTTGGTGAAGGCGAAGTTCGTGCCGCCGTGGAACATGTAGACGTTGACGGATGCCCCGGCCGCGAGCAGCTCGTCGAGCTCGTGTGCGGCGTCCTCGGCCGAGGTCGTGTGGTGGATCTCGCCCCAGCTGTCGAACCATCCGCACCAGAACTCGGAGCACATGAGCGGACCGGTCGGCTGGTGGCTGCGCAGGGTCGCGAGCCGCTCCCCCACACGCGAGCCGAATGATCCGGTGCGATGCAGCTCGTCGAGGCTGCCGCGCTCGAGCATCTGCTCGAGGGGCTGGTCGACGGTGGTCAGGGGCACCTCGATGCCGTGCTCTCGCGTCAGCTCGGTGAGCCGGCGGAGGTAGTCCTGGTCGGCGCCGTACGCGCCGTATTCGTTCTCGATCTGCACGAGGATCACGGGGCCGTCGAGCTGGATCTGGCGGGGCCGCACGATGGCGTAGACGGCGTCGAGGTACTCGCTGATGGCGTCGAGGTAGGCGGCGTCGTGCGATCGCAGCACGATGGACTCGTCGGCGATGAGCCAGGAGGGCAGGCCACCGTCGTGCCACTCGGCGCAGATGTAGGGGCCGGGGCGCACGATCGCGTGCATGCCCTCGGCGTGGACCAGGTCGAGGAATCGCGCGAGGTCGAGCTGGCCCGCGGTGCGGAACTCGCCGCGCGTCGGGGAGTGCTCGTTCCACGGCACGTACGTCTCGATGGTGTTGAGGCCCATGAGGCGGGCCTTGCGGATGCGGTCGCTCCACTGGTCGGGGTGCACCCGGAAGTAGTGCAGCGCGCCGGAGAGCACGCGGTACGGCGAGCCGTCGATGAGGAAGTCGGTGTCACCGATGGAGAAGGTGGGCATTCGCTGATCCTGGGTCGAGAAACGGACCGCGGGGCAGCCGCCGTGACGGCGACTGCCCCGCGGAGTGGTGGTGCTACTTGTTGACCGTGAAGCCCTGCTCGTTGCCGAACTGGACGAGGGTGTCCTGCCATTCGACGAGTGCCTCGTTCAGGTCGCCGCCGGAGCCGAGCGCCTTGCCGACCGAGTCGGAGAACACGTTGTTGGCGTAGCCCTGGTAGGGCAGGTACTGCCATCCGGGGATGACCGAGGCGGACGATGCCGCACCGATCTGGTTGGCGGGCTGGCCACCGTACGACTCGTACGGGTGGTCGAGCCACTCGGGGTTCTCGAGGTCGGCGATGGTCGACGGGAAGCCGTTCTGGTTCAGCAGAGCGCGGCCTTCGCCATCGGCGAGGTACTTGAGGATGCCTGCAGCTGCAGCCTTGTTCTCGCTCTGCGAGGTGACAGCGAGGCCGCTGCCGCCGTTCTCGGCCGAAGCCGGCTCGCCGTCCCACGTCGGCATCGGAGCGACCTGGAAGCGGCCGGCGGGGCCGTAGTCGTCCATGCCGCTGATCATCCACGAGCCCATCAGCAGGGTGCCGAGCTTGTCCTGCGTGAGCGCCTTGGTCCACTCGTCCGACCAGGTCGACAGGCCCGAGAGCTCGCCGGCCTCGAGGCGTGCGCCCCAGAAGTCCGAGAACTTCTTGGTGCCCTCGTCCTGCAGGTCGATCGTGATGTTCTCACCATCGGTCTTGAAGGGCTGGCCGCCCGATGCCCAGATCATGCTGGTGAAGAAACCCGCGTCGCCGCTGTTCGCGATGTAGGCCTCGGGGTCTGCGGCGTGGATCGCGGCCGAAGCGACGGCGAACTCATCCCACGTGGTGGGCGCCTCGGTGATGCCCGCCTTCTCGTAGAGGGCCTTGTTGTAGATCATGACCATGGGGCCGGAGTCCGACGGCATTGCGACGAGCTGGTCCTGCACGTTGACCGAGTTCCAGGTCGACGCGGTGAATGCGTCCTCGTACTCGTCGAGACCGTAGGGGGCGAGGTCGGCGAGCGCGTCGCCGAGGGTCAGCTGCGGCAGCGTCTGGTACTCGACGGGAACGATGTCAGGAGCGCCCTTGCCCGCCTTGATGGCGTTCTGGAGCTTCGTGACGACGGCGTCGGGGTTCTCGAGCTTGACGACGTCGAACGTGACGTTCGGGTATGCCTTCGAGATCGCGTCGGCCTGCTCCTGGGTGGTGTCGCTCCAGGTCCACCAGGTGAGCGTGACGTCTTCCTTGAGCGCCGCGTCGGTGTCGGTCGAGCCGCTGTCGGCGCCCGGGGCTGCGCCACTGCAGCCTGCGAGCACTCCGACGAGCAGCGCACCGGTGCCGAGGACGGCACCGAGACGCGCCCATCGGCGGGTGGTGTTTCGTTCCATTGCTGTGATTCCCTTCGCTTGGTGTTGGGGGTTGTTACGCCGGACGAGCCGGACTACTTGACGCTCCCGGCGGTCAGTCCCGACTGCCAGTAGCGCTGCAGGTAGAGGAATGCCGCCGAGATCGGGATGACGGTGAGCAGCGAACCCGTGATCACGAGGTTCGGGATCGCCTGGCCACCGATCGCGCTCGACTGCGCCGACCACTGGGCGAGGCCGACCGGGAGCGGGTACCACTGGGGGTCGCTCAGCATGATCAGGGGAAGGAAGTAGTTGTTCCAGGTCGCGACGACCGTGAACATCAGCACCGTGATCAATGCCGGCGCGAGCTGGCGCAGCGCGATGACGAAGAAGATGCGGATCTCGCCGGCGCCGTCGAGACGCGCGGCCTCGAGAAGTTCGTCGGGGATCGCCTCGACGGCGTACACCCACACGAGGTAGAGGCCGAATGCGCTCACCATCGACGGGATGATCACCGACAACGGCGTGTTCGTGAGCCCGAGCCCGCTGAAGAGCAGGAACTGCGGCACCGCGAGCGCCGAGGCCGGAATGGCCATCGCACCGAGGATGATCGCGAACACCCATTTGCGCCCCGGGAAGTTGTACTTCGCGAGACCGTACCCGGCCAGCGTCGCGAGGAGTGTGGCGCCGCCTGCACCGATGACCACGTAGACCAGGGTGTTGCCGAGCCAGCGCAGGAAGATGCCGTCCTGGTACGTGAACGTGTCGACGATGTTCTGGAAGAGGGAGAACTCGCCGCTGAACCAGAAGGCGAAGGAGTTGTAGAGCGAGTCCATCGTCTTCGTGGAGTTCACGACGAGCCACCACAGCGGCACGAGGCAGTAGAGCAGCATCAGCGTCATGAGGATGCCGAGGGTGATGGAGGCCCGCTTGTGGCGTGGCGTCGCCGCCTTCGCCCGCTTGGACTCCGTGCGCGCGACCTTGCCGCTCGCCAGCCGGCTCGGCGCGCGGCCGGATCGGGCTCCCGTGTCGACGGCGCTCACTTCGCTTCCTTCTTTTCGCCGCCGAGCTGGACGAGGTAGGCGACCACCATGGTGATGACTCCCGAGACGATCGCGATCGCGGCAGCGTAGTTGAACTGCGAGCCGGCGAACGACAGGTTGAAGGCGTAGAGGTTGGGTGTGAAGTACGTTGTGATCGAGTTCGGCGCGATGGTCTGCAGGATCGACGGCTCGTTGAAGAGCTGGAAGCTGCCGATGACGGAGAAGATCGTGGCGATGATCAGGGCTCCGCGGATCGAGGGGAGCTTGATCGAGAAGATCGTGCGGAAGGTGCCGGCGCCGTCGATCTCGGCGGCCTCGTACAGCTCCTGCGGCACCGCTTTCAACGCGGAGAAGAAGATGAGCATGTTGTAGCCGACGAACTCCCACGTGACGATGTTGCCGATCGACAGCAGGATGAAGTTCTCCGCGAGCGGCGAGGGGAGGTCCGCACCGAAGAAGCGGTTGATATCGGCGACGAGCCCGAACTGCGAACCGTACATGTAGCCCCAGATCATCACCGCGACGACGCCGGGCACGGCGTAGGGCAGGAAGATCGAGAGCCGGTAGAACGGCACCCAGCGAAGCCGCGCGCTGTCGAGCGCGAGGGCCGCGAACAGCGCGAGCCCGAGCATGATCGGCACCTGCACGAGCAGGAAGATCGAGACGCGGAGCATGGCCTCCCAGAACTTCGGGTCGACCATCGCCATGCCGTAGTTCTCGAGCCCGACGAAGGAGTTGCCGCCGATGAGCGTCTCGCGGAAGAGCGACAGGTAGATCGCGTACACGAGGGGCGCGAGGAAGACGAGCGCGAAGATGAGCATGAACGGACCGACGAACCACCAGCCCGACCAGTTGCGGCGCACGCGCTTGCGGCGATTGCCGCCGGACGATGCGGTGCGACCCACGGCGACCGTGGCGTACGTCTCGGTCGAGACTCCGGCGGGCTGCTGGGGGTGAACATGCGCCACGGTCATCTGCGGCCTTCTCTCGCGCCTCGGGTTGGCGACGTCTTCGTCATTCGCGTCCGCACTCCTTCGTGAATGTTTGCGTTCCCATCGCAGTATAGGCGAGGATGATGTTTGCGCAAACAGAATCGGGGAAATCCGAATGTCACAAAGGAGTCACGCTTGCCAGCGACCGCCGTCCAACCCCGGGATTCCGGGCATCCCCGCGCTGCACGCGCCGAGGGTCGCGTGAACAAGGAGTGGTGGCGCACCGCCGTCATCTACCAGGTCTACCCGCGCTCGTTCGCCGACGGCGACGGCGACGGCATCGGCGACCTGCCCGGCATCACCTCGCGCCTCGACGCACTGCAGGAGCTCGGCGTCGACGCGGTGTGGCTGTCCCCCTTCTACACGTCCCCGCAGCGCGACGGCGGTTACGACGTCGCCGACTACTGCGACGTCGACCCGCTCTTCGGCACCCTGGCCGACTTCGACGCGCTGCTGCTCGCGGCGCACGCCCGAGACATGCGCGTGATCGCCGACATCGTGCCCAACCACTCCAGTTCGCAGCATCCGTGGTTCCAGGCGGCGCTCGACGCCGCACCAGGCGGCATCGAGCGCGGCCGATACCTGTTCCGTGAGGGCCGGGGCATCGACGGCACCGAACCGCCGAACAACTGGCGGTCGCATTTCGGCGGCCCCGCCTGGACCCGGGCGACCGAGGCCGACGGCGCACCGGGGCAGTGGTACCTCCACCTCTTCGACACCTCGCAGCCCGACTTCGACTGGTCCAACGAGGAAGTGCGCGAGGAGTTCCGGCGCATCCTGCGGTTCTGGCTCGACCGCGGCATCGACGGGTTCCGCGTCGACGTCGCCAGCAGCCTCGTGAAGGCGGAGGGGCTCCCCGACCTCGACCCAGAACTCGACGAGGACCTCGCGCCGTACACCGGCCAGCCCGGCGTGCACGAGATCTACCGCGACTGGCGTGCGCTCCTCGACGAGTACGAGGGCGATCGCGTGCTCGTCGCCGAATCGTGGATCAAGCCGCTCACCCGTCGCGCCGAGTGGGTGCGTCCCGACGAGATGCACCAGGCCTTCAACGACCTCTTCGACGACTGGGATGCACCGACCCTTCGGCGCATCATCGACGACACGCTCGACGCATTCTCGGCCGTGGGCGCGCCGTCGACCTGGGTCGCCTCCAATCACGACACAGTCCGTCAGGCCACCCGGCTCTCGCTCCCGAGGTCGGAGCGCCCCAACGGACTCGGGCCGAACTCGACCGGCATCGCGTCGTATGACGACACGCTCCCCCGTGCACGTGCGCTCGCACTCCTCACGCTGTCGCTGCCCGGCTCGGCGTACCTGTACCAGGGCGAAGAGCTCGGCCTGCCCGAGGTCTCGGAAATCCCCGACGAGGCGCGGCAGGATCCCACCTTCTTCCGCACCGAGGGCGAGCAGTATGGCCGCGACGGATGCCGCGTGCCCCTGCCCTGGGAGGCCGACGCGCCCTCCTACGGCTTCGGCCCCGGGGAGGCGTCATGGCTGCCGCAGCCCGAGCTCTGGGGCAGGCTGGCGCGCGACCGCCAGCAGGACGTCGCCGATTCGACGCTGACCCTCTACCAGGACGCGGTCGCACTGCGCCGCTCGCGTACGCTCGGCGCAGGACACGTCGAATGGCTGCCCGGATACCCAACGCACGTCCTCGCCTTCCGCAACGGCAATACGACCGTGCTCGTCAACATGGGCAGTGAACCGGCCCCGCTCCCCGCGGGCGAAGTGCTGCTCTCGAGCGCAGCCACCAGCACCACCAGCACCACCAGCACCCTCGACCCTGACACCGCAGTTTGGATGCACGCATGATCACCACCGTCCACGTCGTCTTCAAGACGCACCTCGACCTCGGCTTCACCGACACCGCCGCGAACGTCACCGACCGGTACGTGCACGAGTACCTCCCCCGGGCGATCGCGCTGGCGGAGGAGCTCGAACGCCGCGGCGGCGAGGCCCGCTTCATCTGGACCACCGGCTCCTGGATGATCCACGAGGCGCTCCGACTCGGCGACGCCGAGGAGCGCGCGGCGCTCGAACGCGCGATCCGGGCCGGCCACGTGACCTGGCATGGCCTGCCGATGACGACGCACACCGAGCTCATGGACGCCGGTCTCGTCGAGCACGGCATCGCGATCGGCCGGAAGCTCGACGCCCGCTTCGGCCACAGCACGATGGCCGCGAAGATGACGGATGTCCCGGGCCACACGATCGGCCTCGTGCCCTTCCTCGCCCGGGGCGGCCTCGACTTCCTGCACCTCGGCGTCAACGGGGCATCCGCTGTGCCCGACGTGCCGGAGTTCTTCGTCTGGCGCGCGCCCGACGGCAACGAGGTCGTCGTGAACTACGCACAGAGCTACGGTGCCACCGAGCTCGGCGTGGCCGTGGTGCCCGGCGGCGCCGACGCCCTCCACCTCGCGCACACCGGCGACAACTTCGGACCCCCGCCGGTCGAGGAGGTCGAGGCGCTGTTCGCCGAGCTCCAGGCCGCCTACCCAGGGGCTCGCGTGATCGCCTCGACGCTCGACGCCTTCAGCCGCGAAGCGGTCGCCGCTCGCGCGAGCCTGCCGGTGCTCGAGCAGGAGATCGGCGACTCCTGGATCCACGGCGTCGCGAGCGACCCGGTGCAGACCGCCCGGCTGCGGGCGCTGCTCCGGCTGCGCACCGAGTGGCTCACCGCAGGCGCGCTCGTGCCGGGCACCGAGGAGTGCGACGCGTTCAGCGACGGCCTGCTGCTCGTGCCCGAGCACACGTGGGGCGAGGACCTGAAGACCTACCTGCCCGACTACGTGAACTACGAGAAGGCCGACTTCCAGCGCGCGCGTGCCGCGGATGTCGTCGACCCGATGCGGAACGCCGACGAGTTCGACGTCTACGCCTGGGCGTACACCGAGCACCCGAGCCCCCAGGGCCTCGCCTACGCGGCGTTCGAGCGTTCCTGGGCCGAGCAGCGCGCCCACCTCGATCGCGCGCTGGCGGCGCTCTCGCCCGAGCGTCGTGCCGAGGCCGACGCCGCGATCGCCGCGACACGGCCCGGCGACGACGCCCACGCGGCGCCGGCCGGCGCCGAGATCGACCTCGACGCCGAGCTGGCGGCCGGCGCCTACCGGGTGCGGTTCGGCACCGACGGGTCGCTCGTCGCCCTCGTCGACGCCGACGGAACGGACTGGGCGGGGCCGGAGCATCCGCTCGCCGCCTACCGTTACGAGACGTTCGACGAGCGCGACGAGGCACGCTGGCTGGAGGAGTACTGCCGCGACATGGACGAGAACGCCATGTGGGCCGTGCCCGACCAGGCCAAGCCCGGGCTCGCGATCGCCGACACCCTGCCCGCCACGACGTTCGCACCGAGCATCGTCTCGGCCGAGCACTCGACCGACGGCACCGACACGGTCGTCGCGCTGAACCTCGCGCTGCCCGAAGCCGCGTGCGAGACCTGGGGCGGGCCACGGGACATCCGACTCGCCTACCGCTTCCCCGCGGAGGCCGGGCCGATCGGGGTCACGCTCGACCTCCGTGGCAAGGACGCCTCGCGCCTGCCCGAGGCGAGCTGGCTCGGGTTCCGCCCGCGGGTCGAGCCCGGCGACTGGCGACTCACGAAGCTCGACACGCCCGTCGACCCGCAGTCCGTCGTGCGGAACGGCAACCGCAGCCTGCACGCGGTCGCCGAGGTGACGCACACGGCGGCGCAGACCTTCTCGCTGCGGCCCGTCGACGCGGCACTCGTCGCGGTCGGCCGCCCCGCGCTCTACCGGTTCGACAACACCGTGCCCGACCCGGACGACGGCATGCACGTGAACCTGCACAACAACGTCTGGGGCACGAACTTCACGATGTGGTTCGACGACGACCTGCGGTTCCGGTTCGTGCTCGACCTCGGGGCAGCGCGATGACCGCGTCGCTCGTGACGAGCCCTCCGGTCGTGATGGCGCCGCGCGCCGACGGCTTCGAGATCGTCTGGGGCGTGGGCCGGCTGAGCCGAGGGTGGCTCGAGTGGAAGACGGCCGACGGCGCGCGCGGCACCGTGACGGGTGACGCGTTCGGCATGGTCGCGCAGGGTGACCGGGTGCTGCGGGTGCGGGCGAGCGGGCTGCCCGCCGGCACGTCGCTCCGGGTGCGCTCGATCACCGAGGCGGTCGAGGGGCCCGCCGAGCGCCACGAGAGCGAGTGGAAGCCGGTGCGCACGCTCGACGGGGCATCCGACACCGCTCGCTTCGCGGTGTGGAACGACACCCATCAGCGCGACGACACCCTGCGGGCGCTGCACGAGGCCACGCCCGAGGTCGACGTGCTCGTCTGGAACGGCGACCTCTGCAACGACTGGACGGACCCGGCGGAGTTCCCCACGACGGTGCTGAACCCCGCCGGCCTCGACGTGAGCGCGGGCCGGCCCCTCGCGATCGTCGTGGGCAACCACGACGTTCGCGGCACGTGGGCGTACCAGCTCGAGGACTTCGTCGCCACGCCGGAGGGGCGGCCGTTCACGGCGTTCCGCATCGGGCCGGTCGCGTGCATCGTGCTGCACACCGGCGAGGACAAGCCCGACGACCACCCGACCTTCGAGGGCCGCGTGGCGTTCGATCCGCTCCGTGCCGAGCAGGCCGAGTGGCTGCGCGAGGTCACGGCCCGGCCGGAGTTCGCCGATGCCCCGTACCGCGTCGTCTTCTGCCACATCCCGCTGCGCTGGATCGACGAGGCCGTCGTCGACTACGACGCCGAGGGCTACGACTGGTTCAGCCGGAGGAGCCGCGACGCGTGGCACGACGCGCTCGTCGGCTGGGGCGCCCAGGTCGTCGTGTCGGGTCACACGCACTACCAGACGTGGCTGCCGGCGACGGAGGAGTTCCCCTACGCCCAGCTCATCAGCGGCGGACCCGATGCCGACACGGCATCCGACGAGGCGGCCGCGTGGATCGACGGCGCGGCGAGCTCCGACGAGCTCGTGCTCACGATGCGCGACCTCGGCGGCACGGTGCTGCACGAGGTGCGGCTCGCGCCGCTCGCCTGACGGGAAGCAGCAGAAGGGGCCGGGTCGCAACAGCGACCCGGCCCCTTCGTCATCCGCCGATCAGCTGAGCGGCTTGCAGAGCAGCGCGTCGGGCACGCCGCCGTGGTTCCAGCGGTAGGTGTACGCGACGCCGGCGATGTACTCGCCGTCGCCGCACTGACCCTTGTAGTTGCCGGGCGCCCAGTCGCTCGCGGTCGAGCCGCCGCCGGCCGGGCGGGTGTCACCCTGGTCGAACCAGATCAGCCGGCCCTGGNCCGCCGATCAGCTGAGCGGCTTGCAGAGCAGCGCGTCGGGCACGCCGCCGTGGTTCCAGCGGTAGGTGTACGCGACGCCGGCGATGTACTCGCCGTCGCCGCACTGACCCTTGTAGTTGCCGGGCGCCCAGTCGCTCGCGGTCGAGCCGCCGCCGGCCGGGCGGTTGTCACCCTGGTCGAACCAGATCAGCCGGCCCTGGTTCGCCGGCAGCGCCGTGGTGCTCGTCGCGCAGACGAGGTTCCACATCGCTGCCTTGGTGCCGCCGCCGGTGCCCAGGCTGTAGCCGACTGCGACCTCGCCGGCGTTGCACTGCAGCTTGTCGTAGCCCGAGGCCCAGTCGTTCGTGATGTTGCCCTGCCCGCTCTGCACGCGCGGGTTCGAGGTGGTGATGCCGCCGACGTCGGTGCAGAGCGCCCGGTTGGTGCTCCGCGCGATGCCCTGAAGGCGCTGGCTGTCGGGGCAGGTGCCCTTCCACTGGCCCGGCGACCAGTCGCCCCGCCTGCAGCATGCGCAGCGACGACTGNCCGCTCTGCACGCGCGGGTTCGAGGTGGTGATGCCGCCGACGTCGGTGCAGAGCGCCCGGTTGGTGCTCCGCGCGATGCCCTGAAGGCGCTGGCTGTCGGGGCAGGTGCCCTTCCACTGGCCCGGCGACCAGTCGCCCGCCTGCAACATGCGCAGCGACGACTGGCTGTCGACGAAGCTGCCGCTGCCAAGCATGTTCCAGCGCGGCAAGGATGCCACGGGGCCGGTCTTGCCCGTCGAGTTGATGAGCTTCGTCCACTGCGGGTAGCGCCAGTCGTCGGCGATGCTCAGCTTCGTACCGTCGGCCTTGTAGGCGAGGAGGGCGTAGCCGTCGACGAAGGTGCCGTCGTCCGTCGCCTGCGCCACGAGCGGCCACGCGGCGAAGTCGCTGTCGTTGGCGATCAGGATGTCGGTGAAGTTCACCCACCAGGCCTTGTCGAGGGCGCCGGTGTCGCTGGCGTGGCCGATGCCGAACTCGCTGAACCACACCGGTGCGGTGTAGTGCTGGTTCGCCGTGTTGACGAATGCCGCAGCCCGGTTCACCTCGGCCGCGAGCTCGCTCGCGGTCAGGTCGCGGTAGCGGGGGTCATTCGTCTCGCCGAGTCCGGTGGCACCCGTGTGCTTCGGCCCGGTGTAGGCGTAGATGTGCGCCGCGTAGACAAGCTTGTCCGGATACGGGAGGGCGTTCGAGAGGTTCGCGACCGGCTTCAGGTGCGGCCGGTCATGGGAGGTCAGGTCGGTCGGGATGCCCTGCCAGTTGATGCCCTCCATGATGACGAGCACGTCGGGGTTCGCCTGCTGGATGGCGACCCCGGCCCGCTGAAGCGCCTGGTACAGGTCGTTGCCGTCACCCCAACCCCAGTTCGCGTCGTTCAGGATGTCGCGCCGCACCTCGTTGCGCAGGTCCATGCCGACCACGCGCGCGTTGTCCTTGTAGCGGGTCGTGAGCATGACCCAGTCGCTGATCCACTTCTCGGTGGTCTGGCTGCTGTTCCACCGCTCGTTGCCGTCATTGGTGCCGCAGCACCAGTGCGAGGTGGTCGTGTGGTTGTTCAGGATCACGGCGAAGCCGTCGGCGGTGAGCGCTTCGACGACCGCGTCGAAGACCTGCAGGGGCGTCTTGCCCTTCAGCTCGGGGTTCGCCGCCACCGCGACATCCGGCACCGGAGCCGTCATGCCGAGCATCTCGTTCGAGTACGACAGGCGGACGCTGTTGATGCCGACCCCGTGGAAGTCGCTCATCAGGGTCGCCATCGGCACCCGGTCGAGCCCCATCGGGATGTCGTAGCTGTTGCCGCTGTTGTGGTTGGCGGAGTCGTTCTTGTCGCCGCTGCCGCTCCAATGGCCCTGCGCGCCGTCCCAGTTCGCCGACTGGAGCTTGAAGCGGTCGCCGTCGGCGTCGACGATGTAGCGGCCGACGGTGCTGAGCGGCCCCGTCCACGATGCCGCGAGTTCCGGGCCCGTGACCACGGGGATCGGATCCTCTTCCGGTGTTGCTGCGTACACGGGACTCGCGACCGATATCGCGAGGGCTGCTGCCGTGAGTCCGACCGCGACCCGTAGGGTACGACGATGCATTCTGCGAACTACACGGGACTCGCGACCGATATCGCGAGGGCTGCTGCCGTGAGTCCGACCGCGACCCGTAGGGTACGACGATGCATTCTGCGAACCTCTCTGTTCTGCCCTGGACGGCACCTCGCCGTGTTTGCGAGGACGCGGCCCCCGGGCTCCTGACTTGGTCAGGTTATGGGCGGGATCATCACGATGTCAACGCAAACATGGCGCGTTAAGGCAACGTAAACATTCCAGATGCCGGGAGGCCTCGGTCTTCTCGCCGAAACGCGGCCGGGCGGCGCGCGCCGAGCGACCCCGGCTGATCCGTTGACGAGGAATCGAGCGGCGAGCATGATCGTCGTATGGGCACGAAGACCGCGGCGCACCGGCCGCCCCGGCGGCCGGAATCGAGTCTGGCCGAGCGATGGACCACGGTCGACGGCATCGACCTGTTCTACCGCGAGTCCCCCATGCCGCCCGACGCCCCGGCGATGATGCACCTGCACGGCTTCGGCCTCTCGGGCCGGTACCTGCTGCCGACCGCCGAACGCCTCGCCGACCAGTTCCACACGCTCGTGCCCGACCTCCCCGGCTTCGGCCGCAGCGGCAAGGCCGCCGACGCGCTCGACGTGCCCGACCTCGCGCACGCCGCGGCCCGGTTCCTCGACGATCGCGGCATCGAGACGGTCACGCTCGTCGGCAACTCGATGGGATGCCCCGTCATCCTCGAGTTCGCGCACCACTACCCCGAGCGCATCGATCGCGCCGTGCTCGTCTCGCCGGCGGGCGGGCTCTACAACCAGCCGCTTCGCCGCGCGGTCGGCCAGCTCACCCGCGACGGAGGCCGCGAGCCCCCTCGCATGATGAAGGTGGCCGTGCCCGACTACCTCCGCTTCGGCGTGCCCAGCACGTTCAAGATGTTCCGGTCGCTCACGCAGTACCCGACGCTCGAGCGACTGCTCGAACTCCACATTCCGACGCTCGTCGTGATCGGCGACCGCGATCCGCTGATGCCGACTCCCGCCCGCGTGCAGGAGGTCGCGTCCGCGACCGACAACCACGTGCTGCTGGTCAGGATCGAGGGCGCGGCGCACGCGATCAACTTCAGCCACTCGGGCGAACTCGCCCACCTCATCCGGCTGTTCATGGCCGACAAGCCGATCGTCGACGACCCCGCCTCCCCCGGGCACGCGAGCCTGACCGAGATCCATCGCGGCAAGCACCTGCCGCCGAAGGCCGACCGCTGAGCCAGCCGGCCGCCGAGTGACGGGACCGCGAAGGGGTTGTGGTTGACTCGATTCGTGGCAGAACTTCCAGAACGTGTCGAGATCGACGGGGCGGCGTTCTCGCGTGTCGATTCGAACGATTCGATCGCGTGTTGGACGTTGATCACGGATTCCGAGCACGGCGATTCCCGGCCGGTGAGCCTCGTCATCGAACCGGCCGCCGCACCGGACCCGACGGTGCTCGAGCTCGCCGCGACGGTCGTCGCCCGGTTCGACGAGTTCAGCGAACTCGCCGCAGGGTATCTGCGACAGCGTCTGCGCGAACCGGAGTTCCGCTTGCGGCGCTCCGAAGTCGCGACGCTCGATGCGCCCGAGGCGCCGTTCGACGAGCCCGAGGCCGTGATCTGGGCCGATGGAAGCTGGATGCTGCGATTCGCCGAGTCGGGTCTCGGAATGGCCGACCCGTACGGAATCGGCGTTCTCTTCGACGGAACACGTCCGAGCGCAGTCGAGGACCTCTCCGGCGCCGATCCGGCCTAAACCGGATCCAGCCGGAGCGTCGTCGCCACGACCTGCGGGCCGACGACGGTGCCGACGATCTTCGGCCCGTGCCGGTCGTACTTCGCGTGGTAGGCGGCGTCGACCGCCGCATGCACATCGGCGGGCGGTTCGGCGAACACGACATCGCGCTCGACGCCGCCGGCACGGATGCGACCGGTTCCGCTCGCCTGCGCCCGGCGGAACCACGGGTTGCCCGGCCCGTAGGCCGATCGCACGTACAGCTCGTCGTCGACACGCACGACCCAGATGGTGACGAACGGACGGAGCGAGCCGTCGGTGCGGCGAGAGGCGACCTGCAGCTCCTCGGCGCCGCCGATGCGGTCGAGTTCCTCAGTGGTCCAGGTGGTCATGCAGGGTCCTCTCGGTCAGGCCGGTCGACTCACGCAGAGCGGTCGCGGCTCCAGTCCAGCAGCTGGTCGATGGGCCAGGTCGTGACGATCCGCTCTGCGGGCACCCCGTTCGCGGCGGCCCGGGCGGCGCCGAGTTCGAGGAACGTCAGGTGCCCGGGGGCGTGGGCGTCGCTGTCGATCGAGAACAGGCAGCCCGCCTCGAGCGCGACCGCGATCAGTTCGTCGGGCGGGTCCTGCCGCTCGGGCCGGGAATTGATCTCGACCGCGACGCCGTGTTCGGCGCACGCTTCGAAGACCGCCCGGGCGTCGAAGGTCGACTGCGGCCGGGTGCCGCGCGCGCCCTCGACGAGTCGGCCGGTGCAGTGCCCCAGCACGTTCGTGTGCGGGTCGGCGATGGCGCGCAGCATCCGCTTCGTCATCTCGGGCGCCTCGGTGCGCAGCTTCGAGTGCACGCTCGCGACCACGACGTCGAGCCAGTCGAGCAGCTCGGGTGTCTGGTCGAGCGCGCCGTCGAGCAGGATGTCGACCTCGATGCCGCGGAGCAGGCGGATGCCGCCGACCTCCGCCTGCACGTCGGCGATCGCCTGCTGCTGGGCGATGAGCCGCTCGGGGCTGAGCCCGTTGGCGACGCGGAGGTTCGGCGAGTGGTCGGTGACCGCGAGGTACTCGAGCCCGAGCGCCTCGCCCGCCCGCGCCATCGTCTCGAGGCTCGTCGTGCCGTCGGACCAGTCGGTGTGGCTGTGCAGGTCGCCGCGCAGCTGCGCCCTGAGGCCCGTGCGCTCCCCCTCGGGCGAGAGACCCGCCCTGGCGCGGAGATCGGCGAGGTAGTCGGGCACGGCGCCATCGACCGCCTGGGCGATGACGGTGAACGTGGTGTCGCCGATGCCCTTCGTGCGCTGCAGTCGACCGTCGCCGACACGCGCCGCGACCTCGTCGGCGCTCAACGGCCGGATGACCTCCGCCGCCCGCCGGAACGCCTTGGACTTGAACGCCGAGGCGCGATCGCGCTCGAGCAGGAACGCGATCTCCTCGAGCGCCGCGACGGGGTCCATCGCCCCATTCTGGCGCGTCGCGGGTCTGCGGACCACCGGGACGGGCGCGATCACGACGACGGCGCAGGCGTACCGGCGTCGTCATGCGGCGCCCCCTCGCTTGACAACGCGTCCTCAACCTCGGTATATCTATACCCCCTAGGGGTATTCAGAGAGGGAGTTCTCATGTCCGCATCCAATCCGCCGACGAAGCGCCGGTGGCTCGGCCTCGCGCTCATCGCGGCGGCCCAGTTCGTCGTCATCATGGACACGTCGATCATCGGCGTCGCCCTGCCCGACATCCAGGCCGAGCTCGGGTTCACGCCCGAGTCGCTGTCGTGGGTGTTCAACGCCTACGTCATCGCCTTCGGCGGCCTGCTGCTCCTCGGCGGCCGCCTCTCCGACGTGTTCGGAGCGCGACGGGTGTTCATCGCCGGCTGGCTCACGCTGGCCATCGGCAGCGTGCTCGCCGGCGCCGCGAGCAACGTCGGCCTCGAGATCGCCGGTCGCGCCGTCCAGGGCGCGGGCGCCGCGCTCATCGCGCCGGCCGCACTCACCCTGCTGATGACGCTGTTCGGCGGCACCGCCGACCTGCCGCGCGCCTTCGCCGTCTACGGCGCCGCTGCGCCGATCGGCGGCACCGCCGGGGTCTTCCTCGGCGGCGTCCTCACCGAGTACGCGAGCTGGCCGTGGGTCTTCTACGTGACCGTGCCGATCGCCGCGCTCGTCGTCGTCCTGACGCCGTTCGCACTCCCCCGGGTCGACGGCGGCGGCGGGCGGGTCGACCTCGCCGGCGCGCTCACCGCGACCGCGGGACTCGCCGCGATCGTCTACGGCGTCGTGCGCGCCCCCGAGGCCGGCTGGGCCTCGGCCGAGACGATCATCGCCCTCGCCGCGGGCGCCGTCCTGCTCATCGTGTTCTTCGCGATCCAGGCCCGCAGCCGCACGCCGCTGCTGCGCCTCGGCATCTTCCGGGCCCCGCAGCTCGGCGCGGCGAACCTCGCCCAGCTCCTGCTCGGCGCCGCCTGGGTGTCCATGTGGTTCTTCCTGAACCTCTACCTGCAGCAGGTGCTCGGAGCCGGCGCGTTCGCCTCGGGCGCCGCGCTCCTGCCGATGACCGCGCTCATCGTGGTCGGCATGGTCGCCGTCGCCCCGCGCCTGCAGGCGCGCTTCGGGGCGAAGCCGCTCATCGTCGGCGGGTTCGCCCTGCTCGCGATCGGGCTCGGCTGGCTCGCGCTCGCGCGCCCCGACGGCAGCTACGCCGCCGACGTGCTGCCCGCCTCGCTCGTCGCGGCGCTCGGCATGGCCCTCGCGTTCGTGCCGTCGCTCGGCACGGCGATCAGTGCGGCCCGCCCCGAGGAGACGGGCGTGGCCTCGGGCCTCGTCAACACGAGCTACCAGATCGGCTCGGCGATCGGACTCGCGGTGCTGACGGCCGTCGGCGCGGCGGTCACGGCGGGCGGCACGGATGCCCCGGCGCTCACGGCCGGCTTCTCGGCGGCGTTCATCGGCGCCGCCGTGCTGGCGGCGGCAGGGCTCGTGGCATCCGCTCTGCTCCTGCGCCCAGCACCACGTCGGGCGGATGCGCCGGCCGAGGAGATGGTCGAAGTGTGACCGCGTGCTCGTGGAGGCCGGCACCGGCCTCCACGAGCACGTTCCGCGTCAATAGGAGGGGGAGATCCCCACCGAGCCGCTGATGAAGTTCGCCACGACCACGACGATCCACACGAAGAGGCCGACGCCGACCACGGCGTTGAGCGCGATCGCTGCGGCCATCGGCAGGTACCCGCGACCGGCCTGACGCCGCACGACGATCGAACGGCCGATGACGTACACGAGCGAGGAGAGGAACGCCCACGCCCAGTGGAACCGGCGCTGGTAGCCGAGCTTCGCGAGTGCGACGCGGTCGAGGTAGGCGAACCAGACGACGAGCCCGTAGGCGATCCACCCGCCGAGCATCGCTGCGAGGTACCAGGGATCGGCGTACGGACCCAGGGCGTTCACCATGGGGTTCGTCAGTGCCGTCGCCGACGTCGACCGGGCCAGGTACGCCTCCATGTCCCAGAAGAAGAGCGGCAGCACGGCGAGCACGGGCAGCGCGACCACGAGCCAGATCCAGACCGTGTCGACGGGGGTGCCCGCGGGCACTCGTGCCGCTTCGGCGCGGCCGTACGGCGCCGGTCGCTCCGCCGCATACGCGGGCGCCGCCACGTACGCGGGCGCGGAGGTGTAGGCGGGCGCGTACGCCGGAGTCACCGGGGCGACGGCGTAGGCCGGTGCAACGGGAGGAACCGGCGCGACCACGGGAGGCACCTGCGCGACCGGCGCGGCGGGTGCGACCGGCGCGGCGGGTGCGACCGGCGCAGCGGATGCGACCGGCGCGGCCTGCGCCGCAGGTGCGACCGGAGCGGCGGGCGCCACGTGTTCCGTCCACCGCGTTCCGTCCCACCAGCGCTGCGCCGCGGCATCGCTCGGGTCGGGGTACCAGCCGGCGGGTGCAGCACGACCATCGCTCATCGATTCCTCCTGAGGGTTCCCCGTCATGCTACGGGCAAGCCTGCGGCACGGGCGACGAGCAGGCGCGAGCGGATGCCGCTACAGCTCGACGACCGTCATCCCCGAGCCGGCGCCGCCGGCCGTGCCCATGGCCGCGAGCGCCGCCGGCACCTCGTCGAGGGTGATGCGCCGGCCGACGAGCTCGATCGGCCGGAAGTCGCCCGAGGCGACGGCGCCGAGCATCGACGGGTACTCGTGCGCCGCCATGCCATGGCTGCCGAGGATCTCGAGTTCGCCGGCGATCACGGCGTCCATCGGCATCGCGGCGAGCGCGGAGTCGCCGACCATGAGGCCGATCTGCACGTGGCGGCCGCGCTTCTTGAGGCTGCGCACCGAGGCGAACGAGGTCTCCGTCGAGCCGAATGCGTCGACCGAGACGTCCACACCGCCGCCCGATGCCTCGAGGATGCGCTCCGCAGCGCCGTCTCCGCCCTGCAGCGGCACCGCGCCGAGGCCCGCTGCCGCGGCGAGCGCGGCTTCGGAGACGTCGACGCCGTAGACCTTCACGCCGGCCGCGACGGCGATCATGATCGCGGAGAGGCCGACCCCGCCGCATCCGTGCACCGCGATCTGCTCGCCGGGAGCGAGCCGGGAGCGCGAGACGATGGCCCGGTAGGCGGTCGCGAAGCGGCAGCCGAGGGAGGCCGCCTCGACGAAGTCGAGCGACTCGGGCAGGCGGATGAGGTTCAGCTCGGCCTCGTCGATCGCGACGAACTCGGCGAACGAGCCCCAGTGCGTGAAGCCTGGCTGCGACTGGTGGTCGCAGACCTGCTCGTTGCCCGTCAGGCACTCGTGGCAGCGTCCGCACGCGCAGATGAAGGGGGCGGTGACGCGGTCGCCGACGGCCCAGCCCGCCTCGGGGTCGATCTCGGAGCCGAGCTCGGCGATCTCGCCGGCGAACTCGTGCCCGGGCACGTGCGGCAGCGACACGGTGTCGTCGTGGCCCATCCAGGCGTGCCAGTCGCTGCGGCAGACGCCGGTCGCGCGCACCCGGATGACGGCTCCGCGCGGCGGGCACTCCGGCTCGGGCACGTCGACGAGTTCGGGGTTCTCACCGAAGGCGTTGAAGAGCACGGCGCGCACAGGAGTCCTTTCCGTTCCGGGTCGCGGATGTCGGCAGCGCTCACGGCATCGTCGCCGGATCGCGTGCGCGACATCCGCGAGCTTATCGGCCTTCGGAGGGGTGCTCGCGCGCGGAGTGACGGCGCTTGCGCTCCGGCTCGGCGATCTCCGAGGCCGTGCCGAAGCGCCGCCGGTGCCAGAAGCCGATGACCTCGATGAGGAACCAGGCGATCGGCACGACGATCGCCATGTCGATGAGGGTGTCGAGCGGCAGCGGCACGAACTCGAGGAACTGCACCGCGATCGGCACGGTGGTGACGAGCACGAGCCCGACGACCATGGCCGCGAGCACTCCGGCCTTGATCCACGTGAAGGGGCGAGAGAGCACCGCGAGGATCCAGAGCCCGATGAGCGCGAGCGTGATCGTGCAGGCCGTGCGCACGACGGTCTCATCCGAGCCGAGCGCACGGGCGTGACCCGAGACGACCGTGATCGAGGCGGCGACGACGAGCCCGGCCGGGATCGCGAACGACAGCGACCGCCGCAGGAACCCCGGCACGTAGCGCCGCGCGTTCGGCAGCAGGGCGAGGAGGAAGGCCGGGATCCCGATCGTGAGGCCGTCGGTGACCGACAGCTGCCGCGGCAGGAACGGGAAGGGCCAGAGCAGGATGCCGAAGATCACGGCCATCGCGATCGCGTACGCGGTCTTGGAGAGGAAGAGCATCGAGACCCGCTCGATGTTCGCGATGACCCGGCGCCCCTCCGCCACGACGCCCGGCATGTGGGAGAACCGGCTGTCGAGCAGCACGATGCGGGCGACGGCCTTCGTCGCCGCCGACCCCGACTCCATCGCGATGCCCATGTCGGCCTCCTTGATGGCGAGCGCGTCGTTGACGCCGTCGCCCGTCATCGCGACGGTGTGGCCGCGTGCGCGGAGCGCCCGCACCATCGCGCGCTTCTGCACCGGGGTGACGCGGCCGAACACGAGGTGCTCCTCGAGCACCTCGCCGAGTTCGTCGGGGTCGTCGGGCAGCCCGCGCGCGTCGAAGCCCTCGCCGGCGTCGAGGCCGACCTCGCGGGCGACCGCGGCGACCGTGCGCGGGTTGTCGCCCGAGATGATGCGCACGGCGACGCCCTCCTTCGCGAAGTAGCGGAGGGTCGCCGCCGCGTCGTCGCGCACCGCCTCGCGGAACGTCAGGAGTGCGACGGGCTCGAGCGCCGCGGGGAGGCGGGCGTCGTCGGCGTCCGCCTCGTCGAACGGCGTCGCGGCGTGCGCGAGCAGCAGGGTGCGCCGCCCCGATGCGGCGAGCCTGCCGGCGCGTTCGAGGGCGGCGGATGCCGCGGCATCCGTCTCATCTGCGTCGCGCAGCACGAACTCGGGGGCGCCGAACACCCACGTGCCCGGTGCCGCCGATTCCCGATCGAAGGCGACCGCACTCCACTTGCGCGCCGAGGAGAACTCGATGCGCGCCGCGGGATCGATCGGCCCGTCGAGCGGGTACTCGTCGCAGAGGCTGCGGGCGGTCGCGTTCGCGTCGGGCTCCGCGCCGTTCCAGGCGAGCGCGAACCGCCAGCCCTCTGGCTGCGCATCGCCGAGCCGGTGCACGCCGTCGTAGCGCACGTCGCCGCTCGTGAGCGTGCCGGTCTTGTCGAGGCAGATCAGGTCGACGCGCGCGAGCCCCTCGACCGCGGGCAGCTCCTGAACGAGCACGTTGTGCGAGCCGAGCTTCACCGCGCCGACGGCGAAGGCGATGCTCGTCATCAGCACGAGTCCGAGCGGGATCATCGCGATGACGGCGGCGACGGATGCCACGGCGGCGTCCCGCCACTCCCCCGACTCGATGGCCTGGCTCCAGCCGCCCGCCGCCACCATGTTGGCGTTCACGACGATGAGCATGATCGGGAAGATCGCCCAGGTGATCCACTTCAGGATGCGGTCGATCGAGCTGCGGAGCTCGGAGCTGACGAGGGAGAAGCGCTTGGCCTCGGCGGTGAGCCTGGCGGCGAACGCGGCGTCGCCGACGTCGGTGACGATCGCCCGCCCCTGTCCGCCGACGACGATCGAGCCCGAGAGCACCCGGTCGCCGGGGTCCTTGTCGATCGGGTCCGACTCGCCCGTGAGCAGCGACTCGTCGACCTCGAGACGGACCCCGTCGAAGAGCCGCCCGTCCGCCGTGACCTGGTCGCCCGCGCGCAGCAGCAGCACGTCGTCCTGCACCACGCCGCGCACGTCGATCTCGACCTCCGCGCCGTCGCGCACGACGCGGGCGCGCGGGGCGTGCAGCAGGGCGAGCCGGTCGAGCGAGCGCTTCGCCCGGTACTCCTGCACCACGCCGATCAGGGCGTTCGTGATCGCGGCGATGCCGAAGAGGGCGTCCTGCCAGCGGCCGAGGAAGAGGAGCAGCAGGAATCCGGTGACGACGATGCCGTTGAAGAGCGTGAAGACGTTCGCGCGCAGGATGCTCCAGATGCTGCGGCTCGATGCGTCGTCGGCGACGTTCGCGCGGCCGTCTCGCAGTCGCGTCGCGACCTCGGCTGCACTGAGACCTCGCTCGGGATCGGTGTCGGCCTGCTGCACCGCGACCTGCTGATCGCCCATCGACGCCCCCGTTCACCCGCCCCGTTCGAGTCTGGCAGAGCGGCCGAGTTCGCGGGAAGGGTCGGCACCCTGGTCGGATTGTGTAACAATGTGCCATGCGATTCGTGACCGCCGTGCTGCTCGCGGCCGTCTGCTTCGGCACCACGGGCACCGCGCAGGCGCTCGGGCCCGAGGCGAGCGCGGCCTCGGTCGGCGCGGCACGGATCCTGATCGGCGGCGGGGCCCTCGGGCTCCTCGCCCTGATCCCGATCTTCGCCGGACGCCGGCGCGGTGCGGCCGGGACACCCACCGCGCCGGCGTCCGGCGTCGCCACGAGGCATCCGCTGCCCGCCTGGCTGCTCGTCGCCGTCGGCGCCGCTGGCGTGCTCGCCTACCAGCCGGCGTTCTTCGCGGGCACCGCCGCGAACGGCGTCGCCGTCGGCACGGTCGTGGCGCTCGGCTCGGCGCCGGTCATCACGGGCGGGCTCGACTGGGCGCTGCGGCGCCGCTACCCCGGACACCGCTGGGCGGTCGCCACCGTGATCGCGACGATCGGCGTCGGCATCCTCGCGGCGGCGACCGGTGGCGGAGGATCGGCGAGCGCCGACCCGCTCGGCCTCGTGGCCTCGCTCGGCGCCGGCGCGTCCTATGCGGTCTACACCCTGGCCGCGAAGGCCCTGCTCGACCGCGGCTGGAGCGGGACCGCGAGCATGGGCGCGCTCTTCGGCACGGCCGCGGTCTTCAGCGTCCCCCTGCTCGCGACGACGAATGCCTCATGGCTCGCGACCGGCCCCGGCCTCGCGATGGCCGTGTGGCTCGGGCTCGTCACGACGACCCTCGCCTACCTGCTCTTCGGCTACGGGCTCGGCGGACTCACCCCGGCCACGGTCTCGACGCTCACGCTCGCCGAGCCGCTCACCGCCGGCATCCTCGGCGTCGCGGTCCTCGGCGAGGCGCTCACCGCTGGGGCGCTGCTCGGGCTGCTCGTACTCGCCGCGGGCATCGTCGTGCTCGCCACCGCGGGAGCGAGCGGGCGGCCGCGCGTCGTCACCGGCTGACGGCTCGCGCGTGTGCGCACTCGGCGCCGGATCGATGCAGCTCCGTCGCACGGGTGGTCTACGTCGACGCCGGTCCGCTCGCCGACGGCGACGTGATCAACGACGAACTGCCTGCCGATGGCGATGACCTGCCGCTCCCGCCGTGGGAGGCGTTCGGCGACGAAGACCTCGTCGACCTCGACGACCGGCTGCGCGCCGAGTTCCGGGCGCGGGCGATCCCCGAACCGGCCGCCGTCGCGAGCGAGCCGATCCGCCTCGGCGACGAGCGTCGCTACGAGGTGCCCGTCACCGTCATCGCGAGCGAGTTCCCGAGCCGGCTGCTCGGCGAATGGATCGCCGCGGGCTCACCGTTCACCCGCGAGCTCGCGAAGGTCAAGCACGTCGACTACCTCGACGTGCCGACCGGCCACTGGCCGCAGTTCACCAGGCCGGTCGAGCTCGGTCAGGCGATCGTCGCGGCGCTCGCAGGCTGAGCGTCGGTCCGCCCGCCTCGGGCGGCGCGGTCTTCCGGATCCGCGCACCGAGGCGGGTGCCCTCGCTCCGGGCGGCATCGCCCATCGGCTCCGCGTACCAGTGGTCGACGCCGCGGCTGCAGGTGCACGAGAGCGCGACCGTCTCGTCGATCGTCACCGCACGGAAGAACTCGCGGTGGGGGGTCGGGGTTTCGCGTCGTCGTCGGCCCATGCTCGTGCTCCAATCTGCGCACGTCACCGTGCGCTTACTGGAGAGACGGCCGTCCGGGCCGATCATGACGCGATTCGCGCAATTTCATCGAGGATCGCGTCGACCGCCGGGGCACTCCGTCAGAGGGCGCCGGGGCTGACCGTGAACGTGTCGCAGGCCTCGGCGCCATGCTCGTAGCCCGTCGTGAACCAGTCCACGCGCTGCTCGCTCGTGCCGTGCGTGAACGTGTGCGGCATCACCTGCCCCTGCGTCGCCTGCTGGATCCGGTCGTCGCCGACCGACGCTGCGGCACTCAGCGCGTCCTGGTACTCCGCCTTCGTGATCGGCTGCAGGAACGGCACCCCGCTGTCGTCGGGCACCTTCGACGCATTCGCCGCCCAGGCGCCGGCGAAGCAGTCGGCCTGCAGCTCGACCCGCACGGCGTTCGACGACGGTCCGGTCTGTCCGTCCTGCGTGCGCTGCAGCACTCCCGCGAGGTTCTGCACGTGGTGGCCCCACTCGTGGGCGATGACGTACATCTCGGCGAGCGGCCCGCCGCTCGACCCGAACCGGCTGCGAAGCTCGTCGTAGAAGGTCACATCGATGTAGATCATCTGGTCGGGCGGGCAGTAGAACGGCCCGGTCGCCGATGATGCACTGCCGCACCCCGTCGACGTGCCCTGGTTGAAGAGGATGAAGTCCTGCGGGGCGTTGTACGCGACGCCAAGCGCGGGTGCCTCGTTCTCCCAGTAGGCCTCGAGCGACGCCGACGCGCCCTTCATGCGGCACTCGACGTTCTCGTTCGCGTCCTGACCCGTCAGGCACTGCTCGAGCGTCGAGTCGCTCGCCGCTGGCTGCTCGCCGCCGCCCGCGAGACCGGTCAGATCGACGCCGAGGAGCTGCGAGATCAGGAAGAGCGCGAGCACGCCGATGCTGCCGCCCGCGACGGCGATGCCGGTGTTGCGACCGCGCTTGGAGGCCTTGCCCCCGCTGATGTCCGCATCCGGATTGAACGTCATGATCCGACGCTACCGGGTGACGGGGCCGTCGGCCCGGTCCGTGGCTTCGTTCGGCTCGGCGTCATCATCATCGTCGTCGTCATCATCGTCGTCATCGTCGTCGTCATCGTCGTCGTCATCGTCGTCGTCGTCTTCTTCGTCGTCGTCATCGTCGTCGTCGTCGTCCTCGTCGTCCAAGGACATCGGCACGTACGCGTCGCCCCCGTAGCCGTCGCCGCCGGCGAAGCGGTCCGTCGCCGTGATGAGCGCGTCGAGGATCCCGGGTTCGTCGAATGCGTGTCCGGCGTCGTCGACGATCGTGAGCTCGGCCTCTGGCCATGCGAGGTGCAGGTCCCACGCCGTCATCATCGGCGTGCACATGTCGTACCGGCCCTGGATGATCACGGCCGGGATGTCGCGGAGCCGCGAGGCATCCCGGATCAGCTGCCCCTCGTCCCACCAGCCGCCGTGGCGGAAGTAGTGGTTCTCGATGCGTGCGAACGCCGTGGCGTACTCGGGCGCGGTGTAGCGGGCGACGTTCGCGGCATGGGGCAGCAGCGTGATCGTCGAGGACTCCCACCGCGCCCACGCGATGGCGGCCGGTTCGTGCACCTCGGGGTTCGGGTCGGAGAGCAGCCGCCCGTACGCCTCGACGAGGTGGGTTCGCTCGAGCACCGGGATCGGCGCGATGAACTCCTCCCACAGGTCGGGGAAGACGGCCGAGGCCCCGCCCTCGTAGAACCAGTCGAGCTCCTCGCGCCGCAGCGTGAAGATGCCGCGCAGCACGAGTTCGGTCACGCGTTCGGGATGGGTCTGCGCGTAGGCCAGGGCGAGGGCGCTCCCCCATGAACCGCCGAACAGCTGCCACTTGTCGATGCTGAGGTGCCCGCGAAGGCGCTCCATGTCGGCGACGAGGTGCCACGTCGTATTGGCGGAGAGATTCGCGTCGGGCTCGCTCGCGTGCGGGATCGAGAGTCCGCAGCCGCGCTGGTCGAAGAGCACGATGCGGTAGCGCTCGGGGTCGAAGAGCCGACGGTGATCGGGCGAGGTTCCGGCGCCCGGCCCCCCGTGCAGGAACACGACCGGCTTCCCCTGCCGATTGCCAGACACCTCCCAATAGATGTGCTGGCCGTCCCCCACGTCGAGCATGCCGGTCTCCAACGGCTCGATCTCCGGATACTTCTCTCTCATGGCGCCACGGTATCGACCGCCGGATGCCGCGGCCGGGTGCCGCGCCGGAGGCCCATCGTCGCTCGTGGTCGGGCCGCCAAGGCGAACGCCGGAGCCGCAGCCGACGGTTAGGCTCGGAGCATGGCCGCGAAGAAGCCGATCACCGTCACGCTCACGGGCGCGGGCGGCCAGATCGGGTACGCACTCCTGTTCCGCATCGCCTCGGGCGCACTGCTCGGGCCCGACACCCCGGTGCGCCTCAACCTGCTCGAGATCCCACAGGGGGTGCGCGCCGCCGAGGGCGCGGCGCTCGAGCTGCAGGACTCCGCATTCCCGTTGCTCTCGCACGTCGAGGTCTACGACGATGCCCGCTCGGCGTTCGCAGGCGCCAACATCGGGCTGCTCGTCGGCGCTCGCCCGCGCACCGCGGGCATGGAACGCGGCGACCTGCTCACCGCGAACGGCGGAATCTTCGGCCCCCAGGGCGCGGCGATCAACGCAGGCGCGGCCGACGACATCCGTGTCGTGGTCGTCGGCAACCCGGCGAACACCAACGCGCTCATCGCGTCGGCCCATGCACCGGATGTCCCGGCCGAGCGCTTCACCGCGCTCACGCGCCTCGACCACAACCGAGCCCTCGGCCAGCTCGCGGCCACCGTCGACACGCCCGTCAGCGACATCCGCGGCGTCACGATCTGGGGCAACCACTCGGCGACGCAGTACCCCGACGTCGCGCACGCCACCGCGGCCGGCGACTCGGTGCCCGCGATCCTCGCCGGCCGGCTCGGCGGCCCCGACGGCGCCCGGGCGTGGCTCGTCGACGAGTTCATCCCGCGCGTGGCCAAGCGCGGCGCCGAGATCATCGAGGTGCGCGGCTCCTCATCGGTCGGGTCCGCGGCGAGCGCCACGATCGATCACGTGCACGACTGGGTGCTCGGCACGCCCGACGGCTGGACGAGTGCCGCCGTCGTCTCCGACGGCTCCTACGGCGTGCCCGAAGGGCTCGTCTCGTCGTTCCCGGTCGACTCGGTCGACGGAGCCTGGCGCATCCGTCAGGGCCTCGAGGTCGACGACTTCGCGCGCCGGCGCATCGAGGCATCCGTCGCCGAACTCGTCGAGGAGCGCGACGCGGTTCGCTCACTCGGGCTGCTCTGACGCCGCCCGCCGCGCACGTAGGCTTGAGGCATGGCCGATTCGAAGTCCTCCGCCCGTCGCAATCAGCTGATCGTCGGACTCATCGTCGGCATCATCGTCGGCGTCGGCGTGAGCCTCTGGACGAGCTTCTGGCTGTGGCTGCCTGCCGGCATCGTGGTCGGCATCGTGACCGGCCTGCTCATGCGGCCGCCCGCCGAGAAGTAGCCGGGAGCGAGCGGAACGGACTCGGCTCACGCCGTTCGCCTCACCGCCGGGCCGAGACCCCGATGTAGTCCACGATGCCGTCGATCATGCGCGCGAGGCCGAACTCGAACGCGTCCGACCGACCGGCGGGCTCCGCGGCACCGGCCGCCTGCCCGACGCGGGCAGAAACGGGATAGCGCTCGGCGTCGAGGATCTGCTCGAGGAGCGACTCGTTGCGCTGCCACCAGTCGACGGCGGACTCCTGGTCGGCGGCGCGGTGCCGTTCGGCGTCGAGATGCGCGCGCGCCGGGCCGGTCACGTACCCGAGCAGCAGGGTGACGATGCGGTCCATGTCGAGGTCGGAGAGCCCGAGTCCGTCGACGGCGCGCAGGCACCACTCCCAGTGGTCGGAGACGTTCGGCCCGAGCGGCGGCCGGCTGGTGTCGATCGAGAGCAGCCACGGATGCCGCAGGTACTCCTGCCACTGCTGGCGGGCGATCTGCGCGAGACGACCGCGCAGATCGCCGACGAGACGCGGCAGCTCCACCTCGCCGGCGACGCGATCGACCATCAGGTCGACGAGCTCCGCCTTGCCCGGCACGTAGGTGTAGACCGACATCGGCTTCAACCCGAGGCGGTCGGCGATGCGGCGCATCGAGACGGCCTCGATGCCCTCGAGATCGGCCAGGTGCACGGCGGTGGCGACGACCTCATCGACGCTCGAACGCTGCTTCGGACCTCGGGAGCCGACGGGTTCGCCGAGATGCGATCGCCACAGGAGCCGAAGGGTCCGGTCCGGTTCGCTGCCTGTGGAGTCTCCCGCCATGCCGGCCAGCCTATATTCTCCGTACACCTCACGGGGCCGGACTCGAACGCGTCGACCTGAGCGCTCTCGAGACGCGCCGTGCCCGCTCGACCGCCGAGCGGCCTCAGCCCTCGTCGCGACCGATCCGTTCGGCCGCGAACCGGGCGATGAGTACCGCCTGATCGACCTCGAGCGCCGCCTTCCGCCTCGCGACCGTGGCCTTGGCGAGGTCCGCAGCCTCAACGAGTCGGTCTGCCAGATAGCGGCAGACTTCACGCTCCCCACGCGACCCGAGATCTGCTGGGACGGCGATCTGCACCTGGATCAAGCGATGACGCCGCGAGAGCGTTCCGCTTCGGATTCCCTCGTAGTCCGGAGCCAGGAGCGGACCTGGCACATGGAAGACCACGTCCACTCCGGTCTCCTGGTCCGTCGCCTCCCACGACGCCTCATGGGCCGCTCGGGCGAGCACGCCGATGCCGTCCGAGACCGGCCTGTTCTGGCGGGTGGGTCCGCCCACCACAGCACCGATGAACAGCGGCGCCCAGGGTTCTTCCTCGATTGCCATCACCCCTCCTCGACGCGCGTCGTGCATCCCCGCAGACGGCCGGTCGCCTGATGCGGAGTGAGCAAGGAGCCTACCGAACGTCACTCGACGAGAGGCCGGGCACCCCGAGGGTCCCGGCCTTCGCGTCGAGCGGTGCTACTTCTTCTTCGACTTCTCGGGAACGGGCAGGGTGCCCGCGGCTCGCTGCGCGGCGTAGTACGCGCGTGCCTCGTCCTGGCGTTCCTGCTCGGCGCCCGATGCGATCTTGGCGCGCAGGTGCTCGGGTCCGTAGCCGAATGCGTCGACGAGGTCCTGCGCGTGCGGGCGCAGGCGCTCGAGCAGACGGTCGATGTACGCGGTCACTGCCTGCGCGCGCTTCGGCGAGAGCCGGCCGTTGATGAGGTACCAGGCGAGGTGCTTCTCGATGAGGCCGAGACCGAAGAGGTCGCGCACCCAGGTGAGCACCTGCTTCGTGCCGGGGTCGGTCGTCTTCGCGAGCGCGCGGGTGAACGCCTCCCACTGCAGCAGCTCGCCGTGCGCCCTGGCCGCCTCGATGAGCTCGTTCTGGTTGCGGTTGAACGCCGCGGCGGCATCGGCCTTCGGCAGCTTCCGCGCATTGCGGAGGCGTCCGGCGATCTCGGCGATCATGGCCTCGACCCGGTCGGTGAGCAGCTCCCGCTGCATCCGCTCGTCGCGCAGCTCGGTGACCGAGCGGGCGGTCGAACCGAAGTCCGCGATGGTCTGCGCGAGGCTGCGCAGACCGGTGCCGTGGTAGGCGCGGTCAGCCGTCTGGGAGACGACGTAGCGTGCCATCGCGCCGGCATCCGCCTTGGCGAACTGCTTCGAGAAGTCGGTGAGCAGGCGCTTGGCGACGAGCTGCAGCAGCACGTTGTTGTCGCCCTCGAACGTCACGTAGACGTCGAGGTCCTGGCGCAGCCCGACCATGCGGTTCTCGGCGAGGAAGCCCGAGCCTCCGGCGGCCTCGCGGGCCTCCTGGAGGGTCTCGAGCGCGTGCCAGGTCGAGAGCGGCTTCAGCGCTGCGGCGATCGTCTCGAGATCCTGCCGGTCGTCGTCGGTGTCGGCCGCGCCCGAGAAGACCGCGTCGAACTTCACGAGGAACTCGTCGTGCGCGAAGATCTGCGCGTACGTCGTCGCGAGCTTCGGCAGCAGGCGACGCTGGTGGCGCTGGTAGTCGAGCAGCACCTCTTCGTCGGTGTCGCTCGCCGCGTTGAACTGGCGGCGCTGGTTGCCGTAGGTGATCGCGATCGTCAGCGCCATGGCGGCGGCGGTCGTCGCGGCGCCGTCGAGCGAGACGCGTCCCTGCACGAGGGTGCCGAGCATCGTGAAGAAGCGACGACCTGGGCTGGAGATGGGGCTCGAGTAGGTGCCGTCTTCGGCGACCGAGCCGTAGCGGTTCAGCAGGTTCTCGCGCGGCACGCGCACGTTCGTGAAGTGCAGACGGCCGTTGTCGATGCCGTTGAGGCCGCCCTTCAGGCCGTCGTCCTCGCCGCCGATGCCCTTGAGGAACCCGCCCTTGGTGTTCCGCAGCGGCACGTAGAAGGCGTGCACGCCGTGGTTGACGCCCTTCGTGATGAGCTGCGCGAAGACCACGGCGGCGGTGCCGTGCAGTGCGGCGTTGCCGAGGTAGTCCTTCCACGCGCCGCGGAACGGCGTGTTGATGACGAACTGCTGCTTCGCCTCGTCGTAGGTCGCGGTCGTGCCGATCGCCGCGACATCCGAACCGTGACCGGTCTCGGTCATCGCGAAGGCGCCGGGCACCTTCAGCGACATGATGTCGGGCAGGAAGGTCTCGTGGTGGAACTCGGTGCCGAGGTGCAGCACGGCGGCGCCGAAGAGGCCCCACTGCACGCCGGCCTTGATCTGCAGGCTGGGGTCGGCGATCACGAGCTCTTCGAACTGCGCGATGTTGCCGCCGTGGTCGTCGAATCCACCGAGCGACTTCGGGAAGGCGCGGTGCACGGCGCGCTGGTCGACGAGGATCTTCAGCTGCCCGAGCACGCGCTCGCGGTGCTCGGCCATGGTCTGACCCTCGATGCGCTGCAGGTCGGGGTGGGCGGCCCGCTCGCGAGCGCCGAGTCGGAGGTCGGCCCAGGTGCCGAGCAGCTGCCGGCCGAGCGTCGCGACATCGATCGAGGGCTGCTCGGGCGCGCTGGGCTGCGGGGCGGATGCCGCGGCGCTCGCGGCCTTCGGCGGTGCCGTCTCTGCGGCGCGCGGCGGCGCGGCCTTCTGCTGCTTCGAAGCGGTGCGGGGTGCCGTGTCAACCATCGTCGGTGTCTCGTCCTTCGTGTGCGGTCTGGGCTTCATTCCACGGTAGGTCGAGTGGATACCGCGAGGAAACCCTGCGTCCGTGCTCTACAAAGGCGCCCCGCGACGCCTCGGCCAGCACTGTGACGACCCTACAAAATGCACTCTCGGCATCGATGGGATACCGACAAGGCGTTCAGTCCCGGAAGAACGCGTTCGCCCGACCCGACCAGAGGAAGGCCAGCACGATGACAGAGAACAGGATGCTGAAGTACTCGCCGATCGCACCGGCCGGATACGCGATCGCGAGGAAGATCGAGCTCGCGATCGAGAGCACCTGGAGGATGGTCACGATGAGGCGCGCGCCGCTGCTGCCGCGCAGGAGGCCGCCGGCCACGGCGATGACGACGACGCCGATGAGGATCGAGATGATCGCCGAGGCGATGAGCTGACTCGCGCCGCCGAACTGCTCCACCGTCGCGGCGACGCTCGTCTGGAAGAGAAGGATGGTGCCCCCGATGACGTCGAGCAGGCCAGAGATCCAAGTGAGCACCGCGACGAACGTGACGCCGCCGGGGCGGCCGACCGCGTTCACTCAGGACTCCGACTGCCGAAGAACACGCTCGCCTTGTGCCCCCAGAGCAGGAACAGCACGACGAGGGAGACTGCGATGCCGAGCCATTCGCCGACCGCGCCGCCGATGTAGGCGACAGCGAGGAAGAGCGAGCCGATGATCGAGAGCACCTGCAGCACGGTGACGACCATCCGGGAGATCCAGCTCCCGGTGAGCAGGCCCGCGGCGACGATCACGACGATGAGGCCGAGCACGATCGAGCCGATCGCGGCGGCGTAGAGCCCTCCGGTTCCGCCGAGACCGTCGGCGACGGATTCGACGCCCGCCTGGAACAGCAGGATGGTGCCCGACACGATGTCGAGCGCCCCCGCGATCCACGCGAGGATCGCGACGATGGTGACGCCCATCGGCCGAGCCATCTGATCGGACATGCCGAACCCCCTTGCCCCATGCACCGTCGGTACGGCGCCCCTGGGGCGATGCTAGCGCTGTCCTGCCCCGCTTGTCGTGAAATCCGGGCGGGTCGCGGCCGGAACGACGTGAGACCCCGCCGGATCCGGCGGGGGTCTCACGTGCGGGCGGGATCATCCGGTGTCGGCCGGATGCCCGTCAGCGTGCGTCGCTCAGGCGGTGTAGCTCAACCCGTGGCCGAAGCGGAACAGCGGGTCGGCCGTGTCGAACGGCACGTCGGAGCGGTTCGCCTCGACGGCGGCCATGCTCGACGGCAGGTCGAACGGCATCCTGCCCTTGGGCGCGGCGTCGCCGACGAGCACGTCGAGCACCGCGCGCGGGCTCGCACCCCAGTTGGCCGTGAGCGCTGCGAGCTCGTCGATGAACGGCGTGAGGATCGCGGGACGGTCGAGGAAGACGTCGACCACGGTCGGCACCGCTGCGGCGATCTCGCGCACGTGCGCGACCTGCTCCGCGGTGTAGTCGAGCGAACCCGAGTGGAAGAAGTTCTCGAACACCGTCGGGCGCTCCTCGAACGGCGCCTGCAGGCGCAGGATCGCGACGTCCGCTTCCGCCGGTGTCTCGACGATCTGACCGTACTCCGACGCGATCTCGGGGGCGATGCCCTCGACGTAGAGGCGCAGTCCGCGGGCGAGCGGCAGGGTGGGGCGCTCGGCGCCCGAGGCATCCGTCTGCTCGCGGTTGACCAGCAGGGTGATCGCGGCACGCTGCGCGGCCTCGCCTGCTGCGATGAACTCGGCCGAGCCGACGACGCGCCCCGCCCGCTCGACGTCGACGTAGGGCTGCTCGAAGAGGCCGAGCACGAACTTCTCGCGCAGCAGTCGGCGGGCCGAGATGTCGAGGCGCTCCTCGGTGATCTCGCCGGAGTTCACGAGGTCGACGAGCATGGCGGGGTCGGCCTCGCCGCCGAACTGGTCGACGCCTGCGTCGATGACCTTCTTCATGCGCTCGCGCGGGGTGAGGTGCTCGACGCCCCACGCACGGGCCGGGAAGGGCTGGCCGAAGACCGCCGCGTCGTTGATGAGTCCCCAGTCGGTGCAGACGATGCCGTCGAAGCCGTAGCGCTCGCGGAGCAGCCCGGTGATGACCGACTTGTTGAAGCCGAAGCCGACCTCTTCGTACTCGGTGCCGACGGGCATGCCGTAGTACGGCATGATCTGGCTCGTGCCGGCCTCGAAGGCGGCCTCGAAGGGCTTGAGGTGCGTCTCGAACTCGCCGCCCGGGTAGACCTGCTCGCGACCGTGGGCGAAGTGCGGGTCCTCACCGTCCTTCTGAGGGCCGCCGCCCGGGAAGTGCTTCGTCATCGTCGAGACCGAGTCGGGGCCGAGCTCGGCGCCCTGGAAGCCGCGGATGTAGGCGGCGCCCATGCGCCCGGCGAGCTCGGGGTCCTCGCCGAAGGTCTGCAGCGCGCGCGACCAGCGCGGCTCGGTGGCGAGGTCGATCTGCGGGTGCAGCGCCACGCGGATGCCGACCGCCGTGTACTCCTGGCGGGCGATGTCGCCGAACTGCTCGACGAGCGCCTCGTCACCCACGGCCGCGAGGCCCATCGTCTCGGGCCACACCGAGAACGAACCGGCGAGCATGCCCGAGAGCGGGTTGTCGGTGTACGAGTGACGCGGGTCGGTCGAGACCGTCACGGGGATGCCGAGTCGGGTCGCGGCCGCAGCCTCCTGCAGGCGGTTATGCCATTCGGCGATGAGCTCCGCCGTGGGCGGGGTCTGCAGCACGTTGAAGTGGTTCATGAGGCGACGGGCGACGTAGTCATCGGTCGACGGCAGGCCGAACATGTCGTCGCCCTGCGAGAGCGTGCCGTCTGCGCCGGCGGCGATCATGGTCTGGAAGAAGAGGCCGGCCTTCTCTTCGAGCGTCATCTGCGAGAGGAGGATCTCGACGCGCTCGGCGACGGGCAGGCTCGCGTCACGGAAACGCAGGTCGAGTTCGCCTGCGGCGTCGACGACTGCCGCGGCATCCGTCTCGTGGTTCAGCTGATCGGTCATGCCAGCACTCCTTCATGCTTCGAAATGGGCCGCGATGCGGCATTCGGATCATCATAAACCGAATGACGCTTGGTTTTCGATTCCCACCGGAAACGCACAGGCACGGCCGCATCCCTCGATGCGGCCGTGCCCGGTCGGGTGGTCGACGGGTCGGTCGACGGGTCAGTCGGATCCGGCTTCGACGTAGCTCAGGTCGTTGACCGTCTTGATCGTCCACTCGCCACGGTCGTAGACGAGCTCGCTCACGGCGCCGTTCTCGATGCCGTTCGTGATCTCGCTCAGGTCGGCCCCGAGCGTGCCGAGTGCGAGCATGATCGTGATGCCGCTCGAGACCACGAGCACCTCGCCGCCGCCGTCGGCGGACTGCTTCGCGGCGATCTCGTCGAGCGCCTCCACCGCACGGGCGGCGACCTGCTCGGGCGTCTCGGCGACGAGGCCGCTGCCCTCGTTCAGGCGGGCGACCGCACTGAGGCCGGCCATGAAGTCGAAGTTCGGGTCGGCGAACAGCTCGCCGACGTTCGCGTAGCCGAGTTCCGTGGCGATGGCCGACCACATCTCCATGTTCTTCGCGCCCTCGAACTTGCCGAAGGATATCTCGCGGAGGCGCTCATCACGGGTGGCCGCGCGCTTCGCGCCGAGTTCGTCGAGCGCGAGCGAGACCGTCTCCCAGTGCCGCACCATGTCGGCGGAGTACGCGGCCTCGAACTTCACGCCGGACTCGGCGAGGCCCTCGCCGAGGTGCTCGGCCGACAAGCGGCCCTCCTCGGTGAGCGGCGAGTCGGACCAGCCCTGCGCCCGTTCGAGGGTGTTGAGCATCGTCTCGCCGTGCCGGGTGAGGTAGATCGTGACGGCGGCCTGCTTCGGCTTCTTCGTCGGCACGTCGGCAGGTGCTGCGGCGAATCCCGCGAGGGTGGCGAGGGTGGTGACGGCGAGGGCGCCGGCCGTGACGGCGCGCGTGGTGCGGTTCATCGGACTCCTTTGTGGCGATGGATGGCGGGGGCGGATGCCCGGTGTCAGCCTAAGCGCGCAAAACCGACCGTTCGGTAACAAATCGGAGTCGATCTCCGCCCGGAGGGTATCGGCCTGCGCAGCGAGGGAGTCGAGCTGCGCGGGGAGGTCCGAAGGTAGGCTGAGCGCCGATGCCGCCGACCAGCCCTTGGCCCGAACCCGCGCCGCCCGCGGCGTCGTCGCGCGGCCGTGCGACGCGCGAACGCATCTTCGACGCCGCGGCGCGCTGCTTCGCGGCATCCGGCTACCGCGGTGTCTCGCTGCGGGACGTCGCGGCCGAAGCCGGACTCTCGCATCCCGGCGTCCTTCGGCACTTCTCCTCGCGCGCCCAGATCCTCGACGCCGTGGTCACCCGGTTCGAACTCGAGAACGAGCAGTGGCTGGAGACGCGAACCGAGGACCCGCCGCACCTGCTGATCGCGCTCGCCGAGCACAACCAGGCGAAACCCGGCTACCTCGAGCTGTTCTCGGCCCTCGCCGGGGAAGCCGTCAGCCCGGAGCATCCGGCTCACGCCCGGTTCGCGGCCCGCTACCGGCAGCTGCGTGAGGAGAGCGTGCAGCACCCCCCGGCCGACGCGTGGTCGCTCGACGATGCGACCTGCATGCTCGCCGGGTGGGACGGACTCCAGCTCGCTTCGCTCTACAACCCCGGCGAAGTGGATGTCGCGGCCGAACTCGCGCGGCACTTCGCCGGCGTGCGTGCGTCTGCTGCGGCCAGCGCCGCCGCGGACGACGCAGTGTCGGCGGCTGCGGCACCGACCCCAGCAGCGCGGGCGGCTCCTGGAGGCGCAGCGCGGGCGTCCGACCGGCCCGAGCCGCCCGCCCGCCCGGCGGCCGACCCGGTCGTGCGACCGGCGGGATACGCGGTCGGACGCGCTCGGCAGGCCCGGATCATCGCCGACGCCACGGAGCTCTTCGCCCGTCGCGGCTTCCATGACACGAGCCTGCGCGAGATCGCCGAGGGCGTCGGCATCTCGAAGTCGGCGCTCCTCCACCACTTCCCGACGAAGGACGAGCTGCTCATCGCCGTGGTCGCCGAGCGCGACCGGCGCACGGTGCCGAGCTCGGAGGAACTCCGGTCGGCCTCCCCCGCCGAGACGATCGAGCTCATGGTGCGAACCGCGCGCCGCGCCGAACTCGAGACCCCCGGCCTGATCGAGGTCTACACCGTGCTCACGGGAGAGGCCGCGTCGCCGGAGCATCCGGCGCACCGCTTCTTCGCCGACCGCTCGCGCCGCACCATCTCCGACCTCACCGTCGTGTTCGAGCGACTCGCGGCGGCCGGCCTGCTCGCCCCCGGACGGGACGCGCGCCATGAGGGGCGGTGGGTGCCCGCCCTGTGGGACGGCCTGCAGGTGCAGTGGGGCTACGACCCCGGCATCGATGTCGCGGGACTCCTCGCCGACTACCTCGACGCCGTGGTCACGTTCACCGTGCACGCGCCGCCGCGGACCGCGCCGCGCCCCGGAAAGCGCGCCGCGGTCCGCCTGCTTCCCTGACGTCCGCTGCCGCGGACTACGCGCTGCGCTGGTACACGCGGAACGCGCGCGTCGCCACCCACGCGAGCACCGCGGTGAACACGGCGAGCAGCCCGAGGTGTCCCCACACGCTCGGCCAGTCGGGGCTCGCGCCGAGCGCCTCGCGACCCGCCACGACAGCCCACTCGAACGGGTTGAACCGCGCGACCTCCGCGACCCAGTCGGCCGACAGGCTCGTGTCCATGAGCGCCGAGCTCAGGAACATGAGCGGGATCGTGATGAGCTGCGAGATGCCGATCAACACATTCTGGTTGCGAGCGAGCAGTGCGGCCGCGTTCGACAACGCCGAGAACGACGCCGTGAGCAGCATCGCCGCGAGCAGCAGGATGAGGATTCCGGCGACCCCGCCGTCGAACCTCGCGCCACCGAGCCAGGCGACCCCCAGCACGATGAGCGACTGCACGAGCGTGAGCAACGCCTGGTAGACGAGCGTCGAGACCATCATCGCGCCGCGGCTCGTCGGCGAGGTGAGGAAGCGGTCCATGACACCGCGCTCCATGTCCTCGAGGTAGCTCGTGCCCGCCCAGGCGCTGCCGAACAGCGCCATCATCATCACGATGCCGGGTGTCAGGTACTCGAGGTAGTTGTCACCGCCCGTGAATCCCGGGATGTCGACGACCGAGGTGAACAGCTGGCCGAACAGCAGGAGCCAGATGAGCGGCTGCACGACGTTCATCACGAGGAACGCGGGGATGCGCACCACAGCGCGCAGATGCCGGAGCGTGAGGCACGCGGTGTGCCGGAAGAAGCTCGGCCGGGTGTAGGCGGGCCGGGCCGCGGCACGGACCGGGTTCGTGAGCGTGGTCATGACGCGACCTCCTCGAGATCGGTGCGGGCGTCCGCCGACGAACCGGTGTGCACCGCGGCGAACGAATGCCCGGTGTGGGCGAGGTAGACGTCGTCGAGGCTCGGCCGCGAGACGGTCGCAGAGGCCACGGCGACGCCATCGGCGTCGAGCGCCGCGAGCACGAGCGGCAGTGCGGCGCCGCCGTCGTCGGCCCGGGCGCGCACGGCGCGCCCCTCGGCCACGACCTCGCTGAACCCGCCCAGGCGGTCGAGCGACTCGAGCGCCCGGGCGATGACGGATGCCTCGTGGAGCTCGATCACGACGGCGTCGCCGCGCAGCTCGCTCTTCAGTTGCTCTGGCGTGCCCTCGGTGACGACGCGACCGGCGTCGACGATCGCGAGCCGGCTCGCGAGCCGGTCGGCCTCCTCGAGGTAGTGGGTGGTCAGCAGCACGGTCATGCGCTCCTCACGGGACATCCGCTCGATCTCCGCCCACATCTCGGCGCGCGCCTCGGGGTCGAGTCCCGTCGTCGGCTCATCGAGGAAGAGCACCTGCGGGCGGTGCATGAGGCCGATCGCGACGTCGAGCTTGCGCGCCATGCCGCCCGAGTAGGTCTTGACCTGGCGACGCGCCGCGCTCGTGAGCGCGAACCGGTCGAGCAGTTCGCCCGCCCGGCTGCGTGCGGCGCGGGTCGACATGCCGTGCAGCTGACCGGCCAGCACGAGGTTCTCGACGCCGGTGTCCATGGGATCGGAGACCTGCTTCTGGGCGACGAAGCCGATCGCGCTGCGCACCCGCGCGGGGTGCCGTGCCACGTCGATGCCGGCGACGAACGCGGCGCCGGAATCGGCCCGCGAGAGGGTCGAGAGGATCTTGACGGTCGTGGACTTGCCGGCGCCGTTCGGCCCGAGCAGGCCGAAGACGGTGCCTTCCTCCGCCTGGAACGTGAGGCCGTCGAGGGCCCGGAGCGGGGGTTTGCCGCGCCCCTGCGAATAGGTCTTGACGAGATCGGCGGCCGCGAGGGCCATCCCGTCGGGTGATGCAGCCATGAGGCTCTCCTTCGGTGGGGAGCCGTTCGGTCGTGATGACGCGCCGATAGAATGGCGGCACGCACTGGGGTGGATTCGATTCACGTTGAACGACTCGGTTGCGAGATGGCTCGGGTGTTGCCGCATCCGGGCCATCGATCTGCGTACTGGTCAGTGCTGCTGGTCAGTGCTGCTGTTCTGCCGCTCCTTCCGCCATGTACCGGGCGAGCTGCGACTGCACCTCGTCGGCGGTCGCGCCGGCAGCGATCAACCGGTGCAGGGCCTTCCATGCGTCCACGCCATCGACCTCGCCTGCCTCGAGACGGGTGAGCAGGGTCGTGACGAAGTCTCGTTCGGCGCGGATCATCGCGACGCGATAGTGGAACTCGACGAGGAAGAGCTCGGGAACGCCGAGTTGCGGGAACTGTTCGGCGAGCGCTGCACGTTGGTCGAGCTCGGCATCGACCCGCTCGAGGCGCTCGCGGAGTAAAGCGATCGCCTCCTCTGGAGCGAGCAACAGGATGAGAGAGAGCCCGGTCTCGAACGCCGGGTACTCCTTGACCGGCACGGCGATGAGCTCCCGCATCCAGTCATGGGCCTCGGTTCGGCCGGCGTCGGTGATCGCGTAGACGATGCGCTCGGGCCGGTTGCCCTCGCGCTCGACGCGGGCCTCTTCGATGAGGCCGTGCTTCTCGAGCGACTTGATGATCGCGTAGAGCGAGCCGAAGTTCAGCCTGATGCTGTCTTCCTTGCCGCGCTCGCGCAGGGTGGTCGTGATCTCGTAGGGGTACATCGGGCGCTCCCACAGGCTCGCCAGCACCGCGAGTGCGAGCGGGTTGCTCACCGGTCGACGCGACATACTCACCTCCAAATACTTTGTTCAGAGTATATCGCGAGTGAGGATCCGTCAAGGGTCGTCGGATGCCGCGCCGACGTGCCGCACCGATGCGCCCGACGTGTGGAAACGAGGAGATCTGCGTTTCCGAGGATCGAACTCGGGGGTTCGGTCCTCGCGATCGCAGATCTCCTCCCGAATGCGGCGGGCCGCACGCGGCGCGGAAGCGGCGCGCTGCACGCGGTGGGCGCGGGGCCGGCGGGCTGCACGCGGTGGGCGCGGAGCGGCGCGCTGCACGCGGTGGGCGCGGAGCGGCGCGCTGCACGCGGTGGGCGCGGAAGCGGCGCGCTGCACGCGGCACGCGGCACGCGGAGAGCGGCACGCGAGCGAGCCTTCGTGGAGGCGTGAACCAGCTCGAGGAGGCTCGGTCGGGTCGAGGGCTCAGGCCGAGGCGACCACCGAGAGCAGCGCCTCGCCGTAGGCCTCGCGCTTCTTGGCGCCGATGCCCGTGATGCCGTCGAGCTCGGCGAGGCTCGCCGGCTTCGCGACCGCGACGGCGCGCAGGGTCGCGTCGCCGAAGACGATGTAGGCGGGCACGCCCTGCTCCTTCGCCTCGCCGGCGCGCCACGAGCGCAGCTGTTCGAAGAGCTCGGCCTGCGCCGGCTCGAGATCGGCCGCTGCCGGCGCCGCGCGCGACGTGCGCGTACGGCCGGCACGCTCGGGTTCGGTGCGGAGCTTGACGACCCGCTTGCCCGAGAGCACGTCGGCCGCGGCATCCGTCACCGTCAAGGTGCCGTACTCGCCGTGCGTGGCCAGCAGTCCCTGGGCGAGCAACTGTCGCACGACCCCGCGCCACTGCTGGTCGCTGAGGTCTTGGCCGATGCTCCACGTCGCGAGCGCGTCGTGACCGTACTGGCGCACGCGCGGCGTCTCTTTGCCGCGGAGGATGTCGACGAGGTGGCCGGCGCCGAACTTCTGCCGACGCTCGCGCTGCAGGCGCACGATCGTCGACATGAGCTTCTGGGCCGGCACGGTGCCGTCCCACGAGGCGGGCGGCTCGAGGCAGGTGTCGCAGTTGCCGCAGGGCTCGCTCGGCTGGCCGAAGTAGCCGAGCAGGTTCTGGCGGCGGCACTGCACCGTCTCGCAGAGGGCGAGCATCGCGTCGAGGTGCTGGGCGAGGCGACGCCGGTGGGCGAGGTCTCCGGGGCTCTCGTCGATCATGCGGCGCTGCTGCACGACGTCTTGCAGACCATAGGCGAGCCAGGCCGTGGCGGGCGCGCCGTCTCGGCCGGCGCGACCGGTCTCCTGGTAGTACCCCTCGACCGACTTCGGCAGGTCGACATGGGCGACGAAGCGCACATCGGGCTTGTCGATGCCCATGCCGAAAGCGATCGTCGCGACGACGACGACGCCCTCCTCGCGCAGGAACCGCTCCTGCGTGCGGCGGCGCACCCCTGCGTCGAGGCCCGCGTGGTACGGCAGCGCGTTGACGCCGTGCTCGGCGAGGAACGCGGCGATCTTCTCGGTACTCGCCCGCGAGAGCGCGTAGACGATGCCCGAGACCGGGTCGCCCGCGGCGTCGCGCCCTTCGCTGCGGATGAACTCGAGCAGCTGCTTGCGCACCTCGAGCTTCGAGTCGATGCGGTACTGGATGTTCGGCCGGTCGAAGCTCGAGACGAAGTGCTCTGCACCGCCGAGGCTCAGACGCTCGGTGATCTCGCGGTGGGTCGCCTCGGTCGCCGTGGCGGTGAGGGCGATGCGCGGCACGTCGGGCCAGCGTTCGGCGAGCTCGGAGAGCGCGAGGTAGTCGGGACGGAAGTCGTGCCCCCACTGCGCGACGCAGTGGGCCTCGTCGATCGCGAAGAGCGCGATCGTGCCCTGCTCGAGGAAGCGCTTGGTCGCCTCGCCGCCGAGCCGCTCGGGGGCGACGTAGAGCAGGTCGAGCTCACCGGCGAGGTAGGCGCGCTCCACCTCGGCGCGCTCGTGCGACTGCTGGCTCGAGTTCAGGTAGGCGGCGCGCACGCCGTTGCGCACGAGGGCGTCGACCTGGTCGTGCATGAGCGCGATGAGCGGCGAGACCACGATGCCCGTGCCCTCGCGCAGGAGCGACGGGATCTGGTAGCAGAGGCTCTTGCCGCCACCGGTCGGCATGAGCACGACGGCGTCGCCGCCGCCCGCGACCTGGGCGATGATCTCGGCCTGCTCGCCGCGGAAGCTGTCGTACCCGAAGACGGTGTGCAGCGCCTCGGAGGCCGAAGCGAACCGCGCAGGCGCCGCGGCGCGACGACCGGCCACGGTGGTACCCGACGGCCGGGTCGCGACTCCCGGCGAGCGCTGGGCGGGTGCGCCCCGAACCGCGCCGAACCGGGCGTCGTCGACGGGCGGAACCCACTCGTCGTCGGGCGGCGGGGCGAGCTCGTCAGGGTCCCAGGGGACCTCGTCGGCCCAGCCGGGTTCCGCGTTCAAGCTCATTCGTCGAGTCTAACGAGGGCTGCCGACGCGCCCCGCCGTGCTGGGCCTGCGTGCGCAGGCCGGCGCTGTCGAGGAGGAGTCCGCGCACGAACGAGAGCGGGGCGGCGGCCATCAGGCCACCACCCCGCTCGTCATCGCCCTGCTGGAACTACCAGACCAGCACCGGCACCGCGAACGACTGCGAGTCGGCGTACGGCTCCGTACTCGCGAAGTTCGAACGCAGCAGGTGCACGCCTCGCTCGAGGTCGGGCAGCGTCACCGAGAAGCGACCCTTGTCGTCGGCGTCGAGTTCGACCGTCGCGATGACCGTCGACCCATCGGTGATGGTCACGGTGCCGACCGGCTTCGAGCCGTCGTGGGCGATCACGACACCGGAGTACTTGATCGTCTTGCCGGCCTTGGCCACCAGCTTGTTCGGCACACCGACGATCGTCGTGTCGACCTCGGCGACCGGCTGCTCGACCGTGATCGGCACCTCGACGCTCGTGCCCGTCGACGCCACCGAGATGACGAGCTGCTGTGCGCCGCCGAAGTCCTCGGGGATGACGACCGAGAGGCTGGCCCGGCCGATCTCGTCGAACTTCTCGAGCAGCGTGCGGTCGACCGGAGCGGTGCCGAGCACCGTGTCGCCGATCGAGACGCTCACCTCGCCGGCGGCGACCTCGCTCGTGCTGAAGTCGAGCGAGCTCAGGTCGAGCTCGACCGACTCGCCGGCCACGTACTCGGTGCCGTTGGCCGGAGCCGAGATCACGACGCCCACCGAGCGCTGTGCGAGGTCGGGGGTCGCGGTGCCGTTCGCCGCGAACCACTCGACGGTCGAGGCGAGGTCGACCTTGCCGGTGTCGGAGCGGTTGGTGCCGGCGGCGAACGTCGCGAAGCTGTCACCGCCGCCCGCGAGGAACGAGTTCGCGACCACGCGGTAGGTGGCTGCCGGGTCGATCGGGGTGCCGTTCAACGTGACCGAGGTGACGTGCGAACCGGTGGGTGCTGTCGGGTCGTAGACGACCTCGACGCCCGTGTTCACGCCGAGCTTCAGCAGCGGCCGGGTCGGGCTCGTCTGCCACTGCTCCTCGAACACCTGCTTCACCTGCGCACCCGTGAGGTCGAGCGTCACGAGCGTGTTGGCGAACGGCTGCACCGTCGCCGCCTCGCGGTACGTGACGTTGCCGTCGGGGTCGTCGGCTGCACTCGACGCGTACTTCAGATCGGTGCGGATGCCGCCCGGGTTCATGAAGGCGATGTCGGCGTGGCCGTCGACGTTCGCCGCCCAGAGGTGCACGTCGGCGAGGAAGTTGCCGATCGTCGACTCGCCACCGCGGTTCTCGACGAGCACCGGGTTGCCGTTGGCATCCGTGCCCGGCTGGCGTGCACGGTTCAGGTCGGCGGTGATGGTGCCGACCGTCTGCTTGCCGAGCACATCCGCCTTGGCCGTGGCGTCCGCGACGATCGCGGCGACCTCGGGCACCGGCTGGTAGACCGACACGTACGGGGACGTCGGCGTGGCACGCGTCATGAGGGGCATCAGGTCGTTGGAGATCGAGAGGAGCTCCTTCGAGACCGGGTCGACCTTCAGCTGCATGAGACCGAACTGCTCGCCGTACTGCCCGGCGGAGACGACGGGGCGTCCGTCGATCTCGTGGTCGTACGGAAGGTGCGTGTGCGCCGACACGATCGCGGCGACCGAGTCGTCCACTCCGGCCACGATCTGGGCGAACGGCGAACCGTCGGTGAGGGCCGAGATGTTCGTCGAGGAGGCGCCCTCGTGCACGAGGAGGATCAGCACATCGGCCTCGCCGTTGGCGGGATCGCCGTCCTTCAGGTCGGCGGCCGCGGCGTTCACGGAGTCGACGACGCCGCGCACCTCGAGGTCGGCGATGCCCGCCGGGCTGACGAGCGAGTCGAGGTCCTCCGTCACCGCTCCGATGAAGCCGACGGTGACGCCCTCGAACTCCTGCGTCCAGCTCGGCGCGAGCGCGGTGTCATCCGTGCCCTTCAGGAAGACGTTCGAGCTCAGGTACTCCCAGTCGGCGCGGTCCTGCACGCGGTCGCGGAGGTCGGCCCAGCCCTGGTCGAACTCGTGGTTGCCGGCCGCGCTCACATCGAGACCGGCGGCGTTGAGCGCGTCGATCGTCGGGTTGTCGTTCTGGATGAACGACGTGAACGTCGAGGCGCCGATGAGGTCGCCCGCTGCAGCGAACACCGTGTTCGGGTTCGCGGCGCGGACCTCCTTCACGGCTCCGGCCAGCTCGGCGATGCCCGCCGACGGGGCGGACTTCTCGATGCGGCCGTGGAAGTCGTTGATCGTCACGACGGAGATGTCGACGACGTTCTCGAGTTCGGCGAGATCGATGCCGATGAGGGTCGGGTCGTGGTCGCTGGAGCGGAACACGGAGCCGTCGTCTGCGGCCTCGCGCCCGTACTCGCGTGCGCCCCACTCGGGCGAGTTGATGGCCCAGCGACCGATGCCGGTGACAGCCTCGACGCCCTCGGCGTTCGCGAGTGCGTGGTCGAGCGAGCCGAGCTCGCCGTCGAAGGAGTACGTGTACTCCCCCGGTGCGAGCGCCGGCAGCAGGTCGGTGTACCCGGCGCCGGTCATCACCTGGATCGGGTCCTCCTGCGCGTACGAGTTGAAGTCGCCGAGGAGGAAGACCTCGTCGGACTGCTCGGCGAGCTGGCCGGCGAGCGTGAGGAGCGACGTCGCCTGGGCGACGCGATCGGCGTTGAAGTGGCCTTGGCCGTCGGCGGGCTCCGCACCCGTGCCGCTCTTCGACTTGAAGTGGTTCGCGATCACCGAGAGGTCGGTGCCGTTCTCCATCTCGAAGACCTGGCCGATGGGCTCGCGCGCATTGCCCCAGACGGCTTCATCGACGATCGTCTGCGCGTCGCCCTTCGGGGTGACGGCGTCGGAGCGGTAGATGATCGCGCTCTGGATGACGTCGGTCGTGGCCGGTGCGAGCACCGCCGGGGTCGGCACGAAGTCCCAGACGTCGGAGCCCTCGGCCTCGTTGAGTGCCGCCACGATCGCGCCGAGGGCCTCGTCGGCGTCGCCGTCGAGCTTCAGCGAGTTCTCGATCTCCTGCAGCGCCACGATCTCGGCGTCAAGCGAGGTGATCGCCTCGACGATCTTCTCCTCCTGCAGTGCGAACTCCTCGGCGGTGTCCGCGCCTCGCGCGTCGGGGTTCTGGCTCGTCAGCGTCGTGAAGTAGTTCAGCACGTTGAAGACGCCGATCTGCACATCGCCGCCGACCTGGGGTGCACCCGAGGGGCGCACGTTCTGCGCCTCGAAGGTGGGCTTGGCATCGGCGCTCAGGTTGTCGATCGGCGTCGCCGGCTGCAGGCGCCACGCGTTGAAGCCGTAGCTCAGCACGTAGGGCGTGCCCGGGAAGACGATGCGGTCGCCGTTGCGGACCACCGTGTCCTCGGTGAGGTACGGCTGCTCGTTCGGGTGGGCGGCGTTGTCGACCCGACTGTTCCAGCCGTCGTCGAGCACGAGCAGTCGGCCGCGGTTCGCCGCCGCGATCTCGGCGGCCGCGGGGCCGGCGTCGACCTGCTCCGTGCTCTTCACCGGGAGGGTGTCGCCTGCGGCGAGCCACACCGAGCCGAAGCTCGATGCCTCGTGGGTGCTTGACACGAGGTACGAGCCGGTCGGGGCGACGAGGGTGCTCTCGAGGGACTCGCGAGCAGAACCGACGGTGCTCGCGGGCAGCTCGACCGCGTCGGGGACGCCGACACCTGCGGTCACGAGCTCGGCGCCGCTCGCGTTGGTCGTGATCTGGGTGAGCCCGAAGTACTCGCTCACGGTGCCGGTGACCCGAACGAGGTCGCCGATCGCGCCGACGGCGGGCATCTGGAAGACGAAGATGCCGTCGGATGCACCGGGCGTCGTGTCGGCGCCGGGGGTCTGGATCGTCACGCCGTTGTAGCCGCCGGAGCGGTGGTCGGCGGTGATGACGCCCTCGACGACGACCGTGGCGCCCGCCATGGTCGTCGCGTCGCCCGTGCCCTGCACCTCGGCGATCGTCGCGGTCGTCGGTTCTGGCGGCTCGGTGTCGCCGTCGGAGCCCTGCGGGGTGACGGTCGTCGTGAACGCGAAGTCGGCTGAGTTGACGTCGGTGTCGGCGAAGTCGGTGCGCACGATGCTGCCGGGGTCGGTGTTGCCGCCCGTGTAGGCCGCCGCTGCGCCCTCGAAGTTCACCGAGGTGCCGTAGCCGACGTAGTCGACGACCTGGGGGTTGTTCACGATGGAGCCGGTGCCGGGGTTGATCGCGCCGGCCACGTTCGCGAGGAAGAGCGAGCCGTTCGTGCCGCTCGGGTTCAGTCCGAGCGATGCATCGGGCTCGGGCAGCGCTGCACCGATCGCACCGTTGGTGCCGAGGCCGATGAGGTAGTAGCCGCCCGCCTCGATCTCGCCGGAGAGCGCCCCGACGCCGCTCGAGGCCGCGGTGCTCGTCGCGCTGCGGTACTGCAGCGACCATCCGTCGAGGGAGACGGCCGAGTCGGTGGGGTTGTACAGCTCGACGAACTTGTTCGCGAACGGCTGGTTCGCGCTGCCTCCGCGGGCGTACACCTCGTTGATGACGACGCCGGAGCCGTCGACGGCGGCGAAGGCCGGAGGAGCGCCGAGCACCCCGACGACGAGCGCTCCGATCGATGCGGCCGAGACGGCCGCCAGACGTGGGATGGTGCGGCGACGATGCATGACTCTCCTCAGTGCGATCGATCCCGCCGACGGCTCGCGTAGGTGCGCCCTGTTCGGCGGGATATTGCCCCGTAGCCTATGAGCGGCCGGCAACGCTGCCAAGGGGCGTGCGCCGATTCATCCGCCTGATTTCACGTGCTGTTCACGGGTGTCGCGCAGATGAGCATGAGGCATCCATTCGATTGCTCGAATGAGCGTCGATTACGCCGCCGCTACGCTGGCGATCATGCTCACGGCCGTCTTCTCCCTCTCCGGGGCCCTCGTCTTCGGCGCGGCCGACTTCCTCGGCGGCCTGGCCGCGAAGCGCGTCAGCGCGATCCTCGCGACGGCGGTCGCATCGGGCGCCGGGTTCGTCGTGCTCGCCGCCGCCTTCCCCCTGTTCGGCGGCGCGTGGACCGCGCACGACGTCTGGTGGGGCGTGGTCTCCGGCGTCATCGGCGCCGTCGCGATCTCGCTGCTCTACGCGTGCCTCGCGATCGGCCCGATGTCGATCCTCTCGCCGCTGACCGCCGTCGTGTCGGCGATCGTGCCGATGGCCTGGGGCCTCGTGAGCGGTGAGCGGTTCAGCACGCTCGGGTACTGGGCGCTCGGCCTGGCCCTCGTCGCGGTCGTGCTCGTCGGCTTCGTGCCAGAGCGGGGCGCCGTGCGGCCGAGTCTCCGCGGCATCCTGATGGCCGTCGGCTCGGGCATCGCCATCGGCGGCTTCTACATCGCCATCGACCAGACCTCCGATGAGAGCGGCGTGGTGCCCCTCCTGCTGAACCGCGGGGTCAACGCGGCGATCATGTTCACGGTCGTCGGCGTGGTCGCGCTCGTGGCGCTGGCTCGGCGGCGGGCGGCCGTTCCGGTCGCAGCGACGGCGCCGGGCGAGCGGATGTCCCAGGGCGAGCGGATGCCGCAGTCGACGTCGCTCGGAGCCGCCACCGCTCCCCCGGTCCGCTCGGCGACGGCCGCCGGCATCCGCCTCGCGATCGCGTGCGGCGTGGTCGACGTGATCGCGAACGGACTGCTGCTCGCTGGCATCCGCGCGGGCGACCTCTCGGTGGCCGCGGTGCTCGGCGCGATGTACCCGGCGGGCACCATCCTGCTCGCCGCGCTCGTGCTGAAGGAGCGCATCGCGCCCGTGCAGTGGGCCGGCCTCGTGCTCGCCCTCGCGGCGGCGGGCATGCTCGCCCTCGCGTGAGCCGCGCGGCGGACGCGTCCGACGCTAGAGCCGCACGACCTCGGTGACGCGCACGACCGCTGCGCCCTCCTCGGCGGAGGCGTCGAGGTCGACCTCTGCCCTGATGCGCCAGTCGTGGTCGCCGGCCGGGTCGTCGATCGTCTGCTCGACACGCCACATGCCGCTCGCGGCATCCGCCTCGTCGATCGCGACCATCCGCGGCGAGCGTGCCGCAGGTCCGGCGCCGATCTCGTCGTGCTCGGCGTAGTAGCGGTCGAGGGCGTCGGGCCAGCCGGCATCGGGGTCGAGCTCGGCGAGCTCGTCGTCGCGCTCGAGGGCGGCGAGCTGCACGCGGCGGAACAGCTCGTTGCGCACGAGCACCGTGAACGCGCGGCGGTTGGTGACGACCGATGGCGGCGCGGGCGGCACGACCGCGGCCTCGTCCTCTGGCAGGTGCGCGGCGGGATCGATGAGCTCGTTCCACTCGTCGACGAGGCTCGAGTCGACCTGGCGCACGAGCTCGCCGAGCCATTCGATGATGTCGAGCAGCTCCTCGTTCTTCGCCTCGGTCGGCACCGTCTGACGGATCGCCCGGTACGCGTCGGAGAGGTAGCGCAGCACGAGCCCCTCGCTGCGGGCGAGCTGGTAGAAGCCGACGTATTCTCCGAACGACATGCTGCGTTCGAACATGTCGCGCACGACCGACTTGGGCGAGAGCTCGAAGTCGCGCACCCACGGCTGGCTCGAGGCGAAGACCTCGAACGACTGGGCGAGCAGCTCGTCGAGCGGCTTCGGCCAGGTGACCAGCTCGACGAGCTCCATGCGCTCGTCGTACTCGATGCCGTCCTGCTTCATGCGGCCGATGGCCTCGCCGCGCGCCTTGAACTGCTGCTGCGAGAGGATCGGTCGCGGGTCGTCGAGCGTCGACTCGATGACGCTCACGACGTCGAGGGCGTAGTGGCCCGTGCCGACGCCGTTCTCGGCGGTGGCCTCGGGGTCGAGCAGTTCGATCGCGGCGAGCGCGAACGGGGACAGCGGCTGGTTGAGTGCGAAGTTCGGCTGCAGGTCGACGGTGAGGCGCACGATCGGCAGACCCTCGCCCGCAGGGGGCAGCAGTTCGACGACGCCGGCGTCGCGCAGGGTGCGGAAGATCTCGAGCGCCCGCCGCGCGAGCGCGAACTGCCGGGCGCGCGGTTCGTGGTTGTCGAAGACGAGCGAGCGGATGTCTCCGATCACGTCTCCCCCGCGGGCGATCACGTTGATCAGCATCGCGGCGGTGAGCTTCAGCTGCGGCACGAGCGGCTCCGGCTCCGCGGCGACGAGCCGCTCGTACGAGCCCTCGCCCCACGTGATCTGCCCGGCCGGCGCCTTCTTGCGCACGATCTTCTTGATCTTCTTGGGGTCGTCGCCCGCCTTGCGGACGGAGGCCTCGTTCTCGATCTCGTGCTCGGGCGCGAGCACGACGACCGTGCCCGCGGTGTCGTAGCCGGCCCGGCCCGCCCGCCCCGCGATCTGGTGGAACTCCCGCGCGGTGAGCTGGCGCATCCGCTGCCCGTCGAACTTGGAGAGCGCCGTGATGAGCACGGTGCGGATGGGCACGTTGATGCCGACGCCGAGGGTGTCGGTGCCGCAGATGACGCGGAGCAGCCCGCGCTGCGCGAGCGTCTCGACGAGTCGCCGGTAGCGCGGCAGCATGCCGGCGTGGTGCACGCCGATGCCGGAGCGCACGAGTCGCGAGAGGGTCTTGCCGAACGCCGTGGTGAAGCGGAACCCGCCGATCGCCTCGGCGATCTCGTCGCGCTGCTCGCGTGTGACGACGCGGATCGACGACAGCGCCTGCGCCCGCTCCATGGCCGCGGCCTGAGAGAAGTGCACGATGTAGACGGGGGCCTGCCGGGTCTCGATGAGCTCCTCGACGGTCTCCTGCACCGCGGTCTTCGCGTACGAGAAGTGCAGCGGCACCGGGCGGTCGACGCCGGTGACGAGCGCGGTCTCCCGACCGGTGCGCCGCTTCAGGTCGGCCGCGATCGCCGTGACGTCGCCGAGGGTGGCCGACATGAGCACGAACTGCGCCCGGCGCAGCGTGAGCAGCGGCACCTGCCACGCCCAGCCCCGGTCGGGGTCGCCGTAGTAGTGGAACTCGTCCATGACGACCTGGTCGACGTCGGCGTCGGGGCCGTGGCGCAGGGCGAGGTTCGCGAGGATCTCCGCGGTGCAGCAGATGATCGGGGCATCGGGGTTCACCGAGCTGTCGCCCGTGACCATGCCGACATTGACCGCGCCGAAGATCTCGACGAGCTGGAAGAACTTCTCGGAGACGAGCGCCTTGATCGGCGCCGTGTAGTAGCTCCGGCCGCCACGAGCGAGGGATGCCGCGTGGGCGGCGACTGCGACGAGCGACTTGCCGGTGCCGGTCGGCGTGGAGAGGATGACGTTGGCTCCGGAGACGATCTCGATGATCGCCTCGTCCTGCGCGGGGTAGAGCGAGAGGCCGCGACCCTCGGCCCAGTCGACGAAGGCGTCGTACATCGCGTCGGCGTCGTACGGGCTCGGCGCGAGCTCGGGCAGGGTCTGGGTCACCCGTCGAGTCTGTCACGCGGGCGGGTTCGCGAGCGTCGCGCTCGGCCGGGACACCTCGTATCGCCCCGGACCCCGATATCCGGGGTCCCGTGCGACACGAGTGGTCCGCGAATCAGGAGCCGGGCGCGAAGTCGGGCTGGAGCCGGTCGAGCGTGTCCTCGATGGCGGGATCGAGCGCCCCGGCCGACGACGGCCGGTCGGCCGACGGGCTGAGCACGACGACCGGCCCGGTCGACGACGACCACTCCACCGTGCCGTGCTCGAAGATCCCGCGGAGCACGCCCGTGTCGGCAACGAGGTCGACGTCGTTCATGGGCAGGCCGAGCGCCGAACGCTCCCACCCGAGCAGCGCCCAGATGTCCCGCACCATTCCGTAGACGATCGCCGGGCCATGCGCCGGGGTCCAGTAGATGGAGCCGCCTTCGAAGTGCGCGAAGCCGCCGGCCATGCGACCGCCGTGCTCCGACGCGGCGAGGGCCTGCTCGTCGGTCGTCGGGAAGCCCAGGAACGAGGTCTCGGCGCCGACGCCGTGCCAGTGCTCGGCGATCGGCCCGTGCACCTCGTGCGCACCGGTGCGCTCCGACCAGTAGACGGCACCGCGCTCGTACTCGCGGCGGTACATCTCCCCGGCCCCGATGCGCGTGTGCGGTGCGACGGCCTTGCCGAGCCACGAGTGCTCGGCGCGCTTGGCGCTGATGGCCGGCACCGCGACGAGCAACTGGTTGGCCGGGTCGTAGCGCACGGCGGTGCGGAAGTCGCTCCAGCTCAGTGCGCGATCACGCCCGGTCGATCGCACCTCGCCGCGAACCGGCGCAGCCTGACCGTCGCGCGTGAGTCGCATCTTCCGCTCGGTCATGGCGTGTCCTTCGCTGCCGGTGCGCCCGCCGGGCGCCGGAAAAATGGGGGAAGCCGGCCTGCACCTCGTGTTCGGGACTCAGTGCTGACCGGCTCTCCGATCGCCACCCCGCGGTGACAGTTCCCCCTGCGGTCCACGGAACGGCGATCAGTACCCACCATACGAAGGGCGACGGATGTCGCGAATCAGGGTTATCCCTGAACCTCGCGGGATCTCAGGGAGCGGCGATCTCCGGATCGGCGGCCGGCGGTTCGGGCTGCGCGGCCCGCGCGAGGAGTTCGATCGTCTGCACGATCGCGGCTCGTCGTGCCGCGCGGCGATCGGCCGGTGCGTCGTCGGTGCCGACGAGCAGTTCGTCGAGGTGGCCAAGTACCGGCCACGCGTTCACGAGCGTGACGATCGTGAGCAGCAGTTCCGCCGCCTGCCGCCGATCGAGGCCGGGCAGGAGTCGCTGGAATCCCTCGACCTTCGCCCGGTGGTACTCGGCGCGAGCGGCATCGGCCGCCGCGCTCTCTGCGCCCTCGAGCCCCTCCCAGAAGACCAGGCGCGGGATCGTCGCCCCGGCGACGTGGTGGTCGAACAGCCGCCCCGCGTAGTCACCGGCGGCGGCCGGGCCCTCGCCGGTCATCGGCACGGCGTCCATCGTGCTGCGCAGCTGCGTGGAGAGCACAGCGGCGAAGAGCTCGTCCTTCTTGCCGAAGTACTGGTAGATGCGTTCCTTGTTGACGCCGGCGTTCGACGCGATGCGATCGACGCGGGCACCGGCCAGCCCGTGCTCGCTGAACTCCGCGGTCGCCGCTTCGAGCAGGAGGCGTTTCGTGCGCTCGACGTCCCAGGCCATGTTGCCACCCTAGCAATTTTCCAACTGAACAGTTGTGATTCTCGGAACGGCGTGGTTCAATTGCAACCGTTCAGTTGGAAAATATCGGAGGAGCCACCCATGAGCAGCATCAGCCCCACCGCCCCCGGCGCCGCGACCACCCCCGCCGCCGCCGCTTCCGCACCCTCGGTGCACGTGCGCGCCGTCATCACCTGGCTCGCGATCTTCCCGCTCGTCGCCGTCGGCATGATCCTCATCGGACCGGTGTCGGAGTCGTGGCATCCCGTGCTCCGCGCCTTCGTGCTCACGCTCGTGGTCGTGCCGCTGGCCGTCTACCTCGTCGTGCCGCGCCTGCTCGGCGCATACGGTGCGGTGCGCCGCAGCCGCGCAGCACGACGCGGTCAGGGCGCGCACTGACGGGCGTCTCCGCGACACCACAGGCGACACGGACCCGTTCGAGCCGCTAGCGTTCGCTGAGACGCACTCGTTCGAGGAGAATCCATGCGGATCGCACCCAGCCCCACGCCAGACGAGTCAGCCGTTCCATCGCCCGAGACGCCGGAGGCCGAGCGCGCCGATCCGGCCACGGGCCGCGTCCCCGAGCCGGCCGGAAACGGTACGGAATCCGGAACCCGCACGGGCACCGGCACGAACACCGGCACCGACAGTGGCAGCGGCACCGGCGATGCCAGAACCTTCGACCGCGCGCTCGTCGTGGTGCACGGCATGGGCGACGCGTACCGAAGCCAGATCCTGCTCGAGTGGGCCGAACCGCTGCTGGCCCGCATGGACTGGCTCGCCAGGGACAAGGTCATCGGCGCCGACGACCGTCATGGCGTCTCGATCGAGGACTCCGACCTGTCGGGCGAGGTGCCGATGGTCACGGCCACCGTGCGCTACCCGGGCCCGCGGGCGCAGGCGAGCGGCGAGGCATCCGATGCAGCCGACGACGTCGTGCTGAAGATCGCGATCCTCGAGGCGCGCTGGTCGGAATCGTTCCTGCCGATGAGCCGCGGCCAGGTGTTCCAGTGGGCGGTCGTCTTCATGTGGCGCACCATCTGGCGGGTGCTCGACCTGTTCCTCGGAACCATGGTGCTCGTGCCCTGGTACACGCTCCTGCGGCACTGGACGAAGCCGGCGGGTGAGCCCAGGGAGCTGCCGAAGCTCGTCGACCTCGCCATAGACGTCGTACGCCTCGTCGTCTGCACGATCGCGTTCGCGGTCACCTGGGTCTTCCTCGTACTGCTGGCCGCCGTGCTGACGCCGATCCTGCCGCTCATCAGTCCGCTGCTGCTCATCCCGTGGTTCAAGAACGTCGCGCAGGGCGTCATCGACGGCATCATCGAGTCGATCGGCGACGTCGCCGTGTGGAAGGAGAAGCCGCTGCGCGCCTCGGCCATGCGCCTCGTGGTGCGCACGGCGCTCGAACGCGCGAAGGAGCTCGTCGGCGACGGCGACGTGCACCTCTTCGCGCACTCGCAGGGCGCCGCGGTCGCGACGTACGCCCTCTTCGAGGAACTCGTGCCGAGCACCTACAACGTGAGCCGGCTCACCACGGTCGGCGCGGCGGTGGTGCTGCTCGGGCGCGACCGCTGGCAGGGTCGCTCCGACGAGTACCGGCCCGTCGACACGTGGCTCGAACGCAACAAGGCGGCCGGAGCGGGCCGCGAGGTGGCGTGGGTGAACCACTGGGCCATCTGGGACCCGTTCTCGGCGGGCCCGATCGCCGACACGGCGCCGGGTCGGCGCGAGCGCTGGCGCAACGCGTACTTCCCGGGGGGTTCGACCACGAAAGGCCCCGAGGAGCATGCTGTGCACAACACGAGCCAGCCCTTCCTCGACCACTCGGTCTACTTCGAGAACACCATCCAGGTGGTCGAGCCCACCGCACGCCACCTGCTCGGCCCCGGCTTCCCCGACGCGCCGGCCGCCGTCGCCTACGTCGAGAACCGCCTCTCGGTGATCGACAAGAAATCGCTCGGCATCAACATGCTCGCCGCCGTCGTGATCGCCGCGATCCTGCCCGGGCTGCCGGGCGTCTACGCCGCCTTCGCGACGCTCGCGAGCTGGGTCGCAGGTGCCATCGGCTTCATGATCGGCGTCTTCCCCGGCGGCCAGGATGTCGCGGAGGCCGTGCCCGCCGCCATCGCCTCGGCGTCGTTCGTGACCGACCCGAACGGGCTGAACCCGTGGAGCTGGCTCCTCGCCTCGGTCTTCACCCTCGCGGTGCTGATCTGGCTGAACCAGCGTCTCGCGACGGTCACCCGCCGTTCGCGCGAGTGGGACCGTTGCCCGATCGAGCCGCGGCACTGGCTCGTGCTCAGTTCGATCCCCCGCGCGTTCTACGTCGCCGGCGCCTTCGTCTGCGTGTGGTTCGCGATCTTCGCGTGGGCACGCCCATCGGTCGGGTGGCTGATCGTCGACGCCGTGCTCCTCGCCATCGTCGCGATCTTCGTCTTCGTCGAGCCGCTGTACGCCCCGGTGCCGGTCGTCGTGGCGGCGCGGGTCGGAGACGCCGAGGCCGGCGCACCCACGATCGTGGCCGGATCCACGCCGATGAAGCTCCGCGACGCGGTGCGGACCGAGGAGTTCCGCAACGACCTGGCGGCGCGGCGCAGGCTGCTCCGCCCCGAGGGCCGGCGTGCGAGGCTCTGGGCGAAGTGGTTCCACGGCTGGCCCGAATCCGCCACCGCAACCGCAACTGCGCCTGGGACGGCCACCGCGAACGAGTGAGCAAACGCCGCCCGCTCAACCCAGCAGGATCGCCACGGCGATGAGCACCGGCACCGAGCCGATCGTCGTCATGAACACCGTGTCGCGGGCCACGACCTCCGCCGTCTCGTAGCGCTGGGCGTACACGAAGACGTTCTGCGCCGTCGGCAGCGCCGCGAGCACCGTCACCGCGTAGAGTTCGATGCCGTCGAGCCCGAAGACGAAGGTCCCGATCGCCCACGCGGTGAGGGGCATCGCGACGAGTTTCAGCAGCGTCGCGAGCACCACCTCGCGGCGGCCGGCGCCCGGTGCGAACAGACGCTGTCCATGCAGCGACAGCCCGTACGCGATGAGCATGAGCGGCACCGCTGCATGACCGATGAGCTCGATCGGCTCCATCACGATCGGCGGCAGCTCGAGGCCCGACACCGCGACGAGCACGCCGGCGAGGGAGCCCAGGATGATCGGGTTCGTGAAGGTCGTCCGCGCGATCGCCGCCACCGAGGTGTTGCCGTGCACGCGGGCGCCGAGGATCGCGAGCGCCACCGGCGCGAACAGCAGGAGCTGCAGCAGCACGACGGGCGCCGAGTACGCCGCGTCGCCGAGCATGTAGACGGCGATCGGGATGCCGAAGTTGTTGCCGTTGACGTAGCCCGAGGCGAGCGAGCCGATGACCGTGTGCTCGAGGCTGCGCCGCCACAGGAGCATCGCCACGAGGCCGAACATGAGCATCATCGCGACGGCCGCGATCGCGGAGACCGGGAGCAGCACCGAGAAGAGGGCGCCCACATCGGCCGTCGAGAGCACGGAGAAGAGCAGGAACGGCGCGAGCACACTGAAGTTCAGCCGCGCGAGCATGGGCCGGGCTTCGGGCCCGAGCACCCCGGTGCGCCCGGCGATCCAGCCGACGAACACGGCGAGCGCGATCACGGCGAACCCCGTGAAGATCTGGATCACTCGCCGGCCGTCCGGTCGTCGGGGTGCATCGCGGGCCTCATCATCCCCGACGTTAGTCGCTGCCGCTCCTTCCCGATCGTCGGGCTTCGACCTAGGCTCGAATCGAACGCCGAGTCGACGGGGGAAGACATGGCCGAGGCACGCAGACCGCAGGTCCCGCTCGAGATCGTCGACGCCTGGTGGCGCGCCGCGAACTACCTGAGCGTCGGCCAGATCTACCTGATGGCGAACCCGTTGCTGGCCAGGCCGCTCGAACCGGCCGACATCAAGCCGCGCCTGCTCGGACACTGGGGCACCTCGCCGGGGCTGAACCTCGTCTACGCGCACCTGAATCGGGCCATCGTCGAACGCGGCACCCCGACGCTCTACGTCTGCGGCCCGGGTCACGGCGGCCCGGCCATGGTCGCCAACGCCTGGCTCGACGGCACTTACTCCGAGCTCTTCCCCGCGATCAGCGCCGATGCAGAGGGCATGCGGCGGCTTTTCCGGCAGTTCTCGTTCCCGGGCGGCATCCCGTCGCATGCGGCGCCCGAGACGCCCGGCTCGATCAACGAGGGCGGCGAGCTCGGCTACTCGCTCATGCACGCCTTCGGCGCGGCGCTCGACAACCCCGGCCTCGTGGTCGCGTGCGTCGTGGGCGACGGTGAGGCCGAGACCGGCCCGCTCGCCGCGAGCTGGCGCGGGCACTCCTTCCTGAACCCGGCGACGGATGGCGCGGTGCTGCCGATCCTGCACCTCAACGGCTACAAGATCGCCAATCCGACGCTGCTCGCGCGCATCCCGGAGGCCGAGCTCGTCGACTTCTTCCGCGGCAACGGCTACGAACCGCTGCTCGTGACCGGCGGGTTCGACGGCGAGGACCCGATGGCCGTGCACGGCCGAATGGCCGACGCCGTCGACGTCGCCTACGAGCGCATCGCCGCGATCCGGGCGGATGCCGCGGCCGGCGCGTTCGCCGAGACGGCACCGCGCTGGCCGGCCATCGTGCTGCGGACGCCGAAGGGGTGGACCGGCCCCCGCATGGTCGACGGCGTGCAGGTGGAGGGCACGTTCCGCGCGCACCAGGTGCCGCTCGCCGCCGTGCGCGAGAACCCCGAGCACCTCGCGATGCTCGAGGCATGGCTCCGGTCGTACCGGCCCGAGGAGCTCTTCGACCGGGACGGCCGGCCGGTCGCCGGCCTCGACGCACTGCGGCCGCACGGCGACCTGCGGATGAGCGCGACCCCGATCGCGAACGGCGGCATCGTGCGGTCCCTCGACCTGCCACCGATCGACGCCTTCGCACTCGACGTCGATCCCGGCGACCGAGGCGACTCGGCGGAGTCGACGAGAGTCCTCGGCGAATGGTTCGCGGAGCTCATGCGCCGCAATCCCGACGATGTGCGGCTCTTCGGCCCCGACGAGGTGCTCTCCAACCGGCTGGGCGCCGTGTTCGACGTGACCGCGCGCGTCTGGGCGGAGGCGTTGGATCCGCTCGACGAGCACCTGGCCCGTGAGGGCCGCGTGATCGAGGCCCTCAGCGAGCACCTCATGCAGGGCATGCTCGAGGGGTATCTGCTGACCGGACGGCATGGGCTCATCACGAGCTACGAGGCGTTCATCCACATCGTCGACTCGATGGTCAACCAGCACGCGAAGTGGCTCGAGTCGGCGAGCCGGGTGCCATGGCGCGGCGACCTCGCGTCACTCAACTTCCTGCTCTCCTCGCACGTGTGGCGTCAGGACCACAACGGCTTCTCGCACCAGGATCCTGGGTTCCTCAACATCGTGGTGAACAAGCAGGCCGACGTGGCACGCGTCTACCTTCCACCCGACGCGAACACGCTGCTCGCCGTGATGCGGCACGCCTTCGACACGCAGAACCGGGTGAACGTGATCGTGGCCGGCAAGCAGCCGGCACCGCAGTGGATGACCCTTGCGGAGGCAGAGGCGCACGTCGAGCAGGGCATCGGCATCTGGGCGGAGGCGGGCAACGAGCCGGGCTACGACGCGGCCGACCCCGCGGCATCCGTGCCCGACGTCGTCATGGCCTGCGCGGGCGACGTGCCGACGATGGAGACCGTGGCGGCGGCGCAACTGCTGCGCGAGCGACTGCCCGACCTCCGGGTGCGCGTCGTGAACGTGGTCGACCTCATGCGTCTGCAGGACCCGTCGCACCACCCGCACGGGCTCCCCGACCGGGCATTCGACGCGATGTTCACGACCGACGCTCCGGTGATCTTCGCGTTCCACGGCTACCCGTCGGTCATCCACCAGCTCGCCTACCGGCGCGCCAACCACCGGAACCTGCACGTGCGGGGCTTCATCGAGAAGGGCACGACGACGACGCCGTTCGACATGCTGCACCTGAACGAACTCGACCGGTACCGGCTCGCGCTCGACGTGCTGCACCGGGTGCCAGGGCTCGAAGGCCGCACCGGCACCGCGGAGATCGCCGACGAGTGGCACGCCGCACGCGCCGCGGCACGGAAGTACGCGTACGAGCGCGGCGAGGATCCGAAGTGGATCACGGGCTGGAGCTTCGCGCCCGACCGCCCGGGCGGCGACGACCGCTGAGACGACGACGGGCGCCCGGTCCCCCGAGCGCCCGTCGTTCCACCCGTTCGATCAGGCGTTGCAGCCCCACGCGTACGCGCCGTTGTAGTACACCGGGATCATCTCCTTGCCGTTGCACGGGCCGCAGTCGTCGGGTCGCGGTGCCGCCGGCAGTCCGGGGTAGAACTCCGAGGTGTACGGGTTCGCGCCGGCCGCCGGTTCCGCAGCGGTCGCCTCGCCCGAAGCGGATGCCGCGGCATCCGAGCCGCTCGCGTCGCCCGACCATGCGGCCTCGTCGGAGACCTGCTCGGCCGCCACCCGTGCGGCGTCCGCAGCAGCGGCCTCGGCGGCGAGCTGCGCGGCGACCGCCTCGCGATGCGCCGCGAGCGCCGCAGCGACCGCGCCGTGCTCGGCACGGAGTGCGGTGGCCGCCGTGGCGACGGACGCCGCAGAGGCTCCGGTGCCGACCTCGGCGATCACGGCGTTGCGCAGCGACAGCAGCGACGCGACGCCCGCGGTGCCGAGCTCGGCACCGGCCTCCGCAGCGAGGCCCTGTGCGCCGTGCACCGCCTCGGTCGCGGACTGCGCGGCCGCGGCATCCCGAAGCCCCGCGACGTCGACGCCCGCGGCGCCGACGCCCACCTGACCGCCGACCTCCTCGACCGCGAGCGCCTTCGCCCGTGAGTGATCGGCCGTGGCCTGGGCGCTCTGCGCCTGCCCCGCGACGATGAGCGTGACCACGATCAGACCGGCGGAGGCCAGCCCGAGGATCCGGTTCGCTCGAACCCGGCCCGTGCTTCCCTCGAGGCGGAGGGCGCCAGCCCCACCGTGCTCGAACGCTGTGACTCGTTGAGTGATCATTCGATTCCTTCCTTCGTACGGATCGCGTGTTCGGATCTGCCCGTCAGGTCGACGGGTCGAAGGAGGGTGGTGACGATTGCGGGCTCGTTCGCACGGCACGGCGAAGGCTCGCCCCGCGATGCATCCGGAATCGTCACTGTCAGCCCCCCGCTAACACCACACCTGTGCAGCGTATCGGCGTTGCACCCCATTCGGGGGGAGTTTCTGCGCTTCGATGCGGGGTGTCGGTGCGCGAGCGGGCCGAGGGCGACTACCAGCGCTCGTGCACGGTGGCTCTGATCTCACGGTCGTAGAGGTCGCGCACCGCCGCGTCGAACGACTCCGGCAGGCGCAGCGAGCCGGCTTCGGCATTCGCCCGTGCCTGCTGCGGCGAGCGCGCCCCCGGGATCACCGAGCTCACTCCCGGCTGCGAGGCGATCCAGGCGAGGGCGACCTGGGCGGGCGAGGCGGCCGGCGCCGCCTCGCGGGCGAGCGCGGAGAACTCGGATGCCGCGCGCACGCCCGTCTCGTAGTCGACGCCCGAGAACGTCTCGCCGACGTCGAACGCCTCGCCGTGCCGGTTGAAGCTGCGGTGGTCGTTCGCGGCGAAGATCGTCTCGCTCGTGTAGCGCCCCGAGAGCAGTCCGCTCGCGAGGGGCACCCGGGCGATGATGCCGACCCCGGCCGCGACGGCGGCAGGCAGTACCTCGTCGAGCGGCTTCAGCCGGAACGCGTTCAGGATGATCTGCACGGTCGCGACGTGCGGCCGCGCGATCGCCGTGAGCGCCTCGTCGACCCGCTCGACGCTCACGCCGTACGCCGCGATCGAGCCGTCGTGGACGAGCGCGTCGAGTGCGTCGAAGACCCGCTCGTCGCCGTACACGGACGTGGGCGGGCAGTGCAGCTGCACGAGATCGAGCCGCTCGACACCGAGGTTCGCGCGCGAACGGTCGACCCACGCCCGGAAGTGCTCGGCCGAGTAGTTGGCGTGCTCCTGCGGCATCCGACGGCCCATCTTCGTGGCGACGGTGACGCCCGAACCGGGATTCGCGCGGAGCCACGCGCCGATGAGCGTCTCGCTCCGCCCGTCGCCGTAGACGTCGGCCGTGTCGAAGAAGGTGACCCCGGCTTCCCGCGCGGCGTCGAGCACGGCGAACGCGTCGCCCGCTGCGACCTCGCCCCAGTCGGCGCCGAGCTGCCAGGTGCCGAGGCCGATGACCGAGACAGTGCGAGCGGTGCGGCCGAGGGTGCGAGTCTGCATGATGCTCCAGTCGTCGGGTACCGCGTGGAGGCCGGGCCCGCGGGGCGCGGTCGTCGGCACGAGCCTACGCCGAGGGCGCGAGCCGCGGGCCCTGATCGCGCGATGCGCATCAGGCGTGCGGATGCCGCGGGGCGAGCCACTCGATGAGGGCCGCCCCGCGCCATCCGCTCGATCGATACCGTCGCCCGCTCATGCCTCCTGCTCGGCGCCGAAGCGCTGGCGGGCGTCGAGCGGGATGAGCGGCGTCGCGCCGCGGGCCTTGATCTGCTGCACGGCCCAGGTGTTGCCGTCGGGGTCGGCGAAGCCGAAGAAGGTGCCGCCGTCGCGCTCGTCGAAGACGGTGATCTCACTCGCCTCGACGCCGCGCCCGATGAGTTCGGCGCGGGCGGCCTCGGCGTCGGCGACGACGAGCTGCAGGCCGTGCAGCGAGCCGGGCGCCATCTCGTTCTGCGACGGCAGCGAGCCGATCACGATCGAGCAGCCCGAGCCGTGCGGCGTGAGCTGCGCCACGCGCATGTGCTCGTTGCGGGTGTCGTGGTCGAGTGCGAAGCCGAGCCGGTCGCGGTAGAAGGCGATCGATCGGTCGAGGTCGCTCACGGGAACGATGACGACTTCGAGTGTCCAGTCCATGGGGTGCTCCCTTCGGTTGCGGTGATCGAGCTGAGGGTCGCTCAGGCGGCGAGCAGGCCTTCGAGCCGCTCGTAGCCTTCGCGGACACCGAGCTCCATGTTGGACTGCACCATGCCGTCGCGGGCCTCGAGGCTCGGGTAGGTAGAGTGGATGAGGAGTCGCGAGCGCCCGCCGCCGAGGTCTTCGAAGGCGATCGACTCGATGGCCACGACGTCGGGGTAGCCCTCGAACTCGAAGGTCTGGATCGCGAACTCGTTCTCGCGCACGTTGTGGAACGTGCCGTTGAAGGCGTAGGTGTCTCCCCCGGCGTCGGTGTGCAGGTAACGGTAGCCGCCCTGCGGCACGAAGTCCCAGCGTTCGATCTTCATCTCGTAGCCGTTCGGGCCGAGCCACTGCTTCACGAGCTCGGGGTCGCGGTGCGCGTTGAAGAGCGCCTCGACCGGGACGTCGAACTCGCGCTCGATGTCGATGAAGGGCACGCCCTCGGGGGCGGTGATGGTGACGGGGTTCGTCATGATCTCAGTCTCTTTCCTGATGCGGCCGGCGGCATCGCCGGCTTCAGAGGTGGTCGCCGGTTTCAGTGGCGACGGATGCCCCGGCCTCCGGGCCGGGGGCTTGGGCGAGCAGCGCGTCCAATGCGCGGAACTGCTGCTCGTGGATCAACCTGTAGCGGTCGATCCACGCGGTGAGCGCTTCAAGCTGGGCCGCGTCGAGGTGCACGGGTCGGCGCTGCGCGTCACGTGTCCTGGTGACGAGCCCCGCATGCTCGAGCACCTGGATGTGCTTCGAGACGGCCTGCTTGGTGATCGCGAACGGTTCGGCGAGCTCGTTGACCGTGGCCGGCCCCCGGCTCAGGCGGGCGATGATGGCCCGGCGCACCGGGTCGGCCAGTGCCATGAAGGCGTGGTCGAGGCGGTCGTCTGCACTCGGGTCGATGATCATCACCCCGACTCCTCTCCAACCGATTCATTGATCAACCATGTGATTGATTAAACGATACGACGGTCGGATGCCGCTGTCAAGACCCGACCACGAGCGAGGCGCCGCGGCGGCACCCGTGCGGCTCAGTAGTCTTCACGAGTGGCGAGACTCCTCGAAGGCGGCGGCCCCTTCACGCGCATCGTCGCCCGACTCCCCTGGTGGCTCTCCGCCCTCGTCGGTGTCGTCTGCGCGGCCATCGGGGCGCTCCTCGTCTTCCATCCGTTCGGCTCGCTCGGCGTGCTGATCATGCTGCTCGCTGTGGGGCTCATCGTGCACGGCGTCTCGGAGCTGACGCAGGCCGGTCGGCCGGTGACGGCACTGGCCATGGGCATCGTGTGGATCGCCGCCGGGCTCCTCGTGCTGCTGCTGCCCGGACTCACCATCGGCACCCTGACGATCATCGTCGGAGTCGCGCTCATCGTCACCGGCGCGGTGAACGGCCTGCGCGCCGTCCGCGGCGAGACGGACCAGCGCGCGGCCGACCTGATGCTCGCCCTCGCCTCGATCGTGCTCGGCAGTCTCGCCCTCGCCTGGCGCGACGTCACCGTCTTCGTCATCGCCGCCCTGTTCGGGGTGCGCATGGTGATCTTCGGGGTCGATCGCATCGTGAGCGCGATCCGCCTGGCCCGGAGAGCCCGGGCAGCTCCTCCGGAGCGAACCGTTCACCCGCACGATCCCCGACGGGGCGAGCGCGTGGCGCATCCTCTACACGACGACCGTCGACGAGGGCCGCCCGGCCGTGGCATCCGCTCTCGTCGTCGTGCCCGACGGGGGCGCCGAGCACCCCGTGGTCGCCTGGGCGCACGGCACGACGGGGTTCGGCACCGGCTGCGCGCCGTCACTCCTCGACGAACCGTTCGTCGCGGGGGCGATGCCCGACTTCGACGAAGCGCTGGCCGCCGGTTGGGCGATCGTGGCGACCGACTACACGGGCCTCGGCACGGATGGCTCCGAGCCGTACCTGATCGGACAGGGCGAGGCGCGCAGCGTGCTCGACTCGGTGCGGGCCGCGCAGCAGCTGGCGGCAGCCGACCTCGCCGACGAGACCGTCGTGTGGGGCCACTCGCAGGGCGGGCACGCGGCACTCTGGACCGGGGGCCTCGCTCCCGAGTACGCCCCCGAGCTCGACCTCGTCGGCGTCGCGGCGATGGCGCCCGCGAGCAACCTGCCGGCGCTGCTCTCAGGCCTCAGCGACTCGGCCGCCGGCGGCGTCTTCGGCTCGTTCGCCCTCGCGGCGTACGCCGCCCAATACCCCGATGTGCGGGCGAACGACTACGTGCGGCCAGGCGCTCGCATCATGATGCAGTCGATGCAGCAGCGGTGCCTCACCGACCCCGGCACGATCGTGTCGATCATGACCTCGGTCTTCAGCGACCAGCCGGTCTGGTCGAAGAGCCCGGGCGAGGGAGCCCTCGGCGCTCGCGCCCTGCAGAACGTGCCCGTGCTGCCGATCGAAGCCCCGCTGCTCGTGGCCAGGGCGGCGCCGATCCCCTGGTGCTGCCGCAGGCGCAGGCCGACTGGGTCGCCGAGCGCTGTGCTGAAGGGCAACGGCTCGACTACCGCACGTACCCGGGCCGCGACCACATGGGGGTCGTCACGGGCGACTCGCCCCTGCTCGGCGAGCTCGTCGATTGGACCGCAGAGCGCTTCGCGGGTGAACCGGCGGCGAACACCTGCACGCCGTAGGCGGAAGCATCCGCTCGGGGGTTGCCGCCATCGGTGCGAGCGACCAGTATCGGCCTCGACAACCACGTCGATTCGAAAGGCGGCATCATGGTCACGCTCAACCCGTACCTGAACTTCCCGGGGAATGCGAAGGAGGCGATGGAGTTCTACCACTCGGTGTTCGGCGGCGAGCTCACGACGAACACCATCGCCGAGTTCGGCCAGGCCGACGACCCCGCCGATGCCGACAAGATCATGCACGGCCAGCTCGAGGGCGAGGACGGCATCGTGCTGATGGGCGCCGACACCCCGAGCGCGCTGGGCGACCCCGGCACCGGCGGCCCGATCTCTATCTCGCTGTCGGGCGGGCCCGACGACGACGCGACCCTGCGCGGGTACTGGGACCAGCTCCTCGCGAGCGGCTCGCAGATCGTGCCGCTCGAGGTCGCCCCGTGGGGCGACGCATTCGGCATGTGCACCGATCGCTACGGCGTCACCTGGCTCGTGAACATCTCCGCGAACGCAGCCTGACCCACCGCGGCTCGACCCCGCTCGTCCCGGTGCGCCGCCGACTGTCGCTCAGCCGAGCGATGCGGGCAGCCCCGCCCCGTGCAGCGCCTCGACGACGGGCGCGAGCTCGGGCTGATCGCCCGCTTCGGCGAGCACCCGCTCGAGCGTCTCGTCGTGGATCGGCCTCGCGCGCTCGTAGAGCGAACGCCCGGCGGCGGTGAGCTCGGTGTAGATCCCGCGCCGGTCATCGGCGCAGAGGATGCGCGTGAGCAGCGCTCGGTCTTCGAGCCGGTTCACGAGCCGGGTCGTCGCGCTCGGGCTGAGTGCCGCCGCGCGCGCGAGCTGCTGCATGCGCATGTGCCAGCCGTCCTGGCGATTGAGCGCATCGAGCACGGTGTACTCGACGACCGAGAGATCGACGGATGCCGCGAGCGCACGCTCGAGCTCCGACTCGATGAGTCCGTGCAGGGCGGCGAGCGTGCGCCAACCCTGCGCCCGCACCTCGACGGCGTCATCGGCGATGCCCATGTCTCCTCCTCGGGTCAGTTAGTTGCTTGCGCTTTCTAATTGCGTGTGCAAGCATTAACGTCGCTTGCGCAATAGAACGCGTGTGCAACTAGTTGATCCAGTGTAACAGGAGAACCACGCATGCCCCTCGGACTCATCGCCCTCGCCATCGGGGGCTTCGGCATCGGGCTCACCGAGTTCGTGATCATGGGCCTGCTCCCCGAAGTGGCCGCCGACTTCGGCGTCACCGAGGCCGCAGCAGGCTGGCTCATCTCCGGCTACGCGCTCGCAGTGGTCGTCGGCGCGCTCGGCTTGACGGCCGCCACGACCCGGCTCCCCCGCAAGCCGGTCCTCACCGGGCTGCTCGTGCTCTTCATCGCCGGCAACGCGATCTCCGCGGTGGCGCCGACGTACGAGCTCATGATGACCGGCCGCATCATCGCGGCACTCTGCCACGGTGCCTTCTTCGGCATCGGCTCGGTCGTCGCCGCCGGCCTCGTCGCACCCGAGAAGGCCGCCGGTGCCATCGCGGTCATGTTCACCGGCCTCACCGCGGCCAACGTGCTCGGGGTGCCGTTCGGCACGTTCCTCGGCCAGGAGTTCGGCTGGCGCTCGACCTTCTGGGCCATCTCGGCGATCGGCGTGGTCGCGCTCGTCGGCATCGCGACCCTCGTGCCGAACCTTCGGACGGACGGGCCGGCGCCGAGCCTCCGCCGCGAACTCACCGCGTTCCGCTCCGGCCAGGTGTGGCTCTCGCTCACGGTGACGGTGCTGGGCTTCGGCGGCATGTTCGGCGCATTCACCTACATCGCCTACACGCTCACCGAGGTGAGCGGCTTCGCCTCGAACGCCGTGCCGTGGCTGCTCGTGCTCTTCGGCGGCGGTCTCGTCGTCGGCAACTGGATCGGCGGACGCCTCGCCGACCGCTCGATCGACGGCACCCTGCTGGGCTTCATCTCCGCCCTGCTGGTCGTGCTCGTGCTCTTCGCCTGGCTCGCCCCGAACCCCGTCGCCACGATCGTGCTCCTGACCGCCATGGGCGGCTTCGGGTTCGGCACGGTGCCCGCTCTGCAGAGCCGCGTGATGCGGTACGCCGATCGTGCCCCGACCCTCGCCTCCGGGGCGAACATCGCCGCCTTCAACCTCGGCAATGCGCTCGGCGCCTGGACCGGCGGCCTCACGATCGCGGCGGGCCTCGGCTACACCTCGCCGATCTGGGTCGGCGCGGTCATCACCGCCGCCGCGCTCGTCGTGATGGTCATCGCCGCCGCGACTGCGCGACGAATCCCACGAACGGATGCCGCAGGCCCCGCCCGCCTCGACGGGGCGCCCACCGCGGCAACCGCCATCTGACCCTCCCCACCCTCCAAGATCTGAAAGCGAGACCATGACCGACCTCACCACCGTGCCCGCCGTCACCCTCAACAACGGCGTGCGGATGCCGCAGCTCGGCTTCGGCGTCTACCAGGTGCCCTCGACACGTGGCGAGCGCTCGAACGGCTCCACGCCGATGGGCGAGTGCGCGCGATCGGCGTCTCGAACTTCGAGCCCGAGCACCTCGAACGCCTCGTCGCCGCGAGCACGGTCGTGCCTGCGCTGAACCAGGTCGAGCTGCATCCCGCACTGCAGAATCGCGCCACGGCCGCAGCGAACGAGCGGCACGGCATCGTCACCGAGGCGTGGAGCCCGCTCGCCCAGGGCGTCGTGCTCGGCGAGGCATCCGTCATCGCCATCGCAGTACGCCACGACGTGACACCCGCGCAGGTCGTGCTGCGCTGGCACCTGCAGCAGGGGCGCGTCGTGATCTCCAAGTCGGTGACGCCGAGCCGCATCGCAGAGAACCTCGCCGTGTTCGACTTCGAGCTGACCGCCGAGGACCTGGTGGCGATCGACGCTCTCGAGCGGGACGGCCGCACGGGCCCGCACGCCGCGGAGTTCAACGCCGCCTGACCGCCGACCGCACCAGCACAGCACACGAAAGGGAAACCCGAATGAGCAACATCCTCATGATCGTCACCGGCGCGAACACGCTCACGATGAAGGACGGCTCGCAGCATCCGACCGGATTCTGGGCCGAAGAACTCGTGACCGCGCACCGCGAACTCGTGGCTGCCGGCCACACCATCACGATCGCCACGCCGGGCGGCGTCACCCCGACGGTGGATGCCGGAAGCCTCGATCCCTCGCAGGCCGGCGGCGATGCGCAGGCACGCGAGCTCGCCGACTACCTCGACGCGATCGCCGGCGACCTCGCGGCGGCCGTTCCCGTCGCCGACGTCGATGCCGCCGACTACGCCGCGATCGTCTTGCCCGGCGGTCACGGGCCGATGGCCGACCTCGCGTTCGACGCGAACGTCGGCCGGGTGCTCATCGCGGCGGACACGGCCGGCGCGGTCATCGCACCCTTCTGCCACGGGCCGGCAGCCCTGCTCTCGGCGAAGCTCGCCGACGGATCGAACGCCTTCGCCGGCCGCACCCTCACCGTCTTCACCGACGAAGAGGAGCGCACCGGCGGCACCGGCGAGAACACTCCATGGTGGGTCGAGTCGGCCCTCCGCGCCGCGGGCGCCGTCATCGACTCCGCCGCCCCGTGGAGCGATCACGTGGTCGTCGACGGCAACCTGGTCACTGGTCAGAACCCGCAGTCGAGCGTGTCGGTGGCACGGCGGGTCATCGACGCGCTCGCCGCCTGACCCATGTCGCCTCGCTCCGCCTCCGCGCGGGAGGCGGAGCGAGCGGCCTCCCGGCTATCGCAGGCTGGCCGGTTCCGCCACTATTGACGCCATGCCCAATGACACCGAGCTCGACCCGACCTCGCCGAGCCCCTTGCCCAGCACACCGACGACGTCCGTCGACGCACCCCCTGCACCCGAGCCCGTGCCCAGCCGCACCCTGGGCGTCGTCGGCTTCGCGCTCTCGCTCGTGCCGCTCACGAACCTCGTCGGTCTCGTGCTCAGCGTGATCGCGCTCGTGAAGGCGAAGCGTGCCGGCGCGTCGAACGGGTTCGCACTCGCGGGTGTCATCATCGGCTCGATCGGCGTCGCCATCACGTTGCTCTTCCTGGGGCTCGCCGTTCCGACGCTCATCGACGCCGCCCAGACGTGCGCGCAGCTCGGCGACGGCGTGCATCAGGTGGGCCAGTCGACCTACACCTGCACGCCGACGTCGTTCAGCGTGGTTCGGAACTTCGGCTGATTCAGTCGAAGAGCTCGGAGAGCCAGCTCTCCTTCTTCATCTTGCGGTAGTCGCCCTGGCCGCGGTTGTCGTACCCGCGGTCGTACCCGCGGTTGTCGTACGACTGCTGGTACGAGGGCTGGCCGTAGGCCGGGGCCTGCGGCTGCGCCGGAGGAGCGGGCGGGGCCGGTGCGGCCTGGGCGGGCGCAGCGAACTCGCGCGCCGCGCGCTCGACGATCTTGTCGAGCTCGCCCCGGTCGAGCCACACGCCACGGCAGTTCGGGCAGTAGTCGATCTCGATGCCGCTTCGCTCGCTCATCACGAGCACGGTTCCGTCACTGGGGCACTGCATAGGGGGGCTCCTTCTTCGGGGCCGACCGGATCGATCGGGCGGGTTTCGACATCTCCGACCCTAGGGGCCGAAGCTTTGAAGACGCCCGGATGTCGCGGCGGCGTGACCCGCCGTGCGGAGCAGACGGCGCCGGAAATGCACAGAGCGGATGCCGCGGCGCCTGCCTCACGAAGAGGCGGCTGCCGCGACATCCGCTCGTGGATCAGGTGCCCGCGCGCTCAGCGCGCCGACACCCGATCGAAAGGGATGCGAGAACTTACGAAATGACCGTGATGTTCTCAGCCTGCAGGCCCTTGGGGCCGCGGGCGGTCTCGAATTCGACCTTCTGGTTCTCCTCGAGCGAGCGGTAGCCGCCCGATGCGATCGCGCTGAAGTGCGCGAAGACGTCGGCCGAGCCGTCGTCAGGAGCGATGAAGCCGAAGCCCTTGTCGGCGTTGAACCACTTGACGGTTCCGGTTGCCATATTCTTTTCCTTCTGTAAAGCCGAGCCGCCGAAACGGCTGCGACGTGCACGACCTCAGGTCGTGCGGGGTTCCGACGGCGACGTCCGCCGCCGGAAGTTCGTGGTGCGAATGAATCGCACGGAGTTCGCGGCCGGGTCTGCGACGGTGAGGTCGGCCGCGACAGGCGCTGCGAGGGAGGATCTGCGGGAGGAACTCGAGAGAATCGACTCGTCGGTACCCAGCGAGAAGGCGGTGGTGTTCCGCGTGATGTCCGCGGGACCGGTGCGGGGCTTCGTCGCCTGCATCGCACCGAGTGCTTCGGCGTGAGAGATGTTGCTTCGTCCCGACTTTTCGTCGACTTCCCAGCCGTGTCACGCGGGGAGAACACCCCACTGCAGATGACTCGACTCTAGCCCCATCGCATGTGCAAGTGCTGGGAAACTTTCGAGATGCCGCATGCCGGGACGACGAACGCCCCCGCAGCTTGCGCTGCGGGGGCGTTCTCGTGGTGTGCCGAGGCCTAGAGGCCGCGGATGTTCTCGGCCTGCAGACCCTTCGGGCCCTGTGCGACCTCGAATTCGACCTTCTGGCCCTCTTCGAGCGAACGGTAGCCGTTGCCCGAGATGGCGCTGAAGTGCGCGAAGACGTCGGCCGAGCCGTCGTCGGGAGCGATGAAGCCGAAGCCCTTTTCGGCGTTGAACCACTTGACGGTTCCGGTTGCCATACTGCTGTCCTTCTGTCCTATGGGCTGCTGGTGCGGCCCGATGCGATCGACGGTCGACCGCTGCCCCGCACGGCGGGTTGCCGACGGAGCGGGGGCGAGGGGCGGGTGTGCGCTCAGGCATCCGCCGTCTCGTATCGGGTCATGCCACGCGGATCGGTCCGCCTCCGGGCAATCAGATGGAGGCACGGGCGAGCGCCCGCTTGATGGAGGAATCAGTGAACATACCCTATCGGGTGACGTTCAGCTTCACACGGTACGCGACCGAATCGTGACCTGGGAAGACCTTCGTCGGAAATTCCTCATGATCGGCGCGATTCCGGCAGGGTGCCAGCACGCACCCAGCGAATGGGTGGAGAATCGAGGCATGAACCGCCGCCCCCTCGGTCTCGTCGCTGCTGCATACGCAGCCGCGGTGCTGTGGGCGACGATCGGTCCGGCACCGTGGCGCACCGCCGGGCATCAGGTCGACGGCGGCATCCTGAACCCTGACGCGTGGACGGCTCCCGTCACCTGGACGACCGGCTATCTCGCCGAGATCGCCTTCAACGTGGCGATCTTCGTGCCCGTCGGCGTGCTCGCGGCGCTCCTCATCCCCCGTCGCCGCTGGCCGCTCGCGATGCTCGCCGGCCTCGGCTTCACCGTCGTCATCGAACTCGTGCAGGTGCCCGAGCCCACTCGCATCTCCGATCCGCGCGACCTCGTGATGAACACGACGGGCGCGGTGCTCGGTGTGCTGATCGTGGTGCTCGCGCGAGGTGTGCGCCGCGCGGGCCTCGTCGCCGCCTCGCTGACCGAGGGCGCATTGCCGAGCCTGACGGATGCCGCGAGGCCCTCCGCCGACCTCGGGTTCGACGACATCGCGGTCGAGCCCATCGACGCCATGCCCACGGCGGCTCCCGAGCCTGAGCCGGCCCTCGCCGCGGTGCCCGCCGACCGCGCCGCGTAGGCCTGTACGACCCTGCTCGACATCCGCCACCTCCACGGGGAGGTCGCGCCAGTACAGTAGGCGGGTGACTTCCGCCGACTCGTCCGCCGCCGCTGCCGAACGCCGCGCCTCCTGGCTCCGGCTCGCACTGATCGGCGCCGTCGGCGGGCTGCTCTCGGGAGCCTTCGGCGTCGGCGGCGGCATCCTCATGGTGCCGCTGTTCGTGACGTTCGCCGGCATGGACCAGCGACGCGCCTCGGCGACCTCGCTCGCGGCGATCGTGCCGACGGCGATCGTGGGTTCGATCGTCTACTTCGCGAACGGCGAGGTCGCCCTGATCCCGGCCCTGTTCGTGGCCGCTGGCGGCATCATCGGCTCCTGGATCGGCGCACGGCTGCTCCGGCGGCTGCCGCTCGGCTGGCTGCGGTGGATGTTCATCGCGCTGCTCGTCGCGGTCGCCATCCGCATGCTGCTCGTCGTGCCCGAGCGCGCGGTGGCCGGTGTCGAGCTCGACGCCCTCACCATCATCGGCATGGTCGCCCTCGGACTCGTGATCGGCGTGGCGTCCGGCCTCTTCGGCATCGGCGGCGGCCTCGTCATGGTGCCCGCCTTCATCCTCTTCTTCGGCATGAGCGACCTCGTCGCCAAGGGCACCTCGCTCGCCGTCATGATCCCCACCGCGATCAGCGGCACCGTCACGAACGCCCGCGGCGGCGTGGTCGACCTGCGGGCCGGCATCATCGCCGGCATCGCGGCGACCGTCGCCTCGTTCGGCGGCGTCGCCATCGCGCACCTCATGTCGCCCGAGTGGTCGAACTGGCTGTTCGCCGCGCTCGTCGTGATCGCGGCCGTGCAGCTGTCGGTGCGCGCCATCCGCATGCAGAAGAAGGAGAGGAGCGAACGTGTCGCTTGAGGCCGGTTGGTACGACGACGAGTCGGATGCCGCATCGCTGCGCTATTGGGACGGTAACGGCTGGACACCGCACACCGCCCCGAGACCTGCGGATGCCGCGCCGAACCCGCTGCCCGCCGCGGCAGCGTCCGCACCTGCACCGATGGCGGCCCAGGCGCCGCCCGCACCGGCTCCTGCCCCTCCTCTCGAACAGGTGTCGCCGTTCGCACCGCCGTTCCCCTCGTTCGCCCCGGCGCCGGCATTCGACGGCATCGACGAGTCGACGACGGCACGCCCGGCCGGGTCCACAGCCCAACCGGTCGCCCCGGCTGCTCCGTTCGCGCCGCCGATCGCGCCGCCGGTCGCCTTCCCACCGCCGGTCGCACCCGCCGCGTTCGCGCCGCCGTCCGCTCCGTTCGCACCGCCGGTGCCGCCCGCACCAGCCGCCGTGCCGAACGCGACGATGCCGTTCCCGCCCGCACCCGCATCGCCCTCGGAGTTCCCCTCGTACACGCTGCCCGCCCCTCCGGGGTACGCCATCGAGGACCAGACGACCGCGCCGCTCCCGCCCGCCTACGGCACGCCCGCGCCGTCCGGCCCCCAGTTCTCCTACGAGCCGTACCGCACCACCGGCCGCACGTTCATCGCGACCTGGCTGTTCGCGATGCTGCTCGGTTTCTGGGGCGCCGACCGCTTCTACCTCGGCAAGATCGGCACGGCGATCGCGAAGCTCCTGACGCTCGGCGGTCTCGGCGTATGGGTGCTCGTCGACCTCCTGCTCGTGCTGACCGGCGCGCAGCGCGATCGCGACGGACGCCCGCTCGAGGGCTACGACGAGCACAAGCGCACCGCGTGGATCGTGACGGGCGCGCTCGTCGGACTCTCAGTGCTCACGAGCATCGTGTCGGGCATCGCGAGCCTGCTCGTTCGCTGACGCCGCCCTTCGCGGTCAGCGCCCAGCGCGCAACCGCTCGGCCTTGGCCACGAGATAGCGCTGCTCCGGGCCGTTGAGCGTGCGTCGCGCCGCCTCGGTGAACGCGAGCGACGCGGCATCCGTCGCCCCCGACAGTTCGAGCAGGTGCCCGCGCACCGCCCAGGTGCGGTGGTGCTCGGCGAGCGTGCCGCCGGTCGACGACTCGGATGCCTCGAGCGCCGCGAGCCCCGCCTGCGGACCTTCGACCATGGCGAGCGCGACGATGCGACCGAGCGAGACCATCGGCCCGGGTGCGAGCCGATCGAGCAGGTCGTAGAGGCCGAGGATCTCGATCCAGTCGGTGTCGGCGCTCGACTGCGCCTCGTCGTGCACGGCCGCGATCGCGGCCTGCAGTTGATAGGGGCCGATCGGTGCCCGGTCGAGCACCTCGGTGACGAGCGCGACCCCTTCGTCGATCATGTCGCGATCCCAGCGCGAGCGATCCTGCTCGTCGAGGGGCACCAACCCGCCGGCGCCGTCCGAGCGTGCCGCGCGCCGCGCATCGGTGAGGAGCATGAGCGCGAGCAGCCCCGTGGTCTCCCCCGACGCATCGGGCCCGGTCGCCTGCAACTGCCGGGTGAGCCGGATCGCCTCGGTCGAGAGGTCGACGCGCGCGAGCTCGTCGCCGGAACTCGCCGTGTGCCCCTCGGTGAAGATCAGGTAGAGCACCTGGCGGAGTGCTGCGAGCCGGCCGGCGAGCTCGGGCGGCCGCGGCATCCGGAAGCCCTCGCCGCTCGCCCTGATGCGGGCCTTCGCGCGTGAGATGCGCTGCGCGACGGTCGGCTCGGGCAGGAGCAGGGCCCTGCTGATCTCGGCGGTCGTGAGGCCGCCGACGGCTCGCAGTGTGAGGGCGAGCTGGGCCGGCCTGCCGAGCGCCGGGTGGCAGCACAGCAGGAAGAGGGTGAGGGTGAGGGTGTCGTCGACCGCGGCAACCGCCCCTGGCTCGGGTTCGAGTTCGACGGCGCGCGACTCGCGGCGGCGGCGCGCGGCATCCGATCGCACCTCGTCGACGTAGCGGCGCGAAGCCACGCGCACGAGCCAGGCACGCGGGCTGTCGGGCACGCCGTCACGCGGCCACTGCTCGGCGGCCGCGATGAGCGCCTCCTGCACGGCGTCCTCGCAGGCGGCGAAGTCGCCGTAGCGCCGCACGAGCACCGCGAGCGCCGACGGTGCGGCGGCTCGCAGCGCCCGAACGGCGTCGACCTCAGGCATCGGGCGTCACACGTCGGGGCCCGACGCCATCTCGAGCACCGGCCGCACCTCGACGAGGCCGAACTGGGACTCGGGGAAGCGCGCGGCGATCTCGACGGCCCGCGCCTCGCTCTCGCAGTCGACGAGGTAGAAGCCGGCGAGCAGCTCCTTCGTCTCGGCGAAGGGCCCGTCGCTCGCGACCGTGCCGTCGTCGCCGTTCGTCACGCGCTTGGCGAGCGAGATGTCGGCGAGCGCCTCGGCCGCGACGAGTTCGCCCTTGGACTCGAGTTCGTCGCTGATGCGTCCGTAGTACTCGTAGCCCTCGGCCTGCTCCTCAGGCGTGAAGGCGCTCCACACGGCGCGCGACTCGGGGTTGCTGTAGATCTGGATCAGGTACTTCATCGGAATCGCTCCTTCGATCTGGGGAGGCTGAACCGCGCTCCCACCAGTATGTCGAGGCTGTGTGACGGATTTCGACGATTCGAGGTCACCCGCGTTCACGGGGCTTGACACCGGCACCGCGGGTGAGGAGAGTTCGATCAGCGCTCGGGGGAGGCTCTGATGGTTGCGGAACCGACGACGTTCGGAATCGAGGAGGAGTTCGTCTTCCTCGATCGGGAAACCCTACGACCAGCGGATGTCGCGGCGGGCGCGTTCGACACCCTCTCCGCGTTGCCGGCGTGGGCTCCGATCACGCACCGCGAGTTCCTCGCATCACAGGTCGAGCACGCCTCGACGGTGTTCACCTCGACCGACGCGGCGCTCGCCTCGCTCGTCGGATTCCGGCACGAGCTCGCCGAGGAGGCCGCACGGCTCGGGGTGACCGTCGCGAGTGTCGGCGCTCCGCCCGACGCGCACGGGTTCCCGACGGTCACCGACCTGCCGCGGTACCTGCGCATCGTCGACGAGATGGGCGGGGTCATCGCCGACCACCAGATCCAGGGGCTCCACGTGCACGTCGGCGTGGTCGACCACGATGCCGGGGTGCGTGCGCTCAACGTCACGCGCAACTGGCTGCCCCTCTTCTCGGCGCTGACCGGCAACTCGCCGATCTGGCGCGGTCACGACACGGGATTCGAGAGCTGGCGCAACGTCTCCCAGCGGCGCTGGACGACGACCGGATGCCCGCCCGTGTTCCGCGACGGCGACGACTACGACCGCCGCCTCGAGCGACTCATCGGCATCGGCGGCATGCAGGACCAGGCGATCATCATGTGGAACGCGAGGCTCTCGTCGCACCTTCCGACGATCGAGGTGCGGGTCGCCGACGCGCAGTTGGAGGCCTGGTCGGCGGTGCTGCTCGCCGCGCTCTTCCGCGCCCTCGTCGACTGCGTGCTCGACGACGAGCTCGGCAGGTCGGCGGCGGTGCAGCCCACCCCCGAAGCGGCGCCCGGGCCCGAACTCCTGAACGCGTCGCTCATGCATTCGGCGCACTCGGGCCTGCAGGGCGAGGTGCTCGACCCCGTGCTCATCGAGCTCCGGCCCGCCGAGGAGACGCTGGATCGCTGCATCCGCGTGCTGCAGCCGGCGCTCGAGGCCGCCGGCGACCTCGAGCTCGCACGCGAGGGCGTCGCACGGCTGCTGCGCAACGGCACCGGAGCTGCGCGTCAGCGCGCAGCATTTGCGGCGAACGGCAGGACCGGACTGCGCGAACTGTACGAGCCGACGTTCGCCGCTTCGCTCTAGGCAGCTGGCGGGTCACCGGCAGGCGGGTCGCCGGCGGTCGGGTCACCGGCAGGCGGGTCGCCGGCGGGCGGGTCGCCTTCGGTCGAATCCTGCATCGTCGGCGCCGCGCCGTCGGTCGACGGCTTCTTCGCCGCCCCGAACGCGAGGGCGAATATGACACCGATGCCGAGACCGATGCCGATGCCCGCCCCGAGGTTGCCGAGGGCGGTGCCGAACGACACACCGATGCCGACACCGAGTGCGAGTCCGATCCCCCAGCCCTCGATCGAGCGTGGCGGCGGCTTCGAGCTCGGCGAGGTCTCCGGGGTCTCGGTCATGCGTTCATCCCACCCCATCGCGCGCGGCGGCGCCTCCGCCGCGCGACGGAGATCCTCAGCAGCCGGGGCCGGACGGGTTCGCGTTGCAGTCGCCGTCGGTGAGCACCGTGTCGAACTCGCCGACGAGCACCCGTTGCGGATCGCTCGCGACGGCGAGCGTGCCCGCGATCGAGCGCCACCCCGAGCCCGCGAACCGGTACTCGGCGCGCAGCACGACCTCGAGTGAGACCGTGTACTCGCCGGACTCGGCGTACACGTGGCTGGTACCCGTCGCCGTGAACTCGCGCTGCCCGAGCGTCGCCCAGGTCGCGCCCGGTCTGCCGCTCTCGACGACGCCGCCGTCGCTGTGCAGCCAGCGGTAGCCGACCGGCGTGAACCGCACATCGGCGGGTTGGCCGAGCAGCGTGCCCGACACCACCTGAGCGGATGCCTCGGCCACGAAGTTGGCCGGAAGGTCCTCGACCGCCCAGCCACCCGGCTCCATGTCGTTGCCCGGCTTCGCGGGGGTGAAGGATGCGATGTCGCGCAGGGTGACGACGACCGCCGGGGCGGGTGCCGCAGGGTCTTCGGGCGTCGACGGCGTCACGCAGTGCACGGTGTTCACCGGGCTGCAGTACTCGCGAACGGGCGGCGCTGGGGCGTTGTGTTCGTCCTCATTCGTAGAATCCTCATCTCGCCGCGGGTCAGCGCTGTCGCTCGCCTCGCTCGGGGTCTGCTGAGGCTGTCCGGCAATCGCTTCGATCATGGCCGCTTCGGGTGTCAGGGTTCCCTCTACTGAGCCGCAGCCCAGGGCTACCATCGTCTCCGAACACGTTCCGCTCGCCGGTTCCTGGGCGACTGCGGCCTTCGAAGTCGGCAAGGTCATGACAGCGACGGCCACGGATATCAGCAGAAGTCTTCGCCAGACCACTCTTCGACCCCGTCTACAAGCAATGTGCGCACGTCATCGTCTGAGGAAACGAAGAACGCTTGAGATGGCACCCGAAGCGGGCGATCCGCCGGAGTCACATCGGAACCAGTGCCGTCGAAGATTCGGGTGCCGGAAACGTCGCGGCATAGGTAGATCGAAACCTCGGCACGACCATCGACAACGGCCAGATTAACGAGTGACGTCGTATCAACAACTGTGGTGCCGACCGACCGTAGCCCAAGATCTTCGAGGGCCGTGAACTCCTCCCGGAGCGTCGATGCGAAAGTCTCTGTTACGACAGGGTTGATCCGTTCAGGTTCGACACCGCCCTCCTCGAATATCTCGCCGGAGATGACCCGGTAGAGCTCATACGCCTCAACGGCCGCCGCGAGCGCCTCCTCATCCGACGCGAAGATCGGCTCCGAGGCATCCGCTGTCGGGCTCGGCGACGGAGCCGGGGCACCGCCGGTGCACCCGCTCAGCAGCAGCGCGACGGCACCGACTGCGGCGAGCGCGGCGCCCGCACTCCGGCGGGATCGCCGCGACGGTCGGGAGAGGGACATGGCGAATACCCTAGGCGAGCGAGCAGCGGCCGATCGCGGTTATCCACAGCCTGGTGGCAGCCGTATCCCGACGCTCACGCCCGCGCGAGGATCCCCTCGACATCCGCCCCGCGCGGCAGCACGCCGTACTGCCGCCCGCCCTCATCGCCCAGCCGCGTGCGCACGAACGCATCCGCCACGCCGCCTGGCGAGTGCCGCAGCGTGAGCGAGCCCTGCAGCACGAGAGCGAGCCGCTCGGTCAGTTCCCGTGCGAGGGACGCGGCGCCCGCGGCATCCGTCGCCGACAGCTCGCGCACGAGCGACTGCGCGGAGTCCAGCGCGGCGTCGAACACGGGCGACTCCCCCGCCGCCGACCCGACCTCGTCGAAGAACGCCTCGAACGCCTCGGGCTCGCGCACGAGCACGCGCAGCACGTCGAGCGCGATGACGTTGCCCGAGCCCTCCCAGATCGCGAGCAGCGGCTGCTCCCGATAGCGCCGCGCGAGCGGGAACGACTCGGTGTACCCGTTGCCGCCGAGGCACTCGAGCGCCTCCGCCGCATGCCCGGCACCGCGCTTGCACACCCAGTACTTCGCGACGGCCGTCGCGAGGCGACGGAACGCCTGCTCCGCGTCAGTGGCATCGACGTCGTACGCCCGCGCGAGCCGCATCGCCGTAAGGGTCGCCGCCTCCGACTCGAGCGACAGGTCGGCGACCACCGCGGCCATCGCCGGCTGGTCGACGAGCAGCGCGCCGAACGCACGACGGTGCCGCACATGCCACGCGGCCTCGGCCACGTCCTGCCGCATGCCCGCCGCCGACCCGATCACGCAGTCGAGTCGTGTGCGCGTCACCATCTGCACGATCGTCGCGACCCCGCGCCCCTCTTCGCCGATGAGCCAGCCCGAGGTGTCGTCGAGCTCGATCTCGCTCGACGCGTTCGACCGGTTCCCGAGCTTGTCCTTCAGCCGCTGGATGCGGAACACGTTCCGCGATCCGTCGGGCAGCACCCGCGGCACGAAGAAGCAGCTGAGCCCGTGCCGCGCCTGCGCGAGCACCAGGAACGCGTCGCTCATCGGCGCGCTGCAGAACCACTTGTGCCCCGTCAGCCCGTACTCCGCGCCCCACGAACCCGAGCCGCCGCCCGACTCGGAACCACCGCGCCGCTCGGCCAGAGTCGTGTTGGCCCGCACGTCGGAGCCGCCCTGCTTCTCGGTCATCGCCATGCCCACGAGCGCCGACGACTTCGCCGCGCCGGCACCGCCGAGGGCAGGGTCGTACTCGCGGCTCAGGAGCCGCGGCATCCATTCGTCGCGCAGACCGGATGCCGCGAGCTCGAGCGTCGGCACTGCGGCGTGCGTCATCGACACCGGGCAGGCATGCCCGGGCTCGACCTGCGCGAAGAGGAGGAACGCCGCCGCCCGATCGACGTTCGCGCCGGGCCCGGGCCTCGCGGCGGCGCCCGTGTGCGCAGCGGCGGCGACGGCCGCCCCGATGACCCGGTGATAGGCGTCGTCGTACTCGACCTCGTCGATGCGACGTCCCCAGCGGTCGAACGTGTGCAGCACGGGCGGGTGCGTGTTCGCCCGCTCGGCGTCGCGCTGGAACGCCGCGGATCCGACGAGCGCGCCGACGTCGGCGAGCGGCCCCCGAGCGGATGCCTCGGCGCCGCCGCGACCCCACCGCGCGACGGCCTCGACGAGCGGCACGTTCGACGTGTACTCGTCGACGCCCTCGCGCGCCGGCACCTGGTTCTCGACCTCGTGCGTGCTGATCATCATCGACCTCCGCCGCCCATTCTCGCGGGTCGCCGGCGCAGTGTCCCTGCCCGGCCGTCGAGATCGCACTCCCGCAGCGAGCTGCTCAGCACTCGCGCAACGAACGTGCGCCAATGTGCTGATCGCCGGAGATTTCGCTCTCGGTGAACGCGGGCGACGGATGGCCCCGTGTCGCTTGCGTCGCCCTGCCCGTCGTGTGAGGCTGAAACGCTGCAATGTCGTACGGGGGTGCGATGCTGCAGGTCGAGCGAGGGGTGTGGCTGCCCTGGCCGGTGCTGTGCGCGCACGAACGCGCCTCGGCAGGCGGTGTCCGCTCGATTCCCTGACTCCTCGCAATGGAGACGCCATGCTCGGAAAAATCCTTGTCCGTTACCTGAAACCCTACAAGTGGCTCCTGCTCGGAGTGCTGGTCTTCCAGTTCATCTCCGCGCTCGCCACCTTCTATCTGCCGCGCCTCAACGCCGACATCATCGACAACGGCGTCAGCAAGGGCGACACCGCCTACATCTGGTCGACCGGCTCGTTGATGCTCCTGATCTCCCTCGGGCAGATCACCGCATCGATCATCGCCACGTACTTCGCAGCGCGCGCCGCGATGGCAGCCGGCCGCGACATCCGCGACCACGTCTTCGAGCGCGTCTCGGGCTTCTCGGAGCGCGAGGTGTCGAAGTTCGGCCCCGGCTCGCTCATCACCCGCAACACGAACGACGTGCAGCAGGTGCAGATGCTCGCGATGATGGGCGCCACGATGCTCGTCACCGCACCGATCCTCGCGATCGGCGGCGTCATCTTCGCCCTCCAGCAGGATGTCGGCCTCAGCTGGATCATCGCGGTGGCGGTGCCCACGCTGCTGATCATCGCGGCGATCGTCATCAGCCGCATGGTGCCGCTGTTCCGCAGCTACCAGCACAAGCTCGACAACGTGAACCGCATCATGCGCGAGCAGCTCACCGGCGTTCGCGTCGTGCGCGCGTTCGTGCGCGAGCCCATCGAGGAGGAGCGGTTCGCCGGCGCGAACACCGACATCATGATCGTCGGCCGCAAGGTCGGTTCGCTGTTCGTGCTGCTGTTCCCGCTCTTCATGCTCGTGCTCAACGTCACCGTGGTCGGCGTCGTGTGGTTCGGCGCGTTCGCGGTCGACGCCGGCGAGGTGCAGATCGGCACGCTGTTCGCCTTCATGCAGTACGTGATGCTCATCCTCACGGGTGTGCTCATGGCGAGCTTCATGACGATCATGATCCCGCGCGCCGCGGTCTCGGCCGAGCGCATCGGCGAAGTGCTCGACTCGACGTCGACGCTGGCCCGGCCCGAGAACCCGGTGACCAGCTTCCCCACGCCGGGCTCGGTCGAGTTCACGGATGCCGCGTTCACCTACCCCGGCGCCGAACACCCCGTGCTCTCGGGCATCACGTTCGGAGCCGCACCCGGTGAGACGGTCGCGATCGTCGGATCGACGGGCGCGGGCAAGACGACCCTCGTCTCGCTCATCCCGCGACTCTTCGACGCCACGGGCGGCAGCGTGAAGGTCGGCGGCGTCGACGTGCGCGAGGCCGACCTCGACCACCTCTGGGCGTCGATCGGTCTCGTTCCCCAGCGACCGTTCCTGTTCACGGGCACGATCGCGTCGAACCTCCGGTACGGCCGTGAAGACGCAACCGACGAAGAACTCTGGCATGCGCTCGAGATCGCGCAGGGACGTGACTTCGTCGAGCAGATGGACGGACAGCTCGATGCCAGGATCTCCCAGGGCGGCACGAACGTCTCGGGCGGTCAGCGGCAGCGGCTCGCGATCGCCCGTGCGATCGTGCACCGGCCCGACATCCTCGTCTTCGACGACTCGTTCTCGGCGCTCGACCTCACGACCGACGCGAGACTCAGGCAGGCGCTCTGGCGCGAGTTGCCCGAGGTGACGAAGATCGTCGTCGCCCAGCGCGTCTCGACCATCACCGATGCCGACCGCATCGTCGTGCTCGACGACGGCGGCATGGTCGGCGTCGGCACGCACGAACAAATGCTCGAGACCTCGCAGACCTACCGCGAGATCGTCGAATCCCAGCTCGGAGTGGAGGCCGCCCGATGACCGCCCAGACCCCCCTCTCCGCAGAGGAGCAGCTCGAGCTCGAGCTCGGCGAGCAGGCGCGAATCAACGCCGACGACTGGAGCGGCGCCGTCGCTCCCGGCAAGGCGAAGAACTTCGGCCAGAGCTTCGGCCGCCTCATCGGGTTGCTGAAGCCGCATGCCTTCGCGTTCATCTTCGTGTCGATCCTCGGCGCCCTCGGCGTCGTGCTCACGGTGCTGGCGCCGAAGGTGCTCGGCGAGGCGACGAACATCATCTTCGCCGGCGTCATCGGCCAGCAGCTGCCCGCGGGCACGACGACCGACCAGGCCGTCGAAGCGCTCAGGGCATCGGGTCAGGACGACCTCGCGAACGTCGTCGCGACCGCGGGCGTCGTGCCGGGCGAGGGCGTGGACTTCGTGCGCCTGAGCCAGGTCATCATCCTCGTGCTCGCGCTGTACATGGTCGCGTCCGTGCTCACCTGGCTGCAGGGCTACGTGATCAACGTCATCATGGTGAAGACCATGTGGCGCCTCCGCGAATCGGTCGAGGCGAAGATCAACCGCCTGCCGCTGAGCTACTTCGACAAGGTGCAGCGCGGCGAGCTGATCTCACGGGTCACCAACGACATCGACAACATCACGCAGGCGATGCAGCAATCCCTGTCGACCGTGGTCACCTCGGTGCTCACCGTCGTCGGCGTGCTCATCATGATGTTCACGATCTCGTGGCAGCTCGCCCTCGTGGCACTCGTCTCGCTGCCGCTCATGGCGGTCATCTTCGGCGTCATCGGCCCGAAGTCGCAGAAGGCGTTCGGCATCCAGTGGCGCAAGGTCGGTCGACTGAACGCCCGCGTCGAGGAGTCCTTCTCCGGCCACGCGCTCGTCAAGGTCTTCGGCCGCGAAGAGGACTCGCGTGCGAAGTTCAAGGCCGAGAACCAGGAGCTCTACGAGGCATCCTTCAAGGCGCAGTTCCTGTCGGGCATCATCATGCCCGGCATGATGTTCATCGGAAACCTGACCTATGTCGGCATCGCGGTGCTCGGCGGGCTCATGGTCTCCACCGGGCAGCTGCGTCTCGGCGACGTGCAGGCGTTCATCCAGTACTCGCAGCAGTTCACTCAGCCCCTGTCGGAGCTGGGCGGCATGGCTGCGGTGGTGCAGTCGGGCACGGCCTCGGCCGAGCGTGTCTTCGAACTGCTCGACGCCGAAGAGCAGGAACCCGATGCAGCGGATGCCCCGGCGCCCGCCGACGGAGACGGCACGATCGTGTTCGACCACGTCGCGTTCTCGTACACGCCCGAACGCCCGCTCATCACCGACCTGTCGTTCCGGGTCGAACCCGGGCAGACGGTCGCGATCGTCGGTCCGACCGGTGCGGGCAAGACGACGCTCGTGAACCTCATCCTGCGGTTCTACGAGCTGGGCGGCGGCCGCATCCTCGTGAACGGCCAGGACATCGCGGATCTCACGCGTCACGACGTGCGCGCGCGCACGGGCATGGTGCTCCAGGATCCGTGGCTGTTCGCCGGCTCGATCCGCGACAACATCCGGTACGGGCGCCAGTCGGCGACCGACGAAGAGGTGTTGGCCGCGGCGCAGGCGACCTACGTCGATCGCTTCGTGCACTCGCTTCCCGACGGGTACGACACCGTGCTCGACGAAGAAGCGTCGAACGTGTCGGCCGGTGAGAAGCAGCTCATCACGATCGCCCGTGCGTTCGTGGCGCAGCCGTCGGTGCTCATCCTCGATGAGGCGACGAGCTCGGTCGACACCCGCACCGAGCTGCTGCTGCAGCACGCCATGGCGGCGCTTCGCGAGGGGCGCACGTCGTTCGTGATCGCGCACCGCCTGTCGACCATCCGCGACGCCGACCTCATCCTCGTGATGGAGCACGGCGACATCGTCGAGAAGGGCAACCACGAGGAGCTCATCGCTGCGAAGGGTGCGTACTACCGCCTCTACAGCTCGCAGTTCGAGCAGGCGGCCACCGACATCGACGCGGAACTCGCTGCGATCGACGGCACGACCGTGACGTCCGACGACACGGCCGACGCCGACGAGGCCTCGGCACTCGTCGACGACTCGTCCATCGGTGATCCCGAGCCCGAAGCGGAGGCCGATCGCGCGAAGGCCTGAGCCCCAGCGCCGGCCACCGCACCAGGTGACTGAAGTGCCCGTCGAGTCTCGCATCGCGAGTTCGGCGGGCACTTCGCCGTTGATGGGACCGGCACCTCGCCGTCGAGAGAATCGACGGCGCTCCCCTCTTGACGCTCGCCGAGGCGACGGGAAAGATGAGGAAGGTTCAAGCCCGGGCCATCCGCCCCGCTCGAACGATCGTGGACACACCGTCACCGACGCGCCATCGCGCACAAGGGAGTACGCCATGTTCCGTCTGAGCACCGCTCGTCAGCTCGCTGCAGCCACCGCTGCCGCCCTGATCCTCGCACTCGTGAGCGCCACGCCGAGCGTGGCGAAGCCGGCGCCTCCGCCCGGCGGCGACGACAAGTTGGCGGTCTACACGGGCACGGTCGATGCTTCCGGGCTCGCAGCGATCGTCGGCCTCGGCGTCGATCGCACCGAGATCGTCACGTCGCCGAGCCCCGAGGCCGGCACGCTCGACGTCGAGGTGATCCTCTCGGGCGAGCAGGTCGCGGAGCTGGCGAAGGCCGGCACCGACCTCGAGCAGAAGGTTTCGGCGCAGCGCCGGGCACTGGCACCCGGCGACGGCGTGTTCCGCATGTACTCGGGTGCCGGGGGCATCCAGGAGGAACTCGTGGCGCAGGCCGCGGACAACCCGACGATCGCCGAACTCGTGGTGATCGGCCAGACCGTCAACGGCCAGGACATCACCGCGGTGCGGGTCACGAAGAACGCTCCGAAGGTGAAGGACGGCAAGCGCCCGGCGACAGTGTTCTCCGCAGCGCAGCACGCGCGCGAGTGGATCACGCCGGAGATGGTGCGGCGCCTGCTCGACCACGTGCTGACCGGGTACGGCACCGACTCACGCATCACGGAGCTCGTGAACACGACCGAGATGTGGTTCATCCCGGTCGCCAACCCCGACGGGTACGACTTCACCTTCGAGGACGGCCAGCGCCTCTGGCGCAAGAACGTGCGCGACAACGACGGCAACGGCGTCATCACACCGGGCGACGGCGTCGACCTGAACCGGAACTTCCCGACCCGGTGGGGCTACGACAACGAGGGCTCGTCACCGAACCCCGGAAGTGAGACGTATCGCGGCAGCGGGCCGGCATCCGAACCCGAGACGCAGGCGATCGACTCGCTCTTCGCGAACATCACGCCGGAGTTCCTCGTGAACTACCACTCGGCGGCCGAGCTGCTCCTGCACGGGATCGGCTGGCAGGTCGCGACGCCGTCTCCTGACGACGTGATCTACGAGGCGATGGTCGGCGACGACGCCACTCCGGCGATCCCCGGCTACGACCCCGACATCTCGGCGGAGCTCTACACGACGAACGGCGACACCGACTCGCACATGCAGGAGGCGTACGGAACGCTCGGCTTCACCCCGGAGATGGCGACGTGCGAATCGGCATCCGACTCGGTGCCCGACGACGAGTGGGAGGCCGAAGCCTGCCAGAGCGGCTTCAACTTCCCCGACGACGAGGCGCTCATCCAGACCGAGTTCGAGAAGAACATCCCGTTCGCGCTCGCGGTCGCGGAGTCGGCGCTCGATCCGGATGACCCGGTCTCGGTCGTCGAACGCGATGCCGCCGACTTCGTCGTCGACAGCTTCGACGTGTCGTACGGCGACCCGCAGCCCGTCGCGGTCACCGCGAAGCGGAGCCTCAAGGCGAAGATGCTGCACTACTCGATCGAAGGCGGTGCAGTGGTGGATGCCGAGATCGCCGAGTGGGCCGGCGGCGAACGCTACGGCGACGAGAACGACGACTACTACGCCGAGTACCGAGGCCTCGTGGAGGGCGCGAGCCCGGGCCAAAGCGTCGAGGTCTGGTTCTCCGGGCAGACCACGCCCGCCGATCTGGGGCCCGGCGAGAAGCCGGGCAAGGTCGAGAGCGACCACTTCACCTACGAGCTCGCGCAGGATTCGGGCAACCCGGTGCTCGTGATCGCCAACGAGGACTACACGGGCGTGAACCCGACGTACCCGCCGGGCACGACCGAGCCGAAGTACCTCGACGAGTACGTCACCGCCATCGAGGCGAACGGCGTGGCGCCCGACACGTGGGACGTCGACGCGCAGGGAGTGCCGCACCCCCTCGGTGTGCTCTCGCACTACCCGTCGGCGTTCTGGTACCTCGGCGACAACCGGCTGACGCAAGACCCCGAGGACGCGCTGACCGACACCTTCCTGTTCGGTCCGCTCCCCGACCTCTCGGTCGCCGAACGGCAGCAGTACCTCACGATCGCGGTACGCGACTGGATGAACGAGGGCGGCAAGCTCGCGCTCTCCGGAGAGACGGCCGGGTACTTCGGACTGCTGGGCGACGCGCTCGGCGGCATCTACTACGGGCTCGACGGGGCACCGGAGGCGGACTGCGTGGTCACGCAGGACTTCTTCTCGGATTGCCTGCTGCTGGCTGACGACTTCACGCAGTACTGGCTGGGCGGCTACAACCGCACGCCGCTCGGTGCCGCGGGAGTGACCGGCACGGCCGACCCGCTCACCGGCGTCGAGGCGCTCTTCGGCGGACCGGCGACGGTCGACAACCCGATCGACGAGGTCGGGGCGTTCACGCCCACGAGCGAGGTGCTGCCAGTCGACGAGTTCCCGCAGTTCGAGAGCTGGGCCGCCGCCGACTACGTCGATGCCGAAGGCCGGGTCGTTCCGGTCGAGGGTGCGTGGGCCGTCGCGGCCACGCACATCGACGACGGGTACCAGCGGTTGGCGCGCACGTTCGATCTCACCACGGTGAGCGCGGCGGATGCGCCGACGTTCGAGGCGCAGATGGCGTTCGAGACCGAGGTCGGATACGACCACGTGCTCGTCGAGGTGCGCCCCGTCGGAACCGAGGAGTGGACGACGCTCCCCGACCTGAACGGCGGCACCTCGACCGACGTGCCCACGGAGTGCGAAGCCGGCTTCCTCCTGGCCGAGCACTCCCATCTCGAGCACTACCTGACCGGCGGCAACCCGTGCACGCCGACGGGCTCGACCGGTGAGTGGAACTCGTTCACCGGCTCGTCCGGCGGCTGGGTGCCCGTGGCGTTCGACCTCAGCGCCTACGCGGGCGCGCAGGTCGAGGTGGTCGTGAGCTACGTCACCGACCCGTCATCGGGCGCGATGGGGCTCATCCTCGACGACACGAAGCTCGTCGTCGGCGGCGACATCATGGAGGCCGAAGGCTTCGAGACTGATCTCGGGGCCTGGACGGTGCTGGATGCACCGGAGTCGAGTCCCGGCAACAGCTCGAACTTCGAGCGCACGGAGGGCCTCGGCGCCATCATCGCGGCGACGGCGACACCCGACTCGCTGCTGTTCGGCTTCGGCCTGGAGCAGCTGTCGACGGATGCCGAGCGCGCGGCGATGGTCGAGCGGGTGCTCGCGCACCTGCTCGGGTAGCCGAGCGACGGATGCCTCGCCGCTTGCGTTCGCGGCGGGGCATCCGCTCGGGCGGATACGCTGGAAGCACCGACCGGTGATCGACTGACGTCGGATCGAGACGTAGTGGGGAGCCGGTGACGATCGTGCCCCAGGCTGTGCGCCCCTGGCGTCTCTGGCTGGTGTGGGGTGTCGGCGTCGCGGCCTACATGCTGTCGGTCACGAACCGCACCTCGCTCTCCGCCGTGGGCGTCGACGCGGCCGTCCGATTCGATGCGGATGCCTCGACGCTGTCGATGTTCGCGGTGATCCAGCTCTTCGTGTACGGCGCGATGCAGATCCCGGTCGGCATCCTGCTCGACCGCTTCGGCGCCCGCCCGATCATCACGATCGGCATGTTCCTCATGGCGGTGGGACAACTCGTGATGGCGTTCGCACCCGACGTCGGCACGGCGATCCTCGCCCGCATGCTGCTCGGCGCCGGCGACGCGGCGATCTTCCCGAGCGTGCTGCGCGTCGTCGCGGTGTGGTTCCCCGAGCGCCAGGCGCCGTTCATGGTGCAGCTCACCGGCATCGTCGGGCAGACCGGGCAGCTGCTCGCGATCCTGCCCATGGCGGCGCTGCTGCACGCGACGGACTGGACGATCGCCTTCGGCAGTCTCGCCGGGCTCGGCGTGCTCTTCACCGTGCTGACGTTCGCCGTCATCCGAAACCGGCCACCGGGTCGCGACACCGATGCGAGCGTCGACACCAGGACCGGCGCCATGCACGCCGTGACATCGTCGGCCGACCTGCGCCAGGGGTTCACGGAGTCATGGGCCCACCCCGCGACCCGGCTCGCGTTCTGGTCGCACTTCACGACGCCGTTCTCGGGCACGGCATTCATCCTGCTGTGGGGCTTCCCGTTCCTCACGGTCGGCGAAGGCCTCACGCCCGCGATGGCCTCGCTCATCTTCAGCGTCTACGTCGTCGCCGGCATGGTCGTCGGCCCGGTCATCGGGGCGCTCTCGAGCCGGCATCCGATGCGCCGCTCGCGCATGCTCGTGCTGCCGATCATCGGCATCCAGGTCGTCGCGTGGCTCGCCGTCATCCTGTGGCCGGGGCCGGCGCCGCTCTGGCTGCTCTTCGCCCTCGCGCTCGCGCTGAGCACGGGCGGGCCCGCGTCGATGATCGGCTTCGACCACGCCCGCACCTACAACCCGAGCCACCGGCTCAGCACCGCGACGGGCATCGTGAACGTCGGCGGGTTCCTCGCCGCACTGCTCGCGATCCTGTTCATCGGCATCGCGATGGACGCGCTCGGCGCGGGCACGCCCGACACCTACAGCCTCGAGGCGTTCCGTCTCGCGTTCCTCACGCAGTTGCCGCTCTGGGCGCTCGGCGCGGCGTTCATCGTCTTCGAGCGCAGGCGCACTCGCGTGCACATCGGACTCGACGAGCCTCGCCGCAGGCGCCGCGGCCGGCCCGGCGCCTGAGTGAGGCTCCGGCCGCTCACGCGCCGGTCAAGCTCATCGCCTGGTGAACCGCACGGCGGCCGACGGCCGGATTCGCCGCCGCTGTTTCTGCCGAACCACGAGAGCGGCGACGAGGACCGTCAGCACGACGCCGACGGGCGAGAGCCACCAGATGCCCGTGATGAACGCCGCAGTGAGGCCCCCGAGGAGCCCGAAGATGAGCGTCCACCAGAACGAGTCGGGCTCCATGCCGAAGTAGCCGTCACCCTGCGTCATGACACGGACCCTAGCGGATCGACCAGATCGTTCTCAACCATGATGGACACGTTCCCGGGAGGCCGCAGCCCCCTCGCTACTGCGCTGACCAGACGCCGAGCTCGTTGCCGCTCGGGTCGGTGAAGTGGAAGCGTCGACCGCCGGGGAACTCGTAGGGGCCGTTGACCACCTCGCCGCCCGCCGCCGTCACCGCGGCCAGCGTTGCGTCGAGGTCGTCGCTGTAGAGCAGCACGAAGGGGCCGCCCTTGGCCACCTCTTCGGCCAACGAAAGCCCGCCGGCCTCTTCGCCGTCGGCCTCGGCAGCGGTGCGGATGCCCGCGTACTCGGGGCCGTACGGCGTGAACTGCCAGCCGAATGCCGCGCCGTAGAACGCCTGGGCGGCGGCGATGTCAGTGACCGAGATCTCGACGTAGTCGATGCTCAATGGGATGCGGTGCTCGTGGGTTGCCATGGCGCCAGCATGGCAGCGCCCACCGACAGGCTGGGGGCGCTAGAAGAGCCGCGCCTGCGCGACGACGGGCGCACCCTCGAGTTCGAGCAGGAACCGCTTGCGCTCGAGCCCGCCGGCGTACCCCGTGAGCGAGCCATCGGCGCCGACGACGCGATGGCACGGCACGACGATGCTGAGCGGATTGCGCCCGACCGCGTTGCCGACCCGTCGCGCGAGGTTGCGATCGCCGAGCCGCGAGGCGAGCTCGCCGTAGCTCGTCGTCGCGCCGTGCGGGATCTCGCGGAGCATCGCCCACACCGCCTGCTGGAAGTCGTCGCCGGTCGGCGCCATCGGCAGGTCGAACGTCGTGCGCTCCCCGGCGAGGTACTCGCCGAGCTCGATGCCGACCCTCGTGATGAGCGGGTCGGTGCGCGAGTCGACCTCGACCCCGATCGTGTCGGATGCCGGTGGGTGCCAGTGACCCGGAAAGTAGATGCCGGCCAGCGCATCGCCGTCGGCGACGACGAGGAGGTCGCCGAGCGGGGTCGTCAGCGTGGCATGGCGTCGGGACATGGCTCCATCATCCCTCCGATCTCTTCGGTCGCCGCCAGTGGCGGTCGCGGGAATTGGACGTGATGCTCCGCGGCACGATCGCCAGCGACATCACGGCATCACGGGCTGGCGCGGCATGCTCCCACGACGCTCGCAGAAGAAGAGCACGACCGCCGCCGCGATGGCGGAGGCCAGCGCCCACACGGCTGCGGCGCCGCCCTCCTCGATCCCTCCTTCGAGGATCAGCGGCATCGACATGAGCGTCACTGCCGCGGGCGCTCCGACGCTCAGGGCGCGCACGAATCGCGGCGCGACCAATTGGTCGACGAGCACCACGACCGCAACGGCCCATGCGGCGACCAAAGCACTCGGGATCGCTCCGACGATCGCCCACCCGAGCAACCCTGAGATGAACGAGCCGCTCGGCGGGCCGTCGAAGAAGCCGAAGCTCAGCGCGATCGGGGCGACGATCGCGGGGATCCAGGCCGCCAGCCCGGCGAGCAGCACGACGACGCCGAGGCAGAACCTCAGCGACCGGACGGGCGATCCGGTGGCACTGGCTTCGGTCAGCGCGGCTTCGCGCGCCGCCCGCCGGTGGCGGTGGATCGGGATCGCCAGCACGAGGCCGATGAAGACGGTTCCGGCCGCGAGCAGGGCGCCGTTGCTCGTGACGAGCACTGAGGCGAGCCCTCCGATCACGGACGGCGCGAAGGCCAGCGCGGCGGTGACCACCGCGGTGACCGCCGCCAGCACCACGAAGTGGATGCGGACACGGCCGACCCGGAAGATGAGCATGGCGACGAGTCCGACCACGATGAACACGACCGGCCCGACGATGAGGATCGCGAGGCCCACGAACTCCGCGCCGGTGTGACCGCTGATGTGCAGCAGCGGCGGAAGTGCCATGCCCCCGACCGTCGCGCCGCCTGCGACCATCGCCGCCAGCAACGGCTCCTGCCAGTCGCGCGGAAGCTGCTCCTGAACCATCGTGGTCCCTCCTCTGCCGGGCATCGCCGGCTCGATGAGGATATGGCACGGCGCACGATCGGCACGGCATCAGCACGGCGCGATCGGCACAGCGAGATCACTGCGACCGCGGTCAACGTTGCCCTTCAGCGGCGCCCGATCAACGCAGCCCGGTTCGCCTCGTACTTGGGCTTGCCGATCATCCGCCAGATGAGGCGCACGGGCGCAGGCAGGTGGGTGCGCTGCCACTCGGCACCGCCATCGGGCTGTGCAGCGAGGATCGCCCCGAGCTGCTCGAACGTCTTGCCCTTCGGCGTCGCCTTGCGTCCGTGTTCGGAGAGCGCGTCAACCTCCTTCGGCGTGAGCGTGACCTCCATGACGGGCACGATGTTCGTCTCTTCATCGGGCAGGTGCGCGGCGAGCGCAGCGGTGATGCCGTCGAGGGCGGTGAGCACGCCCGCGGCATCCGCCGACCGGCCACTCGCCCGCCACGCGGGCAGCGCGGCGTCGAGCGAGTTCAGGTGCACGAGCATCACGGCATGCTGCTCCTTCATGCGCGCCACGTGCACGGCACACGACGGGGCGCGCTGCTCGAGGGTGTCCCACAGCATCGTGTCCTCGCCCTCGTGGTGCGCGTGCAGGCCCACCGAGAGCATGCCGAGGTGGTCGCCGACGACGTCGGCGTGCGCGGCATCCGATTCGGCGACGCCCTCGACGAGCGCGCGGCCCTCGCCGAACCCCGCCCGGAAGAAGCGGTGTATCTCGGCCATGCCGCTCGCGTCGCACGTCTTCGCAGCGCCGCCGGCGCTGGCGCCGCCGGCACGGCCGGGTTCATCGCCGCTCGAGGGAAGGGCAGTGGCGGGCATCTCGACTCCGATCGTCGGTGAGTGGCGCGTCGCACGCGACCCTACGACCTGGCGGATGCCGCGGCAAGACCCCGCCCGAGGGGTGGTCGCAGACGGTGGCCGCAGATGCCTCGCGTCATGCGTCGGAGCGCCGATCTACGATGGCTGGATGCCTGAACTCCCCCGCGTCGCCGGTGCACACCTCGTCGGCTCGATCAACCAGCCCACCGCTGAGGCGACCTTCCGCGTCGTCGCCGAAGATCTCGGCAGCGAGCTCGCACGCATCCCCGACGGCGAGGTCGGCGAGCGGTTCCACTGGATCCTGTTCCAGGGCGCCGCGTTCGACGCGGTCGACGGTCTCAGCCGCCTGCCGATCGACCCGATCATCGTCGCGGGCTTCGACCTGCGCCCGCTCGTGCTCGACGGATCGGTGGCGGCATCCGACCTCGTCTTCGGCCCGCTCGGCTATGCGGATGCCGCTGCGGCGAGCTATGCCGATTTCACCCGCCTGCGCGACGCCGGCGTGATCCCCGGGGGCACGCGGCTCCAGGTGTGCCTGCCCTCGCCGCTCGCGCCCATCACGACGTACGTCGCTCCCGCCGATCGCGCCGCGGTGTACCCGGCCTACGCGGCTGCACTCGCCGCCGAGGTCGACCGCATCGCAGCGGCGATTCCGGCCGATGACCTCGCCGTGCAGATCGACATGGCGACCGAGTTCGCCTACCTCGAGGGCGTGAGCCTCGGCGGCGGTCCGCTCGAGGCCTTCTTCGCCGAGGGCGGTGCGGATGCCCCGGCGCTCGTCGACGCCATCGCCGGCCTCGCCGCCGAGCTCGCTGCGCGCGTGCCCGCCGGCGCGCAACTCGGATTCCACCTCTGCTACGGCGACGTCGCCGAGAAGCACTTCGTCGAGCCGACCGACGCGGGCAAGCTCGTCGCCGTCGCGAACGCCCTTTCGGCCCAGCTCGATCGTCCGATCGACTGGGTGCACCTGCCGGTGCCGATCGAGCGCGCGGATGCCGCGTACTTCGCCCCCCTCGCCGGCTGGGCGCTGCCCGCCGAGACGACGCCGTTCCTCGGCCTCGTGCACCACGAGGACGGCGTCGACGGCGCGCTCGCCCGCATCGCTCCCGCTCGTGACGCGTTCGCCGCCGCCGGCGTCGCCGCCTTCGGCATCGGCACGGAGTGCGGCTTCGGCCGGGGTCCGGCAGACCGCACGGCGAGCCTGCTCGCACTGCACCGCGAGGTCATCGCGGCCGCCGGCTGAGCCGACGCAGCGCTCCGGCCCGCCCGAGAGGGCGAGCCGGCGCGGAGCAGATGAGCCGGGACGAGCCGGCGCGGCGCGCGATCAGTGCGCGACCGGGAGGCCGTGGATGCGCTGCCGCGAGCGCCCCTGGCGCCACTCGGCGAACCGACCGAAGAGGCCCTGAGGGCCATCGGCCCGCTCGCCCTCGAGCGACCGGCGGTCGGCGGCGTTGCGGCGCCGCTCGTTGACGCGACCCGCTTCGAGCTCGTCGTGCATCTGCAACGTCTGGGCGACGTACCCGTATGCGAGGTTCATGATTCCGATCCCTTCGAGACCTGCCGGGCCGGATTGCGGCCACTGAGACCAGACTCCTCGCTGAGGTAGGGGGTGCGTATCGGGCGTGTGCCTCATCTTCGGAGGCTTCAGCCACCTCAGACGGTGGTCGGGCACCTCAGACGAACCGCCCTACCTTAGATGCGGCCCAGCCGGGCGTCACCGGCCGCGAGTACGATCGCGACATGCGCATCCGCTTCACCGCCGAGGTCTACGAATGGACGGCGCGGCGCAACTGGTTCTTCGTCGACGTTCCGCCCGAGCCGAGCGCCGACATCTCCGACCAGCCGCGGATGCCGCGTGGCTTCGACTCCGTTCGCGTCGTCGCGACGGTCGGCGGCACGACGTGGAGCACCTCGATCTTCCCGGGCGGCGGCACCTACGCGCTGCCGCTCAAGAAGGCCGTGCTGAAGGCCGAGGGCATCGCAGAGGGCGACGAGATCGAGGTCGACCTCGACGTGCTCGACGGCTGACGGCCCACACGTCTAGATGACAGCCCACCCGGATCGCTAGAGTTGCACGCGATCCAGCGGAGAGAGCCGTCCGGATCGCACGTCGTGTCGAAGATGATCCTCCGAGGAAGCCAATGACCACCAACATCCCCACGTCCCCTCCTCCCGGCTGGTACCCGGCGCCAGACGGATCGTCGGAGACGTGGTGGTGGGACGGCGCACGATGGGCGCACCCGCAGCCGCAGCACCAGCCCGAACAGCGACCGGACGCGACCAACGCCATCGCCAAGCTCGCGATGGCCACCCAGGTGCTCCTGCTCGTCTGCATCGTCATGTCTGTCGCCACCATCGGCGTCGAGACGTTCGGGATCATCACGATCGCGGACTACCTCAACGGCGACGACACGGCCGTCGACAGGTTCGACACGTACGACCAGAGCACGTTCGTGGTCAGCATCCTGTCGTCGCTCGTTCTCATCACCACCGCTGTGATCTGGGTCATCTGGCAGTACCGAGTCGCCAAGCAGGTCACCGGCCGAACGCGCCGCTCACCGGGCTGGCACGCCGGATCCTGGTTCGTGCCCATCATCAGCCTCTGGTTCCCGTACCAGAACGTCTCGGACCTCTGGCGAGCCGTCGGGCGCACTCGACCCTCGTGGCAGATCATCTGGTGGTTGCTCTGGGTCGTCAGCAACTACGTCATCCAGCTCTCGGGCCGTATCTACCTGGTCGCCGAGGACCTCGAAACGATGCGTGTCGCGATGTGGATGAGCCTCGCAGGCGAGGTGCTCCTGCTGGCAGCGGCACCGCTGGCGTGGCTGGTCATCCGCGGGATCACCCGGGGCATCCTGCAGCGGCCCTCGAACCCCGTGCCTGCCTTCGCCGGCGGCCTGACGATCACGCCGAGCTGATTCGGGAGGGGCGGCGGGGGCACGCCCGCCGCCCCTTCGCCTCAGATCCAGCCCTGCTGCCACGCCTTCTCGGCGGCCTCGTGCCGCGACGAGGCGTCGAGCTTCGTCATCGCCGATGAGAGGTAGTTGCGCACTGTGCCCTGCGCGAGGTGCAGGCGCTCGGCGATCTGCTGCACGCTCGTCGTCGAGCGGCTGTAGCGCAGCGCGTCGAGCTCGCGGTCGGTGAGCGGGCAGCGTTCGGCGGTGAGCGCGGTCGCGGCGATCTCGGGGTCGATGTAGCGACGACCGGCGGCGACGTCGCGGATGACGTGCGCGAGGTCTTCGGCGGGCGTCGACTTCGGCACGAAGCCCGAGACCTTCGACGCCAGTGCGCGACGCAGCACGCCGGGGCGCGCGTGCCGGGTCACGATCACGACGCGCGTCGGCACCTCGGCGAGGATGCGCGCGGCTGCCTCGAGCCCGTCGGCATGCGGCATCTCGAGGTCGAGCAGGCACACGTCGGGCACGGTCGCGATCGCCTGCTCGACGGCGGTGAGTCCGTTGTCGGCGCTCGCCACGACCTCGATGTCGGGCTCGAGGTTCAGGAGTGCGACGAGGGCGCCGCGGATCAGGTGCTCGTCGTCGGCGATGAGCAGACGGATGCCGCCGCTCACGCCGTCACCCGCACACCGACGGGCACCGTGGCCCGCAGCTCGAAGCGTGCGCCCGAGGCATCCGTCGACGTCTCGAGCGTGCCGCCGACCGCGGCGAGCCGTTCGCGCAGGCCCGCGAGACCCGAGCCGGGCGCGCGCGACGCAGCGCCGGCGCCGACGCCGACGCCGACCGCAGCATCGCCGGGCGCCGAGGCATCCGTCACCGGTACGCCGTCGTTCACGATCACGAGTTCCGTGCGCTCGCCCGTCGTCGTCAGTTCGATCGTCACCGTGGTCGCCTCGCTGTGTCGCAGGATGTTGGTCGTCGCCTCGCGCACGACCGAGGCGAGCGCGCTCTGCGCGGCGGCATCCGCCGGCAGCGGGCCGAGCCGCAGCGCGCACTCGGCTCCCGACGCGGTGAGCACCTCGCGAGCGTTCTCGAGCTCGTCGTCGAAGGCGACCTGCCGGTAGCCGGCGACGAGCGAGCGCGTCTCTTCGAGGGCCTGCTTCGCGATCAGGCGGGTCTCGTGCAGGTGCTCACGGGCGGCCGCGGGGTCGATCTCGAGCAGGCGCTCGGCGAGCTCGGACTTCAGCGAGATCACCTGCAGGTGGTGGCCCTGGATGTCGTGCAGGTCGGAGGCGAAACGCAGCCGCTCCTGCGTCACGGCGAGTTCGGCGGCGGTGCGACGGTGCTGGTCGAGCTGCACGACGACCTCCCACCACCACATGCTCGTGAGCAGCATGATCGGCAGCATCGCCGCGAAGAGGGCGATCATCCACGTGTCAGACGATCGGCCGAACTCGAACGGCACGCCCGTCACCGCCGTCGCGAGCATCGGGTGCGCGATGACCGTGACGAACCCGACGAGCAGCACGAGTCGGCGCTGGGGCTTCGGCAGCAGGCACGCGATGAGCGTCGCCGCGGCCCAGAGCGGGATCGCGGCCGCGAGCTCGCTGACCGGTGCGAAGAGGCCGAGCACCCACACGATCGCGGCGGGTGCCACGAGCGCGGCCGTCCACCAGGGACTCGGCAGGCCGCCCCCGCGCCCGACGCGCAGGAACCAGCAGTACCGCAGCTGGGTCGCCGACGCGACGAGGAACAGCACGACGAGCACGGCGGTCACGACGTCGTCGGTGCTCAGGTAGGCCTCGAGCATCGACAACGCGATGACGAGGTCGAGGAATCCGAAGAAGAACACGATCGACCCGAGTGTGTACAGCCACGTGGTCTGCACACTGCGGGCGGGTTCTGCGGGCATGGATCCGAGCCTAGGGCAGTGACATTTGTCACGGTCCGAGGTGCGGATTCCCACGCGATCACCTGACACCGCGGCACTGCCGTCATCGGGGCCCGCCGCGAAGGATTGAACCATCACCAACCACCCCGACGAAAGGGCCCGTCATGATCGACGCACTGCAGGACTTCACCGCCTCCCTCCCCTCCTTCCTCCAGTGGTTCGGGGTGATGCTCGTCGCGGCGATCCCGTTCGTCGATTCCTACTTCGGCTCGGTCATCGGGGTGCTCATCGGGTTGCCGACCGCGGTCGCGATCGGCGCGGCCGTGGTCGGCAACGTCATCTCGATGCTGGTCTTCGTGATGACGGCCCACGGGGTGCGCAGCAAGGTCGTCGCCGGCAAGGTCGTCGCCGGCAAGGCCGTCGCCGACACGTCCGCCTCCGACATGTCCGCCTCCGGCACATCCGCCTCCGACACGGAGCCCGTCGAGTCCCCGCGCCGCGAGAAGGTGCGCCGGGCGTTCGACAAGTACGGCGTCGCCGGGGTGAGCCTCGTCGGCCCGTTCATCCTCCCGAGCCAGTTCACCTCGGCTGCGATGGTGTCGTTCGGTGCGAACCGGAACGCTGTGATCTTCTGGCAGATCATCTCGATCGTGATCTGGGGCGTGGTGTTCGGCGTGCTCACCACTCTGGGGGTCTCGCTCGCCCGCTGACCGCATAGACCGGCGCCCGTGCACGACGGTGCCGTCACGCGACCGCGGCGGATCTTCGCTCGAGCTGGTCGGTGAGCCTCGTCGGCGACTTCGTGGCACGCCGCCACCCGCCGCCCGGGTCGAGCCACGCGGGCGGGCGCACCTGCGGAACCCCACCGGCCATGCGGATGCCCCACCCCGAGGTCTCGATCGTGCGGTGATGGAACCAGCAGAGCAGCACTCCGTTGTCGGTGTGGGTCGGGCCGCCATCGACGTCGGGAACGACATGGTGGATCTCGCACCACGCGGCCGGCACGCTGCACCCCGGGATCAGGCATCCGCCATCGCGCAGTGTGATCGCCCGGCGCTGGTGCGGGGTGAAGCAGCGCTCGGGCGAGCCCAGTCCGATGATGCGGCCGGCGCCGTCGAAGGTGACCTGCTGCGTGCCGCCGGTGCACATCAACTGCCTCGCCGCGCGAATCGACACCGGGATCTCGACACCGTCGGCATGCGCCACACCGTGCCCGGTCTCGACCCGAGCGGGCGGCGGTCGCGATGATCGCCGCCATGACATCGTGACGCTGCTGGTCGGCCGTTCGCTGCTCACCGTTGCGTTCGACGTCGGCGCGCTCCTCGGCGGTCATGAAGCCTCCCCCGGAGCGTGGCGCGAGGTGCGCATCGAAGAGACGGCGCAGCCCCGCTGCGACCTCGGGCAGCAGTTCGCCACCGACCGGGATGAGCCCGTCACGAGCCCGGCCGAACCTGAAGCCTCGCCGCCGCATCGCGCGTTCGTCGTCGGGCTCGGGCCCGTCTTGGTCGAGGAACGCGGCCCAGATCTGCGCCTGCACCCGCAGCTCGTCGGCGGAGCAGCGCACCGGTGCGGCATCGCCTGAGGCAACGGCCGCCGCGACGAGTTCGCGCTCGGCCGAGCGGAGGGCGACGGGCTCGGCGACCCGCCGGGTGCCGTCGAGCTCGCGCACGATCGTGCACGCGGCATCGACCCCGAGTTCTCCGTCGGCGAGCGCCGCCCCGACCTCGGGATACCGCGCCTCCAGAGGATCGCCGGTCAACCCTTGCCGACTCCGCGTCGCGGCACCGAGCGCGCTGCGTCGTCTGGCCTCGGCGCCCGACACCTGCGTGACCCGCTCGAGCAACTCGGCGGCGGAGCGGCATCCACGCCTGGTCGACAGCCGTTCACTGCCCAGCTCGACTCGCGAACGCTCGGCGACTTCACCGGCGCAGGCGACGCGGCGCGCGTCGATCACTCGGCCGACCGCCTCCATCGCGGCCGTCGCAGCGAGCAACTCGTGATCGGACCACCCGGCCGCGTCGTCGAAGCCCGTGACGTCGAGGAGCGATGATCGCACCTGCTCGAGCGCCTCGACGATTCCGTTCATGGCTCCATCCTGCCGCCACCCACTGACATTCGATTCGCTCGGAAATTGCAGGTCAGCCTGTGAATAACCCCCCGAATCACCGCCTGTGGAGGAGGAGTCGATTCCAATGTCCCGATCTCCGAAGGCTCGCTCGCAGCCCCGCCCCGGTCGTATGCTGACCCCATGGCCGCCGATCTGCGAGATCCGGTACGACACGCCCTCGACTCCGTGCTCGAGGCGGTGCGAGAACGAACCGACGGCGCGGTCGCGAGCTACATCCCGGAGCTCGCGACCGTCGAACCCGAGCAGCTCGGCGCGGCGCTCGCCAGCACCCACGGGGTCGTGCACGAGTCCGGCGACGCCGACGCGGAGTTCACGATCCAGTCGGTGTCCAAGCCGTTCGTCTTCGCCCTCGCGGTCGATGCGCTCGGGATCGGCGAGGTCACGAAGCACGTCGGCCTCGAACCGAGCGGCGAGCCCTTCAACGCGATCAGCCTCGAGGAGTCGACCGGTCGCCCGCTGAACCCGATGATCAACGCGGGCGCGATCGTGACCACGTCCCTCATGCGGGGCGACACGGCCGCAGAGAAGTTCGACGTGGTGCGCGCCGGCCTCGAGCGGTTCGCGGGCCGCGACCTGCAGGTCGACGAGGAGGTGTTCTCGTCAGAGGCATCCACCGGCGATCGCAACCGCGCCCTCGCCTACCTGACCCGCTCGGCCGGCACGCTCGGTTCGACGGCGGATGTCGCGACGACCGCGTACTTCCGCCAGTGCTCGCTCACCGTCAACGCGCGCGACCTCGCGATCATGGCGGCGACGTTCGCCACCGGCGGCGTGAACCCCGTGACCGACGAACGCGTGATCAGCGAGAACGCCGCCCGCTGGACCACGGCCGTCATGACGAGCTGCGGCATGTACGACGCGTCGGGCGACTGGCTCGTGCGGGTGGGCCTGCCCGCCAAGAGCGGGGTCGGCGGCGGCATCGCGGCCGTGCAGCCGGGTCAGTTCGGTATCGGCACGTTCAGCCCCCGCCTCGACGAACGCGGCAACAGCGTGCGCGGCGTCGCGACGCTCGAGCTCCTGTCGGAGCGCCACGGCCTGCACATGCTGCAGCACCACGGCGCACCGCTCTCGCCGATCGCGTCGCTCGAGCGCGAGGGCGTCGACACGGTCGCGATGCTGCGCGGCGAGATCATGTTCGCCGGCGCCGAAGAGGTGCTCACGCGCCTCTCCCCCCTCGTCAGCGACGACGGATGCCTCGTGCTCGACTTCTCGGGCGTGACCCGGGTCGGCGACGGCTCGAAGCGCGTGTTCGCGGCGGCACCGGAGCTCGTCGGGAAGGCGCCCGACGGTCACGACCGCGTCGCCGTGCGCGACCCCGAGGGGGTACTCTCGCTCGATTGAGGCATCCGCTCGGCGACGGTCTCGGCGGCTGTCGGAGGCCTCGGCTATCGTCGCCGCATGAGTGAGATCCGGCCGTTCGAACTCCATGTCCCAGATGACGTGCTCGACGATCTGCGTGCTCGCCTGAAGCGCACGCGGTTCCTCGACGATGCGCCGCGCAAGCCGGCATCGGGCATGAGTGCGACGTATCTGCGCGAGCTCGTCGACGACTGGATCGAGTGGGACTGGCGCGCCCGCGAGGCGTGGCTCAACGAGCACCCGCAGTTCATCGCCCAGGTCGGCGACGCGGCCGTGCACTTCGTGCACCGCCGGGCGGAGCGGGCAGGAGCGCCGGCGATCCTCGTCATGCACGGTTGGCCGCATACCTTCGCGCTGCAGCTCGGGTTCGCCGACGTCCTGCGGGACTTCGACGTCGTGGTCGCGAGCCTGCCGGGCTTCGCGTTCTCCTCGCCGTATTCCGAGGGACCGATGTCGGAGCAACGGCTCGCCGCGACGATGCACGCCCTCATGACCGAGGTGCTCGGCTACGAGCGGTACTTCACGTACGGCGAAGACGTCACGGCCAACGTGAGCGACCTCATCGCCGCGAGCCATCCCGAGCACGTCGCCGGCATCGTCGCGACGCACGCGCATTTCCCCACGAGCGAGGAGCGTGCCGAGCTCACGCACCCCGGGGAGGTGGCGTTCTTCGCCGACCTCGCCGACCGCCATGACACCGATGGCGCCTACGGGCAAGTGCAGTCGACCCGGCCCGACACCCTCGCCGCAGCCCTCAACGACTCCCCCGCCGGGCTGCTGGCCTGGCTGGCCGAGAAGCTCGTGGAGTGGAGCGACACCCCGCCGGGCGATCCCCGCGCGGTCGAGCAGCGCATCTCACGGGACCAGATCCTCACCGAGGCGATGATCTACTGGGTCACCCAGACGATCGGCTCGTCGTTCCGCCCGTACTACGAGGGCGCCGACCAGCCCGACCTGATTCCGCCGACCTCGGTGCCCGCGGCGGTCTTCATCCAGCGGCACGAGGCGGCGTACCCCGAGACGCTCGCCCGACGTCACTACCTCGACCTGCGCGTCTTCGACCGCCTGCAGCACGGCGGGCACTTCACGGCAGCCGAGGTGCCCGACGAGCTCGCGGCCCGACTGCGGGCGTTCGTGGCGTCACTGCGCTGACGAGCCAGCCCACGGCCGGCCGGCCGGTTCCGCCCGACGCTGTCGCGACGACCCCGCGGGGCGAGGCCGCCGTGACAGCCCGACCTCACTTCTCGAGCGTCAGCGTGACCGTCGAACCCGGCTTCGCCGTGATGCGCAGGGTCTGCTTCTTCGCGTTGTAGTGCGCCTTGCCACCCGTGATCGACACCTCGGGTGCCTGCGCGTACGTCGTCTTCGGCACCCAGATCTCGGTCGGACCGGCGCCGGCCGTGAAGCTCACGGTGTAGTCGCCGCTCGCCGCGTCGAAGTGCTCTGAACCCGGGACCCCGGCGATCGCCCGTGCGTACGGGCCGAACGCGGGTTCGTTGCCGGGGGCGGCCCCGCCCGTGGCATTCATCGCGCAGTAGCCGCCGCCGTCGCTTGCGCAGTAGTACCAGATCGCCCAGCCGCTCGCGAACCGCTCCATGGCCGCGACCTGCGCGGCGACGAGCGCGGCGTTGCCGGGCGTGCGCGAGTTGGGAACGCCCCACTCGCCGACGATCATCGGCATGCCGTTCGCGGTGGGATACGCCGAGATCCCGGCCTCGTAGTTCACGACGAAGTCGTCACCGGGCCAGTCGCCGCCCTCTTCGACGCCCGTGTTGTAGAAGTGCGGCGCGTAGCCGACCTTCGGGTCGTCGAAGGTGCGCAGCTGCGTGGGCACGCCGTAGCCGACGAGCACGGTCGGCTCGACGAAGATCCACGACTCCTCGTCGACCGAGCGGATCGAGTCGATCAGCCGGTCGTACATGTCGCTGATCTTGGTCGACTCGATGCGCGCCGAGGCGGTGACCCAGTCCTCGCCCTCCTCGAACTCGCCGAACGGCTCGTTGAACAGGTCGTAGCCGAGCAGGCTCTCGTGGCCGCTGAAGCTGTCGGCGACCTCGACCCACAACTGCTGCTGTGCTGCGCGCAGGTCGGCATCGTCGTAGAGGTGCGTGAAGGCGCGCATGACCGCGGGCTGGAAGTAGTTGTTGAACCAGTTGTCGGGGTCGTCGACGAACGGCAGACCGTCGGTGCGGGTCGCCCACTCGGGTGCGCCGGAGGCGCCGAACACCGGCCCGTACACGTCCTGGTGCATGTCGATCATGACGTGCACGCCCTCGCGGTCGGCGGCGTCGAGCACCGAGTCGACGTAGTCGAAGTACGCCTCGTCGTAGTCGCCCTGCACCGGCTCGAAGTACTGCCACTGCACGACGAGCCGCAGGAAGTTGAAGCCCTGGTCGGCCATGTCGGCGACGTCGTCCGGCGTCAGTCGGTCGTGCACGTACTTGGCCGCGTTGTAGCCGCGAAGCTGCAGCGCGCGGCCCTGCTCGTCGGTGATGAAGACGCGGCCGTCGGGCGTGGTGACGGTGCTTCCATCGTCGGATGCCGCGGGGGCGGGTTTCGCGGCATTGCGGCTGCTGCTCGTCTCGGTGCCCGCGGGCGCGGCCACCGCTGCGGCCGTCGGAACGAGGGCGAGTGCGGCGGCCGTCGCGAGGGCGAACCCTGCGGCGGTTCGGTGCAAGAGGGTGGGCATGGGCGCTCCTTTGCGCGTCATTCGACCGGGTTGCGAGCGAGCATACGTGAAGTGGGTCAGATGACCTAGTAATCCGGAGAACTCGCTCTCACTTGCAGCATCTCGGACGCATTCGTCGCCGACGACCGTCGTACACTGAGCGAGTGCGCGACGCGGCGGCTCGAACAGGCACCGATGCCGAGACGCGCTCGCGCGAGGTCCTCCGCATCCCGGCCTTCACGCTCTTCTGGAGCGCCACGACGATCCGCGCGTTCGGGAGCGCGATCGCCGGCGTCGCATTCCAGGTCCTGATCGTGACGGTGCTGAACGCCACCCCGCTCGAGATCAGCATCCTGAGTGCGCTCAGCGTCGTTCCGTATCTCTTCCTCGGCCTGATCATCGGCGCACTCATGGACCGATGGCGGCGTCAGCGGACGCTGATCGTCACCAGCGTCGCGCGTGCGATCGTGCTCGGCTCGATCCCTGTGCTCCTCCTCCTCGACGCACTCACCTTCTGGTCGCTCGCCGCCGTCATCCTGATGCTCTGCATCCTGACGCTCTTCGCAGACTCCGCCGCCCAGCCGCTCCTGCCCAACATCGTTCCGCGAAACTCACTCGTGATGGCCAACGCGCGGCTCGGCCAGAGCGAGACGGTCGCCGGCACCGCCGGGCCCGCGCTGGGCGGCGCGCTGCTCAACCTGCTCGGTGCACCGATCCTCTTCGCCTTCGATGCGGTGATCAACGCCGTGTCGGCGGTGCTCCAGTCCCGCATCACGGTCGATGAGGCGGCGCCGCAGCGCCGCCTCCGAGGGCGCCACATCGGGCACGACATCGTCGAAGGGTTGCGCTACACCTATCGGCACCGGACTCTCCGTCCGCTCGCGCTCTCCGTGCACATCTGGTTCCTCGCGAACAGCATCGTGTCGACCGTGTTCGCCGTGTTCGTCCTCCGGGAGCTGGACCTCGCGCCCTGGGCGTTCGGTGTCGCACTCGCGTTCGGGGGCGTCGGCGGCTTCCTCGGGGCGCTCTTCGCTCCTCGGCTCGGCGCTCGGCTCGGTGCCGGGCGGGCGATCCTCTTGGGCCGCGCCCTCGCCATCGTGCCGTGGCTGGTGCTGGCCGTGATGCCGATGGACGCCTCGAGCGGCCTCGGAGTCCTCCTGCCCGTCGTCTCAGGTGCGCAGTTCGTCTTCGGTCTCTCGATGGGCATCGAGGACGCGAACGACACCGGCTACCGACAGGCGGTGGCGCCCGACGCGATACAGGGCCGGATGAACTCGACGATCCGAACGGTGAATCGAGTCGTCTTCTTCGTCGGCGCATTGCTGACGGGGTTGCTCGTCACCGTCTTGGGCTACCAACCGACCCTCGGAGTCGCGGCGACCGTCTTCACGGTCGCCGCCCTGGTCGTCGCGTTCTCTCCGCTCCGCACCGCGCGCCACGAGGATGCAGCAGAAGCGCACTCCTGAGTGCAGCCTCGTGGCGCTCCGCGCTACCGCTCGCCGAGCAGCAGCCCGCGCTGCGTCGTCGCCGCACGCATCGCGTTGATGAAGTCGCCGTACGCGTTCTTGCTCTTCGCGTAGCCGATCGCGCCGCCCTTGACGGCTCCGAGCGCGCCGTCCTGGTCGAAGCGCAGCCACGTGTTGCCGTGCTCGTCGACGCCGATGTCGAAGGTGAACGAGATGTGGAAGTTCTTGCCCGCCATCGCTCCGAGCAGCAGCGTCTTGGTCAGGTTGCCGCGCTCGAGCTTGATGCTGGTCTGGGTCGGCTGCGTGGCCTCATAACCGAGGTCGCGGGCGATCGAGATCACGACGGGCACGGTCTGCAGGTCGTTTCCGGAGAGGATGAGTTCGGTCATGAGGGGTAGGGCTCCTTCGAAGTCTGGCCAAACGACGATACCGTGAGCCGGAGCCCGTGCCGTTCTTGTCCACAGGTCGATTTCCCCAATCGGGATCCGACTCATCGGTGAACGATGGAACGAGCCATCCGATCATGAAGGGAACGACATGCGCAGGATCACCGTGACGAACAACATCTCGCTCGATGGCGTGATGCAGGCACCGATGTCACCCGACGAGGACACCAGAGGCGGCTTCACCCTCGGCGGCTGGGCGCTCGGCGCGAACGCCGACCCCGAGCTCGGCGCCGAGATGGGCAAGGGCATGGCGCAGACCGGCGCGATGCTGTTCGGCCACCGCACCTACGACCACATGGCCGCATTCTGGCCGCACCAGACCGACGGCAATCCGTTCACCGAGCACCTCAACCGCACCGAGAAGCTCGTCGTGACGCGCGACCCCGCGCTCGAACTCACCTGGCAGCACTCCACGGTCGTCGCGGGCGACGCCGCGCAGACGGTCGCCGAGCTGAAGGCGACGGATGGCGGTGACCTCTCGGTCCTCGGCAGCGGCGAGCTCGTGCGTTCGCTCGCGAAGGCGGGCCTCATCGACGAGTACGTGCTGATCATCCACCCGGTGCTGCTCGGCAGCGGGCAGCGCATGTTCGAGGGGGTGCACCAGGAGCTGACGCTGCTCAGCAGCGTGACGACGGGCACGGGCATCACGCTGGCGCGTTACGCGCCGCGCACCTCACCCCGCAGCTCGGAGTGACGCGGCGGCAGGACGGCTCATCGCGAGTCTCGCCCGCAGTTGACAGACGGTTCATGCAGTTCAGTCGCGCGGCGTGCGGTGGCCCCCACCGGTATCGAGGTCATCGCCTGCCTCGAGATCGGGCCCGTCGCTCTCGGTGATGTCGGCCCCCTCGAAGAACGGGTCGACACCGAGTTCGCGGGCGTGTTCGGCGCGCAGGCGCCGCTGCTCGTTCGCGTCGTCGGCGAAGTTGCGGTCGTCGCGATCCGTGGTGTCACTCATGGTGATTCCCCTCGGTCGATGAGTACAGGCTAGTTCGCCCGCCGACTCGCCGCAGCGATCTGCGGTGACCGCCCTGCTGGCCGACACGGGGGCCGAGGAGTAGCTTGGCGGCATGACCGTGGCGGTCGATGCAGCCGCACTCGACGAACTCGAATCCGGGTTCGCCGGGCGACTGGTGCGGCCGACCGACGACTCCTTCGACGAGCACCGCAAGGTGTGGAACGGCTCGATCGATCGCCATCCCGCCCTGATCGCACGATGCGCTGGAGCCGACGACATCGTCGCCGCGACGCGGTTCGCTCGCCGAACGGGCCTGCCCGTCGCCGTGCGCGGTGGTGGTCACAGCTTTCCCGGGCTCTCGGTCTGCGACGACGGAATCGTGATCGACCTCTCGCTCATGAAGGGCGTCACCGTCGATCCCGAGGCGCGCACGGCTCGGGTGCAGGCCGGAGCCCTGCTCGGCGATCTCGACCGGGCAACGCAACCGTACGGACTCGCGGCGCCCAGCGGCATCGTCACGCACACCGGCGTGGCCGGACTCACGCTCGGCGGCGGCATCGGGTGGGTCATGCGGAAGCACGGCCTGAGCATCGACCAATTGTCGTCGGTGCAGCTCATCACCGCTGCGGGCGAGCGCGTCGTCGCGAGCGAGGCCGAGAACGCCGAACTCTTCTGGGGTGTGCGCGGCGGCGGCGGCAACTTCGGCATCGTCACCGCATTCGATTTCAACCTGTGCGACGTCGGCCCGACCGTCGTCGCGGGCCCCATCTTCTGGCCCATCGAGCAATCGCCGCAGGTGCTGCGCTTCTACCGCGACTGGATCGCCGATGCGCCCGACGAACTGATGACCATCGTGATGCACCGCAAGGCACCGCCGCTCCCCTTCGTTCCGCCCGAGCTGCACGGCAAGCTCATCGTCGGCGTGGTCTGCTGCTACACGGGCCCGGTCGAAGTGGGCGAGCGAGTCGTGCGCCCGATCAAGAGCTTCGGTTCACCGGTGCTCGACCAGTGCGTGCCGAAGCCCTTCATCGAGCATCAGGCGATGTTCGATCCGTCGTTCCCGCCCGGTCGCTGGTACTACTTCCGCTCCTGTGACGTCGCCGAGCTGAGCGACGAGGTCATCGACATCACCGTCGAGCACACGAGGCGCATCCAGTCACCGCTGACGAGCTTTCCCATCTGGCAGATGGGCGGGGCCGTGGCCAGGGTCGGCGAGGGCGAGACCGCCTTCAACGGACGCAGTGCCGGGCACACCTTCAACATCAACGCGGCGACGGCGACGGCCGAGGGCTTCGATGCCGAACGCGAATGGGTCCGCGGATTCTGGACGGCCCTGAAGCCGTTCCACACGAGCGTCTACATGAACTTCCTCATGGACGAGGGCGAGGAACGCATCCGCGAGGCCTACGGCCCGGAGAAGTACGAGCGGCTCACGTCACTCAAGCGCACGTACGATCCGGGCAACCTGTTCCGGCTCAACCAGAACATCCCGCCGGGCTGAGGAACCGCTCACCGACCGCTGGTCGGCGAGAGGTAGTCGTCCGTGTCCCGGATGCTGGTGCAGAAGCCCTCGGGGATGCGCTTGCGCATGTACGAGGGCGCATGGCAGATCTCGGTCGACGGCACCTGGACCTTGACGGACCCGGTGCCCGCCCCGGCTGCGCCGCTGTCGGTGAGGCCGCAACCGGCCAGCACTCCCATGGCCAGCACGGCCGGGATGATGAGGAACGCGCGAGCGTTCATGATCCTGTTCCTTCCATGATGCGGTCCTCTGGAAGAGCACCGCTGGGCCCCACGGTAGGAAGGTCGCGCTTGCGCCGCATGACGAGGCCGGGCCATCTTCACTCGCGGCTCGGCGTAGTCAATTCGGGTCATCGCCGCGCGCACGGCCGCGGACTATCGTGAGGGTCATGCGGGATTGGTCCGCCCCGGCATTGCCGGCGGGTTGGACGACCTCCGGCCAGCCACCGTTCATCGCGCGACACGACGAGGTCGCGGCGCTCGATGCCGCGTGGGCCGACGCGCTCGCCGGCTCCGGCCGGGCGGTCTTCGTCAGCGGCGACGCCGGATCGGGCAAGTCACGGCTCGTCAGCGAGGTGTGCACGCGCTTCAGCGCGAACGGCGCCGCCGTGCTCACCGGCTCCTGCATCCAGGAGATCGGCGCCCCGTTCGAGCCGTTCGACGAGCCCCTGCGAGCAGTGCTGCCCGCCTTCGAAGCGGATGCCGCCGCGCCATCCGCTCTCGAATCGGTCGAGCTGATCGAACGCGTGCTCGAACGGAACGGGCAGGATGCCGCGGACCGGCCGATCGGCCAGGAGCGCGTGTTCGACGCAGTGGTCGAGGTGCTGCGGGCGGCGGCGGCGAGACGGCCGGTGGTGCTGGCGCTCGACGACCTGCACTGGGCGGGGCCGGCCGCCGTGCAGCTCCTCGGCCGCGTCGTCGCGGGCACCGCCGAAGCGCGGGTGCTCCTGCTCGGCACGCTTCGCAACGCTCCGCCTGACCGCTCGGAGACGCTCGCCGATTCCCTCGCTCCACTCGCGCGGCTGACCGGCGTGCAGCGCATCGAACTCGCGCCCTTCACGGTCGACGAGATCGCCGACTACGTCGTGGCCCGCGCCGGTCTCTCCCGCGAGCGCGCGCTCGATGCGGCCGGGGTGCTCAGCGAGCTCACGGGCGGCAATCCGTTCCTGCTGCGGGCGATGTGGCGACCGGTCGTCGAGGCCGAGCTGCACGGCGGCCGACGCGTCATCGAACTGCCCGACTCGGCCGGCGACCTGGTGCGGTCGCGTCTCACGCTGCTCGACCCGGCGCAGCGGTCGGTGCTCCGGCTCGCCGCCGTGCTCGGCCAGGAAGTCGACCTTGCGGAGATGATCGGCATCAGCGAGACGGCCGCCGACGTCACGCTGGAGGCGATGGATGCCGCGGCGCTCGCCGGCCTCATCGAGACGCCGCGCGAGGCCGGCGACCGGTACCGGTTCCCGCACGCCATCGCCCGGCAGGCGGTCATCGACCTGATCCCGAACGTCGAGCTGCTCCGCGCCCACGCCCGCATCGCGCAGGTGCTCGAGGCCGACTTCCCGGCGGCGCCACGGCTCATCCAGCGACTCGCGTTCCACTACACGGCCGCACGGGCCTTGGGCTTCGGCGACCGTGCCGTCACCTACCTCACCCGGGCGGCCGAGCTCGCCGAGGGCCGCTTCGCCTACGAGGACGCCGGACGCCTGTTCGAACGCGCGGCCGAGATCTCGCCCGATGCCGACGAGCAGGGCGAGCTGCTGCTGCGGGCGGCGGAGTGCTGGGACCTCGCCGCCGACACCGAGCGAGCGCGGGCGATCTGCGAGCAGGTGATCGGCAGCGGCACGCCGCGGCGGCGCCTTCGCGCGGCGATCAGGTTCGAGGATGCCTCCTGGCGGCCGGGCCTGCCCGGCCATCGTGCGCTCGACCTGCTCTCCGCCGCCATCGCGACGGTGCCGCCCGACGATCACGATCCGCTCTACATCGAAGCGCTCGGCTCGCTCGCCCGCGCCACCGCATACACCGGCGCCGTCGACGAGGGCGAGCGGATCGGCGACCGAGCGATCGCGCTGGCGCGCGCGTACGGCGATGCGCAGGTGCTCGCGGCGACCCTTCGTGCCACCTCGACGCTGACGCTGCGCCCTCAGGAGATCAGGAAGCGCCTCGACCGCGCGACCGAGCTGACCCGGCTGGTGAGACCGGTCGGCACGGAGTGGCTCGGCGCCGGAGCGATCTGGCGTGCGGGCATCTCGTACATCCTCGGCGAGCGCCCGGGCCTCGACGATGCAGAGCGCGATCTCGTCGAGGTGAACCGGCGCTGGGGCCGGCACTGGGAGTACTGGGATGCCTGCGTGCAGTTCGGGCGGGCGCTCATCGCCGGACGTCTCGATGACGCGGACGCCGCGGGCCGCCTCGCGCACCACCATGAGACCGCGTTCCGCGGCGATGGCACCTCGACGGCGAGCGCGGTGCAGAGCTACATGGTGCGCCGGGAGGCCGGCCGGATCGAACGGTTGCGGCCGCTCATCACCGGCGACGAGTCGCCCGCCGAGCGCTGGCCACCCGGTCTGCTCGCGATCTACACGGAGCTCGAGCTCCGGACCCCCGCCCAGCGCACGCTCGACTGGATGCTGGAGCGCACCGTGCCGGAGTCGGCCGATTCCGGCGACTGGCCGGCCCGACTCGCCTTCATGGCGGAGGCGGCGGTGCTGCTCGGCGACGCCGCCGCCGCCGAGCGCCTGCACCCCTGGCTCGAGGCGTACACCGGGCTCAACCTCATGTCGGGCATGTTCGTGGCCCTGTTCGGCGGGGCCGACTGCTACCTCGGCGAGATCGAATCCCTCTGCGGGTTCGGTGCTCCTGACGAACGCTTCGACGCCGCACTCGAACTCGCCGAGCGCAGCGGTGCCTCGCTCCATGTCGCCCGCGCACTCGCGGCCCACGCGGCGCACCTGCGCCATGCCGACCCCCGGTCGCCCGCGGCGAGCGCGCTCGCCCTCCGGGCGCGGGCGATCGCCGAGCCGGCGGGCCTGGTGAAGGTGCTGCGGTCGCTCGATACGGGCGCCGGGGCATCCGCTCAGTCAGGGCTGACCGCGCGCGAACGCGAGGTCATCGGACTCATCGCCGAGGGGCGCAGCAATCGCGACATCGCCGCGGCGCTCGTGATCAGCGAGCACACCGCGGCGAACCACGTGCGCAACATCCTGACGAAGATCGGTGCGGTCAACCGCACGCAGGCGGCGATGTTCGCGCGCGAGCACGGGCTCGCCGGCGACGGCGTCTAGGAGGTGTCCGACGGATGCCTCGTCCCGCGAGAGACGACCCCGGTCTCGTATGCCAGCACCACGGCCTGAATCCGATCCCGTAGGCCGAGCTTGCTCAGTATGCGCCCGACATGGGTCTTCACCGTGGTCTCGGACAGGAACAGCCGCGCCCCGATCTCCGCGTTCGAGTCGCCGCGTGCGAGGCCGAGGAAGACGTCCCGCTCCCGGTCGGTGAGCCTGCCCAAGACGGCGTCCGGGTCTCCGGTCGGAGCGGCGAGATGGTCGAGGAGGCGACGGGTCGTCGCCGGAGCGATGACGGCGTCGCCGTTGTCGACGTGCCGAATCGCGGCGATGATCTCCTCGCCGGGTGCATCTTTCAGAATGAAACCGCTCGCTCCGGCACCGATCGCATCGAACGCGTACTCGTCGAGGTCGAAGGTCGTGAGCACGAGCACCTTCGGAGGATCGTCCAGCTTCTGGATCTCACGCGTGGCCGCGATGCCGTCCATGACCGGCATGCGGATATCCATCACGACGACGTCGATCTGTTCGGTCTCGAGAACTCCGAGCGCCTCGCGGCCGTCACCGGCTTCTGCGACGACGTCCATGTCGGGTTGAGACCGAACCACCATCGTCAGTCCCTGTCGAAGGAGTTCTTGATCGTCGACGATCAGCAGGCGGATCAGGGCAGACTCCCGTCGTCGTAGGGGATGGTCGCGGTGAGGGTGAACCCCTCGCCCACGTGAGCGCGGGTCTCGAGCGAACCTCCGATGATCTGCAGTCGCTCTCTCATGCCTTCCAGCCCGGCGCCGCCCGGATCATCGTCGATGCGGGCGCCTGCGCCGGAGTCGTGGACGCGGATCACGAGACGGTCATCCTTCCAGTCGAGGCTGAGGCCGGCCTCCGGTGAGGGTCCTGCGTGCTTGAGCACGTTGGTCAGTGCTTCCTGCACGACACGATACGCGGCAAGGTCTGCTGCTGGGCGCAGCCGTCGTTGATCGCCTGATTCCTCGTCACTGAGTTCCACGCCCGCTGCCCGCACCTGGCTCACCAGCGCCGGCAGATCCGCCAAGCCCGGTTGGGGCACTCGCTCGGTGCCGATGTCCGACCTCAGAACGCCCAGCAGTCCGCGCATGTCCCGCAGGGATTCGCGCCCGATCCTCGAGATCGTGGCGAACGTCGCAGCAGTGGGCGCGGCCGGATCGGAGAGTCGGCCGCCTTCGGCTTGGCTCACCATGACCGCCAAGGAGTGGGAGACGATGTCGTGGAGTTCTCGGCTGATGCGATCCCGTTCGGCGCGAGCCGCCTCCGCACGCTCACGCGCCCGGTCGGCATCGGCCCGTTCCGCCTTCTCTCTCAGTTCCTCGAGATGGGCGTCTCGCACTCTGGCGAGCCTGCCCAGCGCCCACAGGCAGAGAATCGTCGCCGTGATGCCGAGCGTCAGCGCCGCGCGCCAGATGATGAGCTCGCCATCGTCGGATGGCCTGCCCCAGACCTGCGGGTTCCAGAGCCGAACCACGACGACGGCGGCCACGGCGAGCGCGACAGCCAGGCAGGCCCAGCTGGCGCGTGCGCTGAGCACGCGCGCCGCGGTGAACACGAGCACCCCGAAGACGAGGATGCTCGGCAACGCGAACGCCGGAAACGCGTTCCCCTCGGCATCCTGCAACGGAGGAAGCAGCGCGAGCACCATCGCCATCCCCGCGCCGACGCCGAACGCGAGCCGGGGCCAACGGCGCCGCAGCGCCGTCGCCGCATGCAGCACGAGTACCGCCACCCCCGCGAGAACCCGCCAGACGAGCGGGCTGTCGGAGAGCTGCAGCAGGCGCAACGACACGAGGCCGAGCGGGATCGCGTAGGCCGCCGCCACGATCAGATCGGTGAGCGCAGGATTCCTCCGGAACAGGCCGTCCCGCCGCCCGTCGGATCTGGGCCGCCCCGCGTCGACGATGGAGCTCATCCGCTCACCAGGCCTCGTGTGCTTGTGGATCGACGCAGCAGCTCCTGACCGGCCGTTCGCCGCTGGAGGTAGGCGAGCGCTGCGATCGCAAGCGCCGCGCCCCACACCGGGAAGAACATCTCAGGCAACCACGCTCCCGGCTCGTTCTCCGCCCCGGTCGCTCCGAACACCTCGCCTGCGAGCTTCTTCCGCACGTACATCAGGCCGGCCGACATGATCGGCAACGAGATGGCGATCGCGAGGGAGGCGGGGAGCCGTGGTGGAATCGCCCGCCCGCGCAGGAACGGCACCCAGCGCGGCCAGGCTTCGCCCCAGCGGCAGACGAGGCCGAGTGTCAGCACGGCTCCGAGGAGTGCGACGCCGCCGAGCCCGGCCCCGATGGGTGCTGCGTTGGCATCGTCGAGCTGCTGCATGAAACTCGGGCTGATACCGATCGGCACTCCGGCGAACCACCCGATTCGCGTGACCGCGTACCCGACGGGAACGATGACAGCAATGGCGGTGGCCCAACGGCCCACACGACGCGCGGTCGCGGCGCGCAACCTCGGTGCAGAGTCATCCGCCATCATCTCGCCTGCGCGATTCCGTGCCATCAGGCCGCGAATGCCGAGGGAGGCCAGGCTGGCACCGGCGATCATCAGAACCATTTGGTTGATGTTCGGCCAGATGAGCATTGTCGCCATGATATGCGGCTCGACCTTGCCGAGGAGGGCCGCGACGGCCATCACCGGCAAGTAGGCGGCGAACACGAGCACCCTGAAATCGGTGAGGACGACGGCCAGTGTCACCCCGACGAGCACCGAGACGGCCGCAGGAGTGCGAGCAGCCGGACGACGCGCCATCAGCACGACCAGCACCCCGACGAGCACGGCCGCCCCGGCGAGGATCCAGCCGCCCACCTGGCTCGGCACGGGATCCATCACCGAGGCACGCGGACCGGCCCCGCCGCCGGAGAACGGGTATCCGGATGCCCCAAGCCCCCATGCAGTGCCCGCCAGGAGGTAGCCGACGGACCACGCGGCCGAGATCCACCACGGTACGGACCGGAGGGGTCGGAACCTCCTCGACGCGGCTCCGCCGTTCCGCTCCTCGGATGAGCGATGCTCCATGGGCTTACTTCACCCTCACCGGCAGCAGTGCCGCGGCCAGAAGCGCCGGGCCTCCGATGAGCGACCACAGTCCGGGTCCGGCCGGCGAGAGGATGATCTCGGGGTGCACTCGCAGCACGTTGACGGCCATCAGGCACAGGAGCACGCCCACGACCGCGATGATCACGCGCGTGACGCGTCCGATTCCGCGACGCGAGTAGCGCCATGCGACGACGGCGATCACCCAGAGCACGAGGCTGACCCCGACCCCGAAGATCAGGAACAGCGGCCACGAGGCATCCGGGTCCGCCGCGAAGCCGCCGGCGTTGGTCACCGTGTGAGCCGCGCCCAAGCCGACCAGAGCGAGGGCGCCAATGGCGCCCAGCAGACGGCGGGAACGGAAGAAGCGGATAGTCGGGATGTTCGGGGTGTCCGTGCGAGTGCGTGTCGATGTGTCCATGCCTTCAGGCTGACCCGGCCACCGCTGTTCGACCATCCTCCGCTGGTATCGGCGCCTTCCTCCTCGCGAACGAGATGTGGTTCTTCAGCGCCGGGGAGCCATCTGCGTCGACATGTCCGCTGCGACGAAGGAGTGATCCGCCGACTCGGGTGGCTAGCTCACCGCGGCGAGGTTGCCGGTCGGCATCATGCGTCCGTCGACCTCGGTGATGACATCGGCGGGCATGCCGGCGCGCACGGCCGCCGCCCGGATCGCCTCCATCGACGCCGCCTCGTAGAGGCAGTAGCTCTTGCGCCGGTCGACCGACAGGAAGGAGTAGAGCCACCGCACGTCCTCCTCATCGTTGATGAGGTTGATGTCGGCGGCGGCCTCGAGCGGCACCGGAACGACTTCGGCGTAGTTGCGCTCGATGATGAAGTACGGCATCGGCGTTCCCCCTTTGCGCGTGTGGGGCACAGGCTACTCCTGATGCGCCGCGGCGGCCTTCGTTGGGTGCTCGGTTGCGGGTGCTCGGTTTGGGGTGCTCGGTTGCGGGTGCTCGGTTGCGTGTGCTCGGTTCAGCCGCCGCCGTCTCCCCCGCCGCCGCCGTCGAAGCCGCCACCACCGTCGAAGCCACCACCTGCGTCGAAGCCACCGCCGTCCCCCGCGCCGCCGTACACGGCCCCGCTGTTGTCGCTGCCCGCGAGATACCCGCCGCCCCAGCCCTTGGTGTCGTTCATCATCGGCACGCCGAAGCGGGAGTCCTCGCCGCGCTGCAGCAGCCCGCCGCCGACGCGGATCGGCTGCACGAGTTCTGCGGCGATGATCGCGAGGCAGGACGCGAGGCGCTCGGCCGAGAGCGGCACCGTCGAGCGGTACCAGGCCGGCACGGTACCCGACGAGGCAGCGACCTCGGCGAAGCGGCGAATCACGGATGCCTCGTCGAACAGCACCGCCCACGGCAGCAGCAGTTCGCCCGCCGCGACCGACTCGAACTCAGCCGTCGCGACGGCCTCGCGCAACTGGTTCGACCGCGCCCGCAGCTGCAACCCGGCATCGTTCAACGGGGTCAAGCGCGGCAGGAGCACCCGCAGCCCGAGCGCCACCGCCCCGATCACGATCGCGCTCCAGGCGACCGACTTCGAGGGATCGTCGGGCAGGCCGAGGCTCCCGAACCCGAGCACCACGCCCACGAGGCCGCCGAACGTCGCCAACCGGAACCGAGCGGACGGGCGCCGCTCGCGATACCAGTCGGCCGCGTCGCGGAAGCCGTCGCGCGTGACCGCACGCAGCGACGCGTTGTCCTTCACGACCCGGTCGACATCCACGCTCGCGCCGCGCGTGAGCGATCGCGACCCGCCGACGAGCCCTGGCGAGAGCATCGCCATCACCGTGCCGTCGGCGCCCTCGTTCTCGACGTCGTCGCGGGCCGCCAGCGGATACTCGCCGTCGACCGCCAAGCGGATGTCCTTCGCACGGCCCCGCTCCCCCTCCGGCAGGTCGAGGGCCTCACGGATGTCGCGGCGATCCTGGATCGCGATGACCCCGTTGACCGCGAGCAGCACGACCGTCGCCGGCAGCCACCGCATCGAGGACTCCCCCGACACGAACCCGACCGGCAAGACCCCCGCAGTCTCAGGGTCGACGGTGGCGAGCGCGGTGCCCGGCTCGGGCTTGCGCAGCCACGCGACGGTGAGCGACCCGACGCAGACCGCCGCGGTCAGCGACGCGGCGAGCGCGATGAGCGGCAAGATGGCCGCACCGAGGCCGGTGCTCGCGGATGCCGCGAGCAGGTTGCTGTCAGCGCCGGTCTCCGCCAGGTCGACAATGACCTGGTGCAGTGCCGGGACGAAGAAGTGCTTCATGGGTGGAGGGTACTCCTGGGGCAGACGTTCGGGCAGTGGGTGCGGGTCGGGTTGGTCGGGTTGCAGGCACGTCTCGATCGGTGTCGAGGGCGCCGGGGTAGAGGTCGTCGAGGAGCTGCAACGCGATGTTCCGCAGTAATTCCCGAGCTCTCGCTGCACGGCCTCGTCGCTAGCCGAGCCGACTCCAGATCACGGCGAGCCGATCCGCCTCTGCGTCGACCGCGTCGACCACCATCGGGTGCCAGTGCGCCGGGTACTCGCCCTCTCGCCCTCTCGCCACGCGCCGCGACCGCGGCCGTAGTGCGCGACGGCCAGGTAGCGCAGCAGCGCTGAGGTCCGCCCTGTCGATCGAGTAGCCCCTATGCGGTTGAGAAGACGTCCTTCATCGCGCAGCAGTGCAGTTTGCTTTTCCCGCGCAGCGGCTTCCTTGAGAGTTCTCCATGTGCTTGAGAGTTCTCTATGTGAGGGGCACGCGGTGTTTGGTCGGCCGACAGCAGACTAAGCGCGTATAGCGTTCGAGAGTGCCGCCCAAGACTAAGATCGCTCCCCCCGGAACCGTCTGCGTTCCCGACGCCAGAAAGCTCGGAACCCCTGCGCCCCACGCCATCCTGGCTCCGGCCGACGATCTACCGCTCCAGACCGTCCATCGCTGGCTCACCCAGCCGGGCCGTGGGACTACGCAAAAACTCACCAACGCAGTGGATGATGCGGTGCGTAACGTGCTCGACGGCGCCCGCACGCGTCGATTCGACCTAACTTCACCTGAGGTGGATAGAGACGAACGAACGACCGTCGGAACAAAGCTCCAGTATTACGTGCTAGAGGAGTTGGAGCTTCCGAAGGTCCCCCCGCTCGACACGCTTGTCCTCGACGTTGCAGTAGAGATCAAGACCACCGTGAGCAAATCGGTCATGGTGCCGCCGGAAGGCCAGTGCGAAGTGACGCTGATGATTCAAATCGATGCGAACCGCCAGCAGTTCGCATCGTGGCTCATGCGCACGCACCGGTCCTGGCTTGGCGGTCCGGCGAAGCCAGGTCAACGCGACTCGAAGCGTTCGCCGTTCGTCGATGCAGTGCGCTTGTATGCCCTTCCTGTGGTTCCGTGGACTCCACTTCCCCCCGAGCCGCTGCGCCTCCTCCGGCCCGACGAAGTCGCCGCCGTGTTGCCGCGGAAGGTGTCCAGGACACGCGGAGAAGGCCTCGCTTCACGTCTCACAGCGCTTTTCGGCTACCTACCGGAAGTCGTGATCCCGCGAAAGTCGATCCTCACGGTCGGCGCTGGCTTGGACGACCCGCTTCGCCGCGCACGGGAGACCAAGGAGCGCACGTGGGACGCTCACCAGCTAATCGTCCTGGTGGGGAAGTGGACGTATCAGAAGGAGCTTGCAGCAAGGCTGGGCTTGGATATCTCCGGCGCCGCGTGGGTGGCTGTCACGCCCGAGCGCTTCACGAAGTACGGTGAGAGCATTCCCACCCTGACGGAGCTGACGGAGCTGACGGAGCGCTACGGAAAGGTAACGGACAGGTAGGCGAAAGCCGTGAACCGTTGGAAGAGCCTGCAGTGGACCCGGGGCGTAGCCGGATGGCACAGCAGTGCAGCCTCCCGCCGTTCGTGCTGTGCTCTGTGATGTCGGTGAGCCGGATCTGGTTCGGTGCGCCGACTCAGAAGACCAGGTGCGGGTCGAACGCCGCCGGACCTGCCTTCTCTGCCTGAGGACCTGTTTCGGATTCGACGTGGTCGCGGGTTTCCTGCTCGTACGCGGAAGCTCTCGACGCTCGTGGAGCATCACATAGACGAGGCCGTTGTCTCAGGAATTCGACCTTGCCAAGTTCGTCACTTCCGGGGTCGCGGTAAGGGCCTGTAGACCGAGTCTTGCTAGCAGGAAGTAGATCATGCTCACCTCGCCCGCGGCAGGCCGACAAGCGCCAACACTCAGAGCTGGGGAGAAATTTTCAACACGACGTGCACCGTGATAGCGGTTCTATTCAGCTAACGCGACTGCGGAACCTATTCATATAGTCGTGCCGCTCGTGATTCTCCTGACCGGTGAAACCCTTGAATTCGCCGAGGCGATACTTGGTTCCGTTGGCCGTTACCTGCTGCTCGAGCTCGAAGTCTTGCGCGAGTAGTGCAAGTCGGCGCTCTACGGAGGCGTGACTACCCTCGGTGAGCGCGTCGACCAGTCGATCCATGCTGACAAACCCCTCCGCCCCAGCAAGGGCCCGGTAAACGGGATCGTGTACGTCCGTGCCATCGACGACCTCACGCGCAACCCCGTCATGTTCGAGTGCGGAGCGAATCGCGCGACCGACGGCCTCCGCAACAGGAGGAGGGAAGGCGTTGCCGATCTGTCGATACTGCGAAGTCTTGCGGCCAGCGAACTCCCACTCGTCCTCAGCCCGCCAGCCTTGGAGGCGGGCAACCATCTCGACGGTCAACCTCGGCAACCGCTCAGCGGGGTGCGGGGCGTCCACGTCAGGAGCACTATCGGCTACTCCCTTTCCGTCCACACCAAGCGCCTCCCAGGCTCGCTTGGCACGGGTCGGCCCGAGATCGGCACCGCCGTGCTTCTTGCTCCCCCCGACCAGGGTCGGCCCGATTCCATTCGCGAGCTTCACCCAGTCGTCGACGTGCTTCCAACCGTTTGCTGCCATCAAGTCGCGCAAGACCTCGCCGACGGATACTCGTTCGGCGGCAGGCTCAGGCCAGCGGAAGTAGGCGAAGTCTTCCGGCCGCATCGCAACAAGCACGAATCGAGGCCGGAGCTGCGCGACCCCAAAATCCGCAGCATGAAGCAGCCGCCAGTCCGCGACGTAGCCGAGCTGTGTGAGCCGATCGAGCACGCGCTGCCGGTATCCGGAGAATCGATTGCTCGATAGTCCACGCACGTTCTCGAGCATGAGCGCGCGCGGCTTGACGACGGAGACCTGTTCGACAGCCCATGCGAACAAATCACGCTCGTCGGAAGATCCGAGCTGCTTCCCCGCGATTGAGAACGGCGGGCACGGCACACCTCCGGCGAGCAGGTCGATGCCCGTGTAGTCGGCCGGAGTCCACACATCTGCATTCGCAACATCGCCAACTGCGACCGTTCCGCCCGTGTTGAGACGCAACGTCTCCGCCGCGGTCGGGTCGAGCTCCACCGCGAGCGCGTGTTCGAAGCCGGCCTTATGAAGGCCGAGGGCCTGCCCCCCTGCTCCTGCACAGATCTCTACAACTCGCAGACTTGTCACGGCTGCCTCCCTGGAAATTGACGTCGGATGGAAGACTGGCTCTTATGAATCATCGCGCCTCTTCCGTCATCTGAACGGGTGCGCAGCCCGTGTCTCTTCGAGAGCATCCTGGACCAGCGCCCAGCGCGTCGACCTCTGGTCGATCGCGCAACATGCGCGCTATCAAGCGTACCGATACGCAGCCCGAGCGAGAGATTCGCTCCGAGATCCACCGCCGCGGGCTGAGATACCGCAAGGACTTCCGGATCCGGATCGGCGGCGCGTTCGCCCGACCTGATGTCGTGTTCACCCGTCGAAAGATCGCGGTCTTCGTCGACGGATGCTTCTGGCACTCGTGCCCGCTCCACGGCAAGCTTCCATCGGTCAATACGAGCTACTGGGCACCGAAGCTTGCACGCACGCAGGCACGTGACGGCGTCGCCAACGAGCTGCTCGCCACTGCCGGCTGGCAAGTGGTAAGGGTCTGGGAACATGCGTCTCTTTCCTCTGCCGCCGACATCATCGAACATGTGTTCGATGATAGACGTCGAGTCGGGCAAGGTGGTCCCGATTCCCCAACCGATCTGATCACTGTCGGTTGAAGCTCCGACACAGCACGAGTCACCTCTACATAGAGCCATCAGCTCAGGGTTCCGCGAGTCGCTACCACCGAAGACGGCGAGACGATTCCGTGCATGATCGGATTCACACGCGAACGTACGCCCGGCCCCGGTCCGGCCACCGTCATCGGTTAAGACTGGATACGCCAGCCGAGCGCCCGCCCAGTCCAGGATCACGCCCAATGCCAACGAGCAGCTGGAGCTGCGCTTCCGTGACCTCATCGGCAGCTGAAATCAGGCCACCCCTAGTCCGCGGGGCAATACTGCTCACCCGCGGTGTCAGATGTGGATGAGCTCGATCGGTCGCGTGAGCAATCCTGGCAAACGGGTCCGTTGTGCCAATATCCGCTGTCTCCGAGGGACATCGCGGAGTGCTGCCCTCACTCGATGAGAGTCAAGAGCTTCGCTCGCTCGGCCGCGGGTAGCGACCTGAGCCCGTTCCACGCTCGGTCGAGCGGCGTCGTCGCTCGAGCGCCCTTCGCCGCCCATCGCTTGATTCGCCGCAGGTCGTCCGGATCCAGATCCTCAACAAGCGCGCGAACCTCAGGCACGCTATAGGCCCGTGTAGATGCCCCCGAGCGACATCTCTTGCACTCGGTCACGAGGACCTGCTCATGGGTGCGGTCAGCCCGCTCGATGGAGCGCCGACTGACGGCAAGCACCGCAGTCTCGGATGGCCGATCTGGATATGCCTCGCCGCCGGCAATGCCGCATGAGACACACTGGTATCCATTTGCGGCAAAGACCCCATCGCGTACCTTGTTGCTGATCGCCCCAGAATCGCGATCCGCCGCGCGTCGCTGTTCTGCATCCCATACGTCAACGCCGCGCCGGGTGAAACGCTGTTCCTCCGGCAAGAGCATCACGTCTGTCGAACTGGTGTCCAAGATCCAGCCGTACTCGCGGAGATCGCGCGCGCGGCGATCAGCCTGAGCAACACCCGGAAAGGCAGCGCGGAGCTGTTCTTTCGTGAACGTGTTGCCCTCGCCAATTTCCTGCACGAGCCACAGCGCTGCGCGGACCATCGTCCCGCCCTTGAACTGGGGGTCATCCCACCTCGGTTCAGGCATAATCCGCTCCTGTCATACCGCCGTGCCAGACTCATCACAGACTAAGGTCCGCATGAGAAGCATAGGAGGGGTAGTGGCACAAGCTATTGGCTCACCGCCGCAGGGAGATAAGGTCCGCGAAATCGTTAGCGAGCGGCTTCGGACTGCTCAGGAGGAGAATGGTGAGAAGCTCACCATTGAGTGGCGCGGCTCGCCCTCCCACCGGCATGTGATTGCGATGCCGATCGAGCTCCTTCTGTTTAATCCTGACACCCACCGGATCCGAGCCCAGCGCACCCTGGATCCCATAAGGGATGCGAAGCTCGGCGCGGACCCTTGGAGCGAGGAGGGGCAGGAGTATCTCGACTTCCTGTTGAAGACTCAGCCTTCGTCCCCGGGGAAGACCGATCCCGAGTTTGAGGCACTCCGCGACAGCCTCGACGACTTCGGACAACAGCAGCCTGGACTCATCACGCCGGACGGCATTCTCGTCAACGGCAATACACGCTGCGCTGCCCTTCGAGAGCTTGGCCACCGCCACATCCGCGTAGCTGTCCTCCCGGAGGATACGACCCCGGCGGATGTCAGCACGGTCGAACTTGCGCTCCAGCTCCGACGTGAGAACAAGCGCGACTACTCCTACATCAATCAACTCATCGCGATCGAAGAGCAGCTTTCCTTCGGCCAACGGCCAGACCAGATCGCACGGGAGTTTCACATCCGACTCAAGACTCTGGAGCAAGACCGGTGGGTCTACGCACTGATCCAGGAGGCGATCGCTCGGAGCAAGTCCGGCGACGGGGCTACGCTACGCTTGGTGGATTTTGAGGATCACCAGGAGAAGCTGCGCGAGCTCTACCGCTCGTACACCTCGGAGGCGACGACGAATCGTGACGCCGCTGAGGCGCTGAAGGAGTCACGACTTGCCCTCATCATGCTGGGCTTTTCGAAGACCGACGTCCGTCTCGCCAAGCCGGACTTCTTCGAGAAGTACCTGAAGCCGAAGCTCACGGATGCTCCATCCGTCTTTCAAGAGCCTGCCGTGTCATCGACGGTAGCCATACCGGGGCTGACCGTCGCCGTTGCGGATGACGCGCCCGAGGTCAAACGCGCTCGCGAGGTCACCAACGATGTATTGCGGGCTCGCTCGGCTACGAGCCTGGGCACGACTGCCGATACGTTGAAGCAAGACGAGTCAGCGAACCTACTTCATTCGCTTCGCGAATCCGCAGACAATGCGCTGATGCTTGCCGGTCGCGATGAGAGGCTTCGCCAACGCAAGGTGGCAGCTGCCGACAGGCTGTCAGATGCATCGGATGCCATCGGTCTCGCGGCTTCCGATGTCGCCCAGGCCTTGGCAACCAAGTCGGTCGACGAGGATTCGATCGATGAAGCGCTCGTCACTCTTCGGCATTCACTTCTTGCGCTCGCCCGGCAGGTTGAACGCGCTATTACGGGCCCCGGGGAAGGCACGAGATGGCTTACCGAACTGGACCAGGGCACGGTGTGAGCAGCGACTCCAGCCTCCACATTTCGTTCGCGGCCACAGCAACGCGGGTCAGACTCGCTGCTGCAACTCACTTCGAAGAGGAGCTGAGGCGACTCGTTCCTAGGTTCCGGACGGTGGTACAGCCAACGCCAGGTCTCGCTGAGCTTGACCTAGATGACTTCCTTACCAACTTGCTCGTCTTGGCTTCGTGGAGCGACCCGGGCTCAGTGAGCTGGGACATTGATATCCAGCAGCTCGCCGAGTCCTCAGTTCGCGACGCCAACCGCGCCGCCACTCTTCTGGATGACCAATCCGGGGGCGCCACGGTCGACGATTTGGACGCCACCCTCGGCGGTAATTGGTGCGGTGAACTTACGGACTTCCAGCGCCGCGATCTCAAAAAGCTCTTGGCGCTCGGGCACGGCGCGAATTTTTCGGTGCCAGGTGCCGGAAAGACGCGCGTCGCGCTTGGGGTCTACGCGGCCTCGAAAGCAACGAAGACCGTAGAGCGTCTCCTCGTCGTTGGTCCGAAGTCTTGCTACGACGCCTGGCGCGAGGAGACTGAAGATTGCTTTTCAACGCCACCGAGAGTTGCGGTGCTCGACGGGGTGATTCCTCTCAGCACCGAAATCCTTCTTGTCAACTACGAGCGTCTCGACGGATCGCTCGGGCTGCTGTCGTCGTGGATGACCGCTCGTCCCACCATGCTGGTCCTCGACGAGGCCCACCGCATGAAACTCGGAGCTCAGGGTACGTACGGAAGCGCCTGCCTTTCGATTGGCCCTCGCGCGCGTCGTCGACTCATACTTACAGGTACTCCTGCACCCAACGGTGTTCGTGACCTCGAGAACCTGATGGGATTCGTATGGCCCGGCCACGGCCGACAGTCCGTCACGCGAGCTGTGGCCGGCGGCAACCTCCGCCAAGCCAGTTCGGCGCTGCGACCGCTCTTCACACGTACTACGAAACATGAACTCGGACTGCCACCGCAGATTCCACTGATTCGACGCCTCGAGCTTCCGCCGCTTCACCGCGAAATTTACGACGCACTAGTGAACCAGATGTCGCCGCGAGCGCGAACCTCTCAGCGCGACTTGGAAGCGCTGGGGAAAGTGCTGATGTACCTGTTGATGGCTGCAACGAGCCCGGCGCTACTATCTGTCGGGGGGACACGTTACGAACCGCTCGCCTACCGTGTTCCCCCCCTACAGATACCTGAGAACGCTCCTTTATTCGAACTCATGCGAGATCTGCCCACGTACGAGCTGTCACCGAAGTACGCGGAGACACTCAGCATCGTTGCCGAAAATGCGCGACAAGGTCGTAAGACATTGGTCTGGTCGACCTTTGTTCGCTCGCTTACGACACTCCATCGGTTGCTCGCGCCATACAACCCCGCACTGGTTCATGGTGGGACTCCAGATCGCGAGGAAGAGATTCGTCGATTCCGCGCGGATCCCGACTGCATGGTACTGCTCTCGAACCCTGCGACGCTTGGCGAAGGCATCAGTCTCCATCACGAATGCAACGATGCCGTCTACGTTGACCGTGACTTTGCTGCGGGTCGCTTCCTACAGTCGCTCGATCGAATCCATCGGCTCGGGCTTCCTGAAGGAGCGACGACGCGTGTGACAGTCCTGGCTTCTGAGGGAACCATCGATGAGGTGGTTGAGCAGCGGCTGGACCTCAAACTCCGATTCATGGGGCAGATCCTCGACGACGCTAATGTCGAGCAACTCGGTGACCTAGACGAAGAGCCGAGCGTTGCCGGCGGCCTCGATGCGGCCGACGTGAGCGCAATGTTGGGGCACCTGCATGTCGATCCCTCCTGAGCCGATCATCAGAGGCGCCCTACGGTGGCTCGAGCTCATTCCGACTACCGGCGTTCATCGTGCGCGTGCATTGTTTCTGTCATCGAAGGAGTACGCGGACCTTACTCCAACGCAATACTCTGAGTCGCTGGGTTGGGTGGAACGGGCCGGTCTCCTGGAGGCCGCACCGTTGGCAAGGACTCCCGACATCCTCTTCGAGGCGGTCATCCTCGGCGGCGCTCCCCCATGGCTTCCCGATGCTGACCTTCTCGTGCAGGATCCTGCCGAGATTCCTGAGGACGCGCTTTCTGCTGCCGAAGCACTCGGAGTCGGACCCACCGCGGCTCTCGCATGCATCCACCGCGCGTGGGGCAAGGTTGATACAGAGTCCCGCCGCGAGGTGGGTGACGCTGGTGAGCTCGAGGTTCTGCGGCACCTGTCCACGCGTCCCGGCGTGACGGTCGATCACGTAGCGGGGTGGTCTGACGCGTTTGGGTATGACATTGCAGTCCTGGATGGCTTCCGCTCGTGTCATCTCGAGGTGAAGGCGACCACTCGCGAGAACCGACTATCGCTCTACCTATCCCGGAACGAGTTTGAGACGATGCGGGCAGATCCGTCGTGGAGTCTCGCGATGGTGGTGCTCAATCGGGCTCGACAGCTCGCAAAGGTCTATTCGATCGATCGAGCTTGGATTCAAATGGCGGCGCCCGCCGATACCCCGGGCGGCGGGCGATGGTCGTCCGCACGGTTCGACATCCCAGAAGGTGCCTCCAGCCCAGGGATCCCCGCCCTTGCGCCGTTCATCGACAGCCAGAGCTCGCCGCTACTGACCGGCTCGAATTAGCGCGTGATGTCGCCGTCCTGCGATGCTCCCCCACGCGACGCCCATCACCGCACCGTGGGTTGGCGATACGTGCGAGTCCGCTCCAGTCACCCGCATGCAGAATTCACGGATGCCGCGACATATTCACGGATGCCGCGACATCCGGTCGGGTCAGTCGAAGATGCCGTCGAGGATGCTCCCGATGACCAGGCCGCCGAGGATGCCGCCCATCATGTCGCCACCCCACTGTCCGCGGTCCTGCGGTCGCGACGAGTCGATGTCGCGCGCGCGAGCTGCAGCGCCCCGGCCGCGAGGTGCGCCACACGCCGGGCCATCACCATCGCCGGCTCGCGGTGATCTTCGCCGATGACGGTGACGGTCGCCGCCGGCCTGCCCGGGCAGCGGTCTAGGTCAACCCGCACGCGCTCGGATTCGGCGAGCCGGGTGCGGGCGCCGGCGCCGCTCCAGCCGCGGTGGCAGGCGATAACGTCGTGGGCGACGGCGAGGTGACGGTCGGCGTCGTCGATGGCGTGGTGCACATGCTCGAGCGGCGGGATCGGGCGCGCAGCGCGCTCGCGGGCCGCAGCGATCGCGGCATCCAGCCCCGAGTTCGCGTCGCGGAGGCTACTGAGCTGCGCGAAGAGGTCGGTTTTGACGCCGGCCGCCGGGAGGGCGGCAAGAGCAGCTGCAGCGAGGCGATCGCGGCCGTGACGCCGGCCGTCTGGTACGCGACATAGCGCGCATGCACCGCCGGCCGACGTCCGTTCAGGCATCGCTCGCGGCTCCTGTGTCATTGGTCGAAGTTCGCCCGGCCCTGCAAGCGAGACGTGTGGATGTCGTGCCGCGCCAGCTGCATGGATTCGCCCGCCAGCGATGCGACACGCCTGGCCATCGCGATCACCTGCTCTCGATGATCCTGGTCCGTCACCGTCATCGTCGTCACGGATCCGCCCAGGAAGTGGCCGAGATCGATCCTGATGCGCTCGGACTCGGCCAGTCGTGTACGGGCCGTAGGGCCGATCCAGCCCGGGTGGGCGGCGAGCGCATCACGAGCGATGTCGAGCTGTCGGTCTGCGTCTTTGATCGCGTGGTGCAGGTGGTCCACCAGCGGAATCAGATCTGTCGCGCGCTCGCGGGCGGCCGTGATGGCGGCATCCAACACCGTGCGAGCCTCGCGCAGTCGGCTCAGGTGGGCGAACGGGTCGGTGTTGACGCCGGTCGGCGGGAGGGCCGCGAGGGCTGCCTGCAGCTCGCCGATCGCATCCGCGACGCGACGGGATGGGGGCTCTTCGAGCGCCGCGGCGAGGTCCCGACGGGACTCGTCGACGATCGCAGCCAGCGCGGACTCCGCTCGCAACGCCTCGACCTCGAGGCTCTCCACCGCATCGAGGAGAGCTGCTGCTCGGCGCACCGATTCGACGGATGCCTCGAGCGCGACGCTGGCCTGCTCGCGCTCTCCGGCCGACCGCTGCCGCTCGGCCACACGCAGGCTGTGCTCGGCGAATCCGAGCAACTGATCGGCCTCCGCAGGGTTGGCCTCTACCTGGCCCAGCGCCTCGGGCGCATAGCGGGCGGCAAGCCGTTCGACGGTGTCGCCGGCGACGGGGATGCGTGCGCGCAGGCTCGCGACATCCCCTCGCACGCCGGCGATGATCTCGGGGGCATGCCGCGCCCGCCGCATCCGGTCGGTGAGCGCGGAGATGTGCTCGTCGAGCACGTCGTCGACCCATCCGCACAGCTCCACGATGCGCAGGTAACGGGTGCGCACCTCGTCGGCGGTGCCGGGAACCGCATCGTGATTGAGCCGGTTCAAACGGAACGCCTCACTCAGGCGTCTGCGCACCGCGACGAGCGCCTCGCTCAGTTGTGTGGTGGCGTCGGCCCCCAGCTCGGCCTCAGCGAAGGCGAGCTCGTCGGCGGCGAAGCGGATGCGGTCGTCTGTGGCGACAAGGACCTGTCCAGCCTGCTTCGCCAAATCGGCGTCGTGGACCTCGAGATGTTGCGCAGGGCGTCTGCGCCCGACCCGGAACCCGGCCATGCTCCATCGTAAGTTCGCCGCTCAGAGCACGCTAGGGAGCACGGGAATCACGCATGCCATGACCTGGCTTGGCTCGTGCCCGGCACGCGCCAGGCGGCATCCGTATTAGTCGAACATCCCGTCGAGGATGCTCCCGATGACCAGCCCGCCGAGGATCCCGCCCATCACATCCGACGAGCCGCCGCCGCGGCGACCGCCGCCCCAGCCGTCGCCGCCCCACTGCCCACGATCCTGCGGTCGCGAAGAGTCGATGTCGCGCTGCGCGAGCTGCAGCGCCTCTGCCGCGAGGTGCGCGACGCGCCGTGCCATCAGCATCGCCTGCTCGCGATGGTCCTCATCGATGACGCTGACGGTCGCAGCGGGCGTGCCGAGGAAGCGGTCGAGGTCGACCCGCACACGCTCCGACTCGGCCAGGCGAGTGCGGGCGTCGGCGCCGATCCAGCCGCGGTGGCCGGCGATGACGTCGCGGGCGACCGCGAGCTGCCGGTCAGCGTCGTCGATGGCGTGGTGCACGTGTTCGAGCGGCGGGATCGGGCGCGCGGCGCGCTCACGGGCCGCCGCGATCGCGGCATCCAGCCCGCTGTTCGCGTCACGAAGGCTACTGAGCTGCGCGAACGGATCGGTGTTGACGCCCGCCGCAGGGAGGGCGGCGAGCGCACCTTGAAGTGAGGCGATCGCGGCCGTCACGCCGGCTGTCTGCGGCTCCTTGAGCGCGACGACGACGTCGCCGCGGGAATCCTCGACGATCGCCGCCAACGTCGACTCGGCGCGCAGCGCCTCGACCTCGAAGGTCTCCACTGCGTCGAGCAGGGTCGCCGCCCGGCGCACCGATTCCGTCGAAGCCTCGAGCGCGAGGTTGGCCTGCTCGCGCTGCCCGGCCTCACGCCGGCGCTCGGCCACGCCGGCACTGTGCTCGGCGAATCCGAGCAGCTGCTCGGCCTGGGCGGGGTTGGCCTCCACCTGGGCGAGCGCCTCGGGCGCGTAGCGGGCGGCGAGCCGTTCGTTGGTCTCGCGGGCCTGCGGGATGCGGGTGCGGAGGCGCGCGGCATCCGCTCGCACGCCGGCGATGATCTCGGGAGCCCGACGCGCTCGCGCGATCTTGTCGGCGAGGGTCGACATGTGCTCGTCGAGCACGTCTTCGGCCCAGTCGCAGAGCTGTACGATGCGCGCGTTGCGCTGCCGCAGCTCTTCGGCGGTGTCGGGGACCTCGTCGTGGTTCAGCTGGTTCAGCCGGAACGCCTCGCCCAGGTGCTCCTTCACCGCGGCGAGCGCCGTGCTCAGCTCCGCGGTCGCCTCGTGGCCGAGCTCGGCATCGGCGAAGGCGAGCTCGTCGGCGGTGACGCGCACTCGCTCGTCGGCGGCGACCAGGGCGGTGCCCGCCCGCTGCGCCAGGACGGCATCCTGAGCGTCGAGTTCTTGCTCTTCACGCTTTCGCTTGCCCCAGAATCCGGCCATGCCATTGATCCTAGGCGTGGCGCTGGTCGGCACACCGGACGGGAGGCCTAAATCAGGCGGCGACGATCGGGCCCACCGCTGTTTCGTTACCGGACGCGACAGACCACCGCTGTCAAGCTGTTCGTTGGAACCTGCTGTCGGCGGTGCACGATATGAAAAGTGCTATGTCAAACGATGCTCGCGCCGACGCGCTTGGCCTACCAAGGTCACCTTGGATGGTTGCTCTCGAGGCAACTTCCGCGGCAGGTTGCGTGCTGTTCTATTCGTTGCTGATCACCAGCGCCTTTACCGGTTCCACCGCACGAGCCGTCGACCTTCTCGCTTCGTTCGGGAGCGCGTTGCTTTCGGCATCCGGTTGGGTGCTGCCAGCGTTGCTCGGTGTCATCATCGCTCTGTACGCCGGAATCTGGGTCCAGACGCGGCTCGGTAACGAAGTGGAGGAAGTTCAGCGACAGCGCGTCGAGCTTGGGGCGGCATCGGAAGTGGTGGCTGGCGTTGCTCTCATCTGGACGGGTTTCTGCGCGATCGGCGCCGTCACCCTCGGCGAGGGCATCGGAGAGTTCAGCGGATCGGCGGTGCTGGCATCGTTCATGCTTCTCTTGGCATCGCGTATCGGCCGGTTTGCGACGGGCACGCTCGGGTTCCAGGAGAAAGTCGCCCGCCGCGAATGGAAGCGAGCACGGGCGGCGCGGCGCACATTCCGGGGTGTGCGTCGCCGCCCGATTCTGGGCTCAGCTCTCGTCGTCGTCTTGACTCTCGCCCTCCCCCCGGTCGCAATCACGTGGATTTCGCTCGGATGGCTTCCCGAGTACCCGGAATTGGGTCGGCTCCTTGTCGCTCTCGGCTTGATGCTGCTCGTACTTGCGTGCGCGACGGCCGTCGCATCGGGAATGCTACGCAGTGTCGGCATGCCCCGATTCATCCGGCCCGTTCTGTGGCTTGTCCTCCTTGCACCGTGCATCGTGCTCGGGTACTTGGCGGCTGGCTTCCTCGAGTCGATGGACGGCACTGCCATGACGATCGGGGGCATCATCACCTGCTGGTCCGGATGGTTGTTGGCGTCGACATGGCCGCGTATGAGCCGGCGCTACCCTGCGCTCTCCGGTGTCAGCATCGACGGCGCCCTCGACCAATTCGCGCTGCGAGCTACAGAACGCGCTGAAAGAAAGGCTCACTCCCGACTTCAGCGGCTCGAATCTGGACGTTCCGAAAGCAAACGTCCCAAGCCAGTAGTCGCCTGAGTGCCGCGGTGGCAACCGCGTCTTATCCTTCGATGTCGCGCGAGGCGGCTCGAGCGGGTGTGCAGCGTTGGAGATCCGCTCCACGACCATCAGGCATCCGTCAGCACCGTGATGGTCGCAACTTGGCACGACGTTGGCCGTTCATTTCCTTCGTTTCTTGCGTTTTGTTCGTTTTGTGTGAGAATTGGACTGCGCTTGGGGGCACCGAGGGCGACCTGGGGGGTGAGGTGCTGTCATGAACACTGCTGCAGTCGCACCGGATCGACGGCGGAAACCCATCAGTCCTGCGCACTCGTCCGAAATCGCGGAGCTCGCCCGGTTCGTGGAACGCGAACCGGCAGGTACTCCCCGACTCGTGGGCCCAGACAACGCCGCCGTCGAACTGCCAGAGGAGATCTACCGAGTCCTCACCATGGTCGTCGAGGAGATGCGCGCCGGCAACGCTGTAAGCGTCGTTCCAATCTCGCAACGTATTAGCACCCAAGAGGCCGCTGAGCTGCTCGGCATCAGCAGGCCGACTCTGATCCGTTTGCTCGATGCCGGTGAAATCCCTTACGACAAGCCAAGTCGGCATCGCCGACTGCAGCTCGCCGATGTTCTCACCTACCGTGAGAGATCGCACGCAGGTACTCGCTCTGCACTCGATCTGCTGACCGCGGAGGCAAGCTCGCTCGGACTCTATGAGGATGAAGCGTCCCAGTACACCGAGGCACTGCGCGCCGCGAAGCGCAGTTCGAGCGGTGCAGACTGAGGATGGCACTGTACTCGGCGGTGCTGGATGCCTGCGTGATCGTGCCCGTCTCAATCTGCGACACACATCTCCGACTCGCCGAACGTCTGCTGTTTCGCCCGATGTGGAGCGCTCACATCCTTATAGAAGCGAGGCACGCGGTCCTCCGCGTTCACCCCGAATTGGATCCGGCTGCAATCGACCGACGCTTTCACCTGATGAACGAATCTTTCCCCGATGCCGAAGTAAGGCAGTACGAACGACTCATCGACGGCATCGACCTCCCGGACCCTGGTGATCGGCATGTGCTTGCCGCCGCGATCCGAGCCGGTGCTAATGCCGTGATCACAGCCAACCTTCGCGACTTCCCCTCCGAAGTCGCGAACCAGTACGGAATCGACGTCATTGGGCCGGACGACTTCCTGCTCGACCAGCTTGATATGGCGAGCAGCCACGTGATCGAAACAATCCGCGAGCAGGCGGACGCCACGAAGCATCCACCACTCAGCCTCGACGATCTGCTCGTCAAACTCGCGCGAGCTGGCGTGCCGCAGTTCGCCGATGAGGTCGCTAGGCGACTCTGATCAACGACGAGAAGGAGCGATGCGCGGGGAGAAAGAAACCCGACCCCTCTCCCCGCGGGCTCCCCCATCGCACCTCGGCGTACGAAGCCGAACCGTCCCCCGATGGTCGACCGCACTGAACGATCAGGTTGCGATGGAGTCACGCGCCCCTCTGTCGCGTGTTCGTCACGCTACGGCCGGGAGCGCCGCGAGGCAACGCGAAGATTTCAGATGATGAACTGCGGATGCCTCGGGCGTGAGCCGCGGCATCCGTCGCCGTCGATTCAGGCGCCCGAACCGCCGAGGCGATCGGCGCCGAGCTGCAGCGAGAGGTTCGACGCGACGGCTTGCAGACGTTGCACGAGGGCCGGATCGGCCTGATGAGCGAGCTCGACCGGCAGCGACACGGCGAGCGATGCGGTGATGCCGTCTGCGCTCACCGGCACGGCGATGCACGTGTATCCGATCGCGTACTCCTCGCGGTCGACGACGCTCTCGCGCGAACGCGCGAGCTGGTCGAGCAGCACGCGCCGGTCGCTGATCGTGTGCTGTGTGAGCTCGGCGAGCGGATGCCGCGACACGTAGTCGAGCCGTTCCGCCTCGGGCAGCACGGCGAGGATCTGCTTGCCGAGCGCCGTCGCGTGCGCGCTGCTGTGCAGCCCGACCCAGAGCTCGACCCGAGGGTTGTGCTCTGCGTCGACGATGTCGACGAGGTGCACCTCGCCGTCTTCGAATCGCGAGAGGTACGCGGTGGCGCCGAGCTCTTCAGTGACCCCGCGCAGCGCGGTGCGCACCCGCGAGAGGAACACGCCGTGCGCGGCATCCGCTGTGACGAACGCCGGGAAGCGAGTGCCGAGCAGCAGACCGTCGGGTTCGCGGGCGAGGTAGCCCTCGTGCACGAGGGTGCGAACCAGGTTGTAGGTCGTGCCGGGGGTGAGGCCACTGGCCGCGACGAGCGCCTTCACGGGCATGGGCCGCGGTTCGTTCGCGACGATGTCGACCAGCCTCAGCGCGCGCTGCACCGAGCCGATCAGAGTCGGGTCCGTGTCGCGGGCGTCGGGTGACGGCATCGGTGCTCCCCCTGCGCCCATGGTAGACCTGCGGCCGCCACGCTTGGTATGGCGGGGTTCTCGACCATCGCATCGCCGAGCTCGGCCATGACACTGTCGGAGCCGTCGTTCGATCGGCGCGAAGATGGGCGAGATGGCGGAAGCGAGCGGCGGCTGACGTTGCTGCCACGCGCTCACGACACGAGACCACCAACGAGAGGAACCCGTACATATGGAAACCGCACCGATGCTCGCCTGGACGTTGCAGACTGAGATCCCTGTGCCTGCAGATGTGACCGCGCTGCTCGTCGAAGGCGAACAGGCTGTTGCTTCGTTCAAGACGTTCCGCGACTCGGCGACGTTCACCACCAAGCGTCTGATCGTGCGCGACGCGCAGGGCATCACGGGCAAGAAGATCGAGATCTACTCGCTGCCGTACAGCTCGATCAACATGTGGTCCACCGAGAACGCCGGTGGACTGCTCGACCGGGACGCCGAGGTCGAGCTCTGGACCAGGGCGGGCCACATCAAAGTGAAGCTGACGAAGGGTGCCGACGTTCGTCGCATCGACAGTCTGCTCGCTTGGGCCGTTCTCCAGCGCTGAGCCAGTCTGGAGCCGGCACGCGGGCGCCAGACAACTCCACTGCACACGAATGCCAGTTCCCCCTCAGCGAATGAGGGGGAACTGGCATTCGAGATGCAGAACTCTGCCCTGCGATGAATCGAGTGGTCGAACCTTCACGGTGCAACGAAGCCGCGCCGGGCTACAACGCGCCGAGCACCTCGCGTGCGTACCGGTACTTCTCGGCGAGGCGCACCTGCACGTCGTAGTCGAGGCGGCGCACGCGCCACGGGGCGGTGTTGTCGTCGAGGTCGGCGACCTTCACACGGCGGGCAACGGGGTGGCCGCCGATGCGGGCGTAGTACACGTCGTCCGCGACATCCGGAGTGCGGGTCAGCAGCTGCACGATCTCGACGACCTCGGGCTGCACACCCGCCTCGAGCAGGTTCTGAGCGGTGACCGAAGTGTCTTCGAGCACGTCGTGCAGCCATGCCGCCGCGACGAGCACCGGCTCGGCGACCGGGTCGAAACGCTCGGCCACGCGGCCCGGGTGGTCGATGTACTCGGCGCCGACCTGGTCGAGCTGGCCGCGGTGCGCGGCGAACGCGATGCCCTTCGCGAGCGCCACCTGCGCGGCGGCGTCGACGTCCTGCCCCGGGTGGAGCGCGGGAGCGACCGGTGCGAGCGGAGCGATGGGCCCGGTCACCGATGTGGGCATCTGGGTGACGTTGGCGGGCATCGCGGATGCCCCGGGCTCGACCTGCTCGAACCTGTTCGTACCGATCACTGCGTCGTACTCCTCGATCATCTGTTCGTCATCGTCATCATCGTCATCTTCGGCGGTCGCGGTGGCAAGCGGCGAGGGAGGGTCCAGGGTCGGCACGGCCGGCGGCTCCGGCGACGGCGCAGGTTCGGCCGCGAGCACAGGCTCCGGCATCGCCTCGACGATCTCCGGCTCGGGCTCGGGCTCGGGCTCGGGCTCGGGCTCGGGCGACAGTTCCGGAGCGAGCGCCGGCATCGGTTCCGGCGCCGCCTCGACGAACTCCGCGAACGCGAGCACCGGCACCGGGTAGGGCAGTTCGATGACCTCCGTCGGCTCACCCTCGGCGAGCGCGAGGTCAGCGGCGAGCGCGAAGTCGTCGTCGACCGTCTCGAAGTCCGCGGGTGCAGGGGCATCCGTCACCGGCGCGACATGCACCGGCACCGGAGCAGCCGCCGGCTCCGCGACATCCGCAGGCGGCACGACCGCCAGCGCAGCCAACTCGGCCTCGGCGAGCGGGTCGCGCCCGAGCACGGGGCGCACGAAGTCGAGCTCGGCCTGCAGCTCGGCCATCTCGCGGGCGTTGAGCTCGAGCAGCGACCGGGCGTTGCCCTCGCCGCGGCGCATGAAGTAGTCCTCGTCGACCTCGGTCAGCTTGTCGCCGTCGCTCGTCGTGAAGTAGCGGATGCGACCGGCATCGGTCACCGGAATGATGACCTCGACGAACTCGCCGCTCGGCTCCTCGCTGCAGAGGTAGTAGCGCTGCACATCGCGCGGTGACGGATGCCTCCCCCAGTCCGGTGCCGGAAGGCGTCGCGGGCGAAGCGTGCCGCCGGTGTCGGCGCTGCGGCGACCGGCGCGTGGTGCGAGCTCGCCAGCGGACGTGCCGAACCCGAACACGGGCTGGTCGTCTGGGTGGGTCGTCACTCGGGCTCCTGGGCAGCGGCACCGACAGGGCGGGGTTCGACTCGGGGCGACGTCGGATGGGGGTGCCGGTGCGCTCCTCCGATGCTAGGGGGGTTCGGCACGCAGCGCACGCATTGGCCGCGGGGCTTCGTGAGATCGGCCGAACCGTCTCACATTCCCGAGCGACGCGATGAGAGCAGAGATTTACGCGAAGCGAGATCTCGAGACGTTCGAGTGAAACATGCCGTACCTAGCTTCGAGGAGTCGGCCGATCCCGGCCCGGCGACTCCGCATCGAAAGGGACTTCCATGACGTACGTCAAGCCGGCCGAACTCGTCGGAACGCTCATCGACGTCGGCGCATCCAAGGTCATGCTGTCGACGCGCGACACCATCGTCCGATCGATCATGGGCGGCGCGCTGCTCACGATCGCCGCCGCGTTCGCGATCACGGTCAGCGTGAGCACCGGCATCCCCGTGCTCGGCGCAGTGCTCTTCCCGGTCGGATTCATCATGCTCTACCTGCTCGGCTACGACCTGCTGACCGGGGTCTTCGTGCTCGCGCCGCTCGCCTGGCTCGACAAGCGACCGGGCGTCACCATCGGCGGCATCCTCCGCAACTGGGGCCTCGTCTTCGTCGGCAACTTCATCGGCGCGTTCACCGTCGCCGTGCTGATGGCGATCGTCGTCACCTACGGATTCTCGGTGCCGCCGAACGAGGTCGGTGAGGCGATCGGCCACATCGGCGAGGGCCGCACGGTCGGCTACGCCGAGCACGGCGCCGCGGGCATGCTCACGCTCTTCATCCGCGGCGTGCTCTGCAACTGGATGGTGTCGACGGGCGTGGTGCTCTCGATGATCGCGAAGGACGTGCCCGGCAAGGTCATCGCGATGTGGATGCCGATCATGCTCTTCTTCTTCATGGGCTTCGAGCACTCGATCGTGAACATGTTCCTGTTCCCGTCGGGGCTCATGCTCGGCGGCGACTTCACGATCATGGACTACCTCGTCTGGAACGAGATTCCGACCGTGGCGGGCAACCTCGTCGGCGGACTGGTCTTCACGGCGATCCCGCTGTACCTGACCTACGCGCGCGGCACCTCGCCGCGCACCCCGGTGCGGGCGAATCGATCGGGGTGGCGCCGCAAGGCCGCGCCGGTCGCGGAGCCGGCGCAGGTCGCAACGGCCGAGGTCCGCGAGACGACGCCCGTCGGCGCATAGCCGCGATTCGTTCGAGAGGAGCAGCAGCATGCGATTCACCGCAACCAGCCGGAAACACAACGCTGACGAGGGCGCAACACCGGACGCCTACGGTAACGCCATGACCACCGATGGCGACGACACGCGGATCGTCGTCGCCGGCGCCGGAATGGTCGCGCATCGCTTCCTCGAGAGCCTGCTCAGCCGGGGTGGCCCCGAATGGCGCGTCACCCTGATCGGCGATGAGCCGCGGCATCCGTACGACCGTGTGGGCCTGACCTCGTTCTTCGCCGGTTCGTCGCCCGACGACCTCGAGCTCGAGCGCGCTCACGTCGACGACGAACGCGTGCGGTTCCTCCGCGGCGACACGGTCGCGCGCATCGACCGGGCGGCAAGCCGCGTCACGACCCGCAGCGGCGTGAGCGTGGCCTACGACCACCTGGTGCTGGCGACCGGGTCGTACGCCGCCCGTCTCGCGGTCGACGGCTACGACCACGACGGATGCTTCGTCTACCGCACGCTCGACGATGTCGAGTCGCTCGAGGCGTTCGTCCGTCGCCGTTCGGCCGAGCTCGGCCGACCGCTCGTCGGCACGGTCATCGGCGGCGGCCTGCTCGGCCTCGAGGCGGCGGGCGCGCTGCAGGGCCTCGAGGTGGACTGCACGGTCGTGCAGTCGTCGGACCGGCTGATGTCGGCGCAGCTCGACCGCCCGGCGGGCGACGCGCTCCGACGATTGATCGAAGCACGCGGCATCCGTGTCGAGACCGAATCGGTCACGACCCGGCTCGACGCCGACCGCAGCGGCCAGGTCATCGGCCTGGAGTTCCGCGACGGCACGTACGCGCAGACCGACGTCGTCGTCTTCACCGTCGGCGTGCGCCCGCGCGACGAGCTCGCCCGGGGCGCCGAGCTCGACGTGCACCCGCGGGGCGGCGTGGTGATCGATGCCGCATGCCGCACCTCCGACCCGCGCATCTCGGCGATCGGCGAGGTCGCGAACTTCGACGGCATGTGCGTCGGCCTGGTGGCACCCGGGTACGCGATGGCCGAGGTCGCCGCGACCCGCCTTCTCGGCGGAGTGGCCGCGTTCCCCGGCTACGACCTCTCGACGAAGCTGAAGCTCTCGGGCGTCGACGTGGCGAGCTTCGGCGACGCGTTCGCCGAGACATCCGGTGCCCTCGATGTCGTCTACGCCGACCCGGTCGCGGGCGTCTACAAGAAGCTCGTACTCTCCGACGACGCGAAGACCCTGCTCGGCGGCATCCTCGTGGGCGACGCGTCGGCGTACGGGTCGCTCCGCCCACTCGTGGGCGGAGCGCTCGGCGGCGACCCCGTGGCGTACCTCGTGCCGTCGGGCGGCGTCGCGGCATCGACCGGCGAGCTCCCCGACGCCGCGCTCGTGTGCTCCTGCAACAGCGTCACCGCCGGCACGATCCGCACCGCGGTGCACGAGCAGGGCTGCACGGATGTCTCGGCGGTGAAGTCGTGCACGAAGGCCGGGGCGGCGTGCGGCTCGTGCGTGATGATGGTCAAGCAGATCGTCGGCGCGGAGCTGGCGAAGTCGGGGGCAGCGCTCAGCACCGCGCTCTGCGAGCACTTCGAACTGTCGCGCCGCGAGCTCTTCGACGCCGTGCGCGTCTCTGGCCTCTCGACGTTCAGCGCCGTCATCGCGCGGTTCGGCACCGGGCGCGGCTGCGATATCTGCAAGCCCGTGCTCGCCAGCATCCTGTCGACGCTCACCGGCACCCACGTGCTCGACGGCGAGAACGCGACCCTGCAGGACACGAACGACCACGTCATGGCGAACCTGCAGAAGGACGGCAGCTACTCGGTCGTCCCGCGCATCCCGGGCGGCGAGGTCACCCCCGAAGGGCTCCTCGTGATCGGCGAGGTCGCGCGGGACTTCGGGCTGTACACGAAGATCACGGGCGGTCAGCGCATCGACATGTTCGGTGCACGGCTGGAGCAGCTTCCCGACATCTGGCGGCGTCTCGTCGACGCCGGCTTCGAGTCCGGGCACGCGTACGGCAAGTCGCTGCGCACCGTGAAATCCTGCGTCGGTTCGACATGGTGCCGCTTCGGCGTGCAGGACGCTGTGGGCCTGGCGGTACAGCTCGAGCTGCGGTACCGCGGGCTGCGATCGCCGCACAAGCTCAAGCTCGGCGTCTCCGGCTGCGCCCGCGAGTGCGCCGAGGCGCGCGGCAAGGACGTGGGCGTCATCGCGACCGAGGCCGGCTGGAACATGTACATCGGCGGCAACGGCGGGTTCACGCCGCGTCACGCGGTGCTGCTCGCCGAGGGGCTGGACGACGACGAACTGCTCACCGCCATCGACCGGTTCCTGATGTACTACGTCTTCACGGCCGACCGGTTGCAGCGCACCGCACCGTGGTTCGAAGCACTCGATGGCGGCATCGACGGCCTGCGGGGCGTGATCTTCGACGATCGCCTCGGCATCTGCGCCGACCTCGACGCCGCGATGGCCCGCCACGTCGACACCTACGAAGACGAGTGGCGAGCCACGCTCGACGACCCCGAGAAGCTGCGCCGGTTCGCGTCGTTCGTGAACGCACCGACCACGCCCGACCCCTCGCTCGCGTACACCGCCGAGCGAGGGCAGCCCCGCCCGGCAACCGACGCCGAGCGCCTGGGCTCGGGCGTGCCCATCGCCGGAACGACACTGGAGGTACGCCGATGACGCTCATGGACTCCCCCACCCCGCTCGCGCCCGGGATCGGGCTCGCGTCGAGTGAGCCCGTGACCGACTGGGTGCGCGTGTGCGACGTCGCCGACCTCGAGGTCGAACGCGGCCGCGCGGCACTGCTCGGCGACGCGCAGATCGCGCTCTTCCTGCTGCACGACGGGCGCGTGCACGCGGTGTCGAACTTCGATCCCTACAGCCGGGCCAACGTCATCTCCCGCGGCATCGTCGGCTCCCGCGCGGATCGACCAACCGTCGCCTCGCCGATGTACAAGCAGGTCTTCGACCTCCGCACTGGAGCGTGTCTCGACACGCAGGGCAAGGAGCCGATGTCGCTGCCGACCTGGCCAGTGGCGGTGGACGGCCGCCGAGTGCTCGTGCAGTCGGTGTCGCAGTGACCTCTCCCGCACGTCCCGCCCTCTCGGCGACGCTCGCCGGCTGCACGATCGTCATCACCGTCGATCGTCGCTCCCTCGAGCTCGCCGCCGCCCTGGAGCGGCATGGCGCGAACGTGCGGCACGCACCCGCACTCACGATCGTTCCCCACATCGACGACGAGGCGCTGGTCGCGGCGACGTGGAGCCTCATCTCCCAGCCACCGGATGTCGTCGTCGTGACGACCGGCGTCGGCTTCCGCGGATGGATGGAGGCGGCCGACGAGGCGGGGCTGCTCGACGAGCTGCACACCGCGCTCTCGGGCGCGCAGCTCGTGGCGCGCGGGCCGAAGGCGCGCGGAGCGATCCAGCAGGCCGGGTTGACCGCTGACTGGGTCGCCGAGTCCGAGACGTCCGCCGAGCTCGGCGAGTTCCTGTTGGCCGAAGGCCTGGCCGGTCGCCGGGTCGCCGTGCAGCACCACGGTTCGGGCGCCGACGGGCTCGACGAGCTCTTCACGGGGGCTGGCGCCGACGTGGTCAGTCTCACGGTCTATCGCTGGGGCCCTCCGCCCGACCCCGCCGCGGTGTCGAAGTCGGTGGTCGCAACGGCTCAGGGCGAGGTCGACGTGGTGGTGTTCACCTCGGCCCCCGGCGCCGCCGAGTGGCTCACGGCCGCCGGGCGGGAAGGGGCGCTGCCCGACATCGTCGCCCGCTCCGACGCCGGGATGCTGCTGATCGCGGCCGTCGGTCCGATCACCGCGGGGCCCCTCGTCGTAGCGGGCATCACGCCGCTCGTGGCCGAGCGGGGCAGGCTGGGATCGCTCGTCCGCGCCGTCGTCACGTATTTCGGCGGCGGCCGGGCACCCGCGCTCGACACGACCGCCGGTCGACTCGAGATCCGAAGCACCGGTGTCGTGCTCGACGGCGGCTTCACCCCGCTCTCCCGCACCGGTGTCGCCGTGATCAGTCGGCTCTTCCAGGCGCAGGGTGATGTCGTCTCGCGACCGCAGCTCCTCTCGACCCTGCCGCGCTCCGGTGCGAATGCGCACGCGCTCGAGGTGGCGATCGCGCGCGTCAGGGAAGCGCTCGGCACGCCGTCGCTCATCAGGACCGTCGTCAAGCGCGGGTATCGGCTCGACGTCGACGACTCATTCGAGGACGCGCAGTGACCTCACGCGAATCGCGGGGCGTCGCGACGCTCCCGGCCGATACCGACGGTCAGCGTCCGAGTCGGTGCCGCTCCTGACCGATGAGCGACTGCAGGTACGTCACGCGGTTGAACACGTCCATGCGTTGGACCTCGTCGGCCACGGGGATGTTCTCGACATAGGACTGCCCGCCGGGCCCCCAGACGGTGACCGTGATGTACCCCGCGATGCGGCTCTCTCGTGCAAGGAGGAAGAGCAGGCTGAGGAGGAAGAACCAGATGAACAGCACCACCATGACGATCGCCCACGCCGGAGTGTGCGTCGTCACCTGCGTCTGATCCGCGGTCGAGACGTTGACCTCGGCGATCGGCCAGGTGCCACCCGGCGTCACCACATGGTGCTGCGTCGCATGGATGTTGCTGAGCGACACGAGGAAGGGAGCGGGCTGCTGCGGGGCGCCATGAGCAAGAGTCACGGTCACGACAGTACTGGTCGAGTCAGCGCTCGCGCACGATCCCGTCGGCCCGCATCGCCACCCACTGCACGAGCGGCAGCATGTGCTCCATGAGCTCCCGGCCGAGATCGGTGAGCGCGTACTCGACCCGCGGCGGCACCTCGGGATAGGAGGTGCGCACCACGATGCCGTCTGCCTCGAGGGTTCGCAGCGTCGAGGCGAGCATCTTCTCGCTGATGCCGTCGACCTCGCGGCGCAGCTCACCCCAGCGGTGCGTGCCATCGGTGAGTGCGAGCAGCACGAGCACGCCCCACTTGCTCATGATGTGGTCGAGCACGACGCGTGTGGGGCATCCGTCGGTGAAGACTTCGCCCGATGTTTCCCGGATCTCCGCAAGACTTACCACCATGTGGGTACCTTACTTCAAAGTGGGTACCACTGCGAGGGAAGGTTGGCGCGAGGCATCCGGTTGCCACTTGGTGACCGCAACCGGAAGGAACACCCGCACCATGACCATCCTCGTCACCGCCGCCTCGGGCCAGCTCGGCCGCCTCGTCGTCGACTCGCTGCTCGCCCGCGGCGCCGCCCCTGCCGACGTCGTGGCGAGCGCCCGCGACACCTCGAAGCTCGAGCAGTTCGCGGCCCGCGGCATCCGTACCGTCGAACTCGACTACGCGCGCCCCGAGACGATCGCCGCCGCCCTCGACGGGGTCGACACCGTGCTGCTCGTCTCCGGATCCGAGCCCGGCAACCGCGCCGCCCTGCACCAGAACGTCATCGACGCCGCGAAGGCCGCCGGCGTCACGAAGCTCGTGTACACGAGCGTGGCCGGGGCCGCGACCGCCGACTTCGTGCTCGCCCCCGACCACAAGGCCACCGAAGCGGCGATCGCCGCCTCGGGCGTTCCCGCCGTGATCGTGCGCCACAACTGGTACACCGAGAACTACGCAGCGGATGTCTCGCGCGCCGCCTCGACCGGCGTGATCGCCGCCTCCACGGCCGACGGGCGCGTCGCGAGCGCCACCCGCGCCGACCTCGCCGAGGGCGCCGCCGTCGTGCTGCTCGAAGACGGCCACCTCGGCCGGACCTACGAGTTCGGCGGCGACGTCGCCTGGAACTACGACGAGCTCGCGGCCGCGGCATCCGAGATCGTCGGCCGTGCCGTGACCTACACGCCGCTCACCACCGCGGAGCACGTGGCCGCGCTCGAGTCGGCCGGCCTCGACGCCGGCACCGCGGGCTTCGTCGCCGCGATCGACGACGGCATCGCGCGCGGTGTGCTGAGCGAGACGGATGGCACGCTCTCCCGCCTGCTCGGCCGCCCGACGACCTCCCTCGTCGACGGCCTGCGCGCGGTCGTCGCCGTCGAGGACGACGCCGCGGCCTGATCGCATCGTGGGGCGCACGACTCGTGGCGCCCCGCCGACGGGTCACTCGCTTGTCGATGCCCGACAAGCCGCTCGCGACATCCGGGCGGGCGCGCCAGACTCGTCTGCATGCCCGTGACACCTCGACGCCTCGCCATCGGCATGAGCCTGTGGATTCCGAACCTGTTCAGCGGCATCCGGGTGAAGCGATTCGCCCCCGACTGGACGAGCGCGACGGTGGAACTCCACATCAACGTCTTCACCCGCAATTACGTGAAGACCGCGTTCGGCGGCTCGATGTCGGCGATGACCGACCCCTACTTCTTCATGCTCGTGATGCACCAGATCGGACGCGACTACATCGTCTGGGACACCCGCGGCGAGATCGAGTTCGTCAAGCCTGGCCGAGGGGTGCTGACCGCGCAGTTCGCGGTGTCGCCCGAGAAGACGGCCGAGCTGCGCGAGCGCGCCCGCGGCGGAGCGAAGGTGCTCGAGTGGTTCGAGACCGAGATCACCGACCGGGACGGCGACGTCGTCGCACGGGTGCGCCGCGAGGTCTACGTGCGCGAGAAGAAGCGGGTGAGCGCAACCGACTCGGCCCCGTAGACGCTCGGACCGAGCGACCACGGGGCCGGAAGAGCTGACGGATGCCGCGGCATCCGCTCAGCGCTTGACGTCGTAGACCTGCTTGATGATGCCGTTCGAGTAGGCCTCGCACTCGACGAGGTCGAGGTGCGTGTACGGGTCGCCGTCGCCGAAGAGACGCTTGCCGTCGCCGAGCAGCACCGGGAAGACGAGCAGGTGGTACCGGTCGACGAGGCCGGCCGCTGCGAGGCCCTTCGCGAGGGTGGCGCTGCCGTGCACGATGATGGGCGCGCCGTCGCCCTCCTTGAGCTTCGCGACGTCGTCGAGCGAGCGCAGCACGTGCGTGTTGTTCCACTCGGGGTCGGACAGGGTGCTCGAGACGACGTACTTCGGCATCGCGTTGTACTCGGCGAAGTCGTCGACCATCGTGGGCCAGACCGGCGCGAACTCGTCGTAGCTGACGCGGCCGATGAGCATCGCGCCCGCCTCGAGCTGCTCCCGGCCCTTCAGCTCGTAGGCCTCCTCGACGAAGGGGACGTCCGTGAAAGTCCAGCCGGCCCGCGGGTGCGAGCCGCCGCCGGGCGAGTCGATGACGCCGTCGAGGCTGATGAACTCGGTGACGATGAGGGTGCGCATGATCGTGATTCCTTCCGAGTCGGTATCTCCGCTCTCATTCTGGCGTCGAACGGGAGTGCGTCGGATCGACATCGGGAAGAAAACGGATGTCCCGACTCTCGTCGAGCCGGGACATCCGGTGTTTCAGTCGCCCTTCACGTTGACGAGCTGCCGCAGTGTGTGACGGACCTTCACGAGCGACGCGGCATCCGTCATCACCCGGTCGATCGGCTTGTACGCCTGCGGGATCTCGTCGATGAACGCGTCGGTGTCACGGAACTCGATGCCCGTCATCGCCTCGCGCAACTGCTCATGCGTGAAGGTCTGCCGCGCCTTCGTCCGCGAGAACGAACGTCCAGCGCCGTGCGGCGAGGAGTTCAGCGACATCGGGTTGCCGAGTCCCTCGACGACGTACGACGCGGTGCCCATCGAGCCCGGGATGAGTCCGGGCCGACCGGCGTCCGCCTGGATGGCCCCCTTGCGCGACACCCACACCCGCTTGCCGAAGTGCTCCTCGCTCTCGGTGAAGTTGTGGTGGCAGTTGATGCGCTCCAGCTCCTGCACCGGTGCGCCGACCCACTCGCCGACCTGCCGGATGACGCGGTCCATCATCTCCTCGCGGTTGAGGAGGGCGAAGTGCTGCGCCCACCTGAGCTCGCGGATGTACTTCGTGAACTCGGGCGTGCCCTCGACGAGGTATGCGAGGTCGGGGTCGGGCAGGTCGATCCACCACTTCGTCGCGAGCCGTCGGGCGACCGCGATGTGATGCTGTGCGATCTTGTTGCCCACGCCCCGGCTGCCCGAGTGCAGGAACAACCACACCTGGTCGGTCTCGTCGACCGACACCTCGATGAAGTGGTTGCCGCTGCCGAGCGAACCGAGCTGCTCGCGCCAGTTGCCCGCGTAGGACGCCGGGTCGAAGCCCTTCGCCTCGGCGAGCGCCTCGAGCTCGGCGATGCGCGGCGCCGCCGTGGCGACGACCTTGCGGTTGTGCTTGCCCGCCGAGAGCGGAATGGCGCGCTCGATCTGCTCGCGCACCGGCCGCCGGTCGGCCGGCAGCTCCGCCCCGGTGAACTGCGTCTTGACCGCGATCATGCCGCAGCCGATGTCGACCCCGACGGCCGCGGGGATGATCGCCCCGAGGGTCGGGATGACCGAGCCGACCGTGGCGCCGAGCCCGAGGTGCGCATCGGGCATGAGCGCGAGGTGCGGGTAGATGAACGGCATCGTCGACGAGGTGCGGGCCTGCTCGACGGTCTTCTCGTCGATCAGGCTCGCCCACGAGACGAGCCGCTTCGTGATGGTCTCCATGTTCCTTTCCTGTCTTGCATGTGCGTTGCGTTGATCCGGGGGCCCGAGGCTCCCCGTCGCGCGCAGACAGAGAAACACCCCGGGCCTCGACGGGGCACGGGGTGACGAGATTCGCGAGCGGATGCCGCGTCGGCGTCAGTGTGCCGGGTCGAGAACCTGGTCGAGTTCGCGATTGAGCAGATAGCGCTGCGTGAACAGGGCCGGCTGCCCGGTGGCGGGCTCGACGAAGGAGGGCTTGCTCGTGCGCTGCAGAGACACGGTCATGGCCTTCCTTCCAGGTTCCGGGGATGCTGCGCGGAGTGCGCAGCCTTCGAACACTAGTGCTGCGGATGCCGCGAGGTCAATGCCTGGTCGAGGCATCCGACCCGCTGAGCGCTATGCACGCCGCTGCTCGGCCGACGCCTCCTCGGGCCCTTCGGCCGCGACCGGCTCACGCCTGCGGCGCGTCACGAGGTACGAGCCGGCGAGCACGAGGGTGAATCCAACGACCGTCCACACCGTGACCCGCTCGCCGAGCACGACCGCACCCGCGATGATCGCGACGGCGGGATTGACGTAGGTGATCGCGGTCGCCTTCACCGGACCGATCTCGGCGACCAGCCCCACCATCAACAGGAAGGCGAGCGCGCTGCAGACGACGGCGAGCACGACGATCGACACGATGACCGCCTGCGACGGCCACGCCGTCGGCCAGCCGCCCGTGAAGAGCACGAACGGCACGTAGACGACGGCCGTCGCCGCGAGCGACACGGCGACGACGCCGACGCCGGGCAGGTCGGACATCCACCGCGCCAGGATCGCCGGGCCGAGCGCGTAGCCCACCACGACGACCGCCATCTGCGCGACCGCGATCAGGTCGGAGCCCGCGATGTCGAGGCCGACGAGCGCCGCGACGCCGAGCATCCCGAGCGCGATGCCGAGCCAGTTCATACGCGAGAGGCGCTCGGGGCGCCCCATCGCGAACGCGATCGCCACCCCGGCGAGCGGCACGGTGGCGAGCAGCAGGCCAGCGGTCGAGCTGGGCAGGCGCTGCTCCGCCGAGCTCAGGAAGTACCACGGGAGGATGATCTCGACGATCGTGTAGGCGAGCATCGGCTTCCACCGGCGCACCACGACCGCCACCTCCCGGCGGAAGAACGCCAGCGGCAGCAGCAGGATCGCAGCCAGGGCGGACCGCCCCAGCACCACCATCGCCGGGTCCAGCTCGCTCACCGCCACCTTGATGAACAGGTACGGGATGCCCCAGGCGATGCCGAGCGCGGCGAACAGGATCAGCCCTCGACGAGTCACCGGATCATTCTGTCGCTCGGGCCGTGCGGCCGCGACGGATGCGCTGCCGAATCGCGGCGACATCCCGCCATCGGGCGCACTCGCGTGCAAGGCTCCGGTACTTCGGTACTTCGGTACCGACAGCGAGCAGGCGGATGCCGCGGCATCCGCTCTACGATCGCACCATGAGCGATGCACGACAGCCGGGCGAATCCGAGGAGCCGGACCGGCCCGACGGACCGTGGTGGACCGGCGAAGACGACGTCGGCGGCATCGGCTTCGCCCGCTTCTTCGCGTACACGGCTCTGCTCATCGCGATCGGCGCGCTCGTCATGGCCGTGGCCGCGCCGCTCGAGGGCGACGCGCTGCGCACCGTGTGGATCGCGGGCTTCGCCGCGACGGCGATGTGGATCGCGTTCATGGCCGTGCCCCGGTACCGCCGCGAGGGCGCGCGGGTCTCCCCCGCCGTGCCGATCACGATGGCCCTCGGCGGGCTCACGATCGCGATCATGATCTACGCGTTCGCCGCCATCGCCCTCGCGTCGACCGGCGTGCACCTGCCGGCGCCGGCGTACTGGTTCGGCGAGACGGTCGCGCCGAGCACCGTGAACGTCTGAGTCATCCGCTCGCTCGGCCCGAAGCCGCTCCGCTCGACGCAGAACGTCACGGGCGCGCCGCCCTGCGGCGTCACATGACGCAGCCGTGAGCCCTCGAACGGCGCCGAAGCCCCGGAACGGCGACATATGCAGTCATAGGCATTCACAGTGCGACACGAGGCGATCCGATGCCCGCGTCGCTCAATAGCGTCGGGCCATGCACCGAACCCCGTACCGTCGCCGCGCCGCTCGGAGCGCGACGGCAACTCGGGCAACGACCTGCACATCCGCGACACCGGCTCGGAGTTCGCGGACTTCTACAGCGACCTCGTCACGAAGTACCTGCCGAACCTCGTCACCCAGTACGTGCCCGGGGTCTCGGGCCAGGTCGACTACTTCCCGGGCGGAGACACCTCGAAGGCGCTCGCCACGGCGAAGAAGCTGCAGGTGCCCTACCTGCTCGAGTACGACCGCTCACGCAGCGTCGGCGGCCAGCCCGCGCCGATCGCGCAGCAGTGGATCCACGCCAACGGCGACGGCACCTACAAGGAGTACATGACCGAGTGGTGGTACGTGAACGACCTGCCCGGCCGGTACGCCGACCGACCCGACCCCGCAGGTCTCGCCGCGCAGCTCGCGTTCGCCGATGAGGCGATCGCCGCCCTCGGCACGTTCTTCGAGGCCCTGCCCTGCCATCCGGAGGTGGTCGCGACCGCTCCCGTCGCGCCCGACGCGCCGGTGGCGACGGTCGCCGGCACCGCCGTGACCGTCTCATGGACGGCGCCCTCCGACGGCGGCTCGCCGATCACGGAGTACCTCGTCTCGCTGAACGGCGGCGCCCCGGTCTCGGTGCCCGCCGGCACGACGACGCGTACCTTCACCGGCCTCGCGAGCGGCGAGTACACCGCGACGGTCGCCGCACGCAACGCGGCGGGCACCTCTGCGGCATCCGCCGCCTCGGCCGCCGTGACCGTCGTGGCGCCGCCCGCCGTCGACCCGACGACGGTGAAGGGCGCGGTCGCGGTGGCATCGGCGGGCTCCGGCACCGCGTTCGTGGACGTGCTCGGATGGCTCGCGCTCGCACTTCTCGCCGCCGGCGGGGCCGTCTACGCCGTCGTTCGGGTACGCGCCCGACACGCGAAGTAGCAACAGTTCGACCGATCGGGGGTGGATGCCACGCGGCATCCGCCCCCGTTCTCGTTGCCGAGAACGCCCTCGGCATGCTGGGATGAGGCATGAGCCTCACCGACCCGAGCGAGACCCGCCGCCTCCGCACCGAACGCCGCCGACCGGTCGTGCGCGGCATCGTCAGCGCCGTGCTCCTCGCCTCGTTCGCGGTGGCCGGCTTCGTCTGGGGCCGGTTGTTCGCCGACGGCATCGACACCGCGGATGCTGCACTGCAGGTCGTCGCCATCGTGAGCGGCATCATCGCCTGGGGCGGTTTCCTCATCTTCTCGATCGCGACGTTCGGCTCATGGCGCGGCGGGCCGCTCGTGCTCGGGCTCGCACTGTTCCTGCTCGGTGCCGGGCTGGTCTGGCCGGTGCTGCAGAGCGAGGCTTCGCTCCTCGACTTCCCGGGCTGGCTCGGGCTGCTGTTCATCGCGATCGGGGTGTTCATCTGGGTCATGACCGTCGTGGCCCGGGCCGGGCAGCGCCGCCGCGTCGTGCGCGAACTGCAGACGCTGTCGGACGGCGTCGAGACCACGGCGACGGTCACCCGCGTGCCGCCCGGGCCGAACCCGACGAGCCGCGGCCTGTGGGCGGCGGTGACCTTCACGTTCACGGATGCCTCGGGCGCCCAGCGCTGGGTCGAGCGCACGATGCTCATCCGCCGTGCCGGCGACGTGAAGGTCGGCGACACGACCCGGCTCTGGTACGACCGCGCCGACCCCGGCGCCGACCGGGGCATCGTCGTCGAACTCGCGCGCGACAACCCGTTGCGCATGGCGCGCTGAGGCGCATGTCCGCCTGAGACATCCGCTCGCTCGACCCGGCCTCGTCGGCCACTAGGCTCGACGGCAGTGACACGGGGTGCCGTGCGCCGCTTCACCCGAAGCGGGCATGGCTGAGAACACACCCGTCGAACCTGATCTAGTTCGAACTAGCGAAGGGATGTCGCGTTGAGCGATCGTCTGTCCATCGACCCTGCCCACTCGAGCGCACACCTGCTCGACCGACTCCGCGACCGAGCGCCACTCGTGCAGTGCATCACGAACACCGTGGTCTCGGGCTTCACCGCGAACGCGCTGCTCGCGATCGGCGCGGCCCCTGCCATGGTCGACATCGTCGGCGAGTCGGCCGCGTTCGCGCGAATCGCGAGCGGCCTCCTCGTGAACCTCGGCACGCCGTCGCCCGAGCAGCGCGCTGCTGCCCGCGAGGCCGTCGGCGCCGCCTATGAAGCGGGCACGCCGTGGGTGCTCGACCCGGTCGCCATCGGCGCCCTGCCCATCCGCACGGCGCTTGCGCATGAACTCGTCGAGCTGCGACCGGCTGTCATCCGCGGCAACGCGAGCGAGATCCTCGCCCTCGCCGGTGTCGGAGCGGGCGGCCGCGGCGTCGATGCCGCCGACTCGACGGAGGCCGCCGCCGAAGCCGCTGGGCTGCTCGCCGCCCGGTTCGGCTCGGTCGTCGCCGTGTCGGGCCCCGTCGACCTCATCACCGACGGACGCAGCACGGTGCGCATATCGAACGGCGACGCCCTGCTCACTCGCGTCACCGGCGGCGGGTGCGCCCTCGGGGCTGTGACGGCCGCGTTCGTCGCGATCGCCGACGACGCCTTCACCGGCGCGGTCGCCGCGACGCTCGTCTACACGGTGGCCGCGGAGTTGGCCGCGGCCGGCGCCGGGGGTCCCGGCACGTTCGCGCCGAGGTTCCTCGACGCGCTCGCGGCGGTCGGTCCGGCAGACGTGCAGGAGCGCGCACGTGTCTCCGGTGTGCTCGGAGACGCTGCCGGGGCGGCATCCGCCATCGCGGCATCCGCCGTCGCCTCCGGAGCCGACGCGTGAGCGCCCGCACGGCCCTCGACCTCTCGACCTACCTCGTCACCGACGCCGCGCTCTGCGGCGAGCGCGGCGTCGCCTCCGTGGTCGCCGCGGCCGTCGACGGCGGGGTGCGCGTCGTGCAACTGCGCGACAAGGTCGACAGCACGTCGAACCTGCTCCGCCTGCTCGAGGAGCTCGCGACCGCGATCGACGGCCGTGCCGTGCTGCTCGTGAACGATCGCCTCGACCTCGCGATCGCGGCGCGGGCGAGCGGCCTGCCCGTCGACGGCGTGCACCTCGGCCAGGGCGATGCCGCGGCGGCCATCGCCCGCGACCGGCTCGGCCCCGACGCCGTCGTCGGCCTCACTGCGAATGCGTCCGCCCATCTCGAGGCACTGCGTCGGATGCCGCGAGGCACCGTCGACTACCTCGGCGTCGGCGTCATCCGGCCGACGTCGACGAAGCCCGATCATCCGCCCGCACTCGGCATCGACGGCTTCGCGCGCTTCGCGGCCGAGGCGGAGCTGCCGTGCGTCGCGATCGGCGGCATCACGCTGTCCGACGTGGCACCGCTCCGCGAGGCCGGCGCCGCCGGCGTGGCGCTCGTGTCGGCGATCTGCACGGCCGACGACCCGCGAGCAGCGGCCCGAGAACTCACGGATCGATGGGAGGCGGCACGTTGACCGCACGAGTATTGAGCATCGCAGGCAGCGACCCCTCTGGCGGCGCCGGCATCCAGGCCGACCTGAAGTCGATCTCGGCCGTCGGCGGCTACGGCATGGCCGCGATCACCGCCCTCACCGCGCAGAACACGCGAGGGGTGCACGAGGTGCACGTGCCGCCGGCGAGCTTCCTCGCCGCACAGCTCGACGCGATCACCGACGACATCACAGTCGACGCGGTGAAGCTCGGCATGCTGGCGAACGCGGAGGTCATCCGCACCGTCGCCGAGTGGCTCGCACGCACCCGCCCGCCGATCGTCGTGCTCGACCCGGTCATGGTCGCCACGAGCGGCGACCGCCTGCTCGACGCGGACGCCGAGTCGGCGATGCGCGAGCTGCTGCCGCTCGCCGACCTCGTCACCCCGAACCTGGGCGAGCTGGCGGTGCTCGCGGGCTCCGGCGACGGGCCTCCGATCGTGGCGACGACATGGGCAGAGGCGATCGAGCAGGCCGAGAGCGTCTCGGCGCGATACGGCGTGCGGGTGCTCGCGAAGGGCGGCCACCTCGTCGGCGACGCCGCACCAGACGCCCTCGTCGACGCCGGCACCGCGACGATCGTCGACTTCGGCGGCGATCGCATCGCCACGACGGCGACGCACGGCACCGGGTGCTCGCTCTCCTCGGCGATCGCGACCCTCGCCGCCGAGCACGGCGACTGGCCGGCCGCGATCACCGAGGCCCGTCGCTGGCTGCGCGAGTCGCTGCGCCACGGCGAGGCCCTCGGGGTCGGCGGCGGGCACGGCCCGATCAACCATTTCGCCGGGCTCTGGGCGCGCGGCGGCACCCGCACCGCGCCGACGCCGACCGAGGTCGAGGCCGAGTGGTGGGGCGGCATCGCCGACGTGCGGCGAGACATCGACGAACTGCCGTTCATCCGCGGCCTCGCCGACGGTTCCCTCGCGCGCGAACCGTTCCTCGACTACCTCGCCCAGGATGCGCTCTACCTCCGCGATTACGCTCGCGTCCTCTCGGAGGCCGCGAGACTCGCACCGGATGCCCCGGCGCAGGCGTTCTGGGCGAACTCCGCGCACGGTTCGATCGTCGGCGAGTTCGAGCTGCACGAGAGCTGGCTCGGCCCGGCGGCCGGGCGCAGCGCGCGCGACGGGGCGGGCGCCGGCGACTTCCCGGTCGCTGAACCCGACGCCGCCACGACCGCCTATCTCGACCATCTGCTCGCGACCGCGGCCCGCGGCGACTACGCCGTGCTGGTCGCCGCGCTGCTGCCCTGCTTCTGGATCTACACCGACCTCGGCGCGCGCCTCGCCGCAGGCGAGTTCGGGGCGCAGGCGCTCGATCCGGAGCATCCGTACGCCTCATGGCTCGCGACCTACGCCGACCCGGCGTTCGCGATCGCGACCCGGGAGGCGATCGCGATCACGACCGCGGCCGCCTCGCGCGCGACGCCGGCGGTCCGTGAGCGGATGCACCGGGCGTTCCGCGTCTCGTCCGAGCACGAGCTGGCGTTCTTCGCAGCTCCCGTCGCGGCCGCGCCGGCGGCCGGGGCGGCGCCCTCTGGGGCGGTGATCGCGTGAGCGGCGCATCGACGGCGCTCGAGACCGCGCCCGCCGAGGGCGCGCCTGCCGACCCGGCCCGAAGCCGCCGTGCCGTCACCGCGGCGGCCTTCGGCACCGTGCTCGAGTGGTACGACTTCTTCCTCTACGGCACGGCCGCGGCGCTCGTCTTCCCGACGCTGTTCTTCCCCGCCGACGATCCGCTCACGAGCCTGCTGCTCTCGTTCGCCGTGTTCGCGACGGGCTTCGTCGCGCGCCCGCTCGGCGGGCTCGTCTCGGGGTACCTCGGCGACCGCTTCGGCCGGCGGCGCGTGCTCGTGGCGACGCTGCTCACGATGGGCGTCGCCACCGCCCTCATCGGCCTGCTGCCGACGCATGCGCAGATCGGAGCGCTCGCGCCCGTGCTGCTCGTCGCGCTGCGGCTCGTGCAGGGGCTCGCGACGGGCGGGGAGTGGAGCGGCGCAGTGCTGCTCGCCCTCGAGCAGTCGACCGAGCGACGTGGGTTCCGCGGGGCGTTCATCTCGAGCGCGGTGTACCTGGGGCTCATCCTCGGCAACCTCGCCTTCGTGGTGCTCGTCGCCGTGCTCGACGAGCAGGCGCTCTACGACTGGGGCTGGCGGGTGCCGTTCGTCGCGAGCCTCGTGCTCGTCGCGATCGGCTGGCGACTGCGCCGCCGGGTCGACGAGTCGCCCGAGTTCGTCGCGATGATCGAGGCTCGGCGGGAGGCCAGACGGCCGACCGCCGAGGTGCTGCGCCGGCCCCGCGGCATCCTCGCCGTCTTCCTCGTGCGCGTCGGGGTCAACACGACCTTCTACGTCGTCTCGGTGTTCTGCCTGAGCTACGCGACGACGGTCGTCGGAATGCCTCGCGAGGTCACCCTCACCGCCCTCCTCGTGGGGGCGGCCGTCGCCGCGGTGCTGTGCCCGTTCTGGGGCGCGCTCGGCGACCGCATCGGTCCGCGCAGCCTCGTGGTGTGGAGCCTCGTCGCCTTCGCCGTGCTGGCCGCGCCGCTCTTCCTCGTGCTCGACACGGGGTCGGCGGCGCTCGTCGTCGGCGTCGTGGTCGCCGCGATCGGCATCGTGAACTCGGCCTCCGACGGTGTGCAGCCCGCCTACTTCACCGCGATGTTCGACACGCGCGTGCGGTACTCGGGCATCTCGATCGGCCGCGAGGCGGGCGCGATCGTCGGCGGCGGGCTCGCGCCGCTCGCGGCGACCGCGCTGCTCGCCCAGGCTGGGCACTGGTGGCCGATCGCCGTCATGATGGCCGTCGCAGCGATCGTCGGGCTCGTCGGCACGGCGATCGCGCCACGCGAAGCGGGGCATCGCCCGGAGTGACCCCGGCGTCGACGACGTCACGCGAACGGGCCCGCCTCCATCGGAGACGGGCCCGTTCGGTGCACAGTGGCGAGTGTTACGCGCCGAGCAGCGACAGCGAGTCGATGACGCGGTTCGAGAAGCCCCACTCGTTGTCGTACCAGGCGACGACCTTGATGTGGCGGCCGTCGACACGGGTGAGGTCGGCGTCGAAGATCGACGAGTGCGGGTTGCCGACGATGTCGCTCGAGACGAGCGCCTCGTCGGAGTACTCGAGCACCCCCTTGAGCGGGCCGTCGGCCGCGGCCTTGTAGGCGGCGAGCACCTCCTCGAGGGTGACGTCCTTCGAGACGGTCGTGTTGAGCTCGACGATCGAGCCGACCGGCACGGGCACCCGCATCGAGTCGCCGTTGAGCTTGCCGTCGAGCTTCGGCAGCACGAGGCCGATGGCCTTCGCCGCACCGGTCGATGACGGCACGATGTTGACGGCCGCGGCGCGGGCACGACGCGCGTCGGAGTGGGGTGCGTCCTGGAGGTTCTGGTCCTGCGTGTAGGCGTGGATGGTCGTCATGAAGCCGTGCTCGATGCCGGCGAGGTCGTCGAGCACCTTCGCGAGCGGAGCGAGCGCGTTCGTGGTGCACGAGGCGTTCGAGACGATGACGTGCGAGTCGGCGTCGTAGGCCTCGGTGTTCACGCCGTAAGCGAGCGTGACGTCGGCACCCTTCGAGGGAGCCGAGACGAGCACCTTCCTGGCGCCCGCAGCGAGGTGCGCCTTCGCAGCCTCGGCGTCGGTGAAGCGGCCGGTCGACTCGAGCACGACGTCGACGTTCAGTTCACCCCAGGGCAGCTTCGCCGGGTCGCGCTCGGCGAGCACCGTGACGCGACGGCCGTCGATGACGAGCACATCACCGTCGACCTCGACGGAGTAGCCGAATCGGCCCGCGGTGCTGTCGTACTTCAGCAGGCGGGCGAGGCCGGCGGGGTCGGTGAGGTCGTTGACGGCGACGAGTTCGAGGTCGGCGCCGCGCTCGACGAGTGCGCGCACGACGTTGCGGCCGATGCGGCCGAAGCCGTTGATGGCGATGCGGGTGGTCATGGCAGAGGGGTTCCTTTCGATCCGTACCCCTCAACCCTCGCCGTGTCGGCCGTCTCACGGGAGTGGCGTGCAGGTCAGTATCCGCAAGGATCTCGCCAGATCTGTTCGGCGCGCTCCTCGCCCGCGCTCGCCTGCGCTCCTCGCCCGCGCTCGCCCGCGCTACTCCCCCGCGGCGAAGGTGTGCCGGTAGTCGCTCGGCGAGACGCCGAGGATCCGCTGGAAGTGCAGCCGCAGGTTCGCCCCGGTGCCGAGGCCGGCCCGCGCGGCGATCTGCTCCACCCCGAGGTCGCTGCGCTCGAGCAGCTCGCGAGCCATGTCGACCCTGGCCCGCAGCACCCACTGCATCGGCGTGTAGCCGGTGTCTTCCACGAAGCGGCGCGAGAAGGTGCGCGGCGAGACGTTGGCGTTGCGGGCGAGCGCGTCGAGCGTGAGAGGTTCTTCGAGCTGCCGCAGCGCCCACTCCCGCGTCGCCGCGAACACGGGCCCGAGCTCGGGAGGGAGGCTGCGCGGAACGTACTGCGCCTGCCCGCCGCTGCGGTACGGGGCGGCCACGAGCCGGCGGGCGGCGTGGTTGGCGACCGCGACGCCGTGATCGCGCCGCACGAGGTGCAGGCAGAGGTCGATGCCAGATGCCGCCCCTGCCGAGGTCAGCACCCCGCCCTCGTCGACGAACAGCACGTTCGTGTCGACCTTGACGAGCGGATGCCTCGTGGCCAGCGCCCGCGTGTAGTGCCAGTGCGTCGTGGCCCGGCGACCGTCGAGCAGTCCCGTCGCCGCGAGCGCGAACGCCCCGGTCGAGATCGCGGCGAGCCGCGCGCCGCGCGTATGCGCCGCTCGGAGCGCGTCGACGACCGCTGCCGGCGGCTCGTCCCGATCGGGATGCCGGTACCCCGGGATGAACACGGTCTCGGCCCATTCGAGCGCGTCGAGCCCGTCGGCCACGTGGTACGAGAGCCCGTCGCCGCCCGTGACGAGTCCGGGTGCCGCCCCGCACACGCGCACCTCGTACGGCATGCTCGCGCGCGTCGAGAACACCTGTGCCGGAATGCCGACGTCGAGCGGCTTCGCCCCCGGCAGCACGAGCACGGCGACGCGGTGGTTGCGACGGGTCATCCGGCCAGCGCGTCGAGGGCCGCGAGCACCCGCGGCACCGAGCCGCCGAGGTTCCAGTCCTCCGCGAGGGCTTCGAGCGCCTCGCGGCGCGCGCCGGTGACGGGTCGCAGCGTCGAGTCGAACTCCCCGAGGTCGAGATCGCGCACGACCTCGACGACGGTCGGCGCCACGGCGAGGTACGGGGCGGCGGCCGCGAACTTCGCGCGCACGCTCGCGGACATCGGCGCGGAGGCATCCGCTGCCGCCTCGATGATGCCGTCGAGGTCGACGAACTCCTGCAGCAGCGACGCGGCGGTCTTCTCGCCGACGCCCGCGACGCCGGGCAGCCCGTCGGAGCTGTCGCCCCGCATCACGGCGAAGTCCGCGTACTGCTGCGGCAGCACCCCGTACTTGCCGACGACTGAGGCGTCGGTCAGCACTTCGAGCCTGCTCATGCCGCGCGCCGTGTAGACGACCCGAACGGATGCCGCGTCGTCGACGAGCTGGAACAGGTCGCGGTCGCCCGTGACGACGTCGACGGGCAGGTCGGCGCCGGTGGCGAGCGTGCCGATGACATCGTCGGCCTCGTGCTCGGGAGCGCCGACGACGGCGATGCCGAGCAGCCCGAGCACCTCGCGGATGCGCGGGATCTGCACGATCAGTCCGGGCGGGGTCTCCTCGACGTCGACGCCGCCGGGCACGGCGCGCTCGACGCGGTGCGCCTTGTAGCTCGGAATGAGCTCGACCCGCCAGGCCGGGCGCCAGTCGTCGTCCCAGCAGGCGACGAGGTGCGTCGCCTCGAAGTCGGTGACGAGGCGCGCGATCATGTCGAGGAGGCCGCGCACCGCGTTCACGGGGGTGCCGTCGGGCGCCGTGATCGAGTCGGGCACGCCGTAGAACGCGCGGAAGTAGAGCGAGGCGGTGTCGAGGAGCATCAGTCGGTCGGCCACAGGCCGATCATGGCACGATGCCGTCTGCGCTCCTACCCCCGATGCGGCGCGGGGCGGTGCGGAGGCGCGCCCGCCTCGATACCGTGGGCGCATGAGCGGTACCCCGAACGAGCCGACCGACCACGCCGAACCGGGTGATCCCCCGGCGGCAGCGGATGCCGACGGGCACTTGCCGCACCGATCGCTCCCGCCGGTGCAGCGCTGGGTGTTCTGGCCCGCGGCGAGCGTCGTCGCGCTGTTCGTCGCCTTCGCCCTCATCTCGCCGAAGACGGCCGAGGCGATGTTCGGCGCGATCCAGACGAGCATCGTCAACACCTTCAACTGGTACTACGTGCTCATCGCGGCGTTCTTCGTGGCGTTCTGCCTGTTCGTCGGCTTCAGCCGGTTCGGCGACATCAAGCTCGGCCGCGATGACGACGAACCCGAGTTCTCGCTGCTCTCGTGGTTCTCGCTGCTCTTCGCCGCCGGCATGGGCATCGGACTCGTCTTCTACGGGGTCAGCGAGCCGCTCAGCCATTACGTCTCCCCCCGGCCGGGTGTGGTCGGCACCCCCGAGGCGCTCGCCCAGCAGGCGCTCAGCCAGACCTACCTGCACTGGGGGGTGCAGGCGTGGTCGATCTACGTCGTCGTCGGGCTCGGCCTCGCCTACGCGATCCACCGCCGGCGCCGGCCGATCTCCATCCGCTGGACGCTCGAGCCGCTGCTCGGCAAGCGCGTCGAGGGCGGCTGGGGCCACACGATCGACATCATCGCCCTCGTCGGCACCCTCTTCGGCGTCGCCACCTCGCTCGGGCTCGGCGTGCTGCAGATCAGCGCGGGCCTCGACATCGCGGGCATCCTCGAACCGAACGTGCTCACGCAGGTCATCCTGATCCTCATCATCTCGGTCTTCGTGCTCTGGTCGGTGCTCTCCGGGGTGACGAAGGGCATGAAGTGGCTCTCGACCGCGAACCTCGTGCTCGCCGGCATCCTCGTGCTGTACGTCCTCGTGATGGGCCCGACCGAGTACCTGCTGCGCGAGTTCGTGCAGTCGATCGGCAACTACATCCAGAACTTCGTCGGCCTCTCGTTCAACGTGAGCGCCTTCCAGGGCACCGAGGGCGAGGAGTGGCAGGCGTCGTGGACCTCGTTCTACTGGGGCTGGTGGATCTCGTGGGCGCCGTTCGTCGGCATCTTCATCGCGCGCGTGTCGAAGGGACGCACCGTGCGGCAGTTCGTCTCGGGCGTCATCCTCGTGCCCACGCTCATCGGCATCCTCTGGTTCGCGGTGCTCGGCGGCTCGGCGCTCGCGATCGAGCTCGCCGATCCGGGAGCGCTCACCCAGCCCGACGGCACGGTCAACATCGAGGGCGCGCTCTTCGAACTGCTCACCTACATTCCCGGCACCGCGGTGCTGACGGTCGGCGTGATCCTGCTCATCACGATCTTCTTCGTCACCTCGGCCGACTCGGGCGCCCTCGTGATGGGCATGATCGCCACCGGCGGCCAGCTGAACCCGAAGCGGTGGGTGCGCACCTTCTTCACCATGATCACGGCGCTGCTCGCGATCGCCCTGCTCCTCACCGGCGGCCTCAAAGCCCTGCAGACCGCGGCGATCCTCATCGCGCTGCCGTTCAGCATCGTCATGCTGCTGATCTGCTGGTCGACGATCATCGCCTTCACGCGTGAGCGGCGTGCCTACGCGAAGGCCGAGCGCGCGCAGTTCATCGACCACATCGGCGAGCACTACGGGCTCGAGGTCGAGGAGCCGCTCGAGCGCGGCCTCGTCGCAGGGCCGCCGAAGTGGGTGCGCGGGCTGCGCAAGCGACTGCGGCTGGGCACGGATGCCTCGGCGCCCCGTCGCGCGTCGCCGGCGACCCTCGCCGAGGAGAACGCCCTGCCCGATTCTGTGCCGACGGCCGACGTCGACGCGATCGTCGACCACGACCCGCTGGCGGACACCGACGACCCCGACATCCCCGAGCACGGCGAAGACGAGCCCCGCGGCATCCCGCAGTAACGTGGCTCGCATGGGCATCACCGGCACGTTCCGCGCCTCCAAACGCGTGCCGATCCTGCAGGTCGCGAAGGCCTCGGCCGCGACGATCGCGGCCTGGCTCATCGCCGGCTGGCTGATCCCGGGGCAGCTGCCCGTGTTCGCCGCGATCGCGGCGCTGCTCGTCGTGCAGCCGAGCGTGAACCAGTCGTTCGGCAAGGCGATCGAGCGGTCGATCGGCGTGATCCTCGGGGTGCTCGTCGCGACCGCGGCCTCGCTCGTCTTCGGGGTGAACAGCTGGATCATCCTCGTCACGATCGTGATCGCGATGCTCGTCGCGTGGGCGCTGAAGATGACGCCGGGCACATCGAACCAGGTCGCGATCAGCGCGATGCTCGTGCTCGCCCTCGGCTCCTCGTCGCCCGAGTACGCCGTCGACCGCATCCTCGAGACCCTCATCGGCGCCGCGATCGGCATCGTCGTCAACGCCCTCATCGTGCCGCCGGTGGCCGTCGAGCCGGCGCGGCGCGACCTGTCGCTGCTCGGCGGCGAGCTCGCGGCATCCCTCGACCGGCTCGCGAGCGCCCTCGAGAACCCGCAGACGCCCGGCGACCTGCAGCGGCTCATGGTCGAGGCGCGCCTCATGCGACCGATGCGCGATGCAGCGGATGCCTCGATCGCGACGGGCGAGGAATCGCTGACGCTGAATCCGCGGCGCTCCGCGCACCGCACCGAGCTCGGCGAGATGCGCACGCTGCTCGACCGGCTGGGCCCGATCGTCACGCAGGTGATCGGCATGACCCGGGCCTTCTTCGACCACTACGACGCGAAACTCGCCGACGAGCCCACCGTGCGCGCGATCGCCGAGCAGCTGCGCCGCGCCGCCCACGATGTGCGACTCGCGGTGCACCTCGCCGATGTCGACCCCGAACCGCTCACCTCGACGTTCCCGGCCCTGACGTCGCCGCTCGTGATCGCCCCACCGCGGTCGGGCCACTGGATCCTGATCGGCTCGCTCATGGAGGACCTGCGCCGCATCCGCGCCGAACTCGTCGAGGAGCAGCCGGGCTGAGGCGATCCGCCCACGCGCGGCACCCGAGGTCGCCGGCCGGCTCGCGGCCGACGCGTCACGGCACCAGCATGCCGAGGCACGGACCGAGCACGATGATCCACATCGCGGCCGAGACGATCAGAATGCCGGTGGCGAATCGCCGCCACTTCGGGAAGAACATCAGCGCGACCGCGGCGACCACCACCACCACCGACGGAATGAAGAACCCGATGACATTGGAGATGGTCAGGAGCGCCAGCCCGATGACGACGGCGAGCAGGTACGCGCCGCACCCGGTGACCGCTCCGAGTCCGATGCCGGGCATCCCGCCGACGGGTGGCGGGGCGAGCGGCTGACCTGGCGGCGGGGTGAGCTGACCCTCTGGCGGTCTCGGCTCTTCTGGCGGTCCCGGCTCTCCTGGCGGTCCCGGCTCTTCGGGCACCGGGGGCTCAGCCGGATCAACCATGCGACACCAACCTCTCGCGTGCACCGGTGAACTCGCCGCGGGACGCCTTCCAGGCGATCCGGCCGAGCACCAGTGGAATCGTGACCATCAGGAACATCTGGGGGCGGGTGAGCCCCATCCACGCGACCTCGTTGCCGCGCACGAACTCGATGAAGAACCGGAAGATCGCATACGCCGCCACGTAGAGCGTGAGCGTCTCGCCCGCCGCGATCGGCCGGTGCCGCAGCCAGAACCAGAGCACGGCGAAGGCCGCCGCCTGGAACACCACCTCGTAGAGAAAGCTCGGATGCAACGCAACCCCGGCCTGCCCGCCGACCCGCGCCGCCGCGTCCGTGTCGAGCACGATGCCCCAGTCGCCCCCGGTCGGCGTGCCCGGGAGCTCGGTGAACAAGCATCCGATTCTCCCGATGGCCATCGCGAGCGCCACCGCGGGCGCGAAGAGGTCGCCGGTTCGCAACGGGTAGCGCACGATCCGCTTGGCCACGTGCACCCCGAGCCACGCACCGACGAGCGCACTCAGCACCGATGCGTGGCCACGCGTGAGCTGCTCGACCAGGTCGAGGTTCCTGCTGAAGTCGAGGTGCTGCATCCACGTGCCGAGCCGGGCGGCGAGCGCGGCGCCGGCAAGGGCGCCGAGCACGAGGTACCCGATCCGCGGATCGGTCTGGCCGCGACGGCGCGACTCGACGATGAAGACGATTCCGGCGGCGGCCATGCCGAGCGCGACGAAGGCCGAGTGGGTGTCGATCGGCGGTCCCCAGCCGAGCAGGTCGGGCAGTGTCGGGAACACGGGGTCACCCCAGCCCGTTCAGCCAGAACATCACCCAGAACGGTGCGGCGACCGCAGCGAGCACGGCGATCACCGCGAGGTAGGCCAGCACGAGGCGCGTGTCGCCGAGCTTGCACTTCGAGCGCAGCAGGCCGGCCCGGCGCGCCTTCGCGTAGCCGGCGATCGCGATGAGCGCGAACCCGAGCACGGCGATCGGCCCGAGCACGCAGGCGATCACGGCGACGGTCGTGAACACGCACAGGCGGAGCGGATCGAACGGCGCCGGGTCGCCGACGGTCTCGTCGTACCGGTTCAGCCCCGTCAGGTCGAGCGCGGCGGCATCGCCCGCGCCGTCGCCGTCGCCGTTCATTTCGCCGTCACCGTCAACTCGCGCCGGGCGCCGGCGACCGTCGACAGCTTCGTGCGAGCGAGCGGCGCCCACGCCTGCACGGCGCAGAACGGCGCGCACTGGTGCGCCGAGGTCTCGGCGTTCACGGTCGCGACGTGCACGCAGCACTGCGTCAGGCGCTCCTCGATCATCGTGTTGATGTCCATGAAGGGCTTGACCGTGATGCGCAGCACCCGCTCGCCCATCATCGCGCGCAGGCGCTTGTGCTGGCCCGGCAGCGACGAGCTCGCGAGCGCGGCGAGGGTGCCGATGCCGAGGTCGCAGTTCTGGCAGATGTCCCGCCAGATCGACGCCATCGACGGATGGGACAGCGAGGACTGCTCGCTCAGCAGGTCGAGCAGCGACCCCTTGACGACCTCGCGCAGCGCCTGGTTGACATTGCTGTCGGCGATGCGGTTCGCGACGAGGTCGGGCTCGAGGTCGAGGAACTGCTTCAGCCGATCGTGGCCGATCAGCGCGGTCAGCGACTTCCACGCACCCGAGTCGTCGCGCAACAGGTACCCCACCGAGCAGCAGTGCGGGTGGCTGCACGGCAGTGCCGTGAGGTCGCGCCAGGTGACCTCGCCATCGGTCTGCGGCCCGAGGCGCGCGAGCACGCCCGTGTGCGTCAGCCGGTCGTTCGGGTCGATGCCCGCCGAGCGCCCCGAGCCGAACACCGGCTGGACGGTGACCCCTCCGACGTACGGCGTCGCCATCGCACGGCGGATCACCGCGCCGATCTCGTCGTCGTTGACGCCGAGCGCGGCCGTCATCGTCAGCGTCGTGAACACCCCAGCCGCCGAGAGCCGCTCGAGGGCGCGCTCCTTGAACCTGCGGATGTCAGCACCGCGGTGGAACGCCGACGCCTCGGCGCTCTCGCCGTCGTACTGCAGGTACACCTCGACCCGCTCGCGGTGCCGGCGCAGGGTCTCGACGAGCGCGTCGTCCTGGGCGATGCGCAGTCCGTTCGAGTTCAGCAGGATGCGCACGACCGGACGGGCGACGAGGTGATCGAGCAGCTGCTCGAGCCAGGGATAGAGGGTGGGCTCGCCGCCGCTCAGCATCAGCACGTCGATGCGACCGTTCTCCTTCGCGAGCCGCGCGTCGACCGAGGCGAGCACGTCGGCAAGCGGAGCCACGGCGCTCGCGGCCGGCCCCGACTCGGCGAAGCAGGTGGGGCAGCGCAGGTTGCAGTGATCGGTGAGGTCTTCGAGCAGGATGCAGGTGTGCTGCGTCTGCATCTCGGGCAGCCCGTCTTCGTAAGCGGACGGCACCGGCTTGAAGTTGCCCCTCGTGTCGGGGGCGTGCACCTTCGTCGGGGCGGTCCACTCCTCGAGGTAGGCGAGGATCTCGGCCGACTCGTCGTAGAGCGTGCTGACCAGTCCGTGCTCGCGGCATCCTCGCTCGAGCCAGACACGCCCGTCGCGCACCGCGAGCCAGCCCGAGAGCCGTGCGACCTCGGCGAGTGGACGGTCGGGGTCCTCTTCATGACAACGAGGGCAGAATGCGTTGACGTAGCGGTGGATGCGGTCGTCGCGAAGTGGCATTCCGGTTCCGGCATTCGGGTGCATCCGCCCACGATAGCGGTCGGCCGTGCGGCGCACGAGGCTCGACCGGGTGCTCATCGAAACCAGCTGAGCACCCGGCCGCGGGCCCGCTACTCGGGCAGCGTCGCACCGTCGGCGAGCGCGAGTTGCTCCTCCGGCGACAGCGACATGTAGTACTGCAGCTGCTCGGCGGTGACCTCGTACGCGGTCGGCCATTCGCCGAGCGGCACGATCGAGTGCACCACGCGGTCGCCGTACACGTGCACGAGGTTCACCGACTGCCCGCCGGCCTGGCCGCGCACGCCGGGGCCCGGCTGACGCAGGTCCATCGTGTAACACGTCGCCGACGCCACCGACACCGGGATGCCGGCGAACGTGCTCCACGTCGAGTAGTGCAGGTGCCCGGCGAGGATGCCGCGCACGTCGCTGCCCGCGAGCACCTCGGCGAGCGCCGCCTGGTCGCGCAGCTCGACGAGCGCCATGAGGCCGAGCGGCGTCGGCACCGGCGGGTGGTGCAGCGCGAGCAGGGTGCCGCGCGGCGCAGGCTCGGCCAGCACGCCGCGGAGCCACTCGAGCTGCTCCGGTGCGATCTCGCCGTGGTGGTGGCCGGGCACCGTCGAGTCGAGCACCACGATGCGAAGGCCGTCGACGTCGTGCACGCGGTCGACCGGGGCGGCGAGCGCCGCGGCATCCGTGCCGGCCTCGCCGAGCAGTACCTCGCGGAACGGCTCCCTCGTGTCGTGGTTGCCCATGACCCAGATCACCTCGGCGCCCATCGCCGCGGCGGCGGGCTCGACGGCGGCCTTCAGTCGCTCGTACGCATCGGCTGCCCCGGTGTCGGCGAGGTCGCCCGTGATCACGAGCGCCGCGGGACGCAGGGGAACGAGCCCCGCCAGCGCCTCGGCGAGGTTCGCGTCGGCGTCGACGCTGCCGTGCAGCGGTTCGGCGAGCGCGGTGAGGTGCGTGTCGCTGAGGTGCACGATGAGCTGCTCCGCCGGTGGGAACTGCGTGCCGGGCCGCCCTGGCTGCTGCGCGCCGCTCATCGGGCGACCTCCTCGACGAGCGCCGCCGCGAGTCGCCCGCGGTCGGCGGCGTCGAAGCCGATCGCGTCGAGGTAGCCCTCGACCGACCCGTGTTCGGCGGCGAGGTCGTCGAGCAGCGAGCGGATGACCCGCGCCGGGCTCTTCGTCACGAGTTCGACGATCCCGTCGCCGATGGGCATGCCGTAGGCCCGCACGCGCGCGAGCATCGCCTCGCTCCACGGTCCGTCGAGCAGCTGTTCGCTCGCCTCGTAGTCGCGGGCGATGTCGTCGAGGTCGGCTCCGGCCACCGCGAGCGCGAGCGCCACGACGACGCCCGTGCGGTCCTTGCCCGCGGTGCAGTGCACGAGCACCGGGCCGTCGGCGTCGGCGATCCTGCGCAGGGCTCGAGCGAACGCATCGCCGCCCTCGTCGGTCATGTGCCGGTACACCGAGGCGAGGTCGAGCGAGGCCGGGTCGAGCTGCGTCACCGAGCCGGCGATGATCGGCAGCGCGACGTGCTCGACGGGCGAACCGTCGGCGAGCACGAGGCCGTCGAGGTCGTCGGGCTGCGCGGCGGCCTCCTCGGCCGTGCGCAGGTCGAGCACCCGGCGCACGCCGAGCGTGGCGAGCGCCTCGCGCCCCGAGTCGCCGAGGCGGTCGATCGCGTCGGAGCGGAGCAGGCGGCCCGGGCGGATCCGCCCGTTCGGCACCTCGGCCGCGACGGCGCGGAAGTTGAACGTGCCGGGCACGGGGATGCGGTTCGGGATGCCGGTGCGGGCGGGTGTCTCGATGGACATGGGTTCCTCTCGGTGCGTGAGTGCGTGAGTTCGTGGATTCGTGGGTGCGTGGTGGGGACGGGTCAGGCGCCCGTGGTCGACGCCGTCACGGGGACCGGCGCCGCGACGGGCACCGGCTCGGGCGAGGCATCCGACACCGCACCGGCCGCGACCGCGGCGTCGGGGAGCTGGATCGGCGTGACGCCCGGCACGACGACGCCCGGCCGGAGCGCCGTGATGCGACGCAGCGGCAGCATCGAGGCGAGCACCACGAGGCCGGCGACGAGGTACAGCGCGAGGTAGTTGCCCTCACCGCCCGAGAGCGGGTCGACGTTGCCGCCGACGAGCAGGAAGAACGGCGCGACGGCCGGGGCGAGCGACTGCGGCAGCGTCTTGGCGATGTTGAACACGCCGAGGTAGCGACCGGCCTCGGCGGCGGGGATGGTGCGCATCACGAGCGCGAGGTCGACGGCGTAGTAGGTGCCGAGCGCGAAACCCGCGAGCACGTTGCCGATCCAGAACATCGCGAGTGACGCCGTGAACGCCTTCAGCAGGCACGCCGCGGCGAGCATGAGGATCGCGATGACCACGAACGGCGTGTAGTCGCCCTTGCGGGAGGCGAGGTAGCCGCCGGTGAACGCGGCCACGAGGCTGAGGAACGCCACGAGGAGCGAGGCGATCGAGGTGGTCGTCGTCGCGGCATCCGTGTCCATCTGCAGTCGGCTGAGCAGGTAGAAGAGGCCGAACGTGCCCATGATCATGTAGCCGAACTGCATCGAGAAGCGCTGCAGCCACACCCAGGCGAACTGCGGCATCTTCACCGGGTTGAACACGAGCGCGCCGAACACCCCGCGCAGGTGCACGGGACCCACCTGTGCGCGCGTCGTCGGCGCATCGGCGAGGAAGGGCACCGTCGCAAGCGTCACGACGAGGGCGACGGCCGGCATCACGGTGAAGGCGAGCACGAGGTCGTCCTTGAGCACGCCGGCGACGACGAGCGCCGGGACCATGCCGGCGAACGCACCGGCGCCGAAGATGCCCGACGCCTTCGCGCGCTGCCGGTCGGGCACCCGGTCGGAGAGCATGCCGTAGAGCGCGGCGAGCGTCGCGGCGTACGAGAGCTGCGCGAGGCCCCACCCGATGGCGAGCGTGACGAGGTCGCCGGCGGTCGCCACGAGCACGAGCGCCGGGGCCCCCGCGATGACGCCCGCGACGATCCAGGGGCGACGGCGGCCGAAGCGCGAGGCGGTGCGGTCGCTCAGGTGGCCGAACACCGGGGTCACGACGAGGGTCGCGAGCGCACCGACGACCGTCACGATCGACAGGGCGAACTCCTTGCCGATGGCGGGGTCGAGCGCCATCACCTTGAGCGACAGCAGCACGATGAGCGGCGCGATGAGCGCACCGGTGACGACGAACTCGATGAGCGTCATCGCGGAGATGACGCGGGTCCTCACCGGTTCGGTGGGCTGCGGCAATGCGGCGGGCGCCGCGGTGGGGGTGGCGGTCGGCTCGGCCATGGTGGTCCTCTCGGAGGCTTCGGGGGGTGACGGATGCCACTCCAGCGCCTCCGCACGAACGCCGCCGATTAACTGAGTGAACACTCAGTGAATGCGCGACGAGCGCTCGGGGCAGTGCACTCGCGCTGGGGCAGAGTGGAGTCATGCCACCTGTGGATGCCTCCGAGCCTGCGACGTCGACCCGGCTCCCCCGCCCGAGCGACGCCGGGACCACCGCCCGGCCGATGCGCGCGAACCGCGCCGGTGCCGCACGGCGAGCGATGGTCATCGACGTCGCCGTCGACCACTTCTCGCGCCACGGCTACCAGGGCGCGTCGCTCGCGGCGATCGCCGCCGACGCCGGCATCACCGACGCCGGGCTCCTGTACCACTTCCACACGAAGTCCGAGCTGTTCGCCGCCGTGATCGCCGCCCGCGAGGAACCGTTCGTCGAGGCCTTCACCAGCACCCCGGCGACCTTCGCCGAACTGCTCGACGGCTTCCGGCACGCCGTCGACGCGAGCCTCGCGCACCCGGAGCTCGTGCGGTTCCAGGCGGCACTGAGCGGTGAGATGGCGATGCCCGGGCATCCGTTCCACGACCACTACGTGGCGAACCAGCGCAGCGCCCTGGCATCGCTCACGGCCACGCTCACCCGGTTCATCGACGACGGACAGCTCTCATCGGGCACTGACGCGCGTCAGCTCGCCCGCGAACTCATCGCCCTGCACCGCGGACTTCGGGCCGAGTGGGCGATCACGCCCGACGAGATCGACCTCCCGGCCGCGCTCTCGGCGGCGCTGGATCGAGTGCTGCGGAGCGCGAGCAGCTAGCTCAGCAGGTCGCGCACCGCGGCGCCCCACTGGAACCCGCACTCGCGGCAGTCGAAGATGGGGGCCTCGTCGAGCGCGAGCGCGCCCGAGACGTCGTCGGCCTCGACCTCGAAGTCGAGGGGACCGTAGACGATCGCGCGCACCGCGAGGGAGTCGCAGCGCGGACACGGCTCGTCGATCACCAAGTGCGGTGCTGAGTGCTGCATCTGCTTCGTCATGGCTGTCACGGTACGCCGAGCCTCCGACATCCCCGGCACTGCGAGCGCGCGTCGCCGACGGCCACGCGTTCACGCCTCACCGGGTCGACACCCCGGAATCCCTAGACTTGGGCGCGTGCTGACCGCCGCGCTCGTCTTCGCGATCCTTCCCGCGTCCCTCATCCTGGGGCTCGGGCTGGTCGCGCGCGCGGTCGCCTCGCAGCGCCTGAAACCGCGAGTGGTGCAGTACGCCCCCGACCGCGATTCGACGGTGCTGCGCGACGCCCTGCTCGTCGATGCCGACCGGCGCGCGGCATCCGCCGCCCTCATCGACCTCGCCGTGAAGCGCAAGATCCGTCTCATGCCCGGCGCGGGCAAGCACGACCCCATCGGCGTCGAACTCGCCTCCGGCTCCGTGCTCACCGCCGAGGAGGCGGCGCTGCTCGAAGCGCTCTTCGGCCCCGAGCACACGGGCGCGCGCGTGCGCCGCTTCTCGGCCGACCGCCGTGCGCTCGCCGGGCGCCTGAAGAGCCTGCTGCTGAACACCGAGCACGCCCTCGCCCGCGACGGGCTCGTCGCCGAGCGTCGCGTGACCTGGCCGGGCGTCACCCTCACGGTCTTCGCCTACCTCGGCATGCTCGTCGAGGCGCTGTTCCTCGTCGTCACGATCGTCGACGGCGATTGGCCCGCCCTCATCGCGACGCTCATCGCCGTCGCCGCGACGATCGCCACGATCTTCGTGACCCCGTCGTCGTGGCGCAAATTCCTGCCCGCCGCCGACGACCGCCGCGAGCACCTCGCCGGCCTCGAGCAGTACATCGAGCTCGCCGAAGCCGACCGGCTGCGCGTGCTGCAGTCGCCGAGCGGCGCCGAACTGCGCACGACGGATGCCGCGACTCCCGAGTCGTCCGACCCGGTCACGCGCTTCCACCTGCACGAACGCCTGCTGCCCTACGCGGTGCTCTTCGGACTCGAACGCGAGTGGATCGCGAAGCTGAAGCTCGAGCACACCGAGCTCGGTCCGTCGAACCTCGAGACGCTCGGCGACCTCGCCGAGGTCACGGTCGACATCGCCGTCGCGATCGACGCCGCCGGCAGCGTCGTCGAACTGACCGCCGCAGTCGGCGACCTCGCCGACGGCGCGGGCAACGCCATCGGCGGGGTCTTCGAGCTGTTCAACCTGTAGCGGTGCCGCGATGCGGCAGCATGGAGGCATGACCACCGCCGAGGACTTCATCACGGTCGACGTCGACGGCGTGCCCGTCTCCGCCGTGTACGCCCGCCCGCCGGGCGCGACGGTCACGATGGTCGTCGCCCATGGCGCGGGCGCCGGCATGGAGCATCCGTTCATGACGGGCTTCACGCGTGCACTCGACGATGACGGCGTCGCGACCCTGCGCTTCAATTTCCCGTACCGCGAGGCCGGGCGCCGGTTCCCCGACCGGCCGCCGGTCGCGATCGCGACCTGGCGCGCGGTGATGGATGCCGCGGCCGCACGAGCCGCCGATGCGGGCCGCCCCGACGAGCCGATCTGGGCGGCGGGCAAGTCGTTCGGCGGGCGCATGGCGTCGATGGCCGTCGCCGAGGGCATGCCCGCATCGGGCCTCGTCTTCCTCGGCTACCCACTGCACGCCCCGGGCAAGCCCGAGAAGCCGCGCGACGAGCACCTGCCCGGCATCACCGTGCCGATGCTCTTCCTGCAGGGTCGCAACGACCCGTTCGCGAAGCCGAATGAGCAGCTCGACGAGGTCGTCGCCCGGGTCGGCTCGAATGCCGTGCTCGAGTGGATCACCGACGCGAACCACTCCTTCGAGGTGAAGGGCGCCAAGCGCCCGGCCGCCGAGATCGGCGCCGGGCTCGCGGCACCGGTCGCGACGTTCGTGCGCGGTCGCGCACCGGCGGGCGAGTAACAGAGGTCGTGGTCGGCGCGGATCAGAAGGCGGCCGAGGCCCACCAGACGATGATGAACAGGCCCATCGCGACGAAGGCCAGGCCGACGATCAGGAAGACGTTGGAGCTCGGGCCACGAGCTCCCGCGCGCGCCACGGTCGACTGACGCTCCGCCGTGATCGTCTCGGAGAGCCGGCGGCGATTGACGATGAGCACGGCGCCCGCGACGAGCGCGAGCACGGCCCATACGAGGGCGAAGGCCAAACCGAGTTCCACCCTGCCAGCCTATCCGCGGTGGCCGAAGCCGAGGAACGGAGTGTGCCAGACGGGACTGAACGCCCGCTCCGAACCGACGCGACATTGCAACAAAGGCTTTATCTGAGGGTGTGCGTTCTGCTAGGAAAGGGACGTCCTCACACCCCCCTACCGAACGGACACCCGAATGAACTCCCTCGATCTGCAGACCCAACCCGAAGCCCAGAGCGACTACGCAGCCGTCGGAGGTGCACCCGCGGTCACCGCCGTCGTCAACCGGTTCTACGAGCTGGTGCTCGGCGACGACCGACTGCTGAAGCACTTCGAGGGCATCGAGATGGTCCGACTCAAGCGACACCAGGTCGCGCTCGTCTCCCAGGTCATGGGCGGGCCGGTCGCCTACGAGGGACGCGACCTGCGTGCGGCCCACGCGAACATGGGCATCACGGCGGAGGAGTTCGGCGCCGTCGCCGAACACCTGATCGCTGCGCTGACCGAGGCCGGTGTTCCATCCGAGATCGTCGACCGCACCGTGACCGCCGTCGCCGCGACCCAACCCGACATCGTCGAGGTCAGCGCGACGCAAGACTGACGGCGTGGACACCGCTGCGCTGAAGCACACCTGGTCGCTGGCCGAGACGCTCGGCGACGAGGTGCCGCTCTTCTTCTACTCGCACCTCTTCTACACGCACCCCGAGCTCCGGGCGATGTTCCCGGTCGCGATGGCCACCCAACGCGACCGACTCGTCGGCGCGCTCGGGCGCATCGTGTCCAACGTCGATCAACTCGACGAGCTGACCGCGTTCATCGGGCAGCTCGGCCGTGACCACCGCAGGTTCGAGGTCATCGCCGAGCACTACGACGCGGTTGGCCTCTCCCTCCTCACCACGCTGCAGCACTTCCTCGGCGACCTCTGGACCGCAGAGCTCGCCGAGGACTGGGCCGGTGCGTACGGCGTCATCGCGACCGCGATGGTGCAGGCCGCCGAGGAGTCGGAACTGAGCAGTCCGGCCTCCTGGGCGGGTCAGGTCACCGCAGTCGAGCGCCGCAGCATGGACATCGCGATCGTGCATGTGCGCCCCGAACCCGACCTCCCGTTCGAGCCCGGGCAGTCGTTCGCCGTCGAGACGCCGTACGCCCCTCGCTTGTGGCGCTACTTCAGCGCCGCCAACGCGCCGCGGCAGGACGGCACGATCGAGTTCCACGTGCAACTGGTGCCGGGCGGGCAGGTCTCGGGCGCCGTGGTGCGGCGACTGAAGGCCGGTGACGTACTGCGGCTGGGCTCAGCGGTCGGGCAGGAGCTGACGCTCGGCGACGCCGACCGCGGTCGAGACCTCGTCATGGTCGCCGGCGGAACCGGCCTGGCCCCGCTCCGTGCGCATCTGGAACGCATCGACCTGCAGTGGCAGACGACCGGAGACGCCCCGCGCGTGCACCTGTTCCACGGCGCTCGAGTTCCGTGGAACCTGTACGAGAACCGCCTGATGCAGAGCCTGACCGGTCGGCCATGGTTCAGCTATACGCCCGTCGTGTCCGACGACCCGAGCTACCCCGGTCGCAAGGGGTTCGTGAGCGACGCGGTCGTCGAGGCCGGCGTCTCCCCCGGCGCCCTCGCGATGATCTGCGGGTCGCCGTCCATGGTGCGCCACACCGCCTCCCGGCTGCGCGAGCTCGGTGTGCCATCACCCGACATCCGTTTCGAACTGTTCGCCACACTCGATGAGGACGGCCTGCGTGACCCGCAGCCGTCGCCGCTCGTGGAAGAACCGATGGGAAGTGCCCGATGACCACTTGGGACGACGAAGACGAACTCCCGATCCCTCGACCGCCGGAACCCGAAGGCGGCCTCGTCGCCGCCGTCTCGCGTCTGCCCGAGTCGGGTACCGTGAAATTCGCCTCACGCCCGCTCGGCGGGTACGACCGCTCCGAAGTGGACGCGTACGTGGCGGACCTCGCACGCACGATCGGCGAGGTCCGGGCGGCACTCGCCGAGAACCGCCGCGAACACGCCGAGGACCGCCGCGAACTCGCCGAACTCCGTGCAGAGAACACGAAGCTCCGCATCACCGACTCCGCCGAGCTCGAGCGCGAGGTCACGCTGGGTGCCGTCGGTCTGCTCTCGCAGGCACAGGTGATCGCCGACAAGGCGGTCGCCGACGCCGAGGAGTACGCCCGCGATCTCGTGCTCACCGCCCGCACGCAGTATCGCGAGGCACAGGAGCGCACCGCAGCGACCGCAGCTGCCGCGCCGACCGAGCCGGCGACGACGACGGCGAGCATCCCGCTGCCGTCGATGCCCGAGATCGAGTACGTGCGCACCTACGCGCAGGTCGCCCAGATCCAATTGCGCTCGGTGCTCGACGCGCTCACCGAGCAGGTCGATCGCCTCGGCACGCTGCCGCTGCCCGACGCGGCGGAGGTGGCCGAGGTGGCCGAGTCGGCGGTGCATGCGGCGCCCGACGACGAGTTCCCCGACGAGGAACCGGATTGGCTCCCGGCGGTGCCGCCGCAGCCGACGATCCAGCGGCAGACGTACGTCAGTCCGTGATCCCGCCGGACGGCCCGACGACCCCGATCCTCGCTCTCTCGCTGCACGAGCGATGCGAGGCTCCCGGGTCGTCGGGCCCAAGCCCGGAACTCAGCTCGGGTCGGCCCAGCTCCAGATGTCGTCGCCGCGGAGCGTGGCGTCGGCGCCGCCGTCGATGTAGATCGTCTGACCGGTGACGTGCGTGTTCTCCTCGCTCGTGAGCCAGGCGAGCAGCTCGGCGATCACGAGGGCGTCGGAGTGCCCGTTGAGCGGCATCGGCACGGCCGCGTCGACCATCGCCCGACCCTCTTCGGTCGCGAGCAGCGGCGCGGTCATCGGCGTGACGACCGTGCCGGGTGCGACGGCGTTCACGGGAATGCCGGCAGTCGCGTAGCGCGGTGCGATCGACTCGCGGCGCACCCAGCGGCTGAGCGCTCGCTTCGACGACGGGTAGTTGAGGTAGCCGGTCTCTGGCCCCTGCTCGGCGAGCGCCCCGCCGAGCTCGAGCGCCTTGGCCTCGTCGCCCGCGAGCAGCGCCTCGACGAGCGCGGTCGAGTTCGGCTGCAGGCTCGCCATCGAGCTCACTACGGCGATGCGCGGGGCATCCGCCTTCGCGAGCGTCGGGGCGAGGGCGTCGAGGAACTCGGTCACGCCGAAGAAGTTCACGGCCACGGTCAGCGCGATCGGCGCGGAGATGCCGGCCGCCGCGATGACGGCGTCGATCTGCCCGCCGGAGGCCTCGACGACGGCTGCCGCGGCATCCGCTCGGCCCTCGGGCTTCGAGAGGTCGGCGGTGATGTCGGCCCCCTTCAGGTCGACGCCGATGACGCGGTGGCCGCGCTCGGCGAGGAGCGCCGCGGTGGCCGCTCCGATGCCTGATCCTGCTCCGGTGATGACATACGTTCTGCTCATGTCTTCGACGTTACGCCTGCCGACGGCACGCCCGCTCGAAGATCAGATCGACCTGATTTCCGGCTGTGAATCGGCGAGCGGATGCCGCGGCCGACGCCGGGCTCGAGCGCCGGGTCACTGATCGAAGAGAGGTTTCGAGACGGCCGCGAGCGGCCTCCTCAACCCGCGGCTCGCCGGCTCAGGCCCCGACGTACGCGCGCAGGTGCGTGCCCGTGAGCGTCGCGGCATCCGTCGCGGCAGCATCGACGAGGGCCTTGGGGGTGCCCTCGAAGACGATGAGTCCCCCGTCGTGGCCGGCTCCGGGGCCGAGGTCGATGATCCAGTCGGCGTGCGCCATCACGGCCTGGTGGTGCTCGATGACGATGACGGAGTTGCCGTCTTCGACGAGGCGATCGAGCAGGCCGAGCAGCTTGTCGACATCGGCCAGGTGCAGCCCGGTCGTGGGCTCGTCGAGGATGTAGACCGACCCCTTCTTGGCCATCTTGATCGCGAGCTTCAGCCGCTGGCGTTCGCCGCCGGAGAGGGTGTTGAGTGCCTGGCCGATGCCCAGATAGCCGAGCCCGACATCGGAGAGCCGGGTGAGGATCGCCCGCGCCGGCTTCTCCTCGAAGAAGGCGAGCGCGTCGTCGACGGGCAGGTCGAGCACCTCGCTGATGTTCTTGCCGCGCAGCGTGTACTCGAGCACCTCGGCGGTGAATCGCTTGCCGCCGCACTCCTCGCACACGCTCGAGACGGTCGACAGCGGGCCGAGGTCGGTGAACACTCGGCCGAGGCCCTTGCAGGTGGGACACGCGCCGGCCGAGTTCGCACTGAACAGCGCGGGCTTGACCCCGTTGGCCTTCGCGAACGCCGTGCGGATCGTGTCGAGGAGCCCGGTGTAGGTCGCCGGATTCGATCGGCTCGATCCGCGGATCGCCGACTGGTCGACCACGACGACCTCGTCGAGGTTCGCGAGGTTGCCGTGGATGAGCGAGGACTTGCCCGACCCGGCGACACCCGTGACGACCGTGAGCACGCCGAGCGGTACGTCGACGTCGACACCCTTCAGGTTGTGCTGGCGGGCATCCCGGATCGGCAGCGACCGCGACGACTGCCGCACTTCGTCACGCAGTCGCGCCCGGTCGTCGAGATGCCTGCCGGTGATCGTGCCCGAGGAGCGCAGTTCTTCGACGGTGCCGGTGAAGCAGACGGTGCCGCCCGCCGTGCCGGCGCCCGGACCGAGGTCGACGATGTGGTCGGCGATCTCGATGACCTCGGGCTTGTGCTCGACGACGAGCACGGTGTTGCCCTTGTCGCGCAGGTTCACGAGCAGCTCGTTCATGCGCTGGATGTCGTGCGGGTGCAGGCCGACACTCGGTTCGTCGAAGACGTAGGTGATGTCGGTGAGCGCCGAGCCGAGGTGGCGGATCATCTTGACCCGCTGCGCCTCGCCGCCGGAGAGCGTTCCCGATGCCCGATCGAGGCTGAGGTAGCCGAGGCCGATGTCGACGAACGAGTCGGCGAGCGCCCGCAGGTTGGCGATGAGCGGCGCGACCGACGGATCGGTCACCCCGGCCAGCCACTCGGCGAGGTCGGAGACCTGCATCGCCGCGGCATCCGCGATGTTGATGCCGTCGATCCTCGACGACAGGGCGGCCCGGCTGAGGCGGGTGCCGCCGCATTCGGGGCATGTTGTGAACGCGACCGCGCGATCGACGAAGGCGCGGATGTGCGGCTGCATCGCGTCGCGATCCTTCGAGAGCATGCTCTTCTGCACCTTCGGCACGAGACCCTCGTAGGTCATGTTGATGCCGGAGACCTTGACCTTGACCGGCTCCTTGTAGAGCAGGTCGGCGAACTCCTCGTCGGAGTAGTCGCGGATCTTCTTCGCGGGGTCGAGGAAGCCGGACTCCGCGTAGATGCGCACGGACCAGCCGTCGGCGGTGTAGCCGGGGATCGTGATGGCACCCTCGGCGAGGGACTTGTCACGGTCGACGAGCTGGTCGACGTCGATGTCGTTGACCTGCCCCATGCCCTCGCAGCGCGGGCACATGCCGCCGAGCATCGTGAAGCTGTCTTCGAGCTTCTTGCTGTCGGCGCCCTTGTCGATCGTCACGGCGCGACTGCCCGACACGGACGGCACGTTGAACGAGAACGCGTTCGACGAGCCGATGTGCGGGTCGCCGAGCCGGGAGAACAGGATGCGCAGCATCGCGTGCGCATCGGTCACCGTGCCGACGGTCGACCGGGAGTTCGCGCCCATGCGCTCCTGGTCGACGAGGATCGCCGCCGAGACGTTGCGCAGGGTGTCGACGTCGGGCCGGGACGGCGAGCCCATGAACGACTGCACGAAGGACGGGTAGGTCTCGTTGATGAGCCGCTGCGACTCGGCCGCGATCGTGCCGAACACGAGGCTCGACTTGCCGGAGCCCGAGACGCCGGTGAACACCGAGAGCCGGCGCTTCGGGATGTCGAGCGAGACGTCCTTCAGGTTGTTCTCGCGCGCCCCGCGCACCTGGATGAGGTCGTGCCCATCGGCGATGTGTCGGCTGGTGGCGGTCTCCCCCGTGGCGGTCGGGTCGGTGACGGTCTCGTCGGTCGCGGTCATTCGGCTGCTCCCCTCGTCGCGGGCGCGCGCCCGCGACTCACGATTCTGACACGCGGAACCGACATCCGGCAGAGCGGATGCCTCGGCCGACGGATGCCCCGCGCGACGCGACTCTCGTGGAGGTCGGGTCGGCGTTCAGGAGTTCCCGGTCGCACGGCCGATCGACGCGACCAGCAGGCAGACGCCGACGATGATCCACACCGAGCCGATGACAAACATGGTGCCCGGCGTCATGTTCTTGGCAGCGGTTTCCGCACCCCAGCCGCCGGTGATCCGATACATGCGAGCCTGCCACCGTGCGACCCGAACGCGATGACGAATGATGAGGATGCCCGCGACGAACGTCGTGAGGCCGGCGATGAACTGGAACAGCCACACTGTCGACGCCCGGTCCTTCCGCTCGAGGCACGTCATCGGAGAATAGCGGAGGCGACCGCTCTGAGACATCCGTTCACATCGACGTTGACGTACTGTGCAGGCCTATGTAGTGTGGCGCGCATGGTAGACGAGCGCGACCGGCAGACGGGCAAGCTCGAGCAGGACCTGCGCAAGGGCGTGCTCGTGCTCGCCGTGCTCTCGCAGCTGCGCACGCCGCAGTACGGCTACTCGCTGCGACAGGCGCTCGCCGAGCGCGGAATGCCGATCGAAGAGGGCACGCTCTACCCGCTGCTCAGGCGGCTCGAGGGGCAGGGCCTGCTCGTGTCCGAGTGGCGCATCGACGACGGCCCGCCTCGCCGCTATTACGCGCTGAGTCCCGATGGGGCCGACAGCTACCGGGATCTGACCGCGGCCTGGGGGTCGTTGGCCTCGGTCGTCGACCGCCTGCTGAACGAGGAGAGCTGAGATGGACCCGAACGTCATCATCGAGAGCTACGTCGCCGACGTCGTCGGCCGACTCCCCCGGCGTCAGCGTGCCGATGTCGGATTCGAGCTCCGATCACTGCTGCGCGAGGAGCTCGCGGGTCGAGCCGAAGACACCGGTCGCCCCACCGACGAGACCATGGCCATGGCGTTGCTCGGTGCGTTCGGCCGCCCGCAGGACGTCGCCGACCGCTATCGACCGGCGGGCTTCACGATCATCAGGCCTGCGGATGCGCCGAAGTTCGCGTGGATCGCGCTCGGCGGCGTCGCGCTGCAGTGGGCGATCACGCTGCCCGCGGCCTACCTCGACCCGACCATCGCGATCTGGGCGGCCTCCGCCGGTGTCGCGGGCGCGTGGTGGGCTCCCCTGCCCGCCTGGTGGCTCACCTGGGGACTCGGCGCGTTCTGGTGGCCGGGCTTCCTGATCACGATCACGATCATCGCGGCCGCGATCCGCCACCGTCGCAGTGAGAAGGAGTCCCCGGCAGGATCGGCCGCACCGATGGAGTGGGCCGCCGAGCCCGCGCCGGCCGCGACGTCGACTGCAGCGCGACGTATCCCCCCGCACGTGCTCGACCGCGACCGCGTCAACCGCCCGGGACTCGTGCTCGCCCTCGCGTTCTGGATGCTCGGCGCCACCATCCTGATCGCGCTGCCGTGGCTCCCCCAGCTCGCGCCGGGCCTGCCGCAACCCCTGCTCGACGCCTTCGCGTTCGACCCCGAGTTCCTGCAGTGGCGGGCGCCATGGGTGCTCGTGCTCTGGGCGGTGAGCTTCGCCGTCGTCTTCGCGGAACTCGTGGCCGGGCGATCCAACCGGACCACCCGGCTGGTCTCCGTCGTGGGCGATGCCGCCTGGCTCGTGCTGCTCACCTGGTGCCTCGCGGCCGGGCCGATCTTCACGGCGCCCGCCACCGACGAGGTCGTGCGCCTCTGCCTCGTCGGCATCATGGTGATCACGGCGATCGACCTCGTCGTCACACTGCGACGCGGCGTCGCACCGATGCGCGCGCCGGTCGTCGGGCGCTGAGGACACTGCCGCGGCGGGACTCAGTCCGACGCGGCATCCTCGGCCGGGAACCGGAGTGCCAGCGCCGTGCCGATCTCGTGGTGGCGCAGCAGGAAGGCGCGCTCGTCGAGCTTCTTGCGCCGCAGCCACGAGGTGACCTCGTCGTTGGACTTGCTCGCGTTGCACGAACCGCACGCCGGCACGACGTTGCCGATCGTGTAGCGGCCGCCGCGCGAGATGGGCTGCACGCAGTCGCGCTGCAGCGGCCGATCGCTCGCGCCGCAGTAGGCGCAGCCCTGCCACTCGGACGTGAGCGCGGCCCACTGCTCGTCGCTGAGGTCGTGCGTGTGCTGCGCCATGCGACGCTTGCGCCGACGCGCGTAGACCGCGGTACGGGTCCGACTGACCGCCATGGCGTCAGACTAACCCGGGCCGCGCCGAGACGCGGGCCGCCGCGCCCCGTTCAGAGCCGAGGCGTGCGCGGCGGCGGGAAGCGGCGTGCGCCCGTCGCCTCGAACGCCGCGGCGAGCGCGAGCAGGGCCGAGTCGTCGTAGGCGCGTCCGGCGAAGGTGAGGCCCACCGGCATCCGGATGTCGGCCGTGACGCCCATCGGCACCGTGACGGTCGGGATGCCGAGGTGGCGCGGCACGAGGTTGCCGTTGGCGACCCACACGCCGTTGCGCCAGCCGAGATCGGCGGATGCCTCGTTCACGTCCATGTCGGCGGGGCCGATGTCGGCCACCGCCGGGAAGGCGACGGCGTCGAGGCCGAGCCCGTCCATCCACTGCTCGAGGTCGATGCGCCGCGTCTCCTCGAGGCCGCGGAGGCCGGCCTCGAGTTCCGGCATGTCGGCGAAGGATGCGCCCGGGTGCGTGCGCGCCCACTCGGGGTACTCGGCGATGTCGTCGTCGAATCCCGCGTACCGGTCGGGCAGGGTGCCCTCGGGGTGCGGGAAGATGCGCGCGCCGTCGACGTCGGCGAGCGCGTGCAGCGCGGGGTCGCCGTTGGCGTCGAGGAAGTCGTTCCACGCCCAGGCCGAGAGGTCGACGATCTCGCGGCGCAGGTACTCGGGGCCGACGAGGCCGCGGGTCGCGATCGTCGGCGAGCCCGGGCGGTCGCCCTCGTAGTTCGACACGACCGGGAAGTCGACGAGCACGACCTCGGCGCCCGCCGCCTCGAGGTCGCTGCGGGCCGCCTCCCAGAGCTCGATGACCGAGGCCCGGGTCTCGATGCGCTGACCCGTCGCGCCGCCGATGCCCGGCGTGCGGCCGGGCTCGGCGGTGCCGGCCTCGGGGTCGGCGTTCACGTACATGCGCGGCACCCCGATGCGCGCGCCCGCGAGCGGGCGGGAGCCGACCAGTGCCGGGTACGAGGCGGGACGGATCGCGGATGCCGCGGGGACCCCGATCCACGGCTGCACCCGCCAGAAGTCGCCGCGAGTCTCCTCGTCGTCGGCGACGATCACGTCGAGCACCTCGAGGAGGTCGGCCATCGTTCGGGTGTGCGGCACGACGACGTCCATCGTCGGCACGAGCGGCCAGTTGCCGCGCACCGAGATCACGCCGCGCGACGGCGTGTACGCGCAGAGCCCGTTGTTCGAGGCGGGTGCGCGGCCCGACGACCAGGTCTCCTCGCCAAGGCCGAAGGCCGCGAACGAGGCGGCCGTCGCAGTGCCCGAGCCGTTCGAGGAACCCGAGCCGAATGCGGCGGTCAGGTACTCGGCGTTGTACGGGCTCTCGGCCCGGCCGTAGACGCCGCGCTGCATGCCGCCGTTCGCCATCGGCGGCATGTTGGTGAGGCCGATGAGCACGGCTCCCGCGCTGCGCAGGCGCTCGATCGTGAACGCGTCGCGCTGGGCGACGAGGTGCTCGAACGCCGGCGAGCCCGCCGCCGCGGTGAGGCCCTCGGCGAGGTAGCTGTCCTTCGCGGTGTACGGGATGCCGTCGAGCGGTCCGAGGGTTTCACCGCGGGAGCGTCGCGCGTCGGATGCCTCGGCATCAGCCCGGGCGCCGGGGTTCATCACGACGAGCGCGTTCAGTGCGGTCGACGTCTCGGGCCCGTCGAACGCCGCGATGCGCGCGAGGTAGGCATCGAGGAGGCCGACCGAGGTCGCGGCGCCCGACTCGAGCGCGGCGCGAAGCTCGGCGATCGACGCCTCGACGACGTCGAACCCGCTCATCAGCCGACCGCCGGCTGCTGCTGCGTGATGCAGTGGATGCCGCCGCCTCCGGCGAAGATCTGCCGTGCGTCGACCGTCACGGCACGCCGACCGGGGTAGGCCGCCTCGAGGATCTCGCGCGCCGCGGCATCCGCCTCGTCGTCGCCGAAGCCGCACGCGATGACGCCGCCGTTCACGACCAGGTGGTTGACGTAGCTGTAGTCGACGAAGCCCTCGTCGTCGCGGATCACCGCGGGCGCCGGCAGCTCGGTGACCTCGAGGGTGCGGCCCGCGGCATCCGTCGACTCGGCGAGCAGCGCCGCGATCTCACGACCGACCTCGAAGTCGGGGTGCTCGGGGTTGCGCTGCGAGTGCACGAGCACGCGGCCCGGCGAGGTGAGGGTCGCCACGATGTCGACATGTCCGTTCGTGCCGAGCTCGTCGTAGTCGCGGGTGAGGCCGCGCGGCAGCCAGATGGCCGTCGTCGCCCCGATCGTGCGGGCCATCTCGGCCTCGACGCGCCGCTTGTCGGCGTACGGGTTGCGGCGCGGATCGAGCTGCACGGTCTCGGTGAGGAGCACCGTGCCCTCGCCGTCGACGTGGATGCCGCCGCCCTCGTTCACGAGTGCGCTCGAGACGAGCTCGGCACCGACGCGGTCGGCGATGAAGCGGGCGTGCTCGGCCGACTTCTCCCAGCTGGCCCAGCTGGGCGCGCCCCAGCCGTTGAACGTCCAGTCGACCGCACCGAGCACGCCGGGGCGCTCGTCGTCGACGACGAAGGTGGGGCCGTGGTCGCGCATCCAGAACTCGTCGACCGGGCATTCGACGATCTCGACCGCGGGGTCGAGCAGGCGCCGCGCGTTCTCCAGCTCGCTCGGGTCGACAAGGATCGAGACGGGTTCGAACTCGGCGATCGTGTTCGCGACCTCGGCCCATGCGGCGAAGGTGCGCTCGACGCCACCGGGCGTCTCGTCGGCGACGTTGTCGGCGACCGGGAACGCCATCCAGGTGCGCTCGTGGGGTGCGGTCTCGGACGGCATGCGCCAGCTCATCGGTTCCTCCGTGCGTCGCGTCGGTGCGTCGGTCGTGCCGAGCGGCATCCGTCGATTCATATTGATCTAATGATCAATAACTGACCCGACCGTACATAGACTGGGCGCACCATGTCAAGCACGCCACGCAAGCGCGCCGAGCGCAAGACCCCGGCCGAGCGCCGAGCCGAGATCGCCGCCGCAGCGCGGTCGCTCGCACTCGGCGAGGGCCTCGCCGCCGTGACCTTGCGCGCCGTGGCCGCCCGTGCGGGGGTGACACCCGCCCTCGTGGCGCACTACCAGCCGAGCATGGACGCCCTCATCGCCGAGACCTTCGACGCGATCGTCGCCGTCGAGATCGAAGAGGTCGGCGCGCTCCTCGCCGAACGGCGCGACCCGTCCGAACGCCTCTCGGCCCTCATCGGCACCCTGCTCGACGGCTCCCGCGAGGACGTCACCGTGGTCTGGGTCGAGGCCTGGGCGCTCGGCCGGCGCAACGAGTCGCTCGCCGCGAGCGTGCGGCATCGCATGGACGCCTGGCAGTCGGTCATCGTGGGGGTCATCGACGACGGCGTCGAGACCGGCGACTTCGGACCCGTCGATGCGGCAGCCGCCGCGTGGCAGCTCCTCGGTATGATCGACGGCCTCAACGCGCAGGCGCTCGTGCGCTGGGACGGCGCCGGCGAGCGCGACGCACTGACGACCCGGAGCGTCGAAGGCCTGCTGGGGCTCCGCCCCGGCGCGCTCGCCCCGCGCTGATGTCGGCGGCCCCGACTACCGTGGGAGCACGCCGACTCGAAGGAGCCCGATGTACCTGGTTGACGGTTCGGTCGTCACGAGCGCGAGCGACCTGAAGAAGGCGTCCGAGTGCGAGTTCGCGTTCCTCCGCGCGCTCGACGCGAAGCTCGGCCGCATCGAGAAGGTGCCCGACCCCGAAGACGCGATGCTCGAGCGCTCGGGCCGCCTCGGCGACCAGCACGAGTTGCGGGTGCTCGAGGACTACCGCGCCGCACTCGGCGACGGCGTCGTCGAGATCGAACGGCCCGATGTGCGCGACCCCGCCGCAGTCGCCGCCGCCGTCGAGGCGACGCAGGCGGCGTTCGCCGCCGGCGCCGCGGTCGTCTTCCAGGCGACGTTCGCCGACGAGGGCTTCATCGGCTTCGCCGACTTCATCGTGCGCCAGCCCGACGGCCGCTACCTGGTGCAAGACTCCAAGCTCGCGCGCCGGGCTCGGGTCACCGCGCTCCTCCAGCTCGCCGCCTACGCCGAGCAACTCGATCGCACGGGCGTGCCCTGCGCCGACACCGTCGAGCTGCTGCTCGGCGACGGCACCACGAGCGTGCACCGCCTCGACGACATCGCCCCGGTCTACCGCCTCCGCCGCGAGCGGCTCGAGCAGATCGTCGCCGACCGGCTCGCCGACGACGGCCCGGTCGAGTGGGGCGACCCGCGCTACGCACTCGACGGACGCTGCCCCACGTGCGATCTCGAAGTGCAGGCGCATCGCGACGTGCTGCTCGTCGCGGGTCTCCGGGTCACGCAACGAGCCGCCCTGTTCGACGCGGGCATCACGACGATCGACGAGCTCGCGGCATCCTTCGGGCCGGTGCCCGGCGTGCTCGACGCGACGATCGAGAACCTGCGCGTGCAGGCGCGCCTGCAGCTCGAGGCCGAGGGCGCCGAGCTGGCCGCGGATGCTGCGGACCTCCGCTCCCCCGACGACCCGCCACTGCCCCCGCCCGTCGTCGTGCGCGACGCCGCATCGCTCGCCGCGATCCCCGAACCCGACGCCGGTGACCTCTTCTTCGACTTCGAGGGCGACCCGCTCTACACCGAGGGCGCGGCCGACGACTGGGGCCTCGACTACCTCTTCGGCATGGTCGACGACGCGGAGCAGTTCACCCCGCTCTGGGCGCACTCATTCGCCGAGGAGCGCGTGGCGCTCGAGCAGTTCCTCGAGCTCGTGGCGCTGCGCCGGGCGACCCATCCGCACATGCACATCTACCACTACGCGAGCTACGAGCGCACGCACCTGCTCTCGATGGCCGCGCGGCACGGCGTCGGCGAAGCCGCCGTCGACCAGCTGCTCGCCGACGGCGTGTTCGTCGACCTCTACCCGATCGTGAAGCGCGCGGTGCGCGTGGGCAGCCGCTCGTACTCGATCAAGAAGCTCGAGCCGCTCTACATGGGCACCGAGCTGCGCGAGGCCGACGTGAAGTCGGGCGGCGACTCGATCCTCGAGTACGTGCGCGCCCGCGAGCTCGCGGCCACCGGCGAGACCGACCCCGTCACGGGGCTCGTCGGGGCGGCGGCCGCCCAGTACGTGCTCGACGACCTCGCCGACTACAACCGCTACGACTGCGTCTCGACCCTTCGGCTCCGCGACTGGCTGCTCGGGCTCGCCCGCGAAGCCGGGGTCGATCCTGTGCCCGAGTCGCTCATCGTCGAGGCGGCCAGGGCCGCGGGCAAGGTCTACGAGCCCACCCCGCTCGCCGTGCACCTGCAGTCCATCGCGGGCCTGCCCGACGACCCCGATCGCGACGCCGACCACACCGCGATCGCCCTCGCCGCGGCCGCGATCGACTACCACGACCGCGAGGCGAAGAGCTTCTGGTGGTCGCACTACTTCCGCGTCGAGCAGCCCCTCGAGGCGTGGGAGGACCATCGCGACGTGCTCGTCGTCGACCCGGCGAGATCCGCCGTGGTGCAGCGCTGGTACCGCGAAGACCACCACCGCGTCGACCGCCGGCACGTGCTGCTGCGCGGCCGCATCGCGCCCGGGTCGCGCTTCAGCGTCGGCGGCGAGCCGATCGCGCTCTACGAGCCGCCGGCGCCGTTCCCGAGCCACTCGCTGCGGCCCGGTTCGCGGGCATGGCACTCGGTGCGGGTGCTCGAGGTGCTCGACGACGGCGTGCTCGTCGAGGAGACCGCGGTCGCCGGGGTCGCCTGGCACGAGCTGCCCTTCGCCATCGCCCCCGGCACTCCCCCGCAGGCCGGCCGTCAGCAGGGCGCGATCCTCGAGTGGGCGCAGCGCCTCGAACGCGCCTTCCCGCGCTGGTCCGCGAACCCCTCGATCGACGTGCTCCGGCGCATCCCGCCGCGCACGCGCAGCGGCGACGGGCTCGTACCGATCGGCCCCGACCACGACTACGTCGCCGCGGTCACCGCGTCGCTCCGCGACCTCGACGACTCCTACCTCGCGGTGCAGGGCCCGCCCGGCACCGGCAAGACCTACCTCGCCTCCCACGTGATCACCGAGCTCGTCGGCCGGCACGCGTGGAAGATCGGCGTCGTCGCGCAGTCGCACGCCGTCGTCGAGAACGTGCTCGACGCCGTCGTCAGGGCGGGCCTCGATCCCGAGCTCGTCGCGAAGGCGCCCAAAGACGCGAAGGAGCCCGGCGACCACGGGTACACCTTCATCCCGAAGAACGGCGTCGCCGAGTACACGGCCGCGCACGAGACCTCGGGGTACGTCATCGGCGGCACCGCGTGGGACTTCTCGAACGACAACCGGGTGCCGCGCGGCTCGCTCGACCTGCTCGTCATCGACGAGGCCGGCCAGTTCTCGCTCGCCTCGACCATCGCCTCGGCGGTCGGCGCGCGCAACCTGCTGCTGCTCGGCGACCCGCAGCAGCTGCCGCAGGTGAGCCAGGGCAACCATCCCGAGCCGATCGACACCTCGGCTCTCGGCTGGATCACCGACGGCCACGACGTGCTGCCCGCCGAGTTCGGCTACTTCCTCGCCGAGAGCCGGCGCATGCACCCCGCAGTGGCCGGGCCGGTGTCGCGCCTCTCGTACGAGGGCGAGCTGCACTCGCACGACGTCGCATCGCATCGTTCGCTCGACGGCGTCGCGCCGGGCCTCACGGCCCTGCCGATCGAACACGTCGGCAACACGACGTCCTCGCCCGAAGAGGCGCTCGCGGCCGTCGACCTGGCTCGCTCGCTGCTCGGTCGCGGCTGGGTCGAGGAGGCCGCTGCTGGCGAGGCGACGGATGCCGCGGCATCCGCTCGCCCGCTGACGCAGCGCGACCTCATCGTCGTGACGCCCTACAACGCCCAGCTCACGGTCGTGCGCGCCGCGCTCGACGCGGCCGGCCTCACCGAGGTGCCGGTCGGCACGGTCGACAAGTTCCAGGGCCAGGAGGCGGCCGTCGCGATCGTGTCGCTCGCCGCGTCCTCGGCGGCGGCGGCGCCGCGCGGCGTGGAGTTCCTGCTGCTGAAGAACCGCCTGAACGTGGCGATCTCACGGGCGAAGTGGGCGGCGTACCTGCTCTACTCGCCCGGGTTGCTCGACGCCCTGCCGTACACGCCCGACGGCGTTGCCCAGCTCAGCGCGTTCATCAGGCTCGTCGGAGTCCCGACGGCCGTCCCCGTGCACAGCTGACCGTCGACTCCACGCCGCCGAGTGCCGACTCAGTCGCCGAAGTCGAGCCGGGTGCCGCCGATGCGGTCGGCGCTCAGCCGAACCACGACCCGGCCCTCGGCGACGGCCTCGGCGAAGAACGCGGTGGGGTCGACCGGCCGCAGCTCCGGTGCCAGCATCCCGAGCAGTTCGCGCCCGACCTCGTCGCCCGGTTCCTCGGACGGCGCAGTCACCTCGGCCCGACCTTCGAGCGTCGCGTACGACCAGGCGTCGTCGCCCGAGACGTGCAGCGTCGCTCGGGGATCGTGCCGGAGGTGAACGGCCTTCAGGCGGGTGGCGGTCGTCGAGAAGCGAGCGATCCGCTCCGGGGTGTTCCAGGCGTACAGCATGGTCGTGAGGTGCGGCTGACCGTCGCGCTTGAGCGTGGCGAGCACCCCGAACTGCTGTGCGGCGAGCAGCTCCGATGCTTCGGCCTCGGTGAGTGGGACGGGTCCGGCGTTCTTCGTCATGGTGTTCCGAACCGGCCAGGCGACGCCCGCATTCCGCCGGCGTCACACACCGCCCGACGGCATCGCACCCGGCGCCGGCGTGCGCCGACCGCTGCCGCTCTCGTCACCCGGCGAGCTTCGCCACGATCCCGTCGACGCGACGCTGTCGGGTCTCGGCCGCCTTCGCGCCCTCGACGGCCGTGACGTGCGCCTTCCTCGCGCTCGGCGAGAGCGCGTCGAAGGCCGCTCGCACCCCGGCGGCATCGAGAGCGGCCGAGAGATCGGCCGGCACCTCGACCGTGCGCGGCGCCGTGTCGACCTCGAGGTCGACGACGATCGGATCGCCGCCGCCGATGCCCGTCGCCGCACGTTTGTCGGAGCTGAACGAGATCATGAACCGGCCGCCCATGACCGCGACGGTGCTGCGGTACTCGTAGCCGTTCACGACCACGACGACCGGCGGCTTCTTGCCCGCCCCGAGTGCGTCGATCACCCCGGGTGGCACCTCGATGCCGGTGTTGTTGCCGACCTGGGACATCCTCGTCTCGAATCGCATGCGCTCGAGTCTGCCACGTTCCACGCATGAAGCTCCGTCTGAACTCTCCCCTCACGCGCGCGACGGCTGACCCTGTGGAGAACTTCCGCATGACGGCTCTTGTGGAGGATGAGTCCGACAGAAAGCGCAGTTCAACGGACATTTCTCAGCGATCCGGATGTCGGTGGGTGGCGGCAGAATCGAAGTATGGCACGCATCCACGACGCACTCGACGAGGTCGGGGCGATGCTTGCCGTGGCGTTCCCGGGCGACGTGCCGCGCGGTCTGGGTGACGACGAACTGCTGCTCACCGCGGGTGCGCTCGAGGCCCTCGGCCGATTGGTCGACGCGCAGCGCACGGTCGTCGCCGGCGAAGTCGCCGAACGCAGCCGGGTCGAGCTCGGCACCGATCGGCTCTCGGCGCGCAAGGGCTGCCGCTCAGCCGTCGAACTGCTCGAACGGGTCACGCAGATCTCAGGCGCCGAGGCGCGTCGCAGAATGACGGTCGGCAGCGCGACCCGCTCGCGCACCGCGTTCACGGGTGAGCCGCTCGTCGCGGAGCATCCGCATGTCGCGGCCGCCCTGTCCACCGGTGATCTCGGACTCGATACCGCATACACGATCGTGCACGAGCTCGGCCGCACCCGCACGGTCGCCGACCCGGCCAGCTTCGACGCGGCAGAACGCGCCCTCGTCGACCAGGCGGTCGGTGCAGGCGACGGCGCGCCGATTCGCTGCACGGCCGACGAGGTGACCGTGCAGGCCCGCGCCTGGGCGGCATTCCTCGACCAAGACGGGCCCGAACCCGACGACGAACGGGCCATGCGACGCCGCGGGGTCCGACTCGGCCGCTCTCGCGACGGACTCGTCGCCATGTCGGGCGAGCTGCTGCCCGAGATCGCGGCGAAGCTGAAGCGACTCTTCGACGCGCATCTGTCGCCGCGCAGCGGCGGCGGGTTCCTCACCGACGAACAACGAGCCGACCTCGCGGTGCAGGCCGAGACCCGCACGACCGATCAGCAACGACACGATGCCCTCGCCGCGATCATCGACACCGCCGCCCGCTCCGGCGAACACCCCAGCATCGGCGGGGCGGCGCCGACGGTGCTCGTCAGCGTCCGGGCCGCCGACCTCGAGGCCGGCCGCGGCGCCGCCCACGCCGACGGCATCGAAACCCCGATCACCCTCCGAGCCGCACGCCACATGATCTGCACCGGCGGCATCCAGGCCGTGGTGCTCGACGATGCCGGCCGCATCCTCCACCTCGGCTCGCCCGAGCGCTGCTTCACCCCGCACCAGCGGCGCGCGATCACCCTCCGCGACGGCGGATGCCTCATCCCCGGCTGCAGCGTTCCCGCCGCCTGGTGCGAAATCCACCACGTCGTGCCCGACGCTCACGGCGGCCCGACCCACACCGACAACGGCGTGCTCCTCTGCTGGTTCCATCACCGCTCGATCGACACCTCAGGATGGGGCATCCGCATGAGCAGAGGTACGCCCCAAATCCGCCCACCAATCTGGCTCGACCCCAACGGCGACTGGAGACCCGTGACGACCTCGCCGACCAGACTCGCCGACCTCCACGACCTGAACGACCGGCACGACCTGAACGACCGGCACGACCTGAACGACCGGCACGACCTGAACGACCGGCGCGACCTGAACGACCGGCGCGACCTGAACGACCGGCGCGACCTGAACGACCGGCGCGACCTGAACGACCTGAACGACCGGCGCGACCTGAACGACCGGCGCGACCTGAACGACCGGCGCGACCGGCGCGACCTGCGACAGGATCGGCGCGACTCGGCGTAGGAGTGCGCGACGTGGAGGGCCGACGTGGAGAGCTCCCCTTCGGACTGCCCTGACACGGCGCAGAAGACAGGCGCGGGTTCGGAACGGTTGCGGCGCAGGTTCCGGAACGACGCGAGCACGGGTACCGGTAGGAGGTGGTGCAGCTTCCGGCACGACGGGCCCGGGAATATTCCACAGGGTACCCACGTAGGTTATTGGTATGACTTCCCCTGCCACGGACCTCAACCCCGCCCGCGTCACGATGTACGGCGCCGAGTGGTGCAGCGACTGCCGCCGCTCGAAGGCCCTGCTCGACCGCCGCGGCGTCGAGTACGACTACGTCGACCTCGAGGTCGTCGTCGACGGCGCCGACCGAGCTAAGGCGATCAGCGGCCGCACGCAGATCCCCGTGGTCGTCTTCCCCGACGGTACGCACTTCACCGAGCCGACCGACGCCGAGCTCGCAGCGAAGCTCGACGAGGCCATCGCGGCATAGGCGACCGTCGCCGTGTGAGCAGGGCATGAGCGATCGGCCGCTGGGCGTTCGGATCGCGTAACAAACGAGCGATGGCGGCCCGGCCCGGCGTAGAACTGAGTCATGCCTCCGACCACCGGCCCGACTGCGGGTCTCGGACACCGACTCAGCACTCCCGCGACGGCGGGCGGCCGATGACGCTCACGCGCATCCTGCCGACGCTGCGGCGTTCGATCCCCGACCCCATCTCGATGGACCGGTGGCCGGAGGCGACCAGTGTCTCGACCACCGACGTCTCCGTGGGCGGCGTCTCGCTCCTGCGCCTCGCCGAACTGTGCGGCACGCCGGCGGTGCACGTCGGCCGCGCCGTCGAGCCCGGCACCGGCGGCCGGCTGCCGTCGACCACGATGCACACCGGCGTCGTCGTCGTGCGGGTGCTCGAGGCATCCGCTCGCCACGAAGGCGGGTGCGCCATCGCGATCGACGCCGACCTCTCCGAGCTCGACCCGGCCTGGACCGAGGCGCGGCTCATCGGGCGCGCATCGGTGGCGCGGGCCGTGCCGACGACGCTCACGGCCCAGTCGAGCGGATGCCTCGCGCCCGTGCCGATCGCACTGCCCGGCGACCTCTGCATCGGCGACCTGCTCGCGCTGCCCTACGCCGCCGTCACCGACGACGCCGGCATCGCCCGCCCGGCGAGCGGCTGGGCCGACGGCCGAGAACCAGCGCCCGCCTACCGCAGCGCGGGGATGACCTCGGCCGCGAAGAGCTCGAGCCCCGAGCGGTCGTAGGCCGCCTCGGGGAAGTAGTGGATCGCGTAGCCGAGGCCGAACTCGCGGCGCTCGGCGAGCTTGGCCGCCACCTGTGCTGGGGTGCCGACCGCGGCATTCGGCGAGTGGAAGTCGGCGATGTACGTCGCGGTCTTCTCGGGCCCGAGGAAGGGCGCGACCCGCGCCTCGATGACGGCCAGGCGCCGCGCGACATCCGCTTCGTCGAGGCCGACGACCGTGTGGAAGTTCGACGATCGCGTGATGGCCTCGAAGTCGGTGCCGAGGTTCTCGCAGTGCGCGCGCAGGACCTCGCTCTTGTGTGCGAACTCCTCGGGGGTGCCGGTGAAGTTCGTGTACGACGCGTACTTCGCCGCGATGCGGAGGGTCACCTTCTCGCCGCCGCCTGCGATCCAGAACGGGATGCCGCCGGGCTGCACCGGTTGCGGCTGCACGACCGCGCCGTCGACTTGGTAGTAGGCGCCGTCGAGCGTCGCGCTGCCGGTCGTCCACGCCTGGTGCATGATTTCGACGCCCTCGCGGAGACGGCCGAGACGTTCGGGGATCGAGGGGAAGCCGTAGCCGTAGGCCCGCCACTCGTGCTCGTACCAGCCGCCGCCGATGCCCATCTCGACGCGACCGCCCGACACGATGTCGACCGTCGCAGCGACCTTCGCGAGGTAGGCGGGGTTGCGGTAGCTCATGCACGTGCACATCTGGCCGAGCCGCACGCGTGAGGTCGACGCGGCGTAGGCCGCCATGAGGCTCCACGCCTCATGCGTCGCCTCGGTCGCCGACGGGGTCGGCACGGTGTGGAAGTGGTCGTAGACCCAGATCGACTCCCATGCCGAATCGGGGGCATCGGCGTACTCGGCGAGCGAGCGCATCGTCTGCCAATGCTCGGCCGGCTCGATGCCGACGAGATCGTGACGCCAACCCTGGGGAACGAACATTCCGAATCGCATGCGTTCCACCATATGGGCGGTCGCTGCCGCTGCCGCGCCACCCCGCAGCTCATGCGCCTCGGGGGCACCCCGCCCGTCGGCCTCAGCGCCAGCACTGAGGACGACTCAGCTTCAAGTCGTTAGATTCAGCGGAATGAACGGACTGCAGCACTGCGAATACTCTGCCGCCGACTTCCGCGCGACCGTCATCGAGACCACTGACACCCGACTGATCCACGTCACCGGCTACGGCCTCTGCGCGAGCCCCGGCTGGACCCTCGAACTCGTCGCCGCGAACCCCGGCGTCGTGCCCCACCCCGAGAGCCTCTGGCTCGAGATCCGCGAGACCCCGCCGTCGAGCGACGCACCCGCCCGCGTCCTCACCGAAGCCGGCGTCGAGGCCATGATCGAAGACGCCCACGCGAAGCAGGTCGTCATCCGGTTCCGCTGGCGCGAGGGCTTCGTGCTTCCGCTCCGCGAGCGCATGGGCGCCCTGCGCTGAGTGAGCGGATGTCCCGGCGCGCAACGTGAGCGCCGGGGCATCCGCTCGCCGTCTACGCCAGTGCGAACCTCAGTTCGGCCATCGCGGGCCCCGACCAGACCGTGCCGTCGAGGTCGTCGCTGCGCACGGTGACGACCTTGCCGCCCTTCGACATGACGAGCAGCGCGAGCTGCGGCAGCAGGTCGCCGGCGTGCGTGCCGTCGCTGAGCTGCTCGTCGGCGCCGTGCCCGCTCGCGAACTCGATGGCACCCGACTCACGGTCGAGCGTGCCGTTCACGGAGGTCGTGAAGTCGAACCAGAACACCTCGACGGCGCCGTCGGCCGCCTCCCGGGCGATCGCAGCGAGGTCGCGCTCGACGCGCCCGGCCGTGCCCTCGGTGAGCTCTCGAAGCGCACCGTCGGCCTCGGCGACGTTCAGCCTGCCGAGCTGCACGCGCAGCGCCACGTCGATCTCGGCGGCACCGAGCCGGTCGGGCGCCCCGGGCACGGCGACGATGCGCCGCCCGTTGCGGATGCGGTCGATGAAGAGGCTGAGCATCGGCTCGGCCGCGAAGACGAAGAGCGGCACGTGGTCGTCGGGGTCGCGCTGCATGAGCTCGTGGCGGGTGGCGTCGGCGACGCGCTTCGCGTAGAGCTCGGAGAAGGCCTTGCGTCGCTCGTCGCCGCTCACGCCGCGGTCGCCGTGCTTGCCGCCGCGCGGCTTGTCGTCGTTCTCGGGGTCGCGGTTGATCGCGTCGTCGAGGCTCTTGTCATGCGACTCGTCGACGTCGAGGCGCACCGCACGATCGGTCGGCGTCGCGTGCCACAGCGACCATTCGTTTGCGGACAGGGTGATCGCGAACGCCTCCTGATCCTGGCTCGGCGCCCGCAGCAGCTGGCCGAGGGTGAAGTGCGAGCCGACGTGCACGGCGTCGTCGAGACGGTTGGGCAGCACGAAGACCTCGTTGAACCCCGGGGCGACGAAGATCGCGATCGACCGGGCGAGGCCGGCCCAGATCTGCTGATCGCCGATCACGGCGTCGCGCTCGCGGCGCAGCGCCTCGAGCTCGGCGCTCGGAGCGCCCGACGCCTTCACCTGTTCGATCGCCTCGTCGAACGAGCTCTTCACGGCGACCTCGGCGCGCTCCCGTTCGCTCACGACCGGCGAGGTCGAGGCGTAGATGGTGATCGACGGGTGATGGGCCCCGGCGAGCGCGGTGAAGTCGGCTGCGGTGGGCAATTGGTAATGAACGGTCATCGTTCCTCCCCCAGGTCGTGCGACGACGATGTCGCTCGTACTCCAGCCTATGAAGGCCGGGGCACGAGCGACAGTCCCCCACTCAACCGACCGGGTGGTTCGAACGGATCACCTTGGTCGGGTCGACGGCCTGCTTGACCGCGCGCAGCCGCTCGAGGTCGTCGCCGAAGAAGCGCTCCGGAAGGCGGCTGTGTTCGGCGAAGTTCAGGTAGTCGGTGCCGGCACGCCACGGCTCGACGCGCGCGAGCAGGCGGCCGAGCGACTCGGCGAGCGCGTCGGCATTGCCCGGCATCGCGATGCCGACCCCGAACACGAGGTAGCCGGCGTCGATCCCCGCGGTGACGCCGGGTTCCGGCCTGCCCTGAGCGGATGCCGCGGCGCGCGCGACGCCCGGCCGCATCATGGCCCCGAGGTGGCGGATCTCGGCGGAGAGCAGCGCCGACGAGGAATCCGGGCCCGCCTCATCGACGAAGGCGCGGATCGCGGCGGGCGGCAGCTCGGCGAGGAGCATGCCGTCGCCGTACCCCGGGGTCGGCTGCGGTGGGTCCATGTGCAGCTGCAGCAGCTCGTCCGAGTTCTGCGGGTGCACGGTGTCGACCTCCGGCGCCAGGGCGCGGAGCGGCGCGAGCAGCTCGTCGACGCGGGCCGGGTCCTCCTGCATGGCGACCTCGACGACCACGAGCGAGCGCCCGGAGAGGAAGGGCGGCAGTTCGGGCATCGGCGGCAGGCGCAGTGCGCGAACGAGCGAAGTGACGGATGCGGGGAGATCCGCCGTCCATGCCGACCACGCCGCCATCACGTCGGCGGTGCGTTCGATCGACCAGAGCAGCATGCCGGCGCTCAGCGCGGGCACGTCGAAGAGGCGGAACTCGAGGGCCGTGACGACGCCGAAGTCGCCGCCGCCGCCGCGAAGCGCCCAGAACAGCTCGGCGTCGTGCTCGGCGTCGACCCGACGCGCCATGCCGTCGGCGGTGACGACGTCGATCGCGACGACATGGTTGGCGGCGACGCCGTGGGAGCGGGCGAGCCAGCTGATGCCGCCGCCGAGCGTGTACCCGACGACGCCGACGTCATGGGAGGAACCGGCGAGCGCGGTGAGTCCGAGCGGTGCGACGGCGGCGACGACGTCTCCCCACTGGGCGCCCGCCTCCACTCGTGCGATGCGCGACTCGGCGTCGACCTCGACGCCGCGGAGCTCGTGGGTGCGCAGCAGGATCGCGTCGGCGAGACCGTCGCGCGCGGCGAGCGGACCGGCGTTGTGGCCGGTGGCCTGCGGGGCGACGGCGAGGCCGAGCCCCTTCGCGGTGCGCACGGTGCGCGCGACGTCGGCGGCGTCCGCCGCGATGACGACCGCGGCGGGGCGCTGGTCGATGGCGAGGTTCCAGGCGGAGCGGGCCTCGTCCCAGCCCGGGTCGCCGGGGATCAGCACGCGACCGGCGATGCGGTCGTCGAGGAATGCGAGCGCCTCGCGCAGCGAGAGCGTGGTGGGGTCGGTCGCGGTGGCCGACGGCACGGGGGTGTTCACGGATGCTTCCTTTCGGGATCGTCGCGGGCCCATGCGCGCCCCTCGGGGCGGCGCTCCGACGGCCGCACTGGTCTCAGGCGGCGCTCGCAACGAGACCCCATCCAACGACGGGGCGGGCTCCGCCACGTCAGGGGCTCCCCTCCGATCGCCTCAGTGGCAGCCCCACCCCTCCATGGACCCGAGTCGCGTCCGCGGAACGGCTTGCCGACCGCGAGCCGGCAGGCCCGGATCGCACCGCCCGCGACCACGGAATACCCCGCGACGCGCGCCGGTTGCCGTGAGGGATGACTTCTTCACCCCGCCTCTCCGTGCTCGACCTCATCCCGGTGCGCACCGGCCAGACGAGCGCGGGTGCGCTCGCGGCATCCGTTCGCCTGGCCCGGCTCGCCGACCGGCTCGGATTCACCCGCTACTGGTTCGCCGAGCACCACAACATGCCGTCCGTCGCCTCGACGACGCCGCCGGTGCTGATCGCGGCGATCGCGGCGAAGACCGAGCGCATCAGGGTCGGCTCGGGCGGCGTCATGCTGCCGAACCACGCCCCGCTCGTCGTGGCCGAGCAGTTCGCGGCGCTCGAGGCGTTCGCGCCGGGCCGCATCGACCTCGGCATCGGGCGAGCACCTGGCAGCGATCCCGTCATCACCCAGTTGCTGCGCATCTCGGGGCCGACGGCCGACGTCGACCGGTTCCCCGATCACATCGCCGACATCCTGTCGCTCCTCTCCCCCGACGGCGCCTCGCTCCGCCTCACGAGCGGGCGCGAGTACGCGATCACGGCGACGCCGGCAGCGACGGATGTCCCGACGCTCTGGCTCCTCGGATCGAGCGACTACTCGGCCAAGCTCGCCGCATCGCTCGGCCTGCCGTACGTCTTCGCCAACCACTTCTCGGGCGAGGGCCTCGAGCGGGCGCTCGAGCTCTACCGCACCGAGTACCAGCCGAGCGAGGCGCACCCCGTGCCGGAGACCTTCCTCACCGTGAACGCCTCGGTCGCGCCCACGGCCGAGGAGGCGCGCGCCCGTGCGCTGCCGCAGATGCACTCGATGGCGCGCCTGCGCACCAACCGGCCCATGCGGCCGCTCGAGACGGTCGAGGAGGCCCTCGCCGCCCCCACCGACTCGGTCGGCGACGAGCTGATCGCCGCCATGGAGCAGCGCTGGGTCATCGCCGACCCCGCGACCGCCGCGGCCGAGCTGCGCACCCTCGCCGCCCGACACGGCATCGACGAGATCATGCTGGCGCCGATCGGCGGCTCCTACGAGTCCGAGGCGAACGACACGACGCCGGGTCGGGAGCAGACGCTCGAGCTGCTCGCGAACGAGCTGCTCGCCGCCGAGCTGCCCGCGGCCGGCTGACCCGCAGCGAGCGGCAGCGGCGCCTCGGCACCGCTGCCGTTCCCCGGTCGCCCGGTTCCCCTCAGGCGACCATCCCCTGATCTCCGCCGCGGCGCGCGGCCATGCCGCCGCCCCGCGTGATCAGGTAGACGATCGAGCCGACGAACGGCAGGGCGATGAGGAAGACGACCCAGAGCGCCTTCGCCCACCCGGTCAACGTGCCGTCGCGGAAGATGTCGAGGATCAGCACGAAGAAGATGAACAGGCACGTGATTCCGACGTACAACCAGAAGAACCACGTCATGTAGTCCCAGAAGGACATGGCCGCTCCCCTTCCCGAGATCGGCGGCGGAGGTCGCTCGAACGACTCCGTCGCGTCTGCCGTCAGCCTCAGGGTCGTCGAGCTGGGCGACGCTCGCATCACGCGATCTGGATGATTCGGCGCCGCACGGCCTTCGGTACGGTGACCCGGTCGTCACTCTCGCCCGCCCGCGGCCGCGATGTCGATGGAAGCCGTATCCGCACGACATGGGGGAAGTCATGAAGCCAGATCGCCACGCCCGCACGATGCTGCCGATCCCCGATCGGCCGGCGCCCGGGCTCACGACCTACGACGCGAAGGATCCGAACACCGCGTACCCGCCGATCGAACCGCTGATGCCGCCCGACGGCGCACCCAACGTGCTCGTCATCCTCCTCGACGATGTCGGCTTCGGGGCGTCGAGCGCCTTCGGCGGACCGTGCGCGACGCCGAACGCCGAGCGGCTCGCCGCGAGCGGACTGAAGTACAACCGCTTCCACACGACCGCCCTGTGCGCCCCCACCCGGCAGGCGATGCTCACCGGCCGCAACCACCACTCGGTCGGCATGGGCAGCATCACCGAGACCGCCACCTCGGCCCCGGGCAACAGCTCGCTGCGGCCGAACACGAAGGCGCCGCTCGCGATGACGCTGAAGCTCAACGGCTACTCCACCGCGCAGTTCGGCAAGTGCCACGAGGTGCCCGTCTGGCAGTCCTCGCCGATGGGCCCGTTCGACGCATGGCCCTCGGCGGGCGGCGGCTTCGAGACCTTCTACGGCTTCATCGGGGGCGAGAACAACCAGTGGGAGCCGGCGCTCTACGAGGGCACCACCCCGGTCGAGCCGCCGGCGACGGCTGAGGAGGGCTACCACCTCACCGAGGACCTCGCCGATCACGCGGTGAGCTGGATCCGCTCGCAGAAGTCGCTCATGCCCGACAAGCCGTTCTTCGTGTACTTCGCGCCGGGCGCCACGCACGCACCGCATCACGTGCCCAAGGAATGGGCCGACAAGTACGCGGGCCGGTTCGCCGAGGGGTGGGACGTGCAGCGCGAGAAGACGTTCGCGCGCCAGAAGGAGCTCGGTGTGATTCCCGCCGATGCCGAGCTGACGCCGCGGCACGCCGAAATCCCGGCGTGGGACGACATGCCTGAACAGCTGAAGCCCGTGCTCGAACGCGAGATGGAGGTCTACGCGGGGTTCCTCGAGCACACCGATCATCACGTCGGCCGGGTGATCGACGCGATCGACGACCTCGGCGTGCTCGAGAATACGCTGATCTACTACATCATCGGCGACAACGGGGCATCCGCTGAAGGCACCCTCAACGGCGCGTTCAACGAGATGGCGAACTTCAACGGCATGGCCGCCCTCGAGACGCCGGAGTTCATGCGCTCGAAGGTCGACGAGTTCGGCTCGCCGAGCTCGTACAACCACTACGCGGTCGGCTGGGCGTGGTCGATGAACGCCCCGTTCCAGTGGACCAAGCAGGTCGCCTCGCACTGGGGCGGCACCCGCAACGGCACGATCGTGCACTGGCCGAACGGCATCGACGAGCAGGGCGGCCTGCGCAGCCAGTTCACGCACTGCATCGACGTCGCGCCGACCGTGCTCGAGGCCGCCGGCCTGCCGGAGCCGACCATGGTCAACGGCGTGCAGCAGTCGCCGATGGAGGGCACGTCGATGCTCTACAGCTTCCGCGAGCCGGATGCCCCGGAGCGCCACGAGCTGCAGTACTTCGAGATGTTCGGCAACCGCGGCATCTACTTCAAGGGCTGGAGCGCCGTGACGAAGCACCGCACGCCGTGGGAGCTCGTCGGCGGCACCGTGCCGGCGTTCGACGACGACGTCTGGGAGCTCTACGACGGCTCGGTCGACTTCAGTCAGGCCCGCGACCTCTCGGCCGAGCAGCCCGACCGGCTGCACGAGCTGCAGCGCCTCTGGCTGATCGAGGCCGTGAAGTACAACGTGCTGCCGATCGACGACCGCACGGGCGACCGCCTCAACGCCGAGCTCGCGGGCCGGCCGACCCTCGTGCACGGCAACAGCCAGCTGCTCTATCCGGGCATGGGCCGGCTGTCGGAGAACAGCGTGATCAGCATCAAGAACAAGTCGTTCTCGGTGACGGCCGAGGTCGAGGTGCCCGACGGCGGGGCGAACGGCGTGATCATCGCGCAGGGCGGTCGCTTCGGAGGCTGGAGCCTCTACGCATCGGGCGGCGCGGCGAAGTTCGTCTACAACGTGCTCGGCATCCAGGAGTTCGCCACGACCGCCGAGCGGCCGATTCCGTCCGGGAAGCACCAGGTTCGCGTGGAGTTCGCCTACGACGGCGGCGGGCTCGCCAGGGGCGGCGACGTCACGCTCTACTACGACGGCGAGGCCGTGGGCTCGGGCCGGGTCGGTGCGACGCAGCCGATGATCTTCTCGGCCGACGAGACGACGGACGTCGGGTACGAATCGGGCACGGCCGTGAGCCCCGACTACACGCCGCAGTCGAGCCGGTTCACGGGCCGGATCGGCTGGGTGCAGATCGACGCCGGCGTCGACGACCACGACCACTTCATCGATCCCGAGGAGCGGCTGCGGGTCGCGATGGCGCGCCAGTAGGCATACGGACGCCCGGCCGGTGCTGCCGGCCGGGCGTTCGGGCTGCGGCGCTCAGGCCGCAGCGCTCGAACCGCGGCGCTCAGGCCGCAGCGCTCGAACCGCGGCGCTCAGGCCGCGAGGCCCAGCCGGCGCAGGTCGTCGCCCGAGGCGCGGTACTCGTCGCCGTCGGCGATCGTGAGTTCGCGCGGCACGCGAGCGCCGTTCTGCACCTTCGCGTCGCGACCGATGGTCGCGTAGGGGCCGATGACGGCGTTGCGTCCGACGACGGCACGGCGGCCGACGTGCGCGTTGACGCCGACGACGGCGCGCTCAGCGACGATCGCCTCGCCCTCGACCCAGCCGCCCGGGCCGATCTGGGCGCCGCGCTGCACTTCGGCACCCGAGTCGACGTAGGCCGTCGGGTCGACGAACGCGGTCGGGTCGACCTTGGCGGTCGTGGCCACGAGGCCCCGGCCGTTCACGTGCTTGCGGTAGCGACGCAGGATCCCGGCTTCGTCCTCGAACTCGACGTAACTGATGCCCACGTTCTCCTCCTTCCGGTGCGGTGACTTCCACACCCGAACACTGATACAACATCGGAGCTGACCGGGGAATTCCCGCCTGCACGGCATTGCTCCGCCGCGGCAGCGAACCAGGACCGAATGGGAACGTGCAGCATGCTTGGTTAGGCTGTCCTAAGCACTACGGATGCCGCGTCGCGGGCCGTCCGACCACGATCATCCCGGCCAGGCCCAGCCATGCCCTCAGCACCACTCCTCGATCTCGACCGCGTGAGCATCCGCCACGAGGGCGCCGAGCTCGCGACCCCCGTCGACGTGTCGTTCGAGGTCGCCCGCGGCGAGGTCGTGCTGATCCTCGGCCCGAGCGGGTGCGGCAAGTCGACGCTCACGCTCGCGCTCGACGGGCTCGTGCCGCACGCCGTGCCGGCGGCCCTCGAGGGCACGGTGCGCGTGGCCGGACTCGACACGAGCGAGCACCCCGTCGGCGTGCTGAGCGAGCACGTCGCGATGGTCTTCCAGGATCCCGATGCGCAGATCGTCACCGGCACGGTGCTCGACGAGGTGTGCTTCGCACCCGAGAACCAGCTCGTCGAGGCATCCGAGGTGCTCGAACGTGCCGAACGTGCGCTGAAGCTCGTCGGCCTCTGGGACCGCCGTGCGGAGAACCCCGACACGCTCTCGGGCGGGGGGCGCCAGCGCCTCGCCGTCGCGTGCGCGCTCGCGATGGCCGCCCCGGTGCTCGTGCTCGACGAGCCGACGGCGAACCTCGACCCCGCCGGAATCGACGAGGTCTACGCCGTGCTGCGCGAGCTCGCGAGTGAACGCGACCACGCGGTCGTGCTCGTCGAGCACAACCTCGACGCGGCCGTCGACCTCGTCGACCGGGTGATCGTGCTCGACGCCGGCGGGCGCCTCGTGATCGACGGCCCGGCGCGCGAGGTCCTGCGCGAGCGCGCCGACGAGCTCGTCGCCCTCGGGGTCTGGCTGCCCGTCTCGACGCTCGCGGCGATGCGACTGCGCGACGCCGGCGTCGTGCTCGACCCGCTCCCCCTCACCCCGTCGGAGCTCGCCGCGGCCCTCGACGCATTGCCGTCGCTCCCCGCCCCGCTCAGCGATTCGTCGCCCGTGCGCTCGACCGCCCTGTCTCCTCGGCCGACCCTCGCGACCGGCCTCGCGACCGGGGCGACCGGCGCGATCGCCGTCATCGGCGAGACCGCGATCGCGATCAGTCCCGCGACCGGCGCGATCGCCGTCATCGGCGAGACCGCGATCGCGATCAGTCCCGCGACCGGCGCGATCGCCGTCATCGGCGAGACCGCCATCCGGGCCCGCGACCTCTCCGTGCGCCGCGGCGGGCGGCGGGGGCCGATCGTCGTCGAGGGCGTCGACCTCGACGTCACGGCGGGCGACTTCCTCGCGATCGTCGGCACGAATGGCGCAGGCAAGACCTCACTGCTGCAGGCCCTCGCCGGCGTGATCCCCGCGCCCCGCGGCACGGTCGACGTGCTCGGGGTCGACCCGGCGCGCTGCCCCTCCCGCGAGCGCGCCCAGCGCATCGGCTTCGTCTTCCAGAACCCCGAGCACCAGTTCATCGCCCCGACGGTGGCGGAGGAGCTCGCCCAGGGCCTGCGACTGCAGGGCGTCTCGGAGGCCGATGCCGCGCCGCGGGTCGAGGCCATGCTGCACCGCTTCGGCCTCGAGGCGCTGCGCGACCAGCACCCGTTCCTGCTCTCGGGCGGGCAGAAGCGCCGCCTCTCCGTCGGCACCGCGCTCATCGCCGGTGCACCCGTGCTCGCCCTCGACGAGCCGACGTTCGGGCAGGACCGCGCCCGCGCCTCCGAGCTGCTCGACATGCTGCGCGGTCTCAACGACGACGGCACCACCGTGCTCGTCGTCACGCACGACCTGCAGCTCGTCGCCGACTACGCGAGCCACATCGCCGTCATGGACAGCGGGCGGCTCCTCGGCATCGGCCCGACCGCCGAGGTGCTCGCCGGCCCCCTCGTCGAGCAGGCCGGGCTGCGCCATCCGCCGCTCGCCCGCGCGACCCGCGGTCTCGAGCGGCACCCCGCCTGGCATTCGATCACGCGGATGTCGCAGCTGCCCGTCTCCTCGAAGGGCGCATCGTGATCGCGGCAGGCGAGAGCGGCGCGGTCACGCCCGAGCTGCCGGCGACGCCGACCGACGGGGGCGGGCCGCACGCGGCATCCGCCGCCCTCGATCCGTTCGCCGAGCACCGCGCCCGGCGGCCCTCGCGCTTCCTGTACGCGCTGAACCCGCTGGCCAAGCTCGCCGCGCCGCTGCCGGTCATGGTCATCGTCATGTTCAGCCGGGGCATCGCGCTGCCGCTCGCGTTCGTCGTCTTCGCGGCGGCCGTGCTGCTCATCGGCGCGCGGCTGTCGGGGCGCGCCGTCGCCGCACTGCTCATCGGCACGCCGGTCGCCGCGCTCGTGCTCGGCGTCACGTTCGGCGTGTGGATCGACCCGTCGAGCGTGGCCGGCCACCCTGCGGCATCCGTCACGCTCGTCTCGATCGGCGGCTGGGACTTCACGCTCGCCGCCTACCTCGTCGGATTCGCGACCGGCCTCCGCATCCTCGCGATCCTGCTGCTCTCGCTCATCGCGGGCGTCACCTCGACCGGCCCCGAGTTCGTGCGCTCGATGGTGCAGAACCTGCGCGTGCCGTACCGCCTCGGCTACACCGCGCTCGCGGCGCTGCGCTTCGTGCCCCGCTTCGGCCACGAGCTCGAGATCATCAGGGCCGCGCATCGGGTGCGCGGCACGGATATCGGGCGCGGGCCGGTCGCGGCCGTGCAACGTGCGCTCGGCTACATCGTGCCGCTGCTCGCCTCGGCGATCCGGCACGCCGAGCGCGTCGCCCTCGCGATGGACGCCCGCGCCTTCGGCGCGCACCGCACCCGTACCGAGCGGCACTTCTCGCCGTGGCGGCTGCGCGACACGGTGTTCGTGGCGTGCTTCCTCGCGGCGAGCATCGTCATCGCCTGGCTGACCTGGGGCCGCTGAACGACGAAGGGCCGGACGGTCTCCCGTCCGGCCCTTCGTGCTGCGAGGAGACTACTTCGCGGCCTCGGTGCCCTCGATCTCGACGAGGAAGACGAGCGTCTGCCCGCCGAGCTCGTGCGCCGCGGCATCCGTGCCGTAGGCGTACTGCGGCGGGATCGTCACGATGAGCTTGGTTCCGACCTTCTGGCCGACGAGCGCAGCGCCGAAGCCCTGGATGACGCCGTCGGTCGGGAACGTCGACGCGGAGCCGCGGGTGTAGCTCTGATCGAAGATCTCGCCGGTCGTCCAGCTGATGCCCTGGTACTGGACGCTGACGCTGTCACCGGCCTGCACCTCGGCGCCGTCGCCCTCTTCGAGGATCTTCATCTCGAGCTCGGTCGACGGCTCCGTGTCGGGCAGGGTGACCGTGGGCGGCTCGCCCTCGGCGCCGAACTTCACCTCGGGAACGTTCTCGGTCCACTTGGCGGGCTCCAGGGGCTCCTGCACCTCGACGACGTCGATGACGATGACGACCGTCTCGCCGGCGGCGACGCCGATCGTCTCGTTGCCGGTGTCGCCGTAGAGCGTCGACGCGGGGGCGACGGTCACGGTGCGGGAGCCGACGGGCACGCAGTCGATGCCGGCGAGGAACGATTCGAAGACCTGGTCGTCGCCGACCTTGATCGTGGTCGGCTGCGAGAAGAGCGTCTCGCCGCTCGTGCCCGAGAACGCGGTGACGACGACGTTCATCGGGTCGCCGGACTCGGTCTCGTCGCCGTCGCCCTCGATGGCGATGCTGCGCTCGAGTTCATCGGACGCGAGCGGGGTGGTGAACGTGGCGGTCGGCGTTCCTGCGAATTCGCCCTCGACCTTCACGCCGTCGCTGAGCTCGCCGGCCTCGACCTCCATGCATGCCGCGGCTTCGGGCGTCTTCGCCGCCTCGGGCTCTGGGCTGCCGGCGCAACCGGCGAGGAGCAGGGCTGTCGCGGAGGCGAGCGCGATCGGCGCGGCACGGCGCATGGCACGGTTCATGGGAGGACGACTCGATTCGATCGGGGGTGGAATTCATCCAGTCTGCACTGTTCGGCTTTCCATTTCCTGAGTCGTTGGTCACGGAATCCGCACGATCTGCGCGCGGATGCGCCGCGCCGACGCTGCGCCACACCCCGTCTCTCGCGGTACGAATCCGCCCGATTGCGGCGCGACGACGCTGCGCCACACCCCGTCTCTCGCGGTGCGAATCCGCCCGATCGTGGCGCGACGACACTGCGCCACACCCCGTCTCTCGCGGTGCGAATCCGCCCGATCGTGGCCGATCAGGGCCACAATGGGCGAATGGGGGACAAGTTGGGGGAACCTGATCTCGCTGGAGGATTCGCGGCTGCGGCCGCGGCGTCCATCGAGCTCGACGACGTGCTGTGGGATCCGATCTCGACCGCGGCGGTGGCCCGCGCGCACCCGCGGTTCGACGAGACGGTGCTCGACGCCTGCTGCGGCGACGGCGCCTCGGCGTTGCCGACGGCCGAGCTCGTCGGCCCGGGCGGGGTCGTCGACGCGGTCGACTTCGCCGAACCGCTCGTCGATGCGGCGCGCGAGCGAGCGGGCGAGCGGATGCCGCAGCTCCGGTTGCACGTCGCCGACGTCACGAGCTGGGAGCCCACGGACTACGACCTGGTGCAGTGCGTGCTCGGCGTCTTCCACTTCCCCGACGTCGATGCGGGCACGCGTCACCTGATCGAGCGCGCGCGACCCGGCGGCCGGGTCGCCATCACAGTATGGGCGCGGGGCGCGTTCGAGCCGCTGCCCGAGCTGCTCGCCGATGCGCTGCCCGACGGCGGCGCGTCACTCGATGCCGCCGTGCCCCGTGCAGCGGGACTCGAGTCGATCGACACCTCCGGAAGCCTCGCGCAATGGCTCACGGGACTCGGCCTCATCGGTGTGCGCGCGCACGCGGTTCAGCGACATCTCGAGCTGACGCCCGAGCTCTCGTGGGGTCTCGTGGAGGGCACCGCGCTGCGCTTCATGCTCGGCGGTCTCGGCGCGCCCGCGGTCGAGAAGGTGCGGCGGCGCTTCCTGGCGGCGATCGACTCCCGCGGGGTGCCGTCGATCGACGTGACGACGCTCATCGCGATCGGCCGGCGCCCGGAGTAGGACGTGTCGATGACGTGTGTTGACCTTGACCTTGGGTCATGGTGCACGCTGACGACATGAGCACAACGAACTCCATCATCTCGAACGCGAAATGGATCGGAATGGTGCCGGTCGAGGACACCGCGGGCATCCCTCGGATCGGGTCAAACCCTTCGATTCCGAAAAGCCCGTCCGCTCACCGTGATGGACGGGCTTCCCAGTAGTGCATGCCGTCGTCCCCCCACGTTGGCACCATTCGACGTGTTCGCGAGTTGCCCGCGCGCGGTCGAAGTTCAGGTTGCGTTGTAGGAGGCGAGGAGTGATGCCATGTCGATGGGCTCGGTCGATGGGTATTGCTCGATCGAGCTGATGAGCGGTGATGGGTGGCGATCGGTGGATGGTTGCGGCTCAGTCATTGTGCTCCCCCTGTGCTGGCTGTTGTGGCTCGCGACGCCGGTCTGGGTTCCCCGGGGCCTTGAGTGTTTTTAGATCGCGTCGACGCTTGCCAAGTGGTCGGCACGAGCCCGTCCGGGGTGGCTGGTGCCTCATCCATACGCCACACGGATTTGACGATGGCGATGGTGTCCTCGAGCGACACCCCGGCCGCGTCTGCAGCTTCGGCTAGTGAGCGCGCGCGCTCAACGACGAGTTGCGGCGCTCGTGATGCTCCCGGCGCCACTCGGGTTCCAGCCGCGGTCCGGGTCACGACGAGGCCTTCGTGCTCGATCGTTTTGTAGGCTTTCGCGGCTGTGGCCTGGGCCACATTGAAGTCGCGTGCCGTCTGGCGCACGGTAGGCAGCCGTTCTCCGTCGCCGAGCTGTCCGGTTTGGATCGCGCCGCGGAAAAGTTGGGCGATGTCCTCCGCGGTGCGAATCGAAGTATTGGTCAATGGCTCGCTCCCGCCAAGCTCTCGACCCCGTCCGTAGCTCCGCGGGACTGCTGTATGCGGAGCTCGGAGACTGACCGTGCCGTATCTGTGGCGATCCGGAGAAGCAGCGCAGCGCCGATGCCTTGAACTAGGCGCCCGCCGAAGTTCAAGGGAAACGCGATCATGTCGTAGCTGCCACCGAAAGCGACGAGGCGGTCCTTCGAGATGTAATTGTCGTCAATGGCGATCTGCATCTGTCCGATCGAGCCGGCGTGGGTCCAGACGGCACCCAAGGTGATGATCAGGCCGCCGAGTAGGAGCAAGGTGAACAGCCGTGCTGTGCGCTCGCGCTCTGTTCGGACTTGGGCTGTGAAGGGGTAGGTGGCAACGGGTCGATTCGCGTCGGCCCGGAGGGCGGTGACGAACACGGCGATGGCGGCGGCGAGAGCGATAAAGGTCGCGAGGTAGTTGGGCCAGCCGACACCAGCAATGTAGCCGTATCCGCCGTTGAAGATCATGTAGACCGGAAGCTCCGAGTACGCCGGGACGTTTCCCAAGAAACGTCCGTCCTTCGGCGCCGTCGTTGCGATCACCGTCTGCCACAGGGCTGTCAGTGCTAGCAGCGAGGCGATGATTCCGCTTACCCAGAGCAGCGGCTGAATGGTGAAGGTGTACCACGCTCGGCGCGGAGCGATAGCAGCGGAATCCGGTGCCGGCCGCGGCTCGCCGCGGAGAACGATCGCGGCGACGGCCACAACGAGCGTCGCCGCCAGAAGCGGGGCGGAGCGTCGCCACCCACCTTCGACACCGCTGGTGTCCGGTGGTGTGGTCGCGGCCGCAACGCAAGCGACAACGAAGATCAGGAGTGCACCCGCGATGGCGACCCACGCTAGCCGCGGCGCGCGCCAACTCGACCCGGGAAGGGAGACGATCCTACGCGGGTACACCCACGACAACGCGTAGAAGACCAACCCGAATATGACCGGAGCCGCGACCGGAGACAACAGCTGGTAGAAGATGCGGGGAATCAGCAAGAGTTTGGCCTTCCAGACGATGTCGGACACGCCCAACTCGTTGGAGCATGTGCTGCGACCATAGCACAAAGTTGTACTAGGTCGGCAGATCAAGATCTGACGATCCCAGCAGTTGGGAGCTCCGCGCCATCCGATGGTCGTTCATCCATGTCTCGAGGGCTCGTTCACGGATGCGGTTCGGTGCGTCGCCGGTCGGTCTACGCGGCGCAAGTTCCGCAAGCGGATCCGCTACTGGGTTGTTGCGGGCTCGACCAATCGCTCCTAGCCGGGGGACTTCTTCTCCTACTTTGGGAGGATGCCGGGCTAGCCAGTCATGCCGCGCCCGGTGTCTGACGTAGCTTTGCGGGATGCGAACAACGCGTTGGGTACGACCAGTCTTGGAGGCCGCAGCGGCAGGCGCCCTGGTAGCGGGGTGGCTTGCGGTGGAGTGGGATCGCGTCGATTCCGCGGTACCCATGCGCACGGAAACGTTCACTGGGTCGCCGTACACCATCCCCATCGCGTTGGGGTTCGGTCTCGTGGTTGCCACGGCTCGCCGGCGGCCCGAGATCGCGGCTGCATTGGCAGCTGCCAAGGATCAATCCCAACCCTCGGAGGGTTGGTGCCCCGATCTGGCGACCCGCCATTGAGCGCGTCGTCCAGCCAGGAACCTGCACAAGCCGCGTCAGAAACGCCGTCGCGGCCTTCTTCGGGTCGAGCCGGGGATCCCGACATCATGCGCGCCTGGATCGACGCCTCGGCCAAGTACGCGCTGATCAACACCCACGGCGAGGACCAGGCGCCGATCTCGACCCGGTTGACCGCCCTCACCGAGGCCAAGCTCCGTGCGGGGGGAATCCCCGTGCCTCACGCGTGACCCGAGAGCTGGAGCGGGAGCGTGGCCGGGCAGGTCAGCCGGCGTCGGGCCCGACCGCGACCGCGCGGGAGTCGTCGTTCGACCACTGGCTCCACGAACCGGGATAGAGCGCCGCATCGATGCCCGCGATCGCGAGGGCCGCGACCTCGTGCGCCGCCGTGACGCCGGATCCGCAGTACGCGGCGACGGGCGCTCCCCCGGTGACGCCGACGGCGGCGAAGTGCTCGCGCAGCGCTTCGGCCGACTTGAACCGGCCGCCGGCGTCGAGGTTCTCGCTGCTCGGCGCCGAACGTGCACCGGGGATGTGCCCTGCGCGCGGGTCGATGGGCTCGACCTCGCCGCGGTAGCGCGGCGCGCCGCGGGCGTCGAGCAGCACTCCGGCATCGGGGAACGCGGCGGCTTCGTCGATGTCGATCACGGGCATCGAGCCGAAGTGCGCGGCGGCGTCACCGGATTCCCGCACGACGTCGCCGGTCTCGAGCGGATGCCCCGCGCCCCGCCATGCCGTGAGCCCGCCGTCGAGCATCCGCGCGTCGGCGACCCCGGCATGCCGCAGCAGCCACCATGCCCGTGCGGAGGACTGGTTGCCGAGGTCGTCCATCACGACGACGGTGTCACCGTCGCAGACGCCCCACCGCTGCATCGCCCGGGTGAAGGCCGCCTCCGTCGGCAGCGGGTGCCGGCCCTGCCCGGCCACGTCGTGATCGGCGAGCTCGTGGTCGAGGTCGACGTAGACGGCGCCCGGAACGTGCCCGGCGCGATACGCCTCGGTTCCGTCGGGTTCGGCGAGCGACCAGCGCACGTCGAGCACGACGGTGCGCTCTCCCGAGGCGAGGCGTGCGGCGAGGTCGTCGGCGGTGATGAGGATCGGCATGACTCCATCCTGCCCCGCCCCCGAGGGCGAAACGCTCGCTGCGCGCACGGTCGAGGTGGTCGGAGCAGACAATCTGCACGCAACATCCGTGTCTCCGTTGCATCACGACCGCTTGCCAACGCCTCGTCGCGCACCGTATCTTCGAGGGAGTTGAAATAGTGACCGAATGTTCGGTCATGAATCCCCCTACTCAAAGACGAGAACCCGTGAGGGCTCAAAGGAGAGTTCACCCATGCACCGTGCGCAACGCCGTCTGCTCGTTCCCGCCGCGGTCGCGGCATCCATCGCCCTCGCCCTCACCGGGTGCGGCGCCTCGAACTTCGGTGGCGACTCCGGCGGTGACGCCGCCGCTGAAGACGGCCCCATCAAGATCGGCGCCGTGCTCGACATCACGGGTGTCGGCGCGAACCTCGGCGTTCCCGAGCAGAACACCCTCAACATGCTCGCCGAGCAGCTGAACGCCGACGGCGGCATCGACGGCCGCGAGGTCGAGCTGATCATCAAGGACAACCAGTCCACCGAAGACGGCGCGGCCAAGGCCACCACCCAGCTCATCGAGAACGACGACGTCGACCTCATCATCGGCTCCTCGCGCACCGGCCCCTCGCTCGCGATGCGCCCCCTCGTCGAGGCCGCGCAGGTGCCGACCATCTCGGTCGCCGCGAACGCCGCGATCGTCGACGGCTCCGAGTGGGTCTTCAAGACCGCGCAGAACGACCTCGTCGTGCTCGAGCGCATCCTCGACGACGCCGAGTCGAAGGGCTACACCAAGATCGCCCTCGTGCGCGACGCCACCGGCTTCGGCGAGGGCATCGCCGACATCATCACCGAGCTCGGTGAAGAGCGCGGCATCACCCTCACCGCGACCGAGTCGTTCGAGCCCAGCGCGACCGACTTCACCGCGCAGATGACGAACATCCGCGCCGCCGACGCCGACGCCGTCATCATCTGGGGCATCACCCCGTCGGCCGGCCTCGCGCAGGCCGCCTACGTGCAGCTCGGCGTGGACAAGCCGATCTACCAGTCGCACGGTGTCGCCAACGACGCGTTCTTCGAGGCCGCCGGCCCCGCAGCCGACGGCGTCATCGCCCCGATGGGCCGCTTGCTCGTCGCCGACGAACTCAGCGACGACGACCCCCAGAAGCCGGTCATCGACGAGTTCATCGCCGACTACACCGAGTCGTTCGGCACCTCCCCCTCGAGCTTCGCGGGGCACGCCTACGACGCGTGGCTCGTCGGCACGAAGGCGCTCGAGGCCGCCGGCACCGAGCCGGAGGCGCTCCGCGACGCGATCGAGTCGACGACCGACCTCGTCGGCATCTCGGGCATCTTCACGATGACCCCCGAGAACCACTCCGGCCTCACCGCGGACGCGCTCATCATGGCGCTCGCCGAGGGCGGCCGCTGGACCCTCTACGAAGAGTAAGCAGCATCCGTTGACCGACTTCCTCCAGCTGACGGTGGCAGGGCTCTCGCAGGGATCTGTGTACGCCCTGCTCGCCGTCGGCCTCATCGCCACCTACACGGTGCGGCACGTCGTGAACATCGCCCAGGGCGACTACGCGACGCTGGCCGGTCTTGGCAGCATCTCGCTCGTCACGGCCGGCCTGCCGCTGCCCGTCGCCATCCTCATCGCGCTCGTCACGGTGACGCTCGCCTCGGTGCTCATCGAGCGGCTCGTCATCTCGCGCGTGAAGAACCTCACGACGCTCGTCTCGATCATCCTGACCCTCGGCGTCTCGACGCTGCTGCAGGCGATCATGCTCCTCATCTGGGGCGCAGAGGCGAAGCGCCTGCCGGCCTTCCCCGGCAGCGACCTCACCCTCGGCGGGGTCAGCATCCGCTCGCAGGAGCTCTGGATGCTGGGCGCCCTCGTCGTCGTCGGCGGCGGCATCCTGCTCTTCTACGAGAAGACCCGCTGGGGCAAGGCGCTGCGGGCCAGCGCCGAGCAGCCGGTCGCCGCGCGCATCGTCGGCATCTCGCCGGCGATCGCCTCGATGCTCGCGTTCGCGATCGCCGGGTTCGCCGGCGCCGCGGCGGGCGTGGTCAGCTCGCCGATCTACCTCTCGATCTGGTCGGGCGGCCTGCTGCTCGGCCTCAAGGGGTTCGTCGCCGCGGTACTGGGCGGGCTCGTCTCGTTCCGTGCGGCGATCGTCGGCGCGCTGCTGCTCGGCATCATCGAGTCGTACGTCGCGGGCTACGTGGCATCGGGCTGGAAGGACGCGGTCGCGTTCTTCATCCTCATCATCGTGCTCATCATCCGCCCGGCTGGCCTCGTGCTGCGCCCGAACGCCGTGAGGGTCTGAGATGTCCTACCTGAACAAGGCCGCCATGCGGTCGAAGACCGGATTCTGGCCGAACAACCGCGGTACGATCCTCGGCATCGCGGCGTTCGCGGTGGTCATCGCGATCGTGCCGTTCACCGCGAGCTCGTCGATGATGAACATCGCCGTCTTCTCGATGATCTTCGCGCTGCCCGCGATCGGACTGTCGCTGCTCATGGGCCTCGCCGGCCAGGTGAGCCTCGGCCAGGCGGCGTTCTTCGCGATCGGCGCGTACACGCATGCGATCCTGCTGCAGAAGTTCGAGATGCCCGGCCCGGTGGCCGCCGTCGGCGGTGTCGTGGCGGCAATGCTCGCCGCGCTCCTCGTGGGTCTGCCGATGCTGCGCCTGCGCGGTCACTACCTCGCACTCGCGACGCTCGGCCTCGGCTTCATCGTCATGATCGCCGTGCGCGAGTGGGAGTTCACGGGCCGCACGACGGGCATCTACGGCTACGGCCGGCCCGAGGTCTTCGGCATCCCGATCGACAACAACGGACTGTTCTTCTGGTTCGTCGCGCCGTTCGTGCTCATCGGCCTCGTGCTCGCGCTGAACCTCACCCGCTCGCGGGCGGGCCGGGCGCTCTCGGCGGTCAACGACTCCGAGCTCGCGGCCGAGTCGCTCGGCGTGAACACCTACGCCCTGCGCGTGAAGGTCTTCACACTCTCGGCGGGCTTCGCGGGCCTCGGCGGCGTCTTCTACGCCTACCAGGTGCAGATCGTCTCGCCGCAGGTCGCCGAGTTCCACGTCTCGGTCGAACTGCTGCTGATGGTCGTCATCGGCGGACTCGGCTCGGTCTGGGGTGCGGTCGCCGGCGCGTTCATCGTCGAGCTCCTCTCCGAGGGGCTGCGCGACCTGATCCCCGCGATCATCCCGGGCGCCACGGGCGAGGTGCAGCTCATCGGCTACGGCCTCGTGCTGATCCTCGTGATCATCCTGCTGCCGGGCGGTCTCTACCAGGTCGTGAAGACGGCGTGGGCGGCGATCACGAGGCGGCGAGCGGATGCCGCGGCCAAGCCCTCCCCCGCCGAAACCGCCGACGGCGGCTCGGGCGACGTGCCCACGCGGGCGTTCGGCGGCCTGCCCGGCGAGCCTCCGGCCGGCGCGAGCCTCGACGAGGCGACGGATGCCGCGGCATCCGCACCTCGCATCCCGACCGTCTCGACGCCGGTCGCGGCCGGCGAACCGATCCTCGTGGTCTCGGGTCTCACGAAGCGCTACGGCGGCGTGGTCGCCGTCGACGGCGTGAACCTCACCGTGCCCGCCGGACAGATCATGGGCCTCATCGGCCCGAACGGCGCGGGCAAGACGACGTGCTTCAACATGATCACGGGCGCGATCGCCCCGACGTCGGGCACGGTGCGATTCCTCGGCGAGGAGATCCAGGGGAGGAAGCCGCACGTCGGCGCGGAGGCCGGGCTCACCCGCACCTTCCAGAACCTGCAGGTGTTCTCGTCGACCGACGTCGTCGGCAACGTCTACATGGGTCGCTACCGCAAGGGCCGGGCCGGCATCCTCCGCGGCATGTTCGGGCTGCAGGGCCGCGAGCAGTACGCCCACGAGGAGATCGCCCGCGACATCCTCGACTCGATGCGCCTCGGCGACGTCGCGGGCCTCGCAGCCGGCGACCTGCCGTTCGGCCGTCAGCGCATGATGGAGGTGTGCCGTGCGCTCGCCGCCGAGCCCGCCCTGCTGCTGCTCGACGAGCCGATGGCGGGCCTCTCGGGCAGCGAGCGGGAGCTGCTCGCCCAGCTGCTGCGGGCGCTGCGCGACGCTGGGCTCACGATCGTGCTCGTCGAGCACGACGTCGCCCAGGTGATGGCGCTCGCCGACTCGGTCGCGGTGCTCGACGACGGTGTGCTCATCGCGCACGGCGATCCCGAGTCGGTGCGCAACGACCCGGCGGTCATCGTCGCCTACCTCGGCACCGATGCCGAAGAGGCCGAGGCCGAGCTGAAGGAACTGGAGGAACACGCATGACCCTCGCAGTCGCAGGCCTCGACGCGGGCTACGGCAAGCTCGCGATCCTGCACGAGGTGAGCCTCTCGGTCGCCCCGGGCGAGATCGTGACCGTCGTCGGCTCGAACGGCGCCGGCAAGACGACCCTGCTGCGGGCCCTCAACGGACTGATCCGTCCGACCGCCGGAACCGTCACGATCGACGGCGTCGACATCACCGGCAAGCCGACGGAGAAGATGGCGGCGCTCGGGCTCACCCACGTGCCCGAGAACCGGCTGTGCTTCCCGACGCTGTCGGTGCGCGACAACCTGACGCTCGGCGCGTGGAGCCGCGGCGGCAAGGGCGATCTGGCCGCCGTGCTCGAGCTCTTCCCGCGGCTGCAGCCGCGACTCGGGCAGGCCGCGGGCACGCTCTCGGGCGGCGAGCAGCAGATGGTCGCGATCGGCCGGGGTCTCATGGCCTCGCCGAAGGCGATCATGCTCGACGAGCCGTCGATCGGGCTCGCGCCGAAGGTCGTCGCCGAGATCATGAAGGTGCTCACCGAGCTGCGCGGGCGCGGCATGGCGGTGCTGCTCGTCGAGCAGAACGTGCGCGCCTCGTTCGGCATCGCCGATCGCGCCGTCGTCATGCAGCGCGGCCGGGTCGTGCTCGAGGGCACGCCGGCCGAGCTCGTCGAACTGCCAGAGGTGCGGGGCGCCTACCTCGGCGGTGCGGCGGCCTAGCGGCTCGCCGAACCGACGCCTCGAAGAACGGCGGATACCTCGCGCGCGCGGGGCATCCGCCGTTCTGCATGTTCAGCCGAGGTGGGTGCATCGCCTGCACCGTGGCAGATCCGCCCTGTTGGTCGTGGCGCATCGGTAGCGACGAACTCGCGGGTCAACTGGACCGTGTACTGCGGCTACGCCGTCGGACTTCCCCGATGCTCCCGATGCGGAGGGGCAGCGCTTCCTGGAAAGGCTCGTGTACCGGCCGTAGGAGAGACTCACCTCGTACCGCTCTGCGTGCCCAGAGGACTCGTTGCTCGATCGATTGGCAGGCGTTCTGGGGCTGATTCAAATGTAACGCTGAGGCGCCGATGAGCGAATACCTCATGTGAGCAACGAACCGAGGTGCGATAGCGAAGTCCAGGTCCCGCCCGACATGGATGTTCGAATGATCGGGCGTGATCGAGCAGTCTTGGAGTGGTTCTACCGTGCTCATCTCGACGCAGTCGAGAATTTCGTGGCACGGCGAGTGCGCGACCCGCACACGGCGGCGGATGTCACCGCCGACGTGTTCCTTGCCGCGATGACCACCGCCTCGCGGTACGACCCAGATCGGGGAAGCGCCAGAGCCTGGCTGTTCGGCATCGCCTACCGGGTCATCGCCGACACCCAGCGTCGGGCCGCCCGCCGCTGGCGAGCCGCCGAACGCGAGACCAATCGACGCACACTGCATGACGACGCGATCACACGCCTGGAAGAGCAGCTCGACGCGGCCTCAGCAGCACGCGAGCTCCGTGATTCGCTGGGTCAGCTCTCACGAACCGATCGTGCGTTGATCGAGCTCACTGCACTCGACGGGCTCAGCATCACCGACGCGGCCTCGGCACTCAACCTCAGCGCCGGAGCGGCCCGCGTGCGCTTGCACCGGGCCAAGCGAAAGCTCCGGCAGACCGTCGAATGCGCGCGCAACACGGTGCCCGCGACGTCTCGCGGAATCTAACGACCCCGAAAGGAACCATGAAATGTCGAAACAACTCGATTCATTCCAGAACGAACTACTCGAAGAGCTGAAGCAGAATGTCGGCCGAGACGCGCAACCACAGACGCGCACTCGCGCGCTGATGGTCGGTGCGGGCGCGTTCGCGGCACTCATCATCGCAGGCGGGGTCATCGCGGCCAACGTGTTCGATCCCGCCCCTGCCTACGCCGTGACACAGGAAGGAAATGGTGACGTGCACATCGTTCTCAACGCGCTCTCCGACTCGGAGGGCCTGAAAGCCGAACTAGCCAAACACGGCATCAGTGCCACCGTGACGTACGACGGCACAGGGGACCCGGCGGCGGTTCCCTCCGAAGGTTTGCTCACTCCGGGCTCAGCGCCGACGTCCGGTGATGCGTCAAGTTCCACTCTGACTGGAAGCGCTGCGATCGGAGGCGAATCAACCGAGGGCTGCAGTGCAGACGCTCTCGAACACCCGCAGGTCACATTCGACAACGGCAGAGTCCTGATCGACATCCCAGCCGCATCGATCCCCGCCGGAGAACAGCTGTCGATCACCACCGCGGGTGGAAGCACCGCCTTCTCGAGCATCACTGCGACCTGGGGCACCGGCCTGTGCGGATTCGGTGCGGCACAGGCCACCACCGTCCCAGCGGGATAGCCAGCATCTCGCGGAGCGACGTGCACCCGATGACGGCCCACCGCCATGGCTGTCATCGGGTCTCGCGCGGCTTGCGCTTCTGCACCTCGGGCACGGTCAGCTCGGGCACCGCCCGCAGCATGAACCGGTCGAAGTCGGGCACGGTGAAGGCGGCGTAGCCGTGCTCGGGCGTGTAGAGCAGGCCCATGTCGATGAGCTCCGCGCGGGTCGGGCCGACCTGGGTCGACTCGCGCCCCATGACCCGCGCGACGTCCGAGGCCTTCTGCGGCGCTGCACCGAGCTCGGCCATCGCGCGCAGATAGGCAGTCTGGAGCGGAGCGGTGCGATCGAGCCGCACCCTGAAGAACGAGCCGTCGAGCTTCGCCTCGTAGGCTTCTCTCGCGATCTCGACGTCGTCGCGGTGCACCCGATCGTCGGACGCGACACCCCACACCTGGTAGCCGAGCTCCTGGATGAAGTAGGGGTAGCCCTGGGTGATCTCGACAGCGAGATCGACGGCGTCCTCGTCGAAGACGACTCCCTCGACGAGCGCGGGCTCGATGAGCGCCTTGCGGGCGTCGTCGCCCGAGAGCGACCCGATTCGCGGAAACTTGAACAGGCGCTCGGCGTACGACTTCGCGTCGCCCGCGAGCTCGGCGATCTGCGGCAGGCCCGCGCCGACGAAGGTGATCGGGAGCTTGCGCTGCACCGTCTTGTGCACGGCCTGGATCAGCGCTTCGAGTTGCGAGCGCCCGAGGAACTGCACCTCGTCGATGAGCAGCGCGACGCCGCGCCCCTGTTCGGCGGCCGCTTCACCGAGTGCGACGAAGACATCGGTCAGGTCCATCGACAGGTCGCCGTGATCACCCAGCCCCTCAGCAGGCGGAACGTCCCAGGACACGCTGAACGTGCCCTGCTGATCGACGGACACCGCGAACGCGCTCAGCACCTCAGCGGCACGCCTGCTCCGCTCGGTCCACCGGGCGCGGGGAGAGAGCCGGAGGAGGGCGGCCTTCAGTTGCGAGAACATCGACTGCCGGAACCGTGCGTCGTCGTGCTTCGCCGCCTCGATCTCGACGACCTCCCACTTCGCCGCGCTCGCGATGTCCATGAACTGGCCGAGCAGCACCGTCTTGCCGACGCCCCGGAGCCCGGTGATGATCATGGACTGTTCGGTTCGCCCACGTTCGAGCCGCCGCAGCAACATCCGGAAGGAATCGAGCTGATCGTCCCTGCCGACGACGATCTCAGGGGCAGCACCGGCATTCGGCGTGTACGGGTTGCTGATGCTGTCCATGCACGAGATCTTATGGCCTTTACCAAGCTTTATCGAGGTTCGATAAAATCAACTAAAGACACTTGACGTACAGATAGACTGGCGGAACGGTGCGAGCGCAAGGAGGGTGAATGATCTTCAGCCTCGCCCTGTTCGGTGCGCTCGCCCTCGTCACGCCGCTCCTCACGAAGTGGCTCGGGCGCCGCGTGTTCGCCGTCATCGCGTTGCTGCCGGCCGCCGTCTTCGTGCTGCTGCTCACCTGGCTCCCGGGTGTGCTCGCCGGCACCCCCGTCGTCGAGATCGTGCCGTGGATCCCGACCCTCGACATCGCGCTGAGCTTCCGGCTCGACGCCCTCGCACTCCTCCTCGCCCTCATCGTCACGGGCGTCGGCGCCCTCGTGCTGCTCTATTGCGTGCACTACTTCGCCGACGACGAGCCCGCGCTCGGCCGGTTCGCCGCACTCCTCCTCGCCTTCGCGGGCGTCATGTTCGGCCTCGTCACGGCCGACGACGTGTTCATCCTGTTCACGTTCTGGGAAGCCACGAGCGTGCTCTCCTACCTCCTGATCGGCCACTACACGGGCCGGAAAGAGAGCCGTGGCGCCGCGCTGCAGGCCCTGACCGTCACGACGTTCGGCGGGCTCGCGATGCTCGTCGGCCTCGTGATCCTCGCGGTCAACGGCGGCACGACCTCGCTCTCCGAGCTCATCGCGAACCCCGTCACCGGTGCGGCGGGCGAGTGGGCGATCGCGCTCGTGCTGCTCGGCGCGATCTCGAAGAGCGCGCTCGTGCCGTTCCACTTCTGGCTTCCGGCCGCGATGGCCGCGCCGACCCCCGTCAGCGCCTACCTGCACGCCGCCGCCATGGTGAAGGCGGGCGTCTACCTGGTCGCCCGCTTGGCCCCCGGCTACGCGGATCTCGAGGTGTGGCATCCGATCGTCATCGGCCTCGGTGCGCTCACGATGCTCGTCGGCGGCTGGCGTGCGCTCCGCCAGTACGACCTCAAGCTACTGCTCGCCTACGGCACCGTGAGCCAACTCGGCTTCCTCGTCATGGTCACGGGCTTCGGCACCCGCGACGCCGCACTCGCGGGCGTCGCACTGCTGCTCGCGCACGCCCTCTTCAAGGCGGCGCTCTTCCTCGTCGTCGGCATCGTCGACCATGCGGCGGGCACCCGCGACTGGCGCAAGCTCTCGGGCGTCGGCCGGCGCATGCCCGTGATCGCGACGATCGGCATCGTCGCGGCCGCTTCGATGGCCGGCGTGCCGCCGCTGCTCGGCTTCGTCGCGAAGGAGGCCGTGTTCACGGCGTTCCTCGACGCGGTCGCCGCAGGCGACGCCTGGGCGTGGGTCGCCCTCACCGCCGCGTTCGCCGGCTCGGTGCTGACGGTCGCCTACTCGGTGCGCTTCGTCTGGGGCGCCTTCTTCTCCAAGCAGGATGTCGCGGACTGCCCGCTGCACGCCCAGAGCCCCGCGATCGCGGTGGCGCCCGGCCTGCTCGCCGCCGGCAGCATCGTCGCGGCGTTCACGATCGCGTTCATCGAGCCGCTGCTCGCGGCGTACGCCGACGAGCTGCCCGGCAGCCAGGCCTACCACCTGGCCCTCTGGCACGGCCTCGTGCCGGCCCTCGCCATCTCGGCGGTCGTGTTCGCCCTCGGTGCGCTGCTCGTCTGGGGCCGCCAGCGGGTCGCCCGACTGCAGGCCGCCGTGGCGCCGGTGCTCGACTCGGCCCGCGGCTACCTCGGCATCGTCTCGGTCGTCGACCGGCTCGCGGCGACGGTCACCACGACGATCCAGTCGCGCGGCCTGCCCGGCTACCTCGCGATCATCGTCGCGGTCTTCATCGGCGGCCTCGGCACGGTGTCGGTCCTGAACACCTCGTGGCCGAGCGACATCCGGCTCTGGGACTATCCTGCCCAGCCGTTCCTCGCGTTCGTCATGGCGGTCGCGGCGATCGCCGCAGCCACGGTGCGCCAGCGCATGACGGCGGTGCTGCTCGTGAGCGTCACCGGCTACGGGCTCGTGCTGCTCTTCGGCATGTCGGGCGCCCCCGACCTCGCCCTCACGCAGGCGCTCGTCGAGACCATCGTGCTCGTCGTCTTCGTGCTCGTGCTGCGTCGCCTGCCGAAGCAGATCGCCCAGCGCAACCCGCCGGTGCACAAGGTCGCGCGTGGCATCATCGGCGCCCTCGCCGGCATCGTCATGGGCGTGCTCGGCCTCGTCGCCCTCGGCGCCCGCATCGAGCCGACCATCGCAGGGGGCCTGCCCGCCTTCGCCATCGAGGCCCACGGCAAGAACATCGTGAACGTCATGCTCGTCGACATCCGCGCGTGGGACACGCTCGGCGAGATATCGGTGCTCGTCGCGGTCGCGACGGGCGTCGCAAGCCTCATCTTCGTCTCGGGCCGCACGGGCGGCGCCCCGCGCCTCGACCACGTCGAAGGGCTCGTGAACCGTCGCGACCGGCTGCGGCCGGTGCCCGAGCCCGCGTGGTCGATCCGCGCGCCCCGCACGAGCCTCGCCGACACCGCCGGCGAGACGGATGCCGCGGGCGAGGCCGCCGAGACCAGGCAGACGTGGCTCCTGGCCGGCCGCACGATCTCGCCGCGCAACCGCTCGATCCTCATCGAGGTGCTCGTGCGGCTGCTGTTTCACCCCGCGATCATCGTGTCGGTGTTCCTCCTCTTCGTCGGGCACAACGCCCCGGGCGGCGGCTTCGCCGGCGGGCTCCTCGCAGGCCTCGCCCTCGTCGCCCGCTACCTCGCCGGCGGCCGGTACGAGCTCGGCGAGGCGGCGCCGGTCGACGCCGGGCGCCTCCTCGGCACGGGCCTGCTGCTCGCCGCCGGCACCGCCGCGGGCTCGCTGCTCTTCGGCGGCCCGGTCTTCGAATCCGCGTGGTTCGAGACCGAGGTTCCGCTGCTCGGCACGATCTCGATCGGCACCTCGACGCTCTTCGACATCGGCGTGTACCTCGTGGTCGTCGGCCTCGTGCTCGACATCCTGCGCTCCCTCGGCGGCGAGGTCGACCGTCAGGAGGAGCGCCAGACGGCCGACGACGGCGACGGCGAATTCACGACCGGTGACGGCGAGGGCTTCGCCGAGCACGACGAGGGCGTCGAGTACGCCGACGGCGCCGAGTACAGCGACGGCGCCCGTCTGCCCAACCCCGAGGAGGCCCGCCGATGACCGCCTCACTGACCCTCGTCGTGCTCATGGCCGTGCTCTTCGGCGCGGGCGTCTCGATCATGCTCGAGCGCAGCCTCACCCGCGTGCTCATCGGCTTCCTACTCGTCGGCAACGCCGTGAACATCCTCATCTACCTCATGAGCGGAGCACCGGGTCTCGCGCCGATCCTCGGCGAGGGCGTCGACCCAGAGGCCATCTCCGACCCGCTCCCCCAGGCCTTCGTGCTCACCGCCATCGTCATCAACCTCGGCATCACGGCGTTCATGCTCGCCCTGATCTACCGGTCCTGGTGGCTCGCGCAGCTCGGTGCGAAGGGCGACCTCGTCGACGACGAGGCGGAGATCGCCGAAGACGCCGAGGAGGCGGCCGACCTCATCCGCAGTTCGGCGGCCGACGACCAGGCCATTCAAGACCTCATCGATGCGAGCGATGAGGAGCCCGACGAAGACCTCGAGCTCGAGGCATCCGCTCGCGACGATCTCGAGACGCGTCCTCCTGCGTCGGGCGCTCCTCGACCAACGGACCCGGGGGCGACGCCGTGACCGCCGTGCTCGTGCCCCTCGTGGTGCTGCTGCCCCTGCTCGGGGCGGCCACCGCGCTGATCCTCGGCCGCCACCGCCGCGCCCAGATGGCGGTGAGCCTCGGCGTGCTCTCCGCGGTGACCGTGATCGCCGCGGTGCTGCTCGTCTCGGTCGATTCGAGCGGCCCGGCCGTCGTCTACATCGGCGGGTGGGATGCCCCGTGGGGCATCACCCTCGTCGTCGACCGGCTGTCGGCGATCATGCTCGTCATCTCGGCGATCATGCTGCTCGTCGTGCTCGTCTACTCCGTCGGGCAGGGTATCGCCGACCAGCATCGCGAGACGCCGGTGTCGATCTTCCACCCGAGCTACCTGATCCTGTCGGCGGGCGTCTTCAACGCGTTCATCGCAGGCGACCTGTTCAACCTCTACGTCGGCTTCGAGATCCTGCTGTCGGCGAGCTTCGTGCTGCTCACCCTCGGCGGCACGGGCGAGCGCATCCGGGCGGGCGTCACGTACATCATCGTGAGCCTCGTCTCCTCGCTGTTCTTCCTGAGCGCGATCGCGCTCATCTACGGGGCGACCGGCACGGTGAACATCGCGCAGCTCTCGGTGCGCCTCGCCGAGCTGCCCGGTGACGTGCAGCTCATGCTGCACCTGCTGCTGCTCATCGCCTTCGGTATCAAGGCGGCCGTCTTCCCGCTCTCGTTCTGGCTGCCCGACTCCTATCCGACGGCGCCCGCGCCGGTCACCGCGGTGTTCGCGGGCTTGCTCACGAAGGTCGGCGTCTACGCGATCATCCGCACCGAGACGGTGATCTTCACCGAGAGTGACGTGACGGTGCTGCTCATGGTGATCGGCGGGCTCACGATGCTCATCGGCATCCTCGGCGCGCTCACCCAGGCCGACATCAAGCGATTGCTCTCGTTCACGCTCGTGAGCCACATCGGCTACATGATCTTCGGCATCGCGCTCAGCTCGCAGCTCGGCTATACGGCGACCATCTACTACGTCGTGCACCACATCACGGTGCAGACGACCCTGTTCCTCACCACCGGTCTCATCGAGCGGTTCGGCGGCGCGACCTCCATCAACCGGCTCGCGGGCCTGCTGAAGGCCTCGCCGCTGCTCGGCGTGCTGTTCTTCATCCCCGCGCTGAACCTCGGCGGCATCCCGCCGTTCTCCGGCTTCCTCGGCAAGACGGGGCTCTTCCTCGCCGGCGGCGAGCAAGCGGCGGCCGACCCGGCCACGGCGTGGCTGACTTGGATCGTGATCGCCGCCGGCGCCATCACCTCGCTCATCACCCTCTACGCGCTCACCCGGTTCTGGAACATGGCGTTCTGGCGCGGCCGACGCGAGCTCGAGGGCTACGAGTCGGTGCTGCTCGGCTCGGTGCTCGAGGCGCCCGAGGGCGCCACGGTCACCGCGACCCGCACCACGCCGGTGCTCATGGTCGTCGCGACGAGTGCACTCGTCATGGTCACGATCTGCCTCACCGTGTTCGCCGGCCCGCTCTTCGAGCTGACCGGGCGGGCCGCCGCCGATCTGCTCGACGCCGGCAACTACGTGTCCGTCGTCTTCCCGGGAGGCATCCGATGACGCATGCTGCAACGGATGTCTCGCGCTGGCGCTCGGTCTGGCGGCAGCTGCCGCTCCTCGTGGCCCTCGTCTTCCTGTGGGTGTTCCTCTGGGATCAGGTCACCGTGCTCACGGTGGTGACCGGCATCCTGCTGGCGATCGGCGTGACCCGGGTGCTCTACCTGCCGCCCGTGCTGCTCAGCGGCCGCTTCAACCCGTGGCGGGGCCTGCTGCTCGGCCTGCGCATGATGTTCGACGTCACCGTCGCCTCGCTGCAGGTCGCGGTGCTCGCGATCGACCCGCGGTGGAAGCCGATGAACTCGATCATCGCCGTGCAGCTGCTCACCCGCTCCGACCTCGTCACGACGCTGACCGCCGAGGCGATCTCGGTCGTGCCCGGCACCGTCGTCGTCGACATCGACCGCGAACGGGGCCTGCTCTACCTGCACGCGCTCGGCACCCGCACCCGAGCCGACATCGATCGGGTGCGTCGCGACGTGCTCGGCACCGAGGAGCGCATCGTGCTCGCCATCGGCACCCACGCGCAGGCCGTCTCGGTGCGCGAGGCCCGGCGTGAGCGCCGAGCGCTCCGCTCGCAGACGAAGGGAGCCGGCTCATGACCTTCATCCAGATCGTCAGCCTGCTGGCAGGCATCATGTTCGGCATCGGGGCGCTCGCCGCCGTCTACCGCATCATCCGCGGCCCGTCGATCCTCGACCGGGCCCTCGCGACCGACGTGCTGCTGGCCATCGCGATCTGCGCGCTCGGCGCCGAGATGGCGATCAACAAGCACACCGACACCCTCGTGGTCATGCTCGTGCTCGCGATGTTCGCGGTCGTCGGCTCGATCTCGATCGCGCGGTTCATGGCGAAGCAGGATGCCTCGTGAGCGCCGCCGAGATTCGCTCCGTGTCTCCGACTGCTCCCGTCGGGAGTTCGCGATGAGCGCCGCCGAGATTCGCTCCGTGTCTCCGACTGCTCCCGTCGGGAGTTCGCGATGAGCGCCGCCGAGATCGCCGTCGGACTGCTCATCCTGGTGAGCGCGTTCCTGTCGATGGCCGCGGGCATCGGCATCGTGCGGTTCCCCGACGTGCTGACCCGGCTGCACGCCGCGACGAAGCCCCAGGTGCTGGGCCTTGCGACCGTGCTCGTCGCGATCGTCGTGCAGGTGCCGACGTGGGGCGTGCTCACGACCGTCGTGCTCGTGATGACGTTCCAGCTGCTCACCCAGCCGATGACCGCGCACATGCTCGGCCGCTCCGCCTACCGCAGCGACCACGTGCGCCGCGACCTGCTGATCGAGGACGACCTCGATCGCGACATCACCGAGCACGACCAGACCGGGCGCTGAGCTCCGAAGCTTCCGGCGCTACCCGACCCCGGCGGATGCCAGGCCCTGGCCGATGAGCACCCAGAGCACGATGCCGCCCATGGCGAGCAATGGAATGCCGAACGCGAGCCGCCGTTCACGCAGACGCTTGATCGCGTAGACGAAGCCGAGAACACCGATGGCGATGGCGCCGGCCGTCGAGAGCAGCGCGCCGGCCGCGACCAACCCGGGCGTGCAGGACGAAGCGCATGAACCGGCCATCAGCATGATCGCTCCGAACAGCATGCCCACCAGCGTGGCGAGTCCCAAGGGGATCAGCAGCACGATCGTGGCGATGAGGTCGCCGACGTTCAGGCGCACTCCGACTGGAAGGGTGCGTCGGGTGGTGATCACGACAGAGTAGCGGCCACCCTCGATCGGCTCGCGGGGCGGCGAATCGGCCGTACGCATCTCCGAAGCCTCACTCTGCGACTGGGATGACTCGTCGTCTCGATGACTGTTCGATTGTTCTCCGCTCATTCGATGCCCTCTGGCGCTTGGCTGCAGCGCGCAAACACCATGATCTCGACGTACGGGACGTCGTCCACATCCTCATCGAATGAGACCCCGACGAGCGGGGCCTCTTCGTCGCCACCTCGTCGAGATCCGAATCGGTCATCGCGATTGTCGAGGAGTTCGTCTTCAACGAACCCCGCAGCTGCGGCATCCCGACGCAGGCCTTCGACGGCGGCCTCCGCATCCCCCGGTTCCTTGAGGTAGACCAACCAGCGACCCGTGTACTTCGTGCCACCAGCGCATGAGACGAACCCCGCCGGAATCGGGTCCTCGATGTGATCGACGGCGTCTTCGGGCAAGAGGTCGACGATTTCCTGCATCTCGCCGCGCGCTTCATCCCGTGCGGTATCGAACGGAGGCAGCTGCGCGCATCCAGCGAACACAAGGAGCACGGGCACAACAATGGCGGCCACGGCTGCACGATGACGTCGCATCATTCGACGCCGTTGAGTAGATCGGCCACGCCGTAGAGCACTGGGTCGTTGCCAGTCGACGAGATGATCTGGTTGTGATGCGCGACCGAATCGCTCACCGTCCAAATGGCGCCCACGAGCCCGCCAGTCAGAGTCTTCCAGACTTGGTTCTCGGCGTCGATCCCGCTCTCGCGTACCTCGAGTGCCCCACCGGAACTCGGCGCGGCGCCGTAGCCGAGCCCATCGAGCACCGGAACGGGGATATGGATGTCATAGAAGAGCTTGTTGATGTCGTCCTCGGCCGCGTACACGTAGTACTCCGTTCCGTCGATCGCCTTCCACCCTTCCTTCATCCCGATGGGGGCCAAGAGCACCCGAGTCTCGAACTCGACCTTCCCCTCCGTCTCCGCCTCGCCTGCGGCAGAAGAACCGAAACTGTGCTCGACACTGACGACGGGGAGCGCACCGATGCCCGTCGCATCGAGCCCATGATGGAACGCGGCGTAGTTCGCTCCGATTCGATCGGCAGCGGCGTTGAGCTGGGGGCCGTTCCACGCCAATTCGTCGAGTTGCGGGAACGTGCCGTCTTTGAAGACGAAAGCGAGCACATCGCCGCCGCCGTTCGCCGCCTGCCATGCCGCGAATTCCTGCTGCGAGCCTCTGCGGTACGGATCATTCGGATTCAGCACCCCGTCGTACATCATCTCGAGGCTCGCGTTCGTGCCCGGCATGAACGACATCACGTTCTTCGCCTTCGTCGGGTCGCCGATCATCTCGATGATGCGGTCGTTCTCAGGCTGGTACAGGTAGAGCTGGATGTCGCCGTCAACGACCTGCTCGAGGTACTCGATCTGCTTCTCGAGAAGCGTCCGCTCCTCGCTCCGCCCACCCTCGGGCACTCGTCCTCGCAGCTCCCGACGTTCCTCGATCGCGCCGAGACGGTCCTTCGCCTCGGCGAGGATCACCTCGGCGTTGCGCCGGTTCGCCGCGACCCGAACCAGGATCGGCAGGCCGTTCAACGCGCCGAGCAACGCTGGCGCACCCGCGAAGAGCGCCGTGCGCTGTCCGTCGTCGAGTGAGCCCCACCATTCGGCGACACCCTCGGGGTCGCCGGATTCGGCCAACGTGAGCAAATCGGGATGCGCGTCGAACAGGATCTCGAGCTCGGTCGCCGACAGCGTCGAGAGCCGTTCGAGCAGGCGATCGGCCGAGACGACGTCGCCCGAACCGCGGCCGAACTCCGAGAGCCCGCCGAGCACCTCGGCCGACTGGAGGCCCGCGACCGCACGTGCATCGATGTCTTCGCGGTCTGCCACGAGCCGACTCCAGCTCGCCTCGAGCTCAGTGCGCCGGGACTCGACCTTGTCGATGCGCCCCTCCACGTCGTCACGGTTGCGCTCCCAGCGGGCGTGGAGCTCGGGATCCTTCATCACCAGGGATTCGTTGGCCGACGCCTGCTCGAGGTCGACCATCAGACCTTCGAGGTCTTCCTGCGCGCCTGCAAGGTCGCTCTCAAGCGCCGCCTGTCGGGTGCGCAGCGCTTCGAGATCGTCGGCGTACTGGTCGAGCACGTCCGACTGCTCACGCAGACCCACGGCGAGCAACGTCAACTCTGGGACGATGAGCGCAGCCCGAGCCTGGAACGCCGTCTTCGCGGCGCCGGTCCAGTCATCGTCGGCGACGTCATCGGCCGATCTGACGCTCCTCCGCGATTCGCGCACGTCGGCCGCGGCGTCGGAACGCACACCGGCATCCTCGCGGATGCGTTCCAGCGATCCCGCTCCGGGATCGTCCCACGACCATGCCATCAGACGCCCGCCGCGATCGCCGCGTCGAGATCGCTGAAGTCGTCGAGCGCGGCGGTCGGATGCTTCGCCAGAGCGTCGACCTCACGCTCCACGATCGCCCGCCGCGCCTCGAGCAGGGCGACGGTCTCGACGAGCGCCGCCTCCACGAGGGGCGACCCTAATGCGGTGCCGTCACACTGTGCGACCTCGCGACGGGATTCGAGCAGCCGCGCTGCACTGCGCAGATCAGAGGCAAGCGCCGACAGTGCGGAACGCTCGATGACCAGATCCACGGCAACTCCCCTCAGCGCTGTACAGGTGATCGACAGCATAACCCGCCGCACGAGCCCCGAGATTCGCCCTGTGGACTACCCGACGCCGACGGACGTCAGCCCGTACCCGATGAGCCAGAGGCTCGACAACGCAACCGGCACGGGTCGCCATCCGATGAGTTGCGCATCCTCTTCAGCGCAGTTCGCGTAGGGTATCGTCCATGTGCCGCGCAGCCGTGTTCAACGGAGCCTCGACTCCGGGCAGCTGACGCGCGGGCGCCTGAGAACGAATGGAACGATCACAATGAATTCCGTTTCTCGTGTGTTGGCGGCCACCCTCGTCGCGTCGCTGGCGTTGGTCGCGTCCGGCTGCGCTGCCATCTCTCCCCCGCCGACGATGGCTGACACCCGCACTCGAGCACATGAACTCGTAGACGGGCTCATCGCGCAGATCCCCGAGGATCAGATCCTCAGCGTCACCGTCACCGCCGACCGGCCGTTCCACATGATCGACGGCTTCAACCCTGATGCGACGCCGGAACGAGCTCGTTGGATGTACTACGTCGATGTGGCGCTGCGACAGGACGGCCAGTACGACGACGAACTCACGTTCCGAGAGACGGCGTTCAAGCCGTATGTCGAGGGGCTCATCGGGGCCGGCCAAGGCTGGAAGGCCGAACCCGACAGCGAGTACGTTGCCTCCTACCTTCTGCCCCGGTACGGTCCGGATTGGGTGTTCTCGTCCAGCGGTCTGAGCAGTGGAGAGTATCCGATCGACGGAGAGACCTTCGTGTCCATCCAGGTGTTCGCAGAACCTGCAGTCTGGGACCAGTCGCTGTGGGACGATTCGATCAAGATCTCGCAGACATGGCCCAGCAACGGCATGCCCGAAGGCGCAACTCAGATCGAGAACCCTCACAGCACACCCCAACCGGAGCCCCAGGGCTGAGACGCCGACCGATCCGCCCGCTCAGACCTCAGCCGCGACCGGTGAACTCGGGCTTCCGCTTCTCCTGGAACGCGGCGAAGCCCTCGCGGTAGTCGGCGGTGTCGCAGAGCGCGGCCTGCGCGCGGTTCTCCTCGGCCATGGACGCCCAGAGCCCGAGACGGTCGTCGCGGAGTGCGGCGACGAGGCGCTTCGAGGCGACGAACGCCTGGGTGGCGCCGGATGCCGCGGCGCGGGCCGCAGCGCGGGTGGCATCCGTCACCTCGTCGGCCGAGAAGACCTGCGAGAACAGGCCGGCCGCGACCGCCTCGGCGCCCGACATGAGCCGGCCGGTGACGATGAGGTCCATGGTGCGGTGCGCGCCGAGGCGCTCGACGAAGAGGGCGTGGCCACCCGAGTCGAGTGTCGCCCCGAGGTTCGCGAAGGGCGAGCCGATCTTCGCGGTGTCGGCGACGTAGACGATGTCGGAGGCGATGAGCAGGCCGAGGCCGACGCCGAGGCACGCGCCGTGCGCGACCGCGAACGTCGGCACGGCGATGCCGGCCATGCGCTGCAGCAACGGCTCGACGAGTCCGCCGAGGTAGCCGAGCACGTCGTCCTCGCGCGGGTCGACACCCGAGATGTCGCGCCCCGCGCAGAAGGCGCGGCCCTCGCCGCGCAGCACGAGCGCACGGATGTCGCCGGTCTGCGCCATCCGCTCGGCCTCGATGTAAGCGGCGGCCAGCTCGCCGATCGCCGGTTCGTCGAGGGCGTTGAGCTTCTCGGGTGCGTTCAGCACGACCTCGGCGACGCCGTCGGCCACGTTCAGTTCGATCATGATGATGCTCCGTTCCGCAGGTCGTCGTCGACCCGTTCGCAGGGTATCGGCGTCAGACGTCGTAGTCGACGACGACGCGGTCGGACTTGGGGTGCGACTGGCACGTGAGCACGTAGCCGCGTTCGAGCTCATCGGGTTCGAGGGCGTAGTTCTCGGTCATGGCGACGCTGCCCTCGATGATGCGTGCACGGCAGGTGCCGCACACTCCCCCGGCGCAGGCGAACGGCACGTCGGCCCGCACGCGCAGCGCCGCATTCAGGATCGACTCGTTCGCGCTCACCGGGCTGTCGACGGTCGACGACAGGCCGTCGAGCGTGAACTCGATCGCGACGGTCGGTTCGCCGCGCTCGACCACCACCGGGCGGCCGTGGCGCGGCTCGACCCGGTCGGCATCGGTCGTGAAGAGCTCGTAGCGCACGTGCTTGGTCGGGACGCCGCGCGTCTCGAGGGTGTCGCGAGCGAGCTGCACGAGTTCGAACGGCCCGCAGAGGAACCACTCGTCGACCGTCTCGGGGCGGATCAGCACGTCGAGCATGCGGTCGAGCTTCTCGCCGTCGATACGTCCAGACAGGAGCGGCGCGGTGCGCTGCTCGCGCGAGAGCACGTGGTGCAGGGCGAGGCGCGACGGATAGCGGTCCTTCAGCTCGGCGAGCTCCTCGAGGAACATCACGTCGAGCGTCGAACGGTTCGTGTAGACGAGCTCGAACTCGGATGTCGCGGAGCGAGCCAGCACCGTGTGGGCGAGCGCCATGAGCGGGGTGATGCCCGACCCGGCGGCGATGCCGACGATGTGCTTGCCGTCGAGCTCGTCGAGGCTCGAGGTGAAGGTGCCCTGCGGGCTCATCACGTCGAGGGTGTCGCCCGCGACGAGTTCGGTGTTCGCCCACGTCGAGAAGAGGCCGCCGAGGTCGCGCTTGATGGCGACCGAGACGCTGCCCCGCACGGGCGGCCGGCAGATCGAGTAGCTGCGGCGCAGCTGGTGGCCGTCGAAGTCCTTGCGGAGCGCGACGTACTGGCCGGGCAGGTACGTGTAGTCGTCGGCGAGTGCGTCGGGCACGGCGAAGGTGACCTCGACGGCGTCGGCGGTGAGCGGACGCACCTCGGCGACCTCGAGCGAGTGGAAGCGCGCGCGGTGGCGCTTCGCGACGTGCTCGCCTCCCACGGTGCTCTGCAGGAATGCCGAGGCGACCGCGGCATCGGGCGTCGGGGTCGCCGTCGACCCCAGGTTGCGGGCAGCCATCAGAGCACCTTGAAGTAGTCGAAGGGCTCGAGGCAGTCGCGGCACTCGTAGAGGGCCTTGCACGACGTCGAGCCGAAGCGGGCGAGTTCGCGGGTGTTGAGCGAGTCGCAGCGCGGGCACTTCACGGCGAGCTGCACGCGCACGGGGCCCGAACCCCGGGCTGCGGCGTTGCCGGTCGGCGCCTGGATGCCGTAGGTGCGGAGCTTCTGCTTGCCTGCGTCGCTCATCCAGTCGGTGGTCCACGCGGGGGCGAGCACGAGGTCGACGCGCACCTCGTCGTAGCCGGCGTGCGTGAGCGCGAGCAGCACGTCGTCGCGCATGGCCTCGAGCGCGGGGCATCCGCTGTACGTGGGCGTCAGCTGCACGCGCACGGCGCCGTCGTCGCCGATCTCGACCGAGCGGAGCACGCCGAGGTCCTCGATCGTGAGCACCGGGATCTCGGGGTCGGTCACGGTCGCCGCCACCGCCCAGGCACGCGCGGCCGCGGGGTCGCTCGGCACCGGTCGGGCGACCGATGCCTCGGGTGCCCCGGCGCGCTGCGCCACCGCCGCGGTCACCATGATGCTCCGGGGTGCGCGCGGGCGAGCACCTGCATCTCGGCGAGGAGCGGCCCGAGGTGCTCGGTGTGACGGCCCTCGCGGCCGCCGCCCGAGGCGATGAACGCGGTGCGGCCGGCCGGCCGCTCGAGCACGGCCTCCGCGAACACCTCGTCGATGACGGCGTCGAACGCCGGTCGCAGGCTCGACGGCAGCACCGCGACCCCCGTCGCGGCGAGCCGCTCGACGAGCGCGTCGTCGACGAACAGCTCGTCGACGTAGGGCCAGGTGTCGGCGATCGCGAGGAGCATGCGACGGCGCGACTCCTCGGTGCCGCCCGCGAGCCGCAGCACCCACTGGGTCGCGTGATCGCGGTGGTAGTCGACCTCCTTCACCGACTTCGCGGCGATCGCCGCGAGTGTCGGATCGCTCGAGTCGACGAGCCGCGAGTACAGCTCGAACAGGTACGCGGATGCCGCGAGCTGACGCGCGATCGTGTGGGCGAAGTCGCCGTTCGGCTGCTCGAAGAGCCAGGCGTTGCGGAACTCGGGTTCGCCCCGCCAGTAGGCGAGGTCGTCTTCGCTGCGGCCGCTCGCGGTGCCGGCGTAGTGCAGCAGCGAGCGGGCGTGCCCGATGAGGTCGAGGGCGATGTTGCCGAGCGCCACGTCTTCTTCCAGCTCGGGCGCGCGGGCGATCCACATGCCGAGCTGCTGGGCGAGCACGAGGGCGTCGTCGCCGAGGCGCAGCGCGTAGTCCGCGGCATCCGGTGAGGCGACCGCCGTGGTGCCGTCGGCCGCGGTGCCCGCGAGCTCTTCGGTGAGCGCGAGCCGGTCGACGGAGACGTCGCCGTGGAGGTCGCCGTGCGGGTCGAGGTCGGCGCCGCTCACAGGTGCTTCACCCCTTCGCTCTTGGTGTAGTAGACCGCGTGGCGGTAGTTCTTGCCTGCGGGGCTCTCGAAGAAGGCGCCCTTCGCGTCGGGGTCGCTCGTCGTAACCGCGTCGGCGGGCACGACCCAGATCGAGACGCCCTCGTTGCGACGGGTGTAGAGGTCGCGCGCGTTGCGCACGGCCATGTCGGCGTCGGGCGCGTGCAGCGATCCGACGTGCACGTGCGAGAGGCCGCGGTTGGCGCGCACGAAGACCTCCCAGAGGGGCCAGGCCTCTGTTCCGATCTCACCGGGTGTCGACATCACGCCACCGCCCCTGCTGCGGCGAGCGCGCGCTCTGACTGTTTGCGGGCGTACTCGTGCGCCGCCTCGCGCACCCAGGCGCCGTCTTCGTGGGCCTCGCGGCGACGCCGCAGGCGCTCGGCGTTGGCCGGACCGCGGCCGGCGAGCACCTCGTGGAACTCGGTCCAGTCGATCTCGCTCATGTCGTACTCGCCGGTCTCCTCGTTGAAGCGCAGGTTCGGATCGGGCAGCGTCACGCCCATGACCTCGGCCTGCGGCACGAGCATGCCGACGAAGCGCTGGCGCAGTTCGTCGTTCGAGAATCGCTTGATGTTCCACGCCATCGACTGCGCCGAGTTCGGCGACTCGTCGTCGGGCGGGCCGAACATCATGAGCGAGGGCCAGTACCAGCGGTTCACCGCGTCCTGCGCCATCTCGCGCTGCGCCTCGGTTCCCTGCATGAGTTCGAGCAGGATCTCGAAGCCCTGCCGCTGGTGGAACGACTCCTCCTTGCAGATGCGCACCATCGCCCGGCCGTACGGCCCGTAGGAGGCGCGGCAGAGCGGCACCTGGTTGCAGATCGCCGCGCCGTCGACGAGCCATCCGATCGCGCCCATGTCGGCCCACGTCGGCGTCGTGTAGTTGAAGATCGAGGAGTAGCGGGCCTTGCCGGCGATGAGCTGGTCGGTCATCTCCTCGCGCGTGATGCCGAGGGTCTGCGCGGCGGAGTAGAGGTAGAGCCCGTGACCGGCCTCGTCCTGCACCTTGGCCATGAGGATCGCCTTGCGCTTCAGGCTCGGCGCACGCGTGATCCAGTTCGACTCCGGCTGCATGCCGATGATCTCGGAGTTGGCGTGCTGCGAGATCTGCCGGATGAGCGTCTTGCGGTACGCGTCGGGCATCCAGTCGCGCGGCTCGATGCGGGAGTCGGCGGCGATGAGGTCGTTGAACCTGGCCTCCTCCACGGAGAGCTCCGGATCGACCACGCTGAGGTCTGCTGGAGAGGTCATCGTCGACTCCTGTGTCTCTGGATTCGGCATTACTAACCGATCGTTCAGTTAGTATATGCTCATCCCGAGCGCTGCGGCAACGCTGCGCGAACGGATGAACTCGATGAGGAGCTTCACATGACGGATGCCTCGACCACTTCCACCCGCGCCATGATGCAGCGCGACCAGGCCTCCGCGGCGCTCGGCATGGTCGTCGAACTCGACGAGCCCGGCCACGCCGTCGTCTCGATGCAGGTTCGCGACGACATGACCAACGGCTTCCACATCACGCACGGCGGGTTCGTCTTCACGCTCGCCGACACCGCATTCGCGATCGCCTGCAACGAAGACCACACGATCACCGTCGCCGCAGGAGCCGACATCACCTTCCTGAAGTCCACGGTCGTCGGGCAGACGCTCACCGCCACCGCCCTCCGCCGTGCACGCAGCGGCCGCACCGGCCTCTACGACGTCACGGTCGTCGACGAGCAGGGCGACGCGGTCGCCGAGTTCCGCGGCCGCTCCATCTCCACCAACCGCACCATCTGACCCAGCCTCCAGGAGCCCCAGTGTCGACGACGACCAACTCCCCCTCCATCTCCGGCCTCACCCCGGCGGCACTCGAAGACCTCGACCCCGAAGAGCGGATGACCCGCGCCGAGGTCGAGGTGCTCCAACTCGAGCGCCTCCAGCAGACCGTCCAGCACGCCTACGACAACGTGCCCCTCTATACGAAGAAGTTCGACGAGGCGGGCGTGCACCCCCGCGACATCCGCTCGCTCGCCGACGTCGTGAAGCTCCCCTTCACGACCAAGGAGGACCTGCGCCAGACCTACCCGTTCGGCATGTTCGCTGTGCCCATGGAGCAGGTCGCGCGCATCCACGCCTCGAGCGGCACCACGGGCCGGCCGACCGTCGTGGGCTACACGAAGGGCGACCTCGACAACTGGGCGACGCTCATCGCCCGCTCGCTGCGGGCCAGCGGCATCCGCCCTGGCATGAAGGTGCACAACGCCTACGGCTACGGACTCTTCACCGGCGGCCTCGGCGCGCACGGCGGCATCGAGAAGCTCGGTGCCACCGTCATCCCGATGTCGGGCGGGCAGACCGCGCGGCAGGTGCAGCTCATCATCGACTTCGAGCCCGACGCGATCCTCTGCACGCCGAGCTACCTGCTGACGATCGCCGACTGCATGGTCGAGCAGGGCATCGACCCCCGTTCGACCTCGCTGAAGGTCGCCGTGCTCGGCGCAGAGCCGTGGACGAACGAGATGCGGCACGAGCTCGAGCAGCGCCTCGGCATCGACGCGCTCGACATCTACGGCCTCAGCGAGGTGATGGGCCCGGGCGTCGGCAACGAGTGCCTCGAGACGAAGGACGGGCCGCACATCTGGGAGGACCACTTCCTGCCCGAGATCATCGACGGCGACACGGGCGCGCAGCTCGCCGACGGCGAGATGGGCGAGCTCGTCTTCACCTCGCTGACCAAAGAGGCGTTCCCGGTCATCCGCTACCGCACGCGCGACCTGACGCGACTGCTGCCCGGCACCGCCCGGCCCGGCATGCGCCGCATCGAGAAGATCACCGGCCGCAACGACGACATGATCATCCTGCGCGGCGTGAACCTCTTCCCGACGCAGATCGAGGAGATCGTGCTCGGCATCGAGCAGCTCACCCCGCACTTCATCCTCGAGCTGCGCCGCACGGGCACCATGGACGACATGACCGTGCGCATCGAGCGGCACCCCGACCTCTCGGTCGAGGTCTGCCAGGCCGCCACCGTCGTGCTCGCCAAGCGCATCAAGGAGGGCATCGGATCGACCGTCGCCGTGCAGCTCGAAGAGCCCGGCACGCTCCCCCGCAGCGAGGGCAAGTACAAGCGGGTCTACGACCTCCGCGGCGCGTGAGCGGATGTCGCGTGGCTCCTGCAGCCCGCAGTGAGCACCGGGTGCGATGATGATGGCGATGTCTGAGAACGGTTCACTTCGACGCGGGCGCCCCGGGTACGACCAGCAGGGGATCCTCGAGGTCGCCATCGCCGCGTTCAACCAGTACGGCTACGACGCGACCTCGATGGGCGTGCTCGCCGACCGGCTCGGCCTGTCGAAGTCGGCGATCTACCACCACTTCGCCTCGAAGGACGAGATCCTCGAGCGCGCACTCGACGACGCCCTCAGCGCCCTCGAAGGGGTGCTCGGGGAATCGGGCGCCACGCAGGGCCGCGCCGCCGACCGTCTCGAGGCGGTGCTCGCCGGCGCCGTGCATGTGCTCGTCGAGAAGCTGCCGTCGGTCACGCTCCTGCTCCGCGTTCGGGGCAACACCGAGGTCGAGCGGCGCGCCCTCGCCCGACGCCGCGCGTTCGACCGGGCGGTCACCTCGCTCGTCGAGGAGGCGCAGGCCGAGGGCAGCCTCCGGTCCGACATCGACCCGAGCGTCGTCGCACGCCTCGCCTTCGGCATGATCAACTCGATCGTCGAGTGGTACCGCCCCGGCGGCAAGGAGGACGCGGACCGGCTCGCCGGCGACGTGATCGCCATCGCCCTCGACGGCCTGCGCATGCCCACGTCGAACCGCGTGGACGAACTGCTCGGCTGACGCGGGTCAGTGCACCACTGACTCAGTCGACGACGACTCAGCAGACGCTGATTCAGTCGACGCTGCGCATGCGGTCGCTGCGGGCGAGGAACGTCGCGGCGACGATCGTCACGATGCACAGCACCGCCGGGACGATGGTCTTGCCCACGTCGCCCTGCAGCGCGCCGATGAACGAGTCGACGCCCTGCACGATGGTCATCGCCACCGCGATGATGAGCAGGCCCGCATCGGACCGGAACATCGGCGAGACGAGCGCCATCACGACGAGTGCGACGCTGCGCGAGGTCGCGTACAGCGCGTCGCTCTCGAGTCCGCCGTCGATCACGGCGAGCACCGAGTAGGTGGCGCTCACCCCCGCGCTGATGACCGTGACCGCGTAGCAGATCCAGAAGGCCGCACCACGGGCGGCGGTGCGCGTCGTTTCGCTCATGGGTTCAGGGTGGTGGGCGCGGGAGGCCGCCGTCAAGCGATCAGGCCGCGGGGCGCGGCATCCGGTGCGTCTGGTGGCGGCGGGATGCCGCGTGGCGCGGCGCTCGACCGGCCGTCGCGGCGGGGACAACTGCGGGGGCCGCGCCGAGCGCGGCGGCTTCGGTCGCCGCCGATTCGGCCCGGCGTTCGAGCGCCACCCTGCGGCGCTCGAGCTCGAGGGCGACGCGCTCGTCGTTCGCGGCGACGAGGTGTGGGAAGGCGATTTCCGAGATCAACATGTCTGCTCCTGTGGTGTCTGGTTCGAGACTCCTCGCTAAGGAGGGCCCGAGACATCCGGAGATCGCCCTATTCGTCGGATCAGTCGCCTTATTCCTCGGATGGGTCGCCGTACGCGACCGCGCAGTCGGTTCGCGGCCGCTCGGCCGACGACGCTCAGCGATCGAGCTGCAGGCGCGACCATGCCAGCGCGGTGAACGCCCCGAAGACGGCCGGCACGGTCGGCACGACGGCGAGGCTCCCGATCGGCACGGTTGCGGGATCGATCGCCCAGAGCGCCGGCGCCACGATCGGCACCCAGGCGCCGATGCCGAAGACCGCCATGACCTGGGCCAGCACCAGCAGCACCACGGTGGCCGCGATGCCCGGCAGCAACCCGCGTCCGAGGGTGGCGGCCCAGGCTGCCGGCACGGCGATGAGCGCGGTCAGGATCGCGAGCACGGGAACACGCAGGAGTTCGACGGCGCCGGATGCGTCCGTCGCGCCGTAGCCGAAGGCCAGCCCGAGGATCGCGACGGCTGCGGCGAGCAGCACCGCTGCTCCGATGGCCCACACGAGGTAGACCGCGAGCTTGGCGAGCGCGATGGTCGAGCGGCGCACGGGCAGCGCGAACAGCCCGCCGACCGTGCCGTCGGAGAACTCACGACCGTAGAGCCAACTGAGCGCCACCCCGAACGCGAGCAGGCCGCCTGCCGAGGTGATCTGCGACACGATGCCGACGAGCCCGGCCCAGCCGTCGAGCCGCGCGAGCGGTCCGAGCTTGGCCAGGAGCAGTTCGTCGCTCGAGCCCGCCGCTATCAGCATGCCGAGCGCGAGCACGGCGACGCCGATCACGAGGAGCACCGTGATCGAGGCCATCACGCGCGACGCCGCGGCCTTTCGGGCCTCGACCGCCACGGCCGTGCGGAAACCGGAGTTCATGCGATCTCCTCGCGTTCACTGTCGTCGGCATGCAGCATCGCGAAGAAGGCCCGCTCGAGATCGACGCCCGCGGGGTCGAGCGAGCCGATCGTGCGACCCGCGTTGACGACGGTGATACGGTCGGCGATTCGCGCGACTTCGTCGAGGTGGTGACTCGAGACGAGGATGCCGGCCCCCGCGCCGGCGCGGCGGAGGAGCGCTTCGCGAAGCAGGATCACCCCGGCCGGATCGAGCGCGTTCGTCGGCTCGTCGAGCACGATGAGCGCCGGATCGTGCTGCAGCGCCGCGGCGAGACCGAGCCGCTGGCGATTGCCGAGCGAGAGGCGGCTCGCCCGAACCGTCGAGTAGCGGGCGAGATCGAACTCGGCGATCGCCCGGTCGACGAGTGCGCCGGCGGTGCGGCGTTCGATGCCGTGCAGACGGGCGGCGACGATGAGGTTCGACCTCCCGTCGAGCTCGGAGTAGGCGAGCGGATGCTCCACCAGCTGACCCACTCCCGCCCAGATGGACGACGGACCTTCCCCGATCTCGATGCCGTCGATCCGCGCAGTGCCCGCCTGCGGGCGGAGCATGCCGAGCAGCAGGCGCATCAGGGTCGTCTTGCCCGCGCCGTTGAGCCCGACGATGGCGTGGATCTCGCCGGGCCGGACCAGGAGGTCGATGCCGTGCACGCCGGCACCGCCCGGGAACCGGCGCACGAGACCGAGCGCCTCGAGCCGCGGCAGCTCCGCCTCAGTCATGGCGCACGTCGATCACGTCGAGCGCGTCGTCGATCGCATCGGTCAGCGTGCCGGTGTCACGTTCGGCCCACGAGTACAGTCCGGCCACGAGTGCCGCGAGCACGGATGCCGCGGCGACACGAGCCGCCTCGGGCGCGGCGCCGTCGGCCACCAGCTGCTCGACGATCGACCGCTCGGTCTCGCCGGTCGATCGCCACATCTCACCGCGGAGCGATGGAGTGCGGGCGACGATCCGCACCCGGCGGCGGATGGCCGGCTCCTCGGGTTCGGGCAGCGCCCGCCACGCGGCGCGCACGCCGTTCACGGCACGCAGGAACGGCCGTTCGGCGCGTGGCCGCGCCGCAACGGCGGCGATGAGCACCGGGTCGTACGGATCATCGAGCAGCAGATGAGCCTTCGTCGGGAAATGACGGAAGAAGGTCATCTCGGTGACCCCTGCCGTACGGGCGATCTGGGCGGCAGTGGTCGCTTCGTAGCCCTGCCGTTCGAACAGGTCGAGCCCGGCACCGATGAGCGCCGCGAGCGTGCGCTCCCGTTTCGAACGGGGACGGAAGCTGCCATCGGGCGATGTCGTCATGGCTTCATGTTAGTCACTAACATTTCTGAATGGAAGGCTCGCTTCGGATCACGCCGCCGCGGCCCCTCAGCACCTTGTCGGTCGCGTGCGCCAGAGTGGGGGGATGACCCTCGCAGCGCCGCCCTCCGACACCAGATCCGCTGCGCTCGCCGCCTTGCGAGAGCTCGTCGGGCGCGACGACGCCGAGTTCCACGACGGGCAGTTCGATGCGATCGAGGCACTGGTCGAGGGGCGCCGGCGCGCGCTCGTCGTGCAGCGCACCGGCTGGGGCAAGTCGGCGGTGTACTTCGTCGCGACCCTGCTGCTGCGCCGACAGGGCGCGGGGCCGACGGTGCTCGTCTCGCCGCTCCTCGCCCTCATGCGCGACCAGATCGCGGCCGCCGAGCGTGCCGGCGTGCGCGCCGTCGCCATCAACTCGACGAACGCGCACGAGTGGGGGGACGTGCTCGCACAACTCGACCGCGACGAGGTCGACGTGCTGCTCGTCTCCCCCGAGCGGCTCAACAACCCGGCGTTCCGCGAAGAGCAGCTGCCCGCGCTCGTGCGCCGCATCGGCATGCTCGTCGTCGACGAGGCGCACTGCATCAGCGACTGGGGCCACGACTTCCGGCCCGACTACCGGCGGCTCCGCGACCTCATCTCGCAGATGCCCGCCGAAGTGCCGGTGCTCGCGACGACGGCGACCGCGAACAGCCGGGTGGTGGCGGATGTCGCGGAGCAGCTCAGCACGGGCGCGGCCGACGGCGCGGCCGACGGCGCAGCCGGACCCGAGGTGCTCACGATCCGCGGGCCGCTCGCCAGGGCGTCGCTCCGTCTCGGCGTGCTGCGGCTGCCCGATTCGCCGAGCCGACTGGCCTGGCTGCTCAGCCACCTCGACGACCTGCCGGGCTCGGGCATCATCTATACGCTGACCGTCGCGGCCGCCAACGACACCGCCCGGCTGCTGCGCGAGCGCGGCCACGAGGTGCGCGCCTACACGGGCCAGACCGACACCGACGAGCGCACCGAGTCCGAGGGCATGCTGAAGCGCAATGAGGTGAAGGCGCTCGTCGCCACGAGCGCCCTCGGCATGGGCTTTGACAAGCCCGACCTCGGATTCGTGCTGCACCTCGGCGCCCCGTCGTCGCCCGTGGCCTACTACCAGCAGGTCGGCCGTGCCGGCCGTGCCAGCGAGAGCGCCGACGTGCTCCTGCTCCCCGGCACGGAGGACGCCGCCATCTGGCACTACTTCGCGACCGCGTCGATGCCCGACCAGGAGCGGGCCGAGCGCGTCATCGGCGCGCTCGGCGACGTGCCGGTCTCCACACCCGCCCTCGAGGCGATGGTCGACATCCGCCGCACCCCGCTCGAGCTGCTGCTGAAGGTGCTCGACGTCGACGGAGCGGTGCGCCGGGTGCAGGGCGGCTGGGTCGCGACCGGCACGCCGTGGGTCTACGACGCCGAGCGCTACGAGCGCATCGCCGCCGAGCGTCTCGCAGAGCAGCAGCACATGATCGACTACGAGCAGACCGACGGATGCCGCATGGAGTTCCTCCAGCGATCGCTCGACGACGACACGGCCGCGCCCTGCGGGCGGTGCGACAACTGCGCGGGCGTCTGGTATCCGCGTGAGATCGCGGCATCCGCCACGGCCACCGCCGCCGAATCGCTCGACCGCGTCGGCGTGCCGATCGAACCGCGCCGCGCGTGGCCGACTGGAGCCGATCGTCTCGGCGTGCCCGTCAAGGGTCGCATCGCGCCCGCCGAGCAGGCGAGCGAGGGCCGGGCGCTCGCGCGACTGACCGATCTCGGGTGGGGCGGCACGCTGCGCGAGCTGTTCGCGCCCGGCACCGCCGACGGGCCCGTCTCGCCGCAGGTGCTCGCCGCCTGCGTACGCGTGCTGTCCGATTGGGGCTGGGCCGAGCGCCCGGTCGCGGTCGTGGCGATGCCGTCGCGCTCGCGCCCGCTGCTCGTCGACTCGCTCGCCCGCGGCCTCGCCGAGGTCGGGCGGCTCCCGTACCTCGGCGCGCTCGAAGCCCGGAACGGCGGGCCGACCGGTCAGCCCGGCGGCAACAGCGCGTTCCGGCTCGCCGGGCTGTGGGACCGATTCGCGGCCGACGGGCTCGACGTGCCCGCCGGCGGGGTGCTGCTCGTCGACGACCAGGCCGACAGCCGGTGGACCCTCACGATCGCCGCGAAAGAGCTCCGCCAGGCGGGCGCGACCGAGGTGCTGCCCTTCGTGCTCGCACTGCGGGGCTGAGCGCGCCTGATCGGAGCTGAAGCGCCCGGAGGCCGGGCCGCGTTGCCCACGCGACCCGGCCTCCGGGACGGCGCGGCGCCCGTCGACGCCGCGCCGGTACTCGCTACGCCCGGCGGCGGGCCGCTGCCACGACGAGCACGAGCGCACCGAGGACGAGCGCGAGGCCGCCGACCGCCACGGCCGCCGCGAGGCCTGAGACACCCGTCGACGCCAGTCCGGCGTCCGGTCGCTCGAGCGTGTTCGTGAGCACGACGTCGGTGACCGTGCCGTCGCCGATCTCGATCACGTCGACGCTGAATACGGGCGCCTTCCAGTCGGCGCCCGCGACGGCCTCGGGAGCGACCTCGGTGAGGGTCACGACCGCGCCGTACGGGATCGCGCCGCTCGTCGCGGTACCGTCCGCGGCGACACTGAGCATGCCCGAGCCCGCCTCGAAGCCGACCCCGGCCGGGTAGGCGTACCGCACCGTGAACGTCGCGCCCTTCGGCAGCAGCGACGCCCCCGATCCGGCGAGCTCCTTGCGCACCGAGAAGTACCCGGAGTTCAGCTCGAGCGTGTTGACCGCGAGCACCTCGACCCGCTGGTCGGCGCCGACGACGAAGGTGTTCGACTCTGTGTACCGCGGCGCCGCCCATGTGCCGCCGACGACGGGATCAGGGCGGAGCTCCGTGATCGTCACGACCGCGCCCGCGGGCACATCGTCGATCGTGACGGCACTGCCGTCACCGGGCACCGACATCTCGGTCGGCTCGAGCTTCTCGAAGGCCGCGCCCGCCGGGTACTCATAGGTGAACGTGTACTCGCGGTCGGGCGACACGAGGTGCGCCCCGGTACCCTCGACCCGCTTCTGCAGGCTGAACGAGCCGAGATCGCGCGTGATCGAGTTCGTCAGCGTGACCTCGACCGTCGTGCCGTCGCCGATCTTCACGGTCGACGGCGAGAAGGTGTGCTTCTCGTCCCACGTCGCGCCGATCACGGGCGGGGGCGTCAGCTCGGCGAGTTCGAGCACCGCACCGTACGGAAGCGGCGCACTCGTCGCCGTCGAGCCGTCGGCCCGCACCACGAGCTCGCCCTCGCCGGCCTCGAAGCCGATGCCGGCGCCGTAGCGGTAGTGGATCGTGAACGAGTCGGTGGCGGGCACGAGCGCTGCGCCGGTGCCGTCGATGACCTTGACCGCCGAGAAGTACCCGGCGTCGAGCGCGAGCTCGTTGTCGAGGTCGATCGCGATGCGGTTGTCCTTCACGACCGTGAACGTCTTCGCGCTGAACACCGGCTCCTGCCAGGTGCCGCCCTCGACCTCGTCGAGCACCTCCTCCAGCGTCACCGTCGCCCCGGCCGGCAGCTGCTCGACCACGGCGGCCTCGCCACCGGCCGTGACCTGGACCTCGCCGGCTCCGGCTGTGTACACGCCTCGCTCCGGGTCAGCCGGGTACGACCACTTCACGAGGAAGGTGGGGTCGTCGACGAGCCCGGCGGCGTTGCCGTCGAGCCGCTTGAGGATCTCGAACGATCCGAGGTCGCGCGTCAGGGTGTTCGTGACCGCCACCTCGACGCCGGCGCTGTCGGCGCCCACGGTGACGCGACTCGGCTCGATCACCGGCGCCTGCCACGTCGCGCCGGGCACGGCTGCAGGGGCGCTCTCGGAGAAGTCCACGACGGCACCGACCGGGAGGTCGGCGACCTCGACCCGACTGCCGTCGAGCGGCAGGGCGACGGAGCCTCCACCCTGTTGGATGCCCTTGGCGGGGTCGGCTGCCCAGCGGTAGTCGAGGGTGAAGCTCGTGTCAGCGGGGATGCGCATCCCGTCGTCGTTCACGACGGTCTTGGCCGCACCGAGCGAGGCCCGCTCGAGCGTCGCCCGGTTCTTCAGGCGGATCTCGGTGAGCCTGCCGAGGTTGCGATCCGCCGACGAGAACGTCAGCTCGAGGCGCTCGCTCTCGGTGCCGTCGGGCAGCACGAACACAGGGTCGGCCCACGTCACGTTCGACGGTTCCGTCGGCACGATCTCGTCGAGCGTGATCGTGGTGCCCTTGATCAGCTCGTTGCTGAGGAACGGCACACCGGCGCGGATCGAGATGGTGCGCTGGTCGGTGACCACGCCGTCGAGGGTCGCCGTGTAGTTCACGGCGAACTCGGGTGTCAGCGAAGTGTCGCCCGCGAGCTCCTTCATGAGCTGGAACTTGCCGAAGTTGCGGCCGACGACGGTGCCCGAGCCCGAGGTCCGCGTCGCGGTGCCGGTCGCAGCGCCCGAGCCGGCGCCCTCGATCGCCCAGCGCGCCGTGTTCTCGTAGTCCTTCGCCGCGCCCCCGTCGAGCACCTTCACGGTCCAGACGACCTCGTAGATCGAACCGCCGATGCCCTGCTGCCCTGCGGGAGCCGCACGGCCGAGGCCGGCGACCGAGGTGAGCTCGACGCGGGTGCCGCCGTGCGACACCGTGTACTCCGAAGCGGGCTTCCACGCGAAGTGCGGATTCTGGTTTCCGCGCGAGTCGTACGAGAGCGAGCGCGCCTCGAGCACGCGGGGTTCACCGACGAGCTCGTACCGCTCGGTGTCGAGCTGGTCCTCGACCGCGATCCGGGTCCTGGCCGGGATGCCATCCGCTCCGGCCGGCACGGCGACCCGCCAGACGATCGTGTCGTCGACGTTCTGGTAGGAGCCGCTCTTCCGGGCCTCCGCGCCATCGAACGCGCAGTCCTGCGTGCACCCGCTGGGGCGCGGGGTCACCGTCACCGGCACCTGGACGCTGCCGAAGTCGAAGACGTGCTTCTCCGTCGTCGTGTTGCCGAGCGAGACCTCCACTCCGAAGGTGAACGATCCGCTCATCTCGAGCTCGTGGCCCTCGACGTAGGCCGGATCGACGGTGCACGTGATGCTCGAAGCACCGACGATGCACTGCCCAGCAGGCTTCCCGTCCGGGTCGAGCATCGGGAACTTGTCGTTGTACCCGGTGAGTCCGGCGGGGAGATTCATCGTCACCGCCACCGGGTTCACGGCGTCGCCGGGCACGCTCCAGTCGACAGTGAGGTCCTGCCGGCTGCCATCCGGGATCTCGCTGGTGGCGAACTTCACGCCGTCGATGGAGATCTGCGTGCCGGTGGCCGCGTTCGCGGCGGTTCCGGTCGCGAGCACGCTCGCGGCGACCCCGAGCACGAGGCAGATGAGGAATGCGATCACCGCCCGCACACCTCGGAGACGGCCGGGGGCTGGCCCGCTGGAAACACTGCTCGACATCACTTCATCCCTTCATTCACGGACGTCCGGAAACGGGATGCAGCGAAACGATGGGTGCTCCCCATGCCCGGGAAGACGAAGTGGGAAACGCGGTGCGACCGCGCGCAGCAGCTGGCCGCGAAGAACGCGGCCAGAAGAGCGCACAGCCGCTGAGGTGCGGTGTGCCGGCGCATCGGCCGGCGTTCGGGTGCCGGCTGACGCACGTCCTCTCGGGTCAGGACGGGCGGCTGACGCTGCCGCCATAGAAGGGACGCGCGAACCCGGGAATCATGACGCAGGTTGGGGGCGGATCATGAATCCCGGGCGTGTCGATGCGGCATCGCGCCGACCGAGATCGCCGGCGCGATGCCGCTCGTCGCGGCGCAGCTCAGACGGTGGTGAGCTCCTTCGCCACGAGCGTGAGCACGTCGTACGACGCCACGAGCTCGTCGTTCTGGTTGCGCAGCACCGCGTCCCAGCGCACCTCGCCGTACTCATCGGTCTCGCGCGGCGTGATCTGCTTCGCCGTGAGCTCGACGCGGATCGAGTCGCCCGGCGACACGGGCGTCACGAACCGCAGGTTCTCGAGACCGGAGTTCGCGAGCACCGGCCCGGGCGCCGCATCGACGAAGAGACCGGCGGCCCACGACACGAGCAGGTAGCCGTGCGCGACCCGCCCGGGGAAGAACGGGTTGGCGGATGCCGCGGCCTCGTCCATGTGCGCGTAGAACGTGTCGCCGGTGAAATGCGCGAACGTCTCGATATCCTCCAAGGTCACCGTGCGCGACGCGCTCACGACCTGGTCGCCGATCTTCAGCTCGGCGAGCGACTTGCGGAACGGGTGCACGCCGCCCGGCTGCGACGAGGCGCCCGCGTGCCAGACGCCGGTGAGGGCGGTGAGCATCTCGGGCGAGCCCTGCACGGCGGTGCGCTGCATGTGGTGCAGCACCGCGCGGATGCCGCCGAGCTCCTCGCCGCCGCCGGCGCGGCCGGGCCCGCCGTGCACGAGGTTCGGCAACGGCGAGCCGTGGCCGGTCGACGAGCGGGCGTCGTCGCGGTCGAGGAAGAGCACGCGGCCGTTGTACGCCGCGATGCCCGTCGCGAGCGCCACGGCGACCTCGGGGTCGTGGGTCGCGACGCTCGTCACGAGCGATCCGCCGCCACGGGCCACGAGGGCGGCCGCCTCGGCGACGGTGTCGTAGCCGACGATCGACGAGACCGGGCCGAACGCCTCCACCTCGTGGAGCGCGGGGCTCGCGGCATCCGCGAACCGGAGCAGCATGGGTGCCACGAAGGCCCCGTCGGATGCCTCGCCGGTGGCGCCGTCGGCGAGCGTGACCGCCGGGGCATCCGTCGAACCGATGACGAGCTCGCCGCCCGCGGCCTCGAGGCGCCCGACCTGGCGGAGCACCTCGTCGCGCTGCGCGATCGAGGCGAGCGGCCCCATCGTGACGCCCTCGGCACGCGGGTCGCCGAGCACGACGCGCTCGGCGATGCGAGCGCGCACGGCGTCGATCACGGCGTCGACGGATGCCGCGGGCACGATCGCCCGGCGGATCGCCGTGCACTTCTGGCCCGCCTTCGTCGTCATCTCGGCGACGAGCTGCTTGACGTAGGCGTCGAACTCGGGGGTGCCCGAGACCGCATCGGTGCCGAGCACGCTCGCGTTGATCGAGTCGGTCTCGCTCGTGAACCGCACGCCGCCGGTCTGCACCGCATCGTTGGCGCGCAGCTTCTCGGCCGTCGACGCCGATCCGGTGAAGGCGACGAGGTCGCCGAGGCGCAGGTGGTCGAAGAGCGTCGGTACGCCGCCCGAGACGAGCTGCAGCGACCCCTCGGGCAGCAGCCCCGACTCGACGAGGATGCGCACGAACGCCTCGGCGAGGTAGCCCGTGGGCGTCGCGGGCTTCACGAGCGTCGGCACGCCGGCGAGGAAGGCCGGAGCGAACTTCTCGAGCGAGCCCCACACCGGGAAGTTGAAGGCGTTGATCTGCACGGCCACGCCGGGCAGGCGCGTGTAGATGTGGCGGCCGAGGAAGGAGCCGTCCTTCGAGAGCTGCTCCACCGCGCCGTCGACGTAGACCTTCGAGTTCGGCATCTCGCGACGCCCCTTCGAGGAGTACGTGAAGAGCACGCCGATGCCGCCGTCGATGTCGACCCACGAGTCCTGCTTGGTCGCGCCGGTGCGCGCCGAGAGCTCGTAGAGCTCGGCCTTGCGTTCGGTCAGCGCGAGCGCCATCTGTTTGAGGAGCACCGCGCGCTGGTGGAAGGTGAGCTCGCCGAGCGAGGCCTGCCCCGCGGTGCGGGCGTACTCGAGCGCGGCGCCGAGGTCGAGCCCCTCGGTCGAGACGCGGGTGACGACCTCGCCGGTCGAGGCGTCGCGGACCTCGGCGGCTGACGCGGCGGCCGCGGCGTTCGAAACCGGCGTCGTCGGGGTCCACCACTGGCCGTTCACGTAGCTCGGCAGGATCGTGTTCATCGGGGGTTCTCCTTGTTCGAGGCCGCTGGTTGAGGAGCGAGCGCATCCGTGGGTTGAGGAGGCGCGCCAGCGCCGTCTCGAAACCTCGTGTTTCGAGTGGCGGTTTCGAGACGGTCGCTTCGCTCGCTCCTCACCCCACGGGAGGGGCCGCTCACGGGGCGTCCCAGAGGTAGAAGCCCTCGCCGGTCTTGCGGCCGAGCTTGCCCTCGGCGACCATGCGGCGCAGCAGCGCGGGCGGGGCGAAGCGCTCGCCGAGCGTCGAGGAGAGGTACTCGGCGATGCCGAGTCGCACGTCGAGGCCGACGATGTCGGTCAGGCGCAGCGGGCCGATCGGATGCTTGTAGCCGAGCGTCATCGCCGCGTCGATGTCTTCAGCGGAGGCGACGCCGTCTTCGAGCATGCGGATCGCCTCGAGCCCGAGCATGACGCCGAGCCGCGAGGAGGCGAATCCCGGGGCATCCGCGACGACGATCGGGGTCTTGCCGATCGCGCGCACCCAGGCGCGGGCCTGCTCGACGAGCGGCCCCTCGGTCGCGTCGCCGCGAACGATCTCGACGAGCGTCGACGCGGGCACGGGGTTGAAGAAATGCGTGCCGAGGAACCGCGACGGGCGCTCGAGCAGCGCGGCGAGCTGGTCGATCGAGATCGACGAGGTGTTCGACGCGAGCGCGGCGCCCGGCGCGATCACGGCTTCGACGCGGGTGAGGGCGTCGATCTTCAACTCGAGGTCTTCGGGCACGGCCTCGACGACGAGGTCGCAGCGGGCGAAGTCGGCGATGTCGGTCGAGGCGGCGAAGCGGGCGGCGATCGCCGCCTCATCGTCGTCGGCGGTGCCGCGTGCGACGGATGCCGCGACGGAGTCGAGCACGCGTTTCGAGGCGGCCGCTGCGGCCTCGGCGTCGCGTTCGACGACGGTGACCCGCGATCCCGCGAGCAGGAAGGCGTGCGCGATGCCGGCGCCCATGCGCCCGCCGCCGAGCACGCCGACGTCGGCCGGAGCCCCGGTGTCGGTCTCGTTCACTTCTGCTTCCTCTCGAGGAACTCGGTCATGCGGCGGAACTTCTCAGGGCTCTCGAAGAGCACGGCCTGCTCCTCGAGGTCGACGGCCGGGTGCGCATCGCGCGGCGCGCGGAACACGCGCTTCGTCGCGATCGTCGCCGCGCGGTCGTTGCGTGCGATGCGATCGGCGATCACGTGCGCGGCGGGGAGCAGCTCGTCGGCGGGGTGGAGCTCGCTGACGAGCCCGATCTCGAGCGCCTCGGCCGCGGTGACCGTTCGCCCCGTCAGCAGCAGCTCGATCGCCCGGGCGTCTCCGACGATCTCCTTCAGCCGCCAGCTCGCACCGGCTGCCGCGATGATGCCGAGGCCCGTCTCGGGGTTGCCGATCTTCAGCGCGGGCGTCGCGATGCGGATGTCGGCCGCGTACGCGAGCTCGGCGCCGCCGCCGAGCGCGTACCCGTCGAGCGCTGCGATGACGGGCATCGGCAGCAGTGCGAGGCGCACGAAGGCGTTCGCGTTGATGCCGGCGCGCGCGTCATCCGCTCGCCGCTCGCGGAGCTGTGCGATGTCGGCGCCCGAGGCGAAGACGCCGCCGGCACCGGTGAGGATGAGGGTGCGCGGCACCGCCTCGAGCTCGGCGCACAGCAGGTGCAGGGCGTCGATCGTGGCCTGGTCGATCGCGTTGCGCTTCTCTGGCCGGTTGAGCGTGGCGATCACCCGATCGTCACGGCGCTCGACGAGGAGCGGCCCGCCGCCGTCGGTCGAGGAGGAGCGGAGCGACGTCTCGAGACCCCCGGGCATCAGACCCGCTCCACGATGAGGGCGCTGCCCTGGCCGACGCCGACGCACATCGTGGCGAGTCCGTAGCGCGAGTCCTCGCGCTCCATGCGGCCGAGCAGGGTCACCACGAGGCGCGACCCCGACGAGCCGAGCGGATGCCCCAGGGCGATCGCTCCCCCGTCGGTGTTCACGCGCTCGGGGTCGAGGCCGAGACGGCGCATCGACGCGATCGACTGGGTGGCGAAGGCCTCGTTGAGCTCCACCGAGCCGATGTCGTCGAGGTCGATGCCCGAGCGTTCGAGGGCCTTCTCGGTCGCGGGCACCGGACCGAGGCCCATGATCTCGGGCGGCAGGCCGGCCGACGAACCCACGACGACGCGGGCCCGCGGGATGAGTCCGTAGCGCTCGACGGCGGCGGCGCTCGCGACGAGGATCGCCGAGGCGCCGTCGTTCAGTGCGCTCGAGTTGCCGGCCGTCACGACCGAGCCGCCGTGCACGACCGGGCGCAGCCCGGCGAGCGCCTCGAGCGTCGTCTCGGGCCGGGGTCCCTCGTCGACGAGCACCTCGCCGCGATGGGTCTGCACCCCCACGATCTCGGCCTCGAAACGGCCAGCGGCGATCGCCGCCGCGGCGCGCTGCTGCGAGCGGAGCGCGAAGGCGTCGGCCTCGTCGCGCGTGATGCCGTCGACGCGAGCGACCTCTTCGGCCGTCTCGGGCATCGAGAAGGTCGCCTTGTCGCGGGCGACGAGCTTCGGGTTCGGGAAGCGCCAGCCGATCGAGGTGTCGTAGGCCGCGCCGGGCTTGGCCCACGCGCGATCGGGCTTGGCCTGCACCCAGGGGGCGCGGGTCATCGACTCCACACCGCCGGCGATGATGAGGTCGGAATCGCCCGCCCTGATCGCCTGCGCGGCCATCGTGATCGCCGACATGCCCGAGGCGCAGAGCCGGTTCACGGTGATGCCGGGCACCTCGTCGGGAAGGCCCGCGAGCAGCACCGACATGCGCGCGACGTTGCGGTTGTCTTCGCCGGCCTGATTGGCGCCGCCGAGGATGACCTCGTCGATCGCGCCGAGCTCGCCGGCCTGGTCGAGTCGGGTGCGCCGCACGAGCTCGCCGACGACGAGCGCGGCGAGATCATCTGGCCGCACTCCGGCGAGCGCTCCGCCGTAGCGTCCGACCGGCGTGCGCACGCCGCCGACGAGGTAGGCCTCAGCCATGGTCCACTCCTGACTGCACTGTCATCACCGGCCGCATTTCCCGACCGAACGTTCAGGAAGTAAGTATGGCAAACGGATGACCCGCCCGCCACCCACTCGCCCAGCCGACGATGCGTCAGCGGATCTGCGCGAGCACCGCCTCGGCGACCGCCGTCGCTCCGTCCTTGCTGAAGATCATGTACACGGAGTCGCCGACCCGCATCAGCACGGGCGCGGCCGGGCCATCGGTCACCTGTGCGCGGAGGGCGACATCGCCGTCGGCGTACCCTGCCGCAGTCGACAGGTCGAGCGGTGCGAACGCCGTCGAGACGTCGGCCTGTCCGAGCAGGTCGAAGAAGGATCCTGCCCCGTACACGACCGAGATGTGCGGCCCGCGCAGGCTGTCGCTGAGATAGTCGCACGAGTAGGACCGCGCAGCAGCCGCGACGGCCTCCCCGAACGACCGCGGAGCGCTCGTCGTCGGGTCGTAGACCTCGGTCTCGGTGAAGGTCGTGTCGAGCGCCATGCCGATGCCCTGCGGGTCGAGGCCGCCGTTGCAGACCGCATCGCCCTGTCGTTGCGACGTCGCCGCCGGCCAGGCGAGCTGCTCGGGTGTCGCGCCCTGCACGGCCTCGAACGTCGCCTCGGCGACGTCGCCGAGACGGGACAGCATCTCGTCGGGTGCGATGCCGTCGTAGCGGCTGCCCGTCGTACCGAGCCCGGACGCGGTCAGGCGCATGGCGATCCAGGCATCGCCGACCGGTGCGGTGAGCTGCCAGCCGGATTCGCCCACGGCGGTCGACGCCTCGATGGCACCGACGGCGAGCGTGTCCTCGGAGGGCGCGTCACCCGCCCACGCCGGCTGCCACTGCGCTGCTGCCCCCGGCAGCACCTCGATGGAGAGGTACGCGAGGTCGTCGCCCTCGGCGTAGGTCGTCGTCGGCGCCACTCCGACGCGCCATGAGCACCCGAGGCCGCCCGCTGCGGCGAGTTCCACCGCATCGAATGCGTCGTTCGGCCGGATCGCCCGCACCGGGTCGGGCACGACGCCGTCGCTGCCGGTCATCACGGCGGCGAGGTTCACGTCCGCGACCAGATCACCGCACAATAGCGGCCCCGCCGGCGCGGATTCCTCCGGCGTCGGCTCGGCGACGGGCGTCGCGACCGGAGCAGGTGCAGTGCAACCACTGAGCAGCAGGACGAGGGCGGCGGCGATCCCGCCGGTCATGAGGCGCATGGCGCGAGCCTAGCGGGCGCGCGGCCGCCCGGAATTCAGGGCTGCCCCGGACGACGAAGGCCCGCGTCCACCGGACGCGGGCCTTCGATCGTTCAGGTCTCGAGCACTCAGCCGGCGAGTTCCTCATCGGCTGCGGCCGATTCGATCTCGACGATCTCGATGGTCTCCTCGACCTCGATGATCTCGACGACCTCGACGGTCTCTTCGACCGCGTCGAGCGTGTCGACCGCCGCATCGGCCTCGACCGCGGCTGCGCCGCGCTCGAGCTCGCCGGCGAAGTCGTCGCCGAGGCGCATGTCGACGAAGTCGACGTCGATCTCGGCCCGGTCGAGCAGTTCGACCATGCGACGCTGGCGGTTGCGCGGGATGAGCGTGACGACCTGACCAGTCTTGCCCGCGCGGCCGGTGCGGCCCGAGCGGTGCAGGTAGGTCTTGTACTCGTCGGGCGCGTCGGCCTGGATGACGAGGTCGATGTCGTCGACGTGGATGCCGCGTGCCGCGACATCCGTCGCAACGAGCACGTTGACCCGGCCGCTCGTGAGCTGCTGGAGGTTGCGCGTACGACGCGACTGGTTCAGGTCGCCGTGCAGGGCGACGGCACGGATGCCGTAGTCCTCGAGGTGCTCGGTGAGGTCTTCGGCGAACGCACGGGTGCGCGAGAAGACGAGCGTCTTGCCCGGGCGGTTCGCGAGCTCGGCGACGATGTCGCGCTTCTCGTGGTTGCCGATGACGAACACGCGGTGCTCGATCGTCGAGGAGGCCTGGTCCTCACCGGCGACCTCGTGCACGGCGGGGTCGACGAGGAACTCGTCGACGAGCGCCGCGACGCCCTTGTCGAGGGTGGCCGAGAAGAGGAGCTTCTGGCCGCCGTTCGCGGTGTGACGGATGATGCGCTGCACCGGCTCGAGGAACCCGAGGTCGCACATGTGGTCGGCCTCGTCGAGCACGGTGATGACGACCTCGGAGAGATCGAGTCGACGCTGCTCGATGAGGTCCTCGATGCGGCCGGGCGTGCCGATCACGATGTCGACACCGCGCTGGAGCGCGCCCACCTGGCGCTGCTGCGGCACGCCGCCGTAGATCTGCGTGGTGAAGAGGCCGACGCTCTGCGCGATGGGCTGCACCGTGCGGTCGATCTGCAGGGCGAGCTCACGGGTCGGGGCGAGGATGAGCGCGCGGGGCTTGCGACCCATCTGGCGCTTGCCGCCCGCCTTGCCGGACTCGGCCCAGAGCTTCATGAGGCGCTCGACGGTCGGGGCGCCGAAGGCGATGGTCTTGCCCGAGCCGGTCTTGCCGCGGCCGAGCACGTCGCGACCCTCGAGCACGACCGGAATGGTCGCGGCCTGGATCGGGAACGGCGACTCGGCGCCGAGCTGCTTGAGCGCGCTCACGACGTTGCCGCCGAGACCGAGGTCGGCGAAGCTCACGCCGTCGGCGTCGGTCGCCTGGATGGCCTGGGCCTCGAGGCGCTCGAGCACGACGTCGTCGTTCGGTGCGAAGCGGTTGCCCTGTTCCTTGGCCGGGTAGAAGCTCGAGTCGCGGCGACCGGACTCCTTGAAGCCCGGGCGGTCGACATCGCGGCGGGGTGCACGGTCGTCACGGTCGTAGGAACGGGCCGGACGGTCGGCGCGGTCGAAGGAGCGCGCCGGGCGGTCTCTGCGGTCGAACGAACGCGCCGGGCGGTCGTTGCGATCGTTCCGGTCGAACGAACGCGCCGGGCGGTCGTTGCGATCGAACGAACGCGGTGCACGGTCATCACGGTCGAACGAACGGGCCGGACGGTCTTTGCGGTAGCTCGGACGAGCCGGGCGGTCGGTGCGATCGAACGAGCGCGCGGGGCGGTCGTTGCGGTCGCTCGAGCGGGGCGCACGGTCGTCACGGTCGAACGAACGCGCAGGCCGGTCGTTGCGATCGAACGAACGCGGTGCACGGTCATCACGGTCGTAGGAGCGAGCCGGACGGTCGGTGCGGTCGTTCCGGTCGAACGAACGGGCCGGGCGATCGTTGCGATCGAACGAACGCGGTGCACGGTCATCACGGTCGTAGGAGCGAGCCGGACGGTCGGTGCGGTCGTTGCGGTCATTCCGGTCGAACGAACGGGCCGGGCGATCGTTGCGGTCGTTCCGGTCGAAGGAGCGGGCCGGACGGTCGCTGCGGTCGTTCCGGTCGAAGGAGCGGGCCGGACGGTCGGTGCGGTCGAACGAACGCGGTGCGCGGTCGTTGCGGTCGCCCGAGCGGGGCGCACGGTCGTCACGGTCGTACGAACGCGCGGGGCGGTCGTTGCGATCGTACGAGCGGGGTGCGCGCTCGTCGCGGCCGTCGCGGTCGGAGCGGTGCGGGGCGCGGCCGGTGGCGACGCGCTCGTCGCGCGACCAGCGTTCCTTGCGAGGCGCGTCGGCCTCGGGGCGGTAGCCGCGGTGGCCTTCGCTGCGCGAGCCGGGCTTGGACGATCCGGCGCGCGCCGGGCCGCCCTTCGAGCCGCCCTTCGCGTACGAGGGATCGAAGTTCTTGGCGGGCCTGCCGCCTTGGGGCTTCTTGTTCTTGGGCATGGTGACTTCCTGGGTTGTACTCATGTACATGGCAGCGCCACTGCAGGCGCAGCACACTGAGAACCCGGAGCATCGTCGACCGGGGCCGTTCACATACGGTGACTATCCGAGGCCTGATGCCTCGAAACCGGCCCTTTGGACTCACAAACCCATCCGCGCACGGCGCGGTGTCCAGAACCGACTCGGCCACGATACCCGAATCGTCTGGGAAAGTCCCGCACGGGGCATCCGCCGTGCCGTCGCGACCGGTCAGCCCTCGGGAGCCGGCGTCGCTTCGGCGTCCCCGGTGGCGCCGGAGAGCTGCCACGCTCCACCGGTGCACTCGTAGAACGTCACCGTCTCGGTGTCGATGAAGATGTCGCCGTCGGCCGTGCAGGTCTCGGGGGCCGGAACGCCGACACCCAGCACGACCTGCGTACCGGGCTCGCCCGGTGCACCGGTCTCGCCGGGCGCACCGGTCTCGCCGGTCTTCCCGGTGTCGCCCGTCGCGCCCGTCTCGCCCGTGAGGTTCTCCGCCGCCGAGGTGCGGATGTTGCCGACGAGCACCCAGTCGCCGTCCGTGAACAGGTAGACGTCGGCCGTGGCGATGTCGATGTAGACGTCGCCGTCGTAGCCCTTGCCGGACTCGGGCACCCCCGAGCCCGCGCGCACGGCGGATCCCGCCGGGAGGATCTCGGCGAGCGCCTCCTCATAGGCGGCCTCGTCGATCTCGGCGGTGCGTCCTGCGGGTTCCGGTCGTCGCTCATGTCGCGCGCCCCTCACCATCGCTGCCACACGGCGAAGCGATCGAAGTCCGAAATCGCCGCGAAACACCCGCGACGTAGGCTCACCGCATGCCACAGCACCCCGGTCCCGTGACCGTCAGCATCGAAGCGCCCCGCCAGCCCGAGGTCGAGCGGCTGCTCGACGGCAGCACCGCCTTCGCGCAGAGCCTGTACCCGCCCGAGAGCAACTTCCTGCTCGACATCGCGACCCTCGAGCGACCCGAGGTCGCCTTCTACGTCGCGCGCGACGGCGAGCGCGCCGTCGGCATCGCGGCGCTCGTCGCCGAAGCGGATGCCTCGCGCGGCGAGTTGAAGCGCATGTTCGTCGACCCGGCAGCCCGCGGACGCGGCGTCGCCGCCGCCCTGCTCGAGCGCATCGAGGCGGATGCCGCGGCACGCGGGCTCCCCGAGATCGTGCTCGAGACCGGCGACCTCCACGACGCGGCGCAGGCGCTGTACACGCGCCACGGCTACCGCGAGATCCCGCAGTTCGGCCAGTACGTCGGCGAGGCCCACTCGGTGTGCTTCGCGAAGCAGCTGGCCGCCTCACGGGAAGCGTTTCCACCCGCGCAGAACGTGAGGTAGCATCACTCCACCCCTGAACCCGGAGCCCGGTGTGACCTCGACCCGACGCACAGGCGGCTCCGGCACCCGCGTTCGGCGGGTGGTGTGGGCCGTCGCGGCCACTGCAGCCGCCATCGCGAGCGTGAGCGCGCTTTCGGGCTTCCATCTACCACTGCGGGAGATCGAGCCGCGAGGCGCCGACGCCGCGAGCGAGGTGGCCGGCACCGAGGTCATCGGCATCCGCACCTTCACGGCGCCGCCGCACATCGGCGTCGAGCCCGACCTCGAGTACGGCGTCCGTGAAGACGGCACGCTGCTCACCCTCGACATCTGCACGCCGCCCGGAGCCGAGCTCACCGACGAGCCGCTGCCCGCGGTGGTGTCCATCCACGGTGGCAGCTGGGCTCGTGGCGACAAGGCCAACGACGACTGGCGGGGCACCTGCCTGTGGCTCGCCAGCGAGGGGTTCGTCGCGGCATCCGTCGACTATCGGCTCGTGCCGAGCGCGACCTTCCCTGCGGCGATCGACGACGTCGCGCTCGCGGTCGAGTGGCTGCGGGCACCCGAACAGGCCGATCGGTTCGGCATCGACCCCAACCGCATCGGCGCGTTCGGCGGCTCGGCCGGCGGCAGTCTCGCGGCGCTCCTCGGCACGACCGGCGACGGGCCGCTCGGCGATGGATCGCGAGTGGCGGCCGTCGCCGAGCTCTCGGGCCCCGTCGCGCTCGGGGCAGCCGAACTCGAGGCCGACGGGGCATCCGAGTGGCTCGGCCGCATCGTGGGCGAGTACCTCGACTGCCGGCCGGGCGCGAGCGACGAGGAGTGCCCGCAGGCCGCGGATGCCTCGGCGGGCACCCACGCCGACCCGAGCGACCCGCCGTTCTTCATCGGCCACGCCGAGGCCGAGGTCGTGCCGCTCGGCCAGTCGCAGCGCTTCGCGGCGACGCTCGCGGCCGCAGGGGTCCCCGTCGAGCTCGCGATCGTGCCGGGCGCCGACCACTCCGTCGGCATCCTCGATGCCGCGATGCGAGTCCGCGTCGCCGCGTTCCTGCACGCGCACCTCGACTGAGGAAGGCCGCCCCTTCACTACACGGCTCGAATCCGATGGACTGGGCGACGAATGTTGCACATCTGTCGATGCGGGCACCCTCGAGTTCGTCGCTCAAGTAGGCGAGCCCATCGGGGCTCCACATGAGGGGATGGACGTCATGACGAAGTATCTGATTCTCATCTACGGCGACGAGCAGGAGTGGGCCGCCATGTCCGACGAGGAGCGCCGAGCGCTCGGCGAGGGTCATCGGAGGTTCGTCGCAGCCGCAGGATCGGCGGTCCTCGGGACGCACGAGCTGGAGCCTGCGGAGGTCGCAACCACCCTGCGCACCGACTCCGCCGGTCGGGCGGTGAGGATGGACGGGCCGTTCCTCGAGGCCAAGGAGGCGGTCGGCGGCTACTACCTGGTGGATGTCCCCGACCTCGACGAGGTGATGGACCTGGCGGCGCTGCTCTACGAGGCGTCGGCCGGCCACAGCGGCGTGGAGATCCGCCCGGTGGTGGCCCCAGGATGAACGACGCGGTCGCCGCGGCGGTCGAGCAGGCTCATCGCAGCGAATGGTCCCGGGTGTTCGCGGCCACCGTCTCCGTGACGAGGGACCTCGACCTCGCCGAGGAGTGCGTCCAGGACGCCTACGCGCAGGCGATGGAGAGCTGGGCGTCTTCGGGCGTCCCCGATCGACCCGGTGCCTGGCTGACGACGACCGCGCGCAATCGGGCCAGGGACGCCCTGCGCCGTCACGCGGTGATGCGACGTGCGCTGCCGTACCTCGTCGCGAACGACGAGGTGCTCGACCCCGAGGACCCGCTCGATGACGACCGGCTCCGACTCGTGTTCACCTGCTGTCACCCCGCCTTGTCCCGAGACGCCCGAATCGCGCTCACGCTGCGAGTGGTCTGCGGGCTGTCGACGGCCGAGGTGGCGCGGGCGTTCCTGGTGCCCGAGTCCACGATGGCCGCTCGAGTCACCCGTGCCAAGAAGAAGATCGCGGTGGCCGGGATCCCGTATCGCGTGCCGTCACCGGACCAGCTCGCCGAACGAGTGGATGCCGTCCTCGACGTCGTCTACCTGATCTTCACCACCGGCCATACCGCTCCGGCCGCCGACCGCCTCGTGCGCCGGGACCTGCTGGACGTCGCGATGCGTCTCGGGCGGATGCTGCATCTGCTCATGCCGAACGACGCCGCGGTGAGCACGCTGCTCGCACTCATGCTGCTCATCGAGGCGCGTGCGGACACCAGGGTGTCGGCCACCGGCCGGCTGCTGCTGCTCTCGGAGCAGGATCGAACGCGTTGGGATCCTCGGCAGATCGAGGAGGGCATCAGCCTGCTGGTGCCGGGACTGCGCCGCCGTCCGCCGTCGAGATTCGCCGTCGAGGCCGCGATCGCGGCTGTGCACGCCGAGGCGCCGACGTGGCAGGACACCGATTGGAGCGAGATCGTCGGGTTGTACGACGTGCTGCTGCAACTCTGGCCGTCACCGGTGGTCGAACTCAATCGAGCGGTGGCCGTGGGCATGCGCGACGGACCGGAAGCCGGGCTCGAAGCGCTGGCCCCGCTGTCGTCCGAGCCGGCGCTGGCGTCCTACAGCTACCTCAGCACCGCCCGCGCCGACTTCCTGCGTCGCCTGCACCGATGGGCACCGGCCATCGAGGCGTACCGACACGCGTTGGCGTTGAGCGAGAACGACGTCGAACGCGCCTTCCTCGCCGAGCGACTCGAGGAGATCCGGCTTCTCCGGCGAGGATGAATCGCCGCTCGGCAACCCCCTGTGCCGACGGCGCCCGTCCCCATAGGCTCGGGGCGTCCGCACGGGAGGCATCTCATGCCCGAACACGATCCATCCGACCGCGATCCATCGACGCCGGCCGACCACGACTCGCCGGTGCAACTGTCTCGCGCCGACTGGCGCGTCATCGTCACGCGCACGGTGCACGAGTACCGCATCAACCAGGCGCACGACATCGGGGCGGCCCTCACGTTCTACGGGCTGCTCACGGTCTTCCCCGCGCTGCTCACCGCGCTCGCGCTGCTCGGCATCTTCGGCAGCGCCGAGGCGGTGGTGGCCGATGCGCTGCAGGTCGTGGAGGAGCTCGGCGGGGCGTCCGTCGTCGATGCCCTCCGCGAGCCGCTCGACCAGCTGCTGGACGCGTCGCACGCCGGCCTCGCATTCGCGACGGGCCTCGTCGCCACGCTCTGGGCGGCATCGGGCTTCGTCGGCGCATTCGGCCGCGGCATGAACCGCATCTACGGGGTCGAGGAGGGCCGTCCGTTCTGGGAGATGCGGCCCGCGATGCTCGCGGTCTCCGCCGTGCTCGTCGTGCTCGGCGCGATCGCCGCGGTCGGGCTCGTGGTGACCGGCCCAGTGGCCGAGGCGGCGGCCCGCGTGCTCGGCCTCGACGAGGGCGTCGCCTTCTGGTGGGACATCGGCAAGGTGCCTGTGCTCGCCGCGATCGGCATCCTCGTGATGGCACTGCTCTACTGGGCGGCGCCGAACGTGCGGCGGCGCCACCTGCGCTGGTTCAGCGTCGGTGCGGTCGGCGCCCTGCTCGCGTGGGTCGTGACGACGACCCTCTTCGCCCTCTACGTCTTCGGAGTCGGCAGCTACGTCCGCGTCTACGGCGTCCTCGGCGGGGTCGTCGCCTTCCTGCTGTGGGTCTGGCTGTCGAACCTCGCGATGCTCTTCGGCGCGGTGCTCGATACCGAGGTCGAACGGGCTCGCCAGCTGCGCGCCGGCATCCCCGCCGAGGAGCAGGTGCGGCTGCCGCTCCGCGACGACCGCGTCATCGCCACGAACCGCGCCCAGCGCCTGCGCGACGTGCGCGCCTCGGAGGGAATGCGCCCGGATGCGGTGGTCGACGGCGTCACCCCGCCGGCGCGGCGACCACCGCACGGCTGACGGCACAGTACCCGCGTAGGGGCGGCGAATCGTCCCCGAGAGGGATGCAGCGCCGGCCGCCGCGTGGTTGAGTACTGGCATCATGGCGCAGATCCATCACCCCGAACATCCCGCGACGGATGCCGCGGCGCAGGTGCCGCCGCCGGCACCGCCGCGCCCGCCCGCCCCACCGGCACCGCCGGCCCCGCCTGCCGCGCCTGCCGCGTCGGCACCGTCGATCCCCGCTGCGCCCGCGCGCCTCGCGCGCATCACGGCCGACGAGCGGCAGTTCCGGGCATGGATGCTCGTGTCGACCTCGCTCGTCGCGATCATCCTCTTCGCGGTGTCGGTGCCGCTCGCGGCCACCATCTACGACGTCAACCTGCTCGCCGCATTCGGCACGAGCCTCGCGCTCGCCGGCGCACTGCCCCTCGCGGTGCGATGGCCCTGGGTCGCCGCGAGCTTCTCCGCGGCCGGGCTGCTCGTCTTCGCGCTGCTCTCCATCGGCTCGGACGTGGCGCCATGGCCTTGGCCGGTCACGTCCATCGTCAGCCAGGGCGTGCTGCTCATCGTGCTCGGCCTCATGTGGGAATGGCGGCTGGGGCTCATCGCGTGGGGCATGGGAGTCGTGGTGACCTTCCCGTTCGCGTTCGTCGACGCCGGCGCGGCCGCCAACATGATCACGGGCGCGGCCGTCACTGCGCTCGCCTGCGCCATCTCCGTGCTGCTCGCGCAGCGCCGTGTGATCGGCGTCGAGCTCTTCCGCGAACGCGCCCACTCCGCGTCCGAGCAGCAGCGACGCGTGCTCGTGGAGGAGCGCAACCGCATCGCCCGCGAGCTGCACGATGTCGTCGCCCACGGACTGTCGATCATCCACGTGCAGGCCACGAGCGCGCCGTACCGGGTCGAGGGGCTCAGCGACGACGCCAAGACGGAGTTCGCCGAGATCGCGGTATCCGCCCGCTCGGCGATGACCGAGATGCGGCAGCTGCTCGGCGTGCTCCGCAGTGCCGACACCGCGGCGGAGACCGCGCCGCAGCCCGGACTCGCCCAGCTGCCCGAGCTCGCGGCATCCGTCGAGCGCGCCGGCGTGCCGGTGACGCTCACCGTCGCCGAATCGCTTCCCGACGGCGGGCTCGCCGCGACCGCGGCGTACCGCATCGTGCAGGAGGCGCTCAGCAACGTCGTGCGGCACGCCCCCGGCGCACCCACTTTCGTCTCGGTCGAGGTGCTCGCCGACGACCTCGTCGTCTGCATCGACAACGAGGCCGCGACGGATGCCCCGGCGCCCGACGCGAAGGGCGGTGGCCACGGGCTCGTGGGCATCGGCGAGCGCGCGGCACTGCTCGGCGGGCGCGCCGAGTTCAGCGAGCGGCCCGATGGCGGATACCGTGTTCTCGCGACCCTTCCGATCGGGTCGGACGGAGGCACGGTGTGACGATCTCGGTGCTCATCGCCGACGACCAGGCGATGGTGCGAGCCGGTTTCGCGGCGGTGCTCGCCGCCCAGACCGGCATCGAGGTCGTCGGGCAGGCGGCCGACGGCGACGAAGCCGTCGCCATGGCGCACGAACTGCGACCCGACGTGGTCGTGATGGACGTGCGCATGCCCGGCCGCAACGGCCTCGAGGCGACTCGCGCCCTGCAGACGCCGCCGAGGTCGAGCGACTACGTGCCGCGCGTGCTCATGCTGACGACGTTCGACATCGACGACTACGTCTACGAGGCGCTGCGAGCCGGGGCGAGCGGGTTCCTCCTGAAGGACGCGACGCCCGAGGAACTCGTCGCCGCCGTGCGCATCGTCGCATCCGGCGACGCCCTGCTCGCACCGAGCGTGACCCGGCGCCTCATCGAGGATTTCGCCCGATCGGCGCCGCCGCCGCGCATCGACAGCTCGCGCTTGTCGGAGCTCACCGAACGCGAGCGCGAAGTGCTCACGCTCGTCGGCCGCGGGTTCTCGAACACCGAGATCGCCGCAGCCCTCTTCATCGCCGAGCAGACGGTGAAGACGCACGTGTCGAAGATCCTCTCGAAGCTCGGCCTCCGCGACCGCGTGCACGCCGTCGTACTGGCGTATGACACCGGGCTCGTGCAGCCCGGTTCCTGACCGTACGCCCGTATGAGCCGGAACGGCTCCGCAGGGTGATGATCACCGCGGCATCGCGTCCATAGCCTGCCTGCGTGGGCGGAGATGCCGCCCGGATGGAGGCGGTCATGACCGACGTACTCGCACCAGCGACCGGGGCGGAAGGCCCGACCGGTGTCGGTCGAGTCGATCCGGCGGCGCGCGCCGCAGCATCCGCTCGTCGTTCGCCGACCGCCCAGCGCGACTCGAGCGTCGATGCGATCCGGGTGGTCCTGCTCGTGGTCGTCTTCGCCCTGCACGCGATGATGGTCGGCGTGAGCGTCGGGCCGGACGGCCCGGTGCTCGAGAACGCGCTCGAGGGCCAGGGATGGTTCGCCGCGGTGAGCTGGGTCGTGCAGATCATGCCGCTGTTCTTCATCGCCGGCGGGTTCTCGAGCTTCCTCCACTGGCGTTCGATGCGAGCGCGCGGAGCGAGCGGCGCCGACTACGTGCGGGCACGGCTCGAGCGGCTCGTGCGGCCGGCCGTCGTGCTCGTCGCCGTCGTGGCCGCCGCACTCGTGGCGCTCTCGCTCGCCGGCCTCGCGCCCGAGCTCGTGGCGACGGCGGGTTTCCGCATCGGCCAGCCGCTGTGGTTCCTCGGCGTCTACATCGCGACCTCGGCGCTCGTGCCGGTCATGGTGCGCGCGCACGAGCGGGCGCGAGTGCTGACCCCGCTCGCCCTGCTCGCCGGTGTCGTCGCGGTCGACGTACTCCGGCTCTCGACGGGACTCGAGGGCATCGGCTTCCTGAACCTCCTCCTCGTGTGGCTGCTCGTGCAGCAACTCGGCTTCCATCTCGCCGACGGCTCGCTCGACCGCCTCTCCCCCGCCGCCCTCTGGTCGATCGCCGCCGGTGCACTCGCGCTGCTCGCCGTGATCACGCTCGCCGGGCCGTACTCGGCCGACATGTACGAGAACCTCAACCCGCCGAACGTCTGCCTCGTGGTGCTCGGCGTCGCCCAGCTCGCGCTCTTCCAGCTGGCACGCCCGCACATCAGGGCGTGGGTCGAGCGAGCGGATGCCTCGCGGCTCGTCTCGGCCGTCGGCGAGCGCGCGATGACGGTCTACCTCTGGCACATGCCAGTGCTCGTCGGGCTCGCCGGCGCCCTGCTCGTCGCGAACGCCGCCGGGTTCGGTGCTGCACTGCCCGAGCCGATGACCGCCGCGTGGTGGACGACGCGTCCGCTGTGGCTGGGCGTGGCCGGCGTCGCCGTCGCCGGTGTGACGATCGTGTTCGCGCGATTCGAGCGGGCACGTCGCGCGCCGCGGGCCTCGGCTGCGCCGACCGGTCGTGCCGCGGCGTTCGATGCCGTCTGCGGGGTGGCCGGCGTCGCCGTCGTGCTCGTCACCGGGTTCGGCCCGGTGCAGGCGGTCATCTCGCTCGCCCTGCTGACGGTCGCGCTCCGCGGCAGCGCGACCGTGCGAGCGTCGCTGGCGCGAGCGTACGCCGAGACCGTGGTCACGCCGGCTCAGCGCAGGTCGCGGCGCAACGGGATCGCGATGGCGAGCCAGGCCGCCAACGCCGCGTAGCCGAGCAGCACGAGGGCGCCCACGAGCGGAGTGGTCGTCGACGCGGCAGCGATCGGCAGCTGCTCGGCGATCGCGTCGCTGAGGAACGTGAAGTCCGTCAGCGCCGCGGTCGCCCCGCCGGGCAGGAACGGGTGGATCACATTGACCCCGGGGACGATCATGAGCACGTGCTCGAGGAAGTAGAAGTAGCCGAGCACGATGCCGACCGCGAGCAGCTGGTTGCGGGCGAGCGCTCCGATGGCGACGCCGAGCACCATGTAGACGGCTGCCGCCAGGGCGAGTCTCGCGAGGAGCGCCGCGAGGTCGCCGAGCGGCACCCCGAGTTCGCTCCCCCGTGCCGCAGCTCCGGCCACGACCGCGAGTCCGGCGAAGAGCGAGGAGACGAGTCCGTACACGGCGCCGAGGGCACCGAACACGACGAGCTTCGCCGCGAGCACCCGCCCGCGCTTCGGCACCGTGAGGAACGTCGTGCCGATCGTGCGGTGGCGATACTCGCCCGTGACGGCGATCGTGCCGATGAGCGCAGGCACGAAGAGCAGCAGGCCGCTCATGCCGACGACGATGCCGACTCCCTCCGGCGTGTCGAGTCCGGGCAGCGGCGGCGTCGCGTTCTCGGGACCGATGAGGGCGAGGAGTCCCGTCAGGCCACCGCCGCAGAGCGCGGCGCTGACGAGGGTCCAGAGCGGGAGCCGGGTGGCGAGGAGTTTCGTGAACTCCCCGCGGAGCAGTCGGATCATGCGCGGATCCCTTCGGTGTCGGAGATGACGGAGGCGGTTGCGGCGGAGGTGAGGTCGAGGAATGCGGCTTCGAGACTCGTGCCGCGCTCGGTGAACTCGGCGAGAGGCCCCGTCCAGGTGGTGCGCCCGCGGTCGATCAGCACGAGGTCGTCGATGCCGTGCTGCAGCTCGGTGAGCACGTGGCTCGAGAGGAGCACCGTGCCGCCGTTCGCCGCGAATCCGCGAAGGAAGGTGCGCAGCCACACGATGCCGGCCGGATCGAGTCCGTTCGAGGGCTCGTCGAGCACCAGCACGCGCGGGTCGCCGAGCAAGGCGGTCGCGAGCGCGAGCCGCTGCCGCATGCCGGTGGAGTAGGAACCGACGCGGCGATCGAGGTACTCCGAGATGCCGGTGAGCTCGGCGACCTGTTCGACGCGTTCGACATGGTGGGCGCCGAGTGCGCAGTAGCTGCGCAGGTGACCGCGAGCGGTCATCGCCGGGTGGGCGCCGGCGAGATCGAGCACTGCGCCGACGGTGCCCGTCGGGTCGGCGAGATCGCGGTACCGGCGACCGCCGACGAGCGCCGTGCCCGCGTCGGGACGGGTGAGGCCCAGCAGCATCCGCATGGTGGTCGACTTGCCGGCGCCGTTCGGGCCGAGCAGGCCGGTGACCCGGCCGGGCGCGGCCACGAAACTCACGTCGCGTACGGCCTCGACGGAGCCGAGGCGTTTGGCGAGGCCGGAGACCTCGATCTGGGCGGTGATCATGGAGCGGATCCCTTCGGTGGCATACTCGAACGAGAGCAATGAGAATGTTCTCACCGTGAGAATAATCATCCGGAGGACCGATGCGCAAGCCGTCGCCCATCGCCGACGTCGTCATGCACCCCGTACGTCTGCGCATCATCCAGCAGGTGGGCACGCGCGAAGTCACCACGGCGAGCCTGCGAAGCGCCCTGCCCGACGTCGCACAGGCCACGCTCTACCGGCACATCGCCGCACTCGTCGATGCCGACGTGCTCACCGTCGTCGAGGAACGACGGGTGCGCGGCGCGGTCGAGCGCACCTTCGCGCTCGGTGAGCGCATGGCTCACGTCGATCACGACGAGTTGCTCGAGATGGGCACTCGAGAGCTGCAGCAGGCGTTCCTCGCGTTCCTCGCCCACCTCGGCGAGAGCTTCGATCGGGCGAGCGCCGCCGACGACCCCGGCTTCCGCGACTTCCTCGGATTCGGCGCGACGACCCTGCACGTGACGACCGACGACCTCGCCGCGATCCAGGCAGGACTCGGCGAACTGCTCACCCCGTATCTGACCGCCGAAGGCGGCGAGCGCCGCACGGTGACGCTCGCGACGGCGCTCATCCCGACCGACGGCGCCGCTCCTCGAGGCTGAGCCGCTCGACGTACACCGCGACTCGTCGCCGCCCCGCGTCAGCCGACGGCGACGACCCCGGCGAGCGCGACGCCGGTCACGATGAGCGTCGACGCCCCCGCGAGCGCGAACGGCCGCACGCCGACCCGCCGGAACATGCTGAACCGCACACCCGTGCCGAGCGCGAACATCGCCGCCGCGAGCAGCACCGTCTGCGCGACACCTGCGCCGGCGACGACGACGTCGGGCACCCAGCCGAGCGAGCGCACCGCGACCATCGCGATGAACCCCACGACGAACAGCGGGATGATCGGCGGCCGCTTGCCGGAGCTCGCGCCCGGGGTCGCTGCGAGCGAGCGGCGACGCTGGACGCTGATCACCGCGAGCACGGGCGCGAGCATGAGCACGCGGGCGAGCTTCACCACCACGGCCACCGCGAGTCCGGTGCCGCCGAGGGCACCGCCCACGGCGACGACCTGTGCGACTTCGTGGATCGAGCCGCCCGCCCACATGCCCGCCTGCTGTGCACTGAGGCCGAGGAGCGAGGCGGCGAGTGGGATGAGCGGGATCATGAGCGTGCCGAAGACGACGACGAGGGCGACCGCGGTCACGACCTCCTCCTCCTCGGCCTCGACCACGCCGTCGACGGCAGCGACCGCTGCGGCGCCGCAGATCGAGAAGCCGCACGCGATGAGCAGGCGCTGCGTCGCCGAGATGCCGAGCAGGCGTCCGATCAGGAGCGTCGAGGCGATGCCGATCACGACGATCGCCACGACGACCACGATCACCCCCGCGCCGAGGTCGAGGATGTCGCCGAGCACGAGCTGCAGGCCGAGCAGCACGACGCCGAGCCGAAGCAGCGGCTTCGCGGCGAACGCGAGTCCGGCCTCGAACCGCGGCGACAGCGGCACGGTGTTGCGCAGCAGCACGCCGAGCACGATCGCGATGAGCAGCGCGCTCATGCCCGGCAGGAGGAACGCTGCGGTCATCGAGGCCGCGACCCCGGCTGCGGCGAGCCCGAGGCCGGGGGCGAGGTCGGCGAGGCGCGTGCGGAGCCTCGCCGCCCGCCTGCGCGGAGGCTCCGGTGCGCGGGGCGATGCGGGGGTCGGTGCGGTGCGGGTCATGATTCAACGATCGCGATCGGATGCCGCGGGCAGTAGTCGCCCGTTCAGCATCGAGGCATATCATGCTGATATGCCCACACGCTGGCCGGACCTCGCAGTGCTCGAGTTGCTGGTCGCGGTCGGCCGGCACGGCAGCCTCGGCGGCGCCGCCCGCTCCGTCGACATGGCCCAGCCGAATGCGAGCCGGGCGATCACCGGGCTCGAGCGCTCGCTCGGCCTCACGCTCATCGAGCGCCACGCCCGGGGCTCGCGACTCACCGCCGACGGCGAGGCGATCGCCGAGCTCGCGGCGCGGCTCCTCGCCGGCGCCGACGACCTGCTCGCGGCCGCGCGGGCGCGACGGGAGCACCACGAGGCGAGGCTCGACCTCGCGGCGAGCCTCACGGTCGCGGAGTACCTGCTGCCCGCCTGGATCACCGGCCTTCGGAGCAGCCGCCCCGAGCTCGACGTGCGCATGCGGGTGGAGAACTCCTCGCGGGTGTTCGAACTGCTCGAGGCGCGCGAGATCGAGCTCGGCTTCGTCGAGTCGCCGGCCGTGCGGCGCGGCCTGCACAGCCGCACGGTCGCGACCGACCGGCTCGTGGTGGTGGCGTCGCCGACGCATCCGTGGGCGCGCCGATTGCACGTCACGCTCGACGAGCTCGCCGCCACCCCGCTCGTGACGCGCGAGGCGGGCTCGGGTACGCGGTCGACCCTCGCCGACGCGCTCGACGGCCGAACGCCCGCCGAGCCGGCGATGGTCGTGGCCAGCAATGCGGCCGTGCTCATCGCCGCGGCATCCGGAGCCGGTCCCGCCGTGCTCAGTGACCTCGCGACCCGCCCCTGGGTCGCCCGCGGCGAACTCGTCGAGGTCGCCGTCGAGGGGCTCGAACTCGCCCGGCGCCTCCGAGCGGTGTGGCGACGTGGCGACGTGCTCTCGACCCCCGCCGCCACGCTGCTCGGCGAGCTGTCGCGACGCCGTGCGAGCGGGAACCTAGACTGATTCGCGGGGGAACGGCCGGCGACGCGGGAGGGTTCGCGTCCGGCACGGTGCGTCTGACGCGGTTGCGGCAGCGTGCCCGGCGTCCGCTCCGCACCGACCGACGCATGGCACTTGGGGGAATCTGTTGTCCACTTCGATCAACACGCACGACGGCGTCACCGTCTTCCTGACGTCGGCCACCGAAGCCGACGTGCACGCCGACGGCGCGGTCATCGCCGTCCAGGCCGTCGACGGCGACGCACTGCGCGATCGCGTCGTGGCCTTCGTGCAGGAACGCGCGCAGCGCCTCGGGATCCCGGCGACCGCCGCGCTCATCGACGACTCCTCGCACTGGACCCTGACCGTCGAGCCCGACGGCCGCGTCACCGAGGCGCCGACGGGTCTCGTGACCGAGAGCTTCGAACCACGACCGAGCTCGACCGCGCCGATCCCGACGATCGCGGCTGCCGTGTCGGCGCCTGCCGCCGCGGTGGTCGCACCGGTCGCACCGGTGCCTCCCGCCGTACCGGTGGCTCCCGCCGCACCGGTGGCATCGCCGGTGGCGGCCGCCACCGCGACGCCGCCGACCGACACCAGGCCCCACCGCCCCACCGTCGAGGACCTGCTCTCGAGCCGGCCTCGTCAGCGTCCGCTGAAGGCGACCACCGGCTGGCAGGGCCGGGTGCGCCGCATGAGCGGCGGCCTCATCTCGCCGAAGCCGAGCTCGGCCGAGCAGACCCGCCACGACCTGACGAACCGCGTGCAGAAGCGTCTCGACGGCCCCCGCACGATCGTGGTGTTGAACCCGAAGGGCGGTGCGCACAAGACCACGAGCACGCTCCTGCTCGCCGCGACGTTCGGCCGTCTCCGCGGCGGCTCGACCCTCGCATGGGACAACAACGAGACGCGCGGCACGCTCGGCTGGCGCGCGCAGCACACGCCCCACCACCGCACCGCGGTCGACCTGCTCAACGACCTCGAGCGGTTCGAGAACCCGAGCGTCGCGAGCCTCAGCCAGCTCGACGACTACGTGCGCACGCAGGTCGACGCCCGCTTCGACGTGCTGGCCTCCGATGAGGATGCCGCAGCGACATCCACCATCGACGATGCCGCGTTCGACCGGCTGCACCGCACCCTGTCGCGGTACTACCGCCTGCTGATCGTCGACACCGGCAACAACATGCGTGCCTCGAACTGGGTCGCCGCCGTGGCCGCGGCCGACCAGCTCGTCATCGTCTCGACGGTGCGCGAGGACACCGCGGCGAGCGCCGCCTGGCTCCTCGACGGCCTCGCCGAGAAGGGCTTCGGCGACAAGGTCGATCGGGCCGTCACGATCCTGACCTCGCCGTCGGAGAAGCCCGACCGCGAACTCGAGCAGCGCCTGGCCGACCACTTCGGCGCCCTGACCGCGGCGGTCACGACGATCCCCTACGACGCCGCACTCGTCGACGGCGGCACGATCGACTTCGACGCGCTCTCGCCTGAAACGAACGACGCGTGGCTGAACGCCGCCGCGGTGGTCGCCGACCAGCTCTGACGCGCGGCAGCCCCGTCAGTCGGTCGCGCCGACCCACTCGGCCGGCGCCGGGTCCCGATCGAACGAGAGGAAGGTGCTCCGCTCGTCTCCGGGGCGAGTCGGGTCGGAGAGCACTTCGACCCCGCTGAGCAACGGCACGAGGTCGCGCCGGCGCACGAGCCTCGTCACTCGACGCTCGACGCCATCTGCATCGACGAACGCGACCACGACCGTTGCGCCGATGACCGTGCGCTGCCCGACGTCGTTCGTCGCGGTCCGGGGTGCAACACTCCGGATCACGCCTCGGACTCGGTATCCGTCGCGCAGCAGGCGGGTTCGCAGCATCCGCTGTTCGCGAAGGCGCCGGCTGTGCAGCACGGCGAAGACGATGCCGGCGGCGGCCACGACGACCAGCAGGATCGGGACCCAGATGTTCGCGGCATAGGCGACCCACGAGCCCGCATCCCACGTCTCGTCGTGGTGGAACTCGGGGTCGACTCGTGTGCCGACCCGGAGGGGCTCGAGCCACGTCGTGGCATCGACGGTGACGACCGCCGCCACGACGAGGGCGATCGCCGGGGGGAGGATGAACGGCACCGGCTCACCGCCGCGGTACCCGTCGATCAGCCACGACGCGCCGGCCCCCGAGGCCAGGAGCCCGAACGTGCCCATGATCCAGAGGTACGCCGGGGTCGCGACGCCCCAGAACACCGGACCGCCGTCGCGGTCGTCGAAGACGCTGTCGATGATCGAATGCCGGATGTCCTCAGCGGTGGCGCCGATCATGATGCCGAGCGCGACCGCGCAGACGGCGGTTGCGAGGCATGCCGCGACGGCGGCGACCAGTACGATCGGTCGCCCCTCGAGTCGCCGGCGCCGTTCGCGCTTCTTCGCTTCCTGGTTCGCGTCGCTCATCAGCGCCTCTCTTGCGTGCCGTGCAAGGCCCGCTGTCGTGTCGCGCTCAGCGTTCAGACCGGTTCGACGATCATCGGGGCGATGGGGGTGCCCGAGGCTTCGAAGAGCTCTCGCTCGCAGGAGTTGCACTCCCCCTCATCGGGCTGCGGTGAGTCGGTCGGGAGCTGCCAGATGTTCATCCCGCCGCACGGGCAGTCGATGATGTACAGGAATTCCTGCGCCGGTCGGTCCAGCCCCCATGCCTCGACCGAGGCCTCGGTTCGAGGCATGACGCCGACCCAGTAGGCGTCATCACCTCGTCGCAACTCGCCGAGCGCGACATCCGTCGCCCCGAGCGCCTCATCGATGGCGCGAAGGACCACCGGCACGTGCTCACCGCGCTCCAGGTCGGATTCGGCGGTCGCGTCCGCCGCCGCGTGGACGGCGTCGATGGTGCCGGGCTCGACGCCGAAGACGGCCAGCCGGCGTGCCACGAACTGCACGATCTGCCCGGGCTCGCTCTCGCCGGACCAATCGACCACCTCGACGATCCCGTGGCGATGCAGTTCTGCCGCAGGGTCGCTCGTGCCGAGGTCGATGCCGTGCTCTGCCGGTGCCAGGAAGTTGCGGTAGGTCTCCATGGGCCCATTATGCGTTGTGGTGCCCACGCGCCGGCGAGCATCATGCACGAGTCGAGCGTCGAGGCTTCAGTCGAGTCGCTTGCCCATCCGCATCGATGCGGTCTCGTAGCCGAGCGATTCGTAGAGTCCGCGGGCCGCGGCGTTGAACGCGAAGACGTTGAGGCCGATCGAGTGGGCGCCCTGCGCTCGAGCGAACTCCTCGGCGAGACGCATCGCCTCGCGTCCGAGGCCTCGGCCCCGGTGGTCGGGCTCGATCAGCACGTCCCAGATCCACCACGAACCGTCGTCACCGCTCGCGTCGGGTCCGATCCAGAGGTAGCCGACGGCCGCGCCCGCGTCGACGACCTCGAAGACCTCGTGCCCGGGCGACGGCGCCCCGCCAGGGAACGATTCGGTCATCCCCTCCTCGGCATGCCGGCGGGCGGACTCCTCCGACCGGCCCGTCGCGACGAGGTCGCGGGCGTACTCGACGGCACTGCGATCGATCCACTCCGGAAGACGGTCGCGGTCGAGCGGTCGGAGCGAGGCGGTCATGAGCGAAGCCTGACACAGGCTCGGTTCGGCCGCTCGCCAGAAGCGGATGACTCGTCTCGGTGTGACCGCGAGCCTCGAGGCCGGTCCCGGCCGCTCCCGCTCCCGCTCCCGCTCCCGCTCCCGTATCAGGAGCATATGCAATTCGTCATACGCCGTGGCGACAGCCCGCTTGGTGCACTGGATGACGTGCCACATCCACGACCTGAAGGGCGGCCAGCATGACCATCCAACGAACCAGTGACCGATCGATGACGGTGCAGCCGGGCCGACTCCGCCGGCGGAGACTTCTCGCAGCTGCCATCGTCGTCATCACGCTCACCGCACTGCTGATCGGCGCGCTGGCGGGACTCGGAGCCATCGACGCAGACGGACGGCCCGGTGACACTCCGGTCGACGCTCACGGAGGTGCCGACCCCGACCCGGAAACGGGGTTCAGCGTCGATGACGGGTACATCGAGGAAGGCGAGTCCGTGTCACCCTTCGCTGACGAGCTGCCGGCGATCGCCCAGCTGGAACCGGAGTTGCGCACGGCCATGCAGGACGCGGCCCGTGCGGCGATCGCAGACGGCTACGAGTTCGTCGTGACGAACGGGTGGCGCAGCGCCGCCTACCAGCAGTCGCTCTTCGACGCCGCCATCGCCGAGTACGGCAGCGAGGAGGAAGCCAGGAGGTTCGTCGCCGGACCCGAGAGGTCCAAGCACGTCACCGGGGAAGCAGTCGACATCGGACGGACCGACGCGAACAGCTGGCTGAGCCAGCACGGATCCGACTACGGCCTCTGCCAGACCTACGCGAACGAGATGTGGCACTTCGAACTGTCGACCGAACCCGGCGGAGAATGCCCGGCACAGCTGAGTGACGCGAGCGCCGGATGACCGCCCGATCCGATATGCACGTCGACGGCCCCCGTGGCGTCGAGGTGGTCGGGCTCTTGGTGGCCCTCTTCGCCGCTTCCGCCGCGGCGATGGGGCTCGCGATCGCGCTCGGCTGCCTCCTTCTCGCGCCTTCGGCCGGAGTCCTCGGGGGCGTCGCCTCCCGGCTCCTCACGTGAGGATTCGGCTCGAAGCAATCTCGAAACACGGCCCGGCTACACTCGCATCTGGCCTGGACCAGCCCGCCACAAGCGACACGGCCGAATCATCCACGATTTTCGCGGGCACGAACCCGCGGGAGACGAGAGCGCCCTGGGGGGTCACTCGCGAAACTCCCTTCCCCTACTCCCCCAAGGCGCCCGTCACGCCCGTCACGCCCGTTTCCTTTGCTAAGGGAGCGGATTTCCTTTTGCTCACATGTCTCTGATCTCGGGTCGACCGCCCCTTTGCGGGCACCACCCGACTGCCTTCTGAATCAATCCATCCGTGCTTGATCTTGGAGGTTTGCATGCTCGCCATGCGTTTGTATTTCATGTCTTTGTGGGTGCTCGTTGGAGTGTTCTTCGTTCTCGTTGGCAACGAGATCATCGCCGCCGGTCGCTGGGCCGGGTGGGTGATTCTGCCTGTCGGAGGAGCGATGGTTGTCGTCGCCGTTGTCTGGACTGCATACGACCTGTGGAGAGACCGTCAGGACGGAGTCGATGACTAGAGCGCCGCGTGTTTCCCTCGTCGTTTCCGTCCCCAAACCTCTGTCGTGAGCGGTACGGCCACTCCCGCCGAAATCACCAGCCCTATCCAAAGACCAGCCAACGTTTGAAGGCTGGCCGCGGTCTGTTCGACGCGCTCAGATGCAAATTGGTCTTCGACGATGATGCTCCAACTCTGGTAGCCCGAGTCGAACTGGCTCGTTTCTTCAGGTGTCCGAAAGCCGCTCGCGTAGCTTTCAAGCCCACCGACGTCGCCTTGGAGATGGAGCCAATTCGGAGGCAGCACGATATCGACGGTTGAACGATTTGCGCCTCGCTGGCGCACCTCAACGCTCGGAACTTGGATCTCTCGGACCTGCTCATCAATGAGGGGGTACGGGTCTTGAAGCCTGAACTCCGCGAGTACGCCTGGGAGGTCGCGCGCGATTTCGGCCGCCGTAGGGACCTCCGCCGAGGCTGGGACTTGCTTGCACTCCACACCAGCCAGAGATTCAAAATCAGTGCTGGTGGGCGTGTCGTCCCGCCCACTCGTGAGGAGTTTCTCGACTTCGGCGCTGAGTTCGGCGGCGGGGTAGAGCGTGATTTGGTAACGCCAGTCTCGGCCGTCGTTGAACGCCGGAGTCGACACAAGCGAATGGTCACGGAAGCGCTGCATCCCTGCCAGGGAGGCGCCTGACATCGAGCTCTTCCCGTCGACCCAGGTAGCACGAGCGGCATAGTTTGGCACACACGCCCAGTCGGACGCTTCGATGGTCGCGTAGATCGTGATGGCCGTAAACCCGTGCAACTCGTCCATGGACTGTGTGACGCGAGCTTCGAACCTTGAGCCAGTTCGCCAGTTCGCCTGGCGAAGCAACTCGGTTTCAGACGTCGCCGACTCCGGCGGTGCCTCGAGCTCGACTCGGAACGATGGAGCTGGGTGCGTTTCCAGATCTGGTTCGCCGGGCATCGATTCAAAGAAACTCAGCAAGGTGAACCCGCTGAGCGCGATTGCGACAAAGACGAGACCCCATCGCATTCGTTCGCCTGAGAACTGCAACTGCTTGAAGACGCTTTTGCGCGTCGCGCCCCGTCGTGTCAGGTTCACCCATGCCCCCGGTCAATTTGCGCCACTGTCGCGATGCCCCCACCGCAACCAGCCAATTTGCATGACCGGCAGCTAAAACTGTACGTCCGTACTAAATAGAGGCGAGTCACCACCCGCACCGTGTCGCGCTCCCGATACCCTTCGTACGTGCCTCGCAGCCAGGAACGCTCCCGTGCCTCGGAGGAGGCGGTGCTGGTCGCGGCCGCGCAGGAGTTCGCCGAACGCGGTTATGCCGGCGCAAGCTATGCGGGCGTCGCAGCTCGTGCCGGGGTGGGCAAGAGCCGGGTGCAGTACTACGCGGCGACGAAGGCCGAGCTCGCTGCGTTGGTCGCGCGACGCGCATTCACAGGAGCCGCGCTGGCAGCCGACCACGTCGCCGTCGAGACTCAGGGCATCGAGGCAGTTCTGGCCTCTGTTGCACAGGTTGCGCGCGCCACAGAACATGATCCATTCACACGCGCAGCAGGTCGCCTGACCGTCGAGGCGCAGGGTGCCGGGCTGGATCTTCCAACCCCGTACGTCGGCTGGATCGCGCGAATCACCACGCATCTCGATGAAGCAGTGCGCGCCGGCGAGCTCCCCGCCTCCATCGACACACCTGCGGAGGCGCGCCGCCTCGTTGCGGCGTTCACCGGTGTCAAGAGCGTGCTCGCAGTGCTCGAACCCCCTGGCGTGTCACTCGCCGAGGAGGCGGGCCTGGTCATTGCGAGGTTGCTTGATGCGCTGAGGGCGACGGGGCGAGGAACGGACCGTCAGTAGCGGGCTTCCGCATGCGCACGCACGCACTCCAGCCGCCTCGCAACCACAAACCGCAAGGCGACGCTCAGCCAGGTCAGTCTCCCAGCGGGGGCCATTACGGAGCGGTCACGCTTCCCGGACAGACCGAATGTGTAGGCAACGCCGAGTCCGCACCTTCCTCTGCGCAGCGGTGCGCCTCCGCTCTGCCACGACTCCGCTCAGCGACGATATCGAGGTGACCCAGACCTCCGCCCCAAAGCCCGCCGTCGCGCACTGGGTCCCCGCCCGCGAAGATTCGGCGGCAAGGATATCCGACGTCATCGCTCTTGCGAAGAAGCATCGGCAGACGCTCGGCTTCCTTCCTGACGCAGCGTTTCAGTCGGCTGCTGAGGCCGGCAACCTCGTTCTTGCGCATCGAGATGGCGCACTTGTCGGCTACGCCTTGTACCGAGTAACCAGGTCGACCATCAAGTTGACGCATGTCTGTGTGGACACGATGGCACGCGGGCAGAATCTTGGGCAGGCACTCATCCTGCATGTCATAGGCGCTCACCCAGAAGCCCAGGCAATCTCAGCGCGGTGCCGCCGAGATTACAACCTGAACTCGTTCTGGGAAGCAGCAGGACTGACACCATCTTCGGAGATCGCCGGCCGGAACGCGAAGGGCCTGCCTCTTACGCTGTGGCGTCGGGATCTTGGGGAGCCAGACCTGTTGTCGGCTGGAGTGCTTGAGTCTGACCTCCCCCTCGCGGTGCTCGACTCAAACGTCGTGATCGACTTGAACGCGTCTGCAGAGATAGAACGCCCGTTCCGGCTGGAATCGCAGGCGCTGATGGCTGACTGGCTCGCTGATGAGGTCACGTTCGCGGTGTCGAAGCAACTCGATCATGAACTGAACGAGAACAACAACGACGGCGAACGGGTGCGTCAGGTCGCCGGGTCACAGGACCTCGTAAGACTGCCGACGACGAGACCCTATGACACCACGCTGGAAGACACGCTGCTTGCGGACTTCGGTGCAGCCGCTCACGTTCGTGATCGAAGCTTGAGTAAGGACGTCAAACACCTCGCGGACGCGATCCGCGCAGGAGCTCGCTACTTCGTCACGAATGATGCGGGCGTGATTGGCGCTGGCTCGTGGCTGCGCGAACGCTACAGTCTCACGACAGTCAGCCCCCACGAGTTGATCAGTGATGTGTTGGACGAGTCGGGTGCGTATCAGCCGTACGCCGCGGGAGTTTTCGAGAGCATTGACTTGCACTGGTTGGCGGCACGGGAGTTCACGGGAGCCGATCTGGAGCGCGCGTTCATGAACTTCGGCGAGCACGAGCAAGGAGCAGCCTTCCGTGCGCAGCTGCGGACCGCCCTCGCCCATGACGCAGCCCGCCTACTTGTGGACCATAAGGGCGCGTTGCTCGCGCTGGTGACGATGGAGCCCGATACGGAGACCCTCCGGGTGCCGATGCTGCGTGTGGCTGGTGGTCAGTATTCCAGCTCGATTGCTTTGCAGCTTGCCCGCCAGCTTCGCATCGATGCACTTCGCGGTGGCCACGCTGCCGTCGTAGTCACGGATGAGCGGCTGCCTCGACGATTGCTCGGCGCCCTTCGGGAGGACGGATTCACACGACGACCTGACGGTCAGCTGTTTTCGACACCGGTGGATAGGCACGTCAGTCTCAGCGACGGACAGGACCTCAGCCGCGTCCTTGACGGCATTGCAGCTACCCCAGAGGCGATCAGTCCGGCGCTCTCACGCGATCTGGAGTGGCAGTTCTGGCCGCTAAAAGTCTGGGACGAGACGCCGTGCTATGTGGTGCCGATCAAGCCGAACTTCTCCATGAGTTTGTTCGGATACCCGTTGAACCTCCTGCCACAACGACGAGCGCTTGGGCTGTCACGTCGTCACGTGTACTTCCGGAGCGGACACAACAATCCGTTCCGCGAGCTTCCAGCGCGGGTGCTTTGGTACGCATCGACACACCAGGACGCCAACGTGCAAGAGTTCTTCGCACTCTCACTGGGCGTTGGAGCCCACGTGCTTCCTGCTGAAGAGGCACACGAGCGATTCAATGCACTGGGCGTGTACCGTCGGAAGGATGTACTGGCGGCAGCCAGTAAAGACGGCAACGTAACTGTGCTCGTGATGGAGGACACCGAAATCCTGACGAAACCGATCAGCCTCGACGAGTTCCGTTCTCGAGCGGCAACGTATGGGGTCACTGCCGAGTTCCAAGCGCCGCGGAGAATCCCGCCCAGCCTGTTCCGAGAACTGATGCACGAGTTCAACGCGTCCGGTCGTGGTCGATGACAGACTACGTCCTAATTTCGATCCAACCGAGGTTCGCCGACGCGATCTTCCACGGAGCGAAAACGCACGAGTTACGTCGACGGTTTCCGGAGAATCTCACTGGCGCAAAGGCCTATGTGTATTCGTCGACGCCGGCCCGAGCGGTCGTCGGGTCATTCCGGATAGCCACGGTCAACCGGCACCCGCGCTGGTGGCTTGCACGGATGCGACGTCGAGCCACAACGCTTTCCGCTCAAGAGATCAACACCTACCTCGATGGGCAGCACCACGGCACGCTCGTCGAGGTGTCGGAACAGCTTCAATTCCCGCGCCCGGTCCCCCTAGCTCACCTGCGAAACCTAGGCCTCGAGCCCCCGCAGAGCTACCGCTTCCTTTCGCCCGCCCTCAGCCTGGAGCTCGAGGATGCAGCGGGACTCAGGGGCACACTGCACTCAAGCAACGCTTGAGGGGGCACGTCTCAGGCGTGCTGGTACTGCTGTGCTCGGTAGTCGGCGCACCTTACGGCGGGTCCCATGGCGCGACACCGACGCCTTTGCACCCGCGGGCGCGAGAGGAAGCATCCGGGGGGTATGAAGGGGTAACCGCGAGCGAGCGCACCACCGTGAGAACTCGCCTCGGGAACTCTTGCGCTACCGCCCAAGCCTCGAACGCACCTGCGCGATTGAGCCCGCCGAGACCAACCGCTCACGTGCGTTGCGAGCCGAGTTGCCCGATCCGGGGTCAGGCGCAGGCCGGCTGACCTCAGCCCAAACCGCATCGAGGGAGAGGCCGAGGACCTCGGTGATCGCAGCGATGGTGGAGAAGGCGGGCGTCGCAACGCGACCCGTCTCGATCTTCCGCAGCGTCTCGGGTGAGACACCTGCATCGAGCGCGACCTCGAGCATCGAGCGCTCTCCCCGAGCGCGACGCAAGAGGGCACCGAGCCGTTCTCCGCGCTCGAGCTCCGCGAGCGTATGCGGCAACCTGACCATGTTGCCAATTGTAGTACCGGGATACTATTACCGGTATAGTTATTGGCACCACAGAGAGGCGTCCCTTGATCGAGATCCTGAACACCACCGAGCTCGCCCAAGCGCGGGAGACCGGCGCCCTCGTGGCCCACATCCTGCAGACGCTCAAGATCCGCAGCACGGTCGGCACGAACCTCCTCGACATCGACCGGTGGGCCGAGATCATGATCATCGAGGCCGGAGCCCAGTCGTGCTACGTCGACTACGCGCCGTCGTTCGGTCGCGGACCGTTCGGACACTCCATCTGCACAGCCGTCAACGATGCAGTGCTTCACGCATTGCCGTATGACTACACGCTCGCCGACGGCGACCTTCTGACCCTCGACCTCGCCGTCTCCAAGGGCGGAATCGCTGCAGACTCCGCCATCAGCTTCGTCGTGGGCGGATCCAAGCCCCCGGAGAGCATCGCCATGATCAGCGCAACCGAACTCGCGTTGACCGCAGGGATCGCCGCCGCCCGGCCTGGGGCTCGTATCGGCGACCTCTCCCATGCCATCGGCTCGGTCCTCAGTGAAGCGGGATACTCGGTCAACACCGAGTTCGGAGGGCACGGCATCGGGTCGACGATGCACCAGGACCCGCACGTCTCGAACACCGGACGGCCCGGCCGTGGGTACAAACTGCGCCCCGGGCTGCTGCTCGCACTCGAACCGTGGGTCATGTCGGACACCGCCGAGCTCGTTACCGACGCCGACGGGTGGACGCTTCGAAGTGCAACAGGCTGCCGGACAGCGCACAGTGAGCACACGATAGCGATCACCGATGACGGAGCGGAAGTCCTCACCTTGCCGCGTTGAGTTCGACACGGCTCGCTCAATCGGTTGGGTCGACGCGCCCCTCCGGCGTGATGAACCATTCCCCGCGGTGGAAGCCTGAAGACCAGGTCTCGGTGACCTTGACGCGGGTCCCGCTGTCTTCCGATGTAGCGTCGCCGACCTCGCACTCGAGCGTCTTGTCACGTTCACCGATCAGGGTCTCCGCGGCCGCGCGGGCGTCATCAGCAACGAGACGCTGCTCAACCGACCACACCCGAATCCAGAACAGATCCCGCGAAGCTTCCTCAGCGCTCTGATCGCCGTGTTGCGTCGACTGCACTGGCGGCTCCTGCCTGTCGTCGCGGCCACAAGTTGACCGCAGAACTGATGAACAACGTAGCGAGCACCACCGAACTGATCAGCGCCCACCAGAACCCGTCCGTCACATCACGGAGCCGACCGTTGACGACGAAGACGCCGACCGAGAACAGGTTCACCGCGAGCGAGACGCCGTGCAGGACGGCGAACACGGCACTCGCAGGAAACCGGTTCGTCATCCGCCACCACGGCCGCGGGCTAAACGTCGCACGCCACCATGGCCGCGGTGGGGCGAGCTGTTCGACAGGGGTGCGTAGGCAGTGGGCAACCACCTCACACCAGGCGAGGCACAACTTGTCGGCGCCCACAGTAGTGACGGCTCACGAGGGAAGGTCGGTTGGATCGGCGTAGCAGGATTCCCGCATCCGATACGAGGCCGACACGGGTACAACAGGCCCTCGTCAGACCGCGCATAGCTATGGCATGTCAGGACTAGATGCGGTGCTTCGCACCAGGTATCGGCGGCGACGGCCTGGGTACGCGACCCCTGGATGTTGGGTATTGGGTTACTCGTGCCCTTCTGGCATGGGAGAGTTGACAGGCCGCCTTGATAGAAGGGTTTGGGATGCCGACGCAGTGGCCTCTTTCTGAGCCTGACCTTCCGCGGAACCCGGACCTTCAGGAGCTTCGGGCACTCGTTCTAGAGCACCTCCGCGAACAGGGTTTCAGATTCAATGAGGCCGGCCTTCTTAGCCCTGTGCCGCAGGACAAGATCGCCGTCCGACGGCTGCACGAGCATGCCGTTGCGGCCCAGAGGGACCGGGCGCGACCGGCCCTCGCTTCGCACGATGCACGGTTCGCGCTTCGACTCGTTCGCGGTGAGCAGCTTGACCCTGCACGGATCAAGCCCCGCATGATCATTCTGCCGCCAGGACGGTCTGACCTCGCTCTCTTGTGGCGATGGTGTTCGTTGCACTGGTCCATCCCAGTCTCGAGCGGCTACGGACGTCGGATCCGAGCTCTCGTAGTCGACGATGGTCACGAAGGAGCTGTTATGGGTCTCATTGGTCTGGCCGACCCAGTCTTCTCACTGCGCGTTCGTGACGACGCAATCGGCTGGGACCCGCAACGGCGGTCGGAGAAGCTGACGAGCGTAATGGACGCATTCGTCCTTGGCGCCGTCGAGCCCTACAACCGCTTGATCGGAGGCAAGCTCGTTGCGATGCTGCTACAAAGCGACCAGCTGCGAGACGAGTTCGAGGCCAGGTACGGTCACCGGCGGACGCTGATCAATGGGCGAGATCCGCACGCTCAGCTGGCCCTCATCACAACGACATCTGCGCTCGGAACCTCGTCGATTTACAACCGCGTACTCCGTGAAGACGGCCAGCGCGCGATGACGCCCGTGGGCTTCACGAAAGGGACCGGGGATTTCCATCTCTCGGGTGAAATCTATGACCAGCTGGTCCGCGTTGCGCTGGCCGCAACCCCTGACGGCATCTCACACCGGCATGAAAGTTGGGGCACGGGTTTCCGGAACCGCCGAGAGGTCGTACAGCGGGCACTGACTGCGCTCGGCTTCAGCCCAAGCCGGATGCGCATGCATGGGGTGGCCCGAGAGGTCTACACGGCACCGCTCGCGAGCAACTCTTTCGCCTGGTTGCGCGGAGACGAAGCTGCGCTTGAGTGGAATACGGTCACGTCGGAAGAGATCGGTAGGTGGTGGCGGCAGCGTTGGGCAATGCCGCGATCCGAACGCGATCAGTCATGGCGCACATTCGACCCCGCGACTTGGCGGATGTACGGCCCAGCTTCGACGATGGAAGAGAAGTCCAATGGTGATGCCGATTCTGCTTTCAGTCAAACCTCGCTTCGCGGCGAAACTGCTTGACGGCACGAAGGCCGTTGAACTTCGACGGTCATTTCCGACACTCGACGGGACGGAGGCATTCATCTACGCTTCCACCCCGGTCCGGGCAGTCATTGGCGTGCTCCAGATTGTCGAAGTTCAGGTATCGCCTGTGGAAGAGATCTGGGATGCTCACAACCAGCACATGGCCCTGCAACGGCACGAATTCGACTCGTACTTAGCGGGAAGGACTCGGGCGTGCGCACTCCTGGTCCAGTCCCACCGCAGGTTTGAGCAGCCTGTGTCCCTCGCGGAACTGCGTCACGCAGGGCTCACCCCACCTCAGAGTTTTCGCTACATCAGACCGGGTGATCTTCTGCACGGGAAGCAATAGTCTTAGTGTTCATCGGCCACCCCCGATGCCGCGCTGATGATCATGTGAGTCGGTGTCTGATCCATCCATGCGCAGCTGGCAGTATCTAGTTAAAGGTGTCGGTGGTTGCGGCTATCGTCATCGCAAGAGGAGAGAAGGGGACCGCAGTGATTCGTGTACCCGACAGCGTTCAACCAGTATCCGAGATCGACCAGGCGACCCGGCAGGAAATCGTCGATCTGCTGTATTTCCTCCCGGTCCTTTACCCAGGTGGCGCGGAATGGCTCACGAAAAGGCTGATCGATGTTGAGCGGGGTCGCGCTTGGGCCGACTTGGTTCGCGTCAATGGAGAACTCGTGGGCATCTCTATTGCCCTGAAGAAGCCCTCCGGCAGGCTGAAGATTTCGACGCTGTTCATAGCCCCTGAGGCCCGCTCACACGGTTATGGTTCGGCCCTCCTCGACAGAATGCTGAAACGTGCAGCGGAGAGTGGTGCGCCCGAGGTGTACATCACTGGGGCATCAACCGTTCGCGCACAGTTGGAACCATTGCTCTCCTCGCGCGACTTTGAACGCGTTGCATTGGAGCAAGGCCGCTACGGCCCCGGGCGCGACGAGGACATCTACGTTCGCCGCTGAGCGAACGCAGCTCAGTCGCGAGGGCCGATGACACGGATGAGGCGGAACAGCCAGCCTTCGAACCGGTGATACGTGTCACGCACCCAGCGGGCCGCGCTCTGCAATGCACCAGTCCACTCGAGCACGTAACCGATGGCTGTCACAAGCACAGCGAAGCTGATGTACGGAACGAGGCTGAGGAGCCACGTTCCGAATCCCGTGGCTATGTCGATCAACTCCGCGCGAGGCGTGAGGTCGAACAGGAACCAGCTGAGGCCGACCGTCAGAAGCGCGGCGAGGATGGCCGTCGGCAGCGCCCAAGGACGCGTGTCAATCTTGAAATCGGTGAAGATCCGGGTCGGTTTATTAATCGTCACCCAGCCGGCGTACGGGTCGCGAGTCGGCTGATCGGGTTCCGACAATGCTGGCGGACCATTCGTTGTGACTCGCTTCGTCGTTGTGGTCGACGATGACGTACGTTCGTTGTTCGTGGCGCTGGTCGACTCAGTCGCTGAGACTGTCTCGGTCGTTTCCGAAGTCACGACTGCCTCAGCGGGCGCGGTCGCTGCACCGTTCGCTGACTTGAAACGCCAGTAGTAGACGACAAGGCGTGACCGACGGGAAAGCTCAGGTGCCCGATCCAGATAGTCCGCCCACACACGCCCTTCCAATAAACGGATGTACCGCGGGTCCGGATGCGTGGTCCGGCCGTGCAGCCAGATCGGTGCCATTACGAACGCAGCAATGGACTCGATGGGACGGACACGGTCGATGAGCTCGGTACCGCCTGGAACTTTCTTCGAACTACGCAAGTCGGAGATGCGGAAATCGAGAACAGCACCAGTCCGTTTGAGCCTCGTCTTCGTCCACTGCCAGGTTCGCCCCGTGCTGCTCACCGGGAACCTGAGTCGAACGTATGCTTCCTGGCCGGGTTCGATCCGCGCGGCTAGTGGAACATCCCACAGCGAGAAACCTGGGGACGTGTACTCGTCTGCACGCGTAGCCGCTTTCGCACGTACGTCGATCACTTTGAAAGGGCCGTTCTCGTAGTCGAGCGTGCTGTCGTTTATGGCCGTGATCTGTGAATCGAAGATGAGCGCAGCGATCCGTGGGTCCATGACCTTGTCGAAAAGACTCTCCGGCTCGAGAGTGTCGAATGGGAGTGCGAGCGAGATCTTGCTGACCGGTTCCTGCGTCGCCTTGATCCGGATTCCGACATCGAATACGAACATCCGGCGGTGCACACCGATTGCGGCGAGGGACCACAGGTTCAGATGAAGCCGGGTCACCTCGAAACCGGTGCGTTGCTCAAGGTCGGCGGCATCGAGGACGGCGAAGAAGGTCAACTAGGCCTCCAATTCATAGGACACACGGACCGAAACGGCCGGGTTCCGGGGGCGATTATGCGCCGCCTCGCTGAGATCGACAGAACCAATCTTGGCGAGCGCGTCGGAGATCTCAGACAGATCACCCAGCGGGAGCAGGTGGGTTTGCCTGATTCCGCGAGAATACTCAACCCCACGGTAGTGGGTTGGAGCGAGCATCTGGACTCGTACGTCCGGATGAGCTTCGCAGAATAGTGCAACGGCGATGGACTGCATCTTCGAGCCGAATGGCAGGACTGTGAGCCTGTATCGATGTTCGGCCCGTTCGTACTCTGCTTCGAGAACCCCAAGGGTCTCCTCGTAATTCAGGGTTGAAGTGATCTTCGGCTGGATGGGGTGGTCGGCGTCACCTGCCGAGTTGATTCGAATCATGGCGTCCAGGCGCCATTCGTCCTCTTCGCGTGGGGGCCGGCCCGCGACGTAAGTCACGGACGGGTGGGGCACGTCGACGTTGAATGAGGTATCGATCCGGTCGAGGGAGGCGCGCACTCTGTCGGCGTTGAAGCCACAGATAACAAGCGCGCGTTCGGGAGCTGGGTCGATCTGTTGTCCGGGACGTTCGATGAGGTGGGTCTCGTCGTCCGCATCGAAGTCCAAGCCCAGCGTTGTCGCGACAGGTTCGCCGTTGCTTGCATCGGCGATGAGCTTCTCAGCCACAGCTGGAGTTGGGGCGTAGTCCATGGCTTGGGTGTAGAACACGTCAAGTCGCAACCGTCGCGAAGATCGGCTGAGTTCGAACAGCACGCGGAGCACACGAAGGATGAAACGTCCGCTGCAGCCACTGACATCGAGTACGACGGACACCTGGTTAACGTCACCCACCTGCCCGATGAGACGGGCTAGCGACTGGTCGAAAACATGGTCAGCGCATCCGCCGTCCAGCGAGATACTTGTACCCCCGAGGCGGATGATCGCCTCATCGAGTTCGGCCCTTCGGGCCGCGTTGTTCTCCTTGTTCGTCGTGAACTCGAGCACGATGGTGAGGTCGACCGTCGCGCCCGCGCCTGCAAGCCGTTGCGCAACACTTGATGCCCGATCCTCGAAACCGTTCGCGACGATGAGGACGTTCCATGCTTGGCCAAGTAGTGCCGAGTCGTCGCCAACCGGTTGCAGCCGAGGGAGCTGCGCGATGACGTTGGTAGCGGTGATCTCCTGGATTCGCATGCCTAGGCTTCCTCTCCGGGACTCCACAGTTCCAGGTGGGGCGGAGCCGTCGTCTTCGTGCGCCGCGCTCGGTAGTCATCGAGGAAGAGCTTCGGGTCGGAAAGGAATGACCCGAATCCGGCCGGGTCGGTCTTGACCGCGTCGTTCTTCCCGAGCCCTGCGCGGAATGCGGGCAAATAGATGCGGCGGAAATGCCAGCGGAGCGTTGTGAGACGCTCATGGCGGCTGCGGCCCACATCCAATTCGATGAAGACAGCTCGCCGCAGTAGTTCGCGGGTGAAGCGAATCTGAGCCGGAGTGAGCAGCGCGCTCACGCTACCTTCGTCGTCCACTTCGATCCTCGGGATCTGCACGGGAACGTCCACCCCGGCTTCGCGGTTCGTCGCTTCAGCGAGCATCTGACTCACGAACGTGCCGAACGCGGTTGCATGAAAGTGCATTTCTTTGCCTAGCGGGCGATGATGAGTGACCACGCGCAGAAGGCGCCGACTGACGTCCTGAATCGCTCTGCTTTGCTCTGACGGGCTGACGCGGTTCCGGCTCTCTTCGTTTCGGTTCGCGAGAATGCTCCGGTACACCAGCAGCAATGTAGAGATGTCTCCAGAGCAGAGACTCGCGATGGTCTCCATCCCGTGGTACGCCGAGGACGCACTACTACCCTTTTGGCTCAACTGCTCCGCAATTGCACCCAATGTGCTCGACCGACCGATCAGCTCGTCTGGGGTACCTTTCCAGCCCGCTGCGCTCAGCCGGTTGATGAGCAGGTCTTCAGCGAACTTGAGGTTCCGCTGGTCGTTGGCTCCGAGGAACTCTGTCCCGCAGTCGATTTCGATGCGCTCGCGTGCAAGGTCGACGGTGAGCTCGCCACCTTGATAGTCCTCGACCGAACCGTACTTCTCGCTTGAGACCTTGAACAGGTGGCTTGACCTGCGCTCCCAGACAATCGGAAGCAAGCATCGCTGCACTTCCTCCGACAGCCGGTGCGTGCTGAAGTCATCGAGGAGGAAAGCGATGGGATGTTTCTTGAAAAAGGGTAGGAGACCAGCAATCTGCGACGTGATGTCGCCAAGAAAGCTGAGGCCGGTTACAGGTTCACTCGGCTTGGTCCCGTCATGAAGGCGCAGCTGCGAGGCGAAGATCGCGGCCTCGACCGTGTCGAACGCAGAACGGAGGGGGTCACCGCCGAAGATTACGTTCGCGTTCTGTGGCAGGTACTGGTGGAGAAGTTCAGCGATGGCTCGTGCCTGATTCTCCCCGAGACCGAACACACTGACGCTGTCATTGCGTTTACTCAGTGCCAACAGCGTCGCGAGCAGTTCACGCGCATGGATGAGGTTGAAGTAGTGGAGGATCTCGGCTCGGTGCTCAGTGACTTGGGCTTCCGTCCGGAACTCAGCGAACCGGTTCTGGAAGTCAGAAGTGCACGATACGTAAACGCCCGCAACATTCAATTGCTGCATCGGGACCGGCTCGTCGCGCCGAGCAGCATGGGCCCGGAGGCTGAGCCACCGCATCACCATGCTCTTGCCGCAGCCGCGCGGCCCGGTCAGCAGCAGGGGGTCCTTGGACGTGACCTTCTCGACCCAAGAAGCGTGTGCGAACAGCCGGAGGAGGAGATCGTCGCTCCCGATCTGTTCAGCACTGATGTACTCAAATGGGTTCGTCATCGGAGACGAACTGGTATCGCCGCCGTATTGCGCACGGGTGTACGCGTCGCGGAATCGGTCCGCGATGGCCGTGCCCCGCAGACTGCGGCTCGCGTCATCCTCGGTAAGGAACTGCAGTAGCTGTCGAACCTCACGAAGGAACCGACGGTCAGCAAGCGTGAGATTCCGACGCGCATGCACGGCGTTGTGCATGAGAGCAATGTGATGGGCAAGGTGGTGAAGATCGTCCCACGGCTTGACCGTCGATGCCGTCGGTTTCATGCTGCCTGTGTCAACAATCACCGCTTGCTGCCGGACCTCATTGTCTGAGTACGATGCCTCGCCACGGTGAGCCGGGCGGATCAGAATGTTGTTCGCATGCAGATCGTCATGGGCGAGGTCCTTGGCATCTAGCGCGTCCAACGCCCTTGCCATCTGTTCGACGAACTCAAGGATCGTTCGCGTCGTAATGTGCTCGGTCTGAGTTTGTAGGAACTCGTGGAGCGTGACGGCGCCGTCGACCCATTCCTCAACGATGACAGTGAACTGGCGGCCGGAACGATGGGTCCACGCCTCAACGTCGACACATTGCGTGAACAACGGAACGGGAAGCCCCTGGCGAATCTTGAACTCGTGCTCTATCTCACGTCCGTCAAGGTCTTCGATTGGAGTGAATTTGGCTGCGTACCGATTCTTGTAACGGTCCTCGACGAGCCACACGATCCCCTTCTGGCCATACGCAACGAACTCGACGGCGGTGTACTCACGGCTGGCAGAGAACTTGCCGCTCTCAAATGCTGACGCGTCGCGAAGGAGATCGACGGTGGCTTCATCCAACTGCAGCGGCACTGACATGGTCAGTCCTTTATATACGTCCAAATGCTTCTTGTGGACTGCGCAGCAGGCGGGGCGTGGTTCTGAGCGAAAGATCGGAGACCGGGCGACTTCGTCGGAACTCACGCCCACTAGGTGCACCGCCGCATCTTCGGAGGCTGGGCACGGAAGATCAGGAGTCGTCGGATCTGCTCGATGCCGCTGGAAATGTTCGGTTCATCGATTTTCGGCGTAGCCCAGGAGCGGAAGGTGACGTACCCGACGAGGATGCCCGTCACGACGCTGACGATGCCGATGAGACAACAATCGAGGGTGTTGAAGAGCCAGAGCCAGAGTGCAATCGCAACGAATGTGCTGCTGTTCCGCGCCGTGGACGTGGACACCACCGATGTTGTCCCGACCAGCTTCGATGTCACTCATGGGTTGAGCTTCCCGCCACCCGCGCATCTGTGCGTCGGTCGACGCACTGGACAGATGACTCAGGATTGGAGCCACCATGACGGTTGAGCCCGTGGTAGCGCCTGACGGCTTCAAGGACCTCCTAGCTTGGTACTCGAACTCCGGAAAGATCAATTCATCGTCTGGCGACCCGATTGATCTCTGCCCGGCAGCGATCCTGGAGCTACTTGTTCCCCCGCAGTCGACGTCGCGCGGGCCTCGGCGAGCACCGCCGCAATGCGGCCGGCCATGAGAAGGTTTGCCGCAGTACCACCACCGAACACGGCCATTCGAGTGCACAGCCAGAGCGTCACGTCCCAGTCGACATCAGGGTCGCTGTTCGGGTTCAGTATGGCGAGCAGTGGCGACAGTCCCGGCAGGAGGGCACCATCGGGGGCGAACTGAAACGCGGGGAGAAACGTCTTGCCGCGAAATGAGACTTGAAGAATGTCGCCCATCGCCACAAGCTCGTCGAGGCGCTCCGCACTGATTCGCAAGTCGCGCATGACGGTTTCGCGGGTGTAGTACGGCCCGACCACTCGATTCCACATGGCGCCCGCCTGTTGTGCCGCTTCTTTGTCGACCATGGTGGCTCCTCTTCTAAGTACAAGGCCTCGTCAGGCTTCAGCCGCCGCGGCCGGCCAGTGGTGGCCGTTCGATACTTGGCAGCGCGACCCATTCCCAGTTGAGGGTTCGGAGGTCGAGCACGGCAAGATTGCCGGCCCGGAACTCGTTCGCGAGCGAGTAGATGCGCCTCCCGTCGTCGAGCTGCCGTTCACCTTTCACGTGCATGTGCCCGTGGGCGAGGATCCGGGGACACACACCCTCCCAGACGGAGGTGACCCTCGCACGTGCGGCGGCTGAGTAGGCCTGTGCCTCAGCACCCCAATGGCCCCGTTTCATCTCCTCAGCTGCTTCGAGCGTTCCGCCGTCGACACAGTCGTGGGTGAGTAGGACGTCGACCCCGCCGCCCGACATCGCGTACGAGGCTTCGGCATCTGTCGGTGTCTCCTGCAGCCACCAGTCCCTGCCTGGCACGCGGGCTTCGAAATCCATCGAAGCCGCACCGCCGAACGAGAGGAACGACCGACCGTCGAGTTCGAACCGAAGGCCGCGCGGCAGCGCCCACACATGGTCACTCAGCGGCACCGCGTGGCTGGGCCGGGCCGCGAACGCAGCGTCCAACAAGGCCCAGTCGTCGTGGTTGCCGGGTGTGAGGAGCACCCGGTCGATGCCGGACCGGGCGCACCAGTAGTCGAGTGTGCCCAGGAACCCGGGCGGACGCTCCCCGGACCAGATGCCGAGGTCCCCGAGATGGAGGATCGTACGGACGCCTGGGTGCTGGCGAGCCAGCGCCGGTATCGCACGCTGAACCCAGGAGACGTTGCCGTGCCAGTCCCCCGCCACCGCGACAACGTGCTCGTCGCCGGCCGATGTCATTGCGGGCGCTCCTGATGCCCGTCGATCTCCTCGATGCTGACGACCGTGGACGAGAGCCGGTTCGAGACGAGATACTCGGCGTCAGCCAGTCGCTCAGCCTTGAAGAAGGTGAACCAGGCGCTCTGCCCGACTGTGAGGCGCTCAATCCTGCATGGAATCGGCTCGCCATCGCGATACAGCGCACGCTCACCATCATCCGATTGGATCGGGGCCCGAAGCATCGCGACCTGCCCGCCCGGTCGTAGGTGCAGGAGGTAGATGCTCCCGCTCACGGTACGCACTCGGTACCAGCCGGCAGGCGAATCAGCATGGAGGCAGTCGATCATGACCAACCGCCGCGAGAGAGCTCAGTTCTTGCTGTCTGTCCGTCCGGGCCAGAGGTCCACGCCAAGGCCACGTTCGAGCTTCGCGATGGTGTACAGGTCTGGCCATCCTCGTCCCGCGAGGAGCGCAMGGTCGCCGATGGCGATCCGGACATTCTCGGCGAACTGCCGCGCGACCTCTGCAATTGGATCTGCCGCTTCCAAGTCAGGCCACCCGGGCGCGAGCTCCGTCTCGATCACGTGCGGGCGAGTTTTCTCCCATTGGTTATTTTTATCACCATTTGGTCTTGTGGACAAGATCCCCGCGATTTGGTCGCCCATCGCGCTAGCGACGAAAGCCGGAGTTGGTCGGCATTTCAGGCAGTGTTGCGCAGAAACCTAGCAGCGTTGAGCGTGCGGCGAATCTCAAGCGTGGCGATAAGGAGGACTGCGATGGACGCGACATAGAAGAGGACGCGCAACAAGACTGTTGAGTCACTGAGGATGAGCGCGAGGAACATTAGAAGCATTCCGAAGTCCATCAGAATACGAGCAGGCCCACAGAATCGAGCGCGCTCTGCAACGGCGCGGACAAGGCCGCTACGGCGAGGATCGAGTTCGACCTGTCCAAAGACTTGCTTCAGGAGGGCACTTCGCTCTTCTGGTGGCAATGGATCGAGAGGTTCTGTCCACGCTGCGAGACGTCCAGTCGCCGCAGCCCACCCCGCGCTGAGGATGCCGACCAACGCGCCCACGGCGGCGACAACTAACGAGGCTTGGGGGCCGGTGACCGCCGCAGACAGCAAAACGAATCCTCCAGCTACGACGATGAAACCGCAATAGCCAGCAGTGAGGACCCAGGCTCGACGCTTGTAAGCGCGCTCGTGGAGCGGAGGAAACGTTCGCCTTGCAGCGAGTTCTGCAGCTGCCCATCGGTTCGTGGCGGGTTGCTCTTCCATCTTCGAGTTCGACTCAACTCTCCGTGTGATCTTCTTGCTGCGACGTGCAGGCTAATAGTCTTGCGGGGGTGGCACTGATCTTGGACTACCATCGTCACTTTACGAGCAAATACCAAGCCATCGCCCGGTACTCTTGCAATCCGATAGATACCACAACCGATGGGAACAGAATGGCAGGCCTCGAGTTCGCCGTCGGCGTCATTGTCTTCGTTGTCGGGCTCACCGCGTTCGTTGCTCTTCACGAACTCGGTCATCTAATACCGGCCAAGCGGTTCGGCGTCGGCGTCAAGCAGTACATGGTTGGTTTCGGTCCAACCTTGTTCTCGCGTCGAGTTGGCGAGACTGAATACGGCTTGAAGCTCCTCCTCCTCGGGGGTTACATCTCGATGGAGGGTATGTATCCACCGAAGCCTCCGGAAACGGAGGAGTACTCCAAGACACCATTCTTCGCGCTGAGCGCTCCAAAGCGCATTGCGATTATGTTTGGCGGGCCCTTCGTCAACTTGATCTTGGCTGTTGTCTTCTTTCTTCTGGCTTTCTGCGTCCTTGGCGCTCCGGCGGTCGGCGTGGGTGCAGTTTCGCAATGCACGCCCGCCTCTCTGACGTCCGAATGCCAGACCGGCGACCCCCGGTCACCCGCAGCCGCTGCGGGGCTCAGAGAGGGCGATATTGTCACCCGCATTGACGGTCGACCGGTAGCCAGCTGGGGTGATCTCTCGACGACGATTCAAAGTTCCGCGGGTGAGAATGTGGTTTTGGATGTGAGTCGCGGTGAAAAGACGGTGCCCCTCGAAGTTCAGATCGGCTCCATCTCTGACGGCGCCGGCGGTGAAATCGGATTCTTTGGAATGACACCGAGCACTGTACTGGTACCGCAGTCACTCGGTCAGGGATTCGTGACTATCGGGCAGACCATCTCGCAGAATGTTTCCGCCTTCGCGTCGTTGCCTGTGTCTGTAATGAATGCTGGCCGCTCGATCTTTACTGGCGAGGAGCGAAGCGCCGAGAGCCCTCTCAGCATGGTAGGGGTGGGCCGCGCCGCTGGTGTCATCTCATCTTCGGAGGCCATCAGCCCAGACGTGAAGGTTCAGACCTTCCTCACCATAATGGGATCCGTCAATCTCGCGCTCTTCATCTTGAACATGGTCCCGCTCCCGCCGTTTGATGGCGGGCACATCGCGGTTGCGTTGTGGCAGTCCTTGCGTGACTTCATAGCGAAGCGGCGAGGGCAACCAACTCGCGGACCCATCGATGTTTCTAAGCTGATACCGGTGACTCTGACCGTGTTCGCAGTTCTCGTCGGACTAACTCTGGTAATGACTGTCGCGGACATTGTGAACCCGATCATCTAACCAGGCCCAGTTACGAAAAGCCGAGGTATTTCGACTTCTCAACCTGACGACTCAGTCTGTGGGAGAAGGAGCCGCGTCGGGCAGCGATGTGATCGCTGAGCGTGCCACTCCACTCTCATTCCGTCGGCTTCAGGCACGCCGCGGCTCAGTGCAGATTGGCGTCTTTATCCTCAAAGTAGGGCACGCGCTACGAGCACGAGAACGAGCGCCGCCCCGAAGCTCCAGAAGAATCGTCCTAGCCCCATTAGTATCGCGATCCCTGCGTGCATGAGGCCGAGCAGCATGACCGCCAGCAGCGCTGTTGCGTTGCTAAGAGCAAACATGGGGCCCGCCGACAGCTCAAGCCCGATTACGCCCCACGAGGCGATGAAAGAGACTCGTGGGCTGTCGAGCAGAAATCGAGCCGCGTTCTCATTTCCCAGGTCAGGAACATTCATCACTAGGGCTAGCGTTCTGCCTTCTCGCCATCCTTTCACTCGTACCTTCGCTAGGCCGCTTTCGAAGTACGCGATACCGACTATGGCGATGACGGTCCAGCTCCATGCCAAGGGGAGCCATGCCGGTCCGGTTGTTGAAGCGTAGCCAACGCCAGTTAGAACAAGGACGACGATAAACATTCGGTCTGCACCGTCGTTGCTCTGCATTACGAAGGAACGCACGAGGAACGCTACAAGTAGGCCAGTGATGACGGCCCCGGCATGGGCTGATGAGTTGGTCGGCGACCAGGTTTGGAGCACGAAGGCGGCTACTCCGAGGAGGGCAAGCAGTGCTCCCAATGCCCCGATGATTGCACCTCGATGGCGACCGTATCCAAGCAGACTGGCGAGCCGCCGATGCGCAACAAGATCTTCCACGCCTGTGACCGTCGCTCCAACACCGATCAGCGCAAGTGCAATGTCAAGCATGGGTCCGGAACGGCCCAAGTTCCGCGAGTGCTTCAGGTGGGTCGGAGCTGAAGTATCCGCGATCCATGATCACCAGAACGTGGAATGTACGAGACGAATAGTCCGCCGGATGGCACTCACGTAGATAGATTTCGCCGGCCCTCTGTAGTTGGTCGGAGGAATAGCTCGCGGCTGCGCTGCCGTGACGCGCCGCATCAGCAATGACGGCGCGCGCGGCATTCCGCCGCAGCGCCCGATAGCGTCCAAAGGGGTTGATCAATGGCTCATACCAGTGCTTGACTCTCACCGGTTCGATGTGGGTGTCGCGGTCATTTGGATTCACGTAGTCAACAATTGCAATCCGGGTATCAAAGGACCCAGAGCCCTGACCAAACAATCCCCACGACGGCACACGAGAACTGAGGCGAAGAAACGTCGGGTTGCTCCCTATCGACGTTCGCGACCAGGCTCCCACATACACAGCAAGCTTTATCGCAATGAGCGCCCAAATGAGCGTCAGTCCTACTATTGCGAACACTAGTTCGCGACCCGTTGCCCGTAGGAAAGCGTGGTCACATCGAAGTGTGCGCCATCGCGGCGGGAAGCGAGATACACGAGCAATCCAGACAACCCGGTGAAGAGCCCTGGGTCGAAGGTGTAAGCCGGAGCGCCGCGGCGCGGGGCGAAGTTCGATGCCAGATGAGTGTCAATCATGGCAGCAGTCTGTCGAGCATCCTCGACGCCAAACATGGACTCATACTCCGCTGTACCTTGCACCATCACAGTGCCGAGCGAACCATGACATACGGAGGCAAAGTCGGGATCATGATGATTCGTTCTAGTCCGAAGCTTAGTGAGATTTCCTCCGCTTCCGCCGCTCTTCAGTCGAACGAGAAGTTGGCCGGCCGACCCCCAGCACCAGGAGGATGAAAACACACGACGTGTCGAATGTGAGTGTTCTTGCTCGGACGCGAGCTCGAGCAAGAGCGCGTCTTCAGCCTCAATACAAGTTCGGGCGGCTTCGTCTCGCTCCGCATCCGTAAGTGAGGAAGCAGACGCGAAAGCGAGCGCGACGCCGGACAGCCCGTGCGCGAGGCCTGCACGTAGGTTTCCGCTCGGGGCCGCGCGCGTTATCTGTGACGAAAGCGAGTCCAAAGCGGCGTCTTCAAGCGCCCTAAATCCGCTGTACTGAGTGAGGTCGCCCAGCCGTTGGAGGCCTACCGCAGTGCCTGCGAGCCCGCTCATGTACTCCCAATCATCTGGGAACTGTGAGTTCAACTCCAGATGGGAACCCATCTGGGATACCCACTGCAAGGTTTCGTGATCAGCGTGGAGCGATGCTACCGAAGCCAGAGCAACAAGGGGTCCGAGCGGGCCGTCCGAGAGTCCAAGCGTGACCGGAAAACCTTCGGATCTGTGCCTTGAAACGCTTTCGCCGACAACTTGAGCTAGATTGTCTCGGCAACGCAGATAGAGCGATTCGGCGCGTCTCGACTCGAGAGCAGCAACCCCGAGAGCGAAAACAATGCCTGCTTGTCCGTCGTAGAGGGCTGCCCCCGTAACGTCAAGCTGCCATCTCTCCGGGTCGTGTTCGAGGGACGTTGGCCACCAAAGCGTATCGCCGTAGGATTGCGCGTTCCGTTCCAGAAGGTCGACGATGCGTGCGATCTGTGGGCCAACACTGTCTCCGGCCGTTCTCCCGTCCATCTTCTTCGTGTTGCCTGGGTTAGCTGAGCCAAGGTCCAGGGCCCGCTCCACCAGCTTTCGTTGTGCGGCAAACTCTTGGGCGTTGAGCGACCCCAGTCTGACCGCAAGCTGTCGCTGTGGTGTGGATGAGGTCTGGTGGTCAGCACCCGTGTCCGAGATGATCGTCGCTGCTCGGAAGTTCCGCTCAAAGAGCGGAATCACCCCGGCGTTCAGCGCTTCCGCCTCGCACTCATTCACCCAAGCACCCAGCCGAGATTGGCGAAGGTTCTCGGTTACCGAGAACCGCGAAGTGCCTTGAAGTCTCGTGGCGTAGACCGACGTGTCCGTCGAGATGAAGCGTGACCGGATTCCGTCCACGCTCTCGATGATCCGGTGAATAGCTGCCTTGGTCTTGTGCTGTGCGAGGACTTCCGCGAGTTGGTCGAACCCTTCGAGAAGGTCAACTTCATACCCAGCAGCAGGAAACGTCTCATCTTCCGATTGAGGAAGATTGCCATAGGCTACGGCGGCCTCTGGTCGCTTGTAGGTATACCGGGGCACCCCATTCTCGAACGTGAGGATGCGCTCAGGTGCGCTGCGCTCGGGGTGTTTATACGATCCAAGCGCGGATATGTCGAATGCCTCGGCACTGTCGAACTGTTTGATCCAGTTGGGCAGGAGCATTGGAGTTAGGACGGTTGCAGGCGGCCGAATTAGTCGTCCGCTATCTGGATATAGCTCAAGTCGGGGGTCATAGTTGAAGAGACACTCCGCGTCCACAACCGCTGGCGAGCTGCCCGCACAGATCACGTTCTCTCGGTGTAAATCACTCATGCTAAGCGCATAAGCGATTGCAGCGAGTCCCCCGAATCGTCTGAAGAAGTCACTTCGTTCGGCACCATCTGGCGGGGACGAGTAGGCGACAAAGTCCTGAAAGCCATACTCGCCAAGGTCACGGGTGTCGGGGTGCATTGGCACCGATTCGGGGACACTCTCACGCACGTGGTCGAGCAACCGGGAAAAGACAATATCGACAGCCATCGGCCGCGGCTTGTATACGGAAAGAGGAGAGCCGTCGCTGTAGAGCAAAGCGACGGCCCCCCTCATGTGCATGTCGCCTAGGACTTTTACATGGCTCACGCGATGCAGCCGTCCTACGGCTAGCTCTCGTTCAAGGCGATCCGTCAACTCAGCGGCCGCTTTGGCATACACATCACTAGCGCGGTGCACACGCTTGGCAATCTCGCCGAGTGAGGCGTCCGCTTCGAGCTTCTGCCGTATCGCGTCGGCAGCTTCCCACAATGACTCAACATCGTCAGTTGTGACGTCAATGCCGCGCCGAGCCATGCGATCTGCGACCGCTGAGAATGCGATATTACTAACGCATTCGACGAATCCGATGACGTATGCACTGCGCACCGCGTTAGGCGCAAGAGCTGCACTTGTTGCAGAGTCTGTCTTCAGCCGCTGGTTGAGGATCTGCACTGATTCCCAGAACGGCAATGCCGCCCAATGTGAGAATCCGGCTCTACCACTGATCGCAATGTAGTCCCCGGGTGTCAGGGCTGAAGCACTGACCATTTCTAGTCGTCGAACCGGCCAGGCGCGACGCCGATGTCCTCGGACACGCTTGCACAGCTGCATGTAGTGGTACACGTGCCGCACACGGTGTACCCCGCCGACGCAGGCGATCCAGAGATCGTGACGTCGATTGGGAACCCCTTCCCCTCATACCCCTGGTAGAGGTCCTTGATGAGGATCTCATCAAGCGCTGAGGAACCCGCGGGAGACTTCACCCCGGCGAAGCCGTTCTTGGCAGAGCTCTTCAGGCTGGCGTTCATTTCTTCGAGCAACATGGATACTCTCCTTCGTTCGAAAACGGAGGAACTTCTACGTTCCCCCTCTGCCAACGTATGCGCGAATCCAGAACGAGTCAATGACACCCCGTCGGTGGTTCACCCGAGTCCATGGCACCCTCGTCGGTGGTTCTCACGAGTCCATAACACCCCGTCGGTGGTTCAATCGAGGTGGCGGTTCGCCTCCCACTCGGGTCGGAGGATGGCGTAAAGCGCGATATCGCGCCAGTCCCCCTCGCGCCACTCAGCTTGACGAATTGTGCCCTCGCGCGACATGCCGGCGGGCTTCGCTTCGAGGCGCTTCGGCGCAGCCTCCAAGGAGGTTGTCGCTTCAATGCGGTGAGCGGTCGTGTGGGTGAACAGGTAGTCGATGAGCAAGGTCAGCGCAGTGGTTGCTGCTCGCGTACGGCGATACTCAGGGAAGATGACGAAACCGACATTCCAACCCCTGTGCCTATTTGATCCTCCGTACCAGAATCCCGGAATCCACTGCACCTGGCCGACGAAGTTCTCCGCTGAATCCACGACGGCCAACAGACCGCCCTCCGGAGGAGCGAAAGGCTGACCGAAACCAGCTGGTTGAGGCGTACCGAAGTAGTTGAACCCATACCAGTGATACGGGCGCCAAACTTCAGGATCGCTTCGCCGAGCCTCGAGCTCGCTCATCATCGAAGGAGTAAGAGACGTCAATTCATAGCTCACGCTCATCGGTTTGTGAGTCCTTCCTCAAGACAAGATCGTTGCGCGTAGTGGGCTGCGTTCACGCTACCCGAGACATAGGTGCATTCGTTGACGCTCGCTTGTGGTTCCCATTGCCGCTACGAAATCGGATCAAAACACAGCTGGTCGCTAAGGCGTAGGAGTCATGCGTCGGGTTCGCAGTTCTTCTCGAGGTTCTGCTCTAGGACGTCACGTTTGCTCGCTGCCGCGTGCGGTCAGACCAGCGGATGACGACTTGTCCGATACCAACCTTGGATTCCGAGGTCGCACCCGTGTGCTGCGAGGTACCGCGTCAATGTGCCAATCTTTGCTTGCCCGGTTACTGTGCTCACCTCTATTTAGCCTCGCTGCGGCCGGATGGGATCTGAGGGGCGCGTGCCCTAGACGCAGCCCACCCGTTGACCCCGTCCAGTGTGTCTGGCCACGAGCAGCGGACACACAAGCCTTGAATGCGCATGCCGCCGCTCAGCCCTTGCTGTCTGTCCGTCCGGGCCAGAGGTCCACGCCAAGGCCACGTTCGAGCTTGGCGATGGTGTACAGGTCCGGCCATCCTCGTCCCGCGAGGAGCGCAAGGATCGTGCCGGTCGCCGATGGCGATCCGGACATTCTCGGCGAACTGCCGCGCGACCTCTGCAATTGGATCTGCCGCTTCCAAGTCAGGCCACCCGGGCGCGAGCTCGCGCGGTGTGGGTCGAGCTGGCCTGGGCATGGTTCGAGCGTAGACGAACCCGATCCGCCCAGCGGATGCCGTCTCGACTACTTGCGGGCGAGTTTTCTCCCATTGGTTACTTTTATCACCAACTACCCTTGTGGGCAAGTGGTCTCGCGGGTATTTTTATCCCCAAGGAGTGAGTAGACCTCAGACTTCGGCGACGTGGTCGACCACGCTTAGGTCGCCCATGAAGACGAACCACACCTAGGCGGTGACCCACCGTGACCTATGACCGCATCGAGTCGTTCGTGCCGAGCATGCCGGATCGGCACTGGTTGAATATCGCTGATGCTTGCCTTCTTCCTGTTGCAGTTGTGTCAATGACCGGCACGCCACGCTCACGATGACGGATCACACTGAAGGACCGCCAGACGTCGACGACGTCGACGCCTACACCGCCGCGTACACGCCGCGCCGGATCCCGCCGAACCACTGGGAGATCATTGCCCCGTTCGTGCGCACCGCGTACCTCGACTGCAGAAGCCGGCTCCCCTACCCGAAGCGACGAGTGCTGGCTGCGATTGCTGCGCACACCTACTGGTGCTGGCAGTCTGCTGGCATCGAGCTCAAGCGCGAGTTGGTCTTCGACCGGCGCGTCATTTCCGACGGCATCCGCAACGCCTTTCCCGGCAAATCCCCATCCACGCAAGCGAACGCGCGGGCCGTGCTGCTTCGTGCCGCAGAGGCGCTGAACCCCGACCCGTTCGGTCCCCGGCTTCCACCCCTCGCGAAGTCGGCCGCATCAGTGCCGTACTTGCCGGCTGAGCAAGCTCAGCTTCGGGGGTGGGCAAACTTTCAACGCAGCGAGAGCAGGCGGCGTGACGCCCGCGCCCTCCTCTCGCTTGGGTTCGGTGCCGGGCTTCCCGCAAAGGACCTCCTGCTCGTCCGAACAGACGATATTGCGTTCGATGCGGAAGGCGCCCTCGTGCACGTGAGCGGGCCGCGCGCAAGGGCCGTGCCCGTACTACGACAGTGGGAAGACCTGCTCGACGAGGCGACTGCGGCCTCCGCGCCCGGCCAGTACCTGTTCCGCCCCGAAGCGAAACGAGGAGAGACCAGCCTGGTCGGCGAGTTCGCCCTCCGCACGAAGAACCTCACCATTCAGTTGTCAGCTCCCAGGATGCGCGCGACCTGGATCGTCACGATGCTTGCCGGAGGTGTGCCCGCACGCACCCTGCTCGACGCATCAGGAGTGGCTTCCTTCGACACCTTCTCCCGCTACATACAGTTCGTCCCGCCCGAGAACGAGCACGCAGTGCGCTTCTCCCTACGGAACGCGGAGTTGAACGGCCCCGGCTGATGCCCGACACCGCCCCGCCTGACGGACGCCAAACCCGTGGCGGGCCGCAGACTCATTGGGATCTGCACCTCGTCGATTCTTGGCGCATAGGTGTCTTTGTGAGAAGTGTCTCTGAGCAGATTGCCGAGTACCGGCCAGTGCGGGTTCCCGCCGCGCACTGGGCCGTCATCGGCGACCGTGTCCGGGCGCTGGTCTGCGAGCTCGACCCACAAACTGTCGAGGTCGCCCGCATGCAGCTGATGCGTCTGACTCAGTACCTTGCCTGGTGCTGGCAGGTGGGGTACTCGCTCGAACATGCGTCGGTCACGAACCCGCGAATCCTGGACGACTACCTCACCCACATCGACCGAGTTCAAGGTCGCGCGACTGCCCGCAGCCACCGCGACAAGCTGAACGTCTACATCACTCGCCTCGCCGGCCCCGCCCGCCCAACCTTCTCCTCAACGCAAGTTCCGCTCGAGAACCAGCCCTACTCGCAGAGCGAGCTCACCGCCATCTCCGGTTGGGCTGCGGGCCAACCGACCGAGCGATGGCGGCACAACGCCTCGGCAATCGTCGCTCTCGCAGGCGGGTGCGGGCTCCGAGCCTCCGAGCTCATCCAGGTGCGGGGCCAGGACCTTCATACTTCGGGCGAGCGCATCGCAGTCCATGTGGATGGTGCACCGCCACGGTTTGCCCCGACCCTTGCCTTCTGGGAGCAGACCCTGCGCACCCTCCGGGACCACACCCACCCCGACGAGCACCTGTTCATCATTGAGGAAGGAGTCCGCAGCGCACGAAAGGTGCCCGCCTTCATCGCTCGCACCCGCGGCCAGAGCTTTCGACCAACGGCTGAACGCCTCCGAGCCACCTGGATCCATACACTCGTCGCCGCCGGTCTACCCGCGGACCTCATCCTCCAGACTGCGGGCCTCAAGAGCGCCATCAGTCTGAATCCATACCTCGCGCAACTCCCACGCCGGTCAGACTCCCCAGATACTTGGGCGCAGGTCCACGCTGCGGGGCAGCCATGACTCATGCCGGCCACCGCGCACTGTCAACCCTGCTCGAGCAGCCCGAGGCGGATGGAGTGCTCACTCGCCGAGACTGCATCCGCGGGCAGCGCGTGAACTTCATCACCTCATTCATCGACCACTCCGGCATCGTTGCTGAGCTCGAGACATGGCTCGCAGAGGACCGCGCTCACACCCGCCCGGGCGGCCGACCGCGCACCGTCTCGATGCGCATGGTGCTGATCTTGTTGTTCCTCCTCGCCACCGAGAACAGCCCGCTCACCGTCCACGAGATGGCGAAGATTCTCGACCACCGGCTCACCAAGACCACCCGGCGCGAGCACGAACTCTACGGCCACGGCAACCGCCGTCAGTGGTACGACCGAATCTGGCGAACCGTCAACACCATTCGCAGCATCCTCGACCCCGACCCACTCCGGGGACACCGCGGCCGAATCCTGCCCGTCCCCGTCTACAAGGAACTCCTCTCTGCCGTCGACCCCGACGACGCACAGAAACGGAAGGACCGCGCAGACCGATTCGCGAACCTGTTGCTGGAAGCGACCTACCAGCTCCTCCCCCGCGAGCACCGAAAATGGGGCGGCAACATCACCGTCGACGCCACCGTCGTACCCGCATTCGGGCGCCGCGTCCCCAAGAAGCACAACGACACCTACACATCCTCGGACCCCGAAGCGGGCCTGTACTACCGGTCAGCGAATGTGCGCGCGGACCTTCTCGACGACCTCCAGCACGGCCGACCAGGTCGACGTATACGCACCACCGAAGTCAGCATCTGGGCGTACGAGGCAAGCCTCGTTACCCAGTCGCCGAACGACCCCACCCGCCCGGCAGACTTCCCCATGCTGACCATTGGAATGGCGTTCCATAAGCCCGCCCTCGCCGCAGCCTACGAAGCGCTCAGAGCCATCCGGAGCATCCGCGACCGCGGCCACCCAGCGGGCTGGCTCGCCGGCGACCTGCTTTACATGCCCAACAGCATCCCCGAGGAATTCCAGCTCCCGCTCCGGGGGCTCGGCTACGAGCCGATCATGGACTACCGCATCGACCAACTCGGGCTGCAAGAAAACCATGCCGGCGCCATCATGCTCGACGGCGCTTGGCACTGTCCCGCCACACCCGAGAACCTCTACAACCCCGTCGGCGATCACCGGGCAAACCCTGACATCATCGACAAAGCCACCCGCGACGCCCGACTCCAGCAGCGGCGCAGCTTTGCCCTCCGACCCAAACAAGCGCCCGACCGCGACGGCTTTCAACCGCTCAAGTGCCCGGCCTCTGGCCCTGGCGCCACCGTCCTGTGCCCGCTCAAGAAACTCCGCGCCGGACAGACGACGAACGCCACCACCGTCGTGACCAACCCTCCCGAACATCCCGGCCCCATCTGCACCCGCCACACCTCGACCACATTTCCACCCGAAGCAGGCGCGAGATGGAAGCAGAAGCTCCCGTACATGCTGAAAGAGTGGAACGACCGCTACAGCACCGGCCGCAACGGCGTCGAAGGATTCAACGGCTTCCTCAAAGACCCCGCCCGCGAATCTCTCGCCGCGTCCGGGCGGCGCCGGCTCCGCGGCTACGCCGCCCAATACCTCCTCACCGCCGTCCTCGTTGCTGCAGCCAACATGCGAAAAATCGAGGCATTCCTCGAACAGACACGACACGGCCTCGAAGAAGCGCTCGAACGCAAACACCAGAAGCGACAACGCCGCAAGCGCCGAGCGGGCGGCCTCTCGAAGCACCTCCAGAAGGACGAGAACGCACCACTGCCCGTCGGTAGCGGCTGACCCAAGACCCAGCAACATCGCAAGGCAAAACAGCGGAGTCTGCCGCGCCCTCAAATCGCGATTGAGGTACTAGGAACGGCGATCTGACGCGTTCCAGTCCCCTCTGCGCTCGAAGCAACCTCGAAACATGGCCCGACTACACTCGCATTCGGCCCGGAGCAGCCCGCCACAAGCAAAACGGCCCAATCAGCCAGAGTTTCGCGAACAAAACCCGTGAGATTCGCGAGAAACCCCTGGGGGGCCCATGCACAACGAACCGATCACCGTCTCGATCCGGCGCGAGGTCGACCCCGAGCGCATCTCCGAGGCGACCGCATGGGTGCAGACCGGCGTGAACCTCGCCGCCAAGTACCCGGGCTTCCTCGGCTCGGGTTGGGTGCGTGCGGGCGAAGGCTCGCAGGTCTGGCACATGCTCTACCGCTTCGCGAGCGAGCAGACCCTCGACGCCTGGGAGCGCTCTGCCGAGCGCACGTGGTGGCTCTCGATGGGCGAGGGCTTCGTGCGCTCGGAGCGCAGCAAGCGCCGCACCGGCATCGAGGGCTGGTTCGACGACCCGGCGACGGGTTCGGTGCCTGTGGCGGATGCCGCGGCATCCGCTTCGCCCGACGAACTGCCGCCCGCACCGCCGCGGTGGAAGCAGGCCGTGACGATCTGGCTCGGGTTCTTCCCTGTGAACCTCGTCTTCACCCTGCTCGTGACCTCGTTCGTGCCCGGCTGGAACGAGCTCGAGGTCGTCTGGAAGGTGCTCGCGACCACCTTGCTGCTCACGCCGATCATGACGTTCTGGGCGCTGCCCTTCGTCACGCGCCTGCTGCGCCGCTGGCTCGCGCCCGCCGCTCCCTGAGACGAGGCCCGATCAGGCGGACGCCTCGTCGACCACCCGCCGGTGTTCGAGCACGCGCCGGATGACGAGCACCACGAGCGCGATGGCGATCGCGCCGTAGACCACCCAGTCGAGGTACTGCAGGTACTCCTCGAGCAGCGCGTGCTGGGTGCCGAGCGCTGCGCCGACGCCGATGAGCAGGCTGTTCCAGAGGCCGGAGCCGATGGCGGTGAAGAGGCAGAACCAGGCGAGCGGCATCCGATCGGCGCCCGCGGGCAGCGAGATCAGGCTGCGCACACCGGGGATCATCCGCCCGACGAGCACGGACCAGCGCCCGTGCCGGTGGAACCAGGCGGCGCCGCGTTCGAGGTCGGTGCGGCTGACGAGTCGCGTCCACGCAATCCAGCGGATGGCCCGTTCGAGGCCGACCGCTGCGCCGAGGCCGTAGAGGACGAGCGCACCGATGACCGATGCAAGCGTGGACCAGACGATGAGCCAGCCGAGGTTGAGCTCTCCCGCCTGGCTGAGGTAGCCCGCGAACGGCAGGATCACCTCGCTCGGGATCGGCGGGATCAGCACCTCGAGGAAGACGAGCACGCCCACCCCGATGTCGCCGAGGTTGTTGAGCACATCGGCGGCGAATCCGGTGAGGCCGGTGAACCCGTGGTCGTCGGCGGTCGTCAGCAAGGTCGTGTCTCGGCTCTCGGTCGGGGTCGATGATCGGTGCTCGGCGGCGGCTCCACGCTATCCGTGCCGGGTGGACGGAAGCTGGGCGCCGCCCGTCAGCGATGCGGGCCGATGCGGCGGGCGAGCGTGCCCGCCGCCTCCTGCACTGCCGAGACGTAGCCGGCGACGGCTGATTCGGGCGCGACATCCGGATACGTCACCGCGACGGCCGCTGCCGGCCAGCCGACGTGATCGAGCACGACCGCCCCGACCGAGGCCAGGCCGCCGGTGACCTCTCCGTCCTCGCCGGCCCAGCGCTGCTCGCGCACGACGGCGAGCACGCGCTTCAGGCGTCCGTAGCTCCACGGCTCGTCGGCGCCGTCCAGCGCGGGGCGGCCGGCGAACGCGGCCCGGTCGGGGTAGAGCGCCCGGAGCTGGGCGGGCGGGAGCTCGGCGAGCATCGCCCGGCCGGTCGCAGTGAGGTGCGCCGGCAGCCGCACGCCGACGTCGGTGACGAGCGAGGGACGGCGCGGGGCGCGCTCCTCGACGAGGTAGAGCACGTCGCGCCCGTGCAGCACCGCGAGGTGCCCGCTCTCGCCCAGGCGGTCGACGAGTGCGGCGACGAGCGGCCGGCCGAGGCGAGCGAGGGGCTGCTGGCGCGAGAAGCCGCTCGAGAGCTCGAAGGCGGCGATGCCGAGGCCGTAGCGACGCTCCTCGGGCAGGTGCACGACGAAGCCGCGCTCCTGCATGACGGCGAGCAGGTGGTACACCGTCGAGCGCGGGACGCCGAGCGCCGAGGCGATCGTGGCCGCGGGCACCGGGCCGCGCTGCGCCGCGAGGTGGGTGAGGATCGCGAGCGTCTGATCGGCCGCGGGCACCTTCGCCTTCGCCGTCTGGTCGAGCGGACGCCTGTTGTCGGTCTGCGGCGTGTATTCCGACAACTTGCGTCCTCTCGACGACGGGTACCAGCGCCCAGCCTACGCGTGAGTCTGGGATCCCGGACGGCGACCATGCCGCTCCGCTTCCCGCGCGCGCGGGAGCGGTGTGGAATCGGAGGTATGAGCAGCATCACCACCGCACCCGACCGCGCCGCGGCATCCGTCACCGTCGGCACCGGCCCCCTCGGCATCGACGACGTCGTCTCGGTCGCCCGCCACGGGGCATCCGTCGTGCTCGACCCGGCTGCACTCGACGGCGTGGCCGCGAGCCGCGCGATCGTCGAGGGCCTCGCCGCCGACCCCGAGCCGCACTACGGCATCTCGACGGGCTTCGGCGCGCTCGCCACGACCTTCATCGCCGAGGACCGCCGCGCCCAGCTGCAGGCGAGCCTCGTGCGTTCGCACGCCGCCGGCTCGGGCGCCGAGGTCGAGCGCGAGGTCGTGCGCGCCCTCATGCTGCTGCGCCTCTCGACCCTCATGACCGGCCGTACGGGTGTGCGCCGCGAGACCGCTGAGACCTACGCGGCGATCCTCAACGCCGGCATCACCCCCGTCGTCCGCGAGTACGGCTCGCTCGGATGCTCCGGCGACCTCGCCCCCCTCGCGCACTGCGCGCTCGTGGCGATGGGCGAGGGCGAGGTCCGCGACGCGTCGGGCGAGACGACGGATGCCGCGAGCGCCCTCGCCGCCGCCGGCATCGCGCCCCTCCACCTCGCCGAGAAGGAGGGCCTCGCCCTCATCAACGGCACCGACGGCATGCTCGGCATGCTCGCACTCGCGATCGACGACCTGCGGATGCTGCTGACCACGGCCGACATCGCCGCGGCGATGAGCGTCGAGGGCCTCATGGGCACCGATGCCGTCTTCGCCGCCGACCTGCACGCGCTCCGCCCGCAGCGCGGCCAGGCGATCTCCGCGTCGAACCTGCGACGCCTGCTCGCCGGCTCCCCCATCGTCGCGAGCCACAAGGGCCCCGAGTGCACCCGCGTGCAGGACGCGTACTCGCTGCGCTGCGCACCCCAGGTGCACGGCGCCGCCCGGGACACGCTCGCGCACGCGGCATCCGTCGCCGACGCCGAGCTCGCGAGTGCCGTCGACAACCCCGTGCTCACCCTCGACGGGCGCGTCGAGTCGAACGGCAACTTCCACGGCGCGCCCGTCGCGTACGTGCTCGACTTCCTCGCGATCGCGGTGGCGGATGTCGCGTCGATGAGCGAGCGTCGCACCGACCGGTTCCTCGACCGCGCCCGCAACCAGGGCCTGCCGCCCTTCCTCGCGCACGAGGTCGGCGTGGACTCGGGCCTCATGATCGCGCAGTACACCGCCGCAGGCATCGTGAGCGAGCTGAAGCGGCTCGCCGTGCCGGCATCCGTCGACTCGATCCCGTCGTCGGCGATGCAGGAGGACCACGTCTCGATGGGCTGGGCCGCCGCGCGCAAGCTCCGCCGCGCGATCGACGGGCTCTCACGGGTGCTCGCGATCGAGGTCATGACCGCCGCTCGTGGGCTCGCACTTCGGACACCGCTCGTGCCTGGCGCCGCGACCGGTGCGGTCGTCTCGCTCGTCGCGGCGGCCGGCGCCGTGCCGGGGCCCGACCGCTTCCTCTCCCCCGAGATCGAGGCCGTCACGGAGCTCGTGGCTTCGGGCGAGATCGTCGCACGGGCGAACGCGAGGGCCGGCGTGCTCGCCTGAGGGGCGCCGGGCGAGGGGCATCCGCTCGCCGGATCATCCGCCCGCGTGCCCGCGGCATCCAGCTCGGCTGACGACCATGTTCGCCGCAGCGGTCTTCCGCTGCGGCGAACATGGATCCCGTCAGGGTGCGGTGAGCGCTTCACTGGGCGCGAGGCGAGCCGCCCGTATCGCGGGGTAGAGCCCGGCGATGCCACCGACCACGACGGTCGCGATCATGCCGCCGAGCGACGCCCATCCGGGCACCAGGGTCGGCCACCCCTGCGTGGACGCGTAGAGGGTCGTGGCGATCACCCCGATCACAACCCCGGCGAGACCTCCGAAGGAGGCCAGGAGCAACGATTCGCTGAAGAACTGCAGTCGGATGTTGCCCCTCGTCGCGCCGAGCGCTCGGCGCAGACCGACTTCACCGCGCCGTTCGAGAACGGAGATCACCATCGTGTTGGCGACGCCGACCCCGCCGACGAGCAGTCCCACGGCACCCACGCCGAGCAGCAGTCCCGTGAAGGCCTGATCCGCGGCCGCTGCTGCATTCAGTGCATCCGATGGCCGCGAGACCTTGACCTCGTTCGGCGCCGCAGGGTTCGCCGTCGCCGCGAGCACATCGCGCACCGCGGCGACCTGGTCGTCGGCGGTGCGGGTGAAGATCTCGGTCGGATGCCCGTCGAACCCGGCCAGCGATGCGGCCGCAGGCCATCCGACGAGTGCCGCGGTGTCGAGTTTGTCGGCGAGGACGACGGGATCGAGGATCCCGACGACGGTGAACATCTCGCCGCCGACGCGGACCTGCACGTCGGGGCCCGCCCGATCGATTCCGAGTTGGGCGGCAGTGGTGCTCCCGAGCACGACAGCCGGGTAGTTCGCGGTCGCCGCGTTCAGCCAGCTACCGTCGGCGACCGTCGCCCCGAGCGTCTTCAGCAGGTCCAGGTCGGCAGCATAGGTGCCGATGCCGCCCGATTCCTCAACCGGAATGAGGTCGCTGCGGTACACCTTCGCGGTGCTGGCACCGATCGCCGAGACATCCGTCACCGGGCGGATCCGTTCGATCATCTCGGGGGCGTTGGTCGGCAGCGGGGTCGCCTTGCCGAAGAGATCCTGGCCGGTGCTCACGGTGAGCAGGTTCGTGCCGAGCCGCTCGAGCTGCTGCTGGAGCTGCGCCTGCCCCGACGTCGAGATGCCGACCACGGCCACCATCGCGGCGATGCCGATGGCGATTCCGAGCGCCGAGAGCACCGCCCGCATCGGCCGTGCCCACAGCCCGACGCTGCCGAGCCGTACCAGGTCGCGTGCGCTGAGCCGCGCCGGCCTGAGCGACGCGACCCGGTCGTCGGGAATATCACGGACGTCGGCGCGCGTTCGCCTGACCTTCATCGTGTTCGTCCTTCCGCGGTCGCACCGTGGCCGTCGTCGCCGATGATCTCGCCGTCGCGGATCTGGATGTTCCGCGGCGCACTCGCGGCGAGGTCCCGGTCGTGAGTGATCAGGAGCACCGTGGTGCCCTCCCGGTTGAGCTCCTCGAGCAGCGCCATCACCTCGGCTCCCGCGACCGAGTCCAGGTTTCCCGTGGGTTCGTCAGCCAGGAGGATCGATGGCGAACCAGCGGTCGCGCGGGCGACGGCGACGCGTTGCCGTTCACCGCCCGAGAGTTCATGCGGTCGGTGCCCGACGCGGTGCCCGAGCCCGACGCGGTCGAGCGCCGTCGCGGCGAGTTCGCGTCGCCTGGCCGGCCCGATGCCCTGGTAGAGCATTCCGTCGGCCACATTGTCGAGTGCGCTGACTCCTGGCGCGAGGTGGAACTGTTGGAAGACGAATCCGATGCGCTGGGCGCGAAGCGCCGAGAGCTGCGCGTCGCTGAGCGTGGCGACGTCGTGCCCGTCGATGCGGACGATGCCGGATGTCGGGCGATCGAGCGTGCCCATGAGCTGCAGGAGCGTCGACTTGCCGGACCCGGACGGACCGATGATCGCGGCGAACTCCCCCCGACGCACCCGCAGGCTCGCCCCACGCAACGCCGCGAGATCGCCGTACTCCTTGCGCACGCCCTCGAGTTCGATGATCTCGCTCATGAGGACGGCACCACGACCTTCGTGCCTTCGGCGATCCCGTCGCCGCTCACCTCGACCAGACCGTTCGCGAACAGCCCGGTCTCCACGCCGACGAGCTTGCCCTTGCCCTTCCCCTTCGAGTCGACCACCTCGACGGCGTAGCCGCCCTCGGCGAGCGCCAGGAGCGCATTGACCGGCACGGCGAGAACGTCGTCCCGGCGTTCGGCGGTGAAGGCGATCTTGGCGGTGGATGCGCCGGCCACCGTGATCGCCGCGGGATCATCGGGTTTCACGGTCACCTTGAGGGTGGTGGTCTTCTGGCCTTGGGCATCGTTCGTGACGACACTCTCGATCGAGGCCACGGTGCCGGGAACAGCCTGACCGTCTGGGAGCGTCACCGTGACCGCGGACCCGATGACCGCGTAGCCTGACTCGGACGACTGGAGATCGACGGTGGCGGTGCGCTCGCGACTCGACACGGTGAGCAGCTCTGCGCCGCCGGAAGAATCACCGAGCGCAGCCGAACGCGCGGTGACCTGCACGGGGCCGGCGGCGTAGTGCACGAAGTCGGACGTGACGACCCCGGTCTTCTCGACGCCGAGGTCCTTCTGCCACTTCTCGACCGCTTCTGCCGTCGCCGACCTGTACTTGGTGTCCACGTCGAATCCGGTGTAGCCGAGCGCGGCGAGGTTCTCCTCGAACTGCCGCACGTCGTCGCCCTCGACGCCCGGTTCCAAGGTCCGGTAGGCGGGGATGCCTCCGTAGAGCATCACCGTGGGCGTTTGGTCCACCTTCACCAGCACGCCACCCCGCTCGATCGTGGATCCCAGGTCGGGGAGCCACGTCACCGTTCCGGCTGCGCCACGGATCTTCGACTCCGCGGCATAGGCGAGCGCACCCGTCTTCTCGGTCGTCTCCACGAGGGTCTGCTTCGTCACCTCGGCCGTATCGGGCTTCGCCGCGGTCTCCGCGGCGGCGGTGTCGCTGAACCCGAACCCCCGCGCAGCGGCGATCGTCAAGCCCACGCCGGCGACAAGCACGATCGCGCCGAGGATGAACGGCCACCGTCGGAGCGCGGTCGATCGCGATCCATGCTCGCCGCGCGGCTCGATCGCTCCCTGATCCGGGGTGTCGCGCCGTATCACTTCGAGTCCCCTGAGAGCTGCTCCGCGCACGTCTTGTCCGCCTGCTTGAACTCCTGGCTGTCAGGGTTGATGCCCTCAGGGAGATTGAGCGTTCCGTCCGCATCCGGGTCGGGGAAGTTCGGCAGTCCGTTCTCCCGCATGCACGCCGCGAACTTCTTGAATTGCTCGGCCGCAGCGGCGCTCTCGCCCGCCGGGGGAGTTCCCAGATACTTCTGGCACGACTTCATCGCTGCGTCGAGCGTCGACTTATCGGTGGCTGGGATATTGAAGCTCGGGTTGTTCGGGTCGGGGTCGGGCATGTTCACCCCGTTCTCTCGCATGCACGCCGCGAACTTCAAGAGGTCCCCCTCTGTTCCCTCACTGGACTTCGGTGATTCGCTCGCGGCGGGTTTCGAGTCCTTGTCGCCGAGCGAGGCGACATCGTTCCCAGCCGAGGTGGCGCACCCGCTCAGCGCGAGCGCACCGAGTAGTGCGAGCACGGCCACCCCACCGCCCATCAGCTTGCGTACGCGATTCATCGTTCCTCCTTGATTGCTTCGTTGGGACTCACGGCTCGAGCCGACCCGGCCGTAAGAGCGTGAGGCCCCGTCTGTCTTTCAACGGAATCAAGACGGGCGTTTCCCCAGCGTCACCGATCTCGCTAACGCCCCGGTAACACGCGCGCGAGAGAGAATGTTCGAATGCGAATCCTGGTCGCGGAAGACGAGCCCATGCTGGCGAAGGCCGTCGCGGAGTGGCTGCGCGATGCGGCGCACGCCGTCGACGTGGTCGGCGACGGGGCGTCCGCACTGGAGCGCGTCGGGGTCAACGACTACGACCTCGTGGTGCTCGATCGCGACCTGCCCGTGGTGCATGGCGATGAGGTGTGCCGCCAGATCGCGGCATCCGAGTCCTCACCCCGGGTGTTGATGTTGACCGCAGCCGGGAGCCTCGAAGACCGGGTCATGGGATTGGCACTCGGCGCCGACGACTACCTCCCGAAGCCGTTCGCCTTCGCCGAGCTCGGCGCCCGTGCCGCGGCACTCGGCCGTCGCTCCCGATCGGCGGCCCCGCCGGTCCTGGAGCGCGCGGGGATCCGCGTCGACACCCACCGTCGCGAGGTGATTCGCGACGGCCGATACGTGCCGCTCTCGAAGAAGGAGTTCGCCGTACTCGTCGAACTCCTCCTCGCCGATGGCGGCTACGTCTCAGCTGAGCAGCTCCTCGAGAAGGCCTGGGACGAGCACATCGACCCGTTCACCGGCGTGGTGCGGATCACGATCCTGAAACTGCGGCGCAAACTCGGCGAGCCTGCGATCATCGAGACCGAGCCGGGCGTCGGATACCGAATCCGATGAAACGGTTCCGCATCCCGCTGCGCGCTCGATTGACGCTGGTCTACGGCGCGATGTTCCTCATCGCCGGCGCGGTCGCGGTCGGAGTCACCTGGGCGTTGGTTCGCCAGCAACTCATCGTGAGCACCGTCGAGTTCGTCGGCCCGTTCGATCCCGCGATTCTCTCGAATGTCGCGCCGACTGCGACCCCGACGCCTGGTGCCGCTCCGACCCCGACCGATCCGTTCATCTCCGGGATCTTCACAGACGGCGAGTTCGCCCGTGAGATCGAAGCCCTCCGCGACGAAGCACTCGCCGCCATCGTCACTCAGGGGATGATCGCCGTCGTACTCGTCGGTGCACTCGCTGCGTGGCTCGGCTGGCTCGTCACCGGTCGGATGCTCCGCCCCATCAGCACGATCACCGACACAGCGCGCCGGATCGCCGAGTCGCCCGATGCCGACCGCCGCATGCACGAGCGCATCGGGTTGACGGGACCCCGAGACGAGATCACCGAACTCGCCGACACCTTCGACGGCATGCTCGCCCGGCTCGACACGAGCTTCGACGCGCAGCGGCGGTTCATCGCGAACGCATCCCACGAGCTGCGCACCCCGCTCACGCTGAACCGCGCCCTGCTCGAGGTGTCGATGCATCGACCGGATGCCTCGTCCGACGTCAAGCTCCTGGGCGAGACGCTGCTCGAGGTCAACGCCCGCCACGAGCGTCTCATCGACGGGCTCCTGCTGCTGGCGCGCTCGGAGCGAGAGCTGCCGGAGAGCCGCTTCGTCGACCTCGCCGACGTCGTGGAGCACGTGGGCGGCGACGGCGTGGCCGACGAGTCCGGCGTGACCGTCGAGCTCGTCACCGGCGAGGCGCCGACATCGGGCGACCCCGTGCTGCTCGAGCACCTCGTGCGCAACCTGCTCGAGAACGGCGTGCGGCACAACGTGCCCGAGGGCGGATGGGTCCGCGTCGAGACCCGCACCGACGCCGACGGACGCGCGGCGCTCGAGGTGTCGAACAGCGGGCCGGTGGTGCCGCCGTACGAGCTCGGCAGCCTGTTCGAGCCGTTCCGTCGGCTCGAGGGCGAGCGCATGGCTGAGGTCCGTGGTGTGGGCCTCGGCCTCTCCGTCGTGCGCTCGATCGTGCAGGCGCATGACGGCGAAGTCGCCCTCGCAGCACGCCCTGAAGGCGGGCTCGTCGTCACCGTCACCCTGCCCGGCGAATCCTACGGCGACGCACGGATCGAGTAGCTCCTCATGCGCCTGCTGGCCGGCGACCCCTCACGAGCGCGCCCGGATGTGGCCCGAATGTGCCCCGAACGGGGCGCGAGATCCGCGCGTTCAGGTGTTGTGCCGTCATGCCTGCGCTGAGAGACTGAGGGAGACGTCGGCCCCCGAAGCCGGCCCGCGAACGGAACCCTATGTCGCTGATGCAACGATTGCCCGGTCTGCACGACCCGTTCCGAGTGCGACGCACTCGGCCCGACGGATACGCCCTCGCCGCGGCAGCCGCCGTCATCGTGCTCGGCATCTCCGGCATCACCACGGCCTCGGCCGAAGAGGTCGTCGCGACGGATGCCGCAGTGGCGACGTCCGAGACGACGGACACGGGTGCGGCGACAACCGAGCCGACGGATCCCGCCGAGCCGACGGACACCACCGAGCCGACCCCTGAGCCGACCGAGACGCCGACCCCGACGCCTGAACCGACGCCGACGCCGACGCCGACGCCCGAGCCGACTCCGGAACCGACGCCGACCCCGACACCGACCCCGACCCCGACACCGACCCCGACGGACCCGCCGACGCAGACTCCTCCGCCGACCACCGAAGCCCCCGCGCCCTCCGCGCCGGTCGTCGCCCCGCTGCTCATCGGCAGCGGCCCGTACGCTCGCATCTCGACGGGTGTCGACCCGCAGGTCGGCTCGCTGCTCGCGGCGCGCACCGCACTCGATCGCGCGACGGCCGCACTCCGCACGGCCGAAGCCGAGCTCGAGACCGCCCAGTCGACCCGGGCCGTCGCCCGCACCCTCGCCACGCAACTGCAGGCGCAGGCCGACGAGGCCCGTTCCGACGCCGACGCCGCGGCCGCCGTCGCATTCGCCGCCTCCCGCGGCGGCGACACGTCGCTCACGTCGATGGGCGCGGTCTTCGGCTCCGGCAAAGACCTGCTCGCCGGACTCGGCGGCGTCGCCCGCGTCGAACAGATCACCGGCGATGCCGAGAAGCTGCAGAAGATCGCCGAGAAGCGGGCCGACGAGGCCGTCACCGCCGAAGAGCGTGCCGCCGCAGCCTGGGCCGATGTCGACGCCGTGCCGGTCGAGGCCGCAGAAGCCGCAGTGGCCGAGGCCGAGCGTGCCGTGGCCTCCGCCCGCGACGACCTCTCCGGCCTTCGTGCCCGCGTCGCCGCATCGAGCGTCACCCTCATCGATTCCCTCCCGCGCGATGCCGGACAGCTGAGCGAGCAGGGCTGGGCTCCCCCGGTCTCCGGTCGCCAGACCGACGGCTTCGGTCCGCGTCCGAACAAGCCGCTGGCGGGCGTCAACGATTTCCACCGCGGCACGGATGTCGCGGCGAGCTGCGGCTCGCCCGTGTTCGCCGCCACCGGGGGCGTCGTCGTCGAGGCCCGCCCGAGCGGCAGCTACGGCAACTGGATCCTGCTCGATCACGGCGCCGGCGTCTCGACCGGGTACGCGCACCTCACCGACGGCGGCATCCTCGTGAGCCCCGGCGAGACGGTCGCGGCCGGGCAGCTCATCGGCGCCGTCGGCAGCACGGGCGCCTCGACCGGATGCCACCTGCACTTCGAGGTGCGACTCGACGGCACCGCTGTCGATGCCGTCCCGTTCATGGCCGCGCGCGGCATCAAGCTCGGCTAGCTCCCAGGGCATTCGTCTGGCATCCCAGACGCCGCCCCTGCGACATCCGTTGTCGGTGCCCGCGCGGTGCGCGAGCATCGGAGCATGACCGACGCACCCACCGCCGCAACCCCCGCCGGCCCGCGCACCGTTCGCGCCGCCCGCGGCACCACGCTCACCGCGAAGAGCTGGCAGACCGAAGCGCCGCTGCGCATGCTCATGAACAACCTCGACCCCGAGGTCGCCGAGCGCCCCGACGACCTCATCGTCTACGGCGGCACGGGCAAGGCCGCCCGCAACTGGGAGTCGTTCGACGCGATCGTGCGCACGCTCGAGGGCCTCGAGGCCGACGAGACGCTGCTCGTGCAGTCGGGCAAGCCCGTCGGCGTGTTCCGGACGCACGAGTGGGCGCCGCGCGTGCTCATCGCCAACTCCAACCTCGTGGGCGACTGGGCGACCTGGCCCGAGTTCCGCAAGCTCGAGCAGCAGGGCCTCACGATGTACGGCCAGATGACGGCCGGCTCGTGGATCTATATCGGCACGCAGGGCATCCTGCAGGGCACGTACGAGACCTTCGGCGCTGTGGCCGCAAAGAGGTTCGGCGGCACGCTCGCCGGCACCCTGACCCTCACCGGCGGCTGCGGCGGCATGGGCGGCGCGCAGCCGCTCGCGGTCACGATGAACGAGGGCGTCGTGCTGATCGTCGACGTCGACGCCACGCGCCTCGCCCGCCGTGTCGAGCACGGCTACCTCGACGAGATGACCGACGACATCGACGACGCGATCGCCCGAGTGCTCGCCGCGAAGGAGTCGCGCACCCCACTCAGCGTCGGCCTCGTCGGCAACGCCGCGACGGTCTTCCCCGAACTCCTCGCCCGTGGGGTCGCGATCGACATCGTCACCGACCAGACCAGCGCGCACGACCCGCTGTCGTACCTGCCCGAAGGCGTGAGCGTGGCCGAGTGGCACGAACTCGCGGCATCCGACCCCGAGGCCTTCACCGACCGCGCTCGAGCGTCGATGGCCAAGCAGGTGCAGGCGATGGTCGAGTTCCAGGACGCGGGCGCCGAGGTCTTCGACTACGGCAACTCGATCCGCCGCGAGGCCGAGCTCGGCGGCTACGACCGCGCGTTCGCATTCCCCGGCTTCGTGCCCGCCTACATCCGGCCGCTCTTCGCCGAGGGCAAGGGCCCGTTCCGCTGGGCGGCCCTCTCGGGCGACCCGGCCGACATCGCCGCGACCGACACGGCGATCCTCGAGCTCTTCCCCGACGACGAGCACCTGCACCGCTGGATCACGAAGGCAGGCGAGAAGGTGCACTTCGAGGGCCTGCCCGCGCGCATCTGCTGGCTCGGCTATCAGGAGCGGCACCTCGCCGGCCTGAGGTTCAACGAGATGGTCGCCTCGGGCGAACTCAGCGCACCCATCGTGATCGGCCGCGACCACCTCGACTCGGGCTCAGTGGCCTCCCCCTACCGGGAGACCGAGGCCATGGCCGACGGCTCCGACGCGATCGCGGACTGGCCGCTCCTCAACGCCCTGCTGAACACTGCATCGGGCGCGACGTGGGTGTCGATCCACCACGGCGGCGGCGTCGGCATCGGCCGCTCGATCCACGCCGGCCAGGTGATCGTCGCCGACGGCACTCCGCTCGCCGCCGAGAAGATCGCACGCGTGCTCGTGAACGACCCCGGCACCGGCGTCATGCGCCACGTCGACGCGGGCTACGACCGCGCGCTCGAGGTCGCTCGCGAGCGCGGCCTGCGCGTGCCTATGCTCGAGGCATGAGCGACGGGGGCGCCTCGGGGCGCATGCTGCTGACCGGCATCGGCGAACTCGTCACGAACGACCCCTCGCCCGATCGCGAGGGAGGCGCCCTCGGCATCGTGCGCGATGCCGCCGTGCTCGTCGAGGACGGCCGCATCGCGTGGGTTGGCAGCGCCAGGCACGCCGACGAGCGACTCGAGCACCGGGTCGAGCGTGAGGAGCGCCGCGAGGGCGACGAGCACCGCGCGCTCTGGGATGCCGACGTCGAGGTCGTCGACGCCGGCGGCCGGGCAGTGATCCCCGGCTTCGTCGACAGCCACTCGCACCTCGTCTTCGGCGGCGACCGCGCCGCGGAGTTCGCCGCGCGCATGGCCGGGCAGCGGTACGAGGCCGGTGGCATCCGCTCGACGGTCGCGGCGACGCGCGCCGCGAGCGACGACGAGCTGCGAACGCGGCTCGCGGGCTTCGTCGCCGAGCTGCACGCCCAGGGCACCACGACCTTCGAGATCAAGTCGGGCTACGGCCTCTCGGTCGCCGACGAGGAGCGCCTCGTGCGCCTCGCGCGCGAGGTCACCGACGAGGTGACGTTCCTCGGCGCGCACGTCGTGCCGTTCGAGTTCCGCGAGGACCCGGCGTTCGGCGGCGACCCCGACCGCGCCGCCGAGGCGTACGTCGACCTCGTCGTCGGCGAGATGCTCGCCGCGTGCGCCCCGCACTCGCGCTGGGTCGACGCCTTCTGCGAGCGCGGAGCGTTCACCGCCGAGCAGTCGCGGCGCGTGCTCGAGGCCGGCGCCGCAGCGGGGCTCGGCGTGCGGGTGCACGGCAACCAGCTCGGCGAGGGGCCCGGCGTGCAGCTCGCGGTCGAACTCGGCGCCGCCTCGGTCGACCACTGCACCTACCTGAGCGAAGCGGATATCGCGGCGCTCGCGTCATCCGGCACCGTGGCCACACTGCTGCCGGGCGTCGAGTTCTCGACCCGCCAGCCCTACCCCGACGCGCGCCGGCTCATCGACGCCGGCGTCACCGTCGCCCTGGCGAGCGACTGCAACCCGGGCTCGAGCTTCACGAGCTCGCTGCCCTTCTGCATCGCCGTCGCCGTGCGCGACATGGGCATGACCCCCGCCGAGGCGCTCTGGGCCTCGACCGCGGGCGGTGCTGCGGCGCTGCGGCGAGCGGATGTCGGGGCGATCCGTCCAGGCCTGCGCGCCGACCTCGTCGAGCTCTCGGCGCCGAGCCACGTGCACCTCGCCTACCGGCCGGGCGTACCGCTCATCGCGCGCACCTGGAAGGACGGCGCGCTCGTCGGCACGCCCTGACGCCGAGGCATCCGCTCAGGCGCCGCGCGGCGCGTCGAACGTCATGGTGATGGGCGGCACGGCGAGGTTGCCCGCGTTCGTGGCGGTTCGCACGTCGGCCCACGACGCTGCGTCGAAGGTGAACACCGCGATCGCGGCGGTCGGCATCGCCTCGGCCGTTCGCGAGAATCGGGTCGCGAGCTCGGTCATCTCGGGGTTGTGTCCGACGAGCATCGCGCTCGACAGCCGGTCGTCGAGCGAGCGGATGACGCGGAGCATCGTCTCGACGGACGCGGCGTAGAGCCGCTCGTCGGTGACGACGCGCCGGGCCGGCGTGCCGAGTTCGGCGGCGACCAGCGCGGCCGTCGACCGGGCTCGCTCCGCGGTGCTCGAGATGATCAGGTCGGGATCGATGCCCCGCTCGACGAGCCGACGGCCCATGCGCGGTGCATCCTGGCGCCCGCGCTCGTTCAGCGGGCGATCGTGGTCGGGCAGACCTGGCGAGTCCCAACTCGACGTCGCATGGCGCATGAGCACGAGGGTCTTCACAGGGCGTCCTTCCGTCGGGTCGGTCGCGCGCACGCCCTGCTCAGCGCAGTGCGATGCCCGCAGCGACCTCCAGCACGCAGAGTGCCGCCAGTCGTACCGTACGCCCGTCTGGGGCATCCGCGGTGGCATCGACCTCGGCGAGGTCGACGAACGCCGAGATGCCACCAACCCCACAACCACACTTGTCACCGGCGGGCGTGCTGTCACCGGTCGCGAGGAGGAGCCTCGAACAGCACTGCGACCGGGACGACCGCGCCGACCTCGGCCCAATCCGAGACATCGAAGCGGAACTCGGCGACTGCGCAGGTCGGCATCTCGGCGATCTCATCCGAGAGCCGGGAGGCGAGCTCGCCGATCTCGGGGTTGTGGCCGACCAGCATGACGCTGGCCAGCTCATCGTCGAGGGCCCGGATGATGTCGAGCAGGCCCTCCGGAGAGGCACCGTAGAGACGGTCGTCCTCCACGATTCGGTCGGATCCGAGGTCGAGCGCCTGCGCGAGGATCACCGCCGTCGAGCGGGCGCGCACCGCCGTGCTCGTCACGATCGCGTCGGGAACGACTCCGCGCTCTCGCAGTCGTTCACCCGCCCTCGGCGCATCGCGTCGGCCCCGATGGTTCAGGGGGCGCTCGTGGTCGGGAAGAGTCTGGTCGCCCCAGCTCGACTTGGCGTGCCGCACCAGCAGGACAGTCTTCATGATTCCGTTCCCGTGTTCATCGTGTGCGTCTCGATCGATGCACGCTGTCAGCGTAGGGCGAGTCCCCCCGCGACCTCCAGCACGCAGAGCGCAGCGAGCCGCACGGTTCGGCCGTCGGGAGCGTCGGCCGTGGCGTCGACCTCGGCGAGGTCGACCGACTCGACCCGGGCGTCGGCGCCTGCCGCCCGCGCAGCCTGCCTCAGCTCCCATGCCGAGATGCCGCCGGGCACGGAGGCGGGGCATCCAGGCGCCACGGCGCGATCGCACACGTCGACGTCGAGATCGACGTGGATGGGGCCGCCGCCGGCACCCGCGATCTCGAGCGCCTCGGCGAACACGTCGGCCATGGGGCGGCGATGCAGTTCGTCGCGGTGCACGACCGTGATGCCGGCATCGCGGGCGCGGTCGGCGTACTCGCGCGAGTTCACGAAGTCGGCGATGCCGATCTGCACGACACGACGTCCGTCGAGGCCGGCTTCGAGCAGGCGGCGCACCGGCGACCCGTTGCTCACGCCGTCGCGCAGGTCGTAGTGGGCGTCGAGCGTGATGAGGCCCGCGGTCTCGAGCCGGTCGCCCCAGGCGCCGAGGGCGACGGGAGAGGTCAGCGAGTTGTCGCCGCCGAGTGCGACCACGGTGCCGGCTCGGGCCGACGCTGCGGCGACCGCCGCGCGCACCCGCGCCTCCCCGTCGGGTCCGTCGGGCTCGACGACGTCGCCGGCATCGGCGAACACGAGCCCGTCGAGGGAACGCGCGTCACCCCGAAGTCCGCGGTCGGCCATGAGCGTCGGGCTGTACCGCCGCAGTGCCGCCCGGATCGCCGCGGGCGTCTCGTGCGCGCCCGTCGGCGAGAGCGAGGTCGCGTGGGCAGGCACCCCGATGAGCGCCAGGTCGGCGCGCTCCCTTGCGCCGAGCGCATCGAGCGGCGGCCAGTCACCGGCCCGCGGCCAGAGGGGATCGTTCGGGAGCGCAGCGGTGACCATGGTCAGACGCTAGCAATGACGGATGCCGCGGGCCGAGGCATCCGTCGACTTCGATGTCTGCGATGCCAGACGCTTCGGTGCCGAGGCGCCCGACCGGGGCGCCGGCATCAGCCCCGAAGCGCAGCGAGCAGCTCGCGCTCGCGCTCGGCGCTGAGGCCCGCGCCGCGCTCGCGATCGAGCCCCTCGCCGCGTTCCCACTCGAGGAGATCGCCGAGCAGCTGATCGAGCGGGCGGATCCGGAGACCCGCCGCGACGGCCGCGGCGTTCGAGCGGTCGAGGAACGCGTTCCACTCGGGGTCGACGATCCAGAGCGGCAGCGATTCGGGGCCCGACCATTCGGCGACGCCCTGCTCCACGAGCCACTCGGGCGACACCGCGACGACCTCGCCGGCGTGCCCGGCGAGCGCCCGCGAGCGCTCGAGCCAGTCGCCGAACGTCGTGCGCTCGCCGACCGCGTTGAACGCGCCCGTGCGCTGCTGCTCGATCGCGTCGAGCGTGAACGACACGAGGTCGTCGACGTGGATCGCCTGCACCGCGTGGTCGAGGATGTCGGGGACGAGCATCGGCTCGTCGCTGCGCGCGGCGCGCGCCACCCAGTAGCCGCCCCGTCCGGAGGGGTCCCCCGGGCCGGTGATGAGGCCGGGGCGGATCACGAGCAGCCGATCGCCGAGCGCCTCGCGGTAGACGGCCTCGATCGCCGACTTCGCCTCGCCGTAGGTCTCGGCGGTCGACTCGTCGCCCTCGAGCGGCGGCATGAGCTCGGCCGACTCGTCGGCCCCCGGCTCGTTCTGCGCGGCGTAGACGTTGCCCGAGGAGATGAAGGTCCAGTGCCTCGCCCGGTCGGCGAGTGCCGCGGCGGCGCGGCGGGCGAATCCGGGCTGGCGGGTCACGTCGATGACGGCATCCCACGTGCGGCCGGCGACGGCGTCGTACGCGCCGGGCTGCGACCGGTCGGCCGCCGCGAATGCCGAGCCCGCTGCCGCGGCACCGGCCTCTCCGCGTGCGAGCGAGGTCACCGCGTGGCCGCGGCGGATCGCCTCGCGCGCGAGTTCGCGGCCGAGCCATTGGGTGCCTCCGAGGATCAAGATCTCCATGCCGACATCACAGCACGATGCGGATGCCGCGCGCGCGCCTGTTCTCGTTCCGCGAACCCCGGGGCATCCGCTGCTCCCGTCGTTGCATCTTCGCGGCGGCTCGGGAATAGTCGGAGCGAAGCGGCGTTCCACCTGGTGACAGATACCCCCTCGGGGTATAGGCTCGACTCGAGCGGGACGACGGAGGAAGATCGATGAGCACGACTCACGGCGGACGAGACGAACACGACGCACACGCGGGGCACGCCGATCACGACATGGGCGACAGCGACGCTCACGACGGGCACCGTCACGCGGCAGCGGCCACCGCGCCGGACCCGCATGCCGGCCAGGACACGAGCGCGCACACCGCGCACGACCCGCATGCCGGCCACGACATGAGCGCGCACAGCGCACACACCGCGCACGACCAGCATGCCGGCCACGACATGAGCGGCCACGAAGGTCACGACATGAGCGGCCACGGCGGGCACGCGGGTCACGGCGACCACGTCGGCCAGTTCCGCCGTCTGTTCTGGATCATGCTCGTGATCGCCGTGCCGACGATCGCGTTCAGCCCGATGTTCGCGTCGATCCTCGGCTACTCGCTGCCCGACAACCCCGTGGTCCCGTGGATCTCGCCGGCGCTCGGTACCGTCATGTACTTCTGGGGCGGCAAGCCGTTCCTCACCGGCGCCTGGTCGGAGCTGAAGGCCAAGAAGCCCGGCATGATGCTGCTCATCGGCCTCGCCATCACGGTCGCCTACTTCGCGTCGCTCGGCGCGAGCCTCGGCCTCCTCAGCCACCACCTCGACTTCTGGTGGGAGCTCGCGCTCCTCATCGTGATCATGCTGCTCGGCCATTGGATCGAGATGCGCTCGATCATGCAGGCGTCGAGCGCGCTCGACGCGCTCGCGGCCCTGCTGCCCGACGAGGCCGAGCGGGTGATCCCGATGGGCTCGACCGGCGCCGGGGCATCCGTCACCGAGACCGTCTCCCCGTCCGACCTCGCGGTCGGCGACGTCGTGATCGTGCGCCCCGGCGGCCGGGTGCCCGCCGACGGCGAGGTGATCGACGGCACTGCCGCGATGGACGAGTCGATGATCACCGGCGAATCGTCGACGGTCGCCCGGGGCCCGGGCGCGCACGTCGTCGCCGGCACGGTCGCGACCGACACCGCGATCCGCGTGCGGGTCGGCGCCGTCGGCGACGACACCGCACTCGCGGGCATCCAGCGACTCGTCGCGCAGGCGCAGGCGTCGACCTCTCGCGCACAGCGCCTCGCCGACCGCGCCGCCGGCTGGCTCTTCTGGTTCGCGCTCGGCGCCGCCGTCATCACGGCGATCGCCTGGACCCTGCTCGGCGACCCCGACGACGCCGTGATCCGCACGATCACCGTGCTCGTGATCGCCTGCCCCCACGCCCTCGGCCTCGCCATCCCGCTCGTCGTCTCGATCGCGACCGAGCGTGCGGCGAAGGGCGGCGTGCTCATCACCGATCGCCTCGCGCTCGAGACGATGCGCACGGTCGGCGCGGTGCTCTTCGACAAGACCGGCACCCTCACGAAGGGCGAGCCGGCGGTGACGGATGCCGCGGCCGCACCCGGTCACGACCTCGACGAGGTGCTCGTGCTCGCGGCATCCGCCGAGGGCGACTCGGAGCACCCGCTCGCGAAGGCGATCGTCGCAGACGCCGCCCACCGCGGGCTCGCGACGCGCGCCGCCCAGGGCTTCGAGGCCTCCGCCGCGGTCGGCGTGCGCGCAACGGTCGACGGACGGGCCGTGCAGGTCGGCGGCCCCGGCATGCTCGAGCGCGAGAGCCTCGCGCCGCTCGCGGCATCCGTCGCCTGGGCTGAGGTCGGCTCGACGGTGCTGCACGTGCTCGTCGACGGCGAGGTGGCCGGCGCCATCGCGCTGGCCGACGAGATCCGGCCCGAGTCGAAGGAGGCGGTCGACGCGCTGCATGCGCTCGGCGTGCAGGTCGTGATGATCACGGGCGACGCCGAGCCGGTGGCCCGCACGGTCGCCGCGCAGCTCGGCATCGACCGGGTCTACGCGGGCGTGCGCCCCGAAGACAAGTCGGCGAAGGTGCAGGAGCTGCAGCACGAGGGACTCTCGGTCGCGATGGTCGGCGACGGCGTCAACGACGCCCCGGCGCTCGCGCAGGCGGATGTCGGCATCGCGATCGGCGCAGGCACGGACGTCGCGATCGCCTCGGCCGGCGTGATCCTCGCCTCGAGCGACCCGCGTTCGGTGATCTCGGTCATCGAGCTGTCGCGGGCGAGCTACCGCAAGATGTCGCAGAACCTGTGGTGGGCGGCCGGCTACAACCTCGTCTCGGTGCCGCTCGCGGCAGGCGTGCTCGCCCCGATCGGGTTCGTGCTGCCGATGTCGGTCGGCGCGATCCTGATGAGCCTCTCGACGATCATCGTCGCGGCGAACGCGCAGCTGCTGCGCCGCCTCGACCTGCGGCCGGAGGCGTCGACCCGGACGGTGCTCGAGCGCGTGAGCTGAGGCATCCGCTCGCCGCGCCGCCTTCCTACCCGGGGAGGCGGCGCGGCCACGCGGCCCACGAGCGCCGCGGGCCGAACGGCCCGGGGCCGCCGCCCTCGCTCGACGCGCGCCCGGTGCGGAACGACGCCCAGCCGCCGGATGCCTCGGCGAATCCGCCTGTCACGACGGCGTCGATGTGCTCCCGCGCCGACTCGACCGAGTATTCGACATGCTCGTCGCACGCATCGCATCCGCAGAACGGCAACGGCAGACGCGTGAACTCGCCGCACCCGATGACGAGGCCGGGGAACGAGGTGAGGCCGATCGTGATCGGCGCCGCGTCATCCGCCCGCGGGCGCAGCCGAACTGCGCGGACGAGCTCGACGCCCTCGGTGAGCCAGGGGTCGAACGACGGCTCGTCGTCGCGCTCGACGTCGAACTCGGCTTCGAGATCATCGGCGAGTGCGAGGGCGAAGGCATGGAGCGGGCGGTAGCGCTCGGTACCGCCGACGCGGCTGTAGGCCTCCGTCGGTGGGCCGTCGATGCCCCACCGGTACGGCTCGGCCGGAAGATCGTCGACTCCCGATGACGCCCCGCGCCGCGGGGGCCCGGATGCGCTGTCCGGTTCGGGGCCGGAGCCGTCGGTCATCCGTCTTCTCGATCGACGAGGCCCGTCATGATCGCGGTATCGGGGTCGACGCACGCCTCGGCGAGCGCGGCATCCCACTCGGCGTCCATCGCCATCGGGTGGTCGCCGACGGACGGGAACCAGCCCTGGTTCGGCCAGTTCGCCACGAACTCCGCTCGCGGCGGGGCAGGTGGCACTTCGATGCCGTTGGCCTCGAGGCACGGGCCGTAGTACTCGGTCAGGTAGTCGTGGATCCAGCCGAGCTGTTCGGCGTTCGGCGGGCCGGAGGTGCGCTTGTTCGGATGCGCGACCCGGCACGAGTACGCGGCGATCGCCTCCTCGACCGTCGACGTCGACGTGCCGATCGCGTCGACAGGGCTGTCGGGGTCTGTGCCGGTGCGTCCCTCGTCGATCGGCAGCCCGGCGGCCTCGTAGCAGGCGCGCATCACGTCGACGCGGTTCTCATCGGTCACATACGCCTCGAAGACGACCTCGGGCCGCACCGCGTCGGGGTACGACATCAGCACCCCCGCCCAATCGCGGTCGGCCTCGGCGATACGTGCGGCCTCGATATCGGCCTCGGTGAACGGGTCGCCCGCGGGCCACGGTGCGAACTCGGGCATCGGGATGGACACGATCTGCGCCGCGGCATCCGTCGCGTCGGGCGTCGGGGTCGCCTCGTCGGCCCCCGCGCCGGAGCAAGCGGTCAGCGCCGCCAGGATGATCAGGGCCGCACCGACCGCCATCGATTCCCGTCGTCCGCCCATGCGCACCTCCGCCGCGAACCTAACAGTGCAATGCGCGTTGGCACCAGCGCTCACCGCGGGCGAATGATGAATCGCCTTTCGAGAACCTATCCGGCGGCGCGCCGCGCAGCCCGCTCGACGATCTTGAGCAAGCCTGCGAGAAGGAGCACTGGCACGATCAGGACAGCGGTAATGATCAGCGTGTGGATGCTGCCGAAAATGAGCGCGAAGATCGCGCCGACACCGGCGATGACCGCCGCGACGATGAGCGTGATGAGCCATGCGGGCCGGTGGGGCGCTGCGGGCGAGATCATGCTCCATCACACTAGTGCGCATCCGTCGAGTGATCCACTGCGTGTGCCGGTGACCGGATAGCCGAAGCGGATCCGGAGTGGGACAGGGGTTGTCAGTAGTGATAGCGGGCTTGGAGGATCGTGACGTACCGTTCATCGGCTATATAGACGAGACGGTTGGCCTCGTCGATTCGCCGTGACCACGCTCCGGCAAGGGCATGCTTGAGGGGCTCGGGTTTTCCGATGCCTTCGAAGGGGTCGTCTCGGAGGATGTCGGCGATGATCGTGTTGATGCGCTTGAGTGTCCGACGATCCTGCGTCTGCCAGTAGAGATAGTCCTCCCAGCCCTCGGCAGTCCAGGCCAGCTTCCGGTCGCTCAAGATTCGAGGAGTTCGTGCTCGACGACGTCACCTGCTCGCGCCTGCTCCATGGCGCTGAGGAGCCGCCGCGCATTCTCGGGGGAGCGCAGGAGGTAGCTCGTCTCGACGAGGGAGTCATACTCGTCCTTCGACATGAGCACCGCGGAGCCCCGTTTCGACGTGATCTCGACCTCGGTCTGATCGAGGTTCACGCGCTCGATCAGGCCGAATAGATCGCGTCGCGCTTCGCTTGTCGTGATAGCCACCATGCCTCCAAAGTTGTACCACATATGGTACCACTTGATCCGCAAGGCGTCTCTCTGAGCGATCCCCTTGGGGACGCGACTGCCGGCGTTCGCGTCAGCATCTGACCGCGTGCGCCGCGATCGGCCGCGAGAGTGCAGGAATCGGCCATCTCCTACGGGACCCTTCATCGAGCCCAAACGAACGCACTCAGACGAACTCGAGCAGCTTCTCGATCATGATGATGCGCCGGGCCGCCTCGATGAGCGCGAGGTGCGAGAAGGCCTGCGGGAAGTTGCCCAGGTGCTGCCCGGTCTCGGTGTCGAGTTCCTCTGCGAGGAGGCCGAGCGGCGAGACGACTCGCAGCAGCTTCTCCATGAGGGCGAGGGCGCGCGCGCCCTCGCCGATGATGGTGAGCGCCGAGACGAGCCAGAACGAGCAGATGAGGAACGTGCCCTCACGCCCCGACAGTCCGTCGTCGGTCTCCTCCGTGCGGTAGCGCAGCGCGAACCCGTCTTCGGAGAGCTCGTCGGCGATCGCGAGCACGGTCGCCCGCAGCCGCTCGTCGTCGGGCGCCATGAACCCGTAGATCGCCGCCAGCAGAGCGGATGCATCGAGCGCATCGGTGCCGTAATGCTGGCGCAGCACGCCCCGCTCGCTGACCCCGTGCTCGAGGATGTCGGCCGCGATCTCGTCGGCCACCCCGCGCCACCGCGCCGCAGTCTCGGCGTCGCCCACGATCGCACCGAGCTTCGAGGCCCGGTCGAGCGCGACCCAGCACATGATCTTCGACGACACGTAGTGCTGCGGCGCCCCCCGTGCCTCCCAGATGCCCTGGTCGGGCTCGCGCCAGACCGCAGTCGCGCACTCCGCCTGCGAGCGGATGAGCGGCCAGAGCGCGCGCGGCACCCGCTGGCTGCGCCGGGCGTGCATGAGGATCGCGTCGAGCACCGCGCCGTACAGGTCGTTCTGCCGCTGTGCGAACGCCCCGTTGCCCGTGCGCACCGGTCGGGAGCCCTGGTAGCCCGTGAGATGGTCGAGCGTCGTCTCGGTGAGGTCGCGCCGCCCGTCGATGCCGTACATGATCTGCAGCGAGCCGTCGTCGTTGGCCTCGAGCCCCGAGAGGAACTCGACGAACTCGTCCGCCTCCCAGTCGAGGTCGAGGTAGTGCAGCGCCTGCACGGTGAACGAGGAGTCGCGGATCCAGTTGTATCGGTAGTCCCAGTTGCGCTCGCCGCCCGGCGTCTCGGGGAGCGAGGTCGTGAGGGCGGCGACCGTCGCCCCGGTGGGCATGTAGGTGAGCCCCTTGATCGTCAGCGCCGAGCGCTCGAGGGCCTCGCGCCACGGGTGGTCGGGGATCGTCGCGTCGCCGAGCCAGTCGCGCCAGTAGGTGACGGTCGAGTCGAGTTCGGCCGCGGCCTCCTCGAACGTCGCCGGGCCGTCGAGGTCGTCGGCCCACGAGAGCGAGCAGAACGCGCGGTCGCCCGCGTGCAGCGTGTGGCGCGCACGCACGTGGCCGCCCTGCACACCGAGCGGGAGGTCGGAGCGCAGGCGCAGCGACATCCCGGCACCGCTCGCCGTCGCGGTGTACTCGTCGCTCGCGTCCCACTCGGCGCCGACCCGCCCGTAGTCGAAGACCGGTTCGCACAGGAGCTCCATCTCGACGTGTCCGTCGAGGCAGGTCACGGTGCGCACGAGGCAGTGGCCGGCGTCGTCGTCGGCGGGGGCCCGGGTGTGCGGGGTGGTCGTGTCGAGCTCGGACCGCGGCACGATCGTGAGCGCGTCGCGCACCTCGGCCCAGCCCGTCGGCGTCTTCCACGTCGTCACGAGCACGTTGGTGCCGGGTTCGTAGGCCCGGGCCGACGGCGCGTTGACGTCGAACGGGGCGAACCGGAAGTACCCCGCCTGCCGGTCGAGGATCGTCGCGAAGACGCTCGGAGCGTCGAATCGCGGCGGGCAGAGCCATCCGATCGCACCGTCGGGTGCGACGAGGGCACCCGTGTGGCAGTCGGAGAGGAAGGCGAAGGAGGCGATCGGCGGGAACGGGGAGCGAGCGACCGCGCCCTGCATCTGCGGCGCCCGGCCCCCGGTCCTCACCCGGTCCGACTCCGTGCGTTCCATGATTCCTCCGATGGTGACCCGGCGATCCGGCGGAGCCGCACCGTCGGTCGCGTTCATGCCGAGCCTCACATCGACGGTAGACCTTCGGCGCCGTGGTTCGAACGCGGCATGCAGGCGGCATGCGGGCGGCAAACGATAACGATCCTTCAGCGAACTCTCTCGAAACTTTCGGGCTATCTTGATGGAATGCAGAGCGCGAACCCTCGCTTCGTCACGATCGGCGTCGCCGCGCGTGAGACCGGCGCTCCGGTCTGGCGGCTCCGCGCTTGGGAGGCCTCGGGCCTGCTGACACCGGCCCGAACTGCGAGCGGGTACCGGCTGTTCAGCTCTGATGACCTCGATCGCGCCAGACGGCTCGCCGCTGAACTCGACGGCACGGAGCGCCTGCACGCACTCGGCCTCGCCCACGCGGCGACCCTGGGCGTCGATCCCATCGCGCAGCCGACCTCCCTCGCACCGAGTTCCGCGGAGCTGCGCGCCGTCCAGCAGCTCGATCTGCTCAGGCAGATCACGCACCAGCTGCGATCGAGCGATGACGTGCGTTCATCGGTCGCGTTCGCCGTCGTCCAGGTCGCCCAGTTCATCGGCGCCGATGCCGGCGCCGTCGCGCTCGCGGATCTCGTACGCCAGAAGATCCATGCCTACTGCACCTTCGGGCTCTCGAGGAGGTTCACGCAGGAGCTCGGGCCGTGGAGGCTGCATCAGGGATTCGGCGGCCAGGTCTATGCGCTTCGGGAGCCGATCACCTTCCCCGACCTCCAGCCGGTCGTCCGGGTGGGCCGCGCGATGATCATCGCCGAGGGTCTGCGCGCCTACGCCTGCGTTCCACTGTTCCGCGGGTCGAAGCGCGTCGGCATCCTCGAGATGTACAAGCGGACGCCGGAACCCTTCTCGGTCGACGACCTCGATCTCCTCGAGGTGATCTCCTCGTTGATCACTCCGTACATCGAGACCGGCCTGCTCGAGGAGCAGACACGTGCGCTTCAACAGGACCGGGCCCGCCACTTCAGGTTGCTGATCGCTCAGTTCTCCACGGCGGCGCAGCGACGGCGGGAGCGGCTCGCCGCCGGCCTGAGGTCGTTCGCCGCGGAGTTCGAGGGCCGTGACGCCCCGCCGATCGACGAGGTGCCCCGCCGGCTCGGCGAGCTGGCGGACCGGGCCGAGCGCGTTCGCTCCACCGAGTTCGACTTCCTCGAGCTCGTGAATGCAAGCATCATCGATCGCCTCGCCGAATCGAATGAGCTCAACTGCTCGCTCGAATCGGGCTCGTGGCCGACGGCGTTGTCCACCGCTCTGGCCTCCCGCCTGTACCTCCTGCTGGTCCGGCTCGCCGACGAGGTCGCGACGGTCGCCGAGGGTCACCTGGTGGTCGGCCTGGAGGCATCGGCGGACGAGATCGAAGTGAGCATCGAGTTCGGCACGGGCGATGCGGCGCACGATCCGTTCGTCCCCAGCGCCGAAGCCACCGAGGTCGTCGACGAGCTCAACGGCACCGTGAGCACGGTTCGACGCCCGTCGACCTCGCGGGTGATCGTGTCGGTGCCGCGCGACGCGATCGATCATCGCGGAGACCTCCTCACGCGCCGTGAACGCGAGACGCTCGAAGCGCTTCGGAGCGGGCTGACCAATCGCGAGATCGCCGCCTCGCTGCACATCTCGTCGAAGACGCTGCAGAACCACCTCACGGCCATCTACCGGAAGCTGCAGGTGTCGAGCCGCGCCGAGGCGATCGGTCTCGTCGACGAGACCTCGATCTGAGCAGGCGAGAGGGGGTCCTACGCGTCGGGCACGGCTCAGCACCCATGCTGCCGAAACGATTCCGTGGTTAACGTGGCCTTCGTCACCGGGGCCGAGCCCGCTTGACAGCGGTCGCCGCTCGGCTGCGCCACGGAAGGAACCGTCTTCAATGCCGAATGCTCACCCGCCCACGACGTCCTCCGATGTCATCGTCGTCGGCGCTGGCGCTGCTGGACTCTCCGCCGCCCGGCGTCTCGCCGATGCCGGACTCGACGTCAGAGTCCTCGAGGCCCGTGATCGGCTCGGCGGCCGCCTTCACACTCGCCACGACCTCGCCGGAGTGCCGGTCGAACTCGGTGCGGAGTTCATGCACACCGCGGCCAACCCCTTGCGGCCGGTGCTCCGTGCCGCCGGTTTCGAGGAGCGACGCGGGGTGAGCAGCCACCTTCCGTCCGAATCGTTCCGGCCCCGCCTGGAATCATTCCTCGCTGCCTCCTGCACCCCCGAAGAGAGCATCTCCGTCGAAGCGCTCGTCCAGCGTCACGCCACGGATGCTCCGGCGGCGCAACTGCTGGAAGAGGCGTTCGGCGCCCAACGCGGCCGCGAGGAGCTCCGTCGCACCAGCGCGACCGACGCGATGCACGAACTCGAACTCGAGCTCGCAGACGACGAGTTCATGGGCGAGCACAACTTCCGGCTTCCCGCCGGCTGGGGCACGGTCGTCGATCACCTCGCCCAGGGTCTCCACTGCGAAACCGGCCGCCGAGTCGAACACATCGGCATCGAGGCCGGCGGGATCGTGGTCGAGGCCGTCGGCGAGAACGGGCCGCTGCAGTATCGCGCGGAGCAGCTGATCGTCACGGTCCCGCTCGGGGTGCTGAAGAACGGCGACATCCAGTTCACCCCGGCACTGCCGGCTGAGAAATCCGCGGCCATCCAGGCGATGACGACGCTCGACATCCTGAAGCTCGTGTTCGTCTTCGACGGCGATGTGTGGACGTTCGATTCTCCGGTGCAGCAGACGCGACCGAGCCCGTCGACGTGGTGGCATTCCACCTGGGACGGTGCGCCTCGTGACGAGACGGTCATCGTCGGCTGGGCGGTCGGCGACGAGGCCCGCCGGATGCTCCAGGAGCCTCCCGAGGTGATGACGGCGCGCGCGGCCGCTTCGCTCAGCGCGATGCTGGGAAGGCCGGATCACCCGCCGCGTACGGCCACCTTCCACTCGTGGGGAGCCGATCCCTTCACGCGCGGCAGCTACAGCCATGTGCCGCCCGGCGCCCCGCGCGACATCCGCGACCGCCTCGCGATGCCGACCGGTGACCGGATCTTCTGGGCAGGTGAGGCGACGGCGGCGTTCCGCTCGCGGACCGTCGGCGGTGCCTACGCCTCGGGCGCACGAGCGGCCGCCGAGGTCCTTGACGCACGTTCACGACTCGTGGAGGCAGCCTCGTGACCGCATTCCCCCGACCGGTGCTGATCGAAGCATCGGCGTATCCGCATCGAAACGCCGCCGAGATGCCGGAGGACCTGGTGCTCTCGGGCCGGCCCACCGCGGACGTCTGGGCGCCTCCGCCCCTCGTCGGAGCGCGAGCGGTCACCTTCGGGGTATGGCTCGGACAGCCGGGCTCCGTGGCATGCCATGGCTACCCGCACGATGAGGTGTTCGTCGTGGCTGAGGGGCTGATCCGTCTCGAGTCGCTCGACGGAACGTCGCTCGACGTCGAGCCAGGGCAGTCGTGCTTCGTACCGCGCGGCTGGCGAGGCGTCTGGCACACCGTCAGCCCGACCCGAAAGACCTACGTCATCGCGGCATCCGACGCAACGGAGTGACGCGCAGGACCAGCCGGAGCGCTCGGACCGGGCGCGGCCGCACACCGTCACGGGTTCGACGTCGAACCACGTGGAACAGATCGAACCACCTGGTTCGAGATTGAGAAGGACGATCAATGACCGAGTTGCACGACACCGTCGCCGCTGCACGCGCAAGCGAATCCTCGACCGACGCCCAGACGCCCCCGGAACGCAAACGGGCCGGGTATCCACGTGGGCTCGCGAGCCTCGCATTCACGGAGTTCTGGGAGCGCTTCAGCTTCTACGGCCTGCAGGCCGTGCTGATCTTCTACATGCTCTACGCGGTCGATCAGGGCGGCCTCGCACTCGATGCCGCGATCGCCTCGAGCCTCGTCGGGGCCTACGGAGGCTCGGTGTACCTCGCCCAGATCCTCGGATCCTGGATGGGCGACCGGGTGCTCGCGCCGAAGTGGCTGGTCTTCTGGGGCGGCGTGGTCATCACCCTCGGCCACCTCGCGCTCGGGTTCATCCCCGGGTACGGGGGCCTCGCGATCGGGTTGGGGCTGATCGTGCTCGGCACCGGCGCACTCAAGACGAACATCACGTCGATCGTGGGCATGCTGCTCGAAGACGACCCGAGTCGACGTGACGCGGGATTCTCGTACTTCTACATGGCCATCAACATCGGCGCGACCGTCGGTGCCCTCGCCACCGGCCTCGCGCAGAGTGCCGTGGGCTTCCAGCTGGCGTTCACCCTCGCCTCGATCGGCATGGTCGCCGCGCTCATCCAGTACTGCTTCGCGATGCGGCGGCTGCCCGCGGACGCCGATGTCGTACGCAATCCGATCCCCCTGCGGAACGCCTGGCGCCCGGCAGCCGTCGTGGTCCTCGTCGTGGCGGCCATCGCGGTCGCCTGGGTGACGGGTGTGCTCAACGAGGCGAACATGGCGAGCGTGACGGGTCTCGTGATCGTCGCCGCGGCCGTCATCCTGTTCGTGGCGATGTTCTCGTCTCGATCGGTCACGTCGGCCGAGAAGACGCGACTGGCCGGCTTCGTCCCGATCTTCATCGCGAGCGCCGTGTTCTTCGGCCTGCTGTTCCAGGTCTTCTCATTCCTCCCGATCCTGATCTCGGACGATCGCGTCGACCTCCAGATCGGAGACTGGTCGATGCCGCCCGCATGGGTGCTCTCGGTCGGCGCCCTGTCCGCCGTGCTGATCACGCCCGTGTTCGCGCGGCTCTGGAGCCGTCGCGACCAGGCCGACCCGAACCCGAGCGGCAAGTTCGCGTTCGGCCTCGTCCAGCTCGGCCTCGGGCACGTCTTCCTGCTCGTGGTCGTCATGACGTCGGGCTCGGTGATCGCCCTGCTCCCGGTGCTCGTCTACGTCGTGGTCGTCGGCACATCCGAGGTGCTGGTCGGCCCGATCGGCCTCTCGCTCGCCACCCGCATCGCACCGCAGGCCTTCCGGTCGCAGGTGGTCGCGTTGATCTTCCTGACGTTGGCAGCGGGCTCCACGCTGGCGGGCCTGCTCGGCCAGCTGTACACCGCGATCGGGGACACCGCCTACCTCACGACGATCAGCGCGCTCGGCATCGGACTCGGCGCGGTGCTCTGGCTCTTCCGCTCGCGCATCGATGGCGCCGTCGCATTCGGCCTCCCCTCGCACTGAGATCGACGGGGCCCGGGCGCCGGCCAACGCCCGAGGGGCCTCGATCATCGGTGGGCGGCACAGCGAGCTGTGCCGCCCACCGATCACTGAACGAGCAGCGCCTCCATGCGTTCGATCTCGGCCGTCTGGGTCGCGATGATCGCCTCGGCCATCTCGATCGCGCCCTCGTGCGACCCGCTCGCGAGCTGCTCCTCCGCCATGTCGACGGCGCCCTCGTGGTGCTCGATCATCTGCTCGAGGAAGAGCTGCGAAGCGGATGCCGCGTCGGCAGCCTCGAGCGCGGCGAGTTCGTCGTCGCTCAGCATTCCGCTCATCCCGTGGCCGCCACCGGGCATCTCGCGCGGGGCGTCCCACTCCTCGAGCCAAGCCTCGAGCTGGGCGATCTCGGGCCCCTGGGCTGCTTGGATCTCCCCGGCGAGGGCGGCGACCTCGGGGTCGAGTCCGTCTTTCGCGAGCACGATGCCGCTCATCTCGAGCGCCTGCTCGTGGTGCGGGATCATCATCTGCGCGAACATCACGTCGGCCGCCGTGCCCGCGCTGGCCGGTGCCGCGGTCTCGGTCATGGCGTGCCCGTCGTGGCCGCTGCCTGAGGCGCCGTCGGCCCCGGCGGCGCAGCCCGCGAGCGCGAACACCCCGGCGACGCCGAGGGCGACAGCGGGCAGGGTGCGGTCGATGCCGCGGCGCCGCCGGGTCGCGCGGGCACCGGCACGTGCCGCGGCGCTCATCGCTCAGCCACCCGGTATCCGGCCTCCTCGACGGCCGCGGCGATCGCGGCGTCGGAGATCGGAGCGCGGCTCCGCACCGTCACACCGGAGACGCCGCCGTTGACGAGGTCGACCTCGACGGCGTCGACGCCGTCGATCGCGGTGAGCTCCTGGGTCACGTGGGCCACGCAGTTGCCGCAGGTCATGCCGGCGACACCGAAACTCGCCTCGACGAGGGAGGCGTCGGTCGCGGCGTTCACGGGGGCGGAGGCATCCGTCGTCGTGTCGATCGCGCAGCAGGCGCACCCGCCGCCTGCGACGTCGATCTCGGTCCGGCCTTCTGGTGCGAGCGTCATGGGAAATGTCCTTTCGTGGGTCGCCACCACTATACCCCCCTAGGGTATCGATTCCGCAAGCCCCGACCGCGTGACAGCATGAAGGAGAAATTTCCCGGCGCGATGTCGATCCGGCCGTCGCCCGTTCGACGCCAGAGTGAGGCGGGCACTTCGGCCCCTTCCCGAACAAGGAGAATCACCGTGAAGTACATGCTGATCATGCGCTCGACCGACGCAGCCGTCGAGGACTACGAGAACCTCGACTTCACCGAGGTCATCGCGGCCATGGGCGCCTACAACGAATCCCTCATCAAGGCGGGCGTGCTGCTCGGCGGCGAGGGCCTGACCGACGCGAAGGAGGGCTTCGTGGTCGACTTCGACTCCACTCCCCCGGTCGTCACCGATGGCCCCTACGGCGAGACGAAGGAGCTCTTCAACGGCTTCTGGATCATCCAGGCGTCGAGCCCGGAAGAGGCCGCGGAGTGGGCCAAGCGCTGCCCGCTCGGCCCCGGCTCGAAGCTCGAGGTGCGCCGCGTCACCGAGCTCGAGGACTTCCCGCAGGACAACGAGTGGATCCAGAAGGAGGCCGGCTGGCGCGCCGAGGCCGAGGGTCGCCTCGGCACCGCGAACCCGGTCGACTGACATGAGCGAGACGGATGCCCCGGACGCGGGCGGAGATGCGGGCGACGCGGTACTCGTCGCCGGCGCCGACCGCGCCCGGCGCGCCGTGGCCGCCGTCTGGCGCATCGAGTCGGCGCGCATCGTCGCGACGCTCACCCGCTTCGTCGGCGACGTCGGACAGGCCGAGGATCTCGCGCAGGAGGCGCTCGTCGAGGCGCTCCGGCAGTGGCCGGCCGATGGCGTGCCGAACAATCCCGGCGCTTGGCTCACCGCCGTCGCGAAGCGCCGGGCGATCGACGGATGGCGCCGCCGCGAGCGGCTCGACGAGCGGTACGCCGCCATGGCCCGCGACCTCGAGCAGCAGGGCGGCGAGGCATCCGGCACCTTCTGGGACCCCGACACCATCGACGACGACATGCTGCGGCTCATCTTCGTGTCGTGTCACCCCGTGCTCTCGCGCGAGGCGCAGATCGCGCTGACGCTGCGCATCGTCGGCGGCCTCGGCTCCGAGGAGATCGCGCGCGCCTTCCTCGTGCCGACGGCGACCGTGCAGCAGCGCATCGTGCGGGCCAAGAAGACGCTCGCGGCTGCGAAGGTGCCGTTCGAGGTGCCCGAGCCGAACGAGTACGCCGAGCGGCTCGGCTCGGTGCTCTCGGTGCTCTACCTGATCTTCAACGAGGGCTACCTGCCCGCCGCGGGCGACGAATGGGTGCGACCGGATGTCTCGGCCGAGGCCCTCAGGCTCACCCGCATGGTGGCGGGGCTCATGCCCCGCGAGCCCGAGGCGCAGTCCCTCGTGGCCCTCATGGAGTTCACCGCCTCGCGCTTCGCGGCGCGCACCGCACGCGACGGCACACCGATCCCGCTCGACGAGCAGGACCGATCCCGCTGGGACCGCGCGCAGATCGAACGCGGCCGCGCGGCGCTCGCCCGCGCCGACCGCCTCGGACGCGGACGCGGCGCCTACGGACTGCAGGCGGCGATCGCCGAGTGCCATGCGGTCGCGGCATCCGTCGACGACACCGACTGGGCACGCATCGTGCTGCTCTACGAGGCGCTCGGGCGTCTCGCGCCGTCACCCGTGGTGGAGCTGAACCGCGCCGTCGCGGTCGCGATGTCGACCGGACCGGCGAGCGCGCTCCGCATCGTCGACGAGCTCGCCGCGGGCGGCAGGCTCGCGGGCTACGCTCCCCTGCCGGCCGTGCGCGGCGAACTGCTGCGCCGGCTCGGCCGCACCGAGGAGGCCCGCGGCGAGCTCGAGGCCGCTGCTCGACTCACGGGCAACGAGCGGGAGCGCGCGTCACTGCTCGCGAAGATCGCCGAGCTCGCACCGCCGGCGCCGCCCGCGGGCTAGCCCTCGGGGCCGACCTCGACGTCAGATCCCGTCGCCCGGAGAGACCTCGCCCTCGGGAGCGTCCGTTGCCGCAGCGGGGACGGGCGCCGCACCAGCCGGGACATCCGCCCCGCCCGCGGCCTTCGCGGCCCGCTTCTCGCGGCGACGCTCGCGCCCGCCCTCGACGAGGTTGTAGAGCACGGGCAGCACGACCAGCGTCAGCGCCGTCGACGACACGAGGCCGCCGATCACGACGAGCGCGAGCGGCTGCGAGATGAAGCCGCCGTGCCCGGTGATGCCGAGCGCCATCGGCAGCAGCGCGAAGATCGTCGCCAGCGCCGTCATGAGGATCGGGCGGAGACGGCGGGAGGCGCCGTGCACGAGCGCGTCGCGCACGTTCATGCCGCGATCCCGATACTGGTTCACGAGGTCGACGAGCACGATGGCGTTCGTCACGACGATGCCGACGAGCATCAGCACGCCGACGAGCGAGGCCACGCCGAGCGGCACGCCGGAGATGACCTGCAGGGCGATCGCACCGGTCGCCGCGAACGGCACCGACACGAGCAGCAGCAGCGGCTGCAGGAGCGAGCGGAAGGTCGCGACCATCACGATGTAGACGATCAGGATCGCCGCGAGGAGCGCCAGGCCGAGCTGCGAGAACGACTCCTGCTGGTCGGCGCTGACGCCGCCGATCGACGCGGTCGTGCCGGCCGGCAGCTCGACCGAGTCGACCGAGGCGGCGACCGCCCCGCTCGCCGTGCCGAGGTCGTCGCCCGCGGGCGTCGCCGAGACGGTCGCGCTGCGCAGCCCCTGCACGGTGGTGACGGATGCCGGCCCGTCGACGTTCTCGACGGTCGCGAGCGTGTCGAGCCGCACGAGGCCGGCGGGCGTCGGCACCTCGAGGGCCGACAGCTCCTCGATGGTCGTGGGCGGGGTGTCGGTGGCGAGGTAGATCGTGAGGGTCTTCTCGTCGATCACGACGGACCCGGCGCCCTGGGGCTGCATCGCGGCGGAGACGTATCCGCCGAGGGCGACCTCCGAGTAGCCGGCTGCAGCGGCATCCGCTCGGTTCACCACGACGGCGACGTAGGGCTGGGACTCCGACAGGTTCGAGGTGACCTGGGCGAGCGAGTCGATGCCGTCGAGCTCGGTGACGACGGCGTCGGTGGCGGCCTGCAGGTCTTCGGCGTTCGAGGCGGTGATGTCGACCTCGATGTCGTTCGAGGCGCCGAATCCGCTGGAGGCGGCGAGGGTCACTTCGCCGACGTCGTCGAGGTCGTCGAGGTCGTCTCGCACGCTCGCCTGGAGGGCGTCCTGGTCGGCGCTCTCATCGGTCGTGACCGAGTAGGTGATCGTGGCACCGCCGCCGCCGAAGGCCGCGGTGAGTCCGCTCCCCGAGCCGATCGAGGTCTGCACGGTCTCGACGCCCTCGGTGTCGCGGATCGCCTGCTCGACGGGCTGGGATGCCGCGTCCATGGCGTCGAGGCTCGTGCCGATCGGCAGCTCCTGCGTCACCCGGAACGTGTTCTGCCCCGATGACCCGATGAAGTTCGTCTTCATGAACGGGATAAGCGCGACGGTGCCGCCGAGCACGAGCCCGGCGACGACGAGCGTCACGGCGCCGTGCTTCAGGGTCCATTCGATGATCGGCAGGTAGCCGCGCTGCAGGCGGGAGGGGTGCTCGAGCTCGTCAGCGGGCGCAGCGGGCTTCGCCGCGACGGTGGCCGCGGTGCGGCCTGCAGCGCCCGCAGCGCCGGCCTTCACCGGGAGCCCGGTCGACCCGGTCTCGTCGCGGAGCTCGGGAGCGAGCCAGACGTCGTCGACGAACGCGGCGGCGGCGATCTCGGCTTCGTCCTCGTGCTTGGCGAGCTTCGCGGGCTTCAGGAACCAGTACGCGAGCACCGGCACGATCGTCAGGGAGACGAGCAGCGAGGCGACGAGGGCGATCGTCACGGTCAGCGCGAACGGCCGGAACAGCTCGCCCGTCACCCCCTCGACGAGCGCCAGCGGCAGGAACACCGCGACCGTGGTGATGGTCGACGCCGTGATGGCGCCGGCGACCTCGCGCACGGCGTGCACGATCGTCGCGGCCTTGTCGACGCCCTCGATGAGGTGCCGCTTGATGTTCTCGATGACGACGATGGAGTCGTCGACGACGCGGCCGATGGCGATCGTGAGCGCGCCGAGCGTCAGGATGTTCAGCGTGTAGTCGGCGGCCTGCAGGCCGATGAAGGTGATGAGCACCGAGGTCGGGATCGAGATCGCGGTCACGAGCGTCGCGCGCACCGACATCAGGAAGACGAGGATCACGATGACCGCGAACAGGAGTCCGAGCATGCCCTCGGTCGCGAGCGACTCGATCGACTGCTCGATGAAGGGCGCCTGGTCGAAGACGACCGTGAAGGTCGCGCCCGGGTTCGTCGTGTCGAGCGAGGACTCGAGGTCGGGCAGCAGCGCCGTCACGGCGTTCGACACGTCGACCGTGTTGGCGGCCGGCAGCTTCGTGACCGAGATGGTGAGCGCCGGCTCGCCGTTGACGCGCGAGATGCTCGAGACGGGGTTGTCGGTGAGTTCGACGGATGCCACGTCGGCGATCGTCGCCGCGACGGGCACGCTCGTCGTGGCGCCGAGACCCTCGGGCAGCGTCGCGCCGTTCGGCAGGGCCTGGCCGTCGGTCGGCAGCTCCTCCGAGGCATCCGGAATCTGCTGCTGCTCGGTGGCGCCCAGCACGGGCAGCGCGGCGATCTCGTCCACGCTGCCGATGCGGGTGCCCGTCTGCACGGCGAACGTCGAGTCGCCCTCCGTGATCGTGCCGGCCGGCACCAGCAGGCCGTTCTGCTGCAGTGCGTCGCGGATCGCCTGCTGGGTGATGCCATACGCTGCGAGCTTCGCGGGGTCGGGCGTGATGGTGACGCGCTGGCCGATCTCGCCGACGAGGCTCGCCTCGCGCACGCCGTCGACGTCGGTGATCTCGGGCAGGGTGGTGCGCTCGATCTCGTCGGAGAGCGCGCTGATGTCGTCGACGCCGGTGACGGCGATCTGCAGCACCGGGAAGTCGTCGAGGCTGAGCGCGATGACCTGCGGGTCGACGTCGTCGGGCAGCTGGCTCGAGATGCGGTTCACGGCCGAGAGCATCTTCTGCTCGACGAAGGCGAGATCCGTGCCGTAGGTGAAGCTCGCGGTGACGCGCGACAGCCCCGTCGAACTCGTCGTCGAGGTCGACTCGAGGCCCGTGATGCCCTGGATCGCGGTCTCGATCGGCGTCGAGACGTCGGTGTTGACGATGTCGGGCGACGCGCCCGGGTAGCTCGTCACGATCGACAGCTGCGGGAACTCGATCGACGGCGCCAGCTCCTGCTTCAGGCTCGTCAGCGAGATGCCGCCGAAGATCGCGACGACGACGGTGATGAGCGCGATGAGCGCACGATTCTTCATGCTGAGCGCGGCGAGCAGATGCATTGTCCGATTCTCGCAGGCGCTGTCGCCCCGAATATCACATCGCGATGAAATTCACGCGACATCCAGGTTCGGCATGTCGGCGACCGGCCGGCGGGTCGTGACGGCGTGTCGACGGGTCGCCGACCGGATGTCCCCCGTCCGGGGGGTAGCCTCGCAAGAACCACCCCCCATAGGGTGGCCAGCAGGGGGACGAAGGGGTGGCGATGGGCTCCGCGGATGCTGCACGGCAGGTGCCGTGGCTCCGGTATGCCCTCCTCGGCACCGCCCTCACCGCTGCGTGGCTCGTCGTCTCGCTCTTCTCGAGCGCCCCGACCGCCTCGGCCGATGAGCGAGACCCCGGCAGCGGGCTGCTCGGCACGGTCGGCTCGCTGCTCGGCGGCGTGACGAACGTGACCGGCGCCGTCGGCGGCCTGGTGGGCGGCGTCGTCGAGACGGTCGTCTCCCCCGTGAACCAGGTCGTCGAACCCGTCGTCGAGGTGCTGCCCGAGCCGGTGTCCGAGCCCGTCTCCGTCGTCGTGCCCGACGCGGTCGACACCGTCACCGACACCGCGAACACCGTCATCGGCGGCGGCAACACGGCCGTCGGAACCATCGTCAACGGCGCCACGGGCACCGTCTCCGACATCGCCGGCGGCGACACGGTCAGCGGCATCACGACCCCGGTCGCCGGCCTCGTCGACGGCATCGTCGACGAGCTGCCGATCGTCGGGTCGCTGCTGCCGAACGGCACCGTCGGCGGGGTCATCGGCCCGGTCGTCGGACTCGTCGACGACACCCTCTGCGCCGTCGTCGGCACGTTGCCCGCGCTGCCCACCGACGGCAGCGGCGTGCTCCCCCAGCTTCCGTCGATCCCGCTGCTTCCGGGCGGATCGGGCGGCACCGACCCAGGCGGTCCGGGAGGTCCGGGCGGCCAGATTCCGGGCGAACCGCCGCCCACGGGGTCGTCGGGCGAGCCGCCGGGCGCTGCCGCGACCTCCGACCGCGAGCATTCCACGGCTCCCCAGCAGACCGCAGCCTCCGCCGACGGCTCGATCGCGCCCGCCGACGGAGGCGCACCCGGCGGCGACGGCTCACCTGCTCTCGGGGCGCCCGCACTCGGCGCCACGGGTTCCGGCACCGGCGCTGCGGGCGGCGGCGGCGCGGCATCCGGTACCTCCGACGCGGCGTACGCCGCCCTCGAACTCGACGCACTCGCGTCGCTCGCACTCCACTCGGTCGACGACGAGCTGCCGTCGTCGCCGGTGTACGACACCGACTCCACCCCTGACTGACGGGGGCCGTTCCGCCTGCACGTGAGGCGGAAGACGGTCATCGCTCCCTGCCCGGGAGCGACAAACCCATCAGTTCAGGAGGACTGGATCATGAAGAAACTGCTCTTGAGGGCGCTGTACGCGACCCTGTTCGCGGGGGGCCTCACGCTCCTCGGCGCCGGAGTCGCCCATGCGTCGGAGACGACGGGCGAGGACGGCATCCTGTCGGGAACCCAGGCCGGCATCTCGCTCGACCTGCCGATCACGCTCGGCGGCAACGCGATCTCCCTCATCGGGGATTCGTCGTCGCAGGGCGCTGGCACCGAGGTCGCGAGCGGCGACGCCCCGGCGCCGGTCGCCGTCACCTCGGGTGACGACGGCATCGGCTCCGGCAGCCAGGCGCTCATCGACGTGTCGATCCCGGTGACGGTCGGCGGCAACGCCATCTCGCTCATCGGCGACTCGTCGACCGACGGCGCGACCACCACGGTCGCTCCTGCGCCCGCTCCTGCGCCCGCTCCGGCACCCGCCGCGGGCGCGGCGCCCGAGACCAGCGGGACGGACTCGCTGCTCGGAGGCACGCAGGCGCTCATCGGCGTGTCGATCCCGATCACGCTCGGCGGCAACGCGATCTCGATCATCGGCGACAGCAGCAGCGCCGGTGCGGAGACCGTGGTCGAGCCGGGCAGCGGAGCCGGTTCGGGCACCGGCGCCGCGACCAGCGGCGACGACTCGATCCTCGGCGGCACGCAGGCGATCGTCGGCGCAGCGGTGCCGGTGACCGTCGGCGGCAACGCCGTCTCGCTCATCGGCGACTCGACGAGCGAGGGCGCGACCACGAACGTCGGTTCGGGCTCCGGCTCGGCCGGCGGATCGGCGACGACTGGCGGTGAAGGCGGGCTGCTCGGGGGAACACAGCTGCTGCCGAACGCGTCCCTGCCGGTGACGGTCGGAGGCAATGCGATCTCGGGAGTGGGCGACAGCACGTCGACCGGCGCCGAGACGGTCGTGACGCCAGGAACCGGGGGCGGTTCGGCGACGACGGATGGTGATGGCGGGCTGCTCGGGGGAACACAGCTGCTGTCTGACCTGTCCCTGCCCGTGACGATCGGCGGCAACGCGATCTCCGTGATCGGCGACAGCAGGACCGACGGGGCGACGACCATCGTCGACCCGGTCGATCCGGTGGATCCCGTCGATCCGGTGGATCCCGTCGACCCGGTGGATCCGGTCGATCCGACGCATCCGGTGACGCCCGCCCAGGCGAGCGGGAGCAGCGGATCCGCGCTTGCGTCCGGAAGCGGCGCCGGCTCCTCGAACCTCGCCTCGACGGGGGTCGACACCCCGGGCCTCTGGCTCGCGGGCCTCGCGTTCATCGCGGGTCTCGTGCTGCTCGGGTTCCGTCGGTTCGCGATGAGCCGGTAGCACCGGGAGGGGCCCGGCGCCGCCCGACCGGCGCCGGGCTCGCCCCTCGGCAGATCACTGCCCCGCAGATTCCGTGCCGCTGACCCGTCCGGCACGGCAGGCCACGGCGTGCCCGGCACCGAGGCCGGTCGGGGCGGCCGGACGAGCGCAGTCGTCCGGCCGCCCCGTACTCCGCTACGCCGTGCGGCGCCGCGCGATCAGCACGGACACGGCACCTGCGAGCAGGACGAGGATCGCCGCGAGGAGCGCCACGACCGGTTCGACGCCCGTGCTGGCGAGGTCGGCTGTACTCGTCGAGCCGTTCGTCGCACCGGTCACGGTGATCGCGGCGGACACGGTCGTGCCGTCCGCGAGCACGGCGACGACGGTGTGCGCACCGGGCGCGGTGGCGGCCGGAATGCGCGCAGTGAACGCGAGTGCTCCGTCGGTCGAAACCGTCGCCTGCCCGAGCACCGCGGGCTCGGAGTGCAGCTCGAGCCGCACCGTCGAGCCTGCTGCGAATCCGGTGCCGCGCACCTCGAGCGAGCCGCCTGCGGCCACCGATCCGGCGCCGAGCACGAGGCTCGGGCTCGCGGGTCCGCCCGGCTCGCCCGGTCCTCCGGGCTCCGTGCCGCCGGGGAACACCTCGCCGGCAGCGCCGAGCTCCAGGAACACCGTCTCGCCCGTGGCATCCTTCAGCCCGTCGTTGTCGGTGACGCCGTACAGCGCGCCGTCGGCCGCGACCGCGAAGCCCTCGAGCTTCTCCTGCGTCCATCCGGCGGCCCGGCGGAGTGCCGGCAGCACGTCGATCGCCGTGGTCTTCTCGAGCACGGGCAGCGTGCCCGCCTCGGGCGTCGTCGCGGGGATCTCGACGCGGGTCACGCGCTTCACCGCTGCGGCGGGGCCGTTGAGCTTGTCGCGCTCGATCACGGCGAGGGTGTCGTCGTCGATCGCCGTGATCTCGGAGAGGCCCATCCAGTCGCCTCCGACGGCCGTGGACTCGAGCGGGTAGCCGAACCACGACCATGCGCCGCTCGCCACGTCGTAGCGGCCGATGCGGGCGACGTTCGCACCGTCGACCGTCGCGGCGTCGGCGCCGGTGACCGCCGGGTCGGCCCACAGCGGACGCTGCAGCGCCACCCAGAGCTGCTCGTCGGCCCCGGACCCGGTCGTGGTCACGCCCTCGAGGCCCCACTTGGCGATGTGGGCCGTGACATCGGCCGGCAGCGCCACCGTCTCGACGACGGCGCCGGCGGCATCCGTGCGCACGATGCGGTTCTCGGCGCCCGTCGCGCCCTCGATCGCGAGCCAGAAGCCGCCGTCGGCGCGCGCCTGCAGGCCCTCGATGTCGAGCGCCACGGGGGCTCCGGCATCGGTCACCGCACGGGCCGCGGTGATGCGGGCCGGGGTCTGCGTCACGTCGACCGTGTACACCGTGCTCGGCGAGACGGCCGCGTCGCTCGCGGCGTAGACGATGCCGGCGTCGCTCGGGTGGCCGCTCAGCGCGCCGAGCGCCGCCCATCCGATCGGCGCGCCGTCGACGACATCCGAGACGATGCTCGGCTGCGCCGGCTGCTCGCCGTCGAAGGCGTAGAGGTTCACGGCCGCGCGCACGCCGGCCGACGCGTCGTCGGTCTCGCTCGAGACCACGAGCAGGTCGCTGCCGGGCACCGGGAGGATGCCCTCGGGGCCGTTCGTCGCGAACAGCAGCTGGCTGAAGGCCGGTGCCGCCGGGTCGCTGACGTCGTACACCGCGACGAAGTTGGAGCGCTCGCTCGCGACGAACACGTACGGCACCCCGTCGTACTCGGCGACGGCGAGGCCCTCGGGCTCGCTGCCCTTCTTCGCGGCGCGGTCGTCGTTGTACAGGCCGTGCTGCACGGCGAGGTGCTCGAACGAGTTGCCGGCGTCCCACACGACGTCGCCCGTCTCCGCGTCGAAGACGGTCCAGCCGCGGGTTCCGCCCTTCCAGTCGCCCTCGTTGGCCGTCGCAAGCCGGTCGTCGCCGATCCACGCGATCGAGTCGGGCTCGCGCGGGGTCTGCCCGATGGAGCCCGACAGGTCGATGCGCTTGTCTTTCTTCGTGTCGATGCCGCTGACGGCCACCGATCCGGCCGAGAAGGCGCGCACGACTTCGTGCGTCGGCAGGTCGACGATCACGATGCCGTTGTTCTCCTGCAGCGTCACCGCGAGCTGGTTCTGCGCGTTGATGGTGACGTACTCGGGCTCGGGGTCGGTCGGGGCGTCGAGGCCGGCTGCGGCGATCACGTCGATCGGCGAGCCGTCCTCCTCGAGGAAGGGCACCGCGTCGATCGACCACGCGGCAGGGTCTGCGCCGAGCCCGAGCACCTGCACGAAGCCGCCGGGCAGCTGCGGCAGGTCGCCCTTCTTGCCGCCGGGAGGCGTCGCGTCCTCATCGCGCTGGTTCTCGATCGCGATCGCCGCATAGGCGCCGTCCTTCGAGATCGCGATCGAGTCGGGCTGGCCCTCGAGGTCGATGCTGCGCACGACCGTGCGGTCGGCGGCGCGGATCACGTCGAGGCGGCCGGCCGGGGCGGTGAACGCTCCGCCGGTCTCGTCGACGACCACGAGGATGAAGTCGCCGTAGGCGGCGACCGAGGTGGGCTGGTCGTCGGCGTGACCGAGCGAGGCGAGTTCGATCGTGCCGTCGCCGACCGGATTCGACGGATCGGTCACGTCGAGGAATCCGATGCGCTTGCCGAGTGCGTCGGTGTAGACGACGGTCGAGCCGTCGGGGGTGATCGCCGAGATCTCGGCGACCGTCTCGGACGCGGGGTCGACGCCCTCCGGCAGGTTCTGGAACACGGGGTACGTCGCCGTGCGGTGGAAGGCGGATGCGCCGGGCGCGGCCGTTGCCGGGAGGGCGACCGCCGACCCGGCGAGCGCGCCGCCGGCGATGACGGATGCCACGGCGAGGGCAGCGACGGACAAGGGGCGGACGGACATGTCGGGCACACTCCAGCGAATCGAGGCAGGGAACGCCGTCAGGCTGGCGGAACCCGGCGACCGGCCGGTGGGGGCGACGTGGACGGGCGGTGTCGACCGGGTGAACAAACGAGCGAGCGCCGCTACACGACGGCGGCGAGCAGGCTCTGGTCGGGCACCGGGGCGGCGCCCGAGAGCGAGTGCCAGGCGCGGGCGAGCGCCTGCACCGCGGCATCCATCGTCTCGGGCGGATAGCAGATGGGCAGCCGCAGGAATCGCTCGAACGCGCCGTCGATGCCGAATCTCGGCCCCGCCGCGATGATGAGCCGCTGCGAGCGAGCGGCGAGGGCGAGCTGCGAGCTCACCGGGGCGCCGAGGCCGACCCAGGTCACGATGCCGCCGTCGACGTGCGGCACGTGCCAGTCGGGCAGGGCCTGGCCGAGCAGCCCTTCGAGCCGGTCGCGCCCGGCGCGGAGCTGCTCGCGGCGCAGGTCGAGGATGTCGTCCATGTGGGGCAGGGCGCGCGTGACGAGCAGCTGCTCGATGATCGGGGTACCGAGATCGCCGGGCGAGCGCACGGCGAGCAGGCGCCGGATGAGCGGGCGGTCGGCGCGGATCCAGCCGACCCGCACGCCGCCCCAGACGGTCTTGCCGACCGAGCCGACCATGATCGCCGGCCCGTAGGCGGCCATCGGCAGCAACGACTCGGGGCGATCGATGTCGAGTTCGCCCGTGGTCTCGTCGGCGATGATGACGGTGCCCTGCCGGGCGGCGGCGTCGAGCACTCGCGCCCGGGTCTCTGCGCTCATCGAACGCCCGGTCGGATTCTGGAAGTCGGGCATCAGGTAGGCCGCCACGGGGTTCGCGTGCGCGATCGCCCTCGTGAGCGCCTCCGCCTCGACCCGGCCGGTCGGGTCGGCGTCGTCTCGCGGCGCGACACCGACCGGCACGAGGCGGGCGCCGGCGGCCCGGAGCGCCTCGTAGGCATGCGGGTAGGTCGGCGCTTCGATGATCGCCCGATCGCCGCGGCCGATGAGCGCCCGCGAGAGCAGGGCGATCGCGTGCTGCGCGCCGATCGTGACCATGATCTGCTCCGGCGTGGTCGGGAGCCCGCGCTTCGTGTAGCGGTCGGCGATCGCCGCGCGAAGCGCGGGGGTGCCGATCGGGTCGAACCCCGCATCGCCGAGGTGCTCCGGCAGGTCGTCGACGGCCTGTCGGGCGAGGTCGGGCAGCCAGGGCAGGGCGGGCGGCGCCGCCTTCGAGAAGTCGATGTAGTCGGCGGCGGGCGGAGCGGGCAGCATGGTCGGCGTGCCCGGCAGCCTCGCCACGCTGCCCGAGCCGCGCACGCTCAACACGAGCCCCTGCTCGCGCAGGTGCCCGTAGGCCGCGGTCACCGTGGTGCGACTCAGGCCGAGCCGCTCGGCGAGATCACGCTCGGCCGGAAGCCGGGTGTCGACCGGGATGCGCCCGTCGAGCACAAGCAACCGGATGCGCTCGGCGAGCGCGTGGTAGGCACTGCCGGCGCCCCCGCGCCAGTCGCCGAGCAGGTTCTCGAGTGCGCGTGCACTCAGTGTGGACTCCGCCATGCGAGCCACTTTAGACGAATTGGCTCTTTGCGAACAGGCCAATCATGCAATTGGATTGCAGAATGCCCCGCTCCACCCGCTTCGCCACCGCCGATTCGACGCCTGTGTTCGTGCGCCGCCTCGTGCAGCTCTTCGTCGGCCTCTTCCTCTACGGCATCGGCATCGCGCTCATCGTGCGCGGCGAGCTCGGCGTCGCACCATGGGACGTGCTGACCCAGGGCATCGCGAAACAGACGGGCCTGCAGTTCGGGCTCATCACCGTCATCATCAGCGGATTCGTGCTGCTGCTCTGGATCCCGCTCCGGCAGCGACTCGGCTTCGGCACCGTCATGAACGCACTGCTCGTGGGGCCGTCTGCCGATGTCGGCCTCTGGCTCATCCCGCCGGGCCTCGACCTCTGGGTGCGCGTACTGCTGCTTCCCGCCGGCATCGTCGTGCTGGCGATCGCCACGGGCCTCTACATCGGGGCGCACTTCGGCCCTGGCCCGCGCGACGGCCTCATGACCGGCCTCCACCGGGTCACCGGCTGGAAGATCTGGATCGTGCGCACGGGCATCGAGCTCGTGGTGCTCGCCGCCGGCTGGCTGCTCGGCGGCAACGTCGGCATCGGCACCGTCGCGTTCGCCCTGCTCATCGGCCCGCTGTGCGGCGTCACGATCCCCATGTTCGCGATCAAGCGACCGGTGGCACCGGCGGAGACCGCGGCGACGGCACCGGCCGTGGTGGGCGCCGAGCGAGCGGATGCCCCCGCGCCCGCGCCATCCGTCGGCCCCGCGCCATCCGTCGGCCCCGCGGCATCCGTCGGCCCCGCGCCATCCGTCGGCCCCGCGCCATCCGTCGGCCCCGCCGCATCCGTCGGCCCCGCGCCATCCGTCGGCCCCGCGCCATCCGTCGGCCCCGCGGCCTGACCGCGCCCGAGACGGCAGTCGCCCCCGCGGCCGGGACACCTCGGGGGCGACTGCACTCCCCATCGGAGGCAACGAAGCGCGCCGGAGGCAACGAACTCGCTGCCTCCGACCGACCCCGTTGCCTCCGACGCGCTGAGAGCGCGCGCTAGAGCTCGCGCTCGGCGTACGCCGTCATCGCGTCGCGCACGAACTCGGCACCCGCCTGGCCGCCGTAGTTCGCGCCGAAGCGCTCATCGGCCACGTACATCTCGGCGAGGCCGAGGAAGTACTCCTTGCTCGGGCCTGCGCCGCCGCCGCCGGGCGTACCCGGAATGCCGCGCAGCCAGTCGAACTGCCGCTGCGCGAGCGCCTGGGCCTCGTCGCCCGCGGGGTCGATGCCCCGCTCGAACGCCGAGATCCAGTCGCGGCCCAGCTGCGACATCCGCTGCTGCCATGCCGCCTTCTCCTCGGCGCTCATCGAGCGCCACCACGCGTCGCTCTTCGCGTACGCGTCCTTGCCCCAACGTTCCTCGACCTCCTCCTTGTACCGGGTGTGGTCGAAGCCGTCGAACATGTTCTCCGCCATGAGTCGTTCACCTCCTTCCAGTGCTCCGATGGTGTGCTCGACCGACGCGATCTGCCGCGCCAGCCGCTCCTGCTCGCCGCGCAGCCACTCGAGGTGACTGCGCAGGGCGTGGGGCGCGCTCGCCTCGCGGTCGAGCACCTCGCCGATCAACGGGAGGCCGAGTCCGAGCTCCCGCAGCAGCAGGATGCGCTGCAGGCGCACGAGCGCGGCGTCGTCGTAGTGGCGGTACCCGTTCGAGCCGATGCGCGTCGGCGCGAGCAGCCCGATGTCGTCGTAGTGACGCAGCGTGCGGCTCGTCGTGCCGGCGAGCTTCGCGATCTCCTGGATCGACCAGTCCACGGCGTGCTCCTCTCGTTGATCGTCGGGGCGTCCTGCCCCACTGATGCCACGGTAGAGGTTGACGCAGCGTCAATGTCAAGCGCCGCATCATCCGCTTGCCCCGCGTCCTTTCCTCACCTCGCCGCACCGGCTCGACCCTGCCCCCACCGCCTCGCCCCCGTCATTCCAGCGGATATACGATCCGCCACCCCGGGCCGCTCGAGCCGCCCTCGGCGCGCCCGATCGTATATCCGCTGGAATGTTCGACTTGCGTCGGGTACAAACGCGATATATCGTGTTCCTATCAGACACGCGATATATCGCGTCACAGCCTTCGAGGGCAGCGGATGCCGCGGCATCCGAACCTCGCACACACGACGCAACCGCGACAGAAGGAGCACGGCATGTCCATCGAGAAGTGGGTCGTCAACCCGGGCGAGACCCGGGTCATCGATCTCGAACTGGTCCGCAAGATCAAGGTGAGCCTCATCGGCGGCAAGGTCGACGTGATCGCCCACGACGAGCCGGGCGCTCGCATCGAGGTCTCGAACGTCACCGGCAAAGACCTGAAGATCGAGATCGACGGCGACTCCCTCGAGATCGACCACCCGCAGCTGCGCTGGGACAACTTCGTCGACGTCTTCAAGGGCTTCATGGGGCAGGCGAAGGCCGAGGTCTCGATCCTCGCCCCGCGGCACGTCGTCATGAAGCTCGGCATCGTCTCGGGCGACGCGCTCGTCTCGGGATTCACGACCGACGCGAAGCTCAGCACCGTGTCGGGCGACGTCGTGCTCGACAACCACGAGGGCGACGTCGAGCTCTCGACCGTCTCGGGCGAGGTCTCCGCCGGCAACCACACGGGCCGCATCACCGCGCACTCGGTGTCGGGTGACGTCGTCGCCACCGGCGACGTGCGCTCGTTCAACGCCGACACCGTCTCGGGCAACATGATCCTCGACTCCTACGGCACGCCCGACCGGGTCGACACCAACACCGTCTCGGGCAACCTCACGGTGCGATTCGCCGCCGGGTCCGGCGCCCGCTACCGCGTCAACACCGTCGCCGGCACGGTGCTGATCGACGACACGACCATCAAGGGCATGCTCGGCAAGGGCTTCGAGCGCGTGACGGGCGAGCTCTCGGGGCAGTGGCTCGACCTCGGCGCGAACAGCGTCTCCGGCTCGATCTCGGTCATGCGCCGCGAACTGAGCAGCACGGCAGCGGATGCCTCGGGCGCGAGCCACGGCGACGCGGCGAGCGGTTCGGGGTCGAGCGACGACGAGGCATCCGCATGACCCCGCCAGTCTTCGCCCACGGCAGCCTGCGCCTCTACCTGCTCGCCCTGCTCGACGAGCAGCCGCGGCACGGCTACGAGCTGATCCAGGCGCTGTCCGATCGCTTCGGCGGCACCTACAGCCCGAGCGCCGGCACGATCTACCCGCGGCTCTCGAAGCTCGAGGAGGAGGGGCTCGTCTCGAAGACCACCGACGGCCGCAAGACCGTCTACGAGATCACGGATGCCGGCCGCGCCGAACTCGAGGCGCGCCGGCCCGAGCTCGACGCGATCGAGAACGAGGTCACCGACTCGGTGCGCCGTCTCGCCGACGGCGTGCGGGCCGAGGTCAACGACGCGATGCGCTCGCTCCGTGCCGAGCTCGCGAGTGCCGCTCGGGAAGCCAAGCGGGCGTCGACCACGACATCGGCGTCGGCAGCGGGTGCGACCGGCGGGACATCGTCGACCGGATGGAGCGGCGACGCCCGTGCCGAGACGAGCCGAACGGTGCACGAGGCCGACCTCGTGCTGAGCGAGTTCCGGCAGCAGCTGCGCACCGACCTGCGCACGCACGCGAACCGCGGCCGCGTCACGCCCGAGTCCGTCACCCTGCTTCGTGCGCGCCTCGCCCAGGTGCGGGCCGACGTGCTGGCCACGCTCGCCGAGCACTGAGCCGTCAGCCTGACGCGCACTCGCTGACCCTCCCCTGAACCGGGCGGCGCCTCCCCCGGGGCGCCGCCCTCCTGCATGCCTCCTCGCACCTCCAGCGGGCGTGGAAGTGCCCCGTCAGACGAGCGTGTCGCCGATGTACCCGCCCTCGGCGCAGCCCGGCGGAATCGCGAAGACCGCCGATCCGACGGGCGTCGTCCACTCGTTGAGCAGGTCGAGCTCGTCGAGCCGCCGCTGGATCGGCACGAACTGCCGGTCGACGTCGGCCTGGAACGACGCGAACAGCAGCCCGGCATCCGAGACCGATGCGCTGGCGGGCGCCTCGTCGTAGTTGTACCCGCGCCGGTAGATGCGCTCCCCCGGCTCCTCGCTGCGCGACCGCCGCAGGTGCGAGAAATCGGGGATCACCGGGAAGCCCACCGGCCCCAGCGCCTCGAAGTCGGGTTCGTCGTGCTCGCGCTCCCCCGTGAGCGGGGCGCCCGAGGCGAGCTTCCGCCCGACGGATGCCTCGCGCCCCGGCCGATCGACCCGGTCCCACCCGTCGAGGTCCATCGCGATGCGCCGCAGCACCATCGAGGTGCCGCCGGCCATCCACGCCGGCTCGCCGCCCGACCAGACGAGCTCGTCGAAGTCCGGCGTGCCCGGCTTCGGGTTGACGGTGCCGTCGAGCTGGCCGAACAGGTTCCGCATCGTGCGGCCCTCGGGCTCCGAGCCCGCCGCGCGGCGGAAGCCGCGCTGGGTCCAGCGGATCGTCGCGAAGCTGCGCGCATCCTTCAGCAGCATGCGCGCGGCATGCGAGACCGTGACCGCATCGTCGGCGCCGATCTGCAGGAGCAGGTCGCCGTCGTTCCACCGCGGATCGAGTCGGTCGATGCCGAACGGCGGCAGCGGGCGCAGCCAGCTCGGTGCCTCTGCGCCGGCCCGGGCGACGAGGCCCGGGCCGAAGCCGAAGGTGACGGTGAGCCGTGCAGGCACCTCGGCGAGCTCGGGCTCCGTGTCGGCGAGGGGCGGCCGCCCCTGCGTCACACGAGCGGCGTCGTCGCTCAGCACCCGCAGCATCCTGCGGAGCGCCGGGGCATCCACCTCGGGCAGCAGGTCGAGCGCGATGAAGAGCGCGTGCGCCTGCGGCGGGGTCTCGACGCCCGCCTGGTGCACGCCGTGGAATGGCAGGATCGCCTCGCCGACGGCGGTCGGCGAGGCAGTGCCACCGGCACCACCGGCACCCGAGGCACCCGCCGCATCGACGCCCGCCCGAATCGCGGCCGACGCGCCGAGCGCCGCCGCAGCACCGGCTCCGGCCGCGGCGGCACCTCCGAACAGGAGATGCCGCCGCGAGAACCCGGAACCGCCGGGTTCGCCGGTCATCAGTGCGCCTCGTGACCTTCGTCGTACTGTTCGTTCGCGCCCTGGTAGTCCTTCACGGGCGCGACCACGTCGAGCGAGGAGCCGTCGGAGAACGAGAGCGTGACGGTGACCTCGTCACCGGCCTGCAGCGGACCGGTCAGGCCCATGAGCATGACGTGGTTCGCGCCGGGCTCGAGCATGAGGTGGCCGCCGGCGGCGATCTCGAAGCCGCCCTCCTTCTCGCGCATGGTCATGGCGCCGTCGGATTCGACCGTCTCGTGCAGCTCGGCCATCTCGGCGGCGTCGGTCTCGGCGCCCGAGAGCGTGATCGAGGTCGCGCCCCCGTTGTCGAGCATGCCGAAGAGCGCGGTCATGCCGCCGTCACCGGCCTTCACCCAGGCGTCGGTGACGGTCACGGATGCCGCGGCCTCGGCCTGAACCGACGCGGCGGGGGTCTCGGCGGGCTGGCCGGCGGCGCACCCGGCAAGGGCGAGCACGGCCGCGAGCGCGGCACCGAGGGCAGGGGTCATCGCAGTGGATCGCATGTGTTCTACTCCCCGGGCTCAGGCGTCGTCGCCGGACGTGCCGTTGCCCGAACCCGCACCGGGGCCCGCGCTCTTGCGCTTCGCGTTCAGGATCACGGCGACGATGAGCGCGAGGATCCCGAGCCCGCCGACGACGAAACCGGCGATCGCCCAACCGTCGGGGCCGCTCTGCGCGGCGTCGACCGCCTCCTCGTGGCCTTCGGCGTGGTCGCCCTCGGCGGCGTCCTCGTCGCTCGCCGCGTCGTCGTGGGCGGGCTCCTCGGCCCAGACGCCGGTGGCGTCGCCACCGACGCCGAAGTCGATGGTGCCCTCGATGGGGTGTCCGTCGCTCGACACGGCTCGCCAGCGCACCTGGTAGTCGCCTTCGAGGTCGGCGGGCAGCGACGCGGTCACGTGCGCGCCCGCGATCACGGGGTCGCCAACGGCGACATCGCCGCCGTGGTGGTCGACGACCATGATCGCCGTGCCGACCTCGATGATGTCGTTCGAGAAGTCGAGCGCGACCTCGGTCGGGGCGGTGTCGAAGACCTGGCCGGGCTCGGGGCTCGAGCCCACGAGCTCGTCGTGCGCGAAGGCGGGCGAGGCGCCGGCCAGGGTGATGCCGGCGGCGAAGGTGAGCGCCGTGGCGGCGAGCACCATGGTGCGGAGTCGCGTGGTGCGGTCGCCCGCGCCGATGGCGGCGGCGGTCGTGTGGGTGTTCATTGCGATGGGAGTCTCTCTCCTCGGGTCCGGGATCCGGCGGCGCACTCGATGGGCGCGGCCGCAGGGGCATCCGGAAAGCTCTGGTTCCGCCGGTCGGCGGGATTACGCGGAGGCGAGGAGGAGCGGCGGGCCGCGCGAGCCCAGTGCGGTGAAGCGGAGTCGTGAACGCAGCTGCGGCACGCGCGTCGAGGCGGGCCGGCGAACGGCGGCGAGGGGAAGGGCGAGCGGCGGCACCGGCGAGGTGAGCCGGAGCACGAAGCGGCGGGCGGCTGCGGCGACGGCGCGCCACGCGGCCTGCTCGACGGCGAGCAGGTACACGATGGTCGCGACCGCGGCGAGGGCATGGCCGAGGAGCATGGCGGTGTCGGCGTGCACGTGCCCCGCCGTGGCGGCGGCCGCGCCGTCGACGAACGCCACCGTCTGGTGGTGCCCGTCGCCGCTGGCGACGAACGAGCCGGTCGAGGCACCGGCACCGACGCCGAACAGCAGGTGGAACGTGCCCTGGCTGACGATCACCGCGAGCGTCGTGCGCAGCGGCGTCGCGCGGCGACCGACGAAGGCGACGGATGCCCCGAGCGCGACGATGCCCGCGAGCACGAGTCCAACCCCGCCCGGCGCCTCGCCTCCTGCGACGCCGTGCGAGAAGGCCGCGAGGAAGAGGGCGACGACTGCGGTGGCCGAGCCACGCGCGAGCTGCGCCGCACGGTTCACAATGCCCCCGGAAGATCGATCGATCGAAGAATCGCCATAACTCTACAATGCGCTCTTGACACCGGCCTCCGCGGGTGTAGTCTCGACCGCCGTGACGAATGAGGCACACACACCACCGGCCGAGCTGAAGTCGCCGAAACACTGGATCATCGGCGACCCGCTCCCCACCGAGCATCTCGAGGGCCAGCTCCTCCCGAAGCGCTTCGCGCTCCCGATCTTCGCGAGCGACCCGCTCTCGTCCGTGGCGTATGCGCCGCAGGAGCTGCTGATGATCCTCATGGTCGGCGGTCTCGCCTTCCTGAGCTTCGCGCCGTGGGTGGCGCTCGCGGTGATCGTGCTGCTCGTGACCGTGGTCGCGAGCTACCGGCAGCTGATCCGCGCCTACCCCTCCGGCGGCGGCGACTACGAGGTCGCCCACCGCAACCTCGGCGAGAAGTCGGGCCTCGTGGTCGCGTCGGCCCTGCTCGTCGACTACGTCATGACGGTCGTGGTGTCGGTCGCGTCGGGCGTCGACAACATCATCTCGGCGATCCCCGAGCTCAACCCGTTCCGGGTCGAGCTCGCGATCGTCTTCGTCATCATCCTCGCGGCCGTCAACCTGCGCGGCGTCTCCGAGTCGTCCAAGGCCTTCGCCGTGCCGACCTACCTCTTCATCGGCAGCGTCTTCGTGATGGTCGTCGTGGGGCTCACCCGCACGCTCCTCGGCGACCCGCCGGTCGCGGAGTCGGCGACGTTCGGCGTCGAGGCCGAGTCGCTGACCCAGGCGGGCATCATCCTGCTGCTGCTGCGCTCTTTCGCGAGCGGATGCTCCGCCCTCACGGGCGTCGAGGCGATCTCGAACGGCGTGCCGGCCTTCCGCCTCCCCAAGGTGAAGAACGCGCAGATGACGCTCGTGCTCATGGGCGGCATCGCGATCGTGCTGTTCGCCGGCCTCACGGCGCTCGCGCTCATCTCGCAGGTGCACTACGCCGAGGATCCATGCAGCCTGATCGGCTGGACGGAGTGCGCGACCGAACCGCAGCGCAGCCTCATCGCGCAGGTCGCTGCGGCCACGTTCGGCGATGCCACGGTGTTCTTCTACGTGATCCAGGCGGCGACGGCGCTGGTGCTGCTGCTCGCGGCGAACACCGCGTTCAACGGCTTCCCGTTGCTCGGCTCGGTGCTCGCCCGCGACGGCTACGCGCCGAAGTCGCTGTCGACCCGCGGCGACCGCCTGATCTACTCGAACGGCGTGGTGATCCTCGCGCTCGCGGCATCCCTCATCCTGCTGATCTTCCAGGCGAACCTGACCGTGCTGATCCAGCTCTACATCATCGGCGTCTTCGTCTCCTTCACGCTCGGTCAGACGGGCATGGTGCGGCATTGGCTGCGAGAGCTCTCGCGGCTGCGGCATCCGGCGAAGAAGGCACCGAAGCGCGCGCCGAAGGGCGCCGACGAGACCGCACCGCTCACCCGTGGTGCGATCCTGCGAGCCCTCGTGATCAACGCGATCGGCGCCGCGATGACGGCGGTCGTGCTCATCGTGGTCACGATCACGAAGTTCACGCACGGCGCGTGGATCGTGTTCCTGCTGATGCCGATCCTGTTCTTCCTGATGATGGGCGTGAACCGCTACTACCGCGACGTGGAGAAGGAGATCGAGGTCGACCCGACCACGACCTTCGGCGCCACCGGCGACCACGCGATCGTGCTCGTCGGCCGCATGCAGAAGCCGACGCTCAAGGCGCTCGACTACGCGATCGCGGCCCGCCACGACTCGCTCGAAGCCGTTCACGTCTCCCTCGACGAGGAGCAGACGAAGCAGCTGAAGAAGGACTGGGTCAAGCAGAACATCCACGTGAAGCTGCGCATCCTGAGCTCGCCGTACCGCGACCTCAGCCACCCGCTCATCACGTACATCAAGTCGCGCCGCGAGGAGCACGGCGCCGAGGTCGTCACCGTGTACATGCCGCAGTACATCGTGGGCCACTGGTGGGAGACCTTCCTGCACAACCACAAGGCCCGGCGCATCCGCCAGAAGCTGCTGCTCGTGCACGGCGTCACGGTCGCGCTCGTGCCGTGGCTGCTCGACTCCTCCGACCTGATCTACGGCCGGCGCTCGCGCCCGCTGCCCGGCCAGGACCGTCGAGGCGAGCCAGTGCGCCCCGTGCCGCGGCGGCCGCTCGCCGAGTCGAACGAGAAGCCCCGGCGCTAGGCTGCCGACATGGCCACTGAGTTCACGGATGCCTCGGTGCACGAGTTCATCGACCAGGTCGCGCACCCGGTGCGTCGCCGAGACGCCGAGACGCTGCTCGAGCTGTTCACCAGGGTGACGGGCGAACAGCCCCGCATGTGGGGCCGGTCGATCATCGGATTCGGCGAGTACCACTACACGTACGAGAGCGGTCGTGAGGGCGACGCCCCCGCTGCGGCCTTCTCGCCCCGCAAGGCGGCCACGACGGTGTACCTCGTCCCGGGCCTCACTGAGGACCCGGCACTGCTCGACCGGCTCGGCCCGCACTCCACGGGGCTGACCTGCCTCTACCTGAAGAACCTCGCCGACGTCGACCTCGACGTGCTCGCCGAGCTCGTGCGCGAGTCGTACGCGTCGGTCACCGAGGGGCCCGAGCAGCCCGACGCCCGCGAGGGCGGCTCCTGAGCAGCATGCTCGGGCGCCGGCCTCTGCGCGGGTGCGCAGCCTGAGGCCCGGTCAGCGGCGCGCCCCGCCGTCCGCCCAGACGTAGGGCTCACGCGAGGCGACGTCTCCCGCTGCGGCGCGGCCGGCGAGGCGCAGGGCGCCGTCGAGCGGATCGCCGAGCGGCGCCACCGTCTCGACGTCGGGACGGAGTTCGGCGACGGTCTCGGCGAAGGTGCTCACGAGCACGCCGCCGGCGCTGATGACGCCGCCGGTCATGGCGAGCCTCGGCTCGAGGCCGGGTGCGAGGGCGGCGAGGCCGCTTCGAGCCGCCTCCGCGCCGGCCGCCGCGACGATCGTCGTCGCAGCCGCGTCGCCGACTGCCGCGAGTGCGAACACGTCGGGGGCGAACCCGGCGAGCACTCCCGCGCGATCATCGCGCGTGTACAACTGCGCCGGCCAGCCGAGCGGATCACCGAAGCGAGCACGGGCGGCGGCGAGCAGCGCCGAGCCCGAGGCATCCACGCCGTCATGCGCACGGATCGCGGCCTCGAGCCCGCGGTTGCCGATCCACGCGCCGCTGCCGCGGTCGCCGAGCAGATGACCCCAGCCGTCGACGCGGCGCCAGATCTCGTGCCCGTCGGTGCCGAACGCGACCGCGCCGGTGCCGAGCGCGACGATCGCGCCCGAGCCGCCGCCGAGCGCACCGAGGTGGGCTGTGACGGCGTCGATCGCGACCGCCGTGGGTCGACGCCGGTCGGCGGGCCCCTGGTCGACCGCGAGTTCGGCCCTGATCGCCTGGAGGAGCGCCTCGGGCCGGGCGACGAGCGTGGCGAGCCCCGTTGCGCCGAGCGCCACAGCGTCGACCCCGGCGAACTCCTCGGGCCAGAGGTCGCGCGCCCGGCGCAGCAGCGCGATCGCCGTCTGGGGCACCGAACTCCCGGCGGCGGTCACCCCGATGCGCTCGCCGGCGAGCTCACGCCGCGGACCGTCCCCGGCGCGGATCGCGACTCGGCTGCCCGAACCGCCGATGTCGATGCCGAGCAGCAGGCTCACTTGCTCATGCCGGCGGTGAGACCCGAGACGATCTGCTTCGTCGCGAGCAGGAAGAGCACGACGAGCGGAATCGTCGCGAGGGTGAGTCCGGCGAAGAGCGTCGCCCAGTCGGTCTGGTACTCGCCGAAGAAGCGCGTGATCCCGACCGGCAGCGTATAGGAGTCCTGGTCGCGGATGAGGATGAGCGGGTAGAAGAAGTCGTTCCACACCGGCACGAAGCGGAAGACCACGACCGTCGCGATCGCCGGCTTCACGAGCGGCAGGTGCACCCGCCAGAAGGTCTGGAACGGGCCGGCGCCGTCGAGCCTGGCCGCCTCGTCGAGTTCGATGGGCAGTTGGCGGAAGAAGCTCGAGAGCACGAAGGTCGAGAACGGGATGCCGAGTGCACCGTAGACGAGGATCAGTCCCCAGAGATTCGAGATCATGCCGGCCGCGTCGAGCAGGAAGAACAGCGGCAGGATGGCGAGGTAGACGGGAAGCATGAGCCCCGAGAGGAAGAGCCCTTCGAGCGCCGTGAACAGCTTCGACTTCGTCCGGGCGAAGGCATAGGCGGCGAGCAGCGACACCACGGTCGACAGCAGCACCGAGGCGACGGTGACGAAGATCGAGTTGAAGAAGTAGGTGTCGAACGAGGCCGTGATCCAGGCCTTCTGGTAGCTCGTGAAGTCCGGCGGCAGCGGCAGTCCGAGGGGTTGCGTCGCCATGTCCTGCGTGGTGCGCAGCGAGTTCGAGACCATGAGCAGCAGCGGTGCGATCGAGATCGCGGCGTACAGCCAGAGGAAGACGCTCGAGGCCATGCCGCCGGCGGTCACCTTCGGGCGGCGGCGCCGCGCTCCGCCGTTCGGGCGGCTGGACCTGCGGCCGTCGCGGCCGTCGGATGGCGCGTCGGCGGTGCTGGGGGTGATCGTCGCGGTCATCAGAAGAGCTTCCGTTCGGCCCGGCGCAGGAGCATGGTGATCAGCATCGAGATGCCGAAGATGAAGAGGAACAGCAGGGTGGCGATCGCCGAGCTCGTGCCGATCGCGTTCGAGGAGCCCGACTCGAAGGCCGTGCGGTAGAAGAGGAGGCTCAGCACGTCGGTGGCACCGGCCGGATTGCCCTGGGAGCCGCCCAGCGCGTACGGGATCGGGAACGCCTCCATCGCACCGATGAACGTGAGCACGCTCACCGTGCCGATCGCCGGCACGAGCATCGGCAGGGTGATCGACCGGAAGCGCTGCCACGCGCTCGCTCCGTCGAGCGAAGCGGCCTCGTCGATCTCCTCGGGGATGCCGCCGAGGGCAGCGCCGTAGAGCAGCACCGGGAAGCCGATCCACTGCCAGGCCGTGACGAGCACGACGACCCAGATGGCCGTCTGCGGGTTGCCGAGCCAGGGCTGGGCGAGCTCGCCCAGCCCGATGCCGCGGAGGACGGCGTTCACCGGACCGAACAGCGGTGAGAGCATCAGGGACCACAGGTAGCCGATGACGAGCGGCGAGACGAGGTAGGGCAGCGTGTACATCGTCTGGAAGAAGCGCTTGAAGCGGGTGAGGCGGTGCAGCAGGGTCGCGAGCCCGAGACCGACGGTGTTCTGGAACACCATCGCGCCGAAGAACAGCAGGATGTTGTGCACGAACGCGTTGGGGATGTCCTCGCTGTAGGGCAGCTTCGTGAACAGGGTGACGTAGTTCTCGATGCCGACGAAGTCGCCGCGCAGGATGCCGGTCCAGCCGAAGAACGAGTAGCTGAGTGCGGTGAACAGCGGGTAGGCGATGAAGACGGCGAAGAGGATCAGCGCGGGGAGGACGAAGACCATGCCCGCCCGTCGGGACAGGGCGATGCCCGTGTTCCCGCGCCGGCGGGGCGCTTTGAGTGCTGTGATGGCGGACATGGTCTTCGTTTCCTTGCTACGGGGTGGGGATGGGGGTGCGGACTACTCGCCGGGGACGAACCACTGCGAGATGCCGGTCTGCAGCGCAGCCGCGGCGCCCGCGGCATCGGTCTCGCCCAGGAACATCTTCTGCACCTGCTGGCCGAGCACGGCGGTGCCGAGCGGCTCGCCGTAGCGGAAGTCGACGAGCAGCAGGTACGGAGCCTGGCCGTCCTCGTAGTTCGACCACGCCTCCTGCATGGCGGCGTCCTCGTACTCGACCCCGGGGATCGCCGAGAACTGGTTCAGCTCGTCGGCGACGAGCTGGCCGAACTCGGGGGTGGCGAGCCAGTTGAGCAGCTCGACGGCCTCGTCCTGGTGGGTCGACTTCGAGTTGATGGCGAAGTTGCCGTCGGCGTAGGCCGGTGAGACCGGTGCGTCGAGCACGGCGTCGTCGGGCACGGGCACCTGGTAGGAGCCGAACTCGAGGTCGGGCGCCTGGTTGCGGAAGGTCGCGATCTCGAACGAACCGCCCGGGAACTGCGCCGCCTGGCCCGAGGAGAACTGGATCTGGCTGTCGGTGTAGCTCACGCCGACGACGTCGGGGGTGAGGTACTTCTCCATCTCGGTGATGATGCCGAGCGACGCGACGTAGTCCGGGTCGTTGAAGTCGGTCTCGCCGGAGAGCACCTGCTCCTCGAACTCCGAACCGCCGTAGCGGGCGCTGCCCACGATGTCGGCGAAGATCGGCAGGATCCAGTCGTCCTTGGCACCGAGCGCCATCGGCGTGATGCCGGCGGCGAGCAGCTTCTCCTGGACGTCGATGAACTCGTCCCACGTGGTCGGGACTTCGAGGCCCTGCTCTTCGAAGATCTGCTTGTTGTAGAACATCTGCAGGGTCTGGGTGGCCAGCGGCACGGCGTAGGTCTTGCCGTCGGCCTTCCCCTTCGCGCCGGCGATGACGCTGGGCGCGATGCCGTCGAGCCCGTCGACCTTGCCGTCGATCGGCTCGAGCTGTCCGGCCTCGATGTTCGGCTGAAGCTGGCCGTAGGCGCGCACCATGGGCACGTCGGGGCCGTCGCTGCCCGCGAGGCCGGTGGTGAGGATCTGGTTGTACTCGGTGTTCTGGAACGCCTCGAACTCGACGGTGATGTTCGGGTGCTCCTTCTCGAAGACGTCGAAGATCTTGTTGTAGGCCTCGACGTCTTCGGTGCGCCACGACCAGACCTTCAACGTGACCGCATCACCGCTCGCCTGCTCGTCGCCGCTGGAAGCGCTCGGCGCGCAGGCGCTGAGCAACAGGGCCGAGCCGGTCAGCAGCGCTGCGGCGGTGAGGATACGTCGCCTCATCATGTTTCTCTCCTTCATTGTGTGTGATGCAGAACGGGGATGGGTGCAAGCAGGTGGGCTAGGCGGATGCCTCGGCGAGCGCGCCGCGCACCGAGCCGTGATGACGGGAGAGGAGCGACCGGGCGTCGGCGACGTCGATCGCGGCGATCGCGGCGACGATCGAGGTCTTCAGCTCGCCGTCGGCGGATGCGAGCAGTGCGACGGCGGCCCCGGCCTCGAGGCCCGTCGCCTCCTGCAGGATGCGCACGGTGCGCAGCCGCAGCTTGTCGTTCGTCGCGACGACCGACACCATCAGGTTCGACCAGGTTCGGCCGACGGCCACCATGAGAGCGGTCGAGAAGCCGTTGAGCACGAGCTTCTCTGCGGTGGCGGCCTTGAGCCGGGTCGAGCCGGTGAGCACCTCTGCGCCGGTCGCGAGCACGAGATCGATGTCGGCCAGTGGCGCGAGCGCAGCGTTCGGGTTGCTCGAGACGAGGGCGGTGAAGGCGCCCGCCGCGCGCGCCGCAGCGAGAGCGCCGCCGACGTAGGGGGTATTGCCGCTCGCGGCGAGGCCGATCGCGACGTCATCCGGTCCCAGGCCGACGGCGGCAGCGCGCCCCTCGGCCTCGGAGTCCTCGGCGTCCTCGACGGCGTTCACCAGTGCTGCGGCCCCGCCGGCGATGTGGGCGACGACGCGACCCGCCTCGAGATTGAAGGTGGGCAGCAGCTCTGCGGCGTCGAGCACGCCGAGACGACCCGACGTGCCCGCACCGAAGTAGTGCACCGCCCCGCCGCGGCGGAAGCGCTCGGCGGCGAGATCGACGAGTTCGGCGAGCTGCGGCAGGACCGCAGCGACGGCCTCCACTGCGACCCGGTCCTCCACGTTCAGCAGTTGCAGCACCTCGAGGCTCGACTTCGAGTCGAGTTCGGCCGAGGCGTCGAGCCGGAGCTCGGTGGGCGGGAGGGGCCGCGCGCCGTCCTGGCGATCGAGCAGGAGGTCTTGGGTGCTCATCAGCGAGAGATGATCCTTCACGTCAGTGGGCTGGGTCGGACCCAGTATGTACAAAAATGTCGCGCATGTGAAGTATCGAGGCTATTTTTTTCATATGCAGTCCGAGAGTGATTCCATCGAAGAGATCGTCGACCGGGCGATCGGCGGTGCGCTCGGTTCGGCCGCCACGGTGATCGTCGCCGTCGACGGCGAGGTCGTGCTCGAGCATCACGTCGGCACGACCCGTCGCTGGGATGCTCCGGGAATTCCCGCGACCGTCGATGCCGCGCCGGTCACGGCGGCGACGCGCTTCGACCTCGCTTCGATCACCAAGCCGATCGTCGCCGCAGCACTCCTCGGCGAGCTCCACGCACAGGGTCTCGATGCGTCACTGCCCGCGGCGGAGCTGCTGCCCGAGTTCGGCGACCGTCGCTGGCGGACCACGACGATGGCGCAACTGCTGGGGCACACGGCCGGTCTCCCGGCCGAGTGGTTCGACCGGGACCCGGACCCGGCTGCCCTCCGCTTCCGCGAGGGCGCCCGGCCCGACACGACCGCCGGGACCTCGCATCGCTACTCGTGCGTCGGCTACATCTGGGCGGGGCTCGCCACCGAGTCGCTCGCGGGCGCGCCGCTCGACGAGGTGGTGCACCGATGGGTGCTCGAGCCGCTCGGCATGCACTCGACGGGATTCCGCCCAGCCCCGGAACTGCGCGCCTCCATCGCCGCGACCGAGTTCCAGCCGGGTCGAGGCCTCGTGCACGGCGAGGTGCACGACGAGACCGCCGCGGCGCTCGGCGGAGTGAGCGGCAACGCCGGCCTCTTCGCGACCGGGCGGGATCTGCTGCGCTTCGCCGAGGCGCTGCGCACCGGTGGTGGGATCGACGGCGCCGGGGTGCTTCCGGCCGCGGTCGCCACCGCGCTCGTGACCCCCCTGCCGCTCCCTGACGATCCCGGCTACGGACAGGCGCTCGGGCCGCGACTCGACGAGGACTGGATGCGCGGGCTCGGCCCACGCGTCGCCGGGCACACGGGTTTCACCGGCACCGCGTTCGCCGCGGAACCGGGCGGTCGTCGCTCGGTCGTGCTGCTCGCGAATCGCGTGCATCCCGCACGATCGTCGAACGAGGTGCGCGAGGTGCGGGCTCGCGTGATCGACGCGGCATCGAGACGGTGAGGCGACATGTTCCGAGACGTACGTTCTCCAGCCATCGCGGCGACCGGGACGCTCCGCCCCCGCCCGGTAGTATTCGACTCCAACCGTGTGCCTCCGCAACGAGCCTCGGATGAACTCCGTCCGATACGACGTCGGCCAGCCGACATCGCGGCCGCACTGGGAGGCCCCCGATGACCGACGTATTCGTCGCCCTCCGACAGCGGATGCCATCGCTCTCGAAGTCCGAGTTCCACATCGCGGAACTCGTGCTGGACCGGCCCGCCGTCGTGGTCGAGTCGACCATCACCCGCCTCGCAGAGCTCGCCGAGACATCGCCGGCTTCGGTCGCCCGCTTCTGCCGAGCGGTGGGCTACGCGGGCTACAAGGAGTTCCGCATCGCGATCGCGGCCGCGAACAGCCGCGAACAGGCGGCGCGCGAGCTCTTCCGCGTCGACGATGCGGAGATCGATGCGGACGATTCCGCGCTCGACGTGGTCACGAAGGTGGCCTACCAGGAGGCGCGCGCGATCGAGGAGACCGCGCGCAGCCTCGATCTCGACGCGCTCGACGCCGTGGTCGCGGGGATCCGAACGGCCCCCCGCATCGACGTCTTCGGCGCCGGCTCGAGCGGACTGACCGCTCAGGACCTGCAACTGAAGCTGCACCGCATCGGCGTGCCGAGCTTCTGCTGGACGGATGCGCACCTCGCCCTGACCTCGTTCGCGCTGACCGGGCCGGGCAGCATCGCGATCGGCGTCTCGCATTCGGGCCAGACCCTCGAGACGTACCAGATGCTCACCCTCGCCCGCGGCCGTGGGGCCACGACGGTGGCGATCACGAACTACCCCGATTCCCCGCTCGCCGGGGTCGCCGATCAGCTGCTCGTGACGAGCGCGCGCGAGTCCCGGTACCGCACGGGGGCCATGTCGAGCCGCCTCGCGCAGATGGCGATCGTCGACTTCCTCGTCGTGCGCCTGCTGCAAGGCGAGATCGATCGAGCGGGTGAGCTGCTGCGGCTCACGTACGACGCGGTGCAGGCCCACCGACTCGACGGCTGACCTCGCCGATGCCCGGCGACAGCCGCTAGAGCATCGCCATGATCTGGCGCGCGATCATGCGGCCGGCACGGCTCGCGCCGATCGTCGAGGCCTGCGGCCCGTAGCCGGCGAGGAAGATCCTCGGGTCGCTCCAGGCGGCACCCTGGCCGACGGTGATGCCGCCCGCCTTCTCGCGCAGCTTCAGCGGGGCGAGGTGGCGCAGGTCGGGGCGGAACCCGGTGGCCCAGATGATGACGTCGGCCCTGGCCATGCCCGAATCCTCGCCCTCCCAGACGACCCGGTCGGCCTCGATGCGGTCGAACATCGGCCGCGCGACGAGCAGTCCGCGCTCGATGCCCGCGGCCATGCGGCGGCTCTTCGGCACGCCGGTGCCGCTGACGATCGACGGCAGCGCCCGGCCGGAGCGCGCCGCTTCGTCCTGCATGGCGACGGCGGCGGATGCCCCTTCGAGGTCGAGCTCCTGGCGGTCGAGCCAGTCGATGGGACGTCGGGAGACCCAGGTGAGCCCGGCCGCGACCTCTTCGAGTTCGAGCATGAACCCGATGGCGGAGGTGCCGCCGCCGACCACGACGACGTGCTTGTCGCGGAAGTCCTCTGCGTCGGTGAAGTCGGAGGTGTGCACGTGCCGGCCGGCGAACTCGGCCATGCCCGGGTAATACGGCACGAAGGGCGAACCCCAGGTGCCGGTCGCGTTCACGAGGAACTGGGTGCTGATCTCGTGCTGCGGCGCGAGGGGCTGATCGGGCTCCTCGAAGGTCTTGCGCCGTCGCCCGAAGAGGCCGCGGGCGGCCTTCTGCTCCTCGAGCGGCTGCGGGGCAAGGTCTTCGTACCGCACCTGCAGGTCGACCCCGGCGTTCACGACCTGTCGCACGTTCATGGGCCGCCGCACGCGCAGGTCGAAGTGCTGCTCGAAACGGTCGTAGTAGTCGGCGACGACGTCTTTCGCGGACAGGTTGCGGTCGGCGGTGTCGAAGCTCAGGCCGAGTTCGGACATGCCGGGCAGGTCGTTGACCTTGTGCGCGGTGCCGAGCCGGAGCGACGACCAGCGATGCTGCCACGCCCCGCCGGGCCCCGGCGCACGGTCGAGCATGACGAAGTCCTGGTCGGCGACCAGCTCGAATCGACGCAGGTAGAAGGCGACCGACAGGCCGGCCTGCCCGGCGCCGATCACCACGACCTTCACGCGTTCGGGGCTCGTCATCACCTGACAATCTCAGCATGGCTTGCTGTGTGCTCGCAGCACACGGGCGAAAGCCCACCATACGGCCTCGGGCACGCCTGTGGAGGGAGCCGAACCGGGTCGGCGGCGGTGCTAAACTGGCGGTTGGACGAATTCATTTATCAGATGAGCGCCGGGTGAAGACCAAATCCCACCCGGCCAGATGCCGTAAGGGGGTCACGCATGGGGCGCGGCCGTCAGAAAGCCAAGCACACCAAAGTCGCTCGGGAGCTGAAGTACTTCAGCCCGAACACCGACTACAACGCGCTTGAGCGCGAGCTCACGAGCTCGCCGCATGACGAGTACAGCGAAGAGGCGTCGAAGTGGGCGGAGTATGCCGCCGACGATGACGACACCTACGTCGCGGGAGATGAACAGCGCGCCTGAGCGCGCTCCTCTCCCAGCTCGCTCCGACCTCGCTCCACCGGTAGACCAGTTCCTCCGGTGCGCGGTCGGTCCTGCGGCATCCGGACCTGCGGCGTCGCGGTGACGGATGCCTCGGCATCCGGTCGATCCGGCGCTAGTCCGCGCCTTCGAGCCACTCCGCGGTGTCGTCGACGAAGCGTTCGAGTTCGGCGCGCGACCCGCTCGGCGTGATCGCCCGCAGCACGATCTCGTCGACCGTGGACTCGTAGGCGGCGAGATCTCGGGCGCCGTCGATCGTCGCATCGATCGGGCGGATGCCGAGGCGGGCGAAGTTCGCGGCGTACGTCGGCACGTGCTCGTAGCGTTCGACCTCGGCGTCGAGCGCCGCACGGGCGGCGGCCTCTGCGACGGTGCGCACGTAGAGCACCGAGCGCACCGGGCGATCTCCGGCCGTCTCGTGCAGCTCGGCTGTCGCGGCCGCCGCCGTGTGCGGGGTCAGCCAGTTGAGGAGCGCGCCGTCGGCCTGCTCGGCGGCGAGGCGGCGCATGCGCGGCCCGAGTGCGCCCACCACGATCTCGGCGTCGCTGCGCTCGCGCAGGCGTGCGACGCCCTGCTCGACGAGCGCGAGCGGGTGCGCGGTGCGACCGGAGCCGATGCCGACGCTCGTGCGCTCCTGGGGGAGCCCGGAGAGGTCGAGCGTGTCGACCGGGCGCCGGTCGAGCGGGATCACGCCGGTCGCGAGGCGCAGCGATGAGGTCGCACCGGCGGCGGCGCGGAGTCCGGCGAGCGAGTCGCCGCCCGGCACGTCGTTGAGCCACAGCGCGTGGAACCCGAGGCGCTCGATGCGCGGCGCGAGCGCCGCCACGACCGAGGCATCGGTCGTGCCGATGAGCCCGATCGAGACCGGCGTCCGCACGGCATCCTCCGATCAGCCCGCGTAGGAACCGACGAGTCGCACCGCGCCGCCGTCGACGCCCTTGGCGCCTTGCTCGAAGCCCGAGAGATCGCGGTCGCCGATGGTCACGGTGCCCGCCTGCCAGGCCGGGAGGCCGAGGGCGTCGAGCGCCGAGACGACGGATGCCGCGGCATCCGCTCGCACGACGGCGAAGAAGCCGATGCCGAGGTTCCAGGTGCCCTCGGTCGACTCGAGCGTGGTGCCGGCGAGGTCGTTCAGCACGCGGAACACCGGCGCGGGCGACCAGCTCGAGCGGTCGAGCTCGACCCACGAGCCGATCGGCAGCACGCGGGCGAGGTTCGCGGCGATGCCGCCGCCCGTGACGTGCGAGAGCGAGTGCACGGCGTCGCCGTGCGGGCCGGCGAGCAGCTCGACGAGCGGGCCGGTGTAGAGGCGCGTGGGTTCGAGCAGGGCCTCGCCCCACGAGGTTCCGAGGTCGGCCGAGGTGTCGGTGTACCCGACGCCGGCACCCGTGAGGATGTGGCGCACGAGCGAGAAGCCGTTGGAGTGCAGGCCGCTCGAGGCGATCGCGACGACGACGTCGCCCGACTCGACCTTCTCGGCGCCGAGCAGGCGGTCGGCCTCGACGATGCCGGTCGCGGCGCCCGCGACGTCGTAGTCGTCGGCGCCCATGAGCCCCGGGTGCTCGGCGGTCTCGCCGCCGACGAGGGCGGTGCCGGTCTCGGCGCAGGCGCGCGCGATGCCCGTGACGATCGAGGCGATGCGCTCGGGCACGACCTTGCCGCACGCGATGTAGTCGGTCATGAAGAGCGGCTTCGCGCCCACGACGACGATGTCGTCGACGACCATTCCGACCAGGTCCTGCCCGATCGTGTCGTGCTTGTCGAGCGCCTGCGCGATCGCGATCTTCGTTCCGACGCCGTCGGTCGAGGTCGCGAGCAGCGGCCGGGTGTAGTCCTTGGCGAAGGAGAGGTCGAAGAGACCGGCGAATCCGCCGACGCCGCCGAGCACGTTCGGTCCGTGCGTGGCGGAGACCGACGCCTTCATGAGTTCGACGGCGAGGTCACCTGCCTGCGTGTCGACTCCGGCAGCGGTATAGGACGAGTTCGAGGTCACCCGTCCAGCGTACCCGCGCCGTGCACGCACCCCGCGTGCCGATCCGTGCCGCTGGGCGAAACGCGGACTAAAATACAGCCATGCAGCCGGGGGGCACACCGTCGTGGGTGATCCGTGAGAATGCGAGTCGCCCGGTCCTCCTCGCCCTCTATCTGCGCGAGGCGCTGGGCATCGCCTCCCCCGTCGAGCTGCCTCGCCTGCGCGATGTCGGCCCCGTCGGAGAGCGGCTCGAGATCGACCGGCACGACCTGCTCGAGCGCCAGTGGCGCGATTGGTGGGCGATGACCGTCGAACCCGAGGCGCATCCCTCCGCCGTGCCGCTCGAACTCGTCGACGCCTTCGAGACCGAGGTGGCGCTTCCGATCTCGGGCGCCGAGGTGCTCGCCGCCGCCATCGTGCCGCACGCCGAAGCGGCCCGGGCGTGGGCCGAGTGGGCGCACGACGGCTACCGCAACGCATCGGCCGCCCGGCGCGGCGACTCCTACCGCGCCTACGCGGGCACGATCGCCGAGCACGAGCGGGAGGTCGGCCGCCGCGCCCACTCCTTCGAGCTCAACGTCGAGGTCGTGCCGCTCACAGAGCCGGGCGTGTGGTGGATCGGCTCCATGACCGTCGCCGTCACCGATTCGCTGCGGTCGGATGCCTCGGCGTTCGACGACGCCATGCACCCGATCATCGCCGAGCTCGCGTGAGCACTGCGTGTTGAGGAGCGCCCGACGCAGGAGGACGCCACCGAAACCTCGCGTTCGAGCCAGCCGGTTCGAGGCGGCGCTGGCGCGCCTCCTCAACCCACGAGGGGTGGTTGATGCCAGACTCGACGGCATGAGCATCTGGTTCGGCGAGCCCTCATTGGAGTGGGCGAACGCACGCGACGACACCATGATCCGAGCCATCGGCATCGAGATCACCGAGACCACCGACGACTCCCTCAAGGGGCGGATGCCGGTCGACCACCGCACCCGTCAGCCCGGCGGGGTGCTGCACGGCGGAGCATCCGTCGCCCTCGCCGAGACGCTGGCGAGCTGGGGCGCGACCCTCACGGTCGACTCGTCGAAGTACTACTGCGTCGGCATGGAGATCAACGCGAACCATGTGCGTCCGGTCGCCGAGGGCTGGGTCTACGGCGAGGCGAAGCCGCTCACGCGCGGTCGCACCACGCAGGTCTGGGAGATCAGGATCACGGATGCCGCGGACAAGCTCGTGTGCATCTCGCGGTGCACCATGGCCGTGCTCGCGCGGCCGTCGGAGTACTGATTCCGCGCTCGCCTCTGCTCAGCTGAGCACCGGTGTTCACCCAGCCGGCTCACCCGCGCGCGTATGCGAGGATTGATTGTCCTGCTCGGACACTTCCCCCACCTTCGAGGAGCCATCGCTCGCATGTGCGGCATCGTCGGAATCGTCTCAACTGAACCGGCCAACCAGCAGATCTACGACAGCCTGCTGCTGCTGCAGCACCGCGGCCAGGACTCGACCGGAATCGCGACGGCCGACGGCCCCGTGTTCCACATGGCGAAGGCGCGCGGGCAGGTGCGGGAGGCGTTCCGCACCCGCGACATGCGCTCGCTCATCGGCAACATCGGCCTCGGGCATGTGCGCTACACCACGAAGGGCGCCGCGGAACGCGAAGAGGAGGCCCAGCCGTTCTACGTGAACGCGCCGTACGGCATCATCCTCGTGCACAACGGCAACCTCACGAACACGCGCGAGCTGTCGGAGGACCTCTTCCGCATCGACCGCCGCCACGTGAACTCGACGAGCGACACCGAGATGCTGCTGAACGTGCTCGCCACCGAGCTGCAGGGACAGATCACCGGGCTCGACCTCGACCCCGACCAGGTCTTCACGGCCGTCGAGCAGGTGCACGAGCGCGTCGAGGGCTCCTACGCCGTCATCGCGCTGATCGCCGGATACGGGCTCCTCGCGTTCCGCGACCCGTTCGGCATCCGCCCGCTCATCCTCGGCCGCCGCACCGCCGACAACGGCCGCGACGAGTGGATCGTGGCATCCGAATCGCTCGTGCTCGAGTCGGGCGGCTACGAGATCGTGCGCGACGTGCACCCGGGCGAGGCCATCTTCATCGGCCTCGACGGCCAGATGATCTCGCGTCAGTGCGCGAAGAACGCCGTGCTCGTGCCGTGCTCGTTCGAGTACGTCTACCTCGCCCGCCCCGACTCGATCATGAACGGCATCTCGGTCTACGAGGCGCGCCTGCGCATGGGCGACCGGCTCGCGACGACCATCGAGACCCACATGGACAAGGGCGACATCGACGTCGTCATGCCCATCCCCGACTCCTCGCGGCCCGCCGCGATGCAGGTCGCGCAGAAGCTCGGCATCGAGTACCGCGAGGGCTTCTACAAGAACCGCTACGTCGGCCGCACCTTCATCATGCCCGGCCAGGCGGAGCGCAAGCGGTCGGTCAGGCAGAAGCTCAACGCGATGGGCACGGAGTTCAAGGGCAAGAACATCCTCATCGTCGACGACTCGATCGTGCGTGGCACGACGTCGAAGGAGATCGTCGAGATGGCCAGGGCCGCCGGTGCCAACAAGGTCACCTTCACCTCGGCTGCGCCGCCCGTGCGCTTCCCGCACGTCTACGGCATCAACATGCCGAGCCGGCAGGAGCTCATCGCCTTCGGCCGGAAGATCCCCGAGATCGCCTCGGAGCTCAGCGCCGACCACATGATCTACCAGGAGGTCGCCGACCTCCAGGCCGCGATCACCCAGGGCACGTCGATCGACCAGCTCGACCTCTCGTGCTTCACGGGCGAGTACGTCACCGGCACGGTCACCGAGGAGTACCTCGGCTGGGTGGAGCGCACGCAGCTCAGCTGAGCGGATGCCGCGGCGCGGGTACCCGCGCCGGCACCGGCCTCGGGGCGACTGCTACTCGTCCATCGGGTGGATCGTCTCGTGCTCGGCCGTCACGGCCTGCGCGCGGCGCGCGGAGGCCCGGTCGATCACGAGCGCCACGACCGCGCCGAGCGCGACGCCGATCGCGCCGCAGGCCAGCAGCAGGAACCCGAACACCTGCCCCTTGTCGAACTCGTCGTTCGCCGGGAACGCGACCGTGAGGATGAGCGCCACGACGGCGCCGACGAGGGCGCCCAGCGTGAGGAACCGCGAGTATCGCGGAGCGCGTCGCACGGTGACGGTGTCGCGCTCGATCTCGATCTCGAGCGGCGGCACGACCGCTTCCGCACCGGGTTCGGTGCTGCGCTCGTCGGGTTCGGGGGTGTTCGCGGGGTCGGTCACCCCTCCATTGTCCCGCACCTTCGCCGCGACGGCGACGGGAGACCCGGCGAACCTCAGCTGATGACCGGCAGCACTTCGCTGAGATCGGCGCGCTGGCCAGAGGCGTGCACGCGCCCGGCCGCGCGCGCGTCGGCCCACGTGAGCGTGCCCGTCGCGAGGGCGAGCCACGTGGAGACATCCGTCTCGACGACGTTCGGCGGAGTGCCTCTCGTGTGCTTCGGCCCCTCGATGCACTGCACGGCACCGAACGGCGGCACCCGCACCTCGACGGTGCCGCCGGGCGCCTCCTCGGCGAGCAGCTGCAGCGAGTAGCGCACCGCGAGCGCGAGCGTCGAACGGTCGACGGATGTCGCGGCATCCGCGCCCTCGGCGGTCACCGTCTGCACGACGGCCACCGCCGCCCGCCCGATGTCGTCGCCGATCCTCACGCGTGCCATGTGGGCAATTCTGCCACCGACGAGCCGCGGCGGTCAGGCGTCTTGGACGCGCCCGCCCTTGGGCGCGATGCCCATGAACGTCAGGACGAGGATCATCACGGCGCCCGCGAAGATCGCGATGTCGGCGACGTTGCCGATGAACCAGTCGCCGTAGCCGATGAAGTCGACGACGTGGCCGCGGCCGAAGCCGGGATCGCGGAAGAGCCGGTCGCCGAGGTGCGTGACGGCGCCGCCGAGGAGGAGTCCGAGGGCGATCGTCCAGCCGACCGAGCCGACCCGCCAGGCGAACCACGCGACCGCGACCGCGCCGACGGCGGCGAGGATCGCGAAGATCCACGTGTACTCGGTGCCGATCGAGAACGCGGCACCCGGGTTGTAGACGAGCACGAAACGGATGAGGTCGCCGATCACCGGAATGGTGGTTCCGTCGCCGAGTTCGGCCTCGGCCCACCACTTGCTGGCCTGGTCGGCGAGCACCACGAAGGCGGCGATGCCGAGCACCCACCAGAACAGGCGGTGGCCGGATGCGCCGGGCTCCGGCCCGTCGTCGAGGCCGGCCGGGGTCTGCGCGTCGTCGGCGCCGGTCGTGTCTGAGCTCACCCGCACCATTCTCGCAGCACCCGCCCTGCTCGCGACGGCGAAGCCCCGCAGCCCGACGCGGTAGCCTGATCCGGTGAGAATCCTGGTCCTCGGCTCGGGCGCGCGCGAGCACGCCATCATCCTCGCGCTCCTCGATGAGGAGGCCGGCCACGAGATCATCGCGGCGCCGGGCAACGCGGGCATCGCGGCATCCCCCACCTCCTCGGCTCGCGGCAGCGTCACCACCATCGCGCTCGACCCGACCGACCCGACGCTCGTCACCGACTACGTGCTCGACAACGACATCGAGTTCGTCGTCATCGGCCCCGAGGCGCCGCTCGTCGCGGGTGTCGCCGACGCCCTGCGCACCCGCGGCATCGCCGTGTTCGGCCCTGGCAAGGCGGCCGCCGCACTCGAGGGCTCGAAGACCTTCGCGAAGCGCATCATGCAGGAGGCAGGCGTCCCGACGGGCCGCGCGAACCTCGCCGACACCCTCGACGAGGTCGAGGCCACGCTCGACGAGTTCGGCGCCCCCTACGTCGTGAAGGCCGACGGCCTCGCCGCGGGCAAAGGCGTGCTCGTGACCGAAGACCGCGCAGCGGCGATCGCCCACGCCGCCCACTACCTGCAGCAGGGCCCCGTGCTCATCGAGGAGTTCCTCGACGGCCAGGAGGTCTCGCTCTTCCTCCTCTCCGACGGCACGAACGTGCTGCCGCTCTCCCCGGCGCAGGACTACAAGCGCCTGCTCGACGGCGACGCCGGTCCCAACACCGGCGGCATGGGCGCCTACTCCCCGCTCCCCTGGCTCGCCGACGCCGCCGACGGCCGCGGCGGCCGCTTCGGCAGCGAGCAGGCCTTCGTCGACGAGGTCATCGAGACGATCGCGCTGCCCACCGTGCGCAAGCTCGCCGAAGAGCAGACGCCGTTCATCGGGCTCCTCTACGCGGGCCTCATCCTCACCTCGCGCGGCATCCGCGTGATCGAGTTCAACGCGCGTTTCGGCGACCCCGAGACGCAGGTCGTGCTCCCCCGCCTCGAGACCCCGCTCTCCGGCCTGCTCCACGCCGCCGCGACCGGCGGACTCGGCTCGCTCCCGCGTCCGGTCTTCCGAGCGGATGCCGCGGTGACGGTCGTGCTCGCGAGCGAGGGCTACCCCGAGGCGCCGCAGACCGGGCGGCCCATCGAGGGCATCGAGGCCGCGGCATCCGTGCCCGGCGTGCACCTCGCCCATGCCGCGACGGCGATCGGCGCTGCGACCGGTGACGGCACCGACGAGCTGCCGCTCCTCGCGACCGGCGGCCGGGTGCTCAACGTCGTCGCCGTCGGCGGCGGCTTCGCCGAGGCGCGGCGACGCGCCTACGAGGCGCTCGGGCACCTGCGACTCGAGGGCGGCCAGTACCGCACCGACATCGCGGCCCGCGTCGCGGAATAGGGGAACCATGAACGACACGCAGGACTACGCCGGCTGGACCCACGTCTACTCGGGCAAGGTGCGCGATCTGTACGTGCCGAGCAAGCTGCTCATCGACGACGACACCTGGACCGGCGACCCGCTGAGCCTCTCGCCGATCGTGCTCGTCGTCGCGACCGACCGCGTGAGCGCCTACGACCGCGTGCTCTCGCCCGCGATCCCGGGCAAGGGCGTGATGCTCACGAAGCTCACCCGCTGGTGGTTCGACCAGCTGCCCCAGGTGCCGAACCACCTGGCCCACCCGCTCGACGACCGCCTCGAGGCGCTCGAGCTGCCCGACGTGCCGGCCGAGCTCGCCGAACGCGGCACGCTCTGCCGCACGCTCGACATGTTCCCCATCGAGTGCGTCGTGCGCGGCTTCATCACGGGCGGCGGCTGGAAGGAATACCAGGAGACGGGCGCCATCGGCGGCTTCCCGCTGCCCGAGGGACTCCGGAACGGCGACCGCCTGCCCGAGCCGATCTACACGCCCGCGTGGAAGGCCCCGGTCGGCGACCACGACGTCAACGTCTCGTACGAGCGCACCGTCGAACTCGTCGGCGAGGTCGCCGCCGCCCAGCTGCGCGAGCTCTCGCTCGAGATCTTCGCCCGCGCCTCCGAGATCGCCGAGGCCCGCGGCGTCATCCTCGCCGACACGAAGTTCGAGTTCGGCGCCGACCGCGCGACCGGCATCGTGACGCTCGCCGACGAGGTGCTGACGAGCGATTCGAGCCGGTACTGGGATGCCGCGGAGTACGCGACCGCCGCGACGCCCGAGCTGCGCATGGCGAGCTTCGACAAGCAGATCGTGCGCGACTGGCTCGCCGCGAACTGGGACCAGGAGGTCTCCGAGGAGCCGCCGACCCTCCCCCACGAGATCGTGGAGCAGACGGCGGCCCGCTACCGGGAACTGCTCGATCGGCTGGTCGCAGTCGACTGACCGCAGCGGCCCGACCGCGCAGCTCCCGGCTGAGCCGGCCTACGAGGCGATGGCCTTCGCGATCTTGTCGCCGCCCTCGCTGATCGCCTTCTCGAGCTCCTCGTAGTCGTCGCGATCGATGGCCTTGTCGATCTTCTTGCTCGCCTTGGCGAGCGCCGAGCCGATGCGATCGAGGTAGCGGTCGTCGATCACGGCCACGATCGCCGAGGAGCCGACCGGCAGGACCTCCTCGAGGTCGACGCCCATCTTCTTCTCCTCGTGCTTCTTGGCGATCTTCCCGGCGATCGCGCCGACGCCCGCACCGATCGCGGTCGCCGCGAGCAGCGGCGGGGCGAAGAGCCCGACGACGAGTCCGGCGGCACCGCCGATCCAGGCACCGCTGGCGACCTGGCCCGTTCCGTGCTCGTCGACGGCGACCCGGCCGTCGGCGTCGCGATGCATGACCACCGACGACACGATCTCGAGGTCCGCCTCCTGCGCCGCCTTCAGCGTCTCGTAGTCGTCGGCGGCCGCGCCGGCGTCGTCATAGGTCGCCACGTACAGCACCAGGTTGTCCATACCCATGTCTTCGTCCCCTCCGGAAGGCTCCCCGTCGGTCCCCGAGAGCCGTGATGCCTCCATGCTAGGGATCACAGCTCTCGAGCGGCAGGCCCAGTTTCCGGCTGCTCGCGGCGGCACCGGCTCCCGGAATACCCGGCGCAGTCGCGGGGTTATCATTAGTTGTGATTACAACCAATGGTGCGCCGGAAGGCGCGGGACTGCTCGCCGCCGACACCGGCATGGGCGCCGTGACGCTGCGCGTCGGCGACCTCGACGCCATGATCCGCTACTACCGCGACGCCGTCACCCTCGAGCTGCTGAGCCATGACGGCCCCGTCGCGGTACTCGGCCGCGGCACCACGCCGATCGTGATCCTCCAGCACGCTCCCGAGCTGCGCCACGCCTCGCCCCGCGACGCCGGCCTCTTCCACACCGCGATCCTCTTCGACACCCGCGAGGCGCTCGCGACGGCGATCTACGCGATCGCCTCGAAGCATCCGGGCACCTTCACCGGCAGCGCCGACCACCTCGTGAGCGAGGCCTTCTACTTCACCGACCCCGAGGGCAACGGCATCGAGCTCTACTACGACCGCGACCGCTCGCAGTGGAGCTGGGTGCACGGCACGGTCGAGATGGCGACGCTGTACCTCGATCCCAACGAGTACCTGCGCGAGCACCTCACCGAGGGCGGGGCGGATGCCGCGGCATCGGGCACCGGCCTGGGCGACGCCGTCGTGGGCCATGTGCACCTCTCGGTCGGCGACGTCGCGAGCGCCCGCGAGTTCTACGTCGAGCGGCTCGGCTTCGAGACCACGGCGGAGATGGGCGACCAGGCGCTCTTCGTCTCGGCGGGCGGGTACCACCACCACATGGCGATGAACACGTGGAACAGCCGCGGCGCCGGCCGTCGCGGCCTCGCCCTCGGACTCGGCACGGTCGAGATCGTCGTGCCGAGCACCGACGACCTCGGCGCGCTCGACGAGCGGATGTCGCACTACCGGGTCGCGACGCGCGACGACGGCCTCGTGCTCGCCTTCGACGACCCGTGGGCGAACGTCGTCGAGGTGCGCGCGGCCGACCGGCCGACCGGCTGACCCCGCCTGCCGACCCCGTCGGCCGACCTGCCGGCCGCTTCACCGCGAGGCGGGCTTCGGCCCCTTCGCGTGCGACATGTCGTGGAACTCGTCGAACGACTGCCCCTGGCCCGGCAGCGGGGTGAGGCCGGGCCGGGCGCGCAGCCCGTCGAGCACCACGACCAACTGCCTGCGCCAGTACGGCACGTAGGCGACCCCGTACTGGCCGATGGAGCCGAGCATGTCGACGATCACGCTGAGGTCGACGGCGGTGACGTCGGGACGCAGCGACCCCTCGGCGTGCGCTCGGGCGACCACGCTGTCCATCATCGGCGCGAACTGCGCGGCCGGCCGATGGCCGGGGTCGAGTTCGGCGACGCGGATCATGACGGCCGGCAGATGCGGCGACGCGGCGATCCACCCGCCGAGCAGCTCGAGCCAGATCTCGATCGCCCGCCACCCCGTCTCGGCGCCCATGATCTGCGGCGCGAAGTCCTGCAGGTCCGCGACCGCGGCGTCGTAGAGCTCGCGCACGAGCGCGTCGCGATTGGGGAAGTGACGGTAGACCGTGCCGGCGCCGACCCCGGCCCGCAGGGCCAGTTCGTCGAGCGGTGCGTCGATGCCGCGCTCGGCGAAGAGCTGCTTCGCCTCGACGAGCAGTCGTTCATGATTGCGCTTCGCGTCACGGCGGGGCGACAGGGACGAACTCACAGGGTTCACTGTACGCGCGTCCATCGCGTATGATTCGGAGGGTTGTCTCCGTTTACCCGAAGAACGGGGCGACGACCCCTCAGGGGGAGGGGTCACGGCGCGGCGGGCTGCGTGCCGGGTGACCGGCAAGGGGATGCCCGCCGTGTCGGCCCTCCCGCGTGGTTAGGCTGGTGCCGTGACCACTGAGCCAACCGAACCCCGCGAAGGCGCGATCGACGGCGTCGAAGCGAACACCCGCACGATCGAGGCATCCGTCGTCACCGACTTCAGCGATCGCATGAGCTACGGCGGGTACCTCGACCTGCCGACGCTGCTCTCGGCGCAGCGGCCGATCTCGCGGCCCGAGCACCACGACGAGCTGCTGTTCATCATCCAGCACCAGACCACCGAGCTCTGGCTGAAGCTCGTGCTGCACGAGCTCGAGACCGCGCGCGACCTGCTGCGCGCCGATGAGCTCGCCCCGGCGCTCAAGTGCATCGCGCGCGTCAAGCACATCCAGAAGACGCTCACCGAGCAGTGGTCGGTGCTCGCGACCCTCACGCCCACCGAGTACGCGCAGTTCCGCGGCGTGCTCGGCAACGCGAGCGGATTCCAGTCGTACCAGTACCGGGCGGTCGAGTTCGTGCTCGGCAACAAGAACGCGAAGATGATGCAGGTCTTCGAGTCGGATGCCGCGGCGACCGCGATCCTCCGCCACGCCCTCGACTCGCCGAGCCTGTACGACGAGTTCCTCCGCCTCCTCGCCCGCGCCGGCTACCCGATCCCCGCCGAGATCCTCGAGCGCGACGTCACCGAGGCGTGGACGTTCTCCCCCGAGCTCGTACCGGTGTTCGCGTCGATCTACGCCGACACCTCCGAGCACTGGGCCGCCTACGAGACGTGCGAGGAGCTCGTCGACCTGGAGGACAACTTCCAGCTCTGGCGCTTCCGCCACCTGAAGACGGTCGAGCGCATCATCGGCAACAAGACCGGCACCGGCGGATCGAGCGGCGCGAGCTTCCTGCGCCGCGCGCTCGACCTGACGTTCTTCCCCGAGCTGTACGCCGTGCGCACGGAGATCCCGGGCTGACGATGCCCCGGCCCATCGAGCTCGGCCCGCTCGCACGACCCGTGCGGCGCTCGATGAGCGCGCAGCGCCCCGGCGAGACCGGCACGATGCTGCCGCCCCTCATCGACCACCACGTGCACCTCATGATCATCGGGCCCGATGCGCTGCGCGACACCGCGCTCGCGGGCGTCGTCGACCTCGGAGGCCCGCTCGACGCGATCGCGAGCCACGCGCGTCGCGACGGCCTGCCGAAGGTCGCCTTCGCGGGCAGCTTCCTCACCGCGCCGGGCGGGTACCCCGTCGGCCGGCCATGGGCATCGCCCGGCAGTGCCCGCGAGATCGTCGTCGAGGCGGGCGACGAGCGCGCCGCACTGCCGACCGCAGCCGAGACGGCGGTCGGCGAGCAGCTCGCGTTCGGGGCATCCGTCATCAAGGTCGCGCTCAACCGGGCGGCCGGGCCGGTGCTCGACGCCGCCACGCTCGCCGCCGTGGTGACGAGCGCGCACGCCGCCGGCGTTCCGGTGGTCGCTCACGTCGAAGGCGACGGGATGTCGCGGCTCGCGATCGACGCCGGCGTCGACGCCTTCGCCCACACGCCGTTCACCGAGCGGCTCGACGACGAGCTCATCGCACGGGCCGTCGCCGCCGGGCAGTGCTGGATCTCGACCCTCTTCGTGGCGGGCTACGGCGAACCGACCCCCGAGGCCGGGATCGCACTCGACAACCTCGGCCGCTTCCATGCCGCCGGCGGCCGGGTGCTCTACGGCACCGACCTCGGCAACGGCGACCAGCCGCTCGGCGTGAACCCCGCCGAACTCGCGTTGCTCGTGCGCGCGGGGCTCGGGGCAGCCGCCGTGCTGGCATCGCTCACCGACCCGTGGCCGGTCCCCGTCGACGGCGCCGTCGCGACCTTCGTGCCCGGCGAGCCGCCCGCGACCCTCGACGAGTTCCCCGCCTGGCTGGCCTCGGCCTGCCTCTCCCCCGCCGAAGACCTGGAGCAATTGTGAGCCACGACCCGCATCTCGCCTTCGCCCGCCGCATGGATCGCGCCGACGGGCTCGCCCACTACCGCAAGCGCTTCGCGGGCGCGGAGACCGACCTCGTCTACTTCGACGGCAACTCGCTCGGCCGCCCGCCGGTGTCGGCGATCGAGCGCGTCGAGCGGTTCCTCCGCGAGGACTGGGGCGGGCGCCTCATCCGCGGGTGGGACGAGGCCTGGCTGCAACTGCCCACCGAGATCGGCGACCGCATCGGCCGCGCCGTCATCGAGGCGAAGGCCGGCCAGACGATCATCGGCGACTCGACGACCGTGCTGCTCTACAAGCTCGCCCGCGCGGCCGTCGACGCCCAGATCGCCCGCGACCCCGGCCGGCGCGAGATCGTCGTCGACACCGACAACTTCCCGACCGACCGCTACGTGCTCGACGGCATCGCCCGCGAGCGGGGCCTGCGCCTGCGCTGGATCGAGGTCGACACCTCGGCCGGCGTGACGCCGGAGCAGCTCGCCGAGGTGGCCGGGCCCGAGACCGCGCTCGTCGTCATCTCGCACGTCGCCTACCGCTCGGCCTATCTGGCGGATGCCGCCGAGCTCACGCGCATCGCGCACGATGCGGGCGCGCTGATCCTCTGGGATCTCTGCCACTCGGCCGGGTCGGTCCCCGTGAAGGCCGACCTCTGGGGCTTCGACCTCGCCGTCGGGTGCACCTACAAGTACCTGAACGGCGGCCCCGGCTCGCCCGCGTTCGCCTACGTGCGCGACGACCTGCAGGCGGCGATCGCCCAGCCGATCCAGGGCTGGTGGGGCACGACCGACATGTTCGCGATGGGCCCGGAGTACGAGCCCGTTCCCGACATCCGCCGCTTCCTCTCCGGCACGGCCCCGATCGTCGGCATGCTCGCCATGGAGGAGACGCTCGCGATGATCGAGGAGGCCGGCATGCCGGCGCTGCGCGAGAAGTCGGTCGCGCTGACCGAGTTCGCGATCACCCTCGCCGACGACTGGCTCGCGCCCCTCGGAGTGACGCTCGCCTCCCCCGCCGACCCCGAGGAGCGCGGCGGGCACGTGACCTTCCACCACGACGCGATGCGCGAGGTGACCGCCCGGCTCTGGCAGCAGGACGTGATCCCCGACTACCGCGACCCGGGCGGCCTCCGCATCGGACTCTCGCCGCTCTCGACGAGTTTCGAAGAGGTGCACCGGGGCCTCGCGGCCACGCGCGACACCCTGGTGACGGTGCTCACGGAGCGCGCCGGGCTGGCGTAGCCCTCTGCCCGTTCCGCTTGGAGACGCCGGCACCTCGGCGCCCCGGTAGAATCGACCCATCCACACTCTCGACACCGGACGGAGAACCGCGGTGCCCACCATCGTCGTCGACGTGATGCCCAAAGCCGAACTGCTCGACCCCCAGGGGAAGGCCGTCGCCGGCGCCCTCGCCCGCACCGGACGCACCGGGTTCAGCGGCGTGCGCATCGGCAAGCGATTCGAACTGACCGTCGACGGACCCGTCGACGACGCGCTCAAGGCGAGCGTCAAGGAGATCGCCGAGGAGATCCTCTCCAACGGCGTGATCGAGGACGTCGTCGGCATCCACTACGAGGTGACGAACGCCGAACTCGCCGAAGAGGCGTCCGACACGGCGTCCGTGACCGCCGACGGCTTCGGCGCTCCCGCCGGCGAAACGCACTGAGCGGGGTCGTCATGCGCATCGGCGTCATCACCTTCCCCGGCTCGCTCGACGACCGCGACGCCCAGCGCGCCGTGCGCATCGCGGGCGGCGAACCGGTCGCGCTCTGGCACGGCTCGCACGACCTCGAGGGCGTCGACGCGCTCATCCTGCCCGGCGGCTTCAGCTACGGCGACTACCTGCGCTGCGGCGCAATCGCCTCGCTCAGCCCGATCATGACCGAGGTCGTCGCCGCGGCGAACGCCGGCATGCCGGTGCTCGGCATCTGCAACGGCTTCCAGATGCTGACCGAGGCCGGCCTCCTCGAGGGCGGGCTCATCCGCAACGACCACGGCTCCTTCATCTGCCGCGACCAGGTGCTCACGGTCGAGAACACCGCGACCGACTGGACCGGCGAGTTCGAGGCGGGCCAGCAGATCACCATCCCGCTGAAGAACGGCGAGGGCGGCTACATCGCCTCCGATGAGACGCTCGACCGGCTCGAGGGCGAGGGCCGCGTGGTGTTCCGCTACGTCGACGTGAACCCCAACGGCTCGCTCCGCGACATCGCAGGCATCTCCAACGCCCGCGGCAACGTCGTCGGCCTGATGCCGCACCCCGAGCACGCGGTCGAGCCGGGCTTCGGCCCCGACACCGCGGCCGCAATGCGCTCCGGCGTCGACGGGCTCGGCTTCTTCACGAGCGTCGTCAAGCGCGCACTCGTCGAGGAACGGGCGGCCCATCGGGCCGCCCGTTCCTGTTTCCGACTGCGCGTCGCGTCAGCCGCGGCCGAGCAGCTCCTCCTGCGTCGCCCGCTCGTCGGCGGCGCTCCGGCGCGGCCAGTACGACATCGCGCGCTCGGCCATCGCCGTGATCGTGAGCGAGGGGTTCACGCCCGGGTTCGCGGGCATGGCGGTGCCGTCGACGACGTGCAGGCCGGGATGGCCCCACACGCGGTGGTACCGGTCGACGACACCCTGCTCGGGAGTGCCAGAGACGACGGCGCCGCCGAGGAAGTGCGCGGTCAGCGGGATGCCGAACACCTCGGGCCACGAGCCGCGCGCCTCGACGGGCACGCCGCCGGCCGCCTGCATGCGCGCGGCGATCGCCTGGGCCGCGAGGTGCGCGCCCGGCAGGTGGCTCGGGTTGGGCTCGCCCTCGCCCTGGGCGCTCGTGAGCACCGGGCGTCCGAACCGGCGACGGAGCGAGAGCGTGAGCGAGTTGTCGGCCGTCTGCATGACGAGGGCGATGATGCCGCGCTCGCTCCAGCGACGCAGCGAGCTCAGGCGCAGGGTGGTGATCGGATGCCGCAGGGCGCCGCCGACCAGCGCCCCGAGCCGCACGTGGAGCGGACGGTCGCCGGGCACGAGGCCCGTCGCGAGCATGCCCATGAGGTTCGACCCCGGCCCGTACCGCACGTTCTCGACGTGCGTGCGCTCGTCGACGTGGAACGAGGTGGTGATCGCGACGCCGCTCGCGAGGCCGAGCCCCTCGGGCACCGACACCGCGACCGCGCCGTCGAGGGCTTCGGAGTTCGTGCGCGTGAGCCGACCGAGCGAGTCGGAGAGCCTCGGAAGCGCGCCCGCGTCCTTCATGCGGTGCAGGAGCTGCTGCGTGCCCCACGTGCCGGCGCCGAGCACCACCTGCTCCGCGGTCGCCGTGCGGCGATCGCGGCCGAACCACGCACCGCTCCGCACCGTCGTGACCGCGAATCCGCCGCCGGGCAGCTGTCGCACCTCGACGACCGTGCGGAGCGGCTCGATCGTCGTTCCGAGCCGTTCTGCGAGCGCGAGGTAGTTCTTGGCGAGCGTGTTCTTCGCACCGACCCGGCAGCCGACCATGCAGTTGCCGCAGAGCGTGCAGCCGGTGCGGTCGGGGCCCTCGCCGCCGAAGAACGGGTCGGGCACCGTCTCGCCCGGGCGGCCGAACCAGACGCCGACGGGCGCCCGCCGGAACGTGTCGCCGACACCGAGGTCGTTCGCGGCATCCGCCATGATCTGCTCGACCGGCCCCGAGTGCGGGTACTCCTGGACGACACCGAGCATGCGCTTGGCGGTCGCGTAGTGCGGGGCGAGCTCCTGCTCCCAGTCGGCGAGGGCCCGCCACTGCGGATCCTCGAAGAACGCCGGGCCCGGTTCGTAGAGCGTGTTCGCGTAGTTCAGCGATCCCCCGCCGACTCCGGCCCCGGCGAGCACCATGACATGCGGCAGCTTGTGGATGCGCTGCACCCCGAAGCATCCGATCGCCGGCGCCCAGAGGTAGCGCCGCACGTCCCACGAGGTCTTCGCGAAGTCGGCGTCCGCGAAGCGGCGGCCCGCCTCGTAGACGTGCACCCGATAGCCCTTCGACGAGAGCCGCAGCGCCGCGACGGATCCGCCGAAGCCCGAGCCGACGATGACGACGTCGTGGTCGAAGCCGGTCATGCCGCGAGCTCCCCGTCGGGCTCGGGCTCGGGCTCCGCCACGCGGTCCGCGCCTGCTGCGTCGCCGGCAGGGTCCGCCGCGCCGCGCTCGACGGGAACGAGCACCGTGAGCGCGCCGGGCACCACCCGGATGAGCGAACGCCCGGCGCCGACGCGCTCGCCGTCGGCGTAGACCACGAGTCCCGGCGCGGCGACCTCGACGAGCGTGGCCCGCAGCGTCGTCACCTCCGGCCGTTCGACATGCGTGCCGCGCAGCAGCAGCGGGAAGAGGCGCGCGAGTTTCGCCCGTCCGAGCGGCGCGACGTGGGTGACGTCGAGCAGTCCGTCGGCGGGGTCGGCGCCGGGGCAGACCGGCATGCCGCCGCCGTAGCTGCGGGTGCTGCCGACGGCGATGAGGGTGCCCGGCATCGAGCGGACCGCGCCCCCGTCGACCGCGAGCTCGAACGGCATCGGACGCAGGCGCGCGAGTTCGATGAGCAGCGCCAGGTAATAGCGGACGCGCCCGCGCGGCCAGCGCAGGCGATTGGTGCGCTCGCTGACGTGCGCGTCGAAGCCGAGTGCCGCGACGGTGAGGAAGCGAGCGATGCCCGCGTCCGACTCGACCTCGCCGACGTCGATCGCGCGCGGCGTGCCGTGGAGGGCGAGTTCGGCCGCTGCTGCTGCCGCGTCGTGGGCCTCGAACGGCAGGCCGAGTGCGCGCGCGAGGTCGTTGCCCGTGCCGGCGGGCACGAGTGCGATCGGCACGCCCGAACCGACGACCGCGTCGAGCACCGACGAGAGGGTGCCGTCGCCGCCGACCACCACGAGGGCACGCGGCCCGCTCGCGACGGCCTCGCGTGCGAGCCGACGGGTGTCGTCGACCGAGTCGCCGACGTGGACGCGCACCTCGGCGGTGAGCGCTTCGAGGCGTTCGACGGCGCGCTCGGCGGCCGCGGCGCCGCGGCCGCGGCCGGAGCTCGGGTTCACGAGCACGGCGATGTGCCCGGTCATGTCAGCGGCTCCCTGGTTCAGGGTGCGCGCCGGGGAGCGTGCCCGCCTCGAGGAGCGCGCCGGGGTTCATGACGCCCGCAGGGTCGAGCTCGTTCTTCACGGCGCGGAGGATCCGCAGGCCCACCGGCCCGATCTCGCGGTCGAGCCACGGTGCGTGGTCGCGACCGACGCCGTGGTGGTGGCTGATGGTGCCGCCGCCCGCCATGATGGCGTCGTTGACCGAGGCCTTCACCGGCTCCCACGCGTCGAGCTGATCGCCCTTCACCCCGGCGAGGATCGTGAAGTAGAGCGCGGCGCCGGTCGGATAGACGTGCGACACGTGGCAGAGCACGAGCGACTTCGCGCGCTGCGCGGCGAAGCCATCGGTGATCGCGGCGGTGACCTCGCGCTTCAGCCGTTCGAGGTTCGACCAGGTGGTCGACGTCTCGAGGGTCTCGCAGAACACGCCGTGGTCGAGCAGGGCGTCGCGGAGGTACGGCGCGTTGAACCGCCCGTGCACCCACTCCTCGGCGGCGGCGGCGCCTGCGGAGACCCCGCCGGCCTCGCGCAGCACCTGCGCGGTGCGGGCGTGCCGCTCGGCCGCGAGTTCGGCGTCGCCCTCGAAGATCGTCACCGCGCTCGCGCCCTTCGCGAGCGCCTTGCCGATGCGCCCGACCTGGGCGAGCGAGACGCCGGTCTCCGCTTCGTCCGACAGGCGGATGACGGTGGGGCCGGTGCCGAGCTGCGCGACCCGGCGCAGGCCCTCGACGCCCGCGGCGAAGTCCGGGAACGTCCACGCCTCGGCGTGGCGCACTTCCGGCGTACGGTGCACGCGCACCCGCACCTCGGTGATGACGCCGAACGCGCCCTCCGAGCCGAGGAAGAGCCGCAGGAGGTCGGGGCCCGCGGCGGATCCGGGCGCACGGCCGAGTTCGAGCTCACCGCTCGGGGTCGCGACGCGGAGGCCGGTGACCATCGCGTCGAAGCGTCCGTTGCCCGCGGAGTTCTGCCCGGACGAGCGCGCGGCGGCGAATCCGCCGAGGGTCGCGTAGCGGAAGCTCTGGGGGAAGTGCCCGAGCTCGAAGCCGTGCGCGCCGAGCAGTCGCTCGGCCTCGGGGCCAGTGGTGCCGGCGTGGAGCACGGCCTCGCCGCTCGTCTCGTCGAGCGAGACGAGCCCCGTGAGGCGGCGCAGTTCGAGCGCGATCACCGCGTGGTGCGCCCCGCGCTCGGGGTCGAGCCCGCCAACGACGCTCGTGCCGCCGCCGAACGGCACGACGGCGATGCCGCGCGCGCCGGCGATCCGCAGCACCTCGACGACCTGGGCGTGGTCGGCGGGCGACACGACCGCGTCCGGGGCATCCTGCCGACGAGCGCGACGACGGAGCAGGTCGGGCGTCGAGCGCCCGCCGGAGTGACGGATGCGAGCGTCGTCGTCGCTCGCGACATGCGCGTCGCCGACGACCGCGGCGAGCGCGGCTCGATCGGCGAGGTCGAGTGACGATGGAGCGAGTTCGACGTCGTCGAGTGCCACCGCGACCTCGGGCTTCGGGACGCGCCCGAGCCGCATCGGCAGCAGGGTGCGCACGGCGAGCGGCAGCTCCTTCGCCTTCGCGGGGTCTCCCCAGCCGTTCCAGCGCATCGTGGCGGATGTCTCGTCGCCCGGCGTCGTGGCGGAGGGGGCGGTGCCGTCTTCGTCGACCATGCGTTACAGTGTGACACATCATGGAAGATCGTCAAGCAGTCCTGCTCGACCGGCCCGTCTGGGACGAGGCCGAGACGCGCATGCTCGACGCGGCCGTCGAGCTCATCGCTGCGCGGGGTGTGGGCGGAGTGACCGTCGCCGAGGTCGCCCGCAACGCCGGGGTCAGCCGGCCCACCGTGTACCGCCGATGGCCGAGCGCCGATGAGATCGTGCGCGCCGCACTGCTCCGCGCCACCGTCTCGCTCATCGAGCAGCTCTCCGAACCCGCGCAGACGCGGGGCGACATCGTGCGCGACGTGATGCGCTTCTCCGAGCTGTTCCGCACCGACCCGCTCTACGGCCGCCTGCTCGAACGCGAGCCCGAGGTGTTCACCAGGTACACGCTGCAGCGCATCGGCCAGAGCCAGCGGGTCATCCTGCAGTGGCTGGCCGCGGCGATCGAACACGCACAGCGCGGCGGCACGGTGCGCGCCGGCGCACCGAGCGATCTCGCCGTCATGCTGCTGCTCATCGCGCAGTCGGCGATCCTCTCCCACAACACCGTCTCCGACCTCATCGACGAGCCGCATTGGAGCAGCGAACTTTGGCACGCACTCGACGGACATCTCCGCCCCTGACCCCGACCGCATCCTCGGCGCTGAACGCCACCCGTCGCGCCCGCGAGCTCGGCGCACTCGCCGCGAGCAGGGAGCCGGTCGACCTGCTCGTCATCGGCGGCGGCGTCACGGGCGCGGGCATCGCGCTCGACGCGGCGAGTCGAGGGCTCTCCGTCGTGCTCGCCGAGGCGCACGACCTCGCATTCGGCACCAGCCGCTGGAGCTCGAAGCTCGTGCACGGCGGGCTGCGCTACCTCGCCACCGGTGACGTCGCCGTCGCCCGCGAGAGCGCCGTGGAGCGGCACATCCTGATGACGCGCGTGGCGCCGCACCTCGTGCGGAGCCTCCCCCAGCTGCTGCCGTTCGTGCCCTCGGTGACGGCGAAGCAGCGTGCGTTCGGCGGCTTCGGCCTGCGTCTCGGCGACGGGCTGCGCATGCTCGCACGCACCCCGGCCGACGTGCTCGCGCACCCGCGCCGCATCGGGCGCGACGAGGCGCTCCGACTCGCGCCCGCGCTGCGTCGCGATGGCCTGCGGGGCGGCGTGCTCTCGCACGACGGCCAGCTCATCGACGACGCCAGGCTCGTCGTCGCCCTCGCCCGCACGGCCGCCGCGTTCGGCGCCACGGTGCTGACGCGCGTGCGGGTCGCCGATGCGGATGCCGACGGCGCGACCCTCGACGATGCAGTGGGCGGCGGCTCGCTCCGCGTGCGCGCCAGGGTCGTCGTGAACGCCGCGGGGGTCTGGGCGGGCGAGCTCGACCCCGGCATCCGCATGCGGCCGAGTCGGGGCACGCACCTCGTGCTCGATGCCGCCGCGCTCGGGCATCCGACGGCCGCCCTCACCGTGCCGCATCCCGGTTCGATCAGCCGCTTCGTCTTCGCACTGCCGCAGCAGCTCGGCCGCGTCGTCGTCGGCCTCACCGATGAGGAGGCGCCCGGGCCGGTGCCCGACGTGCCGCAGCCGCACGACTCCGAGATCGACTTCCTGCTGCGCACCGTGTCGGCGGCACTCGAGCGCCCGCTCGGTCGCGACGACGTGCTCGGCGCGTTCGCCGGGCTGCGCCCCCTCATCGACACGGGAGGCGACGGCTCGACAGCTGACATCTCCCGCCGGCATCACGTCGCCGTCTCCGAGGCCGGCCTGCTGAACGTGCTGGGCGGAAAACTCACGACGTACCGCGCGATGGCCCGCGACGCGGTCGACCTCGCGTGCCGGCACGCCGGCCTCGCCGACCCCGGCTGCCGCACGGAGACGCTCCCGCTGGTGGGCGCGCCCGGATCGGCGATTCCCGTGGCCGCCGCGCCGGCGCACGCGCGTGCCGAGCTGCCGGCCTCCCTCGTCGCCCGCTACGGCGCCGAGGCATCCGCAGTGCTCGACCTCGCCCGCTGCGCCGACCCGGCCGATCGCATCGCGCCCGGCATCGACGTCACGCGTGCCGAGATCGAGTTCGCGGTGCGCTCCGAGGGCGCGCTCGACGTCGACGACGTGCTCGATCGACGCACCCGCATCGGTCTCGTCGCCGCCGACCGCGAGCGGGCGCACGCCGCGGTCGCCGAGATCGTCGAGGAGGCGACGGCGAGACTCGACTGACGCGCTTTCGAAACGGCGGGCTCTGCCGGCGCGCACGGAACGTCGACGCCTGCCTGCTTCGCAACCGGGAACGTCCCAGTCGGTCCCGTCCGGAGCGCCACCTGCGTCACGAGCCGCGGCGCTTGGACGCCGGTGGCGGGTAGTCGATCGCCGGGCGTTCGGCGACCACGGGGAACGCGCCGGTATGGCCTTCGCGTTCGACGGTGGCTGCGGCGATGCGCCGTCGCAACAGGAACCACCCGATGACCAGGAGCGGGACGAGCACGAGCGTCGAGGCGAGCACCCAGCGCCCGGTGGGCGAGAACGCCATCGTGACGAGCACGAAGGCGAGGAACGCGAGCGTGAGGTACCCGGTGAACGGCGCCCCCCAGAGCCGGAACGACGGGCGCTCGACGAGTCCGCGCCTCGACCACGAGACGAGCTTCATCTGGCACAGGATGATCGTGGCCCAGCCGCCGATGATCCCGAGGGCCGACACCTCCAGCACGATCTCGAACGCTTGATCCGGCACGAACGCGTTGAGCCCCACGCCGAGCAGGGTGACCGCTGCGGTGAGCAGGATTCCGCCGTAGGGCACCCCGTTCGCACTCATCCGCGCGGTGAACTTCGGCGCCGATCCGTTCGCGGCCATGGATCGCAGGATGCGCCCCGTGGAGTACAGCCCAGCGTTGAGGCTCGAGAGCGCGGCGGTCAGCACGACGAAGTTCATGACGGATGCCGCGACCGCCCCGGCCTCGGGCGATCCGATGTGCGAGAAGAACGTGACGAAGGGCGACTCCCCTGCCCGGTACGTCGTGGAGGGGAGCAGCAACGACAGCAGCAGGATCGACCCGACGTAGAACACCGCGATGCGGGCGACCACGGTGTTCACGGCGCGCGGCATGACCTCTCGCGGCTTCTCGGTCTCGCCCGCCGCGGTGCCCACCAGTTCGATCGCAGCGTACGCGAACACGACCCCTGAAATGGCGACGATCGGAGCGACGAGCCCGGCTGGGAACATGCCGCCGTTCTCGGTGATGACCGAGATGCCGGTCGGACCGACATCCGTCTGCCCGTTGAAGATCAGGAACACGACCCCGCCGATGAGGAACACGACCAGCGCGGTCACCTTGATCGCGGCGAACCAGAACTCCATCTCTCCGAAGACCTTCACCGAAACGAGGTTCAACGACAGCACGACGACGAGAGCGATTAGCGCGATCAGCCATTGCGGGATCGCTTGCAGCGGAGCCCAGTACTGGGCCCAGAACTTCACGTAGAGCGATGCGGCCGTGACGTCGACGATCGAGGTGAACGCCCAGTTGAGGAAGTACATCCAGCCGGCGCCGTACGCCATCTTCTCGCCGTAGAACTCGCGCGCGTACGAGACGAACGACCCTGACGATGGCCGGTGCAGTACGAGCTCGCCGAGCGCCCGCAGGATGAGGTACGCGAAGAATCCGCAGACGGCGTAGACGAGGATCAGGGCAGGACCCGAGCTCTCGAGCCGCCCGCCGGCTCCCATGAACAGACCGGTGCCGATCGCGCCGCCGATCGCGATCATCTGGATCTGCCGCGGCTTCAGCGCCTTCTGATAGCCGTGCTCCTCGCCCGAGAAGTCCCGCACGACCACCTCGTCGATGCCGCGACCGTCGGCGTTCCCCCGGTCGGCGACTCGGTCGTTGTCCGGTACGTACTGCGTCGTCATCGGCGGCCGCCGCCGGGCGCCTTCTCATCGTCGAGCTCACCGACGATCGCCGCGATCGCGGCCGTCGACGGACGCTCCTCGCGCTCGACCTCGGCGCGCTCGTCGGGCGAGAGGTGGTCGTCGACGCTCATCGTGGCCTCGTCGAACGGGCGGTCCCCGGCGAGCACGCTGCGCAGCTGCTCCCGGTCGAGCTGCTTCGTCCATGTGCCGACCAGGAGCGTCGCGACGGCGTTGCCCGTGAAGTTGGTGAGGGCGCGCGCCTCGGACATGAAGCGGTCGATGCCCACGATCACCCCGACGCCGTCGACGAGGTCGGGCCGGTGGGCCTGCAGGCCGCCGGCGAGGGTCGCGAGGCCCGCGCCCGTCACGCCGGCCGCGCCCTTCGAGGCGACCATCATGAACAGCAGCAGCGAGATCTGCTCGCCGAGCGCGAGCGGCGTGCCCATCGCGCCGGCGATGAACAGCGACGCCATCGTGAGGTAGATCGCGGTGCCGTCGAGGTTGAACGAGTAGCCCGTGGGGATGGTGATGCCCGCCACCGGCTTGGAGACGCCCGCGTGCTCCATCTTGGCGATGAGTCGCGGCAGCACCACCTCGCTCGACGAGGTCGAGACGATGAGCAGGTACTCGCGGCCCAGATACCTCATCAGCGTGAAGATGTTCACGCGGCTCACCGCCCAGAGCAGCGACCCGAGCACGACCACGATGAACAGCGCGCACGTGATGTAGAACGCGATCATGAGCGTGCCGAGGCCGATGATCGCCGCGACGCCGGTGTTGCCCACGACTGCGGCGATCGCGCCGAACGCACCGATCGGCGCGACCCACATGATCATCGCGAGGATGCGGAACACGAGCGCCTGGATCTGCCGGATCGCGCCGAGGATCGGCGTGCCCTTCGGGCCCATCTTCTGCAGGGCGAAGCCCACGAGGAGCGCGACGAACAGCACCTGCAGGATATTGCCGTCGACGAGCGAGGAGAGCAATGAGGTCGGGATGATGCCGAGGATGAACTCGCTCGTCGTCTTCGCCTCGGTGGTGCCCGCGTCGTACGAGGTGCCGGCGATGCCCAGGCCCTCGCCAGGGTGGATGAGGTTGCCCACCACGAGGCCGATGCCGAGTGCGAACGTCGACATGACCATGAAGTACAGCAGCGCCAGGCCGCCGACCTTGCCGACGGTCGCGGCCTTCGCGATCGACCCGACGCCGAGCACGATCGTGCAGAAGATGATCGGGGCGATCATCATCTTGATGAGCAGCACGAACGCGTCGCCGATCGGCTTCAAGCCCACGGCGAAGTCGGGGGCCACGAGGCCGACCGTGACGCCCGCGAGCACCGCGACGATCACCGCGATGTAGAGGTAGTGCGAGGAGTCGATCCTCCGCCGGGCGGGTCCCCCGGTGCGAGACTGGAGCGCCATTGCCGTCCCTGCCTTCCTTCGTCGGTCATCGCCGGTCGGCGACGAATCGGTGGGTTCGGGCAAGCATGCGACGGCGGATGCCGCGGCATCCGGTTGTGTTCATACTGTTCGCAGCACGGGGCGCAACGCCCGCCTAGGCTGAAACCGAGCAGGCGTTGCGAGGTGGGCATGAAGGCGTGGATCGGCGGTTGGAGCATCGCCACGAAGCTGTTCGTGCTTCAGCTCGTGATGATCGTCGTGCTCGCCGCCCTGGCCGTCGTCTGGATCTGGGCCGACGCCCGCGCCGACGTCGAACGGGACGCAGCGGCCAAGAGCCTCGCCGTGGCCGAGACGCTCGCCGCCGACCCCTATGTCGCCGCCGCGCTCGGCACGCCCGACCCCACGGCGCGGCTGCAGCCCTACGCCGTCTCGGTGATGCACGAGGCCGGCATCGACTTCATCACGATCATGGCGCCCGACCGAGTCCGCTACACCCATCCCGACCCGACGCGGATCGGCCAGGAGTTCCTCGGCAACATCGACCGCGCTCTCGCGGGCGACTCGTTCACCGAGACCTACACCGGCACGCTCGGTCCGTCGGTACGCGCCGTCGTGCCGGTACTCGCCGACGACGGCGAGGTCGTCGCGCTCGTCGCCGCCGGCGTGACCGTCTCGAACACCCAGGTGGCGCTCGGTGGGCGCATCGCGACGGTCCTCCTCGCGGCACTCGCGATGATCGCCATCGGCGCGGTCATCGCGTGGCTGCTCAGCCGCTACCTGCGCCGGGTCACCTGGGGCCGCGGTGCCGAGGAGATGAGCCGCATGTTCTCGTACTACGAGGGCGTGCTGCACTCCATCGGCGAGGGACTCGTGCTGCAGGACCGCTCGAACGCGGTGGTGCTCTACAACGATCGCGCCGCCGAGCTGCTCGGCCTGCCGAGGCGACCCGCGACCGCGACCTCGGCCGTACCACTCGCCCAGCTCGACCTGCCGCGCGCGGTCGCCGACGTGCTCTCCCGCACCGACTCGGCCGTCGACGAGATCGCGATCACGCCGACGCACGTGCTCGTCATCGACCGCGATGTGATCGTCTCGCGCGGGCGCAGCCGTGGCGGCGGGCGCATCGGCACGGTCACGACCCTGCGCGACCACACCGAGCTGCAGGAACTCAGCGGCGAGCTCGAGACGATGACGACGCTCTCGGACGCACTCCGGTCGCAGGCGCACGAGTTCGCGAACCGGCTGCACACGATCATCGCGCTCATCGAGCTCGACCGGCCGGCGGATGCCGCGGCGCTCGCGAGCTCGGAGCTCGCGCTCAGCCAGGCCCTCGCCGACCGGCTCCTCTCCGCCGTCGAGGAACCCGTGCTGCTCGCGCTGCTGCTCGGCAAGGCGGCGCAGGCGAGCGAGCGCGGCATCGCCTTCGAGATCGACCTGCCCGATCGGCTCGAGCCGACCTCAGTGCCCGCCCGCGACCTCATCACGATCGTGGGCAACCTCATCGACAACGCGCTCGATGCGGCCGCACGTACGTCGGCTCCCGCGGTCCACGTCGCGGTCGAGGCGACGGACGCCGCGCTGCGTATCGCCGTGGGCGACAGCGGGACCGGCCCGGGCGAGGGCGACCGTGTCTTCGATCTCGGTGTCACGACGAAGGAGGCGACCGGCCACGGCATCGGACTCGCCCTCGTGCGGCAGGCGGTGATCCGCCTCGGCGGCCGCATCCGGGTGCTGGGCTCGACCTTCGAGGTGACCCTGCCCCTGACCGCAACGCCGACTCCCGCCGCTGCGATCCCGGCCACGACTCGCACCGCGGTCAACGACGCCGACACGAGTGAAGGCGCTGGAGATGCCTGAGACGCTCCGCGTGCTCGTGGTCGAGGACGATCCGATCACGAGCGAGGCGCACGCGGCCTACGTGGGCCGGGTGGACGGCTTCGAGATCGCGGGCATCGCCCGCACCGGGCACGAGGCGATCCGAATGCTGCGCGACGCCCGCGAGGGCCGCATCGCGTCGATCGACCTGATCCTGCTCGACGTGAACCTGCCCGACACCACCGGCATCGAACTCTGCCGTTCGATGAGAGCGGCGAGCATCGAGATCGATGTGATCGCCGTCACCGCCGTACGCGACGCCGCAGTGGTGCGATCCGCTGTGGCACTCGGGATCGTGCAGTACCTCATCAAGCCGTTCAGCTTCGCGGTGTTCGCCGAGAAGCTCGCTGCATACCGCGCCTTCCATGCGCGGGTGAGCTCGGCGCGCGTCACCGACCAGCAGCAGGTCGACGCGTCATTCGCCGCACTGCGCACCTCGTCGGTCGGCGACCTGCCGAAGGGCCTCACCGCCGAGACACTCGACCGAGTACGTGCGGCCGTCAACGAAGCTCCGTCGCACGCGATGTCGGCGGCCGAGCTCGCCGCGGCACTCGAGCTCTCGCGCGTCACCGCCCGCCGCTACCTCGAGCATCTCGCCGACTCGGGTGTCGTCGAACGGGCGAGTCGCTACGGCACCCCCGGACGTCCGGAAGTGGAGTACCGGCGGCGCTGAACGGCCACGAATCCCAAGTGGCCGCGTGTCGCACCCGCATCGGGCCCGTCACCGCCGACCGCGAGCGGGCGCACACCGCGGTCGCCGAGATCGTCGAGGAGGCGACCGCGCGACTCGGCTGAATCACGCCGCCGACACACGAACGGCGAACCCCTCAGCGCCGGCTCGACCGAATTCCGCCGTCAAACGCGGCGTCAAACATCCCTGCGATGTGATGTCTTCACGGATCGACGAGACGCGTCGGCCGTGACAGGAATGAGCACAACATCATGACGCTATTCATGGATGTCCACACGATCGACGGCGGAGTGTCGGAGGCCGATGTCGCCGGTGCCCACCAGGCCGACCTGGCAACCCAGAATGCGCACGGGGTCAACTACCTGCGCTACTGGGTCGACCAGGAGGCGGGCAAGATCTTCTGCCTGGTCGACGCCCCCGACGCGGATGCCGCCAACACCGTGCACCGTGAGGCGCACGGCCTCGTCGCCGACGAGATCTACCCCGTCCACGAACACTCCTGACCACTGATCGGGGAAGTGCGAGACCATGAGGACATGGCGACGATCACCGATCGTCCGAGTCTGACCGTCCAGCTCCTCGGCCGCCCCCGGATCACCCGGGGTGCGGGCGAGGGGTATGAGTTCCGCAGCCGCAAGAGCTGGGCGGTTCTCGCGTACCTGGTCTTGAGCGAGCGAGCCCCGAGCCGCATGCAGCTCGCCGGACTGCTGTTCGGAGAGGCGGACGATCCGGCTCGGGCGTTGCGCTGGTGCCTCGCCGAAATCCGTCGAGCGCTGGGAGACATCGCCTCGATCGAGGGGGATCCGGTGGCACTGACACTGCCGCCGGATGCCGTGGTCGATGTCGATGTCCTCGTTCGCGGCGTCTGGTCCGAAGCGGTCGTGCTCCCCGGAATGGGCGCCGAACTGCTCGACGGCCTGGCCCTGCGCGACGCCGGCGCGTTCGAGACCTGGCTGATCTCGCAGCAGCGGCACGTGGCCGCGGTCTCCGAGGCCGTGCTGCACGAGGCCGCATTGGGTTCGATGTCCGCGGGCGATCTGAACGCGGCCCTCGGCTACGGCGTCCGGGCGGCCACCATGAGCCCCCTCGACGAGAATCATCAGGCCCTGCTGATCCGGCTGTACCGGCTCGCCGGGGACGATGAGGCGGCCGCGCGCCAGTACGCGCTCTGCCGGGAGCTGTTCCGGCGAGAACTCGGCGTGGCACCCGGGCCGGCCGTCGACGCGGCGCTCCGCGAGCGCGTGCAGGCCGAGCCGGCGAGTGTCGACGACGCCGCGATCGCCGCGCTGGCCGAGGCCGGCTCGGCCGCCGTGGCGGCCGGCTCCATCGCAGCGGGCATCGAGTCGCTCGGCACGGCGGCCAGGCTGGCCGACCAGACGGGCGAGCCGCGACGGCGGGTCGCTGCGCGGCTCGCGCTGGCCGAGGCCCTCATCCACGGGCTCGGCGGCCTCGACGAGCCGGGTCTGGCCCGCCTGTACGAAGCCGACGAGATCGCGCGAACGCACGGGCTCCGGGCGGCGGTGGGCGAGATCCGAGCCGAACTGGGCTACGTCGACTTCCTCAGGGCCCGTTACGACCGGGCGGAACGCTGGCTCGGCGATGCGCTGAGCTTCGCCGACGACTCGCTCCCGGTGCAGGCCAAGGCCACCACCTACCTCGGTTCGGTGGCGAGCGACCGGGGCGACTTCGATCGCGCGCGCGAGCTCCTCGGATCGGCGATCGAGATGTCCGACTCGGCCGGCGAAGTCCGGCGCCAGTCGTTCGGTCTCGCGATGCTCGGGCGGGTGGCCCTGCTCACCGGGCTGCCGGATGAGGCCGAGACCTGGCTGACCCGGTCGATCGCCGTGGCGCAGCACGATCACTGGCTGGCGGTGCTGCCCTGGCCTCAGGCGATTCTCGGTGAGGTGAAGCTCGTGCAGGGCGACCTCGACGGCGCCGCAACGGTGCTGGACCAGGCCTTCGCCCGGGCGTGTCAGCTCAGGGACCCGTGCTGGGAGGGGATGTCGACGCGCGCCCTCGCCCTCGTCGCCGAAGCCAGAGGCGAGACCGATCGGGCCTTCGCGATCATGGTCGACGCGCGCGTGCGCTGCAACCGCCTCGCCGATCCGTACGTCTGGCTCGAGGGGTACATCCTCGAGGCGCTCGGCGAGCTCGGTCGCCGGCACGGGCATCCGCAGACTCCGAGCTGGGTCGAGGCGTTGGACCTGCTGACCGATCGGACGCGGATGTGGGTCGGGCGCCGCTCGAGGCGGGACGCGCCACTCGACGCGAGGCATCCGTCGAGGTGACATCTCTGGTCGGGTCGCATCCCGCCGATCCGACCGGTTGTGTCACCTCGATGCCCGGCCTCCGCCGCAGCGAAGACCGAGCGGGCCCGGACGCCTCGTCGAGGCATCCGGGCCCGCAGGGCTCGTGCGAACAAGCGCCTACGCCGCGGCATCCTCGCCGGCGAAGCCCTCGCGCAGGGCGGCGCCGAGGTCGGCGTCGACGTTCGTCCAGTACTGGAAGAACCGCTCGCGGATCTCGTCGATCGTGATCGAGCGGGCCTGGCCGGCCAGCGTCGCCTGCAGGCGCAGCTTCGCCTCGGCCGAGTAGACCTCGCGGTAGAGCGTGCCCGCCTGGCCGAAGTCGCTGTCGTCCGAGCGCAGCGTGTACGCGGCGCGCACGAGCTCGCCGTCGCTCTCCCAGCCGCCCTCGGCCGCGGCCGCGGCGGACGCGACGGGCCCGCCGAACGAGTTCGGCGCGTAGACCGGGGTGGTCGGCGCGTTGAATCCGTGACGCTGGGCGCCGTCCTGCGAGTAGTTGGCGACGGATGCCGCGTGCGGCGCGTTCACCGGAATCTGGTTGTAGTTCGTGCCCACGCGGTAGCGCTGCGCGTCGGGGTAGCTGAACACGCGCGCCATCAGCATCTTGTCGGGGCTGATCGCGATGCCGGGAACCGTGTTCGCCGGCGAGAACGCGGCCTGCTCGATCTCGGCGAAGAAGTTCTGCGGGTTGCGGTCGAGCGTGAGGGTGCCGACCGGGATCAGCGGGTAGTCGGCGTGCGGCCACACCTTCGTGAGGTCGAACGGGTTGTACCGGTAGGTCTTCGCGTCGTCGTAGGGCATGACCTGCACGTGCAGGTCCCACTTGGGGTGGTTGCCCGCCTCGATCGCCTCGTGGAGGTCGCGGCGGTAGTAGTCGGCGTCGGCACCGGCGATCGCCTCGGCACTCTCGGCGTCGAGGTGCAGGTCGCCCTGCTGCGAGCGGAAGTGGTACTTCACCCAGAACTTCTCGCCCTCGGCGTTGATCCACTGGTAGGTGTGCGAGCCGTAGCCCTGCATCTCGCGCCACGACTTCGGGAGGCCCCGGTCGCCCATGAGGTAGGTGACCTGGTGCGCCGACTCGGGCGACAAGGTCCAGAAGTCCCACTGCATGTCGGCGTCGCGGAGGCCCGAGCCCGGCAGGCGCTTCTGCGAGTGGATGAAGTCGGGGAACTTGATGCCGTCGCGGATGAAGAACACGGGGGTGTTGTTGCCGACGATGTCGTAGTTGCCCTCGGTCGTGTAGAACTTCAGCGAGAAGCCGCGCACGTCGCGCCAGGTGTCGGGCGAGCCCTGCTCGCCGGCGACGCTCGAGAAGCGCAGCAGCGTCTCGACGGTCGAGCCGGGCTGGAACACCGCGGCACGGGTGTAGGCCGAGACATCCGCGGTCACCTCGAAGCTGCCGAACGCGCCGCCGCCCTTCGCGTGCACGATGCGCTCCGGGATGCGCTCGCGGTTGAACTGGGCGAGCTTCTCGACGAGGTAGCGGTCGTGCAGCACCGTCGCGCCGTCGGCGCCGATCGTGAGGGAGTGGGCGTCGCTTGCGACCGGGGTTCCGGTCTGCGTCGTGGTGGGCGTCGTGGTGGGTTCCGACATGGCGTCCTTCTCTCTGTTTCTCTTCGTTCTTTCTCTGGGATCGCCGGCCGAGGCCGACGGGGCGCAAGTAGGGAGCGCCCGAGTTTCAGGCGCGCCGGATCGACCCGGCGCGGGGTGTGGGGTGCGAGTCACGGGACTCGGGACGGAGACGCCGGTGCGACCGGCGTCGGCTCAGCTCAGCGCGCCGCTCGCGCTGCACTCGGGGCAGAGGCCCCAGAAGGTGACCTCCGCGGTCGCGATGCGGAAGCCGTGCGTCTCGCTCGGCGTGAGGCAGGCGGCTTCGCCGACGACGCAGCCGACGTCGAAGACCTTGCCGCAGCTCGTGCAGACGAGGTGATGGTGGTTGTCGCCCGTGCGCGTCTCGTACAGCGCGGGCGAGCCGGCCGGCTCGATCCGGCGGAGGAGTCCGGCGTCGGTCAGGGCGCCGAGCACCCCGTAGACGGCCTGCCGAGACGTCGTCGGCAGCAGCTCCGCGACGCGAGTGTGCACGTCGTCGGCATCGAGGTGCTCGCCGGCGTGGAACGCATCGAAGACCGCGAGACGCGACTCGGTGACCTTGAGCCCCGCGCCGCGCAGCCGGGCGGCGGCCCGCTCGCGTTCGTCGGTGGCGTTCGAGGTCATGACTCGAGCCTATCGGTTGTCTTGACTTTGTCAAAACAACCGATAGCGCCGGTCCGCTCTTCCCCCGGCCGCGCGAATGCCGCATGATGGCTTGACCCGCAGATCGAAGGAGATCGCCGCATGGCCCGGAGCACGTACCCCGACCTCACCATTCCCGACACGTCGATCTACGACTTCCTCTTCGGCGGTCTCACCGACGCCGACCTCGATCGGGTGGCGCTCATCGACGGCATGAGCGGCGCCGAGACGAGCTACCGCCAGCTCGTCGGCCAGATCGGGCTCCTCGCCGGGGCGCTCGCGGCCCGCGGCGTGGGCGTCGGCGATGTGGTCGCCCTGCTCTGCCCCAACGTGCCCGCGTTCGCCACGGTCTTCCACGGCATCCTGCGCTCCGGCGCCACCGCGACCACGATCAACTCGCTCTACACCCCCGACGAGATCGCGAACCAGTTGACGGATGCCGGTGCCACCTGGTTCTTCACCGTGTCCCCGCTCCTCCCGGGCGCGAAGGCCGCTGCGGCACGCCTCGGCATCGCCGACGACCACCTCGTGGTGCTCGACGGAGCCGAGGGCCACCCGTCGCTTCGCGACCTGCTCGGCGAAGGGCGCCCGGCCCCCGAGGTCTCGTTCGACCCGGCGACGCATCTCGCCGTGCTCCCCTATTCCTCGGGCACCACCGGGCGCCCGAAGGGGGTCATGCTCACGCACGCGAACCTCGTCGCGAACATCGAGCAGGCGCGCGGCTCCATCGGTCTCGTGCCCGACGACCGCGTGCTCGCGGTGCTGCCGTTCTTCCACATCTACGGCATGACGGCCCTCTTGAACTACGCCCTCAAACTCAGGGCCGCACTCGTGACGATGCCGAAGTTCGACCTCGTCGAGTTCCTCCGCATCATCAGCGAGCACAAGGCCACCTGGGTGTTCATCGCCCCGCCGATCGCGGTGGCGCTCGCGAAGCATCCGCTCGTCGACCAGTACGACATCTCGAGCGTTCGGGTCGTCTTCTCTGGCGCGGCTCCGCTCGACGGCGCCCTCGCCGAGCTCGTCGCCGCCCGCATCGGCTGCACGGTCGCCCAGGGCTACGGCATGACCGAGACGAGCCCCGTCACGCACGTGATCCCGACCGACCGCGACGACATCGACCGCTCGACCATCGGCTTCCTGGTGCCGAACACCGAGGCGCGCCTCGTCGACGTCGAGACGGGCGTCGACGTCGAGACGCCCGCGGCCGGCGGCACGAGCGAGCCCGGCGAACTGCTGATCCGCGGGCCGCAGGTGATGCAGGGCTACCTCGGCAATGCGGCGGCGACCGCCGAGATGCTCGACGACGAGGGCTGGCTGCACACCGGCGACATCGCCACGGTCACCGCCGACGGCGTCTACCGCATCGTCGACCGGCTGAAGGAGCTCATCAAGTACAAGGGCTACCAGGTGGCACCGGCCGTGCTCGAGGCGGTGCTGCTCGGTCACCCGGCGATCGCCGACGCCGCCGTCATCGGCGTGCTCGACGCCGACGGCCAGGAGGTTCCGAAGGCCTTCGTCGTGGTGCAGCCGGGTGCCGAGCTCGATGCCGAGACCGTCATGGCGCACGTCACCGCGCACGTCGCGCCGCACGAGAAGGTGCGCGTCGTCGAGTTCATCGAGGTGATCCCGAAGTCGAGCGCCGGCAAGATCCTTCGGAAAGACCTGCGGGCGCGCGAGCAGGCGGCCACCGCCTGAGCCGTGAGCGAGCGGATGCCTCGTGCTGCGGTGGGCGCGAGGCATCCGCTCGCTCGCGCGCTCGCCCGACGACCGCGATGATGGAGCGATGACCGCCACGCTCTCCCCCGAACTCGAAGCGACGCTGCGCGAGATCTTCGATCGCCGCAACCGCGCGAACATGCAGCCGACGATCGACGAGTTCCTCGCCGTGCTCGCGGCGCACCCCGGCGACCCGTACGTGCTCTACGAGGTCGGCGGCTCGTACGACACCGCGGGCGAGGAGGAGACGGCGCTCGGCTACTACGAGCAGGCGCTCGCGGCGGGCCTCGCGGGCGACCCGCTGCGCCGCTGCCTCCTGCAGTACGGCAGCACCCTGCGCATCCTCGGCCGGTTCGACGACTCGCTCGCCGCGCTCGACCGGGCGCTCGCGGAGTACCCCGACTCCGACTCGGTGCGCCTCTTCCACGCGCTCGGCCTGCACGCAGCGGGTCGCAGTGACGCCGCCGTCGGCGAGCTGCTCGCCTTCGCGGCAGACCGGGTTCGCACGCCCGACGTGCTGCGCTACGAGGCGGCGCTGTACGGCAACGCCGGGTACCTGATCGGGCTCGACGAGAAACGCGGCCGTGCGTGATCTGACCGCATCGACGGGAATTTCACCTGCCCTGCCGGCGCTCCGCGCGCCGGCAGGAAGAATGGACACATGAATCAATCTGCTGGAGTGCCGGACGACGTCGATCGCGCGCTGGCGGAATCGATCATCTCGTTCGCCGCGGGCGGCCACCCCGTCGAACGGACGATCCAGGCGACGTGCTCGTGCGGCGGCCGGACGTTTCAGGTGCTGTTCGACGACGAGGTCGGGGTGGCGGCCAGAGTCTGTGCGGCATGCGACGACGAGATCGGAATGCTCGACTCCGATGACCACCTCGACGAGGTCGAGGAGGTGCAGATCGCGACGTGCACCTGTGGAGGCCGGCGCTTTCGGGTCGCCGTCGGCTTCGCATTCGCGGACGATGGCGAACTCCGGTGGGTATCGATCGGCCTCTCGTGCGTGAACGACGGCATTGCGGGTGTGTACGCCGACTGGAAGATCGACTACGCACCGTCCCGTCACCTGCTCGACGCCGTCTAGGACGCAAGCCCGTCGGCGCAGGCGGCCCGCTGCGGCTGCCGACGTAGGCTGGAACGAGCACGAGCCGAGCACGCGAGGAGACCGACATGGCGACGACGTCCGCTGCCGCCGTCGGTCAGGTGATGGCCGACCTCGCCGCCCTCGAGGACCCGAAGATGCGGGCCGTCAACGAACGACACGGCGACGATCACGGCGTGAACCTCACGAAGCTGCGCGCGGTGGCCAAGCGCCTCGGCATCCAGCCCGAGCTCGCCCTCGAACTCTGGGCGACCGGCGACACCCCGGCCCGCCTCGTGGCGCTTCTGATCAGCCGCCCCAAGCAGTACAGCGCCGCCGAGCTCGACGCCATGCTCCGCGAGGCCCGCGTGCCCAAGGTGCACGACTGGCTCGTCAACTACGTCGTCAAGAAGAGCCCGCACGTCGAAGAGCTCCGCGTCGCCTGGTTCCACGACGCCGACCCGATCGTCGCGAGCGCCGGGTGGGCGCTCACCACCGCGCGCGTGGCGAAGTCGCCGGAGGGGCTCGACCTGCCCGGCCTCCTCGACCTCATCGAGGCGCACATGAAGCAGGCGCCCGATCGGCTGCAGTGGGCCATGAACGAGTGCCTCGCGAACATCGGCATCCATCACCCCGAGCACCGCGACCGCGCGCTCGCCATCGGCGAGCGCCTCGAGGTGCTGAAGGACTACCCGACCCCGCCGAACTGCACGTCGCCGTTCGCGCCGATCTGGATCACCGAGATCGTGCGTCGCCAGACCGGCGGCTGACGAGACGACTCGTCGGCCGGCTCAGCGGTCGGTGCGGCGCTCGAGCGGCTCCGGCAGCACCCAGCGCTTCGGCCGCTCTGCGTCGGCGAGCCGCGAACGACCGCGGAGGTAGAACATCACGAGGGATGCCGCGATGAGCGAGGTGCCGAGCGGGATCACGAGCGTGTTCAGCAGGTCGAATGCGAGCAGCCCGAAGTAGAGCACCGTCTGCCCGGGTTCGGTGTTGAGCCAGGCGGTCGAGTAGAGCACCGGCTGCACGAACGCGGCCAGGACACCACCGGCGAGCGCGAGTCCGATCCCCCACCAGAGCGTTCGCTTCGGCATGCTGTCCGGCATCGGACCTCCTCGTTCGGTTGGCACACGCTACCAAGGAATGTCCGCGATGAACATGGCGGTTCCGCGGGGCACGGATGCCGCGGCATCCGCTCGCCCGACCGGCGCTCAGTACTGCAGCAGCGAGAAGATCTCGTAGCGGTCGCCGAGCGCCTCGCGGCCGCCGAGGCCGTCGAGCTCGAGGGCGACCGAGATGCCGGCGACCTGCCAACCCGCTCGTTCGACGAGACGCGCGGCGGCGCCGACGGTGCCGCCGGTGGCGAGCACGTCGTCGACGATGAGCACCCGCGTGCCGGGCGGCAGCTCGCCCTCGTGCACCTCGAGCGCGGCCGTGCCGTACTCGAGTGCGTAGTCCTCCCGCAGTACCGCGCGCGGCAGTTTGCCGGCCTTGCGGATGGTGAGCACGCCCGCCCCGCAGATCGCCGAGGCGGCGCCCGCGATGAGGAAGCCGCGCGCCTCGACCCCGCCGATCACGTCGAACCGGCCGGCGAACGGCTCGGTCAGGGAGGTGCCGAGCGCGTGCAGCGCCTGGCCGCTGGCGAACACCGGGGTCAGGTCGCGGAACGTCACGCCGGGTTCGGGGAAATCGGGGATCGACGCGATGAGGCTCGAGACGAGCTCGCGTGCAGACTGCTCGGTCACCGGCCAAGGCTATCGCGGCACCTGGGCGTCACCGGGCCGGAAACCGGCTGCCCTCGCGGCCGAGTGGTTCGCGAATCGGACCGGATTCGTGTGGGCCGGTGCGCGAATCGGTCGAGTGGGAGGATCGAGTGGAAGCGCCGGCATCGGCGGCGGAGGCGCGAACGCGGGAACGGAGCCGAGCATGGAAGTGAATGCACCCCAGTCGATGACACCGTGGCTGCATGTCGAGGTCGATGCACCACCTCTCGTGCCCGTCGCGCAGGAACTGACGGTCGGTGAGGTCGCTTCACTCGTCGGCATCAGCGTACGGACGCTGCACCACTGGGATTCCGTGGGCCTGGTCGAGCCTCACGGCCGCACGGCCGGGGGGTACCGGGCCTACTCGGCGACGGACGTGGAGCGAATTCACCGGGTGCTGGTCTATCAGGAACTCGGATTCAGTCTCACGAAAATCGCTTCCCTCCTGGACGATCCCGCCGTCGATGAAACCGCACAGCTTCGCCAGCAGCGGATCCTGCTCGAGGAGCGAATCGGCAGGCTGAGGCAGATGGCGGAAGCGGTCGACCAGGTCTTGGCCTCACGTGCGGCCGGGGCGACGCTCACCGCGCAGCAGCAAGCGGAGATCTTCGGTCGAGGATGGCGAGAAGACTGGGCGGAGGAAGCACGGCAGCGCTGGGGCACCTCTGACGAGTGGGGGCAATTCGAGCGGAATGCGATGGCGCTCACCGAGGCGGACCGCAAGCGGATGCAGGACGACGGTGAGGACCTGTACCTCGAACTGGCCGAAGCGAAGCGCTCCGGCGTGGTGCCGGGCAGCGACCGAGCCGACCTTTTCGCGGAGCAGCATCGGGCGATGGTCGGCCAGCTCTTCGACTGCACCCATTCGATGCAGGTCTGCCTCGGACGGCACTACGTCGGCGACGAACGCTTCAGCGCGTATCTCGACGACGTGGAACCGGGTCTCTCCGGATGGCTTGCGGAGGTCATCAATGCGAACGCTCGGCGCAATGGCGTCGACCCCGACCGCGCCGTGTGGGAGTGATCTCGACGCGCTCACCTTGACCCTCACGTCGCGTCAGGCTGCACGCTGGTGCGCATGGCGACAGCGACGAATACGAGAGCGACACGTGCACAGGCGACTGCGCAGCGCATCGACAGCGCACGCCACCCTGCCGCCCGGCGCATCGCCGACGTGCTGCGCAACCGCTCCGAGAAGCCCCAGGTCTTCGTGCTCGACGACCTCGAGAACATCGAACAGGCCGTCGCGTGCGGAGTCGAGCTGGACAGTCTGTACGCCACCGAGTCCACAGTCGCGAACGGACCTCACAGCTTCGTCGGCGTCGATCCCGATGTGCCGGTCCACATCATCGACGATGCGGTGGCGCGGAGCCTGTTCGGCGGGCAGAAGCACTCGCGCATCTTCGCGCTCGCGCACTCACCACGTTCGCCGAAGCTCGTCGACCTGATCTCGACATCGGGCGACATCATCGTGCTCGACGGGGTACGGCTCGTCGGCAACATCGGCGCGATCACCCGAACCGCCTGCGCGCTCGGCGCCGCAGGCGTCATCCTGCTCGAGAGCGGCCTCCGCACGACCTTCGACCGTCGCCTGATCCGCGCCAGCCGCGGGCTCGTGTTCGCAACACCCGTCATCCTCGCGAGTCGCGCGGAGTGCGCTGACTTCATCCAGCGAGAGCAGCTGCGCGTTGCCGCCCTCTCAGCGGATGCCGTCGAAGCGTTGAGCTCGATCGGGGCCGTGGCGAGGCGCCTCGCGATCGTGCTGGGGGGTGAACGCGATGGAGTGTCCTCCGAGCTCGACGCCCTGACCACCCACCGGTATGCGATCCCCATGACTCCGAACGTCGAATCCCTGAATGTCTCGGTCGCGGCGGGAATCGCCCTCTACGAACACCGAACCTGGTAGCAGCGGGGCCGGCGGGGCGGCCGTACGAATCAATCGTTCGTTCGATGCCTCCGCTCAGGGGCGGCTGCGAGGATGGAACCATCCCCCGAACTCTGGAGATCTCCGTGTCACCGAAACGCCTCTACCGCGCCCTCGCCTTCGCCGAGGCCGTCACGTGGACGATCCTGATCGTCGCGATGATCCTGAAGTACGCCGCCGGCGTCGAGTGGGCGGTGCTGGTCGGCGGATCGATCCACGGTTTCGTGTTCCTGTCGTACGCCCTCACCGCGGTCATCGTCGGTGTCAACCAGCGCTGGAACATCGGCCGCATCGCCTTCGCCGTGCTGACCGCGATCGTGCCCTACGCGACCATCCCGTTCGACCTGTGGCTCGTGCGCAAGGGCCACCTCGAGGGCGACTGGCGCCGCGAGAAGACCGACCACCCGGCCGACTCGAACTGGGTCAACGGCCTGCTGCGCTGGTTCCTCGCGCGCCCCGTGCTGCTCATCTCGCTCGCGGTCGTCGGCATCGTCGTCGTCTTCGCGGGCCTCCTCGTGATCGGCCCGCCCGGAGGCCGCGAGGCCTGAGCCTCGCTCAGGGAGCGCAGAATGGTGACATGCCCATCCTCAACAAGGACATGTCGGTCTGCATCTCGCTCGCGGGCCGTCCGTCGAACCTCGGCACTCGCTTCCACAACTTCCTCTACGACGAGCTCGGCCTGAACTTCGTCTACAAGGCGTTCACGACCGACGACATCGAGGGCGCCGTGCGCGGCATCCGGGCGCTCGGCATCCGCGGATGCTCCGTCTCGATGCCGTTCAAGGAGGCGGTCATCCCGCTCGTCGACGTCGTCGAGCCCTCGGCAGCAGCGATCGAGTCGGTCAACACGATCGCGAACGACGGCGGCGTGCTCACCGCGTCGAACACCGACTACGAGGCGATCGCGCAGCTCATCGCCGAGAACGCGCTCGACCCGGCGCAGCGCGTTCTCGTGCGCGGATCGGGCGGCATGGCGAAGGCCGTGGTCGCGGCGTTCCGCGGTGCCGGCTTCGACGACGTCACCGTGCTCGCGCGCAACGCGTCGCTCGGGCCGGCGCTCGCCGGGCAGTACGGCTACGCGTGGCTGTCCGACGACCCCGAGCCCGGCGCCGACGTCATCGTGAACGTCACCCCGCTCGGCATGCAGGGCGCGGATGCCTCGGCGCTCTCGTTCTCCGATGGGCACATCGCCGCGGCATCCGTCGTGTTCGACGTCGTCGCCTTCCCCGCCGAGACGCCACTCGTGACGGCCGCTCGCGCGGCCGGCAAGCTCGTCATCAGCGGTGCCGAGGTGCACGCGATGCAGGCCGCAGCGCAGTTCGAGCGGTACACGGGGGTGACGCTCACGCGCGACCAGATCGAGCGGGCCGCTGCATTCTCGCGGGTGGAGTAGCCCCATCGCGTGCTAACGTCCGAGTGATCGTATCGAGCAGCAGGAGGTGACACCCATGAACGCAGTATCCGCACTGGGTGCTCCCCGCAGGCCGCGATTCCGCGACTGAGGTAGTCGAAACAGGGAGCGCCCGACCGGCAATTCGCGAAAGGCGACTCCCATGAACACGACACCTTCTTCATCTTCTTCCTCTTCCTCGTCTGCGGCTCCGCGCGTCGGCGCGACGACCACGTCCGATGGCGACTCGAACACGCGAGCCCTGGTGCTCGCCGGCGCCGGAGCGGCCGGCAATGCATGGCAGCTCGGACTCATCGCCGGCTTGGCCGATGCCGGCGTCGACGTCACCGTCGCCGACCTCATCATCGGGACCTCGGCAGGATCGACGGTGGCGGCCCAGATCACCAGCGGGACGCGGCCGGCCGAGCTGTACGCCGCGATCCTCGCCGAGGTGCCTCCGCCACGTGCCGGGGCCGGATCCGGATCCGGATCCGGATCCGACCGTGCACGCACCGGGCAGCTCTCGGGTCCGGCGTACATGGACTGGTCGAACGAGATCATCGGTGCTGCCGACGGCGCGGCCGACATGCGCCGCAGGATCGCCGCCGCAGCACTCGAGAAGGATGCATCCGACGGTTCGGGGACGAACCGCTGGCGCGACATCGTCGCGGCTCGGCTTCCCAGCCGCCACTGGCCGAAACAGCCCGTGCTGATCCCGGCGCTCGACGCACGAACCGGTGAGCCGGTCGTGTTCGACCGCCACAGCGGGATCGACCTGGTGGATGCCGTCGCCGCCAGCACCTCGGCGCTGACGCCGTACCGCATCGGCGAGCGCCGATACCTCAACGGCGGCTATCGACGCAGCTCGAACGCCGACCTGGCTGCCGGATACGGGCGGGTACTGGTGCTGGAACCATTCGGCGGCAGGTCGCGGACGCCGCTGGAGTGGGGCCTGGATCTCGCAACCCAGGTCGACGAACTGCGCGCGGGCGGCAGCAGGGTTGAGACCGTCTTCCCGGATGCCGGCGCGGGCGACGTGTTCAACGCGAATGCGCTGGACCCATCGACGCGCCTGCCGGCCGCACGAGGAGGCTACGACCAGGGCCAAGCCCTCGCCGAGCGGCTCTCGACGTTCTGGAAATGACAGCCTGGAGCTGACGGGCTGGCGCTGACGGGCTGGCGCTGACGGGCTGGCGCTGGCGGCCTGGCGCTGGGAGCGTGGCGCTGACTCCCTACTGGTGCACGCGGTTGACGAGCGCCGTCCAGACGAGGGCGATCGTCGAGCACGCCAGCAGCGCCACGAACACCCACGGCAGGCCGCCGAGCCCGATCACGCCGAACAGGATCGCGCCGAGGAGCGCGCCGCCGCCGATGCCCGTGTTGAAGGCCGTCGTGTAGAACGACGCAGCGGCATCGCGGATGCGCGCCGACGCCGAGTGCAGCAGGCGCGTGTTGAGCATCGGCGGAAGGGCGCCGAACGCGGTGCCCCACAACAGGAAGCACGCGATGCCGACGCCCGGCACCTGCGGGAACATGGCCAGACCCGCGACGCCGAGTGCGGTCGCGACGAGCGCCACGGCCAGGCCGACCGTCGGGCGGCGGCCGAGCACGGTGCCGGCGAACAGCAGGCCGACCGCTCCCGCGATGCCGTAAGCAAGCAGCATGGGGCTGATCGCGCTCGGATCCATGCCCATGACGTCGGTGATGAACGGCGCCACGTAGGTGTAGAACGTGTACGCGCCGACCATCGTGACGGCGGTGATGAGGCACACGACGAGCACCGGCACGAAGGTGGCGTCGCTGCGCAGGCGGAGGGGCGCGGCATCCGCTTCACCGGCGTGGTGGCGAACCGTCGGCAGGAACCGCCAGACGAGCAGCGCACCGAGCAGGGTCAGCGCGCCGATCGCGGCGAACGCGAGACGCCAGCCGAAGGCCTGGCCGAGCGCGGTTCCGAGCGGCACACCGAGCACGAAGGCGAGCGAACCGCCGGCGACACTGATCGACACGGCGCGGGCGAGCTGCTCCTTCGGCACGAGGTGACCGGCGTAGGCGCCGACGACCGACCAGAAGAGGCCGTGCGCCGCACCGCCGAGGATGCGGGTGGCGAGCACCGTGCCGTAGTTCGGGGCGAGCGCCGTGAGCACGCAGCTGAGGGCGAGCACGGCGAGCGTGATGACGATGAGCGTGCGCCGCGGCACGCGCTTCGTGAGGCTCGAGAGCGGCACAGTGAGCACGACGACGGTCGCCGCGAAGACGGTGACGAGCAGGCCGATGAGCGGCTCGCTCACGTCGAGCTCGCGGCTCATGTCGGGCAGCAGGCCGGTCGGGATCATCTCGATCGTGACCGAGAGGAAGACCGCCGCGGCGAGCACGAGCAGGCCGAGCCACGGGAAGGGCGGCGCGACGGCGGGAGTGGAGGACGTGGAATCGACGGGAGTTGACGGCGTCATGGGATACCTGAACGAAGGGCGTTCCCCGCGGGCGCGGGGCGGGGCTCCGCGAGCGCTACGGCGGGTCGACTGCGCGCTGATGTGCGCGCCCAGGGCCGTCGGGAATGCGACGACCGCGACCATTCTATCCCGCCGGCGCTTCGCGGCGACGAGTGGAATCGAGTACTCCACATTCGAACATTCCTTCGAATTCGTGTCGGATTTCCGCTAGAATCGAGCCATGTCCAGCGCTCCCGCCGCCCTCCTCGAACTCGAGGCCGCGTGTGCAACGGTGATGCGGGACTGGGCCGGAGCGCTGCTCACCGCGTCGCGTGAAGCCGAGGCCGACATCACGGCGATGAGCGGCGACGGGCTCGTGCGCACTACGGAGGCGCTGGCCGCACTCGCCCGCAGGGTCGAGGCACTGCAGGCCCGGTGCGCGGCCGGCATCGCCGAGCGCTCGCGCGGGCTCGACGACGACGATCTGGCGCGAAAGCACGGCTTCGCCTCACCCGAGCGGCTGATCGCGCAGACGACGGGCGGCCGCTACAGCGATGCAGCGCGCCTCGTCGCCGTCGGCCAGGCCACGAGCCACCGCGCCTCGTTCACGGGCGAGGCCTTGCCGCCGAGGCATCCGCACGTCGCCGCGGCACTCGACGCCGGAACGCTCGGCGTCGCCGCGGCCGAGGTGATTCGCCGCTTCCTCGATCGCCTGCCGGCCGCCGTCGCGCACGGCGACGTCGACGCCGCAGAACAGCTCCTCGTCGACCGGGCGCCGGCGGTCGGCGTCGACGGCCTGACCCGCTTGATCACGCAACTCGAGGCACACCTCGACCCCGACGGCGTGAAGCCCCGCGAAGACGAGCTGCGTGCGCGGCGCGGGCTCTCGATCTGGCAGGACGCCGCGGGCATGATCAACCTGAAGGGCGCGTTCGACCCGGCCAACGGGGCACCCATCAAGCTCGCCGTCGAGGCACTCGTCGGGGCCGAGCTGCACCGGGCGCGCGATGCGAAGCGCGGCTTCGGCGAGCACGCAGGCGGCGAGGGGGCGGGCGGCGCTGGAGATCCGCTGTTCGTCGAAGAACGCACGATCGGGCAGATGAACGCCGACGCGCTCGCCGACATCGCCCGGCTGTCGCTCTCGAGCACTTCGGCTCCCCCTGCGCTCCGCGGAGCGATCGTCGTCGCGCGGGTCGACGTCGACTCGCTCGTGAGCGGCCGAGGGCACGCGAGCATCGACGGTGTCGACCAGCCCGTCTCGGCCGCAACGGCCCGTGAGTTGGCCGAGACCGCGGGGGTCGCCCCGCTCCTCATGCGGGGCGGCAGCGAGCCGCTCGACCTCGGCCGGGCCGCGAGGCTCTTCTCCGCCGCCCAGAAGATCGCCCTCGTCGAACGCGACGGCGGGTGCGCCTGGCCCGCATGCCGGCGCCCGCCGTCGCATGCCGAGGCGCACCACATCGCATGGTGGGGCCGACACGAGGGCCGCACCGACGTGTCGAACGGCATCATGCTCTGCAGCTTCCACCACCATCGGGTGCACGACGACGGGTGGGGCATCCGCATCCACGACGGCCGCAGCTGGTTCATCCCACCGGTGCACCTCGATCCGGCACAGCGACCGAGACCGGGCAATTCGGCGAGCGACCACCTCATCGCCCAGCTTCCCGGGCCGAACCAGTTCGCCGAAGACCCGGTCGCCGCCCGCGCGCGCGGCGCCGCGGCGTAGGTGCGCACGCGGAGAGGGAGCCCTGCCACGGCCGGTAGACTTCTGGGGTCAGGCATCCGCCCCGCGGCATCCGCTCGCCGCCGTTCTCTGGAGCTCGCCACTCGTGACCACTGAAGCCACCGCCAACACCGCTGTTCCCACGACTCCGGTGCTCGACACCGTCGAGGTCGCGGCGACCACGCCCGAGAAGGAGCAGCCGTACGCCGCGCTGGGCCTGAAGCCCGACGAGTACGAGCGCGTCCGCAACATCCTCGGCCGTCGCCCCACGAGCGCCGAGCTCGCGATGTACTCGGTCATGTGGAGCGAGCACTGCTCCTACAAGTCGTCCAAGATCTACCTTCGCCAGTTCGGCAAGAAGGTCACGCCCGAGATGAAGAAGAACCTCATGGTGGGCATGGGCGAGAACGCGGGCGTCATCGACGTCGGCGAGGGCTGGGCGGTCACGTTCAAGATCGAGAGCCACAACCACCCGAGCTACATCGAGCCGTTCCAGGGCGCCGCGACCGGCGTCGGCGGCATCGTGCGCGACATCATCTCGATGGGCGCCCGCCCGGTCGCCGTCATGGACGCGCTGCGCTTCGGCGCCATCGACCACCCCGACACGGCACGCGTCGTGCACGGCGTCGTCTCGGGCATCAGCTTCTACGGCAACTGCCTCGGCCTGCCGAACATCGGCGGCGAGACCTGGTTCGACCCGGTGTACCAGGCGAACCCGCTCGTCAACGCGCTCGCGGTCGGCGTCATGCGCCACGAAGACCTGCACCTCGCGAACGCCAAGGGCGCCGGCAACAAGGTCGTGCTCTTCGGCGCCCGCACGGGCGGCGACGGCATCGGCGGCGCGTCGATCCTCGCCTCCGACAGCTTCGACGAGGGCGGCCCCACCAAGCGCCCCGCGGTGCAGGTCGGCGACCCCTTCGCCGAGAAGGTGCTCATCGAGTGCTGCCTCGAGCTCTTCGCCGGCGACCTGGTCGAGGGCATCCAAGACCTCGGCGCCGCGGGTATCTCCTGCGCGACCTCCGAACTCGCCTCCAACGGCGACGGCGGCATGGCCATCGTGCTCGACGACGTGCTGCTGCGCGACCCCACGCTCACGCCTGAAGAGATCCTGATGAGCGAGAGCCAGGAGCGCATGATGGCGATCGTGCGCCCCGAGAAGCTCGACGGCTTCCTCGAGGTCGTCAAGAAGTGGGACGTCGAGACGAGCGTGCTCGGCGAGGTCACCGACACCGGCCGCCTCAGCATCATGTGGCACGGCCAGGAGATCGTGAACGTCGACCCGCGCACCGTCGCCGTCGACGGCCCGGTCTACGAGCGCCCCGTCGCCTACCCCACCTGGATCGACGCCCTGCAGGCCGACACGGCCGCGAAGCTCGACCGCCCGGCGACGCCGGAAGAGATCCGCGCGCAGTTCCTGCAGCTCGTCGGCTCGGCGAACCAGGCGGATGCCGCGTGGGTCACCAACCAGTACGACAAGTACGTGCTCGGTAACACGGCGCTCAGCTACCCCGACGACGCGGGCATGGTGCGCGTCGACGAGGAGTCGGGCCTCGGCGTCTCGGTCGCGACCGACGCCAACGGCCGCTACTCGCAGCTCGACCCGCGCCAGGGTGCGAAGCTCGCCCTCGCCGAGGCGTACCGCAACGTCGCCGTCTCCGGCGCGGTGCCCGCCGCCGTCTCCGACTGCCTGAACTTCGGCTCCCCCGAGAACCCCGAGGTCATGTGGCAGTTCTCCGAGACCGTCGAGGGCCTCAGCGACGGATGCCTCGAGCTCGGCATCCCCGTCACGGGCGGCAACGTCTCGTTCTACAACCAGACCGGCGACGTGCCGATCCACCCGACGCCCGTGATCGCCGTGCTCGGCGTGATCGACGACGTCGCCCGCCGCATCCCCTCGGGCTGGCAGGACGACGGCCACAACATCTACCTCCTCGGCGACACCGCGCTCGAGCTCGACGGCTCCGCGTGGGCCGGCGTCGTGCACGGCCACCTCGGCGGTCGCCCGCCGGCCGTGGACCTCGCCGGTGAGAAGCGCCTCGCCGAGCTGCTCAACGCGGCGGCGATCGAGGGCCTCATCGACTCGGCGCACGACCTCTCCGACGGCGGCCTCGCGATCGCCCTCGCCGAGGCGGTCGGCCGCTTCGGCCTCGGCGCTCGCGTCGTGCTCGACGAGGTCGCCGGCGACGCCGGCATCGACCTCGCCACCGCGCTCTTCTCCGAGTCGACGGGCCGCGTCATCGTGACGGTGCCGCGTGAAGACGACGTGAAGTTCCGCGGCCTCTGCGAGGGACGCGACTACCCGGTGCGCCGCATCGGCGTGACCGACGCCACCTCGGGCGCCCTCGAGGTGCAGGGACTCTTCACGGTGTCGATCGATGAGCTGCGCGGTGTGAACCGCGCGCCGCTCGCCGACGCGTTCGGACCCATCGTCGGGTACTGAGAACACGAGCCCGACGAGCGGATGCCGCGGCCATGACCGATGACGTGACACCGGTAGGTGCCGCAGCCGCGGCGCCCACCGAGTCGTACACCGAGGCGTATGCGGCATCGCACGGCCGCTTCGCGATCATCCCGGCCGCCTACGTGGTGCTGCGCCGCGGCGACGAGGTGCTGCTGCAGCTCCGCCGCGGCACCGGCTACTTCGACGAGTACTGGGCGTGCGGAGCCGCGGGGCACGTCGAGCAGGGCGAGTCGCTGCTCGCCGCGGCGGCCCGCGAGACCCGTGAGGAGCTCGGCGTCGAACTCGACGAGACGGCGCTCACGGTGCTGACGGTCATGCACCGCACCGGCGGCGCGCCGCACCGGGCGATCGAGGAACGCATCGACGTGTTCGTCAGCGCGCGCGAGTGGCGGGGCGAGCCGCGCCCGATGGAGGACAAGGCGGCCGAACTCGGCTGGTTCCCGCTCGACGCCCTGCCCGACCCGGTCGTGCCGCACGAGCTCGCCGTGCTCGAGGCGCTGCGCGACGGCCACCTCTCCCCCATCACGCCGTACGGGTTCTGAGCGTGACCCCCGAATCGTGGCCGCTCGCCCTCGTCTGGGTGCCGGTCGCGGCATTCGCGCTCGTGATCGTGATCGGCATCGTCGTGAGGTGGATCCGCGCGCCGCGTGGCATCCGCTCGCGCCTGCGGCACGCCCTCGGGCCGCTCATGAGCGCCGGCGAGAAGTACCAGGAGCTGCACACGGGCCAGCGGGGCCTGCAGGACTCGATCATCGAGTCCATCCAGGAGCAGGAGTCGCAGGGCTCGGAGCGCGGCACGGGTGACGCGTAGAACGCAACCTCGACCTAGGTCCGGCTCCTCAGGGAGGCATCGAGTGTGCTCATGATCTGCGAGAGTCTGCCGCTCCCGGCCGGTGCGAGCGGGTACCGGTTCAGCACATCGAGCAGGGTGGGGCTCGCCCGCCGAACCGCTGCGTCGATCGAACCGACTGCCGCGTTCTCATCACCGCCCGCCTGCAGTTCGGCAACCCGTGCTGCGCACGACGCCGCACGCAGGATGTGGCCGACTTGCGTCGCTTTCGCGATCGGGTGAAGGTACGACGCCGCGGCCGCATCCCCGCACGCCTGTGCCGCGAGTCGAGCTGTTTCGCTCGATGCTTCCTTCGACGCCCGGTGCGCGGCGAACGCTGCCGTCCGTTGGAGGTTGGTTCGTGGTCCCCCGTCCGCGAAGCTCAGCGCTGCAGCCAGAGCTGCACGCGGACGTGAGTCGCCCGGCGCCTCGGCTTCGAAAGCCGGCAGTATCGTGTCGGCGGCCTCTGCCGCGAAGCGGGTGACGACGCGCAGCTCATCCATCGTGAGAACGAAGTCACCGGGTGCTGTTGCCATCCTCCGATTCTCGTACGTGCATCGGAGCAGCCTGCACCATCACGGTCGACGGCTCGCCCGTCGCCGAGGGGCGCATCGACCGCACGATGGGCGCGGTCTATTCACTCGCCGGCGAGACGGCGGATGTCGGAACAGACGCGTTCTCGCCGGTCACCGATGACTACGACCCATGGGACAACGCATTCACGGGCACGATCGACCGACTCGTCGTGAAGCTCACCGAGCCTGCATCTGGCGGAGCCTGAGGGGTAGCCTGTCGACCACAGGTCGGCACGCACTCGTACGACCCCGGCGAACGGAGCAAGACGGTGGACGGCATCTTCGGCTGGAATCTCCTCGCGATCATCGTCGGTGTCGGCTACCTCGCCGTCATCGTCTGGGTCGTGTCACAGATCCTCCGGTCCGACGAGCTGAACGAGCTCGAGCGCTGGGTGTGGGTGATCGCGGTGATCTGCTTCCCCCTCGTCGGCTCCATCGTGTGGTTCGCCGCCGGGCCGCACCCCTTCGGCATCCGAATCAGCCGCGACCTCCGGTAGCCGACAGCCTCCGCAGCTCCTCGACGCGGACCTACATTCGACTCAGCTGGTCCGGGCTATCCGAACTGCCGGAGGGCTGCGCTGTACGTGTCGACGTCGGAGCGAGTCGCATCGGTCGTGAGGAGCGTGTGCTCTCCGATCGTCCTCGCGAACTCACCGCGGCACGGAATCGTCACGATCTTCGTAAGACCGCTCCGCCATGCGACGGTCAGAGCATCAAGCGACCGGCGCTCGGGCTGGTCCTCGAACGACGTGTGGGGACGCGCGACCCGCTCTCGGAATCTCGAGGCGGTCCAGGCCTGATACAGCTCGTCGAGGCCGGCCCCACCGAACCGGTCACGCCAGGATGGGCCGGTGATCTGTGCGATCAGGTCCGCTCGTTCGGCGGAGTTGTCGGCCGTGCTGCGAACGGCGTCCAACAGTCCAGGATCACGCTCCTCGCCCGCGTGGCGGAGAACGGCTGTCCAGATGTCCGGCCAAGCTGCTTCCCAAACTCCGATATCGAACTCCTCGTCGTCGTTCATCGGCAAGCCGGGTGAGTCGACGAGCAGCGGCGGATGATCATCATTTCGGCGAGGCTGCAGTCCCCAAGCTTCGCGAATCCAGAGCAGCTCGACCAGCGAGACGGGATTGTCGTCGACGGTGATCATCATGTCGTGTGGCCAAGGATCGCCGGGAATGGGTACAGATGAGCGCACAACTGCCTCCTGAACGTTTCGAACCACCGACCGTCACACGACCGTCTCACACGGCGGTCCCGAGCGCCATCACTTCGTGAGCTCGTTGGGGATCCCCAAAAGGAAAACATCCGCCTCACCCGAGACCCTCGGGAGCCGAGCGCACCCCCGCCCAGAGCGCTGCCCACTGCGGCCCGGTGAGCCGGCTCGGCAGCACCTCGGCGGCGACGCCCATGGAGCGCAGCAGCGAACGAGACCGCTCCGCTGACACCGGCCGCGAGGTGCGGCGGAGAAAGGGCGGGGGCACCGGAGTCATCCTCTCGCAGGCGGGCTTCACCGGAGGATGGAGCCTCTACCTCAAGGACGGCCGGCCGAAGTACGTCTACAACTGGCTCGCCAGGGAGGAGTACTCGGTCGAGGCATCCGCACCGCTCTCACCGGGTGCGCACTCGATCGTGTTCGAGTTCGACTACGACGGCGGCGGCCTGCACCAGGGTGCCACCGGTCGCATCACGGTCGACGGCTCGACGGCGGATGTCGGAACAGACGCGTTCTCACCGGTCACCGACGACTACAGCCCCTCGGTCGCCGCGCACCCCCGCCCAGAGCGCGGCCCACTGCGGCCCGGTGAGCCGGCTCGGCAGCACGTCGGCGGCGACCCCGACGGTGCGCAGCAGCGCAGCGGCACGATCGGCGCTCAACGGCCGGGAGGTCCGGCGCAGGATCTGAGCGAGCCCCCGGCCACGGCCCCGGTACACCTCGGCGACGAACGCCTGGTAGACGCCGCGGTCGGCGGGTGCGACGAGCGGCTCCTGCCGCCGCTCGATCGTGAAGACACCGCCGTCGACCGACGGTGCCGGCTTGAACGCACGCGCCGGCACGCGCTCGTGCAGCCGGAACGAGAACCACGGGTCCCATTGCGCGGTGAGCAGGCTCGAACCGCCGACGCCGCAGCGCCGCCGCGCCACCTCCCACTGCGTGAGCAGGATCGCATCGGTCCAGCCTCCCCGAGCGAGGAGGGAGCGCATGATCGCCGTCGTGAGGTGGAAGGGCACGTTGCCGACGACCGCGTGCTGATCGGAGGGATACCGCCACGCGAGGGCGTCGGCCTCCACGATCGTCACATGGGGATCGTCCCCGAACTCACGACGGAGTGCGTCGGCTCGCCGACGGTCGATCTCGAGCGCGGAGAGCGGCCGGCCGAGCGCCGCGAGTTCGCGCGTGATCGCGCCGCTGCCGGCGCCGAGTTCGACGATCGGGCCGCGTGTGGCGGCCGTCAGCGCGACGAACCGGTCGACGACGCGGCGGTCGACCAGGAAGTTCTGGCCGAGCTCGTGGCGGCCGCCGGCCGCCGGCGGCCGGGCGAGCGCCGAGGCCGGATTCGATGCCCGGTGGGAACGGGCGGATCGACCGGAACGGGAAGCAGAAGAAGAGAACGGAAGAGAGGAAGGGATGTGTGTACGCAATGAGAACTCCGCTGGCGAGGATCGTCAGCCGGGCGCGCCGAAGCGGCACCGCGGCCAGGGTCATTGGCCGAGGCGGAGGGACGGATGAAAGGTTCGGTCGCTCCGCCTCAGGCGGTGCGGGGCCGAATGATCATTGCCGTGTAATTGCAGGACACGATCGTCGACCCTAGCAAACGAGCCCCGATCGCGGAAGCCTAGGCGCCCGACGGCGGGTTCGCGAGCAGTTCGACCCGGTCGGCGAGGTAGCGGTCGAGCGGCGTGAGCGCGTCGGGCTGGGCCGGGCTCCAGCGCACGAACAGTTCGTCGCCGACGACCACGAGCGGGCCGGATGCCCCGGACCGAACGAGTTCGGCCGGGTCGACGGGCGACGCGTCGAAGTTCACGGTCTCGCCCTCGGCGAAGCCGCCCTTCACCGCGGCGGCCCGATAGGCGCGCTGCTCGGCGATCGCCGCGGCGGGCGTGCTCCGTCGCGCAGGGCGCTCGGCGCGCACCACACGGCCGGTCGCGAAGAGCCGGCCGTCGGCGTCGACGAGCAGCACCCCGAGCCGCCAGACGCGACCGAGCGGGGTCATCCGTGCAGCACGCGGGATGCCGAGGGTGCGTCGCTCGGGCACGTATTCGGCGAGCGCCTCGTCTCGGGCGGCGTGCCGGCCGAGTTCCGCTGCGGCAGCCGACGCGGCAGCGGCAAGCGCCTGCAGGACGGCCGGCTCGGCCGACGCGGCAGGCCCGGGCGCCGCGGCATCCGTCATCGCGATCGCTCGATCAGCTCGAGCAGGGCGAGGCCGTACGCCTCGGCGACGTCGGGATGCTCGAAACGGCGGCTCTGGCCACCGAGCTCGATCTCGACCTCGAACGCGTCGTCGAGGCGCCGGAGCGCACGGAACGCCCCGCGCAGCAGCTCCCGCAGCTGGTCCTCGCGAGGCAGCCACACCGCGTCGCCGACCGAGACCGAGTCGAGCGCCCACTCGGTCGTGCCATTGAAGCCGAGGATCGTGTCGGTCGGGAACTCCTGCGGCTCGATCGTCATCTCGCTGACCGTGAAGACCTCGGCCTCGACCTCGGCCTCGACGGACCCCGGCACATGGAGCTGGAACCGGTCGCCGGACTCCGGGTTCCACGCGAGCCCGGCCTCCCGCAGTGCGAGTGCGAGCTCGCGACCGATCACGGCGCGCTCGCCGGCACCACGACGCTGTAGTCGGCGTCGACGAGGATCGGCATGTGATCGGATGACCCGCGCGCGAGCGTCTCGACGCCGGCGATGTCGAGCCCGACCGAGGTCGCCAGATCGAAGTGCCCCCGGAAGAACTTGTACCGCGTGTAGGTGCGCTTGTCGCTGAGCGTCAGGTCGTAGCCCGAGTCGCGCACCTTCTCGCCGAGGCTCTCCTTGAAGATCGGGTAGTTGTAGTCGCCGACCATGAGCGTCGGCAGGCCCGGGCCGAGGAACTGGAGTTCGCCGAGCGCCGACTTGATCTGGTGCCGTCGCAGCGAGTTCAGCGCCGTCAGCGGCGCGGCGTGGAACGAGGCGACGATGAGCTCGCGCTGCGCCTCGTTGTCGAAGAGGCGCACGCCGATGAGGCGTTCGTGGGCTGGCTGCAGCAGCCGGTCGTGCAACGACTTCTTGAGCGCGAACGCCTGGATGCGCACAGCTCGGAACCGCTCGGCGTCGTAGTACAGCGCGAGGCCGAGCCGGTTGCGCTGGGTCGCGTCGGCGAGCTGCAGGTCGTGGATCTGCTGCGGCAGGTCCTGCGTGTCGCACTCCTGCAGGCACAGGATGTCGGGCGAGTAGCGCTCGACGATGCCGACGAGCTCGCCGCTCGCCCGGTGCTTGCGGAGGTTGTAACTGATCACGCGCATGATTCGATCAGCCTACGTCTCCCAACTCGTGAGGGGCCCCGGAATTTCCGATCAGATCGGCCGGCGGCCCGGCGCCACCCCGACCCGCACATGCAGGCCGGTCGCGGCCTCCTCGAGCGCGAGGTCGAGTTCGGTGAGCGGATGCGTCGCACCCACGAGTTCGTCGAACGGCAGCGACTGCCACGAACGTTCGAGGAACTCGACGGCGCGCTCGAGCTGCCCGGCCGTGTAGTTGTGCACCCCGGTCACCGTGACGAGCCGTCGCACGACGGTCTCGGGGTCGAGGCTCACCTCCGACCCCGGTGAGACGCTGCCGACGAGCACGGCGACACCGCCGACCCCCACGACGTCGAGCACCGTGCGCACGGCCGCGGCGGTGCCGGATGCCTCGACGGCCACGAGCACCTCGCGGAGCCCTCTGGCTTCGAGACCGGCGAGCACGGCGTCGAGACGTTCGGGCGAGGCGCCGCGGGCGAGCGGGTCGGCAGCGACGGCGCCGAGTCGGCGCACGAACTCGCGCCGCGAGGCATCCGGATCTGCGACGACGACGACGGCGCCGGCCTCGATGGCCATCGCCGCGACGGAGAGTCCGATCATGCCGGCCCCGGTCACGAGCACGAGGGCGCCGTCGAGATCGACGGTCGCCGCGGCGGCGTCGAGGGCGGCGACCGCCGTCGCCGTCGCGCACGACGCGGGCGCCGCGATGGCCGCGGGCAGCGCCTCGGTGACGCGCACAGTCGCGGTGCCGGCGCGCAACTGCACGTGCGTGGCGAACCCGCCCGACAGCTCCCAGCCGCGGTGCACGCGCTCGTGCCCGTACTTCGCGAGCGTGCGGCACTTCTGCGTGAGGCCCCGTCGGCACCGGTCGCAGTCGCCGCAGCTGACCGTGACCGACCAGACGACGCGGTCGCCGAGCCCGAGCAATTCGCCGTCGGCCCGCACCGCGCCCTCACCGACGGCGACGACCCGCCCCACCTGCTCGTGCCCGAGCACGAGCGGGGCGGGCGCGGAGCGGTGACCGCTCACCGTATGGACATCGGAGCCGCAGATCGTCGCGAGTTCGACCTCGACGAGCGCCTCGCCTTCGGCGAGCCGCACCCCCGGCGCCGCGAGCGCCTCGTGCGGTCGGCCCGGTTCGTACCAGACCATCGCCACGGGCGAGGGTTTCACGATGACGTCGAGCTCGCCGACCCGCACGACGGTGTGCATCGCGGGCCCCTACTCGCCGCGGAGGCCGAGCAGCGCGGGCAGCTCGACGATGCTGTCGATGACGGCGTCGGCGCCGGCCGCCTCGAGCGCGTCGCGGTCATGGGCACCGCTCAGCACGCCGACGACGAAGCCGGCGCCCGCGTTGACGCCCGACTCGACATCGCTCACAGTATCGCCGACGACGACCATCGCGTCGACCGCGCTCGCGCCGGTGCGCAGCAGCGCGGTGAGCGGCAGGTCCGGGTGCGGACGGCCCCGGCCGGCGTCGGCCGGCGACAGCACGAGGTCGGCGAGCTCGTGCCAGCCGAGCGCGTCGATGATCGCGTCGCGGGTCTCCGGCGAGAAGCCGGTGGTGAGCACGACGGATGCCCCGGCGCCCCGCAACTCCCTGATGACGTCGGCCGCACCCGCGATCTCGGCGACGCCCTCGCTCGCGACGAGCTCGGCGTACGCCCCCTCGAAGGCCGAGTTCGCACGCTGCGCTGCATCCTCATCATCGTCGGCGAGCACCCGGAAGACCTCGATCTTCGACTGGCCCATCGTGTCGCGCACGTACTCGAGCGCGCTCTCGAAGGCCTCGCCGGTGGCGATGCCGCTGCGCTCGGCCGCGAGGGCGAACGCCCGCTCGACGACGCCGTCGTCGGCGACGGTCGTGCCGGCCATGTCGAGCACGATGAGCTCGATGTCGCCGGAGTCCTCGTCGTCGAAGTCGGCGTCGTCTTCGTCTTCGAGGTCGTCGAGTCGTTCGTCGAGCTGATCGGCGGAGAGCGCACGGAGGTCGACCTCGCCGGTCTCCGTCTGCTCGACCAGTTCGTCGCGCTCGGCGAGTTCGTCGGCGGAGAGGCCGGTGGTGGTGGAGGTCATGATGCGCCTTTCTGCAGGGTGGTCGTGAGTGCCGGGTGTTCGCCGGTGAATCCCGCGACGACGTGGTCGGCGAGCCCGAGCCCGGTCGTCATGCCGATGCCGGTGGTCGCGCTTGCGAGGTGCACGCCGGGCTCGACCTCCTCGATGAGGAAGTCGTCGGGTGCGCTCGCATAGACGCCCTGCCACCGCTCGACGACGCGCAGCTCGTCGATGCCGAAGAGCGAACGGGCCTCGGCGACGAGCGACTCGAAGGCGAACTCGGCCTGGAAGGGCGTCACCGTCTCGCCGCGCGAGTGGGTGTCGCCGACGATGAGGGTGCCGTCGGGCAGCCGCGTGTACATCTGGTTCAGGTCGAGGGCGGCGAGGTCGGGCCGCTCGGCGTGCAGCCGCTCCCGAAGAGCGGCCGCAGCCGGAGTCGCCGAGAAGGCGCCGTAGCGCACGAGCGACCACCCGGTGAGGAGCGGTGCGGTCAGCGGCATCCGCAGTTCGGCGGAGACCCGCATCATGTCGAGCGCGCAGCGCACGATGCCGTGCCGCTCGGCGACCTCGGGGTAGAGCAGGTCGATGTCGTGGTTCACCGCGACGACGACGCGGCCGACGTCGATCGGGCCGCGGCTCGTCTCGACGCGGCCGGGGCGCACGGCGCCGACCGCGGTGCGGCGACGGAACTCGACGCCCCCGCGCTCGAGGTGCGCCGCGAGCGCGGCCACGGCCTGGCGGGGGTTCGCCTGCAGGTCGCGCGGAAGGAACGCGCCGCCGACGGCCGTGCCCGGGGCGAGCGGCATCCGCTCGTCGGCCTCGGCGGCCGTGAGCAGCTGGACCTCCTCGCCACGAGAGGCGGCGAGATCGCGGAGCACGGCGAACTCGTCGTCGCGGCGGGCGGCCACGAGGGTGCCCGATTCCCGCAGCCAGACGCCGGCGTCGCGGGCGAGGCCGAGCCACAGTTCGCGCGAGGCGAGGGCGAACTCGCGGGCGAGCCCCGCCTGCGGTGTGAAGCACAGGTGACCGAAGTTGCGCACGGATGCCCCGGAGGGCTCGCTGCCCCGCTCGATCACGACGACCCGCTGCCCGCGCCGGTGGGCGGCGAGCGCGGCGCCGAGGCCGACGATGCCCGAGCCGACGACCGCGACGTCGAAGCCGGCCGCGCCGGCGCTCATCGGGCTCATCGGAACACCCGCCGCATCCACATGGCGAGGCCCTCGACGATCAGCACCGTGACGAGGATCATCAGCACGATCGCGGTCACGACCGCGTAGTTCGAGCCCTGCCCGGCGTTCAGCAGGTAGTAGCCGATGCCGCCGCCGCCCACAATGCCGAGGATCGTCGCCGCGCGGATGTTGGTGTCGAGCAGGTAGAAGCTGTGGCCGATGAGCGCCCGCATGCCCTGCGGCAGCGTCGCCGAGGCGTACACCTGCCCGCGGCTCGCGCCGGTCGCGCGCAGCGCCCGCTCAGGGCCGGACTTCACCTCTTCGAAGGAGTCGGCGATGAGCTTGCCGAGCAGGCCGATGCCGCCGAAGGCGAGGGCGAGCGTGCCGGCCTGGCTGCCGAGGCCGGTGATGACGATGAGCACGATCGCGAGGATCACCTCGGGGATGCCGCGGATCACGACGAGCAGCAGTCGCATCGACGTGCGCACCGCGGCGTTCGGGGCGACGTTGCGGGCGGCGAGCGAGCCGACGAACACCGAGACGACGAAGGCGAGCAGGGTCGCGGCGAGCGCGATGCCGATCGTCTGCAGCATCGCCCCGAACATCGTCGCGGCGTCGTAGTTGCCGAAGCTCGGCGGCCAGAACTGCACGGCGATCGCCGGCACCTTCGCCCAGAAGGTGATGAGGTCGCCCCACTGGATGTTGCACACGAGCACGCTGCCGACGACAACCGCGAGGGCGATCCAGCCCCACACGGTGTTACGGATCCGCACGGCGTCCCACGGGCGGCGGAGCGCCGCTTCGAGCTGTGCACTCCCGCTGGTCGAGGAGCGCCCGACGGGGGAGGACGCGTCTCGAGACCCCGCCGGCTCTGCACCCGCGGTGGCGCTGCGCGTGCCCGAGACATCCGCTCGCCGGCGTGCGTTCTGCACGCCGCGCACGACCCGGTCGCCGAGGCCCCGACCCGACGGCGCCCCACCGAGCATGGCCTGGCGCACGACGCTCGAGATGATCTCCATCACGACGCACAGCACGAACATCACGATCGCGATGCCGAGGCCGAGCGAGTAGTTCAGCGACTTGAAGGCGAACGACATGTCGTGGCCGAGCCCGACGACGCCGACGTAGCCGAGCACGACCGATCCGCGCAGGTTGATGTCGTTGCGGTGCAGCACGGTCGCGACCCATGACGGCAGCACCTGCGGCAGGATGCCGCTCGTGAACTCCTGGAGCTTCGAACCGCCGGCGGCGCGGATGGCGCGGCGCGGGCCCTCGTCGATCTGCTCGATCGCGTCGGCGAAGAGCTTGGAGATCATGCCGACCGAGTGGATGCCGATCGCGAGGATGCCGGGCAGCGAGCCGAGCGAGAACATGAGCACGAAGACCATCGCGAGCACGACATCGGGGATCGCGCGGGTCAGCACCGTGACGAAGCGGCCGAATGCCTGCCAGCCCGGCCCCGGCGTCGTGTTCGACGCGGCGAGGTAGGCGACCGGCACCGAGATGACCGCGGCGAGCAGCGTGCCGCAGAGCACGAGGCCGATCGTGAGGGCGGTCAGGTAGAGAAGCTCCCCCGGCTCGGGGAAGGTGATCGGGCCGACGCGGGCGAAGAACCGCTCGGCGTTGCCCCAGCTCTCGATCATGCTCGGGATCGAGATGCCCGAGTCGGCGAGGGCGATGACGGATGCCACGACGATCGCGCCGAGCGTCAGTGTCGCCGCGATCCGTTCCGGCGAGAGGCGGCGACGGGGCGCCCGTTCGGCGATCGAGGGTGATGGCGGCGGAGCCGACGGGGTCGGCGTCGCGGTGGCGAGGCTCATGTCCGCAGCGCGCCGTCCGCGAGGCGGGTCTCGGCGGCGGCGTCGGCCGCGGCATCCGCCAGCTCGACCTCGATCGCCTCGAGTTCGGTGGTCGATGTGGCGACCCGGCCGTAGATCTCCATGACCTCGGCCTTGGAGAGGCCTTCGGCGGGCGTGTCGAGCACGACCTCGCCGTGGCGGAGCCCGACGATGCGATCGCCCCACGAGAGGGCGAGGTCGACCTGGTGCAGGCTGCAGACGACGGTCAGGCCCGCGTCCATCGCGATCTCGCGGATGAGCGACATGACCTGCTCGCTCGACTCGGGGTCGAGCGAGGCGACCGGCTCGTCGGCGAGGAGGATCTCGGGGTCCTGCATGAGGGCGCGCGCGATGGCGACCCGCTGCTGCTGGCCGCCCGAGAGGGTGTCGGCGCGCTGGTAGGCACGGTCGAGCAGACCGACCCGGTCGAGATGGCCGAGCGCCGTGAGCTTCAGACGCCGCGGGTAGCTCCAGAGCCCGAGCCGTGGCCCGCGCAGCTCGGAGAGCGCGCCGGTGAGCACGTTCTCGAGCACCGTGAGCGAGGGCACGAGGTCGAACTGCTGGAAGACGAAGCCCATGCGGCTGCGAAGGGCCCGGAGGTGCCGCCCCGTCAGGCGCGGCACCTCCTGGCCGAGCACGCGCACGGAGCCTGCGGTCGGCGTCTCGAGCCCGTCGAGGTGCCGCAGCAGCGTCGACTTGCCCGAGCCCGAGAGCCCGAGGAGCACCACGATCTCCCCCCGCGCGACCGTGAGCGACGCCCCTTGCAGCGCCACGGTGCGGCCGAACTCCTTCGTGAGTCCGGAGACCTCGATGACGACTGGATCCTCGTTGCCGGCTGGCGTGCTCATGGGGTGCTCCGTGTTCCGTGTTCGTGCGTTCTTCGACCCTGGTCAGTACCGGGGCATCAGCCCTGGCACTGCTCCGCGTTCGTCTTCTCGCAGATGTCGCGGATGGTGTCGTAGTACTCGTCGTCGACGGGCGACGTGGCGAAGAACACGCTGCGGAACGCGTCGGTGTCGGCGCTGTCGATGCCCGAGGCGATGATCTCGTCGATCGTGACCTCGCCGAGGATGTCGGCGAGCTGGGTACGCAGTTCCTCGGGCAGGGTGTCGGAGACGACGATCGGGGCGCCGGGCACCATGGTCTCGGCGATGATCTCGACCTTGTCGCTCTTGGCGACCTCGCTGTCCTCGGCGAAACCGGCCTCGCACTCGACGCCCTCACCGGTCTTGGTGACCGAGACGTCGTGCTTGCCCGCGAACACCGGCGTGACGTCGGCCTCGGGGTCGATGCCCTCGTTCAGCAGGTTGTAGCTCGGGAAGAGGTAGCCCGAGGTCGACGACGGGTCGACGAAGCAGACCTTCTTGCCCTTGAACCCGGCGAGGTCGGTGATGTCGCTGCCCTTCGGCACGATCGCCTGCGAGAAGTAGCCGGGCTCCTGGCCCTCCTCGGTGATGATCGAGGAGATCGGGGTGATCGCGGCGCCGTTGTTCGTCGCGGTCACGTAGGTGAACCCCGAGAAGGAGGCGACGTCGATCTTGCCGGCGATGGCGGCTTCGATGAGCGCTGCGTAATCGGTGGACTCGTGGTACTCGACCGTCTTGCCGGTCTCCTGCGCGATGTAGTCCATGAGCGGCTGGTAGTTCGTCTCGGTGTCGACCGAGTCGGGCACGACGCCGAAGACGAGGGTGTTCTCGTCGACGGCGAACTTCGCCTCAGCGGCATCAGCTGCGGAGTCGTCGGCCGCGGAGGGCGACGAACATGCGGCGAGGCCGACGGCGAGCAGGGCCGCCGCGGCGATCGCGGGCCAGGCCTTGGTGTTGAGCTTCATCGGAAACCTTTCGTGACCGCTGCGCCCGGTGCAGGCGCATGCTGTGTGTTCCGTTGGCCCAACGTAGGCAGCGGCCGCCAACGCCGGGCGGCGGCATGGTTACCGGCAGGTGAACCGCGCACGGCGTTCTCGGACGGCGCGCACCCGCGCCCGACTCCTCGTCGTGTGACGATGCGTTGCGCCAGGTGACGCCGCGGCGAGCAGCCGCCCTCCGCCCGCCCGTATCGTTCGGACATGACCCTCCTGGACGACACCGCCACGACCGCTTTCCCGCCCGCAGAACGCGCGGAACGACTCGCCGCAGCCGGCGCTTCGTGGGCCGACCGCATCGAGCGCAACCCCGACGCAGCCCACCTCACGTACACCGTGACCGGCCGCGGCACCGGCGCTGTCGCGAGCGCGATCACCGCCGGCCGCCACCGCTTCGAGGTCGACGAACCCGCCGCCCTCGCCGGCGACGACGTCGCCGCGAGTCCGGTCGAGTACGCCCTCGGGGCGCTCATCTCCTGTCAGATCGTGGTCTACCGGCTGTACGCCGGCGCACTCGGCATCCAGCTCGACGACATCGAGATCACGGCAGAGGGCGACCTCGACGCGCGCAAGCTGTTCGGCATCGACGAGTCCGTGCGCGCGGGCTTCAACCAGGTGCGCCTCACGGTGAAGCTGCACGGCCCCGAGAGCGACGAGCGCTACGAGACCCTCCGCGAGACCGTCGACGCGCACTGCCCGGTGCTCGACCTCTTCGCGAACCCGGTGCCGACGACTGTCGTGCTCGGCTGAGCGGGACGCGTCAGCGGCGGATGCGCGCCGGACCCATCGCGGCTCCGAGGCCGACGATGATGATGCCCGCGAAGAGCCAGCCGTAGCGGGCCGAGACGACGCCGACCAGGGCGAGCACGATGCCGACGGCGACGACGATGCGCGAGAGGATGCGCCGGAACTTCGGCCGCGCGAAGAGCGGCGGTCGCTCCGCCGGCTCGCTCATGCCCTGACCCTGAACTCGGTGCCGGTGGCGTCTTCGGCGAACGCCCAGAAGCGGGCGCCGATCGCGGCATCCGTCGAGGTGCGCGTCGGACGCTGCAGCGTCGGCTCGCCCTTCGTCGACCAGCGCGGGCCCCAGAACTGGCCGCCCTCGACGCCGGGTGCCGTGAGCGCGTGCAGCGTCACCTCGGCGCCGCGATGCTTGCCCTGCGCCCACGCCGCCTGCAGCGCGTCGGCGAACCGGCCGCCGGCCGTCGGCTCGTTGACCCCCGGCACGCGCGGGGTCCTGCCGCTGATGGAGTAGCCCGGGTGGGCGACGAGGCTCGAGACCGGTACCGGTCGAGTGGGCACGGTCGCCGCCCGCAGTCGCCGGTCGAGTTCGAAGGCGAGCACCTGCGCCGCGATCTTCGACTGGGCGTAGGCCCGCCAGAAGTCGTAGCCGCGCTCGAGCTGCAGGTCGTCGACGCGGAACGTCGAGAGCCGGCTCGACAGCGAGCCGAGCGCGACGATGCGCGCGCCCGGCGCGAGGTGCGGCAGCAGCCGGGCGAGCAGGGCGAAGTGGCCGAGCACGTTCGTCGCGAGCACGAGCTCGTTGCCGTCGGGCGATTCGAGCCGCGCGCCCGGCGTGTGCACCATGCCCGCGTTCGTCACCACGCCGTCGAGCGGCGGCCGGTGCAGCAGGCGGGCGGCGCCGGCCCGAACCGAGTCGAGCGAGGCCACGTCGATGACGAGCGGTTCGACGGATGCCTCGGGGCGCGCGCCGCGGATCGCGGCCATCGCCGCCTCGAGCCGCTCGGGGCTGCGCCCGACGAGCACGACGTGCGCGCCCGCGCCGGCGAGCCGCGCCGCCGTGAAGAAGCCGAGCCCGGCGTTCGCGCCGGTCACGAGGTACCGCTTGCCCGCTTGCGACGGCATGGCCGTCGGGTACCAGCTCACCGCGCTGTGCTCACAGTTCCGGGCTCACAGTTCGTCGACGGTGCCCGGCGCACCCGCGCCGTTGGCGAGCTCCTCGTGGTGCTGGATCACCTCGGCGACGACGAAGTTGAACCACTTCTCGGCGAAGGCGGGGTCGAGGTGCGCGTCGATCGCGAGGTTTCTCAGCCGGGCGATCTGACGCCGCTCGCGGTCGGGGTCGCTCGGCGGCAGCCCGTGGGTCGCCTTCAACCGGCCGACCTGCTGCGTGAACTTGAAGCGCTCGGCGAGCAGGTGGATGAGGGCCGCGTCGATGTTGTCGATGCTGGATCGGATACCGAGCAGCTCGCTCATCGCGGCATCACGTTCGTCGAAGGACCCGTCACTCATGCTTCGAGCGTACTTCCATCCGCACGGCCCGGTCTTCCAGGTACTGCTGCTCGATGAGGTTGCCGGTCATCGCCGCGGCGGCCCTGAACTCCTCGCCGGCGAGCTCGTGGTCGCCTGCGCGTCCCAGGAGATGAGCGCGGACCGCACGCACCCGGCCGCTCACGAGCGGGTCCTCCGAGAGGCCGTGCGCCCGGTCGAGGTCGCCGAGCAGGGCGAGCCCGCGCTCCGCGCCGTAGGCATGGGCGACGGCGACCACCCGCGAGAGTCGCACGGGAGCGGTGGGTTCGAGCTGTTCGAGCCCGAGGTAGAGCGCGGCGATCTGCGGCCAGTCGGTCTCGGCGGCTGAGGCGGCCTCGACGTGCACGGCGGCGATCGCGGCCTGCAACTGGTACGTCCCGACGCTGCGGCGCCGCCACGCATGCTCGATGAGCGACTGTCCTTCCGCGAGCAGGTCCGCATCCCACCGGCCGCGATCCTGCTCGGCCATCGGCACGAGTTCGCCCGAGGCATCCGTTCGCGCCGCCCGTCTGGCCTCGGTGAGCAGCATCAGTGCGGTGAGCCCCTCGGGCTCCGGCTCGTCCGGCAGCATGCGCTGCAGCATCCGGGACAGCCGGATCGCCTCCTCGGCGAGGTCGCGACGTCCGAGCTCGGCGCCGGAGCTGACGGTGTACCCCTCGTTGAAGACGAGGTAGAGCACCCGCATGACGGCCTCGATCCGGGAACGGCGGTCGCCGTCGGGCGGCAGCTCGAACCGCGCGCCGGCCTTCCTCAGTTGCTGCTTGGCGCGGCTGATGCGCACGGCCATGGTCGGTTCGGAGACGCCGTAGGCGTGCGCGATCTCCGCCGTCGTGAGGCCGCCGACGGCGCGCAGGGTCAACGCGATCTGCGAGGCCGCGCTGAGCGCGGGGTGGCAGCACAGCACGAGCAGGTGCAGGCTGTCGTCGTGGTCGACGACCGCCGGTCCCGGCGCGGTCGGGTCGAAGAGCGAGGGGTCGGATGCCGCGGCCTCCTCCTCCCGGCGATGCGCCGCCTGCTCGGAGCGCAGCAGGTCGATCATCCTGCGGTAGGCGACGCGGATGAGCCAGCTGCGCGGCTCGGTTGGAACGCCGTCGGCCGGCCACTGCCGACTCGCGGCGATGAGCGCCTCCTGCACGGCGTCCTCGGCCACGTCGAAGCGGCCGAAGCGTCGAACGATCGCGCCGAGCACCTGCGGCGCCTCGGAGCGCAGCAGGTGCTCGATCGCCCGGTCGCCGGGCATCAGGCGAAGTCGTCGCCCATGATCGGGCGGATCTCCATCGGTTCGCCGAGCACGGCGACCATTCGGCTGACGATGTCACGCGCGCGTTCGAGGCTCGCGACGTCGATCACGGCGAAGCTCGCGAGCACCTCCTTCAGCTCGGCGAACGGACCGTCGGTGGCGACCACGCCAGACTCGGTCCTGCGCACCGTGGTGGTCACAGCGGGGTGGCCGAGCCCTTCGCTCGTCACGAACTCCCCGGTCTCCCGCAGTTCGGCTTCGAACTCCTGGTAGGCGGCGAAGGCGGCGAGCGCCTCCTCGGTCGGGGCATCGGCGGTCGCCGCATCCCAGCTCGCGGCCGGGGTGTAGCTCAGCACGAGGAACTTCATGATGTGTCCTTTCAGACGGCGCGGTCGACGCCACGCTATTCGAATCGATGATGGGGATCGAGGGGTCACGCGGCCCGTCGGAGTCTCAGCGCGACCACCGTCGTCCATGTGAAGGCGACGACGCCGGTGAGCGCGACCTGCACGCTCGCACTCTCGGGGGTGACGGGCAGCAGCAGCACCAGGGCGGTCACGCCGTTGCCGATGGCGGGCCACAGGGCCCGGCGACGGATGTCCCGCACGAGGAGCACGATGCACGCGACCGCGAGCGCCGTGAAGGCGAGTGCAGCCGCGGTCGAGTGCACGACCGAGTGCCACGACATCGAGACGACACCCTCGGGTGCTCCGGCTGGAAATCCGAGCTGCGGGTCCATGATGAAGAAGCCGGCGGCAATCAGCCCGGCGCCGAAGATGCCGATGAACAGCGGTGCCGCCCGCCGGCCGAGCCCGTCGACGACGACCCGGCGGTGCACGATCGCGAGGGCGATCACGCCGAGGCCCGTGAGCACGAATGTCGCGATCTGGATCCAGCCGAGCGCCCCGGTGGAGAGCTGACTGATGGGGTGCACCCGCAGATCGAAGCCGGGGCGGGTGAGCATCTGGATGATCGCCGAGGCGTAGAAGAGCGGGCCGGCGAGCGCGGCGGCCACGGCGAGGCGGCGAGTGGACTCGCGGCGAGCGCCGGTCGGTGCAGCGCTCGACGTCGAGGCGTCGTTGCGGATGTGTGCGGTCATGATGTCCTCCCGATGGGTTCGAAACGGTGTTGTACCGCTACCTCGGAGCGGCCGACGCCGCCTTGACATCACCGGAGGAACTTCTTCGAACGAAACTCCTCGGCTCGGATGTCAATGACGCGATCCCGGCTCCGAGGTATCCGTGACGGCGCCGACCGAGGCACCGCGAACGAGAGGAACGACCATGAACGACCACATCGCGCAGGATGTCACCGCGAGCGACATCGACGCCGCCGGCCTCGGCGAGCAGCCCGAGCCCTCGCCCGAGGTGCGCGCGCTCGACCGGCTCGTCGGCACCTGGACGCTGACCGGTGGCGCGGAAGGCACCGTGCGCTACGAGTGGATGCCGGGCGGGCACTTCCTGCTGCAGCACGTCGAGCTCACTCAGTTCGGGGAGCGGATCACCGGCCTCGAGGTCATCGGCCGGCTGCACCCGTTCGGCGAGCCGGTCGGCGCCGACGTCGTCTCGCGCTTCTACGACTCCGCGGGCAACACCCTCGACTACGTCTACGAGCTCATCGGCGACGTGCTCACGATCTGGGGCGGCGCGAAGGGCAGCCCGGCGTACTTCCAGGGCACGTTCAGCGCAGACGACCGGGTCGTCGACGGGGCCTGGGTCTACCCGGGCGATGGCGGCTACCCCTCGACGATGACGCGCGCCTGATCGCCCCTTCCGTGGGTTGAGGAGCGAGCGAAGCGACTGTCTCGAAACCGCTCGTTCGATCGAGGGGGTTTCGGGACGGCGCCGGCGCGCTCCTCAACCCGCAGGAGCTCAGCCCGCCGCCGCCCGCTCGAGCATCGGCTTCGTCGCGAGCAGGCCCAGCCACACCACGCCGATGCCGGAGGCGAGCACACCGGCGATGACCGCGAGCGAGAGCGGCGCGACGATGATCGCTGCGCCCGTGAGGGGCAGCATCACGACGGCTGCGGTCACCGCGGAGCCGATCGCGGTGATGCGCAGCGGCGACATGACCGCTCGGCGCCGCGCCGTGTCCATGGTCGGCGTCGGCATGCCGAGCATGTCGAGCGAGCGGTAGAGCTCGCCGCGGTCGAGGATGCCGGCGGCCTGGTTCACGCCGACCGAGCACGCGACCATGAGGAACGAACCGACGACCGTGATCAGGATGCCGGTGCGGATGTCGGCGAACAGCTGCATCGCCTCGACGTCGCCGGCCTCGCCGAACGAACCGAGCAGCGCGATGCCGGTGCCGGCGAAGACGGCCATGAAGCTCGTCATCGCGACGCCGGAGACCTGCCGCCAGGCCGCCTTCGGCGACTCGAGCACGGAACGGGCGGCGAGGAGGCGGGCCGGCGTCTTCGCGCGTCGCGCCTGCGACTGCGCGACGAGGCGGATGACCCACGGCCCGATGAGGTTCAAGACGGCGATGGTGCCGCCGAACGCCGCACCGAGCATCGCGAGGATGACCAGCATCGAACCCGCCACCTGCAGCACGCTCATCATGAGGAACGCGATCGCGATGACCGCGATGCCGATGACGATGCGGAGCCAGTGCAGCTTCGGCGCCTCCTGCTTCGTGCGCACGCCGAGCGGCGAAATGACGACCTGCCGGAGGCCGAGCACGGCGCTTCCGGCAGCGAGCAGCGCGACCCCGGCGACCACGCCGGCGAGCGCGGGCACGCCGAGCAGCACGCCGTCGATGCCGAGCGCCTCGCCGCGGAACGGGATGAGCGCGATGAGCGGCACGAGCGCGAAGTAGAGCACCACGCCGGCGAGGGCGCCGGCGACGGCGAGTACCACGGACTCGAGCACGGCGAGCGCCGACACCGTCGCGGGGGTGGCGCCGAGCAGCCGCAGGGTCGCGAGCCGGTCGTCGCGCCGACGGGCCGAGAGTCGGGCTGCCGCACCGCCGAGCGAGGCGAGGGGCACCACGAGCAGCACGAGGGCGACGACCGCGAGCGCCTGGTAGGTCACGCCGAAGTCGTCGGTCCACGTCCAGAACGTCTGGGCGCCGCCGAGCACGGTCAGGAGCAGCGACGTGACGATCGCGAAGGCGGTGACGGGCAGGAGGCTCGCTGCGGCACCGGAGGTGCCCGGTCGGGCGAGCAGCCACGCGACGCGGGCGATCACGCGGTCACCCCTGGCACCCGCTCGCCGACGATGCGGCCGTCGCGCATGTCCACGATGCGCGAGCAGCGGCCTGCGACATCCGCGTCGTGCGTGACGACCACGAGCGTGCGGCCCTGGCCGGTGGTGGAGTCGAGCAGCGCCTGCATGACCTCGGCCGAGGTGGCCGAGTCGAGCGCACCGGTCGGCTCGTCGGCGAAGACGACGGATGCCCCGGTCACCTGCGCCCGCGCGATCGCGACGCGCTGCGCCTGGCCGCCCGAGAGCTGGCCGATGCGGCGGTCCTCCATGCCGGCGAGGCCGAGGGCCGCGAGCCACCCGCGCCCGTACTCCTCGGCGCGGGCGCGCGGCATGCCGTTCAGCATGAGCGCCAGCGCGACGTTCTCGACCGCGGTGAGCTCGGGAATGAGGAGCCCCTGCTGGAAGACGAAGCCGTACGCCTCGCGGCGGAGCCGCGAGCGTTCGCGCTCCCCCAGCGCCGTGACCTCGACCCGCCCGGCGCCGGACTGGAAGCCGACCGTGCCGGCGTCGGGTCGGGTGATGCCGGCGAGGCAGTGCAGCAGCGTCGTCTTGCCCGACCCCGAGGCGCCCATGATGGCGATCGCCTCCCCGGTGCGCACCTGGAGGTCGACGCCCGCGAGCGCGTGCGTCTGGCCGAATGACTTGCTGAGGCCGGATGCCTCGATCACGAAGGAACTCATACCCTCGAGCCTGCCCGGGCGGCCCGGTGCGGCGCGTCGGTCGCGCGTCGTATTCACGCGACGGCGCCGTCATCCTCCCGGATGACGGCCTGCCCCTGCGCAGACGGATGCGGCGCGGCATCCGACCCCCATCGGATGCCGCGCCGCGGCTGTGAACCCGCTCGATCAGCGGGGCGTCGCCCGCCGGATGACGAAGTAGCCGACGATCGCGGAAACCACCGCGAGGGCCAGCACCACGCTGAAGACGCCGGCGATGCCGATCGCGGCGAACCATGCGAACAGCGACGGCCACGAACCGGCCAAGGTGATCGCAGCGATCGCGACCAGCAGCAGGGCGATCGTGCTGAACAGGAGGATCATCATGCCGCGCATGCGCCAGCGCATGTAGACGGTCGTGATGCTCGCACCGATGAAGAGCACGAGGAGCTGCAAGGCGAAGCTCGTGTAGAAGTCGAGCAGCCAGTTCTGCCCGTACCAGAGGGCATCGAACATGTGCGCGCCGAGCCACCAGCCGTCGGTGGCGATCTCGATCTGCACGAGCGTCGCGATCGCGACCGCGTACATGACCGCGGTGAGCACGAACATGAGCGAGGTGCCGAGCCAGTAGTCGCGGCGCGTGGTGCCGAACCCGAGCGCGAACGAGAACGTGTAGGCGATCGCCTGCACGCCGACCGCGACGAGGTACCACTGCGGCGAGAGCACGGCCCAGCTGTAACGCATGTTGTCGAGGTCTTCGGTGGTCACGTCGCCGCCGGAACCCGCCCGGATGATGAGCGTGATGATGATCGAGACCGCCCATGCGGCACCGAGGATCATCCACGGGATGCCGAAGAAAATCGACGGGTTGACGGTGTGCAGGCGCACGATGCGCCAGATCTCGTGAGCCCGCGAGCGGGCTTCGGTGCGCACGACGGGTGCGGTCGCGACGGCGGTCATGCTGCGGCCTCCTGTTCGGTCGAGCCGGCGAGGTCGGTGCCGGTCATGTGGACGATGAGCTGCTGGAGCGAGACGGGCGCGAGCTCGAGGCCGAGTTCGGCCGCCTGGATGCGGTCGCGCTGGTCGAGACGACCGTCGATCGTGACGGATGCCAGTCCGCCGAGGCCGTCCCGTCCGATGACGGGCCGGTCGGCGACGAAGGACTCGACGACCGCCCGGGGCCCGGCGACGGTGGTCGCGGAGCCGCGCACTTCGTCGGCATCGCGGTCGAGGAGGATTCGTCCCTGGTCGATGAGGATCACGTGCTCGAGCAGGTTCGCGACCTCGTCGATCAGGTGGGTCGAGAGCACGATCGTGCGGGGGTGCTGGGCGTAGTCCTCGAGCAGCCGGTCGTAGAAGATGTGCCTGGCGACCGCGTCGAGACCGAGGTAGGGCTCGTCGAAGAACGTGATCGGGGCACGTGAGGCGAGTCCGACGATGACGCCGACGGCCGAGAGCTGGCCGCGGGAGAGCTTCTTGATGCGCCGTTTCACCGGGAGGCGGAAGTCGGCGACGAGCTGCTCGGCGAACGCGGCATCCCAGTGCTCGAAGAACCACGGGGCGGACTTGAAGACGTGCGCCGGCGTGAAGTCCTCGGGGTAGCGCTGCGACTCCGCGATGAAGCACATGCGGCGCAGCACGTCGGCGTGCTCGGCCGGCTCGCGGCCGAAGACCTCGAGCCGCCCGGCGTTCGCGAAGAGCTGGCCGGTGAGCAGCTGCATGATCGTGGTCTTGCCAGCGCCGTTCCGGCCGAGCAGGCCGTAGATGCGGTTCTCCTCGAGGGAGAAGTCGACCGCGTCGACGGCCGTGAATGAGCCGTAGCGCTTCGTGAGGCCGGTGGCGCGCACCACTGTGCCGGTCATGATTGGATCCTTTCCGCGCGGAGCATGCCCGCGAGTTCGTCGATGCCGATGCCGAGCTTCTCGGCCTCGATGATGAGTGGTCTGAGGAATTCGGCGGCGAAGCCCGCCCGCCGGCGTTCGACGAGCCGTTCGCGGGCGCCGGTCGTCACGAACATGCCGATGCCCCTTCGCTTCTCCACGATGCCGTCGTCGACAAGGCGGGTCACCCCTTTCAGTGCTGTGGCCGGGTTGACGCGCAGGAACGCGGCGAACTCGTTCGTCGAGGGGATCTGGCCGCCTTCCGGCAGCGACCCGTCGATGATGTCGTTCTCGATCTGTTCTGCGATCTGGATGAAGATCGGACGCGATTCGTCCATGCCCGCCCTTTACTGCAAGAACCTTGGTTGGTTCATTACTTGTGTAACTAACCAACCATGCTCGCGTGCGGGTGTCAACCCCTGAGTTCCACGAGTAGGCTCCCGGGATGACGCTCAGAGACGATGCGACCGCCGATGCACCGCAGACGCCCTCCGGGAACGCGAGCGAGCCCGCCCCGTTCGAACGCGGCACGGCCGTCGCGATCCGCGGCATCCACTCGTACGGGCAGCACGGCACCATCGTCGGGTTCGCGGTCGCCGGCATCGTCGTGGCCGACTCCGACGACCTGACGGTGGTCTGCACCCCGGCCGGATCGGCGGTACGCGCCAGGGGCGGATCGGGAAACGGGCCGAACGGCCGACTCGTGCTGGCCGACGACTGGAACGGCACGCACGATGCACGCCCCTGGGACGGCGATGCGGTGGTGCGAGTGCACCGCCGCGGCGAGCCGTGGTCCGTGTGGCGCTGGCACGACGGCCGCGACTGGAGCAGCGTGTGGTACGGGAACCTCGAGGAGCCGTGGCGCCGCTCCGCCGTCGGTTTCGACACGGAGGACTGGACGCTCGACGTCGTGGGCGAGGGCGACCCGATCGACGGGCCCTGGGAGGTCGGGTACAAGGACGAGGACGAGCTCGCGTGGCTCCTCGAGGTCGGGGCCATGTCGTCTGGCGAGGCGGAACGCGCTCGCCTCGCCGGGGAGCGGCTGACCGCCATCGCGCAGGGTGCGACGTGGCCGTTCGACGCCGACTGGACTCCGTGGGTGCCCGACGAGGCGTGGGGCGCCGTTCCGATGCCGGTGGACTGGCGCCGACTGAACTGAGCGAGAGTCTCGATACGCTTCTTCGTCGCTACTCGACCGGCCGTCGCTCCTCGACCGACGCGAGCCGCGCGCGGCGCGGCAGGCGCAGGCGACCCTGCGCGAGCAGGATGCCGAGGAGCACGAGCACGGCCCCGATCGGCTCGTGCCACGAGAAGCGCTCGCCGAGCAGCAGCACCCCGAGGGCCACGCCGACCACGGGCGTGACGTAGGTCACCGTCGACGCGTTGGTCGGGCCCCAGGCACGCAGCACGTTGATGTTCCAGATGTAGGCGAGGCCCGTGCCGAGCACCCCGAGAGCGAGCAGCGAGCCGACGATCGCGAGGTCGAGCTCGACCGGCTGCCACGCGATCACGGGCGTCAGCACGAGCATGATCGCGCCCGCGATGCCGATGTTCAGGAATGCGAAGGTCGCCGGCGCGATCGGCCGGGTGCTCAGGAACTTGCGGGTGTACCCGAAGGTGAAGCCGTAGCAGACGGCCGCACCGAGGCACGCGAGCTGGCCGAGCAGGCTCCCGGTGAGTGCCGCGTACTGCCACGGCCCGATGATCACGACGACGCCCGCGATGCCGACGATCACGCCCGCCCACTGCGCGGCGGCGAGCTTCTCGACCCGGAACGCGAGCGTCGCCATGAGCGCCGTCGTGATGGGGGTGACGGCGTTGTAGATCGAGGCGAGGCTCGACGAGACGTGCAGTTCGGCCCAGGCGAAGAGCATGTGGGGCACGACGCATCCGCTGATCGCGATGACCGCGAAGTGCAGCCACACGATCGGCTGCCTGGGCAGCACCGGGCCGCGCTCCCCCGTCGGCGTCGCCACGCGCGGGCGCATGAGGAGCACGATGAGGCCGAGGGTGAGGCCGCCGAGCACGAGCCGCGACCACGCCACCTGCGTGAAGCCGACGCCCTCGAGGGCGACCTTCATGAACAGGAAGCTGGCACCCCAGATGACGCCCATGCCGAGGAACTGCAGCCACGTCGACAGCCGGTTCGGCTGCGACGAAGCTGATGCCGCGGCGGCCGTGCCGGCCGGGGCGCTCGGGGTGGTGCTGGTGCTCACCGGTCGAGCGTACGCCCGGCCACCGACCCGCCGTCAGGCCCGCCGGGGTGCATGTCCGGAATCCGCCGAAGGACGGCAGCCGCGGCATCCGCTGCCCTCGATGCCCTCCCGCTCCAGGGGGCTGCGAGCCTAGGCTGAACGCCATGACCAGCCATTTCGATGTCGTCGTCCTCGGCGCGGGTCCCGGCGGCTACGTCGCCGCGGTGCGCGCCGCCCAACTCGGTCTCCGCGTGGCGGTGATCGAGGAGAAGTACTGGGGCGGGGTGTGCCTGAACATCGGGTGCATCCCCTCGAAGGCGCTGCTGCGCAACGCCGAGCTCGCCCACATCTTCACGACGCAGGCCGCCACGTTCGGCATGACGGGCGAGGTGAGCTTCGACTACGGCGTCGCCTACGAGCGCAGCCGTCAGGTCGCCGAAGGGCGCGTCAAGGGCGTGCACTACCTGATGAAGAAGAACGGGATCACCGAGGTCGACGGACGCGGCACGTTCCGCGATGCGAACACCATCGACGTGGCGAAGGCCGACGGGTCGACCGAGACCCTGACGTTCGACAACGCGATCATCGCGACCGGCTCGCGGGTGAAGCTGCTGCCCGGCGTCGAGCTCTCGCCGAACATCGTCACGTACGCGACGCAGATCATGGACCGCGACCTCCCGCGTTCGATCGCGGTCATCGGGGCCGGCGCGATCGGCATGGAGTTCGCCTACATCGTGCGCAACTTCGGCGTCGACGTCACCATCATCGAGTTCCTCGACCGGGCGCTGCCCAACGAGGACGTCGACGTCTCGAAGGAGATCACGAAGCAGTACCGCAAGCTCGGCGTGCCGATCCTCACCTCGACGAAGGTGCAGACGGTCACCGACAACGGCTCGTCGGTCACCGTGGCCTACACCGGTGCCGACGGACAACCCGGATCGCTCGAGGTCGAGCGCGTGCTCATGGCCGTGGGCTTCGCGCCGAACGTCGACGACTTCGGCCTGGAGGCCACCGGCGTGGAGCTCACCGACCGCAGCGCGATCGGCATCGACGAGTTCATGCGCACCAACGTGCCGCACATCTTCGCGATCGGCGACGTGACCGCGAAGCTCATGCTCGCCCACGTCGCCGAGGCGATGGGCGTCGTCGCGGCCGAGACCATCGGCGGCGCAGAGACCATGGAACTCGGCGACTACCGCATGATGCCGCGAGCCACGTTCTGCGCGCCGCAGGTCGCGAGCTTCGGGCTGACCGAGCAGCAGGCGCGCGACGAGGGGTACGACGTGAAGGTGTCGACCTTCCCGTTCTCCGCGAACGCGAAGGCGCACGGGTTGGGCGACCCCACGGGCTTCGTCAAGCTGATCGCCGACGGGAAGCACCTCGAGCTGCTCGGCGGGCACCTGATCGGGCCGGATGTCTCCGAGCTGCTGCCCGAGCTGACCCTCGCGCAGAAGTGGGACCTCGGCGCCCTCGAGCTCGGCCGCAACGTGCACACCCACCCCACGCTGTCGGAGGCGCTGCAGGAGGCGTTCCACGGCCTCGCGGGCCACATGATCAACATGTGATCGGATGCCGCGGCGCCACGCTTCGGCGTTGCGCCGCGGCATCCGCTCGATTCGACTGAGATCATCAGCGCATGTCGTCAGTGGCAGGCCTGCTCATCCCGGCGAACCGCCGCAACCCGGCGGTCGAACTGCTCGACCAGCTCGACCTCGATCACGGCGACGTGCGGGCGAAGCGCACGGGGTTCATCATCATGCTCGTGCTGTCGGCGATCATCGCGATCGCCGGCATCATCGGGGATTCCACGGCGACCGTGATCGGGGCCATGATCATCGCCCCGCTCTCGACGCCGATCCTCGGCATCGCCGCCGGCATCGTGACCGGCAGGGCCTCGCTCGTCGGCCGCTCGGTGCTCTGGCTCGCCGGGGGCATGGCCGCCGTCATCGTGCTCGGCGTGCTGCTCTCGTTCACCGTGCCCGACCCCCAGCAGCTCACGACGAACCCGCAGGTCACGAGCCGCACCGCGCCCACCCTGATGGACCTGCTCGCGGCCTTCGCGACGGGCCTCGCCGGGGCGTTCGCGATGTGCCGGCGCGACCTCAGCAACATCCTGCCCGGCGTCGCGATCTCGATCTCGCTCGTGCCGCCGCTCGGCGTCGTGGGCGTGAGCCTCGGCCAGGGGCAGTTCGAGGCGGCGTTCGGCGCGTCGATGCTGTTCCTCTCGAACGTCGTCGCGCTCATCATCGCCGGGTCGCTCGTCTTCACCCTCGCCGGCTACCCGCGCGACCCCGAGGCCGTCGTCGACGCGAACCGCCGTCGCGCGTACACGATCGTCGGCGTGCTCACCGCGGTGGTCGCGATCCCGCTCGTCGTGAACTCCCTCATCATCGCCTTCGTGGCCTCGTGGACCGTGACCCTGCACTCCGTCACGAACGACTGGCTCGAGGGCACGAAGGGTGCCTCGGTCACGGGCGTCAGCTGGAACGGGCTCCAGGCCACGGTCGGCGTCGAGAGCCCCGGCGGCGAGCTGCCACCGCTCGAGACGTACCGCGACGACCTCGCCGGCAAGCTGCCGTCGTACATCTCGGTGAACCTCGACGTGAAGTCGGGCGCCCAGGTCGACGTGCGCTGAGCTGTTTCGAGACGGCGCTGGCGCGCCTCCTCAACCAACGGGATCGGGCGGATGCCGCAGCGTGCTGCTGCGACATCCGCCCGTTCCATCGACGACGCGGCACGGGCAGGCATTCCCGCCGCGTCGAAGTGGTTCCCGGCGGCGGGTGGGACTTCCCGCCGCCGGGAGGTTCTCAGTGCTGGGTCGCCTTCTCGGCTCCGACACCGGTGAGCGAGCGCACCTCCATCTCGGACTGCTTCGCGGGGTCCTCCTTCTGCTTGTCGAGCACCGTGCCGAGCCAGCCCAGGAAGAAGGCCAGCGGGATCGAGACGATGCCCGGGTTCGAGAGCGGGAAGATCGCGAAGTCGATGGACTCGGTCTTCAGCATCGAGGTCTCGGAGCCCGAGACGACCGGCGAGAAGATGATGAGGATGATCGCCGACGCGAGGCCGCCGTACATGCTCCAGAGCGCGCCCTGGGTGGTGAAGCGCTTCCAGAAGAGCGAGTACACGATCGTTGGCAGGTTGGCGGATGCCGCGACCGCGAACGCGAGCGCCACGAGGAACGCCACGTTCTGGCCGTTGGCCCCGATGCCGCCGATGATCGCCACGATGCCGATGATCACGACGGTACGGCGCGCGACCTTGACCTCGGCGCCCGGCGCGGGCTTGCCCTTCTTCACCACGCTCGCGTAGATGTCGTGGGCGAAGGAGGCCGCCGCCGTGATCGTGAGCCCGGCGACCACCGCGAGGATCGTCGCGAACGCGATCGCCGAGATGAGGCCGAGGAGCAGCGGGCCGCCGAGTTCGAACGCGAGCAGCGGGGCTGCCGAGTTCGGGCCGCCGGGTGCCGCCGCGATGACGTCGGCGCCGACGAGCGCAGCTGCGCCGTAGCCGAGGACGAGCGTGAACACGTAGAAGATGCCGATGAGCCAGATCGCCCAGACCACCGACTTCCGGGCCTCCTTCGCGGTGGGCACCGTGTAGAAACGCATGAGCACGTGCGGCAGCGCCGCGGTGCCGAGCACGAGGGCGAGGCCGAGCGAGAGGAAGTCGACCTTCGCGATCTCGGAGACCCCGTACTTGAGGCCCGGGTTCAGGATCTCGGGGTTGCCCGTCGCCGCAACCGCGTTGTCGAGCAGCGTCGAGAAGTTGAACCCGTTGATCGCGAGCACCCAGACCGTCATCACGCCGGCGCCGGCGATGAGCAGGATCGCCTTGATGATCTGCACCCAGGTGGTGCCCTTCATGCCGCCGATGAGCACGTACAGGATCATGAGCGCGCCGACGACGGTGATGACGAGCGCCTGGCCGAGCTGGTCGCCCACGCCGAGCAGGAGCGAGACGAGGCCGCCGGCTCCGGCCATCTGGGCGAGCAGGTAGAAGAAGCAGACGACGAGCGTCGTCGTCGCCGCGGCGATGCGCACGGGCTTCTGCTTCAGCCGGAACGACAGCACATCGGCCATCGTGAACTTGCCCGTGTTGCGGAGCAGCTCGGCGACGAGCAGCAGCGCCACGAGCCAGGCGACGAGGAAGCCGATCGAGTAGAGGAACCCGTCGTATCCCGTGATCGCGATGGCACCGACGATGCCGAGGAACGACGCCGCCGAGAGGTAGTCGCCGGCGATGGCCGAGCCGTTCTGACCGCCCGTGAACGAGCGGCCGGCGGCGTAGTAGTCGGCGGCGGTCTTGTTGTTGCGGCTCGCACGGAACACGATGATCATCGTGATCGCGACGAAGGCGCCGAAGATGGCGATGTTCAGCCAGGGCTCGCCGGGCGAGGCGCTCGCGGCTTCGAAGTGCAGCATCAGCGGGTCGCCTCCTCGGTCGTGAACGTCGCGCCGGTCTCGATCTCCTCGCGGATCTCCTCGGCGACGGGGTCGAGCTCCTTGCCCGCGTAGCGCACGTACCAGGTGGTCACGGCGAACGTCGTCACGACCTGCAAGAGGCCGAGCAGGATGGCGACGTTGACGCTGCCGAACACGGGCGTCGACATGAAGTCGTGCGCGTAGCCGGCCAGCAGCACGTAGGCGAGGTACCAGACGAGGCACGCGGCCAGCACGGGGAAGACGAACCTCCGGTGCTTCGAACGCAGTCGCTGGAACTCTTCGGATTGTTGCACCGCGCGGTAGTCGACGGGTGGGGCCGTCTCGGTCTCCGCGCTCAGGGCTTCGTTGCCCATGGCGAGTCTCCTTCAGGGGGTCGTGCCGGGCTCTGGGCCAGGCTGCTGCCGGTTGCAGTGGGGCAACTCTCGCGCGCCCGCATTCCGGCGTGGGGCGGCTGCCGTTCGTCGTCGCCGAACGGCGTACACGGTGCGACGAACGGCAGGTGGGCGACGACGAACGAGCGTCGGAGGGCGCGGTGGATGCGAGCGGTTACGCTGTCGTGCATGCCCGAGTCGATGCTGCTCGCCGCCGCCCTCGGCGTGGTCGGCGGGGCGCTCGCGGTCGGGCTCGTGGTGTTCCTGCGCCGCATCGTGCTGACCTCGAAGGAGCTCGGCACCGACGCCGAGCAGGCGACCTACCAGACCCTGCACCTCGCCTCCCAGGCGGCGAAGCACCTGCGCGGCGGCATCGACGAGCTCGACGCGGCTCGCGCGGGCAAGCACCTCCGCGCACTGCTCGGCTGCGACAGCCTCGCGATCGTCGATCGCTCCGGCACCATCGCGATCGACGGCGACGAGGCCGTGCGACCCGTCGCAGAGCGGCTCGCCGCCGCGGCGATCGCCGGCGGCCGCCAGCAGGTGCAGCGCCGGATCCCGATCGGGGCATGGGAGACGGATGCGGTCGTGGCTCCGATCCTCGGCAGCACCGGCCCGCTCGGCGCGATCGTCGCCTTCGCCTCCCCCGTGCGATCCGGCCTCGTGCGCGCGACCGGCGAGGTCGCCGACTGGGTGGCCGCACAGGTCGAGCTCGGCGAGCTCGACGCCTCGCGCGCGGCACTCGCCGAGGCCGAGGTGCGGGCGCTCCGTGCACAGATCAGCCCGCACTTCATCTACAACTCGCTGAACGCGATCGCCTCGTTCATCAACACCGACCCCGCGCAGGCGCGCGAGCTCGTGCTCGAGTTCGCCGACTTCACCCGCTACTCCTTCCGCCGCCACGGCGACTTCACGACCGTCGCCGAGGAGCTGCGGTCGATCGACAGCTACCTTCGGCTCGAGCGCGCGCGCTTCGGCGAGCGCCTGAAGGTCACACTGCAGATCGCGCCCGAGGTGCTCTCGACCGTGGTGCCGTTCCTCTCGATCCAGCCGCTCGTCGAGAACGCGGTGCGGCACGGCCTCGAGTCGAAGGAGGGCGGCGGGCGCATCACGATCACGGCGGCCGACTCCGGCGCGTTCGCCGAGATCAGCGTGGAGGACGACGGCGTCGGCATCGACCCCGAGGTGCTCGCCGCGGTGCTCGCGGGCGGCCCCGCCGACGCCGAGCACGTCGGGCTCCGCAACGTCGACGCACGCCTCCGCCAGGTCTACGGCGACGAACTCGGCCTCGTGGTCGAGACGAACGTGGGCGCCGGCACGCTCGTGCGCATGCGGGTGCCGAAATCGGGGCCGCGACGCCCCTCGTCGGCCGGAACCCCCGATGGGAGACTTGAGCCATGATCTCCGTGCTCATCGCCGATGACGAGCAGCCCGCGATCGACGAGCTCGCGTTCCTGCTCGGGCAGGACCCGCGCATCGGCGTGATCCACCAGGCCTCGTCGGGTGCGGAGGCGATCCGCCTGCTCACGCGGGAGCCCGTCGATGCCGCGTTCCTCGACATCCACATGCCGGGGCTCACGGGATTCGACCTCGCCAGGGCGCTCGCCCGGTTCGAGCACCGCCCCGTGCTCGTCTTCGTCACCGCCGATGAGGAGGGCGCCCTCGAGGCGTTCGACCTCGCCGCGGTCGACTACCTGCTGAAGCCCGTGCGCACGGAGCGGCTGCACCGCTCCGTCGGCCGCATCGTCGAGGCGCTGAAGGCCGCGTCCGCGAGCCAGACGACGCACGGGACATCCGCCGAACCCGAGATGATCGCCGTCACCCTCGGCGGCACGACCCGAATGATCCGCCGCGACGACGTGCGCTACGTGCAGGCGCAGGGCGACTACGCGCGGCTGCACACCGAGGAGGCGAGCTACCTCGTGCGGGTGCCGCTGAGCGACCTCGAGCGGCAGTGGGCCGATGCGGGCTTCGTGCGGGTGCACCGCTCGTACCTCGTGTCGCTCGCGCACCTCAGCCGCATCCGGCTGGGCTCCGACCACCCGAGCGTCACCGTCGGCCAGGCCGAGCTGCCCGTGAGCCGGCGGCTGCTGCCCGCGCTCCGCGACCGCCTCGACCAGACGGTCATCCGTCCGAGGCCGTGAACGAGTCGTCGAGCGGGCGAGCGGATGCCGCGGGGCCGCCGCCCCGGGTCCGCGTCACCGCTCCCCGACCGGGCGGGGGCGCGGCATCCGCTCGCCCATCGCTGCCGCACGGCGGCGGGCCGACGAGCGACATCGCGGGCGTCTACGTGCGCTCGCTCATCCGCTCGCAGCTGCGGCTCGCGGTCGTCTTCGCCATCGGCTTCGCGGTGGCCACCGCGCTCTTCGTACTCGCCATCGCGCTCGTGCCCGCACTCGACTCGAGCTTCGTGTTCGGGGTGCCGGCGTCGTGGCTGCTGCTCGGCGCCGGCGTCTACCCGCTCGCGCTGACGGTCGCCGGGCTCTACGTGCGCGCCGCTGCGCGCAACGAGGCGCGCTACCGCTCGCTCACGGAGGCGGAGTGAACCCCGTCATCGGCTACGTCGCGATCGCCGCCGTGGCCCTCGCCTCGGCGCTCATCGGCTTCTACGGGTTGCGGGTCTCGCGCACGACGAGCGACTTCTACGTCGCCTCGCGCACCGTGCGTCCGTGGTGGAACGCGTCGGCCATCGGGGGCGAGTACCTCTCGGCGGCGTCGTTCCTCGGCATCGCGGGGCTCATCCTGCTCCAAGGGTCGGGCGGGCTGTGGTTCCCGATCGGCTACACCGCCGGATATCTCATGCTCCTGCTCTTCGTGGCGGCGCCGCTCCGCCGCTCCGGCGCCTACACGATCCCCGACTTCACCGAGGCGCGCCTCGAGTCGACGTCGGCCCGGCGCGTGACCTCGACGCTCGTCATCGTCATCGGCTGGTTCTACATCGTGCCGCAGTTGCAGGGCGCGGCCCTCACCGTGCGCATCACCACGGGACTCCCGTCGTGGGTCGGCTCCGTCGCGGTCGCCGTACTCGTCGCGGTCATCGTCGCCGCGGGCGGCATGCGCTCGATCACCTTCGTGCAAGCCTTCCAGTTCTGGCTGAAGCTCACTGCGATCGCGGTGCCGGTCGTGGCGCTGCTGCTCATCGTCGGCGGCGGCGAACCGCCCGCCCAGCTCACGCCCGCCGAGGCGTTCCCTCCGGCTGCCGGCCCGGGCGACCTCGACGTCTATCGCACGGTCTCGCTCATGGTGGCACTCCTCCTCGGCACCCTCGGGCTGCCGCACGTGCTCGTGCGCTTCTACACGAACCCCGACGGCGTCGCCGCCCGCCGCACGACCGTCATCGTGCTCGCCCTGCTCTCGGTGTTCTACCTCTTCCCGACCGCGTTCGGCCTCCTCGGGCGGGCCTTCGCACCCGACCTCGCGGCGCCGGGCGAGGCCGACGCGCTCATCCTGCTGCTGCCCGGCCGGCTCGTACCGGGCATCTGGGGCGAACTGCTGACGGCTCTCGTCATCGCCGGCGCCTTCGGCGCGTTCCTCTCGACGTCGTCGGGGCTCGTCGTCTCGCTCGCCGGCGTGATCAGCCAGGACCTGCTCGGCGGCAGCGTGCGCGGGTTCCGCATCGCCGCCGTCGCCTCCTCGCTCATCCCGCTCCTCGTCGCCCTCACGACCGAGTCGGCGGGCCTCGCCGGCAGCGTCGGACTCGTCTTCGCGTTCACCGCGTCGACCCTCTGCCCCATCCTGATCCTCGGCATCTGGTGGCGCGGCCTCACCGCGCGGGGCGCGGTCGCGGGCATGCTCACGGGCGGCGTGCTCTCGGGGGTCGCCATCCTCGGCGGCCCGGTGCTCTCCGCAGCGCTCCCCGCGCTCCGCCCGTTCCTCGAGCAGCCCGCGGCGTGGACGGTTCCGGTGGCCGTGCTCGTGACGGTGCTCGTCTCCCGCGGCGACCACCGCGGCGTCCCGCGCGGCACCGACGCCTTCCTCACCCGCCTCCATGTTCCGGAGGCCCGCAGGTAGACTCGCCCGGTGCTCCTGCCCGTCGCCGTCTCCGTGCTCGTCGGCGCACTGGCACAGCGCGTCACCGGCATGGGCTTCGCCCTCATCGCCGCACCGGCGCTCGTGATCCTGCTCGGCCCGTTCGACGGCGTCGTGCTCGTGAACCTCTGCGCCGTGCTCTCCTCGCTCCTCATCCTGCCGCGGGTCTGGCGGCACATCGAGTGGCGGCGATTCGGATGGCTCGTGGTGCCCGCCCTGGTCGGCACCGTCGCCGGAGCGCTCGTCGCGGCACGCCTGCCGGGGCCCGTGCTCCAGCTCGGCGTCGGCGTGCTCGTCGTCGTGGCGCTCACGGTGTCGCTCATCGTGACCCGCACCGACCACGTCGCGACGGGTCGCACTCCGGCGATCATGGCCGGCGCGGCATCCGGATTCATGAACGCCTCGGCCGGCGTGGGCGGCCCGGCGCTCAGCGTCTACGCCGTCGCGACCCGGTGGCCGCAGGCCGGCTTCGCCGCCACCGCCCAGCCCTACTTCGTGGTCATCGGCGTGGCATCGCTCGTCGGCAAGCTCGGCGCCACCGGATGGGCACTGCCCGAGCTCGAGCCGGGCGCGTGGCCGTTCGTCATCGGGGCGCTGCTCGTCGGCCTCGGGCTCGGTGAGCTGCTGCACCAGCGCATCCCGCACCACGCCGCACGCCTCGCCGTGATCGTGATCGCATACGCCGGCGGCGCGGCCGCGATCGTCGACGGCGCGCTGAAGCTCTGGGGCTAGCCGGACTCGTGGCTAGCGCCTGACGTCCACCTCGACGGGCCGGTCGCCGAACGCGGCGAGCCGCCCTTCGAGGCCGGCCCGCACGGCCGGCCACTCGTCGATGATGACCGAGTACACGGCGCTGTCGCGCCAGCTTCCGTCGGCTCGGGGCTTGTCGCGTCGCATGATGCCGTCGAGCTTGGCCCCGAGCTTCTCGATGGCGGCGCGAGACCGCGCGTTGATCGCGTCAGCCTGGATCTTCACGCGGCCGAAGCCGTTGCGGAACGCGAGGTCGAGCAGCAGCAGTTTCACCTCGGGGTTGACCGCCGAACCCCAGACTCCGGGATCGTAGGCGGTCCACCCGATGTGCGCCGACTCGTTCGGCAGGTCGAGGTCGCCGAGCTTGGTCGCGCCCACGACGCGACCGTCATCGGGGCCGCCGCTCACCCGCACGGTCCATGGCAGCACCGCCTCGCCGCCCGAGTAGTACGAGCGCGCGAACGCGTCGTAGGCATCGGCATCGGCGGGCAACCCCGCCGGCCCGCCGCCGTACCCGCCGGCGAACACCTCGGGCCTGCAGAGTGCCCGGTACAGCTCGGGGATGTCGGCGGTGTCGAACGGGCGCAGGCGGATGAATCGGCCGACGAGTTCGTCGGTGGCAGGGCGCGTCGCGGTCACTGTTCGAGTGTGCCATGCGCCGGTGACGCGCACGTGACCGGTCGGCGACGGGATGGGTCGTCCCGTGCCGCAGACCTTCCCCTCGACGGGCCGCGCCCCTACGATGACGGGAGCAGGACCAACGTCGAAGGAAAGGTGGGGGCCATGAGTTCTCTGGACGACATCACGAAGAAGGCGCAAGACTTCATCGAAGACAACAAGGACAAGATCTCCGACGCGCTCAACAGCGAGCAGGCCGAGGACATCAGCGACAAGCTGCTCGACGGCGTCACGGAGGCCGCGAAGAAGGTTGTGCCCGAGGAGCACCACGACAAGGTCGATGGTGTCCGCGGGCACGTCGACGGGGCCATCGGCACCGAGAAGTAGTCGTCACGGAACGAAGGGGGCGGATGTCACTGGCATCCGCCCCCTTCGTCGTCGGTGCGCACCTCGGCCCGCCGACGCATCCGCACCGCCCTTGCGTGCAGCTGGTCGCGTTGCCACGATGGCGGGAGACGATCTTCGCCGATGAAGGGGGATTCATCCATGGATCACAAGCCGGCTTCGGACACCATTCGGGCCCAGCAGGCCGCGGCGCTCGCACAGCTGCCGTTCGACGACGCGCGGGACTTCGACGACGCCGACCGCGGCTTCATCGCCGCGCTCGAGCCCGGTGTGGTGCGGAACGATGCCGGTGAGATCGTGTGGGACAACGACAGTTACGCCTTCCTCGAGGGCGAGGCGCCGTCCACGGTGCATCCGAGCCTGTGGCGGCAATCGCAGCTCGTCGCGAGGCAGGGACTCTACGAGGTCGTCGAGGGCATCTACCAGGTGCGCGGGCTCGACCTCTCGAACATGACGATCGTCGAGGGCGACACGGGCGTCATCGTGCTCGACCCGCTCATCTCGACCGAGACCGCCGCCGCCGCGCTCGCGCTGTACCGCGCGAACCGCGGCGATCGCAAGGTCGTCGCCGTCATCCACACCCACTCGCACGTCGACCACTTCGGCGGGATCTTCGGCGTGACGACGCAGGCCGAGGTCGACGCCGGCATGGTGCAGATCATCGCTCCAGAGGGCTTCGTCGAGCACGCGGTCGCCGAGAACGTCTACGCCGGAACGGCGATGGCGAGGCGCGCCGGCTACATGTACGGCGCCGCACTCGAGCGCGGGCCGCAGGGCGCCGTGGGCGCGGGCCTCGGCCAGACCACGTCGACCGGTGTCATCGGCATGATCGTGCCGACGCTCGAGATCACCACGACCGGCGAGACGCACACCGTCGACGGCATCGAGATCGAGTTCCAGATGGCGCCCGGCACCGAAGCGCCGTCGGAGATGCACTTCTACTTCCCGCGGTACCGGGCACTCTGCATGGCCGAGAACGCCACCCACAACCTGCACAACCTGCTGACGCTGCGGGGTGCCGTGGTGCGCGACCCGCACGTGTGGTCGCAGTACCTGACCGAGGCGATCACCCGGTTCGCCGACCGCACCGACGCCGTCTTCGCCTCGCACCACTGGCCGACCTGGGGCCGCGAGAACATCGTCGGGTTCCTGTCGGTGCAGCGCGACCTCTACGCCTACCTGCACGACCAGACCCTGCGTCTCGTCAACCGCGGGTACACCGCCGCCGAGGCAGCGGAGATGTTCGAGATGCCGCCCGCGCTCGAACAGGCCTGGAGCACGCGCGGCTACTACGGCTCGGTCAGCCACAACGTCAAGGCGATCGTGCAGCGCTACCTCGGCTGGTTCGACGGCAACCCGGCCCGGCTCTGGCCGCACCCGCCGGCAGCGATCGCGACCCGGTACGTCGACGCGATCGGCGGCATCGACCGCGTGGTCGAGCTCGCGCAGGCCGCATTCGACGGCGGCGACTACCGTTGGGCGGCGACCCTGCTCGACCACGCGGTCTTCGTCGACGAGCACCACGAGGCCGCACGTGCCCTCTATGCCGACACGCTCGAGCAGCTCGCCTACGGCTCGGAGAACGGCACCTGGCGCAACTTCTTCCTCTCGGGTGCGACCGAGCTGCGCGTCGGCAACTTCGGCACGCCGACGAAGACCTCGGCGCCGTCGATGCTCGCCCAGCTCAGTCCTGAGCAGCTGCTCGACGCCATCGCGATCAAGGTCGACGGCCCGAAGGCCTGGGACCTCGACCTGTCGTTCGCGATCGAGCTGACCGACCTCGACCGGCGATTCCGGGTGACACTGCGCAACGGCGTGCTGATCTACCTCGAGGACGGCGCGGGCGACGTCGCGCTCACGCTCCGGCTCACGAAGGGCCGGCTGCTCGCCCTGCTCGGCGGTGACTCGACCTCTGCCGGCGTTGAGACCGACGGCGACGCATCCGTGCTCGACCGGCTCCTCGGCGTCATCGACCCCGGCGACGACGCGTTCGACATCGTCACGCCGTAGCCGACGGCGACGACACGAAGGGGGGCGGATGTCACGGACATCCGCCCCCTTCGCCGTCGGCCGCGCCGGAGCCCGGCTCGCGGGCGGGCGGGCGGGCGGTCAGCCGAGCAGGTCGTGCAGCGTGACGATCTCTTCGCGGCCGGGGCCGACGCCGATCGCCGAGATGCGGGAGCCGCTCATCGCCTCGAGTTCGCGCACGTACGCCTGGGCGTTCGCGGGCAGGTCGGAGAACTCTCGGGCACCCGAGATGTCTTCGGTCCAGCCGGGGAACTCCTCGTAGATCGGCTTCGCGTGGTGGAAGTCGGACTGCGAGACGGGCACCTCGTCGAAGCGTTCGCCGTCGACGTCGTAGGCGACGGCGACGGGGATGCGCTCGATGCCGGTGAGCACGTCGAGCTTCGTGAGCACGAAGTCGGTGACGCCGTTGATGCGCGCCGAGTACCGGGCGATCGGAGCGTCGTACCAGCCGGTGCGGCGCTTGCGCCCCGTCGTGGTGCCGAATTCGTGGCCCTGCTCGGTGAGGAAGTCGCCCCACTCGTCGAAGAGCTCGGTCGGGAAGGGCCCGGCGCCGACGCGGGTCGTGTACGCCTTGATCACCGCGATGACCCGGTCGATCCGGTTCGGCGCGATGCCGGAGCCCGTGACCGCGCCGCCGCTCGTCGCGTTCGACGAGGTGACGAAGGGGTAGGTGCCGTGATCGACGTCGAGCATCGTGGCCTGGCCGCCCTCGAAGAGCACCGTCTCGCCCGCGTCGAGGGCGCGGTGCAGCAGCAGCGCGGTGTCGGTGACCATCGGTCGGAGCCGCTCGACGTAGCCGAGCAGCTCGTCGACGACCTCGTCGACGCCGATGGCGCGTCGGTTGTAGATCTTCACGAGCAGGTGGTTCTTCTGGTCGAGGGCGCCCTCGACCTTCTGCCGCAGGATGTTCTCGTCGAACAGGTCCTGCATGCGGATGCCGACGCGGTTGATCTTGTCGGCGTAGGCGGGGCCGATGCCGCGACCGGTCGTGCCGATCTGCCGCTTGCCGAGGAATCGCTCCGTCACCTTGTCGAGGGTGCGGTGGTACTGGGTGATGAGGTGGGCGTTGGCCGAGATGCGCAGCTTCGAGACGTCGACGCCGCGCGCCTCGAGGCCCTCGAGCTCCTCGAAGAGCACCTCGACGTCGACGACCACGCCGTTGCCGATGACCGGCGTGACCCCCGGCGTCAGGATGCCCGACGGCAGCAGGTGCAGGGCGTACTTCTCATCGCCGATGACGACGGTGTGCCCGGCGTTGTTGCCGCCGTTGAACTTGACGACGTAGTCGAGGCGCGAGCCGAGCAGGTCGGTCGCCTTGCCCTTGCCCTCGTCGCCCCACTGTGCACCGATCAGTACGGCTGCGGGCATGTCAGTCCTCTCCTGCCGCGTCGGGCGCGGCGGGTTCGGCGACTGGGTCGCCGGTGTGCGTGGCGACGGATGTCGCGTGGTCGAAGGTCTCGTCGGTGCCGCTGTCGTGGGCGCTGACGATCGTGATCAGTTGGGTCGGGGTGAACTCCGACGCGATGCGCGCGGGCGCCTCGGGGTCGGCGATCGCGAGTTCGTCGGCGAGGCGGCCGGCCCGATCGTCGAGGCCGAGGGCCTCGGCGGCGCGTCGCTGGGTGTCGAGGGCGCGCAGGTAGGCGCGGTTGGGCTCGTCGGACCACGAGACGGGGTCGCCCGACTGCCAGCCGCCGGCGACGAGCTGCTCGCGGGCGAGGTCGGCGGCGACGGAGGCGAAGGCGAAGGACTCGATGGCTCGGCCTTCGGAGTCGGCGAGGTCGGCGAGTTCGGTCCAGGCGAGCGGCGACGACGGATGCCCCGCCACGACCGCTGCGACGGACGCGCGGTCGCCTTCGGCGAGCGCCTGCCGCACCTCGGGTTCGTCGGCGAGTGACGCCTCCGGCTCAGGTGCTGATTGGTCTGCAGTCACACTCCACCTTATCGCGGGGGCCCTCGGAGCCCGAGGAGGCCCGAGGTGCCCGTCACAAGTAGGCTGGAGGGCATGTCGAAAGTCCTCTCCAGCCTGCCCGTCGGCGAACGCGTCGGCATCGCCTTCTCCGGCGGCCTCGACACCTCCGTCGCGGTTGCGTGGATGCGCGAGAAGGGTGCAGTGCCCTGCACGTACACGGCCGACCTCGGTCAGCCCGACGAGCCCGACGTCGAGGCCGTTCCCGGCCGCGCCATCGAGTACGGCGCCGAGATCTCGCGCCTCGTCGACTGCCGCGCCGCGCTCGTCGAAGAGGGACTCGTCGCGCTGCAGTGCGGCGCCTTCCACATCCGCTCCGGCGGCAAGGCCTACTTCAACACGACACCTCTCGGCCGTGCGGTCACCGGCACGCTGCTCGTGCGCGCGATGCTCGAGGACGGCGTCGACATCTGGGGCGACGGCTCGACGTACAAGGGCAACGACATCGAGCGGTTCTACCGCTACGGGCTCATGGCCAACCCGCGCCTGCGCATCTACAAGCCGTGGCTCGACGCCGACTTCGTCACCGAGCTCGGTGGCCGCGCCGAGATGAGCGAGTGGCTGCAGCAGCGCGACCTCCCCTACCGCGCCTCCGCCGAGAAGGCGTACTCGACCGACGCGAACATCTGGGGCGCGACGCACGAGGCGAAGGTGCTCGAGGAGCTCGACGCCGGCATCACGACCGTCGAGCCGATCATGGGCGTGAAGTTCTGGGACGAGTCGGTCGAGATCGCCACGGAAGACATCACGGTCCGCTTCGAGCGGGGCCGCCCGGTCGCCCTCAACGGCGTCGTGTTCGACGATGCCGTCGACCTCGTGCTCGAGGCGAACGCCATCGGCGGCCGCCACGGACTCGGCATGAGCGACCAGATCGAGAACCGCATCATCGAGGCGAAGTCGCGCGGCATCTACGAGGCCCCGGGCATGGCCCTGCTGCACATCGCCTACGAGCGCCTGCTCAACGCGATCCACAACGAGGACACGATCGCGAACTACCACAACGAGGGCCGCCGCCTCGGGCGCCTCATGTACGAGGGCCGCTGGCTCGACCCGCAGTCGCTCATGCTCCGCGAGTCGATCGTGCGCTGGGTCGCGTCGGCCGTCACGGGCGAGGTGACGCTTCGACTCCGCCGCGGCGACGACTACACGATCATGAACACGACGGGTCCCGCGCTCAGCTACCAGGCCGAGAAGCTCTCGATGGAGCGCGTCGGCGACCAGGCGTTCGGCCCCGAAGACCGCATCGGCCAGCTCACGATGCGCAACCTCGACATCGCCGACTCGCGCGCGCGACTCGAGCAGTACGCGCACCTCGACCTGGTGGGCGGCGCGACCGCCGCCCTCGTCGGAGACCTCTCGGTCGGCGATGCGGCGCAGATCCTCGCGGGTCCGGCCGAGTCCGAGCTCGAGGCCGCGACGGATGCCGCGAACGAGGCTTCGGCGTTCGATCTCGGCACCGACTGACAGCCCGGCATTCGACGAAGCGGCCGCCCTCACATCGAGGGTGGCCGCTCCGTCGTCATGCCGATGAACTCTTCGATCGCGGCCTCGGCCGTGTCGACGGCATCCGTTCCACTCAGCTCACCGGTGATGACACGGGCCGAGAGCCCGTCGGCCAACGCGATGAGGCTGCGGGCGATGAAGTCGAGCCTGGTCGACGGCACGACGGCCGAGAGGTTCTGCGCCAACTCGCGCTCCTGCCCGGCCTTGGCCGCTCGCAGCAGCGCGGCGAGTTCGTCGTCGCCGACGGATGCCGCGAGGTAACCGTGCCAGACGACCACGGCGTCGCGTGCCGGTACAGAGGTCGGGATGGCGTGGGAGACGAGATGGCGGATCGCCTCCAGCGGTGACAGGTCGGCGGCACTAAACGCGGTGGCGGAGCCCTCGATCATCGCCGCCGCGCTCGCGCGGACGAGGTCCTCCTTGGTGGGGTGGTAGTGCTGCACGAGGCCGACCGAGACTCCGGCAGCCTCTGCGACGGCGCGGAACGAGACACCGGCGATTCCCCGCTGCAGGATGCAGTGCCAGACGCCGTGGATGATGTCGATGCGTCGGTCCACCCGGGCCTTCTTCCGTCTCGGTGCGCGTCTTGCTACTCTGAACAATACGATCGTATTGCAAACTGGAGGCACCGTGCGACTCGGAACGTTCCGCACCGAACATGGCCGGGCGCGGTTCATCGCCGCCTACGAAGCTGCGATGGCTGAGCTCGAGACGCCCGACCGCGTCGCCGATGTGCCGACCTCGTTCGGATGCGTCCGCTCATACACCTGGCACGGCGACGACACCACTGCGCCGCCGCTCGTGCTCCTGCCGGGCAAGACCGCCGGCGCGCCGATGTGGGCTGAGAACCTTCCCGGCTTCCGCGAGACCGGACGGACGATCATCGCGTTCGACGCGCTCGGGGACGCCGGCCTTTCGGTGCAACGCGTCCCGATCCGCACGCCGGCGGACCAGGCGCTCTGGCTCGACGAGGCGATCACCGCACTCGGCCACGACCTGGTGCACACGGTCGGGCACTCGTTCGGCGGCGCGACCGCGGCGAACCACGCGGTGCGGCATCCGCAGCGGCTCGCGTCGCTCACGCTGCTCGAACCGGTGTTCACGTTCGGGTGGCCGCCGCCGTCGCTGTTCGGCTGGGCGGCGCTGGCGACCCTGCCGGTGCCGCAGCGTTGGCGCGAGCACGCACTCGCGTCGATCGGCGGAGTGTCGCCTGAAGAGGTCAGAACTGCCGGGCCGACGGGCACGCTCATCGCCGTCGCATCCGAGACATTCGTCAGCAGGCTCCCGACGCCGCGGCCCCTCACCACCGCCCAGATGCAGATGCTGCGCATGCCGGCGTACGTCGCGATCGCCGGAAGTCACTCGCTCGCCGGCGGCACGCCTGCGGCGACCCGCGCCGAAGCGCGCCTGCCGAATGCCGCCGTCGAGATCTGGCCCGACACGACGCACTCGCTGCCGATGCAGGTGCGCGAACCCCTCTCCGCACGCCTGCGCTCGTTCTGGAGCACGGCGGATGCCACGGCGCCCGTGTGAGGCGACGCGCAGAATCGCGAGGCACCGCGTACGTCGCGGAGTCGTGCACGTTCGGGAGATCACTCGGGCGAGCCGTCCCCCCGGGCGGCCCACCCGAGCGCGTCGATCGCTTCCCCCTGCTGATCGACCGCCGAACCGGGCTGAGATCTCAACCCGGTGCACGCTTCTCGACGTGAAGCGCATCGCGCACACCTGAAGGGTAGGCCGATGCCGCGCGGACGGCGTACCCCAAACCGGGGGACGCGGCGCCCGCCGCTGTGCGTCCGGCGGGAAACCGCCGGTCAGGCGGCGGTCTGCTGGTGCGCAGCCACCCGCCACGCGCCGCCCTCGATGAGGTAGGTCGTCGACATGCGCAGGTTCACGGTGTCGCCGCCGCGGCGGGCCTCTGCGCGGTAGACGAGGATGCCGGCGCGTTCGCCGAGCCGGATCACGGCCGGTTCGTGCAGGTGGTACTCGTCCCACGGCGGAGCGCTCCGCATCGCCGTGAGGATCTCGTCGCGCCCGAATGCGGCGCCGTCGACGATCATGAGGGCGTCGCGGGTCATCGCACGCTGGTAGTGCTCGCCACCCCGACCCTCGACGATCGCCCGCCATCCGGCGTGTTCCTCGTGCATCAGTCGGGCGGGCAGATCGTCAGTGATCTCGGTCATGCCCCAACGGTAACCGCGATCGGATGCCGCGGGAAGAGCCGGGCGACCTTCAGATTCAGAGCCAGCCCTTGCGCTTGAAGATCACGTACAGCGTGCCGGCGAACCCGAACATGAGCACGAGGGCGAACGGGTAACCCCAGGCCTGGCCGAGCTCGGGCATGTAGGTGAAGTTCATGCCGTAGATGCCCGCCACGAGCGAGGGCGCGAAGATGATGGCCGCCCAGCTGGAGATCTTCTTCGACTGCTCGCTCTGCGCGAGCGCGGTCTCGGAGAGCGTCCTGGTCTCCTCGTTCTGTCGCTGCGCGACGAGCGTGGAGTGCACCTGCAGCGCGTTCTGCAGCAGCTGCCGGAACGTGTCGCCGCGCTCGACGATGCGGATCACGTGGTCCTTCACATCGCGCAGGTACCGCTGCAGCTCGAGGTCGACGGCGTACTTCTCGAATCCGCGCTCGAGCGCGTCGAACATGCCGACGAGCGGCCGGGTCGCGCGCTGGAACTCCATGACCTCGCTCGCGAGGTCGTAGATGCGCCGGGTGACCACGGGGTCGCCCGAGAAGAGCTGCTCCTCGATCTCGTCGATGTCGTTCTCGAGCCCAAGGTCGACCGGCGAGTATTCGTCGACGACCTCGTCGAGCACGGCGTAGAGCACCGCCTCCGGCCCCTTCGCGAGCAGTTCGGGCAAGGCTTCGAGCCGATGACGCACCCGCGAGAGGTGCGGCGCCTCCGCGTGGCGGATCGTGATCGCGAAGTCGGGGCCGATGAACACGTGCAGCTCGCCGAACTCCACCTGCTCGACATCGTCGAGATAGCGCGCCGGGCGCAGCACCACGAAGAGCGTGTCGCCGTAGCGCTCGAGCTTGGCGCGCTGATGGCCCTTGCGCGTGTCCTCGACGGCGAGCGTGTGCAGGCCGAACTCCTGGGCCAGCGTGTCGAGCTCCGCATCGGTGGGCCGGTAGAGCCCGATCCACGCGAAGCCGCCGTGCTCGGCGCGCAGTTCGAACGTCTCGTCGAGGGTCGCCGGAGTCGCGACGCGCGTGCCGTCGCGGTAGATCGCGTTGTCGATGACCGTCATCGGCCCAAGTCTGTCAGGCCGAGGGCACGGCGTGCGAGAGCACCCACGAGTGCATGGCGATCGCGGCCGCCGCGCTCGCGTTGAGAGAGCGGGTGGAGCCGTACTGCGTGATCTCGACGATCGCGTCGGCGGCGGCCGTCGCCTCGGGCGACAGCCCCGGCCCCTCCTGCCCGAAGAGCAGCACACAACGCTCGGGCCAGGCGAACGCCTCGATCGGCACGGCGCCCTCGACGTTGTCGACGGCGATGACGGGCACGGATGCCTCGTGCGCCCACTCGGCGAAGGCCGCGACATCCGGGTGGTAGACGACGTGCTGGTAGCGGTCGGTGACCATCGCGCCCCGCTTGTTCCAGCGCCGGCGGCCGATGATGTGCACGGTGTCGGCGGCGAACGCGTTGGCACTGCGCACGATCGAGCCGATGTTCATGTCGTGCTGCCAGTTCTCGATGGCCACGTGGAACGGATGCCGGTGCTCGTCGAGGTCGGCGACGATCGCGTCCATGCGCCAGTACCGGTACCGGTCGATGACGTTGCGCGTGTCGCCCAGCTCGAGCAGCTCGGGGTCGAAATGCGGTTCGTCGGGCCACTCGGCCTCGCCGCCCGGCCACGGGCCGACGCCGTGGGTCGGAGCGGACTCTGGAGTCGATTCGGCATCCACCCTGCAAGGGTACGGCCCGATGCGTGCGCACCTGGCCGCATCGTGGTCCGACTCCTCCGGTTCCTCGCCAGTGAGGCTGACGGGGATGATCCCTTCTCCCGGATCGGTTCGTCGGATCGGTAGTATCTGAAAACCGACGCAGCGCGTTCGGGTGTGCGTTCACTGCTGAACTCGGTCGATGGGGAGACAAGAGATGGTGACCGCTGAACGCGAGCTCAGGGACCTGATCCTCGAAGTCAAGACCACAGGTCCTGACTTCGATCGCGGCTTCGTGCACCGCGAGGACCTCATCGAGAGTGTCAGGTCCGGTCCGTCCCGGCTGGTCACCGTCACCGCGCCCGCGGGCTACGGGAAGACCTCGTTCCTCGCCGAGTGGCGACAGCGCGAAGACCGCGCCACCGGCTGGCTCACGCTGAGCAGCGACGACGACGACCCCGCAGCACTCATGCGTCTCCTGACCCGTGCCTGCTCGCCCTTCACACCCGTCGCCGCTTCACTCGACGACCAGATCTCGACCGCCGATCGTGGTGTGCTCGGCCGGATCGCACCGGTGCTCGCGCGCGCCCTCTCCCAGTGCGAGCAGCCGTTCGTGCTCTTCATCGACGACACCCACGTGCTGGGCGCCCTCGACTCGATCGACGCGCTCAACGTCGTGCTGGCAGGCGTGCCGGCGCGCTCCCAGGTCGTGCTGGCCAGCCGGCACCGGCCGACCTCGTTCGCCCGCGGACGCGTCGCAGCATCAGCGGCCCACGTCACGGCGGAAGATCTCCGCATCGATCTCTCCGGGGCTGCCAGGATCGCCGAGGGTGCAGGCGCACAGGTCTCCCCCGAGATGCTCGGGAGCTGGGTCGAGCAGAGCGGCGGCTGGGCGGCGGGCCTGCACATGTGCGCTCTCCTGTCCCGGAGCAGGCCGTTGGCATCGATCGGGGGCCAGGATCTGCTCGCCGACTATCTCTACCGCGAGTGCGTGCGCGAGCTGCCCCACGACATCCGCCGGTTCCTCGTCTCCACCTCCATTCTGACGTCGCTCGTTCCCGCGATGTGCGATGCGGTGCTCGAACGCTCCGATTCCGCGAGCGTCCTCCGTGATCTCGAAGCGCGTCAGCTCTTCATCACCGCGGATCCCCAGCGCCGCTCCTATCGACTTCACCCGTTGTTCGGCGAGTACCTGCAGGCCGAACTCCATCTCGACGCCGGTTCGACGGTTCCCGACCTGCACCGGCGGGCATCCGGCTGGTGCCAGGAGCATGGCCTGCTCCCGGAGGCGATCAACCACTCGATCGCAGGAGGTGATTTCGCGAGTGCCTCCTCGCTCGTGGCGCTCGCTGCGCTCAATACGTATACCGCAGGCGAAACGACGACCCTCGGGCGGTGGATCGAGCAGATCGGCGACGCGAACCTCCTCGCCAACCCGTTCGCCGTCGTGGTCGTCACGTGGTATTCGCTGCTGTCCGGCACCGACGACGCCGCGCAGAAGTGGGCGTCGCTGCTCGACAGCATGCCGGACGGCGCCCCACGGGTCGATGGCATCGATCTTTCGTCGGCGAAGGCCATGGTGCGAGCCATCACCATGAAACGCGGAATGCGGGAAGCCCTTGCAGACGCCGAGTTCGGTGTTCAGGCTGAGGCCGTCGAAAGTCCGTGGCGTGATCCCGCGCTCCAGATCCTGGGAAGCACGCTCCTCCATACGGGACACGAGACCCGCGCGCGCGAAGTCCTGCGGGAGGCCATCCACACGGCGGAGGCGCACGGCAACCCCGCCACGATCGTCATGTGCGAGATCGAACTCGCGCAGCTCGCCATCGACGGTGACGACTGGGCGACGGCCGACGCGCACGTGCAGCGAGCACTCGACACGATACGGACAGGCAACATCGACGGCTACATCATGTGCGCCTATGCGCATGCGGCCGCGGCCTATTCCGCGCTGCACGCCGGGCGGCGCACAACCGGGCAGAAGTTCCTCGCGCTGGCGATGTCCGAGCGCGGCCGGTGCGGAAGTGCGGTGCCCCTGATCAGCATCCCCACCCGTCTCTTCCTCATCCACGCGAATCTGCAGATGGGCGATATCGAGGCCGCCCGGATGCTGTCACGCGAGATCAACGAGATCCTGCCGCCGCGCGCGGGCCGTGAGGCGTTGGACGCTCGCGTGGCTGCGGCGGTACTCGCCATCGATGAGAAGGACCGCCTCGGCCGACACGCTGCGTCGACGGCACTCACGGTTGCCGAGCAGCGCGTCCTCCCCTACCTCCAGACTCACCTCACCCTCGCGGAGATCGGGAAGCGGCTCTACGTCTCGAGGAACACCATCGGCAGCCACGTGTCCTCGATCTTCCGCAAGCTCGCGGCATCGACCAGGGCGGAGGCCGTGGAGAACGCAACCGCTCTGGGGCTGCTCGGCGGCCTGAGACCCGCATCGTTCGAAGAGCATGCGTCGGTGAGAACGGCGCCGAACTCCGTCATGTGAAGCCCTGAGGTGGGTGACGAGCGTGTGCTCCCGCCGATCACCGGACTCGAGCCGCCGGTCGTCACCGCAGTGCGACAGCTGCGGCTCGCTGGCGACGACGGCAAACCTCACGAATGCGGGCGCGCAGGACTTTTCGGTGCGCCGAAATATTGATAGGTTTTCGGTATGCCGAAAACGCTCGACGATGAGACCACCACGAACGGACCCACGCCCGACGGCGCCGCCGACGAGCGACGCGGGCGCGCGGCATCCGTGCCCCGTGTGGCCTGGCTGATCGGTCCGGCGCTCGTCGCTGGCGTCGCCTACCTCGACCCCGGCAACGTCGCGAGCAACATGACCGCCGGGGCGCAGTACGGCTACCTGCTCGTGTGGGTCGTCGTGCTCGGCAACGTCATGGCCTGGCTCATCCAGTACCTCTCGGCGAAGCTCGGCATCGTGACCGGCCGGAGCCTGCCCGAGGTGCTCGGCGGCCGGATCCGCAACCGCTGGGGCCGTCGCGCCTACTGGCTGCAGGCCGAGCTCGTCGCGATGGCGACCGACCTCGCCGAGGTGATCGGCGGCGCCGTCGCCCTCAACCTGCTCTTCGGCGTGCCGCTCGTGTGGGGCGGGCTCATCACCGGCGCCGTCTCGATCGGGCTGCTCGTGCTGCAGTCGCGGCGCGGGCCGCGCACCTTCGAGTTCGTCATCATGGGGCTGCTCATCATCATCGCGATCGGCTTCACCGTCGGTGTCTTCGTGGCCCCGCCCGACCCGGCCGGCCTCCTCGGCGGGCTCGTGCCCCGCTTCGCCGACGCGAACTCGGTGCTGCTCGCCGCGTCCATCCTCGGCGCCACGATCATGCCGCACGCGATCTACGCGCACTCCGCCCTCAGCCGCGACCGCTTCGTCACGCGCCGTGCCGCGTCGCTGTCGACCTCCCCCGCAGCGGCGACGCCGAAGCCCGCGTGGCACGGCTTCGGCATCAGCCGCCGCTCCGAGGCCCCCGCGCTCCTGCCCGGCACGGCGACCGACGTGCCGACCGGGCTGCTGCTGCGCGCGACCCGCTGGGACGTCTCGATCGCCATGGCGATCGCCGGCACTGTGAACCTCTGCATCCTGCTGCTCGCCGCCGTCAACCTCGCGGGCGTCGAGGGCACCGACAGCCTCGAGGGCGCCTACGCCGCGCTCGGCGTCGCACTCGGGCCGGTCATCGCGACCCTCTTCGCCGTCGGCCTGCTCGCCTCGGGCCTCGCCTCGACCTCGGTCGGCGCGTACGCGGGCGCCGAGATCATGCACGGGCTGCTGCACATCCGGGTGCCGCTGATCTTCCGCCGTCTCGTGACGCTCATCCCCGCGCTCACGATCCTCTGGCTCGGATTCGACCCGACCCTCTCGCTCGTGCTCAGCCAGGTCGTGCTCTCGTTCGGCATCCCCTTCGCCCTCGTGCCGCTCGTGGCGCTCACCGCGAAGGCCGGCGTGCTCGGCCGCTGGAAGAACCACTGGGCGACGACGACCGCCGGCATCGCGGCATCCGTGTTCCTGATCACGCTGAACGGCGTGCTGCTCTGGCTCGTGTTCACGGGAGCCTGACGCCCGGGCGGGGCGCCCGGCGATGCGGGTGTGGCGCCCGATAGTCTGGGGCCGATGCCCAGCAGCAAGAACCCCGCGATCGAGGACTACCTGAAGACGGTGTATTCGCACACCGAGTGGCAGCCCGACCCCATCACCCCGTCCGTGCTCGCCGGAAAACTCGGCGTCGCCCCGTCGTCGGTGACCGAGATGGTGAAGAAGATGGCCGCGCAGGGCCTCGTCTCCCACGTGCCCTACGGCGCGGTACGGCTCACCGAGGCCGGCGCCGTGCGTGCGCTGGCCGTGGTGCGCCGCCACCGGCTCATCGAGACGTGGCTCGTGCAGGAGATGGGCTACGGCTGGGACGAGGTGCACGACGAGGCCGAGATCCTCGAACACGCCATCTCCGACCGCCTGCTCGAGGCCATCGACGCGCGACTCGGGCGACCGCTGCGCGACCCGCACGGAGACGCCATCCCCACTGCGGACGGCTCGATCGCCGCCGAGCCGTTCGTGCGCGCCGACGAGGCCACCGACGGGCATCGCGGACGGGTGATCCGCATCAGCGATCGCGACCCCGGCCTGCTGCGAGACCTCCAGTCGGCCGGCGTGCACCCGGGAGTGGTGCTCGAGATCGAAGCCGTCGACGACGATGCGAACGCGCGGGTGCGGATCGCCGGCGAGACCCACGAGCTGCCGAACGGCGCAGCCAGCGCGATCTGGCTGTCCGCGTGACGGGCGGGCAGGCGCCCGACGTGCGCCCGTTCCTCGTCGACCTGCGCGGCGTGGTCGACCTCCTGAGTCGCCACATCTACTCCGGCCCGCACGTGTTCCTCCGCGAACTCATCCAGAACGGGCGCGACGCCATCACCGCTCGCACCGAGCACGAGGGTCGCCGGGATGCCGCGTGGGGCGTCCGCATCCACCCGCCGACGGCCGGCGAGCCGGCGCTCCGCTTCGAGGACGACGGCGTCGGCCTCACCGCCGACGAGGTCGGCGAGCTGCTCGCCACGGTCGGCCGCAGTTCGAAGCGCGACCTGTTCGACCTGCCCCGTGCCGGGTTCCTCGGGCAGTTCGGCATCGGCCTGCTCAGTTGCTTCATGATCGCCGACCGCATCGTCGTGCGCTCCCGCTCCGCACGCGGCGGCGAGCCCGTCGAGTGGGTCGGCAGCACCGACGGCACGTTCACGGTGCGGGTGCTCGAAGGTGCAGAGGCATCCGGAATCGCCGTCGGCACCACCGTCTCGCTCGTCCCGCGCGCCGACGAGGCGGAACTCTGCACGCCGACGAGCCTTCGGGAGCTCGCACGCCGCTACGCCGAGTACCTGCCGATCGCGATCCTCGTGGGCACCGGCGACGGGCGCTTCGACAGCGTCGGCCGGCCCGCCGTGTTCGCCCTCACGGGCGAGGCGCGCACCGGGGCCCTGGAGGCCATCGCGGAACTCGGGCGCGAGGTCGTCGGCGCCACACCGTTCGACGTCATCGAGGTGCACTCCACGGCCACCGACACGCACGGCACCGCCTACGTGCTGCCGTTCCCGCCGACGCCGGGCGCCCGCCAGGCGAACCGCGTCTACCTCGGCGGCATGCTCGTCGACCCGCGCGCCGACGAGCTGCTGCCCGATTGGGCCTTCTTCGCGCGAGCGGTCGTGGATTCGAACGGACTGCGGCCGACCGCGTCGCGCGAGCACCTCATCGAGGACGAATCGCTCGAGGCGACCCGAGGCGAGCTCGGCGCGGCGATCCGCGCCTGGGTGATGCGGCTCGCGGTGGAGCGCCCCGCCCGCCTCGCCGAATTCGTCGGCATCCACCACCTCGGGCTGAAGTCGCTCCTGCTGCACGACGACGAGCTCGCCGGCTTCATCACCCGCTGGCTCACGGTGGAGACCTCGGTCGGGGTGATGACCATCGACGAGCTCGTGCGGGCCCACCCGCACGTGCGGTTCACCGAGACCGTCGACGAGTTCCGGCAGATCGCGGGCATCGTGCCGGCGTCGCGCGCCGTGGTCAACGGCGGCTACGTGCACGAGGCCGACATCCTGCGCCGCCTGCCGCTGCTCTTCGACGGCGTCACGGTCGAACGGGTGACCGTCTCGAGCGAACTCGACTCGCTGGACGTGCCGCCGCTGGCCGATCGCGCCGTCGCGCTCGCGCTCGAGGACCGCGCCGGCGCCGTGCTCGCCGAGGTCGGTTGCGAACCGAGCGTGCGCCGCTTCGCGCCGGGCGACCTCGCGAGCCTCTACCTCGCCGACGCCGAGGTGCTGCGGTCGATCACCCGCGGCGCAGCACGCGACCTCACCGGCCCGCTCTGGAGCGGCGTGCTCGGCAGGATCGACGAGAGCCTGCCGAACCTCGCCGGCGGTGGCGCCGCGGGCGCGAAGCTCTGCCTCAACTGGGACAACGCCCTCGTGCGCACTCTCGCCGGCGACGTCGACGATGCCGTGTTCGACCGCACCATCCGGTTGCTCTACGTGCAGGCGCTGCTCGCCGGCCATCGACCACTGCGCGCGAGCGAACGGGCCATGCTGACCGATGCGCTCACCGACCTCGTCGCGCTGAGCCTCGCGCGCTGAGCCGGGTACGCCCGCTCCGAGCCAGACCTCCGATCACCGACCGCTAGGGGAGAACCGTGTCCGAAACCATCCGTATCGACGAACTGCTCGAGCAGGTCGACCAGACGCCATTCGGACCAGAGGAGCGCGCGCTGATCGACGACGCGATCGCGCTCGCGGTCGAGTCCGGCGACGAGTTCTCCGAGTACCGCGCGCGTATGCGCCTCGCGTCGTCGGCCAACATGACCGGCGACACCGATGCGCTGCTGAGCTCCTTCGCCTGGTGCCTCGGCAAGCACGACGCCGACGCGGCCCGCTTCCCGGCGAAGCCGGACGACAGCGCCGCCGACCTGCTCTGGCAGTACAAGTGGATGGCGGGAACGCTCTCGGCGAGCCCCGCGTTCCCGGCCGCCGACATCCGCGCCGTGCTCGACGACATGCAGTCGCGCTACGAACGTGCCGGCGTCGGCCAGAGCGGGGTCGCGATGGCGCGCTTCGGTGCGGCGTACGCGAACGGATGGCTCGACGAGGCCGCAGCCGCATACCGCGTGCTGACCACCATCGAGCGCGACGACTACAGCCACTGCGACGCCTGTGTGCGCAGCGAGAGCGCGGCCTACCTCGCCGCGACCGGACGCGCGGACGAGGCCATCGCCCTCTACGAGGAGATCGTCGATGGCGGGTTCAGCTGCGGCGAGGAGCCGGAGCACGCCCTCTCCGACGCGCTGCTGCCGTACCTCCGCGCCGGCCGACTCGACCGGGCGAAGTCCTTCCACCTGCGCAGCTACCGCGACGCCCGCGGCAACGCCGACAACATCGGCATCATCGCGAACCACCTGGTCTTCTGCGCGATCACCGGCAACGAGGCCCGCGGCCTCGCGATGCTCGAGCGCCACATCGCCTGGATCGCTCACGACCGGCTCAACCAGCGCGGGCAATTCGGTGCGCTGGCCGCGACCGGGCTGCTGCTCGACACCGTCATCGACGCCGGACACGGCGACACCGTCGTGCGCGGCGCCGACGCCGCCGAGCTCGAGCCGTTCTTCGGCTCGCACGACGGCCCCTGGACCGCAGCGGAGCTCAGCCCCGTCGCGTGGGCCGCCGCCGCCGCCATCGGCGATGAGTTCGACCGCCGGAACGGCAACTGCCACCTCGCCGACCGACTGGAGGCCACGCGCGCGCTCCGCGCCGAGCGCTACGACGTGCCGATCGCCGGCGAGGCGTTCGCAGCGCCCGCGCCCGTCGCAGCAGCCGAGCCGGTCGACGCCGCCGGGTGGCTCGACCGCGCCCGCGAACTCGCGGTGCTCGGCGAGATCGACCCGGCACTCGCCGCGGTCGACCGCGGGCTCGCCGCGATCGACGCGGACCCGGTGCCCGAGCACGGTACCGCCGAGGCATCCGTCGCGAACGCCCGACGGGCGGAGTTCATCGGCATCCGCCTCGGCGTGCTGGCCGCCTCGCAGCGGCTCGACGAGGCGGAGCAGGAGCTTCCCGCCCGCATCGCCGCCGTGCGCGCGACAGGCGACGATGCGCACGCCGATGCGCTCGCACGCCTTGGCCTCCTGTTCACCGGAGCCGCCACGGCGGCCGACCTGCCGGTGCTCGAGCAGGAGCTCGGCGCCGCGCTGCAGGCGGGCGCCGACGAACTCGCGGCCCGCATCGCGCTGCGCATCACCGCGGTCCGCGCCGAGGCCGGTGACCTCGAAGCGGCCGGCACGGCGGCCGACACGGCCATCGCCGTGCTCGACCGGACGACCGAACCCGATTCGGCGCTCCTGGGCGCGGCGTTCCAGCTGGCGGCCTACCTCGCGGCACAGGGCGACGATCCCGCGACCGCACTCCCCCTCCTCGACCGGGCGACCACCGTCGAACCGACGCGGGCCCGCCGAGCCGAGTCGCACCGGCTCCGTGCACGGCTGCTCGCCGGCAGCGGCGACCTCGAGGGCGCCCTGGCCGCGTCCGAAGCGGCACTCGAACTCGACCTCGCCATCGACGCGAGGATGCGCGTCATCGAGGACTGCCAGCTCTCCGCCGCGATCCTCGACGACGTCGCGCGGCCCGACGACGCCGTCGCGAGGCTCCGCCTCGCGGTGCAGCACGCCGAGCTCGCGGAGTCGCCCGGGCTCGTCGGCGTGCGCTACGGCCTCGGCCGGCAGCTCCTCCGCGCCGGTCGCTCCGGCGAGGCCGTCGAGCTGCTCCAGGGGGTCTTCGAAGCCGAGGATGCCGCGGGAGCCCCGCCGGCCGCCCGCGCCGAGACCCTGCACCTGCTCGGCACCGCGCTTCGCGGCGAAGAGGAGTTCGGTGCGGCATCCGGTGCCTGGCACGCGGCCGCCGAGCTGTTCGAGGAGGCCGAGGCCTGGCCGGGCGCCGTCGCCGTGCTGCTCGACCTCGGCCGGCTCTTCGCGGGTCTCGGCTACCCGGAGGAGGCGATCGAGGTGCTCGAACGCGCCGTCGCCGATGCCCGCCGCGACCCCGAGACGGTCGCGTCGCTCGCGGATGCGCTGCACCTGCTCGGTCAGGTCAGCCTCGAACACGGCGAACCGACCGGCCTCGACCGGCTCGACGAGGTCGCCGCGCTCGCTCGCGAGCACGGCGCCGACTGGTTGCTCGCCGACGTGACGGACTCGCGCGCACGCGGCCTCGCCTCGCTCTCCCGCCCCGAAGACGCAGTGTCGACCGCGCTCACCGCGGCCGAGCTCTTCGAGGCCGCCGGTGCGACCCGACCCGCGGGCGGGTCGATGCTGTTCGCCGGCCGCGTGCTGCAGTCGGAGGGCCGGCACGAGGAGTCGCTCGTGCTCATCGGCCAGGCGATCGAGCGGTTCGACGGGCAGGCCGACGCCGTGTCGATCGGCCGGATCGCCCTCGCCGACTCGCTCGAGGCCCTCGGGCGTCTCGGCGAGGCGGCAGAGGCCCGGCGGCTCGCCGAAGAGGTCTGACCGGTCTCGACCGACCGCCGCGGTGCGCCACGACCGGTGCACCGCGGCGAGCGGCGCCGCCGCGAAGCGCGCCCGGGCGGCGCGGCTGCGCGACATCCGCCCGACATCACGCCGTGACCTGCGCACCCTAGGCTGGGAGCATGTCACGACGTGAAGAAGTCGAGTGCTGGCTGACCGACATGGACGGCGTGCTCGTGCACGAGAACCACGCGCTGCCGGGCGCAGCCGAGCTGCTGCAGCAGTGGGAGGACGCCGGCACGCCCTACCTCGTGCTCACGAACAACTCGATCTTCACCGCGCGCGACCTCTCCGCACGCCTCCGCTCGTCGGGCCTCAACGTGCCCGAGGACCGCATCTGGACGAGCGCCCTCGCGACGGCCGACTTCTTGAAGTCGCAGCTGCCGGGCGGCACCGCGTTCGTGATCGGCGAGGCCGGCATCCTCACGGCGCTCCACGACGCCGGGTTCGTGATGACCGAGACCGCGCCCGACTTCGTCGTCGTCGGCGAGACCCGCAACTACTCGTTCGAGGCGATCACGAAGGCGATCCGCCTGATCGGCAACGGCGCCCGATTCATCGTGACCAACCCCGACGCCACCGGCCCTTCGGCCGACGGCCCCCTGCCCGCGACGGGCGCGATCGCAGCGCTCATCACGAAGGCCACGGGCAAGGAGCCCTACGTGGTCGGCAAGCCGAACCCGATGATGTTCCGCTCGGCGCTCAACAAGATCGGGGCGCACTCCGAGAACACCGCGATGATCGGCGACCGCATGGACACCGACATCGTCGCGGGCATCGAGGCGGGCCTGCACACGATCCTCGTGCTGACCGGCATCAGCGACCAGGCCGAGATCGAGAAGTACCCGTTCCGGCCCGACGAGATCCTCGGGGGCGTGGCCGACCTCCTCGTGAAGACCCCGGTCGAGACCGAGCTCTAGGGTTGCGATCAGCCTCCAGGACCGTGCCCGAGACGAGGAGATCATCATGATCGAGCTGACCGACATCGACTACGACGACGACGGCGAACTCGTCGCCGCGGCCGTGCTGCCGGGCGAGCGTCACGTCGCCGTGCTGTTCGCGGGCGACGACGAGCCCGTCGAACAGGCCGAGATGCGCGCCATCGCCGAGCGGGCGCTCAGCCGACCGACCGCCGACGACCTCTCGCGCATCGACGACGAGGTCGTGCACGAGCTCACCGACTCGGCCTACGAGGGCACCGGTCATGCGGTCACGGCCGACGACTACGACCTCCTCGCGCGGGAACTCGAGCTACAGGGCGTCATCGTCACCGCCGACGCCACGCTCGTGCTCATCTACGAGGCGCCGAGCCAGTACCCCGACATGGTCGTGTACTGCCAGCTCGACGAGCAGCTCGCGATCGACGACCTGAGCGTCGCGGAGGCCGACGGGGACGACGACGCCGACGGGGCCGAGACCGTCGAGTTCGATTCCGTCGAGGCGCTCCTCGACTCCATCAGCGCCGAACCGCCACGCGACGCCGACTAGACGATCTCGGGCTCCGCCCGACGCTTCACCTCAGGCCGAGCCCCGGGCTCGCCCGCGAACCCGGATGCCTCAGTGCCTGCCCTGATCAGAACTCCCGGGCGAACCCCGACGCAGAGCGCCGGCCGCGTCCGTAGCGTCGCACGGGTTGCGTCCGGCTCTCCACAGAGAACGACCGGTTCCCCTGCACAGCGAGCACCGCCCGGCGACCCCGGGCCCGTTGACCCTACTCGACGAATGCGGCTCGACCCATGCGAACCTCCCGAACGACTCTCCGCCGTGCCCTGCTCGGGTTCGGCGTGCTCCTCATCGCCTCGACCTCGGTCCAGGTGTCGGCCGTCATCTCGCACGGCATGTTCGATCGACTGGGCCCGCTCGGCGTGAGCGGGCTGCGCTTCGCGATCGCGGCGGTGCTCGCCGCCGCAGTCATCCGCCCGCGACTGGCCGGCAGGACTCGGGCCGAATGGCTCGCCCTCCTCGCCTACGGCACCTCGATCGCGGCGATGAACGTGTGCTTCCACGTGGCGCTCGAGTTCGTGCCGCTCGGGGTCGCGATCACCGTCGAGTTCCTCGGCCCCTTCCTTCTGGCCGCCCTCGGGGTGCGGCGGCTGCGCCTCGTCGTCTTCCCGCTGCTCGGCCTCGGCGGAGTCGCCCTCATCGCCCGCCCGACGCCCGACGTGAACCCGATCGGCCTGATCGCCGCCGGCGTGGCGGGCGTCTCGCTCGCCTCGTACACACTGCTCGCCGAGCGCATCGGGCGCACCACGCCCGCCGATCGTCCGCGTTCCAACCCGCTGCACGACCTCACGATCGCCGTCGTCGTGGCTGCGGTGCTCACGGCGCCGTTCGGCGTCGCCGCGCTGCCCTCGGTCGAGACGGGCGATCTCGCACCGCTCGGCGTCGCCGCGGTCCTCGGCGTCCTGATCGCGTTCGGTTGCGACATGCTCGCAGTGCGGCTGACCTCCGCCCGCACGGTCGCCGTGCTGTTCTCCTTCGACCCGGCCCTCGCCGCGATCATCGGCATGCTGCTGCTCGGCCAGCTCCTCGATCCGCTCACCATCGCGGGCATCGTGCTGGTCTGCGTGGCCGGAGCCGCGACGATCCATCTCGCGAGCTCCGTGCAGCGGCCGGCAGCCGACGGCTGACCCATCGGCAGCCGACGGCTGACCCATCGGCGCTTGCCGCCGGGGCCGAACGGCGACACACTCGAGGCATGGACGACGAAACCGATGAACGTCCCCCGACCACGCACCTGTCGGAGGACGAATGCTGGCAGCGCATCGCCGATGCGCCGTACGGTCGTATCGCGGCGACCGCAGCGGGACAGATCGACATCTTCCCGGTCAACCACGCGGTCGACGGTCGCACGATCGTGTTCCGCACTGCTCCAGGCACGAAGCTGCTCGAGTTGACGATCCACGGCTCGGTGGCGTTCGAGGTCGACGGCGCGAGCGCGACGGAGGCGTTCAGCGTCGTGGTCAAGGGCGTCGCAGCGGAGTTCGACCATCAGGGCGAGGTCGCCGCGGCGGAACGGCTCGGCATCACCCCGTGGGCGCCGGAGCCGAAGGATCGCTGGGTGCGGATCACACCGACCGAAGTGCACGGCCGCGCCTTCGAGCGGCCCCGGTCGGTGGGATCCGCCGGCTGAGGGCTACGGCATCTGCTCGTCAGTCGCGGCGGTCGCGCTCAGCTCGGTCGCGCTCGGCTTCAGAAGCCCGACCAGAAGCGGCCCTGCTCCTTGCCGCGCTCGACGTCGATCATCGCGTCGGCGGCCTCCCGGTCGGCGCCGCGTCGTTTCTCGGAGTGCCGCCGCAGCGAGAACACCCACTGCGTCACGCCCCACAGCACGGCGATGCCGACGATGCCCAGCCAGAAGGTCCAGTCCACGGTCGTCCCCTTCTCGATGCCTCAGACGATACCTCAGACGATCCATCCGCCGTCGCGACGGCCCTGATCCTTGAGACGTTCGGCTTCGGCCTTCGCCGCGTCGCCGTCGGGCTGGGCGCCGAGCCGCTTGCCGGTGACCCGGAGGATCACGATGGCGAGCACCGACGCCGCGGCGACCACGATGATGACGACGATCCCGATCCAGACGGCCGAGTCCATGGCTTCCCCCTCCCGATACCGGTCACCCTACGCACCGTCGGAAGCGCCGGTCAGGCGATTCCGGACGTTCGGCCGGGCTACGCGAGCCGGGCGACGGATGCCGCGACGCCCGCCCAGAACCGGTCGACGTCGAGGCCGACCGCGACCCACGCGTTGGGCTCCCGCCCGAGCATGCCGTCGAGGTCGACGCTCGTCGCGCCGGCGGTCTCGATGCCGAGGAGCTCGACGTCGAGGCGGGTCCGGCGCACCTCGACGCACCCGGGGTCGGCGAGCACCGCGACGGCGACGGGGTCGTGCAGCGGCCCGTCGGGCATGCCGAAGACCTCGTCGTTCATGCGGCAGAAGAAGTCGAAGAGCTCCGCGCCGAAGTCCGCCGTGGCGGTGCCGAGCGACGCGATCTGCTCGCGCACGCCGGAGGTGACGAGCGCGAGGTGCGTGACGTTCAGGCCGACCATCGTGAACCGCACGCCGCTCCGTACGACGAGGTCGAGCGCCTCGGGGTCGACGAGGGCGTTGAACTCGGCGTACGGCGTCGCGTTGCCGCGCTCGGTCGATCCGCCCATCCAGACGATCTCGCGGATGCGGCCGGCGAGCTCGGGCCGATCGCGCAGCAGGATCGCGACGTTGGTGATCGGCCCCGTCGCGATGATCGCGACGGGCTCCGCCGACGCCGTGAGGGCGTCGGCGATGAGCTCGGTCGCCGAGCGCGGATCGAGCGGTACGGTCGGTTCGGGCAGTTCGGGGCCGCCGAGTCCGTTCTCGCCGTGGATCCACTCGGCGGTCTGCAGCGGTCGCACGAGCGGGCGGGCAGCACCGGCCGCGACCGGCACGCCGGTCACCCCGGCGACCGACAGCGCGATCCGGGCGTTGCGGGTCGTGTGCTCGAGCGGCACGTTGCCGCCGACGGTCGTGACGGCGACGAGGTCGAGCGCCGGATGCCCCGCGGCGAGCCACAACGCGAAGACGTCGTCGTGCCCGGGGTCGCAGTCGATGATCACGGGGATGGGCATGCGGGTCTCGTTCTCTCGTCGGGTCGGCAGGCGGTCGGAGGTAACCGGCTCAGGGGGGTGCGCGGCTTGCGCGGCCGCTCAGTCGGCGACGCCGGCCTCCGCGAGCACGACGGCGCGCGGCGAATAGGAGTCGACCGTGCCGCGCACCTGCACCGCGAGGGCACCGGCGGCGACCGCGATGGCGAGGGCCTCCGGCAGTGGCCGTCCCTCGGCGATGCACGCCGCGAGTGTGCCGGTGAACCCGTCGCCGGCTCCGGTCGTGTCGACCGCGGTCACCTGCGGCGCGGCCACGACCCACGAGCCCCTGGCGTCGGCGGCGACGGCACCGGCCGCGCCGAGCGTCACGACCACCGAGCGGGCGATGCCGCCGGCAGCGGATGCCGCGAGGGCGCGCCACTCGTCGAGGGTGGTGCCGGCCGGGGCATCCGTGCCGATGCCGACCGCCCGCGCCTCGTGCTCGTTCAGCACGAGCGGGTCGGCGGCGCCGAGCGTGGCGGCGGAGACCGGTGCCGGCGGCGCGAGGTTCAGCACGAAGCGGGTGCCGAGTTCCGTCGCGACGGCCGCGAGGCGATCGATGGTGGCCGCCGGGAGCTCGCCCTGCGTGAGCACCACGGTCGCGGCGGCGACCCGCTCGCGCGCCGCGTCGACGACGGCCGGGGTGAGCGCGAGGTTCGCGCCGCCGGTGACGATCACGGTGTTCTCGCCCGAGTCGGCGACGGTGATCTGGGCGACGCCGGTCGGGGCATCCGGACTGCGCTGGATCGCGTCGGTCGGCAGGCCCAGGCGTTCGAGGGTGTCGCACGCGAACGCGCCGCTCGCGTCGTCGCCGATGCAGGCGACGAACTCGACCGGAACGCCGGCGACGTGCGCCGCGACCGCCTGGTTCGCGCCCTTGCCGCCGAGCGCCACCTGGAATCCATGCGCGCGGATCGTCTCGCCCGGCGTCGGGAACGCGGCGACGTAGCTCGTCGAGTCGACGTTCAGCGAGCCGATGACGACGACCCGGCCGCGCGAGTCGCCGGCGCCGTCGTCATCCGGGGCCATGTGTCAGACCGTCGGGCCGGGGCCGTTGATCGCCGCGGTCAGCGGCTCGCCGCCGGCGCGATTCGCGAAACAGTAGTAGTTGCGCTGGCCGTCGGCCCACTGCTCCTCGGTGACGGGGAAGCTACCCTGCACCTGCAGGTCGGGGATGCCCGCCACGAGTGCGGGGTCGAAGACGCCGACGGCCCGGCACAACGCCGGCATCTGCTCGGCGAGGGCGGCCTCACCCGGGAAGGGCGCCGCCTCATCGCCCGGCAGCGTGCCGCGATACACGAGCTGGGCGGCATGCGGCGCCGCGCAGTCGACGACGGTGAACTCCTCGGCCCAGACCGAGTCGAACGGGTCGATGCACTCGCCGCCGAACAGGGTGTTCCACGCGTGCACGCCGGCGGGCTGCGGCGCGGTCGGTTCGACGACCGGCGTTTCGGAGGAGCTCGCGGACGGGCCTCCGCTCGCCTGCGCCCCTCCCCCGCCGGAGAGCTGGGTGCCGAGGTAGTAGAGCCCTGCGAGCACGAGCAGCACGACGAGTCCGCCGGCGACCCAGATCAGCGTGCGCTTGGTGCGCTTGTCGCTCGCCGGGGTCTTGGGTGCTCCCCCGCCTGCCCCGCCGGTGCCGCCGGGGCCGCGACCTGACCCGCCGTTGCCACCCGCGCCGCCGTTGCCTCCGGCGCCGCCGGCGCGCTGCGGACCGATGCCGCCGTTCGCCGGGCCGGTGATCGGCGTGGTCGCGAAGCCGCCTGCCGCCGGCGAATCGGCCGGGGCGGCGAACGGGTCGTTCGCTGCACGCCGGCCGCCGAACGGGTCGTTTCCGGTCGACGTGGCGGCGGAGCCCCCGAAGAGCGCGCTCAGCGAATCGTCATCGGATGCCTCGAACGGCTCCGGCCGCACCGACGTCGCGTCGGCGAGTTCATCGCTGCTGAACGGCGCGGTGTCACCGGGGAACGACCACTCGGGCTCGACGCCGGCGGGCTCGGGCTCGACGCCGGCGGGCGCGAGCTCTGGCCCATCGCGCCGGTCGTCGGTGTCGTCGAAGCTACCGGCCGGCACTGATGCCCCGGCTGCCGCCTCCGCCAGGAAGGCGGTCGCGACCGCCTCAGGGCTGTCTTTGGGGTCGGTCGCCGTCGGGTCGGGCGTCAGGTTCCAGAAGTATCCGGTCTCGGCCATCTCGCGTGCAATCGACGAGTCGTCGTCATCGACATCGGGTTCGAGGTCGGCGGTGCCACGGCCGAAGAACCGGCCGCGGATGCCCGATGCCTCGCGGTCGTCGTCTGCCGCGGGTCGATCGTCGGCGTCGTCGTCGGCGTCATCCGCCTCGCCGTCGAAACCGAGCCCGAGTGCGTCGAGACCCGACGAGACGGGCGCCGTCGGCGGGTTCGCGGCGGAACCACCGGATCCAGCGCCGGCCGCAGGCGGTACGGCGCCGCGGTCCCGCGGAGCGGCGCCGCCGAGCGAGGCGAGCAGGTCGTCGACGGGGGCCGGAGGCTCGCGTGTGGGATCGTCGTCGCCACCGGAGGCCGAGGCGAAGGCGGGGAACGGCGTGGTGTTGAACGCACTCGCCTCGCGCACGGGAGCACCGATCGTCGCGTTCTCCTGCTCGCGGGCGCTGCCGCGAACCTCGAGGAACGGGAAGCCGCTGCGGGCATCGGGCTCGGCTTCGGCCGGGGCGGTGCGCTCCGGCTCCTGCCGGGGTGTCGCGGGCGCAGCTTGCTGCACCGGTACGGCGCGCGTCTCGGTGAGGGCGGCGAACGGGTCGGTGGTGTCGGCGGCGAACGCGGCGAACCGGTCGCGCTCGGCACGTGGCGGGGCCTCCGGCTCCGCGGGCAGGGCGGGCGCGACCGTGGGGATCGATGCGGCCGGAGCAGGCGGAGCGGCTGGAGCGGGCTGCGCGGCCGGAGCGGACTGCTGGAACGCGGGCTGCTCGGGCTCGTTGAGTGCGGCCCACAGCTCGTCGTCGAACGGTGCGGCCGCGGGTGCCGGAGCGGGAGTGCGCGGGCGACGATCGTCCCAACCGGCAGGAGCGGCGGGCGGCGCGGTCGGATGCACCGGCACGACCGGTTCCGCTGCTGCGACCGGCTCGGCCGGAGTCGGTGCCGGAGTCGGAACCGGAGTGAAGGACTGACGCGCAACGGGCGGCGGGGCGAATCCGGCGAACGGCGATTCGGCGGCCGGCGCTACGGGCGGGGCCGGGGGCGCAGCGGGCGGGGCGACCGGCGCAGCGGGCGGGGCCGCCTGAGCAGCCGGCGGGGCCGCGGCGGGCGCCACTGGCGCAGCGGATGCTCCGTCGCCGGCGCTCGACGGTTCGGAGAGGCTGCGGAACGCCGCCCGGATCGCGTCCTCCGACTCGAGCTCGTTCGCATCCCAGGTGAGTGCGAACGGCGCGGTCGGCGTCACCGGGCCGGGAGGAGTCGCGAGCGCAGCGGGCTGGGCCATGGTCGGAGGCAGCTGCGCGGGCGTTTGCGGCGGGAGGGGAGCCGGCGCGGCAGATTGCCATGCGGCGGCGGGCACCGCGGGAGCGGCGGGAACCACTGGTGCAGCGGGCGGCCACGCAGCGGCGGCGGCCGGTGCGGCCGGTGCAGCGGCGGCAGCAGGTGCGACCGGTGCGGCGGGCGGCCAGGCCGGGGCAGCGGGCGGCGCGGCCGGAGCGGTCGGCGGCATCGTGCCGACCGGCGGCTCGACCTCGGTCAGGTAGACGGGAGCGGCGGCCGGCGGTTGGGGCTGGCTGACGGCGAACGGCGGGGTCCACGTCGGCAATGCGCCCGGCGCTCCAGGCGCAGGGGCTGCGGGTGCGGGCGGCATCGGGGCGGCCGGCGACTGCGCGGCCGGCGATCCGACGACGGGGAGCGCGCGGGTTGCGGCATCCGGTTCAGGGGCAGGCGCTTCGGAGAACCAGTCGAGCACTTCTTCACGGCGCGGAGCCGGAGTGCGCGGCGCAGCGGGCGATGCCGGAGCGATCCGCTGCACCGGCTGAGCCGGCGATGCCACGGGGGGTGCGACGGGCGGCGGCTGGACATCGCGGCGCGACACATCGCCGCCCGCCAACTGGGCGAGCAGCCAATCGGCTCCGTCGCCTCCCAGGCCCTGCCCGTCGCCGCTCATCAGGCCAGCCCCAGGTCTTCCAGCCCGATGGCGTACAGGTAGGGCACGCCCTCGGCCTCGATGATCTCGCGGGCACCGGTCGCCCGGTCGACCACGACGGCGACGCCGACGACTTCTGCGCCGACCTTGCGGAGCGCCTCGATCGCCTTGATCGGCGAACCGCCGGTGGTCGAGGTGTCTTCGAGCACGATGACGCGCTTGCCGGCGAGGTCGGGTCCTTCGACCTGCTTGCCGCGGCCGTGGTCCTTCGGCTCCTTGCGCACCACGAACGCGTCGTAGGCGAGGCCCTGGGCCGCGCCCTGGTGCAGGATCGCCGAGGCGATGGGGTCGGCGCCCATGGTCATGCCGCCGACGGCGACCACGTCGGGCACGTCCTTGATGAGATCGATCATGACCTGTCCGATGAGCGGGGCCACTCGGTGGTCGAGGCTCACCTTGCGGAGGTCCACGTAGTACGTGGCCTTCTTGCCGCTCGTCAGGGTGAAGTCCCCGTGGAACACGGCGTCGGCCGTGATGAAGTCGATCAACTGTGCGCGCACGGCGTCGATGGGCTGAGGCTCTCGGAGGGTCACCCGAATACTCTACGACCCGGTTGCCTGAGAGGAAGGGGCGGATTTCTCAGCGAGGGGCGGCGGCACCGGGGCATCCGCTCGCCCTGCAGGCGATGGATCGCGGCGTCGGCCGCCCCAGAACGAGCGGGGCGTGCCCGGCAGGAGGCGGGCCCAGAACGGCGGAGTCTCCTCCTCGGTGAGCGCCGCGGGCACGTCGATGTGGAAGTCGGCGATCTCCTCGGCACCCAGGTGCACGACCCGGTAGAGGGCGGTGCCGATGAGCACGCCCAGCGCGATCGACATGATCGAGATGAGGGCGTCCGCGAAGTCCTCGTAGCCGCGCGAGGTGCCGATCGCCTCCGTCAGGCCGACGAGACCGGCGGCGCCCGGCACGAGCAGCCAGAACGCCGGGAGGAACGTGAGCTGCGACGGTGCGCCGTGCCGCAGGGTGGCGATCCACAGCACGACGGGCGTCATGGCGAGGGCGCCGATGAACCCGCTCACGGACGCGCCGATCAGCGCGCCGCCGACCACCTGGCCGGAGTAAGCGACGAGCAGCACGAGCAGCACCCAGCCGAAGGTGCGGGGCGGCGCGGAGAAATGCAGGTAGTTGCCGATCGCGAAGAGCAGCACCCCGAACACCGCGGTCCACCACGGGAAGCCGTCGCCCGAGTCGAGCGGCACGTAGGAGGAGCTGCCGACGCCGACGAGCGTGCCCGCCGCCAGGATGCCGAACGCGAGCAGCGAGAGCTGCACGAGCCCGAACACGAGTCGAGAGGCGCCCGCGAGCATCTGGCCGGCTGCGAGCTCGACGACCGCGGTCGTCAGCACGCCGCCGGGAAGGAAGGTCGCGAGCGGGGCGATGAGCAGCCTGATGGGGTCGCCCACCGCGAAGTACGGGGCGATGAGGAAGACGGCGGTGGCGCAGGCGAACGCCGCGAACACCGGGAAGACGATCTGCAGCGTCGGCGAGCGCACGAGCTTGGCGACGCCGATGAACGCGCCGAGCACGAAGGCGACGAGCGCGCCCTCCCACGTCGGCGCGAGCAGGAGCGCGAGCCCCGTGGTCAGCACGGCATGGCCGAAAGTGCGCACGACCCAGCCGTGCGACGGCTTCATCGCGCCGATCTCGTTCAGGCGATTGATGCCGTCGAGCGGGGCGATCTCGGCGCGCTCGGCTGCGTCGATCAGTCGGTAGAGCGCCGCAATCTGGTCGAAGCGGAACGAGGCGTTCACCGAGGACCGGATCGCGACCCTGCCCGAGTCGCCCGCGCCCGTCTCGATGAGGATCACGGTCGGCAGCACGACGATGTCGGTGTCGTCGCGGCCGTAGGCGCCCGAGATCTTCACGAGCGCGTCGCGGATCTTGTCCGTCGAGTCGGCGGCCGCGTTCATGCCCTCCGCGAGCCCGAGGAGGAACCTGCGGAGGAGTGCCTGGTCGGCCGCCTCCGCCATCAGACGATGACGAAGGAGAGCGCCACGCCCACGAGGATCGCGACGACGACGTAGACGAGGTTCGGCAGCTGGAACGAGTGGTCGAAGACGAACTTGCCCATCTTGGTCGTGCCGGTCTGGTCGAAGGCGACCGTCGCGACCTGGCTGCCGTTGGCGGGCAGCGTGTAGATGCCCATCGCCGCCGGCCAGAGCCCGACGAGGAGCGGTGCCGGCAGGCCGATCGTGATGCCGATCGGCACGATCGCGTTCGTGGCGCTCGACTGGCTCGTCGTGAGCATCGCGACGAGGAAGAGCGCCAGCGCGAAGAGCAGGGCGCCGAGGAATGCCGACGACCCGGAGACGAGCGAGCCCAGCCCGTCGACGATGAGCGTGTTGTTCGCGGCGACGAAGGTGTTCGCGAGCCACGCGATGCCGAAGAGGGCGATCGCGCCGACCATGCCGGCCGGGAAGGTCGACTGCTTCGGGACATCCGCTGCCTTGACCTTGCAGGTCACGAAGATGAGCGCCGCGATGACGCCCATGATGACCTCGATGATGACCGTGATGCTCACGCGCACGGGGTCGCCGTCGTCATTGGTGCCGATCACCGGGCGGAGGCCCTCGAAGAGGCCGAAGAGCACGATCACGCCGACGCCGGTGAGGAAGATCGACGCCGAGAGCACGGCGCTGCGCGGCAGCTTCTTGTCGGCGTCGACCACGACGGCGGGCTTGACGAGGTGCTCGGCGAGACGGCGCTGGAACTCGGGGTCGTCCTCGAGCTCCTTGCCGTGCTTCACCATGACGAGCGCGGCGATCCCGAGGCCCACGATCGAGGCGGGCCACATGATGAGCAGGAGCTTGCCGAGGTCCACGCCCTGCGGCGCGAGCAGCACGACCATCGACGCGGTGGCCGCGGAGACCGGGCTGCAGAGGATGCCCACTTGCGAGGCGACCGCGGAGACCGACAGCGCCCGCTCCGGACGGATCTTCTGCTGGTACGAGACGTCGTAGATGACGGGCAGCAGCGGATAGAAGATGTTGCCGGTGCCGGCGCCGACCGTGAAGAGGAACGACATCGCAGGCGCCAGGAAGACGACCGACCTCGGCCGCTTCTTGATGACCTTCGACGCGACCGAGACCATCCAGTCGATGCCGCCGGCCGCCTGCATGACGGATGCCGCGGTGATGACCGTGATGACGATGAACACGGCGTCGACCGGGGCGTTGCCCGGCGCTTCGCCGAACACGAAGACGAGCACCGCGACACCGACGAGGCCCCAGACTCCGAGGCCGATCCCGCTCGTGCGGGTGCCCATGTAGATCGCGAGGATGACGACGATCAGCTCGGCGACGAGGATCCAGACGTTGTCGTTCACGACGAGGGGCCCTTCACGATGGGGCCGGTACTCGCGAGCACCTGAGTCGGGAGCGGCGTCTCGACGATCCGGCCGTCGATCGCCTCGACCTTGAGGGCGAGCGGGTCCTCGACGGGACTGATCGCGGTGACGAACTCGGAGCCCTCGAAGTGCAGCGACTGGAGGTTGCCGACGGCGTAGCCCGTGGCCAGCTCGCCGCTGAGGAGCGAGGCGTGGAACAGCGGCTGGCGCTGGTCCTCGGCGTCGTAGTGCGGGCAGAAGCTGCCGTGCAGGAAGCCGAGGCCCTCGGGCAGCACCTGCAGGGTGGGCCCGTAGCTGTCGGTCGTGCCGCCCTCGAACCAGCAGATGCCGCCGGCGGAGCCGCCGGTGAAGACCGTGTTCGAGTTCGGGTCCTCCCACATCTCGCGCATGATCTCGTCGAGGCCCTGGCGCTTCCAGACGTCGAGCATGTTGGCGGTGTTGCCGCCGCCGACATGGATGACGTCGAAGCCCTTCACGAAGCCCGCGAGGTCGTCGACCGCCCGGTGGAAGAGCGGCAGGTGATGCGGTGCGCAGCGATCGGAGTCGTACGTCGTGTAGAAGCTCACGATGTACGCGGCGTCATCGCCGGTCGCCGTGCCGACGAAGAGCACGCGTGGGCGCTCCTTGCCCGTGAGCTTCAAGATGTAATCGTGCGTCGGGTCGGCCCGACGCTCCATCATCGCCTTGCCTGCGCCGGTCGCGACCACATGCGCCATCGATCCCCCTCGCGTCGTACCCCTGGGCACACGCTAGCGGCCCTTCGGCACACGCTAGCGGCAGATCGGCGGCGGTGTCGAGCAACACGGCGGCCGTGTCGCAGGGGCTGTCGCAGGGCGTATCCGTGCGCATCGGGATCCCCCCATCGCATCCCGATACGCACGAAGAATACGCACGAAGAAGGGCCGCCCCGCGGGGTGTCCCTCCCCCGCGCGGCGGCCCTGCATCCGGGGAACGGACCCCCGGGATTCGCGGCTCCTAGACGGTGCGCGCGAACGTCTCTCGCGGCTGACGACGGTAGCCGTCACGAGCGGTGACGACGATCGAGCCGATGACGGCGACGACGGAAACGGCGCCGAGGAGCACGAAGATGCTGAGCATGGTGGATCCTTTCGAAGTACGAGCGGGTGATCGAGCGGCCGATGCCCCATTGCACGTGTTCGACACCTCAATTGAATCGCGAATGATAGTGCAGCACAAGCTTACGATTCTACAATGAGGATGTAGGCTGGCTACATGGACGTACGACGATTGGACCTCCTGCGAGAGCTCGCGGAACGCGGCAGCGTGACCGCGGTCGCCGAGGCCACCGGCCGCACGCCGTCGGCGGTGTCGCAGCAGCTCAAGGTGCTCGAACGCGAGGCCGGCATGCCCCTCACCGAGCGCAGCGGCCGCGGCGTCGTGCTGACGAGCGCCGGACACGCCCTCGCCCGCAGCGCGGCCGACGTCGCGATCGCCCTCGAACGCGCCACCGCCCTGTGGGACGAGTTCCGCAACCACCCGAGCGGCGAGGTCTCGCTCCTCACCTTCCCGACGGTCGGCGCGACGCTCCTGCCCGCCGTGCTCACCGACCTCGCCGAGGTCGCCGGGCTCGTCGTGCACGCGACCGACCTCGACCCCGAGCTCGCCGAGTTCGCCGACCTCACCTCGGACTTCGACATCGTGCTCGCGCACACCATGCCCGGCGTGCTGCCGTGGGGCGGCCGCGGGCTGAAAGCCGTGCCGCTCCTCACCGAGCCGCTCGACATCGGACTCCCCGCCGACCACCGTCTCGCCGGGCGGGCGCACCTGACCCCCGCCGACCTCGTCGACGAGACGTGGCTCGGAGTGCCGCCCGGTTTCCCGTTCGAACGCATCCTGCACGCGATCGAACAGCAGGCCGGGCAGCGCGCGAAGGTGAGCCAGCGCTTCAGCGACATGCGCATCATCGAGGCGTTCATCGAGGCGGGCCTCGGCATCGCCTTCGTGCCGCGGTTCACGAGCGGCACCATGCCGGATTCGATCGTCTTGAAGCCGCTGCGCGGCGTGGCATCCGCTCGGCAGATCGTGGCGCTGGTGCGGCCGGATGTCGCTGAGCGCCTCGCCGTGCGCACGGTGCTCGACGTGCTCGTGGCGCGCGCCTCGCGGCTCGAGCAGGCGCACGCGACGGCCTGAGCCGGCGCACGACGCGCACGCCGCGGTTCGGGCACCTCGTGTCTCACTGGACCGCGGATGTCGACGGTCCCCTGCGACACGAGTTGTCCCGAGCGTCGAAGTAGACTCCACGTCCATGAGCGATGACGCGATCCTGTTCGAAGTCGAGGGTGGGCTCGCCCGCCTCACCCTCAACCGCCCGAGCCGGCTGAACGCCGTCGACCCCGAGGCGATCGGGCGCTGGCAGGCGCTCGCCCATGAGATCGCCGAGCGCGACGACATCGGCGCGGTGCTCTTCGACGCCAACGGCCGCGCGTTCTGCGCGGGCGGCGACGTGCGCGCGATGTCGGAGCTCGCTGCCGGCGCCGAGGCCGCAGGCACGGAGTCCGCGTCCGCGACGATCACGGCGCTCGCCGACGCGATCCACGACGGCCACCGCACGCTCCGCGAGAGCTCCAAGCCGATCGTCGCCGCCGTGCAGGGCCCGGTCGCGGGCGGTGGTCTCGGCTTCATGCTCGTCGCCGACCTCATCATCGCCTCCGAGCATGCGACGTTCGCGAGCCGGTACGCGGATGTCGCGCTCACGCCCGACTGCGGCGTGAGCACCCTGCTGCCCGAGGCCGTCGGCACCCGGCGTGCGCTCGAGCTCACGCTGACCTCGAAGACCCTCACCGCCGCGGAGGCGCTGGACTGGGGGCTCGTCACCGAGGTCGTCGCGCACGACGCGCTCGAGGCGCGGGCACGCGAGATCGCGCAGAGCTGGATCGGCGGAGCGACCGCGGCCTTCGGACAGGCCAAGCGCCTCATGCGTTCCGGGCTGACCCGCGAATTCCAGGACGCGCTCGACGACGAGGCGCGCACGATCGGCACCGCCTTCGCGACGCCGGAGGCCGCAGCCCGCATCGCGGCCTTCGGGCGGCCGAGCCGAGCGAGCTAGCTGTCGTCCGCCAGCGCCGTGAGCGCCTCGGCGATCTGCTCGACCGTCGGCGCCCCGGCGAGGCCGGTCGGCGTCGGGTAGACCCGGCACGCGAGCGAATCGGTCGCGCCGTCGGACGGGAAAAGGTCCCGGCCGTCGACGGCGATCGTCGGCGAGCCCGCGAAGGGGGTCTCGCGAGCCGCTTCGGGCGTCGTCAGCAGCACGAACTCCACCGCGACCTCGGCGAGCCCGGCCGCGTCGAGCGCCGCCCGGGCGGCAGCCCCCGCCTTCGCGGTGTTCGGGCAGTCGTCGATGTGGAGGATCTCTACGTGCACGACTCCATTCTCCTCGCCGGGCTGCTCAGTCGTGCTGCGGGAACCCCAGGTTCAGCCCGCCGTGGCTCGGGTCGAGCCAGCGCGAGGTGACCGCCTTCTCCTGCGTGTAGAAGTCGAAGCCGCGCGCGCCGTAGGCCTTGGCGTCGCCGAACAGGGAGTCCTTCCAGCCGCCGAACGAGTGGTACGCGACCGGCACCGGGATCGGCACGTTGATGCCGATCATGCCGACCGTCACCTCGCGCTGGAACCGCCGAGCCGCCCCGCCGTCGTTCGTGAAGATCGCCGTGCCATTGCCGTAGGGCGAGGCGTTGATCACGTCCAGCCCCTCCTGGTAGCCGTCGACGCGCACGATGCCGAGCACCGGCCCGAAGATCTCGTCACGGTAGACGGATGACTCGAGCGACACCTTGTCGACGAGGGTCGGGCCGAGCCAGAACCCGGCGTCGTCCCCGTCGATCGGCGTCTCCCGGCCGTCGACGACGACCGTCGCCCCGTCGGTCTTCGCCACGTCGAGATAGCCGACGACCTTGTCGCGGTGCTCGCGGGTGATGAGCGGCCCCATGTCGCAGCCGCGGGTGCCGTCGCCGGTGGTGAGCCGCGACATCCGCTCGCTGATCTTGGCCACCAGCTCGTCGGCGACCGAGTCGACCGCGAGCACGACCGAGACGGCCATGCAGCGCTCCCCCGCCGAGCCGAAGCCGGCGTTGACGGCGGCGTCGGCGGCGAGGTCGAGGTCGGCGTCTGGCAGCACGAGCATGTGGTTCTTCGCGCCGCCGAGCGCCTGCACCCGCTTGCCGTTCGCCGTCGCGGTCGCGTAGATGTACTTCGCGATCGGCGTCGAGCCGACGAACGAGATCGAACGCACCACCGGGTGCTCGAGCAGCGCGTCGACCGCCACCTTGTCGCCGTGCACGACGTTCAGCACGCCGTCGGGCAGGCCCGCCTCCTGCATGAGCCGGGCGAGCCAGATCGCCGCCGACGGGTCCTTCTCGGAGGGCTTCAGCACGACCGTGTTGCCGGTCGCGATCGCGAGCGGGAAGAACCACAGCGGCACCATCGCCGGGAAGTTGAACGGGCTGATGATGCCGACGACGCCCACGGGCTGCCGCATCGAGTACACGTCGACGCCGGTCGACACGTTCTCGGAGTACTCGCCCTTCGTGTAGCCCGGCATGGCGCAGGCGAGCTCGACGACCTCGAGTCCGCGGGCGATCTCGCCTGCGGCGTCGGAGAGCACCTTGCCGTGCTCGCTCGTGAGGATCGCGGCGAGCTCGCCGCTGCGGGCGTTCAGCAGCTCGCGGAACGCGAACATCACCTGCTGGCGCTTGGCGATCGAAGTGTCCCGCCACCCGGGGAACGCCCTGGCTGCGGCCTGCACCGCGGCGTCGACGTCGTCGGTCGAGGCGAAGCGCACGCGCTTCTGCTCGACGCCGCGAGCCGGGTTGTAGACGGGCCCGCTGCGGGCTCCGTCACCGGCGACGGATGCCCCGTCGATCCAGTGCTCGATGCTCACGAGTTCGCCGTCGAGCGGCTGGGTCTCGGCGAGCGATGCGGCCTGCGCGGCGCTCCGGTTCTGGTCTGTCTGGTTCATGGGTCAGCCCTCTCCTTCGAGTGCGGTGCGGAGTACGTCGTCGTAGATCACCATCGCGTCGGCGACCTCGTCGGCCGTGACGACGCACGGCGGCACGACGTGGATGCGGTTGTCCTGCACGAACGGCAGGAGCCCGCGCTCGACGAGCGCGGACTTGAGGCGGCCCATCGCCGCCGCGGGGAGCGGCTCGCGAGTCGCCGGATCGGCGACGAGCTCGATCGCCCAGAAGACGCCCTCGCCGCGCACCTCGCCGATCGCGGCGTGCCGCTCGGCGAGCTCGGCGAGTGCCGGGCCGATGATCGTGGCGCCGACCTCGCGGGCGTTGTCGACGATGCCCTCCGACTCCATCGCGTCGAGCGCGGCGACGATCGAGGCCATCGCGAGCGGATGCCCCGAGTAGGTGAGCCCGCCGGGGAAGACCCGGTCGTCGAACGCAACCGCGACCGGGTCGTCGATGATCACGCCGCCGACCGGCACGTACCCCGAGTTCACGCCCTTGGCGAAGGTGATGAGATCGGGTCGCACGTCGTAGCCGTCGAAGGCGAACCAGCGGCCGGTGCGGCCGAACCCCGCCATGACCTCGTCGAGGATCAGGAGGATCCCGTGCCGGTCGCACAGTTCGCGTACGCCCACGAGGTATCCAGGCGGTGGCACGAGGATGCCGGCGGTGCCCGGGATCGTCTCGAGCAGGATCGCCGCGATCGACGACGGCCCCTCCGCCTCGATCACGCGGCGCAGGTGCTGCAGCGCCCGCTCGGACTCCTGCTCGGGCGTCGTCGCCCAGAACTCCGAGCGGTAGAGGTAGGGCCCGAAGAAGTGCACGTGTCCGCGCGCGAACTCGTTGGGGATGCGCCGCCAGTCGCCCGTCGAGACGATCGCCGCGCCGGTGTTGCCGTGGTACGAGCGGTAGGTCGAGAGCACCTTGTCGCGCCCGGTGTGCAGGCGCGCCATGCGGATCGCGTTCTCGTTGGCGTCGGCGCCGCCGTTCGTGAAGAACACCTTGTGGAACCCGGATGGCGCGCGCTCGACGATGCGTTTGGCGGCCTCGCCGCGCGCGAGGTTCACGGTCGACGGCGCGACCGTGGTGAGCAGCTCGGCCTGCTCCCGGATCGCCTGCACCACCGACGGATGCTGGTGGCCGATGTTGACGTTCACGAGCTGACTCGAGAAGTCGAGGTACTCGCGGCCCGAGTGATCCCACACGCGACTGCCGCGACCGCTCGCGATCACGAGGGTCGACGGATTCGCCTGCGCGGACCAGGAGTGGAAGACGTGGTCTCGGTCGAGTTCACGGGCGAGCTCGTCGAGGCCCTCGGTGAGGTTGTCGGTCATGGCACGGTGCCTTTCCTGTTCGTCCCGTCATGGTGGTGGTGACGGTGGGATGATGTCGCGCGGCCGGCCGGGACGCACCGGCCGCGCGGCATCCGCTCGCTAGTTGCCGCCCTCCTCGAGAGTGACGTCGATGGGCGCGAAGCCCTCGCCGGTGAGGTCGAGGCCCTCGCTCTCGAGCTCGTCGAGCGCCTTCTGGATCCAGTCGTTCGTGTACGCGGTCGACGGCGGCTCCTCGGTGATGAGGTGCGCACCCGACTCGTTCACGGCGGCGAGGGCGCCGGCGACGGTCTTGTCCCAGGCCTCCTCGTTGATGATGCCGATGCCGTCGGGTGACGGCCAGATGAGCTTGTTGGTCTCGTTGACCATCCAGAGCTCGTGGCTCGGGCCCCAGCCGGAGCCTGCGGCGATCGTGATGTCCGATGCCTCCTGCGGGTTCTCGGCGGCGTAGACCCAGCCCTTGATGACGGCCTTCAGGAACTTGACCGTCGTGTCCTGGTAGTCGGTGTCGTCGGCGAGCCGTGCGGTGTCGGCCCAGATGGCGTCCTGGAGCATGGCGCCCTCGGTCTCCTCGTAGCTGATGACGTTGAAGTCCTCGGGCTGGTAGAGCTCGCCCGTGTCGGGGTTCACCGTCTCGAGCAGCTGGGCGTACTCGTTGTAGGTCATCGCCTGGGCCGCGTCGATGTCACCCTGCAGGAACGCGTTCATGTTGAAGTCCTGCGTGATGATCTGCACGGTCGTGGCGTCGAGGCCCTCAGCGGCCATGGCCGCGAAGATCTCCCACTCGTTGCCGAAGCCCCACGAGCCGATCTTCTTGCCCTCGAAGTCGGCGACGGAGTCGATGCCGGAGTCGGCCATCGAGACCTGCAGGGTGCCCGACTTCTGGAAGATCTGCGCGATGTCGGTGAGCTCGGCGCCCTGCTCGATCGAGCCGAGCACCTTGGGCACCCAGGCGATCGCGTAGTCCACGTCGCCGTTCGCGAGTGCGTCCTGCGGGACGATGTCGCCGCCGGAGGGGATGATCTCGACGTCCAGCCCCTCCTCCTCGAAGAAGCCCTGGTCGACGGCGGCGAAGTAGCCGGCGAACTGGCCCTGCGGCAGCCATTGGAGTTGGAGCTTCACCGGGGTGAGGTCGCCCGAGCCTGACGCGTCGTCGGATGCGCCGTCCGACCCGTCTCCACCCGAGCATGCGGTGAGGACGAGCGCCGCCGAGATGGCGAGCGCGCCGCCGATGGTCGCGAAGCGACGTCTGCTGTGGTTCATGTCGGTCCTTTCGTGATGCGGTGCGGTGATGGAGCGGGTGGAGCGGGTGGTGCGGTTCCCCGTGGCGCTCGGCCCCGGTGGCTTGTATCAGGTGCGTCGTCGCTCCCGTGGTCGTCGCTCCAGCAGCCGATCGAGGGCGAGCGTCGCGAGATAGAAGAGGAGCCCGAGGGCGATGGATGCCAGGACGTAGGCCCACGCCCGGGCGTACGCGCTCGAGGCTGCCGACGTCGAGATGAGGCCGCCGAGGCCGCCGCGCGGCCCGCCGAAGTACTCGGCCACGAGGGCGGAGATCACGGCGAGCGACGAGGCGATGCGGATGCCCGTGAGGATGAACGGTCGCGCCGTCGGCAGGGTGAGCGTCCGCAGCACCTGGCCCGAGCTCGCCGCAGAGGCCCTCATCAGGTCGCGGTGCACGGGCGCCGTCTGCCGGAACCCCCGAAGCGTGTTGATGAACACCGGCACGAACGACGCGAGCGCGGCGATCGCCTGGCGGCCGAACTGGCTGTCGGCGCCGAACATCGAGTTCAGCACTGGGGCGAGGGCGACGATCGGGATGACCGCGAGCGAGGCGACGACCGGTGCGCTCATCTGGTCGATCGGGCGCCACCGCGCTGCGACGGCGGCTACGAGGATGCCGAGGATCGAGCCGACGAGGAGGCCGAGCAGCGCGTTGGTGCCCGTGATGAGCATCGCCTGTGCGATCGAGGGCCAGTAGGCGATGAACTCCTCGATGATCGAGGCCGGGCTCGGCAGCAGGTAGTCGGAGACGCCCACCACGCTGACGAGGAACTGCCAGGTGCCGAGCACGATGAGCCCCACCGCGATGGGCGCGACGATGCGCAGCGTCGTCTCGGTGCGCGGGCCCATGCGCGTCGGGCGGGCCAGTCGGTTCGTACCGGTCGGTGCGGCGGTCGCGCTCATCAGCGCGTCTCCATCCCGCGCGGACCGGTGCCGACGGGTGCACCGCCGTGCAGCGCCTCGCGCACCGCGGTGACCATGTCGAAGAACGCGCGCTCCTCGCGAAGCTCATCGGTGCGGGCGGCGCGCTTCGCGTCGGCGCCGAGGCGCATCGGCACGATCTCGCGGATGCGGCCGGGACGCGGCGACATCACGACGACGCGGTCGGAGAGGAACACGGCCTCGGGGATCGAGTGGGTCACGAACACGACGGCCGCACCCGTCTCGGCCGAGATGCGCACGAGGTCGGACTGCATCTTCTCGCGCGTCATCTCGTCGAGGGCGCCGAACGGCTCGTCCATGAGCAGCAGCCTCGGCTGCTCGGCGAGCGAGCGGGCGATCGCGACGCGCTGCTGCATTCCGCCCGAGAGCTGGTCTGGGTAGCGGTCGGCGAAGTCGGTGAGCCCCACCATGTCGAGCAGTTCGGCCACGCGAGCACTGCGAGCAGCGGATGGCGCGCCGTGCAGTTCCAGCGGGAGGGCGACGTTGCCCGCGACCGTGCGCCACGGCAGGAGCCCGGCCGACTGGAACGCGATGCCGTACTCCTGGTCGAGGCGGGCGTGGCGCGCAGTCTTGCCGAACACCGTGAGCGTTCCGCTCGAGGGGTCGTCGAGGTCGGCGATGAGGCGCATGAGCGTGGACTTGCCGCACCCGCTCGGGCCGATGAGCGAGACGAACTCGCCCGCGGCGACGGTGAGGTCGATCGCGTCGAGCGCCTGCACCTGCCCGGTGCGGGTCTCGAAGACCTTGTCGACGCCGCGCACCTCGACGGCGCTCACCGCGCCACTCGCCGGTTGAGGGGGCGCGCCGGCGCCGTCTCGAAACCCGGATCCGTCCCTCATACGGCCTCCTCCGTTCGTCGGTAGTTCCTCAGCATCACGCCGAGCAGCGCGATCGAGCCCGCGGCAACGAGCCCCAGCACGATCGCGCCGAAGATCGGCGCCCACGCCTTGGACGGATCGCCGGAGGCCTGCCCGGCGAACTGGATCAGGATGCGGCCGATGCCGCCCTGCAGGCCGGTCGAGACCTCGGCGACGACCGCGCCGATCACGGCGTTGGCCGCGCCGAGCCGGAGTGCGGGCAGCAAGTAGGGCACGGATGCCGGGAAGCGCAGCTTCACGAGCGTCGTCCAGTAGCCCGCCGCGTAGCTCTGCATGAGCTCCTCGTGGATGCGGTCGGGCGACTGCAGCCCCTTCAGTGCGCCGATGGCGATCGGGAAGAACGCGAGGTAGCTCGCGATGAGCGCGACCGACATCCAGTCCTGCCACTCGAACGAGCCGATCTCGACGCGGGAGCCCCAGCTCTTCACGACCGGTGCGAACGCGATGAGCGGCACGGTCTGGCTGATCACGATCCACGGCAGGAGGCCCCACTCGGCGAGGCGCCAGCGCTGCATCACGAGCGCGAGCCCGATGCCGACGACCACGCCGACGAGCCATCCGGCGGCCGCGATGCCGAGCGTCGTGAGCGCGGCGAGCGCCACGACGCCCCAGAGCGGCTGCGCCGATGGCGAGCGCGTGACCGGTTCGCCGAGTCGCCCGATCATGTCCCAGACGTGCGGCATCGCGAGGTCGGTGGTGCGGGGCAGGATGCGGGTGGTGCCGAGCACCACGCCGTCGGCCGGACCGAGCAGCTTGTACGCCTCCCAGATCAGCACGACCGCGAGGATGCCGACGAGTCCCCACGCCGTAGCGGCGACTCTTCGTCGTGCAGCCGTGGGTTGAGGAGGCGCGCCAGCGCCGTCTCGAATCCCGACCCTACCGGTGCGGGGGTTTCGAGACGCTCCTTCGTCGCTCCTCAACCCACTGGGGGCGGTCTGGATCATGCCTTCGCCGTGAGGTGCTCGGAGAGCGCCGGGATCACGGTCTCGCCGTAGACCCGCAGCGTCTCCTCCTTGTTGTCGTGCTGGAGATAGCCGGCGAACTGGTCGACACCGAGCGCCTTCAGCTGCTCGAGCTTCTCGATGTGCTGCTCGGCGGGGCCGAGCACGCAGAACCGGTCGACGATCTCGTCGGGCACGAAGCTCGTGTGCACGTTGCCGGCGCGGCCGTGCTCGTTGTAGTCGTAGCCCTCGCGGGCCTTGATGTAGTCGGTGAGGGCGTCGGGCACCGCGCCGGCGGTATTCGACGACCCAGTGCCGTACTTCGCGACGATGTCGGCCACGTGGTTGCCGACCATTCCGCCGAACCAGCGGCACTGCTCGCGCATGTGCTCCCAGTCGTCGCCGATGTACATGGGCGCGGCGACGCAGAACTTGATCGACATCGGGTCGCGCCCTGCGGCCTCGGCCGCGTCGCGCACGTGCGTGATCATCCACGCGGCGATGTCGACGTCGGCCAGCTGCAGGATGAATCCGTCGCCCACCTCGCCCGCGAGCTTCAGCGCCATCGGGCCGTAGGCGGCGACCCAGACGTCGAGCTCGGAGCCGTGACTCCACGGGAACTGGAGCTGCGAGCCGTGGTACTCGACCGGGCGCGAGTTCGCGAGCTCGCGGATGACGTGGATCGCCTCGCGGAGCTCGGCGATCGTCGTCGGCTTGCCGTTGGTCACGCGCACGGCCGAGTCGCCGCGGCCGATGCCGCAGATCGTGCGGTTGCCGTACATCTCGTTGAGGGTCGCGAAGATCGACGCCGTCACCGTCCAGTCGCGCGTCGCCGGGTTGGTGACGAACGGCCCGACCTTGACCTTGCGGGTCTCGGCGAGGATCTGACTGTAGATGACGTAGGGCTCCTGCCAGAGCAGGTGCGAGTCGAAGGTCCACACGTGCGTGAACCCGTGGTTCTCCGCGAGCTTCGCGAGCTGGATGGTGCGCGATGCCGGGGGGTTGGTCTGCAGGACCGCTCCGAATTCCATCCGTGCTCCCTTCCTTCGTTCGGTGGGTTGAGGAGGCCGCTCGCGGCCGTCTCGAAACCCACGTCGGTGTTCAGATCAGGTACTGGCTCAAGCCGCGCTTGAGGAACCGGCCGTCGCCCTTGGTGCCGAGGTACTGGTCGCCGTCGACGATGACCTTCCCCCGCGAGAGCACGGTGTCGACGTGGCCGTCGATCTCGTAGCCCTCCCATGCGGAGTAGTCCATGTTCATGTGATGGGTCTTGTCGAGCCCGATCGAGGTGTGGCCGTTCGGGTCGTAGACGACGATGTCGGCGTCGGCGCCCGGCTGGATGACCCCCTTCGTGCCGTAGAGCCCGAACATGCGGGCGGGCGTGGTGCTCGTGAGCTCGACCCAGCGTTCGAGGGTGATCTCACCGGTGACGACGCCCTGGTACATGAGGTCCATGCGGTGCTCGATCGAGCCGATGCCGTTCGGGATCTTGCGGAAGTCGCCGAGGCCGAGTTCCTTCTGGTCCTTCATGCAGAACGGGCAGTGGTCGGTCGAGACCATCTGCAGGTCGTTCGTGCGCAGCGCCTGCCACATCGAGTCCTGGTGGCCCTCTTCACGCGAGCGGAGCGGCGTCGAGCAGACCCACTTCGCCCCCTCGAACGACCCCCACTGCTCGCCCTCCGCGCCGAGCTGGTCCTCGAGGCTCAGGTAGAGGTACTGCGGGCAGGTCTCGCCGTAGACGTTCTGGCCCTTGTCACGCGCCCAGGCGAGCTGCTCGACGGCCTGCTTCGCCGACACGTGCACGATGTAGAGCGGCGCACCCGTGAGCTTCGCGAGCATGATCGCCCGGTGGGTGGCCTCCTCCTCCATCTCCCAGGCGCGCGCGACGCCGTGGTAGAACGGGTCGGTCCTGCCCTGCTCGACCAGCTGGGCCGCGAGCACGTCGATCGCCGGGCCGTTCTCGGCGTGCATCATCGTGAGCATGCCCGTGTCGCGCGAGACCTGCATGGCCTTCAGGATCTGCGCGTCGTCGGAGTAGAAGACGCCCGGGTAGGCCATGAACATCTTGAAGCTCGTGATGCCCTCGTCGGGCAGCCGGCGGAGCGTCGCGAGCGACGCCTCGTTCACGTCGCCGACGATCTGGTGGAAGCCGTAGTCGATGGCGCAGTTGCCCGCCGCCTTCTCGTGCCATGCCGCGAGCCCGTCTTCGATGCGCTGCCCGTAGGTCTGCACCGCGAAGTCGATGATCGAGGTCGTGCCGCCCCAGGCGGCCGAGCGCGTTCCGGTCTCGAACGTGTCGGATGCCTCGGTGCCGCCGAACGGCAGCTGCATGTGCGTGTGCGCGTCGATGCCGCCGGGGATGACGTACCTGCCGGCGGCGTCGATCACCCGGTCGACGGATGCCGCGACATCCGTGCCCAGCAGTGCGGCGCCTGGCTCGAGCACGGCGCGGATCGTCTCGCCGTCGACGAGCACGTCGGCTGCGGCGCGGCCCGTGGCGCTCACGACGGTGCCGCCGGTGATGAGGGTGGTGGTCATGTTCGCTCCTTCGCGTGGCTCGTCGCTTACGGCTTGGGGATGGAGGTGTACGAGTCGGGTCGGCGGTCGCGGTAGAACTGCCAGGCGTTGCGGACGTTCCTGATCATGTCCATGTCGAGGTCGCGCACGACGACCTCCTCGTCGGTCTCCGAGCCGTAGTCGCCGACGATGTTGCCCTGCGGGTCGCAGAACTGGCTCTTGCCGTAGAAGTTCACGGCGAGGTCGCCGTACTCGTTGTCCTCGAGGCCGACGCGGTTGGCCGCGGCGACGAAGTAGCCGTTCGCGGCGGCTGCGGCCGGCTGCTCGAGCTCCCAGAGCCGGTTCGACAGGCCCGGCTTCGTCGCGTTCGGGTTGAAGACGATCTGCGCGCCGTTCAGGCCGAGCTCGCGCCAGCCCTCGGGGAAGTGCCGGTCGTAGCAGATGTAGACGCCGATCGGCCCGACAGCGGTGTTGAACACGGGATAGCCGAGGTTGCCGGGGCGGAAGTAGAACTTCTCCCAGAACTTGTCGAGGTTCGGGATGTGGTGCTTGCGGTACGAGCCGAGGATCGTGCCGTCGGCGTCGACGACGACTCCGGTGTTGTAGTAGACGCCCGGCTGCTCCTCCTCGTAGATCGGCAGCACCATGACCATGCCGAGTTCCTTCGCGAGTGCGGCGAAGCGCTGCACGATCGGGCCGTCGGCGGGCTCGGCGTAGTCGTAGTACTTCACGTCTTCGGTGATGCCGAAGTACGGGCCGTAGAAGAGCTCCTGGAAGCAGATGACCTGGGCGCCCTGCTCCTTCGCATCGCGGGCGAACTGCTCGTGCTTGTCGAGCATGGACGCCGTGTCGCCGGTCCAGGTCGTCTGCGTGATGGCCGCTCGGACGATCGTCATATTGCCTCCTGAGTCGGTCGGCGTCGTCGCCGTGCACTCGATGGGCGTGGAACAGAGCTGCTCACCGGGTGGTGCTGTGACGCCGAGGCTGTGCTGCGGACTGCAAGTCCGGAGCTCCCGAACGGGCACGCGACCCGTTCTGTTATTGTTCGGCGTGAACATTTCTCTTGTGTTTCACACTGTGACGTTGTGGTTACTTATCTTGTCCCTCACGTCGTGAGGAGGCAATGGTCATGTCAGGTATTCATGTGAATGGTTCTCGGATGACTGCGGTACGACTGGAGGGCGCCGAGCTCATCGCGCTCGCGGAATTCGGCGAGACGACCCCGCGCGGCATCGCGGGGGTGATCGCGCGGCTCGTGAACTCCGGCGAACTCGCGCCCGGCACGCGCCTGCCGACCGTGCGCGAGCTCGCGGGCGAACTCGGCGTCAGCCCGGCCACGGTAAGCCAGGCCTGGCAGGCGCTCTCGCGCACCGGACTCATCGAGTCGCGGGGCCGGGCCGGCAGCTTCGTGCGGCCGATCTCCCAGGGGTGGCTGGCGCCGCGCATGCGCGGCATGGCCGCTCCGAACGATCCCGTGCGCCTCGACCTCTCGCGCGGCACGCCCGACCCGCTCCTGCTGCCCGCGCTCGGCCCGGCGCTCTCGCGGGTCTCGGCACGCGCCGAGACCGGGAGCTACCAGGCCGAGCCCGTGATCCCGGGGCTCGCATCGGTGCTCGCCGATTCCTGGCCCTCCGAGGCCGAGACGATCATGGTCGTCGACGGCGCCCTCGATGCGATCTCGCGCACCCTCGACGAGGTCGTGCGCTACGGCGACCGGGTCGTGGTCGAGAGTCCGGGCTTCCCGCCGTTCCTCGACCTGCTCGACCTGCTCGGGGCCGAGGCGGTGCCCGTCGCGGTCGACGAAGCCGGCATGACGCCCGACGCGCTCGCCCGCGCGCTGCATCGGCAGCCCGTCGCGGTGCTGCTGCAGCCACGTGCGCAGAATCCCACCGGGGCGTCGATGACGGTCGGCCGCGCCGAGGCGCTGGCGCGGGTCATCCGCTCGGCTGAGCGAGCAGGCGATGTCGTCGTCATCGAAGACGACCACTCGGGCATGATCTCGACCGCTGGCGACGTGACGCTCGGCACGTGGCTGCCCGATCGGGTCGTGCACGTGCGCAGCTTCTCGAAGTCGCATGGGCCCGACCTGCGCATCGCCGCCGTCGGCGGGCCGCGCGACCTCGTCGACCGCATCGCAGCGCGCCGCATGCTCGGCCCCGGCTGGACTTCGCGGATGCTGCAGACGATCCTGCTCGACCTGCTCACCGACGGCACCTCGCTCGACGCCGTGGCCGAGGCGCGGCGGCAGTACTTCACCCGGCAGCGCGCACTCGGCGATGCACTGCGGGCGCGCGGCGTGCCGGTCGCACCGGCCGACGGCGTGAACCTGTGGATGCCGGTGCTGAGCGAGCGATCGGCGCTCGTGCAGCTCGCGGCGGCGGGCGTGCGCGTCGCCGCGGGCACCCCGTTCCTCGCAGCCTCGGGGAACGGCACGCCCGGCGCGGGCAATGGGCGATCGCGGCCCGGCGGCGAGTTCGTGCGGGTCACCGTCGGCATGGTGCGGGACGACGTCGCCGAGGTCGCCGATGCGCTCGCGACCGCCGCCCAGCACGTCGTGGCGGGCGGGTACTGAGGCGCCTGCCGCTCTGCCTGCCGAGCCGCCTACTCGGCGAGGATGCGGAGGATGTCTCGGAGCCGGCCGGTCTGCTCCGCGCCGAGCGCGCGTTCGATCTCGGCGTTGGCCTCGGCCGATGCAACGACGGCTGCTCGGCAGAACTCGGCGCCGCGTCGGTCGAGCCGCACGATGGTGGCGCGCTGGTCGGCCGGGTCGGTCTCGGTCGTGACGTAGCCGGCCGCCACCAGGGCGCGGACGAGGGCGCTCATCGCCTGCCGGCTGATCCCGGCTCGCGCGGCGAGGGTGGAGACCCGGGTTCCGTCTGGGTCGAGCGCGGAGAAGACGGCCACATGCGCCTGGTGCACGCTGCCGTACCCCCGTTCGGCCAGTCGCTCGAAGATCGCTGCCGTCAGCGCTCGCGAGACCGCACCGATGGTGTGGGTGAGGTCGTGCCGACTGGCCTCTTCGAACTCCCGCAACGCGTCACCGTGCATTAGGCAACCTCCTTGACAACTTAGGCAACGCGATTGACTATTAACGCAACCCGGTTTCCTACCGGCAATCCTCCCAGATTCGAGGTCATCGATGTCAGGCACCATCACCGTCCCCGCGCTCGGCGACACCCTCCCGAACATCCAGCTGGTCGACGAGGCCGGCACGGCTTCGCGTGTGATGGACGACGTCGGCGAACACGGCGCGGTCGTCTTCTTCATGCGGACCAGCACCTGCCCCGTGTGCCATGCGCACGTGCGCGAGCTGCAGCGGATGTCGGATGCGGGCCAGTTGCGCGGCGCACGCGCCGTCGTCGTCACTCCGGGCGGCGCGGCCGAAGCCGCCGCAGTCGCCCGGCGCACGACCCTCAGCGTGTTCGCATCGGGAGAGCGTCACCGCGACGTCGGACTCGGCCGGTTCCTCACCATGCAGCACAGCGGCACCTTCGTCGTCGACGCGGCCGGCCGGGTGCTCGCACGCCGGGCCAGCGCCCTGCCGACCGGGAGCTTCTCCAAGCGCGAGATCCTCAGCGCGCTGGGGTGATGCAGGAGCCGGTCACCCCTTCGCGCCGCCCGGCACCCTGACGTAGCGATCGGGCGTCATCGTCAGCTCCGCCCGGCCACCGGTGATCGATCGCAGGTCGAGCACGTAGCGGCCGAGTTCGGCCTCGGGCACGTTCGCGACGATCCGCGCGTGCCCGTCGGCGGTCGCCTCCGTGGCATTGACGCGGCCGCGGCGACCGGAGAGATCGGTCAGCACCGTGCCCTGCAGTTCGCTCGGCACCGTGACGGTCACGAGCGACACGGGCTCGAGCAGCACCGTGCCCGCCTCGGCGAGAGCCGCCTTCACCCCGATCGACGCCGCCGTGCGGAAGGCCATGTCGGAGGAGTCGACCGAGTGCGACTTGCCGTCGACCAGTTCGACGCGCACGTCGACGACCGGATGCCCCTGCGGCCCGCCCGCCGCGAGGGCGTCGTGCGCCCCCTTCTCGACGGCCGGGATGTACGAGCGCGGCACCGCCCCGCCCACCACCGAGTCGACGAACTCGAATCCGCCGCCGAGCGGCATCGGCGAGACCCGCAGCTGCACGACGGCGAACTGGCCGTGCCCGCCCGACTGCTTCTTGAGCCGCCCCTCGACCTCGGCCCGGCCGGCGATGGTCTCGCGGTACGCGATCGGCGCCGGCGAGGTCGTGACGTGCACGCCGAACACTCGGGCGAGCCGCTCGACGGCGACCGCGACATGCGTGTCGCCGAGGCCGCGGATGATCGCCGCGCCGCCCGTGCGGTCGATCACGAGCGTGGGGTCCTCGGCGACGATGCGGCCGAGCGAGGTCATGAGCTTCTCGTCGTCGGACTGCGTCGCCGGCTCGAGCCGCTCCGCGTACACCGGCTCGCGCCGCGGCAGCGGCGCCGGCTGGGCACTGCCGTTCGCCCGGGCCCACAGCAGGGTTCCCGACGGGGAGCCCGTGAGCTTCGCGACCGCGCCGACCTCACCGGCGCGCAGCACGTCGGCCGGCAGGTGCTCGGCCCCCCGCAGCCGGAAGAGCCCGTGCAGGCGCTCGTCGGCGCCGGTGGTGGCGTTGTGCAGCCGGTCGCTCGGCCTGACGACGCCCGAGAGCACCTTGAACATGGACACCTGCCCGACGAACGGGTCGGCCACGGTGCGGAAGACGTGCAGCACCGTCTCGCCGTCGGGGTTCGGCGCGACGGCCACCTCGGTGCCGCCCATCACGATCCGGCTGTCGTGGTCGAGCGCCGACGGCGCCAGCGCGCACACGAGGTCGGCGACGCGGTCGACGCCGGTGCCCGTCACCGCGGAGCAGACGACCACCGGGATCGCCTCGCCGGTCGCCACTTCGCGGGCGAGGGTGCGCTCCAGCTCGGATGCCGCGGGCTCGCGCCCGTCGAGGTACGCCTCGAGCTGCTGGTCGTCGTGCGACACGATCTCCTCGGTCACCTCGACGTGCAGGCGATGCTCCTCCACCTCGACCGCCGGTGGAAGCGGCTCGTCGTGATGGCGCCCGGCATCGTCGTAGACGAGCGCCTGCTCGCTGAGCACATCGGCGAGCGCGGTGAAGTCGTGCTCCTCGCCGAGCGGCAGCTCGAGCGCCACGAGTCGGTCGCCGAATGCGGCACGCAGCTCCTCCAGCACCCGGCGGAAGTCGGCGCGGGCCTTGTCCTCCTGGGTGATGACGACGATGCGCGGCACGCCCGCGGCCGCCGCTGCGGCCCAGGCGACATGCGTGCCCGCGGTCACGCCGTCGACCGCGCTCACGGTCAGCATCGCGACATCCGCCACCGCCAGCGCCGTGTCGAGGCCGCCGATGAAATCGGGATGCCCCGGTGCGTCGGCGAGGGTCATGGTGTGCTCGGTGCCGTCGGGCGCGGCCCAGCCCAGGTGCGCGAGGGAGAGCCCGAGGGTCATGCCTCTCGCGATCTCCTCGGGCTCGTGGTCGCCGGTCGTGGTGCCCTGGTCGACGCTGCCCGCCCTCGGGATCGCGCCGGCTCGCAGCAGCAGCGCTTCGAGCAGGGTCGTCTTACCGGAACCCGCTCCGCCCACGAGGGCGACGGTCCGGTGAGTCGGGGTCGATGCCGAGTTCATGAGGCCTCCCGCGCCGGTGCGGTGCTGTCCGTCCATCGTGGACCCGACGGACCGTGAGCGCCAGCCCTCAGGGTGATCGATGGCCGGCGGAAGGCCGCTGAGGGATCAGCCCGCCTGGATGAGCCGGACCCCGGCCTGCTCGAGCTCGCGCATCGCGGTGGCGGCGGCATCCGCGTCGGTGACGACCCCGGCCACCTCGTCGAGCGGCAGCACCCGGTAGGTCGAGGCCGCGCCGATCTTCTCGGTGCTCGCGAGCACGTAGGTCTCGGCGGCCGACCGCGCGAGCGCGCGCTTCATCGCCGCCTCCTCCGCATCGCCGGTGGTGAGACCGGCTTCGGCGTGCACGCCGGTGACGCCGAGGAAGAACAGGTCGGCACTGACATCGCGCAGCGCCTCGACGGCGATCGCACCGCACGTGACCATCGAGTGCCGGTAGACCCGGCCGCCGATGAGCTGCAGCTCGATGTGCTCGTGCTCGGCGAGCGCCACGGCGATGGTCGGGCTGTGGGTGATGACCGTGGCATGCAGCGAGCGCGGCAGCGCGTCGACGAGCGCGAGCGTGCTGGTGCCGCCGTCGAGCAGCACGGTCGCGCCCGGCTCGATGAGGCGGGCCGCGGCCACGGCGATGCGGTGCTTGCTCTCGGGCTCGATGCGCGTGCGCGCCTCGTAGGGCGAGGTGGCCGGCGAGGCCGGCAGCGCTCCCCCGTACACGCGCTGGCAGAGTCCGGCGGCGGCGAGGTCGCGAAGGTCACGGCGGATCGTGTCCTCGGAGATCGCGAGGTCAGCGGCGGCCTCGGCGGCGACGATCCGGCCGTCCCGATGCAGCCGTTCGAGCAGCAGTTCACGGCGCTGCGCAGTCAGCATGCACGTTCCTCCTTGTTTCTACACATTGTTGCACGTTATGGTGTCGGGCATGACGAAACCACTGCTCATTCTCATCGCCGGTCCCTACCGTTCGGGCACCGACGGCGACCCCGCCCGCATCGCCCGCAACCTCGAACGCCTCGAGCAGGCGTCATGGCCGATCTACGAACGCGGCCACGTGCCGATGATCGGCGAGTGGGTCGCGCTGCCGATCCTGCGGGTGGGGTCGACGGATGCCTCGGGCTCCGCCGCGCCCGACGGCGACACCCCGACCGGCGACGCCGAGGCCGACACCTCCGCCGCCGCGCCCGTCGAGGGCGACGTCATGTACACGACCGCCCACCGCCTCCTGCAGCACTGCGACGCCGTGCTGCGGCTGGAGGGCGCCTCGCACGGCGCCGACCAGGACGTGCGCATCGCGGAGGCCAGGGGCATCCCGGTGTACCGGTCGATCGACGAGATCCCGGTGCTCGGCGCCGCGGCCTGACCACGGGTCGGGATCACTCGTGTCGCACGGGACCACGGTTGTCGATGGTCCGGTGCGACACGAGCGGTCCCGAACGGTCGACTCGCACGCGGCCGTAGGGTTGAACCGTGCAGATCACGGTGCTCGCGGGCGGAGTCGGAGGATCGCGCTTCGTGCGCGGCGTGCGCGAGGAGTGCGCGCGGCGCCTGCCCGACGGGGGTGCCGAGGCATCCCTTCGACAGGCTCAGGACAGCGCCGTCACCGTGGTCGTGAACACGGGCGACGACCTCTGGCTCGCGGGCCTGCGCCTCATGCCCGACTTCGACTCGCTGCTCTACTCGCTCGCCGGCGTCAACGACACCGAGCGCGGCTGGGGGCGTGCCGGCGAGACCGAGCGCGTCTCCGCCGAGCTCCGCGAGTGGGGCGTCGGCTGGCCGTGGTTCACCCTCGGCGACCTCGACCTCGGCACCCACCTCGCCCGCACCGCGTGGCTCCACGAGGGCGCGACGCCGTCCGACGTGGCGCATCGCCTGCAGCGGCGATGGCCGCTCGGCGTGCAGCTGATCCCCGCGACCGACACCGAGGTCGACACCCACGTGCTCGTCGCCGACCCAGACGAGCTCGGCGGCGAACGCGAGATGCACTTCCAGGAATGGTGGACGAGGTACCGCGCTACCCTGCCCGCGATCGCATTCCGGCAACGGAACATCGAGCAGGCCCGGCCCGCGCCGGGCGTCGTCGAGGCGATCGTCGGCGCCGACCTGGTGCTCGTGGCGCCCTCGAACCCCGTCGTCTCGATCGGCACGATCCTCGACGTGCCCGGCATCCGCGAGGCGCTCGCCGAGACCTCGGCGCCCGTCATCGGCGTCTCCCCGATCATCGGCGGCAAGGTCGTGCGCGGCATGGCCGACGCGTGCCTCGCCGCGATCGGCGTCGAGACGAGCGCCGAGGCGGTGGGCCGGCACTACGGGGCGAGGGCGCACGGCGGCCTGCTCGACGCCTGGCTCGTCGACGAAGCGGATGCCGCCGCGCTCCCCGCGCTCGAAGGGATCGGGCTCACCGCGGCATCCGCCCCGCTCTGGATGCGCGACCCCGACACCTCGGCCGCCCTCGCCGGCGCGGCGATCGACCTCGGGCGCGCCCTCGCCCGGCCGGCGCCTCACCCGGAGGGCGCGGCATGACCGACGGTTCGGCGGGCGACGCCGACTACTCCCGCATCGGCACCGGGTACACCCGCTACCGGCAGCCCGAACCCGAGATCGCCGCGGCGATCTCGGCGGCGCTCGGCGCCGCACGCACCGTCGTGAACGTCGGAGCGGGCGCGGGGTCGTACGAGCCGACCGATCGCACCGTCACGCCCGTCGAACCCTCGGCGACGATGCGGTCGCAGCGTCCGGAGCACCTTGCTCGGGCGATCGAGGCGGCCGCAGAGGCGCTGCCCTTCGCGACCGACGCCTTCGACGCGGCGCTCTCGACGTTCTCGGTGCACCAGTGGAGCGACCTCGACGGCGGCCTCGCGGAGCTCCGCCGCGTCGCGGCAGGGCCGGTCGTGATCCTCACCTGCGACCCCGCGCGCCTCGACCGCTTCTGGCTCGCCGAGTACGCGCCCGAGGTCATCGCCACCGAGGCGCAGCGCTTCCCGGCCATCGACCGCATCGCCGACGCGCTCGGCGGCGAGGTGACGGTGGAGACCGTGCCGATTCCGCTCCTCTGCCGTGACGGCTTCGGCGAGGCGTACTACGGCCGCCCCGAAGGGCTGCTCGACCCGGGCGCGCGCCGCGCGAACTCGGCGTGGAGCTTCGTCGGCCCCGACGTGGAGCCCCGCTTCGAGGCCTCCCTCCGACGAGATCTCGACGACGGAACGTGGGACGCGAAGCACGGCGAGCTGCGCCGGCTCCCCCACTACGACGGCTCGCTCGTGCTCGTGCGCGCGCTGCCCTGATCTCGCACGAGCACACTCCCCACGACCGGGCGTCCGAGGTCTAGGATTGAGCCCGACCCGCCGGTCTGGATCTGATCGGCGTGTGCGGCCCGGCATTGGGCTGCGAGTCCCCGACGAAGTCGGTGTCCTGCTCGCACGCCATCCGGAGGCCTGATGCCCACGTCCCGTTCCCTCGCCATCGCCGCGCCCTTCGCCGCGATCCTCCTCCTCGCCGGGTGCGCGAGCGGCAGCGCGGCCGGCCCCGATGACGCGGATGCCGGCGGCGGCGCCGGCGCTGCGGCATCCGGGTTCCCGCTCACGCTCGACAACTGCGGCACCGAGGTCGCCTTCGAGTCGGCGCCCGAGCGAGTCGTGACGATCAAGTCGTCGACCCTCGAGCTGCTGCTCGCCCTCGGACTCGAGGACCGCGTCGTCGGCGCGGCGTTCAGCGACGGCCCGGCGCCCGACGCCTACGCCGAGGCGGCGGCGGGCATCGAGGTGCTCTCCGACAAGGTGCCGTCGCAGGAGGCGACGCTCGCAGCCGAACCCGACCTCGTCTTCGCGGGCTGGGAGTCGAACCTGTCGGCCGAGGGCGCCGGCGACCGCGAGACCCTCGCGAAGCTCGGGGTCGCCACATACGTCGCTCCCGCCGCCTGCAAGGGCGAGGGCTACATGCCGAACCCGCTCACCTTCGACGAGGTCTTCCGCGAGTTCGAGGAGGCCGGCGACATCTTCGGCGTCCCGGATGCCGCGGCGGAGCTCGTCGCTGAGCAGCGGGCCGAGCTCGCGGCGATCGAGCCGAACTCCGACGGTCTCACGGCGCTCTGGTACAGCTCGGGCGATGAGACGCCGTTCGTCGGCGCCGGCATCGGCGCGCCGCAGATGATCATGGAGGCCGCAGGCCTCGAGAACATCGCGGCCGACGTCGAGGACACCTGGACCTCGATGGGCTGGGAGGCGATCGTCGACGCGAACCCCGACGTCATCGTGCTCGTCGACGCCGCGTGGAACACCGCCGAGCAGAAGATCGCGCACCTCGAGTCGAACGCGGCGACCGCGGTGCTGCCCGCCGTGCAGGCGAAGCGGTACCTCGTGGTCGACTTCCCCGCGACCGAGGCGGGCGTGCGCAACGTCGGTGCGGTCGCCTCGCTCGTCGAGCAGCTCGGAGCGCTCGGCTGATGAAGACCCCGCGGGTTGAGGAGGCGCGCCAGCGCCGGGAGACCCCGCGGGTTGAGGAGGCGCGCCAGCGCCGTCTCGAAACCCCCACACCTCAGCAGGCCGGTTTCGAGACGCTCGCTCCTCGACCTGCGCGGCGCGCACGCACGGCGCTCTGGGCCGTCGTGCTCGGCGCGGCGCTCGTGGCTTCCGTCGTCGCGGCCGTCACCATCGGCCCGGCGGGACTCGCGCCCGCCGACGTCGTCGCGAGCGTGCTGGCGCACCTCGGCATCGGCGATCCGACGCTGAGCCCCCTCCGCGACGGCATCGTCTGGGAGCTGCGGATGCCCCGCGTGCTCACCGCCGCCGCGGTCGGCGCCGGTCTCGCGCTCTGCGGCGCGGTCATGCAGGCGCTCACACGCAACCCGCTCGCCGATCCGTACCTGCTCGGCCTCTCGTCGGGCGCCTCGGTCGGCGCGGTCGTCGTCATCGTGCTCGGCGTCGGCCTGCTGCTGCCCGTCGCCGCGTTCGCCGGTGCCCTCGCGGCACTCATCGCGACGCTCGCCCTCGCGGGAGCGGCGGGTCGCGGCTCGACTCGCGGCTCGGCCGGCGCCCTCTCCCCCACCCGCACCGTGCTCGCCGGGCTCGCCGTCTCGGCGATGTTCGGTGCGATCACGAGCCTCGTCATCTTCTGGAGCGCGACTGGCGACAGCTACCGCGAGATCCTCAACTGGCTGCTCGGCTCGCTCGCCGGCACCGACTGGGTCTCGGTCGCGATCGCGGGCGGGGCGCTCGTCGCCATCGGCATCCCGCTCATCGCGAGCGCCCGCACCCTCGACGCCTTCGCGTTCGGCGATGCCGCGGCATCCGCTCTCGGGGTGCACGTGGGCCGCAGCCGCGTGCTCCTGCTCGGCGGCACGGCCCTGCTCACGGGTGCGCTCGTGGCGGTGAGCGGGTCGATCGGGTTCGTCGGCCTCATCCTTCCCCACGGCGTGCGGCTGCTCGTCGGCTCGCGGCACCGCGCGCTGCTGCCGCTGTCGGCGCTCGCGGGGGCGTTGTTCCTCGTCTGGGCCGACACCGCGGCACGCACCCTCTTCGACCCTCGCGAGCTGCCGGTCGGCATCATCACGGCGCTCGTCGGCGGACCGGTGTTCGCGCTGCTCCTCATGCGACGGAGGGTCTCGTGACCGATGGGCTCGACCTCTCCCGCGTGCGCTTCTCGCGCACCGGTCGCCTCGTCGTCGACGATGTCGACGTCACCGTGCCCGCGGGCTCGCTCGGCGCACTGATCGGCCCGAACGGCGCAGGCAAGTCGACGCTGCTGCACCTCATCGCGGGCATCCAGCGAGCGGATGCCGGTGCGCTCGCGTTCGCCGGCGAGGACCTCGCCGCCCTGCGCCGCCGCGACCGGGCCCGCCGCATCGCCCTCGCCGAGCAGGAGACGCACGACGCCCCAGAACTGCGCGTCGAGGAGGTCGTGGCCCTCGGACGCACCCCGCACCTCGGGCCGTGGTCGGGGCTCGGCGCCCGCGACCACGCCGTCGTCGCCGAGTCGCTCGCGGCCCTCGGCCTCGAGTCGCTCGCGACGCGCGAGTACTCGACGCTCTCAGGCGGAGAGCGCCAGCGCGTGAACCTCGCCAGAGCGCTCGCCCAGGAACCCGATCTGCTGCTGCTCGACGAACCGACGAACCACCTCGACGTGCGGGCGCAGCTGACGAGCCTCGAACTGCTCCGCGCGCTCGCCCAGTCGGGGCGCACGGTGCTCGCCGCCCTGCACGATCTCGGCCTCGCCGCCGCGTACGCCGATCACGTCATCGTGCTCGACGGCGGCCGGGTCGTGGCATCCGGTGCCCCGGCCGAGGTGCTCGAACCCGGTCTGATCCGCGGGGTGTGGGGTGTCGAGGCCGAGGTGCTCGCGCACCCGTCGACGGGCCGGCCGCTCATCGCCTACTCGGGCGTGGCCGCGCCGCTCGCACCGCAGGTCGCGCTCGAGGCCCCGCTCGACGCGCGTCCGTGACCCGCCACCCGACGGGCTCGGCGTCTACTGCGGCGCGCCGGCGTCGGTGTCTGCACGGTTGCGGGAGTTCCGTGCGATCTCCTCGGTGGCGTCCGCGATCCGGCGCAACGCGCCGATGATGCTGATGCCGCCGAGGAGGACCAGCACGCCGAATGCTGCAACCCAGAAGTCCATGCGACGAGCCTAGGGGCAGCCTGCACGGCGCGCATCGTCCCGACGTGGCCAGAACACGATGCCGAACTCTCGGTACCGAAGTACCGAAGTACCGTGGCCCTTCAGTGGGGAACGCTCCTCGATCCTGCGTACGATGCAGGCGATGCCGTGCCAGATGGCCCGAGTGCACGCCAGACCTCGGAAGGCCCTGCTTTTCGGCCGGCGCGCGTAGCCTGAGGGGATGACGCGAACGGCCTACGAGGCGCAGCCTCGCGATCGACTGCTCGACGGCATCGCCGAGGAGTTCCTGCACAACGCGCCGCACGGGCGGCGACTGATCGCGGTCGAAGGCGCGGCATCAGCGTCGACATCGACATCCGCATCAGCCGATGCCGCGCGCTTCGCCGACGACCTCGCGGCGGCGCTCACCGCCCACGGACAGAGCGTCGTGCGGGCCACGGTCGGCAACGCCGACGAAGCCGCGCTGCGCGCCGACACCATCGAGCCGTTCCGCGCGGCCATCCTGCCCGGAGCATCCGATGACGCGGTGCTCGTCGTCGACGGCCGGGGCCTCCTCGACGGAGGCGCACGCGGCATCTGGCACTTCTCGCTGTGGCTGCTCGCGGGCGACGAACTGCCGCACTCCGGGGCATCCGTCATCGTCGACGTCACCGAACCCGGAACGCCGAGGCGCTTCTTCTATGACTACTGCGCGCTGCCGCCGAGCGCGAACCGAGCGGGCCTGAGCTGAGCGAGCGGATGCCTCACGAGAGCACGTCCTTCGTGAGCATGCGGCTCACAGCGAGTGCACCGAACGCGACCACGTAGCCGGCCTGCAGCACGGCGTTGTCGACGAAGGAGTCCCAGACGGGCGGCTCGCGCAGCAGGTCGGCGAAGCCCAGCCAGTACTGCGTGAAGAGCCACGGGTGCAACCACTCGAGCTGCGGCAGCGCACCCATGATCTGCGAGACCACCGCCAGGATTGCCGTCGCGGCCATCGCGCCGACCGGCACCGTCGTGAGCGTCGACAGGAACAGGCCGATCGCCGACATGCCGAGCAGCGACACCGTGACGTAGGCGGCGATGGAGAGGAACCGCAGCAGCCCCTCGCCGACGCTCACCGTCGCTCCCGAGAGCAGCGTCACCGGTCCCACCGGGAACAGCGCCCAGCCGATGAGGCTGCCGACGACCACGACCGTGAGCGTCGCCGCCGCGCAGAACACCGCGGTCGCCCCGTACTTCACGACGAGGAGGCGAACGCGCCCCGCCGGAGCGATGAGGAGGTAGCGCAGCGTGCCGTGGCTCGCCTCGCCGGCGATGGTGTCGCCCGCGACGACGCCGATGGTGAGCGGAAGGAACAGCGGCATCGCCACGACCATCGCGGTGACCCCGACGAACAGGCCGTTCTCGGTGATCTGCCCGAGGAACGCCGGGCCGCGACCGCTCGGGGCGTCGCCCGCGATCCGGATCGCCACGGCGATGAGGATCGGGATGAGCGCGAGTGCGCCGAGCAGCGCCCAGGTGCGACGCCGGCGGAAGAGCGTGAGCAGTTCGGAGGCGAAGAGGGAGAGGGTGCCGCCGCGTGCCCCCGCCGGTCGAGGAGCCGACGGAGGAGGCGTCTCGAGACCCGCGGTCGCGCCCTCGCCGTCACTGGACAACGTCGAACCCCTCGCCCGTGAGCTCGACGAACCGCTGCTCGAGGCTCGCCCGTTCGACCTCGAACCCCCGCACCCGCACGCCGCCGGCGACGAGCGCCGCGACGACGGCCTCTGGCGCGATCTCCGACGGCCCGACGCGGGCGGCGACGGTGTGCTCGACGGCGGCGCGGTCAGGGTCGTCGTCGACGTGCATGCCGAGCCCCTGCAGCACTCGTCGCGCCCCTGCGCCGTCGGGCGTGCGCACGAGCACGCGCGCCTCGCCGCCATCGCGGAACTCCGCGAGCGTGCCCTGCGCCACGAGCCGCCCGGCGCTCATGACCCCGACGTGCGAGCACACCTGCTCGACCTCGGCCAGCAGGTGGCTCGACACGAACACCGTCGTGCCGTCGTCGGCGAGCGAGCGGATGAGCGAGCGCACCTCGCGGGTGCCCTGCGGGTCGAGTCCGTTCGTCGGCTCGTCGAGCACGAGCAGCTCGCGGCGCATGAGCAGGGCATTTGCGATGCCGAGCCGCTGCTTCATGCCGAGCGAGTAGGCGTGCACCTTCTTGCCGCCGGCGTGCGAGAGTCCGACCCGGTCGAGCGCCTCGTCGACGCGTGCCGCCCGCGTTCGGCGGGGTGCGTGCCGGTCGGCGGCGTCGAACCGACGCAGGTTCGAGACCCCGGAGAGGTACGGCGAGAACGCCGGGCCCTCGACGAGTGCACCGACCCGCGGCAGCACCGAGTCGACGTGCCGCGGCATGTCGGTGCCGAGCACCCGCGCGCCGCCGGCGCTCGCCGTGACGAGCCCGAGCAGCATGCGGATCGTGGTGGTCTTGCCGGATCCGTTCGGGCCGAGGAATCCGAATACCGCACCGCGCGGCACCGCGAGGTCGACGCCGTCGACGGCGAGCTGGGAGCGGAACCGCTTGGTGAGTCCGTGCGTCTCGATCGCGAGGTCGCGCCGGTCGCCCCGGTCGCCGACCTCGGCGCCGTCGCTCGACCCGCCGGTCAACGACCGCTCGCGGCGGCGTCGAGCAGGCGGTCGGCGGTCACCGCGCCGGCGAGCACGCGCCCGTCGTCGGTGAGGAGCACGGTCGCGAGCGAGGTGTGCAGGACGCGCCCGCCCTCGACCGACTCGGTGAGCGAGCCGAGCAGGGCGGATGCCTCGGGGTCGAGTCCGCCCGCGGTGTCATCGCCGGCCGCGCCGAGGCCCGCCGCGCCCATCGGCAGCACGACCACGGCCGACCAGCCCTCGCCGATGACCTCGGGCTGCGGCATCCGATCGCCCGCTTCGCCCTCGCCGGCGGCGTGCTCGGCCTGCATCTGCTCGAGCTCGGCGAGCGTGGGGACCGGCACTTCGTGCTCGGTCACCGCGGTGCCCTCGGGCGGAGTGAACGCGAACACCGACGCATCGGGTGCGTCGAACGACACCTCGTGAACGCCACGCTGAACGCCGGCTCCGAAGCCCCGTGCGCCGTCACCGACGCGGCGAGCGCGACGCCCGTCTCGCCATCGATCGCCACGGAGATCTCACCGATGAGCGTGTCCGCGTCCTGCGGCTCGAGCACGAGCTCGTACACCTCGCGGCCCGCGACACGGGCATCGGTGCCGACGCTCACGTCGGTGGTCTGGTCGAGCCTCGCGAGCGCCTGGTCGAGCACCTCTTCGGGGGTCGGCAGCGGCGTGCCGAGCTCGGCCTCGAGCCGGTCGCGCGCCTCGTCGGCGTGCGCCTCGGCCTCGGCTTCGACCTCGGTCTTCAGCGCCTCGAGTGCCGCCCGATCGACCGTGACGTGCGTGGCCGCCTGTTCGGCGGAGTCGTAGACCCACGCGCCGTCCTCCGAGAGGTAGACGTCGCGTTCGGCGAGCGGGTCGAGCACCTGCAGGCGCGCGTTCGTGCCGTCGAGGTACACGCGCGCGGTGTGGGTTCCGGTCGCGAGCGAGATCAGGTCCTCGAGATCGGTCGCGGATGCCCCGTCGCCGGTGGCATCGTCGCCGAGCGGTCCGTCGGGCCCGAACTTGTCGCCGCCCGCGCCACCCATCGCCCCGGTGAGCCCGGAGAGATCGGGGAGCCCGAGCTCGGAGGCCTGCTCGATCGTGCCCGACAGTGCGTCGACCTCGCTGTCCGCCGCGAACTCGAGCAGCTCGGCGGGGGTCAGGTCGGGAAGGTCGACGGCCGCGTTCGCCTGCATCGGCACGACCACGATGGCGACGCCGATCGCGATCGGCGCGGCGATAGCGGGGATCCAGCGGCTGAGCCGCCGAGACGCCCCGTTGCCGTCTTGGGCGCGCATGCGCTCAGGCTACGCCGAGCGGCGGCATCCGTCATCACCCGGCGGTGAACACACAGGATCATGGCGCGTCGTCATCCGACGGCCGTTGCCGCCGAACCGCCCGCGGTCTACGGTGAGGGCAACCGTTACTGATGTACCCAACTCGGGGGTTCTCATGGTCGACGTCACCCATCGTTCCGCGTCTCGCGGCCTGAGCCTCGTGCTCGGCGTCGCGCTGGCCGTCACCGGCGTCGCGGTCACCGCACCTGCGGCGGCCGCAGGGCGGCCCGCGCCGCCGGCACCGTCGACGTCGACCGGGCACGGCGGCGCCGTGTCGTCGGTCGACTCCGAGGCGAGTGCCGCAGGCCTCGAGGTGCTGCGCAAGGGCGGCAACGCCGTCGACGCCGCCGTGGCGACGGCTGCCGCGCTCGGCGTCACCGAGCCCTACAGCGCCGGCATCGGCGGCGGCGGCTACTTCGTGTACTTCGACGCGGCGACCGGCGAGGTCACCACGATCGACGGACGCGAGACCGCGCCCGCATCGATGCCGACCGATGCGTTCATCGATCCGACCACGGGCCAGCCGTACCCGTTCGCCGCCGCCGTGTCATCCGGCCTGTCGGTCGGCGTGCCCGGCACGCTCGCCACCTGGGAGGCGGCGCTCGACCGGTTCGGCACCGAGTCGCTGCACGACATGCTGAAGCCGTCGATCCTGCTCGCCACGCGCGGGTTCCGGGTCGACGAGACGTTCGCCCAGCAGACGGCCGCCAACCAGGCCCGGTTCGCGGCGTTCCCCGCAACGGCAGACCTGTTCCTGCCGAACGACGCACCGCCGGTGGTCGGGTCGACCTTCACGAACCCCGACCTGGCGAAGACGCTCCGGGAGATCGCGGTGCACGGCACCGACGCCTTCTACGACGGCGCCATCGCCGACGAGATCGCGGCCATCGCACAGGACCCGCAGACCGATCCGGCGGCGACGCTGCCCGCGTTCCCGGGCTACCTGACGGCCGACGACCTCGCCGACTACGCGGTGCTCGAGCAGGATCCGACGCACATGGAGTACCGAGGACTCGACGTCTACGGCATGGCGCCGTCGTCGTCGGGCGGCACGACGGTGGGCGAATCGCTGAACATCCTCGAGAACTACGACCTCGCGTCCGAGCAGGTGCCGCAGGCCCTGCACCTCTCCCTCGAGGCCACCGCCCACGCCTTCGCCGATCGCAACGCCTACGTGGGCGATCCGGCGTTCGTCGACGTGCCGACCGAGACCCTGCTCAGCCAGGACTTCGCCGACGCTCGAGCGTGCGTGATCGATCCGGATGTCGCGACGGTCAAGCCCGTGGCGCCCGCGCCGTTGGACGCGGCGGGCTGCGCGACGGCCGCCGTCGCCGAGCCCGTCGACACCGAGAACATCTCGACGACGCATCTCTCGGTGGTCGACCAGTGGGGCAACGCGGTCGCCTACACCCTCACGATCGAGCAGACCGGCGGCTCGGGCATGACCGTACCCGGGCGCGGGTTCCTGCTGAACAACGAGCTCACCGACTTCAACTTCGTGCCGAACCCCGCCGACCCGAACACGGTCGAAGCCGGCAAGCGACCGCGCTCGTCGATGTCGCCCACGATCGTGCTCGACGACGGCGACGTGCGCTACGTGGTCGGGTCGCCGGGCGGGTCGACGATCATCACGACCGTGGCGCAGGTGCTCGTGAACCGCATCGACCTCGGCATGAGCCTGCCCGAGGCGGTCGCGGCCCCGCGGGCATCGCAGCGCAACACCGCGAACGTCTCGGCCGAGCAGGCGTTCCTCGACGCCTACGCCGCCGAGCTCACGCCCTACGGCCACCGCTTCGGGCCACCGGCCGAGATCGGTGCGGTGGCGGCCATCGAGGTCGACGCCGACGGGCTCATGACCGCGGTCGCCGAACCTGTCCGACGCGGCGGCGGCACCGGGCTGGTGGTCGAACCGGCCCCCTGAGCCCGGCCTCCGGATCAGTGCATCGTCGCGACGACAATACGGACGGAAACCGACCGCATGATTGCATAGCGTGGCCGATATGGACATCGAAACACCGCACCCCGTCGTCAACAGGGCCGCCCAGCCGTGGATCGTCACGCGCGACACCGCGCGCCTCCTCGCCTTCGCGACCGAGGCGTTCGGCGCCGTCGAGATCGCCCGTGTGCCGACCGAGGACGGCGGCATCGGACACGCCGAATTCACGATCGGAGACACCTGGCTCCTCGCCTTCGATGCGCAGCCCGACTGGCCCGACACCCCCGCGATGCTCCGGGTCTTCGTCGATGACGCCGCAGCGGCCTTCGCACGCGGCGTCGCCGCCGGCGCGACGATCGTCACCGATATCGACGATGCCGCATGGGGCGATCGCGGCGGCCGCCTCCGCGATCCGCTCGGCAACATCTGGTGGGTCGTACAGCACGTCGAAGACGTCGACCCTGCCGAGATGGTGCGGCGGTTCGGCGAGCCGCGCTACCAGGAGTCCATGCGGCTCGCGCAGGAGACGCTCGACCGCGAACTCAGCGGCCGCACCGACGGCTGGTCGAGCCGGCCGGTCCTCTGAGTCGGGCCGGCCTCCGGCTCAGAGCGCCCGCAGTCGCGGCGCGAGGTCTCGCGCGAAGAGTTCCTGGAAGCGCGCCTGGTCGTGCCCCGGTGCGTGGAAGACGAGGTGGTTGAAGCCCCAGTCGACGTACTGCTTGATGCCGGCGACGACCTCGTCGGGGTCGCTGCCGACGATCCAGCGCTTGGCGATCTGCTCGATCGGCAGCGCGTCGGCGGCCCGCTCCATCTCGACCGGGTCGGTGATGTCGTGCTTCTGCTCGGGGCTGAGGGAGAGCGGCGACCAGAACCGCGTGTTCTCGAGCGCGGCCGTGGCGTCGGTATCGTACGAGAGCTTGATCTCGATCATGCGGTCGAGGTCGTCGTACGAGCGACCGCCGGCCGCGACGCCGTCCTTCACCGCGGGGATGAGCTGCTCGGTGTAGAGCTCCATGCCCTTGCCCGAGGTGCAGATGAACCCGTCGCCCGCGCGCCCCGCGTACTTCGCGACGGTCGGACCGCCCGCGGCGATGTAGACAGGCACCGGGACATCCGGGCGGTCGTAGATCGACGCGCCGTGGGTCGAGTAGTACTCGCCCTCGAAGCTCACCTGCTCGTCGTCGGTCCAGAGCGCGCGCATGAGGCGCACCGACTCGCGGAGGCGCGCGAAGCGCTCGCGGAACTCGGGCCACTCCTGCTCGCCCGCACCGCGGAAGCCCGTCGCGATCTCGTTGAGCGCCTCACCCGTGCCGAAGCCGGCGATGATGCGCCCCGGGTAGAGGCAGCCGAGGCTCGCGAACGCCTGCGCGAGCACCGCGGGGTTGTAGCGGAACGTCGGCGTCATGACGCTCGTGCCGATCCTGATGGTCGAGGTGCGCTCACCCACGGCCGCCATCCAGGTCAGCGAGAAGGGCGCGTGCCCGCCGTCGTGCCGCCACGGCTGGAAGTGGTCACTCGTGAACACCGACTCGAAGCCGTTGCCTTCGGCCGCGACCGCGATCTCGACGAGCTCGCGCGGGGCGAACTGCTCGGCTGAGGCCTTGTATCCGAGGGTGAGCGTCATGCTTCGATCCTCGCACGATCGGGGCCGCGTCGCTCCGGCCGATCAGGAATGCGATGAGGCGTGCGGAAGGCCGGCCGCCGCCGCCCGCGTCAGCGGCCCGACCCCAAGGGCGACCGCCTCGGCGAGCGCCTCGATGGTGTCGACGTCGCGCCTGAGGCGGGCGGATGCCTCGAGCTCGACGAACCCCGCGGCGGCATGGCGTGCGGCCGAGTCGGCGCCGAAGTGCGGTCGCAGCTCGGTGCCCGTCGACGCGGCCGCGAGCGTCGTGCCGGTGCCGTCGGCGTCGCGCACGAAGGCGAGCGGATGCCGCGACGCGGCCGCGAGCGCGGCGTCGAGGTCGTCGGGCGCGAGGGCCGGCAGGTCGCCGAGCAGCACGGCCACGGGGCGAAGGCCCGCCTCGTCGTCGCCCACCCGGGCGTGGGCGATGCCGTACGCGATCGCCCGGGTCAGGCCTCGCGGACCCTCGGCCGGTTCGGCCAGGAACTCGGCCCCGTCGGCGAGCGAGGAGTCGTCGCCCACCACGATGACCTGGGCGACCGTGCGCGCGGCGAGTGCGGCGGCGATCGTGTCGAGGGCGAAGGCCCGGGCGAGCACCTCCCGCGCGGCCGGGGGCACCGCCGCGGCGAGCCGGGTCTTCGCACCGGCGGGCGCCTTGACGGGGATCACGACGGTCCAGACCGCCGCCGGCTCCGCGACATCCGCTTCCACGTCGGAGTGAGCGGATGGCGCGGGAGGCAACGAACTCGCGTCCTCCACCGCGATTCGTTCACTCCGATGCGCGCTGTGGCCGGTCATGCCCGCAGCCCCGGCAGCACGTCGCGACCGAAGACCTCGAGGAACGCGGCCTGATCGCGGCCCGCGTTGTGCAGGTAGATGCGGTCGAAGCCGAGGTCGAGGTGGCGCTGGATGTCGGCCCGGTGCACGTCGGGGTCGGCCGAGACGACCATGCGGCCGGCGAAGTCCTCGGGGCGCACGGTGCGGGCGAGCTGCTCGAACTCGAACGGCGAGCGGATGTCCCCGCGCGGGATGCGCAGGCCGCCGTTCGGCCACTCCGCGAGCGCGCCCCGCATCGCCTCCTCGTCGGTCGGCGCCCAGGAGAGGTGCAGCTGCAGCACCTTGGGCATGCGGGCGGCGTCGCGGCCGACCTCGCGCGCGCCCTCCCGGAAGCGGGTGAGCAGGGCCGCGAGCTTCTCGGCGGGCGCGCCGGTCGTGATCATGCCGTCGACGGTGCGGCCCGCGCGTTTGGCGGTCACCGGTCCCGAGGCCGCGACGAGGATCTCGGGCGCGACGGCCGGCATCGTCCAGAGCCGGGTCGCCTCGAGCTTGAAGTGCTGGCCGGAGTGGCGCACGTCGCGTCCGGCGAGCGATCCGGTGAAGAGCTTCCTGATCACGTCGACCGCCTCGAACATGCGGTTGATGCGGTCGGGCGCCTCGGGCCAGTACGGGCCGACGACGTGCTCGTTGAGCGCTTCACCCGAGCCGAGGCCGAGCCAGTGGCGACCCGGATGCATCGACGCGAGCGTCGCGCTCGCCTGGGCGACGACGGCCGGATGCATCCGGAAGCCCGGTGTCGTCACGCCGGGGCCGAAGTCGCCGTGCGTCCGTTCGGCGATCGCGCCGAGCACGCTCCACACGAACGAGGACTCGCCCTGCGCCGGGATCCACGGCTGGAAGTGGTCGCTCGCCATCACCCCGGTGAAGCCGTGCGACTCGGCGAGCGCGCTGAGCGCGACCGCCTCCGCCGGAGGGAACCGCTCGAGCATCGCGGCATAGCCGATGTGTGCTGACACACCTCTATCCTCGCGTGTCGGCGACCCGATCACTCCGCGGCGGCCAGCGGCCCCTCGGCCTGCGACTCGTCGAAGCCGTCGCGGTACCCCTCGTTGTACGCCTCATCGGCGCCGATGCGGAAGAGGTCGCGCTCCGCCGGGCGCTGGATCGACCGCGCACCGGGCAGGTCGAGATCGCCGACGAACTGCCCGAGTCCGCGCACGACCGCGACGGGCACGCCCGACGACTTGCCCTTCACGAGTTCGGCGGCCCCGGCGATCTCGTCGGCGACGCACGGCATCGTGACGGCGAGGGGTTTGCCGGCGGCATCCGTCGAACCGCGCAGGTCGTCGAAGACGTGCACGCCGGCCGCACCGATCGCGAGGTCGGTCTGGCCCTCGCGCCACGGCCGGCCGAGCGTGTCGGAGAGGATGACGCCGACATGGGCACCCGTGAGTGCACGGATGCCGGTGGCGAGCGCACGCGCCGAGGCATCCGGGTCGACCGGAAGCAGCAGCACCGTGCCTTCGGGCGTGTTCGACGCGTCGACGCCGGCCGCCGCGCCGATGATGCCCTGCCGGTTCTCGACGATGCGGGTCACGCCGCCCTCGTACGCGCGGCTCGCGACGACGCGCACGGTCTCGTCGGTGATGGCCTGCTCGCGGTCGGCGGCCGCGACGACGCGCCCCTCGGCCTTCGAGACGATCTTCGACGTGATGACGAGGATGTCGCCGTCTTCGAGCTCGGTCGCGTCGACGATGAGCGCGGCGAGATCCGCCCCCTTCACGATCTCGGGCAGGCCCCCGATGCCTTCGATGCTGAACTTCACGGCCACCCCCTGGCTCCATGGATATTGCCTCGATCCTTGCAGCTTCCGTGGCGCCGCTGCCAGAATTCGGCCATGGCGCACGAATCCGAAGCCGCCGACGACGCCGTGAACCCCGCCGACGCCGATCCTGCCGACGCCGACGGCGAGCATGCCGAGATCCGCCGGGAGACCTACGGCGAGCGTCTCGACCGCAAGTGGAACGATGTCCTGCAGGAGCTTCGCGCCGTGCAGGCCGGCACCCAGATCATCACGGGCTTCCTGCTCGCGGTGGCGTTCCAGCCGACGTTCGCCGAACTCGAGCGCTACGAGCTCACCCTCTACCTCGTGCTCGTCGTCCTCGCCGCGACGGCGACGATGCTGGGTCTCGCGCCCGTGATCCTGCACCGCGAGCTCACCGGACATCACCAGAAGGAACGGGTCGTGCGGATCGCCAACGGCATCCTGCTGACGCTGCTCGTCGTCGTCTCGTTCCTCACGGCGGGCGTCGCGAGCCTCATCTTCGACGTGGCCGTGCACCAGGTCGCGGGATTCATCGCGCTCGGGGTCAGCCTCATCCTGCTCGCGGTGTTCTGGATCGTGGTGCCGCGTGTCGGTCGTCCCTCGCTGCGGGAGCGGCTGCGCCCCTGACCCACCCGGGCGTGGAATCGGCCACGGCGCGGAATCGCGTCGGCGCCGCCGAATAGGCTGGGACCATGCGCATCGCCACCTGGAACGTCAACTCGATCCGCGCCCGAGTGGGGCGCACCGTCGATTGGATGGTGCGCGAAGACGTCGACGTGCTCGCGATGCAGGAGATCAAGTGCAAGCCCGAGCAGTTCCCGATCGAAGCGTTCGAGGAGGCGGGTTACGAGGTCGCGATCCACGGGCTGAACCAGTGGAACGGCGTGGCGATCGCGAGCCGCTCGCACATCGGCGAGGTCGAGACCTCGTTCCCCGGCATGCCCGGGTTCCTCAAGGGGCTCGAGGGCCCCGACCAGCCGCAGGAGGCGCGGGCGATCGGCGCGACCATCGACGGCGTTCGCGTGTGGAGCCTCTACGTGCCCAACGGCCGCTCGCTCGGCGACCCGCACTACACGTACAAGCTCGACTGGCTCGCGGCGCTCACGGAGTACACGCGCGCCGAGACATCCGGCCGGCCAGAAGTGCCGTTCGCGCTCATGGGCGACTTCAACATCGCCCCGCTCGATGAGGACAACGGCGACCCGGCCGTCGTCGAGGGCGTCACGACCCACGTCTCGCCGGCCGAGCGCCAGGCGTTCTTCACGCTCGAGAACGCCGGCGTCTCCGATGTCGTGCGCCCCCGCATCCCCGAGGGCTACACCTACTGGGACTACAAGCAGTTGAAGTTCCCGCGCAACGAGGGGCTGCGCATCGACTTCATCCTGGGTTCGGCCGCCTTCGCCGAGGCCGTGACGGATGCCTCGATCCACCGCAACGAGCGCAAGGGCGACGCCCCGAGCGACCACGTGCCGGTGCTCGTCGACCTCGCGATCGGCGATGACGACGACGATCGGCCGATGATCTTCTAGGAGGCGGCGGCACCGGCGCTGCAGGCACCGGGCTGGTGATCTGCGCCCTGCCACAGGTGAGCGCGCTGTCTCGGCACTGAGCCAGCGCTGAAGCTCCCATCACCCCCCGGTGGCGCCTCACCCCCGGTGGCGCCATCGGTTGATCCCGACCGTGATGAGGGTGACGGCTACGCCGATGAACAGGAGAGGCACCTCGAAAGCGAGTGCGGCCGATGCGCCGGCCAACGCTGCGAGTAGGAGCCCATCCAGAGCCCAGGTCATCCGCACTGCCGCGCTGAGATCGCCCATCGGTGTGGGAATCGGGGTGAGAAGCACGGGCGGGAGTGGCCCTTTCAGGGCGTTGCTGACTCGTGCGACGAGGGTGAGCAGACCGAGCACGAACGCGCTGGCCAGTGGAGCTGCGACCGCGATCCCGGTCAGGATCGAGCACACGATGACCGCCGCAAGCAACACGAGCACGACGACGGCCAGCGGGAAGAGCGCGTGATTGGCGAGCAGGTGTTCGTCGCTGATCCCGTAGAGGGGGAAATCCCCGGCAACACTTGCAGCGTGCCGGATGCCGTCCGAGAGCGGGCCGATACCTGCGAAGACGATCAGCCCTGCGGCGGCTCCGAGCAGCCAGCCGGGTGTGGCGGGCGCGAACGCGAGCGTGATCAGCACTCCGCTTGCGGCGAGGGCGGCGACGCCGACGATGAGGCGGCCCGGTGTGCGGGTGGAGCCGACAGCGTCGCGGATCAGGAACGTCCACGCCAGCCGGTTCCTTGGTCGGATCGCGCGCGTGCCGCGACCCCTGTGGGGCCGCCCCTGGTAGAGAGCGGCCGCCATGTTGAAGTCCATGCCCGTTGTGTGGGCCGCCGCCGCGTCCCAGCGCGCGGACTGAACCGCCAACGCGGTGAGGTCAAGCCGATTCATCAGCACCGGCACCACGGCGGCGAGCGAGGCAGTCAGAGCAGCCAATGCCACGACGATGTGCGACGTACCGCTCCCGGGGTAAGCGAGGCCGACCCAGCCCCAGGGAGTGAACGGCTGCATGAGAGGGATGGCGGCGGTAGTCACCCCCAGCGCGAGGACACCGAGCGCGACCGGCATCGCAGCCCGTGGGAACGCCTGGCCGACGAGCCACGCCACCGTCGTGATGACTCCGACCATCGCACCAGCTGCCGTGAAGACTGCGCCGCTGAGCGGCTCGGACAGGCCGTGATGTACGAGGCTGCCGGCCACCAACCCGGCGACGAGCGTAGTCATCGTGGTCACGAGCACACCGGCGCGCAGCACGGGGCCGCGAAACGTGTCCGAGCGGGGCAGATCGCTGGCGGCGAGGGCGTGCGTCAGGAACGGTGGATGAAGTGCCGGGCCACGGTCACGGCCCAGCAGCAGCCCACCCGACCACAGCCCCGCCACGATGAGCATCGTCACCCCCGGCGCAGCGGGCGATGCGAACAGGGCGACTCCTTCCTCGCTGGCCGCGCTCAGCCACACCGCACGGGCGAGGGGTGCCACGGTGACCAGTGCGACCATGAGGACCATGTAGATCAGGAACCCGCGGTCACCGACCGTGCGGACGTTGCGCGCACGCCAGATCCCGATCGCCGCACCAGATCGGCTGCTCATGCCACCGCATCCAACCAGAGCGTGCGATCAGCCACCCCGTCTGCGAGCAACGGACTGTGCGTGGCTACCACGAGCGTCGCACCGTCATCGCGCCGCGCACGCAGCACGCGGATCACCGACTCGACATGCTCCGGGTCCAACCGCTGCTCCGGCTCATCGAGGATCAACACCTCGAACGGCCGGGCCAGCACCAGGGCGAGACCGAACAACTGCGTCTGCCCGGATGACAGCTCGTGGGGGAACCGTTCGTCCAGAGCATCCAACCCCAACTCCGCGAGTACGTCGCGCGTGAGCTCCGCGGCCGCGGTCGAGTCATCCGTCCAGGTCGTTGCGACCAGCAGGACGTGATCGAACACCGTGAGGTCGGAGGCCATCGGCGGCAAGCCGATCATCGCGGCGACCCGTCTCCGGAAACCGCCGTCACGCTCGACCACGCCGAGGCCGCCGATCCGCACCATCCCGCTCGACGGCTTCCGGGCACCGGCCAGCACGCGCAGCAACGTCGACTTGCCCGTCCCGTTCCGACCGCGCACGATCAAGGCCTCGCCGCGCGGCACCGATGTCGAGATCGGGGCCAGGAGCGTCACGTCGCCCGCGTTCACACCTACCTCGTCCACCTCGATCATGCGACCATCCTCTCAGGTCGTGCAATCGCGCCCGGAATCACATGACCGGGCGAGGACTGTGCGTAGCGTGGTCGATTTCCGCGCCCCGCATCCGATCCCGATACGAAGCCGGCCCCTCCAATGCGAGCGTGACCATGGCCGGATCGAGCGCCTGCACGATCGCCCGAACCGTTGAATAGCTCGGTGCGGGCCCGATGCTCCCTGACTGACGGCCGACCCTCGATGATACAGGCTTCCATGAATACACGATCTGATGTATCGTAACCGACGTGACCGAAACGGCGACCCTGACCCACACCGCGGCGCTCGCGCGCCTCGGGCACGCGCTCTCCGACGAGACCCGCGCCCGGGTCCTGCTCTCGCTTCGCGAGGCGCCCGCGTACCCGTCGGATCTCGCCGAGTCGCTCGGCGTCTCCCGGCAGGTGATGTCGAACCAGCTCGCGTGCCTGCGCGGCTGCGGACTCGTCGAGGCGGTGCCCGACGGGCGCCGCACCTCCTACCGGCTCGCCGGCGAGTACCTCGCCCCCGCGCTCGGCGACCTGCTGCGGCTCGTGCTCGTCGTCGACCCGGCATGCTGCTCGAGCGACGAGTGCACGTGCGCATGACCGCCGTTCCGCTCACGCCCGGCCCGCGCAACCCCGGCTCGCACAACCCCGGCTCGCGCACGCCACTCGCCGCCGAACGCCGCGCCGTGCTCGTGCGACGCATCCGGCTCATCGTCGCGGCGACCATCACGTACAACGTGATCGAGGCGATCGTCGCCCTCGCCGCGGGCTCGGTGGCCTCCTCGGCCGCCCTCATCGGCTTCGGCCTCGACTCCATCGTCGAGGTGCTCTCGGCCGCCGCGGTGGCCTGGCAGTTCGCGGCCCCCGACCCGCATAAGCGGGAGCGCGTCGCCCTGCGCCTCATCGCCGTCTCGTTCTTCGGCCTGGCGCTGTTCGTCTCGATCGACGCCGCGCGCGCTCTGCTCGGCGCCGCGGAGCCCGCGCACTCCCCTGTCGGCATCGTGCTCGCCGCCGTGAGCCTCGCCGTCATGCCGCTGCTGTCGTGGTTCGAGCGCCGCACCGGCCGCGAACTCGGCTCCGCCTCCGCCGTGGCGGACTCGAAGCAGACGCTGATCTGCGCCTACCTCTCGGCCGCGCTGCTCGCGGGCCTCCTGCTCAACAGCCTGCTCGGCTGGGCTTGGGCCGACTCGGTGGCCGCCCTCGTCATCGCCGCCTTCGCCGTGCGCGAGGGCATCGAGGCCTGGCGCGGCGACGTCTGCACGGTGCCGGTCTCGGTGCTGACCGGCGAGCGCGAGGCAGAGACCGACGGGCACGACGACTGCTGCTGAGCAGGCCCGCGGTCAGCGCGGCGCCCGCACCGCGAGCTGCGAGCGGAGCTCCTCCTTCGCTCGCTGGTAGCGGCCCCGCACGGTCGACGCCGGCATCCCGAGCAGGACGCCGATCTCGACGAGCGACCAGCCGTCCCAGTGCACGAGGGTGACGATCTCGGCGAGGTCGGGGTCGAGTCGCTCGAGCAGGTCCCGCATTGCGACGACGTCGGCGGGGTCTTCGACCGAACGGGTCGTCAGCACGTCGCGGAGGGCGCCGCCAAGACGCTCGCGCCGCGCCTCGCTGCGGGCCGCGTTGCGGAGCACGTTCCGCGCGACGCCGAACAGCCACATGCGGGCGGGCTCGACCTCCCGCGGGAGCTCCGACCTGCGGCGCCAGGCGATCAGCATCGTCTCGGCGAGCAGATCGGCACCGTCGGCGCCGACCCTGCGTTCGAAGTACGCGAGGAGGTCGGGAGACGCCTCGGCCATGAGGTCCGCGTACTCACGTTCGTCGCGCGACCGGCTGCGGCCGATCACTCGTCGACCCCGGTGCACATCTCCTGGCTCGAGAAGCGGACGCCGACCATCGGCAGGCCTCGACCCTCGACGTACTCCGTCATCCGGTCCTGGATCGCACGCTTGACGGCGTCATCGTATTCGACGTCGGCGTTGTACTGCTCGGTGCCGTACCCGAACGGGGTCACCGAGCCATCGCCGTTCTGGATGAAGTTCTCGTCGACGGCTCGGCCCGAGACGATCGCGTCCTCGACATCGGCTTCGGCGAAGAGGTCGCCGGCCCGCAGATAGTCGCGCACCGCGTCGGCAGACCGCGGATCCGCCTCCACGCCTACGGGGCGAGCCGGGTCGGGACTGTAGGCGACGTCTCCGAGGCGGAGCTCGCAGGCGCCGCCGCCGGGCAACGAGTAGGTGACGATCGCATCGGGCTCCACGGCCCATCCCTGCCACTCGGTGCTCGTGCCCCAGAACAGCGACCAGTCGACCATGGTCGCGGCGAAGGCCGCGCCTGCTCCCCCGAACAGCAGCACCGGTGCCAGCAGCGCCGCCACGAGGGCGCCGTGCCGCCGGCGCTTCGGCCGGTCCGACGCCATCGCCGATTCCGCCATCAACGCCAACCGCGACCGCAGTTCGGGCGTCATGCCCGTGCTGGGGCGAACGGCCGCACCGAGCATCCGGTCGAGGTCGGGATCCTCGTCCAGCCCGCGCGGTCCATCGGTGTTCGTGGTGTTCATCGCCACGTCTCCATTCGTCGAATCATGCCCTACCCAGGTCATGTCCGGCTCCGCTGGATTCGTCCGCCTCCCAGCCGGCGGCGATACCCTCGAACACGTGACCAGCTCCACTGATCGACTCGCCGGCAGCCCCTTCTCGGGCGCCACCCTCGGCGGGCGGTACCGGCTCGGCGACCTCATCGGCCGGGGCGGTATGGCGAGCGTCTACCGCGGCGAGGACCTGAGCCTCGGCCGCCCCGTCGCCGTGAAGGTCTTCGCCGACGCGGCAGCCGGCATCGACGACGTCGCCCGGCGTCGCTCCGAGACGGCGCTGCTCGCGAGCGTCGAGCACCGCGCGCTCGTGCGCCTCTACGACGCCGCCCACGACGAGGCGATCGACCGCGAGTACCTCGTCATGGAGCTCGTCGACGGGCGGGATCTCCGCCAGACCCTGCGGCTCGGCCCGATCAGCGCAGCGGATGCCGCGGCGATCGCCGCCGACCTCGGCGAGGCGTTGCACGTGATCCACGCGCGCGGCATCGTGCACCGCGACGTGAAGCCGGCGAACGTGCTGCTGGCGCCGTCGCACCTGCCCACCCGCAGCTGGAACGCGAAGCTCGCCGACTTCGGCATCGCCCGCCTGATCGACGACGCCCGCCTCACCCGCACCGGCGCCTACGTCGGCACCCCCGGCTACCTCAGCCCCGAGCAGGTCGGCGGCCGGGCGCCCGGCACCGCGGCCGACATCTACTCGCTCGGACTCGTGCTGCTCGAGACGCGAACCGGGCAGCAGGCGTTCCCGGGTCCGGCCTCCGAGTCGACGATGGCGCGCCTCGTGCGCGACCCCGAGATCCCCGCAGAGCTCGGCCCCGAGTGGGTCGAGCTGCTCCGCGCCATGACGGCCCGCGAGGCATCCGATCGGCCGACGGCCCTCGAGGTCGCGATGGCGGCCGGTCGACTCGACCGGGTGCCCGCGATGTCGGATGCCGCGACGACCGTGCTGCACGAGGCATCCGACGCCACCAGGGTGCTGCCGGCCGGCGGCGAAGCGACGCCCGTCGCGACGCAGGGGGCCGCGACCGCGGCGACCGCGGTGCTCGGCACGAACGACCGATCCGACGATGCCGTCGCGGCACGTGCGATCGCGGCCGCGATGAGGCCGGCGCCGACCCGCTCACGCCGAGCGGACCGCGCGGAACGCTCGGAACGCTCGGACGACTCCGACACCTCGCGCCGCTGGGTGCGCCCGGCGATCGCGATCGTGCTGCTGGCCATCATCGCGATCGGGGCGGCGCTGCTCATCGTGCCGTCGATCGCGAGCAGCATGCAACCGCCGGCGGCGCCATCCGAGCCCCTACCGAGCCTGCCCGGCGAGCTCGGTGTGCACCTCGAGCGCCTCGACGAGGCGGTGACCCGATGACGCGCGCGCGCATCCGCACCGCCCTCGGCGGCGGGCTCCTCGTCGCCTCGCTCGCATTCGGGCTCACCGCGTGCGGCACATCACCCGAGTCCCTCAGTGCCGATCTCCACGCCTCGGTCGTGCAGGTCGCCGAGCGGGCGGAGGCGGGGGATCATCTCGGCGCCATCGCCGCGCTCGCGCTCCTCGACCGCGATGTCACGGCTGCCGTCGACGCCGGCACCATCGGGGCCGAGCAGGCCGCGGAGATCCGCGAGGCGATCGCCCTCGTGCAGGCGGATCTCGAGGCCGCGATCGTCGCCGACACCCCGTCCCCGACGCCGGCGCCTGACGACGACGAAGAAGACGACGACAACCGCGGCCCGGGCAACAACAACGGCAACGGCAACAAGGACAAGAAGCACGACGAGGGCGACGACTGACCCGTGCGCCCGGCCGCGCTTCCGATTCGGTGGCCGCTTCCAGCTTCACGAGGTACCGTCACGGCATGACGCCCGAACTCTGGTTGCCCGTGATCTGCGCCGCAGGCCTCGTGGTGCCGCTGCTGCTCGGATTCGCGGCACGACGACCGCGGCCACGGCCCGTGCGCGCTCAGCGCCCGTCGACGAACCGCTCCCCCGAGCGGTAGGCCCGACGCGCTTCGATCACGAGGCCGGCGCGCGGCATCCCGGCCGTCATCGCGACCGCATCGTGCGTAGTCTCTGGGGATGCCCACTCTCACCGTTCCCGGCGCCGAACTCCACTACGAGTCGGCGGGCCGCGCCTCAGCGTCCGCCCTGCTCCTGATTCCCGCCGGCATCGCGACGCTGCGCATGTGGGACGAGCAGATCGACGCCCTCGCCGAAGACCACTTCGTCGCCCGGTTCGACCCTCGGGGCTTCGGCGGCACGCACCACGACGAGTCGGTGCCGTTCGCGAATCACGCGGACGCGATCGCGGTGCTCGATCATCTGGGCATCGGCGAGGCGACCGTGATCGGCGCCAGCCGTGGCGGGCGGATCACGCTCGACGCCGCCCTCGCCTCCCCCGATCGCGTGCGCGGCGTGGTGACCGTCGGGTCGGAGCCGGGCGGGTTCCCCGACCTGCCGCTCACCGAAGAGGAGCAGCGCCGGTTCGACGAGGTCGAGGCGATCGACCCGGCGGTCGACCCGGCACTGCTCATGCGCCTCGAGACGGCCGTCTGGGCGGTGGGGCCGCTCCGCTCCGAGGCGGAGCTCGACCCGGCGTTCGTGCGGCGGGCGCACGAGCTGAACGCCCCGAACGTCGCGCATGCCACCGACGACGGCACCATGCTGCCGCTCGAACCGCCGGCGTACGAGCGGCTCGGCGACATCCGGGTGCCGGCGCTCGTGACCGTGGGCGAGTACGACCTCAGCTCCGAGCTCGCGGCGTACGATCAGCTGCTCGAGCGCCTGCCGGAGGCCACGGGCGTCCGCTTCGCGGACACCGCGCACCTGCCGAGCGTCGAGCGACCCGAGGAGTTCACGCGTGTGCTGCTCGAGTGGCTCGACCGGCACGGGCTCTGACGCCCCGCCCATCCGCCCGGCTCAGCGCCGCGGCCCGACTCAGCGCCGCCCGGTGAACCGATCCATCGAACGGTAGATGCCGAGCCCGTCGCCGACGAGGCGATCGAACGCGCGGGCCGGCAGCAGGCCGTGGAGTGCGCGCGAGATGCGCACCGTTCGCGGCAGTTCGAGCAGCGGCCATCCGTCGAGCATCGCCCGCCACACCCGGTCGACGACGTACTCGGGGTCGAGCACCGGCGTGAGCACCGGGCTGCGGGCGCCGGCGAACATGCCGGTGGCGACGTAGCTCGGCGTGACCGTGGTGACCTTCACGTTGCCGTGGTCGGCCTGCTCGAGTTCGATGCGCAGCGACTCGCTCCAGCCGATGAGCGCGGCCTTCGACGCGGCGTAGGCCGCCAGGCGCGGGGTGCCGACCGTGCCGGCCGCACTCGCGATGTTCACGATGCGCGCCGCCCGGTACGCGTTCGCGATCATGCCGGGCAGGAACTCCCGCGTGATGTACATCGGGGCGAGGGCGTTGACCTGCATCGTCTGGCGAGTGTCCTCGCCGTTGTCGGTCTGCCAGAAGTAGCGGTTGCCGCGTACGATGCCGGCGTTGTTGATGAGCACGTCGGGGTTGCCGACATCCTTCCGCACCCGCTGGGCCGTCTTCGCGATCGCGCCGAGGTCGCCGACGTCGACGACGAACGACTGGATGCGGGTGCGTCCGCGCGAGATCGTGCCGAGTTCGTCGACGGTGCGGGCGAGGGCGGCGGCGTTGCGGCCCCACAGGGTGACGGATGCCGCGCGCTCGGCGATCGCCCGTTCGGCGTACATGCGGCCCATGCCACGGGCCGCGCCGGTGATCAGGACACTCGCGCCGCGCACCGTTCTCGTCATCGCACCATTGTCGCGCACCACGGGGCTCGAGGTCCTCGTGACTGGGCGACGGCGCAGCGCGCGCCCCTTCTCTCGCGGCCGTCGCCGTGGCACCATGGCCGGATGACCGACGACGTTCGACTCCGACCGAAGACCGCCGCCGAGACGGCCGACTGGCTGCCCGTCGCGATGGCGGCGTACGAGCAGGCGCGGCAGCGCGCCGGCGACACGGCCGAGCAGGCGATCGTCGCCCGACGCGCCTCGGAGGAGCAGTACTTCCCCGACGGGCGCCTCATCGACGGGCACCTGCTCTTCACGGTCGAGGCCGACGGCGACGACGCCGGCTGGCTCTGGATCGGGCCGATGAGCGACGCAGCCAACTGGTACGTCTGGGACATCGCGATCCATGAGACGCACCGCGGCCGCGGCCTCGGCGGCCGCACGATGCAGCTCGCCGAGGAGGTCGCGCGCGAGCACGGCGCGGTGAACCTGCGCCTGAACGTGTTCGGCTACAACACACCCGCGATCCGCCTCTACGAGGGTCTCGGTTACGAGACGGCGGCGATCCACATGCAGAAGGCGCTCTGACGGTCGAGCGGATGCCGCGGCATTCGCTCGCTCAACGCCCGGTGCCCACCGGGGTTCGTCTCACCAGGGCTCGTCGGCGGCCGGAAGCAGGGTGCGCACCTGCTGGACGGCGTCGGGGAAGCACGCGTCGAGCACCTCGGTGGCCGAGACCTCGTCGCCGTAGTCGCCGGTGAGCCGCAGGCCCACGATCGTGTTGATGAGCATGCCGGTGGCGATGAACTCGCGCGCCTGCTCGGGCGAGAACTCCGCCTCTTCGCGGAGGAAGCGCCAGATGCGGCTGAACCCGGCGCGGGCGACGCGGCCGATCTGCGGCTCGCCGCCGAGCGCCGTGGAGTTCGCGACGACGGGGAGCATGCCGCGCTCGACGAGGAGCTCGGTGTACGCCGTGCCCATGCGATCGCCGCGCCCCTCGGGGGTGCCCGGCAGCGCCGCCCGGAACACGCCGATCATGCGGTCGTACGTGCGCTCGATGACCTCGATGAAGAGCTTCTCCTTCGTGCCGAAGAGCCGTACGACGTAGGGCTGGCTGACGCCGGCGGCCCGGGCGACCTCGTCGGTCGTGGTGCCCACGTACGTCTTCGCGCCGAAGACCGCGGTGGCGGCCTCGAGGATGAGCTCGCGGCGGTCGGCCGCCTTCATGCGCGGAGCAGTGGGAACCGATTCGACCGTCATGGTTGACATGTTATCAGTCGATTACTACAGTTCGAAGTAATCATCCGATAACAACAAGGAGCGCCGTCGTGTCCACCACCCTCGATGCCGCAATTCGTCCCTCCGCACGCCGCTCGACCGCCCGTAAGCCGGGTCCGATCTGGCTCGTGCTCCTCGCCACGGCGCTGCCGATGTTCATGGCGACGCTCGACAACCTCGTCATGACCAACGCCCTGCCCGTGCTGCACGCCGAGTTCGGGGCCTCCGTCGAAGAGCTGCAGTGGTTCATGAACGCCTACACGCTCGCGTTCGCGAGCACGATCCTGATGGCGGTCGCCCTCGGCGATCGCTTCGGGCGACGCACCCTCTTCATCATCGGCATCGCGGTGTTCACGCTGAGTTCGGCGCTCGCGGCGCTCGCCACCGATCCGGGCCAGCTCATCGCCGCACGTGCCGCGCAGGGCTTCGGCGCCGCCGCGATCATGCCGCTCTCGCTCACCCTGCTCGCGGGCGCGGTGCCGCTGGCACGTCGACCGCTCGCCATCGGCATCTGGGGCGGCGTGGCGGGCCTCGGCGTCGCCACAGGCCCGCTCATCGGCGGCGCGATCATCGAGGGCTGGGCCTGGCAGGCGATCTTCTGGATCAACGTGCCCGTCGGCGTCGTCTCGATCGCGCTCGTGCTGCTCGCGCTGCCCAACAGCTTCGGTGCCCGGCTCCGCGCCGACGTCTTCGGCCTCGTCCTCTCCGGGCTCGGCCTCCTCGGTCTCGTCTACGGCATCGTGCGCGGCAACGAAGCGGGCTGGTCGAGCCTCGAAGTGCTCGGCAGCCTCATCGTCGGCGGCCTGCTCCTCGTCGGCTTCGTCGTCTGGGAGTCGCGCGCCTCGGCGCCGCTCCTGCCGCTCCGCCTCTTCCGCGATCGCAGCTTCACGGTCGCGAACCTCGCGGGGTTCGGCTTCTCCTTCGGCGCGTTCGGGTCGATCTTCATCCTCATCCAGTTCCTGCAGGTCGTGCAGGGGGCGACCCCGCTCGAGGCGGCGGTGCAGACGTCGCCGTGGACGCTCGCCCCGATGGTCATCGCACCGCTCGCCGGCGCGTTCGCCGGGCGCGTGGGCACGCGCATCTTCGTCGTCGCCGGCCTCGCGGCCCTGTCGGCCGCGCTCTTCTGGCTGACGACGCTGCTCGACGCCGGCACCGAGTACTCGTCCTTCGTGGCGCCGTTCATCCTCGCCGGCGTCGGCATGGGCCTCGTGTTCGCCCCGTCGGCCACTGCGGTGCTCGCGACCATGCAGCCCGACGACCACGCGAAGGCCAGCGGCACGAACTCGATGCTCCGCGAAGTGGGCGTCGCGCTCGGCATCGCCGTCTCGACGGCGGTCTTCACCGGCGCAGGAGGCGCGCTCAACCCGACCGAATACGGCGCCGGTGCCGAGCCGGCCGTCGTGGTCGGGGCATCAGTGCTGCTCGCTTCGGCGCTCATCGCCCTGCTGCTGCCGGCCGGGCGGGCGGTGCCCGCCACCGCCACCGCGCCCGAGACCGCGGCCGCGCCGGCGCTCGTGCCCACGCCGATCCTCGAGCCCGATCAGGTGCGCTGACCACCCGTCGAACGACGAAGTCCCCACCGGCGGCGCCGTGTGGGGACTTCGTAGCGAGCGGGCTCGCCGGGACTCAGTAGCCCGTGACGGCGGTGTTCGCCGCGACGAGCGCGAAGGTCGTGATGAAGATGATGATGTAGATCACGATCGACGCGAAGCCGATGATGATGGCGGCGATCGCGAGGCCGCGGCCGCGCTCACCCGACTTCTTCACCTGGCTCAGGGCGATGAAGCCGAGCACGATGGCGACGATGTTGGTGCCGAGGAGCGAGAGCACGAAGCCGACGATCGCGAGCACGTTCCACTTCTCAGTGGGAGCCGACTGCGCGGGCACGGGGGCGGGGGCGGGAGTGGTCATGTGAGATTTCCTTGCTGTAGGGAGAGACGGATTGCCGACCCGCATCTTGACAGCGCCTGCATGCCGGTGTCAACGGAGAGCACTCTCCGTATTGCAGAACGGTGCGTCGTGGTATCCATCGCGGCTCACCGACTCGCGCGGTAGGCGGCGCGCTCCTCGGAGGTGAGATGCTCGGTGGCGTACGACAGCATCGTGCGCGGCATCCGCGGGGCGTACACGTCGAGGAAGCCGGTGAGTTCATCGCGGTCGACCTTCTTGCCGAGTTCTCGCAGCATCCAGCCGACCGCCTTGTGCATGAGGTCCTCACGGTCCTCGAGCAGCCGCGGCGCGAGCCGGAGGATCGGCCCGCCGTCACCCGCCTTGATGTACGCGAACGTCGAGAGCACCGCGACCCGCCGCTCCCAGAGCGCATCGGAGGCCGCAAGTCCGTCGAGCAGCGGCGAACCGTCGTCGCCCGCCGCGAGGAGCACCTGCCCCACGAGGTACTCCGCCGACGCGTCGACGAGATCCCAGTTGTTCACGCGTCCGGCCCGCACGGCATCGAGGTAGGCCTCGTGCAGCGCCGCGATCGCGGCGTCGTCGCGAGTGCGCGGCCGCATCGCGAGCTGCAGCTGCCGCACCATCACGAGGAGCGCCGCCAGCCGGTGCTCGTGCACGGCACTCCCGAGCAGAGCGGATGCCTCGACGAGCGGCATCCGCTCGAAGCCCTTCACGATGGCCCGCGTCGCCGGCACGCGAACGCCGACGAAGACGTCGCCCTCGCCGTACTCGCCGGGGCCGGTCTTGAAGAAGCGCTGCAGGAACACGGCGTCGGCGGGGTCGCCTGCGGCGTCGATCGCCGCGGCCAGACGAGCGGCCGTCTGCTCGTTCGTCGCTCCCGGCTCCGGCTCCACCGCTGCTGCCATCCCCGCACTCTATCGACGGGGACGATTGCGCGCGACGGCGATCTCCGTCGTGGATTCTTGCGCCCACGCAAGAATCCCGCGCTGGGGCACAACCATTCGCGGAGCCTCGACTCGTAGCCTTGAAGAGCCCGGCGAATCGCGCCGCAGCATCCCCGTACGTCACTCACCCCTCATCGAGGATCGGAGGTTCACATGTCGAGCAACACCACGATCGACGCCATCATCGGCGAACCCGAGGTTCTCGAGGACGCGGTGACCGCCGCTGACCTCGCACTCGCCGTCGGCGTCGAGACGGATGCCGCGTGGCTCCGCCTGAAGGAGTCGGCGACCGCCCTCCAGGCGCTGCAGGTGAAGGACGGCTCGGTGCCCGAGGCATCCGACCGTGGCGAGGCGTCGACGCTCGTCGACGCGATCGTCGAGTCGATCGAGGCGCTCGCTCCGCGGTTCCCGCACGAGGCCGAGTACCTCGCGGCATCCGTCGTCGACTTCCGCCGCTGGCAGGCCGAGGGCTTCGGCGTGCCCGACTTCCTCGACTCGCTCGTCGAGTTCCAGCCGCAGCGGCACCGCATCGACGGCATCCGTCACCTCGTCGTGTTCCCCATGTACACGCAGAACGGCTCGTCCGACCGGCACGTCGAGGCGCTCGTCGTCGAGACGATCTGGCCCGAGTTCATCGCGGAGCTCGAAGCCGGCGACTACGGCAACAAGCTCTTCGTGAGCCTGCGCCTCGTCGACTTCACGCCCGGTTACGACACGAACTCGGCGGTGCTCTTCCCCGAGACCGTCGCGATGCGCGAGATCCCGACCTTCACGTGGGGCGCGATCTTCCAGGACCGCGAGGCGGCGCGCTACCGGCGCGTCGTGCGCGCGGCATCCGACATCACGAAGCTCGAACTGCCCGCCGACGCGGCGGCGCTGCTCGACGACCAGGAGCTCGCCGAGCGCACCTTCGTGATGTGGGACATCATCCACGACCGCACGCACATGCGCGGCGACCTGCCGTTCGACCCGTTCATGATCAAGCAGCGCATGCCGTTCTTCCTCTACTCGCTCGAGGAGCTGCGGTGCGACCTCACCGCGTTCCGCGAGTCGGTCAAGATCGAGCGCGGCCTGAACGCGCGCCTCGCCGCCGGCGAGGAGCTCACCGAGGTCGAAGAGCAGATGCGCTCGACCGGCAAGCTCGTGCAGTACGCGGTGATCTTCGACCGGATCTTCCGCTTCGCGATCACGGGTTCGCGCGTGCGCAACTACGACGGACTCGGCGGCCAGCTGCTGTTCGCGTGGCTGCACCAGAAGCACGTGCTCGACTGGACCGACGTCGCGCTGAGCTTCGACTGGGACGCCGTGCCCGACGCGGTCGTCGAACTCGGCGACGCGATCGACGAGCTCTACTGGAAGTCGATCGACCGCCCGAAGACGGTGCACTGGCTCGCCGCCTACGACCTCGTGACGAGCGTCGTGACGCCGAACCCCGCGTCGGTGTGGGCCGAGGGCCTGCCCCGCGAGGTGCTGGCAGGCCCGCCCAAGGGCTACACCGACCTCGTGATGGACGACGAGTTCCCCCTGTCGATGTTCTACGAGGCCCTCGACAAGAAGATGAAGCCCGTCATCGAGTCGACCGTCGGCATCACGGCCGCGAGTGCCTGAGTCCATGACGGCAGACGACCTCTCCGGCCGGACGGTGCTCATCGCGGGAGCGACGAGCGCCTCCGGCCGGGCGGTCGCCCGCGCGCTGCTCGACGCCGGGGCCCGCGTGGTCGCCGTCGGCAGTGACGACGCGCGCCTCGAGGCGCTCGAGGCCGAGCTGCCCGGCGTGATCGGCGAACGCGCCGACCTCACCGACGGCGACGACGTGCTCGAACTCGCGATGCGTGTGCACGCGAGGGTCGGCGACCTCGACGGGGTCGTGCACCTCGTCGGCGGATGGCGCGGCGGCGGCGGCATCGCCGGGCAGAGCGAAGAGGACTACCGCGTGCTCGAGCGCTCGTTCACCGCGCTCCGGTACGTCAGCCGTGCGTTCTGGAACGACCTCGTCGACTCCCCCGCCGGCCGCATCGCCATCGTCTCGTCGACGACCGTCGAACGGCCCACCGCGGGCGGCGCGAACTACACCGCCGTCAAGGCGGCGAGCGAGTCGTGGATGCGCTCGCTCGCGCAGGGCTTCGGCAAGGCGGGCGACACCGCAGCGGCCGTCACCTTCCGCGTGCAGTCGCTCGCCGGCCTCGAAGACCGGCTCGCCGCAGCCGTCGTCGAGCTCTGGGGCACGGATGCCTCGGCGCTGAACGGACGCGTCGAGACGCTGTCGGCCGAGGCCTGAGTCCAGACCGCCGCGCGCGACGGGCGAACCCGAATCGGGGTCAGCCGCCGAGCGGACCGACGCGGAGCGTCGACGTCCGGTCGGCGCAGACGGGGATGGACTGCGCCACCGCGACGCCGGGCCCGGCGCCGTCGGACGTGATGTAGGCGCGGAGCGTCGTCGAGGTCGTCGCCGGACAGCCGTACGCCCCCGGGTTCCCGCCTTGCAGCTGCGAGATCGCGGCACCGCCGTTCGCATGGAGCACGACCGGCGATGACGCGGTTCCGGATGCCCGGGCCGTGGCGCCGAGCTGCACGCCGTCGGCGCTCTGCGCGATGAGGCCCGGCCATCCGCGGAAGGAGCAGTCGGACGCCGAGGTGTTCGTGAACACGAGGTCGCCGAAGAAGCTGCCGGCGCCCGAGTCCTGCGGGCGCGCCTGGTAGGCGAGTGTGAGCTGCTCGTCAATGCAGTGCGCCGGCGCGGGATCGGCCTCGGGCGACGGGCCGGCCTCGAGCGACGGGGGTGCAACGGGCTGATCGACGTCGAGCGTGACATCCGTGCCACCGCTGCTCGACGCGCCGGAGTCGGAGCCTGGCACTGCGACGGAAGCACCGGATGCTTCGGACGTCGGCGTCGCCCGTGGCGTCGGTGCCGCACTGGTCGCCCGCGCCGTCGCGACGGCCTCGGTCGAGCCCGCGTCAGGTGCGGCGCACCCCGCGAGCGCCGCGCAGAGGAGCACCCCGACCATCGCCGTTCCGAGGATCCCCGCCTGCCGCATGATGCACCCCGCCCTCCGCGCGAGTTGCGCGGTCCGGCACATGCTATCGACCGACGACTCCCGCATGGAATAGGGGGAACCCTGATGCGGAGACGGCGTCCGCGGGCCTATGCCGGTCGGTCGGTCAGTCGGCCGGCACCGCCTCGACGTGCGGCGCCTCGGTCGGCGGAGGCGACGGCGCCGCCGCGGGCGGCACGGTCGGGCGCGCCTGGTCGGCGCGAACCGCCTCGCCGAGGCATCCGTCGTCCTCGCCGCCGTCGCCCTCGAGCGCGAGTCGCCAGGCGGCTTCGCCGTCGATCGTGAGGCCATCGGGCATCGCAGGGACCGTCGATGTCGGGTCGCGCGGCTCGGTGTTCCACCACTCCCATTCGCGGTACTCGTGGCCGGCCGCGACCATGCACTCGCGCACGAGTTGCTGGAATCCGAGCCACGCCTGCTGCTCTTCCGGAGTGGGGATCGGATCCGCCACGGGCGGCGTCGTCGGGCTCGGCGTCGGGGCCGGCGATGGTGCGGGGGTCGCCTTCGGCGGAGTCGTCGGAGTCGGCAGCGGCGCGTCGTCGCTGTCGGCGCCGTCGACCGGGGCCTGCTGGTCTCCGCCTTGCGCCTCGCCCGCGTCGACGTCGAAGCCGCCCGGGGCCGTCGCGACCGGCTGCGGCGAGCGCGCGTCGTAGAGCACCGGCGCCCCGGTCGTCGCGGCAGCGACGCCGATGAAGATCGAGCCGATGAAGAGCACCGCGACGGCAGCACTGAAGAGGACAGTCTTCCGCATCGGGCACCTCCCGCCGCGATTCGGGAACGACCGCTCGGCCGCTCGGGCGTGTCCGAGCCATGGTACACGCCCCCCGAACGGGGGGCGAACCCGTGAAACGGCCGATGAGCGCGTGATCTACCCGACCGGCGGCCCCGACTCCGTGATCTCCTCGGGGCTCTCGGGCGACTCGCCTGTCGCGACATCCGCCGGCGACCCCTGCCTGCGGCTCAGCCACAGGAACGGCACGGCGAGCGCCTGGATGCCGCCGCTGACGAGGAGCGAACCGGGATATCCCCAGAGGTCGGCCGAACGGCCGAGCACCGGCTGGATCACGGCGCCGCCCGTGCTGCCGAGCAACGAGTTGAACGAAAGCACCGTTGCACGCTGCTGCGACGGGATCATGTCGTTCAGGTAGGCCTGCTGCACGGGCCCGGCGGCCGCCTCGACGAGCCCCCACACCGTGAGCAGCACGAGCGCGATCCAGAAGTTGCGGTTCACCCCGAGGGCGAGGAGCACGAGGCTCGAGACGACGAGGCTCAGGATGATGGTCGTCGTGCGCTTGCGGAATCGCCGGCGCACCCACGGCGCCACGAGCCCGCCGATCACCTGCGAGCCCGACAGGATCGCCGCCGCGAGACCCGCGATCGAGTAGGCGCCCGTGTCGCCCCAGAGCTCGACGAGGTAGGGCTGCAGCGCGTAGAAGACGTAGAAGCCGACGCCCGTCGTGAAGAACGAGGCGAACATGACGTAGCGCACCGGTCGCCGCCCGAGCCCGTACTTCACCGAGGCGTTGAAGACCTCCTTCGTCGCGCGGATCGGGTGCGCCCGCCCGGCCGGCGTGAACCCGAGGTCGTGCATGACGAGGGCCGCGACGATGAACATCACGACGAGGATGCCCGCGCGGATCAGGAACGGCACGCCGAGGTTCGTGGCCTGCGCGACCACGCCGCCCGCGATCGAGCCGATGAACATCGCCGCGCCCGCGAGGGCGAGTCCGCGCCCGAAGACCCGCTCGAGCCCGCCGGTGTACCCGGTCGCGGCGAGCGCATCGACGAGCCACGCCTCGACCGCGCCCGAGAAGAACGTGAAGCCGAGGCCGAGCAGCACCGAGACGATCGCCCACATCCAGAACGGCGAGTGACCAACCCACAGCAGGTAGTAGAGCACGGTCGTCACCGCGAGCGTGACGGTGCCGAGCAGGTACGAGACCCGCCTGCCGAGCGTGTCGGCGACGACGCCGGTCGGCACCTCGAAGATCACCATGCCCACCGAGAAGAAGGCGTTGGCGGCGAACGCCTCGAAGTTCGTGAGACCGGCGTCGAGCAGGAAGAGGGTGTTGACGCCCCAGATGAACGACGCGGCGAGCGTGTTGCCGATGAGCAGCGTGAAGTAGGCCGCCTGCACCCGCCGCGCCGCCGGGTTCGGTGCCGTCTCTTCGCGCGTCGCGCGTTCGGCCATGCGACACATCTTGCTCGCTTCGCGCCCGCACCGCCACGGCCTGCGGCGCGCTGCTCGACGCGGCATCCATCGCCCCGCTACGCTCGCCGCATGATCCGCTTCCTCATCCGCACGGTGATCTCCCTCGTGACCGCCGCCCTCGGCCTCCTCGTCGCGTCGTGGATCCTCCCCGACTTCCACGTCGAGTGGGGCGGATTCCTCGTGGCGATCCTCGTCTTCACGATCGCGCAGGCCGTGCTCGGCCCGTTCATCTTCAATGTCGCGCGGCAGCACGCGTCCGCGGTCCTCGGCGGCATCGGGCTCGTCTCGACGTTCGTGGCGCTGCTCATCGCATCGCTCTTCCCGGGCGGCATCACGATCGACGGCTGGGTGACCTGGATCCTCGCGACGCTCACCGTCTGGATCATCACGGCGCTCGGCGCGTGGCTTCTGCCCCTCATCTTCCTCAAGGAGAAGGTGAAGGGCGCGAAGTCCTGAGCCGCGGCATCCGCCGGGCTCTGCACCTCGTGCCAGTGCTCGGCGTGCCGGCTCAGTGCATGTTGTCGTTGCCCGACTCGTGCACGGCCCGGCCCCAGCAGCCCGCGTCCTCCCAGCGGTAGGCCGCGCCGCCACCGGCGTTGCCGTCGAGCGCGAGCGTCCATGCGGCCTTCTCGGCCTCGGTGAGCCCCTCGGGCTGTGCGGGTGGATTCCTCGGGGCGTCGGGGTTCGCCAGGTCGATCGGCTCCTGGTACACCGGGTTCCACCACTCCCAGTAGAGGTACTCCTGCCCGGCCTCGGTCATGCACGCGCGCACGAGGTCCTGGAAGTCGAGCCAGACCTGGCGCTCGGTCGGTTGCGTCGGGTCGTCATCGGGCACCGGGGCGGTGAGCGGCTTCCCGGCGGCCCGCGCTTCGGCCTCGGCCTTGTCGCCCACGCCGGCGCAGCCGCCGCCGGGGCTGTAGAGGTTGGGGCCGGACAGCGCCTGCACCCAGAGGACCGATGTCTCGAAATCGAGACCTCTCGGCTGCGCCTTCTCACCGAGCCACCACTGCCACTCGAGGAACTCGAATCCGGCGTCGGCCATGCACTTCCGGATGACGGCCTGCTTGCCGAGCCACTCCGACCGCTCCTCGGGCGTCACGTACTCGGCGTTCGCCGGGTCGAGGTAGGGGTTGTAGTCGGCTGCCATGGCGCCCGTCCCCGGCTCGCCGGAGTCGAGCTTCCCGGATTCCCCGAGGCCGGCGGTCGTGGCGCCCGCTGTGTGCTCGGGCTGCGGCTCGGCGCTGTCGTCGATCGCGGTGTACACGAGCTCGGGCTCGGGCTGGCCGGCGTTGTAAGCGGCCGCGCCGAGCGCGACGACGGCTGCCCCGCCGAGCACCACGCCCGTGATCGCGGCGATCGCGGCGATGCGTTGCAGGTTCACGCGATGGTTCCTTCCGTGGGGAGTTCGAGGCGGGGCGAGTCGTCCGCTCGTCGGTGCCGCACGGCCCAGAGACCGCGGTCGGACGGCAGCCACCAGGCGGCCATCGCGACGAAGAAGAGCACGCCCGCCGCGGCCAGCACGCGATTGATGAGGATCGCCTGGCTGAGCGCCGACAGGTAGAAGTCGGTGAGCGTGATGCTCGTGGCGATGAGCGCGTACATGCCGAAGCGGAGCAATACGTAGCTCGCCGCGGCGAGCCAGAGCGCGCCGAGCCAGCGCGACCGGGGCAGCATCGTCAGTACCGCGCCGATGAGCGCGAGGCCGAGGCCGACGACACCGGACGCGACGAGGTCCCATGCCCCGACCCACGAGCCGTCGATGAGGCCGGTGCCGACGCGCACGACGATGAGCGCGCCCCACGCGAGCAGCATCATCGTCGCGAGGTGCGCGAGCGCGGGCATCGCGAGCGGGAACGTGCCCCTCGGCGCGGTGAGCGAAGCGCCCCGCAGTCGGGCGAACCGCCAGGTGAGATCGGCCGGCACGCCGCGGATCGCACGCCAGACGATCGAGCCTCCGACGCCCGCATCGCCGGTCGCCGCTGCGCGCTCCTCGAAGACGTCGGACTCGAGTTCGGCGAGGCGGTCGGCGGCGACGTCCTCGGGCAGGTCGCTGGTGTACCAGCGACCCCAGGCGAGCACGGCGCGGTCGCTGCGGTGCACGGATGCCGCGGTCTCGCGCTCCTCGAGCACCTCGCCGAGGCGCTCGGCGGTCATGCGAACGCCGCCTTGCCGTGCACGACGACGACCCGGCGCGCGTCGAGTTCGGTGCGATAGGCGAGCTCACCGGCGCCGGTGACGCGGTACAGGCGGCGCCGCGGGCGCCCTTCGCCGGCCCCGATCGCGGCGTCCTCCCACGTGGACTCGAGGAGGCCCCGTTCGCTCAGCCGGGCGAGGGCCTTGTAGAGCGTGCCGTGCGCGGTGAGCGCAGCGGCATCCGATCGCTCTGCGATGCGCTTCGCGAGCGCGAAGCCGTAGAACTCGCCGTCGTCACCCTGGAGCTCCATGCCTGCGGCGAGGATGTCGACCTCGAGGTCGAAGAGCCGTCCTTCACGTCTGCGCGCCATGGAAGAAGAATAGGAAGATATCTTCCCGTGAGCAACCCCGCAGCTTCAACCTCGGCGTCGAACGGCACGTCGTGTGGGACTACCCCGACGGCGGCGTGCCCGAGGCCGACGAGGACGAGCTCGTCGCACGCGTCGTCGCGGAGATGGAGCGGGTGCGCCCCGACGTCGTCGTCGGCTTCTGGCCGGAGAGCGGAGCGACCGGGCACGCGGACCACATGCAGATGGGCCGGGTGACCGAGCTCGCGATCGCGGAGCTCGAGGCATCCGGCGGCTCGTATACCGGGCCGGAACACCTCGTCTACACGATCAGCCCGTCGGGTGCACTCTCGGTCTTCGGCGGCGAGGCCGGCGCGTTCGTCGTCGCGAACCAGCCGAAGCCCGAGTACGCGATGAGCGCCGAGGTCGCGAAGAAGCACGAGGGGTGGACGATCCACTCCTCGCAGGCGAACTACATGCAGGAGTCGTACATCCTGCCGACCTGGCTCATCCATGCACTGTGGGACCAGGAGTTCTATCATGTGCGCGATCTCGAGGCCGATCCGCTCGGCTGATTCGGGCGCTTCGGCTCGGCTCGCTTCAGCTCGGCTCGGCGCGACTCGGCTCAGCTCAGCTCAGCTCAGCGCGGCTCGACTCAGGCGAGCACGAGCGCCTTCACCGCCCCGGCCAGCCAGGTCTCGAATTTGGGCTGACTCCAGCCCGCCGTTTCGACGAGCTGTTCGTACGCCTCGGGCGAGGCGAGGAACGAGAGCACGTCGGCGAGCCGATCGCGCTCGGCGTCGCCCGGCGCCTCACCGCGGAGCATCCCCCGCTCGACGAACAGATCGATCGCGGCGCGGAAGTCCGCGTGCCGCCGAACCTGCTGCGCCTCGAGCGCCTCGCGCACGAGCGGGTCGGAGGTGCCGGCGCTCACGACGCTGCGCCAGAGCCGTCCGGCCCGCGCATTCGCCTCGGCGACGAATCGCACCCATGCGGCGAGCATCTCGTCGGGGTCGCGAATCTCCATGATGCGCCGCCCGACCTCGCGCTCACTGACGCCCTCGTGCCCCTCATCGCCGGCGAAGAGCTGCTCGAACGATGCCAGCAGCAGCTCGCGCTTCGGACCGTTGAGCTTCACGGTCTCGACCGAGACGGATGCCTCGCGGGCGATGTCGGCGAGCGAGGTGCCGGCGTATCCGGCCGATGCGAAGCTCGCGCCCGCCGCGGCGAGGATGCGCCGTCGGGTCGCTGCGGCCTGCTCGGCGCGAAGGGTCGAGCGGTAGCTGCGCGATGGCGCGTTCGGCGTGGACATATTGACTATCCTATCGGTGTAGTGAATACTCTGGAAGGCACATCAAGTCTATTGGAGCCCAATGTCTTCCATTCTCATCGCCAGCACGCCCGTGCACGGCCACGTGACGCCGCTGCTCGCCGTCGCCCGCCACCTCGTGATCGGCGACCACCGGGTGCGCTTCCTCACCGGGTCCCGCTTCCGGTCGGCTGTGCGCGAGACCGGCGCCGAGTTCCTGGCGCTGCCGGCCGATGCCGACTACGACGACCGCGACCTCGAGACCGCCTTCCCGGGACGCGCGGGCCGCACCGGCCCCGACGGCATCCGCTACGACATGTCGACGATCTTCCTCGGGCCCGCCGCGAGCCAGTTGCGCGCGGTCGACGACGCCCTCCTCGCGGCCACCACCGACGTCGTGCTCTTCGAAGGCCTGTTCCTCGGCATGCTCGGGCTGCTCTCCCGCCCGGACTACGCGCGCCCGAAGACCGTGAACCTCGGCATCTTCCCGCTCGGGCTCGAGAGCGTCGACACCGCCCCCTTCGGCCTCGGCGTGCTGCCGAAGCCCGGCGTCGCCGGTCGCATCCGCAACGCCGCCCTCGGCTTCGTCGCAAAGCGCGTCATCTTCGGGGGCGTGCAGCGCACGGCCGAGCACTTCGTGCTCGAGTCCACCGGCGAGCGGCTCGAGGAGTTCTTCCTCAACTCTGCGGCCCTCGCCGACGCGGTCGTGCAGTTCACCGTGCCCGGGTTCGAGTACCCGCGGCGCGAGCTCGCGGCATCCGTTCGCTTCGTCGGACCGGTCTCGCGCACGGTCGCATCCGATCACCCGCTGCCCGAGTGGTGGCACGAGCTCGACGGCTCGCGGCCCGTCGTGCACGTCACCCAGGGCACGATCGCCAACACCGACTACGACGAGCTCATCGCCCCGACGATCACCGGACTCGCGGGCTCCGACGCCCTCGTCGTGGTCAGCACGGGCGGTCGGGACGTCGCGAGCCTGCCGCATCCCCTGCCCGCCAATGTGCGCGCAGCCGAGTTCCTTCCATATGACCGGATGCTGCCGCTGACCGACGTGTTCGTGTCGAACGGCGGCTACGGCGGCGTGCACTACGCGCTCGAGCACGGGGTGCCGCTCGTCGTCGCGGGCACCACCGAGGACAAGATCGAGGTCACCGCACGCGTGCAGTGGTCGGGCGCCGGGGTGAACCTGCGCACGAACCGTCCCACGGCCGAACGGATGCGGGAGGCGGTCGATCGCGTGCTGCGCGAGCCCGGGTACCGCGCGGCCAGCGAGCGGCTCGCCGCGGAGATCGCCGCGTCGGACGGGCTCGCAGGCCTCGATCGTGCGATCGGGGAGGTCATCGGGGTTGCGGTGGCGAGCGAGGTCTGAGCGCAGGGCGCGTCGGACAGCACTTGCCCTGTGGAGAACATCCACGCGACCGCCCCTGTGGAGGACAAGTCGGGTGAAAATGGCTGTTCAACTCATATTTCCCGACCCCGGGAATGTCGGTGGGTGGTGGCAATGTGGTGGACATGGCAGGCATCCCCGACGCACTCGAGCAGATCCGCTCGGTGCTCGATGCCGCGCTCGGCTTCGATGCACCGCGTGGCCTGGGTGACGATGAGTTGCTCCTCGCGATGGGCGCACTCGAGGGCGTCGGGCGACTGCTCGACGCGCACCGCGCCGTGTTCGCCGGTGAAGTCGCCGAACGCAGTCGGGTCGAGCTCGACGGTCAACGACTGTCGGCGCGCAAGGGGTGCCGGTCCGCGGCCGAGTTGATCGAGCGCGTCACGCAGGTCTCGGGGGCCGAGGCGCGTCGCCGCATCACCGTCGGGGTGACGACCCGGGGCGGCACCGGCCTGACCGGTCAGACCGTGCCGCCGCAGCATCCACACCTCGCAGCCGCGCTTGCAGACGGGGTTCTGGGCCTCGATGTCGCGCACACCATCATCCGCGAGCTCGGCCGCACCCGCACGGTCGCCGACCCGGCACGACTCGACGCCGCAGAGCATGCCCTCGTCGAGCAGGCGACGGGTAACGGGGAGAGCGCGCCGGTTCGGTGCACGGCCGACGAGGTGGCCGTGCAGGCGCGCGCCTGGGCGGCCTTCCTCGATCAAGACGGCCCCGAACCCGACGACGAGCGGGCGATGCGCCGACGGGGCTTCCGTGTCGGGCGGGCACGAGATGGACTCATCGCCGTGTCGGGCGAACTGCTGCCCGAGGTCGCCGCGAAACTGACCCGCCTCTTCGACGCCCACCTGTCGCCCCGCAGCGGCGGCGGGTTCCTCACCGAATCAGAGCGCGCCGACCTCGCCGTGCAGGCCGAGACCCGCACCACCGAGCAGCAACGACACGACGTCCTCGCCGCGATCATCGACACCGCCGCACGCTCCGGCGAACACCCCAGCATCGGCGGCGCGTCACCCACGGTCCTCGTCAGCGTCCGGGCCGCCGACCTNCTCGCCGCGATCATCGACACCGCCGCACGCTCCGGCGAACACCCCAGCATCGGCGGCGCGTCACCCACGGTCCTCGTCAGCGTCCGGGCCGCCGACCTCGAAGCCGGCCACGGCACGGCACACGCCGACGGCATCGAGCTGCCCATCTCGCTCCGCGCCGCACGGCACATGATCTGCACCGGCGGCATCCAGACCGTCGTCCACGACGACGCGGGCCGCATCCTCAGCCTGGGCTCGCCCGAGCGCTGCTTCACCCCGCACCAACGCCGCGCCATCACCCTCCGCGACGGCGGATGCCTCATCCCCGGCTGCACCGTGCCCGCCGCGTGGTGCGAGATCCACCACGTCACCCCCGACAGACCAACGCCGCGCCATCACCCTCCGCGACGGCGGATGCCTCATCCCCGGCTGCACCGTGCCCGCCGCGTGGTGCGAGATCCACCACGTCACCCCCGACGCGCACGGCGGCCCCACCCACACCGACAACGGCGTGCTGCTCTGCTGGTACCACCACCGCTCGATCGACACCTCAGGATGGGCGATCCGCATGCGCCACGGGGTGCCCGAAATCCGGCCACCATCCTGGCTCGACCCCGGCGGCCGATGGCGCACCACCACCACCTCACCCACCCGACTCGCCGACCGACTCGACCGCCGCTACGCGCCNATCCGGCCACCATCCTGGCTCGACCCCGGCGGCCGATGGCGCACCACCACCACCTCACCCACCCGACTCGCCGACCGACTCGACCGCCGCTACGCGCCACCCGAACGTGCGTCGGCGTGAGCGTTCGCGCCATCGCGGGATCACGCGAACGGCGGGATGACCGGAGAGACGGCACTGCGGGGCATCCGCTCACTCAGGATGATTCGGCACCGCGAGGCATCCGCTCACTCTGGAGAATGCGGCACCGAGAGGCATCCGCTCGCTCAGAACCGCCTCGTGAACGGCTCGGGCCTCCGCATGCGCACGAGCAGCACGATCGGGATCAGCACGTACGGCAGGTTGAACGCCAGGAACTTCACCGGATTCGTCGTCTGCCACTCGGGCTCGCCGAAGAACTCGACGCCGAACACGATGATGCCCGTGATCGTCGAGATCATCGTCGCGTAGATCACGCTCGGCAGCTGGATCCAGTTCCAGCCGCGGATGAGCGAGAGGACGAGCGCGATGTAGAACGGCATGTAGACGAACGCCGAGAGCCCGGTGACGATGCGCATCCACACTGGTGGCTCCATGAAGAGCGGGTCGGTGTCGTGTGCGTACCAGTAGTTCGAGTTCACGAAGAAGTTCGACGATGGCTGCGAGATGTCGACGCCGAGGGTCGGCAGCATGTCGCTGATCAGGCTCGTGATCGTGAACAACGAGAACACCACGATGAAGAACCAGTCGAACGGGCGCTCGCGCAGCGGCAGGTTCGGCACGGGCACGGGCACCGGTTCGGCGGTCATGGGTCGAGAGCGTAGCGCCGAGCCCGGCGTCCGCGCAGCGGCATTCGCGTGACATGATGGTTTCATCAATCCGCAAACCCATGGAGGCGCCGATGCTCTCGGACCCCAACCGCCCGCTGTACGAGATGAAGGCGGGCCTCTTCAAGGGCCTCGCCCATCCGATCCGCATACGCATCCTCGAGGTGCTCTCGGCCGCGCCCGAGGCATCCGTCTCGGAGCTCATCACGGCGACCTCGCTCGAGGCCTCGCACCTGTCGCAGCACCTCGCGGTGCTCCGTCGCAATCGGCTCGTCCTGGCCGATCGACGTGGCAGCCTCGTCTACTACCGGCTGGCGTATCCGCAGGTCGCCGACCTGCTGCGCGTCGCCCGCGCGCTGCTCGGTGAGATCCTCGAGACCACCCAGCGCCAGCTCGTCGACCAGGGCGGGCTGCCCGAGATCCCGCCGGTGAGCGTGTCGTCATGAGCTCGACGCCGTCGGGTCCACCCACGGCCGGGTCGGCCACGGCCGGGTCGGCCACGGCCTCCGTGAGCCCGTGGCGACGGGCCGCGCGCCACCTGCGCAGCCTCGCGCCCGCGGCATCCGACTACCGCGACGTCCGCCGCACGTGGCGGGGCGACCTGGCCGCCGGCGTCACCGTGGGCATCGTCGCGTTGCCGCTCGCGCTCGCGTTCGGCGTGAGCTCCGGCGCGGGCGCCGAGAGCGGGCTCGTGACGGCGATCGTCGCCGGGTTCGTCGCCGCGGTGTTCGGTGGCTCGAACGTGCAGGTGTCCGGTCCGACCGGCGCCATGGTCGTCGTGCTCGGCCCGATCATCGCCGCGCACGGCGCAGGTGTGCTCGCGGTGGTCTGCCTGTTCGCCGGGCTCATCGTGCTCGCCGCCGGCGTCCTGCGCCTCGGTCGGGCGGTGACCTACATCCCGTGGCCGGTGATCGAGGGGTTCACGCTCGGCATCGCGGTGATCATCTTCCTGCAGCAGGTGCCCGCGGCGCTCGGCGTCGCCCCCGGCCCCAGCCCGAACGCCGCGATCGCCGCCGCCGAGGCGATCCCAACGGCCGCGTGGCCGGAACTCGGATGGAGCCTCGGCATCGTCGCCGTGGTGGCGGCGATCATGCTCGTGGCACCGCGCATCCATCCCCGCTTCCCCGGCTCGATCGTCGCGATCGTCGCCGTCAGTGCGATCGCGGCCGGCTTCGGCCTGCCGGTCGACACGATCGGGGAGCTGCCGGCCGGCCTGCCCGCACCGACGCTGCCGAACGCCGACTGGGCGACGCTCGCAGGCCTCGCCGGCCCGGCGTTCGCGGTCGCAGCCCTCGCCGCGATCGAGTCGCTGCTGTCGGCGCGCGTCGCCGCCTCGATCTCCGACACCGGGCCCTACGACGCCGATCGCGAACTCGTCGGTCAGGGCCTCGCGTCGGTCGCTGCCGGCTTCTTCGGCGGCATGCCGGCGACCGGGGCGATCGCCCGCACCGCGGTGAACGTGCGCTCGGGCGGTCGCACCCGGCTCGCGGCGATCACCCACGCGGTGCTGCTGCTCCTCGTCGTCTCGTTCGGCGCGGCGGTCGTCGCCGAGATCCCGTTGGCCGCACTCGCGGGTGTGCTGATGGTCACGGCGTTCCGCATGATCTCGATCGCGACGGTGCGCACCGTCGTCGGATCGACGCGAGCCGACGCGATCGTCTTCGGCGTCACCGCGATCATCACCGTGAGCTTCGACCTCATCTACGCCGTGCTCATCGGCATCGCCGCCGCCGCGTTCTTCGCCCTCCGCTCACTCGCCCGCTCAAGCGGCGTGCACCGCGAGGAGCTGCCCGGCCCGGCCGAGCCCGGCGATGAGCGCATCGCCCTGTTCCGCCTCGAGGGGGCGCTCTTCTTCGGCGCCGCCGAGCGCATGCTCGAGCGTGTCGGCGACATCCGGGGCGTCGAGGTCGTCATCATCCGGATGTCGCAGCTGCAGATCCTCGACGCCACCGGCGCGCAGGTGATCACCGAGCTCATCACGGCACTCGAACGGCGGGGTGTCACCGTGCTCGTGAAGGGCATCCAGACGCGGCACCTGCGTCTCGCCGAGCGGGTCGGCGTGATCGCCTCGCTCCGGCACCAGAACCACCTCTTCGACGAGCTCGCCCCCGCGGTCGAGCACGCGCGGAGTCACGTGCGCCGCGCGCCGCGCTGATTCTCCGTCGCGCGGCGGATCCCGTCGTTCCGCCGCGTCGATAACGTGGACGGATGATCGAGAACACCGCTCCGCCCGTCGTCGAAGGCGTCGAGTGGGTGCGCCCGCGGCCCGGGCGCCGCGCCCTCCGCAACGACGTGATCCTCGCCATCGTGCTCGCCGTCGGCACCGCCGCGACGGTGGTGCTCTACCGGATCGCGGGGTGGGGCGAGAGCGACGGGGAGGGCGATGGCGCCCCATGGTGGGGCTCGGTGCTCTGGGTCGCCGCGATGACCCTGCCGCTCGCAGCACGTCGCCTGCAGCCCGAGATCGTGGCGCTCGTGGCATCCGCCACCTTCATCGTCGGCGGTGTCGTGCCCGTCGGCGACGCGCTCTTCAGCAACATCTGCCTGTTCGTCGCGATCTACACGGTCGGGGCGTGGGGTCGCAGTCGCCGCCGGGCGACGATCGTGCGCGGCATCATCGTGGCCGGCATGTTCGGGTGGCTGTTCTGGGGGCTCATCTACTACACCGCCGTGCAGGACTACCTGCCCGACTTCTCGCGCGAGGGCCTGCTCTCGCCCTACCTCGCCTACGGGCTCATCAACGTGCTCACGAACCTCCTCTACTTCGGCGGCGCGTGGTACTTCGGCGACACCGCCTACCGGTCGGCGAGGTCGCGCGCCGAGCTCGAGCAGCGCACCGCCGAGCTCGCCGCCGAGCGCGAGCGCACGCGCGCCCAGGCCGTCGCCATCGAACGGCTGCGCATCGCACGGGAACTGCACGACGTCGTGGCGCACCACGTCTCGGTGATCGGCGTGCAGGCGGGCGCGGCGCGGCGCGTGCTCGCGAAGGATCCCGCCGCCGCTGCGACGGCGCTGTCCGCGATCGAGTCGAGCGCGCGCGACGCCGTCGACGAGTTGCACGGCCTGCTCGGCACCCTTCGCGGCGACGCGGAGACCGCGCCGGTCGCGGAACTCGACGACGCGCTCGCCGTCGACGGCGACGCAGGGGAACCCGCGACCACGAGCACCTCGACGCGCGGAATCGCCCGCCTCGACGAGCTCGTCGCGGAGAGCGCCGCCGGCGGCCTGCCGACGACGCTCGCGATCGTCGGCGACGCCGTGCCGGTCTCCGCCGTCGTCGATCTCAGTGCCTACCGCATCGTGCAGGAGGCGCTCACGAACGTGCGCAAGCACGCCGGCGCCGCCGCGACCGCCGAGGTCCGGGTGCGCTGGGCCGAGCGGTCGGTCGAGGTCGAGGTGACGAACACGGGAGCGGTGCGGCAGCAGTCGACCGATGCGTCGACGGATGCCTCGAGCCGCCGCCTCGGCCAGGTGGGCATGCGGGAGCGGGTCGCCGCGGCCGGCGGCCGCCTCGAGCTCGGACCGAGGGCGCGCGGCGGCTACCTCGTGCGCGCGGAGTTCCCACTGCGCCGGGCCGAGGGGGTGCCCGCGTGAGCATCCGAGTGCTCGTGGTCGACGACCAGTCGCTCGTGCGAGCCGGGTTCCGCACGATCCTCGACTCCGAAGACGGCATGGAGGTCGTCGGCGAGGCCGCGAACGGCGAGGAGGCGATCGCGGCGGTCGCCGCACTCGCGCCCGACGTCGTCTGCATGGACGTGCAGATGCCCGGCATGGACGGACTCGAGGCCACGCGGCGCATCACCGCCGACGAGGCATCCGCTGCCGCCGTGCTCGTGCTCACGACCTTCAACCGCGAGGACTACCTGTTCGCCGCCCTCGAGGCCGGGGCGAGCGGATTCCTGCTGAAGAATTCGAGCCCCGAACAGCTCATCGAGGCGGTGCAGGTCGTCGCGCGGGGCGACGCCCTGCTGTCGCCGGATGTCACGCGGCGCGTGATCGAGGCGGTCGCGAGCCGGGCGGTCGTCGCCGGAACGGGTGCGAGCGACTCCGCGGCATCCGCAACGCGCGCCGGCTCTCCGCCCGCCGCAGCACCTGCTCGCAGTTCGCCCGAGCTCGACTCGCTCACCGAACGTGAGCGCGAGGTGCTCGAGCAGCTGGCCGCCGGGCTCTCGAACGCCGAGATCGCCGCGCGGCTCTGGGTGGGCGAGGCGACGGTGAAGACGCACGTGTCGAAGGTGCTCATGAAGCTCGCGCTGCGCGACCGCGTGCACGCCGTCGTCTACGCCTACGAGCACGGGGTCGTGCGCGCCAAGCGCTGACGGACCCGTCAGACGACGGATTGCGGGGAGCGCTGCGCTCCGCTCGCTCCCGGCTCTCCGGCGTCGCGCCCGAGCGCGACGACGGCGTTCTCGGCATCGACGTGCACGATGCGCGGCTCGAAGCTGCGTGCCGCCTCGTCGTCGAACTGCGCGTAGGAGATGAGGATGACGAGATCGCCCTCGTGCACGAGATGTGCCGCCGCGCCGTTGATGCCGAGCACGCCGGAGCCGCGTTCGCCCTCGATGACATAGGTCTCGAGTCGGGCGCCGTTCGTCACGTCGACGATCGAGACCTGCTCGCCGGGCAGCAGGTCAGCGGCGTCCATCAGGTCGCGGTCGACCGTGACGGAGCCGACGTAGTGGAGGTCCGCGTGCGTGACGGTGGCGCGGTGGATCTTCGACTTCAGCATGGTCCGGAACACGGCATCCAGCCTACGGACACTCAGCCTCAGCCGAACTCTCGCAGCTGCGCCGTGCGCTCGCTCGGGGTGTCGCCGGTGTTCACCGTGCCGCGCGGCTCGATGAGCATGGCCAAGACCTCTCCGACGGCGCGGGGGCAGTGCTCGACGCCGCGGGGCACCACGTAGACGTCGCCGGCATCGAGCTCGACGTCACCGTCGCGCAACTGGATCACGAGCGTGCCCGAGACGACCATGAAGAACTCGTCGGTGTCGGGATGCGAGTGCCACGTGAACTCGCCCTGCGCCTTGAAGACCTTGACGTCGTAGTCGTTCACGCTCGCGAGCCGATGGGGCTGCCAGTGCTCGGTGAACGAGTCGAGGGCGTCGTGGAGGTTGCGCACATCGTCGGCCATTCCGTCATTCTCCCTTGACGACCGCGCGCGGTCGACGTAATGTAAGCAAATCATTAATTAAGGAGTTGCTTACATGCAGAACGGGCCCGACGAGCTCAGCCTCGTGTTCCAGGCGCTCGCCGATCCGACGCGACGCGAGATCCTCTCGCGACTCCGCGGCGGGCCGACGACCGTCGGCGAACTGGCCGAGCCCTTCGCGATGAGCCGGCCGGCGATCTCGCAGCACCTCAAGGTGCTCGAACGCGCCGGGCTCATCGAGCGCACCGCGTCGGCCCAGTGGCGCACCTGCACCCTCCGCACCGAGCCGCTCGACGAGGCATCCGCCTGGGTCGAGGGCCATCGCGGCGAGTGGAACGCGCGCTTCGACCAGCTCGACGAGCACCTCCGCACGATGAAGGGAACGACCGATGCCTGAGCAGACCGGCACCGCAACGAAGCAGTTCACCATCACGCGCGTCTTCGACGCACCCCGGCGACAAATCTGGCGCGCCTGGACCGACCCCGACGAGGCCGCCGCCTGGTGGCACCCGGAGGGCGTCGTCACGCCGCGCGAGACCGTTGAGCTCGACGTGCGCCCCGGCGGGCGGTACCGCTACACGATGATCGCGCCCGACGGCTCGGAGTACCCGACGGCGGGCGTCTACCGCGAGGTCGTCGAGCCCGAGCGGCTCGTCTTCACGTGGGGCATGCCAGATGACGAGCTCGCCCCGCTCATCACCGTCACGCTGGCCGACCTCGGCGAGCGCACCGAGATGACGTTCCACCTCGTCGGCATCGCCGGCGTGCCGGGCGACGACAATGTCTACGACGGCTGGGCGAGCGCCTTCGACGTGCTGGACGAACGCCTCGCGAGCGACGGCGGGCAGCGCTGATGGGCCGGCTCATCGTCGAGCAGATCGTCAGCGTCGACGGCTATGCGGCCGACCTCGACGGCGGTCTCGACTTCATCGGCGCGGCTCGCGGCGGCGACCCGAACGACCACGACCAACTCGCGTTCCTCGCGGACGTCGATGCGATCCTGCTCGGTGCGAACACGTACCGGATGTTCGCCGAGTACTGGCCGTCCGCCGACCCCGAGGTCGAAGTCGTCGCCGAGCCGATCAATCGCCTGCCGAAATTCGTGATGTCCAACACCCTCGAGTCGGCACCGTGGGGCGACGGGTCGATCGAGATCCTCCGCGGTGTCGCGACCGAGGCGGTCGCCGACCTCACGACCCGGCACGCGAACATCGTCGTGTGGGGCAGCCTCACCCTGACCGACACCCTCTTCAGGGCCGGGCTCGTCGACGTGCTGAGGCTCCGTGTCGTGCCGGTGCTGATCGGCGCCGGGCGTCCATTCACCCCCGCCGATCTCGGCGACCTTCCGCTCGAACTCGACCACGTGGTCAGGCACCCGAGCGGGCACCTCGGCGTGACCTACCTTCTTCGCTGAGCCCTGGAACCCGCTCGCTCGACGGGGGTCAGGCGACGCGGGCTCAGGCGACGCGCGCGACCCGCGAGGCGACGACCTCGGCGGCGAACGCCGTCGCGAGCCGGGCGCAACGATCGGCCGATTCGTCCTCGTACTCGAGTGCAGCGTCGACGAGCTGCTGCTTGTCGAGGCCGGCTGCGGCGAGCGCGGCATCGTCCCACTTCTCGAGATCGCGAGCGCCCGCCTCGGGGTGGAACTGCACCCCGCGCACGTGACGCCCGAGACGGAAGGCCTGGTTGACGCACGCCTCGCTCGAGGCGAGCAGCACGGCCGCATCGGGCAGGCGCGTGATCATGTCCTCGTGGTTCTCGATCACGTGCGCGACCGGGCCGAGCGGCGAGAGCACGGGGTCGTCGCCGCCCTGCTCCGTGACGAAGACGGGGGTCGCGCCGCGTTCGGGGATACCGTAGGCGGCGCGCACCTCGCCGCCCGCGACATGGGCGAGGATCTGCGCGCCGAGGCAGACGCCGAGCGTGGGGATGTCGCCGGCGATCGCCTCGGCCGCGAGCTCGCGCTCCCGGGCGAGCCACGGGGCGCGATCGTCGTCGTCGGGCATGAGGCCCCCGCCCAGCATGATCAGGCCGTCGAACGACCCGAGGCGCTCCGGCAGCCCCTCGTCTCCGTACGCGACGACGAGCTCGAGTCCCGAGTCCTCGAGCCACGGCCGCATACGCCGCAGGCTGCTCGGCCGTGAGTTCACGACCACGAGCACCTTCGGGCCGTCGTCCGCTGTCACCATCTGCGCTCTCCGCTCGCTCGTGTTTCGTCGACCCGACCGGCGCCGGCGCCGGTGAAGTCCAGGTAGTCGTCATCCGATGCCGCGATCACCCGAAGCACGTTCTCGGTGCCGAGCTTGCGGAGCTCGGCCTCCGTCCAGCCGCGACGGGCGAGCTCGGCGAACAGCACCGGGTAGCCCGACACGTCGTCGAGCCCCTCGGGCATGTCGTCGGTGCCGTCGTAGTCGCCGCCGAGTCCGACGCCCTCGATGCCGGCGACGTTGCGCACGTGCTCGACATGGTCGGCGGCGTCCGCGACGGTGACCCGCGGCTTCGGCCCGGTCTCCCCGCCGTTCACCCACGCCCGGCGCTCGGCAGTCAGGAACGAGGGCACGAAGGTGACCATGTAGACCCCGCCGCCGTCTGCAACCCGACGGATGACGCGGTCGGGGAGGTTTCGCGGATGCGGGTTCAGCGCCCACGCGCTCGAGTGGCTGACGATGGCCGGCCGAGTCGACGTGTCGAGCGCCGCGTCGGCGGTGTCCACCGAGACGTGCGCGAGGTCGACGAGCATGCCGATGCGGTTCATCTCGGCCACGACCTCCCGACCGAACTCGGTGAGGCCGCCGTGCCGCGCCTCATCGGTCGCCGAGTCGGCCCAGTCGCTCGTCGCCGTCCAGGTGAGCGTCATGTAGCGCGCACCGAGCCGTGCGTAGTCGCGCAGCACCGCCAGCGAGTTGTCGATCTGGCCGCCGCCCTCGACGCCGATCATCGATGCGATCCTGCCGGCGGCCATCGCCCGCCGCGCCGTCTCCGCCGTCGTCGCGAGCTCGAACGTCTCCGGATAGCGGGCCGCCATGCGGTGCACGAAGTCGACCTGCTCGAGTGTCGCGCGAACGGCGGCGGCCCCGTCGATCGCCGAATCCACCCACACCGACCAGAACTGGCCCGCCACGCCGCCGTCCCGCAGCTTGGGGATGTCGGTGTGCAGCGGAGTCAGCTCGGTGTCGTCGAGCCCCTCGACCGAGTACCCGCGCTCGGTGCGCGCCGTCCATGGCAGGTCGTTGTGCCCGTCGAAGACGGGGATCTCGAATCGCTCGTACTGCATGTCGCCGTCCTCAGTGCTCTCGGGAGATCAGGTGGGTCTGGAGCCGGGCCGTCAGCTCGGCGTCGAAGGCGCGCTGCACGCCGTCGAGCTCCGCGACGGCGACCGCCGAGCGGGTGCTCGAGAGCAGCCAGATGTCGTCGGCCCGGGTGAGCGCTTCGACGCGCACGGGCTCCCGGTGCGTCTCGTGGCCGAGTGCGGCGAGCATCTCGATCGCGCTCGCGAGCGTCGTTCCAGCGAGGATGCCGTCCTCGCTCGGCGGTGAGACGAACCGGTCTCCGAACCGCAGCAGCACCGTCGACGACGGCCCCTCGAGCACGAAGCCGTCGACGCTCGTGAAGATGACGTCGGCGGCACCGCGGCGCGCCGCCTCTCGCAGCACCGACTTGTTGACCGCGTACGACAGCGACTTCGCCCCCTGCAGCAGCCACGGCGAGGTGCGGGTGACGTCGTGCCGGTAGCCGCGGTCGAGCGTGACGACGGCGACGCCCCGTTCGCGCGGCACGGTGAAGTCGTCGGCATCGGCGATGTAGACCCAGCCCACCGGCAGGCCGGTCCCCTCGACGCCGCGGGTCATCACGAACTTGACGAAGCCGTCGGCGGGGCTGTCGTGCGCCGCGATCGCGGCGTGGATGGCATCGCGCCACACGTCGAGCTTCGGCGCGGGCAGGTCGAGCATCGCCGCGGAACGGCGGAACCGCAGCAGGTGATCCTCGATCGCCTGCGGCCGACCGCGGTGCACGCCGAGCGTCTCGAAGATCCCGTCGCCGCGCGTCGCGCTCAGGTCGCGCACGTTCAGCTGCGGCGCGTCGACGTCGGCACGGCGGAACGGGGTCTCCACGACCGGCCCGCCCTCTGCGGCGTCGTCGACCATGATGAGCACGGCAGCGGATGCCCCGGCTCCCGCCGCGGTCGGCGTGTTCCGTGCGGCTGACGCGCGCGGCACGGCATCCGCCACGGCCTCCTCGCGCTCTCCGGAGGAGTCGAATCGACGCTCGAGGTTCTGCTCGATCCAGGCCAGGTCGACGTCGTATCCGATGCCGGGAGCGGTCGGCACGCTCACGACGCCGTCACGGGCGATCACCGCTGGCGTGATCACGTCACGCGCGTAGTACTTGTCGGATCCCGAGACATCCGAGGGGTAGCTGAAGTGCTCGAGCGAGGAGATCGCGAGGTTCGCTGCGCGTCCGATGCCGAACTCGTGCATGCCGCCGCACCAGACCGGGATGCCCTCGGAGCCGGCGAGGTCGTGCGCCGCCTTGGCGACGGTCAGGCCGCCCATGCGGGAGACCTTGATGTTCAGCACCCGGCCGGCGCCGAGCGCGAGCATCGTCTGCAGGTCGTCGAGGCGGACGATGGACTCGTCGAGGCAGACGGGCGTCTCGATGCGCTGCTGCAGGCGGGCGTGACCCACGAAGTCGCCGGGCGCGAAGGGCTGCTCGATCATGCTGAGCGAAGCGGCGTCGAAGCCGGCGAACCGGGTGAGCGTGTCATCGTCGCTCGCGAAGGCGCCGTTCGCGTCGACATGGAGGAGGAGGTCTGGGAACGCACGTCGCACCTCGCGCACGGGATCGAGATCCCAGCCGGGGGCGATCTTGAGCTTCACCCGGCCGTACCCGGCGTCGAGTTGCGCGGCCACCTGCGCGAGCAGTTCGTCGATGGTCGGTTCGATGCCGAGCGAGACGCCGGCCTCGACCTCGGTGCGCGTACCGCCCATCGCATCGGCCAGCGGGATGCCGCTGGAGGTCGCCCAGAGGTCCCACGCAGCCCCGGAGAAGCCCGCCTTCGCGAACTCGTGTCCGCGGATCTTCGCCCAGAGCGTGTCGACCTCGCCCGGGTGCTCCCACTCTGCTTCGAGCACGCGCGGCACGAGGTAGCGGGTCGCGACCGACCACGCGGTCTCCGTAGTCTCGGCCGTGAAGTACGGGTCGCTCGGCGAGGCGATCTCGCCCCACCCGGTTGCGCCGTCGACGTCGGTGAAGCGCACGAGGATGTGCTCGAGCCCGGTCTTGCGATGCGAGCTCGTCTGGAAGCCGTGCACGAGGGGCAGGTTCACCTGGAAGAGTTCGATGCGGGTGACCCTCATGGTGCGTCCTCGTCGTTTCCGTGGTCGAAGTACAGGTCCATCTCGGCGTTGAGCTCGTCGCGGGTCGCCAGCCGTCGACGCGCCCCCTTCGCGCTCGCGGTCGTCAGCGTGCTGAGCAGGTGGCAGACGGCCGCGACGGAGGTCGGCGAGTCGGCGTACGACGCCGAGCCGGTCTGCAGCACGATCAGCGAGGTCGCGAAGGCGGCCAGCGGCGCGTCCTCGCTGTCGGTGAAGACGACGAGCTGGCCCCCTGCCTCGCTGAAGAGTCGGCCGAGCGTGACGGTCTCGCGACGGTAGCGACGCAACGAGAAGAGGATGAGCACGTCGGTCGAGCGGACATCGCTGAGCACGTCGAGCGGGTTCAGCGCGTGCCCGTCGATGAGGTAGACGTTCGGCACGGTCGCCGCGAGATCGGCGTTCAGGAGCGCGGCGTAGGCCGCCGACTTGCCCGCGCCCGCGATGAACTTGCGGCGCGACCCCAGGATGATCGCGGCGGCCTGCGGCACGGCGGCGCTCGCGCGGAGGTGCGCGAAGGTGCTCTCGAGCGACGCCGCCTCGCTCTCCATGACGCGGTCCTGGAGGCCCTCGGCCGAGAGGTTCTTGCGCAGGCGCACGCCGAAGCGAGCCTCGGGCGAGCTCAATGTGCGATTGAGTTCGTGCTCGAACTGCTCGTGCTCGAGCCGCTCGCCGCTGCGATCCAGCATCGTCATCGCTCTCCCCCGCCTGCTGCCGCAGGCACGGCGAGGTACGCAGAGATGTTCGCGTCGACGCGCTTGCAGCTCACGAGCACGAAGCCCTGCTCGTGCAGCTCCAGCATGGTGTCGTGCAGGCGCGCGGTCTCGGCGTCGGGCGCCTCGGCCGCGGCCGTCTCGGGGCCCTGGTCCTCCCCCTTGCCGACCGGGATGACCACCCATCGGCCGGCCCCGTGCGCGATCGGCGCACCCGCTTCGGCACCCGCGAGCGAGGCCGGGGGGTGCTCGCTCCGCATCGACGCGTAGGGATCGGCGCCGGCGGCGAGCGGCCAGTCGACGAGGAGCCGGTCGGAGCCGGGACGCCCGTAGTAGTCGCTCACGAATGCGGCGCTGTGCGCCCCGAGGGTGTCGAAGTTGAAGTGCGCGTTTCGCGCCAGCGCGGGATCGAACGCCCAGCGCATCGTCGAGACGCCGGAGGCGAGCACGACCTCGCGCTGGCGCAGCTTGAGCAGCCTGCCGACGCCGCGGCTCTGGGCGCGTCGTTCGACGACCGCCGCCTGGGAGTAGTGGAAGAGCCCCGACGCGTCCGATCCGAGGAATCCGTAGGCGAAGCCGATGAGCTCGCCCGCGCCGTCGCGCACACCGACCGCCGATCCGCCGTTCCGCACGAGCGCGCTCAGCAGGTTGCTGTTGAGGGCGAGCTCCTCGGACGAGTAGTCGAAGACCCGTCGGTAGAGCGCGCTCGCCTGCCGGAAGTCCTCGTAGCTCGACAGGTCGTGGGTGCTGAGGGATTCGACCCCGTGGTCTCGCGCCTGCTTCTCGGTCACAACGTTCATTATACGATTCATATAATTGTCGAGTCCAGCCGACCGTCCGCGCTTGAATGCGAAATTTGTCGACCATCGCGCGGGTGGGTTGCTAGCATATGGTTCATATCTTCGACAAGGAGCACCATGACGCCAGCAGAGGTCGAGGCGGCGGTGGATGCCGCGTGGCATTCGGTGCCGGGTCGCGTGCAGCAGCTCGTCGCCATCGAGACGCCCTCGTTCGACGCGGCGGCGAGTGCACGCATCGCACAGGTGCTCGCGGGGTGGTTCGAACCACTCGCGAGCGAGCTCCGCACCGTCGTCACCGATGCCGGCACGCACCTCGTCATCGAGGTTCCCGGCACGAGCGATGACGCCCCGATCATGCTGCTCGGCCACTCCGACACCGTGTGGGACCATGGCACACTGCAGAGCACCGTGCCATGGTCGGTCGACGGCGACGTCGTGCGCGGGCCGGGGGTCTTCGACATGAAGAGCGGACTCGTGACGATGCTCACGGCGCTCGAGATCCTGCAGGACCGGCCGAGGCGTCCGGTGCGGATCCTCATCACATGCGACGAGGAGGTCGGGTCCCCGACCTCGCAGGACCTCGTGCGGAGCGAACTCGCCGGAGTCGCGGGCGTCATCGGCTTCGAGTCGCCGCACCCCGACGGGGCCTTCAAGGTCGGTCGCGCGGGCAGCACGCGGGTTCGGCTCGACATCGAGGGACGGGCGGCCCACGCGGCGCTCGATCCCGGGAACGGCGTCTCGGCCATCGATGAGCTCGTCGACCAGCTCCTCGTCGTGCGCGAACTCGTCGCCGAGGCATCCGCGATCTCGCCCGTGCTCTGCAACGTCGGCACCGTCAGCGGCGGCGCGAGGGCGAACGTCGTGCCCGACTCCGCCTCCGCCGAGATCGGACTCCGTTTCGTCGACGGCGAAGCGGAGCGGCACGTGCTCGGCGCACTCGCCCGGCTCGCGCCGATGCGAGCCGGCGCCGTCGTGCGGGCGACGATCCTGACGAGCCGTCCGGCATGGCAGGCGGGCGCCGGCGACGTGGCGCTCCTCGACGAGGTCGGGCGCGCGGCATCCGCCCTCGGACAGTCGGCGGACGGCCGACCCGCTGCCGGCGCCGGCGACACGAACCTCGTCGGCTCCCTCGGCGTCCCGACGATCGACGGCTTCGGCCCCCGCGGCGGCGGCGCCCACGCGGTGACCGAGCACATGCTGCTCTCGTCGCTGCGGGAGCGCATCGAGCTGCTCACCGCGGTGCTCGCGCGCTGAACCCCGCTCACCAGTTGCGCTCCTCGCCGGGGGCGGCCGGCAGCGGCACCTCGGCGGGGCGCATGACGTAGACCACCCCGCCGCTGCCGCCGACGCTGCGCAGCCAGGCCCGCTCGAAGGCCGCTCGCGGATAGCTCCGCCGCACGGCCGCGTTCTCCGGCGCCGCCGGGTCGTTCACGACGACGTCGCCGTTCGCCGCGAATCCCGCGATGACGAGCAGGTGGCCCGCAGTCACATAGCCCGCCTCGGGGAGCTCGTCGCGGGTGAACGACACCGAGGCGATGAGCGGGATGCCGGCGGCGATGAATCGCTCGGCCTCGTCGAGCGAGCGCAACCGGGTGACGAACGCCTCGAGCCCGTGGGCGGCGGCGAACGCCGCGTTGAACGACCAGTTGCCGGTGCCGCCGTAGTCGTGGTCGAAGCACCCGGCCGCCGCCCAGACGACCTGCGGGTCGCCGTTCGGCGCGGCGATGCCGGCGAGGAGGCGGGCGGACGGCAGGCGATCCCAGAAGCCCAGCACCATGGCCGTCGAGGTCGGGGAGCACCAGGCCTCGCCACCGCCCCCGAGTTCGAGGTGGGCGCCGCGGTGCAGCTGCTGTGAGAACCGCGGCACGTCGAGCGCGATGCCACGAGCGCCGGGCGCTTCGGGCGCGTCGAACGTGTCGAACGTGTCGATGCCGCCGCGCCCGCCTGGAGCCGCGCCATCGTCCGGATCCGCGTCGTCGAGCGCCGAGGCCATCGCCCCCAACGTGACGAGCGACGCGTCGGCGTCGCCCGCGTCGCGGGCGAAGGTCGCACGGATCCGGTACGCCATGAAGGCGCGTCCCTCGGCGGCCACGAAGGTGTCGGCGTGCACGGATGCATCGGCGTCGCGCTGCCCGGACACCGTCGTGCGCCGGGCGGCCGCTGCAGCATCGTCGTGCTCCGACCACCGTGCCAGCACGAACCACGCGGTCCACGACCCGTCGGCGCGCCGAGCGCTGAACTCGAGTCGGACCCAGGTGCCCGGCGGGGTGATCGCATGCCACGAGAGGATCGCCTCGGTCGCCGGGAACCCCACCTCGACGGCATCGGAGATCCACCGCGACGACGGTGCCGCCACCGCGACGGACTCGTCCGACCGGGCGGGCCGCAGCCGCCCTGCGTCGTCGACGACGGTGCCCGCATGCGTCCCGCGGGCGAATCCCTCAGCCGAGTGCACCGCGCCGAACTGCACGTGCCGCGCCATCCGTTTCCTCTCTTCAGCCGTGCAGCAGGTGGTCGCGGATGACCGCTCCGGCGTCGCGCATGGTCGCGAGCGCCTCGTCGCGGTGGTCGGAACCCCGCTCCCAGTTCGCGAGCACCGAGTACGCCACGCGACGCTCCGGAGACATCACCACGCCGACGTCGCCACGGACCCGGCTCGTCGTGCCGGTTTTGTTCCACATCCAGATGTCTCGGTCGTAGAAGTAGTGGGCGAGCGGGTCGAGGCCCCACGCCGACGCCACCATCGAGCAGTCCATGCCGGCGCCGAGCCACCGGCGCAGCGTGTCGCAACCGGCTTCGGACAGCACCTCGTTCTTCGCGACGCGCCCGACGAAGTCGGTGAGCTCTCGGGCGCTGCCGGTCGAGAGGTTCGGCGGGAAACCGGTGGGGATCGGCCAGCGCACGATGTCGTCGAGCGAGGAGTCGGTGTAGCCGAGAGCCTCGGTCGACGCGTGCACCGCGTCGAGGCCGACTCGCCGGCACATCGTGTTGGTCGCCGCGTTGTCGCTCACCGCGCCGATGAGGGCGCAGAGGTCGTAGATGCTGAGCGTGTCGGCCTGCAGCAGGTACCAGAGACCCGAGTTGTCCATCCACTCGCTCGGGCGCCGGGTCACCGGCTCGTCGAGGCGCAGCGCTCCGCGCTGCTCCAGTTCGAGCACCGCGTGCAGCAGGAACACCTTGCCGATGCTCGCCGTGTCGAGGGCGAGGTGCTCGCCCTGTTCGAAGAGCACGTCGCCGGAGTCGAGATCGACCGCCTTGGCCGACCAGGTGATGCCGGAGCCTGTCGCGAATTCCATGCCCGCCCCCGTTCCGTCGTCGTTCATACCGGCGCCTCGGCTTCCAGCTCTCGTCCGGCGGCGAAGGCCGAGAGCCCCATGGTCGCCGGGGCGTCCCGCCCCTGCACGACGATCCGGTCGTTCCCCAGGTCCGCGACCGTCGTCGCGAAGGTCCAGAGCCCGCTCGAGCGGTTCAGCACGCCATCGGACCGGAGCGCGTCGAACACCGACGACGCGTCGAGCACGGCGTCGCGCCGCCCGTCGAGGTGCCCGCGCAGGCGGTCGCCTCGCGTGCGGCTCTCGACGAGCGACTCGTCGCTCGGCGCGGGCTGCATGCCGGGCCGCGGCTCGCCGACGAACCGGAGGTGGTTCGTGTGCCAGAGACAGGGCGCCGCCTCCGAGGCGTCCCGGACCACCACGACTCCCGCGGCGTTCTCGATCATGACGGCTCGGCCGCTCTCGCGGTCGCCGACGTTGAACGAGAACCCGCCGGCGCATGGCACCGACATGGCGCGCTCGATCGCCTCACGGCCCGAGTGGCTCCGCTGCGCATGACGGGCGACGAAGTGGCGCCCTGCACCGTTCGTGTCGGGGTCGACGACCGGTAGGTGGTCGAGCCCCCACACGGTGCCCGCCCCGGTCGCGACGAACGAGTTGGCCGGCAGGAAGCCCGGATACCACACGACCGTGACGCTCGGGTCGCCGTCGATCACGAGGGTGACCAGGCAGACATCGGCAGCGGAGTCGCCGGCTCCGTCCTCGTTGTGGCCGACGACGAGGGTGCCGGATGTCGCGAGCGACACGTCGCTGCAACCGGTGCCGTCCCGTCCGAGGTCGCCACGCAGGTTGTAGACCCAGAGGTCGAACGCGGGCACGCCTGCGCCCTCGGCGAGGAGGTCGAGTTCACGCGACTCGACGGGGCAGAGCCGGCGCGTGGACGCCTCGATGCGCCGCATCCGCTCGCCGACGACCTCCTGCTCGACGCGGGTCATGAGGCTCGCCCACTGCGCGTCGGAGCGGGCTCGGATGTCGCGGATGCGCTCGGCGAAGTGCGCACCGAGCTCGCGGAAGACCGTCTCGCGGTCGCCCGCCACGACGACCCAGGGCAGGCCGGAGACGGGAGGATTCTCGTGGACGGTCACGTGCGGATCACTGGGCCGCCGCGAGCACGCCCTCGCGGCCCACGATTTTCGGGGCCGCGGCGAGCAGCTTCTTCGTGTACTCGTGCTGCGGGTCGAGGAGCACGGTCTCGGTCGCACCGCGCTCGACGATCTCGCCGTGGTACATCACGGCGACCGTGTCGGCGATGTTCCAGGCGAGCCCGAGGTCGTGCGTGATGACGAGTGCGGAGAGACCGAGCTCGTCGCGGAGCCGGAGCATGAGCGCGAGGATCTCCCCGCGCGCGGAGGCATCGAGCGAGGCGACGGGCTCATCGGCGATGAGCATCTGCGGAGTCATCGCGAGGGCGCCGGCGATCACGACGCGCTGGCGCTGCCCGCCCGAGAGCTCGTGCGGGATGGCCTCGAAGTAGTGCTCGGGCGGCGTGAGCTCGGCGTTCTCGAGGCTCACGGCGACCCGCTCGCGCTCGTCGCCGGGGAAGCGCTGGATCCGCAGCCCTTCCGCCACCGATTCGTAGACGCTGAGCTTCGGGTTCAGCGCCGCCGACGGGTCCTGCAGGATGAGCTGCACCTGACGACGGAACTCGCGGAGCCGCTTCGTCGAGCGCCCGAGGGGCTTGCCGCGGAAGAGCACCTGCCCGCCGTGGTCGGGCGCCTCGAGACCGAGGAGCGTGCGGGCGAGCGTGGTCTTGCCCGATCCGGACTGGCCGACGAGCGCCACGATCTCGCCGCGACGGCACGAGAGGTCGACCCCTCGCACGGCTCGAACGGTCTTGCCGCGGGAACGGAACGTCACGCTGAGGTTGCGCGCCTCGAGCAGCACCTCGTCGGTCGCCCCCGCGCCACCCTTCGTCGGCTCGTGCACGGGTGCCGAGGCATCCGCTGCGCCGATCGCGTCGATCGAGCCCGTCACGACCGACTCGGTGCGCCGCGTGACCGGCTTCAGCCGCGAGGCCGGGTCGCCGATCGTCGGGAAGGCGTCGGCGAGCTGCTTCGTATAGGCCTCGCGCGGCTCGGTGCAGACCTGCTGCGATTCGCCGACCTCGACGAGCTCGCCGTTCCGCATCACGGCGATGCGCTCGCACGCGGTGGCGAGCACCGACAGGTCGTGGCTGATCATCAGGAGCGAGATGCCCCGACGGGTCACGAGGTCCTTCACGACCTCGAGGATCTGGCCCTGCACGATGACGTCGAGTGCGGTGGTCGGTTCGTCGGCGACGATAATGTCGGGCTCGCACGCGAGCGCCATCGCGATCATGATGCGCTGCTTCTGGCCGCCCGAGAGCTCGTGCGGATAGGCGGCCGCCTTCGCGATCGGCAGGTCGACCTGGTTCATCAGCTCCGCGAGGCGCGCCTTGCGGGCCTCGGCGGTGCGCCAGCCGTCCTTCACGTGCAGCTCGAGGGCCTCGATGATCTGCTGGCCGACGGTGCGCACGGGGTTGAGCGAGTGCATCGCCCCCTGGAAGACGATCGCGACCTCCGACCAGCGCAGGGCGCGCAGCTCTCCGAAGCTCAGCTCGGCGACGCTGCGGTCGCCGACGCGCACCTGGCCGTCGATCACGGCGTTGTCGGGCAGCAGCCGCAGCGCGCTCATCGCGAGCGTCGACTTGCCGGAGCCCGACTCGCCGGCGATGCCGAGTGTGCCGCCGGCCGGCAGCGAGAGACTCACGTTGCGCACGGCGGCGATGTCGCCGCGGCCTCGCGCTGCTGCAGTGCGGTACGTGATGGAAACGTCGTCGAAAACGAGATCCGGCATGCTCAACGGCTCCTCAGGGTGGGGTTCACGATGGCTTCGAACGCACGCCCGACGAGGGTGAATGCGAGCACCACGAGCACGATCGCGAGACCGGGGATGACGACGTACCACCAGTAGCCGCTCGTCGCGGCCGAGACGTCCATCGAGTCCTTCAGGATCGTGCCCCATGACTGCTGGGTGGGATCGCCGAGGCCGAGGAAGGCGAGCGTCGATTCGGCGATGATCGCCGAGCCGACGGTGAGCGTCGTGTTGGCGAGCACGAGCGGCAGCACGGCGGGGAAGAGGTGCTTGCCGATGATGTGCCAGTGCCCCGCGCCGAGCACCTGGGAGCGCTCGACGTAGGGACGGGCCTCGACCGCGAGCGTCTGGGCTCTCACGAGTCGGGCGGTGGCCGCCCACGACGTCACGCCGATGGCGATCACGATCGTAAGCACGCCCCGGCTCAGCACCGATGACAGCACGATGGCGAGCACGAGCGAGGGCAGCACGAGGAAGAAGTCGACGAATCGCATGATGATGCCGCCGGTGACCCCGGTGAAGTGGCCGGCGGCCATGCCCACGAGGGTGCCGATGACCATCGACATCGCCGTGGCGGCGACGCCGACGAGGAGCGAGGTGCGAGCACCCCAGATCATGCGCACCCACAGTTCGCGACCCTGGTGGTCGGTGCCCATCGGGTGCTCCCACGACGGCGGCGCGAAGCGCGGCTGGTCGGTGAGCTGGGTGACGTCGAGCAGCGAGCGGTCGGCGATGACCGGGGCGAGGATCGCGAGGAGGATCACGACGCCGAGGAAGACCAGCCCCGACATGCCCGAGGCGCTCGACCGGAACTCGCGCCACAGCTTCGCGGCGGACGCTCGGCGCCGGCGGCTCGCGACCTGCCGGGTCGTCATCTGGGCGACGGGCCGCGCCTGTTCGGTGGTGCTCATGCGCGCCTCACTCTCGGGTCGAGCTGCCGATAGATGAGGTCGGCGATGAGATTCATGACGATGATGATCGTCGAGAAGACGACGAAGGTGCCCTGCAGCAGGGGCATGTCGGGGCCGCTGATGGCCTCGTAGGTGAGCTTGCCGAGACCGGGCCAGGAGAAGACCGTCTCGACCGTGACGGCGCCGGCCACGAGACCGCCGATGTGCATGAAGACGAGGGTGACCGTGGGCAGCAGCGCGTTCGGCACCGCGTGCCGGCGACGCACGAGGTCGTCGCGCAGGCCCTTGGCGCGCGCGGTCGTCAGGTAGTCGGACGACTTCTCCTCGAGGAGCGACGCGCGCATGACCATGAGGTATTGGGCGAAGACCACCGCGACCATCGTGACCACGGGGAGCACCATGTGGCGGGCGACGTCGACGACGTAGGCGAAGGTGCCCGGCTCGACGCCGGGGCTGACCATGCCGCCCGTCGGGAACCAGCGCAGGGTGCCGCCGAAGATCATGAGCAGGATCAGCGCGAGCCAGAACGTCGGCACCGACCACAGCGTGAGCGAGGTGCCGGTCGCGATCTTGTCGAAGAGCGAGCCGTTCCGCCAGGCGGCGCGCTGGCCGAGCCAGAGCCCGAGCGCGATCGCGATGATCGCAGAGGTACCGGTGAGGAGGAGGGTCGGGCCGAGGTACTGCCCGATGAGCTCGCTCACCGGGGTGCGGTACACGTAGCTCTCGCCGAGGTTGCCGGTGAAGATGTTGACGAGGTAGTCGAGGAACTGCTGGGTGACGGGCTTGTCGAGGCCGTACTGCCGACGGAGCTCCGCGATCTGCTCCGGGCTCATCGGTCGTTCCTGCGCGATGCGCCGCACGGGGTCGCCCGGCAGCACCCGGAAGGCGAAGAAGCCGAGCAGCACGACCATGACGAGGCTGATGAGCGCCCCGCCGAGCTTGGTGCCGAAGTAGCTCAGGAACGACGAACGTGTCGGCGACTCCTCAGCGAGCTTCTCGTCGTGCACCTCCGCGTTCACGGGGGTGATCGTGTCTGTCATTGCGCTCCGTCCTCCTTCTTCCTGCGCCGACCGGGATGCCCGGTCGGGTCCCGCGGATCGCGGCACCCGACCGGGCAGTGCGTCGAACGCTACTCGCGGTCGCCCGCGGTCTTGCGGCGTCGCACGATCACGATCGCGACGACACCGGCGGCGACCACGAGCACCCCGAGGCCGATCCAGAGGCCGGCGCCCGGACCGGAGTCGCCCGTCGAGGACGAGGCCTCGTCGGAGACGGGCTCCACCGTGTAGTAGCCCCAGTAGCCGGCCTGGTTCGCGATGATGCCGTTGTCAGCGGGCTGCGTGGTGAAGCCCGTGAAGCGGTCGGAGCGGTAGGCCTCGAGCGACTGGCCGTACCAGAGGTTGATCTGCGCGACGTCCTCGTAGTTCATGCGCAGCATGTCGTGCACGAGCTCGGCGCGCTTGGCCTCGTCGAGCTCCGAGTGCTGCTCGGCGTAGAGGGCGTCGAACTCGGGGTTGCAGTAGCCGTCCTGGCTCGTGGCGCCGTTGCCCTCGGCGTCGGGCCGCGAGGAGCACAGGTTGATGCCGAGCTGGTAGTCGGGGTCGGGGTTGACGCTCCACCCGGAGAAGTAGAGGTCGTAGTCGCTGACGGCCGTACGGTCCGAGATCGTGTCGCTGTCGGTGGTCTCGAGCTTCAGCTCGATGCCGATGTCCGCCATCCAGGGCACGAGATACTCGGACGCCGACATCTCGACGATGTCCTCGGCGTCGGCGAGCAGGCGGACCGAGAGCCGGTTGCCGTCCTTCTCGCGGATGCCGTCGGCGCCGGCGACCCAGCCGGCCTCATCGAGCTTGGCCATGGCCGCGTCGGGGTCGAACGAGACGATGGCGGCGTCGTCGTCGGGCAGGTGCCACTTCTCGAACGCGATCGGGATGAAGCTCGTCGCGAGAGCGCCGTATCCGCCGAGCACGTTCTTCAGCAGCGACTCCTGGTCGATGCCGAGACGAATCGCCTCGCGCACCGCCAGATCCTTCAGGACGGGGCTGCCCGTGCCGTACGGGACGCCCTCGGGCGTCTCAGCTCCGGCGTTCACGCTGATCGAGGTGAAGCGTCGGCCGGTACCGGCGTGGGTCGTGATGCCCTCTTCGCCCTCGAGTGCTCCCATCTGGGTGTCGGTGAGCCCCGTGACGAGGTCGACCTCGCCGGCCCGCAGCGCCTGGATCTGCGCATCGGAGTTCGTGTAGTAGATGTACTGGATGCCGTCGATCTTCGGCGCACCCCGCCAGAAGTTCGGGTTCGCCTTCAGCGAGATCGACTGGTTCGCCGAGTAGCTCTCGAGCGTGTACGGCCCGGACCCGACGACGTCGGCGTCGTTCATGAAGGTCGTGGGGTCGTCGACCTCCGACCAGATGTGCTCGGGGACCACGGGGATCTCCGTGCCGGGGTTCGGCGCCTGCGGCGTCTTGAGGTTGATGACGACGGTGAGGTCGTCGGGCGTCTCGACGCTCTCGAAGTTCGCCACGAGGTTGCCGTTGGCGGTGCCGAGCATCGGGTCGTTCATCATCGACTCGTACGTGTACTTGACGTCGGCCGAGGTGATGGGCTCGTCGTCGGACCACTTCATGCCCTCGTGCAGCGTGAAGGTCCAGGTCATGCCGTCGGGGCTCGCCTCCCACTTCTCCGCGAGGCCCTCGGTCGGCGAACCGTCTTCGGCATCGTTCTGCACGAGGCTCTCGTAGACGTAGCGGATGATGTTCGTCGGCGTCAGGTAGATCGAGATGAACGGGTTGAAGGTGTCGACGAAGCCGGCGGTCGCGATGCGGAGGGTCTTCGCGTCGGCGCTCGCCGACGCTGCGGGGCTCGCCTCGGCGACGACCGGTGCCGCGAACGAGGTCGCGGCCGGGCCGATCGCGAGACACGCCGCGAGGGAAACGGCGACGGCGGTGGACAACCCTCGTCGCGCCGCTCCGTTTCTGGGGGCTGATGTAGCACGCATACGTTTCATATTCCTTCGCTGATGGAGTCGGACATGTGATGCAGAACTCGGATCTCTAGCAAGAGAACATGATGAGGAGATGAATAGTCAACAACGAAGATACGATTCGTATCGGAATTTACCGAACGGCAACAATCCGCATGATCCCTTCTGGGCACGGCGAAAATCCGAGAGATAGGCGCTCTCATCGGAAAATTGCCACACGGATGGCATCACAATCAACCCGGAGCACATCTGCCGCGCATCGCGGAGGGGGTCGCTCGATCCTCAGGTCGGTCGAGCCGGGCTCCATTGCTCCAGGCTGAACATCTGAACCCTATCTCATGCATCGGGCGAGACGAACCGTGCACGAGGACCGTGGGGTCGCGCGCACTATCGTGGAGCGCATGAGCGAGCCGACCTCGACACCACGTCTCGACAACGACATCGACCTGCGCATCGTCACGGCGCTCGCCGCCGACGGCCGGACGACGCTCGCGACCCTGTCGACGCTCACGGGGCTCTCGACCTCCGCGGTGCAGTCGCGGGTGCAGCGGCTCGAGCAGCGCGGCGCGATCACCGGCTACCGCGCCCTCATCGACCCCGGGGCCGTCGGGCTCCCGGTGTCGGCCTTCCTCGAGATCACCGTCCTCGACCCCGCCGCGGTCTTCGACCTCGGCGCACGACTCGGTTCCCACCCCGAGATCGAGTCCTGCTACGCGATCTCGGGCGATGCCGGCCACCTCGCCGTCGCCCGCGTGGCGACGACCGCCGACCTCGCCGCGCTCCTCGTGCGCCTGCGCACCTCGCTTCCCGCACAGGTTCGCGCGACGATCGTGCTGAGCACGCTCTTCGAGGCCCGCCCGCTCCCCGCCCCGGCCTGAGCGCGCCGGCTCGACCCCGGCTGCCGCCTGATCCCGTCCGGCCTCCCCCTCATGGTGGAGGCGCACCTGCGCAGGCGTCCGAGAACCCGCCGCACGACGGATGCCGCGAGCCCGCGACATCCGTAGCGTGAGGGCATGCTCGAACTCCACGACGTCACCAAGCGCTACGGCGAGCGCCTCGCCCTCGACCACGTGAGCTTCACCGTCGGCGACGGCCGGCTCACCGGATTCGTCGGCGGCAACGGCGCCGGCAAGACCACGACGATGCGCATCGTCCTCGGCGTGCTCGCCTCCGACGGCGGCACCGTCACTCTCGATGGCGAGGCCCTGACGAGCGCCGACCGGCGCCGCTTCGGCTACATGCCCGAGGAGCGCGGGCTCTACCCCAAGATGCGCGTGCTCGAGCAGACCGTCTACCTGGCACGGCTGCACGGCTGGAGCGCGGCCGCCGCGCACCGCAACGCGCTCGAGCTGCTCGAGCGCCTCGGCCTCGGCGAGCGCACGAACGACACCATCGAGTCGCTCTCGCTCGGCAACCAGCAGCGGGCGCAGATCGCGGCGGCGCTCGTGCACCGCCCCGAGGTGCTCGTGCTCGACGAGCCGTTCTCCGGCCTCGACCCGATGGCCGTCGAGACGGTGCAGGGCGTGCTGGCGGATGCCGCGGCATCCGGTGCTCCCGTGCTCTTCTCCTCGCACCAGCTCGACATCGTCGAGCGCCTCTGCGACGACCTCGTCATCATCGCCGGCGGGCGCATCGCCGCGGCCGGCAGCGGCGACGCGCTGCGCACCGAGCACGGCTCCGAGCGGTGGGAGCTGCTCACCTCCGGAGACGCCGGCTGGCTGCGGCAGCAGCCCGGCATCCGGGTCGCCGACTTCGACGGCGGCTGGGCCGTCTTCGAGGCCGAGACGGATGCCGCCCGGCAGGCCGCCCTCGCCGAGGCGGTCGCCCGGGGCGACGTCATCAGCTTCACCCGCGAGCACACCACGCTCGCCCAGATCTTCAAGGAGGTCGTGCTGTGAGCCTCGACACGAGCACATCGCGCACCGTCGACCGGGCGGGCGGCGAGCGCCGCACACCGAGCTTCGTCGACAACGTCACCCTCATCGCGGGCCGCGAGATCACGATGCGCATGCGCAGCAAGGCGTTCCTCATCTCGACCGGCGTGCTCATGCTCGCCGTGCTCGCCTCGGTCCTGCTCGGCGGCATCCTCGGATCCCAGTCCGAGCTGCCGAAGGTGGCCGTGGTCGGCGGGGCAACGGAGGTCGTCGCGGGCAACCCGGCCCTCGAGGCGGTGCCCGTCGCCGATCAGGACGCCGCGGTGCAGCTGCTGCGCGACGGCGACGTCGAGGCGATCGTGGCCCCCGCGGCATCCGAACCGCTCGGCATCATCGTCTTCGGCCTCGAGTCGGCACCGAACTCGGTCGTCTCGGCCCTCTCGGTGAGCCCGACGGTCGAACTGCTCGACCCGGCGGCGGTCGACCCCATGCTCGCCTACTTCGTGGCCTTCGGCTTCGGCATCGTGTTTCTCATGTCGGCGCTCACCTTCGGCACGACGATCTCGCAGTCCGTCGTCGAAGAGAAGCAGACGCGGGTCGTCGAGATCCTGCTGTCGACCGTGTCGGCGCGGGCGTTGCTCACTGGCAAGGTGATCGGCAACAGCGTGCTCGCGTTCGGGCAGATCCTCGCGATCGCGGTGCTCGCGATCCTCGGGCTCATGCTCACCGGGCAGCGCGTGCTGCTCGGCGGTCTCGGCAGCTCGGTCGTGTGGTTCATCGTGTTCTTCGCGATCGGCTTCGTCATGCTCGCCGCCCTCTTCGCGGCGAGCGCGGCGCTCGTCTCGCGCGCCGAGGACATCGGCACGGTCACGACGCCCGTGACGATGCTCGTGATGATCCCGTACTTCCTCGTCATCTTCTTCAACGACAACCCGACCGTGCTCGCGATCATGAGCTACGTGCCGTTCTCGGCACCCATCGGAATGCCGATGCGGGTCTTCCTCGGCAGCGCCGAGTGGTGGGAGCCGTTCGTCTCGCTCGCGATCCTGCTGGCCACGGCGGCGCTCGCGGTCGTGATCGGCGAGCGGATCTACCGCAACTCGCTGCTGAAGACCGGCGCCCGCGTGCCGTGGGGCGAGGCGCTGAAGGGCTGAGTCACGGCTGAGTCGAATGAGCGGATGCCGCGGGCGCACGTCGCCCGCGGCATCCGCTCGTTCTGCGGCGAGACGCGTGAGCATGCCCGGCAGTGCGAGGATGGTTCAGTGACTGAACAGCTCCACGACACCACCGTCCGCGGCTTCGCCTCCGACAACTACTCGGGTGTGCACCCCGAGGTGCTCGCGGCGATCGCCGCAGCCAACGACGGCCACCAGGTCGCCTACGGCGAAGACGTCTACACCGAGCGCCTGCAGCAGGTCTTCGCACGGCACTTCGGCGAGGGCATCGAGGCGTTCCCCGTCTTCAACGGCACGGGCGCGAACGTCACGGGCCTGCAGTCGATGCTGCCTCGCTGGGGCGCCGTGATCTCGGCGAGCACCGCGCACATCAACTCGGACGAGGGCGGCGCCCCCGAGCGCGTCGGCGGCATGAAGCTGCTCACCGTGCCCGCAGCCGACGGCAAGCTCACGACCGAACTCATCGACCGCGAGGCCTGGGGCTGGGGCGACGAGCACCGCGCCCAGCCGCTCGTCGTGTCGATCACGCAGACCACCGAGCTCGGCACGGCGTACACCGCCGACGAGGTGCGCGCGATCGCCGACCACGTGCACGAGCGCGACATGATGCTCCACATGGACGGCGCACGCCTCTCGAACGCTGCGGCCTCGCTCGACCTCCCGCTCCGCGCCTTCACGCGCGACGCCGGCGTCGACGTCGTCAGCGTCGGCGGCACCAAGAACGGCGCGCTCGGCGCCGAGGCGATCGTGGTGCTGAACCCCGAGGCATCCGTGGGCCTGAAGTACCTGCGCAAGCTCAACATGCAGCTCGCCTCGAAGATGCGCTTCACCTCGGCGCAGCTCATCGCGCTCTACGAGGGCGACCTCTGGCTCGAGAGCGCGCGCCACGCGAACGGGATGGCCCGGCGCCTGCGCGACGCACTCGACGCCGGCATCGCGGCCGGCGAGCTGCCCGGACTCTGCTTCACGCAGGAGACCCAGTCGAACGGCGTCTTCGCGACGCTGCCGGCGGGCGTCGCCGACCGGCTGCGCGAGCGATTCCGCTTCTACGACTGGGATGCCGCGCGCGGCGAGGTGCGCTGGATGTGCTCGTTCGACACGAGCGAGGCCGACATCGACGCGTTCGTCGCGGGCATCCGCGAGGAGCTCGCCGCGGCATAGCGCGGATCGGGTCGCGCCGGGCACTCGCCCGGCCGGCGGGCACTCGCCCGGGTCGCCCGGGCGGCGGGCACTCGCCCGGACCTACTCGGGCGCGAGCACCTCGGTGTCGCGGTTGAGCGAGCGCTTCTGGAAGTAGTCGCGCGAGCCCGGAAACAGCGCCCAGACGAACATCAGCACGACGCCGAGCAGGAGCGAGCCGATGCCGACGATGAAGGCGCCGCCGACGCCGGCGAGCTGCGAGTAGCCGTAGTCGGGGTCGAGCATGTCGATCGCCGACTGCACGAACGCCCACGCCATGAACAATCCGCCGAGCAGCGGGAAGACGAGACGGTAGAACACGTTCCGCCGGCTGGCGAAGAGGGTACTGCGGAAGTACCAGACGCACGCGAAGCTCGCGATGGCGTAGAAGAAGGCGATGGCGAGGCCCATCGAGAGCAGCGAGTCGGCGAGCACATCGGTCGAGACGAGGTTCATCCCCGCGTAGTAGACGATCGCGATGACGCCGACGAGGGTCGTCGAGAAGGTCGGCGTCTTCGACGCCTCGCTCACCTTCGCGAAGCGGGCGGGCAGCGCCTGGTAGACGCCCATGGCGAAGGTGCCGCGGGCGGTCGGGAGGATCGTGGTCTGCGAGGAGGAGAGCGCCGAGATCGCGACCGCGATCACGAGGAACCAACCCATCGGCCCCATCGCCATCGCGGCGAGACCCGAGAACACGTCGTCGGCGTTCGCCTCGTTCGCGAGGCCCGTGCCGGTGTCGCCGAGGCCGGCGTACATCATCGCGACGACGGTGATGCCGACGTACGTGATCAGCAGGATCACCGTGGTGAGCGTGGCTGCGCGACCCGGAGTGCGACGCGGGTCCTTGGTCTCCTCGGTCAGGGCGAGGCAGGTGTCCCAGCCCCAGTAGATGAAGAGCGCGAGCAGGATCGCCTGCACCATGCCGGTGCCGTCGGCGAGGAACGGGTTGAACCAGTCGAGCGACACCGGAGTCGCGTCGGGGGCGTTGCCGCTGAAGTAGCCGATGAGGCATCCGACGACGAACGCGGCCATCGCGAGGTACTGGATCACGAGGAGCACCTGCTGCATGCGCTCGCCGATCTCGACACCGCGCAGGGAGACCCACGTCATGGCGGCGATGATGAGGCATCCGAACGCCGTCACGATGACGCGGTCCTCGGCGAGCGAGCCGTCGCCGATGAGGCTGAGCAGGTACACCGAGGCGATCTCGGCGAGGTTGGCCATGACGAGCACGCCGGCGACGGCGATGCTCCAGCCGGCCATCCATCCGGTGCGCGGGCCGAAGGCCTTCGCCGCCCAGGTGAACACGGTGCCGCAGTCGGGCACGTCGTTGTTGAGCTCACGGTAGGCGAAGGCCGTGAACAGCATCGGCACGAAGGCCAGGATGAACGCGACGGGCGCCTGGGCGCCCACGGCGAGGATCACGTAGCCGAGGGTCGCGGCGAGCGAGAACAGGGGCGCGGTCGAGGCGATGCCGATGACGGTCGAGCCCCAGAGTCCGAGCTTGCCGATCGCGAGGCCCTTCGTGGGCGCGGGATCGGTGGCGTGTGCGGCGCCGGCCGTTGGAGTGCTCATCAGGTACCTTCTCGCCCTCGAGTGTCGGAACGCATGCGGGCGGGGCCGGCAGGCGCGATGCCCAACATTACACCGGGCCGACCGACTAGACGGTCGGTCGGATTCGCCGCGGTCGCCTCGAACGCGCGGGACCTTCTCAGGCCCCGGCGCCGGCGGACTGCATCGCCTCGAACGCGACGATCAGCGCCTCGACGTGCTCGGCGGTGAGCACGTCCTCGCCGGCCGGCAGGTCCATGAGCGCGTTGTGGTTCATGCCGTCGCCCGCGAACAGCACCATGCGCGCGAGGCGCTCGTCACCCGTCGCGGCGGCGAGCACCTCGAGCCACTCGCGCCGGCACTCGCGGAGCACCTCGAGGGCCGCGTCATCGCCGGTCTGCGCGATGCGATAGGCCGCCTCGATGAGGAGTTCGAGCTCGCTGTCGCGGTCGAGCGACGACACGATGTAGTACCGCACCGCGCCCTCGGGCGCGGTGCGCATCACGTCGGCGTCGCGACGGGCCTGCGCCCGCAGCTCGACGAACAGGGCCGCCTGCAGCGCGCTCACGGAGGCGAAGTGGTGCAACGCGCCCGACTTCGACAGCCCGGCCCGTCTCGCAACGCCCTCGAGGGTCGCGCCGCGGATGCCGCGTTCGACCATGAGATGCGTGTACGCCGAGAGGACTCGGGCGGCCGGGCCCTCGAGGGTGATCATCAGCCCATCGTACGAGGGCGGCGACCGGCCGCGTCGCGTGACCGAAGGCGCGCTGGGGACCGCTCGTATCGCACGGGACCGCCGACATCCGCGGTCCTGAGCGAGACGAGCGGTCCCGAACCCGCGAGCTCGCTGAGAATCATGCATGTGCATGGAATAGCGGATGCCGCGACGCGTTGCACCCCTCGGGTCGACGATGCCCCGGCACTTGTCCCCCTCGTGAAAGCCGAACGCGCATGACCCTCATCACCGACATCACCTCCCGCCGCGCCGAGACCGACGCGCCCCTGATCGCACCCCTCGTCGAGCGCTTCAGCCCGCGCGCGTACGACCCCGCGGCGGTGATCGAGCCCGACGTCATCCGCACGATCCTCGAGGCCGCCCGCTGGGCGCCGTCGGCGAACAACGTGCAGCCCTGGCGCTTCATCGTCGCCCGCCGCGGCACCGACGCCTTCGCGAAGGTGCACGGCGCGATGCTCGGCTTCAACCAGGCCTGGGCCGACTCCGCCGCCGTGCTCATCGCGAACATCGCCGAGACGGTCGACGCCGAGGGCAAGCCCCGCCCGTGGGCGCGCTACGACCTCGGCCAGGCGGTCGCGCACCTCACCGTGCAGGCCCAGCACGAAGGGCTGCACACTCACCAGATGGGCGGCTTCGAGGCCGAGACGATCCGTGCGGCCTTCGGCCTCCCCGACGGACTCGAGGTCGTCTCGATCACGGCGATCGGCGTGCTCGGCGACGTGAACGCCCTGCCCGACGCGCTCCGCGAGCGCGAGAGCGCCCCGCGCCTGCGCAAGCCCCTCTCGGAGCTCGTGCTCGTCGGCGAGTAGTCGCCAGCACGCACGCGGCGAGACGAGACGAGCGCCGCGAGTCGGGCTCCCGACTCGCGGCGCTCGTCTCATGCGGCGCTCACCTCACGCGTCGACCGGGTCGACGACCGAGATCGGCCGTGTCGGCGGCTCGTACCGCACGGGCATCGCTGCGATCACCCGCTTCAGGCGCCACGCGGCGAAGACCGCGAGCACGCTCAGCGCGAGGTGCATGCCGAGGAACGCGTCGCCGAGCCCGGCGCCGAGCAGCACGCCCGCGACGAGCGGGCCGGCCGCGGTGAACGCCGTCTGCAGGGCCGACATCGCGCCGAGCGTGCTGCCGACCATGCCCTTGCGTGCGAGCGAGGCGATGAGCGGGTTCAGCACCGGACTGTAGATCGTCTCGCCGACCGCGAAGATGCCGTACGTCATGACGAACATCGCCGATGCGACGCCGGGCGCGAGCTGCGCACTCGCGAGCACCAGCCACGCCGCCACCCAGATGCCGCCGACGGCCATGAGCAGGACCGGCGCACTGACCTTCGCGGTGAGGCGCACCACGACGACCTGCAGGGCGACGATGACGATGCAGTTCACGGCCGCCGCCGTGCCGACCGCGACCGGGTCCACCTCGAGCACCGTGATGCCGTACGCGGGCAGGCCCGCCTCGAACTGCGCGTAGAACCCGAGCGCGAGCGCGATCATGACGACCGCGCTCCAGCGGAGCGCCGGGTTCGCGAACACCAGGCGGAAGGCACCCGGCCGTCGCTCGTCGGCAAGGCCGGAGACCGTCTCGGCCGCGAACTCGGCGTTCCGCCGGGCCCCGCGGCCGGCGGTCGCGATGATCGCCGACGAGACGACGAAGCCCGCGGCTGCCATGAGGAAGCCGACGTCGAGTCCGTCGTGCCGACCGAGGTCGATGATCTGCCCCGCGAGGAACGCACCGGCCGCCATGCCGAGCGCCTCTCCGGTGAACTTGTACGCGAAGACCTTGCGCCGATCGCCGGTCGACGACCACTCGAGCGCGAGCACCTGCTTGGCGGGAACGGCGGCGGCGAGGCCGAGGCCGAACACGAGCATGCCGGCGAGGAAGACGGCGGGGTCGTCGGCGAAGACGAGTGAGGCCGCCCCGGCCGCCCCGAGCAGCTGCGCGGCGACGGCGACGTGCACCGGGTTGAATCGGTCGCTCAGCCGCCCGGCGATCGGCGCGGCGACGAGCGCGCCCACAGAGAAGAGGGACGACGCCGCCGCCGCGATGAGCGCGCCCCAGCCGCGGGTGTCGGCTGCGTACGCGTACTGGTACGGGAGCACGGCGCCCCAGCCGAGCATGCCGATGCTCGATGCGAGAATGAGCAGCTTCGCGCGCATGGGCACGCCACCTTTCCGGGAGTCGATGGTCTCGAACGAGACGGATGCCTCACCCGGACGACGGTGGAGGGGAGACGATGATTCGAATACGAACTATTCGATATCGAAATATTAGCAACCGAACTTCGCATGCGACAATTCCCGTATGGCCAAACGCACCCCGTCAGCGCAGGAACTGCACCGCCGCGCCGTCGCGACCTACGTCGCCGCGGGCGGCGAGGAGTCCGTGCAGCGGGTGATCACCGCCGTGCAGGGCCTCACGAAGAAGCTCGACCAGTGGTACGTCAGGCAGCTCACCGACCTCGACGTGAGCTCGGGCGAATGGGCCGTCGTCACCTCGCTCGCCAAGGCGGGCGAGGCGCTCACGCCGAGCCAGCTCGCCGAGCTCACGAACGTGGCGCCGTCGTCGATGACGCATCGCCTCGACAAGCTCGCCGAGCGCGGCCTCGTCGAACGCGCGGCCGACCCCGACAACCGCACCCGCATCCTCGTGAGCCTCACCGAGGAGGGCTGGGGGCTGTTCAGTCAGGCCATCCGCGACTCCGACGTCGTCGAGTCCGACGTGCTGCAGGATCTCGGCGACACCGAGCGCGCGGAGCTCGCCCGCCTCCTCGAAGTCGTCATCGCGCGCCTCGACGACATCGACGCCTGACCGCATACGACGGCCCCGCGAACTGAGATGCGAGATGCCGTCGCCGGCATCACCGACTCGTCAGCCGGCGCCCTGCCCCCGCAGGTGCGCACGCAGCTGCTCGACGACGAGTTCGTGATCGGCGAGCTCGGGCAGCCCCGACACGCCGACGGCCCCGATGACCCCGACCCCGCGGATCCGGATCGGCACGACTCCGCCGTGCGCCGCGAACTCCCGCGGGTCGAGGCGGGCGTGCACGTCGAAGTCCTCGCCCTTCGCGCGGAACTCCTCGCCGACGAGCATCGAGGCCCGTCCGTACCGTTCGACGACGCGGTGCTTGCGATCGAGCCACGCGTCGTTGTCGGCGGTCGCGCCGGGCAGGGCGGCATGGAACACCCGCTGCGAGCCGAACCAGATCGCGATCGCGACCGGATGCCCCGCCTCTGCGGCGGCGGCTCGGAGCCGCCCTCCGAGCGCCCAGGCGTCGTCGAGGGTGAACCGGTCGAACTGCAGTTCGGATGCTTCGGCGACGAGCCGTTCGAGGAGTTCGCTCATGGGCGCAGCAGCACCTTCGTCGCGCGCCGCTCGTCCATCGCGGCGTAGGCCGCTGCGGCGTCGGCGAGCGGGAGCTCGAGGTCGAACACGAGCCCGGGCTCGATCGCGCCCGAGCGCACGTCGGGCAGCAGCTCCTCGATGTAGCCGCGCACCGGGGCCACACCGCCGTTCACGCCGACGTTCCGGTTGAAGAGCGGGCGCACCGGCAGCTCGGGCCCGCCGTTCGGCACGCCGACGTAGCCGACCATGCCGCCGGGGCGGGCGCTGCGGATCGCCTGGTCCATCGACTCCTTCGTGCCGACGCACTCGAGCACGCGATCTGCGCCGATCCCCCCGGTGAGCTCCTGCACCCGGGCGACGCCCTCGTCACCGCGCTCGGCCACCACGTGAGTGGCACCGAACCGGCGAGCCAGCGCCTGCCGCTCGGGATGCCGCGACATCGCGATGATCGTCGTCGCCCCGAGCCGCTTCGCCGCGATGATCGCGCAGAGGCCGACGGCGCCGTCGCCCACGACGGCGACGGAGTCGCCCGTGGAGACGCCTGCGGAGACGGCGGCGTGGTGGCCGGTGCCCATCACGTCGGCGAGCGTGAGGAGGCCCGGCACCTCGTCGTCGCGCACCGGGCCGGGCACGACCACGAGCGTGCCGTCGGCGAGCGGCACCCGCACGCGCTCGCCCTGACCGCCGTCGGCGAACGAGCCGACCCGGTCGTCGGAGCCCCACCATCCGCCGTTCAGGCACGAGGTCGAGACGCCGTTGCGGCAGTTCACGCACGTGTTGTCGCACACGTAGAAGGGGGCGATCACGAAGTCGCCGACCGCGATCGCCGTGACATCCTCGCCGATCGCCTCGACGACGCCGATGAACTCGTGCCCGATGCGGTGCGGCTCGGCGGTGGGCGTCACTCCGCGGTACGGCCAGAGGTCGGAGCCGCAGACGCACGACGCGACGACCTTCACGATGGCGTCGCCGCCGGTGGAGAGCACCGGGTCCGGAACGGTTTCGACACGGATGTCACGGGGCGCGTGGATGACGGTGGCGAGCATGCACCGAGCCTACGCGGCACGCGCGGCGCCTCACACGTGCGGCACGAACTCCTGCCACGCGAGCCGCTTCTCGCTGCGCGGGTCGAGCTCGACGCGGTCGCCCCGGTCGAAGACGAGCGTGCGCCTCGCCACCTCGTCGTAGCGGGGCCAGTCGTCGAGCGGCCGAGCGGATGCCGCGAAGCCCGCCCAGTGCGCCTGCATGCGCCGTCCGACCGCACGGAACATGCGCCGCCCGCCGAGCATGGTGAGCCCGGCGCCCGTCAGGGTGTCGAACTTCTCGAAGAGCGCGAAGAGTTCGAGGCCGTGCGTGGCGTCGAGGCCGAGGAGCCGCGGCATCCGCGGGGCCGCATCGAACCGGTACATGTGGGTCGGCGCGTACCGTGAATGCCGTTCGGCCAGCTTCACGGTCGGGAACCAGAACGTGAAGTCGCCGGCGAAGTCGGCAGCGGGCCGCCGCTCGGGCAACCCAGGATACTGGCGCTTGATCGCCTTGCGCGAGCGCTTCCGCGTGTTCGCGAAGATCGCACGGATGCGCGGCTTCGTCGTCGGCAGGATGCTGATGCGCCCCTCGAAGAGCGAGCCCTCGCGGTCGTTGGTGCCGATGATGAGCGGCACCCGGTGCGCGAGCCCGTCGCGGAATGCGTCGAGCGGGCGGTGCGGCAGGAACTCCCCGTCGACGACCGGGGCGAGGCTGATGGTCCCGGGATCCTCGTCGGGGGTGCGGATCGTGAGGGCCGTCGTCGCCTCGGCGAGCAGCATCGCGTCGGCGGTGCACAGCATCGCCGCGGCATCCTCGACCGACTCGCTCTCGAGGTCGTCGTCGTCGACCACGCGGCTGAGCAGTTGCACGTACTCGCCGGCCCATCGCGCCGTCGTCTCGGGAAGGTACACGGCGTTCGCGGGCGAGCTCTGCGCGATCGCGCGGGAGAACAGGCCCTCGGCGGCGGGCACCGTGAGCAGCGTCGTCACCGAGTTCGCGCCGGCGGACTCGCCGAAGAGCGTCACGCGGTCGGGATCACCGCCGAACGAGCGGATGTTGCGGCGCACCCATTCGAGTGCGGCGACCTGGTCGCGCAGGCCGAGGTTCGCCTCGATCGGGCGCTCTGGCCGCGAGTACGCGCGGAAGTCGAGCCAACCGAGCGCCCCGAGGCGGTAGTTCAGGCTGACGTAGACGATCCCGTGCGCGCGCGCGAGCCGCTCCCCCTGCCTCGGGTACTCCCCCGACGAGCCCACGCTGTAGGCGCCCCCGTGGATGAACACCATGACCGGTCGTCCCGCCGGCCCCACCGCCCCGATCGCATCGTCGGGCGCGATCACGTTGACACTCAGGCAGTCCTCGCTGCGCGCGAGGCCCGGCGCAGCGCCGATGAACTGCCCCTTCCGCTTCTGCGGCGCCACGGGGCCGAACTCGGCGGCATCGCGCACGCCGTCCCACCCCGCCGCCGCGCGCGGTGCCCGGAAGCGGAGCTCGCCCCCGGTCGATGCCGCGTACGGGATGCCCCGCCAGCAGCGCACACCGTGACGGCGCACCCCGCGCACCGCGCCCGTCTCCGTCTCGACGACGAGAGCGCGTTCGGCTCCCACTCCAGCCCCCACCAGCATGTGCCGGAGCCTACGCCCGTCGAGTGAACACCCGCCGCCGTTCGTCGAACCGCGCGTGAACGCGACGGGGCCGGGCTGCTCCAGCACAGCCCGGCCCCGTCGTGTCATCGAGCGATCAGTGTCCGATCGCCGTGCGGGCGTTCACCACGCCGGTTCCGAAGAAGCCGTTGTTCGTGGTGCTCCCCTCGCAGGTGTGCGTGGCGGTCACGGTCGAACCGCTCGGCAGGTTCCGCGTGTAGGTGAACTCGGCCGGCACGGGGCACGCCGTGTCGACCGCGCTCTTCGTGAGCACCGTCTCGACGACGGCCGGCGGCAGGTACCTGCCGCCGCGGATGACGTCGGGCAGGCCGTACTTGCTCACGATGAGCGCCGCGACGCCGGCCGCGTGCGGCGAGGCCATCGACGTTCCCTGCAGGTACTGGTAGTACCCGCAGGTGGTGCCCGCCGCGTCGCAGCTCTTCACGACGTACTCCACCGTCGGGTTGCCGTCGGCGTCGATCTCGCCGTTCGCCTCGGCGAGGGCCTTCGGGTACGCCGCGAGCGTCGCCTTGGTGATGTCGCGCGTGTTCGCGGGCGTGTCGTAGACGTCGCCACCCGGGGCCGCGACATCCACGTAGCCGTTGCCGTAGTCGGAGTAGTACGCCTTGCGGCCCGACTGGCCGATGCTCGACACCGAGATGACGCCGTCGCCCTCGGAGGGCGTCGAGACGCAGCTCGCGGGGTCGAGCAGGTCGCGCGTGTACGCGACCTCGCCTTCCACATCGGCGAAGTCGGGGCTCGACGCGTCGGTCATGACCTTCGTGTAGTCGGTCGCGCCGTTGCCGGCGGCCGAGACGAGCGTCACCCCGCGGTTGCGGGCGAAGTCGAGCGCGCGCTGCATGGCCTCGACGATCGTGCGCTGCTCGGCCTGGTCCTCGGCGGAATCGGCGGGGTGGCTCGAGCAGTTGAAGAGCCACGGGTCGATGTAGTAGCTCATGTTGACGACGTCGACGCCGACCTTGCCGGCGTACGTCAGCGCGTCGAGCGACGGCTGAAGGAAGAAGTATCCCGAGTCCTGCCCGGCGCGGAGGTTCACGAGCGAGACCTCGGGTGCCACGCCCGCGATGCCGATGCCGTTGATGGGGGCGCCGATGGTCGAGGCGACGTGCGTGCCGTGACCGTCTTCGTCGACGTCGGCGGCGTCCTCGCAGGACTGGTCGGCTTCCTCTTCGCACGGCCCGTCGATCGGGTCGCCGTTCGCGTCGAACGGGATGTCGACGGTGAAGTTGCGGCTGAGCTCGGCGTTGAAGTTGGGGGCGATGTCGGGGTGCGAGCCGTCGACGCCGGTGTCGATGACGCCGACGAGCACGCCCTTGCGCCCCTTCTCCCACTTGTAGGAGCCGTCGACGGTCGCGCCGATCGCCTGCATGTCCCACTGCAGCGATGCGAGCGGCTCCGCGGCGGGCTTGCCCTTGCCGTTGCCGTTGCCGTTGCCGCCCGCGTTCTGCTTCGCGGCGGATGCCCCGGCCCCCGCGGCGCGCACCTCGGATTCGGCGGCGTCGAACTTCTTGGCGTCACCGGCGGCGGTGCGTGCCGCGGGCACATCGGCGATGACACGGTTCTGCGCGGTGCCCTCGATCACCCCCTGTCCGGCGGCGACCTCGGAGAAGTCCGAGGCGGTCGTGACCACGGTGGCGACGCCGACATCCGTGTTCTCACTGACGATGGTGCCGCCCGCCGCGGCGACCGCGGCGTGCGCGGCCTCACTCGGGGTGCCTTCGGCGAAGAGCACCACGTACTCCTGTTCCCCGGTCACCTCGCCTCCGGTCGAGGTCGCGGCACCGGCCGACGTGGCGGCGAGGGCCGTCATGGTCAAAGCGAGTGCGGATGTTGCGGCGATCGTTCGAAACCTGCGCATGACGCTCCATTCACGAGACATGTTGAGCGCGATCCTGCCACGGCGCGACGAGCGTGGACAAGGGGGTGATTTCGATCGTGCGAAGACCGGCGCGCACGCCGATCAGCGCGCAGGATGTGCGCGCGCTGATGGCGATTCCGACCGCATGTGCGAGCCCACGGCGCCGATCGCGGCGCGGGCCCGCAAGCCGTCTCAGCCTGCCGTGGCTCTCGCCGACGTTCGTGCCGGTGACGGCACGAGCATGCGCAGCGCCCAACCGAAGAGCACGAAGATCACGCCGACCCCCGCCGCGAACAGGGCGACGCCGAACGAGACGACCGAGGTGAAGAGCGAGGCCCGCAGGAACGACGCGTTCATCACGGTCTCGCGCACGGGGTCGTCCTGGTCGAGCTCGGCGTACGTCTTGCCGCCGCTCGCCTCGAGCGCGTGGGCGTTGATGACGCCGGCCTGGATGAAGGCGTCGATCGGTCCGTCGACGGTCTTGCCCGCGAAGTACGGCGAGTCGTCGGGGATCGTGATGTTCTCGGCCCTGAGCTGGTTCGAGACCCCGATCCAGGCGAGGATGGCCACGACGATCAACAGGATGCCGCCGACGACGCCGGCCAATCCGATGAGCCGGATGCCGCGTCGCTGTCCGTGCGTCAGCACGACCTCGCCGATCTCGTCTCCGTTTGCTGCAGACATGTCGCCTCCCCCGGGATCATCACTGCTGTCGCCACACTAGCCCCGCGAGCCGCAGCGGCGGAAGACCTCGTCGGGGCGTCGTGCGGACCTCGTGGTGCTGCGCTGTCGGTCGGGTGCAACAGAATACTGAAGTGATCAGCGCGAGGACGTTCTGGAGTGCCCTTCCCACCGAAGGACGGTGGCTGCTCTCGACGGTCGCCATCCAGACGCTCGGCCGCGGGCTGACCCTGCCGTTCACGATCATCTACCTGCACGAGGTGCGGGGATTCGACCTCGGGCTCTCCGGCGCACTGATGAGCCTCATCGCGATCGTCGGACTCATCGTGACCGGCCCGGGCGGCACGCTCATCGACCGCTTCGGCGCGAAGGCCGTGCTCCTCGTCGGGCTCGTCGCGATGATCGCCGGCTGCACCCTGCTCGCGTTCGCCACCAGCCCCGCGGTCGCGGCCGTCGGCCTCGTGCTGATCGGCGTGAACTTCGGCGTCTCCTGGCCGGGGTTCAACGCGCTCATCGCCGCGGTGGTCTCCGGCGACCTCCGACAGCAGTACTTCGGCGTGAACTTCGCGCTCGTGAACCTCGGCATCGGCGTCGGCGGCATCATCGGCGGGTTCTACATCGACGTCGATTCGCCCGAGACGTTCACCGTGATCTTCCTCATCGACGCGGCGAGCAGCCTCATCCCCATGGCGCTGCTGCTCGGGCCGCTGCGCAATGTGCGCTCGCATTCCGAGCCGACCGAGGAGTCCGCTGCGGCCGGCGGCTATCGCGAGATCCTCCGGCAGCCGGCCGTGCTGTGGCTCACGCTCCTCACGTTCATCGCCATGTTCATCGGCTACGGCCAGATGGAGGCCGGCTTCCCGGCCTACGCGCGGCAGGTGGCCGAGGTCTCGACGCGCGTCATCGGCTTCGCGTTCGCCGTGAACACGGCGGTCATCGTGCTGCTGCAGTTCACCGTGCTGGCGAAGATCAGCGGCAGGCGCCGCACCCGCGTGATGTGGGTCATGGCCGGGGTCTGGGCGCTCTCGTGGCTCATCCTCGGCGCCGCCGGGCTGCTGCCCGATTCGCTCGCGGCGGCGATCGGCGTGATCGCCTTCATGGGCGTCTTCGCGTTCGGCGAGACCCTGCTGCAGCCGACGGTGCCCGCGATCTACAACGACCTCGCCTCCGATCACAACCGCGGCCGCTACAACGCGATCAACTCGGCAGCGTTCCAGGGCGGAGCCATCGCCGGGCCGATCGCCGCGGGCCTGCTGCTCGGCCACGATCTCGACGCCGTGTACATCGCCATCATGGTCCTCGGCTGTCTCGGCATCGGCGCGCTCGCCCTCGCCCTCGAGCGCCGCATCCCGGCGAGCGCGAACGGCGTGCGCGCCCCCGAATCCGAGAGCGGCGTCGCCGTCGACTGACGGTCGACGCGTCGCTCCGCGGGCGCACAGCGCGGCGCGGCATCCGCTCGAATCACTGAGCGGATGCCGCGTCGACGGCGCCTATTCGACCGGGACGTCAGCTCGCGCCACCGAGAGCGAGTCACCATCGTCGGCGAGCCCGACCACGACGGTGTCGCCGTCGCGCACCTCGCCCGTGAGCAGCGCCCGGGCGAGCCGGTCGTCGATCTCGTGCTGCATGAGCCGGCGCAGCGGGCGCGCGCCGTACAGCGGGTCGTACCCGCGTTCGGCGAGCCACGCCCGGGCGTCGGGGGTGACGCCGAGCTGGAGCCGCCGCTCGTGCAGCCGCGCCGAGAGCCGGTCGATGTAGAGGTTGACGATCTCGCCGAGCTCCTCCTCGCTGAGCGCGGAGAAGACGACGATGTCGTCGAGCCGGTTCACGAACTCGGGTTTGAACGACTGCCGCACGGCCTGCAGCACGGCCTGCTCCTTCTCGTCCCAGCTGAGGCTCGGGTCGACGAGGTACTGCGAGCCGAGGTTCGACGTGAGGATCAGGATGGTGTTCCTGAAGTCGACCGTGCGGCCCTGGCCGTCGGTGAGCCGACCGTCGTCGAGCACCTGCAGCAGCACGTCGAACACCTCGGGGTGCGCCTTCTCGACCTCGTCGAAGAGGATCACCGAGTACGGGCGCCGACGCACGGCTTCCGTGAGCTGACCGCCCTGGTCGTAGCCGACGTACCCGGGGGGCGCGCCGACGAGCCGGGAGACCGAGAACTTCTCGCCGTACTCCGACATGTCGATGCGCACCATGGCGTGCTCGTCATCGAAGAGGAACTCGGCGAGCGCCTTCGCGAGCTCGGTCTTGCCGACGCCCGTCGGGCCGAGGAACAGGAAGGATCCGGTCGGCCGGTTCGGGTCGCTGATACCGGCGCGCGAACGGCGAACCGAGTCGGCGACCGCCGCGACGGCGCGCTTCTGGCCGATGAGGCGCTTGCCGAGCTCCTGCTCGAGGTGCAGCAGCTTCTCGGTCTCGCCCTGCAGCAGTCGGCCGACGGGGATGCCGGTCCAGGCCGCGATGACCTGCGCGATGTCCTCCTCGGTGACCTGCTCGTTGACCATGCGCGGCTCGTCGGGAGCCTGCTCGGCCTGTTCGGCCTCGACGAGGTCGCGCTGCAGCCGGGCGATCGTCTCGTACTCGAGCTTGGAGGCCTTCGCGTAGTCGGCCTCGCGCATGGCGCGGTCGCGCTGCGTGACCGCGTCGTCGAGCTGCTTCTTCAGGTCGCCGACCCGGTTCAGCGACATCCGCTCGCGCGCCCAGCGGGCCTCGAGCCCGGCGAGTTCGCGTTCGTGCTCGACGAGCGTCTCGCGCAGCTTCGCGAGCCGCTCCTTCGACGCGTCGTCCTTCTCCTTCTTGAGGGCGAGCTCCTCGAGCTTCATGCGGTCGACCTGGCGCTTCAGCTGGTCGATCTCGACGGGACTCGAATCGATCTCCATCTTGAGGCGCGACATGGCCTCGTCGACGAGGTCGATCGCCTTGTCGGGCAGCTGCCGAGCCGAGATGTACCGGTTCGACAGGGACGCCGCGGCGACGAGGGCCGCATCGGAGATCGTGACCCCGTGGTGCGCTTCGTAGCGCCCCTTGAGGCCGCGGAGGATCGCGATCGTGTCTTCGACGCTCGGTTCGCCGACGTACACCTGCTGGAAGCGGCGTTCGAGCGCGGCATCCTTCTCGATGTATTCGCGGTACTCGTTGAGCGTGGTCGCGCCGATGAGCCGCAGCTCGCCGCGGGCGAGCATGGGTTTCAGCATGTTGGATGCCGCGACGGATCCCTCGCCACCACCGGCGCCCATGAGCAGGTGCAGCTCGTCGACGAAGGTGATGATCTCGCCCTCGGCGTCGTTGATCTCCTTGAGCACGGCCTTCAGCCGCTCCTCGAACTGGCCGCGGTACATCGCACCGGCGACGAGCGCGGAGATGTCGAGCGAGATGAGCTGCTTGCCCTTCAGCGACTCGGCGACGTCGCCCGCGACGATGCGCTGGGCGAGCCCTTCGACCACGGCGGTCTTGCCGACGCCGGGTTCGCCGATGAGCACAGGGTTGTTCTTCGTGCGCCGCGTGAGCACCTGGCTGACGCGGCGGATCTCGGAGTCCCGCCCGATCACGGGGTCGAGCTTGCCCGCCTTCGCGATCTCGGTGAGGTTGACGCCGTACTGTTCGAGCGCCGACTTCTGCTCTTCCTGCGTGCTCGGCGCACCCTGCATGTTGGCCACAGGCTCTCCCTTCGTTCAAAACTTGAGTGTACTTGACTCAACTTTGGCGAGAGGGCTGGTATTCCGGCTCGTCGACCGAATCTCCCCCGAGCTTCACGGTAGACGGATGCCCCGTGCCGCGCCAGCGATCGGCGGGTACTGCGACCGTCCTCAGCCGACGACCTCGACGGCGATCATCGTGGTGCGCTGCACCCCCGCGGGGGTCGGCCAGTGCTCGACCGTCGCACCCTCGTCGTCGCAGTCGATGAGGTGGTTGATCCGTTCGAACGTCTCGCCGTCGGGCTGCTCGACGAGGATGCGGATCAGCTTGCCCGAACCGCTCGCCGCGCGGATCTCGTCGGCGGTGAACGGCGTCGGCAGGAGGCCCGGCCCGAGCACGTGGGGGTCGCTCATGCACGACAGTCTGCGACATCCGCCGTCATCTCGACAGGTTCGCAGCGCGTTCGATGCGTTCTCATACGTTGATCCGTCATGCTCGAAGCCCGACCCCTGGGAGCCGCATTGCAGAAGCGCACGAAGATCATCACCGCATCGATCGTCGCCGGCGGGCTCGTGCTCGGCGCGACCGTCGCCATCGCCGCGCCCATCGTCTACCGCGACCCCATCGTCGGCGAGGCGGAGTCCGCTCCGTCGGTGACGTTCGCTCCGACGGCGACGGCCGAACCGGGCACCGCGGCGCCCGACCTCAGTGGAACCTGGGCCGTGGTCGACGGGTCGTTCGCCGGCTACCGCGTCGAGGCGCCCAACCTCGGCTTCGTCTCGGTCGAGCCCGACGGCGTCATCGAATTCTCGCTGGTGCTCGCGCGGGGCTGAGGTCACGTACGGCGTCGCTCGAAACGGGCGCGGGCCGCGGCATGCGCCTCGGTGAGCAGCCGGACGACGAGCTCCAGCGTCGCGGCACCCGGGTTCACCACAGCGACCCAGCCGAGTTCGCCGTAGACCGGGTGGGGCATCACCACATCGACAGCCGCGAAGTCACGGCTTCGGCTCAGGCGCCGCGGCTCCTCGCCCGTGAGTTCGACGAACGTCGTGCGGCCGACGTGGACGTTCACCCGCCAACGGCCCGCTCCGAGCTTCGAAGCGGTGTCATCGGGGTAGTCCTTGGTGACGATGGTGCCGTACGGCTGTACGTTCGCAGGCATCCGTCCGTCTGGTGCGCAGTAGAAGAACGCGTCACCCCACGCCAGCTCCGGGAGCCCGCTGCCCGGCGCCGGTTCGACGACGAGCACGCCGTCGAACGTCCGCACCTTCTCGATGATCTGCTGCATACTCATGGTTCAAGCATCACCTTCAACTGCTTGTGTGGGGTTCAGTCTTGAACGATTCAGAGGACGACACGGGTCCCGTGCTCCGGACCACCGATGTCGCTCGCGAATCGGGCTACTCCGTGCAGCAGGTCCGCGACCTGGAGCGCCTCGGCGTCATCCCGCCTGCCGCCCGCTCGGCGAACGGCTACCGCTCCTACACGCCGATCCACGTCCACGCTCTCCGCGGGTACCGGGCACTCGCCGAAGCCGTCGGACCGGTGAACGCCCGAGTCACGATGTCGGCGTTTCGATCGCAGAGCATCGCTGAACGCGTATCGGCGATCGACGCCGCGCACGCGAGCCTGGCACGCGAACGGGCGGAGGCGTTGCGCGCCGGGCAGGCGATCATGGCGATCAGCGGCGAACCGGAAGCGCTGGAGCGCGATCCGGATCGTGATGCGATGACGATCACGGAGCTCGCCGGCGCGCTCGGCGTTCGCACATCGACCCTTCGGTTCTGGGAACAGGAAGGACTCGTCCGGCCGGATCGAGTGACATCGCTTCGAGCACGTCGGTACGAGGTCCCGGCGATTCGTGCAGCCCGGATCGTGGTGGCGCTTCGCAACGCCGGCACCGGCATCCCGGCCGTCCGGGAGCTGCTCGTCGCGCTCGAATCATTCGACGATGCCGACGGTACGGCGCGAGTCCTGCGACAGCGCCTCGATCGAATCGCGACGCGATCACTCGCGCTCGTCGACGCGGGCTCGGACCTCGCCGCCGTCATCAGGTTGCACGACGGGCCGACGCGGCCGGAGACGATCGGCTGAGCCCGGCGACCGGGAGGGTGTGGGAGTCTCGTCCCATGGATGCATCCGCCGATCACCCGCAGATAGGACGCATCACCGTCGACCGCGCGGCGTTGAGCGGACCCGGAACGGAACTGGCAGCAGCGCTCGGCGCCCTCGAGTTCGACGTGTCGATGGAGGGCGTACCGAGCGACACTCCGGCGTCCGGGTGGAGGGTGCTCGCCCACCCGGCGTACGCGGTCGTGCTCGGAGCCCCGGTCGACGACGGATCGAGATGGTGGCGCATCGCGCAGGTCATCCCGGCCCGCGATGGTTCGCGTACGGCCGAGATGCACGTCCATCCCGAACCGCAACCGTTGCGGCCCAGCCCCGCCGAGCGCAGTCGCGGTCTCGTGCTGCGCTGGCCGGAGACCACCCGCACCGAGCCCGACTTCGACCGGCTCGCTCTCGATGTCGTCAACACCGGCGAGTATCGCTGGCGGCCCGATGGCGACTCGTTCACCGCGATCGGCTTCATCACTCGGCCGGGCGGAGGTCCGGGGTCCGGCTCATTCGCCTTCGTCGGCGGTGGACCGCCGGCGTTCGCGCTGGACCCGGGCGAGTACGCTCGCGTGCAGGTGAGTCTCAACCCGAATCAGTGGGAGGGTCGGGAACCCGGTCGCCACGAGATCTCCGCAGTGCTCATGGACCTTGGTCTGCGCACCGTTGCATCGCTCGAAGTGCAACTCACCGCTGAACTCATCGACCAGTACCAGCCGCGCCACGATCGAGCACGCCCACCCCGACCATCACGGAGCATCCATACACAGGAATAGACTCCCGCGACGCATCGTTCCACCAGTCGTGCAACGCTTCGGAACGCTCTCATTCGGACACTACGGCCCGCTCGGCGGCGGCCGCGAACTCTCGGCCGGCGACTCCATGCTGCAGGCGATCGACCTCGCCCAGGGCATGGACGAACTCGGCGTGAACGGCGCGTACTTCCGTGTGCACCACTTCGCCCGCCAGCAGGCGTCGCCGATGCCGCTCCTCGCGGCGATCGCGGCGCGCACCCGGCACATCGAGGTCGGCACGGGCGTCGTCGACATGCGCTACGAGAACCCGCTGCATCTCGCCGAGGAGGCGGCGGCGGTCGACCTCATCTCGGGCGGCCGACTGGCGCTCGGCGTCAGCCGGGGATCACCCGAGACGGTCGTGCGCGGCTACGAGGCGTTCGGCTACACGGGCTCCGAAGACCCGCGCGGCGCCGACATCGCCCGCGCACACTTCGACCGCTTCCTCTCGGCCGTCGAGGGCCAGGGCATCGCGGAACCGGATGCCTCGTCGCCGTTCGGCGGGGGCGCGAGCGGCCTGCAGCGCATCGAGCCCTACTCTCCCGGCCTGCGTTCGCGCATCTGGTGGGGCGCCGGCAACAGCGACTCGGCCGAGTGGGCCGGGCGCCGCGGCGTGAACCTCATGTCGTCGACCCTGCTCACCGAAGACCGCGGCATGCCGTTCGACGAGCTGCAGGCGCAGCAGATCCAGACGTTCCGTGCGGCGTGGCGCGAGGCCGGCCACCCGGGCGAGCCGCGCACCTCGGTGAGCCGTTCGATCTTCCCGATCACCACCGCCGAAGACGAGCTCTACTTCGGCGGCCGGCAGGACGGCGACGGAGTCGGCTACATCGACGGCATGCGCTCGACGTTCGGCAAGACGTATGCGGGCACGCCCGACAAGCTCGTCGAGCAGCTGCTGCGTGACGCGGCGATCCGCGAGGCCGACACGCTCATGCTCACGATCCCGAGCCAGCTCGGCGTCGAGTTCAACCTGCGGATGATTGCGGCCTTCGCCGAGCACGTCGCGCCGAGCCTCGGCTGGGAGTCCGCGAACCGCTGAGCAGGATTCAGGATGCCTGCGGGTCGATGCGCGCCCGCACCGCCGCATCCGGGTCCTCACCGGCGAGGGCTCGCGACCCCATCGGGAGCAGCACGATGTGGTGGTACGCCTCCGAGCCGCGTGAGAGTCGCCCCGCGATGAGTCCGCGCTCCCACAGCAGCACGCACTGGAGGAAGACCGGGTCGAGTGCGTATCGCGCTCTCGGGGTGGTGAGGGTGCCGCGCACGGTCATGCCGGGCACCTCATCGACCCCGGCGAGCTGCTGCAGCACGCCCAGCACCGCCTCAGGCCGAACATGTGGCGACTGCTGATCCGCGAACACGCGCACGAAGACGTTCGATGCGAGTTCGATCGGGTCCGCCGCCTCCAGACCCGAGAGCCCCGAGTAGCGCGGCGGTTCGGTCGGCTTCGCATCGGTGCGCGTGAAGATCCCCATGTGCAGACCCTAGCCAACGACCGCAGCGATCGACCAGCGCGAACATGCCCGCGCCTCCCTGATGGCTTGTAGGGAGCCATGAGAGGCGCGGGGTCTGGAGCTCGAGACAGCTCCCCTCCCGAACACGGCGTCGATCGGCGTCACTCCGACTCGGATCCCTCACGGCATGGGCGGTGCCGGCATCGTGCCGGAGAGCGACCAGCCGTTCTCGTCCACGCCGGAATGCGCCGGATCGGCGGCGTCCGCCTCTGCGGCGGCGCGATCCGCATAGACCAGCCTCACCAGTCCTCGGTTTTCCCACATCTGCTCCGGCAGGTATGCGTCTTCCCACATCACGAACCAGCCGCCCGCCGTGCGGCGCCGCAGCTCGGTGAGCCAGGCGGCGTACTGCGGGTCCGGCCGCACGGCCGATGGAACCTCCTGAGCCGCTCGGGCGAGCCGGTCGGCGAGAGCGACGACGTCCCAGTCGGTGCGGCCATCCCCGAAGACATCCCGACCCGAGCCATTCGTGTACGCCAGGAGGATGTTCCGCTCGTCGGCCCAGCCGATCCTGTCGCCCGGCTCCGGCACCAGAACGCGACACCGCCAGTGCCCGGTGGCGTAGTAGTTCGCCGCCGCACGCACCCCCTGGAAACCGAGCTCGTGCAGCCGCGACACGGCAGCGATGATGGCGGCCTCGGGACGTACGGATGCGTCGAGCGACATGCTCGAAGCCTAGGCGACGCCGCCCTGCGCTCATCACGATCTTCACCGGGCGCGCGGCGCCGCGCCTCGGTCGAGTCTCCGCCGGCGAACCGCCGAATCACGCCGTCGAAACAGGCCCGCGCCTCCCTGATGGCTTGTAGGGGAGCCCAGGGAGGCGCGGGGTCTGCACCGGAACCTCGCCGCCGGGCTTGAGGCGGCGACGAGGCCCGGGGTCCGGGCGGCGACCTAGCCGACGCCCTCGAGCGCGTCGGTCTCGGTGTTGCCGATGTTCGCGAGCACCTCGGGGCGACGCCTGGCGAGGTGCAGGTACCAGGCGAGCGCGACGATCATGGTGATCAGGAACAGGTACGGGATGACGTTGAGCGGCCACGCCGGCACCGGCCACACGTTCGCGAAGAACACGTAGACCATGGCGACGACGGCGATCGTCGCGCAGACCCAGACCAGGCCGTTGCGCATCTTCTCGCGGCGCGTGTAGACGACGCACGCGATCGCGACGAGGGCGTAGGCGACCATGTAGCCGTAGGTGCCGTAGGTGTCGACCCACACGACGATGTCCATCGCGTTCACGCCGATCGCGAGGAGCACGACGTCGAGCGCGATCGCGGCCGGGCCGGCGACGAGCAGCACGCGGTGCGGGGTCAGGTGGCGCTCGTGGGTGCGGCCGAAGCGCTCGGCGACGACGCCCTCCTTGCCCATCACGTAGATGATGCGGCCGACGACGTTGAGCGGCGCCACGACGACGGCGAAGAACGAGGCGCCGACGCCGAAGGTGAGCACCGGGCCGAACCAGGCGGGCATGCCGATCTTCGCCGAGATCGCCTCGAGCGGGCTCGCGACCGTGGCGAGGTCGTCGCCGAGGATCGCGATCTGCGTGTACGCCGAGAAGACGTAGAGCACGCCGACGCCGAGGGCGCTCCACATGATCGCCCGCGGGATCGCCTTGTACGGGTTCTTCGCCTCACGGCCGAGGGCATCGGCCGACGAGAAGCCGACGAAGCCCAGGATGCCGAGCACCATGCCGGCGGCGACGCCCTGGAACGGCACACCCTCGAGCGAAAACTGCGCGGGATCCCACGCGTTCGGGCCGGCCCACACGAGTGCGAGCACGAGCAGCACGAGGATGATCGCGACCGAGACGAGCTCCAGCACGAGCGAGACGCGGGCCGAGAGACGGATGCCCCGGATCGTGAAGAGCGTCGCGAGCCCGCCGAGCACGATCGCGAGGGTGATCTGCGCGAACACGCCCTCGAACGGCACGCCGATCAGCAGCAGGAACTGGTTGAAGTAGGAGACCGAGCCGCCGAGCGAGCCCGCGGCGATGCCCCAGCAGCCGATGAGCAGGGCGACGCCCGCGAGGTACGCGCCGAAGGGGCCGAGCCCCTTGGCGACGTAGGTGTAGAGCGAGCCCGCCGACGCGTGCTTCTTCGCGAACACGGCGACGCAGTAGCCGACCGAGAGGATCACGATCGTGGCGAGCACGAACGAGAGCATCGTGCCGTTGCCCGCGCCGATGAAGATGCCGGCTGCGGTGAACGCGATGACCGCGCTCGGCGCGATGTTGGCGATCGCCTGGGCCGCGAGCTCGGGGCCGCTCATGACGCCGCGGCGGAGGCCGGCGTCGGTGGGGGCGCCGGCTCGGGCCGCCGGCGCTTCGGAGGTGGTGGTCATGGGGGAACTCTCCAGTGAGTCGGGTGCTGCAGCGGTCAGGGGATGAGGAGCGTGCGGAGCGCTTCGCCGGATTCGAGGTCGTCGAACGCCTCGGCGGCCTCGGCGAGCGGGCGGCGGGCCGAGATCAGCGGGTCGAGCTTCAGCTGGCCGTCCATGTAGCGGTCGACGAGCGCGGGGATGTCGATGGAGGGACGCACGGAGCCGTAGTTCGAGCCGAGGATCCGCTGGTCGGCCTCGGCGAGCACGAGCGGCTCGAACGAGGCCGTGGCGCCGGTCGGCGGCAGCCCGACGATCACGGCGGCGCCGCCGAGGCCCAGCATGCGGATCGCCTGCTCGGTCGTCGAGGTGCGCCCGATCGCGTCGAAGGCGTAGTCGACGCCGTCGGGGATGAGCTCGAAGAGCGTCTCGACGGCGTCGACCTGGGAGGCGTCGATCTGGTCGGTGGCGCCGAACTGCACGGCGAGCGCGGTCTTGTCGGCCCGCACGTCGACGGCGACGATGCGCTCAGCTCCGGCGAGCCGGGCGCCCTGCACGACGTTCAGGCCGACCCCGCCGCATCCGATGACGACGACGGTCGAGCCGGGCTCGACGGCGGCGGTGTTGAGCACCGCGCCCACGCCGGTCGCGACGGCGCAGCCGACGACGGCGACGACGTCGAGCGGGGCGTCGTCGCGCACCTTCACGGCGCCGGATGCCGGTACGACGACCTCTTCGGCGAACGACGAGACGCCGAGGTAGTGGTGCAGCGACTCCTCGCCCTGCGAGAGGCGCGAGGTGCCGTCGAAGAGCACGCCCTTCGGGGCGACGACCGTGGCGACCTTCTGGCAGCGGGCCTCGTGGCCCGAGCGGCAGTAGCGGCACTCGCCGCACGGCGGCACCCACGAGAGCACCACGTGGTCGCCGACGGCGAGCGATGTGACGCCCTCCCCGAGCTCGACGACCACGCCGGACCCCTCATGACCCATGACGAGCGGAGCCGGGGCGTCCCATTCCCCTCGCTTCACGTGCAGGTCGGAGTGGCAGACGCCCGCCGCCGCGATCTTGACGCGGACCTCGCCGGCCTTGGGCGCGGCGAGCTCGACGTCGCCGACCTCGATCGGCGTCTCCGGTGCGCGGAAGACGATGGCTTTCATGATGCTCCCTTGGATCAGTGCTGGGGTACGCCCGATGCTAGGCAGGCTCGCCGCCTCGAGTCACTGCGAAGAATGTTGAACAGCAAGCGGATGCCGCGGCATTTCGTACACTCGATGGCATGGCTCGTGACGTGCTCTCCATCGCCCGCGTGCTCGGCGGCGAGCTCGTCGGCGACGGCGTCGGCGCCTCGACGCCGGTCGACGCCGCCCTTCGGCTCGAGGAGTTCAGCGTCGTCGGCCACCCCGGCTTCGCGACTCTCGTCGTCGCCGGTGCCGACCGCCTCGCGACGGCGCTGACCGCCGGCGGTCCCCGCTCCGACGCGCTGCGCGGCACCGTGCTCGTCAGCCACGGCGCGACCCGCGCGCTTCGCCGGGCGGTCGAGTCGACGGGCGCCACGGCGATCGTCGGCGCCGAGGCATCCGACGCCGTGCTGCATCCGCTGCTCGTCGCCCTGCTCGCGACCGACCAGGCCGCGGAGGACCGGCTCGTGACGACGGGGACGAAGGTGCTCACCCAGGTCGCGCGGCGCGGCGGCGTCGGCGCGGTCGTCGCCGAACTCGCCCGGCGCATCGACGGCTGGGCTGTGCTGCTCGACCCGCACGGCCAGGTGATCTCGACCGCGGGCGCTGGCGGGCTGCACGTGCAGGACGCCGTCGCCGTCGCGTTCAACCGGCCGGTGCGGGTGCGGCATCCGGGCCTGCAGGTCCACCCCGTCGGCACGGGCGAAGACCTCAGCGCCTACCTCGTCATCTCATCGCGGGAGTCCTCGATGAGCCGCGGGCGCGACCTCGCGTCGCAGGCGGCGGCCCTCCTCGACCTCATCCTCCGCACGCACGACCGCACCACGACCGAGCGGCTCGGACGCGAGGTGATGATCGACACGCTCCTCGACGGCGGCCCGGCCGCCGCCGCACTGCTCCGCCGCTGGGGCGTGCACGAGAGCTCGCTGACCGGGTTCGCGATCACGGCCAGGTCGAAGTCGGTCGACCTCGAGCGCCTCGTGACCCGCTGGCTCGACGAGCTCGGCAGCGTGCACCTCATCACGGCGGAGCCGGGCCACCTGCTCGGCTTCCTCCGCGACGACCGCGTCGACGACCTCGTGCGCCGCGTCGAAGACGTCACGGCCGACGCCCGCACTCCGCTCCGCCTCGGGCTCGGCTCCCCCGCGGCATCCGACGCCCTCGCCCGCACCGCCGCCGAGGCCAGGCAGGCGCTCGACGTCGCCGTCACCGACGGACGAACGGTGTCGCGCTATCGCGCGCTGCCCACGGTCGCCCTCGTGCTCGACCGGCTCGACGCCGGCGACAACACCCGACTCGCTGAGGTGCTCGACCCGCTGCGCGGCGACAAGGGCCTGCACGGCGAGCTCACCCGCACCCTGCGCGTCTACCTCGCCGAGCACGGCTCGTGGGGCGTGGCCGCCGAGCAGCTCGGCGTGCACCGGCAGACGCTCACGAACCGCATCCACCGCGTCGAGGAGCTCACCGGCCTCTCGATGGGCAACCCCGACGATCGCACCGCCGCGTGGCTCGCGATCCGCGCGCTCGAACGCTGAGCCCGGAGGCCCGCCGGAATGACCCGGCCCGGCGCGGGGTTATCGTCGAGGAGACATCGAGGAGGATCCATGCCGTTGGAAGGCGAGTACGAGCCGGGCACGTCGGACTGGGCGCGCAAGCAGGCCGAGGCGTTCGAGGCATCGAACGGCGAGACGTCGAACACGCTCAGAGGCATGCCGATCATCGTGCTCACCACGGTCGGGGCGAAGTCGGGCAAGCTCCGCAAGACCGCCCTCATGCGCGTCGAGTACGGCGGCGAGTACGCGGTCGTCGCTTCGCTCGGCGGGGCGCCGAAGCATCCGGTCTGGTACTGGAACGTGAAGAAGCATCCGCACGTCGAGCTGCAGGACGGCGGCGAGAAGCACGACTACGAGGCGCACGAGCTCGAGGGCGAGGAGCGCGACGTCTGGTGGGCGCGGGCCGTCGAGGCCTACCCGCCCTACGCCGACTACCAGGTGAAGACCGAGCGGCTGATCCCGGTCTTCCGGCTCACCCGCGTCGTGCTCTGAGCGTCGGAGGACGCGAATCGGTTCGGAGGCAACGGATTCGCGTCCTCCGACGCGACACCCGTCCTCCGACGCGCGCGACGGCTACAGCCAGCGCATCGTGAACGCCCGGGCGAGCACCGCCCGCAGTGGCGGCACCGCGAGCGTGCGCACTGCCGCATTGCGCAGGCGCAATCGCGCACCCGCGGCCGGCGCGCCCATGCGCATGTTGAACGCCGCCTGCCGGATCGCCCGCGCGGCCGATGACCGCCGCTCGCGTTCGTAACGTTCGAACGCCTCGTACGGCGCACCCGTCTCGACGGCATGCGCGAGCTCCCGATCGAGGAGCACGGCGTCGAGCCATCCGAGGTTCATGCCCTGACCGCCGATGGGGCTGATCTCGTGCGCTGCGTCGCCGACGAGCGCGACGCGGCCCCGGTGCATCCGCTCGGCCAGGTGCTGACGGGCCTCGAACACGCTGGGTTCGGCGGCGGCCTCGACGTCGAACCGGCCGTCGACGCGCGAGGCGATGATCGTGGCGAGCTGCGCCGGCCCCGGATCCTGCAGCGGCCGACGCACCCACGCGACCCAGCGCCGCAGGCCGCCCGGCAGTGGGAACGACTCGACGACGCCCGCCGGTTCGAAGTGCAGCAGCGCCGTCGACGGCTCGCCCGTGTCGTCGCGGGTGTCGCCCATCACGTAGTGCGCGCGGCCCGGCATGGCGGCCCAGCCGATGCCGGCGAGCTCGCGGATGCCGCTGCGCACCCCGTCGGCCCCGACCACGTAGCGGGCGAGCACCGTGACGACCTCACCGCCGCGGTCGCCCGCGACCTCGACGTGCGTGCCGCGGTCGCGGAGCGCGCGCACCTCGACGCCGCGCTCGAGCGCGTCCGGCGCGAGCTCGCCGAGCCGCCGCTCGAGCATCGCCTCGGTCTCGAGCTGCGGCAGCGACCACACCGAGCCGGCCCGGACGAACGACATGGACCCGAGCACGCTGCCCTGGCAGGTGACCCGGCCGTCGCGGATCTCGACACCGCTCGCACGCACCTCGCCGTCGAGCCCGACCCGGCCGAGCGCGCGCAGGCCCGGCGGGTGGATGCCGATCGCCCGCGATCGACCCGACCGCTCCGTGCGACGCTCGAGCACGACGACGTCCAGTCCGCGCTGGGCGGCGAGGCACGCGAGCAGGAGCCCGACGGGCCCGCCGCCCACGATCGCGACGTCGTGCATCGGGCGAGCGGATGCCTCAGGCATCCGCTCCCCAGACCACCTCGAGTCGCGACGGGAACGCCCGCCGCACGGCCCAGCCCTCCGGCAGCACGCGGACGAGTTCGGCCGCAGTGTGGCTGCGCCGGATCGAGGTGAGTCCGTCGGGCCGGATGTAGGAGCCGGCGAGCAGGTTGCCCGCGAACGGCAGCGTGCCGAGCCAGAAGCCCGCGTAGCCGAGGCGGGTGCGCTCGATGTCGCCGTGCACGGAGAGTCCGCCGGGGCCGAGCAGCAGCTCGCTGTCGCGCAGCAGCGACCCGAACTCGCGGCCGTCGAGGTGGTGCAGCACGTGGTTCGAGATGACGAGGTCGAACTGCTCGCCCTCGTCGACGAGCTCGCCGCTCATGGCGCGGCGGAGGGTGAGCCCCGGCGTCGGCGGCCGGGCCGCCGCCCAGGCCATCGCCCGCGCGTCGGGGTCGATCGCGGTGATCTCGAGCCGCAGGCCGTCCTCGTCGGCCCATCGCAGCAGTCGCCGCGGCAGGTCGGCGCTGCCCGCGCCGACATCGAGCAGGCGCGTGCCCCACACCGGCGAGAGCCTCGGCCGGATCCAGCGCAGGTACACGGCGCGCTCCCCCGACACGACGGCGTTCACGAGGCGGAACCGCTCGTAGGTCTTCGCGAGCATGACGGGGTCGGCGTCGGGGCTGTCCATGAGCTCCCGCGCATCCGCATCGCGCGCACCCGTCCACCTCACCCCGGGCACCCGCCCTCACCCCTGCCCGTGCCGCGCTCCCGTCCGGTGCCCCGCACAGAACTGCGGATATACGATCCGGCGCGCCGCAGATCGCGCGACGCGGCCGGCGCGCCGGATCGTATATCCGCAGTTGTGCACGGCGACAACGAGGTACGGGCGAGCGGCCGACCTCGGGACGCCACCGGGCTCACACCCGGACGGTCAGGAGCGCCGACTCGACCGTCAGTCCCGGCCCGAACGCCATCGCTGCGACCCGGTCGCCGTCGGCGGCGGCATCCGAGTACAGGATGTTGCGCAGCACGAACAGCACCGTCGCGCTCGACATGTTGCCGTAGTCGCGCAGGGTCTCGCGCGCCGGCACGAGCTGCTCCTCGGTGAGCACGAGCCGCGACTCGACCTTGTCGAGGATGCTCCGGCCACCCGGATGGATCGCCCAGTGCTCGACGGCGTCGGAGACCCCGTCGCTCGCGAGCGCCGACGCGAGCGCGTCGTCGTGCGCGAAGAGCGGCTCGAGCGCGCCCGTGATGTGGTCGTCGATGATCGCCGGGATCGCGTTGGAGAGCACCATCTCGAAACCGTGGTCGCCGATCTTCCACGCCATGTCGCCCTCGCCGACCGGCGTGATGCGGGTCGCGAAGCGATCGAGGTCGAAGGCCCGCTCCCCGGGCGAGAGCGGCCGAGCCGTGACGATGCCCGAGCCCGCGCCGTCGGCGAAGAGCGACGACGCCACGATCGTGTCGGGGTCGTTCGACGACCGCAGGTGCAGCGTGCAGAGCTCGACGGAGACGACGAGCACGACCGCCGCCGCATCCGCCTTCGCCAGTTGCGTCGCGATGCGCAGCGCCGGGATCGACGCGTAGCAGCCCATGAATCCGAGGTGGTAGCGCTCCACCCCCGGATTCAGTCCCAGGTCGCGGGCGATCATGAAGTCGGGGCCGGGCGCGTAGAACCCGGTGCACGAGACGGTGATGACGTGCGTGACATCGGATGCCTCGATGCCCGGCGTCGCCTCGATGGCCGCGCGGCCCGCCTCGACGTAGAGGCGCGTGGCGTGCTCGGCGTAGAGCTCGTTGCGCACCTTCGTGCTCGGGAGCAGCAGCTCACCCGACTCGATGTCGAAGAACACCGGGTCGTCGGGGTGCGCGTCCCAGCGCAGCTCGTCGAGCACCGAGTGGCGCCGCTCGATGCCGGAGACGTTGAACGAGGTGGCGACGATCCGCTGGCCCAGCCGGCCGAGGCCGGGCTGGGCCGCGAACACGTCGCGCACCTCGTCCTGCACGAGCACCGTCGCCGGCACCGCGGTGGACAATCCCCTCAGGGTGACGGTCATGACTCAGCGCCGGCAACCGAGCGGATGCCGTGACAGGACTCGCATGAGGCTCGCAGTACCGGGCCGGTCAGGCGAGCAGCTTCGCCTTGGCGGCGGCGAACTCTTCAGGCGTGAGGATGCCCTGCTGCTGCAGCGCGGCGAGCTTCTGCAGCTCGGCGACGACATCGACTCCCCCGGCCGGCGCCGCGGGGGCCGCCTGAGCGGCCGCGGCCTGCTGCTGCGCGAGGGCCTGCTGGGCCGCGGCATCCATCTGCGCCTGCTGCTGCTGCGCCTCGTACTGCTGCTGCTCGTACTGGTCTTGGGCCTTCTGCTGCTGGTGTCGCTGCACCCCGCCGCTGACTGCGGTGGCGGTGCCGGCGACGACGGCGGTGCGGGCGGCCATGCCGATCAGTCCCGGGCGTCCCATTCTTCTGAGCGGCATCTTCCTACTCCTCTTCTGCTTCGGCGAGCGCGGCGTTCACGACGGGCGCTGGGATGCGTTCGGTCTGCAGCACGATGCCGCCCGACTGGGCGAACTTCGACGCGAGCCGCTTCGCCCACACGAGCTCGATCGCGAGCAGTGCGCCCGAGGTGCCCGGCGGAATGCCCTGGGCGAGCTCGTGGGCGTCTTCTTCGGCCACGAGGCCGATCGCTTCGAGCTCGACCGTGCCGAAGCCGTATTCGTCGCTCACCTCTTCGAACTCGGTGATCAGCACCGAGCCGTCGAGCTCCCGTGAGATCACCAGGAAGTCGAGCAGCCGGATCTCACCGCCCTCGACCAGTTCCCCGATCGCTTCGAGGGTGCCGGGGTCTGGGCGGTCGCCCTCGAACCCCACCAGATACAGCTCCACCGGGCCGTATTCGAACTCCGCCATGATCTCCCCAATCTCACGTGGTTGCAGACTACGCGCGCACTGCCCTCGTGCGCCAGAGTCCGACATGAATCACCGGCGAACGTCAGGTTCGCTCGGCTTGCGGGTCGCCCGACAGTCGTCGGAGCGGCACCGCCCCTCGGTCGGGCTCGAGCAGCAGCGCCCGCACGAGCAGCGTCAACGGGATGCAGAGGATCGCCCCGATCGGGCCGATCACGAGCGTCCAGAAGACGACCGAGAAGAATGTCAGCGTGAGGCTCAGGCCCACAGCATCGCTCACGAACTTCGGCTGCACGAGCACCTGCAGCACGACGTTGATGACGCAGTACGCGAGCACCACGGCGAGGGCGAGCGGCCAGCCGCCGACCACGAGCGCGAGCACCGCCGGCGGGATGAGGCCGATCACGAAGCCGATGTTCGGGATGAAGTTCGTGACGAACGCGAGGATCGCCCACACGATCGGGATCGGCACCCCGATCCACCAGAGGAACAGGCCGTCGAGCACGGCGACGACGAGGCCGAAGCTCGCGTTCACGACGTAGTAGCGGCGCACGCCCGAGAAGTACCGGGCGCCGATCACGTCGGCCGCTGCGCTGGCGAAGACGCGGCCGCTCCGGCTGAGGCCCGAGGCATCCGCCGCCATGAAGATGACGTAGGCCAGCACGAAGAAGAAAGCGGTCGCTGCACCGAGCACGGCGTCGGCGACGCCGGCGGCGAAGGCGAGCAGCGTCTTCGGGTCGATGGACTCGGCCGCCGAGGCGGCCGCTTCGCTCGTCATGCCGAGCGAGGTGAGCCAGTCGTACACGGCCTGCACGGTCGCCGCCAGCTCGTCGGCGTAGTCGGGCAGCATGCCGATGAACTGAGCGGATGCCACGACGAGCAGCGTGCCGAGGATCGCGAGGATCAGGTAGGCGACCACGATCACCGCGGTCGTCGCGAGCCAGCTCGGCCAGCCGCGACGCTCGAGCGGGCGGCGCACCGGGTGCGCGATGATCACCACGACCGCGGCGACCGCGGCGGGGGCGAGGATGTCGCGGGCGAACCATACCCCGGCGAAGACGACGGCGGCCGCGGCGAGGGTGATCAGCACTCGCGTGCCGTAGGCGAGGCCGCCCGTGGCGGGTGCCGTCTGCGTTGCCGACGGCGTCGAGACCTCCGTCATCAGAAACTCCCGATGCCCTTGCCGATCATGACCACGCCGATCACGAGGAGGAGCACGGCCATGACGGTCGCGTTGTTCTGCACGAGCCAGCCGCGGAGCGCCTCGAGCGGCGCCGCCATCTTCGTGGAGGCGAGGAGGTAGGCGATCACGGGCACCGCGACCGAGCACGCGGCGATGATCACGAAGATCACGATCACGAGCGCGATCTCGCCGCCGTTCAGGCCGCCGGTGCCGATGAGCACGCCGGCGCCGGCCGCCATCAGGAGGTTCTTCGGGTTCACCGCGGAGAGCAGGAAGCCGAGCACCGCTCCGCGCATCGTGGTCATCGAGTCGATCGCCGACATCCACTTCGGCAGCGCCGCCGCCTCGCCGTCCTTCGGTCGGCCGCGCCACTGCTTCAGCGCGAGGAACAGCAGTCCGGCGCCGAGGAGGATCTTGATGACGCCGGCGATGGGCTTCGACGCATCCGGGTCCTGCTCGGGGATGATCGAGGCGAGCAGCGTGAACACGACGACCGCGACGACGATGCCGAGCACCCAGCCGATGAGGAATCCGACGCTCGTGCCCTTCGCCTTCGGCGAGAGCAGCATGAGGATCGCGGCGATGATCGGGATCGGGCTGATCGCGATGCCGAGTGCGAGCGGCAGGATGCCGCCGATGACCTCGCCCATGTGTGTACTCCTGTCTGGCGGCATCGCCGCCGTCCTCTACCGCTGCTGCGGCGTGCTCGTGAGGGCCGCGATCGCGGCCCGGTTGGTGTCGAAGATGCGGCGGTCGCCGAGCAGCCCGAGGTCGGTGAGACGGTCCCGCGCGTCGGGGCGCACCCGGCTGAACTCGAGCTCGATGCTCCTCGCGTCGAGCCAGGCGACGAGCGCGGTGAAGCTCTCGGCACCCGTCACGTCGACGTCGGTGACGGCCTCCATGTCGATGACGACGTGCTGCACGGAGCCCTCGGGCACCGCCTTGACCGCCTTCTTCACGGCGTCGTCGAACACCGAGCCGTTGGCGAAGAAGAGCGGCGCGGCGAGGCGGACGACGATCACGCCGGGAGCCGTCATGGTGCCGATGGGCGCTTCGCCGAGGAGGCTCTCCGCCGGGGAGTCGCCGACCGCGAGCACGTCGATCGGCGGGTTCGCGGCGCGCTTGGCGAGGTTGATGAGCGCGAGCACGAAGGCGACGACGATGCCCGGGATCGAGCCGACGAACAGCGTCACGAGGAAGCAGACGGCGGCGATCCCGAACTCGAACCGGTCGACCTTCCAGAGCATGCGGAAGTCCGTGATGCCGAGGAGCGGCAGGATCGCGACGCCCACGATCGCACCGATCGCGGGCGACGGGATGTCGGCGAGCAGCGCGGTGCCGAACAGCAGGAGCAGGAGCGTGCCGACCGCGAGCACGAGCGACGGCAGCTGCGTGCGGGAGCCGGCCTGGTCCATGGCCGCGGTGCGCGAGGTGGACGAGCCCATGGCGAAGCTGCCGCTCGCTCCCGCCGCGACGTTCGCGACGCCGAACGCGAAGAGGTCGCGGTTCGGCCGCGTCGAGTAGTTGCGCTTCTCGCCGTAGGCGCGGGAGACGAGCAGGCCCTCGGCGGTCGTCACCATCGTGAGGGCGATCGCCGACGGCACGAGCATGAGCCACATCGACCAGTCGATGACCGGCCAGGTGAACGCGGGCGGCCCGGCCGGCACCTCGCCGAGCACGTCGACGCCGGCGTCGTCGAGGTCGGCGAGCACGACCGCCACCGTCGCGACCACGAGCACGATGAGCGCCCACGGCACGAGCCGCAGGAACCGCTGCCCGACGATGAGCACCGCGACCGAGAGCGCCGCGATAAGCAGCGACCACGGGTTGACGGTGTCGAGTCCGGTCACGAGCCCGACCACCTTGTCGACGAACTCGCCGCCCGAGTCGATCTTCACGCCGAGCATCTTCGCGATCTGGCTCACGAGGATGTCGAGCGCGAGCCCGCCGACGAAGCCCACGAGGATCGGCTTGGACAGGAAGTTCGCGATGAAGCCGAGCTTGAACACCGACATCAGCACGAAGAGGATGCCGCAGATGATCGCCTGCGCGAGCGCGAGCGTCGCATAGTCGGCGCTGCCGGCGGCCGCGAGCCCGCCGATGGATGAGGCGACGAGGGCGGCGGCCGCGGCATCCGGCGACACGATGAGCTGGCGCGAGGAGACGACGAGCGCGTAGACGACGGTGGGAACGATGAGCGCGTAGAGGCCCGCCGTCGGAGGCAGCCCGGCGATCTGGGCGTAGCCGATGTTCAGCGGGATCGCGATCGCCAGCAGGGTGACGCCCGCGGTCAGTTCGCGAGCGACGTTCTTCCTGCTGAGTCCTGCCAGCGGCTTCTGCACCGGTTCCCCCTCCGTTCGCCCAGCTCCGAGACTAGCGAGCGGATGCCGCGTGGCATCGCTCGTCGAGCACCGCGTCGCTTCGGGCCCTCAGTCGACGCCGGGCGGCGGCGCGGTCGTCGATGCCGAGGCCGACTCCTTCGGCGCCATGATCCGGAACTCCGGCGCACCGGTCACGAGGAGCCAGGCCGGCAGCACGATCACGCAGAGCATGGGCAGGATGGTGATGTCGCCGGCCACGGCGACGGCGACGAAGATCGCGATCCACCCGTCGCGGGTGACGACGAGCAGGACGCCGACGATGGCGCAGCCGACCGCGAGTCCGAGCGGCAGCGACGGGATGAGCGCATGGCCGAGCATGCCGAGTGCGACGCCGATGAACGTTGCCGGGAAGACGCGACCGCCGCGGAACAGCGAGCTCGCCGCGATGAGCAGCGCGAGGATCTTGATGCCCGCGATGGCGGCGAGCTGCGGCGCATCGTAGGCGGTCGGGTCCTCGAGGAGGTCGCCGATCTCCTCGAGGCCCTTGAACATCGTGATCGGACCGCCGAGCAGGCCGAGGAGCCCGAGCAGGAGCCCGCCGGCGGTCGCGATGAGCACGGGATGCCGCAACGAGTGCATGGCGCGGTAGATGATCGGGAACGCGGTGAGCATCGCGAGCCCGATGGCCGCCGCTGCGGTCGCGACGATCGCCCCGGTGAGGAGGTCGAGCGCCTGCGGCGTGCCATACGGCGGCAGGGTGAACGAGAAGATCGGGGCGCCGACGAGACGCATCGTGAACGCGCCGGCGCCGGCCGCGACGAGCGGCAGGAACAGGCGGTCCCACAGCGCGCCGCCCGATTTCAGCGCCGCGACGATGCCGGTGAAGACGAGCGCCGCGGCGACCGGGGTGCCGAAGAGCGCGCCGATCGTGGCGGAGGCCGCGAGCAGCACCGTGAGCTGCTTCGGCACTGCTGGCATGAGCCGGGCGACGGCCGCCACCATGAGCGCCGTGTTGACGGCGATGATCGGGTTCTCGGGGCCGAGGCTCACGCCGCCCGCGAGCGCCAGCACGGTGACGATGAGCACGCCGGGCAGGTTCTTGAGCGGCTGCGGTTCCTCGACGAGCTCGGTGGTCGCCGAGTCGGGGCCGCCGTGGCCGGGGACGAACCGCAGCACGAGTCCCACCGCGAGGCCCGTGAGGGTGAGCACGAGCACGATCCACCAACCCGACGGGTCGACGCCGAGCGCGTCGGGCAGGGCGTCCCAGATCGCCGACTGCATCACCGCCGCGAGCCGGTCGAGCGCGAAGAGCACGAGCGCTGAGATCACGCCGATGGCGAGCGCGGGGATCGCGAGGAGCAGCAGTCGTTTCGGCGTGACCTCCGGGTCGCGCGGGGGTATGGCGAGGCTCACGGTCAGATCCTGTCTGCAGAGGTGAGGGGCGTCGGCGGCACGTCGCTCGTCACGACGGCGTCGATCGATCGGGCCGCGAGCGCGTCGGCGACGGCGTCGACGACCGCGGATCGCACGGCGACGCCGTGCAGGGGGTGGTGCCAGAACTGGAGGTGGAGCACGGCGCGCGTCGGGCTCCGCACGATGGTCCGCAGGGCGAGTGTCTCGTGACGGTGCACCCCCATCGCGGCGGTGGCGGCGCCGATGACGACGGCGCCGAGCTCGTCAACGGCGGGTCCTCCGGTCGCGACGCGCACTTCGACGGTGCTGCGGCGGGCGCCATGCGCCGAGTTGTTCACGAGGGGGTTCTGCAGCACATCGGCGTTCGGCAGGTGCACGATCCGCCCGTCGACGGTGCGCACGATGACGGATCGGCCGTTCAGCTCCTGCACGATCCCGACGGTGCCGTCGCTCTCGATCTCATCGCCGATCCCGATCGGCCGACGGGTCTGCAGCACCACGCCGGCGGCGAAGTTGTCGGCGATGCCGCGCAGCACCAGCACGAGCACGACGCCGACGATGATGGCGACGGCGATGAGCGGCTGGATCGAGGCGCCGAAGAAGCTGAGGGCGACGCCGACGCCGAGCAGGATGATCGCGTAGTTCACGGCCCGCACGATGAGGGTCTGCAGGGCAGGAGTGAGTGCGGGAACCTTGGCGAGGAGGCTGCGGGTGCCCTTGCGGGCGAGCACGGCGAGCACCCAGGTCGCGATCGCCGTGAGCAGCGCGAGCCCGAGACTCCACCCGTCGATGTCGAGCGATGCCACCCAGTCCGCCACGTTCCCCTCCCGATGCCGAGGGTACCGGCGGGAGGGCCTCGACGTGGGAAGCTCGCCGCCGCGTGGCCCCGTCACAAGCCGCGCGGCATATGGACGCGCGACCGCGCCACGCGATAGGTTCGCCTCAGCGGCGCTCTATGGGGGGCGTTCATTCACAGTGAAAGGCTGCACACATGAGTTTTTGGGACAGTTTCTGGGACCTGATCTGGTGGTTCCTCTGGGCGTTCGCGTTCATCGCCTACCTGTTCGCTCTGTTCGCCATCATCGGCGACCTGTTCCGCGACCAGAAGCTCAACGGCTGGTGGAAGGCGGTGTGGATCATCTTCCTGATCTTCGTGCCGTTCATCACCGCCCTGGTGTACCTGATCGCGCGCGGCAACAGCATGGCCCAGCGCTCGCAGAAGGACTACCAGCAGGCGCAGGCCGCGACCGACGCGTACATCCGTCAGACCGCCGGCACCGCTGCGAGCCCCTCCGATGAGATCGCGAAGGCCAAGGGCCTCCTCGACTCCGGCAGCATCACCCAGCAGGAGTTCGACCTCCTGAAGGCCAAGGCGCTCGCGCACCCCACGCAGTCCGTCTGATCCAAGACCTGCAGCTGAGAGGGTCGGATGCTTCGCATCCGACCCTTTCAGCGTCTCCGGATGCATCGACGCGACCTCTTCGTCGATGGCGGCTCATCCGGACGAGAACTGTCCGGATCGATGCGTAGCGTCGTGGACATGACTGACGACAGCCCCCTGATCCGGCCGTTCCGCATCGATGTCCCGCAAGCCGACCTCGACGAACTGAATCGTCGTCTCGCCGAGACGCGCTGGCCCGACGAGCTGCCGGGCGTCGGCTGGTCCTACGGCACCCCCAGCGGCTACCTGCGGCGGATCACCGACTACTGGCGGACCTCGTTCGACTGGCGCGCGCAGGAGGCGAAGCTCAACGCCTTCCCCCAGTTCACGACCACGATCGACGGCCAGAACATCCATTTCCTGCACGTCCGCTCGCCCGAGCCGAACGCCCTGCCGCTGCTGCTCACGCACGGGTGGCCGGGATCCGTCGTCGAGTTCATGGACGTCATCGGCCCGCTCACCGACCCGGGCGCCCATGGCGGCGACCCCGCCGACGCCTTCCACGTCATCGCCCCGTCGATGCCCGGCTTCGGCTTCTCGGGCCCGACCCACGAGACCGGTTGGGACATGGCGCGGATCGCTCGCGCATGGGCGGAGCTCATGAACCGGCTGGGATACGAGCGATACGGCGCGCAGGGCGGCGACACGGGTGCCGTGATCTCTCCGATGCTCGGCGGCATCGCCCCCGAGCACGTCGTCGGCGTGCACGTGAACGGCAGTCTCGGCTTCCCCTCAGGCGATCCGGCCGAGTTCGCGAGCCTGACCGAAGCCGAACAGGCGAGGCTCGCCGCACTGCAACGACAGATGCAGGAGGGCACCGGCTACGCGGTCATCCAGTCGACCCGACCCCAGACGATCGGCGTCGGCCTCGCGGACTCGCCAGCCGGCCAACTCGCCTGGATCATGGATCGGTTCGAGGAGTGGACCGACCCCGCCGCCCGACTTCCGGAGGACGCCGTCGACCTCGATCACCTGCTCGCCAACGTCAGCGTGTACTGGTTCACCGGCACGGCGACGTCATCCGCGAGGCTCTATCGCGAGGGTCGCGCGAACTGGGGCCGACCGACGAAGCCGAGCGAGGTGCCGTCGGGCGTCGCGGTGTTCCCCGGCGACTTCGGGATCCGGACGATCTCCGAGCGCGAGCACAATGTCGTGCACTGGTCCGAGTTCGATCGCGGTGGCCACTTCCCGGCCATGGAGGTGCCCGACCTCCTCGTCGGCGACGTGCGCGACTTCTTCCGCGAACTCCGCTGACGTCGGGTCAGATCACGACTGGGCCGACGCGACCCGGGTCCCTTCCGCGACGCGTGCGGCCGCGGCATCCGTCGACGGCTGCGCGTGCATCGCGCCCGAGTTGCGGAGGAAGACGATGATCCAGCTGAAGATCAGCACGGCCGCGACCAGCTCGACGGCCGTGAGGTTGTAGTACCCGGTCGCGAAGAACACGGCGAGCACGACGACCACGCCGACGTAGACGTAGCCGAGCATGATGAACACCTTCGGCATCGTCGGGATGAACCAGCGCAGGCCGATGACGAGCACCGTGTAAGCGACCGCCATGCCGGTGGCGACCGTGTTGTGCAGGACGAAGAACTGGTCGACCGGGAAGACGCCGACGCAGGCGAGGAAGATCCCGATGAGGATCAGGCCGACGCGCACGACGTTGCGGCCGCGCAGCTCGGCGTGGGTCGTGGTCGGCACGGCCGCGGTCGCGTACCGGGCGATGGTCGTGACGATCACGCCCGCGATGATGAGGGTCAGGTTGAAGGCGAGCGCCGAGATGTCGTTCGTCATGCCGAGCGCGCTCAGGTTCATCTGCCACCAGAGCGGATCGCTCGAGCTCAGCATGCTCGCGAGCGCCCCCACCACGAGGAACAGTGCGAGCACGAACGAGAGCAGCATCGGCGTGAGGTGCACCGAGGAGAGGAACACCGCGTAGCCGGTGACCGCCATGCCCACGCCCGCGAGCACGGCCCCGGGGACCGTGAAGACGACCGCGCCCTGGAAGCTCTGCTCGAGCAGGTCGGCGAGGCCGATCCAGCCGAGCAGCGCGATGAAGGCGTGCGCCAGCGCGATCGCGGTGAGGTCGAACCAGTGGATGCGCGCACCGGAGGCGTCGAGCCCCGGCAGCGCGGCGTCGGCGAAGCCGGCTGCGCTGCGAGTGCGCAATGAGAGACGGCCGAGCAGGAACGCGATGAGCGTGACGATCGCCGCCCCGACTGCGACGAACTCGCCGAGCGACCCCGGCCCGGCGATCGGCAGGTCCTCGCCCATGAACACGAACCACGCGACGAGTCCGCCGACGACGAAGGTCGCCGCCCCGATGAGCAGTGCGATCGACTCGAGCGACTCGGCGTTGGCCGCCGGATGCCGCAGCACCCGCCCGATCGAGGTCGGGGCGATCGCGATCGACGCGGTCGGCGGCGATGCGATGGTCGCGGTGTTTCGGCTCACTGGCGCTCCTCGAGGTGTGCACCCCGCCCCGGTCCCGGCGTGTGCCGGCGGCGACGGTGATTCGGCATCAGCATGCCAGCGCCTCGACCCCGTGTCCAAGCGGCGGGCCGCAGCGCACGAGCCTTCGTCGGTGCGAGCTCCCGGTGCGCTCAGCCCTTGATCGGGTCGAGCACCTCGAGCATCGACCCCTGCACGAACCCGGCCCACTCGTAAGCGGCGCGCAGGTAGTCGTCGCGCGTCTCGTCGGACTCCGCTTCGTCTTCGTCGACGATGCCCACCCGCTCGGCGAGGATGAGCCGAAGATCGGTGAGGAAGGTCAGCCACCCCCAGGCCTCGGCCTGGTCGAGTTCGATCTGCACCACTCCGCCGTGCTCGTCGACCGCGGTCGCATCGCGTACGCGCTGGGCGGCCTGGCGCTTGCCGTCGACGAGGCTGTCACGGGTGTAGCGGGTGTAGTCGTGGGCGGCATCGTGGTCGTCGGGGTACGCGTTCGGCAGCAGCCGGCCGAGCGCCGGGTCGTCGGCCTCGCCGAGCAGCAGCACCGAGTCGACCTGGTCGGCGAGCTCCGAGAGCAGCATCGCCTCTTCGGTCTCGAGCACGATGCGCACGCCGTCGCCGCCGCCGAGCCCCGCGACGATCACGGCTCGACCCGCTCGACGGTGGCCTGGAGGCCGTAGCCGTGCATCGCCTGCGCGTGCCGCTCCATGGCCTCGCGGTTGCCGGTCGCCACGACGGCGCGGCCCTCGGTGTGCACGAGCAGCATGAGCCGCTCGGCCTCTGCGCGCGGGATGCCGAAGTAGCTGCGGAAGACGTAGCTCACGTAGGTCATGAGATTCACCGGATCGTCCCACACGACCGTGCGCCACGGCAGCTCGACGGCGGCGCGCACGGCGGCGTCGGTGTCGAGTTGCTCGAGCGTCAGCGTCATTCCCCAAGCCTGACACGATGTGTGCGCGCCCGCACCCCGGAGGTCGCAGCTCGTCCGCGGCACGCGGGCCGCCATCTCCGGGCACGCAGTGGTAGCTTGTGAACGCTCCGCAATATGCGCACAGCCGTTGCAACATATGCAACGGCATCGGAGGAGAAGATGCGAGACGACATCGACGTGTTCTGCGTCGGCGAGACGATGGTGATGGTGACCGCTTCCGACGGCGGTCCGCTCTCCGCCGACGGCCGGTACCTCCTCCGCCCGGGCGGCGCGGAGTCCAACGTGGCGAGCGCCCTGGCGTCGCTCGGCCACGCCACCCGGTGGGCGAGTGCGCTCGGGGACGACCCGCTCGGCGACATCGTGCTGTCGGACCTCGCGCGGAACGGAGTGGACCTCGGTCTCGTCGTCCGCGACCCGCTCCATCGCACCGGAGTGTTCTTCAAGAACCCCTCCCCCGAGGGCACGAAGGTGCACTACTACCGGGACGGGAGTGCCGCCTCGATGATGTCGGTCGAACTCCTGAAGCAGTGGTCGCCGGCGAGAGCCGGGATCGTGCACGTGAGCGGCATCACGGCGGCCCTCTCCGACGACTGCCGCGAACTGTTGCAGGCGATCGTCATCGACCGCGCGTTGGGGGACGCGGTCGTCAGCTTCGACGTGAACTACCGCCCGGCGCTCTGGCCGACGACTCGGGCGGCGCCGGAGCTCCTTCGGCTCGCCCGCGCCAGCGACATCGTGTTCGTCGGTCGCGACGAGGCGGAGACGCTGTGGGGCACCTCCACGGCGGCATCGGTCGACCGGCTCCTGCAGGGCCCCGCCCACCTGGTGGTCAAGGACGGCGCGCTCGACGCCACCGAGTTCCACGATGGCGGGGCGACGGTGTGCGCCGCCCCGGTCGTCGAGGTCGTCGAACCCGTCGGCGCCGGTGACGCATTCGCCTCCGGATGGCTCGCGGGCCGCCTCCGCGCAGCCGACGCGGATGAGCGGCTCCGGTTCGGTCATCTCATGGCCTCGCGGGTGCTCCGCAGCTCGACCGATGCCGCCCCCGCCCCTTCGCAGGCCGAGATCGCGCACGCACTCGCGCATGACCCGCGAGACTGGCGGCGATCGACGACCCTCGTGGAGGGATGACGATGTCGCAGACCGTGTCACGCGCCATGGAGATCATTCGGTTCATCGGCCCCTCGCCGCGGAGCCTCGGCGAGATCGCCGAACACATCGGGGTGCACAAGAGCACGGCGCTGCGCCTGCTCCAGACGCTCGAGCAGGACGGCTTCGCCCGGCACCTGCCGGATGGCCGGCACACCGTCGGCTTCGCCATCATCCCCCTGGCCCAGTACGCGATCGATCAGATCGACATCCGGACGCTCGCGCACCCGTTCCTCCAGCGCCTCGCCGCCCAGCAGGGGCACACGGTCCATCTGGCACAACTGATGGACGACGACGTGATCTACGTCGACAAGGTCGACGGCTCGGGCACGGTCGCGATGGGGTCGCGGATCGGCCTTCCCGCCGAGGGCCACACCGCCGGGGTCGCGAAGGTCGTCCTCGCGCACCTCCCCGAGTCCGTGCGCGAGGAGGCGATCGAGCGCCTGGGCTTCCAGCGCCACACGCCGACGACCATCGTGACGCCGGGCGCCTTCCGGCGCGAACTCGACCTCGTCCGGCAGCGCGGCTGGGCCGAGGACGACGGCGAGAAGGAGGACTACATCAACTGCGTGGCCCTCCCCGTCTTCGACGCTTCGGGGCGCGTCACGATCGGGATGTCGGTGACCGCGCTCCGAGCAGTCGCCCCGCTCGCCGAACTGCGAGAACAGATGCCCGAGTACCGACGGGTCGCACAGGCGATCTCCCGGGAACTCGGCTGGAATGGAGACGAGCATGAACGCCGCTGACTACTTCGCCGAGCACCTCACGGGAAACCCGGTGATGGCGATCTTCCGCGGGAGCGCGCCCGAGCGCACGGTCGAGCTCTGCGAATCGGCATGGAACGCCGGGGTCGGGCTCGTCGAGGTTCCCGTGCAGAGCCCCGATGCGCTCGCGTCGTTCGCGGCGGCCGTCGCCGCCGGGCGGGACCGCGGCAAGCACGTCGGCGCCGGGACCGTCCTCTCCGTGGAGCAGCTCGAGCGCGTCGTCGCCATGGGAGCGACGTTCACCGTGGCGCCGGGCTTCGATGCGGACGTCGCGCAGCGAGCAGCCGAGCTCGGGGTGGCGCACCTCCCGGGGGTCGCCACCTCGTCCGAGATCGGCTGGGCCCTGCGCAGCGGATGCAGCTGGGTCAAGGCGTTCCCGGCCGCCGAACTCGGCACCTCATGGCTGCGCGCCCAGAAGGGGCCGTTCCCGAACGTCTCCTTCGTCGCCACCGGAGGCATCACCGCGGCCAACGCCGCCGAGTACCTGGCGGCCGGTTTCAGCGCCGTCGCGGTCGGCGCCGCCTTCTCATCGCCCGAGTCCGTCGAGCTCCTCACCCGTTCCATCGCCGAGGTGGCACGCGCCTGATCATCGAGCCCGGCTGGCGGTGACGGTGAACTTCGCGTTGCGGGCGATCTGCCGGGTCGGCCCCACGACGCGTTCGAGGAGCGGCCGGTAGCGCAGGTGCGAGTTCCACACGCACCAGAGCTCGCCACCAGGGCCGAGCACCCGGGCGGCGTCGGCGAAGAGGTGCGCGGCGATGCCGGTCGAGATCGCCGCATCGCTGTGGAACGGCGGATTCAGCACGATCAACGGTTCGCTCGCGTCGACGAGCCCTTCGAGACCGTCGGCGCGAGTGACGTGCACGCGATCGGCGACGCCGTTGGCCGCGGCCGTCAGGCGAGCGGATGCCGCGGCAGCCGCCGATCGATCGGTCGCCGTCACCCGCAACCCGGGGCGCTCACGCGCGAGCCGGGCGGCCACGATGCCAGAGCCGCACGCGAGATCGACGGCGGTCGCGGCATCCGGAACCGCATCGCCCAGCTGCTCGAGCAGGAACCTGGTGCCGATGTCGACACCCGTGCCGGCGAAGACGCCGCCGTGGGCGACGACCTCGAGGCCGAGATCGTCGTGGCGGGCGCTGCGCGGCCAGTCGGCGGGGCTCGCGGCCGTCGTGGCCGGGCCGCCCGGCTCGCGCGCGATGAGCACACGGGACTTCTGCCGCGCGTGGCTCACGTCGACGCGGCCGAACCGACGACGGAGCACGTCGTTCATCGCGAGCGACATGTGCTTGATGCGGCCGCCGCCGACGATGACCACCTCGGGACGCGCGTGCGCGGCGATGAGCCCGGCCACCTCGTCGAGCCGGTCGAGCGAGCGAGGCAGGCGCAGCAGCACGAGTCGCGCACCTCCGAAGAGCTCCGGCCCGAGCGGTCGCGCGTCCACCGTGTCCGACAGCTCGATTCGGGCCGCGTTCTCGGCGAGCGCGCGTTCACCCGTCACGAGGTCCTGGTGCACGCGGATGCCCCGAGCCCCCGCGTCCGCCGCGGCGAGCGCGAGCGCCCCGTAGGAGTCGTCGACGACGACGACCTCTCCCGGCCCGGCCTCTCGGATCAGCACCGCGGCCTCGTCGAGGATCAGCCGGTCCGCGGCATCCGATGCCTCGAGCCCCGGGCCTTCGACATCGGGGTGGCGCCGCAGAGAGCCGAAGTCGAAGGGCATCCCCCAAGGGTACGGCGCAAGAACCGATGTCGGCGCCCTCTCCCGCTCGCGGCATCCGTCGGGCTAGCCTGTCGAGTGTCGACACGACGTCCGGGGGTTCGCAATGACCATCGAAACTCAGCACAGCGCACCGCAGGAGCACGCCGTCGAATGGTGGGCGCTCGCCCCCGACGACGTGATCGCGCAGGCGAAGACCGATCCGTCACGCGGGCTCGCCGCTGCCGAGGCCGGGAAGCGCCTCGCCGAGGCCGGGCCCAACGCCCTGCAGAGCGCGCCGCCGCCGAGCGTCTGGCGCATCGCGCTCAGCCAGGTGCTCGAGCTCATGACGCTGATGCTCATCGCGGTGACGATCGTGTCGCTCCTCATCGGGCAGGTCTCGACGGCGATCATCGTGGCGATCCTCGTGCTCTTCAACGTGATCACGGGCACCCAGCAGGAGGTGAAGGCCCGCCGCAGCGTCGACGCGCTCGCGAAGCTGCAGACGCCGAAGGCGCGGGTCATCCGCGATGGCGTCCTGCTCCAGATCGACGCCACGGGACTCGTCCCTGGCGACATCGTCGAGCTGGAATCCGGCGATCTCGTGCCGGCCGACGGCCGCATCCTCCGGTCGGCGAACCTCGAGACGCAGGAGTCGTCGCTCACCGGCGAGTCGCTGCCCATCCCGAAGGGCCCGGCGGAGAACACCGCAGGCACCGCACTCGCCGACCGCACGTCGATGGTGTTCCAGAACACCTCGGTCACCCGCGGCACGGCTCGCATCGTGGTGGTCGAGACCGGCATGCGCACGCAGATGGGCCGCATCGCGTCGCTGCTCACGCAGGTCGGCGACAAGAAGTCCCCGCTGCAGCTCGAGCTCGACGGGCTCACGAAGGTGCTCGGCATCATCGCCTGGAGCGCCGTACTCGTCATCGTCATCATCGGCTTCGTGCGCGGTCAGAGCCTCGACGAGCTGCTGTTCCTCGCCACGGCCGTCGCGATCTCGGCGATCCCGACCGGCCTGCCGGTGTTCGTGCAGAGCCTGCTCGCCTGGGGCGCATCGCGGCTCGCGAAGGAGCGCGCGATCGTGACGTCGCTGAACGACGTCGAGACGCTCGGCGCCACGAGCGCGATCTGCTCAGACAAGACGGGCACCCTCACCCTCAACAAGATGACCGTGCGCACGGCCTGGTTCGGCGGCAACACCTACCGGGTCACCGGTGAGGGCTACTCGTTCGACGGCACGGTGCTCGGCACCTCCGACGAACCGCTCGACGCTCCGACGCTCGGACTCGCGATCAGCCTGCCGAACGACGCGACGGTGTCCTCGGAGGGCGAGGTCGTCGGCGACCCGACGGAGGCCGCGCTCGTGGTGCTCGCCGCGAGGCTCGGCATCGACGCCGACCAGGCCCGGAAGGACTACCCGCGCCTCGCCGAGGTGCCGTTCGACTCGGACTACAAGTTCATGGCCACCCTGCAGCGCATCCCCGTGCGGGGCGAGCGGCGGCTCGTGCTCATCGTGAAGGGCGCACCCGACGTGGTGCTCGGCCGATGCACGACGATGCTCAGCGACACGCGGGAGATCGTGCCCGTGGCCTCCGACTCGGCGACGGCCGAGCTCGAGCGCATGTCGTCCACCGGACTGCGCACGCTCGCCTTCGCGGCTCGCTTCCTCGACGACGCCGACGAGGGCAAGGTCGCGGCCGACCCGATGTCGTGGGTGTCCGACCTCGCACTCCTCGGCATCGTCGGCATCGTCGACCCGCTGCGCGCCGAGGCGAAGGCGGCCGTCGAGGTGGCCCACCGCGCCGGCATCGAGGTGCGCATGATCACGGGCGACCACGCCGTCACCGCAGGGGCGATCGGCGCCGAGCTGGGGCTCGGCACGGGAGCCGTGAGCGGCGCCGACCTCAAGGAGATGAGCGACGAGGAGCTCCTGCGCCGCCTTCCCGACCTGCACGTGTTCGGCCGGGTCACCCCCGACGACAAGCTGCGACTGGTCGGGCTCCTGCAGGCCGAGGGCGCCATCGTCGCGATGACCGGCGACGCCGTGAACGACGCCGCGGCCATCAAGCAGGCGAACATCGGCGTCGCGATGGGCTCGGGATCCGAGGTGACGAAGCAGGCCGCGAAGCTCGTGCTCACCGACGACAACTTCGCGACCCTGGTGCACGCCGTCGAGCTCGGCCGCATCGTCTACTCGAAGATCACCGCGTACCTGCGATTCCAGATGACGCAGCTGCTCAGCCTGATCATGCTGTTCCTCGCCGCGAGCGCGTTCTCGATCGCCGAGGGCGTCGCGCTGTTCCCCGCCCAGGTGCTGTTCATCAACTTCTTCGTGGCCCTGTTCGCGGTGATCGCGATCGCCGCGGATGCGAACCCGCCCGGCATCATGAACCATCCGCCGCGCGATCCGAAGATCGGCGTCGTGAACCCCGTCTCGCTCGTGGAGTGGCTCGTCTACGGCGCGGTCATCTTCCTCATCGCCCTGGTGCCGCTCGTGTGGGGACCCGACGTGCCGAGTCCGTCCGAGCCGACCGCGTCGATGACGATGGCCTACGTGGTGCTCGGCCTCGCCACCGTGCTGAGCGCCCTGCTCATGCGTCGCACCCCCGAGTCGGGCCTCCTGCCGCCGATCGCGGCGGTCGCGAAGATCCTGATCTGGCCGGTCGTGCTCATCGTCGCGTCGACCGAGCTGGGACTGTTCCAGCGGATGCTCGGCACCGTGTCGCTGACGGGCTGGCAGTGGCTCACGTGCATCGGCCTGACGCTCATCCTGCTCGTGGTCGTCGAGGGCGACAAGTGGCTCAGGCGGCGCCGGCTCGCGCGCCGTCAGGCGGGCTCCCCCGTCGCCGCGACCACCGGCATCCGCTGAGTTCCGCGCCGCCGCGCTCAGTCGGCTGAGGGCACCTGCAGTGCTCGAGCCGCGATCTCGACCCAGCTCGACACGTAGGCCGAGGAGACGAGGTCTCCCGGCGTCCTCCGGATGAGCGCGTGGAGGATCGGCAGCTGGGTGAGGGCGCCCATGAGCACGGCGGCCGTCGCCTCCGGATCGGACACCGTGACCAGGCCGCGGCTCGCTTGGGCGCTGATCCAGTCCGACATCTCCACGTACACGTTCGCCAGGACGCCGTCCCAGACGCGTTCGAGAAGCGCCGGGTGCTGGTCGAGGTCTCGCAGGAGCACCCGGAGGACTGCCTCGTCTGCCGTCATCGACGCGATGAGACCCTGGGCGATGGCCTGCAGCGCGTCTCGAGGCTGCTCGGGCAGGTCGCGCACGGTGGTCCTGCTGCGCTCCGCGAGTGATTCGAGGTATGCCGCCACTCCGGCTTCGAGGACGGCGTCCTTGCTGACGAAGTGCTTGTAGAGGGCGCCCGATCCACCGGTCAGACCGGCGGCGATCTGGATGTCGGCAACCGACGTCGCGTGGAATCCACGCTCGGCGAAGAGGTCCATCGCGGCAGTCACTAGCGCGTCGCTTCTCATTCCCATATGGTGAGAGAGTAATCACTCTCAAGCCGATCGGCAACACGTGAGGACGATGCACATGCAGCAACGAGCACTCTCCGCCGTTCTGGTGGTACTCGGGTCGGTGGCAGTCGCTTCGGGGCTGTCCGGAATCATCCTCGGCCCCGCCTTCGTGCCAGGAGGAGCGCCGACGACCGCGAGTGTCGACAGCGAGTACCGATTCACCAACGTGTTCTGGCTCGCTGCGGGCTTGGCGCTCTGGTGGTCGGTGCTCCGGCTCCGCGCGAGGAGGACGGTGACGCGCATCGTCCTCGCCATCGCCTTCTTCGGCGGATTCGCCCGATTGGTGTCGGTCATCGCGGCGGGCTGGCCCCACCCGGTCTTCATCGGCGCACTCGTGCTGGAGCTCGTCGTCGTTCCGCTCGTCATCTGGTGGCACGGTCACGTCATCGACGTCCCCGAGGCGAGCGAGCCGGAGCGGATGCCGCAGCGCTGACGGGTGCATCGCCCGCAGGGCGATCGCGCCAGATCCTTCGCTGAGTGCGGCTCCCGGCGGGGTTTGCTACCCTCGGTGCCGCATGCAGGACGCACGAACCGGGGGACGGCGGGCGGCGCGACGGAAGGTCGCGACGCCCGTGACGCATCCCCGGCGCGAGACGCCCCCGAGGTCGCGCTCACCCCGCCGATCGCTCGCCGCGGCCGCCGTGCTCTCGGTCCTCGGCCTCCTCGCCGGCCTCGCCGTCGCGCCGTTGCCGCAGCCCGGTGGCACGCTCCCCCTCGCCGCGGCGGATGCCCCGCACCACGGCGACGTGCAGGAGCTCGACGTCGCGTCGGATGTCGCGGCTCCGGTCGTCTCGCACGAGTCCTATGTCGCGACGACCGGCGAGCAGACCCTCGTCGCGGGCGGCACGAACGTCGACTGGGCCAAGCTCGTACTCGTCGAGGGCGACTGGCCGATCACCGAGGAGAACATCACCTTCATGATGCGCTGGATGCGTCAGGAGAACGGTGCCGACAACTGGTGGAACCGCAACAACCCGCTGAACAACGGCCAGGGTTCGGGCGGCGGATCGGGCCTCGGCAGCTACCCGACGCTCGTCGAGGCGGCCTACTACGCGGCCGAGAACCTGCAGTCGGGCCGCTACCCGGAGGTCGACGCGGCGCTCGCGCGCGGCGATTCGGCCGATGCCACCGCCCAAGCGATCTGGGCCTCGATGTGGGCGGCGAGCCACTACGGCTACGGCACCCACTGGAGCTCACGGCCCTACGAGGTCATCGAGGCGCCGCCCTCCGCCTGGGGTCGCTGAACGCCGGAGTCGATCACTCCCGCTCCAGGGGTCGCCAGACGACGACCGCGTTCTCACGTCGCACGCGGGTGCCTGCCTTGAGCGAGATGACCTCCCCAGCCGACCCCGCCGCGAAGACGCGCCGGCCCGGTCGGTTCAGCATCTCGTCCGCGAGCGCGCCCTCGAGTTCGCGCACCCGCGCGCGCAGGGTCGCCACCTCGTCTTCGAGACCGAGCACCCGGCGGATGCCCTCGAGGCTCACGCCTTCGCTCGAGAGCTGGGCGATCTCGCGCAGCTGCACGACGTCGTGCATCGAGTAGCGACGCGACTTGCCCGCGGTGCGAGTCGGCGAGACGAGCCCGAGTCGGTCGTACTGGCGCAGCGTCTGCGGGTGCATGCCCGCGAGCTCGGCGGCGACGGAGATGACGAAGAGCGGGCTCCTCTCGTTCATCTCCACCACCTAGCCCTTCGCCTTCGCGAGCAGGTCGTCTCGGGGGTTCTCGTCGGGCAGCAAGGCGGCGAACTCCTCGAGCTTCGCCTCCGCCTCCTTCGAGAGATGCGACGGCACGGCGACCTGCACGACCGCGAGCAGGTCTCCGGTGCCTTTCGACGTCTCGACGCCGCGACCCTTCACACGCAGCACTCGGCCGCTCGGCGTGCCGGGGGCGACGCGCAGCTTCACCGGGTCGCCGCCGAGGGTCGGCACCTGGATGGTCGCACCGAGCGCGGCCTCGGTGAACGTGACGGGCACGGTGACCCGGAGGTTCAGGCCGTCACGCTCGAACACCGGGTGCTTGCGCACGGTCACCGTCAGGACGATGTCGCCCGGTTCGCCGCCGTCGGGCGAGGGCTGGCCCTTACCGCGTAGGCGGATCTTCTGCCCGTCGGCCACACCCGCAGGGATGCGCACCGTGATCGGCTTGCCCTCGGCGGTCTGCAGCGTGATCTGGTCGCCCTTGGTGGCCGTGACGAAGTCGAGCGTCGTCGATGCCGTGACATCCCGGCCCTTCGTCGGGCCGCCGGGGCCTCGATACCCGCCGGTCGGCTGGCCGAAGCGGCCGCCGCCGAAGAGGCCGCCGAGCAGGTCGTCGTAGTCGCCGCCCTGCTGGAACGTGTAGGACTGGCTGCGGCCTCCGCCGCCCTGGCCGAACATGCCGCCGAAGACGTCTTCGAAGCCGCCGGCGCCGCCGGCGCTGCCGGGCGCGGTGAAGCGGGCGCCGGAGCCCATGGCTCGCACGGCGTCGTACTCCTTGCGCTGCTCGGGATCGGCGAGCACGGAATGCGCCTCGCTGATCTCCTTGAACTTCGCCTCGGCGGCAGCGTCACCGGGGTTGGAGTCGGGGTGGTACTTGCGGGCGAGCTTGCGGTACGTCTTCTTGAGGTCCGCGTCGCTCACGTCTTTGGAGACGCCGAGCACCTTGTAGAAGTCCTTGTCGAACCAATCCTGACTGGCCACCGGCACCTCCTCTCTCGTATCTGTCTGAAGTCTGTCTCGAGTCTGTCTCGAGTCTGTCTGAAAACCGTGTCGGCCGGCCGGCGACATCCGCGAACGGATGCCGCGGGCCGGCCGAGTCGGGTTACTGCGGGGTCTTCACGACGACCTTCGCTGCGCGGAGCAGCGTGCCGCCGAGGGTGTACCCGGTCTCGACGACGTCGGCGACCGTGTCGATCTCGACGTCGGCCGAGGGCTGCTGGAAGATCGCCTCGTGCCGCTGCGGGTCGAACGGCTCGCCGACCTCGCCGAATGCGGTGAGGCCGAGCTTCCCGACCGAGCCGCGCAGCTTCGCCGCGATGGTCGCGAACGGCGCGTCGCCCTCGAGGTCGCCGTGCTTCTCGGCACGGTCGAGGTCGTCGAGCACTGGCAGCAGCACGGCCACGGCCGCGCCGACGGCGCGCTCGCGCTCGACCTCGCGGTTCGCCTCGGTGCGCTTGCGGTAGTTGGCGTACTCCGCGGTGATGCGCTTGAGGTCGGCGAGATGCTCGGCGCTCGGGTCCTGCACCTCGGCGTTCGCCGCGTTCAGGATGTCGTCGACCGTGAGCACCTCGTCGTCTTCGATCTCGACGTCGATTTCCTCAGGGGTGACGGATGCCGCGGCATCCGTCACCTCATCGGTGGAGTCGGGATCGGGGACCTCGGGGGTCTCCTTCTCGTCTGCCATGCTCAGGCCTTCTTCTCTTCCTCGTCGTCGATGACCTCGGCGTCGACCACGTCTTCGTCGGAGGACTGGTCGCCCTCGGCGCCCGACGCGTTCGCGTCTTCGCCGGCCGCGGCTGAAGCATCGGCCTGCTGGCTCTGGGCGTAGATCGCCTCGCCGAGCTTGCCCTGCGATGCGTTGAGCTTCTCGAAGGCCGACTTCACGGCCTCGTCGTCGTCGCCCGCGAGCGCGCTCTTCAGCCCGTCGACGTCGCCCTGCACCTCGGACTTGACGTCAGCGGGGAGCTTGTCGTCGTTCTCCTTGATGAGCTTCTCGATCGAGTAGACGAGCTGCTCGGCCTGGTTGCGGGTCTCGGCCGACTCGCGACGCGCCTTGTCTTCGGCGGCGTGCTCCTCGGCCTCGCGCACCATGCGCTCGATGTCGTCCTTCGGGAGGCTCGAGCCGCCCGAGATCGTCATGCGCTGCTCCTTGCCGGTGCCCTTGTCCTTCGCGGACACGTGCACGATGCCGTTGGCGTCGATGTCGAACGTGACCTCGATCTGCGGGATGCCCCGCGGCGCCGGCGCGATGCCGGTGAGCTCGAAGGTGCCGAGCGGCTTGTTGTCGCGGGTGAACTCGCGCTCGCCCTGGAAGACCTGGATCGCGACCGACGGCTGGTTGTCGTCGGCGGTCGTGAAGGTCTCGCTGCGCTTGGTCGGGATGGCCGTGTTGCGCTCGATGAGCTTCGTCATGATGCCGCCCTTGGTCTCGATGCCGAGGCTGAGGGGAGTGACGTCGATGAGGAGCACATCCTTGCGCTCGCCCTTCAGGACGCCCGCCTGGAGGGCGGCGCCGACGGCGACGACCTCATCGGGGTTGACGCCCTTGTTGGGCTCCTGGCCGGTCTCCTTCTTCACGAGCTCGCTGACCGCGGGCATGCGCGTCGATCCGCCGACGAGCACGACGTGCGCGATGTCGGAGAGCTTGACGCCCGCCTCGCGGATGACGTCTTCGAACGGCTTCTTGGTGCGGTCGAGCAGGTCGCTCGTCATGTTCTCGAACTCGGCGCGCGTGAGCGTCTCGTCGAGGTTCGCGGGGCCGTTCTCGGTGAGCGAGAGGTAGGGCAGCTGGATGGACGCCTTCAGGTTCGAGGACAGTTCCTTCTTGGCCTGCTCCGCGGCCTCCTTCAGGCGCTGCTTGGCGATCTTGTCGTTCGAGACGTCGACGCCGGTCGACTCCTTGAACTTCTTGATGAGCCAGTCGACGACGCGCTGGTCCCAGTCGTCGCCGCCGAGGCGGTTGTCGCCGGCGGTGGCGCGCACCTGGATGGTCGAGAAGTCGTCGTCCTTGCCCACCTCGAGGAGGGACACGTCGAACGTGCCGCCACCGAGGTCGAAGACCAGGATGAGCTCGTCTTCCTTGCCCTTGTCGAGGCCGTACGCGAGTGCGGCCGCGGTGGGCTCGTTGATGATGCGCAGCACGTTGAGGCCCGCGATCTCGCCGGCCTCCTTCGTGGCCTGGCGCTCTGCGTCGTTGAAGTACGCGGGAACCGTGATGACGGCGTCCGTGACGGTGTCGCCCAGGTACTGCTCCGCGTCTCGCTTCAGCTTCTGCAGGATGCGCGCCGAGATCTCCTGCGGCGTGTACTGCTTGCCATCGATCTCGTCCGTCTTCCAGTCGGTGCCGACGTGGCGCTTGACCGACGCGATGGTGCGGTCGACGTTGGTGACGGCCTGGCGCTTCGCGGTCTCGCCGACGAGCACCTCGCCGTCCTTGGTGAACGCGACGACCGACGGCGTGGTGCGCAGACCCTCCGCGTTCGCGATGACCGTGGGCTCGCCGCCCTCGAGGACCGAGACGACCGAGTTGGTGGTGCCGAGGTCGATTCCTACTGCTCGTGACATGTGTGTTTCTCCTTCTCCCCGCCCGTGGCCCCGGCCGCACGGATGCACCGCGCGGCTCGTGGGCGACGGGCCGGATACCGGTTCGACCCTTCCTGGCCCGCAACCGAAGTACCTGAGGCAAGACTTGAGCCTTACCGACTCAAGCTTCTCAACACCCCGTGAACGTGTCAAGTCGAGGTGGGGAAACTTGAGTGTACTCGACTCAACTCACAGCCGGTGCCCAGTATTCCCATGGGGGCTACCGGCGGCGTCCGGCCGCCCCTAGAGTTTCGCCCAACGCGTGAGGTGCAACGCGTGAGGCGCAACGATGAGGGGAGCAGTCGTGAACGGGAGACGCATGAAGCTGGTGGGCGGCCTCGCGGTCGCACTCGCGGTGGTCGGAGGGCTCGGGGCGACCGGAGCGGCCGCCGCACCAGGATCGCCGAACGGACCGCGGTACACGGCGGGCTCGCCAGGGGCCGGCGACACGTACTTCCCGAACGCCGGCAACGGCGGCTACGACGTGCAGCACTACGACCTCGACCTCACCTACGCGCCGCCCGAGGCCGACCCCGCGCCGCTCGTGGGGCAGCTCGACGGCACGGCCACGATCGACCTCGTCGCCACTCAAGACCTCGACCGGTTCAACCTCGACCTCCGCGGCATGGAGGTCGGTTCCCTGACCGTGAACGGCAAGCCCGCCACCGCCGTCGCGCCGCCGGCACCCGGGGCCGAGGTCGACGGGGCCGCGTACTGGCACGTGCAGAACGACGCCGACCGGATCTGGGAGCTCACCGTGCAGCCGCGTCCGAAGCTCAAGGCCGGCGAGAGCGTGCAGCTCGTCATCGAGTACGGCGGCCAGACCGCGCGGCCGCTCGACATCGAGGAGGCGCTCTACGGCTGGGTGACCACGCGCGACGGCGCCATGGTGGTCAGTGAGCCGGATGGCTCGATGACCTGGTATCCCGTCAGCGACCACCAGACCGACAAGGCGAGCTACAGCTTCGCGATCACCGTGCCCGAGGGCAAGGTCGCCGTGGCGAACGGCATGCAGCCGAAGCCCGAGGAGACGGCAGGCGGCTGGACCACCTGGTACTGGGATGCCCCCGACCAGCAGGCGAGCTACCTCACGACCGCGTCGGTCGGCGACTTCGACCTGCGCGACACGTACTACTCGGCGAGCGGCGTGCCGATCATCGACGCGGTCGACGCTGATGTGACTCCGGCGCGGCTTCTGGTGACGAACGCCAGCCTGGCGCGCCAGGTCGAGATGATCGACTTCTACGAGCAGTACTTCGGGGGATACCCGTTCGTCGCGTACGGCTCGATCGTCGACGACGACACGGTCTTCTACGCACTCGAGACGCAGACCCGCCCGGTCTACTCGCGACAGGCGAGCGAGGGCACCGTGGCGCACGAGCTCGCCCACCAGTGGTTCGGCGACGCGGTCAGCCCCGAACGCTGGCAGGACATCTGGCTCAACGAGGGCTGGGCATCGTACGCGTCCTGGATGTGGGACGAACACGACGGCGGCGCGACGGTCCAGGAGTCGTACAACGAGTGGTACGCCTCCGAGGAGCCCGACAGCGAGTACTGGGACCTCCAGATCGGCGACCCGGGTCCGCTCGGACTGTTCCAGGACCCGGTCTACGACCGCGGCGCCGGCGCGCTCCACGCCCTCCGCCTCGAGCTCGGCGACGAGACGTTCTTCGCCGGCACTCAGCTCTGGCTCGAGCGGTACAACGACTCGGCCGGCACGGCCGAGGACTTCCAGGCGGTGTTCGAGGAGGTATCGGGCGAAGACCTCGACGGCTTCTTCCAGACCTGGCTGTACGAGCAGGCGAAGCCGCCGGCCACCTGGACCACGCCGTAGGCGACCACCTCGATGACCCGCTCGTCGGAGGTCGGCGGAAGCGCGCAGGTGTTCAGCTGCGAGACGAGGAGATGCGTTCGAGTAGATTCGCATCGTGACCCGCCGCTCCCCGACGATCTTCGCCTACACGGTCGCAATGCCATGCGTCCTCACCCTCACTATCGCCCTCAGCGGATGCAGTCAGCCCGACGCTCAACCGAACGAGATCGATGCAGCACGCCTCGTCGCGCTCGAGGCGAACGAACCGTTCGATGTCGGCGCGTACGGCGCCGAGTGGATATCCCGACCCGCGCGAGCAGCACCGGCATCCGTCAATGCCCTCGCCTCGCGTGGCCGGATCGGCATGGAGTTCGAGCTGGACGATATCCAGCCCGCGGCCGAAATGGATGAGCCGTGGGCACGCACCTTTCCCCTCGGCCGCGCACTTTTCGCCGAAGTTCGTGCGAATGGATGGGAGCCCATCGCCGTCTCCTGCACGGCACCCGACCACCCCGGAGCCCGTGGCGAACTCGGCACCATCGAGATCTCGGCCACCAAACGCATCGATGACCACGACGCGATTTCAACCATCTGGGTCGGCGCCGGCGACCACGCCGGTGAGATCGTCGCGGCCCGCGGCGAGGCCGCAGTGCCGTTCCACACCGAGAGTCCCGACCCCTGGGGGGCAGTCCCTCTCGATGGGCCAACCTGCCTCGACACCGATGCACCACCTGCGAAGACCGTGAGTTCCGGAGCAGCGCCGCAGGACCTGTCCACTGTGCGCGCCGACTGAATCAGTCCGCCGGCACCGCCGCTCCGTAGATCGACTTCCACCACCCGTACGCACCCTGCGGAGCACCGCTCGCGGCCTCGTCGATCGGTACCGTCCGTACCTCGCCCTCCCACGGCTCGTAGAACTGTAGTTCGTCGCCGTTGTGGCCGACGAGCAGCACGTAGTGCCGCGGAACACCGGTGTCATCGCCCACCAGGAACGGCACCGGCGTTCCCGAGTCGACCGCCGTGATCGCCCGGCCGATGAGGGCCTGCGCGTCACTGTCCGGACCGATCAGGCTGTACTCCAAATCGACATCGGCATCGAGGATCCTGGAAACCTCATCCCCGTATCCCCACGGTGCCGAGCCGAGCCAGGTCCCGGGCCAAAGGGTGAACTTGTTCGTCTGGATCCGGATCTCCTCCTGCAAGAACCGAAGCCGCTCGGCCGAGGTCAGTCCCGCCTCGGGAAGCCGATCGATCAGTGTGACGTCCGACACATAGTCAGGAACGTACCCATCAACGAACTCGCCCTCGGCGATGAGCAGGGCGAGGAATGGGTCGCGCTGGGCGGCGAGCATCAGGAGCGACGACGACCCGCACGTCGTGTTCGTCATCTGCGTGACGACCGTGCCGTCAGGCGTCGTCAGCGAGCTCCACTCGGCGGCGTCCTCGTTCGTGATCTCGGGAAGCCCGAGCCCCGCGACTGCCTGGATCTGCTTCTGCGTCATGGTCCGCAGCTTCAGCGCCAGCGCAAGTGTGAGCGCGAGCCCCGCGCCGGTCGCGAGCGCGGCGATGATGATCTGACGCTCATCGGGCGCCTCTGCCGTGTCGAGCGCAGCATCCAGGCGCTTCCGCTCCGCCTCGCTCAGCTCGTCTCGAGCGGCGAGGTAGGCCACCCACTCGTCGTGGGAGACGACGGCTCGATCGGGGTCGCCGATGCCATCGGCCAAGGCGAGTATTCCGTCGACGATGTTCACCGTGCGCGAGGTGGGAAGCCCACACAGCCTCGCATACCCGGACGCATCCGTGAATGCGAAGCGGAGCCGCCGCTCGGCCTCGATTACCGTGCCGAGTGCATCTCGGCACGCGATCAGCGCCGCCCTCGCTTCGTCGTAGACGTTGTGAAGCGCGATCATCGTGGCGGCGCAGTGCGAATCGTCCCAGTCGGCTGGCGGCGCTGACACCGTGAACGCGTCACCGCGCGCCGACCTCATTCCCGCCGCGTGGCGATCGAAACGCGACTGACCGTCGTCGAGCTCGTCCGCGTAGGCTTTGAGCGCGTCGGCGATGACGCGGATGCCGCGGGCCTCAAGCCCGGCAAGACCGATGAACGCGCGCACGCGTGTGGCAGCAGTGCGGCCGGCCGCGGCGTCCAGCCCCGCTTCGACGTCGCTGGCACGCCCCTCGAGCGCGGTCGCCTGCGCATCGAGCTCTTCGGCGACGTCCTCGTAGGATTCGGCGCTCCGCTGCACGCTATCCGGTGAACCGCCTGGCCGCAGTAGGTGGTCGCCGGTCCACGTGCGCGCCAGGTCTTCGAGCGTGCCCAGGGCGGTCAGCACGCCGACCGCCGACGGAGATCTTGGCAGCAGACTCAAGACGTTGTCGATCGCTGCGACGCGATCGGTGCACTCGTCATATCGATCCTGCAGGTTCATGCCGCGCCTTCGGACCCCGCAGGGACGCTGATCTGTCGGAGGGTGCTGGCCACCCGCTGCAGGACTGCGGCGGGGTCCGCAACGGTGCCGAGCTCGCTGAGTACTCGGCGCACGGCCTCCCGCCCGTCGTCGGGCCCCTCGACGGCCGCGGAACCAAGGTCGATCACGGCAACGAGCCCCGCGAGTCGAACGCCGACACCGAGGCGATGTACGGTCGGCCAGGCAACCCCAGCACGCGCGAATTCCACGGCCCACCGGGCAATGTCCGCCGGTGCCGCCGGCGTCGCCATCACAAGACCGCCGCCCGACGCCCGCCGCCGGGTTCGCGGCCCGAGGACGCGAGGTCGATGTCGAGGTTCTGGAACGCCGTGAGGTCGTCCTCGATCTCCTGCGCCATCTGCATGAGGCCGTCTCCGACTGTGCGGAACTCCTCGACCCAGACGGCGGTCGCCGCCGTCGCCTCGTCCTTCAGTTCGGGACCGAGTCCGCCGATAGCGAGCACTGTTCCGTGCAACGCCCACGCCGATGCGGTGAGGCGGAGTTGTTCCACGGCGACGTCGACCTGCGACTCGTCGATCCTCACCGAATCCGTCATTTCGCCCTCCACTCGGCACGGTCAGTGCACACCCTCTCACATCGGACCACGCCACGACATGGGGACCGCTGCCCGTCCGACGAGCGGACATGGTGGGGCGGGTGACAGCTGCCCGATGTGCCGCAGCGCCCTCAGCCGAGCATCGTCCCCTCGGCGGACGCCGAGGACTTCGGATCGGGCAGCCGGCGCATCCTGAACGCATTCGCGATGCCGAGGAGACCCGCGAGGATCGGCACGAGCAGGGCCACCTGCAGCGCGATGAATCGCGAGTCGGTGTTGATGCGCAGGATCTCCTCCTGCACGGCGGGCGTCTGATCGACGAGCAGCTCCTCGAGCCCGGTGTTGGTCATGATCTCGGCGTCCTCCTCGAGCACGGTGGAGACCTGCTGCTGCTCGTCGGGGCTGAGCACCGCGCTCGCCTCCGCACTCGCGGTGAACGTGAAGGCGAGCGTCGCAAGCATGATCGCACCGGCGAAGGCGAGACCGAACGAGAGGCCGAACGAGCCGGCAGCGGAGTTCACGCCGGCCGCCTCGCTGACCCGTTCGTCGGAGATCGGCGAGAGCGTGTAGTTGTTCAGCTGCGAGACGAGCAGGCCGAGCCCGCAACCCGCGATGATGAGCGGGATCGTGAGATACCAGCCCGAGTCGGCGATCGGCACGATCGGCACGAGGATCGCGATGCCGATCACGACGAGGGCGAATCCCCACAGGATGATGCTCGCCGGGCGCCGCTTGAGGCCGCGACCGGCCAGCAGCGCGACGACGAACATGCTGAGCGACAGCGGCGCGATCGAGAGTCCCGCCTGCAGCGCGTTGTACTCGAACACCATCTGCAGGTAGATCGGAAGCACGATCATCGTGCCGCCGAGCGCGATCTGCTGCAGCAGCTGCCCACTCGCGCCGGATCTGAACATCTTCGACTCGAAGAGCGTCGGATCGAGCAGCGTCGGCTTGCCGCGACGCTTGCGGCTGCGCAGCCAGAACACGAGGAGCCCGAGCCCGAGCACCCCGATGCCGATGATCAGGCCGACGTAGCCGCCGCCCTCCTGCCAGACCAGGATGCCGGTGACGACGCCGCCCATGCCGACGATCGAGAGCAGTGCGCCGACGAGGTCGATCGATCGATCGCCGTGGTACGGCACGTCCTTCACGAGGCCGATGCCGGCGAGCACCACCGCGATGATCACCGCCTCGAGCGCGAACCCGACCCGCCAGGAGAGGAAGGTCGTGATGAACCCTCCGAGGAGCGGTCCGACGGCGGCGGCGATGGCGGCGGATGCCCCGACCAGCGCGTAGACCCGCTTCTGCTGGGCTCCCTCGAAGTTGCCGTGGATGAGCGACTGCATGGCGGGCAGCAGCAGCGAGGCGCCGATGCCGCCGATGATCGCCCAGAAGATGATGATCGCCGGGAGATCCTGCGCGAAGACCATCGCGATCGCCCCGACCGCGTAGCCGAGCAGGCCGAGGATGTAGGCGAGCTTGCGTCCGATGAGGTCGCCGGTCTTGCCGCCGATGAGGATGAATGCGGCGGAGACGAGCGCCTCCAGGGCGATCGCCCCCTGCACGCCGCTCACCGTGGTGTCGAGATCGCGCACCACCGCCGAGATCGACACGTTCATGAGCGAGGTGTCGACGACCAGCACGAACATGGCCATCGCGAGCAGGAAGGCGAGTCGTCCGTTGAACCGCCCCCCGGCGGCCGAAGTCGGGTCCATGGCTCACTGAATCACATCGCGGCCCCCACCGGAAGAGCCTGTTCACGAGCCGTTCTCCTGCAGCAGCTACCGTGCGGGCCATGTTGAAGCCGCCCTCCGACGACACCTCCGGCCGCGTCGTGCACCTGCTCGAGCGTTTCGACGCCTCCGAGAGTGCGCCGGAGTCGCTCCTGCTCCCGGTGCGGCTGGGTCCGGTCGGTCGGTCGCTGTTCGTCGTCGCGAACGTGGTCGCGACCATCGGCGCCGTCGCGGCCCTCGTGCTGCTCTGGTCCGGCCCGACGCCGGGATGGTGGTACGACGCGATCTTCACCGTCCTGGTCGGCTTCATCCCCGTCGTCCTCTGGGCGCTCCTGATCGGATCGGTCGCCGAGACGAGGAAGGACCGGGCGATGCAGGAGACCTGGTCGGAACTCCGCGACCGGGCACGTGCAGAGCACGGCGATGTGCTCGCCCGGGACATCCGCCTCGCAGAGGACGGCTCGGTCTCGTCGTTCGAACTCACGGTGTCGGGGGCTGAATCGTCGACGTTCCGCGCTCAGTGGCGACCGCGCTCGGCGACGGGCCGCGGCCTGCTGCAGCCGCAGGTGCCGGGGATCGGCGCCCCGGTTCGGATCTGGCGCGCACCGGGGAATACGGGCGGTGTCGACCTGCCGGTCGTCGTCGAGGCGGCCGACCAGAGCGTCGTCACTTCGTCGGGCCACTCCTAGCGAATCGCGAATATTAGCAGCCTCCTGAATCAAGAGACGACACCCGAACAGGGGTGAGAATCACTCATTCTTTCATTTCGGAGGCTCAAGTCGCATTTTCTTCCGATATGTGATGTGATCTCGAAGCTGGCTCATTGCTGAGGGGAAGACGCGGACCTTGATCAAATACTTGGTGCGCCGCGCCATCGGCTGGGTGATGATGATCTTCGTCGCCACGAACCTCGCGTACTTCCTCTCGTGGGCGTACCTCGATCCGAAGAGCAACTACGTCGGCCGCCGCCCCCCGCTGTCGAACGATCAGATCGAGGCGATGCTCGAGCCGCGCAACCTCAGCGACTCGGTTCCGCTCATCGAGCGGTGGTGGACCTGGCTGACCGACATCCTGCTCCACTGGAACTGGGGCGTGAGTCCCGTCGGCGACCCCGTGAACGACCAGATCGCCTACCGGATGTGGGTGAGCGCCGAACTCGTGCTCGGCGCGACGATCATCACGACCCTGCTCGGCATCGCCCTCGGCGTCTACACCGCCTCGCGGCAGTACAAGCTCGCCGACCGCATCGCCACCGGAACCTCGATCATCACACTGAACATCCCGATCGTCGTCGCGGCCCTCGGAATCGTGCTGCTCGCCATCCAGTTCAACGACGCCGTCGGCACCCGCGTCTTCTACGTCACGGGGTCATCGAGTCCGGGCGTGACCGGCTTCTTCCCGACACTCGTCGACGTCGCGCAGCACCTGATCCTGCCGACCTTCGCCCTCGTGCTCGTCGGGTACGCGGGCATCCACTTCCTGCAGCGCTCGCTCCTGCTCGACAACATCAACGCCGACTACGTGCGCACCGCCCGTGCGAAGGGCCTCACGAAGTCGCAGGCGATCCGCCGCCACGCGCTGCGGACCTCGCTCATCCCCGTGACGACGCAGGTGGCGTTCTCGATTCCCGCGATCTTCACCGGCGCGATCCTGACCGAGACGATCTTCGGCTGGAACGGCATGGGCCGTTACTTCTCCGAGACGATCAGCACCAACGACATCCACGGCGCGGTGGCCATCGCCGCGTTCGGTGCCTTGATGACCGCGATCGGCGCGATGCTGGCCGACGTCGCGGTCGTCATCCTCGATCCTCGAGTGCGGGTGAGCTGACATGACCACTGACATGACCTCCGACCAGATCGCCGAACAGATCGCCGACCCTGAGCTGGTCGACCCGATGCTGCACGACGACGAGGACTTCCGAGCGCCCGTCGGGCCGACCCCGAAGCGCACCCCGCGCAAGCGGATGTCGAAGTTCGAGTTGTACGGCCGCCGCTTCATGCGCAACAAGCCCGCCGTCGGCGGTGCGGTCATCTTCGTGTTGATCGTGCTCTTCGCGATCTGCGGAGGGTGGTTCGCCCAGTACGACTACCAGGAACTCGACTTCCTGGCGATCTCCGATCCGCCGTCGGCCGCCCACTGGTTCGGCACCAACGACGCCGGCAACGACAACTACGCCCAGGTCGTGCACGGCCTGCAGCGCTCGCTGCTCATCGCGCTGGTCGTGTCGATCGGCACGACGGTCATCTCGGCCGTCATCGGGGCATCCGCTGCCTACTTCGGCGGTCTCTACGAGCGCATCGCACTGCTCGTCATCCACTTCCTGATGGTCGTCCCGACCTTCCTCCTGCTCGCCATGGTCTCGAGCGACGCCGGTGGCGACTGGATCGTGATCGCGATCGTGCTGATCGCCGTCAACTGGTTCTTCCCGGCGCGCACCATCTGGACGCTCTCGCTCTCGCTGCGCGAGCGCGACTACATCGCGGCTGCTCGCTACATCGGGATCTCCGGCCCGAAGATCGTGCTGCGACACATGCTGCCGAACATCGGCTCGCTCCTGATCATCCAGTTCACGCTCGGCGTCGTCGGCGCGGTGCAGATGGAGACGGGCCTGTCGTTCCTCGGCTTCGGCGTCAAGGCTCCGGATGTCTCGCTCGGTTCGCTCATCGGCACGGGCGCGAGCTCGATCACGAGCTCGCCCTGGCTGTTCTTCTTCCCGGCGGCCGCCCTGACCCTGCTCACCGTCTCGATGGCACTCATCGCCGACGGCCTGCGCGATGCGCTCGATCCCACCTCTGCCGCGGGAGGACGCGCATGAACCACCCGGTGCTCTCCGTTCGCGACCTCCGGGTCAGCTTCCCCTCCGAGGCGGGCCGCGTCGATGCCGTGCGCGGTGTCTCGTTCGACCTCGAGGCGGGCCGCACGCTCGGCATCGTCGGCGAATCGGGATCCGGCAAGTCGGTCACGTCGCTCGCCATCATGGGGCTGCTCGCCGACTCGGCCAAGGTCTCCGGATCGATCAAGTTCGACGGACAGGAACTCCTCGGGCTGTCGGATGCGCAGCTCTCGACGTTCCGCGGCAACGGCATCTCGATGATCTTCCAGGACCCGCTCACGTCGCTGACCCCGGTGTACTCGGTGGGCGACCAGCTCGTCGAGGCGCTCACGACCCACAACCGCATGTCGAAGCGGGCCGCATGGGATCGCGCGGTCGAACTGCTCCGGCTCGTCGGGATCCCCAACGCCGAACGCCGCGTGAAGTCGTTCCCCCACGAGTTCTCGGGCGGCATGCGGCAACGAGTCGTGATCGCGATCGCGATGGCGAACAAGCCGAAGCTCATCATCGCCGACGAGCCGACGACCGCCCTCGACGTCACGATCCAGGCGCAGATCCTCGACCTCATCGGCACGGCGAAGGCCGAGACCGGTGCCGCCGTCGTCATGATCACCCACGACATGGGCGTGGTGGCGAGCACGGCCGACGACGTGCTCGTGATGTACGCGGGCAAGCCCGTCGAGCAGGCACCCGTCGACGAGCTCTTCGCCAGCACCCGCATGCCGTACTCGATCGGGCTCCTCGCCGCGATCCCGCGTGTCGACCAGGCGGGCGAGCAGCCGCTCGTGCCGATCACGGGCAACCCGCCGATCCTCATCGATCTGCCGAAGGGATGCCCCTTCGCCCCGCGCTGCCCGATCGCGATCGACGCCTGCCGCACTGAGGAGCCGCAGCTGCTGCCGGTGCCGGCGCTCCGCGATGGCGCACCGGACGCAGATGCGCACCTGGCGGCCTGCATCCGCGTGCCCGAGATCCGCGACGGCATGATCGACGGGCGCCCGGTCTACCCCACGCCGAAGCGGCCCGAGAACGCCCTGACGCGCCTCCCCAGGGAGGAGCGCCCGGTCACCCTCGACGTCCGCAATCTCCGCAAGGAGTTCCCGCTGCTGAAGGGCGCGTTCCTCAAGCGCCGCATCGGCACGGTGCACGCGGTCAACGGACTCACCTTCGACATCCGCCAGGGCGAGACGATGGCGATCGTCGGCGAGTCCGGCTGCGGCAAGACGACCACGCTCCTCCAGATCATGGATCTCGCCAAGCAGGAGGACGGCGACATCGTGGTCGGCGGCGTCAGCGTCGCGACGCTGTCGGGCCGCGCCGCCGAGCGGGCCGTTCGCCGCGACCTGCAGATCGTCTTCCAGGACCCGATGGGCGCGCTCGACCCGCGCATGACCGTCGCCGACGTCATCTCCGAGCCGCTCGAGGCGATCGGCATGCCGAGGGCCGAACGCGACGAGCGGGTCGACGAGCTGATGGAGCTCGTGGGGCTCGACCCCGCGCACAGCGACCGGTTCCCCGCCGCCTTCTCGGGCGGACAGCGGCAGCGCATCGGCATCGCAAGGGCGCTGTCGACGAACCCCAAGATCGTGGTGCTCGACGAGCCGGTCTCCGCGCTCGACGTGTCGATCCAGGCCGGCGTGATCAACCTGCTCGACGAGCTGAAGGTCAAGCTCGGCCTCTCGTACCTCTTCGTCGCCCACGACCTCTCGGTCGTCCGCCACATCGCCGATCGCGTCGCCGTGATGTACCTCGGTTCGTTCGTCGAGCACGGCGACGTCGATGCGGTGTTCGACGACCCGCAGCATCCGTACACGCAGGCGCTCCTGTCGGCGATCCCGGTGCCCGACCCGGTCGCGGAGCGGACCCGTGAGCGCATCGTGCTGAGCGGCGACCTCCCCAGCCCCACCGAGGCGACGAGCGGATGCAGCTTCGTGAGCCGTTGCCCGCTGTACCAGACGCTCGGCGCCGCCGAGCAGGCACGCTGCGAGGGCGAGAAGCCCGCACTGACCGGCGCCGAAGGGGTGCACACCAATGCGTGCCACCACCGGTGAGCCGGGCCGACGCTCCGAACCTCCGGCATTTTCTTCCTGACCCTTGCAACAGACCGAACCGCCCTCGAAAAGGGCGTCTGAAAGGAGCACCATGAAGTTCAAGTTCACCGGCGCGCTCGCGGCGGGCGCGATCGCCGCGCTCGCCCTGAGCGCCTGCACGGCCGGCGGCGGGGATTCGGCATCGCCCGAGCCCAGTGCCGAGATCAAGGTGGCCGACTACAACCCGCAGCCCCGCGAGAACCTCAAGGACGGCGGCACCGCCACCTTCCGGATCAACGAGATCACGCCGCAGCTGAACCCGTTCAACGGCGACGCCTCGGCGGACACGACGACGCTCTGGACCTGGTCGAACCCGCAGATCATGCTCATGAGCCCCGACGGTGTCGCGGCGAAGAACGACGCCTACCTCACCGATTGGACCACCGAGGTGAAGGACGGCAAGACCGTCGTCACCTTCACGATCAACCCCGAGGCCCACTTCAACGACGGCACGCCGTTGACGTGGAAGTCGTGGGAGACCACGTGGGTCGCCAACAACGGCACCAACGAGGAGTACGCGGCGAGCTCGACCGACGGGTACAGCCTCATCGAGTCGGTCACCCAGGGCGTCGACGAGCGCCAGGCGGTCGTCACGTTCTCGCAGGAGTACGCGTGGAGCGACGGCCTGTTCTGGAACGTGCTGCACCCCGCTGTCGACTCCGCCCAGGTGTACAACGAGGCGTACATGAACAACCCGCACCCCGAGTGGGGCGCAGGGCCGTTCGCGATCAAGGACTTCGACACGAACGGCGGCACCGTCACGTACGAGCGCAACCCCGAGTGGTGGGGCGAGACGGCGAAGCTCGAGACCGTGACCTTCCGCCAGCTCGATGACACGGCTTCGATCAACGCCTTCAAGAACGGCGAGATCGACATGGCCGAGACGCGCACGAAGGACACGCTCGCCCAGGTCGCCGACATGGAGGGCGTCGTCACCTACCGCGCCCAGCGTGCCGCGAACAACCTGTTCCAGCTCGACTCGGAGAAGCCGCAGCTGTCGGACCCGAAGGTGCGCCAGGCCATCATGATGGGCATCAACCGCGAGGCCATCACGAACGTGGTCTGGGACGGACTCGGCTACACGGAGGAGCCCGTCGGCTCGTTCACGCTGTTCCCGTTCCAGGACGGCTACGAGGACGCGCTCGGCGAGGCCGGCTGGAAGTACGACCCCGAGGCGGCCGGCAAGCTGCTCGACGAGGCCGGCTGGGCCGTCGGCGAAGACGGCATCCGTGAGAAGGACGGCGAGAAGCTCTCGCTCACCCTTCCGCTCTTCGGCGACGACCCGGTCACCGAGGCGCGCGGAAAGGTCATCAACGCGCTGATGAAGGACATCGGCGTCGAGATGAAGATCGACGTGCGCCCGTCGTCGGACTTCTCCAGCGACTACACGTCGAAGAACTGGGACGCCGTGATGCTCGCCTTCACGTCGTCCGACCCGTTCGGCTTCGCGTACTTCTGCCAGCTGTACTGCTCGGACAGCTCGCTGAACCTGTCGGCCACGGGCACGCCCGAGATCGACGAGCAGATCCACGAGCTCGAGAAGATCTCGAACCCCGACGAGCAGATCGAGGCGGGCATGAAGCTCGAATCCGAGATCCTCGGCGAGACCTGGGGCGTGTTCCCGCTGTACGCCGGACCGTGGATCGTCACGGCCAAGGAGGGGCTCGCGAACCTGACCCCCGAGACGTACACGGGCCTCGACCTCTTCGGTGTGCACCCCGTCGAGAACGTCGGCTGGGAGAAGTAACCCGATCGCAAAGTGATCGAACGGCTCGGGGCCGGCGGATTCTTCCGCCGGCCCCGTTGCCGTTCACGAACGGTTCCACCGCAGCCGCTACCATGCGGCCATGTCGAAGCCGTCTTCCGAGGTCACCGTGGGCCATGTCGTGCACCTGATCGAGCGATTCGATGCGGCAGACCGCGCGCCGGAGTCACTCCTCCTTCCGAAGCGAATGCGCACACTCGGCCGGGTGATGTTCGCACTTGCCGGTCTGGTCGCGACCGCCGGCGCCGTCGCCGCCCTCGTGATGCTCTGGACCGATGAGACGCCGGGCTGGTGGTTCAACGTGATCTTCACCGTCATGATCGGCGGCATCCCCGTCGTCCTGTGGGCGATCCTGATCGGCTCGATCCAGGACGCCGGCGCCGAGCGTGCGATGCAGGAGGTCTGGCAGGAGCACCGGCACCACGCCCGAGCCGAACGCGGCAGCGTGGCTGATCGCCGCATCGCACTCTCCGACGACGGCTCCGTCTCCTCCTTCGACCTCGTCGTGACCCTCGGCACCGGGGGCACGCTGGAGGGGAGCTGGCGGCCGCGCACCTCCTCGAGTCGCCCGTTGCTGCAGACGCAGGTGCCGGGTGTCGGCACGGCAGTGCGAGTCTGGCGCATCGCCGATGCCGGCGTCGATCCGAGTGCGAGCCCGGTCGTCATCGAGGTGACCGACCCGACGGTCGTCGTCCAGCAGCGAGGCTGACTCCCGCAGCATCGAGGTGACCGACCCGACGGTCGTCGTCCAGCAGCGAGGCTGACTCCCGGTCGACCGCGGTCCCGACGAGCTCCCGCATCGCCGCGGGGATGCGGGACTCCTCGAGGGCGTCGACCATGAGCGGCGCGAACTGCGCCTTGCGCCCGCTGTGCGTGCCGAGGAACCGGCGGAGCTGCGCATCCGTCGGCCGTTCCCGCTGTACCGGCTGGTGCTGGAACCTGCGGAACCGGGCGAGCTCGCCGTGCTCGGCGAGCAGCTCCTGCATGCGGTCGACGCCGAGGGCCCGGATCAGCTCGCCCTCGAGGTCGGGCCGGCAGGCGAAGAAGCCGAGCCGGGCGAGTCCGGCGATCGTGTCGGCCGAGCCGTATCCGCCGTCCTCCACCGCACGACGCACAGCAGGGTGACGGATGCCTCGTGCCCGGGGTCGCCTCGCATGGGCCGACCCTACTCCGCTCACGCACGCGTCGAGCAGGCCCGGGGGTCTAGACGCGATCGTCGAAACGCCCTAAGCTGCCTGAGCTGCGTCATTCGCGCGGCATCAGGCCCGGTGCATCCGGTGAGGAGAGGAGTCGATCATGGCTGTCGTTGTCGTGAACCTCCACGTTCCCTTCACTTGCGAGGCCTCCTTCCGCTAGCAGCACTGCTGCACGGCCCGGTGGCCTCCGCGATCCTCGGAGATCCACCTTGCACATCACCTCGTCTCTCGACGAATCCGCCGTCGTGCGTGCGCACGCGGCATCCCACGCGTTCACGACCCCGCGCTTCGACGCGGGCGACCTCGCCTTCCAGACCACGGAACCGGGCGAGGGCCAACGCTGGTCGACCTGGCCGGCCACCACACCGCTCGAACGCGGCCCGCAGCCGCGGCCCGATTGGCTCGTCACGGATGCCGCGGCGATCGACACCGAACTCGGCGTCGTGAAGACCGGCAAGGAGGCCGACCTGTGCCTCATCGAACGCGCCGTGCCCGATGCCGAGCCCGGCACCCCCGGCAAGCACGTGCTGCTCGCAGCCAAGCGGTACCGCGGCAGCGAGCACAGCGACTTCCACCGCTCCACGGTCTACACCGAGGGGCGCGGCACCCGGCGCAGTCGCGACGCCCGCGCCCTGGCGAAGGGCACGACGTTCGGCCGCGAGGTCGCGCGCGTGCAATGGGCCTACGCCGAGTTCGAGGCGCTGAAGCGGCTCACCGAGCTCGGGGCATCCGTGCCGTACCCGGTGCAGGTGGGCGGCACCGAAGTGCTCATGGAGTTCATCGGCGACGGCCGTGTGGCGGCGCCTCGCCTCGCGCAGGTGCGCGCGACGCCCGACGAGCTGCGCGAGCTGTTCCACCAGATCGTCGAGTTCATGCGAACGCTCGCGCACTCGGGTCTCGCCCACGGCGACCTCTCGCCGTACAACCTGCTCGTGCACGACGGCCGAATGGTCGCGATCGACCTGCCGCAGGTCGTCGATGTCGTGTCGAACCCGCAGGGCTTCGACCTGCTGCACCGCGACTGCAGGAACGTCTGCGACTGGTTCACCCGTCAGCGCCTCGAGTGCGACGCCGAGCAGCTGTTCGGCGAGCTGATCGCCGAGGTCTACAGTTGAGCGGCCGGGGTCTCGACGGGCCGGGACACTCAGGGCTACCCCTGAACGCGGGTCACGTTTCGCGAACATCCATTGCGAATAGGAAGATATCTTCCTACTCTCGATCCATGGCATTTCGAACCCAGTCCCTCGCGGCGATCGCCGCCGGTGCCCTGGTCCTCATCCTGAGCGGATGCGGCGCCGGCGCACTCGACCCGTCCGCCTCCGATTCAGTGACCAGCGCCCCGACGCCCGTCGAGACGACGGCCGGCTCGACCGACGCACCCGTCGATCCCGCGGCGGCCCCGGCGAGCTGCGACACCGTGCTCACCGAGGCGGAGAACCAGCGACTCGCCGCAGAAGGCCACGCTCTCGAAGACGACCCGTTCCTGCTCGGCCCGGTCATGGAGCGCATGGCCGCCGAGGGTGCGCTCGTCTGCGTCTGGAGCAAGCCGAACAGCGACGTCTCGGTCTGGTACGCCCGACTCGACGTGGGCGACCAGGGTGAGACCTGGCTCGCCGAGCTCCAGGCCGACGGATGGCTCGAAGACACCCACCAGGGTGACGGCAGCTACCAGGCACCGGCGGACTACGACGCGAACTACCAGCCCTCCGTGATGCTCGACTCCGGCGTGCTGCACTTCGCGAGCTACAACGCGCTGTTGCGGGAGGTGGCCGAACTGCAGTAGGCGACCCGGCTCGCGGCCGCGCAGGCCGCGAGCCGCGAGCGGTCGAGTGCACAGCAGCGGGTTTCGAACGGGGCAAGACGCGCCCGGCGCGATACAGTGCACGAGATCGCCGCGGATCGGCCATGGCCGGGCGGCGGCGTCACTCACCGTTCACCCGAAACCGGAAGACTCCCGCACATGACCGTTCCCCCCGGCCCGCCCACTGAGGCCTCCAGCTCCGGCACGCCCATTCCCCCTGCCGCTGCGAACAGCGGCGCGATCGGCGCAATGGGGCTCGACCTGCAGGAGGGGCGAGTCATCCCGCGCCGCCAGGTGATCTCGTGGGCGCTGTGGGACTGGGCGACGCAGCCGTTCAACTCGGTCATCCTCACGTTCGTCTTCACGGCCCTCTACCTCACGAGCGACACCTTCCTCGACCCCGCGGTCGCCGCGCTCGGCAAAGACGACCCCGCGTACGAACACGCCATCGCCCAGCTGGCAAGCGGGCTCGGCTGGGCGATCACCATCGCCGGCATCCTCATCGCCCTCCTCGCCCCCGTCCTCGGTCAGCGAGCGGATGTCGCGGGCCGCCGCAAGGTCTGGCTGGGTGGCGCGACCGCGGCGCTCGTGCTCTGCATGCTCGCGCTCTTCTTCGTGCAGGGCTCGCCGGCCTACTTCGTGCTCGGCGTGTCGCTCATCGCCGCCGGCACGGTGTTCAGCGAGATCGCCGGGGTGAACTACAACGCGATGCTCGTGCAGGTCTCGACCCGGCGCACGGTCGGAAAGGTCTCGGGTCTCGGGTGGGGTCTCGGCTACATCGGCGGCATCGTCGCACTCGTGCTCGTCGTGGTCGCTACCTCGTTCGACTGGTGGGGCATGCCGACCGACAACGGGCTCGCCTTCCGGGTGATCGCGGTCGGATGCGCGATCTGGACGCTGATCTTCGCCTGGCCGGTGCTCGTGTACGTGCCGGAGGCACCGCCGGCTCCCGGCCGCGAACGGGTCTCGTTCTGGCGGAGCTACGTCGTGCTCTACCAGGACATCGTCGCCTTGTGGCGCAACACCCGGCCGACGTTCTGGTTCCTGCTCGCGAGCGCCGTCTTCCGCGACGGGCTCGCCGGGGTGTTCGCATTCGGTGCGGTGATCGCGGCCGTCGCCTTCCACTTCAGCTCGAACGACGTCATGATCTTCGGCATCGCCGCGAACCTGCTCGCGGGCGTCTCGACCATCGTCGCCGGGAGGTTCGATGATCGCTTCGGCCCGCGCGCGGTGATTCTCACCGCGCTCGGGGGCCTGGTCGCTGCCGGCCTCCTGGTCTTCTTCCTCCACGACTCCGGCAAGCTCGTGTTCTGGGTGTTCGGCCTCGTGCTCACCCTCTTCGTCGGCCCCGCGCAGGCGGCCTCGCGGTCGTTCCTGGCCCGCGTCACCCCCGCCGGTCGGGAGAGCGAGATCTTCGGCCTCTATGCGACCACCGGGCGCGCCGCGAGCTTCCTCTCGCCGATGCTGTGGTCGGCGTTCATCCTGGTGTTCGGCGCTACGTACTGGGGCATCCTCGGCATCGTGATCGTCGTCGCCGCGGGGCTTGTGCTCATGCTGTTCGTGAAGGAGCCGGCAAGACAATGATGGCGGCCGCGGCCGGGCGCCGAGTCGCAGGATGATTCGGCGACACGCGGCACGACACGCCCTGCCAGGGCCGGATCGTCCTGCGACTCAGCGGACGTGTCGCTTCGAGATCGCGGCTTCTCGTCCGGATGTCCTCGTCGTCAGTCGCGAGGCCAGTCGGCGATGAAGCGGGAGAGCAGGCGGGCGAACTCGGCGGTCTCCTCGGGTGTGAATGCGGCGAGCGCCGTCTCGACGGCGCCGCGGCGCGTGTCGCGGGCGCTCTCGAGCAGCTTGCGGCCGGACGCAGTGAGCACCAGCGCGCTGCGCCGGGCATCCGAGGGATCCGCCTCGCGGCGGACGTGGCCCGCCTCGACGGCGGCCTGCACGAGCCGGCTCGCGCGCGGCTGATCGACGCCGATCGCGTCGGCGAGCTCACTGACCGAGGGCGGACGCTCGGCGCCCTCGAGGGCATCGAGCAACCGGAACCGCGCCGCGTGGGCGAGGGCGTGGCGCCCCGGACCGCCGCCCTGGCCTCGCCCGCGGCCGCGACCTCCCCAACCCTCGGGGCCGCCGCGCCCACGCCGATGATCACCGTGATCGTCGTGGTCATCATGCTCGGGATGGTCTCCGGGGACGTGCCCGCCATGGCCGTGCCCGTGCGCACGCGAGTGGCCGCCGCCGTGCCCGTCGTGGCCCTCCTCGCCGAAGTGCTCGGCCCGGCGTTGCAGCCGCCGCCGCTCCTGGTCGCGCCGCATCGTGACGAGGGCCTGCTCGATGAGCGTGATCGGGTCGTTCGAAGCGTGAGCCGCGGCATCCGACCCTGAGTGTTCTCCGGGAGGCACTTGACTCGATGCGTTCATGTATGTCATTGTACATATACATGCTACAGTGCATGCAATTGATCGGGTGCCCCACCCGGGTTCGAGCGAACGCCGACTGAGCGAACGCCGCCCGAGCGCACCCGCCCTCAGCGGGCGAGCCTCCAGCGCCGCCCGCGACACCGACGCGCACCGCGTCACGAAAGGAACACCCATGACCACCCACGACAACCACACCAACGACGACCGCGACACGACGAGCCCGCGACCCTTCGGCTTCTGGCTCCGGGTCATCGACCGCCGTCTCGACGAGGCGATGCGCGAACTCTTCGCCGAAGAGGGCATCACCCGCCGCGACTGGCGCCGACTCAACCTCGTCGCCGGCACCGTCACCGACCCCCGCATGAGCGAGAAGCTCGCAGCTCGCCCCGAGCGCGTCGAGCCCCTCGTCGAGCGCGGCTGGGTCGAAGGCGAGCCCGGCGCTTGGCGCCTGACCGAGGCCGGCAAGGCCGCGCGTGCATCACTGCACGAGCGCGTCGCAACGCTCCGCGCCACGGTCGCCGGGGCCGTCAGCCCCGAGGACTTCGCGACGACCCTGGCCTCGCTCGAGGCGATCGCCCGCGAGCTCGGCTGGGTCGAAGGCGAGCGGATGCCGCGTCGCCACGGCCGCGGCTTCGGCCGCCGTCACGGCGCGGGCTTCGGCCACCGTCATGACGGCGAGGGCGGCTTCGGCCACCGTCACGGCGGAGGCTTCGCACACGGCGACGGTCACGGCCGCGGCGGCCCGGGCCTCACCGACGTGCACGTCCACGTGCACGTGCACGGCGACGCCGGCCAGCACGGCCACCCGCATGACCACGGCGCCCACGGCCGCGGCAGCGACTGCGGCGAGCGCGGCCACCACGGCGAGCGCCACCCCGACGCTTCCTGACCGCACCGAGCAGAGGGGCCCGCACACGCAGATCCCTCTGCTCGGCTCACCGCTTGTTCGGGCAGTCGAACGAGCCGGGCTGCTCGCCCTTCACACACCCCTGATCGTCGTGGCGCCCGTTCGGCGTGCCGCCCTCGGGCGCCGCGTCGACGACGCTCGTCGTCACGGCCGTCCACGATGTGGTGGTGCCTGCTGGGAAGCCGAATCCGTCGTCGCGCGTCTGCACGCGCCGCTCGCCGATCAACTGCCCGGTGGCCGGGTCGATGATCAGGTCCTGGCGGGCGCCGTCGGCCTCCTCGAGCCGGCCGATCGCGATGCCGACGCGGCCGTCGAGGTTCGCCTGCTCCTCGGTCACCGTGACCCCGGGAATCATCGCCGCCGCCTCGTACATCGCCGCGCGCAGGTCGGCGGGCACCGCGCCCGTTCGCAGTGTGTCGGCGATCCACACGAGCGCCTCGCCGTCAGGCGACTGCCCGGCACCGGCCGTCTCCGTGTAGATCTGGTTGAGCAGTCGATGCGGATCGCGCGGGAGCGAGTCGAGTCGCGCCGGGTCGTGCAGAGCCGGGCTGCCGTAGAACTCGCCGCGCGGCGCGCGCAGGCGCTCGACGTAGTCCGCGCCCATCCCGGCGGTGACCGCTTCCATGCTCAGGCGCGCCGCCTCCTCCGACTCCGGTCCGAAGGTCTCGTACACGCTCGACAGGGGCCTGATCCAGACCCACTCGTCGTCGCGGTCGGCCGGGATGTAGAGCTCCTCCTCCACGATCGTGAGGAAGCTCGCCGACGCCCCGCCCGCGCTGCCGCCGACGGTCGTCCCGTAGACCGCGCTCGAGTCGATGCGCAGGTACTGGCCCGGGCCGACCACGGGGTCGGAGTTCGCGATCGCGGCGACGGATGCCTCGTGCAGCACCGCCGCCGCCGCGGCATCCGCCCCGCCCCGCCACCCGGCGAACCCGAGCACGTTGGTCGCAACGAGCGCGACGATGACCCCGCCCGCCGCCACGGTGCCGAGTCCGGCGAAGCCGACGCGGCGACGCCACGGGTGTTCGCGGGGCGGACGGCCGGCCGCGGACCGACCGGCGGTCGGCGCCCCTGCGCCGACGACCGACTCGGCCTCGATCCGCTCGATGAGCGCCGCCTTCGCCGCAGCCATCGCCGCATCGCTGGGCGGCTCGATCTCGTCATGCGCGTTGCGCAGCAGCGTCAACTCGTCCATGGTCTCTCTCCAAGTCGCTGGTCGGGTCTGCGCCGACGGCGCCGCGCAGGCGACGTCGGGCGCGATTGAGTCGTGAGCGCACGGTGCCGACGGGGATGCCGAGCGCCGCGGCGACCCCCTCGTAATCGAGATCGCCCCAGGCGTAGAGCAGCAGGGCGTCACGGTCTCGTGCGTGCAGCGCCCGCAGTGCCGAGGCGAGTCGCCGCGACATCCGCTCGGCGTCGATCTGCTCGTCTGAACGCTCGAGCGCGTCGGGGGTGATCTCGGCGGCGAGCGCCGCGACCATGCCCTTCCACGCCTTCGCCTCCAGCCGCGCGCGTTGCTTCATGAGCGTCGTCGCGATGCCGAAGAGCCACGGCCGCGCGTCGGCGACGCCGACGTCGAACGCCGCCCTCCGCTCGAACGCCACGAGGAAGGTCTCGGCCATGACGTCGTCGGCGGCCTGTTGCCCGAGTCGTCGCGCGGCGTAGCGATGGATGCTCGTCGCGTGACGGTCGAACAACACTCCGAAGACGGCCGGCTCGTCCGCCGACCGCCTGATCACCTCGTTGTCGTCGCTCACACCTGGTATTGCACCATCGGGGGCATCGAGTTCACGTTTGCCGCCGATGGCGTCAGGCGACGAGGTCGTCGACCTCGGCCAGCCGGGCGAGCAGCGCGTCGTCCGCCCCCGCTGAGCGCAGGCGCGTGACGAGCGCGCGACGCGCGAAGACATACGGCTGGTTCGAGCCGTCGAGCAACGAGCGCGTGTTCGCGGCGTCGAGCAGCGCGGTCGCCTCGAAGGCGAACTGCGCCGGGTCCTCATCGGGGCCGACCTCGCCCTGCGCGATGGCGAAGCCGAACGAGGCGGCGATGTAGCCGTTCCACTCGGCGAGGGCTACGGCGAGCGCGTCACGCACCGGCCCCGGCTTCGTGTCGAACTCGGAGGTGACTCCGGCGAAGAAGCATCCGCCGGCGAAGACGCGGTCTCTCGAGTACGCGATCCAACCGTCGAGCAGGGCGACGATCCGAACGATGCCTCGTGGCTCGACCCGCGCCGGCTCGATGACGCTCGCGACGAAGCGCAGGCGGGCCGCTTCGACGGCGGCGAGCTGCAGGCGCTCCTTCGTGCCGAAGAGGGTCGCGACGCCGCTCTTGCTGACGTGCGCGGCCTCGGCGAGGCGCCCGATCGACAGGCCGTCGAGCCCTTCGACGGAGGCGAGGTCGACGGCGTGGTCGAGCACGTGGCGCCGCGACGCGTCGCCCTTCAGTCGTCGCCCGTCGGTCTCGATCATGTCTTGATTGTACGCACGATCGTTCGTATAGTATGCGTACGACCGTTCGTATTGTCAGGTGACACGTTCAAGGAGTACCGATGTCAGCAGCATCCGCCATCGCCACCGGGGTACGCGCCGCTGCGCGTCTCTCCCCCGAGGCCGGCGCCGCCCTCGCCCTGCCGCTCTTCATGCGCGTCGGCCGCCGCACTCCGGTCGCCGCAAGCGATCTGGCGACGCACCGCTCGGCCCGCCGGGGCAGCGTGCGGATTCCGGGCATCGGCGGCACGGGCGTCGACATCGTCACCTACGAGTGGGGCGCCGGTGAGCGCACGGTGCTGCTCGCGCACGGGTGGCAATCGCGCGCGAGCGTGTTCGGCCCGCTCATCCGCGAGCTTCGCAGCGAGGGATTCCGCGTGCTCGCCTTCGATGCGCCCGCCAACGGCGACTCCCCCGGGCGCGGCACCTACCTCGTCGACCACCTCGACGTCATCGCCGAGCTCACCCGACGCGAGGGGCCGTGGCACGCGCTCGTCGGCCACTCGTTCGGATCGCTCGCCGCGCTCGTGTCGGTGCACGACGGCACCCCGACGACCCGGGTCGTCGGCATCGCCGGCGCGGCCGATCCCCGGGTCTTCGTCGAGGGGTTCGGCGAAATGCTCGGCCTCGACGGGGGCACCCGCGACGCCCTCGCGGCACGGTTCGCCGGCCGCGTCTTCACCGGAGAGCCCGACCCGTTCGAGCGCTACTCGGCGGTGCGGCATCCGCTGCCCGGCGGCACGCCGCTGCTGCTCGTGCACGACCGCGGCGACCGGCGGGTGCCGTTCACCGAGTCCGAGCGACTGCTCGAGGCGAACGGCGACCGGGCTCAGCTGCTCGCGACCGAGGGGCTCGGGCACAACCGCGTGCTTCGCGCCGACGTCACGCTCGACGCCGTGATGGCATTCCTGGTCGCCCCCGAGGCGACGCTCGTCGAGCCCGAGGCGACACGCCCGGGCCGCACGACACTCGACGAGCACTCCCCGGCGGCCTCCCGTTGACGGGTGCCCGCTGAGGCGAGTCAGCTCGCGATGAGGGCGAGCAGCACCGCCAGGCGGTCCTCGCCATCGCCCGGAACCCGGCGGGAGCGCTGCAGCAGCGTCAGGCCATGGAGGCTCGCCCACAGCACCTCGGCGAGCGTGTCGGGATGCTCGGTGAACGGCTGCACCACCGCGCGGATCTCGGAGAACCCCGCGACCAGTTGCGGCAGAGTGCGCGCTTCGGCGAAGGCGAGCCCCGTGCCGCGCACGAACATCGCGTCGTACATGGCGGGATGCGCCGCGGCGTAGCCCAGGTAGGCGCGACTGAGCGCCTCGAGCGCCTGCTCGGGGTCGGACGCGCTCGCGCGAGCCTGCGCGAGGGCATCGGCGATCTCACCGAAGCCCTCGACGGCGACCGCATCGATCACCGCATCCATCGACTCGAAGTGCGAGTAGATGACCGGCTGCGTGTAGTCGATCGCATCGGCCAGTCGTCGCGAGGTGACGGCCGGCCAGCCCTCGGCCTCGGCGAACTCGCGGGCGGCCGCGAGGATCGCGCCCCGCCGCTGCTCACGTCGCCGCGCCATGCGTTCGCTCGTTGCCACGAACCGAGACTATCGCTCGAACGAAAGGGATGCTAGCGTCACTATAAATCTTTCAGCGAAAGGAATCACATGGACCTCGCACAGTTCACCCCGGCGACCTGGATCGGCGCCTCGCTCGCGCTCGTGCTCGCCCTGGGCATCATCTTCGTCGGCGTCTCGTACCTCGTCGCGCCGACCTCCACAGGGCGGGGCTTCGGCTTCACCAGCGCGATCACGCCCGAAGTGACCCCGTGGCAGCACATCAAGGGTCCGCGCGACATCGTCTCGGGGCTCGTCGTCATCGCGATGCTCGTCTTCTTCGGGCCGGCGGCAGCCGCGGTCATCCTGCTCGTCGAAGCGCTCACGCCGATCGGCGACGCGCTCATGATCGTCCGCAATCACGGCCGGCTGGCGGTCGCGGTCGGCGTCCACGCCTCGACGGCGGCGGTGATGATCGTCGCTGCGGTGCTGCTCTTTCTCTGAGAGCCCGACGAGGGGTCAGTCGCCCCGCGAGCCGGCGTCGGTGACACCGACATCCGTGCGGTGGAACTGGTGGAACGAGCGCGAGGCCGTCGGCCCACGCTGGCCCTGGTAGCGGTTCGCGTACTCGGCGGAGCCGTAGGGCCGCTCGCTCGGCGACGACAGGCGGAAGAAGCACATCTGGCCGATCTTCATGCCCGGCCAGAGCTTGATCGGCAGCGTCGCGACGTTCGAGAGCTCGAGCGTGACGTGCCCGGTGAAGCCCGGGTCGATGAAGCCCGCGGTCGAGTGCGTCAGCAGACCCAGCCGGCCGAGCGAGCTCTTGCCCTCGAGTCGGGCGGCGACGTCGTCGGGCAGGGTCACGGCCTCGTAGGTCGAGGCGAGCACGAACTCGCCCGGGTGCAGGATGAACGCCTCATCGGGCCGCACCTCGATGAGGTGGGTCAGCTCGGGCTGGTCTTCGGCCGGGTCGATGAACGGGTACTTGTGGTTGTCGAAGAGACGGAAGTACCGGTCGAGGCGCACGTCGATCGACGAGGGCTGGATCATGCCCGGCTCGTACGGGTCGAGCCCGATGCGGTTCGCGTCGAGTTCGGCCCGGATGTCACGATCTGAGAGCAGCACGCTGCCAGCGTAGCAACGCGGTCCGACGCCGGTGGTCGGGCAGCGAAGCATCGCGAGCACCTCAGTGCGGCGAGGCGAACGCCTCGTCCGGCATCAGGGCCGTCTCGGCGGTGCATCCGAGCTCGCCGGGCTGCAGCAGGATGTCCGGAACGTACAGGCGCTCGGCGACCCCGTTCGCGCTGCGCACCAGCAGGCAGTCGTGGGCGTCCCGCATCGCGAGACCGACGCGGTCGCCGTCGCGCGTCACCTGCACCTCGGCGATCGGCGGGCCGTCGGCCGCCTGCGGCAGTTGGGCCGCGATGGCCGCGGCGATCTCATCGGCCGGCGCGTCGGCGGATGCCGCGAGCACGGCGATCGCGACCGACTCCGCCTGCTCGGGGATCACCGCGCGGGCGTCCGCAGGCGGGGCGACCGCGACGAGCGGTCCCGGGCAGTCGACGGTGGTCGCGCCGCCGTCGACGAACCCCCAGCGATCGAACTCGAGGCGGACGCAGTAGTCGCGCTGGGGTGCACCCTCGACGGATGCCTCGGTGAGGCGGCTGCCCAACACGAGCGCCCCCACCGGCTCCTGCCAGGACGAATCGTCGTACGGTTCGATGCCCACGAGCACGAAGGGATCGGCGTGGTCGGGCGAGCCCGGCATCCACCCGGAGCCCTGCTCAGGCTCCACGCCAGTGCCCGAGAGGTGGGATCCGATGCGGCGCGCGTACTCGGCGATGCCGTCGGCTGGCGCCTCGAGGCCAGTGGACTGCGAGATGAACCCCGCATCGCCGGCCGCGGAGACGGCCTGCTCGTCGAGTTGTTGTTCGAGGCGGCCGCGCTCCGCGGGCGGCGACGAGCACGCCGCGAACGCGACGACGGCCGCGATCGCGCCGGCCACGACGATGAGACGACTCCGATGCTCCCTCATGGGGTCGAGCCTGCCGCATGGATGATGCCGCTCACGGCACATGATCTGGGCGATTCCGACGGCCGGGTAGCGGAGTGCATCACGTCCATTGATACGATGGGGATCGCTGCACCCACGGGATGCCGCATGCGGATGTAGTTCAATGGTAGAACTTCAGCTTCCCAAGCTGATAGCGCGGGTTCGATTCCCGTCATCCGCTCCACAGCTGGAAACCACGCCTCCCGGGCCCTCGACCATTCGAGCGACTCGAGGGGCGTTTCGCTCTTTCCTCGCTGTTTTCAGCACCGAACTGCTCCAGAACGGCCGACTGATCAGCCCGGTCGATGCGCGCAGCAAGGTAGTGCTTCCGGGTCACCGCCGCTGATCCATGGCCGAGCTGTTCCTTCACCGCGGGGCGCTTTCGTCGTTCTACGGCTGCGGCTCGCCGAAATAGATGATGTCGCCGGATACCTCGTTCTGCACCGCGAACTGACCCCCAGCGAGGGCAACGGTCGGTACCTGAATCGCGAATCGACCAGTCGACTTCACTCCGGGCTTCATGGCCACCGTAGGGGTTCCGATCCAATCCTCCGTGAGGACTGCGGGGCTGTTGTCGTCATTCCAGATGTCGTAGATCTGCCCGTCGGAGCCGACGAAGACGGGCTGCACAGACGTGGGCATCCCAGCCCGTCCTTCATCGGCATCGGTGATGTTCTCGTTCATCTCGGTGTTCATCCGGCCCATCACGTACTGCCACCCGTCTTTGACCGGGTTGTATGAGTTCTCGGCGATCACGGTTTCGGTGGCGTCAGCCTGAGGTTCTGTGATGGTGGCATCCCAGTAACTTTCGGGGGTGGTCCGCGCGTAGGTGCCGAAGGCGTAGGGTCTGCTCGCTGTCCCATCGGGCGCCCTGTCTTCGACAATCTCGGGCGTGGGCGTGGGCTCCGCCGTGACTGCCGGTGTCTGCGCTTGCGGTTCAGGGCTGGCTTGGCAGCCTGTGAGTGCGAGGGCAAGTACAAGCGGCAGAAGGAGGAGACGACGGTTCATGCTGGGGAGCATATCGGCGACGCGCCGGGGCGACGGGCGGTCCGTCGGGCCGATCCCGCGCGCGACTACGCCGACGATCTCGCTGATCAGTTATCCTCGTCGGCCGCCGAGGCCGCGGGGACGGTGACGGTGACGGTGACGGCCATCATCCCGAGGCACATGCTTGCAGCGATCGTTGCAGCACCGATGCGGCGCCGAACGCTCGCTCGTGTTTCTCATTCGAATCCTCCGTGATTCGTAGCGGCGGGTTCACTGCGGCGAGAAATTCGTCCCGGCGCTCTGGACTCCTTCTACTCACTGCCGAGGCGCGAGCAGCTTCGCCTCAAGGTCGAATCCAACGGCTCGCACGTTGCGCAGCGTCCCGAACTCGTTCTCGGTCTCTCCGCTGCCCGACTCGGCGAAACCGGCACGGATGCCGAAGAGCCCGGCGAGCACCGACTCGGTCACTGCCGAGGCGGCGTTGCTGTCCCGATTCGAGACTCCGCGTTCCGCCACCCAGAATGCACCGCCGCCGCGCGCCTCGACTGCCTGGCCCCACAGCGCACCCGATCGAGCTCTGTGCACGCGGCTGAGGAACTCCGCTGCGAGATCAGGTCGACCGAGACATGCCAGCGCGTAGGAGGTCGCGCCGGGCCAAGCGGCGAATGCCCCAGCGGCGCCGTGGTCCGGTCGATCCGAGAACGGAGCGACCGGATCGCTCGGTGCGAGTGCTCGCATCCAGTCGCCGTCGATCAGCTCGCGCTCGACGAACGCCACGAGGCCGGCCCGCTGGGCTTCACTGAGTCGGTCGGCGAGATGCGCAGCCACGAGCTCGGTGTCGAGGCAGTGAGCGATGCTGTCAGAGCCGTCAGGGTGTTCGATGGACCAGCGCCCATCTCCGAGGTACTGCCCGATCACCGCGTCCGCCAGCTCCTCGGCCACCGCTGCCGCGGCCTCCGCCTCGGCGTCCAGGCCGAGCCTATGCAACAGCGCCGCGATCGATCGCGACATGCCCGCGTATCCGGCATTGAAGGAGACCACCACGTCGCGGTAGTTCGGCACACACTCGAGCAGCTCCCACGCGTCGCTGCCGAGGTCGACCAGGCGACCATCGCCGTATGCGGCACGTCCCGTGACCGCGCGGCCGGCCATCTCCCTGAGATGGTCGAGCACGCTGCGTCCAGCGGCCTCCTCGAAGAGAACGCTCTCATCACCGGTGGTCCCGACATAATGCTCGACGATGGTGAAGAGCGCGTGGTCGTTCGCAGCGTAGTGGTTGCCCACCGGTTGCAGGCCTCGCGTGTCGAACGAGTGCGAGCGGTCGTACGGTTGCGCGAGAGCGGCGACGATCCAAGCGCGGATGCCGGCGGGTTCGAGCATCGCACCCGCCCTCGCCCACTCCGACTGGTCCCAGTAGAACGTGGTGGTCGCCCCGAGTCGTGGCCCACCGGTCAGGAACACTGGTCCGATCGGGCTGACGATCGTGTTGCGCATGTAGAGCATGAGCAGCGCACCCAGGTAGTACGTCTTCGCCAGCCCGGGCGAGGTGGATTCGAACGCCGGCAGGTGGCCGGAATGCGTCGTGTTGCCCGGCGTGAACGCATGCCGCCACAACGTGCGCCAGGCTTCGGCCACCGCGGCGAACTGCTCGTCGAAGCTTCGGGCGGTCATCACCGCACGCTCCTCGACCTCATCGCCGTTTTCACCGATGGCGAGCGCGACCCCGAGCTCGACAGTCTCGCCGGGCGCGAGGTCGAGACGCCACGACGCCAGCGCACGCTGCCCTTCGACGCGCAGCTCGTGGGGGGCGACGCTGAACGCAACGGCGCTGCGAGCAGTCGACGAGGCATCCGTGACGACGACGGTCGCTTCACGACCCTCGGCACTCCAGCGCTGTCCGCCCCACCATGGGGCGGTGCGACCGACCTCGATACCGTCGAGGTTGAAAACGAGGTGGTCCTCGCCGAACGAAGCTTCGAGTTCGTAGGCGCTCAGCAGTTCGACGGACTGATCCGCCACGATGCGCTCGCCGGCGATGCGGCACACGAACCGCCCGCCCTCCACGGCGAACTGGAGCGAGTCGGGGTGGTTGCCGTGCGTGAGCAGCACACCGTCGTCGAGCGAGTCGACGACAACGCGCATCGACACCGACGTGAGCGGTTCGAACGCGACGACCGCGTCGAGGACGACTTCGTCATCCGGCTGCCGGAGTTCCCACGGCCCCGCGATCCACTCGCCCGATACCCGCACGGCTTGGACGGTCCCGCGCGCGGCAGGGGGTCGAGTGCGCGAGGGCGAGTCGGGTGTGATGTGCGCCGGCAGTGCCGTGTCGAGCAGCATGGGGGCTGCGTCCTCGTCGCGCTGGATTCCTGGAATCCGTGGTCGCCCGAGGCGGATCTGGCGCGCGCCCTCCGCAACGAGGTGCGGCTGGCCCGGTCGGTCGGACAGCACGTCGGCGCGAACGCGCTCGGTCGCATAGAAGTCGTGGTGATGCCCGGCGCTCCAGGGTGTGCCGTACAACCATCCCCAGTCCACATCCGAGTAGGCGATCGGCGCGAGCACCTCCTGCTCGAGGTCGACCCGCCGGTCCATATCGGAGGTATTGGTCACCAGGATCCGCCACAGCACCTGGGCGCCCTCGTACTCGAGGCGCGTCTCAGTCTCAACATCGACGCCATCCATGGCACTCGACCTTGCGACGCCCCACGGTGCCCAGCGGAATCGGTCCGAAGCCCGTACCCGTCCGTCCACCTTGAGGATCCCGGTTCGGTAGCCACCGCTGAACGGCGGCAGGGCCAGCCAAGAGAGTGAGGTGAGGTCGGCGTTCACATGCGCCTGACCCCATTGATTGCGCAGGGAAGGCAAGTGCGGGAGTTCCTCCGCCTCCACCCAATCGCCTGCCAACTCATCGAGTACCGGAACACCCGGTGCGAGCATTGTCATCCCTTCGAAGCTCCCGACATCAGACCGTGAATGAATTCGCGTTGCGTGACCAAGTACCCGACCACCGGGATGATCGCCGCGAGGAACATGACCCCGAACAATTGCGCGTAGTCGGTGGAGATCGTGCCCACCGACTGGTAGATGCCGGTGGTGATCGTCTGCCCTTGCAACGGGCCCAGGATGATGAGCGGATTCAGGAAGTCGTTCCAGACCCAGAGGCCGAGGAAGATCCCCACGGTCGCTGTCGCCGGACGCACGAGCGGCATGACGATCGTCCACCAGATCCGAAGCTCGCCGGCCCCGTCGACGCGTGCGGCCTCGACGACCTCTCTCGGCACTGTCCTCAGGAAGCCGACGTAGAGGAAGACGGCGAAGGACAGGTACCCGCCGCCGACATTCGACAGGATCAGGCCCGGGTAGCTGTTGGCGAGTCCGATCGACTGCAGCAGCGACACGATGGGCTGGAGCACGACCTGCGGGGGCACCATGAGCCCGAGCGCGAACGCAGCCAGGAGGACGCCACGGATGACCGGTCGCTGCTCCGAGATCCAGAAACTCGTCGCCGAGGCGAGCGGGATGATCAGCACGAGCGTTGCCACGGTCACCAGGATCGAGTTCAGCAGGCCGCTCTGGATGAGGTGATCCGGCCGCTGGAGTGCACCCACGATGTTGTCGAGCGTGAACGGCGAGGGCAGGGCGAGCGGCTCTGTGAGGATCTGCTCCTGCGTCTTGAACGCGCCGGAGACCGCGAGATAGATCGGGATGACGAAGATGAGCGTGACCACCCAGGCCGCGATGAGATGCGCCGAACGGCGGGCAATGCCTGCCCGAGCACGAGATCTGCGCGCAGCGGAGCGATTCGGGTCATCCACGGGATGAGCCCGGACGGCCTTTTCGGGTTGTGTGATGGTGCTCACAGGTGAGCCTCCCGTCGACGAAGCAGTCCTGTCGAGGAGTACGCGACCACCGCGGTCAACAGGAGCAGGAACATGGCGATCGCGGACGAGTATCCGAATCGGTTCTCGGTGAATGCGACCTCCACCAGGAAGAACGCGAGCGACTGGGTGGAATTCGCCGGGCCACCACCCGTAAGCACGGCGATGATGTCGTAGAGCTTCAACGTCGTGATGAGGCACAGCGTGACGCTGATCGTGACGCCCGGCGCGATCATCGGGAAGGTGACGTTGCGGAATCGGGACAGCGCCCCGGCGCCGTCGACGCGTGCCGCCTCGTAGAGCTCGCTCGGTACCGACTGCAGCGACGCGGTGTAGACGACCGTCGAGAAGGCGATCGTCATCCAGCTCACGACAACGCAGATCGAGAAGGTCGCGAGTTCCGGGGTCCCCAGCCAGGAGACGGCCTCATCGGTGAGGCCCATGCTCTGGAGTGTGGAGTTGAGGAGTCCGTTCTGGTTGAGCACCGATCGCCAGATGAAGGCGACGATGACCCCCGAGAGCACCTGCGGGATGAACACCAGTGTGCGCATGACGCGGTAATTCCTGCTCGGACTGTTCAGCAGCAGCGCGAACAGCAGGCCCAGTGCATTTGAGACCACGGTGACGAAGACGACGACGACGAGCGTGAAGCCCAGCGTGCGGTAGAGGCGCGGGTCCTGGAACAGCTCGACGTAGTTGTCAGCACCGACGAACGAACTCGTCGCCTTCAGCGGGCTGCTGTTCGTGAAGCTCGTGACGAAGCTGGAGACCAGCGGCCAGAGGAGGAACGCCGCGTAGAGGATGATCGCGATGCCCGCGATGGGAGCGAGTCCCCACCGTGATCTTTGACGGGTGGACATGGGGTGCCTTTCCGGGTGGATGTCGAGCGTGGTCGAGGCCGGGCGGCGACACCGCCCGGCCTCAGCGGCTACTTGCCGACGGCCGCGTCCCACTCCTTGTCGAGCTGGGCGGCCTGCGCTGCAACGTCACCGTCGGAGAAGAGAGCCTGCGACAGGGCGTAGAGCGCGTCGTTCATACCCGGCGCGAGACTGTCGTTGTTGTTCACCCAACCGAACGACGAGACCTTCGAGTTCTCATCGGTGACGTACGCGTACGTGTCGAGGTAGAGTCCGGAGACCGAGACGTCGAAGTCCTCGATCGAGCGGTCCTTGAACATCGGGTACGCCCCGTCGGTCTCGATCAGCACCGTCAGGTTCGCGGGATCGAGTGACCACGCCTTCGCGAATGACGTTGCTTCGTCCACGTGCTCCGACTGCGAACTCACCGCAGTGGTGCCCCCCACATTGAAGGGGACGACGATGGAGCCGTCGTCGGTGGGCCACGGGAACGCGCCGATGTTCTCTGCCTGCTCGGGGGTGATGTAGCTCGACCCCGTGAACCAGCTGCCCATCGGGTACATTGCGCTCTTGCCGTCGAGGAAGTTCCGGTTCGCCGTCGCGTAGTCGACGCTCAGCGCTGCCGGGTCGTAGGCCTCCATCTCGACGAGGTCGCGCGCCTTCTCGAGAGCGCCGACGTAGAGCGGGTCGGAGAAGGACACCTCACCGGCGTAGCGCTTCTGGATCCACTCCGGGTCCTGCCCGAGCACGTCCGCGCTGCTCAGGCCGACGAGGGGCATGCTCGCCGCCCACGGCTCGGATCCGGCGAGCTCGAGCGGGGTCACGTCTGCCGCGCGGAACTTCTCGATCGCCGCGACGAACTCGGCCCACGTCTCCGGAACCTCGACGCCGTGCTCGGCGAACAGGGCCTTGTTGTAGAACACCAGGGGGAGCACCTGCGAGTTCGTCGGCGGGATGTACGTGCCCCCGTCGATGTCGTTGGCCTCGGGAAGGATGAAGTTCTCGTCCAGCCAGTCCTGGTCGAAGGGCTCGAGAAGCCCTGCCTCCAGGAAGTCGCGCGGCGTGATCGACGCGAGAACGTCGGGGAACTGATCGCTCGCCTGCAGCTGCTTGGCGTATGCCGTCCGGTCCCCACCAGGGCTGACGATCTTGTTGACCGTGACGTCCGGCAGATCGGTCAGGGCGTTCTCGATCGACTGATCCCAGAACTCCGGTCCGAGTGCGGGCGTCTCGAAAACCATGAACGTCAGATCGGCATCGCCCGATCCGGTCGACGCTGTCGTCGAACATCCTGCCAGTGCGGCCGTCATGCCGAGAGCGGCGAGTGCCAGGCCAACAGTGCGGCGTGTTCGCGTCATCTCATCCTCCTTGATGATGGATCTGATGATCCAGGTGCGTTGCGGGTTGATTGCTGGGAGCGAATAAGCCAAACGTTTTGCCCTATTCGCGGCCGATGTTACGCGGGCAAAGGTCGGATGTCAAGAACGGTAGAGCCGTCTCCGGATCCGTCCGGGATCGCCGAACTGGCCACCATCACGGGCAGCACCAATGAGCATTCGTCGTCGAATTCCGACTGCGGCGATCAGGCCGGGATACCGACGATCGAGTTCAGGATTCGGCGATCATGAGCGCAGAGGGGCGCGGGGAGAGCACCGAATCCAGCACGAGCGCTGCCGCCCCGATCGCCACGACATCGTCACCGAGGCTCGAGGTCTCGACCCTGATTCGTAGGTGCGTCATCCGGTGCGGCGAGGTGTTGAGGCGCTCGCCGATCTCCTCGAGCGCCAACGGTGCGAAGCTCGTCCAGAACGGCCCGCCGAAGACGAACACGTCGAGATCGAGGAGGTTGATGACGACGACGAGCGCCTCCGCGATGTTCTCTGCGGCGCGGGCGATGATGCGCGTGGCCCCCTCGTCACGTGCAGTAGCGAGAGCCACGAGCTCGTCGAACGACGCGTCGATGTCCGCCTCCGCGCCAGCGGCGAGGACGCCCTCTTCGACCGCCTGGGTGACCAGGAACGCAGGACTGGCGATGTGACCGAGCATGTCGCTGCGACTCCGGTTCGGAATGCCCGCGGCAGGCACAACGACCGCCCCGGCATTGCCGGCGTTGCCCGAGGAGCCGCTGCGCACCTCACCGTCGATCGCCAGCCCCAGGCCGAGACCCGAGCCGTAGTAGAAGAACCCGAAGTTGTTCCTCGCCGCCCCGCCGGCCGCCCAGATCTCCGCCACGGCGGCGACGTTGACGTCCTTCTCCAACAACACGGGCAGCTTCGTGAGCGTGGCGAGCTCGTCGCGGAGCGCGACATCCCGCCACCCCTCCAGCAGGGGCGGATCGAGGATGATCCCCCGCTCCCGGTCGACGGGACCCGGCGCAGCGATGCCGATGCCGACGAGTCGCGATCGGTCGAGCCCGGATGCGTCGACGAGTGCGCGAACCTCGTCGGCCATGGCCGCCACGACCGTCGAAGGATCCATCACCGACGGTGTGCGGGTGCGACGGTGCTCGACGACGTCGCCGGCGATGTTGAGCAGCACGTAGGTGACATACGCCGGGTCCAGATGGACGCCGACGGCGAAGCGGCTGTCCGGAATCAGCTTCATGATCACGGGGGGCTTGCCCCTGCCGTTGATATGCGTGCCCGCCTCTTCGATGAGGCCATCGTCGAGCAGGCGACGCGCGACATTCGACGCCGTCTGACCCGACAAGCCCACTCGCTGTGCCAGCTCCGCCCGGCTGATCCCGTTCGGGGATCTGCGGATGAGATCGAGAATCACGGTCTGGTTGAACTGGCTCACGGCCGGCATGTTCGTTCCGCGACGCATCCTCATCCTCTCCGCAGCCCGGAATTAGCATCCACGGACATACCCATCATGACTCATCCGGCCATCTGTATCGCGGATTCTGGAGGACATATCAGCAGGGCTGCTAGCTTATTCATCCGATGAATCACTACGTCTATGATCCCTCCTCCGGCGCAGGACTCCGCCGACCCGCCCGATCCTGGGTGCAGACAGACGCGCCGACGCGCTCACTGAACGGCGAGTGGGACTTCCGCCTCCTCGCCGGCGCACCAGGCCTGCCCGGCACCTCCGAGGTCCTGGCGCTGCATGAGTCTCCCGAGAGTTTCGCTGCTCCCGACTACGACGCCTCGGAGTGGCAGCGACTCATTGTCCCAGGGCACTGGGTGCTCACCGAAGACCTGCGCCACGGACACCCGATCTACACGAACGCGCAATTCCCCTTCCCCATCGAACCTCCGTTCGTCCCCGATGCGAATCCCACCGGCGACTACCGCCGCGAGTTCGACATCCCGCGCGAGTGGGCGACGATGGCCGGCATCGTCCTCCGCTTCGACGGGGTCGAGTCCCGGTACCGCGTCTGGGTGAACGGCTCTGAGGTCGGCATCGCATCGGGCAGCAGGCTCATGCAGGAGTTCGACGTGACCGCATTGGTGCGGCCGGGGCTGAACACCATCGCCGTGCGGGTCCACCAGTGGTCCGCTGCAACGTATCTCGAAGATCAGGACCAGTGGTGGCTCCCCGGGATCTTCCGTGACGTCACGCTCATCGCACGACCCCCCGGTGCCATCGAAGACGTCTGGCTCCGCACGGGATTCGATCGCGGCGTCGGGACGATCGATCCCGAAATCGTCGCCCCTGCCGACGCGTTCCCGATGACGTTCGAGATCTCCGAGCTCGGGGTCCGTGCGACCTGGCTCGCTCCGGCCGACGTCGGACCGATCGAGGTGGATGCCGTCGAGCCGTGGAGCGCCGAATGCCCCCGCCTCTACAATGCCGTCATCCAGGCCGTTGGTGAACGAGCCGAACTGCGCATCGGATTCCGGACGATCCGCATCGACGGCGATCAGCTGCTCGTCAACGGCGAGCGCGTCGTGTTCCACGGCGTCAATCGCCACGAGACCCATCCCGACCGCGGCCGCGTCTTCGACGAGGAGTGGGTGCGGGCCGACCTGCTGATGATGAAGGCGTTCAACGTGAACGCCTTCCGCACGAGCCACTATCCCCCGCATCCTCGAGTGCTGGACCTCGCCGATGAGCTCGGGTTCTGGGTCATGCTCGAGAACGACTTCGAGACCCACGGCTTCGCCACCGGCGAATGGGCCGAGAACCCGGCCGAGCACCACCTGTGGCGCGACGCCTGCCTCGACCGCATCGTGCGCACCGTCGAGCGTGACAAGAACCACCCGTCGATCATCATGTGGTCACTCGGAAACGAGTCCGGTACCGGCCAGAATCTCGCCGAGATGTCGGCATGGGTCCATGATCGCGACCCGGAGCGACCGGTCCACTACGAAGGCGACCATGTCGGGGCGTACACCGATGTGTACTCGCTGATGTACAGCTCGCTCGTGGAGACAGAGGCCGTGGTGCGCCACGACGCCACCTCCCTGCTGATGGACTGCTCGCCGGCGGAATCCGCTCGACAGCGCAGCAAGCCCTTCCTGCTCTGCGAGTATGCGCACGCGATGGGCAACGGCCCCGGTGGTCTCGATCAGTACGAGGAGCTCGCGTGGTCCCACCCCCGGTACCACGGCGGCTTCATCTGGGAATGGCGCGATCACGGGCTGCGCCGGCGCGACGCCGACGGGCGGGAGTTCTTCGCATACGGCGGGGACTTCGGCGAGATCTATCACGATGGCAACTTCGTGCTCGACGGACTCGTGCGATCGGACGATGTGCCCTCGCCAGCGCTCCACGAGTTCGCGCAGGTGTCGGCTCCCGTGCGGGTCGAGCTCAGCAGGCACGACGACGGAGTCGCGGTATCCGTGGTGAACCGGCGTCACTCGACCGACACGTCCGATCTCGTCTTCGTCTGGCGCCTCGAACGCGATGGTGAGCTGGTCGCGGAGGGCGTCCTGGATCTTCCCGCCGTCGGTCCCGGGGAACGAACCGAAGGACGCCTGGATCTCGAAGCGGCTCGATTCTCCGGCACGGCTGGCGAGCTCTGGCTGACCGTCGAGGCGGTCACGGCGGACGACCGGGAGTGGGCACCGGCGGGACACGTCGTGATGTTCGCGCAGGTCGATGTCACGGTCACAGCCCCGCCCCTCCGCGCTCCGCGGGCTCAAGCCCCGGCCGCGATCGAACGCGGGGAGGTGCCGGCGACGACCGTCCTGGGCGACGCCGAGTTCCACTATGGGCGCCTCGTATCGATCGCCGGCCGCCGCATCGACGGCCCCACTCTTCAACTCTGGCGCGCACCCACCGACAACGACCGACGTGAGATGTTCGGCAGCTACGACATCGACGCCCCGACGTTCGGCGATCGGATGGGGGTCATGGCCGCGCCGCATGCCGATGACTGGGCCGGGGCGCGCCTGGACCATCTCTCGATGCGGGTGATCGACGCGGCGGGTATTGCGGACGGCCTCTCGGTGCTTCGACGCTGGGGTGGGCCGGATCGCCGAACCGGAGGAACGATCCGTGAGACGTGGCGGCTCCTCGACGCGGAACTGTGGCTCCGGATCGACATCGCACCGAGCGCCGGGTGGAAGATCCTCTGGCCTCGCATCGGCGTCCGTTTCGATCTCGAGCGAGACGTCGATCGAGCGACCTGGTTCGGCACGGGCCCTCGCGAGTCTTACCCCGACAGCCGCCAGGCCGCACGGGTGGGCCGATTCTCGGCCGGCATCGACGAGCTCGGCTTCGAGTACTCGCGCCCGCAGGAGAACGGACACCGCTCCGAGCTGCGCACCCTCGAACTCGGCGCCGGCGAACGACCGTGGCTGCGACTCGATGCAGCCGCTGATTCGTCGGGACGACTGCCCGGGTTCACGCTCTCGCGATACACCGCCGAGGTACTCGCTGGGGCCGCGCACCCTCACGAACTCCCGCCGAGCACTGCGAACCATCTCTACATCGATGCAGCGCAGAACGGGCTCGGCTCGCGAGCGTGCGGTCCGGATGTCTGGCCGGACGCGATGCTCCGACCCGAAGCGCGTTCGCTCGCGCTGAGGCTCTCGGCGCCCTGACGCCGAACCCGACTCGGCGTCCAACCGCCGAACACCAGTGCGGCGCGAACGAGCGGGTACGTTCATCCTGATCAGGATGAACGTACCCGCTCGTCGTGTCAGACCGGCATCGCGATCACTTCGGCAGGTTCAGGCGATGCTCCTCGCTGGAATTCCCGACACTGTCGACGGCGCGATAGGCGACCACCCGCGCAGGACCCCGCAGCTTCACGGGACCGTCGTAGACCTTCCAGTTGCCTCCGTTGACGGAGTACTCGATGTGATCGACCCCCGATCCGTCGTCGGAGGCCGAGATGGTGAGCTTGCGCCCCGGGGCGAGCTTCGCCGACACCGCGGGGGCAGTGAGGTCGACACGCACCGACTCCGTGTGCTCTGCCAGCCCGCCGTCAGAGGAAGCGCGGACCTTCACCTCATGCTCGCCTTCGCCCAGCACCAGCGGCTCGGTGTAGTCCGCCCACTCGGCATCCTCCACCGCCGTCTGGATGAAGGAGACAGTGCTCTCATCGTCTGCGGCTGTCACCGTGACCGTGGCTTCAGCCCCGACCCACCCGTCTTCGTTCTCGGTCGGTGCGACCTGCACGTCGATGACGGGCGCCGTGTCATCCGTGACGATGCGGACCTCGTAGTAGGAGCCTGCCTCGGTGGGCACGGTGAGTACGTCGCCCAACGAATTCTGCGCAATGGTGGCTTTCATCTCCTTGCCGTCCTCGAAGATCGCAGCCTTCTGCCCCGGCCAGGGATTCAGGATCGAGAGTTCCTCGCCCTGCTCGCTCAGCACGCCGACGAAGGTGGCCGTGCCCGTGGCGTCCTGCGTGGCGTCCACGAGGAAGGCGCCGTTGGCGCGGAGGCGGCTGAAGCTCGCCTCCTGGTCGTCGTACCAGTTCGCGAAGACGTTCAGGAAGCCTTCGTTGCTCTGCAGGAGCGAGTCCTGCACGACACCGAGCAGATTGGCCGCACCGATGTCGCCGATCGTGTTGTTGCCGCGCATGCCGGTCCAGTCGCTGGGCGCGGGATCGATCGACCCGATCTTGAGTTGATCCATGATCTCGTGGATGTCGTATCCGAGTCGCGTCGCACTGGTGAGGCGTCGAGCGTTGCCGATGGCGTTCTTCACGTCGAGGTAGTTGAGATATTTCTCCTTCATCTCGGGCGAAGCGCTCATGCCGACGGCGTCGTAGTAGTACACGCTCTGGATCGTCACCGGATTGCCGTCGAACGTCGGGCCCGGGTCGCCCTGGGTGCGCCCCTCGACATCACTGATCGTGGTCTTGCCGTTGTAGAGGAACGTCGGTTGGGGACTCATGTTGTCGAGGATGTGCTGCCATGCGGCGACTCGATCGGCGTCCACGCCGAGCTCGTTCGCCGCCTCGATGGCGTTGCGGAGGATGTAGTTCGCAGCGTCGATGTCGAAGATCGGATTCCGACCGGTGACGCCCTCGTGCGTGGCTCCGTAGACGACGTACTTGCCGTTCTCCAGGGTCACATAGCCCTCCCAGAACACGGCGACCGAGCGCAGCATCGGGTAGAGGTGCTCCTGCAGGAACTCATCGTCGCGGTTGTACTGCCAGAGCTTCACGAGCGGCATCAGCACCGAGCTCGCATCAGCGGGAGAGTTCCAGTAGTCCTTCCAGCCGTTGTACTGCTCGGTCGAGGCGCCCCATGGCCCGATGTGGGTCGGGAACAGCGCTCCGCCTTCGATCCCAGCAGTGAAGGGCGCCGGACGGCCAGTGCCCTGGATCACCCAGTTGAGGTCCTGCACCGATTCCGCACGCCGCTCCGCCTCAGGCCAGTAGTCCTCGAGCACATCGACGTAGTTCTGGATGCCGTCGAGCCGGTTCGCCGTGACCAGCGGGTGCACCTGCCGCTGCATGTCGGTGTTGGTCGTGTAGTCGCCCTGCCAGGCGGAATTGTCGTTCGCCGTCCATGGGAACAGGCCGGCGGACAATCCGGCGTTGTGTTCGCTGGAGACCGACGTCGCGCACCCGAGCTGGTACAGCAGGCCGTAGTACATCCGCTCCACCTTCTGGTCCTGGATGTCGATGAACGACTTCAGCCAGTACTGCTTCCAGTACTCGCGATGCGCCTGCTTCGACTCGGCGATGGCGTCGGCATCCGTCCGTGAAACCGCCTTCTCGACCGCCTCGTCCTTCGCCTGCGCCAGGCTATTGGCACTCCCGCTCTCCTTGCCGCCCTCGACGGCGGAGACGACCGTGACCGACTGGCCCGCGTCGAGGGAGAAGCTGGTCCTGTTGGTGCGAGCGTCGACGTTCGTGACGACCGTCTCGACGTCGCCGACCACGGTCGACGCCATCGCGACGTTCACGGTCCAGCCGGGCCAGGTACCGTCGGCACTCACCCGTGACGACGGCTTGCTGACGCCGGTCTTGCTCGCGACCATCACATCGTCGCGCACCTCGGCGGACGTGGTGTCGTTCGCGGTCCAATTCGAAACGTCGATCGAGAGCGGGGCGGTGGTCGTGTTCTCGATGCGCGTGACGACGAGGTTCTCCCTGGCTGAGAGCCAAGTGGAGGTGGCGAAACCGCGTTCGGATTGCGCGAACACCTCAGCGTTCTTCATGTCCTGCTCGTACCGGAACTCCGACGGCGCCGGTGCCGGGTCTGCGTAGAGCTCGAGGCCGTAGATCCGCGCGACCGACCCGGTACCCTGCTCGGCCTTGGTGATCAACAGCCGTAGGTACCGTGCGGTGAGCGGAGTCGTCAGGTTCCGGTCGGTGACATTGGCCGTGTTGCTGGCCACCGTGTCCGCATCGGTCCAATCGGCGTCCACTCCGCCTTGCGGCGCCTCAACGGTCGAGTACTGAAGGCGGAAGTCGCGGGTGATCCGGTCCGCCCCTTCCGATCCACCATGCTTCACGACCCAGCGCGAGATGTCCTGTTCCTCGCCCAGATCGATGACAGCCCAGAAGGTCGTCGATCCGCCGTTGGTCGCCACGGTGGAACACCACTTGGTGTTGTCCTTCCCGTCGACGAGATTGGCCGGCCCCTCGTTCGGAGCGCAGGAGCCGGCGACGCTGACGGGCTTCCCCCTGGCGAGGTCGACGCCCTTGGAAGTGCCGATGGTCAGCCCGCCGAAGGCCGTATGCTGCTGGCCGTCGTTGCTCGCACGGTCGCGCCACATGTCGCTCCGCGAGAGGTAGATGTTCTGGGTCTGGCGATCTCCGGCCATGAAGGCGTAGACGGTGCCGTTACCCATGAGCGGGCCATCGGGGCTGAACTTCGTGTTCCAGGGCGTGCCGAGCGGCGTGTCCTTCGTATAGACGCCCTTGTAGGCGTCGAGGAGGCCGGAGACCCGTTCCCACGCGGCATCCGTGGCCGATGCGTCGGCGGCTTCCGCGTGGGTCGGAGCGATCGCTCCTCCGAGCACGGCCACCGATAGGGCGCACACACCCGCGACGAGCCGCGCTGTCGCCCTTCTTGTGCTCATCATCGTTCGTTCGTTCCTCTCTGAATGAACCGGACGCAATATCACAAACCTTTTGCGTTAACGTCGGAGGGTATCGCCACGAACAATCCGATGTCAATGCGGAGACCTGCGTCAGGATTCGTCAATTCCGGCGGCATAACCGCCCGGCAGCGGCCGACCGGTGTGATGAATTCCGCGAGCGGCGTGGCGCTACGACTTTCACCCCCGCGCGTCTCCCCCCTAATGGGGGTGGTCTTAGTGGTAGCCTCGAGCCACCACCACGAGCGGCGGCGACTGCGATTCGGGTTCGCAGCCTCCTCACTACCGATCGTGATGGCCGGACGAAGAGCAGGAGGGGGCCAACCGCTCTTCGCCCCTGAGTGACGCGCTCGCTCAATGCGTGCGCCATTGATGGAACCGCGACCCTACCCGCGTAGGTCATCGATGGCCGGGCTGGTGAGACCCCTTCACCGGCCCGGCGGCCCCACCTCGTCCCGCCCGGATCACTCCGTCGTGCCCTGAACTGGGGCGTGACGAACGCGCATCGCCGCGAGGACAATCGATCGTGGTGGCGCGCTGCGAACCCGACACGCCGATCCTCGATGCACTGGCCCTGTCCGATGACCCGGCAGGCAGCCCCACCCGGATCGCGCCCTCCCTCGGCCGGCCAGAGGCCCGCCGAGGGAGGGCCATTCCCTGGCGTCGTGTCGGCGGCCGGGTGCAGACTGGGCGCATGTGCGGACGATTCGCGAACGACGCCAAGATCGACGAGCTGATCCAGGAGTTCGTCGCCGAGGGCGGCGACTACCGCGACTGGCGACCCCAGTTCTCCATCGCGCCGACCGAGGTCGTGCCGATCGTGCGGGAGCGCAAGAACAGCGAGACCGGCGAGGTCAGGCGTTCGGTCGACCCGGCGGTGTGGAACTTCCGGCCTTCGTTCATGAAGGAGTCGAAGCGCCCGCAGTTCAACACGCGCATCGAGACGGTCGCCACCAACGGGCTGTGGAAGGGCGCCTTCGCGTCATCCCGATGCCTCGTGCCGATGCGCGGCTACTACGAGTGGACCGGCGAGCCCGGCAGCAAGCAGGCCTGGTTCCTGCACAGCGATCAGCCGCTCCTCGCCGCCGCCGGCATCTACACGGCGCGCAAGGTCGGCGAGGAGTGGGAGGTCTCGACCTCGATCATCACGCGCGAGGCTCGGGATGCCTCGGGCGAGGTGCACGACCGCATGCCCGTCTTCCTCGACCGCGCCGCTTGGAACGACTATCTCGCGCCGGTGAAGCTCGACGACCCCGGCAAGGCCGAGATGATCGCCCTCATGACCGCCGAGTCCGAGCGCGTTGCCGCGTCGATCTCGAACTACGAGGTCGACCGGCGGGTCAACAACTCGCGCGCCGTCGACCCGGCCGATCCGACGCTGATCGACCCGCTCGGCTGACGCCGGCGACCCTCCGGGTCAGAACTTGCCGCCGAGTGCCTTGTTCTTCAACGCCTCGAACTCGCCGTCGCTGATGATGCCCTGATCGCGCAGCGACTGCGCCTTCGTGATCTCCTCCGCCGGGCTCGCGAACGACGTCGCCCGGATCTCGTCCTCGGAGTACTCCTGATACTCGACCTGCTTGCGGGAGGAGCGCTCGGCCATGCCGTTGCCGCGGGCGATCAGGTAGACCAGGGCCGTGATGAACGGCACGAAGACGAGGAAGACGACCCAGACGGCCTTCAGCCACCCGTTGAGCGAGTGGTCTCGGAAGATGTCGATCAGGATGTAGACGAGGGCGAACAGGTACGCCACGTAGGCGAAGATCCAGAAGCAGAACCAGAACCAGTCCCAGACGGAGTTGAGGAAGTACATGGCGAACGCCTTTCGACCGAGCCGGGATCACCGGCGAGCGACATCGGCGCCCTGGCAGCGCCGTGGGTCTTGCTGACGTCAACCTAGCGCAGGCCCGGTCTCATGGTGCAGAGGCACGCGAGGCCTGCGGATCACACCGTCGAGACGGGCTGGCGCGACGACATCGGCAGCGCGTACGACGGAAGCCCGCAGCGACGGATCAACCACTCCGCGACGATCAGGTTCGGGATCCAGCAGAGGAACGGCACCGCCGCATAGGCGTTCTCGAACGCGGCCCCGAAGTCGAAGTCGCCGCCGGGCATCGCCTGGACTCCGAGGAGCACGCCGATCCAGAGTCGCAGCGTGACCGCCGCGTAGGTCAGGGCGAAGTTGCGCATCATCCAGGCACGGTGGCTCGCGACATCCCCCGCCCTGATGGAGCGGTAGGCGCGCAGGCCGGTCACGATCCACAGCACGGCGAGCGCGCCGAACCCGAAGAATCCCACGAGGCCGGCCGAGTTGAACGGGGCCATCACGAGCCCGGCGACACCGGCGATCAGGACTGCGGAGAGGTACCCGCGGCCGGTCCAGCGATGCACCCGCGGATGCCTCGTGCGAAGCCCGCGCCAGAACTGCAGTGGTCCGGCGACGAGGGCGATGCCGCCGGCGACGATGTGCACGTAGAACGCGAGCTGCACGAACCAGGGCCGACCGTCGTAGTTCGGGGCGAGTCCCACGCCGTCTTCGGAGAGCGCGGCGAGCGACGCGGTGAGATAGGGCACGACGGCGTAGACGGCGATCGCCAACGACGACAGCAGCACCCACGTCCACCCGGCTCGCGTTGCGATCGAGCCGCCGGCGCCGGGGGACATCCCTCCTCCCTTCGCTCGCGACGAGTCGGGAACGGATGCTGCTGGGGTCCTGGTTCCGGTGCTCATGCGGCTCAGCATGGCGAACAGCGAGACGTGCCGGCATTGGGCCCTCCCCCGGATCCGGAGGGGTGCAAACCCCCGGGTGCGGCGCCGGAGGGATGACGCGCGGCACTCAGCCCTCGGGCGCCGCCTCGAGCCGACCCGACTCCACCGCCGCGACGAACGCCCGGTAGTCGCGTTCGTTCTGGTCGGCGTACGCCGCCGCGAAGTCGGCGATGGCCTCGTCGAACCGGTCGCTCTCGCCGAGGTAGCCGGCGATCGCGATCCGGTCGCCCGAGCGGGCGTGAGCACGAGCGAGCGTCTCGCCGCAGACCTGCGCGTACAGCCGGGCGCCGGCCGGCACCATGACCTCGGCGTCGAGGGCGCCCTTCCAGTCGTGCAGCTGGCGCAGGTAGAAGTCCCGCGCGATCCCGTCGTGCCCGATCACGCGCTGCCAGCCGAGGAAGATGTCGCTGGCCGCCTGCATCATCCGTTGGCCGCGCACGACGCGCTCGCCGTGCTCCTCGTACACGCTCGGCGCGAGGGAGCGCGCGAGCACCGACGCCTGCGCCTCCTTCGCCTGCAGCAGCAGCGGGTCCTCGCTGTCGCGGCCCCCGAGCAGCACGATCCACGCCCTGGTGCCGACGCTGCCGACGCCCACGACCTTGCGCGCCATGTGCAGGTAGGTGAACTCCTGCAGTGGATGCCGCGCGATCGGCAGCGTGGTCTGGTACGTGTGGAGCAGGTGACGCATCTCCTGCTCGTCCTCCTCGCGCGTGCGCCCGAGGGGCCTGAGGTCCTCGATCGGCACGATCAACGGCGGATCGGCGGTGATGCGCAGTTCGCCGTCGACGAGCCGCACGAGCTTCGAGAACGCGCGCATGCTGTCACGGGTCTTCGCCTTCGCGAACGTCGACTCGGCCCGCTCGACCTGCTGCTTGCCGGCATGCCCGGCGCGTCGCTCCGAGCGCACCCATTCCGCGATCTCGTCGGCGTCGAGCCGGTCGTACCAGGCTTCGAGCACACGGGAATCGGCGGCCCGCTTCATCCGCTCCCGGTAGCCGCGCACCGCCGCGACCGTGACCGCGCGCCGCTCCGAGGCATCGAAGCCCCGGTGCCTGCACGCGACCTCGAAGCTCGCCGCGAGCCGCTTGAGGTCCCACTCCCACGGTCCAGGCAGCGTCTCGTCGAAGTCGTTGATGTCGAAGACGAGCTTGCGCTCTGGGGTGCCGAAGACGCCGAAGTTCGAGAGGTGCGCGTCACCGCATATCTGCGCCGTGATACCCGAGTCGGCCGTGTGCGCGAGGTCCGCGGCCATGATCAGTGCCGCCCCGCGGTAGAACGTGAAGGGCGACACCATCATGCGCGCGTGGCGGATCGGGATGAGCTCGGAGACCCGGTTCGCCGCCTGCTCCTCGAGCAGCGCCACCGGATCGGGCCGGTCGGCGGCCGGAGCCCAGTCGGCGTGGTCGGCGCGCGGCGAGCGCCGGCGCGCGGCGCGCCCCCACTCGGCGCGGGCGGCGAAGTCGGTGGGATCGGGGAGCGGTTCGGGCGGCGCGGCGGCCCTCCGGCCCGATCCGGCGGCATCGGATGCCTCGTGGTGCGCGTTCATGGTGCTCCCCCGTTCCTCGTCGTCCCCGCCGGGCTCACGTCACCGGCGGGGCATCCGCTTTCTCTGGCTTGCGGCCCATGACCTCGGTCGGGATGCCCCGCGAGAAGAAGAGCGCGAAGAACGCGATCACGATGAGCGCGAAGAACGCGGTGTGCAGCGACGAGATCTGCGAATCGGTGTAGATGCGCGTGAGCTCGGCGCTCTCGGCCTCGTCGAGGCCGGCCTCCTGCGCGATGCCGGCGACATCTGCGGCCGGGAGGATCGCGACCCCGGACTCGGTCTGCTCGCTCACGAGCGCCTTCGTCTCGGCCGAGAGCTCGCTCGACGCGACGCCGAGCGCGAAGGTCGAGGCGAGCGCGCCGATCAGCACCGAGCCGATGAGGGCGGTGCCGAGCGAGGAGCCGAGGTTCTGGAAGACGCCCTGCAGGCCGCCGACCTCGCTCGTCTGCGACTCGGAGACGCTCGACATGTTGACGTTGCCGAGCTGCGAGGCGAGGAGGCCGAGCGCTGCGCCCGCGACGAACATGCCGAAGCCGAAGGCGAAGTTCTGCAGTTCGAGGTCGACCGAGGCGAGCAGCAGGATCGAGCTCAGCACGAGGGCGATCTGGCCGATGCGCACGATGCGGCGCGGCGACCAGAGCCGCGACAGTCGAGTGCCGACGATCGAGAAGAGGATGAGCGAGATCGAGAGGGGGAAGATCTTGAGGCCCGTCTCGAGCGCATCGAGGCCGAGCGTCATCTGCAGGTAGACCGGCACCATGAAGAACAGGCCCGCCGTGATCGCGTACTGCGCGCCGAGCACCGAGAGGCCGCTGCGGAGCCGCGCGATCCCGAACAGCGCGACGTCGACGAGCGGCTGCCGCCCGGCGGCGGAGAGATGGCGTTGGCGCCGCACGAACAGTGCCAGGAGCCCGGCGCCCGCGACGATCAGCCACGCGCACAGCGAGATGCCGAGCGGCGCGATCTCGACGCCGCCGATCTCGGGCGAGTGCAGCGGCGTGATCCAGCCCCACGTCTTGCTCTGCAGCATGCCGAGCACCACGAAGACGAGCCCGACGGCCGAGAGCAGCACGCTCCAGACGTCGATGTGCGCGGCCTGCCGCGCGGTGCGGTCGCTGATCACCCGGGTGAACAGCACGACGAAGAACATGATGACGACCTCGCCGACGAACACGTAGCGCCAGCTCGCGTAGGTCGTGAGGAAGCCGCCGATGAGCGGCCCGGCCGCGACCGCGGCGCCCGAGACCGCGCCGATGACCGCGAACGCGGTGATGCGGTCGGTGCCCTCGTAGTTGTCGGCGATGAGCGCGGCGACCGCGGGGATCACGAGCACCGCGCCGATGCCCTCGATGATCGACCAGCCGAGGAAGAGCACCTGCACGTTCGGGCTGAGCGCGGTCATGAGCGAGCCCAGCGCGTAGATGCAGGAACCGATGACGAACGCACGGCGCCGCCCCCAGACGTCGCCGAGCTTGGCACCGAGCAGCATGAGCGCCGCCATCGTGAGCGTGTAGAACGTGATCGCCGCCTGCATCGCGGTGACCGTGGTGTCGAGGTCCTCGACGACGGTCGAGATCGACACGTTCATGACGGTTCCGTCGAGCACCATCACGAACTGCGCGGCCCCGAGGATCGCGACCACCGACCACTTCTTCATCTGATCCCCGCTTCCGACGACGTGCCGTGGAACGTGCGGTCGGGCGGGCCTCGCGACCCGGCGACCTCCGGCAAGGTGCAGCCGAGGTCAGTATGGCACCGGATGCCCCGGCGCGGGCGTGTTTGCTGCTGCACGCGACGGTGCGTCGTGGTCGCCCGCCGGTCGCCCCTCAGTCGCGCGGTGTCCACTCCCCGATCGAGACCGCATCGAGGCCGGCGAGCGCCTCGCGGACCGCGGGCTTCGTCTTCATGCAGCCGTCGACGGGCGAGCGCACTGAGACGACGCTCCCGTCCGCGCCCTCGAGCCAGAGCGGTGGCACGATCTCCATCGACAGTGCGCACGCCATGTCGGGCGGCGCCACCTCATCCGGGGCGCCGAGCGCGGCGAGCAGTGGGCCGAAGTCGCCCTCGTAGCGGGTCACGAGCGCGACGACATGGAGGGCGCCGTCGCGGCTTCCGGTCTCGCGCACCTCGACGCCGCAGGCGTGGGCCGCGACGACGACGAACCCCTCGGGCACGGCGCCGGGCGGCGGGATCGGCTCGGCACCCGCCGTCGGCGAGAGCGGGCCCGAGGGTGAGCGGCAGTCGAGGGCGTCGGCCACGGCGGCCGGGGTGTCCGGCTGCGGCTCGACGACCGGGGCCGGCGAAGCCGGATCTGTGCGCAACGGGCCGGTGCGAAGATCGGGGGTGCACCCAGACATCAGCGCCACAGCGGCGATCATCGCCAGCCCGGCCGAGCCGGCCCGCAGACGAGTCATCCGTGCCTCCCGAGCACGAGCGTAGCCGGAGGGTCGGGCGCGAGCGGGACCGGTGGGGTCGAGCGTGACCGCGGCCGGTGGTCAGGCCGGCACGGCACTCGCCATGAACGGTTCGTAGTGGTACCCCTCGGCGCCGAGGATCGCGACCGTCGACTCCGGCACCTCGAGGAAGGCGCCGGGCAGGTCGTTGAGCGGCTCGGAGACCACCACGCGCGCGTTCTGGCCGAAGAGCTTCAGGCGCGGGACATCCGGGTACATCTCCTGCAGCGTCGGGATGTCGACGGAGTGGAAGAGCGTGCGCGACCGCCCCGCCGACGAATACCGGAAGGCCCAGATCGAGGCGCCGTCGGCGAGGGCGATGGTGCCCTGCATCGGGAAGTCGATGCCGTACTTGCGACCGGTCTCCTCGACGAACTGCACGGCCTTCGTCATGCCGGCGACCGGGTCGTCCTGGAGGCCGAAGGTGAGGGCGAGATGGAACAGCACCTCGGAGTCGGTCGTGCCCATGATGTGCGGATACAGCGCCGGGTCGACCGCGAAGGTGAGGTCGCGCTTCATCTCATGGAAGCCGTGGATCACCCCGTTGTGCATGAAGAGCCAGTTCTCGTACCGGTACGGATGGCAGTTGGTGCGCTGGATCGGCGGCCCGGCGGCGGCGCGGACGTGGCTGAAGAACAGCGGGCTCTCGACCGCGTCGGTGATCTCGCGCAGGTTCTCGTCGTTCCACGCCGGTTCGACGCTGTGGAAGATCGACGGCAGGCTCCCCGCCGTCGAACCGACGGGATACCAGCCGAACCCGAAGCCGTCGCCGTTCACCGTCTCGGCACCGAGCGGCGAATCGAGCGATTGCGCGACGAGCGAATGCTGCGCGTCGAGGATCACGAGCGATGGTTGGAGCGGTTCCCCCGCGTACGCAAGCCAACGGCACATACGGCTCAACTCCTTCGTCCGACATCGGAATGAGGACGCCGCCAGCCTAGTGGTGTCGCGAAGATTCCTCACCTGCCGAGTGGGAATCGCCCCGCGCGGATGCCGCGGGCCCCTGCCCGCCCGCGGCCTGCTACCGCGTGCGGTACCTGAGGAAGACGACGCCGCTCGCGAAGCGGCGCTCATCGACGAGCTCGAGATCGAGCCGCACTCCATCCGGAAGGAGCCGGGTGCCGCCTCCGACGATCACCGGGGTGACGAACAGCCCGATCTCGTCGACGAGCCCGGCCCTGATCGCCTCGGCGGCGAGCGTCGGACCCGCGATCGACAGGTCGCGAGACGCCTCGGACTTCATGCGGCGCACGGCATCGACGTCGAAGGTCCGCTCGAGTCGGGTGCGCGGCGTCGACACCTCGGCGAGCGTCGTCGAGTACACGATCTTGTCGGCCCCGCGCCAGATGGCCGCGTAGTCGCGCTCGATGGGCGAGGTCGACGGATCGTCGCCCAGCTCCTCCCAGACCCGCATCACCTCGTACATGCGCCGGCCGAACAGGTACGTGCCGATCTCGCGTTCCAGGTCGTTGATGAACGCGTGCACCTCGGCATCGGGCGCGCTCCAGTCGAACCCGCCCGAGGCATCGTTGACGTAACCGTCGAGTGAGGTGATCCCCGTGCAGCTCAGCTCCGCCATCAGCGCCTCCGTCGTCGTCAGCCCGCGGGAGCAGGCTCCGCCTCGGTCGCAGGTGCGGCGGCGGCATCCGGTTTCGGGCACTTCGCCAGTTCATGCATCCTGGTCGTCGCCTGCTCGTACGACCACGGCAGCTCGATGGCCGGCTGCTCGTGCTCGGGTGCCGCGGCCGACTTCGATGCGAGCGAGGCGAGGGCGAAGGCCGTCTCGCGAGCGAAGTCCCCGCCCGAGGTGGAGTTGTTGAGCGCGACGACGACCGTGAGCCCGCTCTTCGGGTCGGTGAAGGCCGCCGTCAGCACGCCGGTGGACTCGCCGGCGAGGCCGCGCATCGGGCCGTACTCGGCTCCGCCGAGCCCCCAGCCCTGCCAGGCCGGGGCGTCGCCGCCCGGCGGGATCGTGGTCCACTGCGTGCGGGTCGTGCCCTCGTCGAGCAGGGCGCCGGTCGCGAACGCCTCGCTGAGCCTGCGCGTGTCCTCGAGGCTCGACACGGCGCCGGCTGCTGCGCCGCCGATCGAACTCGACTGCGAGCTGTCGTCGCGGACCACGGCGCAGTCGGCCGTGCCGTCCGCCGCGAGCGCCGCGGAGTACGCACCCAGGCCGCCGTCGAGCCCGGTATCGGTCGGCGAGGGCAGGAAGGTGTGCTCGAGACCGAGCGGCCCGAAGACGTACTGCTCGGCGAGGTCGTTCCACGAGCGGCCGGTGCTGCGCTCGAGCGCCATCGACAGCAGCAGCAGCCCGGTGCGCGAGTACGCCCAGTGCTCACCGGGTTCGCCGGTGCGGGGCATCGCGAGGCCGCTCGAGAGGAGTTCGTTGGGCGGCCACACGCGCTCCGGGTTGGCGACGAAGTGCGGCCGGAGTCCCGGGTAGTAGTCGGCGATGCCCGAGGTGTGCGCGCAGAGCTGGCCGAGTGTGATGCCGTCGAGCCCCGGCACCCAGTCGACGATGGCGTCGACCTCGTCGTCGAGCCCCACCTGCCCCTCGTCGACGAGGCGCAGCAGCACGGTGCACGTCACCTCTGTGGTGAGCGTGCCCATCCGGAACTCGGAGTCCACGGTGACCCGTGCGGGCTCCTCGCCGAAATCGGCCACGCCCGTCGCGCCGGTCCACTCCCCCGACCACGGCGCCCAGGCCCCGGCGACGCCGCCGCTCGAACCGCTGAGCGCCACCGCCTCGTCGAGCACCGCCTGCAGCTGGCCGGAGAGCTCGTCGCCGAATGCCGTGTCGACGGGATCGAGCGCCGCCAGAGGGTCGACTGCTCCGCCGGTGCACCCCGACAGTCCGAGCGCTCCGACAAGTAGGACGGCGAGGAACCCCCGCCGCCGTGCGACCCTGTTCTGGCCAGCCACCTAGCTCCCCTCAGCCGTGTGTCCGGTGAAATTGTAACCCGCCGAGGAGGCAGTGCCCGTTTCCGGCGGGCCGGTGCCGTCGGATGCACGGCTGATCCACATCCGCCAGTGCGCGGAACCGGCGCGCGCTCAGCGCTTCGGAGCCGTGATCTCGCGATCGGCGCCCGACATGAAACGCTCGACGTTCCGGTCGACGATGATGTCGCTCGGGCGGAGCGGCCGGGCGAGGTAGAGCCCTTCGAGCGAGGTGAGCCTGCTCAGGGCGACGTAGGTCTGGCCTGGGCTGAAGACGCGCTGGCCGAGGTCGACGATGGCGGTGTCGTAGCTCGCGCCCTGCGACTTGTGGATCGTAACCGCCCATGCGAGTTTCAGCGGGAACTGGGTGAACTCCGCGACGATCTGCTTCTCGAGCTTCTTGCGATTCGGGTCCCACGTGTACTTGTACTTCTCCCACGTGACCTGCTCGACCTCGTGCTCCTCGCCGTCGACGTCGACCCGCACCGCCCGGTCGAGCGAGGTCACCGTGCCGATCGTGCCGTTCACCCATCGCTGGCCCTCAGGGCCGATCGCGGTGTCGTTGCGAAGGAACATCACCTGGGCGCCGATCTTCAGCTCGAGGTTCTCGTCGGCGGGGAACGCCCGGCCGCCGAAGTCGCCGTTCACCTCGGCCTCGTTGCCCTGCGACTGGCCCGGCAGTCGGTGCAACTGCGTGCGGTTGATGCGGTTGACGGTGTCGTTGCGGGTCGCGAGCGTGATCGCGCCCTGCTCGGGCAGCGGCCGTCGGGCACCGACGCTGTTGAGCACGCCCGCGATCTCGGCGGTCACCATGCCGTGCCGCACGGCGTTCAGCATGTGCTTGAACTCGTCGTCGTGCTGACGGTGGATCTCGCCGAGCTCGAAGATGCGCAGGTCTGTCTCGCGCCACACCTTGGCGTCGAAGAACCACATCGAGTCGTAGGTGTCGGCGAAGTAGGCGCGCTCGTCGGCGTCCCCCGGCACTGGCGCGAGCTGGTACGGGTCCCCGAAGAGCACGACCTGCGCGCCGCCGAACGGCTCGAGCGGGCGTTGCCTGGCCTGACGGAGCGCGCGGTCCATCGCGTCCATGAGGTCGGCGTTGACCATCGACACCTCGTCGATGACGAGGGTGTCCATCGCGTTCAGGATCTTGCGCACCGTGTCGTTCTGGTCGATGACGTGGTCGGCGATGACCCCGATCGGCAGCCGGAACAGCGAGTGGATGGTCTGGCCGCCGACGTTCAGCGCAGCCACGCCAGTGGGGGCGCAGATCACGATCTGCTTCTGCGTGTTCCAGTTCAGGTGGTTCAGCAGGGTCGACTTGCCGGTACCGGCGCGGCCGGTGACGAAGACGTGCTCACGGGTGCCTTCGATCGCCTGGAACACCGCCGCCTGTTCACGGCTGAGGGTCACGTTCTGCACTGTGGCGCTTTCGATTCGACGAGCGGATGCCGCGGGCGGGCGTCGCACGGCGCTCCCACTGTAACCGGCTCGCCGCCGCGCCCGAACGGCACTGGGGATATCCTCAGTCGCCCCGGCCGCGGGCATCGTACACTTGTGCGGGTGGGGAGCTCCGGGGTGCGCGGCAGTCGAGTTTCGCCGTTGTTCGTCGCTGGTTGGGCCGGACTCGCGGTGCTGCTCGCGGGCGCCTTCCTCGCCGCCCTCGGCGCGCTGAACCTGACGATCTACGGCTCGTCGAGCTTCATCGAGCGCTACCTCACCGCCATCGCGAACGACGACATCGCCGAGGCATCCACGACCCCGGGCGTCGCCCTCGACGAGGCCGAGCTCGCAGCGCTCGGCCTGCCCGCGAACGTCTCGACCGCCATGCTCCGCACCGGCGTCGTCGAGTCGGGCCCCGAAGACGTGCGCATCACGAACGACGTCGCGCACGACGACGGCACGCACACCGTCACCGCCACGTACCGCCTCGAAGACGCGATCATCGAGTCGTCCTTCGACGTGCGCCCCATCGAACCGCTGTACGGTGTGCTCAACCGCTGGGAGTTCGCGGTCAGCCCGCTCGCCGTCATCGACGTGACCGCCGCGCACAATCCGACATTCACGGTGGGCACGCTCACCCTCGACGCCCGTGCGACCAAGTCGGGCGAGGAGCTGACGGCGTTCACCCAGGTCACCCCGTACATCGCGATCGCACCCGCGGTCTACGAGTTCTCGTACACCTCGCCGCTGCTCGAGGCCGTGCCCGTCACGCTGCAGGCCGACGTCTCGGCGCGCGCAGGCGTCACCGTCGACGCCCAGCCGACCGCCGCGTTCGTCGAGCGCGTGCAGGTGAAGGTCGACGAGTTCCTCAACGAGTGCGCAGCGCAGCCCGTGCTGCAGCCGGCCGAGTGCCCGTTCGGCATCGAGATCGACGATCGCGTCGTCGGCGACCCGGTGTGGAGCATCGTGAGCATGCCGCTGGTCACGCTCACGCCGGGCGAGTCGTCGTTCGACATGCCGCCGACCGAGGGCGTCGCCCACATCTCCGTCGAGGTGCAGTCGCTCTTCGACGGGCACCGCTACACGCTCGAGGAGGACCGCACCTTCTCGCTCGCGCTCTCGGCAACGATCGCGCCCGACGGCAACATCGCCATCCAGCTGAGGTAGCGCTCGCTACTGCGGGCGGTCGTGCTCGGCGATCGCCGCGAGCTGCGCGTTGTACGCGTCGAGCTCGGCATCACCGGTGCGGTCGGCGTGCCGGTCGCGGCGCTTCGACTCCTTCTCGTCGCTGCGCGCCCACTGCACGGCGACGGTGATCGCGAGCGCCACCGTCGGGATCTCGCCGATCGACCACGCGATGCCGCCACCGAGCTGCTGGTCGATGAGCGCATCGGCGCCCCAGCCCATCGCTCCGTACCAGTCGGCGAGCAGCAGGCCCGTGCTCGACATGATCGCGAGGCCGAAGAACGCGTGGAACGCCATGGTGCCGAGCAACAGGAGCAGGCGGAACGGGTACGGCAGGCGATACGGCACGGGGTCGATGCCGATGAGCGACTGCACGAACAAGTACCCCGTGATGAGGAAGTGCACGATCATCCACTCGTGCCCGATGTGATCGAGCATCGTCCAGCGGAAGAGCGGCGAGTAGTAGAAGACCCAGAGCGAACCGACGAAGAGCACGGCGGCGACGATCGGGTTCGCGATGAACCCGGCGAACCTCGAGTGCACGCCGAGCAGGATCCACTCCCGGCCGCCGCGGCTGCCATCCTTGCGGGCACGGATGGCGCGGGCCGCGAGCGTCACCGGCGCGCCCGGAACGAGCAGCACCGGCACGGCCATCGTGAGCACCATGTGGGCGAGCATGTGCGCCGAGAAGAGGTACTGCTCGTAGACGTTCACGCCGCCGCTGGTGATGTAGACGAGCAGCAGCAGGCCGGAGACCCAGAGCACCGTGCGGTAGATCGGCCAGCGGTCTCCGCGCTTGCGAAGGCGCCGGACGCCGGCGATGTAGAAGAAGATGCCGAAGCCGCACACCAGCAGCCAGATGAGGTCGGGGTTCCACTCGGTGAAGAACCGGGTCCACTCGGGCCACGGCGGCAGGGGTTCCCCGGTGAGGATCTCAGCGGGCGTGCGGGCGAGCGAGCCCGCCTCCTCCTCGGAGACCGGCGTCGCCGTGCGCGCGAGCGCGGCCGCGGCACCCGAGGCGAGCCCCATGAACGCGAGCTCGGCGACGACGAGCCACCAGAACGATCCGTTGCGCGAACCGTCGCCCCGCGACATCCGCCCGATCAGGAACCGGCGCTGCGCCGCACCGAAGAGTCCGAGCGCGATGAGGGCGACCACCTTGACGACGACGAGCATGCCGTAGGGCGTGAACAGCTGGTCCCAGTCGCCGATGCGGAGCGCGGCACTCGCGTAGCCAGAGAGCGCCACGACGATGAAGCTGATGAGCGCCACGGTCGAGTACCGCGCGAGCACGACGGGCAGTCGCTTCTCGCCGAGCTCGCCCTTCAGCAGCACGATCGTGACGAGTCCGCCGAGCCACGCCGAGGCGAAGACGAGGTGCAGGCCGAGCCCGGTGACGGCGGCGGCGTGACCGGCGGCGCCGGCGGCGTGGCCCTGCTGGGCGAGCGGCACGAGCGAGGCGACCGCGAGCACGGTCACGAAGACGAGGGCGGTGTGGTTGCGCACGGCGAAGCACAGCACGGTGACGGCCGCGGCCACGAGCGTCGTCGTGAGCCAGGCCTGGCCGAGCGGGATCGTCGTCACGAACTGGCCGAGCTTCTGCCCGAACGAGTCGCTCAGGTCGAAGGGCACGCCCGTCACGAGCAGGAAGGTGAAGAGGCCGGTCGCGGCGCTCGCGACGGTCATGACGGCAGCGGATGCCGCGGCGACGTCGAGCGCCAGGTCGAACTCGCGTCGCTTCGGACTGAGCGCCCAGACCGCGAGCACGAGGGCGCCGATCATGCCGGCAGCGCCGAGGTTCACGAAGAGCTTCGCGACCGGCACGCCATAGCGGGCGACGGGCCCGGGATCCTGGATCAGCTGTTCAGCCGCTCCCCCGCCGTAGGCGAGGCCGGCGAACGTCGCGACGAGGGCGACGGCGATGAGTGCGGCAGGGCCGAGCACTCGCACGGAGCGGGGCACCGAACCAGCCTAGACGTCGCTGCCCGTGTACCCGCTCAGAGCGGACTCAGGATGCACGGGAACCAGCCGAGACGTCGCTGCCCGTGTACCCGCTCAGAGCGGACTCAGGATGCACGGGAACCAGCCGAGACGGCGCTGCCCGTGCGTCAGCCCAGAGCCGGTGCCGGGAACGACGAAGGGGCGCACGGCTCTCGCCGTACGCCCCTTCGGGAAGTCGCAGTTACTTCGCAGCAGCCTTGAGCTTCGAGCCGGCCGAGACCTTGACCGAGTAGCCGGCCGGGATCTGGATCTCGGCACCGGTCTGCGGGTTGCGGCCGGTGCGCGCAGCGCGGTGCGTGCGCTCGACGGCGAGCCAGCCCGGGATGGAGACCTTGGTGCCCGAGCCCACGGACTCGGCGAGCGCCTCGAAGAGGCCGCCGAGAACGGCGTCGACGGTGGCCTGGCTCTGTCCGGTCGACGCAGCGACCTTCGCGACGAGCTCGGTCTTGTTGAGCGACTTGTCAGCCATTGAATGTCCTCCTCGGACCTTCGCTGTTCGGTACAGCATTTGTGAGTTCTCGGGAACGATCGTTCAACCGCCCCCGTGGCCGATCGGGCCGCCTTGAATGTAGCAGAGTTCCCCGGAATCTCGCGGATTTCCGGCCGTTTCGAGCACCTTCGCCTCGGCGTGTCGCGCCATCCTCGATCGATTTCGGTCACGCCCGACGGTGCCGGGTACGCGAAAGGGGCGCCGGGGAAACCCCGGACGCCCCTCTCGGTGAAGCGTGAAGCTACTGCTGTTACCAGCTCGACTTGGTGATGCCGGGCAGCTCGCCACGGTGCGCCATGTCGCGGAAGCGAACACGCGAGACACCGAACTTGGTGAGCACGCCACGGGGGCGGCCGTCGATGGCGTCACGCGAACGCAGGCGGACCGGCGACGCGTTGCGGGGAAGCTTCTGCAGGCCCTTGCGAGCGGCCTCGCGGCTCTCGTCGGTGCCGTTGGGGTCGACGAGCGCCTTCTTCAGCTCGAGGCGCTTCGCGGCGTACCGCTCGACGATCACCTTGCGCTGCTCGTTGCGCGCGATCTTGCTCTTCTTCGCCATTCTTAGCGCTCCTCTCGGAAGTCGACGTGCTTGCGCACTACAGGGTCGTACTTCTTGAGCACGAGGCGGTCGGGGTTGTTGCGGCGGTTCTTGCGGGTCACGTAGGTGTACCCGGTGCCGGCGGTCGACCGAAGCTTGATGATCGGCCGGATGTCCTGTGCCTTCGCCATTAGAGCTTCACCCCACGTGCCTGCATGTCCTTGACCACTGCCTCAATACCACGAGCGTCGATCACCTTGATGCCCTTGGCGGACACGTTGATGGTGATGCTGCGACGCAGCGACGGCACGAAATAGGTCTTCTTCTGCACGTTCGGGTCGAAGCGGCGCTTCGTCCGGCGGTGCGAGTGCGAGATGTTGTGCCCGAAGCCGGGAACGGCTCCAGTCACCTGGCACACTGCTGCCATTGGTTTCCTCCAATACCGAGGGGCGGATGCCCCTCCCAAGGTCTCTTGTCTGCTGACCTTCCCCATGCGAAGATCCGCGATCTCTCGCGTAGTTTCGATGGACGCTGCCGATGGGGAGTGTCGCGGCATGGGCAGTGGAAGTGCCCAGCCAACGAGCCAGCTTACCAGACCGGGCGCGAGCGACCGAACCGAGCGGATGCCGCCGCCCGCCGCCGATGGGCAGTCCTCCCCATTCTCGCGGTCGCGTGGGCCGTCATAGGCTCGTGAACGATGTCCGATCGCCGCGTGGCGAGGGGGGAGGAGCAGACGTGCCCGACGTGTACCTGAACATGCAGGCGCTCGACGAGGTGCTCAGCGGCCTGTCGAGCGCGATCACCGAATTCGACGAGGCGAGCGAGGTCTCATCCGGCCTGCAGGACGCGGTCGGTCGCCCCGACGAGCGAGGGTCCCTGCGCTCCCGCGTCGACGACTTCGAGTCGGACTGGAACAACACGAGGAACGAGCTCTCGAGCAGCCTCGACGAGATCCGCACCCATCTGCAGGACGTCATCGACGGCTGGAGGGACTGGGACTCCGAGGCGGCTGCCGCCATGCAGTCGAACGGTCCCGACAACGATCCCGCCGCGCACGAGCCCGCCTAAGGAGCAGCAGCACATGAGCCTCGTCTCCCCCGAGCGCAACCTCTTGCGCCGCCTCGACGGTCACGCCGACGACATCCAGCAGCGCGGCCGCGACCTGGTCTCGGCCGCGACGATCATGAGCCGCACGGCATCGCAGCTGAAGAAGATCAGCGAGGGGACGCGCGACATCGCCATCGCGGTCTCGGTCGACAAGATCCGCGAGAAGGCCGCCGACACCTACCCCGACCTCGAGAAGGCCGCGATCCGCTACGACGAGACCGGTGCCGTGCTGAAGACCTACGGGGTCGCACTCGGGGCGGCGCAGCGCACGATACATCCGCTGATCGAGGAGATCGAGACCGCACACCAGGACCTCGCCGAGGCCCGGGAGGCGGAGTCCGATGCACGTCGCACGGTGCGCGACCACGGCACGCAGATGCCATGGGAGGCCGACGTCTCCGACGCGCAGAAGCTCGAGGCGCGAAGCGAGCTCGACGCCGCCGAAGGCGCGGCCGGACGGGCCGAGTCGTCACTCGACGGCCTCTGGGGTCGCTTCGACCGCGCGTTCTCCACGTGGTCCGACGCCTACGACGATGCCGTCGACGGCATCGAGGACGCATTCGACGCTGCCGACAACAGCGACGCATGGGGTGAGGACCTCCTTCCGATCCTGGGCTGGATCGCCGTCGGACTCGCGGTGGTCGCGCTCTTCGTGACCGGCCCGATCGCTCTCGCGATCGCCGCGATCGGCGCCGTCGTGGCCGCGGTCATGCTCACGATCAACCTGCTCAAGTTCGCGAAGGGCCGGGGCAACTGGCTCGATCTCACGATGTCGATCATCGGGCTCATCCCGTTCGCGAGGCCGTTGATCCAGGGGGCTCGCGGCGGTCTCGCCGGGCTCCGAGGCACCTCCGCCCTGTTCTCGACCGGGCGCGGCATCCTGCGCACCTCGCTCCGCACGGGCATGCCGCGATGGGCGTACACACCGCTGTCGGGCGGCCCCCTCCGCATGCTGGCGACCGGCACCGGCAACGTGTTCAAGTCCATCGGCAACGGTGCCATGAACGTCGCCGCGAACCTGAAGTACGGTGGCCTGATGACCGAGTTCCGCCTGAAGGACCTGTTCCTCGCCCGGCCGAGGATGAACCTGCTGCGCGGGGGGCACAACAGCGTGTCGAGCTTCGCGGAGTTCATCCTCGGCGGTGGCGGCCGAGGCACCGCAGCGGCTCAGGCGTGGGCAGCGTCCGACAACGTCGCCGCTGAGGCGCCGTCAGCGTTCTCGGCGATCGCGAACAAGTTCGAGTCCGGCATGACGTGGGCAGCGAACCTCGACTTCATGGGCTCGGCCAAGCTCCCGGACTACGCCGACCTCCGCGGGGTCTTCGCCCAGTGAAACCACGCTCAGGCTGGGTCACCGACTACGACGTCGGGGACAAGGCCGACCAACGCCGCGAGGGCCGGGTGACGCGCGCATGGCTGCCCGTCAGCCTCGGGCTGATCGCATCGGGCGTGTTCATCGCGATCACCATCGTCAACATGCTCGCGTCTGGGATTCCCAACGAGGTCACCGGCACCTCGGCGTGGGACTCGGACCAACCGTTCCCCATGATCCCGCTGCCGTCATGGATCACGATCCTCGTCGGGTGCCTGCCGCTCCTCACGACGGTGCTGATCTGGCGCAACGTCGATGAACGGCACGGCCCCCTCCTCTCGAACACGCTCACCCACTTCTGCACCGTGTTCCTCCTGCTGCCGCTCGTGTTCGCCGGCACCTACCCCGAGCCGAGCCCGTTCGCGAACGGCGACCGCACATGGGGCTGGCACTGGATCGGCTCGGTCATCGTGCTCGTCGCGATCCTCGCCATGATCATCCGAAGAGTCACCCTCCGCCGCACGGACGTGCCGCAACGCGAACCCGATCCGTTCACCGTCGAGCGCGTCGACCTCATTCGCAAGGCGAAGACCAACCGCAAGATCCGCGAGACCCTCGACGAACGCCTCCTCGAGGTCCATGCCCGCGAGGCCGCGAGCAAGGCCCGAACGACCAACGCCACAGAGACCGATGCCTGACACGACGGCTCCCGCCCAGCGCGGCATCGCCTTCTCGATGCTCTTCCCGCCCGGCTGGCGCGAATTCCGAGCGGATGCCTCGGGCGAGGCCGAACTCACCGAACTCGCCACGGCGGGTGCCCGCCAGGCCGGGCGTGCCGACGTCGTGCTCGTCATCCGCCAGCACGTGCATCGTATGTTCGACGGACTGCGCCGACGCCGCGCGATCGGTGTGCACCTGCCCGTCGAGACGCTCGCCGGGGGCGCGCTTCCCGTTTCGCTCACCGTCGTGCCGGTGCGGGTCGCGACCGGTTCGACGCTCGCGCGCACCGTGCACACGATCGCCGGCGTCGCCGGCGTCGAGGAACTCCCGGTCGATGGGGCGACGTGGTACCGGTGGGAGGAGCACGCCGACGAGCTCGACGGCGACCGTTCCGGCGCGTCCACGTCACTGCACTACGTGGTCCCCCGCCCCGGTGGCGACGGCGAGGCCGGGCTGCAGCTGATCTACGCGCTCGTCGCTCTCGCCGAGGACCGTGGCGGCGAAGAGGCCCGGGCGCTCGAACGCCTCGGGCACGGCATCATCGGCACGTTCCAATGGGGGCCTCCGCAGTGATCGACTACGTGATCGACCTCGACGACGACCTCTGGATCGGCGTTCCGCCCGGCTTCCCGTACCTCGCATGGGAGGACGCAGCCGGCTGGGCCGCCGAGATCTCGGTGGCTGCCGTTCCCGACGACCTCGAACGTCGGGGGCGCTTCGAGGAGGCGGCGATGGGGGTCGCGAGCGTGCACCCGCCCGGCGTCGATCACGTGCTCTGGTACGCCCCCGCCGACGGCAGCACCATGGGAGTCGCCTTCCTCACCGTCGTCGATGCCGCGGGCGAGACCGTCGACCTCGCCGCGGTCGCGGAGTCGGGCATCGATTCGGCGACGCCGGTGCAGACGGCTTCGCACCCCTCGGCGCGTTTCGGCACAGTGGTGCAGTCGGCCGCGACCATCAGGCTCGCCGATGTCGGGGATGAGGGGGGTGCGGCGGCCGGCGTCGCCGGAAGCATCCGTACCGTCGCGGCTGCCGATGAGACCGTCTTCATGCTCAACTCGGTCGATGAGGACCTCGCGACCCTCGCGCTCATGCAACCGGCGATGCTCGAGCTGTTCGAACGCATCGAGCTGCTGCCGACCAGGGCGGACGTCGAGCGGGCCGTCACAGCGCTCGGTTCACCCGTCGACTGATCGACCGACTGCCTCCTCGTCGATCACGCGTCGCGAGAGCAGCGCCGCGACGAGGAAGCAGAGCGCGCCGAGCAGCGTGCCGAGGTTCGCCCAGAACATGCTCACGAGCGTGCCGGTCTCGGGGTCGACGTACGCGCCGACCGCCGAGACGGCGAACGCGATCGAACCGAGCATGTTGAGCCACGTGCCGTGCCACGTGCGGGCGTCGCGGTCCCAGAGCTCTCCGCGATCCTTCGTGGCGACGATGGCGAAGGCGCTCGCGGCGAGGAAGGCGACCGAGCCGAACGCGTCGGGGCGCCAGCCCGCGCCGAGCTTCGTCGGGTCGGCGACGGCGGCAGCCAGCGCGACCGCGGTGCTCACGTTGAAGCAGAGCGTGCCCACGAACTGCACTGACGCCGCCCACCAGTCCCAGAAATCGGCGTGGCTGGTGCCCCGTCTCGGAACACGGCGACCGCTGAGGCTCAACTGGACGAACGCGGCGAGCGTGAAGAAGATGGAGCCGACGAAGAACGTGATGCCGACGCCGACGGCACCCGCCCATCCCGCGTAGAACGGGATGGCGCCGACGAGGAAGCAGAGCGAGCCCACCGCGAAGCCCCAGGCCTCCCGGCGGAGCCGCCGGCGCCGGGGTACCCGGGCGCCGATGCGATGCTCGGGAGCGGCCATGCTGCAACTCTAGCCATCCGTCGGGCCCGGCTGGGGCGGGCGCGGCGTGCGCCGGTCCGGGGGGCTCGCACCGTCCCGGTCTCACACGATCTGCACTATTGACGGCCCCCGTCGACGGGGCCACACTCGGAGCTTGGGCCGTCTTCTGGGGGTCGACACCCACCCTGCCGTCTCAGACGCGCCCATGTTCATGCACGACGAAGCAGAACGCGGGGGGACAACCATGACCGATCTCAAGCCACGATCCCATTCAGGCAGCGGCAGCAACGACCCGATCACTCCGGATCGTTCGCGGCACGCGTTCGCCGGCATCGGGGATCGCAACCAGCTGAACCCGATCTTCGCGCGAGAGGGCGAGGCGACGGACTTCCCGCTGGACCGGATTCCCGACGGCGAGTCCCTGCCCGAGACCGCGTACCAGATCGTCCACGACGAGGCCATGCTCGACGGGAACGCCCGCCTGAACCTCGCGACGTTCGTCGGCACGTGGATGGATCCGTTCGCGACGAAGCTGTACGCCGAGTCCGCCGACAAGAACATGGTCGACAAGGACGAGTACCCCCAGACCGCCGCGATCGAGACGCGCTGCTGGAAGATGATCGCCAGCCTCTGGAATGCACCGAGCGCGGAAGGCGCCATCGGAACCTCCACCATCGGCTCGTCCGAGGCGTGCATGCTCGGCGGCCTCGCGCTGAAGCGACGCTGGCAGCTCGCGCGACGCGCCGAGGGCAAGTCGACCGAGAAGCCGAACCTCATCCTCTCGAGCGCGGTGCAGGTGTGCTGGGAGAAGTTCTGCAACTACTTCGACGTCGAAGCGCGGTACGTCCCGATCAGCGATGAGCACAAGGTGCTCGACGGGCACGACCTCGAGAAGTACGTCGACGAGAACACGATCGGCGTCGTCGCGATCATGGGCGTGACCTACACCGGCATGTACGAGCCGGTCGCGAAGATCGCGGCTGCCCTCGACCGGATCCAGCAGGAGACCGGCCTCGACGTGAAGATCCACGTCGACGGCGCATCCGGCGGCATGATCGCCCCCTTCCTGCAGCCCGACCTCGAGTGGGACTTCCGCGTCGATCGCGTCGTGTCGATCAGCACCTCGGCCCACAAGTACGGGCTCGTCTACCCGGGGCTCGGCTGGGTGGTCTGGCGCACGATCGACGACCTGCCGGCGGAACTCGTCTTCGACGTCACCTACCTCGGCGGCCACATGCCGAGCTTCGCCCTGAACTTCTCGCGGCCGGGCGCGCAGGTGCTGCTGCAGTACTACCTCTTCCTCCGCCTCGGATGGGACGGCTTCCGCAAGGTGCAGCAGGCATCGCAGGACGTCGCGGTGTACCTCTCGGGCGAGATCGCGAAGATGGACGCGTTCGAACTCTGGAACGACGGCACCGACATCCCGGTCTTCGCGTGGCAGCTCAAGAAGGGCCACACCGAGAACTGGAACCTGTACCACCTCTCGGAGCGCCTGCGCCTGAAGGGCTGGCTCATCCCCGCGTACCCGATGCCCGATGACATCTCCGACCTCATCGTGCAGCGCATCGTGGTGCGGAACGGCTTGAGCCGGAACCTCGCCGAGTCGCTGCTCCTCGACATCCAGGAGGCCACCGAGTTCCTCGACGCCCTCGAGTCGCCCATGCCGATCGAGGGCCAGGTGTCCTCCTTCACGCACTGAGAGGTGAGCCATGACGGACATCAGGGAGCCGTCGAACACGGCGGCGGCGTCGGCGCCCAGACGCGCTGACGCGCTGACGGCACCGTCGCGCCGTCTCCAGAGCATGTGAAGGCGCATCCGTTCGACACGGTCCCGCACAAACCGGCGATCGGCGCACCAGGCGTGACCTCGCAGAAGTTCATGTCGCTCATGCAGCTCGCGATCCTCACCGTCGTCGCGGTCGCCTCCCTGCGGAGTCTGCCGGCCATGGCCGGTTACGGCCTCGGGTCGATCACGCTGTTCATCATCCCCGCGATCTTCTTCCTCGTCCCGACGGCGCTCGTCGCCGCCGAACTCGCGACCGGATGGAAGGGCGGCGTGTTCACGTTCATCCTGCTCGTCGACATGGCGGCGGCGCTCTACCTCATCATGTACATGATGATGTTCGCCGCGGCCATGCGGCTGCGGACGAAGCAGCCGCACGTCGTGCGCAGCTACCGGGCCGCTCATCTTCTACGCGGTGCGGAAGCCGTCATGGGACCAGCGCACCGCCGACCCCAGAGGCCGCGGGCGGTGGGGCACCGCCGCCTGCGGGCTAGCTCCACGGTCACCGACGACGAAGGCGGGTGAAAGAAGGGCGGATGCTGCGGCATCCGCCCCACGTTTCACCCGCCTGTTCGCGTTGCGCCGTGAGCTACTTCGTCAGGGTGTCGACGTAGTCGCGGTTGTCGGCGATCCACTGCTCGACGATGGGCGCGTAGTCGTCGGAACCGTCCGCGTTGAACATCGCGTTCTCGAGCGAGAAGAGCAGCTCGGAGTCCATCGTGAAGTCCTGCAGCCACCCCGCGAAGGTGGGGTGGGTCTGCTCGAAGCTCGTGCCGCCGAAGGAGTGGATGCCCTCGGCGTCGCCGAGCGCGCCCTCGGGGTCCTCGAGGTCCTTGAGGGGGAACGCGTCGTAGGCCCAGTGCGGGCGCCAGAGCGTCACGGCCACGTTCTCGCCCTGGTCCGTGGCGGCCGTCAGTTCGGCGAGCATGGCCGGCGTCGAGCTCGTCAGGTAGTCCATCTTCTCGAGCCCGTACGTCGGGATGACCTCGTCGGTCGTGACCCGGTTCAGGCCCGAGCCCGGCTCGATGCCGACGAGGCGGTTGTCGAACAACTCGGCGTTCGCTGCGAGGTCGGCCAGCGAGTCGACCGGGGCGTCCTCGTTCACGGCGATCGTGAGCTTGGCGTCCTCGTTCCAGGCGCCGAGGTCGACGAGGTCGTCGCCGTACTGCTCGATGTAGTCGGCGTGCGTGATCGGCAGCCACGTGTCGAGGGTGACGTCGTAGTCGTCGGTCGTGAGCCCGGAGTAGACCGGGGCGGGGTCGGCGTACTCGAGGGTGACGTCGTAGCCCTGCTCGGTGAGCACGGCCTTCCAGAGCTCGCTCGCGGCGATCCCCTCGTCCCAGCCGTTGAACACGGCGATCGTGACGTTCTTCTGGTCGCCGTTCTCGAGCGTCTCGGCCTCAGCGCCGGCGGCGCAGCCGCCGAGTGCCAGGGCGGAGACCGCTCCGAGTGCGAGTGCTCCGGTGAGCGTGCGCTTCTTCATGTGTTCCTTTCCTCCCGCGTGCTGTGTCACGGGTGTTGGGGATGGCCGCTTCAGCGACCTTCGGGCGAGCGGATGTCGCGCGCCCATGATTCGGGATGGGCGGACGTCAGGCGACGGGAACGCGGGCAGGGCTCGCGATTCGGGTTCCGATCTCATCGATGGCGTCGGCCGGCACCGAGGCATCCGTCGACGATGCCTGCTCGCGCCGCCTGCCGGGCTTCCGCGGGGTGCCGAGCGCCCCGGTGACCCGGTCGAGGATGATCGCGAGGATCACGACGGAGAGTCCGGCCTCGAAGCCGAGCCCGACGTCGATCCGGGTGAGCGACTGCACGACCTCGCCGCCGAGTCCGCCCGCGCCGACCATGCCGGCGATGACGACCATCGAGAGCGAGAGCATGATGACCTGGTTGACGCCGGCCATGATGCTCGGCATCGCGAGCGGCAGCTGGATCTGGCGGAGGATGCGCCACGGCGACGAGCCGAAGGCCTGGCCGGCCTCGACGACCTCTTTGTCGACTCCGCGGATGCCGAGCTCGGTGAGCCGGACGCCAGGGGCCATCGCGAAGATGATCGTCGCGACGATGCCCGGAACCACGCCGACGCGGAAGAGGATGAGTGCGGGGATCAGGTAGACCATGGCCGGCATCGTCTGCATGAAGTCGAGGATCGGGCGGATGATCTTCGACGCCGTGTCGGAGCTGGCGGCGAGCACGCCGAGCGGCACCGAGATGGCGACGGCGATGAGCGAGGCGACGAGCACGAGGGCGAGGGTCGACATGGCGTTGTCCCACTGGTCGACGCCGACGATCACGACCAGGCCGACGGCGGTGCCGACGGCGAGCTTCCAACCCTTCGCAAGCCAGGCGATGGCCGCGAACGCGACGATGACGACCCAGAAGGGCGGGGTCTGCAGGGCGAAGTCGACGAGGTCGTAGAAGCCCGCGAAGATGCCGCGGACGACGGCGAAGAATCCGCCGAAGACCTCGGTGATGAAGTCGATGAAGGAGTCGGCCCAGTCGCCGAGCGGGAGTCGGAAGTCGTTCATGCCGGGCTCCTCTCCCCCGCGGCATCCGCTTCGGCGCGGATCACGGCGGCCTCCGCGGCTGCTGCCGCAACGGCACTGGCGTCGGCCGCGTCGGCGATCGCCGTGTCGGGTCGGGCCGTGCGGTGCAGCGTCGCGGTGATCACGTCGATGGGGATGGTCGCCGGGGTCTCGATGACAGCGTGCTCGCCGGTGTTCGACGAGACGTTGCCGAGCGCGGCGAGCAGCGTCACCCTCGGCACGGCGCCGAGCAGCCGCCCCTGCTCGTCGACGACGGCGAGCGGGAGCTGGCTCTCGACGGCGCTCTCGAAGAGCTCGGAGAGGTGCTCGTCGACGCCGACGACAGGATGGTCGTCGCTGATCGCGGGTTCGAGGGATCGCTCGCCGCGCTGCACGAGCCGGAGCACGTCGCGGTCGTGCACGACGCCGAGCAGCCGCCGGCCGCCGCCCACCACGAAGACCATGGAGGTCTGCAGGTCGCGCATCGAGCGCAGGGCGGCTCGCGGGCCTGCCGAGGCGGTGACGACGGCGCGCGGCGCCTCCATCACGTTGCCGGCGGTGAGCACGCGCGAACGGTCGACGTCCTGCACGAACTGGGCGACGTAGTCGTCGGCGGGGTCGGTGAGGATCTCCTCCGCGGTGCCGAGCTGCACGATGCGGCCGTCGCGCATGACCGCGATGCGGTCGCCGAGGAACATCGCCTCGTTGAGGTCGTGGGTGATGAAGACGATCGTCTTGCCGAGCTCCTGCTGCAGCTCGACGAGCTGCTCCTGCATCTCCTTGCGGATCAGCGGATCGAGCGCCGAGAAGGCCTCGTCCATGAGCAGGATGTCGGTGTCGGACGCGAGCGCCCTCGCCAGACCGACCCGCTGCTGCATGCCGCCTGAGAGCTCCGCGGGCATCTTGTCGCCCCAGCCGCCGAGGCCGACGCGCTCGAGGATGTGCTCGGCGCGCTCGCGCCGTTCGGCGGCGGGCACGCCCTGGATCTCGAGGCCGTAGGCCGCGTTCTCGAGCACGCTGCGGTGCGGGAGCAGTGCGAAGTGCTGGAAGACCATGGAGACGTGACGGCGGCGCACCTCGCGGAGTCGCTTCGGCGACATCCCCGTGATCGTCTCCCCCATCACCGTGACGGTGCCGTCGGTCGGCTCGAGCAGGCCGTTCAGGGTGCGGATGAGCGTCGACTTGCCGGAGCCCGACAATCCCATGACGACGAAGATCTCGCCGCGCCGCACGTCGAAGTCGGCGTCGATCACCGCGGCGGTGCCGAGTGGCGCGAGCTCGGCTCGGCCGGCGCCGGAGCGGAGTCGCTCGAGCGCCTCTCGCGGCTTCCTGCCGAAGAACTTCGTGAGGCGACGAACCTCGAGTGCTGGTGTTTCGGACATGGACGGGCTCCCGGAGCGCACGCCGATCACCGCGCACGTCAGACGGGCGCGGTCGCGAATCGGGTAGGGCTGACTCGTGGGTCACGGCCGGGTTGACGGCGATTCGGATGCCTGGACTCAAGCCCCGGTCTCGGTGCTGCGACCTCGGGCGAAACAGGACTTCCACGCATCCGGCCATCGGGGCCGGATGCCACGCCGCCGAACCATACGATCTTCCATTCCTGTTTCGGAATGGAGGAGCGCGGACTGGGCGATTCGGTCTTGCAGGACCGTGTCCACCGTATCGAGGTGTTCGAGGCAACCCAAATCGATTCGAGTGAATGCCCATACGATCAGGGAATTCGATCGTGACGGCGGAGCGCTACTCCCCCGCCGCCTGCAGGCGGGTGCAGTTCGCGCAGAGCCCGAACACGTCGACGACGTGGGCCGCGCCGGTGAACCCGTGCTCGGCCGCGACTGCCTTCGCCCACGCCTCGACCTCGTCGGCGGCGATCTCGACGGTCAGCCCGCAATTGCGGCAGATGAGGTGGTGGTGGTGGCCGGTCGTGCTGCAGGCGCGGTACAGCGCCTCGCCGTCGGGTGACTGCAGCGAATCGGCCTCACCGCTCGAGGCGAGGTCGCCGAGCGCGCGGTACACCGTCGCAAGTCCGATCGGCGAGCCCGTCGAATGGAGGGTCGAATGCAGCGCCTGTGCGCTGATGAAGCCCTCGGTGCCGTCGAGAGCTTCCCGAACGGCCTCTCGCTGCCAGGTGTTGCGCTTCATGCGATCCGTGCGTCCTCCGCGGTCTCCACCGGTATGGAGACTCGGTTCAACGGTAGCGCGCGCAGCTTGGAGATACCCAGTGCGAGGAGGAAGAAGGCCGTGGCGGCGAGAGCGATGGCCGGACCGGCCGCGACCTCGAACATCCGCGAGGAGGTCACGCCCAGCACGCCCGCCGCGGCACCGATCACCGGAGCTGCGAACAGCAGGCCGCGGAACGAGCGGACCATGAGCCTGGCGGCCGCTGCAGGAGCCGCGATGAGGGCGATCGCGAGGATCGCGCCGACCGCCGGCAGCGAGCTGACGACCGAGGCCGCGGTGAGGCCGAGCACGAGCAGCTCGAGCGGCCATTCGCGGTAGCCCGCTGCTCGGAATCCGTGGGGATCGAAGGTCGAGAACGCGATCTCCTTGCCGAACAGCGCGATGCAGACGACCGCGACCAGGCCGACGCATGCCGCGAGCAGTATGTCTCCGTCGCTCACCGTGAGGATGGACCCCATGAGCAGGGATTCGGCGTGCACCGGCAACCCGGGGATGAGTGCCTGGAGCAGCGCGCCGGCGGCGAAGCCGCCCGTCAGCACGATGCCGGCCGCGACCTGCGCACCCTGGCGACGCACGCGCGCGATGCCGGCCATGACCGCGACGAGCACGACGGATGCCACGGCCGCACCGGCCGGCACGCTCACGCCGAGTGCGGCCGCCGCCACCGCGCCGGGGTAGGTACCGTGGGTGAGCGCCTGCGCGAAGAAGGTGCGGCGCCGCACGACGACGAGGCTGCCGACGAGGCCGGCACCGGCGCCGATGATGATCGCGGCGATGAGCGCCCGCTCGAAGTACCCCATCAGCGCCCCTCCCCCGTGGATCGAGCCTCGGCCGCCCCGACCGCTGGTCGAGTGGCGACCGACGAAGGAGGCCGGGTATCGAGGCCCGCCGCCCGTCTCGCCGGGCCGCGCCGACCGAACACCGAGCTCACGAGCAGCACGAGCGCGTAGCCGATGACGAAGACGGCCACGACCGTGCTGCCTGCCGGCACGTCGACGCCCGCGCCGACGGAGATCGCGAAGCCGAGCGCCAGTCCGAGCCACGCGGCGACGGCCGCGAAGCCGGCCGCTGCGGGGAAGAGCCACCACAGGCGCGCGGTCGTCAGCCGCGCCACCGCCCCAGGGACGATGAGCAGCGCGAGCACGAGCAGCGTGCCGATCGTGCTCGCGGCCGCCACGACGACCAGCGCGATCGCCGAGTTCAGCACGAGGTCGAGCACGAGCGCCGAGTCACCTGCAGCGCGGCTCCCCTTCGCGTCGAACGCCCGGTACAGCTGCTGCTTCAGTGCGACCAGCACCATGACGAGCGCGATCAGGCTCACCACGACGAGCGGCAGGACCTCGTCGGGCGGGATCGTCAGCACGCGGCCGAAGAGCAGCGCCTCGAGCTCGCCCGCGTAGTCGTCGCTGCGGGAGACCACGATGACGCCGACGCTGAAGGTCGCCGTCAGCACGATCGCGATGGCCGCGTCGGAGGTGACGCCGGCGCGGTCGAGCCAGGTCAGCGCGAGTGCGCCGGCGAGGGCGGCGATCGCCGCGCCGGGCAGGAGTCCGGCGCTGCCCCCGATCGCGAGGCCGATCGCGAGGCCTGGGAAGACGGCGTGGGTCAGTCCGTCGCTGATGAACTCGAGCCCCCTGAGGTTCACGAGCACGCCGACGAACCCCGCGACGACCGCGAGCACGAGCATGACGAGGAGGGCCCGCCCCATGAACGGGATGGCGAAGGCGCCGAAGAGCGCATCGGTCAGCGACATCCGTCACCGCCCGCCCGACTCGATCTCGTATATGTCGATTTCGGCATTCAGTGACCCTCGTGCCCGGGTACGACGAGCGTGTGCTCGTCGATCTCGACCTCGACGCCTTCGAAGCACTCCTGCACGTTGCTGAGCGTGAGCACCTCGTCGACCGGACCGCTCGCGAGCTGCGTGCCGTTCACGAGCACGACCGAATCGCACACTCGACGCGCGAGATCGAGGTCGTGCGTCGAGACCAGCACGGCGACACCACGCGTCTTGAGGGTGCGGACCGTCTCGACGAGTGCGTCGCGATTGGGCTGGTCGAGGCCGTTGAACGGCTCGTCGAGCAGCAGCAGTCGGGGATCGGAGGCCAGTGCCCGGGCGAGGAGCCCGCGCTGCCGCTGGCCGCCGGAGAGCTCGCCGAACGGGCGTTTCGCGAGTTCCGCGAGGCCGACCGTCTCGAGCGCACCGCGCACGGCGGCGCGATCGGCCCGGCCCGGCCAGCGGAGGAGCCCGAGTCCGCGATAGCGGCCCTGCATGACGACCTGCTCCACGCTGATCGGGAAGTCGGGGTCGAGGTCGGCGGATTGCGGGAGGAATCCGACCATGCCGGTAGCGGCATGCGTTGCGTTCGACGCGCCACCGGTGTCACGAACCCCGAACTCGAGCGTGCCGGCCGTGCGCGGCACGAGACCGAGGATGCCCTTCAGCAGCGTCGACTTGCCCGCCCCGTTCGGCCCGATGAGCGCGACGGCCTCGCCCGGCATGATGTCGAGCTCGAGGCCGCTGACTCCCGTGCCGCCGGGGTGGGTGAACGCGGCGCCGCGGAGGCGCAGCACGGGAGAGTCGTCCATGGGTGTCATCCTTGCAGTGCCTCGGGCAGGGCGGTAGGCGTGACGCCCCACGACTCGAGGATCAGTCGCGCGTTGTGCAGCTGGCTGCCGAGGTACGTGGCGCCGTCGCTGCCCTCGACGCCGAGCGAGTCGCCGTAGAGCGCATCGGGACCGGAGGAGACCGTGACGCCGGCCTCGGCGGCGATCGTCTCGGCGGCCTTCGGCGAGATGGACGCCTCGGAGAACACCGCCGTCGCGCCGGTCGCGCGGATGCGCTCGACGAGCGCGTCGATCTCGGCGGCGCTCGGCTCGGCGTTGTCGTCGAAGCTCGGGATGACGCTGCCGACGAAGGTGACGTCGTAGGCGTCGATGAAGTAGGTGAATGCGTCGTGGTTCGTCACGAGCAGGCGCTCGACCACCGGCACCGTCTCGACGTTCTCGGTGATCCACTGGTCGAGGGCGTCGAGCTTCGCCAGGTAGTCGGCCTCGTTCGTCGCGATGACGGCGGCGTCGACGCCCGGCACTTCGGCCAGCCCATCGGCGATGTTCTCGACCATGTGCTCGGCGAGCTCGGGGTCGGTCCAGATGTGGGGGTTGCCTGCGCCGTGGTCGTGACCCTCGTGCGAGTCCTCCGCGTGGTCGTCTGCCGCATCGGTCTCGGTGTCGTCGGCTTCGTCGTGCTCGTGCTCGTGCTCGGCGTCGGGAGCGTCGGCATCCGTGTCCGCGTCGTCCTCGTGTTCGTGGTCGTCCGTGCCGAAGAGCTCGATGCCGGTGCTCGCGTCGATCAGCACGCCGTCGAAGCCGGAGGCCTGCACGGCGTCGTCGAGCCAGCTCTCGAGCCCGCCGCCGTTGACGACGAGCGCGTCGGCCTGCGAGAGCGCGAGCAGCTGTGCGGCCGAGGGGTCGAAGCTGTGGGCGCTCTGGCCGGGGGAGAGGAGCTGCGTGACCGCGGCGCCGTCGCCGACGAGCTCGCGCGTGAAGTCGCCGACCTGGGTCGTCGTCGCGACGATCTTCGGGCCGTCGCTCGAGGCATCGGATGCCGCGGGGGCCGAGCACCCCGCGAGCGCCAGCGCCGCCGTGGCGAGCACCGCACCGCCGGCGAGGGTCGCGGGCAGTCGACGGATGGCGCGGGTTCGAGCAGTCATGACTCCACCGTATGTCTTATTGATAATGATTGTCAAAACCATCAAGCGTCCGATTCGGACGCACTGCGTGAACATCGATGGGCGTTTCCGGCATTCCCGCAAATCCTGTGGACAGCTCTGGCGAGTGTCGCACCGACGTGCGAGAGTGAAGCACGTGGATACGACGACAGCTCCTCTCACGTTGCATCCGTTCACCGTCGCCGATGCCGAGCGAGTGCTCTCCGGCGAGGTGGACCCGCATGACGGATGGGAAGGCGCCTACGCCTTCACCGACGAGCCCGAGCTGCTCGCCGAGTACCTCCGCACGGTGCAGCAGAACGGCGATCCGACTCCTTTCGGCCCCTATCTCGTTCGTCGAGGTGAAGACGGCCCGGCCATCGGGGGAGTGAACCTCTTCGGTCCGCCCGGCGACGACGGAGCCGTCGAGTTCGCATTCGGGCTCGTGCCGGCGGTTCGCGGCCAGGGGCTCTCCGTGCACGCCGTCTCGGCCGTCGTCGAGCTCGCTCGCAGCGCGGGCGTGGTCATCCTCCGCGCCGAGGCCGAGGTGCCGAACCTGCCCGCTCGACGGGCGCTCGAGAGCGTCGGCTTCGCCCAGTCGTCGCGTACGGCCGAGGCGATCGTCTACGACCTGCACCTGTAGAGGCTTCCCGTCCGCGCCAGTTCGGCGCCCTGCGCGCCATCGCTACTGGCGCAAAGGGCGCGGAAGTGGCGCCGAGCAGGTGCGCGCGACAGGAAACCCGTACCGGCGACTACTCGAGCAGCAGCGCGGGCTCTTCGATGATCGACGCGACGTCGGCGAGGAACCGCGACGCCACGTCGCCGTCCACCACGCGGTGGTCGAACGAGGCGCCGATCGTCGTGACGAAGCGCGGCCGCACCTCGCCGTCGACGACCCACGGCTTCTGCTTGATCGTGCCGAGCGCGACGATCGCGACCTCGCCGGGGTTCAGGATCGGCGTACCGGTGTCCATGCCGAAGACGCCGATGTTCGTGATCGTGATCGTGCCGCCCTGCATCTCGGCCGGCTGCGTCTTGCCCTCGCGGGCCGTGAGCGTGAGCTGCTCGAGCGCCGTCGCGAGCTCGACCATCGTCATCGCCTGCGCCTCCTTGACGTTCGGCACGATGAGACCGCGCGGGGTCGCCGCGGCGATGCCGAGGTTCACGTAGTGCTTGACGACGATCTCGGAGTCGGTCCACTGGGCGTTCACGGTCGGGTTGCGACGCACTGCCCAGATCATCGCCTTGGCCATGATCAGGAGCGGCGAGATGCGCACGCCCGCGTAGTCGGGGGAGGCCTTCAGCCGCTTCAGGTACTCCATCGTGCGGCTGGCATCGACGTCGACGAAGACGCTGACGTGCGGGGCCTGGAAAGCGCTCTGCACCATGGCGCTCGCGATCGCCTTGCGCACGCCCTTGACGGGGATGCGCTCTTCACGGCCTTCGGGCCACTCGGGCGTCTGGATGTTGCGGAAGACGCTGGCCTGGCTCGCCTCGCGGATCACGTCGTCGCGCGTGATGTCGCCCATCGGGCCCGTGGGCGACACGCGCGACAGGTCGACGCCGAGGTCCTTCGCGAGCTTGCGGATCGGCGGCTTCGCGATGACGGGCACGCGCGGCGCAGGGCGCGTCGAGGCAGTGGATGCCGCGGCGCCCGTCGTCGCCCCGGCGCCGGGTGCCGCCGTGGCTGGCGGGGCCGGGGGAGCAGTGACCGGGGGAGCGAGGTGTCCGTGCGCACCGTCGGGCGTGTGGTGGCGGCGACGACGCGTCGCTGCCGGGCCCGAGCTGCCGTGCCCGACGAGCACGGCTCCGCTCTCTTCAGGGGCCTCGGATGCAGGTGCCGCCGGGGCGGCAGCGGGTGCAGCCGACGTCGCAACGGGCGCGGCCGCCGCGGTGGTCGGAGCACCCGGCGCGTCGGAGGCGAGCCCCGAGGCATCCGTCTGGATGACCAGGATCGGCGTGCCGACGTCGACGGTGCTGCCCTCTTCGACGAGCAGCTCGGAGACGACGCCCTCGAACGCGCTCGGCAGCTCGACGAGCGACTTCGCCGTCTCGATCTCGACGAAGACCTGGTCGAGGCTGATGCGATCGCCGGGCGCGACCCGCCACTGCACGATCTCGGCCTCGGTGAGGCCCTCGCCGACATCGGGGAGGGGGAATCGGATCTCGCTCATGCTCTTTACCCTCGCAGTCGATCTATGCCGTCATCGTCATGTCAGCGCGGCGCGCCGCCGCGTCAGTACGCCAGGGCGCGATCGACGGCCTCGAGCACCCGGTCGGGGCTCGGCAGGTATTCGGTCTCGAGCGCGGCCGGCGGGAAGGGCGTGTCGAAGCCCGACACGCGCAGCACGGGCGCCTCGAGGGAGTAGAACGCGCGTTCGGCCACCGTCGCCGCGATCTCGGAGCCGACGGAGACGTTGCCGTACGCCTCTTGGGCCACGACGAGCCGCCCGGTGCGGTGCACCGACTCGAGCAGGGGCCCGTAGTCGATGGGGGAGAGCGAGCGGAGGTCGACGACCTCGATGCTCCGGCCCTCGGTGGCCGCGATGTCGGCGGCCTGCAGCAGCGTCGCGATCATGGCGCCGTGACCGACGACCGTGACATCGGTGCCCTGGCGCATGACGCGGCTCGCGTGCAACGGCAGGCCGGCGTGGTCGAGATCGACCGGGCCCTTCGGCCAGTAGCGGCTCTTCGGCTCGAAGAACAGCACTGGATCGTCGGAGCTGATCGCCTCCTGGATCATCCAGTACGCGTCGTGCGGGTTCGACGGGCTCACCACGCGCAGGCCCGGGGTGTGCGCGAAGTACGCCTCGGGGCTCTCCTGGTGGTGCTCGATCGAGCCGATGTGGCCGCCGTAGGGCACGCGGATCACGACGGGCATCGAGAGCGTGCCGTCGTGGCGCACGGTCTGGCGCGCGAGCTGCGTCGTGATCTGGTCGAACGCGGGGAAGATGAAGCCGTCGAACTGGATCTCGATGACCGGGCGGTAGCCGCGCATCGCGAGGCCGATCGCGGTGCCGACGATGGCCGACTCCGCGAGGGGCGTGTCGAGGATGCGCCGCTCGCCGAACTCCGCCGTGAGGCCCTCGGTCACGCGGAAGACGCCGCCGAGCGGGCCGATGTCCTCGCCCATGAGCAGCACCTTCTCGTCGGCGCGGAGCGCCTCGCGAAGGCCGGCGTTGATGGCCTTCGCCATCGACAGCGTCTGCACGCCGCGCACGGCGGGGGCAGCGCCCGTCGAGTTCGTGTCGCTCGCGACATCCGTCACGTGGTTCTCCTCTTCGGTGCGCGCGCTCATGCCGCGCCTCCGGCCGGGTTCTCGAACGAGGTCTCGAAGTTCTCGAGCCACGCGGCCTGCTCGACCATGAGCGGGTGCGGCTCGCTGTAGACGTGCTCGAAGATCGCCTCGCGCGTCGGCGCCGGCAGCTCGAGCGCGCGTCGGCGCAGGTCGGCGGCGATGTCGTTCGCCTCGGCCTCGACGTCGGTGAAGAACGAAGCGGATGCCCCGCGCCCCTCGAGCCACGTGCGGTACCGCGTGATCGGGTCGCGCGCCTCCCAGTACGCCACCTCGTCGTCGGTGCGGTACTTCGTGGGGTCGTCGGCGGTGGTGTGGGCGCCCATGCGGTAGGTCACGGCCTCGATGAGGCTGGGGCCGTCGCCGGCGCGAGCCTCCTCGAGCGACTGACGGGTCACCGCGTAGCTCGCGAGCACGTCGTTGCCGTCGACGCGCACGCCCGGCATGCCGAAGCCGCCTCCGCGGAGCGACAACGGGCTCCGCGACTGCCGCGCGACCGGCACCGAGATCGCCCACTGGTTGTTCTGGATGAAGAAGACCTGCGGCGTCTGGTAGCTCGACGCGAAGACGAGCGCCTCGCTGGCGTCGCCCTGCGACGTGGAGCCGTCGCCGTAGTACACGAGCACCGCGGCATCCGTCTCGGGGTCGCCCGTCGCGGTCGCGCCGTCGAACTGGAGGCCCATCGCGTAGCCGGTCGCGTGCAGCGTCTGCGACGCGAGCACGAGCGTGTAGAGGTGGAAGTTGCCGTTCTCCTCGGGGTTCCAGCCGCCGAGGGTGGCGCCGCGGAGCAGTGCCATGACGCGCACGAGGTCGAGCCCGCGGATCATGCCGACGATGTGCTCGCGGTACGACGGGAACAGGTGGTCCTGCGGGCGGGCGGCGTGCGCCGAGCCGACCTGCGCGGCCTCCTGGCCGTGGCTCGGCACCCAGAGGGCGAGCTGGCCCTGCCGCTGCAGGTTCGCACCGGCGACGTCGATGCGGCGCGAGACCGCCATGTCGCGGTAGAAACGCTGCAACTCGACGTCGGTCAACGCCTCGACGAGCGGAAGGTAGGCCTCAGCCTCGGGGGAGGGACGAAGATCGCCCTCGGGGGTCAGGAGCTGGACCGTCGGCGCGGTGAACTCTCTTTCGCGGGCTGCCACCGTTCCACGCTACCCGCTACTGCGGGTGCCCTTCTTGTGAGCTCGGTACAAGCTCACCCAGAATCGTGAGGAGGATCTCCACAGATTCCTCCTCGCCGATCGAGATGCGGATTCCGTCGGGCGCGAAGGCGCGCGTCACGAGTCCGGCGTCGAACAGGCGCTCGGCGACAGCGGTCGTCGCCTCGCCGGCCGGCAGCCAGACGAAGTTGCTGCGCGCGGGCGGCACCGGCCAGCCCTGCTCCACGAGCGCCGCGCGCACGCGGTCGCGTCGCTCGGCGATCACCGCGACGCGCTCGAGCAGCTCGGCCTCGGCCGCCGGCTCGAGCGAGGCGACGGCAGCGGATGCCGCGGCCGCCGTGACCCCGAGCGGGATCGCCGTGGCGCGCGCCGCGTCGAGCAGCTCGACGGGACCGATCGCGTAGCCCACGCGGAGGCCGGCGAGGCCGTAGGCCTTCGAGAAGGTGCGGAGCACCACGAGGTTCGGGTGGCGGCCGATGAGCGTACGGCCGTCGACGGCGTCGTCGGCGGCGCCGGTGCCCTGCACGAACTCGATGTACGCCTCGTCGAGCAGCACCAGGCGGTCGGCGGGGACCTTCGCCATGAACGCTTCGAACTCGGCGGCGGTCACGACCACGCCCGTGGGGTTGTTCGGCGAGCAGACGATGACGACGCGGGTGCGATCGGTGATCGCGGCGGCCATCGCGTCGAGGTCGTGACCGTGGTCCGCGCGGTTGGGCACCGCCACGCTCGTGGCGCCTGCCACCGTGACGAGGCCGGGGTAGGCCTCGAACGAACGCCAGGAGTAGACGACCTCGTCGCCGGGGGCCGCGGCCGCGAGGATGAACTGGGCGAGGAGGGCGACCGACCCCGCCCCGATGAGGACCTCGTCGGCGGTCACGCCGAAGCGCTCGGCGAGCCGCTCACGAAGGACGAGCGCCGTGGCATCCGGATACCGGTTGATGTCGTGTGCGGCCGCCGCGACGGTCTCCACGACCGAGGGCAGCGGCGCGAACGGATTCTCGTTGCTCGAGAGCTTGAAGCCGTCGGCGGGCGCGGGGCGACCCTGTCGGTACGGCGGAAGGGCGGCGATCTCGGGGCGCAGGCGTACGCGCGCCCCCGTGGGCTCCGGTGCGGTCACGAATTCCACCGTACCCCTTCGCCAGTCAGGCACCGTCTGCCAGAGTGGTGGGATGCGCTTCATCGTCAAGGTCATCGTCATCGCGCTCGCCCTCTGGCTCACGACGCTCATCGTTTCGGGCGTCAGCGTGGTGCCCTACGAGGACACCCAGCTCGCGACGGTGCTCACCTACCTGCTCGTCGCACTGATCTTCGGGCTCGTGAACGCGTTCATCGGCACCTTCATCAGGATCGTCGCGTTCCCGCTGTACGTGCTGACCCTCGGCCTCATCTCGTTCATCGTCAACGGCCTCCTGCTGCTGCTCGTCGACTGGATCAGCGATCTCATGGGCTTCGGACTCGTCGTCGAGAGCTTCTGGTGGGGCGTGCTCGGCGCCCTGGTGCTCGGCCTCATCAGCTGGCTCATCGGCCTGGTGCTGCGTCCGGTGTCGAAGGACTGAGCTCCCGCCTCGCGACCCACTGGGTCATCTCTCCCGTGCCTCCGCCGGTGAACTCCGCGAGCTGCTCGCGGAACTCGACGAGTCGCTGCTCCTCGGAGGCGTCGATGAGCTCCGCGGTCTCGCGGTAGCGCACGAGCTGGTGAGCGGGCAGCACATCGTCGTACTCGACCCCCGGCTCGAGCACGCTCCGCGAGACGGTGAGCCGGTCGGGCGACGGATGCCCCCACCCGCCGGTCGCCGGGACGAGATCCTCCTCGTGCTCGACCGAGAGCAGGGGCACTCCCTCGCGGAGCTCCGCTGAGGCCACCGGGCCGCCGGCGCTCACCGCGGCGACGACGTTCAGTTCGGGGTCGCCCGCGAGCGTCGCCGCCACGGTGCCTCCGCCCGAGTGCCCGATGGGGATGAGCGGGTCGCCCGGCTTCGCCCCGGCCTCGGTGAGCGCCAGACGGACCGCGCGCTCGACCGCCCCCGAGTCCGCACCGGCGACGCGCAGCGCATCGAGCGCCGAATCGTCGGCGATGCCGTGCAGGTTGTTCGTCATGTCGTTGGTCTGGGCCCCGGCCGTCGTGGTGAAGTCGACGGTGCCGCCGATGTAGACGACCCACCTCGGATCGTCCGCCGCCCCGTATCGCTCCACCCTGATCTGCGCGGCGGCGTCGGAGGTCGGAATGCGGTCGAGGAGATCGGCGATGCCGGCGGGGGCGGTGACCGACCCGTCGAACGGCCGCGCTTCGGCGCGAGCCGTCTGGTGGCCCGCCCTCCGATCGGCACGCCCGTCGGGGAGCAGGGGGCTCACTCGCACGGGCCCGTCGACGAGCACACGACTGCCGTAGGCGACGCCGAGCAGCCCCGCGACGCCGAGGAGGAGCGACGCGGACTCCGGCGCGCGGATCTCCGAACCGATCGCCATCGCGCCGGGCAGACGGAACACGCCGCCGATGAACTCGTCGGCCGAGTCCATGGCGGTGCGGACGGCGCGAACGAAGTCCGGGTCGGAGAGCACGTGCCTCTGCCCGGCGAGCCAGGTCTCGAGCGGTGTGCGCCACCCGAGCGCATGCGCGCCGATGGCCGCGCCGCCGCCGATCACGATCGCTGGAACCGCAGTCACGGCCGCGCTGCCCACGAGCCACGCGAGCGGGCCGCCGCTCATGCGCCAGAGCGCCTCGATGACCCCTTCGGCCGCGCCGTACCGCTCGGCGCTCTCGACCAGCGCCTTGCGAAGACGCCCGGCGTACTCCATCGCCTCGTAGAGGTGCGTCCGCGCCATCGCGATTCCCCACGTCGGCGAGGTCGTGTCCCACGGCCCTGCCGCCGGTTCCGACAGATCGAGTTCGGCGAGGCCGACGTGGATGACCCGGGCTCGTTCGCGCCAGTCGGACGCCACCGACACGGTGCCGCCCAGCCTGACGGCGTCCGCGAACAGCTCGTCGGTCGCGACGGCGGTCGAGCCGCCGCCGCTGAGGGTCAGCGAATCGTCCATGACGCCTCGCCTCGCGTGATCGGCGCGGACTGCTCGCCTGCCGCCGCGCGTTGCAGTTCGAGATGGTCCTCCATGCGGCGGATGCGGTCGACGAGTGCCGCCTCGGCGTCGACGAGCCCGTCGCGCGCCGCGAACACTCGTGCGCGGAGGTTCACGAGACCCTGTGCGTATCCGTCGGCCGCCGCCGAGCGCCAGACGCCGTTCGACGCCGGGACGAGCCGGTGCACGGACTCGTCCACCTCGGCAAGCAGCGACCGGAGCATGAGGAGATGTGCAGCGGCATCGTCGATGCGCTGCTGCGTGATGACGCCGCCCTTCAGGGGAGGCGCGAACGGATCGGAGTCGAGCATGCTCCGAGTGTCGCGGCCGAGCCGGGCGGAGCGGGCCGACGACGGCTCCGCCGTGCGCCGACGACGCATGACGCGCCTGTGGAGGGGGAGTGACGCCTCAGTCGGCGAGCACCTCGTCGAGCGCGTGCACCCCGACTCGGCCGAGACGCCCTCCGGTGCCGATCGTGTCGACGATCGCGCTGCCGAGCACGAGCGCCCAGCCACGGGCGCGATCCCACATCGCGTCATCCGTCTCTCGTCGCCGCTCGACCTCTGCGCGGAACGCGGCGCGCGCCGGCGCGCCGAAGGTGAGCCAGGCCGTCGCGAGGTCGCACGCCGGGTCGCCGGCGCAGACGTCGCCGAAGTCGACGACGGCGGCGAGGTCGCCGGATGCCGCGAGCACGAGGTTCGCCGGGTGCAGGTCGCCGTGCTGCCAAATCGGCGGCCCCGACCATGGATTCGCGGCCAGAGACCGGTCCCAGACGGCGCGGAGCGCCTCGATTTTTTCGGATTCCGGCGCGACCGCGAGGCCGGCCCCGAACCCTCGCTCGAGCCGGCCGCGGACGACCTCGTCGCGCTCGGCGAGTGGCACGCCGCGGTACGCGTTGACCGGTGCGTCGGCCGGCGCGGGCACCCCGAGCTCGGCGACGAACGCCGCGAGCGACGCCGCAGCAGCCGCTCGGGCGGAGGGCTCCACGTCGGCCGCGCTCGCGCCGTCGAACCACGGCAGGATGCTCCACGGGAAGTCGAACCCGAGCTCGGGCGCCGGCCGGCCGATCCGCACGGGAGCAGGCACCGGCACCGAGACGCGGCGGGCGATCCCGGGCAGCCAGCGCTGCTCGTGCAGCACGAGGCCGGCCGCGATCGTGCGGCGCGGCAACCGCACGAGGTGGTGTTCGCCGAGTCGGAACATCGCGTTGTCCCAGCCGTTCGCGAGTCGCACGATCGGGCCGGCGAGGTCGGGGTGCTGCGCCGCGACGAGCGCCGCCGCGAGCCCCGCGTCGACGGGGATGTCGGGCTCGGGGGCATCCGTCATCGTCATCGCCCCCGTCCGCCGCGTCGTTCGACCGCCCAGCGTATCGCCCCCGAATTGGTGCTGTGCGATCGGCCGAGGTCGGCCACAATGGAACCCATGACGCGAGCGGAACCCGCGGGGGACGTCGCGCAGCCCTTCCGGGTGTCATTCGTGTGCACGGGCAACATCTGCCGCTCGCCGATGGCCGAGGTCGTGTTGCGCGCCCACGCCGAACGGGCCGGGCTCAGCGGTCGGCTGGCCATCGAGTCGGCCGCGACCGGGGACTGGCACGTCGGCGAGCCCGCCGACCAGCGCACCATCGACGCGCTGGACCGCGCCGGGTACGACGGCCGGCATCATCGCGCGCGCCAGTTCGATGCCGCCGACTTCCCTCGTCTCGACCTCGTCGTCGCCTTCGACCGCGGTCAGGCCAGGATCCTGCGCAACTGGGCGCCCGCGCCGGTCGAGCAGGAGAAGGTCCGGATGCTGCTCGAATTCGAGCCCGATGCGACCGCCCTGTACGACGTACCCGACCCCTACTACTCCGACGAGGCGATGTTCGACCGAGTCCTTGAGATGATTGAACGGTCGACGTCGGCGCTCTTCCGGCAACTCGCACCAGCACTCAGACAAGGAACCCGATGACTTCGCTGCCTCCCCAGCCGCTCAGCCCCCTCGACGGTCGGTACCGCTCAGCGGTCGGCGAGCTCGGGGAGCACCTCTCGGAGGCCGGCCTCAACCGGGCGCGCGTGCACGTCGAGGTCGAGTGGCTGATCGCCCAGACCGACCGCGGCTTCTTCGGCTCCACGCCGCTCACCGACCACGAGAAGGCGAGCCTGCGCCAGGTCGTCGCCGACTTCGGCCAGCCCGACATCGACGAGCTCGCGGGCCTCGAGGCCACCACTCGGCACGACGTCAAGGCCGTCGAGTACTACGTGCGCCGCCGCCTCTCCGACCTCGGGCTCGACGCCATCTCCGAGCTCACGCACTTCGCCTGCACCAGTGAAGACATCAACAACCTCTCCTACGCGATCACCGTGCGCGACGCCGTGCGCGACGTCTGGCTGCCGAAGTACCGCGGCGTGATCGAGACGCTCGAGTCGCTCGCCCGCGAGCACCGCGACGCCTCGATGCTCTCTCGCACCCATGGCCAGCCGGCGACGCCGTCGACCATGGGCAAGGAACTCGCGGTCTTCGCGTACCGCCTGCGGCGCATCGAGCGCCAGATCGAGGCGACCGAGTACCTCGGCAAGTTCTCGGGCGCGACCGGCACGTTCTCGGCGCACGTCGTCGCTGCGCCGGATGTCGCGTGGCCCGAGGTCTCCCGCGAGTTCGTCGAGTCGCTCGGCCTCACCTGGAACCCGCTGACCACCCAGATCGAGTCGCACGACTGGCAGGCCGAGCTCTACGGCAAGGTCTCGCACGCCAACCGCGTGCTGCACAACCTCGCGACCGACATCTGGACCTACATCTCGCTCGGCATCTTCCGCCAGATCCCCGCGCCCGGCGCGACCGGCTCGTCGACGATGCCGCACAAGGTCAACCCGATCCGCTTCGAGAACGCCGAGGCGAACCTCGAGCTCTCGAGCGCGGTGCTCGACTCGCTCGCGGCGACCCTCGTGACGAGCCGCATGCAGCGCGACCTCACCGACTCGAGCGCGCAGCGCAACATCGGCCTCGGCTTCGGGCACTCGATGCTCGCCCTCGACAACATCACGCGCGGCCTCGGCGAGATCGACCTCGACCTGGCCGTGCTCGCCGCCGATCTCGACGGCAACTGGGAGGTGCTCGGCGAGGCCATCCAGACGGTGATCCGCGCCGAAGTCGTCGCCGGCCGCTCGACGATCGCCGACCCCTACGCCATGCTCAAGGAGCTCACCCGCGGCAAGCGGGTCGGCGCCGCCGAGCTCGCCGCCTTCGTCGAGGGCCTCGAGATCGGCGATGCCGCGAAGCAGCGCCTGCTGGCCCTCACGCCCCAGACGTACACGGGCATCGCCTCGGAGCTCGTCGACCGCCTCGGCTGAGTCGAAGCCTTCGCTTGGTCCTGCATGACGGGACGCGCAGTCGGGACGGCCATGCGCTTGAACCCGCGCGCGAGCATGCCCGAAGCCTGGTGGCGAATGTCCGGATGGCTCGGTGAGCATCGCAACTGACATCGGAGGTTTCTCGGGGTTTCATCGCCGAAAGGTTGACTCTGACCCGGATCGTTCATAGCGTGGCCGCTAGAGATCGGATGTTTCCACCCGATTCTGAGCTCGGCACACCATGAACAAGGGAGTTCCCGTGTCTGATCATCCTGCCCTCGAGGCGAACGCCGCACCGTTACGACGTGACCTTCGTCGGACGATCGCCGGCGCCGGCCTCGCGGCACTCGTCCTCTCCGCGCTCCCCGCCCTCCCGGCGTACGGCGCCGAAGCGGCCACGATCTTCGTCGCGACGACCGGCGACGACGCCAATGCCGGAGCGTCAGCTGCGGCCCCGGTGCAGTCGCTGGCCAGAGCACAGGAGCTCGTCCGCGAAGTCCTCCCCGACGGCGCTCCGGTCACGGTCGAGCTCGCCGAAGGCGACTACTACCTCGATTCGACCCTCGCCCTCACCAACGCCGACTCGGGCACTGCTGCAGCACCCGTGCGCTGGGTCGGCGCCGGCGCCGGCGCGACACTCAACGGCGGCCGGCAACTGATCGGCGGCTGGACCCCGACCGAGGGCGACCCGAGTGTCATGATGACCGATGTCCCCGCTGGGATCGACTTCGACGAGCTCTTCGTCGACGACGTGCGGCAGGTCATGGCCCGGTACCCGAACTGGGACGACGACGCTCCGCGCCTCGAAGGCACGACGACGCTGGCCACGCTGAACTCGCGCTCCGCCGACTGGGCCGAGCCGACGACGGGCTACGTCCGCGCGATGCACTGCCACGACTGGGGCAGTGTCTCCTTCACGATCGCCGGACGGACGAGCGACGCGCTCGACCTGAGCTTCGTCGGCGACAACAACCGCCCGCAGGACTGCAACGCGACCCTGCCGTTGAAGTCCGATGCGGTCATGGTCGAGAACATCCGCGAAGAGCTCGATGCCACGAACGAGTGGTTCCTCGACCGCGCGGCCAACAAGCTCTACCTCAAGCCCGCCGAGGGCATGGACCTCTCCACTGCGACCGTCGAGGTCGGCGAACTCGACGAACTCGTCACGCTGACGGGCGCCTCCCCGGCCGACCCGATCCACGACATCGCGTTCGAGAACCTGAAGTTCGAACGGACCCACCGGACGCTGTTCGACAACGAGTTCGTGAACCTCTCGCGCGGCGACTGGTCCGTGGTGCGCAAGGGTGCGGCCACGGTGAGGAACAGCCGGGGCGTGACGTTCACGGGGTCGTCCTTCACCGGCCTCGGCGGCAACGGCATCTTCCTCGACGGCTACAACAGCGGCACGGCGATCACCGCGAACCGGTTCGAGAACAATGGAGCGACCGACGTCCACGTCGTCGGCTCACCGGATGCCGTGCGCGACTACGCCGACAACTACTTCACGACCCCGCGGATCAGCGACCTCGAAAGCGGCCCGAAGACCGACGACTACCCGCGCGACGTCCTCATCGAAGGCAACGTCATGCGCAACAACGGCCGCTACGAGAAGCAGACCTCCTCCGTCAACATCGCGATGGCCCTCGACATCACCGTCCGGGGCAACTCGCTGTCCGACAGCCCTCGTGCGTGCCTGAACTTCTCCGACAACACGTGGGGCGGGCACCTCATCCAGGACAACGACATCTTCGACTGCGTCCGCGAGACCGGCGACAACGGCTCGATCAACTCCTGGGGCCGCAGCCGATTCTGGAAGACCGGAGCCGCGAACAACGCCTTCGCGAGCCTCGCCGACGGCGTGACCTTCATGGGCAACACCGGTGGACCCCTGACTGCCGAGCAGGCCCGGGCCATGATGAAGCTCGACGTCGTCGAGCCGATCACGATCGACCACAACCGGTTCTGGCACGACGGCGACTGGGCGATCGACCTCGACGACGGATCGTCCAACTTCATCATGACGAACAACGTCCTCCTCAAGGGCGGCGTCAAGCTCCGCGACGGATTCGACCGGACGCTGCGCAACAACCTCATCCTCGACGGGTCGACCTTCGAGCAGGTGAGCTACATGCCCGGCGGCGACGTCATCGAGCAGAACGTCACGCTCGGCGCCCTCCCCTACAACAACGTCCTGAACGACCCAGCCAGCGCGAAGTACACGATCGGCAAGAACCTCTTCTGGAACGCCGGCGCGGCGATCGACATCAGGCCGAAGGGCGGTGCCACCGAGAAGCTGTCCACCGACGGGGCGACGATCAACACCGCCTCGACGTGGCACGCAGCGGGGATGGATCGCGATTCGGCCGTCGGCGACCCGGGGTTCGTCGACGCCAACCCGACCGGGAACTACGACTTCACCGTCGCAGACACCTCGCCGGCGCTGTCCCTCGGATACCAGAACATCCCGATGACGGGCTTCGGCGCCGCCGGTGGCGCGCTGCCGCCGGAGGCCGTGCTTCCGACCGGAACGAACGGCCCGGATCCGATCGAACTCGCCCGACGCAAGTACGTCGAGAAGATCTGGGGCTCCGACATCGCCAACATCACGACCAAGGCGGAGCAGTCGTCGTACGCGATCAGTGACTACAAGGGCGTGAAGTTCACCTCCATTCCGGCCGACAGCCTCGCCGCGGCGGCCGGCCTGCAGACGGACGACCTCGTCCGAACGATCAACGGCATTGAGGTCACCGAGGAGCGCAACTCGTTCTGGCAGGCGTACAACGCCCTGCCCGCCGGCGCATCGATCGAGCTCGACGTGCGCCGTGCGTCGACGAACGTCAGCGTCGAACTGACCAAGCCCGTCGAACCCGAGATCCTCAACAACAGCTCGGGCGTCGTCTACCGGAGCGCGGCGGCACCGACCCGGGAATCGTGGATCTGGCGCGACGCGTCGCGCGGCGGTGCGAGCGCATGGCTCGACGACATCGACGCGACGCAGAACCTCGGCGACTCATGGGAGCTGACGTTCAACGGAACGGGAATCGACATCATCTCCCAGGTCAACACCGACCTCGGCGATGTCGACATCGCGATCGACGGGAAGCACTTCACCACGCAGTCCTTCCACAACGCCAGCCGACTGCACCAGCAGACCGTGCTCTCGATCGGCGACCTCGCTCCCGGCATCCACACGATCACGGGAACGATGACGTCGGGCGACTACATGATCGTCGATGCGTTCAAGACCCACCCTGCGGCCGAGCCGACCGACACCGAGCTCGAGACCTTCGTGCTCGGCCTACCGAGCAAGCTCGCCGTGAAGTCCGGCTCCACGGTGAAGTACACGGGTCAGGTGTTCGCGCCCGACGGCTCCGTCCCGGTGGGCACCCTGACCATCACCGACGGTTCCGCCGTCGTCGCCACGGTCGAGATCGCCGCCACGGACGAGGGCAGGTTCAGTGCCAAGCTGCCGAAGCTCGAGCGTGGCGTGCACGTGATCGGTGCGACGTTCACCGGCACGGCACCATTCGCCGACTCGTCAGCGGCTCCGGTACCGATCCTGGTCTGGTAGGCCAGGGAGATGCGGCAAGGGCCCGGATCCGGTATCGCACCGGGTCCGGGCCCTCGCTCGGTCGTGGGGCCGGGAGCGAGCCGCGTCAGCGGCCGGGCGTGCCCGGCTCGGCGGGGCCGTCGGCCTCATCGGGCTTCGAGGCATCCGGCGCAGTCGGGGCGTCGGGGGCAGAGGCATCCGGCGCCCCGCCCTCGATCTCGGCCGACTCCTCGGCGTTGGGCTTCATCGCCATCGAGAGCAGTGCGAGCGTCATGAGCACGGCGATGAACGCGATGCCGGCGACGATCAGGCCGAGCATGAGGTCGCGGGTCGTGACGAGCACGACGACCCCCGTGAAGATCGCGGCGATGGCGGCGCCGCCGACGTACTCGATGGGGCGGAGCATGTCGCGCCGGCTCGGCTTGTACTCACCGGGGGTGTTGGTCACGAGTGCTGCTCCGTTCCAGGGGCGTCGGGCGCGGCATCCGCTGGGCTGGTGGCCCACTTCAGCGAGAACCCGCCGATCACGAGGTACACGCCGAGGATGACGAGGTAGCCGCCGAGCAGGCCGACCGCGGTGACGGCGTCGAGCGGGAGGACGAGGAAGACGATCGCGAGGATCGCGGTGAACGCGCCGACGGCGATCCAGTCGCGGGCGGCGGGCGTACGACCGCGGGCGCGGAGGCCGGCGAAGAGCTCGAGGATGCCGGTGATGGCCGCCCAGACGCTCACGAGGTAGAGCAGGAACGGCAGTCCGCCGGGCACGGTGAGCGCGAGGAGGCCCGCCGCGACGGTCACGACGGCGGCGATCACGAAGAACGAGCGGATGCCGCGCTCCTCCGTGAATCGCAGCGACAGCGCCCCGGTGATGAGCCCCGACGCGACGGCCCACCCGCCGAAGACGAGCAGCCCGAACTCGGGGGAGTGGTTCTGCGAGAACGTGATGACGGCGGCGGGCACGAGTGCCAGGATTCCGCGGACGACCGGGACGACCCAGTACCGGGCGCGCTCGGGAGCGGCGGCGATGGCCACGACGACCTCTTTCACATCGATTGGGGTACCGATCCATCCTACGTTGGAGGCGCGGGTGCCGAGTCCGGGGCCGCTGCCGCATCGACGACGGGTGCGTTCCGGGCGACGAGGGCGGCCCCGATGCGGTGCAACTCGCGGCGGAGCGACTCCGGCTCGACCACCTCGAGGTACTCGGCCCACCCGGCGAGGCCGCGCGCGATGATGACCTCGGTCGGGGCGGTGACGACGACGCGGGAGCGCCCGGGGTCGAGTTCGGTCGCGTCGACGGCCCGCTGCCCGAAGTGCGTGTGCAGCAGCGGCACGATGCCCGAATCGACGACGATCGTCGCGGTCGCCGCTGCGCGCTGCTCGTCGACCGCGGCGGTGACGCGCTCCCAGACCTCGGCCAGGTCGAGGCCCTCCGGCCGCACGGCCGCTTCTTCGGTGGGCACGGCATCGAGCATGCGGTCGACGCGGTAGGTGCGCTCGGCGCCGTCGACCGCCCCGAGCAGGTACCAGTGCTCCTGCTTCTGCACGAGGCCCCACGGGTCGACGACGCGATCGGCGGGCTCGCGGTTCCACGCGGCATAGCGGATGCGGAGTCGCACCCGGTCGACGATCGCCGCTTCGAGCACGGGCAGCAGCGCGGGTCGCTCGCGCGGCGGCCGACCCCACTCGCCCGGGTCGATGACGACGGCTTCGGCCGCCGCCTCGGCGTCGGTGCGGAAGGTCTCCGGCAACGCGCGCACGAGCTTGCGCAGGGCGGCCTTCGCTTCGGGAGCGAGGGATGCCGCGGGGCCGACCAGGAGGAAGAGCGCCCGGGCCTCACCGGCGGAGAGTCCGCTGAGGTCGGTTCGGGCGCCTCCGAGGAGCTGCCAACCGCCGCCTCGACCGGCCTGCGGGTACACCGGAATGCCCGCGGCGGACAGCGCCTCGAGGTCTCGCCGGGCCGTCGCGACCGACACCTCGAGCTCGTCGGCGAGCTGGGCCGCGGTCACGCGACCGCGTGCCTGCATGGTCAGGAGGACAGCGACGAGGCGGTCTGCGCGCATGTCTTCATTCTCGCCGCAAAAGTAGTCAGAGGATGAGCACTTCTGTGTTCGAGACTGGTCTCACCAGTTCGAATCCGGATGTCGCACCCGAAAGGAACCGCTCATGCTCAGGGGATTCTCCACCGTCAGCTACTACGCCGCAGACCTCGAGGCGGCCACCGCCTGGTACACCGAGGTGCTCGGCATGGAGCCCTACTTTCGGCGGCCGGGCTACGTCGAGTTCCGCGTCGGCGACTACCGGCACGAACTCGGCATCATCGACGCCCGGTACCGCCCGACCTCGTCCGACGTGCCGGCGGGAGAGATCATCTACTGGGCCGTCGACGACGTCGCGGCCGCGCACGACCGCCTCATCGCACTCGGCGCGACGGGCTACCAGCCGCCGATGGAGCGCGGCCCGGGCTTCACCACCGCGTCGGTCGTCGACCCGTTCGGCAACATCCTCGGCGTGATGTTCAACCAGCACTACCTCGACGTGCTCGCCGGGCGGTGAGCCGTCGTGCGCCGGGCGGTGAGCGCAGGCTCACCGCCCGGCGAGGCTAGAGCGTCCGCAGGATGTCCTCCACGCGCTGCTTGGCGTCGCCGAAGAGCATCTGCGCGTTCTCGCGGTGGAAGAGCGGGTTCGCCACTCCGGCGTAGCCGGCCGACATCGAGCGCTTGAACACGATGACGTTCGACGCCTCCCACACCCGCAGCACCGGCATGCCGGCGATCGGGCTGCCCGGGTCCTCCGCGGCAGACGGGTTGACCGTGTCGTTCGCGCCGATCACGAGCACGACCGACGTCGCGGCGAAGTCGTCGTTGATCTCGTCCATCTCCTCGACGATGTCGTAGGGCACCTTCGCCTCGGCGAGCAGCACGTTCATGTGCCCCGGCAGCCGGCCCGCGACGGGGTGGATGCCGAAGCGCACCTCGACGCCGCGTTCGCGCAGTCGGCTCGTGAGCTCGGCCACGGGATACTGCGCCTGTGCGACGGCCATGCCGTAGCCCGGCGTGATGATGACGGACGCGGCCTCGCGCAGCATGTCCGCGGCATCCTCTGCGTTGACCTCGCGGATCTCGCCCTCGGCCTCGCCGTCGCCCGACGACGTCGGCGCCGCGATGCCGAACCCGCCCGCGATCACCGAGATGAACGACCGGTTCATGGCCTTGCACATGATGTACGAGAGGTAGGCACCCGAGGAGCCGACGAGGGCGCCGGTGACGATGAGCAGGTCGTTGTTCAGCAGGAAGCCCGCCGCGGCCGCCGCCCAGCCCGAGTAGCTGTTGAGCATCGAGATGACGACCGGCATGTCGCCGCCGCCGATGGATGCCACGAGGTGCCAGCCGAGCGCGAGGGCGAGGGCCGTCACGACCACGAGGAGCCACAGCTCGGGGGTGATGACGTACCAGACGGTGAGCACGACGAAGGCGACGAGCGCCCCGAGGTTGAGCACGTTCTTGCCGGGCAGCATGAGCGGCGCCGACGACATGCGGGCGGAGAGCTTCAGGAACGCGACGATCGAGCCCGTGAAGGTGACACCGCCGATGAAGACGCCGATGAAGACCTCCGCATGGTGGATGTCGAGCAGGGCTCCACTCATGCCCGTGACCTCGAGGGCGCCGTTCCAGCCGACGAGGACCGCGGCGAGGCCGACGAAGCTGTGCAGCAGGGCGATGAGCTCTGGCATGCCCGTCATCGCGACGATGCGAGCCCGCCAGAGGCCGATCGCTCCGCCGACGAGCACCGCGACGACGAGCAGGATGAGCCCGGTCGTCGCCTGCGGCGAGCCCCAGGCGCCGGCGAACGTCGCGTACACGGTCGCGACGAGGGCGATCGTCATTCCGGCGATGCCGTAGTTGACACCGGCTCTGGCGGTGTCGTGCCGACTGAGCCCCGCGAGGCTCATGATGAACAGCAGCGCCGCGACGATGTAGGCGGCTCCGGCGATCGATGCCGGGGTCAGCAGGGTCGTCGCCTCTGCGGCGTTCACGAGATCAGCCACGGTCGGCTCCAGTCCTGCCTGCCGCGAACATCGCGAGCATGCGTCGGGTCACGGCGAAACCGCCGAAGACGTTGATGCTGGCCAGCAGCACGGCGACGGCCGAGATGATCTGCACGACGAGCACGTCGCTCGTGATCTGCACCATCGCGCCGACCACGATGATGCCCGAGATCGCGTTCGTCACGCTCATGAGCGGCGTGTGCAGCGCGTGCGCCACCTTGCCGATCACGTAGAAGCCGACGACGATCGCGAGCACGAGCACCGTGAAGTGCTGCGGCAACGGCGGCGGGGCGATCGCGTTCACGGCGAAGAGCGCCGCGATGCCGATCGCGACGAGCACGACCTTCTTCACGGGCGACATCGGCTGCTGGGGTTCCGGCCGCGCCGCGACATCCTTGGCACCGACAGCCGAAGCGGATGTCGCGGCTCCCGGTGCCGCTGAAACCTGCACAGGTGGTGGCGGCCAGGTGACGGCGCCGTCTCTCGCGACGGTCACCGATCGCTGCACGACGTCGTCGAAATCGAGCACGGGCTCGCCGTCCTTGCCCGGGGTGAGGAGCTTGACGAGGTTCACGACGTTGGTGCCGTAGAGCTGCGAGGCCTGCGTGGGCAGGCGCGAGGCGAGGTCGGTGTAGCCGAGGATCACGACGCCGTTCGGCGTGACGATGCGTTCGCCCGCGACGGAACCCTCGACGTTGCCGCCCATGCCGGCGGCCATGTCGACGATGACGCTGCCCGACTTCATGCTCGCGACGTCGGCCGCGGTGAAGAGCCGCGGCGCCGCACGGCCCGGGATGAGCGCGGTCGTGATGACGATGTCGACGTCGGCGGCCTGCTCGGAGTAGATCTCGGCCGCGCGCCGGTCGTAGTCCTCGCTCGTCGCCTTGGCGTAGCCGTCGGTCGACTGCTCGACCTCGACCTCGACCTTCAGGTACTCGCCGCCGATCGACTTCACCTGGTCGGCGACCTCCGGCCGCGGATCGGTGGCCCGCACGATGGCACCGAGGCTCGACGCAGCGCCGATGGCCGCGAGACCCGCGACGCCGGCACCGGCGACGAGCACCTTGGCCGGCGGTACCTTGCCGGCCGCGGTCACCTGGCCCGTGAAGAACCGGCCGAACTCATGCGCCGCCTCGACGACTGCGCGGTATCCCGCGATGTTCGCCATCGAGCTGAGCACGTCCATCGACTGCGCGCGCGAGATGCGCGGAACCGCGTCCATCGCGAGCGCGGTGACCCCGCGGGCCGCGAGCGCCGAGAGCAGCTCGGGCTTGAAGGCGGGAGCCAGCAGGGCGATGAGGGTGGCGCCGGGAGCCAGCAGCCCGATCTCGGCCTCGGTCGGCGCGTTCACCTTCAGCACGAGATCGCTCGCGAACGCGGCGACGCCGTCGACGAGGTCGGCGCCCGCCGCGATGTACGCGTCGTCGGGGAAGGCCGACCGCGCTCCGGCCCCGGCCTCGACCACGACCTCGTAGCCGAGGGCGATCAACTGCTTCACGGTCGCCGGCGTGGCGGCGACGCGGGTCTCGGGTCTCTGCTCGGTGACGACCCCGATGCGCGTCATGCGGTACTCCTCATTCGTCTTCTCCATCGAAGCGCTCTGCTTCACCATCGAAGCGGCCGCCCGGTCGCGACGCGCTCGCTCAGCGTAGAACGCCCACAACGAGATCTGGTCGGATTTCTCCGGAATCCGATACGAAGGAACTGCGGTTCTTTCGCGTGGCGGAACTCCGCACTGTCCGATGATCGATCGAGGCGTTCTAGTATCGGACGAGCACCGAGGGTGCCGAACACATCAGGAGGGCGGGCCGATGGTCGCAGACGACGCCACCCGGGCCGGGTCGCAGACGCTCAGTCGCGGCATCCGGATTCTCGAGATCCTGGCCGATGCCGACAGCGCCCTCTCCATCGACGAGGTCGCTGCAGCGCTCGGCGTGCACCGTTCGGTCGCCTACCGCCTCGTGCGCACGCTCGAGCACCACGGCCTCGTCACCCGCGACGCGGCCGGGCGCCTCACGCTCGGCACGGGGCTCGCGGCCCTCGCCTCGGGGGTCGCCCGCGACCTGCAGCACCTCGCGCTGCCCGAACTCAACGCGGTCGCGAACGAGCTCGGCATGACCTGCCTGCTCGCCGTGCTCGTCGACGCCGAAGAGGCGGTGACGCTCGTGAGCGCCTCGCCGCGCCAGTCCGTGGCCGTGGTGTCGTACCGGCCGGGCCACCGGCATCCGATCACGCGCGGCGGGCCGGGCAAGGCGATCCTGCTGAGCCTGCCCGAGAGCGCGTGGCCGGCCGAGGTGCCGGGCGGCCTGAGCGACGAGATCGCCGAGAGCCGCCGCCGCGGCTACGCCCTCAGCCACGACGAGGTCGTGCCGTCGCTCGGGTCGGTCGCGGTCCCGCTCATGCTGCCCGGGCAGCCGCCGGCGTCGATCGCGGTGATCCACGTCTCGTTCTCGCGGCCTGAGGCCGAGATCGCCGAGCGGCTGCAGGTCGCCGCGGAAGCGGTCGCGCGCGCCTACGGAGCCTGACCGCTCGTCGCGCGCGACCCGCTGCCGTCGCTCAGCGGGGGAGCATGGCTCCCGCGAAGAACTCGCCGAGTTCGGCGGTCGCCGACAGCGGCAGCACATGCGCGACGTACCCGTCGGGTCTCACCACGACGACCGCGCCGTCGCGCGAGATGCCGCGCTCCTCGAAGATGTCGGTCGGGCACCAGAAACTCGGTCCGGCGGCGAAGACCTTCTCCCAGTCCATCAGGCCGAGCGGCCCGGTGTTCGGACGGAACATCTCGGGGGCGCGGGTGATGTCGATCGCCTCATGCGGCTGCTGGTAGATCACCTTGACGTCGAACACGGCGTCGACGTCGGCGCCCTCCGGGGTGAACCGCGCGAGCGGCGCGTCGGGCGACGACATCCATTCAGCCCATTCGTTCAGAGCGGATGCCTCGCCCGCACCGGGCGCGTCGGCGAAGGCGTACACGCGCCAGCGGCCGTCGGCCTTCGCGTGGTGCCCGAGATGCACGACGTTGCCGTCGCAGACGAACGACACCTGCGACGACTTGAATCGCTTGCCGATCGGGAACCCGGTCGCGAGCTCCTGGTGGTCGGCGTCGCCCGTGATCATCGACGGCCCGTACTGCGTCATGAAGCCCGACGGGAACTCGGCGGTGCCGAGATAGAAGGTCGCGAGCTCCTGCGGGTCGGAGATCTCCTCGGGCTTGCGCGCCATGAGCGATGACCACTCGCGGTCGAAGTCGATGAGCTGCTGGGCGACGGGCTGCCGCTCGGCCGAGTAGGTCGAGAGCAGCGACTCGGGCGCGAGCCCCGACACCACCGAGCCGAGCTTCCAGCCGAGGTTGAAGCCGTCCTGCATCGACACGTTCATGCCCTGACCGGCTTTGGCGCTGTGCGTGTGGCACGCGTCACCAGTGAGGAACACACGGGGCGAGGCATCCGCCTCATCGCTCGAACGATCGTCGAAGTGGTCGGTGACCCGGTGCCCGACCTCGTACACGCTGAACCAGGCGACGTCGCGCACGTCGAGCGTGTACGGGTGCAGGATGTCGTTGGCCTTCGCGATGATCGCCTCGATGGGGGTCTTCCGCACCTCGTGGTTGTCGTCTTGAGCGACCTCGCCGAGGTCGATGTACATCCGGCTGAGGTACCCGCCTTCGCGGGGGATGTGCAGGATGTTGCCCGCGACCGAGTTGATCGCGCACTTGGTGCGCCAGTCCGGGAAGTCGGTGTTGACCACCACGTCCATCACGCCCCAGGCGTGCGCCGAGATGCCGCCGAGGTGCTTGCGCCCGATGGCCTCGCGCACGCCGCTGCGGGCGCCGTCGCACCCGGCGACGTACTTGGCGCGCACGGTGCGCTCTTCGCCGGCGCGCTCGCCCGCGACGTAGCGGAGCCGCACCTCGACGGGGTAGTCGCCCGCCTCGGGCGTGCCGGACTCGTGCACGGTGAGCCCCGTGAACTCGACGCCGTAGTCGGGTGCGATGCGCCCGGGGCCGTGGACGGCGGCTTCGGCGAAGTAGTCGAGCACGCGCGCCTGGTTCACGATCAGGTGCGGGAACTCGCTGATCTTGTAGCCGTAGTCTTCAGTGCGCGACGTGCGGATGATGTTCTGCGGCGCCTCGGGGTCGGGCCCCCAGAAGTTCATGTAGCCGATGTTGTAGGCCTCGGCGATGATGCGCTCGGCGAAGCCGAACGCCTGGAACGTCTCGACGCTGCGCGGCTGGATGCCGTCGGCCTGGCCGAGCACGAGTCGGCCGTCTCGGCGCTCGATCACGCGGGTGACGACGTCGGGGTACTGCGAGAGCTGTGCCGACAGCAGCATGCCCGCCGGACCCGAGCCGACGATGAGCACGTCGACCTCGTCGGGAAGCGCTTCGGGTCGATCGATGCCGACGCCGGCCGCGGGCTGCACCCGCGGGTCACCGGACACGTAGCCGTAGTGGTGGAACTGCACAGCTTCTCCTCACTGCTCTGTGGGCACGTCTCGGTGAGCGGGATGCCTTCACCACCGTGTTCGATAATAGAATGTTGCATTCTCATATCGCGCACTCATCATAAGCCTGCCGTCGAGGGCAGGCAAACGCCGTGATCAGCGCGCCCGTGGGCGACCGGTTGCAGCACCGTGGGCGATGTTGCATGCTGGCCGGAGGGGGCCGACGTGGACTCCAGCGAGGACCGCATCCGTGCATTGCAGCGCGTCGCGTTCGGTGTGGACGCGACGGCGGACCAACGCGCGCAGGCCCTCGCCGAGCTCGCTGCGCTTGACTCCGACCCGGAGCGTCAGGGCAGTGCTGAGACGGATGCCGCGGCTGCAGCGGGTGCCACGGCCGCACCGGCGCCGCCGGGCTCTGGATCGACCGGCGCGGAATCGACCGGCGCGGGATCGACCGGCGCAGACGATGCCGGGCGCAGACGCCTCATCCGCTGGACGGTCGCCGCAGCTGCCGCCGGCATCGCCCTCGGAGGCCTCCTCGGATGGATCGTCGCAAGCGTCCTGGCCGAATCCGAGGCCCCGTCGGCGGGTCCGCCCGCCGCAACGGCGGATCCTGGGCTGCCACTCGAGGACACCGAGCTCCTCGCCATGTTCGACCGACTCCCGCCGGCCGCCGAGTCGGCGCGGGTCGCCGCCGTCGAGGATGCGATCGATCCCGAATCCGTTCGACTGCTCGCCACACGGGTCGACGGGCCGACCGCGTTCCTGGCGAGAACCGCCGAGGGCGGCGATGTGTGCCTGGTGATCCTGCTGCCGAACGGCACCGCCCGCAGCGAGTGCACCGTCGAGGGTCGCCTCCCCTCCGACGGATTGACGATCTCGTACGGCGCCTACGGCTACGGGTTGGCGGCGGCGCAGCTCGACCCGACCGGAAGCGTCTCGCTCGGGCTCGTCATCTCATACTGAGCCGCGACTCAACTCGCGCCGACGGAGCCGGCCGGGGAGACCCCGGTGACGCGCGGCCACCAGCACCGCACGGTCAGGCGATAGCGCCGGAACTCGTCGCCGAAACGCGCCTCCAGGTCGGATTCCTCGTGCGGCCGCACCGCGTAGTTCCACACGAGCGATCCGAGGATCGCGTAGACGACGACCATCCATGAGGAGAGGATGAGGCCGACAGCCACCCCTTGAACGATGCCTGAGACCGCCATCGGATTGCGGACGTAGAGGTACGGGCCCGCGATGACGAGACGATTCGGCATCGCGGCCGGCAGCGGCGTCCCGTCGCCCCTCGTCGACATCGCGGCGGCCGACCAGATTCCCAGCGCACTCGCGAGCAGGAGCATCACGAGCCCGACGACCCAGATGAACGAGGGGAACACGATCGCGAGCCCCCAACGCTGCTCGAGGACGTCGATGACGAGCGGGAGCACCCCGAGGAACAGACCCCAGAAGACGAGTATCTGAGCCGCGGTGCGGGTCGCGTGCACCGACACCGCGGCCCGGGCATCGGCGGGAGCGAAGGCGAAGGGCCACACGAGGATCCACTCGGTCGGCACCCGCCCGAGGATCAGGAGGCACAGGGCGAACACCGACCCGGCGGCGGCAGCGGCCATCAGCAGCACGCCCCAGCCTGCTTCGGACGTCATGGTCGCGTACACCGCGAGGGCGACCGTGACGGCGACCGTCCATCCGGTGGCCACGACGGCAGCCGGCCGCAGGGCCGAACGCGGCGCCCGCCGAGGCGCCGACGAACAGCGGCACATCGAGGACGGCGATGAGAACGGGGTCGAGGCCGCCGAGCGTCGCCTCGCGCACGGCGGGCGACAGGAACACTGCGACCCACCATGCGGCGCCGGCGATCGCCTGCACGGCGAAGTACCTCGGACCCCAGCGCATGGGCATACGGTAACACCGTCCGATCGGCTCGGGATCGAGCCGGAATCGGCACGGTGTGTGAACAGCCGAAGCTAGGCTTCGAGCGTGACTCCGCCGAATGAACGACCGAAGATCGTCATCACCAGCGTCGACTCGGCCCCGGCCGATCTCGTGGCGCAACTGCCCGTGCACGCCGAGCTGGTGCGGATCCTGCCGGGTTCGGACCGACCCGACTACAGCCTGGCCGTCGCCAAGAAGCCGATCCACTTCCGCACCACCGTGGTGGCCCTCGAGCAGGCCGGCGTCGACCCGAGCTCGGCGGATCCGCAGATGATCAGGGTGCATGAGGACGGCTCGGTCGACCTCCTCGTGTTCGGGCTCGTGCTGTGCGCCCGGATCGCCGGCGAGACGATCCACCTCGGCATGCAGGACTTCCCGGTCAACATCGCCTACATCATCGACAACACGCAGCTGGGCGACGCTGCGGTGGACTTCTCCAAGAGCTACTTCGCCGCGATCGGGTTGATCAGCATGGATGCATCCGACTCGCCGGTGTCACACGCGTAGAGCCGAGGCTCGGCTTCCCGTCGCCAGCACATCCGTGGAATCGCCCCCAGCCGCCTCGCCGCGTCGCCGCCGGGCCGCGGCGACTCGGTCGATCACCAGTCCGATCATGAGGGCGAAGGCGACGCCGATCACAGCACTGAGCAGCGGCCGGCCCTCGAGCCATCGGCCGGCCACGATTCCGATGCCCGCACTGTACATCGCCCACGTGACGCCGGCGACGGCGCTGACGGGCACGAAGCGACGGAGCGGATAGCGCACTGCACCGGCGGTCATGTTGACGACCACACGGCCGACCGGGATGTAGCGGGCGCCGAGGAGGACCGTCGTCCCTCGGTACGCAAGGGTGCGCTGCGCGCGAGCGAACGCCGCGGAGACCCGCTGGCCTCGCATCCAGCGGAACCGCGTCGTGCCGACGGCGCGTCCGATCGCGTACGCGATGTTGTCGCCGATCATCGCGCCGATCGCCGCGACGAGGCACAGCAGCAGCACGGTGGGGAAGTCCCCGGCTGACGCCGCCACGGCTGCGGCGGCGACCAGCACCGTCTCACTGGGTATGGGCGGGAAGAAGCCGTCGATGACGGCCGTTGAGAACATGACGAGGAGCAGCCACGGCGAAGCCGTGGCCTGCAGGATGAAGTCGTTGAGAACGTCCACCTCTCGACGCTACGAACGGCACTGTCGGCGGCGCATCACTCCGAGGTACCGCCCGCGTGATACCAGGGAGTGATCTCACGGCACGCGAGTCGGACGCCGGTACCCGCGGATCTGCTGCGCCGGCTGACGCTCAGCCCAGCGGGATCGCGGTGAGCGGTGATCCCGTATCCACGTAGAGCGTGCCGTTCGGAACGAGTGCCGCGCGGATGCAGGCCAGAGCCGGGGCGTACAGCTGCGGGTGGCGGCCATCGAGAGCACCGACGCGGCACGCGACCGCGAGGTCGAACAGCGGAGTGCCGGATTCCAACTCGAACTCCTCCACTGATGCGCACATCGTCGAGAGCCGGCCGGAGTCGACCTCCTCCCTGCAGTTCGCACGGGTGCGCCTGATGCCGGTCTCGGAGCGGTCCAGCACGAGCACATGCCCGTGCGGCCCGACACGCGCCGCGATCTCGCGCGCGGCGGCCCCCGGCGCGCCTCCGATCTCCAGGACGCGCAGACCCGGTTCGAGAGGCAATGCGTCGACCACGCGGCGCAACCTGGTGGAAAGCTCGCTCGTCATCAGATCCTCCGTCCACGCCTGCGGGCCCTCACGAGCGCGAGCACGCCGAGCGCGATGAGCACACCGAGGAGGGCGAGGGCGAGCGGCCGGAACGTCTCCGCCCACGGCCAGGCTGGGCCTTCGAGCGTCAGGTCGTCCACGGGGTATTCGAGCACTTTCGCCGTCCATTGCGCGGTGGCCACGTCGGTCGTTCGCGCGAGGTCCTGCAGCACGGCGTCGAAGGCGAAGCCCGCCCGGTGGTGGGGGTACTGCACCGGATCCATCCCCGGGACGGCCTCGTGTTCGGTCGTACCGGGGATGATGAGGCGATCGAGTCCGGCCCCAGTCTCGGTGCGCGGCACGAAGGTGAGACCGTGGCGGGACTGCACGGGCCCGACGCCCACGGCGACAGTGCCCACGGCGAGCGACTGCCCGTAGGTGTCGAAGACCGAGGCGAGCTCGATCTCCCCGACCCCGTCGGTGAGTTGGACGCCGATCCGCGGCCGGTCCCAGCCGAACGCGGTGTTGAGCGCCACGACGGCATCGGATGGCGCGAGACGCGCCTGCTTCATCGGCGCGGCGCCGTCGGGGTCGTAGTGCGGCCACTCGATCTCGCGTGCCGCTTCGGCCGCGGCATCCGCACCGATGAGTCGGTCGACGACGTGCAGGGTTCCGTCGATGCCCGACAGGATGCCGGCTGTGCTGATCACGTCGCCGTCGTCCACGTACCTCGTGCCACGCACCCAGTCGACGGCCGGGTACGTGTCGTCCCATTCATCGAGGCGCAGCCAGTGCGCGGTCGCCCGGTGGCCGTCGAGGAGCCCGGCCGAGGCGACGACGGCCGACCCGTTGCAGACGCTGAGTATCAGCGCTCCGCCGTCCGCCTGCGCCTCGAGCCAGTCGATGACGGGCTTCGTCGTGGGGCGGCCGACATCGGGCATGGCGGGGACCACGACGAGGTCCGCCGATCCGCCCAGAAGATCGTCGAGTCCCGCGAAGGTCAGGTCGGGCACGAGGTCGAGCCCGCCGGTCAGCGGCACCGGGTGCTCCCCGCTTGCCACGGTGTAGACGTTGAACCCTCCCGTGGCGGCGAGGATCTCGTAGGGCGCGAGCGTGTCGGACACGACGGCGCCCTTGTCACCGACGACGACGACCGCCGTGGGTCTGGTCGGGTCGTATTCGACCGGTGCGGGCGACGGGGAGGCGCCGTCGGTTCGCGGTTCGTTCAACGCGAGGGCACCGATGACGGCCGGGGCGCCGAGCGCTGCGGGAAGCGCCACGGCGGCGAGCACGAGCACGATGACTCGGAGCAATGCACGCATGGAGGTCACCACCCGTACTCGCTGCGGCGACGCAGCATCGCGACCAGCATGGCGGGCAGCATCAGCACGTGGCCGGCGGTCATGAGCGCCATGGCCGGCAGCACCCCCGCCCAGTGGAACGGCAGCAGCACCAGGAACGGCACGTACATCGCGGCCGACATCTCGGCGATGGCCGGCAGGCCGTGGCCACGGATCCGCATCCACACGGCCATCCCGATCGACATGTCGGTGGCCATCACCAGCACCTGCGCGGTCGTGTTCTCGCCGAGCCCCGGCCAGGCCCAAGCCCAGACCGGACCCAGCACGACCATGCCCAGCACCATGGCGATCACCATCTCGACTCCGTGCAGCACGAACCGCAACACCGACGGTCGTCGTAGGTTCGTCTCTTCGTGGTTCATCTCGACTCCTCTCGGATTTCCAGCGTTCGGATACCGGAATTCTCCGAGAGGCGGAGGCGTGCGTCAGGTGCAGAAGGTCATGCCCCGGGTCACGTTCGAAGTGTGACCCCGCTGACGCCCGTGGATGGGAAGCGTCAGAGGATGCCGAAGTCTCGCGCGCGGAGGGCCGCCTGCGTACGGTCGCGCACCTCGAGTTTCGCCAGCACGCTCGTGACGAGGTTCTTCACCGTGCCCTCGGCGAGGAACAGGGCGCCCGCGATCTCGCGGTTGCTGCGCCCCTCCGCGAGCAGCCGAACCACGTCGACCTCTCGCTCGGTGAGCGGATGCTCCGGCGGCGGCGCATCCTGCGGCATCCGTGCCACCCGTGCGACGACCTTCGCGGCCACCGACGGCTGGAGCACGGATTCGCCCCGATCTGCCGCGCCGAGCGCTTCGACGAGCTTCGCCGAGGTGACGTCCTTGAGGAGGTATCCGACTGCGCCGGCGCGCAGCGCCGCGAACACGTCCTCGTCGTCGTCGAAGGTCGTCAGGGCGAGCACCCGCACGTCCGGTTGCTCCGTGCGGAGACGTGCGGTGGCGGCGATGCCGTCGAGCACCGGCATCCGCAGGTCCATGAGCACGACGTCGGGATGCAGCCGGCTGCTGCGCAGCACCGCCTCCTCGCCGTTGCCGGCCTCGCCGACGACCTCGATCCCCTGCTGCACCTCGAGCAGCGTCGTGAGCGCCTCGCGGAAGAGCGCCTGGTCGTCGGCGACGAGCACGCGGATCGTCATCCCGGCACCTCCACAGTGAGCGTGAGTCCGGTGGCGCCGGCCGGGTCCAGCGAGATCCGGCCGCCGAGGTTCGCCATCCGCTCGCGCAACCCGGTGAGCCCGAAGCCGTGTCCGGGCGTCTCGGGAAGGCCCCGACCATCGTCGCGGACCTCGAGCCTGACGTGATCCTCAGCGGAGAAGTCGAGGACGACGGTCGTACTGCTGGCGTCCGCGTGCTTGCGGACGTTGGTGAGGCCCTCCTGAGCCGCACGGAACAGCGACTCGTCCACTTCCGCACGGATCGTCCGGGGCCGGCCGAGCACCTCGAGCTGGGTCGGCACGCCCGCCTCGGTCGCCTCGTCGGCGAGCGTCTGCAGTGCTTCCGGAAGCGCTGGGCGGTGCTCGCGCAGGGCAGCCACCGACCGCCGCACCTCGGCGAGGGCCTGGCCCGACTGATCCTGCGCCGTCGCCAGCATCGCATCGAGTCGTTCGGGCTCGGTTGTCCGGATGACCGCGCGAGCCGCCTCGAGCTGCATCTGCACGACGGTCAGGTGATGTCCGACGCCGTCGTGGATGTCGCGTGCGAGCCGGTTTCGCTCCTGGATGACCGCCAGTTGCTCGGCTTGGGCGGCATAGCCGCGCAGTCGTTCGTTGGCTTCGGCGAGCTCGGCCCGTGCCTTCTGCTCCCGCACCAGGAGCCACGTCACGACGAGCGTGAACGTCGAGGCCGCGAGGGTGCCGAGTCCCTCGCGCAGTCCGCCCTGCCAGTCCATCCCGAGATGCACGAGCGGGATGACGGCGGCGACCACGGCCGCGGCCGGCAGCGGAAGGAGCAGGACGCTCTGCGAGACGAGGACGACGAGCAGCAGGATCGATCCGACCGCAGCGCCCGAGAGTGAGAACAGCACGAAGCCGAGCGACAGCTGCACGGCCACGTAGGCCACCGCCCACCAGATCGAACGGCCCTGTACGAGACGGAACCCGAAGATCGCGAGCAGCGTGAATGCGAGCCCGACGAGCAGGGTCGGCAGCGGCTGCTGCTCGAAGCTTGCGGATCCGAGCGGCAGCGTCACGTATGCGACGACGGTGAGGATAGCCAGTGCCCACTGCACGGTTCCACTGTGAGGGGCCCGGCCTTCCAGGTCAACCCGTGTTGGGCGCCCTCGGGGGAGTCGATTAGGCTCACCCGCGTGGACGAGACGGATCCAGAGTTCGCGCGCACCGCAGGCGCTGCCACCGGCGTGGGCGCACCGTCCGACCGGTCCGACGGTCCGATCCCGCCCCGCATCCGCATCCGTTGGGGCTGGTTCTTCGGGTGCATCGTGCTCGGCCTCGCCGCCATCGTCGCCGGGTGGTTCCTCGTCTCCCCGGCGAGCCGCCTCGGCTACGTCGGCGGCGTGCTCGCGGGCGTCGGCACGACGCTCCTGCTCGTGGGGATCGTCGTGCTGCTCGAGCGGCGCATCGTCGACACCGCGGTGAGGGTGGTGCAGGATGCGAACAAGGCGGCGCGCATCCGCGCCAATGAAGAGCTCCGCGCTCAGATCAGCGACTTCGAGGACCGCGTCGCCGGAATCTGGGAGACCCGAGCCCCGCAGGACGCCGCCGAGCAGACGCGCCGCATGAGCGACGAGTTCACGAAGCGCATGGTCGACGGATACGCCGAGGACGACGAGACGCCTTCCGCCTAGGGTGCGTCGATCGCCCCGACGGGCGCGCCGAATCTCCGAGGTGGTCGGTCACTCACCTCGGATGCCACGGGGTCGGTCAGCGCCTGCCGGCATACCGGGCCGCGCCGACGATGACGGCCAGCGCTGCACCGAGCGCGGTCACCAACGGCACAGCGACCACGGCGAGGGCGACCGTGTTGGGGCGGAACCTCAGTCCGTCGGGGCCGCCGATATACGCCCCGATCGGCACGGAGTAGCCAACGCCACCGCCACCGCTTCCCTCACCCCGTCCGGCCGGGGTCTTCTCCGATGCAGGCATGTCGCCGGAGCCCTCGCCCCCGCCGAAGCCGAAGGCGACGAGGGCCACGGGCACGAATTCTTGCCCGTCCACCGTGGTCTTCTCGCCGTATGCCACCTTCGCGCCCCACGCGGGCACCGATTCCGCCAGGTTCTCGATGAGCTTCGCCATAGCTCGACGGTACGCGCGATGTCCACGCGCGGCTAGACCCGAAGAAGTTCCTCCACGCGGCTGCCCCTCGCAATGCCCGAGAGTCGCCGGCGTGCGTCGGCGTGCGTCGGCGTGCGTCGGCGTGCGTGTAGGTTCCGCGCGGAGATGTCACCCTGGCGCCGAATCCACAGTATTTGTCCAAGCCCTGAGCGAGCGGGATTCCGCGGAAGATGGCAAATTCCTACAGATGGCCGACATCGGCGAGTAGGTCGCCGCGCCCCGCAAGGGAATCCTGACCGGACGACAAGTCGACGGGTGCCGGCCGGATCCGTCTGCATTACTGCAGCTGGTCGCGGCGGCGTGTCAGGTGAGCGGTCTCGGCGGTATTGCCCGCCAGATCGATGGCTTTGTCATACGCGGCGCGGGCGTCTTGGCTTCGGCCCAGCCGGCGCAGCAGGTCAGCGCGGGTGGCGTGGAAGGCGTGATAGCCGTTCAATCGCTTTTCGAGCCGATCGACGGTCGCAAGGGCCACTTCCGGGCCGTCGAGCTCGGCGACCGCGATGGCCCTGTTGAGGGCGATGATCGGTGATGGGTCGACGTTGACGAGCTGATCGTAGAGGGCGAGGACCTGTGACCAGTCGGTGTCGCGGATGTCGCGGGCGGAGGTGTGCACGGCGCCGATCGCTGCGAGGATCTGGTAGCGGCCGGGAACCTCACCGGCAGCGGCGGCGGCCAGGCGCTCGCGCACGAGCCGATGACCCTCGGCGATGAGCATCGGGTCCCAGGCCCCACGGTCCTGCTCGTCGAGCGGAATCAGTTCGCCGGTCACCGAGATTCGGGCGGTGCGGCGGGCATCCGTGAGGAGCATCAACGCCAGCAACCCAGCCACCTCGCCATCCTCCGGCATGAGGTCACGGGCCAGGCGAGTGAGCCGGATCGCCTCGACCGTCAGATCGGCACGTACCGGGCCGGCGCTGTGACCGGTCGCCAGGTAGCCCTCGTTGAAGACCAGGAAGAGCACCGCGAGGACTCCGGAGACACGGCCGGGGAGATCCGCCGCAGACGGCATCCGGTATGGGATGCGAGCCGCCTTGATCTTGGCTTTGGCACGGGTTATTCGCTGTCCCATCGTGCTCTCGGGGACAAGGAAGGCGCGGGCGATCTCGGGCACGGTCAGACCACCGATCATCCGCAGTGTCAGCGCCACCCGGTTCTCCATCGATAATGACGGATGACAGCAGGTGAAGATCAACCGGAGCCGGTCGTCATCGATGGCACCGATCGACTCTGTCGGGGCGTTGTCGAAGACCATCTGAGCCTCCTCGTGCTTGCCGTCGCGTTGGTTCTCGCGCCGCATTCGATCGATGCCCTTACGGTTCGCGGTGGTGGTGAGCCAGGCGCCTGGATTGGGTGGCACACCGTCGCCCGGCCACCGGGCGACGGCGGTCGCGAACGCTTCGGCCGCAGCCTCCTCGGCGAGGTCGAGGTTGCCGAAGCGTCTGGTCAGGCCGGCGACCACCCGGGCCCACTCGTCACGGTAGGCCCGGGTGATCGCGTCTTCGACGTCGCTCACTGGAACGGTCGCACCTCGATCTTCCGATCGCAGATCTTCGACGCCTCGGCGGCGAGGGCGAGCGCAACATCCAGATCGGGCGCCTCCCACACCCAGACACCGGCGAGATACTCCTTCGACTCCACGAAGGGTCCGTCGCTGAACACCGGCTGCTCGCCCCGGTTGTCGATGACCGTGGCCGCGTCAGTGTCCGCGAGTCCACCCGCGAACACCCAATAGCCATCGGCGATCAGACGCTCGTTGAACTCGCTGATCGCCGGCCGCTTGTCCAAGCTGCCGGGATTGCTCTGGTCATCGATCACGGAAATGAGGTACTGCATCTGAAGATCCTCTCCTTCGGTTTCATGTCAGCGTCGAGCGCCGATCAGGTCGCTCGTCGGTATCACTGCGGGCCCGCGGGATGCGCGAGATCGTAGGCGCGGGAGACCTTCGCCGGAACGACCATGCGCCAGGCATCGACGACGAGCTCGCGGGCCTCGGCCGCCTCCAAGACCGTGAGATCGGCGTGGACCCAGTTGAAACGCAGATCTGAGTCCGAGGGCATCTGGAACTTGCGCGGATTCCCCGCGACGAGCGCTGCCCGCTCCTCCTTCGGGAAGGCGAACCCCATCACGCTCTCGTCGAGGGAGAACGCGACGTAGACCATGTGACCGACGCGGAACTTCAATCGCCCGCGCACGTAGGCATGGTAGGAGCGCTCCAGCTCTGCGCCCAGCGCTCGAACGTCGTCGATGACCGCCATGTCTACAGCCTCTCGGGTATTTTCGATGCGGAGCGATCCGCGATCGGCAATCGGAACGTTGTGCGGTCAAGTCGATCAGAAGGTTGCGTAATTGGGGCGGCCAGCGGGCCGATAGGTCTGAATCATCACTCCCTTCAAATCGGAACGCGAGTCGACCAGGTTCATCGCGATATCTCGACCGGAATCTGCGAAAAGCCGGGCACCCTGCCCCAGCACCACGGGGACGACGATGAGTTCCATTTCGTCGACGAGGTCCTTCTCCAGCAGCCACTGAATGAGACGACTGCTTCCGTGTACCTGCAGTTCGCCGTCCCCGAGCGCTTTCAGTTCCGTGACGGCGGCGAAGAGGTCGTCTCCGAGGACTGCCGTGTTTGCCCATTCCGGTTCCGTCAGCGTTCTGGATGCCACGTACTTCGGCCTCGAATTCAGGGCCACTCCAATCGGGTGCCGTTTCAGGTCCTCGATGGTGCCCCAGAATTCGTGGAGGATGTCGTATGTTCGGCGGCCGAAGAGGAACGCGTCGGCGCGCTGGAACGTCGCGGCAATGTGGTCGCGGGTCGTGTCGTCACCCGCTCCCCTCGCCCATCCGCCGCGTTCGAATCCCCCCTCGAGGTCTTCAACAGTTGGGCCGCCGTTACCCTGAGTCACTCCGTCAAGAGTGAGCTGCGTGATCGTCGTAAGTTTCATTGGTTTGGTTCTCCATGACTTCGGCACCCACGTTGGGGGCCATTCATGAAGTCAACGAACGACTTCGCGCGAATCCGACACCACTCGAAAAACCTGTTCAGACAAGAAGCCTCACCGCGGGCACTTCGGATCCCGGCATTGACGACCTCACCAGCGCGCTGGACGTGGAATGGCACCCGGGCCCGGCTGTTGTCGAACGAGAACGAGCTGCATTCGCTGCCCGGTACGCACTGCGCGGTACACGCCCGCGCTTCGTGACGTCGGGCCTCTACCCCGCGTCCACGTGGTGGAACGTTCGTCCGGCACTCGAACGGACTGGGAACAGCTCGGCCGCCCGCTCTCCTCGAGCGACGACAACCTCATCATCCTCGCGCTCCGCGCCCAAACTCCGCGGCGTGTTCATCAAGGGCGGCGACGAGCTTGCGCATCTCTTCATGCAGATGCTCGGCATCGCGATCGCTGTAGTGGAACGTGCTGAAGACCTTTGCCACGAGATCCTTCCCCCGTTCCTCAAGCTTGCGGCCTCGTGTGGTCAAGCGCACCAGCACGGATCGCTCATCGGTGGTACTGCGCTCGCGCGTCACGAAACCGGCCGCCTCGAGCCGCTTGAGCAGCGGTGACAGCGTGCCGGAGTCGAAGCGCAGCGCGGCGCCGAGTTCTTTGACCGTCTGTGGATCGCGGTCCCACAACACGAGCATGGTCATGTACTGCGGGTAGGTGAGCCCCAACTCGCGCAGCGCGGGCCGGTAAGCATTGTCGAGCTCTCGTGCAGCCACATGGACCGCAAAGCAGGCTAGATCGTCGGGCAAGACTCCCATGGGAGCATCCTACGTCAATTTGACGGCACACATTTTAGTTGTGTACAACTAAGTTGCTGCCAATATAGCTTGAGGAGCTTTCCCATGAACGCGATGTACACCGCCGTGGCCACGTCTTCGGGACGGGACAGCCGTGCCGTCACATCGGACGGCCGTCTCGACGTCATCCTCGCCATGCCGAAGGAGATGGGCGGTACTGGTGAGGGGACGAATCCAGAACAGCTGTTCGCTGCGGGGTACGCAGCCTGCTTCTCGACGTCGCTCGGGATAGTGGCGAAGCGCATGGCGATCGACGCCGGCGACGTCGCAGTCACAGCGGAAGTGAGTCTGGTTCCGAGGGCAAGTGGCTCGGGCTTCGCGCTTGCAACTGTCCTTCGGGTCGAGTTGCCCGAGCACATCGCAGATGAGACTGCTCGAGCGTTGGTCGACGCAACGCATCAGGTCTGCCCCTATTCGAACGCGACCCAGGGCAACATGCCCGTCGAGATCGTGATCGAATGACTCAGCCCCCAAAGGGACCGCAAGCCGGTCGAGCAGCGGGCGTGAGTCGACCGCCCGAGTGAACACGATGCGCTTGGCGAACGAGGTGCCCGTTTACCCTGCCCGGTGAGGACGCCCGCAGGGGTGCGCCTACTGCAACGTCACGGCCGGCTCATCTTGGGATTCCACGGAAGATGGCAGAAATGCCATCGGCATGCCAACTGACGTGGAAAATGCCATCTTCGCCTGGAACCTACAGTCTGCACCTGCAACTCCGCCACGTAGATTGTCCGAGAGGTCGAATCGGACAATCTAAGCGGCGGCAAGACAATCTAGACAGTCGACCGACAGGACGCCGCTACCCCTGCACCATGTCCGCGAAGCGCGAGAAGTGGCCGTGGAACGCCACGGTGATCGTGCGGGTGGGGCCGTTACGGTGCTTGGCCACGATGAGGTCCGCCTCGCCGGCACGCGGGCTGTCGCGCTCGTAGGCGCTCTCGCGGTGCAGGAGGATCACCATGTCGGCGTCCTGCTCGATCGAGCCCGACTCGCGGAGGTCGCTGATGGCGGGCATCTTGTCGGCGCGCTGCTCTGGGCCACGGTTCAGCTGCGACAGTGCGATGACAGGCACCTGCAGCTCCTTCGCGAGCAGTTTCAGCGCACGCGAGAACTCCGAGACCTCCTGCTGGCGGCTCTCGACGCGCTTGCCGCTCGTCATGAGCTGGAGGTAGTCGATGACGACCATCTTCAGCCCGACCTTCTGCTTGAGGCGGCGGCACTTCGCGCGGATCTCGACGAGCGTCATGTTGGGGGAGTCGTCGATGTAGAGCGGTGCGTCGTTGATGCGGCCGCGGGTCGCCGCGATCGTCGTCCAGTCGCGCGAGTCGACGGTGCCCTTTCGCATCATCTGCAGCGGCACGGATGCCTCGGCGCTGAGCAGACGCATCGCGATCTCGCTCTTGCCCATCTCGAGTGAGAAGAAGACCGACGGCTGGCCGTTCGTGATCGACGCGGCCCGCGCGAAGTCGAGCGCGAGCGTCGACTTTCCCATGGCGGGTCGCGCCGCGACGATGATCATCTGGCCGGGGTGGAACCCGTTGGTCAGGTCGTCGAGGTCGGCGAAGCCGGTGGGAACGCCGGTGAACTTGCCGTCGGTGTGCTTGGCCGCCTCGATCTCGTCGATGGCGACGGTCACTGCTTCGGAGAGCGGCACGTAGTCTTCGGTCTCGACCGAGCCGGTCACGGCGTAGATCTCGGCCTGGGCGTTGTTGACGAGGTCGGTGACCTCGCCCTCGCCCTGGTAGCCCATCTGCACGATGCGCGTGCCGGCCTCGACGAGGCGGCGGAGCATCGCGCGCTCGGCGACGATCGAGGAGTAGAAGCCGGCGTTCGCCGCGGTCGGCACGATGCTCGTGAGCGTGTGCAGGTATTCCACGCCGCCGGCGCGCTGGAGGTCGCCGGTCTTCGTCAACTCGTCGGTGACGGCGATGACGTCGGTGGGCTCGCCGTGCGAGTAGAGGGTGAGGATCGCGTTGAAGACGACCTCGTGCTTCGGCACGTAGAAGTCGACGCCGCGCACGGTCTCGATGACGTCGGCGACCGCGTCCTTCGAGAGCATCATGCCGCCGAGCGCGCTCTGCTCGGCGAGGAGGTCGTGGGGAGGAACGCGTTCGCCCCGTCGGGCGTCACCGTCGTCGACCGGTTCAGCGAGCCCGATGTGCGCGATCGACAACTTCATGACCTCCGGTTCGGCTCGGACGGGCGAGCGACCCGCGCCCACCACCCAGTGTCTCGGAGGCCGCCGACATGGCTGGCCGACCGGGATTTCACATGGGTGGGAATGGACGCTGCTTCACGATAGGGAAGCCGGTGTGCACAACACAACCCGGCCTGTGGATAACTCTGGGGACAATCTGGGCGAAACGCCGTGGAATGTGTGCACTTCGCCTGTGGATAACTGTGGAAACTCGGTGAATTACACGGGCTGAATTTCAACTTGACCAGCGATTTCATCTATACACACCTGTGGGGGAAAACTTCTTTTGAAGTGCACTCCACATGTGGGTCGACCTGTGTACAACGGTCACAGCGAACACTGATCCCGACTTGCGCGAACCCCCGCCGCGGGTGTACGCGAAGACGCGAAAACGGCGGCCGGGCCGAAGCCCGAACCGCCGCTCTCGTCGTGCGTCGCGAGTTACTTCGCGGCGACCACCTGCAGGGTGATCGTCGCCGAGAGCTCGTCGTGCAGACGAACCGTCGCCTCGTGCTCGCCGACCGCCTTGATGGGGGCCGTGATCTCGATCTTGCGCTTGTCGAGGTCGCCGAGGCCGGCGGTCGCAACCGCAGCCGCGACATCCGCGGTCTTGACGGAGCCGAAGAGGCGTCCGCCCTGACCGGCCTTGACGGCCAGCCGGACCTTGGTCGACTCGAGCTTGGCCTTGACGGCCTGCGCGTCTTCGAGCGAGTGCAGGGCGCGAGCGGCGCGAGCCGCCTTGATCTGCTCGACCTGCTTCTCGCCACCGCGCGACCACGCCACAGCGAAGCCCTGGGGGACGAGGTAGTTGCGAGCGTAACCGCTCTTGACCTCGACGACGTCGCCGGCCGTGCCGAGGCCGGTGACCTCGTGGGTGAGAATTACCTTAGCCATTGTCGTGCTCCTTAGCGGCCGGAGCCCGAGTAGGGCAGGAGGGCCATCTCGCGTGCGTTCTTGACGGCACGGGCGATCAGGCGCTGCTCCTGCACGGAGACACCGGTGATTCGGCGGGCGCGGATCTTTCCACGCTCGGAGATGAACTTGCGGAGGGTCGCGACGTCCTTGTAGTCGATGACACCGACCTTGATGGACTTCGCCGGGGCGGCGTTCTTCGCGCCCTTCCCGCGGGTCGGCTTGCGGCGATCGCCGCTCGACTTTCCAGCCATTGTCTTTCCTGTCTATTGAAAACGATTCGAGCGAGCGGATGCCTGGGGCATCCGTTCACCGGCCGCTGCGCTACTGAAAGCGCCTGGGCCTAGAAGGGGGTCTCGTCGCCGTAGCTCGTGCCGGGGGTGTTCCAGACGTCGCCACCGCCGCCGCCCTGAGGGGCTGCTGCGGGAGCGCTGGGTGCCCACGGCTCATCGGCACCGGCGCCGCCCCCGAAGGAGCTGTTGCCGCCGCCGACACCACGGTTGGACTGTGCGCGCGTCACGGACGCGGTGGCGTAGCGCAGGCTCGGGCCGATTTCATCGACCTCGAGCTCGATGGTGGTGCGCTTCTCGCCTTCCTTCGTCTCGTAGGAACGCTGCTTGAGACGCCCGGAAGCGATGACCCGGGATCCCTTGGTGAGTGAACCGGCCACGTGCTCGGCGAATTCACGCCAGACGCTCGCGCGCAGGAACAGCGCTTCGCCGTCCTTCCACTCGTTCGCCTGACGGTCGAACGTACGAGGAGTGGAAGCGATGGTGAAGTTGGCAACCGCGAGGCCGTTCTGCGTGTAACGCAGCTCGGGATCTGCAGTGAGGTTGCCCACCACGGTGATGATGGTCTCGCCGGCCATGAGGACTAGTCGTCCTTCTTGGCCGAGGCGGGAGCTGCGGCGACCGCGGCAGCGGGGGCGGCGGCCTTCGCGCCGGCCTTCGCCTGAGCGGCGGCCTTCTTCGCGGCCTTCGCCTCCTGGGCCTTCGCGTGAGCGGCGACCTGAGCGATCGCCTCTTCGGCGCGGAGGACCTTGGTGCGCATGACGGCCTCGCTGAGGTTCAGCTGGCGGTCGAGCTCATCGGTGGTCTTGGACTCGGCGGTGAAGTCGACGACGGCGTAGATGCCCTCGTTCTTCTTGTTGATCTCGTACGCCAGACGACGACGTCCCCAGATGTCGACCTTGTCGACGGTGCCGCCATCATTACGGATGACGTTGAGGAACTTGTCAAGGCTGGGAGCAACGGTGCGCTCATCGATCTCGGGATCGAGGATAACCATCAGCTCGTATTGGTGCATGACTAACCCACCTCCTTCGGACTCAAACGGCTACAGGATCTCTGCAGCAGGAGGGTTGTGCATACGTCACAAGTGGAGGCCGCACATTCGCGGCACACGGGCAACCTAGACAGCATAGCGGATGCCCCGCACCCGCGCCATTCGCCGGGCTCGCGTCCGGGTCAGGGGGTCAGCGGCAGGGTCAGGCGTCGGCCGAGGCGCCGCGGGCGGCCCACCAGGAGAGCAGGCGCTCGGTCGCGGCATCCGGGCCGATGGGGCCCTCGTCGAGGCGCACCTCGAGCAGGTACCGGTAGGCCTCGCCGACGACGGGGCCCGGCGTGATGTCGAGCAGGCGCATGATGTCGGCGCCGTCGAGCTCGGGCCGCACGGCGGCGAGCTCCTCCTCCTCGGCGAGCACGGCGATGCGCTCCTCGAGGTCGTCGTAGGCGAAGGCGAGCTGGTCGGCCTTCCGGCGATTGCGGGTGGTGACGTCGGCGCGGGCGAGGATGTGGAGCCGCTCGAGCTGGTCGCCGGCATCGCGCACGTAGCGGCGCACGGCCGAGTCGCTCCACGCGCCGTCCGTGTACCCGAAGAACCGCAGGTGCAGCTCGATGAGCCGGGAGACCGCGGCGATCGTGTCGTTGTCGAAGCGCAGTGCGCGCAGTCGCTTGCGGGCGAGCTTGGCGCCGACCACGTCGTGGTGGTGGAAGCTGACCGCGCCGCCGCTCTCGAAGCGCCGGGTCGCGGGCTTGCCGATGTCGTGGAGCAGTGCGGCGAGCCGCACGATGAGGTCGGGGGAGTCGAGCACGCCGCGCTCGATCTCGTACTCGATGGCCTGGTCGAGCACGGTCAGGCTGTGCTCGTAGACGTCCTTGTGACGGTGATGCTCGTCGCGTTCGAGCGAGAGCGCCGGCAGTTCGGGCAGCACCCGGGCCGCGAGGCCCGACTCGACGAGCAGGCGGATGCCTCCGCGCGGCGTCCTCGTCAGCAGCAGCTTGCTCAGCTCGTCGCGCACGCGCTCGGCCGAGATGCGGTCGATCTCGGGAGCGAGGTCGGTCATCGCCTGAGCGGTCGCCGGCTCGACGGCGAAGCCGAGCTGGGCCGAGAAGCGCGCGCCGCGCAGCATCCGCAGCGGGTCGTCGCCGAACGACTGCTCAGGGGCCGCCGGGGTGCGCAGCACCTGCGCCACGAGGTCCTCGACGCCGCCCGACGGGTCGACGAGCTCGAGCTTCGGCAGGCGCAGCGCGAGGGCGTTGACCGTGAAGTCGCGCCGGGTGAGGTCGTCCTCGAGGCTCGTGCCGAACACGACCTCGGGCTTGCGGGATGCTCCGTCGTAGGCGTCGGCGCGGTACGTCGTGATCTCGACGGTCTCGCCGGCGATCTTCGCGCCGATCGTGCCGAATGCGCGGCCGATGTCCCAGTGCGCCTCGGCGATGGGTTTCACGATCGCGAGGATCTGGTCGGGCGTGGCGTCCGTCGTGAAGTCGAGGTCGTTCACGGGCCGACCGAGGAAGGCGTCTCGAACCGGGCCGCCGACGAGGGCGAGCTCGTGGCCGGCCCCCTCGAACGCCGACGCCAGTCGCGAAACCGTCGGCGAAGCCGCCAGCTCGCCCAGCCGGTCGAGGGCCGTCGCGACACTCTGCATGCCCCTATGTTAAGCGTCCGGCGAGGGATGCCTCGGTCCGCTCGGATCCCGCAGCGCCACCGGATGCCGAGCGAACACGCGGGCGCCACGCCGTAGAATCGCCAGCATGGTGCCCGAGTCGAACCCTGCGCGCCGCCGGTGCTCACGGGTCGAATCGACGAACGGCGCCCGGCGGCCGAGGCGCGGTCTCACGATGGCCGGCGCAGCGGTTGCGGCGTTCGCGGTGCTGACATCGGCTCCGCTCGCCGCGAACGCGACCGTCTCCGCCGCGGCCGAGCCAACCGCGCAGACCGTCGCAAGCACGGTCGACGGCGTCGCCCTCCGGGTGGCACCCACGGCCGCCACGACCATCGCCCCCGAGGCGCCCGTCACGCTCGAGGTCGAGGTCGTCAACGCGACCACCGAACCCATCCCGGCCGGCACGCTCCGCCTCGTGCGCTCCGACGACACCATCGACGACCCGGCCGAGATCGACACGTGGCTCACGCAGGCCTCCGGGCCCGACGGCGCCGACGCGATCGACGGCACGATCGTCGCAGAGATCGACTCGGCGACGCTCGCTCCCGGGGCGGTCGACGTCGTGTCGGTCACCCTGCCGCCCGAGACCGTCGACGACATCGACGATTCACCGGTGCTCGGCTTCGGTGCGGAGCTGCTCGTCGACGGCGCGCTCGTCGCGACGAGCGCGGAGGTGTTCGCCAACTCCGCCCTGCCGGTCGCGAGCCCGACCGCCCTGGCGATCACCTACCCCTTGACCGTTCCCGCCTCCTCGACCGGCCGGCTCAGCGCCGATGACCTGGCCACGTGGACCTCGCCCTTCGGACTGCTCTCCCGCCAGCTCGACGCGGTGGCGGGGCGATCGGTGACGGTCGCCATCGATCCCCGGATCATCGCGTCGATCCGCGCACTCGGGAGTTCGGCGCCGGCGACCGCGGTGGCGTGGCTCGAACGGCTCGCCGGCATCCCGAACGAGATATTCCCTCTCGCGTATGCAGACGCGGATGTCGCTGCGCAGGCGCAGCTGGGAATCCCCGCCCTGCTCGCACCGACCGGCTTCTCCGACGTGCTCGATGCCGCGAACTTCGCCGCCCCGACCGAAGGCGACGACACCGCGACCGAAGGCGACGACGCCGGAGGGGACGGCGGCGCGACGGCGAGTCCCACGCCGACTCCCACCGCACCCGCCCCGGACGCGCTGCCGACCACCGAAGAACTGCTCGCGTGGCCGTACACGCGCACCGACATCGCGTGGCCGGCCGACGACACGATCGCGACCGGAGATCTCGCCTACCTCGGCGCTGCAGGCCTGACGACCTCGATCCTCAGCCCCGGCAACGTGGCCCCCGGCTCGCAGTGGGCCAACGCCGCCTCGACGGTCGACGGCGCGAGCGCGGTCGTGGCCGACTCGCGGCTCACCGCGCCGCTCCGCGAGGCGACCAGCGCCCTCAGCGATACCGAGTGGCGTGCCGCGGTCGGGCAACTGAGCGCCGAGCTCGCCCTCATCGACGCGGCCGATGTGCGACCGACCGCGCTGCTCGCGACCATCGCGCGTGGCACAGGTACGCAGTCGGAACGGCTCGAGGCCACGCTCGACGAGCTCGCCGCGAACCCATGGGCCACGTCGGCCTCGTTCACCGATGTCGTCGGGGCGCCGCCGGTCAGCCGCACGCTCATCGACGAGCCCGAGACCCAGCAGCGCATCGCCAACGTCGAACGCATCATCCGGACTGGAGAGAACATCACCGCGTTCGCGACCGTGCTCGAGGACCCGACGATCCTCTCCGACCCGACGCGACGCGACGCGCTCGCCCTGCTCGATGTCGCCTGGATCGCCGACCGCACCGCGTGGGACGCAGCCGTCGGCGAATGGCTCGTCGCGCAGCGCCGCACGCTCGGCGCCGTCTCGGTCGTTCCCAGCAGCCCCATCAACGTCGTCTCGTCGGAGACCGGTGTGCCGACGACGATCCTCAACGCGCTGCCCTACCCCGTCACGGTCGTCGTTGACGTCGCTCCCTCGAACGGTCGCCTGATCGTCGAAGACCAGGCGACGGTGACGATCGCGCCCGAATCGCGAACCACCACGACGGTGCCGGTCGCCGCGGGCATCGGCAGCGGTTCGGTCACCCTCACCGTCTCGCTCACCTCGGTCGACGGCGTGCCGATCGGCAGCCCCGTCTCCATCCCCGCGAACGTGCAGGCCGACTGGGAGGGCCTCGGCGCCGCCATCATCGGGATCATCGTCGTCGTGTTCTTCGGCGTCGGGGTCTGGCGCAACATCCGTCGCCTCCGCCGGAAGCGCGCCGAAGCCGCGGCGAACGGCGAAGCCGTCGAACCTGCCGCCGCCGCCGAAGTTGAGAGTGGGGCCGAGACGGATGCCGCGACCTCGACCGGGCCCGATGTCGTCGACGCCGATCCGGCCATTGAGGAGCAGTCAGCTGAAACCGACGAACCCCGCGCCGAGCGCCGCGATGACTGAGGATCGCATCGGCCGCGCGAGCGCATTCCTCGCCTCGGGAACGATCGTCTCCCGCATCCTCGGATTCGTGAAGACGATCGTGCTCACGGCGACGATCGGTATGGTCGGTTCCGGGGCCAACGCCTTCGCCATCGCGACGCAGTTGCCGAATTCGATCTACGCGATCGTCGGCGGCGGCGTGCTCTCCGCGGTGCTCGTCCCCCAGATCGCCCGAGCGAGCCGGTCGGCCGACGGCGGCGAGAGGTACATCAACAAGCTCGTCACCGTTGCGCTCGTCATGCTCGCAGCGGTGGCGCTCATCGCCACGTTCGCCGCCCCCCTGCTGACACTGCTGTACGGGCCCAAGCTCGACGACGAGACCCGACAGCTGGCAACGCTCTTCGCATTCTGGTCGCTCCCGCAGATCTTCTTCTACGGGCTCTACTCCGTGCTCGGCGAGGTGCTGAACGCGCGGCGCTCGTTCGGCCCGTTCACCTGGGTGCCGGTGCTGAACAACCTCGTCGGCATCGCCGGCATGCTCGTCTTCGCGTTCATCTTCGGCGCCGACCCGAACGGCACGCGATCACCGTCCGAGTGGACGGCCGGGATGATCGCGCTCCTCGCAGGCGCGACGACTCTCGGCGTCGCCCTGCAATCGCTCACGCTCTTCTGGTTCTGGAAGCGCATCGGGCTGCGGTTCCGACCCGACTTCGGCTGGCGCGGGGTCGGACTCGGCGCCGCAGGCAAGATCGCCGGTTGGACGTTCGGCATGCTGCTGCTGACGACCTTCGCCGGCATCGTGGAGACCGGGATCAGTGGTGGTGCCGCCGACACCAGCGATCCATCCGTCGCCGCGCTCAACAACGCCTGGCTGATCTTCATGCTGCCGCACTCGGTGATCACCGTCTCGATCGCGACCGCCTACTTCACACGAATGAGCGAGCACGCTGCCGCGGCCGACGTCGATCGGGTTCGGGCGGATTTCTCGAGCGCGCTTCGCGGCATCGGTTCGATCATCGTCATCGCGACCGCGGTCATCATGGTGGTCGCCTACCCGTTCGGCGCGGTCTACGGTCTCGGTGACCTCGCGGACATCACCGCATTCGGCAACATCGTCATCGCGTACCTGATCGGCCTGATCGGCTTCTCCGCACTGTTCGTCGTGCAACGGACGTTCTACTCGCTGAACGACACGAGAACCCCCTTCTTCTTCACCATGTTCCAGGTCGTGCTGTTCACCGTCGGCGCCCTGTACGCGGGCACGCTTCCGACCTCGCAGGTCGCCGTCGCGATCGCCCTGACCACTACCATCGCGGGAACGGCACAGCTGATCCTCGCCGCACTGCTCCTGCAGCGGAAGCTGGGAGGCATCGACCTGCGACACGTGCTCGCCTCCTACCTGCGGTTCATCGCCGCGGCGATCGTCCCGGCCGCCGCCGGCGTCGGCCTCCTCGTGCTCCTCGGCGGCACCACCGAAGGCGGTTTCGCCCTCGAGACCCGTGTCGGCGCGATCATCTCGATGATCGTGATCGGCGGAGTGATGGCGGTCCTCTACTTCGCCACCCTCTGGTTCGCCCGTGTGCCGGAGTTCCGAGGCTTCGCGGAGGCCGTCATCATGAAGCTCCGCCGCCGCTGAGTCGTCCGCGCCATCCGCGTCGTCGCGGCATCCGTCACACCCTGTCGGGCGAAGCTCGGGCGGAATACTCGCCGCTTAGACTGTGTTGAGCATCTCGTGGCATCCGATTCGTTGAATGCTGCGAATCACCAGCAACGACGGGAGCGGGTTTGCGCGACATCATCATCATCGGTTCGGGACCGGCCGGATTCACGGCCGCGATCTACGCCGCCCGCGCGCAGCTGAAACCTCTGCTCATCGCGAGTTCGGTCGAGATCGGCGGCGAGCTGATGAACACGACCGAGGTCGAGAACTTCCCCGGCTTCCCCGAGGGCATCATGGGCCCCGACCTGATGACCAAGCTCCAGGAGCAGGCCGAGCGCTTCGGCACCGAGGTCGTCTACGACGACGTCGTCGAGCTCGAGCTCGACGGCCCGGTCAAGCGGGTCAAGCTGGGCAACGGCGAGGTGCACGAGGCAGCCGCGATCATCTACGCGACCGGTTCGGCCTACCGCAAGCTCGGCCTTCCCGAAGAAGAGGTCCTCTCCGGCCACGGCCTGTCGTGGTGCGCCACGTGCGACGGGTTCTTCTTCCGTCAGAAGACCATCGCCGTCGTCGGCGGCGGCGACTCGGCCATGGAGGAGGCGACCTTCCTCACCCGCTTCGCCGACAAGGTCTACGTCATCCACCGTCGCGACACCCTCAAGGCCTCGAAGATCATGCAGCAGCGTGCCTTCGACAACGAGAAGATCGAATTCATCTGGAACGCCGAGGTGGCCCGCCTCCTCGGCGAGACCGCGGTGACCGGCGTGACCCTGCGCGACACCGTGACAGGTGACGAGCGCGACCTCGCCCTCGACGGCCTCTTCGTCGCGATCGGCAACGACCCGCGCACGCACCTCGTGCACGGCAAGCTCGATCTCACGAGCGAGGGCACCATCGCCGTCGACGGTCGCACGTCGAAGACCAACATCCCCGGCGTGTTCGCCGCGGGTGACGTCATCGACCCCCACTACCGCCAGGCGGTCACCGCCGCGGGGTCGGGCACGGTCGCGGCACTGGACGCCGAGCACTACCTGGCTGCGCTCCCGAAAGCGCCTGAGACCGAGGGTGAGACGTCGGTCGCCGAGGCCGAGTTCGTCGCGGTGAACTGACGCACGCGGCATCCGTGCTCTGATCCGCCCTGCTCTTCCCTGATCTTCTGACTTCCACCAAAAGGAGAACGCAATGACTGCACGTGCAGTGACCGAGGCCACCTTCGAGCAGGAGGTCCTCAACAACGAGAAGGCCGTGCTCGTGGACTTCTGGGCCGAGTGGTGCGGGCCGTGCCGCGCCGTCAGCCCGATCCTCGACCAGATCGCGACGGAGCACGCCGACAAGCTCGACATCGTCAAGCTCAACGTCGACGAGAACCCGGGTCTTGCGATGAAGTACCAGATCACCGCGATTCCCGCGTTCAAGGTCTTCGAGAAGGGCGAGGTCGTCAAGACCGTCATCGGCGCCAAGCCGAAGCCCGCGCTCGAGGCCGACCTCGCCGCCTACATCTCGTAGTCGGCGGTCGCTTCTCAGACCCGTCCGGCGAAAGCCGGGCGGGTCTTTTGCGTCTCCGGACCCCGAGCGACTCACTGCAACCCAGCAACTAGCATTGAAACCCTGAACAGAACGGAAGCAGCGCGTGGCATCTGACGGCGTCCCCCAGCGGACCGGCAACAATCTCGACCCCTGGTACGCGAATTACGCCGAGCGAGCCGCCGGGCTGGCCGCCTCCGAAGTCCGAGCCCTCTTCGCCGTCGCCTCACGACCCGAGGTCGTCTCGCTCGCCGGCGGCATGCCGTACGTGTCCGCCCTGCCACACGACCTCATCACCTCCGCGATGGAGAAGGTCATGCGCGAGCACGGCGCGACAGCGCTGCAATACGGCTCTGGTCAGGGGATTCCTGCGCTGCGCGAACAGATCCTCGACGTCATGGCGCTCGAGGGCATCAACGGCAGCGTCGACAACGTCGTGACCGCGACGGGCTCGCAGCAGGCGCTCGACCTCGTCGCGAAGCTCTTCATCGATCCCGGAGACGTGATCCTCGCCGAGTCGCCCAGCTATGTCGGGGCACTCGGTATCTTCCGCTCGTACCAGGCGAACGTCGCGCACGTGGCAACCGACGAGCACGGACTGATCCCCGAGGCACTGCGCCAGACGATCGCGGCGCTCCGCGGCCAGGGCCGTCGCATCAAGTTCCTCTACACGATTCCGAACTTCCACAACCCCGCCGGCGTCACGCTCTCGGCCGAGCGCCGACCCGAGATCCTCGAGATCTGCCGCTCGAACGAGATCCTCGTGCTCGAGGACAACCCCTACGGCCTGCTGCACTTCGACGAGCCTGCACCGAACGCCCTTCGCTCGCTCGACCCCGAGGGCGTCATCTACCTCGGGTCGTTCTCGAAGACGCTCGCTCCAGGCTTCCGCGTCGGATGGGCGCTCGCGCCGCACGCGATCCGCGAGAAGCTCATCCTGGCGACCGAGTCGGCGATCCTCTCGCCGAGCTCGTTCAGCCAGATGGTGGTCTCGGAGTATCTGGCCACCGCCGACTGGCGGGCTCAGATCGACACCTTCCGCGGCGTCTACCGTGAGCGCAAAGACGCGATGATCGAGGCGCTGGGGGAGTACCTTCCGCAGCTCAACTGGACCAACCCCAACGGCGGGTTCTACGTCTGGGTGACGATGCCCGACGTGCTCGACTCCAAGCAGATGCTGCCGCGAGCGGTGAAAGAACTCGTGGCGTATACGCCCGGCACGGCATTCTTCGCAGATGGGCGGGGCCGACATGCCATGCGCCTGTCGTTCTGCTATCCCACACCCGAGGCGATCCGGCTCGGGATCCGCCGTCTCGCGACGGTGGTCAACGGCGAGCTCGACCTGCTCGACACCTTCGCGGGCACCGGTCCGCTGCAGCTGCCACCGAGTGCGGGGTACGATTCCGCACCGCCATCCGACCTGAAATAGTGGAGAAACACCTGATCATGAGCGATTCTTCCGGTCTCTATGTCGTCGTGCTCGCCGGCGGAATCTCGCACGAGCGAGATGTCTCCCTCCGTTCAGGGCGCCGGGTGGCCGACGCACTCATCGCCGCGGGTCATCGCGTGGTGCTCCGCGATCCCGACGCCGGACTGCTGCCGTTCCTGGCGAACGAACGACCCGACGTCGTATTCCCCGCGCTGCATGGATCGAGCGGTGAGGATGGATCCCTTCTCGACCTGCTCGCCGCCATCGAGGTCCCGACGGTCGGCTCGTCAGGAGCAGCCGCACGCCGAGCGTGGTCGAAGCCGGTCGCAAGCTCCCTGCTCAGCGGCGTCGGCGTCGCGGTTCCGGAATCCATCGTGCTCTCGCACGAGTCGTTCCGGGAGCTCGGCGCATCGAGCGTCTTGAAGGTGGTGCGCTCGACGCTCGAGGGAGACCTCGTGGTGAAGCCCGCATCCGGTGGTTCAGCTCAGGGTGTCACGATCGTCGAAGACACGAACGACCTGCCCCGCGCGATGGTCGAAGCCTTCACCTACGCCGACGTCGCGGTCGTCGAACGACGTATCTTCGGAACGGAGATCGCGGTCACCGTCGTCGACACCGGAGATGGCCCGCGCGCGCTGACGGCGGTCGAGATAGAACCGACCACCGGTGTCTACAGTTTCCAGGCGAGGTACAACGCGGGGGAGACGACGTTCTATGCGCCGTCCCGTCTTGACGAGGCGACCGCGGCAGCCGTGTCGACTGCCGCCGTCCTCGCGCATCGCACCCTCGGTCTTCGGGATCTCTCTCGGGTCGACTTCATCGTGGATGGCGAAGGCACCCCCTGGTTCCTCGAGGCGAACGTCATCCCCGGACTCACTGAGACATCTCTCGTACCGCTCGCGATCGAAGCGTCGGGCACGACCGCAGCCGCGCTCTATGGATCCCTCGTCGAAGTGGCGCGCGCCCGTTCGAACTGAGGAGTCTCGAAACAGAAGAGGGTCGGCCCGTTCGGGCCGACCCTCTTCTCCATTCACCGGCGGAACGGAACACTCAAATCGCTCCGCCCAGCGCGGCCGAAACCGTCTGATTTCAGTTCGTCAGGAACGATTCTGAGCTCGTTCCGCGGTTAGACGCCGTCGAGATTCTCGCCCAGATCGGTGAGGATCCGACGAAGGTCTTGAACCGTCGCGAAATCAACAGTGATCTGGCCTTTTCTTGCACCGAGCGCGATCTTGACCCGCGTGTTCAGGCGGTCGCCCAACCGAGTGGCCAGGTCCTCGAGAAAGTCCTGTCGCTTGCCTGCCGAAGGCTTCGGACGCGAGGAGGCCTTCGGCTCCTTGGTCGCCACCGCCTCGGCGGCACGAACCGAGAGCTCCTCGTTGACGATCTTGTCGGCGAAGCGCTGCATCTCAGCAGCATCGTCACCGATCGACAGGATGGCCCGGGCGTGCCCGGCGCTCAACACGCCCGCCGCGACACGGAGCTGCACCGGCTCAGGGAGGCGCAGGAGTCGAAGCGTGTTCGAGATCTGCGGGCGCGACCGACCGATGCGAGAGGCCAGTTCCTCCTGCGTGATGCCGAAATCGGCGAGCAGCTGCTGGTAGGCCGAGGCCTCTTCCAACGGGTTCAGCTGCGAGCGGTGCAGGTTCTCGAGCAGCGCGTCACGGAGCATGTCCTCGTTCGCCGTGTCCTTGACGACCGCTGGGATCGTGTCGAGACCGGCTGCCTTGGTGGCACGGAGGCGGCGCTCGCCCATGACCAGCTCGTACTTGCCGGGCAGGTCGGGGTGACGTCGCACGACGATCGGCTGCAGCACACCGAACTCGCGAACGCTGTGTACGAGTTCGGCGAGGTCATCGGGGTCGAAGACACTGCGCGGCTGGGCCGCATTCGGAAGGATGTCGTTCGGGTCGAGGCGCGCGAGGTGAGCGCCAGGCACCGTGATGAGGCCTTCCGCCGCAGCTGCCTGCTCGACCACCGCGACCGCGGTCGTCTGCTGCGCATCCGCGTCAGGGAAGAACACGTCGACCGGTCGGGCTCGCGTGCTGTCTTCTCCACTCGGGATCAGCGCGCCGATTCCGCGTCCGAGTCCGGTTCGTTTCGTTGCCATCAGTTCGACTCCTCGGGTTTCGCAGCCCCACGACGAGCGATCTCGGCGGCCGCCTCTCTATACGACAGCGATCCGCTCGAACCGAAGTCGTAGCTGATCACGCTCTGTCCGTAACTCGGTGCTTCGGAGACTCGAACTGAACGCGGAATGATCGTCGCGAGAGTCTGAGCGGGGAAGTGGTCGCGAACCTCTTGCGCGACCTGCTGTGCGAGATTTGTGCGCGAGTCGTACATCGTCAGGAGGATCGTCGAGAGACGGAGCTCGGGGTTGAGGTGCTTCTCGATCAGCTCGATGTTGCTGAGGAGCTGCGAGAGACCCTCGAGCGCGTAGTACTCGCATTGGATCGGGATCAGCACCTCGCGGGCGGCGACGAACGCGTTGATCGTCAGCAGCCCGAGCGACGGCGGGCAGTCGATGAAGACGTAGTCGTACGGACGCTCCATCGAGGCGAGGTGGGAGTCGAGTGCCCTGCGAAGACGCTGCTCCCGAGCCACGAGGGAGACGAGTTCGATCTCCGCGCCGGCGAGGTGGATGGTCGCGGGCACGCAGTCGAGCAACTCGTGCTCCGTGGAGGGCTGGACGACCTCGGCCAATGAGGCATCGGCGACGAGTACCTCGTAGACGCTCTTGCGTTCCGACCGGTGATCGACGCCGAGCGCTGTCGACGCATTCCCCTGCGGATCCAGGTCGATCACGAGCACGCGGGCCCCCGCGCGTGCGAGGCCCGCGGCGAGGTTCACGGCGGTCGTCGTCTTACCGACGCCGCCCTTCTGGTTGGAGATCGTGAGCACGCGTGTCGAGGGCGGCAGTGGAAGGACTGCTTCATCGAGTGCGATGCGCCGACGGGTCTCGTCGGCGAGTTCGTAAGCCAGGGGAGTTCCTCCGTGATCAGACGATGTTTCACGTGAAACATCAGGGGCTTCGGTTGGTACTTGGGGTGCCGGCGGCACCGACGATGTCGGCGGGGTCGTCGGAACGTAGATCGGCCCCGGCGCCCTGCGCTCAGGTGCGGCAGTCGGCGCCGAAAGATCCGTCTCAACCTCGGTGAAATCCGCCTGTTCGGGCGTGCGGTCGGTGTTCATTTCGTTCGGTTGAACCGCAGGGGTTGCCGGCGGAGGAACGGGTGGAGCCTGGATCGACGCGGATGGGTCGGTGGTCTCGACCTCGACCGCGCTGACGGTCGGTGCAGGAAGGGTTCGTTCAGGGGTGATCCGTGTGGGGTGCAGAGCTGAAGCGGTGTCAGCGGTGGCGTCGCCGACGATCTCGCGAATCAGATCCTCGAGCAGTCGATCCGGCGCGGCTGGATGGTGCTCGGTGACTGCGGCGCTCGTGTGTGCGTCAGCATCGAGTGCAGCCGCTGTCGCCGCATCCCAGTCGATTCCACGAGCGGGTGCGAGCTCGTGCGAGGGGCGAGTGCCGTCGGAGGTCGACCCGGGATGGCCGGGCTCGGCCTCACCGGAGTCGGGGATGACAGGTGTCTCGACGAGCGGTTCCTGTGCCGCCGGCGCCTCACCCTGTGAATTGAGGTCGTGCGGCAGTGAGTCCGTAGCGGAGTGAACTGGGCCAGTGGCAGCCACCGTCGCGCGGGATTCCGGACTCCACTGGACGAAGTCGGCGCTCTGCGCGACCGCGGCATCTCCGGGCTGCGGGTCGGTCGACACCGGCGCGGGAAGCAAGGGGGGCGTTGCCTTCGAGTGCGTCGTGCCGCCGGTCAACTCGTCAGAGGTTGGCTGAGGGCGCTTGCGGTGAAACCATCCACGTCCCCCGCCCTGTGCCATGCCGACTGCTCCAAATCGTTGGTGTTCGATCAATTCGACGTACCCGTACGACTGCTTCGATCCGAGTGTCAAGCCTAACCGGCGGGACCGTCTCTCAAGTTGACGACGAGCGAACTTGATGAGATCCGGACCGATTGTCCGCTGTGGAGAAGGTCTCGGAGTGGGGATTCACTCGGTGGGCGTGCTCGTGCCGGGTCATTGCACCGACGGCTGCCCGATCCAGTGGGGACGCGGGCATGTGTCCGGAGAGCCTCACTGGCGTTGGCCGGGCTTTCGCAAGGCCGGGCGTGGTGGCGGCCAATTGCTACCCTCCTGGTGTCACTGACCGCAGCCACACTCCGCGAAGGTGTCACTCGTTGAGCGCGCGGGCTCTCTCGTGCCGACGAGATGCCCGCGGGCCAGAGGTGGATTATGACCTGCTCGTGCGCACTGACGGACTCTGGATCGACCTCCACTGGCAATGTTTCACGTGAAACGGAAGGAGCGAGCCGGTCGTGGAGCGGCAGGGGCAAGGTGGGGACGACTGCGACTCGGTTCGCGCGTCAGCCTCGGTTCCGATCGAGGAGGCCCTGCGGACGCGCTCACCCACCCTGAAGCGGCGCGCCACCTGAAGTGGCGCGAACACCTCCCTGCCGCTTGAACGGAACGGGGTGATCATCCAGGGCTGAGCCGTTTCACGTGAAACGTCGGTTCTGCGAACCGTGATGATCCCGGGGGTGAGCCGTTTCACGTGAAACGGTCCCTCGCGCGGTCCAGCTTCGTCGGAGGGCGGCAGCAAAAGGCTCGAGGGTGGTCTGGAGGCGGAACCAATCGAGGTGCGCGCTGGGGTGGAAGAGGTGGGGGAGCGAGGGGGAGTGGGCACAGCAGGAGGAGCAGAGAAGGACAAGGACAAGGACAAGGACAAGGACAAGGAGAAGGAGAAGGAGAAGGAGAAGGAGAAGGAGAAGGAGAAGGAGAAGGAGAAGGAGAAGGAGAAGGAGAAGGAGAAGGAGAAGGAGAAGGAGAGAAGGAGAAGGAGAAGGAGAAGGAGAAGGAGAAGGACAAGGACAACGGCAACGGCAACGACAACGACAACGACAACGACAACGACGTACACGAGGAGACGGACGAGGAGACGGACGAGGAGACGGACGAGGAGACGGACGAGGAGACGGACGAGGAGCCAGAGAAGGGGATGGAGAAGGAGACAACGGAAGGAGTGGGGCGACTGGAGGAAGGAGACGGTCGACCGAGACGGGTGAACGAGATGGAGACACAGAAGGAGGGCGACAGAGAAGAAGGGGATGAGCAGAGGCAACGAGGGAGGGGTCGAGAGCGGAGGCAGATGGGCGGGGTGATACGAACGCAGGGACTCGGGCCGGACAACGCCATGTGCTCAGCGCTCGGATTCCTCACGCATGTTCGCGGATGCCGAGCAGCAACCGGCGCGAGGCACGTCACGATGCCTGAGCCGGCGTTGGCACCGAGCCGCTCTGACCGCGCGCGAACACTGACGGCTCGATGCGGAACACGGGGGGGGCGATCCTGCAACGCCTCCAGCAGTGCGCCGACAGGGACGTGCGGCCAGCCGACGCGAGTCTGGTGCGCACCGAGAGCGAGATCGACACGCTCGGGCCACTCCCGGTGGCGTGAACCCTCACGCTCTCCGCTCCTCGTGCGCCGCAGCCAAGGGACGGGAGCATGATCGTGAATCGGGGCGCGTTCGCGCGAGGCGCCGCTCAGGCAGACAGCGAGCCGTCTCCACCGTGATTCCCACTCCACGCCGCCCAGGCCACGAGTCTCACTTCGACGAAGCCTGCGATGCATCGCCTGAACCCTCAGCCGCGTCCACTGCGAGACACGAACCACGACTGCCGATCGGCGACCCGATCCGACCACGGCCAGGCTCCCAGCTCAGTGATTCTCACGCGCAAACGCCTCACCATCCACCGACCCCGGCGTGCACGGCACCACCCAGCCCGACAACACACGGTGCTCAACGCTCACGAACGACGCAGGACGAAGGATGAATGACCCAGGAGCCAGGACGCAGGACAAGGACGCTTGAGAGTGCGCCTGCTGCCGCACAAGGAGCACAGTCCCCAGCTCGCCGGATCTCGAGCGGCGATGCACTGATTCCGGCTGAACGCAGTCAGCCGCGACTCCGGGGTGGCTCCGACGCCGGCCCTCCCCTGGGGCACCGACCACCCGATCGGCTGACAACACGACGCCAGCCCGGCCGCTGACAACAGGACGCCAGCCCGGCGGCTGGCTCGGTGAGCCAAGCGCCTGCGACTCTCGACCAGATCCCCAGCGAGCGGTCGACCCGGCCCGGATCAGTCCCGATTGCACTGCGCTCTCCGTGTTCCGATCACGGAATCTGATCATCCTGCCCGACCGACTCGATCCAACGGTCGGCTCAGAGCTCCCCTCCCGGCACGGCCGCAGACCTCTGCGAGGAGAGCCCGAGTGGTCGACTCATCGGCCCGCACCCGCTCCGCGATCCAGGGATTCAGGACGCTGATGCGCCGAACTGAAACCGTGCGGCGTTTGAGGCAGCAATGCAAGCGCGGGCACCCCTTGTGAAGGCATGGCACGAGCCCTCAGGGCGACCCGAGATCGTGCGGCTCCTGCCGGCTGCCCCGCAACAGCCACATCGTGCGAGCGCCAGATTGCGAATGGGCTGCAACCGCAGCCGGCAGAGCGCAGCGAAAGGCTCCGAGCCGATGTTTCACGTGAAACGCCCGACCCCCCATCAACGGGCGCCGAGTGCAATCCTCCTCACAAGCGCAAAGCCGAGTGGCTGCAGAAGCCTGGTCCGCACGGACAGCGTGACTGCTCGGCATCCGACTGAGCGGTGCGGGAACCGTGGGGGATCGGGCAGGTGGAGCGCGCCGATCCAGCACCTCCGCAGCCGGGTACTGAGGGCCGGCCAGCGACCGGGCTTCATTGCAGGGGAACGACACGCCGCCTTCGGGTGGGGGAGGGGCACGCCGCTCGGCCGAGAGCCCGAGCTCGCGTTGCCGATGAGGAGAGTGCCGCTGAAGTACTCGCGTTGCGCTGCGACTCCACGCAGAGCCGAACACGCGTCGAGATGGGCACCATCGTCGATCCGCGGCGAAGCACGGTTGAAAGAGCGCACTCAGTTCAAACGGTGGTGATGGCACGACGAAGCAGCGACCGCGGCATGCTCTCAGCGCGCCATGACTTCACCGAGTTCGAGCGCGACAGGCGGTGACGGCGTGCAGTGGGTGAGCGCGCATTCGAAGCACGGGGGAGACGATGAGAGCGGAGTGCACCCCGCGACGCACCTGCCATGGCGGAGGACAGCCGGATGGCATTGACCGCCGACCGACAAGTCCAAGGCGCCTCCCTCTCCCGGCGTCTCAGTGGAACCTCACGATGCGAACTTGAGAACCACCGGCCCGCGGTTCAGCGAATCCACCGCGACGAGCATCGGCAGGGCAGCCCGTCACATCCGCCATCCGGCAGACACTCGCCAGGTCTCCGCGTCCCCGACGGCACGCGGAACCCCCGCACATCCGCGTGAGGAGCGTGCCGCCCGCACCGGTTGCGCTCGCGAGTCGCAACAGGGAAACACGGAGCAACAGCAGAATGACCGACAGGCAGGAACCACACCGATGGCGGAACTGCTCGGTGCAGATCCAGATTCAACACGGGAGCGTCACTGGCCGACGGCTCTCGCCGGTCGGGAGACCGAGCAGCACCAGTGACCTGCGCACAGTGCCGAGCCCCGAGCACGAAGCATGCTGACCTGCGGCCCGACGCTCGCGCTTCCGACGTCACCTCGGTCGTGAGCAGCCACACCGCGCTCGCGCGCGAAGCGCGGGAATCAGCCGGCTGTGGCGCGGAACACCCTGGTCACTTCGGAGACGACGCCTTCGCCGAGCACCAGGACCTCGACGTCGTGCAGGTGGTACTTGCGAATGACCTTCTCCGCCGCGCCGATCTCACCGTCGACGCCCGCGCCCTTCATGAGCACGAGTTCGCCGCCCGGTCGCAGCAGGGGAGCGGTCACGGGAATGAGCGTGCGCAGAGCACTCACGGCGCGAGCCGTCACCTGGTCGAGGGAATCGAAGAGCTTCGACTCCTCGGCGCGGGCACGAACGACGGTCACGTTCGTCAGACCGATTTCATCGGCCTGACGCTCGAGCCAGGCGACACGTCGCTCCATCGGCTCGATCAGGGTGAACGACACATCCGGCCGCATGATCGCCAGCACGATGCCGGGCAAACCTGCGCCGGAACCGACGTCGCCAACCCGACCGGGCCGCAGCAGAGGTGCGACGAGCGCACTGTTCAGGATGTGCCGGGTCCACAGCCGCGGGAGCTCGAGCGGACCGATGAGTCCGAGTTCTTCACCATGCCGCGCAAGAGCGGTCGTGAAAGCCCGGCCCGCTTCGATGTGTTCACCGAAGAGCTCGACGGCCGCGGCCGGCTCCGGTTCGAGTCCGTCGATCATCGTTCCACGTGAAACGTCAGCCAACGCGCGTGATGACCGTGTGACGGTCCGAGCCTTCGCCGCGCGACTCCGAGTGCAGACCGCGCTCCGCCACCAGGTCGTGCACGAGCTTGCGCTCGTACGACGACATGGGAGGAAGCGAAGCCTCAGCGGCTCCGCCATCGATACGCTCGGCGGCGCGCTCCACGAGACCCGCGAGCTCGTCGCGGCGTGCGTCACGCGAGCCGCCGATGTCGAGGATCAGGCGCGAGAACGCACCGGTCTTGGTCTGCACTGCGAGACGAGTCAGCTCCTGGAAGGCGCTCACCGTCTCGGGCTTCGCGAGCAGGTTGAGGTTGGCACCTTCACCGGCGTTCACCGAGACATAGGCTCGACCGTTTCGAGCATCGATGTCGATGTCGCCATCGAGATCCATGATGTCGAGGAGTTCCTCGATGTAGTCCGCTGCGATGTCGCCCTCTTCCTCGAGTTGCGAGCTGGAGCGGTCGGCGGTGTCGTTCTGTACGTCGGTCATGGGTCTACTTCCCCTGCTTCTTGGCGCGAGCCTTGCTCACGGGCTGCTGGCGCTGCGTCTTCTTGGCTTCCTGCGACTCGATCTCGGTCTTCTCCTCGACGACGAGCTTGCCCTTGCGGGCGAGTCGCTCCTCGCGGGCCTTCGCAGCCTCGCTGCCGGGCGTCGGCATGTTGCGGATGACCACGAACTGCTGACCCATGGTCCAGAAGTTCGAGACGAGCCAGTAGAACATGACGCCGATCGGGAAGGCGACGCCCGAGAACGCGAACACGAGGGGGAGCAGGTAGAGGAGGATGCGCTGCTGACGGAACATCGGGCTCGCCTTGGTCTCAGGCGACATGTTCTTCGAGACGATCTGGAGCTGCGTGATGAACTGCGACGCGGTCATCAGCACGATCATCGTCGCGGCGATGACCATGACCTGCCACGGGTACTCGCCGTTCATCGCGCCGATGAACGTGCCCTTCAGGGGAGCGCCGAGGATCTCGGAGTTCGCGAACGAGTTGGCGAGGTCCTGCGTGAAGACGCCGACACCGGCCTTGTCGTGCTGGGCGTCATTGAGCACCGAGAAGAGACCGAAGAAGATCGGCATCTGCAGCAGCAGCGGCAGGCACGAGGAGAGCGGGTTGGTGCCCGTCTTCTTGTAGAGGTCCATGGTCTCGCGCGACATCGCTTCGCGCGAGAACTGGTCCTTCTTGCCCTTGTACTTGTCCTGGATCTTCTTCAGCTGCGGCGCGACCTCGAGCATGCGCCGCTGGCTCTTGATCTGCTTGACGAAGATCGGGATGAGCGCGGCCCGCACGACGATGACCAGGCCGACGATCGACAGCACCCAGGTCACACCCGCATTGGGGTCGAGACCGAAGAACGTCCACATCGAGTGGAACGCGACGAGGATCAGCTCGATGACCCATTTGATGGGCCAGAGGATCAGGCTGATGAAATCCATTGGGTGAGTCAGTCCTTTCGGAACATGGTCGGGGAGGAAAGTGCGAGCTCCGCATCGGCACCGACGGCGTCGACCGCCGCGGGCTGAAGCGAGTCGGCTGCGGGCGCGTCTGCGTCGACGGATGCCGCGTGGCCGGCGGAGCCGGAAGAGTGAGGGTGTTCGTGCCCGACCGCGCCGAGCGCAACGGATGTCTCGGTGCGAGCCCACCCGGCGGGGAGAACCCACCCGAACCGGGTGATGCGATACCGGGAGTGACGCGCCGCCTTGACGTCGTCGATGCCACCGGCCGACCAGGGGTTGCACCGGAGGATGCGCCAGGCGGTGAGTGCCGAGCCGACGAGGAGGCCGCGTTGCTGCACCGAACCGAGGCCGTAGGCCGAGCAGGACGGGTAATAGCGGCAGACGTCGCCGTACAACGGCGAAATCGCGGCTCGATAGCCGCGAATGAGAAGGACCCCGGCGTTGCGGGGGATGAGCGCGGCGAACAGGGCGGCGTTCTTCACGCTAGTCGCCCTTCTCCTGCGCTGCAGCGGCCGACGCTCGTGCGCGTCGGCGTTGGAGTGCGCCGAGTACCTCGGCGCGGATCTCGGTCCAGTCGGCGTCCGACGCCGACGGCAGTGCACGCACAACGACGTCGACATCGGCGATGCCGTCGCCGAGTGCCTCGTGGCAGACGGCCTTCAACCGGCGGCGCACGAGATTGCGGCGAACGGCGCCGCCGACCTTCTTCGAGACGATGAAGCCGAAGCGTGCGTCGGTGCCCGACTCCCGTGAGCGCATGTAGCTCACGGTGTGGGCACCGGCGACCTTCGCACCGCGGCGCACGATGACTCGATAGTCGTCGGCGCTCGTGATGCGATTGGCTTTGGCGAGCACCGAAGAACTACGCGGAGAGCTCGGTGCGACCCTTTGCGCGCCGTGCCGACAGGATGGCACGGCCGGCGCGGGTGCGCATGCGAAGGCGGAAGCCGTGCTTCTTGGCGCGACGACGGTTGTTCGGCTGGAAAGTACGCTTGCTCATTCTTCTTCTCCGGCGTTCGGATCTCCTCGCCGAAATTCGCTGGTTGCGTGATGGCGGGAAAACTGGGTGCCCTTGACGGGCTGGGGTCAACTGATTAAAACTACGGCCTCGAGGCCTCAGGGTCAAACCGAACAGAGTCCGACCAGGCGCAGTTCAAAAGGGACAGTATCGCGCGAACCTCAGGATCGCCTGTGGAACGACACGCCCGCACTGTCGAATCCCTCAATCGGCATTTGTCGGGAGCCTGTTCCTCGGATAGCGTTTGACACCAGTTATCCCCAGCCTGCTGCGCGGATTCTCGGGCTTCTTCCGAAATCTCCCCACAGGGCGTGGAGAACGTAGTGAACACTCGCCCCGCGCCGCTTGCTCCGTCGATCGGGGGATCGATGAGCGGCCAGACGACGGCACCGAATGATTGTGGGGAACGATGACAGAACAGCCCATCACGGATACGTGGGCGACGATCCTCGATCGGCTGTCAGACGATGACGCGATCACCCCGATGCTCCAGGGCTTCCTGAACCTGGTCGAACCCAAGGGCATCGCAGCGGGCACCTTCTATCTGGAGGTGCCGAACGACTTCACCGCGAGCATGCTGAACCAGCGCATGCGGGTCTCATTGCTGTCAGCGATGAGCGTCGTCGAGGCACCGTCCCCCGTGACCTCGTTCTACGTCGTGGTGAATCCCGAGCTCGAGGAGGCGAGAGCGCCCGAGCCGCAGTCGCCCTTCGTCGACGAGCTCGTGGATCCGGTCGAGATGCCGGCCGCCCCGCAGTCGGTCTTCGAGAACACCAGCCCCGTCGCATCGCGCGACACGAGGCTGAACCCGAAGTACGCATTCGAGAGCTTCGTCATCGGCCAGTCGAACCGCTTCGCACACGCTGCGGCGGTCGCCGTGGCGGAAGCGCCGGCGAAGGCCTACAACCCGCTCTTCATCTACGGAGACTCCGGCCTCGGCAAGACGCACCTCCTGCACGCCATCGGCCACTACGCGATGAGCCTGTATCCGGGCATCCGCGTGCGGTACGTGAGTTCCGAGGAGTTCACGAACGACTTCATCAACTCGATCGCCAACAACCGCGGCTCCCTCTTCCAGCAGCGGTACCGCAACATCGACATCCTCCTGATCGACGACATCCAGTTCCTGCAGGGCAAGGCGGAGACGCAGGAGGCGTTCTTCCACACCTTCAACACCCTGCACGATCACAACAAGCAGGTCGTGATCACGAGCGACGTGCCGCCGAAGCACCTCACCGGCTTCGAGGACCGCATGCGGAGCCGCTTCGAGTGGGGCCTCATCACCGACGTGCAGGCGCCCGACCTCGAGACGCGCATCGCGATCCTCCGCAAGAAGGCGCAGTCCGAGCGGCTCCAGGTGCCCGACGACATCCTCGAGTACATGGCATCGAAGGTGTCGAGCAACATCCGCGAGCTCGAGGGCACGTTGATCCGCGTCACGGCGTTCGCGAGCCTCAATCGCACACCGGTCGACATGCCGCTCGTGCAAACGGTGCTGAAAGACCTCATCACGGATGACTCGGACAACGTCGTGTCGCCGGTGGACATCATCACGGCGACCGCCGACTACTTCAAGCTGACCGTCGACGACCTCTACGGTTCGAGCCGCTCGCAGGCTGTGGCGACCGCGCGCCAGATCGCGATGTACCTGTGCCGCGAGCTCACGAGCCTGTCGCTGCCGAAGATCGGCCAGTTGTTCGGCAACCGCGACCACACCACGGTCATGTACGCGAACAAGAAGATCTCGGAGCTCATGAAGGAACGACGCTCCATCTACAACCAGGTCACCGAGCTCACGGCCCGCATCAAGCAGGTCAGCCGCTACCGCTGAGCACGGCGGTAGCCGGCAGAACGCCGACGAACGACACGATCGCGACGATCGACCCGCCAGACGGGGCGGTGTTCGTCGACTTCGACGCGCCCGGAATCGGGCCGGATTCGGGGTCTGCAGGGCCTGTGCAGGCCTCTCGAACCCGAATCCCACAGTTGTGGAGAACCTGTGGATTGTTAACGAGCAACCGCCCAGTGCCTGTTGAGACAGCGTGCTCGCCTGTGCAGAACAGTGTCATGCGTTCGGCATCGGCTCGAGGCATCCGCTCACGAACCCACACACTGTGCACAGATCGGATAGCCCGAATTCACCGCCGTTCCGCGGGTCTCCGAACACCATCCACAGTTTCCACAGCGGTTAACACTGTTAAGAGTTAAGGGTTTAAGTGGGGATTCCCACAACCTTGAGAATCGACGCGCCTCGGCGGATGGTTCGAGCAGTGCTGTGTCGTGATCGATTCGCCCCACGTCTGGGCGATCTCTGCGGATAGCATGGGAGCCACCCAGCGACATCCACGACGGGAGTACCGTGAAGTTCCAGGTCAACCGCGACGTCTTCAGTGAGGCCGTTTCATTCGCCGTCAAACTGCTGCCTCAGCGCACCACGCTGCCGATCCTCTCGGGCGTGCTGATCCAGGCGAACGCCGACGGCCTCGTGCTCTCCTCGTTCGACTACGAGGTCTCATCGCAGACGGAGATCCAGGCCGACGTCGAAGAGCCGGGCACCGTCCTCGTCTCGGGCCGACTCCTCGCGGAGATCGCCGGCCGCCTGCCGAACGCGCCCGTGCGCGTTTCGACCGAAGAGAGCCGCATCTCCGTCAGCTGCGGTTCGGCGAGCTTCACCCTGTTGTCGATGCCGGTCGAGGAGTACCCCTCCATTCCCGAGATCGGCGAGCAGTCCGGTGTCGTCCCGGCCGAGGAGTTCGCTGCCGCGGTCGCACAGGTGGCGGTCGCCGCTTCGCGCGATGACGTCACCCCCGTGATCACCGGCGTGCAGCTCGAGGTTCGCGAGAACAACCTCAGCCTCGTCGCCACCGACCGGTACCGGGTCGCCGTGCGCGAGCTCGACTGGGACGGCGGCACGGTCGCGAGCGAGGAATCGGTCACCGCACTGGTGCCGGCCCGCACCCTGCAGGAGGTCGGCAAGACCTTCGGACACTCCGGCACCATCTCGGTCTCGATCACGAGCCGCGACGATCGCGAGCTCATCGCTTTCAGCGCCGAGAAGAAGACGGTCACGTCTCTGCTCATCAAGGGCAACTTCCCGCCCGTGCGCCGACTCTTCCCCGAGACGGTCGACAACTACGCGGTGGTCAACACGGCCGAGCTCATCGAGGCGACCCGTCGTGTTGCGCTCGTGCTCGAGCGCGAGGCGGCCCTGCGCTACAGCTTCACCGCCGACGGCCTCACCCTCGAAGCGATCGGCAGCGAGCAGGCCCAGGCCTCCGAATCGATCGACGCGATCCTCACGGGCGACGACACGGTGGTCTCACTGAAGCCGCAGTTCCTGCTCGACGGACTCGGCGCCGTGCACTCGGAGTTCGTGCGCGTCTCGTTCACGAAGACCGAGAACCCGAACAAGCCGGGTCCGGTGCTCATCACGAGCCAGTCGTCGCGCGAGCAGGCCGGCGCCGACAGCTACCGCTACCTGCTGCAGCCGAACCTGCTGCTGCGCTAGTCCGTCGCTGCGGGCCGAGCCCGTCGTCGGCGGTGCGGGGTAGCGTGGTCAATTGCGAATCCGTCGGCTCCGGGGCATCCGGATGCCCCGTCGTCGAAGGGATCCCAGCGTGCACGTCGCCCGGCTCTCGTTGACCGACTACCGCAACTACGCGCGGGCCGAACTCGAGCTCGGCCCGGGCGCGACCGTGCTCGTCGGCCGAAACGGACAGGGCAAGACCAACCTCGTCGAGGCGATCGGCTACCTCGCCACGCTGGGTTCGCACCGCGTCTCGGGCGACCAGGCGCTGATCAGGGCCGGAGCCGACGCCGCGATCGTGCGGGCACTGCTCTCGCACGGCGATCGCGAACTGCTCGTCGAGCTGCAACTCAACCGGCAGGGCGCCAACCGGGCCCAGCTGAACCGCTCGCCGGTGAAGACCCGCGAGCTGCCGCGCTATGCGCACAGCGTGCTCTTCGCACCCGAAGACCTCGCGATCGTGCGCGGCGAGCCGTCGGTGCGCCGGCGCCTGCTCGACGAGCTGCTCGTGCAGCGGACCCCTCGGCTCGCCGGGGTCATGGCCGACTACGAGCGCGTGCTGAAGCAGCGCAACTCGCTCCTCAAGAGCGCGAGGGCCCGCGGACTCGCGGTCGACAAGCTGACCACGCTCGACATCTGGGACGAACGCCTCGTCGTGCTCGGCTCGGAACTCATCGATCAGCGGCTGGCACTCATCGAGGAGTTGCGCGAGCCGTTGGCCGCGGCCTACCGGGCGATCGTCGACGCCGATCACGGGCCGGGCATGACTCCGTCGCTCTCGATCGACGGCGCGGATCCCGACGCCGAGCCCGAGGCATCCGTCGGTGCGCTCGAGTCGACCATCGGCACGCGCGAGCGGTTCTCCGAAGCGTTGCGGGTGCTGCGCCCGAAGGAGCTCGAACGCGGCGTCACCCTCGTCGGCCCGCACCGCGATGATGTCGTGCTGCTGCTCAACGGACTGCCGGCCAAGGGCTACGCCAGTCACGGCGAATCCTGGTCGTTCGCTCTCGCCCTCCGGCTCGCATCGGCCGAGCTGCTGCGCCGCGACTCGATGACCGGCGACCCGGTGCTCGTGCTCGACGACGTCTTCGCCGAGCTCGACCGCTTGCGGCGGGAGCGCCTGGCGCAGGCGATCTCGGGGTTCGAGCAGGTGCTCGTGACCGCGGCGGTGCTCGAAGACGTGCCGGCTCCGCTCGTCGCACGCATCGTGCACATCGAGGCCGGGCACATCGTCGAGTCGGAGTCCTCGCCGGAGTCCCCGGCCGAACATGCCACTGCAGTGACGACCGAGGGCGAGGCAGCCGATGTCTGAGGCCTCCCGCGTCTACCAGCACTTCCGCGAGATCTTCGGCGGCGAACCGCGCACGCGCACGGGTCGTCCCGGCCGTGTCCGCACTCGCGAGGCCACCGGCAGCGAGCCGTTCTCCCCGGGCCGCGACCCGAAGCCCCTCGCCGACACGATCGACTCGCTGAGCACGCAGCTCGGTTGGAGCGGCCCGCTCTCGCAGCACGACGTGCTCGCATCGTGGGCCGACATCGCCGGTGAGGAGACGGCCCGTCACTCCGAGCCCATCGCCATCGAGGGCGGCGTGCTGCAGGTGCGCTGCGAGTCGACGGCCTGGGCGACGCAGCTGCGGATGATGCGCACTCAACTCGTCACCGAGATCACGACGAGATTCCCGGGAGCGGGCGTCGACACGATCCGCTTTCAGGGGCCGGATGCCCCCACCTGGAAAAAGGGTCCCAGATCGGTTCCAGGGCGCGGTCCGCGCGATACCTACGGGTAGGCAGGCAAATTCGGTCACTTCCGACCTGATATCGCCCCAGATCGGCGCTTCGAGGCCCCCGTCGACCCTCGATTTGATAGGATCGAGAGTCGCCAGAATGACGGTCAGGAGCCCGATTCACACATGACAGCGGAACCGACGAAGGCCCAGCAGACACCGGCTTACGGTGCCGATGAGATCCAAGTACTCGAGGGCCTCGAAGCGGTTCGCAAGCGGCCGGGTATGTACATCGGCTCGACGGGCCCCCGAGGCCTGCACCATCTCGTCTCCGAGATCGTCGACAACTCGGTCGATGAAGCGCTTGCGGGCCATGCCACGACGATCGACGTGACGATCCTTCCCGATGGCGGTGTGCGTGTCATCGACGACGGCCGCGGCATCCCGGTCGGCATCCACAAGACCGAAGGCCGTTCGACGGTCGAGGTCGTGCTGACCGTGCTGCACGCCGGCGGCAAGTTCGGTGGCGGCGGCTACGCCGTCTCCGGCGGGTTGCACGGTGTCGGGTCATCCGTCGTCAATGCGCTCTCGACCCGGCTCGACGTCGAGGTCAAGCGCGAGGGACACGTCTGGCGTCAGTCGTTCACGGTCGGCGTGCCCGACGCGCCGCTCTCGCAGGACGAGGCGAGCGACGAGACCGGCACGACCATCACGTTCTGGCCGAGCCCCGACATCTTCGAGACCGTCGAGTTCGACTACGAGACGCTCCGCAGCCGGTTCCAGCAGATGGCCTTCCTCAACAAGGGCCTGCGCATCACCCTCACCGATGAGCGCAGCGGCCACGTCGAGATCGACCCCGATGACACGGCGGCCAGCGAAGCGGATGCCGCGGCTCCCGGTCCTCGCACCGACACGTTCCTCTACGAGCGCGGTCTCGTCGACTACGTCGAGTACCTCAACCGCTCGAAGAAGTCCGACCTCGTCAACGAGGAGATCATCTCCTTCGAGTCCGAGGACACCGATCGAAAGATCGCGCTCGAGGTCGCGATGCAGTGGACGACGTCGTACACCGAATCGGTGCACACCTACGCGAACACGATCAACACCCACGAGGGCGGCACCCACGAAGAGGGCTTCCGTGCTGCGCTCACGACCCTCGTGAACAAGTACGCGCGCGAGAAGGGCATCATCAAGGAGAAGGACGACAACCTCTCCGGTGACGACGTGCGCGAGGGCCTGACCGCGGTCATCTCGGTGAAGCTCTCCGAGCCGCAGTTCGAGGGCCAGACGAAGACGAAGCTCGGCAACACCGAGGCGAAGTCGTTCGTGCAGAAGGTCACGGCCGACCAGCTCGGCGACTGGTTCGAGCGCAACCCCACGGTGGCACGTGACATCATCCGCAAGGCGATCCAGGCCGCCACCGCCCGCATCGCGGCGCGCAAGGCGCGTGAGGCGACCCGACGCAAGGGCCTCCTCGAGTCGGGCGGCATGCCCGGCAAGCTCAAGGACTGCTCGTCGAAGGACCCGTCGGTCTCCGAGATCTTCATCGTCGAGGGCGACTCGGCCGGCGGCTCCGCCGTGCAGGGTCGCAACCCCGAGACGCAGGCGATCCTGCCGCTGCGCGGCAAGATCCTCAACGTCGAGAAGGCTCGCCTCGACCGCGCCCTCGCCAACAACGAGGTGCAGGCCATGATCACGGCGTTCGGCGCCGGCATCGGCGAGGACTTCAACACGGAGAAGGCCAGGTACCACAAGATCGTGCTCATGGCCGACGCCGATGTCGACGGCCAGCACATCACGACCCTGCTGCTCACGCTGCTGTTCCGGTACATGCGCCCGCTCATCGAGCTCGGCTACGTGTACCTCGCGCAGCCGCCGCTGTATCGCCTCAAGTGGACGAACGCCGAGCACGAGTACGTCTACTCCGACAAGGAGCGCGACGCCCTGCTCACGGCCGGTGTCGCGGCGGGCAAGCGCATCCCGAAGGACAACGGCGTGCAGCGCTACAAGGGTCTCGGCGAGATGAACCACCAGGAGCTGTGGGAGACCACGATGAACCCCGAGACCCGCACGCTGCTGCAGGTCACCATGGACGACGCGGCCGCCGCCGACGAGATCTTCTCCACCCTGATGGGCGAAGACGTCGAGAGCCGCCGCAACTTCATCCAGAAGAACGCGAAGGACGTGCGTTTCCTTGACATCTGATGTGATCAACCCCGGCGGCGACGAGGCTCGAGCCGACGGAGAGGGCCCCGGCATCCACGGCAGGATCGACCAGGTCGATCTGCAGCTCGAGATGCAGCGCTCGTACCTCGACTACGCGATGAGCGTCATCGTCGGGCGCGCGCTGCCCGACGTGCGTGACGGCCTGAAGCCGGTGCACCGCCGCGTCATCTACGCGATGTACGACGGCGGCTACCGTCCCGATCGCGCGTTCTCGAAGTGCGCCCGCGTCGTCGGCGACGTGATGGGCCAGTTCCACCCGCACGGCGACACGGCGATCTACGACGCCCTCGTTCGTCTCGTGCAGCCGTGGAGCCTGCGCTACCCGCTGGCGCTCGGCCAGGGCAACTTCGGTTCGCCCGGCAACGACGGCGCGGCCGCCCCGCGATACACCGAGACGAAGATGGCTCCGCTCGCACTCGAGATGGTGCGGGACATCGAGAAGGAGACCGTCGACTTCCAGGACAACTACGACGGTCGCACCCAGGAACCGTCGATCCTGCCGGCACGGTTCCCGAACCTGCTCGTCAACGGCTCGGTCGGCATCGCGGTCGGCATGGCGACGAACATCCCGCCGCACAACCTGCGCGAAGTCGCCTCCGGCGCCCAGTGGTACCTCGAGCATCCCGAAGCCTCGCGCGAAGAGCTGCAGGAGGCGCTGATCCAGCGCATCAAGGGCCCCGACTTCCCGACGGGCGCGCAGATCCTCGGCGTCAAGGGCATCAACGACGCCTACCGCACGGGGCGCGGCTCGATCACGATGCGCGCGGTCGTCTCGGTCGAGGAGCTCCAGGGTCGCACCTGCCTCGTCGTCACCGAGCTGCCGTATCAGGTCAACCCCGACAACCTCGCGATCAAGATCGCCGACCTCGTGAAGGACGGCAAGGTCGGCGGCATCGCCGATATCCGCGACGAGACCTCGGGTCGCACGGGTCAGCGCCTCGTGATCGTGCTGAAGCGCGACGCGGTCGCCAAGGTCGTGCTGAACAACCTGTACAAGCACACCTCGCTGCAGGAGAACTTCGGCGCGAACATGCTCGCGATCGTCGACGGGGTGCCGCGCACGCTGTCGATCGACGGGTTCATCGCGCACTGGGTCGACCACCAGATCGAAGTGATCGTGCGTCGCACGCAGTACCTGCTGCGCGAGGCCGAAGCCCGCATGCACATCCTGCGCGCGTACCTCAAGGCGCTCGACGCCCTCGACGAGGTCATCGCACTCATCCGTCGTTCGCCCACGGTCGAGGAGGCCCGCGACGGGCTCATCGAACTGCTCGTCATCGACGAGCTGCAGGCGCGTGCGATCCTCGAACTCCAGCTCCGCCGTCTCGCAGCGCTCGAGCGCCAGAAGATCATGGACGAGGCCGAAGAACTGGCCCTGCTGATCGCCGATTACGAGTCGATCCTCGCCTCGCCCGAGCGGCAGCGCACGATCGTCTCCGAGGAGCTCGCCGAGATCGTCGCGAAGTACGGCGACGATCGTCGCACGCACATCATGCCGGGCTTCGACGGCGACATGTCGGTCGAAGACCTCATCCCCGAAGAGGAGATGGTGGTCACCGTCACCCGCGGCGGCTACGTGAAGCGCACGCGCAGCGACAACTACCGCTCGCAGCACCGCGGCGGCAAGGGCGTGAAGGGCGCGCAGCTGCGCGCCGACGACGTCGTCGAGCACTTCTTCGTCACCACGACGCATCACTGGCTCCTGTTCTTCACGAACATGGGCCGCGTCTACCGGGCGAAGGCGTACGAGATCCAGGAGGCCGGCCGCGACGCGAAGGGCCAGCACGTCGCGAACCTGCTCGAGATGCAGCCCGACGAGCAGATCGCCGAGATCCTCGACATCCGCGACTACGGCGTGGCGCAGTACCTCGTGCTCGCCACTCGCGAGGGCCTCGTCAAGAAGACCGAGCTGACGGCGTACGACACGAACCGCTCGCGCGGCGTCATCGCGATCAACCTGCGTGACGGCGACGAGCTCGTTTCGGCGATGCTCGCCGACGAGCACGACGAGATCCTCCTCGTCTCGAAGAAGGGCATGTCCCTGCGCTTCGAGGCGACGGATGCCGCGCTCCGGCCCATGGGTCGCTCGACCTCGGGTGTGAAGGGCATGTCGTTCCGTCCGGGCGACCAGCTGCTCGAGGCATCCGTCGTCGCAGCTTCGCTGACGGATGCCGCCGACACCGCCGACATCGACACCGCCGATGACGACGCACGATTCGTGTTCGTCGTCACCGAGGGCGGGTACGCCAAGCGCACCGCGGTCGACCAGTACCGCCTGCAGAACCGAGGCGGTCTCGGTATCAAGGTCGCCAAACTGAGCGAAGATCGAGGCGACCTCGCGGGCGCCCTGATCGTCGGCCGCGACGACGAGGTGCTTGTGGTTCTTGCCAGCGGCAAGGTGGTACGCTCTGACGTCGCCGAGGTTCCCGCCAAGGGCAGGGACACGATGGGCGTCGTGTTCGCGAAGTTCGCGAACGACGACCGGATCATCGCCATCGCGAAGAATTCCGAACGGAATCTCGTGGAGGAGGCCGCAGAGTCCGAAGCGGCCGAGCCCGCGCGAGAGGAGTAACCGTACATGAGTAGCGTCGCCGAGAAGTTGGCCCGCAAGTCCAACCGGAAGACCCCTGCCAAGCAGGTGCGCCTCCGACTGGTCTACATCGATTTCTGGTCGGCGGTGAAGCTGTCGTTCCTCGTCGCCGTGTGCCTCGCGGTCGTCAGCATCGTCGCCACGTTCCTCATCTACACGGTGCTGAACTCGACCGGCATCTTCCAGAAGATCAACGAGCTCGTGCAGGATGTCGCCGGCGCCGGAGGCGACCTGACGTCGATCCTGTCGCTCGGCAACGTCATGGGCTTCGCCGTCGTCGCAGCGCTCCTGAACCTCGTGGTCACCACGGCGCTCGGTGCGATCATCGCGGTGCTGTACAACCTGAGCGTCAAGATCACGGGCGGAATCCTCGTCGGTTTCACCAACAATTGACGCCGTTTTCGGCCCGATTCGGAGATTCCTGCCGCGTCCGGTAGTCTTTCCTTCGGCCGAAATTCGGGGATATAGCTCAGGCGGTTAGAGCGCTTCGCTGATAACGAAGAGGTCCGAGGTTCAAGTCCTCGTATCCCCACTCCGAACAATTCCATAAGAACGGGATGCCCACGTGGCATCCACCCGGGGCCTTAGCTCAGTTGGTAGAGCGCCTGCTTTGCAAGCAGGATGTCAGGAGTTCGAATCTCCTAGGCTCCACAGTCACCAGAACGCCGGAATCTCGCGCACAACCGCGGAGTTCCGGCGTTTTTCATCTCTCAAGACCACATTGTCATCGGTCAAGTGAGAGTAATTCTGTAGAAACTCGGTAGTAATTCGTGTTGACTCGCGCGCGCCCGGGCGTGCCCCATGTCCCGCGGAATCACGCGGAGCGCTGACAGCCCTATGTGCAACGTGCGCCCCAGATGCGCCCCCGGTCACACGACCGGGGGCTTCATCATTGGGTCTCGGCTAACGGATGCCGAGATCGTCGAGCATCACACCGCCGCGTTCGGACGAGGCGGCCGAGGTCGCGACCCGTTGGACGAGACCGTCGAGGGGAGGGGCGACGGAGCCGGCGCAGACGGCGGCTCGATCTGGGGCGCCGCCGGCCAATTGACCTCGTTGAACGCGATGGCGGACTGGTAAACCCCGTCGTGCTCGTGCATCGCGCCCGGCAGGTCCGGGTCGAGGCCGAACGACCCGAGGATGTCGTTCAGACGGCGACTCAATCCTCCGCTCGCCACTTCCCTCTCCACCAGGTCCTCGAGGGAGTACCAGACGCCATTCGCGCTCGAGCGGTCGTACGCGATGGCGAGGCTCGCCCCTCCGTCGAAGCTGAGGTTGAATCCCTCCACTCGACGTCCGACGTGCACGGCCAGCAGTGCAGTGATCAGACGGGTCGCCGATTCTTCCAGCGCCTTGTATTTCTGGCTCGCTTCGGCGGCTGGGATGTTCGAGTCTTTGAGCGCGGCGACGTCTTCGAGGCAGCCGGTGTAGCTCTCCTCGCAGCTGGCGAGCTCGTCGCGTGCTTCCTCCAGCCAGGCCGGGTAGAAGTCGCGGATGCGGCCAAACACCCGGAACTCCTCGATGTGGTCGAGGTCGAGCTCGCAGTTGCGGAGCGTCTTGTCGGGGTTGTTCTCCGCGATGTCGTCGAGGAGCTCGTTCATTCGTCCGACGGGGACCTCCCACACATCGAGAATCTGCGAAGTCGCAACTCCTGACGCCGTACCCGTGTCTAGGTCGATCGCGAACGCGGTCTCCGTCTCGCCCATGTGCACGAGGGTGAGGACGTCCACCTTCGCAGGGTTGAATCGTTTGGCGTCGCGTTGAGCCAGGATCGCCCAATCACCCCGGTCGTTCGACATCAGTCGGATCGACTTCGCGTTGCGGCGGACGGTCTCCTTTATGTACAGATCCGCGTCCGGGCTCTCGTCCGGGTTGAAGCGTTCCGCAACACTGATGACGTCGAAGCCGGGGTTCTGTTCGCCGAACCAGCGGGCAGACCCTTCCTCCGACAAGGCCTCCGCGATCTCCGCGGTGACAGCTTCAGCGAGAACCGCTCGAAGCGTGGGGACGGCGTTGTTCTTCCAGTCCGTGGGCATGGTTGTGATGTTCATGTGACTTCCGTTCAATAGGTGTTGATGACCGACGGTGTTGCTCATCGTTGAGCGCTCCGAACGCTACCGAGCCCCACCGACATCCCACCTGTGGGTGCGAGTACGGTGGTCGGATCGAATGGTCGGGAGGTTCGAGATGACGGTCGCGGCATGGACGATCACGGCGGTGCGGGTGTCTCCGAGACGGACGTGTCCGCGCTGGAATCTGGGTCCGGACAGGTGTCGACGAGGACCCTGGACGCGATCAACAACGCCCTCGGCATCAGACCCGTTGCTCTACCCCGCTACCTGTCCACGACCGTCGAAGTAGCGCTCGACATTCGGGACCAGCTGCGAGACGGGTCACCGGATGTGCTGCGCGTGCTCATTCAGTTCTCGGACGACCTCGCCCGAGCCTCATTCATCGAGACTTGCGTCGCGACCATCACGCCGCCGATGACCACCGGTGACAGCCACTTCGACGCAGCACTCGCCGCGCTCGTGCACCGGCACTTCGCCGGGCTGGGGATCGACCCACCCCAGTGGGCCCTCGCGACCCGAGCTCCCGCCGTTTTCTCCTCACTCGGCTACGACTGGGATGAGCATGACCGGGATGACACCGACCCGATCATCCTCGAGCACGGCGTCATTCTCCCTAATCAGACACTTCGAAGCTCCTGACGGCTCCCTAGCTGGGCGAAGGAGCCTCGTTCGCCTCTCGAAGGGCTGCGAGCAAAGTCGAGTCCTCGACCTGGAATACAAACTCGCCACGGGGCGTCAGGTTCTCGACGGTCTGCCCGAGTCGATGATCGGGGTTGGCGCGCCAGTAAGCGCCGAGCTGCTCGAGAACCTCTGGGATTCGTGCTGGATCGCGCATGCGTCCATTCTCCGGAACCCGCCCCACAGATCAACCACTCGTGGTCCCAAAGGTCCGTTTCAATCGCACGGAGACGCCCACCGATAGCATGCACCCATGGCCCAGACCGAAGAGATCGAGCACGCTGGATCGAAATTCACCCAGGTGCTGGACACAGCGGCAAAGCTGCCCGGTGTCCGGATCAACCGTGCGGCCTACCTTCGCGTGGCGCTCAAGCGCCACTGCACCGATGAACAGATCGAACGAGCCATCGCAGAGAGCCCGGCAGCTGCAGGCATACCGCTCGAGGTCCTCACAGTGGTAGCGAACACATCTATCTCCTACGAGACGACCAAGGCAACAGGTATCTCCACTCTTGCGGGAATCCCGGGCGGCTTCGCGATGCTCGGGACAATACCCGCGGACATGGCGCAGTACATCGGTCACATGCTCCGTATCGCGCAGAAGCTTGCCTATGTCTACAGCTGGCCCGATCTCTTCGCCGAAGGCGAAGAGATGGACGAGGCCACCGAGAGCATCCTCACCCTCTTCGTCGGGGTCATGGTCGGAGTCCAGATCGCGCAGAGCGGGGTGACGAAGGTTTCCGCCATGATCGCCGCGCAGGTGGTGAAGAAGCTGCCCCAGAAGGCGCTCACCCACGGTTTGATCTATCCGATCGTCAAGAAGGTCGCCGGCTACCTCGGGGTGTCGATGACCAAGAACCTCTTCGCCAGCGGAATCGCGAAAGCTATCCCTGTTCTCGGTGCCGCGCTCTCGGGCAGCCTCACACTGGCCACGTTCCTCCCCATGTCGAAGCGGCTGCAGAGGCACCTGGCCAGCTTGGAACTCACCAAGCCCGGACACCGAGCTGACCAGCCGGAGACTGGCGACGAGGACTTCACGCTGGTTATGGAGGAACGCCCGGATGACGAGGTCGAGCGGTCAGCGTTGACCGATCCCGATCCCGATGTCGCAGAGCTGAACGCAGCGAAAGACGCTGAGGACGCCGCACGCGTCTCGATCGACAGGCTGCGTGCTGAGCTGGAAACGACAGAGCGGAGCTGAGCAGGCGTCGTTGCCCGATCGCCGCCCCTCGTCCCGTGCTCGTTGGGCATGTCCCACCCGCAGCCACGCACTCACGCGTCTGCTTGCCATGCAGCGACACCCCATTGCCGTCGCCGGTGAAGCCCCGGCTGATCGCCCAGGCCGTCGCGAAATCCTCGATCGCGTCCTGGGATGCAGGGTCGTAGAGCGTTGAGCACATCGGTCCCACCGCGTGGCGACCTCGTGAGCGATCAGGTTCTTGGATAGAGGCGACGGCCACTGTTCGGCGACGCTGTTGCTCAGCGTAATGATGGCCGTCCCCGCCTCCCCGCTGCTCCACTGAGTGCGTCCACCCACACTGCCGCCCCACCCGAAATCGCTGACCACCGGTGCCCAGCTGAACTGCAGCAGCATGTCTCCAGCCAGTGACCGGGCGAATGCTAACTAACGTGCGCTGCCTCGAACGCACTGTCCGCGGTCTCGACCGATTCGTACCGCGGGTGCTCGCTCGTCAGTCGCTGTCTGTCGAAAACGGCAGGCTCCTGGGGATCTTGGTCTCGTCCAGGGGGATGTTCTCGGCGATCTGGATAGGTTGCTGGCCGACGACCGTGGTGCCGTCGGATTCGTAGACGTTGATGAACCCTTCCTGTTCCATGGCCATGACATCTTCGCTGAACACGTAGCCCCATTCGCCGTTGGAGGCGATCGCGGGAGTGAGGTCGGGGACACCGTTGACGTTGGGGACGCCGTAGCTCTGTCCGTTGGCGTTGACGCCCCACTCTGTCGTCGTCGAGGTCGCGTACTGTGCCGTGGCTTTCCAGGTTGTGCCAGGGTCGGCCGCGATCGTGATCGAGGTCGTGCCCGCGAGTGGAGGTAGGCCGTTCTCGATGTGGGTGGTCCGCTCAACGACCGCGCAGTCCATCCCAACCGTGTCCGGTCCTTCGTATCCCGCGCCGGGAACGGTCTGCAGGAAGACCATCCCGTCGTCGCTGACGCAGGTGAGGTCGACGATCACAACGGTCGCATTCGCTGGGGCGAAGCCGAGGTCGATACTCGCGGTGCCGGTGTTCGTCGCACTGACGATGTCCCCAAGCGGGGCGACGGTCGTCGTCCCGGGGAGGCTGTTGACGATGACGGCTGCACCAGTGGTGGCGCCGGCTACGACGACCGCGCTGAGACTCCATGCAACAGTGCGGACGCGGCGTTGGCGTCGCTGCAACCGGCTGTTGTTGGTGCCGATCGCCGTGAGTTCCGCCCGAACGCCTCGGGCGAAGGCGGCATCCATCTCGGTCGTGCTCATGGGAGGTTCCCTTCTACAGCGGGTTGGAACGTGGGGTTGAGGTCGTGCAAGTCGACGCGCAGCCGTTGTCGAGCACGGTGGAGTCGCATGCGCGCGGTGGACGGCTTGAGCCCGACGGCTTCGGCGGCCTCGGCCAGCGGCAGATCCTCGAGAGCCGTCAGTACGAAGAGGGCGCCGTCGACAGGGGAAAGGGCCTGCAGCGAGTCCCTGAGCCGTTGCCGCGTCTCCACCGACTCCCCGCTGGGCGCTGGGACTGTTGCCTCCCGCGGCATCGTGCGAAGGATTCGCTGATATCGCGAGCTCGACCGCTGAGCGTTACGCGACAGGTTGACGGTCGTGACCAGCAGCCAAGGCAGGACCGACCCCTGGACCGGGCGCACCGCACGACGCTTCCGCCACAGTTCGAAGAACGCGGCGGCCGCGACATCCTCGGCATCGTGCGTGTTCGCCATGAGACCGAGCGCCCGCCGGTAGACCCGATCGCGGTGTCTGTCGAACAGGAGCCCGAACGCGTCACCATCGTCGCGACGTGCGCGGTCCCACAATGCGCCCTCGGCGTCTTCGGAAAGTTCCATCACATTAGAGGATGTCCGTACGGACGAGATTCTTCCCAGATTCGTGGACCACGAATGTGGGCGTCGCTGAGGGGCCAGAAGGGAATCCGTACGCTACAGCCTCGAGGGTCCGGTCAGGAACCGAGCGACATCAAGCAGTGCTGAAGGGCTAGGTCGGACGCGGTCAGCGAATACCAGCGGTCTGCCTGGGCCGATCGGTCTCGTGGCGCGACCTCGTCCGGTCTCGCGAGCGTGGAGTTCTCGTGGTTCTCCGTCGGGGCCGCACGTGCCGCTTCGGCCTCGGCCTTCACGCTTGGGTCTGAGCAGGCGTCGCTGGGAACATCCCACGGCCCGGGCTCAGAATCGGTTGTCGCCGCTACCACATCGAGGTTCGACGGGATCGCTGAGGAGATGACGAACGTCGCGGCAAGTGCCACCAGGCCGGCACCCATGAAAAGCAGGAAGCCCTTGGTACCCGTTGCTCTCATGCCTCCTCCTTCGCTGCATCGCTGGTGGCGTACTGGATCTCGACCCTATCCCGTCGTACCGTCCCCCTCGGTCGCGACTATGAGTGAAGGTGCTCCTCGGAGGCTACGAGGTGCGTCGCGGCGACGACAAGGTACCTACGTACCTCTTCCGTGGACCCGACCTCGTTGTAGTCCCTCTCGGTCAGTCGCCGCCGAGGGCCTTCGATGCGATCTGGACGAGGCGATGGTCGTGGGTCTCCTCGTGCGCGGTGATAGTGACGACTGCATCGCGCTTCGCGTCGACGTAGACGTACTGGCCGTAGAGTCCGTCAAGTCGCCAGCCGTCGCCCGGCCCCGCCCACGCAGCGATGCCGTAGCGCGACGAGTCTCCGTTCCACCCCGTCGGTACCCACTCTGTGTGCATTGCGTCGATCCACGCAGCATCCACGATCCGATGCCCTCGCCACTCGCCGCGGTCACGGAGCACACGGCCGATGCGGGCGAGCTCCTCGGTCCGCAGCTCGAGGCCGGTACCGCCCACGATCCAGCCCAGCGGGCAGCGATGCCATTGCGGATTGTGGATGCCGAGTGGCTCGAACAGTCGCGGCAGGAGCCAGTCCCGCACGTCGCCGACAATCGTCCCCAACATCCGCATCGCAACGTAAGTGCTCGCGTCGGAGTACTGGTAGACCTCACCTGGTCCGCGTGTGGGGCGGCGCAGCATCTCCTGCGCAAGATCCGGCCACGGCACCTCCTGATTGCCCCACCACTCGAAGTCGATCCCGCTCGTCATCCTGAGCAGGTGGCGCAGCGTCACTGCATCGACGCCATCACCGAGCTGCATGGTTGGCAGAACCTCCGCGACGCGAGTGTTGAGAGAGAGCATTCCGGCGTCCACCGCGATCCCGGCTGCAAGCGCGCTCACTCCCTTCGATACGGAGTAGAGGTGCACTCGATCGTCACTGCGCCAGCGATGCTGCGCCTCATCATCGCCGATGAGCACATGCACGCCGTACGCGCCCAACTCCTCGTCGTCGATGGCAGTCACGATTCGGTCGAGGATGGATGCGGCTGACGTCACCCCTCGAGGCTAGCCATGTTGTTGAACGTGGCGCGGTTCGTGTCGGCCACCGTGCGGATCAGGCGCCCTGCCGTCGCCTCGACCCCACCACGCCGCCCTTCGCGAGGTTCATGTACCAGTTGTAGAGGTCCGACTGCTCGGCCTGGAGCTCGACGTACAGCTTCCGGGCTTCTGCCCGCTCCGAGAGCAGTAGATATCGCTCGTCGCCGAGGACGGCGCCGACGGTCCTCGAGAACACCTCGTAGTAGTCCTGATCCGCGGCATCGACCACTGCGCGCGCATCGTCGAGGTAGGACTGCATGATGGGGAGGTACCGGCCACCAGCAAGGCGTGCTTCGGCCATGCGCCGGGATCGGCCCGCGAAGACAGCGAGCCATCGGGTGAACTCGCGGGCGAACTCCTGAGCCACAGCCGCCGTGTTCGCAGCGTGACTCGACCCAGCATCCGAGCCGACGAAGGCAAGTGCGAATCCTTGTTCGAGCGCGGCCGGCGTGTAGTCAGCGCGACGGATCTCACGGTCGCTGCCAGGCAGGCTCACGAGGTACCCCTCGCGATACCTGTCCGCGAACGGGTCCCGCAATGAGCGCGGCACGGCCTCCCAACGGTCGACCGCCGCCCATCCGATCAGGATGTCCGTCGTCCGCTCGACCTCGTCCACACGTGACTCGGCGACGGCGAGGATCGTGTACCAGTCGGCGCGGAGCTCGAGCAGAACACGTCCGTCATGAAGCACGGTCGCATGGATGGACTTCGGCTGTCGGCGGGGTTGCATCACAACAGGGTAGGGCGCTGCGCTGACGAGGGTGACCTGGCCGGCAAAGCCGCCGCTATCGACTTCCGTCCCGGTCGGCGCCAACGCTGAGCACTGGGTGCAAACACCTACTGCCGTTTGCCCTAACCTGCCTCAGTCGGGGGCATGCGGAGCATCTCGAGTTCGCGGATTTGATCACGCACTGACTCGATAACTGACGCATCGTTGTCCCAGAGCTCCAAGAACTCCTCGCCTTCGTCTGTGTCGGGATCGATCATCGCAGTGAGAAGCCCGATGCCCTCAGCGAGGAACCCGTCGAGCGTGTCGAGATCTCCGGGCCAGATCATGGGACGGCCCAACTTCTGCAGTACCCAACATGCTGCCCGGATTGCGTCATAGTCATCGGTATAGGCGAATGCGGCAGTGATCTTCGCGTCCGCGTTGATCCCTTCGAAGAATCCCGCGAACCAATCGGCCGCACCATCGGAGCTCCAAGGCTCCGTGCCCCATGCGCCCATTGCACCCTCCAAACGAATCGCGTATTCAGCTCCTGAAACGATACCGGCAGCCCCGAGAGCGTGATCACGATCCCGTCCCCGACGAGGCTGACGCCCGCGATCGCGCGCTGCTGGTTGGCGCCGCGGGTCTTTCACCCCGAACCGCGGCACAAGCTCGTCCCCGGGCGACGAAACCCTGTAGCCAGGGGTGCTGAGCCTAGATCAGGGTGGCCGATCGGCGAGCTTCGACCAGCGCAGGAATACCGTCGCTGAAGAACACGAGGCCGTCCTCGTCGCCGTTCTCCACTCGTCCGACGATCTTTCTCATGGCCAGCACCTCGAGCTGGAAGTCTGGCTCGCCGATGACGAGGATCCACGGATTCTCGCCATCCCTGCGGCGGTACTCGCCGCCGAACTCTCGGCGCAGCGTCTCGAAGACGTACGCGGAAACGAGCAGCTGCTCATCCGCCGGCAGCGTATCTCCGCGACGGTGGAGCTCGCCGAGTATGTCGTCGACGGTGCGGAGCGAAGCCCGCGAGTAGTCCAAGCCGGCGCGCGCCTCGGGATCAGCAGTGTCCAGCACGAAGGAAGCGGCGTACGCGGCCATCGCCTCCCGCTGAACTCCGTCTTCCCGTGTCACCGAGCGAGCAAGCGACTCAAGAGACTTGCCCGCGTCGTTTCCAAACTTCGCGAGCAGTCCGGTCAGGAGCAACAGCCACGAGATGGCCTGCTGCCCGGGCTCGCCCGCGAACGTCGGCGCGAACACGATCCGCTCCTGGAGCTCGGTGCGTACGCCGTCGATCGGCGTCAGCGTGTACTCGACGGTCTGTTTGATGCCGCGCTGCTTCGTGCTCAGGCGAAGTCGCCGAAGTCGATCGACGGTGACGAGCTTGCACAGGACGCGGTCATCGTCGCACTCGGGTCCGTGCGTCTCGGTCCAGGTCTCTCCGGCGACGCCTTGCAGCGAACCCCCTGGTTCAACAGTCACAGGATGCTCAGCGAACACAGACATCGCGCTGGGATCCAGCAGGATCGGCCAGAGCTGATCCGGCGTTGCCTCGATGCTTCGACTGTTCGTGAACGAGCGATATCCCATGGGCAACATGGTCACATGTCTCGTGTCGTGCTCGGCGGCGACTTCTTGTCGGGCTGCGTGGATTCACCGGCCGTCGGACTCCGGTCGCGGCGATGCTGAGGCCCGACGAACGGGTCCGTCGGGCCTCAGTGACTCGTTGAGCGATTCCCTGCAGGATCCCTGCCGGTTGACCTGACAGAATTCCGCGACTCAGCGGTCGAGGAACCACACGAGCGCATGGGGGAACGCAAGCATGAGCGCGCACACACTCGCGAAGGCGAGCGTGATCCAGATGGTGGAACGGAGGCGGAGTCTCGTTCCCGCGGTGGCGATCTGCGTTCGCGGGTTCGCGGCTCGTGGGTCCGTGTAGGACTTCGCCTGATGGCCGAGTTCGCGCCCGATAAGCTCCGAGAAGTAGAGCATCGCGGTGTATTCGGCCCGATCGGAGCTCTTTCGGAAACGACGTGACGCGACCACGAGGCGGGCGTCGACGATTTCGATGTCCCAGCGGCGCCCGTGGTCGATGAGGCACACCATCACGTCGGGCGTCAGTAGCTGCAGGGCATCCCGCTCGTACCCGACCGGCACGTACACCGAGAATTGACGGTCGAAGTCGCCCTCGAGTGAGAGATGCTGCGTGCCCGGCAGCAGCGCGCGCAGGCTGCCGTTGCCGCGGGCATCGATCATGAGGTGCGGGAGCCGACGGGGCAGTGTCATCTCCATGTAGCGGAACGCGCCGCGCGGCCCCCTCGGGTCGTTCTTCCCGCCGGTATAGCTCGCCACAGCGATCTGCAGGGGCGGGAACCGTGTCTCCGTGCTCTGCCACAGCGCGAAGCCGGCGCGGAACAGCGAGGGCCGAGTTGGGTCGGAATCCTCACGGCGGCGGCCCTGCGGGCTCGCAGCGTCTCGTCCCCCGCCGAACAGGATCCCCAGGCGTTCCGGCGCGAAGCCGAATCGCGAGTACATGAGTCCGCGTTGCCGCGCGAAGCGGGCGATGGCGATGCCACGACGCGTGTCTCCCGGCATCGAAAGGAGCGCCCACGCCCAGATCAGCAGTCCCACGCAGAGCAAGCCGGCCGCGACGATCAACAGACCCTGGATCCAGGCGATCCAATCAGGCAGGGCGATCCGCCATGGGAACTCCATTCCCAGACTCGACCAGAGCACGGATACGGCGACCGCGAGGAACAGCAGCAGCACGCCCTTGGCCGCCGACCGGAAGACGTCTGGCGCTTCGGCCCGCACATCGGCCCAGCTCACGTGCCGGGGCCATTCCTCGCGGAACTGTGCAAGGCGCCCGTCCTCCTCAGTGTCTCCGGTCACCGCCAAACGGTATCAGGACGGGCGCGCAGGTCACCGAAGCACTCCGGGATCGAGGTTTGGCCGTGTACGCGACGCTCAACCGAGCTGCCCTGCTACGAGATGCGAAGTGACTTGTTGACGCGGAGGTCGGACGCGGTCAGCGAATACCAGCGGTCTGCCTGGGCCGATCGGTCTCGTGGCGCGACCTCGTCCGGTCTCGCGAGCGTGGAGTTCTCGTGATTCTCCGTCGGGGCCGCACGTGCCGGCGATGTGATCGCGGCGGAAACCGATTCTGAGCCCGGGCCGTGGGATGTTCGACCTTATCCCGTCGTACCGTCCCCCTCGGGTTCATGTGCTGTTCGTGAACGAGCGATACCCCATGCACACATCGTCACTCGTCTCGTGTGATCGCCAGCAACCCCTGTGATACGCCGAACAGCGAACTCCGCAAAGCGGAGCCGACCGTAGGCTGAAATGATGTGGGAATCTCTCGGGACGGTGAAAGACGGATACCGGTTGACCATCCGCGCAACCCGAGTGTCGATGCGCCAGCTGGTTGCGATCATCGTGGGTTGCGTGGCCGTGGGAGGGGTTGCAGCCGCGGCGATCATGATCGCATTCTCGACGGGAACCGGGATCACGCTCGGCACGTCGGCCATCGTCGCAGTTGCCGGTGGGCTGGGGATCGTGCTTGTGCTCGCGTTGTTGCGAGTCTTCGTGTGGCGCAGGAAGCGCTACACCGTCGACTGGAGTGATGCTGGTCTTCGGATCCGCAGCGTCGGGCCAGAACTGATTCTCCCGTGGGCATCCATCGCGCGAATACTGGTCCGGACGGATACGGACTACGCCCGCGTTGAAATACGACGCACCGACAACACATCCGTATCGCTCCTGGCCGGGTTCGGTTCCCAAGATGTCAAGAAAGCCAATGCCATCGATCACATCCCCGCTGGGGTTGCCGAGCTCCTTCGGCGCCAGCAGTTCGTCGAGCGCCCGTCTTGCAAGCGCAACGCGCTTGGCCTGCACATCTTCATCCCGAGGCAGCCGTCGTTGCCGCGTTAGCCGCGATTCCGTCTGGGGCCGAAGATCAAGACCGGAAGAAGCGCGAGGGCGAGGAGCGGGAGGAGCACGGCCCCGATCGCGAGTACGGCGCTCAACGCGTAGTCATTGGCGCCCGATCGTCCTAGCCCGATGGTGCCGCCTATGAAGGTGTCATCCGCGATGAGGTAGTCACCTTCGGGATCCGCGGCGCCGGACCAGCACCGGACGCTGATCGGTCCGTCGGTTTGCGCGGCGATCTTGAATTGTTGCGTGAAGCCGTCTCCTGGCGTCACCCACCAGAGCGTCGTGTCCCATCCCGTCGTCGGGCCGTGAGAGAAGCCGACCTCCTCCCCGTTGCCCTGCGTTGCTGCACATTGCACGAGTCCAGGGACCGGCGCCGACGTCCAGATGCCGAGCTGGTCTCCGGCGCGCAACTGGACATCCTGTGCGGCGCCGAGCGGGATGGGGGTGGCGTTGGCAACTGATGCGGCGATCGGCAGTACCCACAGCACCCAAAGCAACGCGGCTCCGAGAATCGAACCGCCGAACATCGCCCACAGCATCGGGCGACGCTCAATCGCAACGGCCCTTCCGTCGTACGGCTTGTTGGTCATGCCTGGTCTCCGATCCACACCCTCAACATCGAAGCCCCCGGAAGCCCCCTCGGCCACACCTAGCCTGTCGCCTGACGATGGCGCTGCAGGACGGAGCGCGGGTCGTCGGGGTTGCTGCCGAGGAAGCCTCTGTCTGGCGAAGCCGCGCCGGCGCCTGCCCGCCTCGCCTTCGCGACATGTCGATCGTGCTGGCGCTTGAGCGTGCGTCGATTCTCCGCTCCGCTCCGCTGCGCCACGCACCGCACGAGCAGGTACCGAACGTCTCCTGAGAGCTGCTCGGTCGCGATCCACCACGGAAGCCCGCCGGCGAGGCATCCATCACATGGACCTCCAGGACGTGCTGTGTCTCGCCGTCCTCTGCGTCGTCGTCGGGTGCTGCGTCGCTGGTTGGTTCCTGTGCAGCGCTCGGAGGGTCGTGGCTCATACATGCATCATCGCGCGCAAGGCCGAACTTCGCACGAGGGCTGCTCTGACGGTGACGGTGACGTATGTCGGCTCAGAAGTCGAGGTTCGCGGATCCTGCGTTCGTCGAGTTGACCGTGCAGCGCTGATCCCTGCCCGCCGCTTTGAAGGAGACTCGCGGCTGTGATCGGATAGATGGCATGCAGCTCATCGTCGGATGGATCGTCGCGATCGCGGGAGCATCGATGTTCTGGTGGTCGACCAGGATGCTCCTTCGCGCCAATCGAGGACGACGTGTCCCGTACCTGAGCAACCCGGCGCACGTCCCGTCGCGATCGATCATGCTGCGCTCGATCGGCGCAGGCGCAGTGGTGCTCGGCGCGGCGCTCCTGGCGCCGGAGATCGGCATATCCGTCATGCTGCTCGTGGCGCTCGCCTTCGCACCCTCGCTGCTCTGGATCCCCGTGCACAACCGACGAGCCGCCAAGTAGCTCAGTCGCGAAGCGAAGGCTGTCGACATCGATGCCGTGCAGATCCTGGTCGGCAAGCTCAGCCGGAGGTTCGTCGGCGGGCACTGCCTCACTGTCGAAGATCGGGTAGCCGTCGAATTCACCGATCGTGCATCCGCTGTGCAGCACCAGTAGCGCGATCGACGTCGTGTGTTGACGAGCCTCGATGTGCGCCCACGGCGCGTGTCCCGCTGCTCATGATCGCTACGGCATGCGGTCGATCATCGGGTGGGCCAGCCGGGCTCAGTATGTTGAGCACGTGACTATTCGTGCTGTCCTCTTCGATTGGCGCGGCACCTTGGTCGTCTCGCCGACTCCCGAAGAGTGGGTGGCCGATGGGTTGCGCCGGGCGGGACGTCCCCATGACGCGGCCATCGTCTCTGAGATCGCGACGCGCATTCGCGAGAGCAACGGCGATGAGGACCGCATGGATGCGCCAGGCCTCGACGCAGACGTTGCTCTGCACCGAGCCGCGTTCATGGAGGTCTTCTCGGACGCCGGCCTCGACGAAGAGCTCGCAGAAGCTCTCTACGGCTCAGAGCTCGACTACGCCAGCAATCGATTCGCCAACGACGCAGTCCTGACGATTCGTGCGCTCGTGCGCGCTGGCATCCTGATCGGTGTTGTCAGCGACATCCACTTCGACATCCGCCCGGCGTTCGCGAGCGTCGGCCTCGCGGACGCAATCAGCTCGTACTCGTTGTCCTTCGAGGTCGGCGCGCAGAAGCCGCACCCAGACATCTACGACCACGCGCTGACTTCACTGGGTGTGGCCCCGCAGGAAGCGATCATGGTCGGCGATCGTGCCCGCCCCGACGGCACCGCCGTGGAGCACGGCATCGTGAGCCTGCTCCTGCCGCCGCTTCGTTCCACCGATGACGAGCGCCTGGAACTCGTGCTGAAGCTCGCACTGTAGAAGGCGTGGCGCGGTGGCGCCCGCTCAGAAGTCGAAGCGCATCCCTCGAGGACGGCATGAAGGCCGGACCAAGAGGGCGCCCGACGGCGAAGCCGTCATCAGGCCGTTCCGACGGTCAAACCTGCGAAGAGCAACACTCCCACGGCAACCGCGAACCCGCCGCCGAAGTAGAGCACAGTCCGAACGATGGACCACCTGGCCGTAGCTGCGATCGTCGCTGCGACACTCGTGACAAAGAAGATCGCGACCAGGCCACCGGTCGATCCCTGCCGTGGCTTGTCGGTTTGCCGCGTGTCCAGTTCAGTCACGGCGCGAGCCTATCCGGCGCGAGTACCGCGAGTACCGCGAGCTCGTCGGGCCGTGCGCGAGGTCTGCTCGAAGTTCCCCTCGAGCTCCCCGATCGAGGAGACTTGGGCTGTGGAAGATCGCTGGGTTGCGCATGCCTTGGTCACTCGAGACGACAAGGCGCTGATCATTCGCCGCAATGAGGGACGGTACATGGGTGGCCTGTGGGATATCCCCGGGGGCTCAGTTGAGGCAGGAGAATCCACTTCTCATGCTGCCCGGCGCGAGGTTGCTGAGGAATCCGGATTGAATGTTCGCGTCGGCGATGCAATCTCGCATGCTGTCAATGTCGATACCGAGGGCCGAGAGATTCGCTTCCATACGGTGACATTTCGCACCGAAGAGGATGGGGCATCGCCTGTGGTGCTCGCGGCGTCGGAGCACTCGGATTTCGCCTGGGTGACCTACGCCGAAGCCGCGAGCTACCAATTGGTCTGGCATGTGAAGGACACTCTCGATGAAGCGCATCGGCTCGGAATCATCGGCTGACGAACCGATGTGATCTACGACGAAGACACGAGCGGTGAGTCTCCGCCGTGAAGGTTGCTCGACCGCCTGGTGCGCTAGGGTTTCGCGTGCTGCAGGCTGTCTTTGCACCCTGCCCAAACGAGTTTGAGGATTCCGTGACGTTGAAAACCATGTCTTACAAGCCCGCTTTCTCTGTCCTGGAATTCGTATTCGGTCTCATCGGCCCAGCAATCATTGCGATCACCATCCTCTTTCCGCTCGACGAAATGAAGGTCGGTACGCTGCGACTTGACCTGCCTCCAGGTGTCGCCAATGGGATCCTGGCCGCGATCGGAATCCTTGCGACTTTCCTGACGGTGAGTACCCTCGTGAAGAAACGGGCCGCGCGCAGCAACGGTGGTCAGATCGTGCTGACCGAGACCTCACTGACCTTTACCCGCGTCAGAGGTTTCAAGGGAGTACTCACGACCGTCAACTTCGACGACATCAGCAAAGTTGCGATCACCACAGGTGAGGAAAACACCGTGACGCTCTGGGCGTCGACTCTCAATCCCGCCAAAGTGAGCTTCGACGCCGACAACATGCATTCGACCGAAGAGTTCTCGATGCTCGTCGACACCGTGAAACGCCACGCGGACAACGCGGCCTTCTCCTTGAAAGAAGTAAGCGCCTGATGGCAGCTCAATGGTTGCGAACCGCACTTCGAGCGATATCCGGAAAGAAGTATCGTCAAGGACCGCGGGAGCAAGGGCTCTCACTCACTGAACAGCGCGCGTTGGGTGCGGGGCTGATCAATTCGGAGCAGATCATGGCGTATGCCGATACTCCCGAAACGGGTCTCCCTCAGGATCGAATCGCGTACGGGCTCAGCTCTGCGTGGGACATTCGCTCACCAGAGGACGCCGCTGAACGGCTGAGCTGGCTGATCGAGACCGGCGATCGATTTGTGTTCGAGTTGGCATATCAGGCTTACGACGAAGCACCCGCTGAGAGCCGTGAGGACGATCTCTTCCGCGCTCTCGCTCACAGCGGGCGATACCCGAGCGAGAGCGCGCTTGCCGCCGCATACGCCAGGGCCAGACTGATGCTGACGAACGTGGCAGACACTTATCGTCTTCTCAAGGACCCCGTCAACGGCCCCTACGTGCCCAACCACTACAAGCAAGGAATTCTTGCCTGGGATCTCGGGCGCCTCGTCACTTTGGCTCGCATGTGCAGTGACCTCGGCCACATAGACGAGAGGGAACGTGATCGAATCATTCAGTTTGTGGGGGCAGAGGTGACCACAAACTTCACGTCTTGGCCGATCTTCGCGCGAGGCTACATTCTGGGGCGCGCAGCAATCGGCGGCCAGGGGGTGATGCTCGAGGGCATCATCGGCATCGCATCCGATGCGATGACCGACAAGAAGAGCCCGTGGGTGCTCTCCCCGTTGTAGGAAAATCACCTTCACGCCGAGCATGTGCGAATGTCGCGGGCCGTATTCGCTTCGAACCGTCAGAGCCGCAGCCAGCGAGCGATGAGCGCGACGATCTCGTCGAGGTGCTCATCGATCTCGACCGGGTCGAGGGCGATCACCCCTCGGTCGACGGCCGCCCAGCGCACCAGGCCGGTGTCGTCGTCGAAGCTGAACCCGTCGGCATCGACGATCTTCACGCCCCGGTGCATCACGATGCGCACCTTGCCACGTGGATCGACGCCGACGGTCACCCGATCGGTGCCGTCGATCGCGTAGTTCGGCCCGTTCCATTTGATGCTCTCGACGGCGCCGGCCGGCGCCACGCCGCGGATGCCGTCGCGCAGTCGCGAGAGCAGATCCGCCTGCTCGGATGCCAGGCCGTCGAGGTACCGATCGACCTCGGGCGACGCAGCGATCATGTTCGACGCACCGGTCATCGTGCCGCTCCGTTCACTTCTCGGGTGCCTCGACCATAGCGGTGGCGGGCGCGCACGTCGATGCCCCCGCTACAGTGTCCGAATGGACATCCGCATCGCTGCGTACGGGGTCATCATCCGCGAGGGCCGGATCCTGCTCTCGCACTGGAACGAGCACGGTCGCTCGGGATGGACGCTGCCAGGCGGCGGCATCGAGGGCTCCGAGCACCCCGTCGCGGCGGCACGGCGCGAGATCTTCGAGGAGACCGGCTACGAGGCATCCGTCGACCGCCTGCTCGGCATCGACACCATGGTGGTGCCGTCGTCGAAGCGCCACACGGGCGCCGTACCGCTGTACGCGATGCGCGTCGTCTACCGGGCCAGCGTGACCGGCGGAGAACTCCGCAACGAGGTCGACGGGTCGAGCGACGAGGCCCGCTGGTTCGCGCTCGACGAGGTGCCGCACCTCAAGCGTGTGAGCCTGCTCGACATCGCCCTGCGGTTGAATGCGGCCGAACCGGCCGACGGCGTGCCTCCGCTGCCTCGGGAGTAGCAGGGGCCGGGCACGGTGCCGGGCGCGGCTCCTGGCAGCTTCAGGATGTCTCTGCGTGCGCCCGCGCCCGCGGCCGCGTCGCCGACGTTCCGACCGTCATGGCCGAACCGCTCGCGACACGACCGCGGGCCGCCGAGCGCCCCGCAGGCCGATGCCGTCGCGTGTGCGACGACCTCGACCCGCGGGGGCCGGGCTGGTGTGGTGTCGATGTTCTGCATGATGAGCTCAGATCAACGGCTGGGTCATCAGGGCGATGCGCTGGAACTCCGCGGCCTGCACGCGTGCGGCGATCAGCTCGTTCCTGCGGCGCTCGACGGTCGCCGAGTGCGTGCGCTGCGCGTCGCGTCGTCGATCCCAGGCGAGGAGTGCGAGGCCGACTCGACGGGCGAGTCGTTCGCCCCCCAGTCGTGCATCGGCACGGAGGGTGACGGCCTGACCCTGTGCGGATCGGCCGGCGGTGATGGTACTCGTATTCACGGTGATTCCTTCTTGTGTGTTGGGTGTTGTGGTGCTGGTTGTTGTGGTGCTGGTTGTTGTGGTGCTGGTTGGTGTGGAGCGGCGCCCGATCCGGCCGATGATCGAGGGATCGTGCCGCGGTGCTGAGGATCGCTGCGCAGGGTCGCCGCATGGGCGGGCTCCACGGTGTGATCCGGGCGTGCGGGCGCACTGGAGCACTCGAGGGCGGAGTGCCGGTTCGCACCGCCGGGCATGAGGTGAGTCCGGGGCATCCGCTCGCTCCGTGAGGAGGCGGCCGGCGACGAGGTCGCTGACGGGAAGCGCGGCTGATGCCGCAGGAGTCACGCCCGAGGGGCGGAGATGACGGTCAGTCGCGAATGCGTGTGCCGTCGGGGCGAACTGCTAGCAGGCTCGAGACCCGAGGAGGACTCCCGTGCGTGTCGCAGCGAATGCTGGCGTGAAGATGTGCTTCATCATGGGTATCAACTCCTCTCTGCTCGGCGTGTTGGACGCCGGTTCAAGACACTAGCGGGATTCTCACGCCGTGCGCAAGGCGTTTTCACAGATTCGTCGAGAATCAGGGTCAGCACTGACCGTGAAGCGGTGAGACGACGATGGCCCCGCCTGAAAACAGGCGGGGCCATCGGAAGTGCCGGGCGGTCAGGCCGCTGCGGACGGACCGGGGTTCGGCTCGTCGTCGGCGACCCAGAGCTCGTCGTCGGCCCGGAACGTCTGCCACACGGCATAGGCGACGCCGGCCGCGGCGATGATGCCGGCGCCGATCGCGAGGTAGGTGCCCACGCCGGGGCCGCTCTTCTCCTTGACGACGACGGCCGCGCGCGGCGACACGCGCTCGAGGGCACGCCGCACCCGTGCGTCGTTGGCGATGTCGCCGATCGACAGCACCGAGCCGAGCGCGTTGCCCACGGTGCGCTCCATCGTGTCGCCGGCCGTGCGTGCGACGTTGCTCGCGCGCTGGACGTTGGGGCGGACATAACTGTCGTACCCGGTGCGGACGCGTGGCACGACCTCTTCGCGCGTGAGGTGACCGAGTTGACGGCTGGCCTCGCGGGCGACGGCGTTGGCGTGCTCGAGCACGTGCTGCTGGTTCTCCCAGAGTTCCCCAGCGTTGCTCTGCAGTCGCTTGAGTTCCTTCCGGCGCTTGCGTGACAGGCTCATCTCGACCTCCATCGATGTGCAGCGAACCACTCCATCTTGCCACCGAAACAGCTGGAAGCGAGGTGGGAGTCCGAATACGGCATGCCGTTCGACGAATCCGCCCGTGACAGAATATGAAGATGCCGATTCCCACCGCAGTCGCGACGCTCAACACCAACCACGGACCGATCAAGGTCGACCTCTACGGCGACCACGCCCCGAAGACGGTCAAGAACTTCGTCGGCCTCGCCACGGGCGAGATCGAGTGGACCCACCCCGCCACCGGTGAGAAGTCCACCGCGCCCCTCTACGACGGCGTCATCTTCCACCGCATCATCCCCGGATTCATGATCCAGGGCGGCGACCCGCTCGGTCAGGGCGTCGGCGGACCCGGCTACCAGTTCGACGACGAGATCAACTCCGAGCTCGACTTCACCGAGCCGTACGTGCTCGCGATGGCCAACGCCGGCATCCAGATGGGTCGCGGCACCAACGGCTCGCAGTTCTTCATCACGGTCGGCCCCACCACGTGGCTGCAGGGCAAGCACTCCATCTTCGGCAAGGTGACCGACGCGGCGAGCCAGGCCGTCGTCGACAAGCTCGCCGCCGTGGCGACCGACGGTCGCGACAAGCCGCTCGAGGACATCGTCATCGAGAGCATCTCCGTCGAGCAGCTCTGACCCGCAGGTGAGCGACTCGGGGCCTGATCGGGCGAACTTCTGCTATCGGCATCCCGATCGGCAGAGCTACATCCTGTGCCAACGGTGCGGGCGCACGATCTGCCCCGAGTGTCAGACCCAGGCCGCGGTCGGCGTGATCTGCCCGGAGTGCATGCGAGAGCAGCGCGCCAGCGCTCCGCGCACGAAGCCGGCTGTGCTGACGCGCATGCGCTCGGCCGCCGGCCGCGGCGCGCCCGTCGTGACGTATACCCTCATCGGAATCTCCGTCGCGGTGTACCTGCTGCAGCTGATTCCGGGCCTCGGGGTCACCGGCGGCATCCGGTACGCGGGCTTCTACTCGCACCCGGGCGCACTCGAGCCCTGGCGCATGATCACCTCGGTGTTCGCGCACGGGAGCATCCTCCACCTGCTGCTGAACATGTACACCCTGTGGATCTTCGGGCAACTGCTCGAAGGCCTGCTCGGCCGGTGGCGCTTCCTCGCGCTCTACCTGCTGGCCGGGTTCGGAGGCTCGGTCGGCGTGCTCTGGCTCGCCGCTCCGAACGTGCCCGTGGTCGGGGCATCCGGTGCCATCTTCGGCCTGATGGGCGCCTTCCTCGTGATCCAGCGCCGCATGGGCGGGCAGGCGACGCAGTTGTTCGTGCTGCTCGGCATCAACCTGGTCATCGGGTTCATTCCCGGCTTCAACGTGGCGTGGCAGGCGCACCTCGGCGGCCTCGTCACCGGCGCACTCATCGGCTTCATCCTCGTCGAGACGCGCAAGCGGTCGCAGCAGCGCCTGCAGGTCTGGCTCCTGGTCGCCGTGGGCGCCGTGCTGGTGCTGCTGAGCCTGCGCTACCTCTTCTTCGCGATCCTCTGACGTCGTTCGAAGTTATCCACAGCTCTCTCCACAGCTGGGGAGAGTTACACCCGTGTAATTGTCGTCATTACGGGGGACACGGGCCCGTCGGGTTGTCCACAGCCTGTGGAGAACTCTGCATCGGCGGCGGCAGGAAACAGACGTGAAAAGAGGGGCGGATGCCGCAGCATCCGCCCCTCTTCCGCGCGTTGGAGCGCCGGCTAACGCCAGCGGGTGGTCATGAGGAAGCCGATGAAGGCGATGCCGAAGCCGATCAGGATGTTCCACGAGCCGAGGTCGGCGATGGGGAACGCACCCTGGCTCACGTAGAACACGATGATCCAGGCGAGCCCGACGAGCATGAAGCCGAACATGACGGGCTTGAACCACACCGGGTTCGGAGCCTCTTCGCCGCTCGCCTGTTCTGCGCGGGCGGGCTTCGATGATTTCGTACGTGCCATGCGGGTGATTCTAGTCGAGGGTGGGGCCGCAGACACATTCGGTTCACGGCCGCTCGGGCTAGAATCGCCCTCATGTCCGAGTCTCAGCCCGAAGCGCGGCGCGATCGCCGCTCCTCGGGCGGCCGACGCCCCCGTGTGAGCGTCGTCGGCGTGCTCGGCGAGCTGCTGCTCACCGCCGGCGCCCTGATCCTGCTGTTCCTCGGCTGGCAGCTCTGGTGGAACGACGCGATCATGGCCGGGCAGCAGTCCTCCGCGGCATCCGAACGCAGCAGCGAGTGGCAGCAGGAGGCCCTTGCGGCGCAGGGCGAGACCCCGCCGCCCGCACCGGCCGACTACGGCCCCCCGGTCGTCGATGCGACGGAGTACGACAACGGAGACGCCTTCGCGGTGATGTACGTGCCGCGGTTCGGTGAAGACTCGCAGCGCAACATCGCCGAGGGCTACGGACTCGACGTGCTCAACAGCTTCGACCTCGGCGTCGGGCACTACCCGCAGACGCAGAAGCCGGGAGAGGTCGGCAACTTCGCGATCGCCGCGCACCGGAGCGCGTACGGCGGCGGCATGCACGAGATCGAGCAGCTGCAGCTCGGCGACGCGATCTACATCCAGACGAAAGACGGCTGGTACACCTACCGGTTCCGCGACTTCGAATACGTGACGCCCGAGACCAGCGCAGTGCTCGCTCCGGTGCCGCACCGCCCCGACCTCGCGCCGACCGACCGGATCGTCACGCTCACGAGCTGCAACCCGTTGCTGTCGACGGCGGAGCGCATCATCGCCTACGGCGTGCTCGAGTCGTGGCAGCCGAGCGCTGCCGGGGCTCCGGCCGAGATCGCGCCCGTCGTGGCGACCTGGGGGAGCTGAAGCATGTACGGTGCACTCTGGCGGGTTCTTCCCGGGCCTGTGTGGCTGCGCATCATCCTGGTGCTGCTGCTCGTCGCGGCCGTCGTGTTCGCCCTCTTCACGTGGGTGTTCCCGTGGGTCGACGGCATCCTGAATCCGATCAACGTCACGGTGGAATGAATGACCCGCGTCCTCGTCATCGACAACTACGACAGCTTCGTCTACACGCTGAACGGCTACCTGCAGGAGCTCGGGGCTGAGACCGAGGTCGTTCGCAACGACTCGTTCGACGTCGCCGACGTGCCCTCGCGCATCGCCGCGTACGACGCCGTGCTCATCTCACCCGGGCCCGGCAAGCCGTCGGACGCCGGCGTCTCGATCCCGGTCGTCGAAGCCGCCCTCGTATCGGGCCAGCCGATCCTCGGCGTCTGCCTCGGTCACCAGGCGATCGCCGAGGCCTTCGGCGCGGTCGTGACCAATGCCGAAGAGCTCATGCACGGCAAGACCTCGCGCATCACCCACGATGGCAGCGACTTCTACGACGGTGTGCCGCAGCCGTTCACCGCGACTCGGTACCACTCCCTCGCCGTCGTCGACGACACGGTTCCCGCCGAGCTCGTCGTGACGAGTCGAACCCAGGGCGGCGTGATCATGGGCCTGCGTCACGAGAGCGCCCCGATCTTCGGCGTGCAGTTCCACCCCGAGTCGGTGCTGACCGAGGGGGGCTACCGCATGCTCGGCAACTGGCTCGCGGTCGCGGGGCTCCCCGAGGCTCGCGAACGGTCGGTCGGTCTCAGCCCGCTCGTGCGCGCGACGGCGACGACCGCGGCCTGAACCGGCGTTCGCGGCGAGTCCGCCGAGTGACCGGCGGAACCCGCTGCGTCAGCCTGCGCAATAGGTGAGCTCGACCTTGGAGTGCTGGGGCACGTCTCCGGGCGCGAGCGATTGCTGCGTGACCGGTGATCCCGGTGCGGCCTTGCACGAGCCGTCGGGCTTGGGAACGGCAGTGAGCTGCAGGTTCTCGGCCGCGAGGAAGGAGGTCGCTGCAGCGAGGGTCTGCCCGGTGACGTCGGTGAGGGTCACCATGCCGCTGGAGACGCGGAAGTCGACCGTGGAGCCCACCGGGGCGGATGCCCCGGATTCGGGAGTCGTGCCGAGCACGGTGTCGGCGGGGACCGTCGGTGACGATTCCCGTGTCTCGGCTCCGGGTACCAGTCCGATCGCGGTGAGGTCGGCCTTCGCCTGCTCGAGCGTCTTGTTCCGCAGATCGGGGACCGCCACCGCCTGCTTCCCGGTCGAGACGTAGACGGTGACCGCCGTGCCGCTGTCGACCTTCTCGTGGGCGGGAGGGTCCGTGCCGATCACCTGGCCAGACGGCACCGTGTCATCGGGTTGCTCGACAGGGGTCGCCGGCAGCCCGAGCTCTTGCAGCTGCTCGACGGCCTCCTCGTAGGTGCTGCCGGTGAGGACGGGGATCTCCTTGACATTCGAGGGCAGCTCGGACGTGGGCTGGAGGTTGAATGCCCAGTACATGACGGCGATGACGATCACGATGACGCCGATGATCCCCGACCAGATCCAGATCGCCGGCGGGCGGCGCTGGGTTCTCGTCATCGTCTCGTCTTCGGCGAGCTGGCGCAGCGCCAGCTCCGAGCTCGAGAGCGAGGCGGTGGGCGCACCGAAGAGCATGGTGGCCTGGTCGGGTTCGCGATGTACCGGAACGACACCGGATGCCGCGGTGTCGACGTCGGCCCGGAACTCGGCAGCCGTCTGGTAGCGCTCGTCGCGGCTCTTCGCGAGGGCGTGCAGCACGACGGAGTCGAGTGCAGGGGAGATCTTCGGGTTGATGACGCTCGGCTTGACCGGCCGCTCGCTGACGTGCTGGTACGCGACTGCGACCGGGGTGTCGCCGCGGAACGGCGGGCGACCGGTGAGCATCTCGAAGAGCACGACGCCGGTGGAGTACAGGTCGCTGCGTGCGTCGACGACCTCGCCCTTGGCCTGCTCGGGCGAGAAATAGGATGCGGTTCCGAGGATCGCGGTGGTCTGCGCCACCGTGGTCGACGAGTCGGAGACGGCGCGCGCGATGCCGAAGTCCATGACCTTCACCTGGCCGCTGGTGGTGATCATGATGTTGCCGGGCTTGATGTCGCGGTGCACGACGCCGGCGCGATGCGAGTACTCGAGTGCCGTGAGCACGCCGTCGATGACGCGCACCGCGGCGGAGGCCTCGAGCGGACCGTCGTGGATGATGTCCTTCAGGAGGCGGCCCTCGACGAACTCCATCACGATGAAGGGCAGCTGCACCTCCTGGCCCGACGCGTCGATGACGGTCTCTTCGCCCGCGTCGAAGACGCGCACGATCGTCGGGTGCGCCATGCGCGCAGCCGACTGGGCCTCCTGGCGGAACCGCATGCGGAAGGCAGGGTCGGTCGCGAGCTGCGGCTTCAGCAGCTTGATCGCGACCTGACGCCCGAGCCGGGTATCGGATCCGACGTGCACATCGGACATGCCACCGCGCCCGATGAGGGCGCCGACGCGGTATCGACCCGCGAGCACTCGTCCTTCATCGTTCACCGTGCAGTCCTCTTCCTTCCGTTCCGATCAGCGTGGTCGTTCTCGCGCCCGCTGCTACGGAGCGATCGTAACCGAGGCCGCCGGTGAATAGGGCGAATCGATCTGCCCGCAGAAGTAGCGGAACGTGACATCGAACGGCTGCGTGCCCGCCTGGACGTTGACGCTCGTCGTCGTCGCACCCACGGGACTCGGCGGCGTCGCATCGCCGGTGACGGCGACTTCGTAGCCGCTCAGCGTCTGGCCGGCCGGGCAGGACTGGGCCGGCCACGAGACCTTCACGAGTCCGCCGGACTCGACCTCGTCGGGGGTGACGGTCGGCGCCGAGCTCGGCGCACTCGGGGCCGCGGGGTTCGCGTAGTACGTGATCGTCACCTCGGAGCCGATGTTCATGTTGCCCGTCGGGTTCACGTCGTAGACGCGGCCGGCTTCGTCGGGCGTCGTGGCCGGGTTCCCCTCGACCGCGTTGACCACCATGCCGAGCCCCTCGAGCTTCGCGCGAGCCTCGTCGGTCGTGAGGCCGAGGTAGTCCTCGCGGAGGACCTGGGCGGTCGTCGGCGCGCTCGGTTTCGGCGTGGGTGTCGCGGACGGAGAGCTCGTCGTCGACGAGGGAGGCGGCGGCGGGGTCGAGGGAGAATCCTTGCCGCCGCCGTTGATCGCGAGCGCGATGATCGTGCCGATGAGCACGATCGCGAGCAGGGCGATCAGCACGATGAGCGGCCACGTCCAGGGGCTGCGCTTCTTCTTCTCCTCGACGGGCTCCTCGCCGTCGAGCGGCGCGCCCGCGGCCGACGGCAGCACCGTCGTCGCGGCGGTGGCGCCGGCAGCCGGCATGAGCATCGTCGCGGCCGTCGCGCCGGCAGCGCCGAGCACGGCCGGCACCGCAGCGGCAGCCGCCTGCACGTCGCCGCGGCGGAGGGCCGTGGCCGCGCGGGCGAGGTGCGCGGCGGACTGCGGCCGATCGGCCGGGTTCTTCGCGATGCATCCGTAGACCAGGTTGCGCACCGGCTCGGAGACCGTGACCGGCAGGTCGGGCGGCGTCTCGTTGATCTGCGCCATCGCGATCGCGACCTGCGACTCGCCCGTGAACGGGCGGCGGCCGGCGAGGGCCTCGTAGGCGACGATGCCGAGCGAGTAGATGTCGGTGGTCGGCGAGGCCGGGTGCCCCGACGCCTGCTCGGGCGAGAGGTACTGGACCGTGCCCATGACCTGGCCCGTGGCCGTCAGCGGCACCTGGTCGGCGATGCGTGCGATGCCGAAGTCGGTGATCTTGACGCGGCCGTCGGGCGTGATCAGCAGGTTGCCGGGCTTGATGTCGCGGTGCACGAGGCCCGCGGCGTGCGCGGCCTGGAGTGCGGCAGCGGTCTGCGCGACGATGTCGAGCACCTTGTCGGTGGAGAGCACGTGCTCGCGCTCGAGGATCGTCGACAACGCCTCGCCGGGCACGAGCTCCATGACGAGGTAGGCGCTGCCGTCCTCCTCGCCGTAGTCGAACACGTTGGCGATGCCCTCGTGATTGACGAGTGCGGCGTGGCGGGCCTCGGCGCGGAAGCGCTCGAGGAAGCCCGGGTCGCCCAGGTACTCGTCTTTCAGGATCTTGATCGCGACCTGGCGACCGATGACGAGGTCAGTGGCCTGCCACACCTCGCCCATCCCGCCGATCGCGATGCGGGATTGCAGTTCGTAGCGCCCTCCGAAGGTGAGCCCTGCGCTCGGTCTCATTTGTTCAGCACCGCCTCTAGTACCTGCTTTGCGACGGGTGCGGCGATGAGATTGCCGTACCCCTCCTGACCAAGTCCCCCGCCATCCTCAACGAGTACCGTGATTGCGTACTGAGGATTGTCGGCGGGGGCAAAACCGGTGAACCAGAGAGTGTAGGGGTCACTCTCGCCGTTCTCCGCTGTACCCGTTTTACCGGCCACGCTGACGCCGTCTATTCTTGCATTACTCGCGGCCCCGTTCTCGACGCCGTTGACCATCATCTGCACCATCGTGTTCGCCGTCTCCTCGCTGATCGCCCGGCCGAACTCCTTGGCCTCGAACTCCTGGAGCGGAGTGAAGTCGGGTGCCGTGATCTGATCGACCAGATTCGGGTTCATCACAATGCCGCCGTTGGCGATCGCGGCCGACACCATCGCCATCTGCATCGGCGTGGCGCGCACCTCGTACTGGCCGAACGCCGACAGCGCCGTCTGGGCGTCGTCGAGCACCCGCGGGTACACGCTCGGCTCCGTGATCGTCGGGATCAGGAACTCGTTGTTGAACCCGAACTTCTCCGCCTGCTCGCGGATCGCCGCGTCGCCGAGCTCGATGCCGAGTTCGGCGAACGGGATGTTGCAGGAGAGTCGCAGTGCGGTCGCGAGGCTGACGGTCTCGCCGCCGCCGCAATTGCCGCCCTCGGTGTTGCGCACGACGGAATCGGTGCCGGGAAGGGTGAACGTGGCGGGATTCGGCAGCTGGCTCTCTGGCGTGTAGTTGCCCGATTCGAGGGCGGCCGCCGTGACGACGAGCTTGAACACCGAGCCGGGCGGGTTCATGTCGCCGCCCGTGGCACGGTTGAAGAGCGGGTCCGCCGGGTCGGCCAGGAGCCCGTCGTACGTCGCGGTGACCGCTTCAGTGTCGTGCCCCGCGAGGGCGTTCGGGTCGAACGTGGGCTTCGTGACCATGGCGAGGATGCGCCCGGTCGACGGCTCGGTGACGATGACCGCACCCGTGTAGTCGCCGAGGGCGTCCCACGCGGCCTGCTGCGCGACAGGGTCGATCGCGACCTCGACGGACGCGCCCATCGGGTCCTGCCCGGAGATCAGGCGGTTGAGCGAGTCGAAGAACTGGCTCGAGGCCTGCCCGCTCAGGTACTGGTTGAGCGATCGCTCGAGGCCGGTGGCTTCGCCGTTGACCGGGAGGTATCCGGTGACCGGTGCGTACAGGGGGCCGTTCGAGTAGACCCGCTGGAACTTGTAGTCGTCGTCGGAGGGCTGCGAGTAGGCGATCGGTTCCCCGCCGACGAGGATCGGGCCGCGCTCGATCGAGTAGCTCTCGTAGAGGGTGCGCGAGTTGCGGGGGTCGGCCGCCAGGTTCTCGGCCTGAACGTACTGGATGACCGTCGACGAGACGAGCAGCGTCAGGAACATGAGGAACGCGACGATGGAGACGCGCTTGAGTTCGCGGTTCATCCGTCGATCACCAGCCTCGGATGGTTGCGGACCGTGTCGGACAGCCGCAGCAGCAGCGCGACGATGATCCAGTTGGCCACGAGCGACGAACCACCCGCCGCGAGGAACGGGGTCGTGAGGCCGGTCAGCGGGATGACCCGGGTGACGCCGCCGACGACGATGAAGACCTGCAGCGCCACGACGAACGCGAGACCCACGCCGAGCAGCTTGCCGAAGTCGTCCTGACCCGCGAAACCGATGCGGAAGCCGCGGGCCACGAAGAGCAGGTAGAGCGCGAGGATCGCGAAGACGCCGGCGAGACCCAGCTCCTCGCCGAGGCTCGCGATGATGTAGTCGCTCTGCGGCACCGGGGTGAGGTCTGGCCGGCCCTGGCCCCAGCCGGTGCCGATGAGGCCGCCGTTCGCGAGGCCGAAGAGCCCTTGCACGAGCTGGTAGCTGCCGCCGATCTCGGCATCGAAGCGATCGGCGCTGAACGGGTCGAGCCAGTTCGCGAAGCGATTGCCGACGTAGTCGAGCGTCTGGCTCGCGATGATCGCGCCGCCGATGAAGAGGCTCAGCCCGAGCACGACCCACGAGAGCCGGCTCGTCGCGACGTAGAGCATCACGAGGAAGAGCCCGAAGTAGAGGAGCGCGGTGCCGAGGTCGCGCTGGAAGACGATGACGGCCATCGACAGGGCCCACACGATGAGGAGCGGGCCGAGGTCGCGCGCACGCGGGAACTGCATGCCGAGGAACTTCGTGCCGACCATCGACAGCGAGTCGCGGTTGCGCACGAGGTAGCCGGCGAAGAAGACGGCCAGTGCGATCTTCGCGATCTCACCGGGCTGGAAGGTCGCGATGTCGCCGATGCCGATCCACACCTGCGCGCCGCCGCGCTCCTGCCCGATGCCCGGCACGAGCGGCAGGATGAGCAGCACGATGGCGACGAGCCCGGCGAGGTAGGTGTAGCGGAAGAGCACGCGATGGTTTCGGATGACGAGGATCGTCGCGATCGCGCAGATGATCGCGATCGCGCTCCACGCGATCTGGCGCACCGCGGCGCTCTCCCAACCGGCGTCGCCGTACGCGATGTCGATGCGGTAGATCATCGCGATGCCGAGGCCGTTCAGCACGGTCGCGATGGGCAGCAGGAACGGGTCGGCGTCACGGGCCACGAAGCGCATCGCGATGTGCAGTCCGAACACGAGCAGCGACAGCCCTGCGCCGAGCAGCACGAGCTGCGTGTCGACGTGGCCGAGCGCCCCGAGTTGCACGAGCACGATCGCCGAGGCGTTGATGAGGCACGCCACGAGCAGCAGCCAGAACTCGAGGTTCCGCAGCTTCTGCGGCATCCGGATGCGTCGGATGCCCTCTGGCGGCGTGGCGGTGCGCGCCGCGCCCTGTGCGTCACTCAACGGAATCCTCCAGACGCTGCACGATGCGATACGCCTCGGAGAAGGAGCCCGCACTGATCGTCTGCTCGACCCGCTGCTGGTCGTAGGTGCGGAGCTCGGCGACGTCGATCTGGGTCTCGGTGTGCAGCTCGTGCAGCGAGATCGGCCCGAGGTTCTGCTGGATGCCCTGGTAGATCGCGACCCTGCCGTTCGACTCGCCCACGTAGTAGCGGGTCTGCGTCCACTGGTACCCGAGGGCGAAGGCCGCGACGATCGCGCCGATCAGCAGCACGATCCAGAAGCCCCACATCCAGCGGCGCCGCCGGCGGCGTCGTGCGTCCTCCTCGATGATCTCGTCGAAGAAGTCCTCGGAGTCGGGCTCGAAGTGCGTCTCCTGCACCGGATGCGGACGGAACGGAGTGAGCCGGATACCGCGTGGCCGCATCGGCTCGGCCGCCTGGCCGAATGCGGGCGGAGCCGCCGCCGACCCGACGATGAGCGGCGGGGTGGCCGGCGCCGGCGGTTCGCCGATGTCGAGGATCACGACGGTCACGTTGTCGGGCGCACCGCCGTCGAGGGACGCCTTCACGAGACGATCGGCGACCTGCTTCGCTCCTGCCTCGGCCGACATGAGCTCGTGGATCTCGTCGAAGGAGACGACGCCCGACAAGCCGTCGGAGCAGAGCATCCAGCGGTCGCCGTCGCGGGTGTCGAGCACCATCGAGTCGATCTCGGGCGACGCCTCGACATCGCCGAGCACGCGCATGAGCACCGAGCGCCTCGGGTGCACCATCGCCTCCTCGGCGGTGATGCGGCCGGCGTCGACGAGGCGCTGCACGAAGGTGTGGTCGGTGGAGATCTGGCTGAGTTCGCCCGACCGCAGCAGGTAGATGCGGGAGTCGCCGATGTGCGAGATGACGACGCGGTCGCCGACGAGCAGCACGGCGCTCACCGTCGTTCCCATGCCGGTGAGCTCCGAGTGGTCGGCCACGGTCGCGGCGAGCTGCCGGTTGGCCGCGATCAGGGCGCCTTCGAGGGATGCCCCGGCCTCGGTGGTGCTCTCGTAGTCGACGTCGGCCTCGGCGATGCGCCGCGTGGCGATCGCACTCGCGACGTCACCGCCGGCGTGCCCGCCCATGCCGTCGGCCACCACGAACAGCCGGCGTCCGGCGTAACCGGAGTCCTGGTTGTTCGAGCGGATCCGCCCGACGTGCGAGACCGCAGCGCTCGCCTTGATGGTCGCCATCGGCTACCGCCGCAGCTCGAACGTCGTCGCTCCGACCTTCACGGCGGCTCCGAGCGGGATCGGGGTGGGCACGGTCACCCGGGAGCCGTTGAGGAAGGTGCCGTTGGTCGAATCGAGGTCCTGCAGCATCCACCGGCCGTTCCACTGCATGATGCGCGCGTGGTGGGTCGAGGTGTAGTCGTCGCGGATGATGATCGCCGAGTCGCTGGAGCGGCCGATCGTGATCTCGTCGTGGCCGAGCGGGAACTCGGAGCCGCTCTTCGCGCCGCTCGTGATGACGAGTCGTGTCGCGTTCTCGCTCGAGGCGAGCTCGCCCGTGCCGCCGCCCGTCGCCGCAGCCGGGAAGGCGACGGGGGAGGTCGCTGCTGCGGGAGCGGCGGGGGCCGCCGCCGGGAAGGCGGATGCCGCCGCCGGTGCAGCCGCGGCCGTCTCGGGCTGCAGCTTGCGGACGCGCTGGCCGAACAGGTCGCTGCGCAGCGCGTAGACGATCGCGAAGATGAACACCCAGAGCAGCACGAGGAAGCCGAGCTGGAGCACGAGGAGGGTCAGTTCGCTCATTCGCCGGGCCCCCAGAACCCACCCATGTCGCGGCGTTCGGTGGCAGGGTCGGTGCGATCGCGAGCGCTCCCGCCCGAGGCCTGCGCGAGCACCCGGAAGGTGATGCGGGAGCGGCCGATGCCGATGACCGAGTCGGGTTCGAGGATGGCGTCTTTCACGGGGGCGCCGTTGAGCTGGGTGCCGTTCGTGGAGCCGAGGTCGCGCACGCGCGCGCGGCTGCCGTCCCACTGCACCTCGGCGTGCCGACGCGAAGCGCCGGAGTCGTCGAGGGTGACGTCGGCCTCGCTGCCGCGGCCGATGACCGTGCGGCCCTTCATGATCGGGTAGCGCTTGCCGTTGACGTCGAGCACCGGGGTCCAGGCGACCTGGCCCTTCACATTCTGGGAGTCGACCTGCACCATGCCGACGGCGAGACCCTCGTCGGCCTGCAGCGAGAGCGTGATGCCGCCCGCGAACTGGAAGCGCTGGCTCGCCGCGTGCTTCTGCACGAGGTCGACGAGCTCGTCGATGAGCGCCGGACCGAGGCCGGTCATGCGGGCATAGTCGTCGGGCGACATGCGCACGATGAAACTGTTCGGCACGAGCACGCGGTCGCGAGAGACGACTGCAGCCTTCGTGTCGATCTCCCGCTTCAGGGCAGAGGTGATCTCGACGGGTTGCAGCCCCGAGCGAAAGGTCTTCGCAAACGCGCCGTTGACGGCTCGCTCGAGACCTTTCTCGAAGTTGTCCAGTAGGCCCACAGGTCTCCCGCTCCAGATTCGCACCGACGCTGTCGTGACTGTGACATGGTAGCCCGAAGGGCTGGGAACACTCGTGATCAGTCGATCTGGATCGCCGAGTCGGATTCGTCGACATCGAGCGACAGCGTCGGGATCGACGCCGTGAGCAGGGTTCCGTCGGCGCGGCGCGAGCCGGTGACGTCCTGCATCGTCGGTGCCCCGAGCAGGCGCGGACCCTGGCCGTCGAGCGGCACCGAGACATCCGACTCGGCGCTCACGACCACCTCGACGCCGCGCACCCTGACCCGCGCCTCGACGCCCGCCTCGACGGCGAAGGAGATCGATTCGGGGTCGAGGCTCACGCGGAGCCGCGTGCCGCGGAGCGAGATGCGGAACGTCAGTCGCTGCCATCCGTCGGGCAGTCGCGGGTCGAACGTGAAGACGCCGTTGTGGTCGCGGAACCCGCCGAAGCCCGAGACGAGCGCACTCCACACGCCGCCCGTCGAGGCGACGTGCACGCCGTCGGCCGCGTTGTGGTGCAGGTCGGCCAGGTCGACGAAGAGCGCAGCGCGGAAGTACCGCACCGCGAGCTCGTGGTAGCCGACCTCGGCCGCGATGATCGACTGCACGACGGCCGACAGCGTCGAGTCGCCCGTGGTCAGCGGGTCGTAGTACTCGAAGTTCGCCCGCTTCGCCTCGGTCGAGAAGCGGTCGCCCTGAAGGTAGAGGGCGAGCACGACATCGGCCTGCTTCAGCACCTGGAAGCGGTAGATGACGAGCGGGTGGTAGTGCAGCAGCAGCGGCCGACGGTCTTCGGGTGTGTTCTCGAGGTCCCACAGCTCCTTCTGCAGGAACGCACTGTCCTGCGGGTGGATGCCGAGCTGCTCGTCGAACGGGATGTGCATGTGCGCGGCCGCGCGGCGCCAGCGGGCGACCTCGGCCGGCGTCACCATGAGCCGCTCGACGAGGCGGTCGTAGGCCGCAGGGTCGAGCACCTGCAGGTTGTCGACGGCGGATGCCGCGGCGGCGAGGTTCGCCCGCGCCATGACGTTCGTGTACAGGTTGTCGTTGACGACCGTCGTGTACTCGTCGGGGCCGGTGACGCCGTGGATGTGGAACACGTCGTCCGTGTTCGACCGCCAGAAGCCCAGGTCCTCCCACATGCGCGCCGTCTCGACGAGGATGTCGATCGCACCGCGGGCGAGGAAGTCCTGGTCGCCTGTCGCCGCGACGTACTGGTTGAGGGCGAAGGAGATGTCGGCGTCGATGTGGTACTGCGCGGTACCGGCCGCGTAGTAGGCGCTCGACTCCTGCCCGTTGATCGTGCGCCACGGGAACAGGGCCCCGAGCTGGTTCAGCTCCAGTGCCCGGGCGCGGGCGGCCGGAAGCATCCGCTGCCTGAAGCGCAGCACGTTGCGCGCCACGACCGGTGCCGTGTAGCTGAGGAACGGCATCACGTACACCTCGGTGTCCCAGAAGTAGTGACCGCCGTAGCCCGAGCCCGAGACGCCCTTCGCGGCGACGCCGTCGCCGTCGGTGCGAGCCGTCGCCTGGGCGAGCTGGAAGAGGTTCCACCGGGTCGCCTGCTGAATCGAGGCCTGACCCTCGATCTCGACGTCGGAGCGCGCCCAGTAGTCGTCGAGCCAGGAGCGCTGCTGCGCGAACAGCTCGGCGACGCCGAGTTCGGCGGCGCGGTCGAGGGTGCGGTCGCACCGGTCGACGAGCTCGCGCGTGGGCACGGTGCGGGCCGTGTGGTAGCTGATGGCCTTCGTCACGCGGATCGGCTGACCCTGCTTGGCGTTCACCCGGTAGATGTGCTTCGCGAGATCGTCGCCGATCGAGCTCGACTCGCTGAACTGGTTCTCGGTCGCGATGTGGTGCTCGGCGCCCACCGCGATCGTCATGCCGGAGTTCGTCGTCTGGTAGCCGAGCATGTAGCGCCCGCCCTCCGCCCGCTTCACCCGTGGCTGCAGCACGCGCTCATTGAACATCTCGGCCTTGCGCGGGTCGAAGCTGCCGACCGCCTCCGGCACGCCCGAACGGTACTCGTCGCGGCCGTCCTGACGGTTCAGGATCTGGCTCGAGATCGTCACCGCGGCATCCGCGTCGAGCATCTCGACCTCGTAGTCGAGCACCGCGAGGTGGCGGTCGGTGAAGCTCACCATGCGTCGGCTCGTGATGAGCACGCGCTTGCCCGACGGGGTGCGCCAGACGATCGAACGGCTGAGCGCGCCGAGCCGGAAGTCGAGGCGGCGCTCGTAGGAGAGGATCTCGGCGACGGTGAGCACGAGCGGTTCGTCGTCGACGTAGAGGCGGATGACCTTCGCGTCGGGCGCGTTCACGATCGTCTGCCCGACCCGTGCGAAGCCGAACGCCTCCTCGGCGTGCCGGATCGGCCACGTCTCGTGGAACCCGTTCACGAACGTGCCGTGCATGTGGCCGTCGCGGCCCTCCTCGACGTTGCCGCGGAGGCCCAGGTACCCGTTGCCGACGGCGAAGATCGTCTCGGTGCGGCCCATGTCGGCGTCGCCGAACTCGGTCTCCACGAGCGCCCATTCGTCGATGGGGAAGCGCGTGCGGTTCAGCGGGTCGTGGTCGGCGAACCTCATTCGCGGTCCTCTCGTGGGGTGGCGTTCGCGGGCGCGTCGGCGGTCGTCGGGGCGGCCGCGGGGAGCAGGGGGATCAGTTCGTCGAGCTCGTCGACCACGATGTCGGCGCCGAGCTCTTCGAGCGCGGCCCGGCCGACGCCGCGATCGACGCCGATGACGATGCCGAACTCGCCCGTTGCGCCGGCCGTCACGCCCGATTCGGCGTCTTCGACGACGGCGCACGCGCCGGTGGGCACGCCGAGCAACTCCGCCGCGCGCTCGAAGGTGTCGGGGGCCGGCTTGCCGGGGATGCCGTCGCGCGCGGCGACCGCACCGTCGACGACGACCTCGAATCGATCGGCGAGCCCTGCCGCCGCGAGCACCGAGGGGGCGTTCTTCGAGCTCGAGACGACGGCCACGAGGCATCCGCTCGCCTGTACCGCGTCGAGGAAGGCGACGCTCGCCGGGTACGCCGCGACGCCCTCGTCGGCGAGGGTCTGGTTGAAGGCCTCGTTCTTGCGGTTGCCGAGCCCGTGCACGGTGTCGGCTTCGGGCGGGTCGGTCACCTCGCCCTCGGGCACGCGGATGCCGCGGCTCTCGAGGAGGCTGCGGACCCCGTCGTAGCGGGGCTTGCCATCGATGTACGAGAAGTAGTCGGCCTCGGTGTACGGCGCCGCGCCGTGCTGTTCGAGGAACGGAGCGAACAGGCGCGCCCACGCGTGCATGTGCACGGTCGCGGTGGGCGTCAGCACGCCGTCGAGGTCGAAGAGATAGGCACGGATGCCGCGGAGGCCTTGCGTGGACTCGCTGGGGGAGGTCAAACGGCGGTCCTTTCGTCGCGTCGGTCGGGGCAACGGAACCCGCAGATCGATGCTATTCCCGGGCGGCGGCGCAGCGCGAGGTGTGAGCCGGACTCGGAGGAATCGTGGAGGCGCGGGGCCCGGGGTCGTGGGTCGTCACAGCTGCGGAGATACGATCCGCCACGCCGCGGCCCGGGTCTCTCGCTCGGCGCTCCGGATCGTATATCCGCAGGCGGTCGCGCGCGAGGCATCCGATGGGCTCGAATCGCGGTGAAGGTGCGGGCGAGGTGAGGGCGGGTGCGGCTCGAATGGCTTTGCGGGGCGCGAGATGTTAGTCTCTCGTGGTTGGACGCACTGAGGTGCGACCACACGTGCGCGAGTGGCGGAATTGGCAGACGCGCTGGCTTCAGGTGCCAGTACTCGCAAGGGTGTGGGGGTTCAAGTCCCCCCTCGCGCACCACGAGGAGTTTATGAATCTCATTGATTCTGTTCACGAAACTCTGATCAACAGAAAAGCCCCCGCGGTTGCGGGGGCTTTTCTGCGTTTGCCGGAGCCTAAGTCGCGCTGGGAGCACGCTGCGGGGCGGAGTTTCGGGCCCGAATCACGGGTTCGGGCAGCCTGACGCCGTCGTTGCGCGTGGGTGTTCGGCCTTCTCGGACGGGTGTCGCTGGGAGCGCGGACGCTATTCGCGTTGGTATCGCTCGTGCTGGTGCGGCGGCTCGTAGGGAATCGTTCCGGCGTCCGCCCACTTCTTCAGCGAGTGTTTCGTGCGTGGGGGCCGGGTCTTCCGGACTGGCCCGAGGCCGCTGGGTACCTGGTGCTTCTGGTACTTCTCGTGAAGGAAGTTGGTGATGCGGCGGAGGTTCGTCGCTGCGGTGAGGACGGCGGTGATGAGGTAGGTCGCGGCGTACCCGCGAAAGCGCCTCCGGAGCTTGGAGCCGAGGCCGCCTCTCGCGTCGTCTTTGACGTCGCCGTTGAACGCTTCGACGACGTTGCGGTGTGCGTACCAGCGGGCCCATTCCTCGCTCTTGTGCGGGATGGGTTGCCAGTATTTTGCCCCGGCTTCGGCGGGGAAGCTGATCGAGGACTTGTTCGTGCAGACCTTCGGCGGGTCGGTGGGGGCCTTTCGAATCGTGATGGTGACGGGCACCTTCGTGCTCGCCGCGTCGTTACGGGGCTTCAACGGACAGTTGACAGTGGGGTTCGGACCGGCGGCCGGGCACATCATCGGGGTGTTGCCGTGCTTGTCGGGCTTTTCCTTGGGGCGGAACTGGAAGGTTCTGCGGCGTTCGATGTAGTTCTGGTGCGTCTCGTCGTCAATGCGCGCGGGGTCGTCGGCACGGCGGACGTTGTTCCTCGTGGCGTTGCGGAGTGCTTCGGACATCTGAGGGCAGTAGAAGGTGCCATCGACGAGTTGCGCGCCTGCGAAGCCTCCCTGCAGGCCGAGGTCGCTGTCCTTGTAGTCGTGGACGGGGAGGTAGCCGAGTTCGCGGACGGGGAGTTGGAATCGTTCGGCGTTCGCATCCGGGAAGTAGAGCCGGTCGGTGATGATGTAGCCGGCGGGGTGGCCGCGGCCGGCGACGGAGCGGAGGGCGCTGAGCCCTTCCTGCGCGGCCTTCTTGCCGGGGCGGTGGAAGGCCATGCCGATGGCGAGCTGGGGGAAGTCGGCGGGCCTGGTCGGGTCGTTGGTTGCCTGGACGACGTAGGTGGCCTCAAATCCCCAAATGGCGGTCTTCAGTGGCGGGGCCTTTCTGCTTGTGCTGGTGAGTTTGGAGTACGCCTTGCGGCGGTCGGGGTTGCGTGCATACCAGCCCGCATCGGGGTCGGCGGAGATGCCGCCTTTCGAGTGGGGTGAGTGGTACCGCCCGAACGCTTCGACGGGTGTGGCGTCGACGGCCACGTTGCCTTCCCATTTCCGGTGCTCGGTGGGGAGGACGTGCAGGGTTGCTTCGAGCATCTGGTTGCACCAAGAGCGTCGCGAACGGCGTCACCCTGCTCGACTCCGTGCTGCAGAGCACCGTCGGCTTCGACATCAAGAGCCTCCTCGGCGGTGTCGTCGGTAGCCGCGCCGCAGGTGCCGCGTTCGGCGCTGCCGCCGCAGAGAGCTCCGACGTGGTCGCAACGGCAACAGCCAGTGTCGCCAGCGCCGGCGCAGCCGTGCGCGACGGTGTGGCCGCCGCCATCGGTGCCGGGACGTCGCCCGAGTAGCAGTCGATACACAGAAGGGGCGGACCAAGCTTGGTCCGCCCCTTCTGTCGCGCTCGCCGTGTCCTCATTAAGGGGGACAGCTCGCGAAACGGAGTACTGGTACCTTTTCGCAGAACGATATAGCTCGCTCAGCCGCATCTGGTGTGCGGCTAGCGAGCTTCAGCAATCCAGGTACGTGCCGTTGACGTGAGTGCTAGAGGAGTGATCGTGCGAAAACTACGGGGCCGGCGCACTGGGGCGAGGCATCAGGAGCGAGCATTGATCGGGGCCCTCGCGGTCGTGCTCCTACTCGGTGTCGGTGCTGCGCCAGCACAGGCGCTCGGGAACCGCATTGTTGGGTGCCCGCCGACCGCGGGCTACTACAAGGGCGTGTCATGGTCAGGCGGCGCCCAGACCTTCCCAATTGATGGATGCAACGGGTACTCGACCGGGTCGCAGGTACGGTACAACGCCTACCCGGGCTCACCGAGCTACCTCACGGGCGTCAACTACGGGTACCCGAGTTCGGTGATATATCAGAGCGGCACCTACCAGGGCATCCACCACCCCGGCGGTGTGGCCAACTTCACGACCTGAGGAATGAGATCAAATGTCTAAGCGAGTTGCCACTGCCCTTGCATCTCTTGCCCTCCTGCTCGCAACAGCAGGATGCGCCTCCTCTGCCGCTACGGCAGGGGACACCCCCGTCATGCGCGAAGATCTGCCAGTGGTCCAAGCGTCCGCTGAACAGCAGAGCGAGCTCAAAGGCGGCGTCGAAGCCGCGGAGTACCAGTCCGCTTTCGGACGATTCCAGTCCTGCATGGCGAAGGCAGGTGCTGCGCTTTCCGGCGTGAAGGAAGCCGGACCGCTCATGAACTACCGACTGCCGGCCGAGGCCTACGACACCGGCGACTTCGACAGGTGCTACCTGTCGGAGTTCCAGCAGGTCGACGAGCGCTGGCAGTACCAGAACAAGGACGTCTCACCTGCCAACATCGCCTACAAGGCGTGTCTCGAGGCGGCAGGAATCGCGCCGAAGCAGGCTTCGGAAGACGTCTGGGCGCAGCTGCTCGAGGCAGGTTTGGACCCCGAGAAGTGCGCGACGGAGCACGCCCCAGAGTAGGCGACACGAAAGCCCCTCGCGCTCATTCCTACGCGAGGGGCTTACGTGGTGCAACGGTAGTCGTGAACTCAGGCGGCGACACCAGCCGTGAACTGTTTCGCCCAGTCGAGCCCTGAGGCGTCGAGGTGGCGCTGCGCACGGGTGACGGCGACGTAGGAGAGGCGGGCCTCCTCGCGGATGATCGGCTTCTGGTTGCCGTCCTCGTCCTTGCCGGGCTCACGGAAGTCGTTCGCGATGCGGACATGAAACCACTCGAGACCCTTTGCGACGTGCGCGGTCGAGATGGTCTGCTCGGCCTGCTCGGTCGGCACGCACGCGTCGATTGCGTCGATGACCCGCTCAGCGGTGTACTCCTCTACGACGTTGACGAGCGCGGCGATCTCCGTACCGTCGTCCATCTGGGAGAAGGTGACGACGTCGTCCCACGAGTTGAAGATGTCGAGGTCGGGGTGGCTCGTGGAACCTCTCTGCTGAAGGTCCAGCGCCGCCTTCGCGAGGGCGTGCATCTCCCTCGCCTTGTTCGCCCCAGCGATGCCGACTCGGGTACCGCGGCGCTGCGACTCGAGCACCTCGCGGATGGCTCCGACGTTCGAGCGGGTGAGGATGGCTTCCGGCTGACGCCCTGACTTCCAGACGCTCGAGGCCGCGCCAGGCATCCCGGACAGGCGGAGGTCGGAGTCGAGGAGTTCGAGCCAGAAGTTCGCCTCGTCGGCGATGGCCTGGCCGAACCGGAACGACTGCGTCAGCTGGGTGCGGATGCCTCCGAACGCGTTCATCGCGTCGATGGCGCCGCGCCAGGAGTAGATCGCCTGGTTCGGGTCGCCGACGACGGCCAGCTGGGTGTTCTGCTGCGCGCTGATGACCGCGGTCATGATCGGGTCGGCGTCCTGCGCCTCGTCGAACATAATGAGGTCAGCGTCGATGCTCGGGCGGGAGAGCTGCCACAGCTTGAGGTAGTAGTCGTGCTTGAAGGGCAGGGTGCCGTCGACGAAGGTGACGTTCTGCCAGTACGCGCGGGCGAGGCGGGTGACGTACTTCCGCAGGTGCGTCTCCGCGTCATCGGCGAGCGTCAGGTTCTCCGGCAGGACCATCATGTCCTCTGTGAGCTCGTCGGCTGCCGAACGGGCGAATGCATCAACCGTCTCCGTGGTCAGGCGCACGAGCGTCTTCGGAGCAAGGAAACGCTGGCTCGCGGACGGGCCGAGGTCAAAGCGTTCGCGGACGCCGAGGACCTTCGCCTTGTCGTGCCAGAACATGTACTTCGCGCCGAGCCGCGGACCGAACGGGCGGCCGACGGCGTTGAACGCGAGCGAGTGCACGGTCTTCGCGGTGATGCCGGTGCCGGCGAACTTCCGCTGCGCCTCAGTGGCGATGGCCTTGTTGAACGCGACATAGAGGCCGCGGCGGCGGGGGTTATCGCGTGCGATGAGCTGCAACGTACTGGTCTTCCCAGTGCCGGCGCCCGCCTCGATGACGAGGTTGCCCCCTGTGCGGTACGCGTCAAGGGCTGCCTGCTGCTCAGCGGTGGGTGTGAAGGTCACGAGGGCTCTCCTGGTCGAAGAGGCGCGGGAGTGCGCCTGCCCTGTCTATGCGCAGTCCCGCGAGGTGGTGGTCGCGGTGCCTCTGAACACCCGTCGGCAGCACCGCGCATAGACAGGGCAGGCCAAGAGCTGGCCGCAACCCCAGAACGGAGCCACCCATGACCTCGCTCGCCAAGCTCGAGATGTACCAGTCCCTGCGTCCTGCCCAGCGTCTCGCGGCGCTGAGCGCGCTCAAGTCCGCCCTCGACGAGCAGATCAAGGTCGAGAAGGACCGCAGCCTCGAAGTCGCCGCAGAAGTTGGCGTGAAGTCGTTCTCCACCGAGTTCGGCGGCGTGACCGTCGTCGAGAAGGACGCGCCCATCGCGTTCAACGAGTTCGAGCTGTTCGACTTCGTGAAGGAGACCGCGCCGGAGGTCATCGAGACCGTCGAGCAGGTCCCCGACTGGTACGTGGCACAGCTGACGAACACGAAGAACATCCAGATCATCGACGGCGTCGTCTACGACCTCAAGGGCGGGCTTTTCTGCGTTCGCCGGAGCCTAAGTCGGGCCGGGAGCACACTGCGGGGCGGAGTTTCGGGGCTCGCTCAGCTCGGCGGTCGCCGCGGGGTCGATACGCGAATGCGAAGGTGAGGGAATTCTCCGTTTCTCACGTCATGATTCGAGCATTCGCCGATCTCTTCCTCTGAGGGCAGTTTTCTCAGTCGAGTCTTTGGGGGTGTCGAACAAGGAACTCGAGGCTGGGTACACGACGTTGGCAAGTGGCCACCTCGAGGTTGCGCGCGTGCACTATCCGACAGGGCTCGTAATGCGGGAACCGACTTCGCAGAGACAGCGATGACGGCACCCCTGCCGCGCCTGGCGCATGACAGGAGAACCTACCCGTGACCGACGAACACGCCAGCGCCGCGCCGCCGCGGCACGTCGTCGTGCTCCCGTTCGGGCTCCGTCGGGTCGCCCCGCGTGACCTGAAGGCGATGGGCGGTGCGTGGATCTCAGCCCACCATGAGTGGTCGATGCCCTGGGAAGAAAAGCGCACCAGCAGCTACCTCGTCGCGCTCGATCCAGACGACGTGGATGACGACTTCTGGGACCGGCGCCGCGGTCGGCCTCAGCGGATGTACCGCGGCCGGTTCGCCGCGCCCACCGACCCCGGGTACAAGATGAGCTACTCGCACGACGCTTCCGTCCGGCTCGCGAGCCAGGAGCAGATCGACACACGGATCGGTCAGGTGGAGGCAAATATCTCGGCCGGCTACGCGCCGCTGCAGTTCAACCCGAAGCCATCGATTCGTTCCGCGTTCTGGATGGGCCTCGTCGCCTTCGGTGTGATGGCCTGGACCGGCTACCTCGTCAAGGGCGGGTGGCTCGTCGCACTCGGCCTCGCCGCCGCCACACTCCTCGGCGTGATGCTCAGCGACTACATCCCGCACCGACGGGGGCGCGCAGCTCGCGCACGCGAAGCCGAGAAGCTCGCTCGGCAGCTGAACGAGCTCCCGCGGACCCCGCAAGTCTCGGCGCGCGCGATCCGCTGGCGCGGGAAGTTCGGCAAGTCACGCGCCTCGTACACGTCAGCGACGGACCCAGCGCTTGCAGGCGACTCGTGATCCGCCCGGTGATGGCGCGGCCGCGCTTCCCGTTGCGGGTGCGGTCCGTGGCCGGCAAGGCACTGTTCATCGGCGTCGGGGTTGTGGCGGTGATCGCGTGGTACCTGGTGCTCTTCCTCGTGGATCGTGCGGTCGGGGTGAGCGTGTCGGACGGGCCGTACCGGATCTCGGTCCTCGTGCTGTGGGTGCTGTGCGGTCGGTGTTTCCGCGGTCCGGGTGAGTCGTTGGATGTACCGCGGCCGTGGTGGCGGATGACGAACCGGTTTCCTGCGAGTGCCGTGTTCGCCGTCCTGCACGGCGTCTCGCTCGCGGTGAATGTCTTCTGGGTCGGCGTTTTCATTGTCAACAGTGAGCTCCGCGATGTGACGGACGGGCTCTGGTGGGCACTGATCAGTTCCGTGGTGCTCGCTACGTTGTTCATCAGTTCTGCGGTCAACTTGTGGCCGCGACGACAGGCAGGAGCCGCCAGTGCGGTCGATGCATCACAGCGATCAGAGCGCTGAGGAAGGTTTCGCGGGATCTGTTCTGGATTCGGGCCTGGCTGGGCGTGTTCATCATCAGTGGCTGAGCCGCGCAGAGAATTGAGCCGTGTGGGAGCGGCGCGGTGTAAATTCGATGTTCCTATCGTTACGAACCTCACGGCCCGGCTGGTAGTCCGGGCGGTCGGTCTTCGGGTCGGCTCGTTGTCCATGCAATGGAAACCGGTATTGCATAGGCGTCTTTTGTGATGCCTGATTACCGAGGAGTACTCATGGAAACCGAATCGACCTTCACGGTCTACTTCGACGGCACGTTCTGGGTCGGCGTCCTGGACATTGTCGAACACGGGACGGTCCGCGCCGCCAAGGTCGTCTTCGGGTCGGAGCCGACGCCTGCAGAGCTGTGGGAGTTCACCCGAACCGGCGGCAACCGGCTCATCGACGACGCAGCTGGTGCGCCCGCCGTCCGAATGGAAGAGCGCTCCCGCACGCGTTCTGCTGCGAATCCGAAGCGGTTGGCTCGCGACGCCGCCCGTCAGCAGAGGGATCTTCGTGCAACGCGAAGCGAGGCGGCGCTTGCGGCGGCGCAGGAGGCGTTCGCGAAGACGCGGAGGATGACTCGGAGGGAACGACGAGACGCCGACGCGGAGCATCGCCGCGCGGCTCTGGTCGCGAAACGCAAAGCGAAGCACCGCGGGCGTTGAGGAAGCGGGCAGCGCCGCGTACATCCAAGACACCGAGAGGATCCGCCGCTCGTTAGCGGAGGATCCGCCAAAACAAGCCGATCCAACCGCCCCGGAACGACGGGGCAGAAGGAGTTTCGTGAATCCGTCACCACGAGGAGTTTACGAATCTCATCGATTCAGTTCATGAAACTCCGATCAAGAGAAAAGCCCCCGCGGGTGCGGTGGCTTTTCTGGGTTCGCGGGAGCTTGAGACCTCCTGGTGCACGCGCCAGAGCGGAGTTTCAGGCCCGAACCACGATTCGGGATGCGGCCGCGAGTTCTCACTCGAGGGCGTCCGCGTTCTGCTACCTGAAGACGGTCTGGATCGCGTGGACCGCGAGCGGTCCAGCTAGACGGTCTCTCCAACCGGGCCATCATCGAAAGCTCCGATGGCGTCGGTCAAGGCGGCGATACTCGTGACGAGTGCTTCGTACGCGGTGTCACCGAGGACACCGCGATAGCGGGTTTCGATGGCGTTTCGGATGTCGCGGGCGGCGACCCGTTGCGCGTCCCCCTTCGGAGTCGGCTTGACGAGCTTTGCTCGCCGATCTCTCGGATCCGGGACGCGGCAGACGTAGCCAAGGTTTTCGAGTTCGTCGATGAGGGTTCCGATGATCTGCCTGTGGACGCCAGATCGGCGCGACAGCACGCTCGCGCGGGTTCCGTCTGCATCAAGGTAGGCGAAGATCGATCCGTGGCGCGGTGTGATGTCGGTGAAGCCTTGCGCGTGGAGCGCTTCATACAGCTCACGCTGGAACTCGCGCATCAAGTGCGCGACGAGTATTCCAATGTCGGTATCAGTGCTGTTCATGTTCGGCTGTGCGCTCTCGGTCGAGCTTCAAAGCTAGCAGCCGCCGATGCCAGCGTTGAGGTGCCTCCGATGAGGGGGCCGAACGGGCCGGTCGAGCGCGAACGGGGCGGACTCGCCCCATTCGCCCGTGGCGGCGAACGCGCCCGTTGGTGACGCGCTCGTGCTCGCTCGGCGTGCGCCCCGTCGTCGTCCTGAGTGATGTCGCTGACGGTGACATTCCGAACTGCATCATGCCCTCCTGAGCTCTTCCTGGTGCTTCGAGAGAACCCGCCTATTTATGCACGAATCTTGACAATCAAGAAACATTCGTAATATGGTTCTGGACGCCCACGTCGGGCAACTTGGTCACACAGAGGAGAACGTCGTTGGTAGATGCGCAGTTGTTCGGCGGCAAGGTCGTGCTGATTACGGGCGCCGGATCGGGGATCGGTCGGGGGAGTGCGCTCGGGTTCGCCGAGCGAGGTGCCACCGTCGTGTGCGTCGGGCGGTCGCAGAGCGCGCTGGACGAGACGGTCGCCCTGATCGCCGAAAGTGGCGGCACGGCTGAAGCGTTCGTCGCCGATGTGACGGAGTCGAGCGCGATTGCCGCTGCCGTAGCATTCACGGTCGAACGCTTCGGCGGGCTGCACATCGCGCACAACAACGCCGGAGTGTTTCCGAAGCCCGCCCCGCTCGCTGATCTCGACGCCGCCGATTGGCTGCGCACCCTGAACACGAACGTGACGGGAATCATGTACGCGATGCAGCACGAGATCCGGCACATGCGTGCCAACGGCGGTGGTGTCGTTGTGAACACCTCATCGAACATCGGTGCGCGCGGTCACCGGCCGGGGATGGCTGCGTACGCAGCTTCGAAGGCGGCCGTGTCGACGCTGTCGTCGATTGCAGCTCTCGATCACATCGCTGACAACATTCGCATCAACGCGGTGAGCCCCGGGGCGACCGCGACCGAAATGTCGCGACGCCCCGGTGAAACCGATGAAGATCGCAGTGCCCGTCTGAAGAACGCTGTTCCGATTGGACGCGCCGGGACCGTGGACGAAGTCGTCGAGGCGGCCATCTGGCTTGCGTCCCCGGCTTCGTCGTTCGTCGTCGGCGCCGACCTCGTCATCGACGGCGGGGTCACCGCATAATCTCCTTCGGGGTTCGTTGCGGCGGGCGGGCGCTACTCGTGCAGCAGCCCGAGGCGGTCGGCCTGGAACAGCGCCTCTCGACGGGTCGTCGCGTTCAGCTTGCGGTAGACGCTCTTGACGTGGGTGCGCACGGTGTTCACGGACACGCTGGAGGTGTCGGCGATCTGCTGGGTGGTGACGCCGCCGGCGAGGGCCCGGAGCACCTCGAGTTCTCGCCTCGTCAGCGTCACGAGCTGCAGCTGCCGCGCCTTCCATGCCGGTGGCGGTGGAATGGCTTCGATGTGCCCGGCCATCTCGAACAGCGAGGAGAGCTCGTCGTGCGGTATGCGCGCGTAGGTCGCAGGACGAGCTGCCGGCGTCTTCAGACGCAGCGCGGCGCCGAACGCCTCAACGGCCTCCCGCGGACGCTCGAGGCGAAGATATGCCACGGCGAGCATCAGACGGAGCTCGAGCGCATCCCGTGTGGTGAGTGCCGTTCGCCGGAGCGCGCGTGATGCCACACCGACGACGGCGGCATCGCGACCGGCCAGCAGGTTCGTCCGAGCGATCGGCACGTTGGTCACGTCCGGGCGCCCGGCGCGCTCAGCGAGGGCGAGCACCACGGTGCCTTCGCCGACGTCCACCAAGAGATCGAGGTAGGCGCGGAAGACCCAGTGCCCCGCGAGCTCCGAGCTCTCCAGCCTGTGGTTGTGCGCGAACGCGGCGGCCTTGAGCGTCTCAAGGCCCGCCGACGGCTGGTCGAACGCCGCATCGAAGGCCGCATGGACGGCCGCGACGAATGGCCAGAGTTCGACCGGGTCGGTTCCCGGGCCGACGTCCGAGAGCGCGGCTTCGGCGCATTCGCGGTCGAGTCGGTCGATGGCGAGATGGGCGCGGGCGATCTTCGCGCCGAGATTCGTGAGGTGCTCGATCTGGGGCGGAACGGGGCCGAACTCCACCAGCCGCGCGAGCCAGGCGTGGGCTTGCTGCTGGTGGTCCTGCAGAGCGGCCAGCATCGCGAGGTTGGCGGCCGCGTTGGCGCCGGCCGGGTGTTGATACGGAGCCGGACCGGCCTCGGCGACCGACCGCTGGTAGAGCTGCATCGCGCCGCCGAAGTCGCCGAGGAGGGTGAGCGTGAGCCCGCGCTGCATGCTGAGCTGCCCGGGTCGCATCGCGACGAACGACGGTTCCCATGGGAAGGCGGCCGGAGCAGATCGATCGAGACGGGCCTGCAGCGCGTCGCCGATCCTGCGGGAAGCGGTCAGATCGCCGTGCAGTCGGGCGGCGGTGAGCGAGGTCAGACCGATCGACAGTTGATCATGCGGATGCTCCGGCGCGGTCGGGTTCAGCCCGGCACGCCTGCGGCTGCTCGCCACGAACGAGTACTGCATCACGGCGAGATTCAGGTCGCTCCGCCCTGATCGGAACTGGTGGGCCAGAACCCCCGCGTAGACGACTCGCGGTCTGACGGCGATCTCCTCCGCAGGTGAACCGTCGAGCATCGCGATGAACTCCTCGGCGAATCTCGCGGGAAGCTCGTACCACATGCGATCGATGAGCTCCTCGATCCGAGCCCAGTCGCCCGAGCGGAGGGTCGCCAGGACGATGTCGTCCGGTATCGCCTCATCGGCTCGACCGGTACCACCGCGGACGTCATCGGACTTCGTCATGGCGCGCCTCATCGTGATCGAACCTCCGGACAGCGGCCGACGCCGAGCCCTCGTGTTCCACCCAGGCACAACGGCGGCGTGAGCCCTACCTCACGTGAGTACGTACCAGTCGGGGGATATCTGGATCGTATCGATCCCGCGCTCCGGCGATCGGTTGCGACACTGCCGGCGAATGGGTGAGGCAGTGGGTGATCTTTCGCGAGTTCGACCGGAAGCGGCGTCACAACCTGCCCCGAGCCTGATCTCCTCAGTAGGAGTGACAATTCATGGCCGTGTCGCCGGCCTGGATTTCTGGGCCGCTTCGCCGGTCTGAACGGGGGGAACGAATGCGTCGACGCTTGGTCGCGGCTTCAGCCGTGCTGGGGTGCACGCTCGGCCTGTTCGGATGCGCATCCGGCCAGTCGGTCCCGACGGCGACGGGAGCCGCCGTCGCCGCGGTCGTCGCCGACACGGTCGAGCTCCAGGTCGACATACGCCCATCGGTCGACTGCGGTGACGAACGCGTCGGCATCACCGACGGGACGGTCGTCGACTGCACCGTCACCGACCCCACCGACGAACTCTCGTACGACGCGCGCGTCCGCATCATCAACCCCGACGGTGGTGACCGGTACTCGGTCAGCCTCGACGTCGCCAACGATCCGAAGCACTGAGAACTGGAGCCACCGGCATGAAGAACCTCCTCCGCGCGTTGTCCGGGCGCCCGCCCGCGGCACGCCACCGTCGTCGACAGCCGGTTCGTGCCGCGATGAAGGCGATCTCCACGGTCGCCGCGACGACGCTGATCCTCACCGGGCTGACGTTGCCGTCGTTCGCGGCGTCGGCCGAGGAACCGACCGGCAACCCCGTCGCCGAAGTCACTCCGATGCCGGAGGCGCCCATCGACGCGCCGCAGGCTCCCGACGCGACCGAGGGCCCCGAGCCCGCCGAGGCACCGGTCGAGGAAGCCGCTGGAGCGCCGGCCGAGGAGTCGGCTGGAGCGCCGGTCGAGGATGCCCCGGAGCCGCCGGTCGCGGATGCCGGCATCGCCGATGCGCCCGTGATCGTCGCCCCGGCGGCGGTTCCCGGCGGCACCGCCGTGCTGACGACGTCGATCGAACCGGTTGACCACATCACCACCGACCCGCAGACCACGGCCGCGTGGAACACGCACGACAACCGCGTCGGCTACCGAGTGTCGTACTCGTGCGCCGTGTCGGCGTGCGACAACGTCACCGTGAAGCTCGCCCCCTCGCAGCCGAGTCCGTACTTCACGGCTGCCCAGATCGGCACGCTCCTGCAGTACTCGAGCTGGACCTCCCCGTTCATCGGCGCGACCATCACCGGTGATGACGCGACCGGCAAGGTCGTGAACCTCGGCAACCTCACGCCTGGCTCGTCGGGCACGTTCCAAGTCGTCTACACGATCGGCTACGGCGGCAGCTACACCACCAATCGCCCGGCGAACGCATACCCGTCGGGCTTCCAGATCCAGAACTCCGCGACCATCGACGCAGCGACCGCAAGCGCGACCGCGAGTGCCAACGCAGCACCGGTCACCTGGAAGAGCGAGGTCCCGAACCCGTCGCAGTCGATCACGAACCCGGGCATCGTCAAGCCGGGCCAGACCGTCAGCTACAAGGTCTACATGGGCTCAGGTGCGTTCGTGTACTCCGGCTCCGGCGCGATCACCGGCACCTCCCGATACGTCGGCGCAGGCAGCTGGACCGTCGTCGACAAGCTCCCCGCCGAGGCGTCCTACGTCTCGAGCAACGGCGGTGGCGTGTACGACCCCGCTGCTCACACCGTGACGTGGACGCTCGGCTCGGAGAGCCAGCCCGACCCCAACGCGATCGGCGGCTGGGGCTCGTCCGCGACATCCGGCTGGACCACGCGCGGCGGCTACACGCCTCGGACGGTGTCCGTTCGCTACGAAGCCGACCGCTTCCCGGCCGCGACGAACGGCTGCGACTTCACGGCTGACGTGACGCACGAGGTCTCCTCGAGCCTGACCTACCTCGACGCCGACCGCACGACGAAGACGACGTCCGGCTCGATGAAGCACACCGTGTCCTGCGTCTCGCCGTTCGGCGACGCGCGCATCTTCAAGGACTCGACGAGCAGCGCGAGCTCGGGCAACACGCGCCTGCTGAACGTGCCGACGACCGACACGCCGAACACCTTCAACTGGATCGTCGACACCTTCAACCGCGGCAACGTCCCCGGTGTGGCCGTCGTCACGGACAACACGCTCGACCAGGCGGATGCTCCGGTGTTCCGGATCAACACGTCTCCCACGACGCCGCTGCCGACGATCAACTACTCGTATGTCTGCTCGGCGCCCGACCCGGTCACCGGTCAGACGAGCGTCACCGGTTCGGCTGTTTCGCGGGATCTCTCCTTGACCGCAGCGCAGAAGGCGGCCGGCTGCCGCTACGCGACCGCTGAGATCACGTCCGGCGAGATCGGCCACAGCCGCGTCTCGCAGACGGACCCCAATTCGGGCGTCCTGTTCCGCGTCGCGTACTACTACGACGTCTCGAAGACCGCTCCCGTGGGCCAGACGCGCATGAACACCGCGTCCGGAACGATGACCTACCCCGGCCAGCCGGGCATCGCCGACGTCGCGCTCGAGCCGGTGTCGCGCACGATCAAGTTCCGGGAGACTCCGGATCCGACGAAGCCGAAGCCGGCGTTCACCTCAGGCTTCGTGGGCGCAGCGGTGGTCGAGGGCGGCGGTGCGGCCGTTCCCGGCCGCAGCGTCACGTTCAACGTTCGCGGCGCGTCGGGGAACATCCCCGTCGACACCGAGATCACCCCTGAGTACGTGTTCCTCGCACCTGCAGGCTGGACGATCACGGCCGACTCGGCCTCGTTCCCCGCGGGCAGCGTGCCCGACGGCGTGACCTTCACCTACCGCACCGCGACGACCATCGGCGGCGTCGAGCGACAGGTCGTCGCTGCGAAGTGGCCGGACACGGTCGCCTTCGGCATGAACACCACGTGGCCGACGATGACCGTCGTCACGTCGCCGACCTTCCAGGTCGCACCGGGCACCAACAGCCAGGCGCACGCGTGGATGGGCGACGTCCGTGAGACGTACGACAACGTGACGGCGAACTTCGGCGGTGCCACGCAGAACACGGCGGATGTCGTGGGTGACGGTGCGACCTCGCAGTGGTTCGCCTCGTCGGCGCAGAACGTGCTGGTCTCATCCGCCGACGGCCTGTCCGTCCTCAAGGAGATCTGCCTGCCCGACGCTGAGGCGCCTGACGGCTGCAAGTGGATCTCGGACTCGAGCCGAACGGTCCAGGTGCCGGTCAACTCGTCGAGCATCAAGTACCGTGTCAGCCTCCAGAACACCGGCAACACGGCACTCTCGAACGTGGTCGCCTACGACGTGCTCCCGCACCTCGGCGACACTGGTCTCATCCCGGCCACCGCAGGAACGCCCCGTGGTTCGAGCTTCAACCAGACGTTGAACTCGGTCTCGGACGTGTCGGACAACCTGACGATGTCCTACTCGGCGTCGACGAACCCGTCGCGTCCCGAGGTCAGCCCTGCCGGCACGACCAACGACTGGTCGGGTTCGGAATCGGGCAAGGTCGCGATCCGCGCAGCGGTCAACGGCGCGCTCGCACCGGGCCAGGTCGCCGCATTCACGTACACCTCCGCAGTGGGGGCAGGAGCGGCAGCTGACGCGAAGGCGTGCAACTCGGTCGCGATCGCGTCGAACCGCACCCTTCCGTCCGAGCCGCAGCCCGTCTGCGCGACGACCGCGGAAGCCGACCTCGAGGTGGGCGGCGTCGACACCATCGACGCACAGCTCGGCCGCCCGACGGTCTTCCCGTTCGTGTTCGAGAACCTCGGCGGGTCGCAGTCTGCGCCCGCAGAGGTCTCCGTCAAGATCCCGGCCGGCGTGACCGTCACCGGCTTCCCGACGGGATGGACCTGCACCCCGAGCTCGCTCCCGGTGACCGGGCCTGCGACGCTCGCCTGCACTCCGCCGGCGAACCTCGAGAAGGACACCCCGGTGACCTTCGACCTGCCCGCCATCGTGACCGCTGACGGCGTGGCCGTCACCGCGAGCGTGACCGGCACGATGTACGACCCCGAGGAGGGCAACAACGAGCACACCATCACCGTGCCGAATGCCGTTGCTGCGGCATCCGGGCTGACGGTCGCCAAGACCGACGGCGTCACCGGGGTGACGGTCGGCCAGGAGTCGACCTACACGATCACGGTGACCAACCCGCTCGAGTTCGAAGCGCTCACCGGTGCGACGATCACGGACACGATCCCGGCCGGCACGGAGTTCGTCTCCGCGTCGAACGGCGGCACCTTCGCCGGCGGAGTCGTGACCTGGTCGCTCGACGTGGCAGCTGCGGCATCCGCTGATGTCACGGTCACCGTTCGCGTTCTCGACGCCGCGGCCGACTCGATCGTGAACACCGCGGCCGCCTCTGTCGCTGACCCGGCGTTCCCGACCGAGACCCTCACGGGAACCGGCTCGGACACCGACTCCGTCGACCGGCTCACGCTCACGAAGACGGGCGCGATCGCGAATGCGTCGGCTCCGAAGCCGGGCGACGTGGTGACCTACACCTTCGTCGCGACGAACAACGGCGGCGGCGTGCTCTCGGGCGTCGAGATCACCGACGCGATGCCGGGCCTCTCGGCGATCACGATCGGTTCATGGCCGGCGCTGCCCGGCTTCCTCGGCGCGGGTCAGTCCGTGACGGGCACGGCGACGTACACCCTCACGCAGGCCGACGTGGATGCAGGAACCGTGTCGAACACGGCGACTGCGACCGGCACATCGGCCGGCGGCGGCACGGTGACCGTTGACGCGACGGAGGACATCACCCTCCCGAGCGCACCGGTGGTCCTCGTCCAGAAGGACGGCGCCATCGCAGCGGGCACGCCGAAGGCCGGCGACCTCGTCACCTACACCTTCACGGTGAAGAACGCGGGCAACGTCACGCTCACGGCCGTCGGCATCGACGACCCGATGGCCGGCCTGTCGGCGATCACCTTCGGCACCTGGCCGGGCACCGCGGGTCAGCTCGCGGCCGGACAGTCGGTCACCGCCTCGGCGACGTACGCGCTCACGCAGGCGGACATCGACGCGGGCAAGGTCGACAACACGGCAACCGGCTCCGGCGTCCCGCCGACCGGCGCCCCGGTGACCAGCACCGACGGTGCAACCGTGACGCTCGTGCAGAACACCGCGATCTCGCTGGAGAAGACCGGCGCGCTCCCGGACCCCACGAACGTGGCTGCAGGTGACACCATCACCTACACGTTCACCGCCGTGAACACGGGCAACGTGACGCTCACCGGTGTCACGATCGCCGACCCGCTCGCGGGGCTCTCGCCGCTCACCTACAGCTGGCCGGACACGACCACGGGCGTCCTCGCACCGGGTCAGACGGTCACCGCGACGGCGACGTTCGTCACGGGTCAGGAGCACGTCGACGCGGGCAAGGTCGACAACACCGCCACCGCGACCGGCGACGGTCCCAGCGGCAACGTGTCGGCGACGGATGCGACGACGGTGAGCCTGCTCGCCGACGCAGAGCTGTCGCTCGTCAAGACCGCCGCGGTTGCCGCTGGTGACCCGAAGGCCGGTGACACCGTCACGTACACCTTCGAGGTCGAGAACACCGGCAACGTCACGATCGACTCCGTCGAGATCGACGACCAGCTCGCGGGTCTCTCGGCCATCGAGTACGGCGCATGGCCGGGTGCTGACGGCGTCCTGAAGCGCGGTGAGAAGGTCACCGCCACGGCGACCTACGAGCTCACGCAGGCCGACGTCGACGCGGGCACGGTGGACAACACCGCGGTCGCAGCTGGTGAGGCCCCGAACGGCGATGCCGTCTCCGCGACGGATGCCGTGACGGTCAGCCTGACCGCAGCACCGGCCATCACCCTCGTGAAGGACGGTTCGATCGCGGCAGGCGCCCCGAAGGCCGGCGACACGGTCAGCTACGACTTCGAGGTCGAGAACACCGGCAACGTGACGCTCTCGGGCGTCGGCATCACCGACCAGCTCGCCGGCATCTCCGATGTCGAGTTCGGCGCGTGGCCGGCAGCTGACGGCGTGCTCGCACCGGGTGAGAAGGCCACGGCCACGGCGACCTACACGCTCACGCAGGCCGACCTCGACGCTGGCACCGTGGTGAACGTCGCCACGGTCGACGCGGCCGGCGCACGTGGCGGCGACGTCACGGCTGAGGACGGCGTGACCGTCGACCTGCCCGCGGCCCCTGCGCTCGAGCTCGTGAAGGACGCGAAGCTCGACGCCGGCGGCACCCCGAAGGCGGGCGACACCGTCACCTTCTCCTTCGAGGTCACCAACACCGGCAACGTGACCGTGGCAGGCGTGAGCGTGCTCGACACGATGGCGGGCCTGTCGGCGCTCAGCTACGACTCATGGCCGGCCGCTGACGGCGTCCTGGCACCGGGGGAGTCGGTCACCGCGACCGCGAGCTACGTGCTGACGCAGGACGACCTCGACGGCGGCACCGTGTTCAACGACGCGACCGTCACGGGTGCACCTGCCCGCGGCGACCTCGATGACACCGGCGACTCGGCGACCGTCGAGCTGCCCGCAGCACCGGCGCTCGCGTTCACGAAGACGGGCACCGCGGCCGACCCCGAGCGTCCGCTCGCGGACCAGCTCGTGACCTTCGAGTTCGAGATCGAGAACACCGGCAACGTGACCGTCGACGGCATCGCGATCACCGACGAGCTCGACGGGCTCTCGGACGTCGCGTTCGGCACCTGGCCGGGCGCCGACGGCGTGCTGGCTCCGGGGGAGAAGGTCACCGCCACGGCGACGTACCCGCTCACCCAGGCCGACATCGACGCGAGCGAGCTGCTCAACGAGGCGACCGTCGCAGGCACTCCTGCTCGTGGCGACGCGCTCGAGGTGCCTGCTGAGGTCACGGTCGAGCTTCCTGCTCTGCCTGGGCTCGCGATCGTGAAGACGGCGGAGCTGGCCGACGCCAACGGCGACGGCTTCGCGAACCCGGGCGAGAAGATCACCTATTCGTTCGACGTCGAGAACACCGGCAACGTGACGATGCACGACGTCGTCGTGAACGACGCGAAGGTGACCGGCATCCCGGACGTCGGCGAGCTCGCTCCTGGCGAGACCGTCACGGTGCAGGCCGCCGAGTACACGGTGACCACCGCCGAGGGCGCCGCCGGCGAGGTCGTGAACACCGCGACCGCGACCGGTGAAGCCCCCGACGGGTCGACCATCGACGCCGACGAGTCCTCCACGACGACGAAGGCCGGTCTCATCCCCGGCGCGCCGGTCGTGAAGGACGGGCTGGCCCACACCGGATTCGCCGGGTCGGACATCGCTGTGCTCTCGGGCCTGATGGTGCTGGCCGGGATCGCGCTGCTCGGGTTCGTGCTGCTCCGCCGCCGACGCGACGAAGCGACCACCGACTAAGACCGGCGGGTCCGCCGCTTCTCCTCCCAGACGAGCGGCGGGCCCGTCTTCGCACTCGGTTCCTCGACGCCGGATGTCACACTTCGCGCGCCGCGGCGTCTTTCTCTGCAGGGGCCGCCAGCAGGCGGCCCCACGAAGAAAGGCGCATCCCATGGCGACTCCCGTCACCTCCCTCGACCAGCTCAACCTCGCATTCGCCGACCGGTTCAACGCACGCGACCTCGACGGCCTGATGGCGCTGAACGTCGACGACGTCGTGTTCGTGCCCGCCCCGGGCCAGCCCGTGCAGGGCGAGGCGGGCGTGCGCGGCGCGCTCGAACAGTTCCTCGGACTGAACCTCCCGATCACGATGTCGGTCCGCCACGTCTTCCAGAGCGGGGATACCGGCCTCGCGATCGCCGACTGGACGATCACGGGCACCGGCCCCGACGGCTCGGAGATCGCACTGGCGGGCACCACCGCCGATGTCGCCGTGCACGACGAGCAGCACGGATGGCGCTACGCGGTCGACAACCCCTTCGGCACCGCCTGAGCCAGCAGTACGGGGGAGGGCCGGCCGCTGGGGGAACAGGGCCGGCCTTCCTGCCGTCGGGGATCCGAACCGGAGTCCGGTCGGGGCGACCTCAGGGAGCTTCCGACATGCCGGACTCCCGGCACGCGGCGAGCGACTTCCGCGCACGGGAGATCCGCTGCCGCGCCGCAGCCGGCGTGATGTCGAGGCGTTCGGCGATCTCGGGCGCCGAGAGCTCGTCGACGACGCTCAGCAGCAGCGGTTCGCGAAGAGACTCGGGGAGGTCCCGGATCGCGCCGAGGGCGCCGTCGAGGATCACCCGCAGCTCGACGTCGCCGGCGACGCTCGCCTCATCCGGGAGATCCGAGTCGAGTGCCGCCACCGGGCGACGAGCCCGCTGGCGGGCGAGGTCGGCCGCGGCGTTCCTGGCGATGGCATCGAGCCACGAGCACATCTGCCCCGGGCCCGGCGCATGCAGGTGCTCGATCGACCGCCAGGCCCGCAGCAGCGCCGTCTGCGCGACATCCTCTGCATCATCCGCAGCCACGCCGAGCGAGATGCTCCGCCGTCGGAGACGGTCGGGCTCCGCGGCGACCATCGCGGTGAGCGAGGCGCGACGGCCGTCGTCGCGCCTGCTCGGCGCAGCCTCGGAGATCATGCCCCGAGGCTACCGGGTGGTCGACAGCGTGTAGTCGCCGTCGGCGCAACCCGTCACGATCCATCCGCCCGGCACCTCGGTCGTCTCGACCTTCGTGATGCCGGTGACCTGCACGTCGGGCTCGGCCGAGCCGGGGATCCACACCTCGAGGCCGCAGCTGCCGGCGTCGGTCGTGCCGGCGAGGTCGATGGCCGCGCCGTCGGCCTCGAGCGAGGCGAGCACGCCCGGTGCCGCCTGGGGGTAGGCGCGGCTCAGGATCTCGAGGAGGTCCGACTTGGGCGGGGCGTCGCCGCCGGTCTCGCAGTCCTGCATCATGAGGGCGTTGCCGACGGGGCCGATGCCGTTCTGCGGATCGCCGCAGGCCTGCTTCCAGACCCAGTACGCACTGCCGAGCCTGCGCTCGTCTTCAGCGTCGGCGTAGCGGTTCAGACGTGCGAGCACGTCGTCATCCTCGCCCCAGTAGCCGTACTCGCCCGACCACAGCGGGGCGTCGTAGATGTCGGCGACGCGCTGCGCGAGCGCGAACTGGCGCTCGATGCTGACGATCGGGGGAATGCCGAGATCGCGGTCCATCGTGATCGACTCGGCGTAGAGGTGCGGCGAGAAGACGATGTTGTCGTCGTCCGTGAAGCCCGGGGTCGGGCCGGTGTCGAAGCCGAGGCCCGACCAGAGGATGCTCGGCTCGAAGAACACGATCTGCTCTGCGCCGGCCCCTCGGATCTCGTCGATCGCCCGGTCGTAGAACTTCCCGAGCTGGTGCGAGGTCGTGACTGGCGCCGTCTCGCCGAAGCCGGGCTCGTTGATGAGGTCGAAGCCCGCGACCATCGGCTCGTCGCGGAACTCGGCGGCGAGCCTGCCCCACGTCTCGGCGAACGCGGTCTGCACGCCGTCGGTGTCGAAGTAGAAGTTCTGGAACGCCCGGTCTCCGGCGGGGGAGATGTCTCGGCCGGTGAACTGGCAGCGCGGCGCGTCATCCGTGATCGTCGCCCACTCGGGAGCGCCGTCGTACCCCCACATCTCCTCGGTGCCGGGGCGGCACACGGTGCCCTCTTCGGTGGGGCCGTTCCACCAGCCGTCCTGGTGCATGTCGAGCACCGTGTAGATGCCGTGCTCCGTGCCCCAGTCGACCGCATCCTCGATCTTCGAGAGGTACTCGGGGTCGAGCGTGCCGCGCTCGGGCTCGAGCGCCGACCATGAGATGTTGAGCCGTACGACGTTGAAGCCGTACTCGGCCATGTCGGCGTAGTCGTCTTCGGTGAGCGGGCGGGTCGCGGGCACGTCGGCCTGCGGCTGGTAGAAGTCGACGAGCTGGTTGACGTTGGCGCCGCGCAGCAGCACCTGATTGCCGTCGCCGTCGGTGATGATGGAGCCCTCTGCGCGGAGGAAGCCCTCGGGCGGCGAGGCCTCGGCGGCCGAATCGACCGCTGCCGCCGAGGCGACCTCGGCGCTCGGCAGGCCGAGCGTCGCGCCCAGCGCGAGCACTGCGACTGACGCGGCGACGACCTCGGGAGCGCGTGCGGCCCGTGCCGTGCGGCCGGCGCGCACCCGGTCGAGGATGACGGCGCTCACGCCGACGATCCAGCCGACGCAGGCTCCGAAGGCGAGCCCGTCGGCGACGGTCACATAGGCCGCCATCAGCGGCCAGATGTCCCCGGCGAAGCCGCCGTCGACGATGAGGGCGACGATCGCCTGCACGATGCCGACCAGGCCGCCGGCGACGAGCGCGGCGAGCCATCCGCCCAGCACGCCGGGCACCCGCGCCCGCATCCAGCGCAGGCTCAGCGCGGTCGCGCCGGCGATGAGCACCATCGCGATGATCATGGAGAGGATGCCGCGGTCGGGCCGCGCCATGGGAATGCCGTCCGCGTACACGGCGCCCGTCCACCACAGGCCCGCGAGCAGCGGTGCGACGACGGCGAAGATCACCGCGGAGGGCCAGATCGACCCGCGCTCGAGCGTCTGCCGCGTCGTCGGCCCGCCGAGCCAGCGTGCGAGCGCGGCGACGATGAGCGCCGCGGGCACGGCCTTCGCCGTCACGAAGCCGGCGGCCCACCCGGCCACCGCGAGATCCCAGGTCATGACGAAGCACGCCGCCGCCTGTGCGAGCAGCACCGCGAGCACCACACCGGCGGTGAGCGTCCAGAAGCGGTCGCCGGCGCGGACCGCGACCCACCACACGACGCCGAGCACGACGGGCACGAAGACCACGTACGGCGCGAACGGCCAGACGCCGGCGCTCGGCTGCGGGATCGCCCCCGACCAGCCGACCAGTGCGAGCAACCCGGTGGGGTCGGCGACGGCCTGGATGACGATCAGGGCGAGCATCGCGGTGATGGCCACGACGGGGCGACGGACCGAGCGATGGACGGAGGCGTCGGCCGGGGTCGAGTGATCCGTCTGATCGTTCGAGTGCGTCGTGGGGGCGTCGTGCATCGGGAACCTCGCTGTCTCCAACTGGGTCGCTTGACCCAGTTCGGCCCACCCTATCTGGCAACAGCGGCCCGCGGAAGAGAGTCTGAGTAACGATCGAGACCGCGCCGTCGTGACCGACGCTCGGCGTCCGCCCGCGAATCAGTCCACGACGTGGATGCCCACGTGGCTCGCGAGGGTCGTCGCGAGCAGCGCGACCTGCATGCCGTCCATCGTCGCGCCCCTCAGGCCCTCGAGCCCGGAGATCGCGGCGAGGTCGAGACCGCGCAGATCGACGTCGCGGAGCTTCGCTCCCGTCGCGTCGAGGGCGCGCACGTCGCACTGCTCGAATGCGACGCGCTCGGCCTTGGCGCCTCCGAGGTCGAGCTCCTCGATCGTGCAGTCCGTGAACCGGATGTCGCGGAGCTCGGCTCCCCGCAGGTTCACGAAGCCGAGCTTGCAGCCGACGAAGCGCACCGACTGCCAGTGGTTCTCGTAGAACTCGACCGACCCGATGCGGGAGCCCGAGACGAGCACGTCGCGCAGCGTGGCACGGGGTGCGCGCAGCACCGGCGCCTCGAGCCGCTCGATCACGGTCTCGGCGAGCACGGCTCCGCGCAGGAGCGCGTCGTGGGCGAAGACCCCGACGAGTTCGCACTCGCCGATGCTCACGCCCGTGAGGTCGCGCTCCGAGATGTCACCGCCCCGGTAGCGCAGCCCGTCGACCCGGTCGCCGGCGGCCAGCTCGGCGAGTTCGCCGTCCACCAGGTCGGCGAGCACGATCTCGTCGATGCGGGGCGCGGTCGGGCGCGTGTCTTTCGGCATGGCGGGTGTCCTCTGCGAGCTCGGCGGATGCGGATCTCGTCGAGGCTACTGCCCGGCTCCGACAACGCTCATCGCCCGGCGCCGCAGCAGGCGGGGTTCCGAGACGCCCCGCTGAGTACGACGGATGCCGCGCGCTCGCGTTCAGACGACGGCGGCGCTGCGTTCGCCGATGCGGCGGCGGGCCTCGTCGACGGCCGCCTGCAGTGCACCGGCGGGATCGACCGCGATGTCGGGGACGACGCCGACGCCCTCCCAGTTCGTCCCGGTATGCGGGTTGACGGCGCGGGCGAACGGGACGGTGATCTCGATCGTGTCCGAGATCGGGATGTAGCGGGTGGGGTGCGCCCCGCCGCCCGTCGTCCCGCCGATGATCGTCGCTCGGCCGATCGCCTGCAGGTCGTAACTGAAGTGCTCCGCCCCTGAGAAGGTCGTCCCGCTCGTCAGGACGAACACCTCGCCGTCGAGGTAGCGGGGCCCTGCCACGTCGGCGAGCGTCCAGTACTGGCGCGCCGATGCGCTCTCCCGTTCCTCCACGGAGCTCAACTGCGTCTCGTCGTCGGGAACGAGGTGGCTGATCCACGACTGCACGCCGTTCGGCGAGCCGCCGAGGCAGGCGCGCAGGTCGAAGACGAGCGCGTCCGTGCGGGAGACGAGCTCCATGGCCGCTGCGATCGCCGGTCCGGCCAGCGAGGCGTCCGCGATCATGCGGAGGTCGATGAGGCCGATGTTGCCGTCGAGCCGCTCGACCTTCGCGATGCCCCAGTTGTCGTCGCGGAACCGCGCGATGAGGGCGGCGGTGGCGTCCTCCCGGCTCCTCCCCGTGTTCTCGCTCGTCCGTCGCGGCCGCACCCGCAGGTGCTTGTCGTTCGTGCGCGACTGCAGTTCGGCGGTCAGTCGAGCGCAGAGCTCGGCCTCGTCGAGGCCGGCGAAGAATCCGGTCCGTTCCAGCTCGCGGATGGCGGCACTGGTGGCGACGGCGACCTCGGGGAAGACGTAGAGGCGATCGAGGTGGCCGAGCGCGGCGTCGATGAGGTCGGAGGTCGAAGTCTGCGTTGTTCCCATCCTCGGCATCGTACGGGTCGGGCCGGCGCGATGTCGCGCCGGCCCGACCCGCCCGATCGGACGGGCGACTACGCCGCGGACCAGCCGCCGTCGCTCGCGAGCACGACGCCGTTGATGTTCACGCCGTCGTCGCTCAGCAGGAAGGTGATCGACGCGGCGAGGGCCTCGGCCTCCGCGGCATCCGGCAGGATCGCCATCGCCTGGCGCACGCGCTGGGCGCCGAGCGGCGAGGCGAAGGTGGCCTCGATGTTCGTGATGGTCGCGCCGGGGGCGACCGCGTTGACGCGCAGGCCGCTCGGGCCGTACATGAACGCCGTCGACTTCGTGAGGCCGACGACCGCGTGCTTCGACGCCGTGTAGGCGACGCCCGCGGCCGAACCGCGGAGCGCGGCCTCGGAGGCGGTGTTCACGATCGAACCGGTGCCGCGGGCGAGCATGACCGGCACGACGGCGCGCATGAGCTTCATGGTGCCGTCGACGTTGACCGAGAAGACGCGCTTCCAGACGGCGTCGGTGAGCTCGCCGATCGGCGTCATGTCGTCCATGATTCCGGCGATGTTCGCGAGGCCGTCGATGCGGTCGCCCGCCGCGGCGACGATCTCGGCGACCTTCGCGTCGTCGGTGATGTCGGCCACGAGGGTCAGGATCTCGGCGCCGTCGTGCTCGGAGGCGAAGTCGTCGAGGCGTTCCTGCGAGACGTCGACCGCGATGACCCGACCGCCCTCGCGCGCGACGCGAGACGCCGTGGCGCGGCCGATGCCGGAGCCGGCGCCGGTGACGATGACGGTCTTGCCGGCGAATCGGCCCTGGTCGAGGCGCTCGACCCATTCGGGACGCTCCACCACGGGCACGGTGTCGCCGGCGTCGGCCGACTCGGTCGTGGGCTCGGGCGCGGCGGCCGGGGCATCCGCTGCTCCCACCGGCACCTCGCCGGCCGCAGCCCGTGCGACGAGCTGGTCGACCATCTCCTGGCTGAACTGGCCCTTGCTGAGCTTGACCAGGCGCTTGATGGCGAGCCGCTGCACGGGGCGCAGCACATCGGGATCCTGGCCGGACTGGGCGAGGAGATCGCGGATGATCGGGCCGCCGACGGGGTGCTCGAGCCAGGTCTTGATCGAGTCGTCGCCGGTGAGGGTCTTGGGGGTGCTCATGGTGTGGTTCCTTCTCTTCGATGTGGTGCGAAGCTCCTACCGGACATTGCTGTCCGGTAGTAAGGTAACACCCGTGCCTGAACGTAGGAAGGGAACTTCCGAGGCCCGCAAGGCCAATCGCGGCCCGAGCGCCGGCCCCGAGAATCGCCGCGCGATCATCGCCGCCGCGCGCGCGGTCTTCGCCGCCGATGGACTGCAGGTGCCGTTCAACGCGATCGCCAAGAAGGCGGGCGTCGGGCAGGGCAGCCTCTACCGCCATTTCCCCGATCGGCTCTCGCTCGCCGTGGCCGTCTTCGACGAGAACATCGACGAGCTCGAGGCATCCGTCGAGCCGGAGGACGCCACGCTCGACGACCTGCTCGAGGCGATCATCGGGCAGGCGGTCGTGTCGACCGCGCTCATCGACCTCATCTGGCAGCACCAGCACGACGAGCGGGTGGAGCACCTCGGCTCTCGGCTCGCGGCCATCGTGGGCGCGGTCGTCGCGCGCGAGCGCGCCGGCGGACGACTCGGCGCCGACGTCGAGGACGCCGACGTGCTGCTCGCCGTCACGATGCTCGCCGACCTGTTGGCGCGCACCGACGCCGAGGATCGCCGGCGGGTCGCACAGCGTGCCTGGGGGATCTTCCACGCGGCGTTCGCGCCGCGCTGACCGGGTGCCCGAGTGCCCAGGTGCCCGTGCGCGGCGTCAGTCGTTCCGGACGCGCTCGAGCGTGAGGTTCGGCCTTCCATCGGCGTCCGGCCCGATGGTGATCGTCGTGGAGAATTCGTCGCGCGCGACGGACTCCGATGGAGCGGGAATCGGTGTTCCCTCGGGCCAGCGCACGGTCGCCCACTCGCGGGCGCCTCTCGGGGACGTCGACGAACCCGAGTCGGTCACCTCGGCGCCTGGCGGGAATCGGACTCCGGCGAGACGCTCGACGTAGTCCACCTCGAGCGAGGTGCACCACTTCGGTTCGAGGAGGAAGCAGTGCCCCTTCGGCGGATTCGGACCGGGCCCGTCCATCGGCGTCGACGGGAAGAGGATCGCCGGCGCCATGGAGACCCCGACCGCGAGCAGGGCGACGGCGGCGACCGGCAGGAGCGCCAGGAACGCCGCCTTCCCGAGCCACCCGGCTCCGCCCTGGTCGGACGCCGTCGCGGTCGCCGTCGCCGACTCGTTGAAACCGAGTTCGCGCAACGACGGCGAGGTGCCGGTCGGTTCAGGGTCCACAGCAGCTCACTCTACGGATCGCCGACCGCGCCGAGCCGACCATCGTGGTGCGGCCGAGCCGACCCGGTTCAATCCTTCGTTGGATGCGCCGGGGCGCCGAGGAAGAGGAGTATCGAGGTGAGGCTCGTCCACCTCGCCAACCTTCGAAGGGAATCGCCATGCAGAAACTGTTCTACGCAGCGTTCGCGTACATGATCCTCGGTGTCGGCTCCGGCCTCTTCTACCGTGAGTTCACGAAAGCCAACGACTTCCCCGAAGGGCAGTTCAGCCAGCTCGGCTTGGCGCACACCCACCTGCTGACCCTCGGCTTCATCGTGCTGCTCATCGTGCTCGTGATCGAGAAGGTCTTCGCGATCTCGAAGAGCCACCTCTTCGAATGGTTCTTCTGGGTCTACAACGCGGGCGTCATCGTGACCTCGGGCATGCTCATCTGGCACGGCTCGCTCACCGTCATGGGCGAGGAGTCGACGTCGGCGATCGCCGGCATCGCGGGCCTCGGCCACATCGCCCTCACCGCGGGCATGGTGCTGCTCTTCCTCGCACTGCGCAGCCGCATCGTGGCGCCGAAGGACGCGCCGTCGCCCGTCGCGGCGGCTGCCGCCGAGTAGTCCGGCCTCGCCGAGCGCGGCTACAGGGCGTTCGTGGAGATGCTGAGCAGGTACAGGAATCCGGCGAACGCGGCGACGCCCAGCACGGCGCCGACGATCGAGCTGACGCGGCTGAATCGCGGCCACCGGGTGCCGGGCTGACCGCTGAGCCGGAGCCCCTGGAGGGCGAAGAGCAGTGGCACGATCGAGGCGATGACGGAGAAGGTCCATTCGCCGCCTGACCTCGCGGTCGAGATCACGATCCACAGCGCTCCCGCGCCGATGATCACGCTCAGTGCACCGCACACCCGTGCGGAGATCTCGCGGGGCTCGCGGCTTCGGGATTCAGCAGTCACAGCGACGATGGTGCCAATCGGCGGCCGAGCGTGTCAACCCGGCCGACGGGGTCACGGCGCCATGGCGGCACCGTCGCGGCTGTCAGGTGCGTGCGTCACACTGGAGCCGTGATCGCCGACCATGCCCTCAGCTGGCGGCCGCGGCATCCGACCGACCTGCGGGAGACGCTCGGCGCGCTGCGGCGCGGCGGCGGCGACCCGGCGTTCGCGCTCGACGCGAGCGGTGCGGTGTGGCGATCGGCGCGCACCGTCGAGGGCGACGCGACCCTGCGGTTGACCCAGCCCGATGCCGAGACGCTGCGCTGCGAGGCGTGGGGCCCCGGAGCAGGGGCGGCCGTCGCGCAGGCGCCCGAGCTGCTCGGCGACGCCGACGACCCGGCGGGGTTCGAACCCCAGTTGCCGCTCCTCGACGACGCCCACCGGCGCAACCCCGGCCTCCGCATCCCGCGCACGGCGCAGGTCTTCGAGGCGCTCGCGGCGACGATCCTCGAGCAGAAGGTCATCACGCTGCAGGCCCATGATTCGTGGCGCCGGCTGCTGACCCGGTTCGGCAGCCCGGCGCCCGGTCCCACTCCGCGGCCGATGCGGGTCGTGCCGTCGCCCGAGGTGTGGCGCACGATCCCGAGCTGGGAGTGGCACCGCGCCGGCGTCGACCCGAAACGGGCGCGCACCCTGCAGAACGCCGCGGGCTACGCCGACAAGCTCGAAGCCGTCGCCGCGATGAGCCCGGCGGATGCCGCGGCTCGCCTCACCCTCATGCCCGGCGTCGGCCCGTGGACCGTCGCCGAGGTCGCCCAGCGTGCACTCGGCGACGCCGACGCGCTCTCGGTCGGCGACTATCACCTCTCGAACTTCGTCGGCCATGCGCTCGCGGGGCGGGACATGACCGACGATGAGATGCTCGAGACGCTCGAGCCGTGGCGCGGCCACCGGTACCGCGTGGTGCGCCTGCTCGGTGCGGCCGGGGTGCCCGGTCGCCCGCGGCGCGGACCCCGGATGAGCTTCGTCGACCACCGGGCGATCTGAGCCGGGCCTCGATCGAGCAGTGCGCGAGGCGGCCCGAGTCGGCCCCGGGCCTCCGGGCGGATGTTCCCGTGATGCATAGGACACGCATAGGCTCAGCCAATACCGTGCCGAGAGGCCGAACCCGGCCTCTCCCGACTGCGAAGGACGTCAAACCGTGAACACAACCGCCAGCTCCAAGGTCAACGTGCCGCTGATCCTGCTCTGGGTCGCGGCAGTGGCCCTGATCGGCGGGGGCTACTGGCTCCTGAACGCCTCGACCGCGAGCCAGATCGAGTTCTACACCTCGGGCTCGCAGGACGTGGCTGGCCTCCTCACCGCGCAGTCGTCCACGACGATCGCCGGCCTGCTGATCGCCGTCGGCGCACTCGCCGCGGTCATCGCCCTCGCCGTGCACGCGCTCGGCTGGAGCGCCCGCGCCGCGTCGGCGGAAGCCGCTGCGCTGGTCGCCGCAGAGGACGCCGCCTTCGAGGCGGAGCTCGACCGTGCCGAGGCCGAGGCCGAGGCCGCAGCTGCCGCTGAGGCCGCCGTGGTCGCGCCGCTCGCCGAGGCGCCCGCCGTCGTCGAGGAGACCGTCGTCGAGGAGACCGTCATCGTCGAGGAGCCCGCCGCGGCTGCCGCTGACGAAGCCGCCGCAGCTGCTGCCGAAGCCGGCAAGGCGACCGACACCAAGTAGTCCCGACCGGGCGCGCCGCTGCGTCGCCCCACCGGCTGCCCGAGCGCGCGGCATCCGACGATCGAGTGCGTGATCACGCCCGTTTCGTCGCGATGCCGCGCGTTCGTGCGTTCCGGCGGCGACGGGAACCCGATCCGCACTGCCGGACATACCGCTGCGACGACCCCGAAGTCCGGGGTGGAGGGGCAGTGATGAGTCGAACCGCAATCGTGCTCGCCGGCGTGCTCGCAGGTGCCGTCGCCGTGTGCGTCGGTCTGGGAGCGAGCCTGTCGATCGAGGTGCTGGTGGCGTCCGGCCACGACGGAGCCGGAGCCGCAGGTCTCGACGGCGACGGCCGATGGCCGGCCCTCGCCTGTGCGCTCACGATCGTGGTCGCGAGCACAGGGCTGCTCGCCGCCCTCGCTGCGCGGGCCAACCCGCAGGCGATCGGACTCTGAGGGCGGTCAGCCTGCCTCGTGCTCGGGGGTGGCACCTCGTGCGTGACTCCATTCGACGAGCGGCTGCAGCAGCTCGATCAGCTGGAGGCCCGCCGCGCTCGGGGTGTAGGTGATCGTCACCGGGGTCGTCGCGCGTACGTGTCGTTCGAGGATGCCCTCGTCCTCGAGTTCCTTGAGCCGCGCGGCGAGCAGCCGATCGGAGATGCCGGTGACGGCGCCGCGGTACTCCGAGAACCGGCGGGCCCCACGCACCCCGGCGAGCAGGATCGCGGCGTTCCACTTGCGACCGGCGAACTCGACGGTGCTCTGGAACCGCCGGCACTCCGCCTCATCGATGTGGCCGAGGTCGTGCAGACGGGCGCGTCGCTCATCGAGCATCGCGACGGCCGCGGCATCCGTGTTCTCGCTAACCATAAGTAAGTAGCTTACTCCTGTTGTGCACGGATGTCACCGGTGCTTCAGGATGGGAGAGTGGCGCAGGATGCCGCGCGCCCACGACCGATCGGAACACGATGCACTACGGCCACGAACTGCAGTTCGGCACCTTCATCACGCCGAAGAACGACCCTCCGCAGTTCGCCGTGCGACTCGCCGAGCTCAGCGAGGCATCGGGCTACGACCTCGTCACGTTCCAGGACCACCCGTACCAGCCGGCATTCCACGACACGCAGACCCTTCTCGCCTGGGTGGCGGCGCGCACCGAGCGCATCCACCTCGCCGCCAATGTCACGAACCTGCCGCTGCGTCCGCCCGCCGTGCTCGCCCGCGCCGCCGCGAGCCTCGACCTGCTCTCGGGCGGGCGCTTCGAGCTCGGCCTCGGAGCCGGTGGATTCTGGGATGCGATCGAGGCGATGGGCGGCCGCAGGCTCACTCCGGGGCAGGCGGTCGACGCGCTCTCCGAAGGCATCGACGTGATCCGCGGCATCTGGGACCAGGGCGACCGCGCCCGCTTCCAGATCGACGGCACCTACTACCGGGTCGACGGCGCGAAGCGCGGGCCGGCGCCGGCGCACAACATCCCGATCGTCATCGGTGCGCTGAAGCCCCGCATGCTGCGGCTCATCGGTCGCAAGGGCGACGGCTGGCTGCCCTCCCTCGGCTACATGCAGCCCGGTGACTACGCGGCGGGCAACGCGCGCATCGACGAGGCCGCGATCGCGGCCGGTCGCGACCCGCGGGAGATCCGCCGACTCGTCAACATCGGCGGCCGGTTCGGGGCGGGCGCCGGCGGCGGATTCCTCAACGGGCCCGCCGCCCAGTGGGTCGAGCAGCTGCTGCCCTACGTGATCGACGACGGCGTCGGCACCTTCATCCTCGCGAGCGACGACCCCGGCACGATCGTGCAGTTCGGCGAGGAGGTCGCGCCGGCCCTGCGCGATGCGGTGGCGCGCGAGCTTCGGGCGACGGATGCCGCGGCATCCGCCGACTCGATCACCCTGAACCCGCTGGGCTCTGCCGCCGCCCCCGTGCGCAGCTCGACGGTGCGTGCGAAGCGCCGGGACGGCATCGACTACGCCGCAGTTCCCGCCTCGCTCGCGGCCGACGCGATCGAGCCGGGCGACGCCGGCTACGTGCGCGTGAAGTCGACCTACATGCGCGGCGGTGCGCCCGGTCTCGTGCTGCGACCTGCCGACGCACGGCAGGTCGCCGAGGCGGTCGACTTCGCACGGGCGAACCCCGACGTGCCGCTCGGCGTGCGCAGCGGCGGCCACGGCATCAGCGGGCGGTCCACGAACGACGGCGGCATCGTCATCGACCTCTCGCGGCTGAACGCGATGGAGGTGCTCGACGAGGCGAGCCGGCTCGTGCGCGTCGAGGCCGGCGCGCGCTGGCAGGACGTCGCGGCGTTCCTCGCGCCGCACGGCTGGGCGCTCTCCTCGGGCGACTACGGCGGGGTGGGCGTCGGCGGGCTCGCGACGGCGGGCGGCATCGGCTGGCTCGTGCGCGAGCACGGGCTCACGATCGACCACGTGCGCGCCGTCGAGATGGTGCTGGCCGACGGCAGCATCGTGCGAGCGGATGCGTCGCAGCATCCCGATCTCTTCTGGGCCGTTCGCGGCGCCGGTGCGAACCTGGGCATCGTCACCGCCTTCGAGTTCGAGGTCGACGAGGTCGGCGCACTCGGCTTCGCGCAGCTCGCGTTCGACGCGAGCGACACGGCCGGCTTCCTGCAGGCCTGGGGCGACTGGGTCGTCGACTCGCCGCGCGACGTCACGAGCTTCATGCTCATGGGCGGCGCCCGCCCGGGTGAGCCGCCGGTCGCGCAGGTCATGGCGACGATCGACTCCGACGACCCCGACACGGTCATCGCGCGACTGCAGCCGCTCGCCGAGGTCGCGCCGCTCATCGGTCAGGACGTGCGGCTCACGACGTACGAGTCGATCATGGCGAACGCCGCTGACGGCAGTCACGGGGCCGAAGGCGAGCCGACCGCACGCACCGGCCTGATCGGCCGCATCACGCCCGAGTTCGCGCGCGACGCGGCCCGGTTCGTCGCGAGCGGTGCGACGTACTTCTTCCAGCTGCGGGCCGTCGGCGGGGCCGTGCACGACGTGCCCGCCGACGCCACGGCGTTCGCCCACCGATCGGCCGAGTTCTCGGTCGTCGCGTTCGGCTCGAGTCGGCACCGGACGAGCGAGCAGTGGAACGAGCTCATGGCGCCGCACTTCTCGGGCTCCTACGTGAGCTTCGAGACCGAGCAGGGGCCGGCGGCGATCGCCGCGGCCTATCCGCCGGCGACGCTCGAGCGGCTGCGCGCGATCAAGCGGGAGGTCGACCCGGACAACGTGTTCCGCGACAACACGAACATCGAGCCCGCGTGAAGCGATTCGTCACGGCCGGAATTGAATCGTCGCGCCTGCGTTGCATCCGAGCATGACGAACATCGCACCCACCCGTATCGGAATCATCGGCGCCGGCAACATCGGCGGCACGCTCGCCCGCAAGCTCGTCGAGCTCGGCCACCACGTCACGATCGCCAACTCGCGCGGCCCCGAAAGCCTCGCCGAACTCGTGGCGGATCTCGGCCCGAACGCGACGGCCGGCACCGCGACAGAGGCCGCCGAGGCGGGGGAGTTCGTCATCGTGACGGTGCCGCTGAAGGCGTACCGCGACATCCCGGTCGAGCCGCTCGCCGGCAAGATCGTCATCGACACGAACAACTACTACTGGGAGCGCGACGGCCGTATCGCAGAGCTCGACTCCGGCGAGGCGACCGTCTCGGGCTTGCTGCAGGAGCACCTGCCCGAGTCGAAGGTCGTGAAGGGCTTCAACAACATCGCCGCCGCGGCGATCCTCACCGACGGCACGCCGGCTGGAACTCCCGGCCGCCGAGCACTGTCGACCGCGAGCGACTTCGACGACGCCGCTGCGCTGGTCACCGCACTCTTCGACGACCTCGGGTTCGACTCGGTCGTCTTCGGCACGCTCGCCGAGAGCTGGCGCGCCGAGCGCGACCAGCCGGCGTACGTCACGCCGCAGAACCGCGAGGAGCTCGTGGCGAACCTGGCACGGGCGGAGCGGTTGCTCGCGGCGTGATCACGCCGCGATAGGGGTTCGGCAGGCTCGACCCGCACACCTCGCTCTGCGGGTCGAGCCTGCCGAGGCCGCTACTCGAGCCATTCGGTGATGAAGGTCGGACTCGCGTGGATGTGCGTCGAGATCATGGCCTCTGGGCCGATGATCACGAACTTGTGCGGGGTCTGCGCCGGCACGACGAGCACCTGACCGCCGACCGCCTCGAGCTGCTCGTCGCCGACGGTGAACAGTGCCCGCCCGTGCCGGATGACGAACGTCTCGGAGTAGGGATGCCGATGCAGTCGCGGCCCTGAACCGACCTTCGAGCTGTACGTGAGGATGAGCGACACCTCGGAACCGATCGAGGAACCCTCGATCGACTCGTGCCAGTAGACATCGTCTTCGGCCACGCCGCTGCGCTGGTGCTTCAGAACCATGATGTGCTCCTCGCTCTCGCGAGGCACGGTACACCCGGCGACTTCCGGCCGCATGCGCGACTGGGTGGGAAATCGTCACCGCTGACTCTGGCGCTCTGGTGCTCTGGTGCTCTGGTGCTCTGGTGCTCTGGCGCTCTGGCGCTCATGGGCTCAGGCGACCGCGTCGGTGCCGGTGGGACCCGCGCGCCGACGGGCGAGCGCAGCGGCACGTCGCGTCGCCGACACCGTCGATGATCGCCACTGCTGCGGCCCCATGCCGGGCGGCGGCATCACCTCGGGCGCGCCCTCGACCATGCGGATGCGCCACCCGGAGCTGTCGATGCTGCGATGGTGGAACCAGCAGAGCAGCACTCCGTTGTCGGTGTGGGTGGCGCCTCCATGCCACCAGGGGATGACGTGGTGCACCTCGGTGGCCCACGCCGGGGTGTCGCACCCCGGAATGATGCAGCCGCCGTCGCGTGCGGCGAGGGCACGGCGCTGCGCGCGGTTGAAGCATTGCTCGGTCGTGCCGATGCCGACGACCCGGCCGTTGGCGGCGAGTGTGACGCGCTGGATGCCGTTCGCGCTCGCATGCTGCTCGACCGCGCGCATCGAGATCGGTTCGGCGACGCCGTCGACGTGGCCGACACCGTGGCCGGCGCGGAGGTCGTCGGCGAGCACAGTGACGACGATCGTCGGGAGGCGCCGCCGAGGGTCGGAAGCTCATCGGCCCGCGCCGCGATGTCGAAGACGGTGGCGATCGCGTCGTGCTGGCGTTGGGCGCGGGTGCGGGGGTCTCTGCGACCGGATGCCTCGGACTCCGCCTGCTCGCCGCCGGACCCGGCCTGCGTCGTCGCGGTCTGATCGGTGATGGGCATGAACCCGGTCGATTGCCGGAAGTTGGTGATCGAGTCGAACACGCGCCGCACCATGCCGGCGACTTCGGGCAGCAGCGCGCCCCGCACCGGGACGAGGCCGTCTCGGGCGGGGAGGAGCTCGAAGCCGCGGGCCGCCCACTGCCGGTGGGATGGTTCGGCGCCATCGGGGTCGAGGACCTCGGCCCACACAGCGGCCTGCATTCGCGTCTCGGTGGCCGTCGCGGGGGCCGCGACCTCGGCACCCGGCGCGGCGGCGACGCCGATCGCGGCGCAGACGAGTTCGTGCTCGGCAGCGCGCACACCGTCGAGGTCGCCGTTGGCGTGGCGGGGAAGCACCGCGTCGAGCGCCTTCGTGATGACGACGGCCGAGTCGATGCCGAGTTCACCGGTGCGAAGACCCTCGGCGACGCGCTCGAAGCGGGGCGGCATCGAATCGCCGAGCAGGGTCGAGGTGCGGCGAACCGCGGCTCCGAGCCGGAGTCGTGCCCGGGCGGTCTGCGACGAGACTCGAGTGAGGCGTTCGATGAGTTCGACGGCGCTCGTGCAGCCCTGCTTCGCCGCGAGTCCCTCGTGACCGAGTGAGGTGCGGGAGCGGTGCTCGACCTCGCCTGCCGCGTCGACGCGCAGGGCGTCGGTGAAGCGGCCCAACCGTTCGATCTCGGAGACGACCGAGATCAGTTCGCGGTCGTGCGCCGACGCCAGAGACGACTCCACGCTCGCGGCATCGAGGAGGTCGCCGACACGATCGGCGACCTCTGCGACGAGGGATGCGAGGCTGCGCTCCATGTCTTCGACACTAGGGGCAACCACTGACATTCCGCGGCCAGTGGAAACCGGACCTGATCAGGATATGTTGCTGTGCAGAAATAGGGTCGGGAGTCCCCTGTGGAGGAGGAGCGGGGAGCGTTCGGTGGGGTCTCGATACGCTCGCTTTGCTCGCTACTCGACCAGCCCGTCGAGCACCCCGTCGAGCACGGGGTGCAGGTGTCGGGTCGTGAGCACGGTGGCGGCGTGCCGGGCACCCGCCTCGAGCGCATCGCCGAGCGCGGCCCCGCCGAGATGTGCGTCGAGCACACCAGCCATGAAGGCGTCGCCGGCCCCGTTGGTGTCGAGCACCTCGACGGGGACGGCGGCGACCTCGGTCACCGACATCCGCTGCGACCCGGACCCCGACCCGGCACTCGCATCAGCCTGCGAGACCGCGATCGCGCCCCGCGCGCCGAGCGTGCACACGACGACGGATGCCCCGCTGCGCACGCACTCCTCCATGAAGGGGAGCGGATCGGCGCCGATGCGGTCGGCGTTCATGAAGATCCAGTCGGCGGCCTCGATGAACGGGCGGTGGAAGTCGGCGCTGCCGTCGTAGTCGTGGATGTCGGTCCAGATCGGCCGGCCGGTGGCGCGCGCGGCGCCGATGAGCCCGCGCGAACGCTCAGAGAGGTCGAGCACGATCGCCGAGGCATCCCGCATCGCCTGCGCCAGCTCGACCGACGGCGGCGTGCCCGGATCGGCGGGCGCGCTGAGGTAGAGCGAGACGCGCTCGCCCTGCCGGGTCATGAGGTTCAGGTGGCTCTCGGTGCGCGCGACGGCGAGGCTCGAGAGCTCGACGCCGGATGCCTCGAGCGCGCCCTGCACGCGGCGGCCCTCGTCGTCGCCGAGGAGGGTGTGCAGCAGTACGGGCCGGCCGAGGCCTGCGAGTCCGAGCGCCTTGCCCGCAGAGGTGCCGCCGATCGTCTCGTAGTCGTCGAGTGCGAACTGCATGTGCGGCACCGGCTCGGGCAGGTGGTCGAGGTACACGATGCGGTTCCAGGCGGCCGGGCCCGAGATGACGATGGGTGCGCTCATGGTTGGCCAGCGTAGCGGCGGCGCTCTCGAGTTCCGGGCGGACACTGATGCCGCCCCGAGTCGCGCAGACGACCATGATCATGAGGATCACTCACGAGAGGAGTGCGCCATGTCGGTCAGCATCGGGGGAGTGGAGCTCTACATGGGGCCGACCGCGGTCGGCGGCCCCGACGATCTCGATCAGGCGATCCGCGACTTCCTCGACGGCGCGCAGCACAGCCTCGCGATCGCCGTGCAGGAGATCGACTCGCGACCGATCGCCAAGGCGATCCTCGCGGCGAAGGTGCGCGGCGTGCGGGTCAGGGTCATCCTCGAGGGCGACTACCTCACTGAAGAGAAGGCGCTCGAGGACCCGTGGGGCGTGACCGGGGCGCACGAGGAGAACCGCGTCATCCAGGGCGCCCTCCTGAAGGCGCGCGTCGACGTGATCAGCGACCTGAACCCGAAGATCTTCCACCAGAAGTTCATCGTGCGCGACTCGGGCAAGCCGGCTGCGGCCGTGCTCACGGGCTCGACCAACTTCACCCTCACCGACACGGGCAGGAACGAGGAGCCCGGCATCGGCGCGGGCCAGAACCTCAACCACGTCGTCGTGCTGCACGGCCAGCTCGCGGCCACCGAGTACCTGCGCGAGTTCGAGCGCATGCGTTCGGGCACCTTCGGCGACCTGCACGAGCGCGTCGAACCGAAGCCCAAGGAGTTCGACCTGCCCGAGGTGCGGATCAAGCCCCTCTTCGCCCCGCGGCACGGTCCCGAGATGGAGATCATGAAGCAGATGCTGAAGGCGAAGGACTCGATCGACTTCGCGATGTTCACCTTCGCCCAGTCATCCGGCATCGACGACACCATGATCCGCCTGCGCCCGCTCGTCCCGCGCATCCGCGGCGTGCTCGATCGCGACCAGGGCGCCGCGAAGTGGGCGGCGACGAGCGGCCTCGGCCACGGCGACGTCGAGCTCTTCGCGAACCGCCGCAACACGGGCGTGCGGAAGCTCCACCACAAGCTCATGGTCATCGACGAGCGGCTCATCATCGTCGGCAGCTTCAACTACACGGCGCCCGCCAACACCCTGAACGACGAGAACATCATCGTGATCGGCGACCTCGAGGAGGAGCAGGGCAGTGCAGCGGATGTCGCGCAGCGCGCGCTCGCCCGCTATGCGCTCACCGAGATCGACCGCATCATCGACGACCTCTTGGCGCCGGTTCCCGTCTCGCCGTAGCGCCGAGTTCTCCACAGTTCTGCGCGTGCGGCCGATCGGCTGTCGATCGCCACTACGGTCGAGGGATGTTGTACGACGTGGTGAGCTTCGGCATCTCCTGGCTGTACCAGATCGTCTGGGCACTCGTCGCCCTCGCCCTCTTCGTGGCGCTCGTGTGCCTCAGCGCGCTGATGGTCGCCGGGGCGAAGGCGTTGCGGGCCACCGCTCGCTGGCGCACGGTGCAGACCGAATTGCTGCTCGCCGAGGCGTCTGCGGGCGCCGATGACCCCAGGGCACCCGAAGCGCCGGCGACCGGCCCGTCGGCGTAGCGCGGAGTCCACAGCATCAGCGGCGCCGCTCAGCTGGTAGCGTCGCAGCCGTGAATTCGACGAGCACTCTCGCGATCGACGCCGGCCAGTCGGGCATCAAGGTCAGGCACACGGATGCCTCGGGCTCCGGTGAATGGTCGGCCCCCGGCATCCGCACCGACCTGCCGCTGCTGCCGCAGCTCGCGCGCATCATCGAGCAGGCGCACGAGGGCGGCCGCACGGCAGAGCGCGTGGGGCTCGGCGTCTCGGGGCTGACCGACGACGAGTTCGACGCCGGCTACCTGCTCGCCGCCGCAGCGCCGATCGGCGCCCGCAGCGTGCACCTCGCCCACGACTCGATCACCGCCTATCTCGGTGCGCTCGGCGACGAGCGCGGCGTCGTCGTAGCGGCAGGAACCGGAGTGGTGACGCTCGCAGTGGGCGCCACCGAGACCGCCCGGGTCGACGGGTGGGGCTACATCATGGGCGACGCCGGCAGCGGGTACTGGCTCGGCCGGGCCGGGCTCGAGGCCGTCATGCGAGCGCACGACGGCCGCGGCGCCCCGACCGCGCTCACCGAGGTGGTGCGTGCCGACTTCCCCGACCTCGAGGCCGCGTACATCGAGCTGCAGGGCGACCTCGGGCGCGTGCAGCGCATCGCATCCTACGCGCGTGCGGTCGCGGACGCCGCTGCCGCCGGCGACGCGGTCGCCGAGCAGATCGTCACCGACGGAGCGCGCGAGCTCGCGGCATCCGCGTTCGCCGGTCTCCGCCGCGTCGGCGAATCGGGCGTGCCCGACCCGCACGTGCGCGGAGTCGGCGGACTGTTCCTCGGCGAGGTGCTCGGGCGCGAGTTCGTCGCCGCGATCCGCGCCGAGATCCCGGGTGCCGAGATCCGGCTCGGCGAGGCCCACCCGCTCGACGGCGCGGCGGCACTCGCCGACGTCGCGCCGACGAGCGCGCTCGCGGCGCACATCGCCGTCGCTCGCGCCTGACACGCGAGGGCGCCAGCGGCCACACAGCAACCGCTGACGCCCGCCGCCCTGCTTCAGCTGCGGGTGAGGTACGCCTCGATGCGATCGAACGCGCCGTTCCAGACCTGGGCCTGGAAGAAGTCGCGCAGCTCGGGGGTCGGGAAGCCGGTCTGCTCGACGGTCACCAGTGTGCCGCCGTCGTTCGCCTCGAACGTGACCACGACGTGCGTCGTCATGCTCGTGCCGTCGGGTTCGCTGCCGGTCGACTCGGTGACGAGCCGGTGCGGGCGATCGATCTCGAGGTAGGTCTGGACCTCGCGGAAGAGGGTCTCGCGATTCGGACCCCACACCGCGGTCTGCGTGCCTCCCACCCGCAGGTCGACCTCGATCTCGACGATCCCCGGATCCTCATCGAGGATCGAGAACCAGATCTTCTGCTTCTCTGGATCGGTGTAGGCGTCGAAGACCTGTTCCGGCGTCGCCGGCAGCTGGCGTCGGAGCCGGAGGCCGATCGTCTCGTTCGTTTCCGTGTCGCTCATGATTCCGTTCCTTTCGCGAGGGTGAAGTAGGCGTCGAGGCCGTCGAGGCGGCGAGCCCAGAGCCGTTGATAGAAGGTGATCCATGCCATGGCGTCGTCCAGTCGTTCCGTGCCGAGGGTGACCTGTCGCACGCGCCCGACCTTCTCGGTCGCGACGAGCCCCGCAGCCTCGAGCACGTCGACGTGCTTGCGGATGCCGGTGAGGGTCATGCCGCTCGGTTCGGCGAGCTCGGTGATCGTGGCGGGGCCGGCACCGAGCCTGGTGAGGATGCCGCGCCGGGTCTCATCGGCGAGGGCGCCGAAGGCACGGTCGAGCATCGACGGATCGAGTGCAGTTTGCTGAACCATGTGGTTCAGTGTAGAACACTGAACCGTAAAGTTCAATAACCGCATCGGCTGGTCGAGGAGCGAGGGCCAGCGCGGGTCTCGAGACCGGCTGCGGGTCTCGAGACCGGGTGCGGGTCTCGAGACCGGGTGCGGGTCTCGAGACCGCCGCGGGCGGCCTCCTCGACCAACGAGGGGAGCTACATCGTGTCGAGGATCGCGACGAGGTGCTCGAACGTCGTGTTGGGGTTCACGATCGCGAAGCGCGTGTTCGGCCGGCCCGCGTGCGAGCTCGGCGTCACGAACGCCCGCTGCTCGTCGAGCAGTCGCGCCGACCACGCGTCGTAGTCGGCCTTCGTCCAGCCGTCGCGCTCGAACACGACGACCGACAGCTGCGGCGACCGCACGAGGCTGAGCCCATCGCGGCGCCCGATCTCGTCGGCGATGCGCTGCGCCAGGGCGATCGAGCTCGAGATCGCCTCGCGGTACGCGGTGCCGCCGTAGGTCGCGAGCGAGAACCAGAGCGGCAGGCCGCGGGCCCGTCGCGTGAGGTGCGCGGCGTAGTCCGACGGGCTCCAGTCGCCGCCCTCGGTGAGGGTGTCGAGGTACTCGGCGTGCTGCGTGTGCGCCCGGCGGCCCTGCTCGGGGTCGCGGTAGATGAGGGCGCACGCGTCGAAGGGGGCGAAGAGCCACTTGTGCGGGTCGACGATCACCGAGTCGGCGTGCTCGACGCCCGCGAAGCGGTGCCGTGCGAGCGGCGAGAGCATGCCGGCCAGTCCGTAGGCGCCGTCGACGTGGAACCAGAAGTCGAAGTCGCGCTTCAGCTCGGAGATCGAGGCGAGGTCGTCGACGATGCCGAAGTTCGTCGAGCCGGCGGTCGCGACGACGGCGAAGACGGATGCCCCGTGCTCCTCGAGTGCGCCGCGCACGTCGTCGCCCCGCAGCATGCCGTCGCCGGCTGGGGTCACCGGCACGACGTCGACGTCCATCACGCGAGCGGCAGAGGCGATCGAGGAGTGCGCCTCGGCGCTGCATACGATCTTCCACCGGCCGCCGGGCGGTGCGGGCACCGCGGCATCCGCTGCGCCGTCGCTCAGCCGGTGACGGGCGTGCTCGCGGGCGGCGACGAGGGCCGAGAGGTTGCCGAGCGTGCCGCCCTGCACGAAGACGCCGCCCGAGTTCGCGGGCAGGCCGAACTCGCGGCCGAGCCACGACAGCACCTCGTTCTCGGCGTAGACCGCGCCGGCGCCCTCGAGCCAGGAGCCGCCGTAGAGGGCGCTGGCCGAGACCACGAGGTCGAAGGCGGTGGCGGCCTTCGTTGGCGCCGTCGGGATGAAGGAGAGGTACTGCGGGTGGTCGGTCGTGATGCACGCCGGGGCGAGCACGTGCTCGAAGAGCGCGAGTGCGCGGGCCGCGCCGATGCCCTGCTCGTCGATCGTGCGACCGGCGAGGCGACGCAGCTCGGTCTCGGTGACGGGCTTGTCGAGCGGGGTGTCGTCGCTCAGGATGCGGCGGCGCGAGTACGCGAGCACGAGGTCGACGAGGTGCGAAGTCTCGTCCGACGTGGAGTGCATGCGGGTCGCGGGGTCGCGCGGCTCGTTCGCGTCGCGGGCGGGTTCAGTGCGGTGCATCCGTGGTTCCCTTTCGGCTCGGCCGAGCCGGATCGCCGGCGGGCCACGGGAAAGTTTCACATACGTCGGCGGAACCGCATAAAAGCATCACGATTCCTGCGTCGCGCGCCGCTTTCGTGCTGAAAGCGGCGCGCGAACGCAACGGTTGCTACTGGTGACGCAACGCCGCCTGGAGGTGGTCGGCCGGGTCGACGAGGTGGTTGTGGTCGTCGACGCCGAGGGCGACCTCGGCCCAGTGCAGCGTGCCGCTGAACGCGCCGCCCCACACCTTGTAGCCCTCGTACGCCGGCATGCCGGTGTCGCAGCCCGTGTCGAGCCCCTCGTCGAACGAGAAGTAGAGCGCGTGCGTGTGCTCGACCCGTCCGGTGCCCACGGCCTTGCCGTCGATGAAGAGCGACACGTCGCCGCCCTTGCCGATGCCGCCGCCGTCGTAGGCGAACTCGACCCGCACCTGGTGCTCGCCCGCGCCGATCGGGACATCCGACCGGGTGGTCGACCGCTGCAGGCCGCAGTAGTTGTAGTGGAAGCCGAGCTTGCCGTCTTCGGCGAAGAACGACCAGCCGCCGGTGCGGCCGCCCTGGGCGACGATCGCGCCCTCGAGCGAACCGTCGTCGGGTGCGACCACCTCGGAGGTGACCGAGAACGAGCGGTTCTTCACGTTGATCGCGACGTTCTCGCCGAGGCGCACCATGCCGGGGTAGAGCCGCAGGCGGTCGCCCTTCACGAGGGTCGGCCGGCCGGCGATCTCGGGGTTCATGCGCTCGGCGGCGCGGTCGTCCATCGGGAACACGTTGTGACGTGCGGCCTCGATGAGGAAGAGCCGCTGCAGCTCGGCGAGCTTCTCGGGCTGCTCGCCTGCGAGGTTCTTCGCCTGGGTCCAGTCGGTGGTCGTGTCGTAGAGCTCCCACACGTCGAGCGAGAAGTCGGGGGCCTTCGACACGACGTCCCACGGGGTGCGGTGCTTCGTGACCGCGGTCCAGCCGCGGTGGTAGATGCCGCGGTTGCCCATGAGCTCGAAGTACTGCGTCGTGTGGCGTTCGTCGGCGGATGCGTCGTCGAAGCTGTACGCCATCGAGACGCCGTGCATCGGCTCCTGCGTGACGCCGTTCACCGTGTGCGGCTCGGCGAGGCCGGCCACGTCGAGCACGGTCGGCGCGAGGTCGATGACGTGGTGCCACTGCTCGCGCACCTCGCCCTTGGCCGCGATGCGGCTCGGCCAATGCACGATCGTGCCGTTGCGGGTGCCGCCGTAGTGCGAGGCGACCTGCTTGGTCCACTGGTACGGGGTGCACATCGCGTGCGCCCAGGCGACGGAGTAGTGGTTGTACGCCTCGGGGCCGCCGACCTTGTCGAGGTGCTCCTTCCAGAACTCGACGGTCTCGAACCGGCCGCCGCCGTTGGAGGCGGTGGTCAGCATATAGGCGCCGTTGATACCGCCCTCGGCCGAGGCGCCGTTGTCGCCGATGATGTAGTAGATCAGCGTGTCCTCGAGGATGTCGAGCTCTTCGAGGGCGTCGACGAGTCGGCCGGTGTGGTGGTCGGCGTACTCGAGGAAGGCAGCGTAGACCTCCATCTGGCGGGCCAGCACGGGCTTCTGCTCGTCGGGCACGTCGTCCCACGCCGGCAGGCCCTCGGGGCGTGCGGTCAGTTCGGAGTCGGCGGCGATGACGCCGAGCTCCTTCTGACGGGCGAACGTCTGCTCGCGCTGCGCGTCCCAGCCGTGGTCGAACCGGCCCTCGTACTTGGCGATCCAGTCCTTCGGCACGTGGTGCGGGGCATGGGTCGCGCCCGGCGCGAAGTACACGAAGAAGGGCTTGTCGGGCGTCAGGCTCTGCTGCTGGCGCACGTAGCCGATCGCCTTGTCGGCGAGGTCGGGCATCAGGTGGTAGTCGGGGTCGGTCGGCGGCTCGATGGTCGTGAGGCCGTCGATGAGCGCCGGCGTGTACTGGTTCGTCTCGCCGCCGATGAAGCCGTAGAAGCGCTCGAACCCGCTCTGCGCGGGCCAGTGGTCGAAGGGGCCGGTCGGGCCCGACTCCCACACGGGCACCTCGTGGCACTTGCCGAACTGGGCCGTGTTGTAGCCGCTCTGGCGCAGGATCTCGGGCAGCGGCACCGCGGTGTTCGGGCGCGTCGAGCGGTAGCCGGGGGCCGGCGTCGCGGTCTCGGTGATGTGGCCCATGCCGACGGCGTGGTGGTTGCGGCCCGAGAGCAGCGCGGCGCGGGTCGGCGAGCAGAGCGCCGTGGTGTGGAACCGCGAGTAGCGCAGGCCCTCGCCGGCGAGGCGCTCTGCGGTGGGCGTGTGGATCGGCCCGCCGAAGGCGCTGGATGCCCCGAAGCCGACGTCGTCGAGCAGGATCACGAGCACGTTCGGCGCCTGGGCCGGCGGCCTCGCCGGCTCGATCGGCGGGAACTTCGCGTCGAGCTTCTTCGCGTCGTACGCGACCGGGCCCTGGTCCGGGCGGTCGGGCACGGGAAGCACGGATCCCGGTCGGACGTCGTTCATGTGTTCCCCCTCATGCGCGGCGCAGGTCGTCGCGCTCTTCGAGCATGGCAGCCCGCGGCGCGCACGAGAGGAGCGCCGCTCAACGGCGCACGAACTCCCGCACGAACGCCTCGTCGACGTCGACGCCGAGGCCTGGGCCGGTCGGGACCGCGAAGTCGCCGTTCGGCTTCACCTCGAGCGGCGTCGTGAGGATCCGGTTCGCGACCGGCAGGGTGAGCGGCTGGTACTCGAACGCGAGGAGCGACGGCGAGCTCGCGGCGACGTGCACACCGGCGGCCATCGCGATGCCGAACGCGGCGGAGTGATGCGGTGCCACCTGTGCGTGGAAGGCGTCGGCGATGGCCGCGATCGCGAGCCCCTCGGTGATGCCGGTGCGACCGATGTCGGGCTGGGTGAGGCCGACGGCTCGGCGGGCCAGCCAGTCCGTGAACTCGAATCGGCTGCGCATCGCCTCGCCGACCGCGACGGGGGTCTCGATGGATGCCGCGAGGTCACGGTGGCCTTCGACGTCCTCGGGCGCGAGCGGCGCCTCGAAGAACCAGGCGTGGCGTTCGTCGAGTTCGCGCCCGAGCGCCTTCGCCTCGCCGAGGCGGTAGCTCCAGTGCGCGTCGAGCGCGACCTGGAGGTCGGGGTGCGCGCCGCGGACGGCGTCGTAGGTCGCGAGGTCGGTGCGGAGGTCGGTGCCGAGGTGCATCTTGAACCGGCGCACACCCGCCTCGACGAGCACGGCGGTCTTCTCGGCGATCTCGGCGTCGTCGGCGCCGCGGACGCCCGAGACGTACGTCGGCAGCACGTCGGCGAAGCGTCCGCCGGCGAGCTCGGATACCGAGAGGCCGGTCGCCTTGCCCCAGAGGTCCCACAACGCGATGTCGACGGCGGCCATCGCATCGGCCTGATGCCCCGTGAGGTGCCCGCGCTCGCGCATCGACTCCGACATCCGATGCCAGAGCGTGCGCACCGAACGCGGGTCCTCGCCGATGATGAGCGGCGTGAGCAGGTGGTCGACGATCGCGGCCGCGACTTCGGGTGCGACGGGGGCGAGCCCCTCGCCCCAGCCCACCAGGCCGTCATCGGTCTCGATCTTCACGATGAGCGTCTCGTAGCCGGGGGAGTAGAGGCTCCGCCACGGCGGCCTGATCATGTAGCCGCGGTGCTCGACCGCCGCCTCGCCCGCGTAGGAGTCGTCGGCATCCTCCTTCGAGATGAAGAGGGGGAACGTTTGGACGCGCGCGATTCTCACAGGGTCTCCGGTGACTTGAGGGATCGAGAAAGCCGGCGACGGATGCCGCGGCCGGGGTTCAGGCTGAGGGGGTCAGAGGGCCGCGAACGCCGTCGCGGAGTGGGGGTCAGAGGGCCGCGAACGCCGTCGCGGAGTGGGAGGCGCTGTAGCCGAGGGCGACGGAGATCTCGTCGGCGGCCTCGATCACCTGCAGCGCGAGCTCCTGGTGGGGCGCCTGCAGGTCGAGCACCGAGAGCGGACCGCTCGCGGAGAGGCCGGCGACGATCTCGCCCGCCCGGTCGCGGATGGGAGCGGCGATGCAGGCCCGCCCGAAGGCGAGCTCTTCGATCTCGGTCGCGTAGCCGCGGCTGCGGGTCTCGTCGAGGGCGATCTCCATGGCGGCGCGGTCGACGATCGTGTGCGGGGTGTACCGCTGGGGCGTGTTCGCGAAGTACTCGTCGACGAGCGCAGCGGGCATGCCCGACAGCAGCGCTTTGCCGAGACCCGTCGCGTGCAGCGGCGCGGTACGGCCGGCCATCGCGAACGACTTCGGTGCGAGCGCGCCCTCGAAGTTGCAGAGGTAGGTGAAGGTGAAGCCGCTGAGTTCGGCGACGTTCACTCCGATGCCGAGCCGGTGTGCGAGGTTCTGGGCGATCTGGCGCGAAGCGCGGAAGATCGGGGAGCCGTTGAGCGCGATGGTGCCGAGGGAGACGGCGGCCGGGCCGAGCCGGTAGAGGCCCGTGCGGTCGTCCTGGACGACGAACTTCATGCGGTCGAGCGCCGACATCATCCGCGACACGGTGGACTGGCCGAGCCCGGTGAGCGCGCAGAGCTCGGACACGCGGAGTTCGCCGACCTCCTCGGTGAAGCACGCGAGCAGGGACATAGCCCGTTCGACGGTCTGTGTGCCGCCGACCGATTCGGATGCCATCGGGACTCCTCTTTCCATGCAGTTGCCGGGCGTCGCTGCATACCCGCTCGGGCTGCGCCGTTGCCGTCAGTGTAGTGAGCGGAATCGGCTGAGGCAATCCAAATATGGGTGCGTCATGCATTTTGTGGATTTCGCATCCGCATTGTGGTTTACTGGCCGCACGTCAGCGTTGACGACTTGTGACGACGACGCACAGGGGCCCTGACGAAGGGTCGCCATCTCTCGGGAAGTGAACGCAATGCAGCAAGCCATCCTCGACCGGCCCGCGACACGCGAGACGACCGAGCCGCGATCCGGGCGGCGTACGACACTCGGTGCGAAGGATCGCACCTTCGGATTCATGATCGCACTCCCTGCGGTCCTGCTCTTCCTCGTGATCGCGATCTACCCGCTCGTCTCGAGCATCGGCACGAGTCTCTACGACCAGTCGCTGCTGCGCCCTGAGCGCACCTTCGTCGGGTTCGACAACTACACGGCGATCTTCGGCGAGTTCGTGGCGCGCCTCGGTACGACGCTCACCTTCGCGACGCTCGCGACGATCTTCCCCGTGCTCCTCGGCGTGGCCCTCGCCGTTCTCCTGAACGCGCGCATCCGCGGGCGCAACATCCTGCGCGGCACGCTCATGCTGCCGTGGCTCCTGCCCGGCGTCGTCGTCTCCTTCCTCTGGGCGTGGATCTTCAACGACAGCTACGGCGTGCTGAACCACCTGCTGACCATGGTGGGCCTCCCCGAGGTGAGCATGCTCGGCAACCCCACCGGCGCGATGGCGGCGGTGGTCATCGCGAAGACGTGGCACTCGTTCCCCTGGATCATGGTCGTCGCCCTCTCGGTGCTGCAGACCCTGCCGAGCGAGCAGCTCGAGGCCGCGACGATCGACGGGGCCACGCGGTCCCAGCGCTTCCGCTACATCTCGCTGCCGCACATCGTCGGCCCCGTCGCGCTCGTGGCGACCCTCGAGTTCATCTACAACTTCGGCAACTTCGACACGATCTTCGTGATGACGGGCGGCGGACCCGGGGATTCGACCACGACGCTCGCCGTCAGCCTCTATCAACTCGCGTTCGGCAGCTACGAGCTCGGCAAGGCATCCGCCATGGGCGTGCTCTGGCTCATCCTGCTCGCGATCATCTCGAGCGCATACCTGCTGCTCAACCGACGTCTGGAGAAGCGATGAGTCACGGCCGCGACATCGGAGAGGCGATCGTTCGCCCGAGACTGTCGATCCCGGGGCGCCTCGGACTGCTGCTGCTCGCCCTGTTCGGACTGCTGCCGGTCTACTGGCTGACGGCGACGGCGTTCATGAAGAAGGAGGCGGTCTTCGCACTCGACCGGCCGCTCTTCCCGGTCGACCCGACCCTCGACAACTTCATCGGGTTCTTCCAGAACGACCTGCTGCTGCAGAACCTCAAGAACAGCTTCATCGTCTCGACGGGCACCGCCGTGCTCGCCGTGCTCGTCGGCGCCTTCATGGCCTACTCGCTCTCGAAGTTCCGGTACTCCGGGCGCAATGCGATCATGTTCATGTTCCTCATCGGCCAGCTCATCCCCGGTGCGCTCCTGCTCATCTCGCTGTTCCTGATGCTGAGCTCGGTGAACCTGCTCTACACCTACACGGCGCTCATCATCTCGTTCACGACGTTCACGCTGCCGCTGACGGTGTTCCTCCTGAAGGGCATCATCGACGGGCTGCCCGACGACATCCTCGAAGCCGCGAAGGTCGACGGCCTCTCGCGCATCGCGACGATGTTCAAGATCGTCTTCCCGCTCATCGTGCCCGGCCTCATCACGGCGGCGATGTTCGCCTTCATGCGCGGCTGGAGCGACCTGCTCTTCGCGCTCACGCTCGCAGGGCCCGACAAGCAGACCCTGCCCGCCGGCCTCACCCAGGCGTTCATCCGTGACGGCACGGCCGATTGGCCGGCGCTCATGGCGGCATCCCTCATCACGTCGCTGCCGCTCGCCATCATCTTCATCCTCCTCCAGCGCTACTTCGTCTCCGGCCTCGCGTCGGGGGCCGTCAAGGGGTAGCGATGATCCACCGAACCGTCCCGACCCACACCACGACGAAGGAGCAGTCCCCCATGAACATCTCGTCCTCGCAGCTCAGCCGCCGCGCCTTCCTCGGCGGTGGCACTGCACTCGCCGCGTTCGGCGCCCTCGCCCTCGCCGGCTGCGCCACCCCGGCTGCACCGGGAGCCACGGCCGCCGCGAACGCCGCGACCAAGGCCAAGACGATCAACTTCTACGGCAACTCGCTCGGCGAAGAGGCCCTGAAGCCCGCCTGGCAGGCCGTGCTCGACGATTTCTCCGCCGAGGAGGGCGTCACGGTCTCGCCCGTGATCTACCCCTACGACCAGGCGGCCACGCAGCTCGCCCTCACCGGGAGCGCCGGCAAGCTCATGGGCGTGGGCCAGTCGGGCGGATGGCAGGTGCTCACGCCGATGGACGTGCTGGCCGACCTCACCGACCTCGCCAAGGGGCTCGGCATCCCGCAGGGCGTGCTCGACGCGTACACGATGGACGGCAAGCTCCTCGTGATGCCGCTCACGGCCGCCGGCATCGGCATCATCACGAACGGCGAGATCGCCAAGAGCGTCGGCATCAAGTCGGGCATGACGATCGAGCAGTTCGCGACCGCGCTCGAGAAGATCAAGTCGCAGGACTCCTCGCTGATCCCGTACGCGGCGGTCACGAAGAACCCCGACCTGAAGGATGCCGCGCACTGGATGTGGGGCTTCGGCAGCCCGGTCGTCACCGACGACTTCGAGTGCACGATCGGCGACAAGGAGAGCGTGAAGGCGATCACCTGGTACAAGTCGCTCCAGGACGAGGGGCTCACCCAGGCGAACGTGGCCCGCGCCGATGCGCGCATCCTGTTCGCGAGCGGGCGTGCGGCCCTCTACGACGACGCGCCGCTCGCCTCGACCTTCGTGAAGACGAACGGTGCCGCCCAGAACATCATCGACAACATCGGCGCGATCTCCCGGCCCACGGCCGGTGGCAACGAGTCGTACAACCGCGCCTGGGGCAGCGGCCTCTTCGCGAGCGCCGGCGAAGGCGAGCTCACGAGCCGCGACTTCATCACGTACGCGGCGACGAACGTCGAGGCCGCGACGGCTTTCTACAAGCAGTCGGCCGTCGCGCCGGCCGCGAAGTCCGTCGCCGACCAGATCCCGGAGCTGGCCGCCGACAAGTTCCAGACGGCGTTCCGCACCGAGGTCTCCGAGCACGCGCGCGGTGCCGCGTGGGACCGCGTGCCCGTGACGGCGCAGATCGACGCCGCGATCGGCGCCGGCGTCGCGAACATCCTCGCCGGCCAGGTCGACGTGCAGTCCGGCCTCAACTCCCTCCAGAAGGAAGTGCAGGGCCTGCTCGACGCGAACGCGTAGCGCCTCGACGCCGGCGGCCTGCGGAGGGACCCGCAGGTCGCCGGCGTTCGGCGTGCCCGGGGCATCCGTTCGAGCCGGATGCCTCGGGCCGCCGGGTGCGCTCAGGCCAGGCGGTCGTCGGGCAGCGCGAAGAAGTCGGCGGCATCGCGGCGCGACATCCGCTCGGAGACCTCGGCGACCGTCCCGTCGAGGTGCCCGTTCGCCCGCACGCTGAGTCGCCTCGGGCCGGTGAGCGCGTGGTAGACGGCGAACTGCCCGCGCGGGTCGACGGCAGGATCGAGCACGGCCGCCGCGACATGCACCGGGATGCGGATGCGCGACGCCGCGATCGCGGCGTCGAAGTAGTCCAGCACGGGGCGCACCTCGGGGTGCAGCTGCAGGTGCCGGCGCACGGCCTCGCCGCTGCCGCTGCACTGCCGGGTCAGGCGGATCGCATGGTGCCCGAAGCTCGGCACGTCCAGCGAGGCGCGGCGGAAGCGGGCGTCCCAAGGGAGGGCCATCGCCCCGATGCCGCCGCCGAAGCTCCCGCCGCTGAAGTCGAGCGCCCCGCCGACTGCCGGTGCGGTGTCGATCAGGACCGTCGCGGCACGCCAGACATCGGCGGCGGCGAAGCGGTGCGAGTACGTGTCGCGGTGCGCGATGCCCGCGAGCACGTGCTCGTCGGGAAGCGCAGGGAAGCGACTCGAGGCGTTCGGTGCCGTGCCCGGCGCGGCGGGGAAGATCGCGGCCGTGTCCGCGGGCACCTGATCGAGATCGGGGGCGGTGCGGCCGCCGTAGCCGTGTCCGATCACGAGGCCGCGTCGGAGGTCGGATTCGACGTGCGGCACCATCACGAAGGCCACCGTCGGCTCGTCGGCGGACGATTCGAACCGGATCTCCGTCACGCGGTGGGTCGCGGTGGCGTCGAGGTCGCGCGCGAGCTCCCAGGGGACCGATCCGGTTCCGAACTCCTCGAACGTCCCCCGCCAGAACTCCTCGAAGTCGGCGGGCTCCTCCGGCCGCGCAGCCGGCGTCAGCAGCGCGGTCAGCGAGTACTCGGTCAGTTCCTCGGGTCGGTACTGGGTCACCGCGTGTTCCTCTCAGAGATGCATGGTCGACGCTACCGGCGCCGCTGGCCGCATGGCCATTGACACTGTCGCATATCGCATGCATCATATGCATCATGGATTCAACGCAGAAGCCAGAGACCAACGACGGATCAGCGCTGTGGAGCCGGCGTTCAGCGCTCCAACTCCTGCTTGCCGCGGGCGTGCTCCCGGCCGTCCTGGGGGCCAACCCCGAAGCCGCCGCGGCGGACCCCGGGTTCAGCGGCGTGAACGGTGCGTATGCCGACGCCCTGCGCCGCTTGGACAAGCCGAACCTGTCACTGACCTGCGTTGCGCGGCTGGTGGGACGCAACCACCGGATGACCTTCTTCCAGGCCAGATGGGACGGCGGCGAGACGATCGTCCGCGATCTCGAGATCAAGCACGACGGCGGCTGGCTGTCGCTGACCGACCCCGAGCGCCGCTTCGACGAGCAATGGGTCGTGCTGGCCGGCACGCTGCCCTCCGGCAGCGCCCCGGAACTCTACGGGCCGCTGCAGCCGGCCTGGCTGGGCTTCACCTCGTATCGACGCCTCAGCGGCCAGGTGATCGAGCTGCGCACCAGCACCGATGACGTCGAGCTCGTCGTCAACTGGCGGCTCGACGGCGATCATCCCGAGGCGCACTACGTGCTGAAGGCCAAGAAGGCCGGCGACTACCTCGTCGGCTACCAGAGCCAGGACGTCAAGCAGCTCGACGACCTCGACGAGGTGCTCTGCGGGTCGTACCAGCACGCGCTCACCGTGGTCGACGGCTCGGCCCCCCTCGGCGCGTGGGAGCTGTTCGCCCCCATGGCGCTGACCCAGTACGCGGTCGCCGACGTCGCCGTCACCTCGGGGGTGTACCTGCCCGCCGAGGTCGCCGAGTTCGTCCACGAGCGGCAGCTGATGTCCGATCGGCAGCCGTACGGGATGAGCCTGCGCAACGACAGCCTCGACGTCGTGCCGTCCATCTACGCACCGCAACCGGGTCTCCGAACCGCCATGGCGGCCGGTGAACGACGCGGCTTCGCCTTCGGCCTGGCGGCTCGCGCCGGCAGCCTCTACGACACCTACACTCAGCTGTGCCGCGGTGAGTACGGCCTGAAGGCCTATCGGCACAACGTCTACGACCGATCGCTGACCGACGCCGTCCACGCCATGACGGAGCTCATCGCCATCGAGCCCGACGGCGACGACTCGGTCGACTACATCCCCTCCTACTCCGGCTGGTGGAACCGCGCGAAGGGGTTCGTCGACGTGGAGAACGAGGACGCGGTCCGCACCGCGGCCAGCGGTGTGCTGCTCTCCGCGCACTATCTGACCGACACCGCCGGTGGCACCCTCTACGATCGGCGCGCAAGGCCGGCGATCGAGTACCAGCTGTCGCGCAAGGGCATCGGCCACTCGCCGGTGATCGGCGGCTCGGTCTACAACGACAAGACGCAGTACCGGATCGGCCGGATCCCCACGGACGCCGTGAACCTGACGGCGCTCTCGCAACTCACCCACGGGCGCAATGCGGGAATCCAGCGGCTCGCGATGCAGGCCACCAAGGCGGGGGTCGTCGGGCAGAGCCGGGCGCCGTTCGCGACCGCACTGGCCACCTACCAGGTCACCGGCGATCCGGCCTACCTGGCGGAGGCGACCCTGATCGCCAAGCGCTACGTGCAGGAGGAGATCATCACGCCGTACCGCGGCAACGGGCAGCCGCCGGGTGGATTCGCCTACAGCTTCTCCAAGTACTGGGTCGACCTGCTCGTGATGTTCGAGCTGACAGGGGACGCCGAGTTCCTCGACGGGGCCTACCGGGAGGCGCAGCGGTTCATCACGCAGACCGCGGTCCGGCCGGTGCCGGACCAGACGGTCACCGTGCCGGAGGGCCACGTGATCGAGCAGCAGTACGACTGGGAGTCGCGATCCTCGCTGCCGTCCTATCCGACGACGGAGGTCGCGTCGGAGACCGTGCCCGCCTGGTACGTCTCCGCCACCGGCCTCACCTTCGAGGCCCTGTCGTCGTTCAAGCTCGGTGTCAGCTCGCTCACCGATCCGGGCGGCGGCTACGTCTTCAACCCGTGCTGGGCCGGAGCACTGCTGCGCCTGGCGCATCACACCGGCGACCCGATGCTGGCCGACATCGCGCACAACATGGTGATCGGCCGGTTCACCACCTATCCCGGCTACTACAGCCGCCAGTTCCAGGTGGCCCAGATGAAGCCCGACTTCGCCACCAGCGGTCCGGTCGGGATCACCGGGTACTACTTCCACCACGCGCCCGCCCAGCTCGGCCTCGCGATGGACTACCTGATCAGCGAGAGCTTCTACCGCAGCTCGGGCAACATCGACTTCCCGCACGTGTTCGAGGCCGACTTCGCCTACTTCAAGTACTTCGCCTACGGCCACGCTCCCGGCGCCTTCTACGGCGAGGACGGCGTGTGGCCCTACTTCCCGGCCGGCCTCGTCTCCCTCGACAATCCGTTGGTCAACTGGCTGGGCGGTGTCGGCAACGACGCCCTCTACGTCAGCCTGACGAACTCCTCGGCCGACGCCCAGTCCGTGGTCGTCGACCTCACCGGTGAGCTGACGGGACTGACGCGCGGCGATGCGCCCGCCGTCGAGGTGGTGGCCGCCGACGGCAGTCGTTCGTCCCAGGCGGCCGACGGCGGCCGGATCACGGTCCGCGTGCCCGGACACGGGCTGGTCGGGCTGGTCGTGCGCGGGGTGACGGTGGAGCGACCGGCGCAGCCGTTCGACGACATCGTCGATCACGGCCCCGACAGCTTCCACGAGGTCGACACCGATCCGGGCACCGACTACGGCCTCGCCCGAGGGGTGCTCCTCGTGCGACCCGACGGTGCAGGCTACGACGCCTACGTGCAGATCGACACGGAGGAGCCGGCCACCCTCGCCTATCGGATCGGCGACGGGTCGGAGAAGCAGGCGCCGCAGAAGGGTTACCCGTACGAGTGGACGATCGCCGTCGACTCGCTGGCCGAGACGTTCAGCTACACGATCACCGTCGGTGCGATGACGACCGAGGAGGTCACCCTGCGCCTGCCGGGCCGCATCAGCGGCGCCGATCCCGGAGTGGCCGGAGACGTGATCGCCCAGGCCACCGGCACGGCCGGCGACCGGGTGCCGCTCGTCATCGAGGTGCGCAATGCGACCGAAGAGCCGATCACCGGCGACGTGGCCCTGACCCTGCCCGACGGGTGGCAGCTCGACGGCGCCGCCCCGACCGTCTTCGTTCCCGCGAAGGGATCCGCCCGGGTGGACTCGGCGGCGATCATCGCGCCGGGCGCCGCGCTCGGCGAGGTCCGGGTCGAGGCATCGTTGGCAGCCGCCGGGAGCGATCCGGTGGCCCTGCGACCGGCGGCGATCGACGTGATCGACAGTCGCCGACTGGTGTCGCTCTCCACCGACACCGCCATCATCAGCGGACCCGGCGCGACCGCGCGACTGACCGCCCTGGTGATCAACACCGGCGTCACCCCGCTGCGGGGCACGCTGGCCCTCTTCGGCATCGCGGGGTGGAGCGTCGACCGGAAGGATGCCGTGATCGAGGTGCCGCCGCGGTCCGATCTCACCCACACGTGGACGGTGACGGCCGGATCGACCGTGACCCCTGGGTCGTCGACGCGGTTCGAGGCGCGGCTCGACGGGACGCTCCGCCGCGGCGTGCTGGTGCGGGTCGCCGACGAGGGAGTGATCGCCCACACCCAGTCGCCGTGGCCCGGCTATCTCGAGACCGGGCTGTGGTACCCGAGCGGGCTGACCGGCTGGAACGGCACTCGGACGCGCTACAGCGACGTCGACTCCGTGGGCAGCACCGTGACCTGGACGGTGACCCTGCCCGAGCCGGGCGAGTATCGGGTCTCAGTCTGGTACCCGACGAATCCGACGACCACGACCTCGGCCGCCTACATCGTCGAGCATGAGGGCGGCAGCACCGAGGTCGTCGTGAATCAGACCGAGGGGGCGGCGGCCTGGCGCTCGCTCGGCACGTTCAGGTACGCCGCCGGCGCCGCCGGCGTGGTGCGCCTGGAGGTGCGCAGCGCCGCCTTCCACCGCGTCAGCGCTGCGCAGTTCGTCCGCGTCGGGAACTGACGGCGCATGCCCGCCGGCCGAGTGCGGTGAGCACCGGCCGGCGGATGACTGCGGCTCAGAGCCAGCGTTCGCGCAGCGCGGGCTTCACCCAGGCGGCGGGGGAGGCCATCGACAGGCCGCCGTCGACGGGGATCGTCGTGCCCGTGACGAACGACGCGGCGTCCGAGCCGAGGAACGCGACGACGGAGGCGACCTCCTCGGGGCGGCCGATCCGGCCGAGGGGGTAGCCCTCGCTCTCGCCGGTCTCGGTCGCCGAGATGCTCCCGGGCGCCACGGCGTTGACCCGGATCCCGCGCGGGCCGTAGTCGAGGGCCAGCTGCCGCACGAGGCCCTCGACGCCGGCCTTCGCCGCAGCGTAGGCCGGCAGGGCCGGCGCGGCCAGGGAGGCGTTGACCGACGTGACCGCGATGATCGATGAGCCGGGTGCGAGTCGCGGCAGTGCCGCTCGCGACACGAAGAAGGCGGAGTCGAGGGTCGCCCCGAGGGCGCCGCGCCAGTCGTCGTCGCTCGTGGCCTCGGCCCGGCCGATCGGCATCCGAGCGGCGGCCAGCACCACGACGTCGAGCCGGCCGAGCGCCTGCTCGGCGTCGGCGACGGCCTGGCCCGCGGCATCCGCTCGGCTGCAGTCGGCGACGAGGTACCGCTCGAAGACGGGGTCGGCGGATGCCTCGAGCCCGACTCCGACGACGGCGTCGCCCTGCTCGGCGAAGGCCCGGGCGATCGCGAGTCCGATGTCGGAGCCGCCGCCGATCAGCAGTACGCCGCGACGGGTCACACACGCACCGCGGTCGGCAGCGGCGGGAGCTCGAGTTCCTCGATGACGAGGTCGACGGCGGCGCGGCTGCCGGCGTCGAGGCGAGCGGCCGGGTACCGCACGGTGGCGTGGTCGATGATGCCGCGCGCCACGAGCACCTCCTTGTGCACCGCCCACGCGATGCCGCCCTGCAGACCCACCAGCACGAGGGGGAGCATACGTCGGAACCCGGCCCGCGCCTCCTCGACGCGCCCGGCGACGAACTGCTCGAGCACCGGCGCGAGCAGGTCGGCGAACTCGCAGGCCGGCATCGTGCCGACGGCGCCTCGTGCGTATTCCTCCAGGCAGAACTGCGCGTTCTGGCCGCCGAGCACCGCGAAGTCGTCGTCGCCGATCGCCTCGACGACCGCGCCGACCTTCGGAGCGGTCGGCGGTGCCTCGATCTTCACCGAGTCGACGCCGTCGAGGCGGGCGAGTTCGGCGATGAGCGTCGGCGGCATGGCGACACCGGTGACGCCAGGGGCGTCCTGCACCATGACCGAGAGGGACGTGGCCGCGGCGACCTCGCCGTAGAAGTCGACGAGGCTCGCAGCGGGCGGCTTCACCATGAACGGCGGCAGCACCATGAGGGCGTCGGCGCCGCCCTCCTGGGCGATGAGCGCCTGCTCGATCGAGGTCGCCGTCGAGGTGCCGTTGACGCCCGCGATGACGGGCACGCGTCCGTCGACGAGCTCGACGACATCGGAGAGGATGGTGCGTCGTTCGGCAGCGGTGAGCGCGAAGCCCTCGCTCGCCATGCCGAAGACGGCCACGCCGTCGACGCGGGAGGCGAGCTGGAACTCGACCAGGCGTCGCAGGCCGGCGCGGTCGAGGGCGCCTGATTCGTCGAACGGGGTGGCAAGAATCGGCATCAAGCCGTGGAGCTTCGGGGCCATCGGCCAGTTCCTCTTTCAGCGTCGTTGCTTCTGCCAGTCTCGCAACTGACATTCATATTGTGAGATAGCCTGCCACATATCGGGTACCTCCACCACCGAAGGATGACACGGATGTCGCGCTCCACACCCTTACGAACCGTCGAGATCATCTCCGCTGAGCGGTACGTCCAGGCCGAGTCGCCCCGCTGGGACGGCCGCGACGGCGGCCTCGCCTGGATCGACATGGCGACCGGCTCGTTCCATCGCGGGCGGCTCGAAGGGGGAATGGTCGTGCCGGGGTCGGCCGTGACGGTCGGCAAGCAGATCGGCGCGCCCGTGCCGCTCGCCGAGCCGGGTGCGGGCTGGGCCGTGGCCGTCGATCGCGGTGTCGTTCACGTGGGCGACGACGGTGCCGTCTCCTCGATCGCCACGGACGTCGCAGCGGCCGACAGCTACATGAACGACGGCGGATGCGACCCGTCGGGCCGATTCTGGGTGGGCAACCAGTCGATGCCCCGGGCGCCGCACTGCGCGCTGTGGAGCATCGACCCCGACGGCGTGGCGACCGAGCGGCTGGGCGCCGTGACCGTCTCCAACGGCCTCGCCTTCGATCGCACGGGCGAGACGCTGTACTACATCGACACGCTTCCGCACCGCAGCATCGAGGCCTTCGATGTCGCGCCCGACGGCCGGCTCGGCAACCGGCGCACGGTGTGCAGGGTCGAGGGCGGCAACCCCGACGGCATGACGATCGACCTCGAGGGCATGCTCTGGGTCGCGGTCTGGGATGCCGCCGAGGTGCGCCGCTACTCGCCGCACGGCGTGCTCCTCGAGACGATCGAGCTCCCGTCGAAGCGGCCCACGGCCGTCGCGCTCGTCGACCGCCTGCTCGTGATCACGACGGCGAGCGTGGGGCTGGCGCATCCGGCCGACGCCGACGGCGCCCTCCTCGGTGTCGAGGTCGAGGTCGGCGGGGCGCCGTCGCTGCCATGGGGCGGGGTGCCGCCGCGGGCGCGCGACGAGGCCCCGTAGGCTCGCGCGGCGGAGGGCCCGCTGCCGGGCACTCCTCGCAGCGGGTGCCGCTGGTGCACAGGGCCGCGCCGATCTCGGGCATGCAGCGCTCGGCGTGAATAGACTGCGCCAATGGTGAGCGCATGGAACGAGCAGGCCGCACGATATCTGCTCGCCTCGACGCACTGTCCGCGGTGCGACGCGCAACTCCGCGACAGTGCGATCTGCCGGGCGTGCGGCGCCGACCTGCGCGGCGCCGGCGGAAGCGAGCTGTGGGAGGCGTCGCAGCGCGCCGCCGAGGCCGTGCGCGAGCGCACGCGACTCATCGCGGCGCTGCCGACCGCGTCGTGGGCCGATCGCACCGCGGCACCCGCCGGCCGGCAGCAGGCGCGGGCGGAAGCCTCGCCCGCCGCAGCTTCCGTCGCCCCGCCCGCCACTGACGTCGCCGCCTCGGCGCCGGTGCCAGCCGTGGAGGCCGGTGCCACGCCTTCGCCTTCGTCTTCGTCTTCGTCTTCGTCTTCGTCTTCGACCTCGACCTCGCAGGTCAGCGTGCAATCGGTGCTCGCCGTCGCCGGGGCCGGCCTCTTCGCGGTCGCCGCGATCGTCTTCACCTTCCTGAACCCCGATATCGGGTTCGCCATGCGCACGACGGTGATCGCCGTCGTGACCGCGGTCTTCCTCGCGACCGCCTGGATGCTCCGCCGGCGCGGGGTGCAGTTCTCGGCCGAGGCGATCGGCGCGCTCGGCATGGTCTTCCTGGCCCTCGACGTGTGGGCCTTCTCCGAACTCGCGCCGGCCGCAGTGAGCGGTTGGGCGTTCGCGGCCCTCGGCACCGCCATCGCGGCCACCGCGATGCTCGCGGTCGCCTGGCGCGCGCGCATCCGCACCTGGTGGTGGACCGCGCTCGTCGGCCTCGCTCTCGTGCCCGCGTTCCTCGGCTACGCCGCCGGCGGGTGGGGCACGGCGTGGGGCCATCTCGGCGTGATCGGCGTCGCCCTCGGCGCGCAGCAGCTCGTGCGCGTCGCCGTGCCGCGATTCGGCGCGGAGCTCCGCACCGATCGCGCGACGCTCACCGTCGTGCAACTGGTCGCGACGGCCGTGGTGATCGTGCAACTGGTGTTCCTCCCGGCAGCGGACCTGCAGAGTCCGATGCTCGTGCGGGCCGCGATCCTCGCGCTGCTGGCCGCCCTCGCCGCCGTGGCGACCCGCGATGGGATGCCGCGGAGCTGGAGCGGCATCGCGGGGGCCCTCGGCGCGTCGGCACTCGTCGTGCTGTCGCTCGCCCCGGTGAACCTCGACCCGGCGTGGCAGACGACGCTCATGCCGCTCGCGGGAGCTGTGGCGATCGGGGCGTCCGGTGCCATCCGGCTCGGCGGCGTCGTGCGCGCCCGCGAGGTGCAGGGCGGTGCACTGGCCGTCGGCCTCGCGGTGGCGCTGCCCGCCGTGATGTTCGCGCTCGCGACCTTCACGTCCGTGGTGCTGTCGGTCGGCGGTGACGGTCTCGCACCCGTCCGCGGGGTGGGACTCGGGCGGGGCGTCTCGTGGGCCGATGAGGTGCTCGCGGCCGTGCTCGGACTCCTCGCCGCCGCCCTCGGCACGGCCGTGCTCGCCGCACTCGCGCGGCGAGCCGAGCCCGCTGCGCACCGCACGGGCTTCTCGGTCGGCGTGCTCGTGCTCGCCCTCTGGCTCGGTGCGCTCGGCATCGCGGCGTTCGTCGGATGGCCCGCGTTCACGCCGCTCGCCGGGGCCGTCGTCGGCATCGCGGTGGCGGTGCTCGCGACCGCCGCGGTGATCGTTCCCCGGTCGAGGTTCAGCAGGACCCGCCTCAGCCTTCGCGCGCCCTTCATCGCGTTGGCGCACGTCGCGCTCCTCAGCGCCGCCCTCCTCAGCTGGGTCGACCCGAACGTCACGGTGCCGGTCGGCGTCGTCATCGTCGCCGCGGTGCTCGTCGTCGCCCGCCCGTTCACGCCGGGCGCCCGGGTGGTGCACGTCGGCGCGGCCTACGCGTACGCCCTCGTCGTCTTCGCGACGGCGCTCGATCGCCTCGGCGTCGTGACGATCGCCGTGCTCTGCCTCACGACGACCGCCGCTGCCCTCTGCGCGCTCGCGGCGACCCTCGTGCGACGCGTGGACGCCCGCTCCTGGTACGCGATCCTCGTCGTCACCGCGGTGCCGTTCCTGATCGGCGTCGCAACCGTGCTGCGGGAGCCGAACGGGTGGACGGCGCTGTCGACCGCGGTCACGTTCCTGCTCGCACTCGCGCTCGTGCTCACCCGCCGACCGGGCCTGAACCGGCTCGTGCGCTCGGCGGCCGCCGCGATGCTCGTGCCGTCGCTCGCGGTCGTCGCCGTCTGCCTCGGCTCGCAGTTCCTCGCGGTCAGCGGCTCCCCGGTCGTGCTGCCGGTCATCGCCGCGATCGTGGCCGTCGTGCTGCCCGCGACGAAGGCGATCGAAGCGGCCCTCGTGCGCCATGGCCACGACGACGGCACCGCGACATCCGTGCGCCTCTGGATCGAGATCTCCTCGCTCGTGACCGCGGCGATCGCGGTGCTGCTCGCCCTCGTGCGCGACGCAGCAGGGCTCGGCACGGCGATGGCCGTGCTCGTGGTGCTCGGCCTCGGCTTCGCGGCGACCCGGATCGTCGCCGGCCGCCGGTACGGCTGGTGGCTCGCCGCGGCGAGCTGGACCGGAGCGCTCTGGTGCGTGTGGGCGATGCTCGGCGTCGAGGTCGTCGAACCGTACACGCTGCCGCCCGCGATCGCCGCGATCGTCGTCGGCGCGATCCTCGTCGCTCGCGGGCGACGAGGGCTCGCCCTCGCGGCGACCGGGCTCGCGTGCGCGCTCGTGCCGTCGCTCGTGCTGCTCGCCGCCTGGGGGTCGGAGTCGGGGGCGTTCCCGTGGCGCACGGCGGCGCTCCTCGCGGCATCCGTCGCCCTGCTCGTCTCCGGGCGGGTGCTGACCGGATTGCCTGCCGGCTCCGACACGCGGATGCTTCGCACCCCCGTGCTCGCGGGGGCGCTCGTCGCCGCGGCCGCCGCGCCGATCCAGGCGATGCGGTGGGGACTCGAGCGTGACGTGGTCGCCATCGCCGATCCCGACCTCGTCATGCTGCCGGTGCTCGGCATCACCGTCGTCGGCGTGCTGCTCGCGATCGCCTCGGTGCGGCGACTGCACGACGGGGCGGCGAAGCCGCCGGCGGCGGTGACCCCGCTCGACGTCTGGCTGCGCGAGACGCGGTGGCTCCTCGCGCCGGCGCTCGTATTCCTGGTCGCCGGGCCGATCACGGCGGTCCGGCGCGAGTGGTTCGCGATCTGGACGCTGTGGGTGCTCATGGCGCTGCTCCTCGCGCTCGCCCTCGTCACGGTGGCGCTCGCGCGCCGCGCCCGGCCGGTGCTGCCGCCGTTCTGGTTCACCTACGGGCTCGCCTGGGTGACGGGCGTCACCGGATGGAGCGAGCGCGACCTCCGCGTCGAGGTGTTCTCGCTGCCGCTCGGGCTCGCAGTGCTGGCGGCGGGCCTCATCGCGATGCGGCGGCCAGCGGTCGCGGCTCCGACGCGTCCGTCGCTGAACTCGTGGCCGATCGGCTTCGAGGGCAGCTGGCGCCTGCTCGCGCCCGGCATCGTGCTCACCTTCCTGCCGTCGGTGCTCGCGACCGGCACGGACCCGCAGCTGTACCGGCCGATCCTCGTGATCGCGCTGGCCCTCGTCGCGATCCTCGTGGGTTCGTCGCGCAAGCTCGCGGCCCCGTTCCTGCTCGGGCTCGCGGTGCTGCCGGTCGAGAACGTCGTGGTCTTCTCCGCGCAGGTCGACCGCGCCGTCGGGGCGATGCCGTGGTGGATCACGCTCGCGACGGCGGGAGCGGTGCTGCTCGCGATCGCCGTCGGCTCCGAGCGGCGCACCAACCAGGGCGGCGGCGTGGCGGCGCGATTGCGCGAGCTCGAGTAGCCCCGGCCCCGGCCCCGGCGTCCGGGCGAAGCGCCAGGCGCGAGGCGGTCGGGGTCGCCGGCTTGCCGAATCGCATTCTTCGATCTAAACTGACTGGTCAGTACAAATCGAGAAGGATGCATCGTGTCGATCATCGTGCGGGCGCACGAACTCGCCCTCCAGTCCAAGCGCGGCCCCGTCTACGGCCCCGTGAACGTGGTCGCCGACCGCGGCCTCACCGTGCTCCACGGCCCGGCCGGCAGCGGGCGCACGTGCCTGCTGCTCACGCTCGCGGGGCGCATGAAGCCCTCGAGCGGCACCGCGGAGGTGCTCGGCCACGAGCTGCCCCGTCGCGCCCGCCCGGTGCAGCGCGCGACCGCGATCGCCGGGTTCCAGGGCATCGACACCCTCGAGGAGTCGGTGACCGTCGGTGCGGCCATCCGCGAGCGAGCCGCCTGGCTCGCGCCCTGGTGGGCCGTCGTGCGCCGCACCGACGACGCCGAGCTGCGCCGGGTGCTCGCCCCCGTCTTCGGCGAGGTGCCGCTGCCGTCGGCCGACACCGTCATCTGGGACCTCGACGAGGTGCAGACGGTGCTGCTGCGCATCGCGCTCGCGATGATGAGCGAGCCCGAGGTGCTCTTCTTCGATCAGATCGAGCAGTTGCAGGCGCCCTCGGCCCGCCTGACCCTCTGGCGGCGACTCGACGCGATCGTCCGCTCGGGCACCGCCGTCGTGGCATCCGCCGCCGCGCCCGACACCGCGCTCTGGACCGAGCTCGGCATCGCACCCCTCACCTTCGACCTCACCGCAACCGCGCCCGAGGCGCCGGCGACCGCCGACCCCGACGCCATCGACCTCATCCTGGAGCACGCCTGATGTTCGCCTTCCTCTCCTCCGGCACGGAGCTCCGCCGCTTCCGCAAGGGCGTGCTGCCCAAGATCGCGCTCGTCGTGCTGCTCTTCATCCCGCTCATCTACGGCGCCCTCTATCTCTGGGCGTTCTGGGCGCCGACCGACGAGCTCAAGAACCTGCCCGTCGCCCTCGTCAACGAGGACGCCGGGGCCAGCGTGGGCGGTGAGAAGCTCAACGCGGGCGACGACCTCGTCGCCGAGCTCACCGGCCGGAACGACCTCGACTGGCAGGTGACGGATGCCGCGGACGCCACCGCCGGCGTGACCGACGGCGACTACTACTTCGCCGTCACGATCCCGAGCGACTTCTCGGCCAGCGCCGTCTCCGTCGGCACCGACGACCCGAAGCCGGCGACGGTCGAGGTCGACTACAACGACTCCAACAGCTTCCTCGCCTCGACGCTCGGCCAGCAGGCCATGGTCCAGCTGCGCGACACCGTCGCAGAGCAGGTCGGCCAGCAGACCGCCGACGCGATGCTCGTCGGCCTGAACGACGCCGGCGACGGCATCCGTTCCGCCGCTGACGGCGCGACCACCCTCGCCGACGGCATCGCGACCGCGAACGACGGCGCGGGCCGGCTCGTCGTCGGCCTCGGCGACCTCGCGAGCGGCGCGAACGCCCTCGACGCCGGCGCCGCGCAGCTCGCCGACGGCACGGGCACCCTCGCCGGCGGCCTCGACCAGCTCGCCGCCGGCGCCGGCACGCTCTCGGGCGGCGCGACCCAGGTGGCGGATGGCGCGACCGAACTCTCCGCCAAGGTGAACGACGCCGCAGGCGGCTCGGCGGTGCTCGCGCAGAAGGCACACGGTCTCGCCGACGGTGCGGCCGGGATCGCCGCGAAGACCGGCGAGCTCACGCAGGGCACCGCGCTGCTCTCCGCGAAGATCGCGAGCCTCGAAGCCGACCTCGCGGGGGAGCAGGGCGCAACGGTCGACGTGCCCGCCCGCCTCGCCGAGATCCAGGCGATCGCCGACGGCGTCGACGGCGCGGCCCAGACGGCACTGCCGACGGTGCAGGGGTACGCAGGGCTGAGCAGCCAGTACGCCGGCGCCGTCGACCAGCTCTCCGCCGGACTCTCCGCGGGGGCGGCGCCGGCGGCCCAACTCGCCGCGGGCGCCGCCCAGGTGCGCGACGGTGCGTCGACGCTCTCGGCCAAGTCGGGCGAAGCGGCATCCGGAGCCCACACGATCGCGAGCGGCGCCGCGAGCCTGAGCGCCGGGACCGGCGATCTCGTGGACGGCACCGGTCGACTCGCCGACGGCGGTACGCAGCTCGCCTCGGGGGCGACGCAGCTCGCCGACGGCGCGGGCACGCTCGCCGAGAAGCTCGGCGAGGGGGCTGAAGCTGCACCGCAGCTCAGCGACGACGACATCGAGACGAGGTCCGGCGTGATGGCCGCGCCCGTGCAGCTCGACCAGAGCTGGCAGAACCAGTCGAAGAGCTTCGGCGAGGGCTTCGCGCCGTTCTTCATCGCCCTCGCCACCTTCGTCGGCGGCCTCATCACCTGGCTGATCCTGCGCGCACTGCCGACCCGGGCGCTCGCCGCCTCGGCAACGGGCCTGCGCGCCGTGATGACCGGCTTCCTGCCCGCGATGGCCATCGGCCTCGGCCAGGTCGTGATCATGATGCTCGTGCTGGTCTACGGCATCGGGCTCGAACCGGCCTACTGGCTCGCGACCTCGGCGTTCATCTACCTCGTGACCCTCGCGTTCCTCGCCCTGCAGCAGATGTTCATCATCGTGCTCGGCACCGCGGCGGGCCGGGTCGTGAGCCTGGTGCTGCTCATGCTGCAGCTCAGTTCCTCGGGCGGCACCTACCCCGTCGAGACCACGCCGCAGTTCTTCCAGATGCTGCATCCGTACATGCCGGCGTCCTACGTGGTGAGCGGCCTGCGCGAGCTCATCACCGGCGGCGTGGACTCTAGACTGTGGCTTTCAGTGCTCGTGATGGCCGGCATCCTCGTGGGTTCGCTCGCGATCAGCGCCTGGAGCGCCGGCAAGCAGCGCATGTGGAGCGTCAGCCGCCTGCACCCCGAACTGGCGATCTGAGCCGGGCCCCCGGCTCGAGCGATCGAAGAGGAGACACCATGGCCCGCGCGAACACCACGAAGCGCGCCATCCTCGACGCCGCGCTCGAGCTGGCGGCCACGAAGGGCATCACCGGCACGACGATGGACGAGGTCGCCGAGCTCGCCGGCGTCGCCAAGGGCAGCCTGTACTACAACTTCACCTCGAAGGACCAGCTCTTCGAGGCCCTGCTGCAGGAGGGGGTCGGCGCGCTCGCCGACTCCCTCCGCAGCGCGAAGGGCGAGCTGCGCGGATGGGACGCGGTCGACGCGCTCGTGATCCGGCTGCTCGACGTCATCGCCGAGAACGCGCCGCTCGCGAAGCTCATGGCGTCGGAGATCTTCCGCACCGACCGGGCCTGGCAGCAGACCCTGTTCGCGCTCCGGCACGATGCGCTCGCCGTGTTCGCCGAGGCGATCGACGAGACGGATGCCGCGGCCGGCCGCAGCGGCATCATGGCGTCGGGCGTCTTCGGAGCGGTGCTCATGTCGGGGCTCGAGTGGCTCGTGTTCGAGCCCGATCGCGATCGCGACGAGGTCTCGGCCGCCATCCTCGCGACACTCCGCGTGGGCTGAGCGCCGCTAACGGCGCTGCGAACGCATCTCGCGCACGCCGAGCGCGACGAACACGATCGCGACCACGAGGGCGATGCCGGCCACGCCGGAGGGCCCGATCGAGCCGAGCAGCGCGGCGAATCCGGCGCGGCGGCCAGAGGAGCCGTCGGCGACTTCGTCCCAGAGCGGGGTGAAGCACGCGACGGCGATCGCGAGGGCGATCGCGCCGCCGCCGAACCAGCCCCACGGCGTCTCGCGCTCGTCGTCATCCTCGGCGTGCGGTCCGGCCACGTCCTGCGGTTCGGTCGGCTCTACGGACGCCACACCACACCTCCGTCGAAGTTCGAGGAGCCGACGTAGACCCCGGTCACGCCGTTGTCGCCGTCGGAGGAGAGCGGGAAGCATCCCGAGACCGTCTCGCCCGACGCGAGCGCCTCGACGATCTCGGTCGGGCTGCCGCCCGCCGCGCCGCCGCACTCCTCCATGCCGATGAAGGTGGTGTCGAGGTAGTCGCCGTTCGCGAGCTCCGCGTAGATGCCGGAGAAGAGGATGTTGAGGGTCGCGGGGTCGTCGACCGCGTCGCCCGTGTAGCGGAAGTCGATGTCGGCGAACCAGACCTCGTCGCCGTCGGCGTAGGCCTCAGCGAGCTCGGCCGGCGCCTCCTCGAGCGAGGTCACCGCGACCTCGACCGGCAGCTTCGACTCGCCGACGGCGATGTCGAACGTCGCCGACTCGCCGACCTTCTTCGTCTCGGGGCCCGCGCTCGAGCATCCGCTCAGCATCATCGTCACTGCAGCACCGGCTGCGGCAAGCGCCACCAGGTTCGGCTTGGTCGCCATTCGTGTCTCTCTCCTCTGCACACTGCCGCGGTCGCGGCGGACCCATCCTGCGGCGGGCGGCGAGGTGTTCGGCAGTTTCCCGAACGACCCCGAACGGGCCGAACCGGCTCGACCGACCGTCAGCCGAGCTGGGCGACGCGTTCGCGGAGTGCTGCGACGCGCACGTGGCCGATCGACTCCACGAGGTCGAGCGAGTGCCGGGCGGCGGCATCGGCGGCTGGGCGGTCGCCGCCCGCTTCCAGCAGGATCGAGTGCACCGCGAGGGCCCGTGCCTGCTCCAGGGGGTCGCCGATGGCCGAGGCGACCGCCAGCGCGGCATCCGCCCGCTCGCCGGCGATGGTGAGGTCGCCCGCAGCCACGCCGATCTCGGCGAGCGTGTTCAGGGCGTCGGCCTCGACCAGCGGCCAGCCGACCTCCCTGGCCTCGCGGAGTGCCGCCTCGCCCTTCGCGATCGCGTCGTCGAACCGACCGCGGGCGAGCTGCACGTGGGCGTCGAGCACGTCGAGCTCGGGCTCGACCTCGATGCCCTCCGAGCCGTCGAGCATGGCGCGGCACTCCGCGATGGTCGCCGCGGCTCCGGCGATGTCGTCCGCTGCGACGAGGATGCCGGCTCGCACGACCCTGAGGTACGAGGCCGAGAACCCCGTCGTGCCGTTCCGGATGAGCTCGTCGATGTCGTCGAGGGCGTCGGCGGTGCGGCCGATCGCTCCGCGGAACATCGCGCGGTTCGAGCGGATGATCGCGAGGTTGACCTCGTCACCGGACGCTTCGCTGATGCGCCAGGCCTGCTCGTACCCGGCGGCGGCCTCGGCCGACCGACCGCGGAGGCGCGAGAGGTCGGCAAGGTTGCCGACCGCCCGCCCCTCGGTGATGCCGTTGTCGAACTCCGACGCGCGCCTGCGGGCGGTGCGATACGCCTCCTCGGCGAGGTCGTAGCGGCCGAGCATGCGCTGCACGTTGCCGATGATGTTCCAGCGTCGCCCGGGCATCGCCTCGGTGCCGGTGCGTTCGGCCCGGTGCAGTGCCGCGAGGGCGGCGTCGACGTCGCCGAGGCGCTCGGAGGCACGGGCGAGCAGCTCGGCGATGTCGCCGCGCTCACCGGGTTCGGCCGAGGCATCCGCTCGCACCAGCAGGTCGTGGGCCTCGGCCCAGTACCCGGCGTCGCCGAGCGGCTCGGCGAAGCGGTGAGCGAGGCCGACGAGTTCGCCGCGGAGTCCGAGCTCGTCGGCGAGCAGGGCCGCAGCATGGAGTTGCCCCACCCCGACCCGGTCGAGCCGCGAGTGATCGGCGACGAGGCGCACGAACGTGCGGCCGAACTCCCGGCGCACCGAGAGCGGGTCGGCGTCGAGCGCGAGACGCCGGGCGAACGCCCGCACCGTGTCGTGCATGTTGATGAGGCCCGCCTCGGACTCCACGAGGTGCAGCGAGGTGAGACGGCGGATGCCGGAGGCGGCGCCGGGTGCGAGATCGGCGACGATGGCGCGGTCGATCGGCGCCGAAAGCTGCCCGAGCGACCGGAAGAGCGACATCGCGTCGTCGTCGAGGGTGGCGACGGTCGAGCGGAGGAAGGGGCGCACGCGTTCGTCGGCGTCGCCGCTCTCGAACCGTTCGGCGACATCGTCGAGGCTCCAGCCCGGATTGTCGCGCGCGAATCGTGCGATGACGGAGAGATCGAGACGGATCCCGCCTGACGCCCGCGCCAGCCGGGAGACCGCGTCGGCGGTGTCCGGTGTGATGCGATCGCCGAGCTCCCGGCCGAGGGCGGCGATCGCCTGGTCGGCGGTGAGCGGCTCGACGACGACCCGCCGCACGCGAGGAGCCGGTGCCCGCTCCGCGGACTCCCCGCGCCCGCGATCGATCTCGGCCTCGAGGTCTTCGAGCATCGCGCGCGAGGTGACGATGATGCGCGCGCCGGGGGCCCCGATCAGGAGCGGTGCCACCGCGGCCACGGCTGCCGCGTCTTCGAAGAGCAGGAGCGTCGGGCGGCGGGCGCACGCCTCCGCGATGCGCCGCCGGAGGATCTCTGCCCCAGCACGGTGCTCGGTGCGTGCGCCGAGGGCGCGTGCGACCCCGCGCAGCGCCTCTTCGGAAGCCACCGGCGACTGCACGCTGTCATAGCCGCGCAGTTCGATTCGGAGGGCGAAGTCGACCCGGCCGGCCGTACGTTCACCCTCGGCGAGTCGCCGGGCGAGCATGCTCTTGCCGACTCCGGGCAGCCCGGTGATGAGGAGCACCGTGCCGGGGACGACGGCAGGGGTCGATGGCGACGGGGTCGAGGAGGTCGAGTGCGCCGTGCGGTCGGCGCCCAACTCCGTGACGACGACGTGGTCGCCGAGGGTGGCTCCCGTCAGCCGGAGGGCGAGGCGCCGCCAGGCCTCGGCGGGGCCGACCGGCACGCCCAGCGCGAGCACGATGTCGCCGACGAGCTCGGCGTCGATCCGTCGGCGATCGGGCCGGAAGCAGTCGTACACCGTCACGCGACCGGGAGCGGAACCCGATCCGCTCCGCTCGCGGATCTCCGCGACGCGTCGGGTCAGCTCGGCATAGCTCGGCGCGCCCTGATGGAGGCGGAGTCCCGCAAGGGCCCGGGCGAACGCGGCGTACCCGTCGACGCCGGGCGGCGGCCGGAGCAGGGGCGAGTCCGCATCGGTTCGCGAGGGTCCGTTCACAGCCGTTCGTCTGCCTTTCGAGGCGATCCGGGCATGTCGAATGGTCACGGCCCGCGCAGTTCCACCACCCTACCGAGCGGGTCGTCATCGACCTGCACTAGTGTCGGATGCCGCCACTCCCGTCACGAGAAACGGAAATCCATCCATGGCCTGGCTGTTCCTCATGCTCGCGATCGTCTTCGAGGTCGCGGCGACGAGCTTCATCGGCAAGACCGAGGGCTTCACGAAGCTCTGGTGGACGGTGGGCGTGCTCGCCGCCTACGGGGTGTCGTTCGCGATGCTCGCCCAAGCGGTGCGCGAGCTCGAGATCGGCATGGTCTACGCGATCTGGTCGGGGGTCGGCACCGCGGTGATCGCGACGATCGGCGTGCTGTTCCTCGGTGAGAGCCTCACGATGCCGAAGCTCTTCGGCATCGGGCTGATCATCGCCGGCGTGATCGTGCTCAACGTCTTCGCCGCGCCCGCCGCGCACGCCTGAGCGGTGTCGGGCACCACAGCCCGAGCGCTCGACGCCGGGGTTCCACTGGGCGCAATTCGTCGTGGGTGCCGCCCTGCTCGTCGGCGCGTGGTGCGTCAATGCGTCAGCAGGTCAGTCCCACTCGACGACGGCGTCGTCCTCGGCGAGGTTCATCGACGGCGTGCCGAGCGACGGGGCGAACAGCACCGAGCAGGTACCGGTGGAGCCGTCCTTCGTGCACTCCGCGGTGACTTCGACGGAGCCGAGGTAGCCGCCCTTCACCAGGGTGGGCACGTCGTAGTCGAGCTCGGGATCGAACGCGCCGATCTCGGCGCGCGTCTCGGCGGGCAGCGAACGGGTGATCGTGCCATCCGTGAGCTGGGTTCCGTCGCTCAGCGTCGCAGGGATCGCCAGCCCGCAGCCGGCCTCGAGGGTCGTCGTTGCGATGCAGGCGTCGACCGAGGCAGAGACGGCCTGCCGGAACGCGTCCGCGGCCTCGGTCGTGAGCGCGGCGTCCATGCCGCTCGTGTCGGGGTACTCGCTCGGCGAGGTCATCAGCACGACGGCATCGCCCTCGATGGCGAACCCGTCGACAGCGACGCCGTACTCGTAGGCGCCGGGGAGCGCATCGACGTACTCGCCGCTGACCGGGATCCCGTTGATGGTCGGCTCGAGACCGTCGAGGTGGTAGACGCTCAGCTGTCCGGTGCCGCCCGAGATCTTCCACTCGTCGGAGTGGCGGTAGACCGAGAGTTCGGTCGACACGGCGGTGTCTCCGATCGAGTACGTGACGGGCACCGTGCCCCAGTCGCCGGTGACGTCGGGTTCGCCGATCACGATGTCGGTGAGCGGGGCGAGCTTCTGCGAGACCGCGAGGGCCTCGTCCGTCAGCAACGGGCCGGACGCCGTCGCCTCGAGGAACGAGACCGCCGTCTCGGCGTCGGCGTCGGCGATGGCGGTGAGGTAGGCCTCAGCCGTCTCCTCGACGTTGCCGGCTCCGCCGCCGACCGCGCCGACCGCTGCGCCGACCGCGAACACGCCGCCGATGATCAGGGCGATGAGCAGCGCGAGGCCGCCCGCGACGATGCCGATTATGGCACCGGTGCCGAGGCCCTTCCGCGGAGGCGCGGCCGGGGCCTGCACCGCGGCCGGGGCGTACATCGGTGCGGCCGGTGCCGGCATGTCCGCCGGGACGGCCGCCGGGATGGCCGGTGCCGGCATGTCCGCCGGGATGGCCGGTGCCGGCATGTCCGCCGGGACGGCCGCCGGGACGGCCGCCGGGATGGCCGGTGCCGGCATGTCCGCCGGGATGGCCGGTGCCGCCGGGACGATCGGCGCCTCGCTCGGTGCCGTCTGCGGCGGAGCCTCCGCCGCGGCCGTCTCGGGAATGGTCTGCTGAGGCTCTTCGCCCCGGGAATCGTCAGTCAATGTTCCCCCTTCGATGGCCAAGCCTAGGTGCGCGGTGGAGGGGGCTCGGCCAGGAGGGGGTGGAGGACTCCCCATTGCGGTGTCGGTGGGTCGTGGTCGACTCCCGATGGCCGCACCAGCATCGAACATTTCGCGGATGACGCGGCGCATGTACTCCTCGAGCGGCCAGGTGCCGAGCGCTGGCCGGCCTAGGGGAACAGCTCGAGGGCGGATGCGGCGTCCCGGGCGAGAAGGAAGCCGACGATTCCGACGATCCACGCGGTGTTCTCTGCCGAGTTCTTCTCGAGCCAGGCGGCGAGCTTGGCGAGCGGCGGCTCGACGAGCCGTCGGGCGACGACTCTGGCCGTGAGCAGCACGAGTGCCGGGACGATCATGACGAGACAGTAGATGGCAAGCACCCCTGCCCACACTTGCGGTGGCAATCCGGCTGCCGTGATCATTCCCACCGCGCCGAGATAGGGGAGCATCGTCGCCAACTCCACGAGTCCCGCACCGAGGGCGAGGGCGACCACGAGGGTCGGTGCGCCGTCGCCCATCGCGCGGTCGCGAAGCAGGGCGAGCCGATTGGGCGGGCGTTCCTCGCTCTCCGGCCTCTTCCGGTCGATCCAGAAGCTCCCGATCAGGAGCCCGGCGCCGAGGACGAGCTGGGTCCAGCGAGCGGCCGGGGAGCGGAGCAGTTCGGAGAACCCGCTGAGCAGGGCATCGGCGCCCGCGGTGAGAGCCAGGCCGACGAGGAAGTAGAACACCGCGATCGTGGCCAGGTAGAGCAGGACTCGTCCGGTGCGCACGCGTCCGGGGGCGACGAGGAAGAACAGCGGGATGAGCAGGGTCCCGATGCTCAGGCTGTCGACGAGGGCGAGGGCGGCCAGTGTGAGGCCGAGGTCCGGAGTCATACCTCCACTTTCGGGGCGGGGCGGCGCGCCGTGCATCGGGCGAAGGATGACCCGCTCGTACATCCTTCGGAGGACCGCCGCCGCCGCGGCGTGTGCTGTGATGGGGGCATGGAGTGGCAGAACGCGGCGGTCGTGCGGGAAGCGCTGCGTCTCTACGCCGCCCGGCCCGATCTCGTGACTGCGCTCGCCACGGCGGCCGCAGGCATCGCGTTCATCGCGATCGGGCTGACGAATCTCTGGTCGGACGCCACGTGGGCGCCGGAGATCAGCCCGTGGTGGCATGTCATCCCGATCCTCGCCGGCTCCGCGCTCATGCTCGGCAAGCGGCGCCGCCCGATGACCATGCTGCTCGCCGGCGCCGTGGTCGCTGGCGTCGACATCTGGCTCGGCGGCAGCCTCGGCATCGTTCTCGTCTCCTTCGACCTCCTCTACTCCGCAGTTCTCTACGGGCGGGCGAGCCACGTCCGGGCACTCCTCGTCGTCATCGTCGTGCTCGTGGTCGCGTCCCTCGTCGGGCCGCTGCTCACCGGCGCGAACCTGCAGGCCGCTGTGCTCCTCGCGCTCCAGGCGTTCTTCCTCCTCGGTACCCCGTACTGGTGGGGCATGTCCGTGCGCCGGAGTCGCGAGGTGGCGGCCCTGTCCGAGGCACGGGCACGTGACGCGGAACGCTTCGCCGGCAGCGTCAAGGCCGACACCGTGCGTGAGGAGCGCGGCCGGATGGCGCGCGACCTCCACGACGTCATCGCGGGCAACCTCTCGGCGATCGCGATCCATGCTGAAGCGGCGCTGTCTTCCGCGAGCCCGGCGCATGATCGGTCTGCACTGCGCGCGATTCGGGAGGCGAGCATCGATGGCCTCGACGAGATGCGCTCGATGATCCTCGTGCTGCGATCCGGAACCGATCCGCTCATCGTCCCACCGCGCCTGGCGGAACTGGCCGATCTCGTGGCGCGGAACTCCGCGGTGGCGGTCACCATCGTCGGCGACACGCCGCAGGTCCCCACTGCGATCGACCAGGCGCTCGCCCGCATCGTCGGCGAAGGTCTCAGCAATGCGGAGCGCCACACGCCAGGAGCGGATGTGGAGATCCGATTCCGTGCGACCGAGGCCGAGGCCGAGGTGAGCATCCTCTCTCGAGGCGGCACCCCGTCGGCGCCGACGATCGGGACCGGCCAGGGCCTCAGCCTGCTCCGGGAGCGCGCCGAACTCCTCGGCGGCACCCTGGTCGCGGCTCCGGTCGACGATGGGTGGCGGCTTCACGCACGCATACCGCGGAGCGCCCAATGACCGTGCGCGTCCTCGTCGCCGACGATCACGCCGCCATCCGGGCGGGTCTGCGCGCGCTCCTCGAGTCCGCGGACATCGAGGTGGTGGGTGAAGCCGCCGACGGCGCTACGGCGGTGCGCAATGCGCGCGCCCTTCGACCCGATGTCGTGCTCATGGATGTCCGCATGCCCGGCACCGACGGCATCGACGCGACACGGACGATCGTGGCAGAGGCGCTCGCCGAGGTCCTCGTGCTCACCACGTTCGACCTCGATGAGTACGTCTTCGGTGCCGTGCGAGCGGGCGCGGCGGGATTTCTCTTGAAGTCCGCGAGCGCTGGAGCCCTGCACGCCGCGGTGCACGCGGTCGCCCGCGGCGAGGGGGCGCTCGCGCCCGAGGTCACTCGCCGGATGCTCGACGCATTCCGGACGGCTGCGGCACCGGCCGAGCCGGATCCGGTCATCGCGGAGCTGACCGAACGTGAGCGCGAGGTACTCGCCGGGCTCGGACGCGGTCTCTCCAATGCCGATCTCGCCGGCGAGCTCGGCATCAGCGAGTCGACGGCGAAGACGCATGTCTCTCGCGTGCTCGGAAAACTCGGCGTCGCGTCGCGCATGGAGGCGGCGGTTCTCGCGCGGCGTGCGGCGCTCGACGAGATGTAGCCGGGCATCTCGCGCCGTGTCACAGGGTCGTGGTCGACTTGGCACATGGGCTTCGACGAGCGGTTCCTGGGTGTTCCTGCGGCGATGCCACGAGCCGGCGAAGCGGATGCCGCGGCGGTCGTCGAACTCGAATACCTCCACTTCTCCGTGGTGCTCGACACGGCCAGGCGACTGGCGCTGGTCACGGGGGTCAACGTCGACGGGCCATCGCTCATCGACCTCCCGCGCGGCGACGAGTGGCGACTCGACGAGCGCATCCCCGCCGACTGGCAGGCCGGCCCCGAGATCTACGCCCGCAACGACTTCGACCGGGGGCACCTCGTGCGTCGCCGCGACCCCGTGTGGGGCGCGCCCGAGGTCGCTGCGCGCGCGAACGCCGAGACGTTCCGCTACCCCAATGCGGCACCGCAGGCCTCGGGGTTCAACCAGTCGAAAGAGCTGTGGCTCGGCCTCGAAGACCACGTGCTCGGTCACGCGGAAGCGTACGGGCTGCGGCTCAGCGTCTTCACGGCGCCGGTGCTCGCCGCCGGCGACCCGCCGTACCGCGGCATCCGGGTGCCACTCCGGTTCTGGAAGGTCGTCGCGTGGAACTCGGGCGGCCGGCTCGCGACGACGGCCTTCGTCGTCGACCAGGCGCCGCTCGTCGGCGCGGCTGAGCTCGTGGCGCCCGCACCGGGGGAGGCCCCGCCGCTCGGCCCGTTCCGCACCTTCCAGGTGCCCGTCGGCGACGTCGCCGGCCTCACCGGTCTCGTGATGCCCGAGCTCGTGGCCGCCGACGTGCTGCCCCAGACGCTCGCGGCCGCCGGATGGCGCCGGCTCGAGGCATCCGACGACATCGTGCTCTGACGCTCAGCCCGTGGCGGCCGGGCTCTCGGCCGAGGTGTCGTTCGGGCCTCCCGCATCGCCCGCGTGCCTCGCCTTGCGGGCGGCCTTCGCCGCAGCATCCGACTCGGCCATGATGCTCTTCGTCTCGTCGAGCTCGCCGAGCATCGGACGCATCCAGAAGGAGTTCGGATTCGAGTCGACGAGCAGCATGCGGACGAGCAGCGTGAGCGGAATGGCGAGGATCGCGCCGATCGGGCCGATGACGACGGCCCAGAAGAGCACCGAGAAGAACGTGATCGTCTGGCTGAGCGCCACGGCGTTGCCGACGACCCGCGGCTGGATGACCGACTGGATCACGGCGTTGACGACTCCGTACACGACGATCACCGCGATCACCATCGGCCAGCCGCCGACGAGGGCCGCGAAGACGATCGGCGGGATGATCGCGATGAAGTAGCCGATGTTGGGGATGAAGCTGCAGAGGAACGCGAGCAGACCCCAGATGAACGCGCCGGGCACCCCGATGATCGTGAGCGCGACCCAGTTCACGAGGCCCTGGGCGAGGCCCAGCACGGTCGTCACGATCATGTAGCGGCGCACGTTGTGCGCGTAGTTCACGAGCGAGACCACGACGAGCGGGCGGTGCGGCTTCAGCTGGCGGAGCAGGGTCGGCAGATAGCCGGCGTCCATCGCCATGAGCAGCAGCATCGTGAAGAGCACGACGAGGGTCGTGGTCCACCCGGCGAGGCCGCCGACGACGCCGCCCACGAAGCCGATGAGGGTGCCCGGGTCGAAGTCCGCGAACAGGGAGGACACCTCGTCGGCGCCGATGCCGATCGAGACGAGCCACTGCGCGACACCGGCGCCCCAGGCCTTGATCTCGTCGGCGTACTCCGTCAGCAGGGTCGCGAACTGGCCGAACGCGACCATCACGGCGTAGCCGAAGGTGATGAGCAGCAGGACGACGGCCGTGATGACCGATCCGGTGGCGATGCCGCGTGGCACGCCGCGCTCCTCGAGCCACATGCGCAACGGGTGCGCGCAGATCGTCAGCACGAGCGCGAAGAAGACCGGGGCGACGATGCCGGCGATGCCGGCGATGCCGAACGCGGCGAGAGCCGCGCCGCCGAGACCCATCAGGATGAAGGCGTTGCGGTGCTCACCGCCCGGAGCCTCGAGCTTCGCGGCCGCGTCCTCGGCCTCGTGCGCGCCGGCCTTCGGCTCGGATCGCTTCCTGTTCCACCACATGGTGACTCCACTCAGCGAGCGGGCCCGCTCGCGCCTGTGCTCACGATAGCGAGCGGGACGCGCCGTGCCGCGGATCGCCTCGCCACGCAGTGCGGGTGGCATCCCGATCGGAGCGGTGCGACAGTTGAGGCATGGGCAGGGCCGCCGAGCGTCTCGACACCGACGTACTCGTCGTCGGCGCAGGCCCGAGCGGACTGATGCTCGCGGTGTGCCTCGCGAAGCTCGGGGTCGACGCGGTCATCGTCGACGGCAAGCAGGGGCCGACGCGCGAGTCGCGCGCGCTCGCCGTGCAGGCGCGCTCGATGGAGCTCTACGACCAGCTCGGACTCGTCGACCGCGTGCTCGCTGAGCGTTCGTCGGCGACGACCGTGGTGCCCGGCGCGGGCCGAGGGGGGCGCCCGTTCGGGCGCATCCGGCTGCGCGCCCTCGGCGCGGGGGTCACGCCCTACCCCGAGATCACGGTGTTCGAGCAGAGTCGCAACGAGCAGTTGCTCGTCGACGCGCTCGGCGAGCTCCGGCGGGAGGTCCTGTGGGGGCACCGGCTCGAGCGGCTCGAGGTCGAGACGGGCGCGGCGGGTGCGGGCGACGGCGCCGGCGGGGCAGGGCGCGCAGCGGGTGCCGCGGCATCCGTCACCGCCGTGCTCGCCGGGCCCGACGGACCGGTCACCGTGCACGCCCGCTACTGCGTCGGCGCCGACGGCGCGCACTCGGTCGTGCGGGAGTCGCTGGGCATCCCGTTCGAGGGCGTGACCAACGAGCACACCTTCTACGTCGCGGATGCCTCGGGCGTCATGGGACTCGTCGGCGACGCGATCAACGTGCGCGTCACGGCCGAGCACTTCCTGCTCGCCTTTCCCATGGGCCCCGGACGGGCGCGCCTGCTCGGGGTCGTCCGCGACCGCGATCGCGACGAGCACGGCGAGCTGCCCGAGTCGTTCGTGCAGGGCATGCTCGATCGCGAGTTCGGCGTGCGGTACGCGGCATCCGCGTGGTTCACGACGTATCGGCTGCACCACCGCCTCGCCGCGCGATTCCGCGACGGGCCGTGCTTCCTCGTCGGCGATGCCGCGCACATCCACTCGCCGGTCGGGGCGCAGGGCATGAACACCGGGCTGCAGGAGGCGCACGATCTCGCGTGCACGCTCGCCGACGTCCTGGTCGGCGGCATGCCCGACGCCCGGCTCGACCGGTACGAGGCCGAGCGGCGCCCGGTCGGCCGGGTGCTCGTCGCGACGACCGACCGCGCCTTCGCCGTCGTGACCTCCGATGCGCCGCTCGCCCGATTCATCAGGGGTCGCGTCGTGCCGGTGATCGGCCCGCTCGTCGTCCGGGTGATGCCGCGGCTCGTCGGCGGCCGTCGCGTGTTCGGATACCTCTCGCAGACCCGTATCCGCTATCGGGTGCCGGATGCCTCGGGCACGCGTCGCGACTCGGCGGTCGGCGTGCGGCTGCGGTGGACGGGCGAGAACTACGCCGCCCTGCGGTCGATGCAGTGGCAGCTGCACGGCTACGGCGTGCCCGAGCGGGCGGTGCGCCGCATCGCCGCCGAACTCGGGGTCGAGGCGCACGCGTTCCCGCGCGACGACGGGCGGCCGCGTCATGCGCGGCTCCGGCGCGATCGGGTGTACCTCGTGCGCCGCGACGGCTTCGTCGTCGCCGAGGTGCCGGCACCCGGCACCGGTGCCGACCTCGACGCGGCGCGGGCCCGCCTCGCCGGATTCTGAGGCGCGCTCGACGACGCGTATCGTCGTATGGTGACCGACCAGACGACGCCCGGGCCGGCGACCACGCCGGCTCCCACGCATGGCGCGGCGAACCGCCGGAGCCTCGCCGGAGCTGCGACCCAGCTCGGCACCGAGGTGTCCATCAACTTCGGCTCATCGCTCGCGGGCCTCGTGATCCCCGTCGTCGGCTCCTTCGTCGTCGTCGCCGTGCGACAGCTCGTGATGGTCGTCGCCGTGCTCCCGTTCTACCGTCCGAAGCGCGGCGAGCTCACGTGGCGCCGGCTGTGGCCGGCGGTCGCGCTCGGCGTCGTGCTCGCCGTCATGAACCTCGCCTTCTACGAGTCCGTGCACCTGCTGGGCCTCGGCGTCGCCGCGACGATCGAGTTCCTCGGGCCGCTCGCGATCGCACTCGCGAGCTCGCGCCGTGCGCTCGACGCGGTCTGCGCGCTCGCCGCCGGCGCCGGCGTCGTGCTGCTGGTCGGCCCCGGGGCCTCGGATGCCGCGGCCATCGACCCGTGGGGCCTGGCCCTCGCCCTCACCGCGGCGGCGGCCTGGGCCGGGTACATCCTGCTCACCCGCCGGGTCGCCGTGGGGCTGCCCGGGCTCGAGGGGCTGACCGTCGCGAGCATCGTCAGCCTCGTGCTGCTGGTGCCGTTCGCGGTGGCGACCTTCGACCCTGCGGTCATCGACTGGGCGATCGTCGGCCTGTTGCTCGGGGTCGGCGTGCTGTCATCGGCGCTGCCCTACAGCCTCGACACCTGGATCCTGCGCCGCATCTCGCCGCGCATCTACGCGATCGTCACGAGCTTCGGCCCCGTGATCGCGGCCGTCTTCGGCTGGCTCGTGCTCTCCGAGACGTTCTCGCCCACCGAGGTGATCGCCATCGTCATCGTGTGCGGCGCCGCGGGCACTGCGCTCGCCACGCAGCGGTCGCGGCCGAAGTCGCAGCTCGAGCAGACCGCCGAGGGCATGGCCTGACGCGCGATCGGCGGCGGCGGTAGCCGCAGCGGGACGCACCGTCGTATCGTGGGAGCGGGCGGACCCGTGGGGATACCGCCGAGTGCTTCACGTCGACGACGTCGGGAGGGACCATGGCCACCATCGCATGGATCGGTCTGGGACACATGGGCGGCCCGATGGCGGGCAACCTCGTCGCGGCCGGGCACATCGTTCGGGGCGTCGACCCCGTGCCGGCGGCGCGCACCGCGGCCGCCGAGCGCGGCGTGCGCATCGTCGCGACCGTCGAGGAGGCGGCAGAGGGGGTCGACGCGGTCTTCACGTCGCTGCCGCGCAGCGAGCACGTGCGCGAGGTCTACGGCGGCGAGGACGGCGTGTGGTCGGCGGCACCCGCCTCGGCGCTGCTGCTCGACACCTCGACCGTCGACGTCGCGACGTCGAGGTTCTGCCACGAGGCATCCGTCGAACGCGGCTTCCGCTTCGTCGACTCGCCCGTCTCCGGCGGCATCGCGGGCGCCGAGGCGGCCACGCTCACCTTCATGCTCGGCGGCGATCCTGCGGATGTCGCCGAGGCCACGAGCCTCGTCGAGCCGCTCGCCGCGCACGTCTTCGACCTCGGTGGCCCCACGATGGGCATCGCCGCGAAGCTCGCGAACAACCTCATGCTCTTCGTCTCGCTGCTCGGCGTCTCCGAGGGGGCGCAACTCGCCGCCGAGCTCGGGCTCGACCCGGCGAAGTTCTTCGAGGTGGCCTCGGTCTCGTCGGGGGAGTCGTGGCCACTGCGCACTTGGTACCCGACGCCGGGCGTCGTGCCGACGAGCCCGGCGAACCGCGGGTTCGACGCCACGTTCTCGGCCGTGCTCGCCGAGAAGGACCTCTCGTTCGCGGTCGCGGCGGGCGAGGCGGCCGGACTGCACATGCCGGCGTCGCGCATCGCCCTCGAGCAGTTCGAGCGGCTGATCGAGGAGGGCTTCGGCGGCAAGGACGCGAGCCTCATCGTCAAGTACGCCTCGGCCGACGGCCGGGTCGCCGGGTTCGACCCCGAGGCCTGAGCCGGATCAGTCGTGCTGCACGGCCTCGATGACCTCGGTGAGGCGGTCGCGCAGGCTGCCGAGCTCGTCGAGGCTCATGCCGAGCCGGTCGACGACCTGCGGCGGGATGGTGAGGGCCTGCTCGCGCAGGGCCTGCCCGGCGGGGGTGAGTGCGACGTCGAGGGCGCGCTCGTCGCGGGCGCTGCGCTCCCGGGTGAGGTAGCCCTGGGCCTCGAGCCGCTTGAGCAGCGGTGACAGGGTCGCCGGCTCGAGCTGCAGCGCCTCGCCGAGGTCGCGCACGGTGCGCGGGCTCCGCTGCCAGAGCGCGAGCATGACGAGGTACTGCGGGTGGGTGAGCCCGAGCGGTTCGAGGATCGGTCGGTAGATGCCGATCACGCCGCGCGCGGCGACGGCGAGGGCGAAGCAGACCTGGTTCTCGAGGGCGAGCAGGTCGTCGGATGCCGCTGCAGCCGTCGTATCGGCGGTGTCGGGGAGTGCGCTTCGGGCGTTCATGGGCTTCCAGTATGACGTGGCGGCAAATAATTAGTACACTAATGATTGTGACACGAAGAAAGCGGGACACGCCACCCGGAGCCCAACGCGGCTACGCCGGCTTCATCGACTGGCTGAACGCGAAGCTGCTGCCCTACATCGGGCCTCCGCCGCTCGGCCCGTACGACGAGGAGCCGGTGCAGGCGACACCTCCCGCCTGCCCGCTCTGCGGTGCTCCGATGTCGAGCCACACGATCGATCGTTCGTTCGAGCGCACGCAGCTGCACTGCCCCTGACGTCGGACGCGTGTACTCACGCTCGTCCGGCGTCGAGATGACGCATGTGGTCGGAACGACCGCGAGCATTCCGACAACACGCGCCATCTCGATGTGCGGTGGAGCGCGCGGGGGTACGTCCCGTGTCGGCACCGCCCGTTACAGTGACGACGTGAGCGACTACGAAGTGTTGGAGATGGGCGGACTCGACGCGTGGCGGGAGCATTTCGGCGGCTTCCGCCCCGACAGCTCCCGCGACGGGCGACGGGTCGTCGACCACGACCTGGCCATGCAGTACATCGGCATGACGGCGAACGCCTTCGAGCCCGCTGAAGAGGCGGGCTACTGGCACACGCACTCGCACATCGAGGAGGTCTACGTCTTCCTCGCCGGCCGGGGGCAGATGGGCCTCGACGACGCGGTCGTCGACGTCGGCCCCGGCAGCGTCGTGCGCGTCGGCCAGGGCGTCTGGCGCACCTGGCGCTGCTCGCCCGACAGCCCCGAGCAGCTGCGCTGGCTGTGCATCCGCGCGGGCGGCAACGAACTGCCGCATCTTCCGGATGACGGCCGGCGCGACCCCGACCGCCCGTCGCCCTGGTAGCCGGCGACGGCATGGCGACCGAGCCGGCGGCCGACACCTCGACGGCCGAGGTGCGGGATGCCTACGCCGGGCGAGCCGAGGAGTACATCTCGTTGTTCGGCTCGGTCGACGACGCGCACGAACTCGACCGCGCACTCGTCTCCCGGTGGGCCGAGCGCGTCGACGGGCCGGTGCTCGACGCCGGGTGCGGGCCGGGCCAGTGGACCGACCACCTCATGCGGCTCGGCCACGACGTCGAGGGCGTCGACCTCGTGCCCGCGTTCGTCGCGCGGGCGCGTGACCGATTCCCCGAGGTCCCGTTCCGGGTGGCGTCGTTCGACGACCTCGGCGTGCCCGATGCCTCGCTCGACGGAATCCTCGCGTGGTACTCGCTGATCCACCTCGCGCCGGCACGGGTGCCGGCGGCCCTCGACGAGTTCGCGCGCTGCATCCGCCCGGGCGGAAGCCTGCTGCTCGGCTTCTTCGACGGCGCGCGTGTCGAGCCGTTCCCGCACAAGGTCGTGACCGCCTACTTCTGGCCGCCGTCCGCGATGGCGGAGCGCCTCGAGGCCGCGGGGTTCACGGTCGAGGAGGTGCACACCCGCACCGATCCGGGCGTCCGACCGCACGCTGCGATGATCGCGCGCCGCACCGACGCCGAGACGGCATCGGTCCTCGGGTAGCGGAGCGCGCGCAGCGCCGAGCCGCGGCCCCCGGCCGCTCGCCTGCTACCCCTGAGTGGCCAACCGTCGGCTCACCCAGCGGTCGTACTGCGCCCAGGGATCCGCGACGCCGAGCCGCAGCTCGGCGATGTGCGCGAGCAGCTCGTCGTGCACCCCGAACCATTCGGTGCCCGCGAAGCGGTGCACCGCGAACTGCGCATGGCGGCGCTGCTCGACCGTGCGATCGCCGAGCTCGAACGCGAGCACCTCGTCGTGCGGCAGGCTCGCGACGCGCACGCGCGGGTTGCCCGAGGTGCCGATCTTGATCTGGTCGCGGTAGCCGAGGTAGTAGACGACGTCGACCCTGGGGTCGGCCACCGCGACATCGGGCACGTCGCCGACCCGCCACTCGCAGACCGCGCAGATTCGGCCCGAGGGGTACTCGACACCGACACGGGACCCGCAGACGAGACAGGGGCCGGGCAGCAGGTCGGTCACACCGACGCCGCGTGCGATCCAGTCGTAGGCCGCGAGCAGGTGCCCGGTGCAGAGGTCGAGGGGTGCGCCCGCCTCGACGGTCGCCTGGCACGGCCCTTCGTCGAGGCGGATGCTGCACGCCCGCACCGGGGCATCCGCTCGGTTCATGTCGGCAGGCTACCTGCGACCACCGACGCGGATGCTGGACGCCTGCTCCGCGACATCCGCTCGGTTCATGTCGGCAGGGCTGATCGAGACCACCGACGCGACTGGGGGCCGCGATAGGCTCGATCTCCGACCGCTGAATGGCGGGCGGACACCGACGTTCGGAGGTCGATCGGCATGCCCATGTGGCGCAAGCGGCAGCGACGACGGTTCAGGCCGTTCGATCGCACCGCCCTGCCCGAGGCGCCGACGCCCACCTTCGACGAGATGCTCGCGGAAGGCGTGCTCGTCGCCGAGTCGGCCGGGCGCATGGCGCTGAAGAACCGGATGATCGTCGAGGCGCTCCGCGGTGAGGAGCCGTTCGCTCCCGAGCGCGCCGCCGCCGCCGCGCGCGAGGTGCTCTACGAGCTCGTGCAGGAGGCCGATGAGGTCGCCGAGCGCACCGGCGAGGCCCGCTCCACCGCAGCGAGCCGCGAGGGCCGCTCGTCGCACGAGCACGACTACCGGCGAGCGGATGCCGCGAACCTCCGCCGCCGCGAACAGGTCTACGCCGCCGTGGCGAAGGAACTGTGGGTGCGCCGCAACGATCCCGAGTTCCTCAGGGCCTTCGCCGAGCGTGCACGGGAAGAGGCGTGGGAGGAGGTCTCGGGCGCGATCGAGACCCGCCTCGATCGCGAGTGGGGCGAGTGGCCCGCGATCGAGGTCGACGAGACCTACGAAGCCGAGCGCGACGACCGCGTGCGCGACTTGCTGGCCGACCTCGACAAGGGCGTCGCCGCCGCAGCGGCCGAACGCGCCCGGCGCGAAGAGGCGAACGACCCGTTCCGCGGGTTCGCGGGCTGAGCGAGGGCGGCCGCTGAGGGCGGCCGGCCGAGGGTTCATCGAGGGTTCACGGCTCGCGCCACGGGGCATCCGCGCTCCGCGATAGCGTGGGGGAGATGAGCCGCGCCGACCGCATCGACGACGTCGAGGCGCCGCCCCTGCCAGCGGGTCGGCCGGGTCTGCGGCTCGCGGCGCTGTCGATCGGGCAGATCGTCAGCTGGGGCATCCTCTACTACGCGATGATCGTCGCCGCGCCCGAGGTCGCCCGTGAGACGGGCTGGTCGCTCGTCGCCATCACCGCCGCGTTCTCGGGTGGGCTCGTGGTGTCGGCGATCGTCGGCGTGCTCGTCGGTCGGCTGCTCGACGAGCGCGGCCCGCGCCGCGTGATGAGCATCGGGTCGATGATCGGGGCGGCTGGCCTCGTCGGCGTGGCGCTCGCGCCCGACCTCATCGTCTTCGCCGCAGCATGGCTCGTGTGCGGCATCGCGCAGGCGGCCGTCCTCTACCAGGCCGCATTCACGGTGATCACCCGGCGGTACGGCGATCGGCGCCAGGTGCCGATGACGATCCTGACGCTCGCCGGAGGGCTCGCATCGACGATCTTCGCCCCGATCGTCGCCGGCCTGCTCTCGGTGCTGGACTGGCGGGCGACGTTCCTCGTGCTCGCCGCGGTGCTCGCCCTCGTCACGGTGCCGGTGCACCTGCTCTCGCTCGAGCGGCGCTGGCCGCATCGACCCGTCGAGCACCATGAGACCCATCACACCGTGGGGTCGGTGCTCCGTACCCGGCGCTTCTGGATGCTCGAGATCTCGATGGTCGCCCTCGCCGTGGCGATGCTCAGCGCGACGCTCGCGGCGGTGCCGCTGTACATGGAGAAGGGGCTGACGTTCGAGATGGCGGCGCTCGCACTCGGCCTCATCGGCGCGGGTCAGGTGATCGGGCGCCTGCTGTTCCTCGTGCTGCCGCGCGGGGTCCGCCCGTGGGTTCCCGTCTCCGTCGTGTGCGCGCTCGCCGCGGCGTCGCTCGCAGCGCTCGCGTTCGTGCCCGGCCCGACCTGGCTGCTCATCGTGATCGGCATCGTCGCCGGCGCGGTGCGGGGCGCGCAGACGCTCGTGCAGGCGTCGGCCGTCGCCGATCGGTGGGGCACGCGCAACTACGGCGCGATCAACGGCGCGTTCGCCGCGCCGATCACGATCGCGGCCGCGCTCACCCCGGCGATCGGTCCGGCGGTCGCCGCCGGGGCGGGGTCGTATGCCGCGATGACGGCGATCATGGCCGGGCTCGCGCTCGTCGCGGCGTTCACCGCGCGGGCGAGCTAGGCAGGCGCAGGCGCAGGCGCAGGCGCGGCGCCGGCGCGCGCGGCGCCGGCGCGGACTCGCTCAGCCGCAGCAGCTGCCGGAGTCGGCACCCGGCTCGGCGCTCGCGCCGGTCGAGCACACGCCCGTGGCCGGCAGCACGAGAGCGACGTCGCGAGCGGCGGCGGCATCGCCGGCCAGCCAGGCCGTCACCGAGCGCACCTGCTCGTAGCCGGTCGCGAGCAGGAACGTCGGCGCCCGGCCGTAGCTCTTCATGCCGACGATGAAGAAGTCGCGCTCCGGCTGCTGGAGCTCGCCGAATCCGTGCGGCTCGACCGTGCCGCACGAGTGCACGTTCGGGTCGATGAGCGGGGCGAGCCGGCGCGGGGCCTCGACGATGTCGTCGAGCTCGAGCCGGATCTCGCGGAGCATCTCGAGGTTCGGCCGGAACCCGGTGGCGTTCACGATGCGGTCGGCCGAGATCGTCTCGAGCCCATCGCCGCGGCGGCCGGTGATGCGGGCGGCGGATGCCTCGTCGCCGGCGCCGCGCGCGAGGCGCACGATCTCGAAGCGATCGACGAGCTCGATGCGCCCGGCAGCGACGAGCGCGTCGACGCGGGCGCCGATCGAGGCCCGAGCCTGCAGTTCGTCGTCGGGCGCGGTCGAGACGCGGGCCGCGGTGGCGTTGCGGATGACCCAGGTGATGCGGGTGCCGGGCTCCTGCTCGGCGAGTGCCGCGAGGTTCAGCAGGGTATTGGCGGCCGAGTGACCGGCGCCGACGACGACGGTGTGCTGTCCGGCGAACAGCGCCCGGTCGCGCCCGAGCACGTCGGGCAGCGGGTGGCTCACCAGATCTTCCACCTCGGAGAGACCGAGCGGGTCGATGCCCGAGGAGCCGAGGCTGTTGGGGGTGCGGTACGTGCCCGAGGCGTCGATGACGGCTCGTGCGGTGAGCTCCTCGACGCCGTCGGCCGTGCGGATGCGGAGCAGGAACGGCGTCTGCGCGCGACCGGCGGTGCGCGTGCGGTCCATGCCCTCGCGGGTGACGTCGGTGACCTCGACGCCGAGGCGGGTGCGCTCCGCGATCGCGGGCAGTGCGGCGAGGGGGGCGAGGAACCGCTCGACGAGCTCGGTGCCCGAGGGCAGCGAGTCCGCCGGAGGCGCCTGCCAGCCGGTCGCGGCGAGGAGCCGCTGCGATGCCGGGTCGACGAGGTGCCGCCACGGCGAGAAGAGCCGGGTGTGCCCCCACTGGGCGACGCTCGCGCCGATGCGGTCGCCGGCCTCGAGCAGCACGAAGTCGAGCCCGCGCTCGACGAGGTTCGCTGCGGTGGCGAGTCCGATCGGACCGGCGCCGATGATCGCGACGGGCAGGGCCTGCAGCCGCGAGGGGAGGGTCCTCGGTGCGGTGAGGTCGATGAGGGTCATCCGGGTGCTCCATTCATCGGAGGTCGTCATTCATTGAAGTTCGTCGATACAGAAGTGTGGTCGCTATATCGATGGATGTCAATATATGAGAGACTGCTGTTCATGACGATCGTCGAGCTCCCCGTGGTGGACGTCGCAGCCGCGCCCGAAGCGTGCTGCGCACCGCTCACCCGCGCGACGATCACCGCCGACGACGCCGAGGTCTTCGCCCGAACGCTCAAGGCCATCGCCGACCCCGTGCGGCTGCGTCTCGTCTCGATCGTCGCGGCATCCGAAGGTCAGGAGGCGTGCGTGTGCGACCTCACCGAGCCGGTCGGCCTCAGCCAGCCGACCGTGTCGCACCACCTGAAGATCCTCACCGAGGCCGGCATCCTCTCGCGCTCGAAGCGCGGCACGTGGGCGTACTACCGCCTGGTGCCGGGCGCGCTCGAGGCGATCGCCTCGCCGCTCGTCAGCGTCTGAGTCGGCACCCCGACGACGGGCGGGCGAGCGGATGCCGCGGGCATGCCGCCGCGACATCCGCTCGCCGTTGCTCAGCCCGCCGGCGTGATGTTGTGGTTGCGCCGGAACGCGTTGCCCGGGTCGAGCCGCGCCTTCACCCGGCGCAGCCGCTCGAGGGTGGCCGGCGGGTACATCGCCGCCGTGATCTCGTCACTGTACTCGGCCGCGAAGTTGCCGTAGACGCCGCTCGTGAACGCGAGGGCGGCATCGCTGCCGGCCTTCACCGCCGCGACCTGCTCGGGCGCGGCGTCGGGCGCGACCACGCCGTTGACGATCAGGAGCGTCTCGGCGTCACGGAAGGCGATCGCCGTGGCGTCGGGCGCGACGCGTGAGAACGCCCCGCCGAGGGCGCGGAGCAGCACCATCGTCGGCACCTCGCGGGCGTAGGCGGCCGCGACGGCGTCGAGCGCCGCGTCGGAGAGCTCGGGCACGAAGCCGTTGCCGCCGACGAACCGGAACGGCGGTCGCCCGGGTGGAGCATCCTCGAGCAGCTCGCCGTACGTGCTCGGCGCGATCTTCGCCTCGGTGACCGACGGCAGCTCGAGCAGCGGCGCGAGCAGCTCGCGGAGCTGCGCCTCGCTGCCCTGCAACGCCACGCCGAGCTGCGGACCGCCGGGCATCTCGGGCCCGAACGGTGGCACGAGCATGAGCGACGAGTTCAGCTCGTCGGGACCCGTGCGCATGACGTCGCGCCAGGCGCGCAGCAGCGCGGGAACGTCGGACCGGTCGAAGGTCACGTGACCGGCGACGAGTCCGTCGGCAGGCACGGCCTGGAAGACGAAGCGGGTGACCACGCCGAAGTTGCCGCCGCCGCCGCGCAGCGCCCAGAACACCTCGGGGTGGGCCGTCTCGTTCACGGTCAGCACCTCGCCCGCCGCGGTCACGAGCTCGACCTCGCGCAGCGCGTCGATGGCGAGCCCCTGCCCGCGCACGAGCCAGCCGATGCCACCGCCGAGGGCGAGGCCGCCGACGCCGACGTCTCGGGTGTCGCCCGAGCTGATGCCCAGGCCATGCGGAGCCAGTGCCGCAGCGACGTCGCCCCAGCGGGCGCCGCCGCCGACGCTGACGAGGCCCGCGGCGTCGACCTCGATCGCGGTGAACTCGGCGAGGTCGACGACGAGGCCGCCGTCGACGGGGAGGAGGCCGTGTCCGCCGCTGCGCACGGCGATGGGAAGACCGGCGGCTGCGGCGAGGCCGACGGCGGCCGCGACCTCTTCCGCGGTATGCGGCCGCACGACCGCTTCGGGTTCGCCGACGCCGGCGAAGACAGTGCGGCCGGCGTCGTATTCGGATGCGCCGGGACCATGGGCCCGGCCTGGAACTCGCTCACTCAGTTCGGAGAGAAGAGACATTTCTGCAGTCTTGCAGCGGCCCGCGACATCCGGAACGGTGCTCGCTCAGCGCTGAATCGGTGCGTTCGCATGCACCGGTGCGGGTGTCGGCGGGGCGGCGTACGGTGTCGCGCATGACGTTCAACGACGGCCTCGTCACGGCCAACCTCTCGATCTCGCTCGACGGCTTCGTCGCCGGGCCGAACCAGACGCGCACCGACCCGCTGGGCGAGGGCGGTGAAGACCTGCACCGGTGGATGTTCGAGCAACCCGACGAGAACGCCTCGATCGTCGAGCAGATCCTCGCGCCGCGCGCCTACATCATGGGTCGGAACATGTTCGGGCCAATTCGCGGCGAGTGGACCGACGAGGAGTGGAAGGGCTGGTGGGGCGACGAACCGCCGTACCACGGGCCGGTCTACGTGCTCACGCACCACCCGCACGACCCGATCCCGATGGAGGGCGGCACCACGTTCCACTTCGTCACGACCGGCATCGAGGACGCGCTCGCGCAGGCGAGAGCTGCGGTCGGCGACGGGCGCATCTCGATCGCGGGCGGCGCGAGCACCGTGCGCCAGTACCTCGCCGCCGGCCTCATCGACCGCATCATCGTCACGATCTCGCCGATCATGCTGGGCAGCGGCGAACGGCTCTTCGAGGGGTTCGCCGGCCCGTCGCTCACTCCCGTCGATGTGCTGAACACCCCGCTCGCGACGCACATCACCTACGAGCGGCTGCGCTGACGTCACCGACGGCCGACCGGCTCCGGTCGAAGGTGTCACGTGGTGTCACGTGTCAAAGCATTTGACACGAAGCGAGAACGTGTAAAAAAACCGCCGAATCTTTATATATGCGCACGGCGTCGCGGTAGCGTGCCGCACATAACGTCGCCTTCCTCAAGCTGCTCACTCGGGATGAGGATGTATCCCAGCCCGGGGTCGCGAGAACCCACGTTGTTCTGAGCGGCTCGTCATGCAGGGGCATCCTCTGTCCATGTGAGATCTGCCTCGTTTGAGAAGAGCGCGTTCGGTCACTCGCCGCTGGGGTGCGCCCCGGCCGCGTCGACGACCCACGCGTAGGCGAACGCGCGCTCGCGCCACGCCGCGTACCGGCCCGAGACGCCGCCGTGCCCGGCGGCCATCTCGATCTTCAGCAGCGGGTCGGCGCCGACGTCGCGCAGCTTCGCAACCCATTTCGCCGGCTCGACGTAGAGCACGCGGGTGTCGTTCAGCGACGTCACGGCGAGGATCGGCGGGTAGTGGTTGACGTGCACGTTCTCGATGGGGGAGTACGACTTCATGTAGGAGTAGACCTCGTCGTCGTCGAGCGGGTTGCCCCACTCGTCCCACTCGATGACCGTGAGCGGCAGCGACGGATCGAGGATCGAGGTCAGCGGGTCGACGAACGGCACCTCGGCGAGGAAGCCCGAGAAGTACTTCGGAGCGAGGTTCGCGACGGCCCCGATCAGGAGGCCGCCGGCGCTGCCGCCCTGCGCGACGAGTCGGTCGGGCGCCGTGATGTCCTCGTCGATGAGGTGTCGGGCGACCGCCGCGAAGTCGGTGAAGGTGTTGCGCTTCTCGAGCTTCTTGCCATGCTCGTACCAGAGCCGCCCCATCTCGCCGCCGCCGCGCACGTGCGCCACAGCGAAGACCATGCCGCGGTCGAGCAGCGACAGGCGCGGGATGCCGAAGCCGGGGTCGATCGAGTGCTCGTAGGAGCCGTAGCCGTAGAGCAGCGTCGGTGCGGGCGTGCCGAGGTCGACGAGGTCGTGCCGGTAGACGAGTGACACCGGGATGCGCGTGCCGTCGTCGGCCGTCGCCCACTCGCGGCGCTGGGAGTAGCGGGTCGCGTCGTAGTCGCCGAGCACGGCCTGGCGCTTGCGCAGCCGGCGCTCGCCGGTCGCGACGACGACGTCGTAGACGGTCGAGGGGGTGACGAAGCTCGTGTACCCGATGCGCAGCGTCGGCTGGGCCCAGTCGGGGTTGCCCGAAAGGCCCACCGAGAAGAGCGCCTCGTCGAAGGCGAGCTCGTGCAGGGTGTCGTCGGGCGTCGCCGAGGCGGGCAGGCCGGCGGCCGGCACCTTCGCGACGGCGACGCGCGGCAGCCCCTCGCGGCGGTACTCGACGGCGACGAAGTCGCGGAACGCATCGACGCCCTCGAGGCGCACGGCCGGGTCGTGCGGCAGCAGCACGCGACGGTCGCCCTGCGGGTCGGATGCCGCGACGCTCACGAGCTCGAAGTTCACGGCCTCGTCGTTGTGCACGATGAGCAGGCGGTCCGTGCCGCCGGCGACGACGTGCTCGACGTCGTACTCCACCCCGTCCTTGCGGGGCCAGACGACGGAGAACTCGCCGGTCGGATCGGCGGCGTCGAGCAGCCAGGTCTCGCTCGTGACGTTGGAGCCCGCCTCGATGACGAGGAACCTGCGGCTGCGGGTCACGCCGACGCCGAGCCAGAAGCGCTCGTCGGGCTCGGTGAAGACCGAGACGTCGTCGGATGCCGGGGTGCCGATCTCGTGCCGCCAGATGGTGTCGGGCCGCCACGACTCGTCGACGGTCGCGTAGAACACGTGGCGCCCGCTGGGGTCGAAGGTCGTGCCGCTCGAGGTGCCCTCGATGACGTCGGCGTACTCGCGGCCGGAGCCGTCGAGCGAACGCAGCCGGATCGTGTACCGCTCGTCGCCCTCGAGGTCGATCGCGTAGAGCAGGGTCGCTCCATCGGCGGTGACGTCGAAGCTGCCGAGCGAGTAGAAGTCGTGACCCTTCGCTTCGGCGTTGTCGTCGAGCAGCACCTGCTCGCCGGGCAAGGGGGCGCCCGAGTCATCCGTCACCGGGGGTTCCCAGTCGTCGGGGCCGGCGGCGGGCACCCGGCAGTGGATGCCGTACTCCCGGCCCTCGACCGTGCGGGTGTAGTACCACCAGTCGCCCTCGCGGGTGGGCACGCTGAGGTCGGTCTCCTTGGTGCGGGTGGTGATCTCCTCGAAGATCTGCTCCTGCAGGATCGCGAGGTGCTCGGTCCTCGCCTTCGTGTAGGCGTTCTCCTCGTGCAGGTGCGCGAGCACCTCGGGGTCGTCCTTGGCGCGTAGCCACTCGTAGTCGTCGACGACGACGTCGCCGTGGTGCACGCGTTCGATGGGTCGCTTGTCGGTCTTCGGCGGAGTCAGCACGTTCCCACGCTACGCCCCGTGACGGGCCGGTGTCGCCCGCCCTCGAAAACCGTGCGCAGCGTGGGAATCCGGCGTCGCGTCCAGGGTTCGCCCGATCGCGATACTTAGGTTAGCCTTAGCTCAATCCACTCCGTTCGTACCCGGGAGACGCGCGTGCTCGCCAACTACCTGATCGGCCTCCGCGAAGGCCTCGAAGCAGGGCTCATCGTCGGCATCCTCATCGCCTACCTCGGCAAGATCGATCGCCGCGACCTCTTCGGCCGCCTCTGGTTCGGCATCGGCATCGCGGTCGCCGTCTCGCTCGGCGTCGGTGCACTGCTCACCTGGGGCCCGTACGCGATGACCTTCCAGGCGCAGGAGGTGCTCGGCGGCGTGCTCTCCCTCGTCGCGGTCGCGCTCGTGACGTGGATGATCTTCTGGATGGGCACGCACGGCGCGGGCCTCTCGAAGGAGCTGCGCGGCCAGGTGGATGCCGCGGTCGACCGTTCGTGGTTCGCGATCGTGCTGCTCGGCGCGCTCGCCGTCGGCCGCGAGGGCATCGAGACCGCCCTCTTCGTCTGGGCCAACGTATCGGGCGGCAACGACCCCGTGCTCGGCACCACGGGCGCCCTGCTCGGCATCGTCACCGCGATCGTCATCTCGTGGGGCATCTCGCGCGGGCTCGTGCGCATCAACCTCTCGGTGTTCTTCACCTGGACCGGCCTCTTCCTCATCCTCGTCGCGGCCGGCGTGCTCGTGTACGGCATCGGCGACCTGCAGGAGGCGTCGGTCATCCCCGGTTGGGGCACCCACGCGTTCAGCCTCGTCGAGCTCGTGCCCCCCGGCAGCTGGTACGGCACGCTGCTCGGCGGCATCTTCAACTTCACGCCCGAGCCGACCTGGGCGCAGGTCGTCGCCTGGATCCTCTACGTCGTCATCACGACGACGCTCTACCTCGGCATGCTGCACCGGCGACGCCGTCCCGCGTCAGCGCCTGCGCCCGCTGCCGCTGCCGCTTCCGCGCCGGCCGTGACGCCCGCTGCGGCGAGCTGACCCGACCGGCACCACGTCTCACCCACCCCGACTCCAGGAGCATCCATGACCCGACGCGCCCTCGCGGCATCCGCCGCCGTGACCGCACTCGCGCTCGCCCTCACCGGCTGCGTCGCGAAATCCGACCTCGCCTCGGCGATCGCGGTCGACATCACCGACGACGGATGCGCCGTGGCCACCGCCACCGCACCCGCCGGCGCCGTGACGTTCACGCTCGCCAACACCGGCTCCGACGTCAACGAGTTCGAGATCCTCGCCGACGACCAGCTGCGCATCGTGGGCGAGAAGGAGAACGTCACCCCGGGTCAGACCGTCGACTTCACCGCGCAGCTCGAACCGGGCACCTACTACACGGCGTGCAAGTTCCAGCAGGTGGGCGCCCCGATCGGGCTGGCGGAGTTCAACGTCACGGGCGAGGCCTCCGAGGTCTCCGCCGACGACCAGGCGCTCACCGACCAGGCCGTCACCGAGTACCTCGGGTACGTGCGCTCGCAGTCGGCCGAGCTGCTGCCGCTCGTCGAGACGTTCGCCGCCGCGTACGCCGCCGGCGACGACGAGACCGCCCGCTCGCTCTTCGCCGCGACCCGCGTGCCCTACGAGCGCATCGAGCCCACGGCAGAGGCGTTCGGCGACCTCGACCCGAAGATCGACTTCCGCGAGGTCGACGCCGTCGCCGACGGCCTCGAGTGGACCGGCTTCCACCGCATCGAGAAGGACCTCTGGCCGCCGGCGGCCGGCGACCTGAACTCCGACGGTCAGGACGCGCTGAAGGACTGGGCGCCGTCGACCCCTGAGGAGCGCCAGGCGTATGCCGACGGCCTCGTCGCGGATGTCGCGGAGCTGCACGAGCTCGTGACCGCGAAGGACTTCACCGTCTCGCTCGCCGACATCTCGAACGGCGCGATCGCCCTCCTCGATGAGGTCGCAGCGGGCAAGATCACCGGTGAGGAGGACTGGTGGTCGGGCACCGACCTCTCCGACTTCGCCGCCAACGTGCAGGGCGCAGGCGTCGCGTTCGGCGCGGTCCGGGCGCTCGCCGAGTCGAAGGGCGACGAGGGCGCCGAGCTCGCGACCGAGATCGACGAGCAGTTCACCGCGCTCGAGGCGGCGCTCGCCGAGTACGGCTCGCTCGAGTCGGGCTTCGTCGACTACGCGACGCTGACCGACGCCGACACGAAGGCGCTCAGCGACCAGGTCAACGCACTCGCCGAGCCGCTCTCGCAGCTGACCGCAACGGTGCTCGGGGTCTGATGAGCGACGAAGCGCAGGGTGAGAAGCAGCCGACGCAGGAGGGCGCGTCTCGAACCCCGGCTCTCGCCGGCGAGGGTTTCGAGTCGCCTTCTCCGTCGGCTCCTCACCCCGCGAGTGGCGTGAGCCGCCGCGGTCTGTTCGGGCTGCTCGGCGCGGGCGCGGCCGGCGCGGTGGTCGGTGCTGCCGCCGGGGCCGGCGTCGCGGTCGCGGCGACCGGCGGTGCCGGGGCGGCGAGCCCCGCGGCATCCGTCTACCCGTTCTTCGGCGCGCACCAGGCCGGCATCGTCACCCCCGCGCAGGACCGCCTGCACTTCGCCGCCTTCGACGTCGTCGACACCCTCGACCGCGACGGGCTGATCGCGCTGCTGAGGGAGTGGACGGATGCCGCGGCTCGGCTGAGCCAGGGCCTCGAGGTCGCCGAGGGCGGGGCCGTCGGCGGCTCCGACTACGCGCCGCCGGTCGACACGGGCGAAGCGCTCGGCCTGCCCGCGAGCGGGCTCACGATCACCTTCGGGTTCGGTCCGGGTCTCTTCACCGACGCATCGGGGGCCGACCGGTTCGGCCTCGCGGCCCGGCGTCCGGCGATGCTCGAACCGCTGCCGCGGTTCCAGGGCGACGCGCTCGTGCCCGAGATCTCGGGCGGCGACCTCTGCATCCAGGCCTGCGCCGACGACCCGCAGGTCGCCGTGCACGCGATCCGCAACCTCAGCCGCATCGCGTTCGGGCGGGCGAGCCTGCGCTGGTCGCAGCTCGGCTTCGGCCGCACCTCGTCGACGTCGACGACGCAGGCGACCCCGCGCAACCTCTTCGGGTTCAAGGACGGCACCGCGAACGTCAAGGCCGAGGAGCAGGCCACCGTCGACGACCAGATCTGGGTGCACGCAGCCGACGAGCCCGCCTGGCTCGCGGGCGGTTCGTACCTCGTCGCCCGGCGCATCCGCATGATCATCGAGAACTGGGACCGCGTGCAGCTCGGCGAGCAGGAGATGCTCGTCGGTCGCTCGAAGGGCGAGGGGGCGCCGCTCTCCGGCGGCACCGAGTTCACCGAGCCCGACTTCGAGAAGACCGGCGCGACCGATGCGCCGCTCATCGACACCAACGCGCACGTGCGGCTCGCGCACCCCACGACGAACGGCGGAGCTCGTATGCTCCGCAGGGGATACAACTTCGTCGACGGCAACGACTCGCTCGGCCGGCTCGACGCCGGACTCTTCTTCCTGTCGTTCCAGCGCTCGCCGCAGCAGTTCATCGACGTGCAGACGAGTCTCGCGCGCGACGGACTGAACGAGTACCTGAAGCACGTCGGCTCGGCGATCTTCGCGGTGCCCGGCGGGGTCTCCGAGGGCGAGTTCGTGGGTCAGTCGCTCTTCGCCTGAGCACGCAGGGCGACCCGATGCAGGGCGCGCCGCGTAGGCCTCAGTCGTCGACCTTCACCAGCCAGCGCCCGCCGCCCTGGTCGACGAGCACCCCGTTGACCCGCGTGCCGTCGTCGAGTTCCGCCGTGAAGTCGATGGGCGCCAGGCCGCGCTCGGAGACGCCCATCCCGCCACTGAACGTCGGCGAGATGTAGCCGAGCTCCTCGAGGGCCTGCTCGCGCGCCCGCGTGTCCCAGATGCCCGAGAGCACCCAGGCCATGCCGCCGGCGGTGAGCGCCGAGACGATGAAGAGGACGTACCCGAGCTCGCGAATCGGCTTCGAGCGGCGCCGAGTGCCGACGATCGAGACCACGACGGCCACGACGAGCACCACCAGGGGGATCGCGACCGGCCACGGGTTCCAGGGGGTGATCGTGACGATCACGTCGACCGCGGCGGCCAGGGTCATCCGGTCTTGGTCCAGTCGAGGTTGATGACGTCGCCGATGTAGACGTTCTCGCCGAAGTCGTGCACCTGCGGATTCATGCGCAGCATCTGCTGCTGCGGCAGGTCGAAGCGCTGGGCGATGTCGAAGAAGCTGTCGCCCGAGACCACGACGTAGCTGATCGGCATGCCGGAGCCGTCGAGCGATGGGGTGCCGTTGGCGCCGTCGCGCGCGCCGAGGTCGACTGCGGGGCCGGGTTCGTAGACGGGCGCCGGCGCGTTCGGCACGGGCTCGGGGGCCGGCGCGGGGGCGGGCTCGACGGGCGGCGCGGCGGTCGGAGTCGGAGTCGGCTTGGGCTTCGGGGTGGCCGTGACGGTCGCGACGACCGTGACCGGTGGCGGGGTCGGGGCTGCGACGCATCCGCTCAGCAGCAGCGCGCCCGACATCGCGAGCACTCCCACGGCGACGGATGCCGCGATTCTGCCGACTGCTCGCCTCACCGGGCCTCCAACCGTGGGGTGGCACGCCACCCTCGGCGCGCCGGTCGGTTCACCCTATCTGCTGCGGCAGGTTCGCGACAGCGAGCCGAAGGTGACATTCGGGCCGGGAATCCGGCCCGTTCACGTCGTCGAGCCGGGCGGGTGGAGTGGGGAGGAGGGCCAGGGGCCGGCGAGGCCGTCGAGGATGGCGCTGCGAATGCGCGCGAGCCCCTCGACGAGCTGGGTGTCGCTCGGCGCCGCGTAGCCGAAGACGATGCCGGGCCGCTCGTCGCCGAGCACCGCGGAGTAGTCCGAGAGCGGTGCGACGGCGACACCCTCGCTCGCGAGCCGGGTCACGAGGGCAGCGGATGCCGCGGCATCCGGCAGCTCGACGACCGCGTGCAGCCCGCCGGCGAGTCCGGAGAGGGGAGCCCCCGGCAGGCCGTCGAGGTCAGCGAGCACGAGCCCGCGCCGATGGGCGTACTCGCGCCGCGAGACCGCGATGTGCCGCCGCACGGCGCCGCTCGCGAGCAGCTCGGCGATCGCGTGCTGCGCGACGCCGGGCACCGGGCAGGCCTCATCGTCGCGCGCCCCGGCGATCGCCGCGCGCAGTTCGCGGTTCGACGGCGGCAGCACGAGGTAGCCGAGCCGGATCCACGGCGTCAGCACCTTCGAGAAGCTGCCGACGAGCACGACCCTGCCGGCGTCGTCGAGGGAGGCCAGCGCGGGCAGGGGCGGCCCGAGGTGGCGGAACTCGCTGTCGTAGTCGTCCTCGATCACGAGCCCGCCCGTCTCCCGCGCCCAGGCGATGAGGTCGAGGCGGGTCGAGACGGGGAGGCGCCCGCCGAGGGGGTACTGGTGGCTCGGCGTGACCATGACGGCGTCGGGCCGGCCGGGCAGGCGCCGCAGGGCGCCGACGTCGAAGCCGTCGCGATCGACGGTGACGGGCGCCGTTCGGGCGCCCCGCCGCTCGAACAGGCGGCGCGCAGACGGGTAGCCGGGATGTTCGATCGCGATCAGCGGCGGCCGCCCGGCGAGGTGCGCGACGACGGATGCCACGAGCCCGAGCGCCTCGCTCGTGCCGGCGGTGACGACGATGTCGTCGGGCGAGCAGGCGAGTCCGCGCGCATGCCGCAGGTGATCGGCGATCTCGGCGCGCAGCCGCGGCACGCCGAACAGCGGCGGCGAATCCGCGGGCACCTCGAGCGCGGCGGCCTGCCGCCAGGCTGCTCGCCAGGCGCGGGTGTCGATGCGCGAGGTCGAGGGCCGGCCGGGCAGCAGGTTGATGCGCGGCTCCACAGGGCGCTCGGTCGTGGGTGCCGATGGCACCGGTGCCGTCGCCGGTGCCGTCGGCGCGGTCGCCGTGGCGCCCCCAGCCGGGTCGAGGAGCGGCTGGATCTCGGCGACGCGTGTCGCCGCACCCTGCCGGGTCTCGAGGTAGCCCTCGCCGGCGAGCTGGTCGTAGGCCGAGACGACGGCGCTCCGCGAGACGCCGAGCGCCTTCGCGAGGGCGCGGGTCGACGGCACGGGGTCGCCGGGGCGGAGGCTGCCGTCGAGCACGCCCTGCCGCAGCGCGGTCACGAGCTGGGCACCGATGGGCAGGCCGGAGGCGCGGTCGAGGGTGATGATCGGACCGTCCACGCGGCGCTCCTCACTGGACTGCTCGGAATTGCGAGAACTGGACTGTGAATGCGACCAGTGTACGGCCGAGACTCGAATCGTGACCACGATCGACCAGGCATCCCCAGCACCCGCGCCCCGACGCATCCGCCGCATGTCGGAGCGCCAGACGACCGACCGCGACGCGCTCTTCGAGCTCCTCGACACCGAACTCGTCGGCCACCTGGCCGTCGCCGCCGACGGCGTGCCGATCGTCGTGCCGATGGGCTACGCCCGCGACGGCGAGTACCTGCTCGTGCACGGCTCGACCGGCGGCGGGTTCGCTCTGCGCGCGGCATCCGAGGGCCGGACCGTGGCCTTCGCCGTGACCGCGCTCGACGGGCTCGTCTTCGCCCGTTCGCTCTTCGACAGCTCGATGAACTACCGCAGCGCCGTCGTCTACGGCGTGCTCGAGCCGGTTGAGGGCGAGGCGGCGGATGCCGCGCTGCTCGCGCTCTCGGAACGGCTCATGCCCGGCCGCCCCGCCGAGGTGCGCGCCATGACCCGCAAGGAGATCGCCGCCACCAGGGTGCTGCGACTCCGGCTGGACGACGTGGTCGTGAAGACGAGGGCGGCCGGGGCCTCGGAGGCGGAGGACGACGGCGAGGACCACTCCGTCTGGGCCGGCGTCGTGCCGCTCGTCCGCCGATGGGGCGCACCGGAGCCCTCAGTGCTGACCCCCGAAGGCACCCCGACACCGGACTCGGTGGTCGCACTGTCGACGTCGGCCGACGGCCCAGGCAGGCTGCTCTGAGGTTTCTTCGGTTTCCATCGGATTCCGCCGGTTCATGCAGAAGGGAGGTGCGCCATGTTCTCGATCCTGTTCCTCGCAGCGGTCGCGCTGATCGCCGTCGTGGCGGTCTCCGCCGCGGTCGTGCAGTTCGCCCGCGACGGCTACCGTCGCACGCCGACGATCGCACACTGATCACCGCCGCCTGCCGCCTCGTGCCTGCCGCCTCAGACGGATCTGAGGCGGCAGCCGCAGTGAAATAGGGCGATCGCCCGATGAGCCTCAGGTGCCTCAGAGCACACGCTGGAGGCATCCGGTCGCACGATCGGAGACACCCGGGGAGGGCAACATGCAGTTCTCTGCAGACTTCATCGCACTGCACGCGCACCAGAGCGACGTGCACCGTGCCGAGCGGGAGCTCGGGCTGCAGCGTGGCATCGACGAGGTCGGTTCCGACGACGCGGGGGCGTCGTCGGAACCGGTCCTTCGCCGCCGCCTGCACCGCGCGCCGCGCCTCGCCCTGCGGTGATCGCGACGGCGATCGCGGAGGCGACGGCGGCCACGACGGCGCCTGCGACCGTGTCGGCGATTCCGCCGAGCGCGATCACGGATGCCGCGGAGGCTGCCGCTGTCGGAGGGACGTGGCACGATGAGATCGTGACCACGTCAGCGGCGGCCATGGTCGGCCGTGACGCCGACCTCGCGAGGCTCGATGAGCACCTCGACGAGGTGCGCGCCGGCGCGCCGTTCACGGTCATCATCGGCGGCGAGGCGGGCATCGGCAAGACCCGGCTCGTGCGCGAGTTCCAGCGCTCGCTGCCGTCCGATGTGCGCCTGCTCGCCGGGCAGTGCGTCGACCTCGGCAGTGTCGCGGCGCCGTACGCGCCGGTGAAGGCGGCGCTGCGCACGCTCATCGCCGACATCGGGCCCGAGCGGGTGCTCGAGGCGGCCGGTCCCGGCCGAGCGGCGCTCGCGGCGCTCCTGCCCGAGCTCGCGGCATCCGACCCCGACGCCGCAGCCACCGCTGCAGCGGCTCCGGCGGGCATCGGCGCCGCAACCGGACAGTTGCACGAGGGCATCGCGGTGCTCCTCGAGACCGTCTCCCGCGAGCGGCCGGTCGTGTTCGTCATCGAAGACCTGCACTGGGTCGACGCTGCGACGCTCGCACTGCTGCGGTTCCTGCTGCGTGCGCTCGGGTCGAGCCGGGTGCTCACCGTGCTCACCTACCGCAGCGAAGACGTGACGCGCGGGCATCCGCTGCGCGCCTTCCTCTCCGAGGCCGAGCGCGACCGCTGGGTCGATCGCCGCGAGCTCTCGCGGCTCACCCGCGCGCAGGTGCGCAAGCTCACGAAGTCGCTCGTGGGCGAGCCGCCGACGGACGCGGTCATCGACACGGTGTTCCGGCGCAGCGACGGCGTGCCGTTCTTCATCGAAGAGCTCGTCGGGCTCGACGGCTGCCGCGACGAGGGCGAGCTGCCCGACACGCTGCGCGAGCTGCTCCTCGCGCGCTACGAGCGCCTCAGCGATTCGGCGCAGGCGCTGCTGCGCGTCGTGAGCGTCGGGGGAGTGCGCATCTCGCACGCGCTGCTCGAGGCCGTGTTCCCCGGCACGGCCGGCGACCTCGAACTCGCGGCCCGCGAGAGCGTGCTGGCCGGCGTGCTCACGATCGACGGCGACGACTACGCGTTCCGGCACGCTCTCGTGCGCGAGGCGATCCTCGCCGACCTGCTGCCCGGCGAACGGGCCCGATTCCACTCGCGGTACGCCGAGGCCTACGAGGCGGCGGCCACGACCGGCACCCGGCGCCTCGCGGCCGAGATCTCGTTCCACTGGCTCGGCGCGCACGATGCCGCGCGCGCCTTCCCCGCCACGATCCAGGCGATGCGCGAGGCCCGCTCCGCAGCCGCGTACGGCACCGCCGCGCAGCTCGGCGAACGAGCGATCGGCCTGTGGGACGTGGTTCCCGAGCCCGAGCACTCGGCGGGCATGACGAAGCTCGAGCTCATGGGGCGCACCGCCTCGCACCTCCGAAACGCCGGCGAGGGCGAGCGGAGCCTCGCCCTCGTCAAGGCCGCGCTCGCCGAGTGCCCCCGCGATGAGCCGCAGTACCCCCGATTCCTGCGCGACAAGGCGATGGACCTCGCCAGCGTGGGGCGGCCGGGGTCGATCCCGGTGCTCGAAGAAGCGCTCGAGGTGCTCGGCGATCGGCCGAGCGAACTCCGCATGACGGTGCTCATCGTGCTCGCCGGCCGGTTCATGATCGAAGGGCAGCTCGACGAAGCCGTCGACACGGCCGAGCGCGCGCTCGAGGTCGCGCTCGAGGTCGAATCGCCGCGTTACGCCTCGCTCGCCGCCAATGTGGCCGCCGTCAGCCGCGCGAGCCGCGGCGAGGTCGAGGCGGGCTTCGCCGGCCTCGAACGTGCGAAGGAACTCGCGCACGGCGACGGTGCGGCGATGCTGCGCTACTGGGTCAACGCCTCCGACCTGCACTTCCTGGTCGGCAACTACGCCGAAGCTGTGCGCCTCGCCGAACAGGGGCTCGAACAGGCACGGGCCCAGGGCGTCGAGCGCAGCTCCGGCCTCATCCTCGCCTCCAACGCGGTCGACCCGCTCTTCGCGCTCGGCGAGTGGGATCGTGCCGCGGCGCTCATCGAACGCGCACTCGCCCTCGACCCGCCAGGGCCGTTCGGGGTGTACCTGCAGCGGGCGCGCATCTGGTCGATCCTGTGGCTCGGCGACCCGGTGCGTGCGGCCGAGGAGTTCCGCAGGGTCCGCTCGACCATGACCGACATCATGGAGGTCGAGGAGCAGACCCGACTCAGCGTCAGTCGGGTCGCCGCCGAGGTCGCGCTCGCCGGAGGCGATGTCGCCGGCGCCTGGCGCGAGGCGAAGCGGGTGCTCGACGAGCGCGGGCTGCCGCTGCCCGGCTACGGCCTTCCGCTCGTCTGGGTCGCGGCTCGTGTCGTGGGCGCTGCCCGTTCCGGCGACGGTGCCGGCCGCGAGCGTGCCGGCGGCATTCCCGATGCCCTCGCCGCAGAGATCGGCGCGGCCGAACCGGCGCTCCGCGAGGTGCTCGCCGCCATGCACAACTGGCCGACGCAGGAGATCTGGGCGGCGTTCTTCGAGGCCGAACTCGCCGAGGCGCCCAGCGGCACCGCCGGGTCCGACGCCGAGGCCTGGCAGGCCGCCGCGAAGGCCGCGGCCGCGCCCACCGCACCCGGCTACCTCGCTCCCTACGCCCTCACCCGCCAGGGCGAGGCCGAGCTCGCACTCGGCGACCGGGCCGCAGCCAAGGTCACCCTGCAGAGCGCCTTCGACCTCGCACTCAGCGGCGGGGTCGGCGCGGTGCGCGATCGCGTCGAACAGGTCGCCGCGGCGGCCGGGCTCGCCCTCGACGGCGGCATGGGCTCGGGCCGCAGCAGGGCGGCGAGCGGCAGCGGCGCTCCGGGCATCGCGGGTGCCGGGGCATCCGACGATGTCATCGCCGAACTCACCGCCCGCGAGCGTCAGGTGCTCGAACTCATCGCCGAGGGGCTCAGCAACCGCCAGATCGGTGAACGGCTCTTCATCAGCGGCAAGACCGCGAGCGTGCACGTCTCGGCGATCCTGCGCAAGCTCGGCGCATCGACCCGCACCGAGGCGGCCTACCGCGCCGGAGTCCTCCGCTGACACAGCGGACGCAGGGTCGCATTGCGTGAGAGGCAACGCGTCGGGTGGGAGGTACCCGATACCCGTCCTCCGGCGTGCCTCGTTGCCTCCGATGTGCACCGCGGCATTTGAGCCGCATCGCGGGCCGAGACTACAGTGAGCGTCATGTCAGCCGGGGGGCGGGTGCGGATCGTCATCGCGGTCGGAGCGATCGCCGCCGCCGGCTGGTGCGGCATCGGATGTCTCATCACCTCGCCGACCGTGGCGTGGGCGGCGGTATCGGCCGAGGAGCCGCCGGCCTCGGACCAGCCCGTGGAGTCGCCGACCCCGACCCCGACGACGGAACCCGAGCCGGAGCCGACCGACGAGCCGGTGCCGACCGAGGAACCTGCCCCGACCACACCGCCCGCCACCGAGGCGCCCGCGACCGAGACGCCGCCCGCTCCGACGGAGACCCCGTCGGAGGCGCCCGTGCTCGAGCCCGTGCCGCCCGCGGTGCTCGACGACGACGAGTCGCCGTGGTCGTGGATCATCGCCGCGCTCGTGCTGCTCGCGAGCGCCGCCGTCCTCTTCGCGATCCGCCGGCCGGGAACGACTGACGAGACGACGGAGACCGGCCCGGTCACCGCGGGAGTGCTCACGCCCGGCGGCCTCCCGGCGGGAAACGCCCCGCCGCCCGCCGTCACGCTCGCCGCGATGGAAACGGCGGGCGAGGCGATGATCGACGCGGGATACTCCGTGACCACCGTGCACGCTGCGCTGCACGACATCGCCACGGTCAACGGGGCGCCGGCGACGGAGATCATCGTCTTCCCGACCGCCCTGATCGTGTCGTCTCGCGGTGTCGAGGAGCTCAGCACCGGCGCCGTCTCGAGCGGGCACAGCAAGCTGACGCTGTCCCAGATCGATGCGCTGAACCGCACGATCGAGGCGGCTCGCAGCGGTGCCATCGACCCGGCGACGACGAAGCGCCGCATCCGGAAGCTCCGCGGGCAGCCGCTGCCGTTCTCGCCGGTGCAGCGGGTCGTCGCGTACGCGCTGCTCTCCGCCGGGCTCTCGGTGCTGCTCGGCGCGTCGTGGACCGGTGCCGCGGTCGCCACCGTGCTCGGCCTGTTCGCGGGCACCGCCCAGCTCCTCTCCGCCCGCGCCTCGCGCGACTACCAGGCGCTCGTGACGGTGGCCATCGCGTTCGTCGTCTCGATCGCGGTGTTCCTGCTCATCAGGGTCGGGCTCGACCCGGGGGTGCTGCCGGCTCTGATCGCACCGCTCGTGACGCTGCTGCCCGGTTCGCTCCTCACGACCGGGGTCATCGAGCTCACGACGGGCCAGATGATGGCGGGCGGCGGCCGCCTCGCGGCCGGCACCATGCAGCTCGTGCTGCTCGCGGTCGGCATCATCGGGGCCGCCGCGCTCGTCGGGGTGCCGCGCATCGACTTCACGACGGCGTCCCAGCCGATCGGCCCGATCGCGCCCTGGATCGCCGTCGCCGTGTTCGGCGTGGGCATCGTCGTCTACAACTGCGGTCGCCGCGACTCGATCCTGTGGATCCTGCTCGTGCTCTACTCGGCGTACGGCGCGCAGGTCATCGGCGACGTCTTCTTCGGCGGCGTGCTCTCGGCGTTCGTCGGCGCCCTCGTGATGACGCCGGTCGCCGTGCTCGTGGCTCGGCAACGCACCGGCCCGCCCGCCGTCGTGAGCTTCCTCCCGGCGTTCTGGCTGCTCGTGCCCGGGGCGATCGGGCTCGTCGGCGTCGCCACACTGCTCGGCGGCGACCAGGCCGGGACCTCCACCCTCGTGACGACGGCCTCGACGATGGTCGCGATCGCGCTCGGAATCCTTGCCGGTTCGGCCATCACGGGCCGGTTGCGGTCGTCACCCGGCCCGCTCCTGTAGCGGATGCCTCGCAGCTCGTCTGTGTCCCATGATCGAGCCGTACGTCGTCCGCCGCGCCGACATCGCCGATGCGCCCGGGATCGCCAGCGTGCACTGGGACAGCCACACGAGCTCCGGTCGCGACTCCGACAGGCCCCGCGACCTCGAGCTCGAGGGCCTGTACGTGCTCGACGGTGGCAGGTGCTCGAGGTGCGATTCGTGCGCTGAGCCCTCAGCCAATCTCGGAGATCTGCACTGGATCGGACAACATCGAAACTGAACGCCCGAGTCGCTGCAGACCTCCGAAGTTGCGCCTGCGGTCGCTCAGCTCGCCCGCGCGGCATCCGTGACCGGAAACTCAACCACGCGGCCGTCGGCGGGCGAGCGGTAGACGCGGACATCGCAAGCGGGCGGTCTCTCGCAGCGGCATCAGCTCGGGTCGACCGCCTCGCGCCGCGGGATCCGCAGCAGCGCGCCCTCGTGGCGCACCGTGGCGGCGGCGACCGTCATCGCCTCGCCGAGCGCGGCGGCCCAGTCACCGGCGGTGCGCGGCACGCCGTGCACTGCGAGGTGGTGCACGACCGCAGAGAGCGTGGCGTCACCGGCGCCCATGGTGTCGACGACGGCGCCGGGCAGCTCGACGATCGCGGCGTGCACCTCGTGCTCGCCGTCGTACACGGTCGCGCCGTCGCGCCCGGCGGTCGCGAGCACTGCGGGGGCACCGTGCGCAGCGGCATCCGCCGGCGCAGTGCGCAGCCGTTCGACGAACTCCGACAGGGGAGCGCCGAGCAGCAGCTCGCCGTCCTCGTCGCCGACCTTCACCAGCAGTGAGCCGGCCGCCGCCCGCGTGAAGTTCGCGAGGAACGCCTCGCGATCGTGCAGCATGCCCGCGCGCGGGTTGCCGTCGATCGCGAGCCGGTCGCGGGGCCGTTCGATCGCCGCGAGCAGCTCAGCGGTCTGCTCGTCGTCGTCGAAGGGGAAGCAGCTGACGACGACGAGGTCGGCCTCGTCGATCGCCGCTCGTGTGGCGTCGTCGAAGCGGATGCGCCGCCGCTGCGCGGCCTCGTTGAACTCGTACCGCGGTTCGCCGTCGGTGCGGTCGGAGACGGCCCGCGAGGTGCCGAGCGCCGAGGGGCTCTCGACGAGGCGCACGCCGTAGTCCCGCAGGTAGGAGCGGATGCGCATGGCCGCCTCGTCGTCGCCGAGCATCGCGACGAGGGTCACGTGCTCGCCGAGGAGGGCGAGGCCGACCGCGACGTTGAGGGCGGCGCCTCCGACGAACTCGCGTGCGCCGCGCGGGTCGCGCAGCTCATCGATGAGCGCGTCGCCGATGACGGTCACGGTGCGGGGTGCTTCGGTCGACATCGGCGGATCCTCTCCGGCGCGCCGACGGGGCGCGGGACTCCAGCGTGCCACAGGGCGGCGCGCGCGGCACGTGCCGGCATCGGCGACGGCCGGGCCCAGCCGAGGCCGGGAGCGGGCCGGCCAGCGGGTACGGTGGTGAGGACCCACGAGGAGCACCATGAAACCCGGACCGAGGCGCAGCGTCAGCCAGGTCGACATCGTCGATGCGGCGTTCGAGATCCTCGAGCAGAAGGGCTTCGCCGCCGTCTCCGTGCGCGGGGTCGCCGCGGCGCTCGGCCTCACGCCCACGGCGATCTACACCTACTTCCCGTCCAAGAACGCGCTGCTGCGCGCGATGGTCGAGGAGCTCCTCTCCGACCTCGACCTCGACGCGGCAGCCGACCCGGCCGGCGCCTGGCGCGACCGGGTGCACGCGCTCGCCGCGGCCCTGCGCGCGCGGCTCGCCGAGCACACGGGCGCCATGGTGCTCGTCACGAGCGGCCCGCTCGACGGCCGGCACGCGATGAGCCTGAACGAGACGCTCGTCGCGGGGTTCCAGGGCGAGGGGATGTCGCTCGACGACGCCGCGCGCGCGGCCCACGCCGTGCGCGCCCACGTGCTCGGGGTCGCTGCCCTCGACGCCGCCGAGCGTGCCGTCGAGGCTGATACCGCCGCCCTCAGCACGGCAGGCGCGCTCTGGTCGGATGCCGCGAGCCACCCGCTCACCGAGGCGACCGCGCACCTCGTTGCAGCAGACGGCGCCGAACCCTCCGCGTTCGCGTGGGGGCTCGACCGCCTGCTCGACGGCCTCCTCGCCGGCGCAGCCGGCCGAACGCCCGCCACGGCCTGACGACGCTCCTCGCGCCACGGCCTGAGGCCCGCCCTCCGCGCGGCGCGACCGCCGCGCCATCCGATCGCGCCAGACTGGCACGGTGCTGCACGTGAGGATGATCGTTCCGCCGACGCTCCGCGCCGAGGTCGACGGGGTGCTCCGCTCGCCGGACGCGCCCGTCTCCAACCTGATCGCGCTACCCGGCGCCGGTCTCGACCCCGCGGGCGACGTGCTCCTCTGCGACGTCGACCGCGACGCCGCGAGCGGGCTGCTCGCCCAGCTGCACGCCGTCGGCCTCGACGAGCAGGGATCGATCGCGATCGAGTCGGTCGACCTCGCCCTCGGCCGCAAGCGCCGCCGCAGCGCCGCAGCCGTCTTCGGCAACGACGACGATGCGGTCGTGTGGGAGGAGGTCGAGGCGCGCACCGACGACGAGGTGCGGCTCTCGGCGACCTTCCTCGTGTTCATGACCGTCGCGACGCTCATCGCCGCGGTCGGCGTCGTGACCGACCAGCCGATCCTCATCGTCGGCGCGATGGTCGTCGGCCCGGACTTCGGGCCGCTCGCCGCGATCGCGGTCGGCATCGTGCGGCGGCGGCCTCGGGTCGTGTGGCGCTCGACGGCGACCCTGCTCATCGGCTACGCCGGCGCCATCGTCGTGACGATCGGCTTCGCGCTCCTGCAGCAGGCGATCGGCGTGTTCCCGGTGGATCCGCTCGAGGCGAACCATCCGCTCACCCGGTTCATCTGGGAGCCGAACGTGCTCAGCTGGGTCGTCGGCTTCCTCGCGGGCATCGCGGGCGTGCTCTCGCTCACCTCGGCGAAGTCGGGCGCGCTCATCGGCGTGCTCATCTCGGTGACGACGATTCCCGCGGCCGGGGCGATCGCGGTCGGCATTGCGGCGGGGGAGTGGGCGCAGGCCGGCAGTGCCGCCGTGCAGCTCGGCATCAACCTCGTCGCCATCATCACGGGCGGCGTGCTGACGCTCTCGGTGCAGCTCGCGGTGCAGCGGCGCGCATACCGGCGACGGGCGCAGCAGCTGTTCACGCCGTCGCCCCGCCGCTGAGGCGCGAGCGCGAGAGCTGGAACGGCCGACCCGAACGGATGCCGCGACCAGCGGTTCGAATCGGGCTTGACGCACGCCAACGGGGTCGGCTACGGTCGTGACCAATAGGGTAAGAATGGAGACCTCCTGTTGGAGGTTTTCGTCTGCCCTTTTTTCGGTTGTGCGCGTCTCTGACAGGGTTTCCCGACAGAGAGGTCGGACACGTGGCACAACATGTTCTGAGAGGCGTCGGCGACGTCATCTCCTTTATCGATGCACGTTCGCGCATCGGCGGTCGAGCTGGCCTGATCTGGTGGCTCGCCCTCAGCGGGCTGTTCCTCGACGCGTTCTCGAACTCGGCGCTCTCCGCCGGTCTCGGGCCGATGACCAGGGACATGGAGCTCAGCGCCACGCAGGTCGCGATCCTCACTTCGATGGCGTCGTGGGTCGCCATCGCCTTCAACCCGATCGGCGGATGGCTCGCCGACAAGTGGGGCCGCATCCCTCCGCTCCTCATCGCCAAGGTGCTCGCGCTCGTCGGAGCCATGCTCGCCGCGTTCGCCCCGAGCTTCGAGATGGTGCTCGCCGGCCGCTTCTTCGTCGGCGCCGCCTACGGCATCGACTTCGCGATCGCGATGGCGCTGCTCGCGGAGTTCACCCCGGCCCGCTTCAAGGCACGCCTGAACACCTGGCAGGGCATCTGGTACGTCGCGGTCTGCTCGAACCTCGTGCTCGCGATCATGTTCTACAACATGAACGTCGGCGACTCGATCTGGCGCTACTCGGTCGGCACCGCCGGTCTCGTCGCCCTCGTGCTCTTCGTGCTGCAGGCGATCTTCATGGTCGAGAGCCCCACCTGGCTCGCCCGCAAGGAGAAGCTCGGCCGTGCCGCCGCCTCGATGACGAAGATCTACGGTGAGACCTTCACCGCGGCGCCCGTCGAGGACCGCATCCCCGTCACGAACCAGGCGACCAAGGGCTTCGCGAACGTCGCCCTGATCTTCCGCGGCATCTACCTGCCGCGCACGGTGCTCGCCGCGACCGTGCAGATGGCCCAGTCGATCCAGTACTTCGCCGTCGGCTGGTACCTGCCGATCATCAGCATCGCGCTGTTCGGCGAGGACTTCGTCGTCGCGACGCTCGGTGCCCTCGTGTTCAACGTCTTCGGCATCGTCGGCGGGTTCATGTCGCCCGTCATCGGCAAGCGCTTCGGCCTGCGCCGGGCCTCGGCGATGGGCTTCGGCGCGGTCTTCCTGATGCTCGTCGTGCTCGGCTTCTTCTACGAGTCGATGCCCCTGTGGCTCGCATTCGTGGTGCCGTCGCTGTTCATCCTGTTCCACTCGGGCGGCCCGGGCGCCAATGGCAAGAGCCTCTCGACGCTCTCGTTCCGCAGCGAGCTGCGAGCGGGCGCCAACGGCATCATCGGTGCCATCGGCAGCGCGGGCGCGGCCCTCGGCCTGCTCGTCTTCCCGCTGCTCAAGGAGGGCATCGGCCTCGGTCCGACGTTCCTCATCCTCTCGGTCGTGCCGCTCGTCGCGTTCATCATCTGCTCGATCATCAAGTGGGACCCGACGCGCACCGCGATCAGCCCCGACGAGGAGCAGAACGCCCCGCAGTTCAAGAGCGACGCCGCGGCGCAGGTGGCCGCCGAGGCATCCGTCCTGGCCGCCAAGTAGCGAAGCGGCATCCGACATGACGACACCCGCGATCCTGGCGATCGATGAAGGAACCACCGGCACGCGTGCGGCGTGGGTCACGGCCGACGGACTCGTGCACGCGCTCGAGTACCGCCCGCTCCGTGTCAGCACTCCCGTCGCGGGCGTGGTCGAACAGGATGCGAACGCGATCCTCGACAAGACCATCGACGCCTGCCGCGCGGTCATCGCCCGCGCGGCAGGCGACGGGGTCGCCCTCGTCGGCCTCGCCATCGCCGCCCAGCGCGCGACCACCGTGCTCTGGGACACGTCCACCGGGCGGGCCCTCGTGCCCGCCATGGTGTGGCAGGACAGCCGCTACGCCGACGAGCTCGCGGCCCTCGGGCCCGACTGGAACGAGCGCCTGATCCGCACCGTCGGCCGTCCCACGGGGGTGCGCTCGCCCTACCTCTGGGCGGCGCACCACCTGCGGGAGACCCCGGAGGTGGCCGCCGCGCACCGGGCCGGCCGGCTCGGCTTCGGCACGATCGAGACGTGGCTGCTCTGGAGCCTGTCCCGTGACCGCACCTACGCGGCCACCTCGACGAACGCGACCTCGGCGGGCGCCTACGTGCTCGGGCGTCACGACTACGAACGCGAGTGGATCGACGCCCTCGGCTTCCCGGGCGAGCTCCTGCCCGAACTGCGGCAGGACGCCGACGACTTCGGCGTGACGGATGCCTCGGTGCTCGGCATCGAGGTACCGATCCTCGCCGCGGCGGGCGACCAGCACGCCGGCACCGTGGGGCTCGGCTGCCTCCGCAAGGGGCAGGCGATGTGCGTGCACGGCACCGGCAGCTTCGTCGACCTCGTCATCGGCAGCGGTGCGCCGGCGAACCCCGGGCTGTACGACGGGGCGCTCACCCTCACGGCCTGGCGGCGGCACGGGACATCCGTCTTCGCCATCGAGACGTTCACCGCCACGACCGGTTCGGCCCTCGACTGGGTGTGCGACACCCTCGGCTGGTTCGAGTCGTCCAAGCGCATCAGCGAGCTCGCCGCGACCGTCTCGTCGGCGAAGGGCGTCATGTTCGTGCCCGCGCTCACCGGCCTGCGGATGCCCGTCATGGAGCCCAGGGCGAAGGCCTCGCTCACGGGCTTCTCGATGTCGACGACGCTGCCCGAGATCGCCTACGCCGTGCTCGAGGGCATCGCGCACTCGGTCGCCTCGAGCGCCGAGGCCGACGAGCAGGTCGCCGGCACGGCGATCACCGAGATCGTCGTCGGCGGCGGGATGTCGGCGAGCGACCCGCTCATCCAGATGCAGGCCGACCTCGTCGGTGTGCCGATGCGGCGCCTGCCGGCCTCCGAGGGCGCGAGCCTCCGCGGTGCCGCGTTCCTCGCCGGCTCCGACGGGCTGCTCTGGAACTCGCTCGACGAGGCCGCGGCATCGATGGGCGCCGGTGAGGTCTTCGAGCCGCTGATCAGCGGCGACGAGCGCGCAGAACGCCGCGCGGCGTGGAACGAACGCATCGACAACGAACTCCGGCTCACCACGAGCCGTGCAACACGGAAGTAGAGAGAACCACACGATGGTAGGACTGCCAGCCCGCAAGACCGACACCGCGCGCGAGCGCATGACCCGAGTCGAACCCCTGCAGCTCAGCCGAGCCGAGCAGGTGGCGAACGTCGAGGGCGGTCGCTTCGACATGATCATCGTCGGCGGCGGTGTCACCGGCGCGTACGCCGCGATGGACGCCGCGCTCCGGGGGTACCGAGTCGCGCTCCTCGAGAAGGACGACTTCGCGTCGGGCACCTCCTCGAAGTCGTCGAAGATGATCCACGGCGGGCTCCGCTACATCGAGCAGGGCAACCTGCCGCTCGTGCGGCACTCGCTGCTCGAACGCCAGCGGCTGCGGAAGAACGCCAGGCACCTCGTGCAGCGCCTGCCGTTCCTCTTCCCGGTGCTCTCGCACGACGGGGTCTTCGACCGCCGGCTCGCCGCCGGCTTCGAGAGCCTGCTCTGGACCTACGACCTCGCGGGCGGCTGGCGCGAGGGCGTGCTGCACCAGAAGCTCTCGAAGAACGAGGTGCTCGCGCACTGCTCGACCTTCAAGGCCGAGAACCTCGACGGCGGCTTCATGTACTACGACGCGCGTGCCGACGACGCACGGCTCACGCTCACCCTCGCCCGCACCGCCGCCCACCACGGCGCCACGATCCTGAACGGCGCGAAGGTGACCGAGGTCACCCGCAGCCGCGGGAAGGTCAACGGCGTGGTCGCCGAGGTCGACGGGCGCGAGATCGCCGCGCTCGCGGGCGTCGTCGTCATCGCGACGGGCGCGTGGCTGCGCGACTGGAACGGCGCGGGCGCCGAGGCGGATGCCCCGAACATCCGCCCCGCCAAGGGCGTGCACATCGCCGTGCCGTGGACCAAGATCCGCAACGACTGCACGGTCACGATCCCGATCCCCGGTCGCAACCGCCGCGCGACGATCACCCGCTGGGGCGACACCGCCTACCTCGGCACGACCGACGAGGACTACACGGGCGACCTCGACGACGTGAACTGCACGCGCGAGGAGATGGACTTCCTCATCTCGGGCGCGCGCACCGCGCTGAACACCGACCTCGAGCCCTCCGACGTCGTCGGCAGCATCGGCGGCTGCCGCCCGCTCGTCGCCCCGCCCGGCGGCAAGACCATCGACGTCAAGCGCAAGCACGAGATCCGCACCGACCGCGACGGCCTCGTGACGGTCGTCGGCGGCAAGCTCACCACCTCGCGCCACATGGCCCAGCAGACGATCGACGCCGCGCAGAAGGTGCTCGGCGAACGCCGTCGCTGCGTCACGAAGGACGCCTACCTGCTCGGCGCGGCCGGCTACGACCCCGAGGCCGTCACCGCCTCCGGCGGCCTCGCCGCCCACCTCGGGGAGCGCTACGGCAACGAGGCGCCGTTCATCACCGACATCCTCGGCAACGACCCGTCGCTCGCCGCGCCCATCGTCGACGGACTGCCCTACCTCGAGGCCGAGGTCGTCTACTCGGCCCGCCACGAGATGGCCCGGAGCGTCGACGACGTGCTGAGCCGTCGCACTCGCGCACGCCTCATGGCCCGCGACGCCTCCGCGGCCGCCGCGCCGCGCGTGGGGCAACTGCTGCAGGCCGAGCTCGGCCTCAGCGACGCCGCGGTCACCGCGCAGGTGACCGCCTACCAGACCGCCACGGCGCACGAACGCGCCATCCTGATGGGAGAGTCCGAATGATCAGCAAGGAAGCCGTCAAGCGCGGTTACAACCGCGGCAACTACGTGGTGGGCGCGCCCACCCAGCCGCACTACGCCGCGAGCATCGAGACGATCGGCGAGGAGGCGTCCTTCCAGGAGGACGTCGTCGCCGTTCCGGTGGCCGTCGTCGCCGAGCTCGGAGCTGCCGCCGACCAGGTGGTCACCGACGCGGCATCCGTCGTCGAGGGCACCCGCGACTGGTGGGCCGGCACGATGATCGGCGAGACCGCGGGGAAGCCCGCGACGCCGGACGCCGTGATCGTGAAGGTCTCGACGACCGAGCAGGTGCAGGCCGTCATGCGCATCGCCGACGCCAACGACCTGCCCGTGACCGTCTCGGCCGGCCGCAGCAACGTGACGGGCGCCGCGCTGCCCGTGCGCGGCGGCATCGTGCTCGACGTGTGCGAGCTCAACCGCTTCGTGAGCTTCGACGTGGAGAGCCAGATCGTCGAGGTCGAGGCCGGGATGTTCGGCGACGTCTTCGAGGAGCTCATCCAGTCGGAGTACGGCATGACGATGGGCCACTGGCCCTCCTCGTACGGCATCTCGACGGTCGGCGGCTGGGTCGCCTGCCGCGGTGCCGGCCAGCTGTCGACGCGCTACGGCAAGATCGAGGACATGGTCTACGGCATGGATGTCGTGCTGGCCGACGGTTCGCTCATCACGGTGGGAGAGAGCGCCCGCGCCGCCGTCGGACCCGACCTGCTGCAGCTCGTCATCGGCTCGGAGGGCACGCTCGGCGTCATCACCACGATCCGCTTCAAGCTGCACCGGCTGCCGTCGTACGGCCGCGCGATCGCCTACGGCTTCCCGACGTTCGCCGCCGGCCTCGAGGCCTGCCGACAGATCATGCAGCAGGGTGCGAACCCCGCGGCGCTGCGCCTCTACGACAACCTCGAGAGCGGCGTGCAGTTCGACCTGCCGGAGCAGAACGTGCTGCTCGTCGCCGACGAGGGCACGCAGGAGCTCGTCGACGCCGGCCTCGTGATCAGCGAGCGCATCTGCGCCGAGACGGGGGTGAAGCTCGACGACGCAGCGATCTTCGAGCGCTGGCTCGACACCCGCTACCTCACCGGCAAGAGCGCAGAGGGCTTCAAGCGCAGCCCCGGCTTCGTCGCCGACACCCTGGAGATGATCGGCCGCTGGCGCGACCTGCCTGCCATCTACGACGAGGTCGTCGCCGCGATCGACGCCGTGCCCGGCACCCTCGCCGGCTCCGCCCACCAGTCGCACGCCTACGTCGACGGCGCCTGCCTCTACTTCTCGCTTCGCGGCGACGTCGAGGTCGACCGGCGCGCCGAGTGGTACCGCGCGGCCTGGGATGCCGCGAACGCCGTGATCCTGAAGCACGACGCGACCCTCAGCCACCACCACGGCGTGGGCCTGCTGCGCGCGCCGTACCTGGCAGAATCGCTCGGCGCGGGCTTCGAGGTGCTGCGCGCCGTGAAGGCGGCGCTCGACCCGAAGAACCTGCTGAACCCCGGTAAACTCGGGCTCGTCGCCTGATGCTGCCGTGAACGAGTCCGCAGATGAGGGCAGGAATGCGGTGAACGTGCTGGAGTTCCCCCGATCGCTCGAGGAGCGGCTCTACCGCAACCCGGTCGTCGCATCGCTCTACGGCACCGAGTCGGTCGAGGCGTTCCTCGCCGGCCCGTGCCAGGTCGCGATCGCCGCGAACGTGGCGCTCCCCGACCTCGAGGGCCTCGTCTCGACGCTCTCATCTGCGGGCAAGTTCGTCTTCGTCAACATCGACAACAGCGACGGTCTCGCCCAGGACCGAGGCGGCGTCGAGTACCTGCGCAAGATCGGCACGCCAGGACTCATCACGACCCGCACCATGCTCATCCAGAAGGCCAACCAGCTCGGCATGGTCACCATGCAGAAGGTCTTCATCACCGACCGGTCGACGCTGCCGCGCAGCACCAACGCGGTGCGGCAGAACCGCCCGCACCTCGTGCAGCTCATGCCGTGGCCGGTCATCCCCTACATCAAGCAGCAGGAGCTCGCCGAGCTCACGCCCTACGTCGCGGCCGGCTTCGTGCAGAGCCGGGACGACGTGATCGCCGCCCTCAAGGGCGGGGCCACGGCCGTCTCGACGAGCGACGTCGAGCTCTGGTCGATCACCCGGCGCTGAGCGGATGCCCCGTGGCCGGTCCCCGGCCGGGCGGCCCCGCCGTTCTCACTCGCCCTGCTGCTCCCATTCGACAGGAGACCCACGTGCCAGCACCCCAGTTCCAGGTCATCGCCCGCTACTTCCCGCTTCCCGGTGAGGCCGAGACCGTGCTCGAGCTGCTCGGCGAGCTCGCCGCCGCGAGCCGCGCCGAGCCGGCGAACCGCGCCTACGACTTCTACCGCGGGGTGGCGAACCCCGACGAGATCGTCATCCTCGAGCGCTACGTCGACGAGGCCGGCTTCGCCGCGCACCGCGAGACCGAGCACTTCCAGCGCATCGGCGTCGGCCGCATCATCCCGCTGCTCGCGGACCGCGTCATCGAGCGCTACCTCGAGGCGACGGATGCGTAGCGCCGTCCTCCGTGCGCAGGGCGCCGCCCGCCCCTACGCCGAGAGCCGCCCGCTCGCGATCGAGCCCCTCGACGTCGCCGCGCCCCGCCCCGGCGAGGTCGGTGTGCGCATCGAGCGGGCGAGCCTCTGCCACTCCGACCTCTCGGTCGTCAACGGCTCCCGGCCGCGTCCGCTGCCGATGGCCCTCGGCCACGAGGCCGCCGGCATCGTCGAGGCGGTCGGCGACGGGGTCGACGGCATCGCGGTCGGCGACCACGTCGTGCTCGTCTTCGTGCCGAGCTGCGGCGACTGCCGGGAGTGCCGATCGGGCCGGCCCGCGCTCTGCTCGCGCGCCGCTGAGGCGAATGGTTCGGGTGAACTGCTGCACGGGGCATCCGTGCTGACCGATGCCGCCGGCGCCCCGGTGAACCACCACCTCGGGGTCTCGGCGTTCGCCGAGTACGCCGTCGTCGCCGCCGAGTCGCTCGTCGTCATCGACCGCGACGTGCCGTTCGACATCGCCGCGATGTTCGGCTGCGCCGCGCTCACCGGCATGGGGGCCGTGTTCAACACCGCAGACGTGCGGCCGGGGCAGTCGGTCATCGTGTTCGGCCTCGGCGCCGTCGGTCTCGCCGCGGTCATGGCCGCGGCGCAGATCGAGGACGTCACCGTCATCGCCGTCGACCCCAACACCGACAAGCACGAGCTCGCCCTGCGAGCCGGTGCGAACGCGGTGGCCGCCCCCGACGGGGCTGCCGCCCTCGTCGCCGAGCTCACCGGCGGCGGCATCGACGTCGCGATCGAGGCCGTCGGCAGTGCACGGGTCATGGGCGCGTGCCTCGAGCTGCTCGCCCGCGGCGGCGCCCTCGTCTCGGTCGGACTGCCGCACCCCGAGCAGGAGCTCGCGGTGCCCGCACTGCAGTTCGCCGGTGCCGGCAAGCGCCTGCTCGGCTCCTACATGGGCGACGCCGTGCCCGCGCGCGACATCGCGCGCTACGTCGAGCTCTGGCGCGCCGGGCGCCTGCCGATGGAGCTGCTGCACACCGACACCGTGCCGCTCGCCGAGATCAACGAGAGCCTCGACGCGCTCGCCGACGGCCGGGTCATCCGACGGCTGTTCGTGCCGAACGCGGCCTGACGGTCCGGCTGCGACCACCCGCGATCTCTGGTCGTGACCCCGGCATGCGGCGAGGCGCCGACTCCCCGAAGGGAGCCGACGCCTCGTCGGGAGTGCGAAGGTGCTGCTGTTCAGCCGGCCGCGGGCGGCGTGATGCTGATCAGTGCGGCCGTGTTGCCCTTGAAGGCCTTCTTCACCTTGATCACGGTGCCGTAGCCCACGCCGTCATCGGCGGGGTTTCCGGTGCCGAGCACCGTGTTCAGCGACCCGATGGGGGTGCCGAACAGGTCGGTGATCAGGTTGCCCTCGGGGTCGACGATGCGCGTCGAGTACGGCGCGTTGCCGACCGACGGCACGACCGCCGAACCGTCGCGGAAGCGGCGGTACAGGTTGCCCTGGTCGTCCATTTCGAGCCCCGAGGTCCAGCCCAGGTCGTCGGTGAAGGTGCTCACCGCGTCGCGGGCGGGGATGTCGGTGCACAGCTCTTCGGTCAGCTCGGCGCCGGTGATGCACTCCGTGAAGGGGTACGTCGACTGGAGGCCGAACGCGACGTCGGAGGACTGGGCGCGCCCCGGCAGGTTGTTCTTGTCGGCCCGGTCGCCGACCGCAGCATCGCCCGTGCGGCGCAGCGGGTCGAAGTGGCTGTCGACGAGCAGCAGCCCGCCCTTGGCGCCGTAGCTCGGCAGCGCGGCCTCGTTCGTGCGAACGTGGTTGGTGCTGCCGAAGGTCGTGTCGCGGTACCACACGAGCGCGCCAGGGGCGTTGTACTTGATCTTGTCGACCTTCCACGCGCCGGCGCTGTAGACGGTGTCGTAACCGTACTTCAGGCCCTCGTCGAAGCCGTCGAAGTTGCGCCACTCGACGAGGTAGTACTGCGCGTTGTTCGCGGTGCCGGTGTCGATGCGCCAGCCGGGGCCGGTGGTGTCGGCGAACGTCTCGACCTCGGCGGTCCAGCCGTTGTCGCCGCCCTCGACGTCATCGCTCCAGACCGTCTCGGCTCCGCTCGTGAGGGCGAAGTCGTCGGCGAACCAGCCGCGCTCCTCGAAGGCGGCATCGGTGGCCATGCGCAGGCGCAGGCCGACCGTCTGGCCGGAGAAGGCCGCGAGGTCGACGTACTGGTGCTTCCAGCCGCCCGACGTGCCGGTGAGACCGTACTTGCGGTCGCCGAACGTCGCGAGGTTGCCGTTCGGGTCGGAGTAGCCGTCGGGCGTGGTCGCCTCGGTGCCGTCCTCGTTGTACACCTTCTGGTCGGTCCACGTGGTGCCGCCGTCGGTCGAGACCTCGACGAAGCCGAAGTCCCAGTCGCCCTCGATGACGAAGTTGTTCTGCATCCAGAACTTCGCGTCGGCGGGCACCTCGAGGTCGCGGACGATGCGGATGTCGCCCCAGCTCTGGTCGGCCCCGGTGTACCACATGTTCTCGCCGCTGGTCGGCTCGGCGAGCGTGATGACCTTCGCCGGCAGGTTGATCTTCACGCCGTCCTGCGAGCCCTTGAGCGGGCGCGAGGTCTGGCCGACCTTGATGTCGACCGGCTCGTCACCGGGGTTCACGACCACAGGGTCGGCCCAGCCGAGCACCCACTTGTCCCAGATGCCCATGTGCGTCGGCATCGACTGGAAGATCGGGCCCGAGTGCGAGCCGGAGCTCATGAGGTCCCAGAAATCGACGTCGGAGTTGCCCTGGTTCGAGGTGTCGTAGAGGTCGGGCAGGCCGAGGTCGTGGCCGTACTCGTGCGCGAACACGCCGACGCCCGAGTCCTCGGGCTGCACGATGTAGTTCGAGAGCTTGAGGTCGGTGCCGGGGATGTCGGCGCCGCCGGCGACCGCCGACGAGTGCGCCCAGATGGCGTACGTGCCCTGCTCGCCGCCGCCGCCCGACTTGTCTTCACCGGCGTGCACGAGCACGACGTGGTCGATCACGCCGTCGGGCTCGTCGATGACGCCGTCGCCGTCGCGGTCGCCCTGGTCCTCGATGTCGTAGTCGGACCACGGGAAGTCGGGCTGCGCCTCGGCGAGTGCCGTGACCGCGTCGATCGGCAGCTGTGCCGAGCCGGCCGGGTTGTCGGGGTGGCCCTGCTGGTCCTGGACCTCGCCGGCCTCGTACTCGCCCGTCTCCTCGTTGAGGAAGCAGCGGCTCGCGCCGTACCAGGCCTCGGAGTGGGGCACGGTGATCCACGGCGTGGCCTCGCCGGTCACGGTGTAGGCGCCGCGCGACATCTCCTCGTACATCGACTTCATCGTGTAGCCCGAGATGTCGAAGCCGGGCTGGCCGTCGGGGCCCGTGAGGTCGGTGCGCACCCGGTCGGTGATGCCTTCATCGGTGAAGAGCATCTTGTTGAAGTGCTCCGACGAGAAGTCGGGCACCCACATCGAGTTGTTGTCGTCGAGCTCGTAGTCGGCGGGGTCGGGGATGTTGTTGTGCACCGGGCCGTTCTGCACGTCGCCCGGCTTGCAGGTCTTCGAGCCGAACTCGGTCGGCACCATGGAGCCGGTGAAGTCGTCGTCGGCGTTCTCATCGAACTCGACGAGGATCGTGAGCAGCTTCGCCTCTTGCGTGGTCTTGCTGTGCTTGAGCTGCTGCTGACGCAGCGACTTGGTGCTCGTGCCGCTCTCGTTCGACTTGGCCTCGCGCTTGGCGAGTTCGCGTGCCGCCACAGGGTTGCCCTGTGCGAACTTGCGGTCGATCTCCGCCGCGCCTGCGGCGATCGCGCCGGCGTCGCGGGGAGCGGCGTCGGGGTCGACGAGCGCAGTGTCGACATCATCGTCGAACGCCTCCTCGACGCGCGGTGCGACGTAGTTCATGTAGTACTCGGAATCGCTGATCACCGGTGGCGACACCGGCGGTTCAGCAGCGGCCGCTCCCGTTGCGCCGAATGTCACCAGACCGGTGGCAGCGAGCGCGAACACCGGGATGACCGCAACCGCGCGCCTCCGCGCGCGGCCCGTGAATCCAGACATGCTTCTCCCTTCGAACGCCCCGTGGAGGTGACCACAGGGCGCGTACGACGTTCGTCGGTGGGCGAACGTAATCGGAATCCTGCCGTGGATCGCGGCGCCTATGGAAGAGCTGTGAGAGCTTTCGCCGAGCACGACGCGCGTCTGTTGCGTGAGCCTCGGGATTCACGTCGATCCTGCGCGCCCGTCACCCGGATGGGGGTGAATCTTGCGTCGCCGGAGCTCTGAGTATTCGTCATGATATGAATTCGCCCTGAGCGACCGGGGTCTACGCTGAGCGGGAGGGGCGGCGCTCTGTGCGCGGCGTCGAGGGGTGATGATGATCGATCGGTCGACCGGGGTGACGCGCGAGAACGGCGCGACCGGCGGCTGACCGGGCTCAACGCGGCGCAGCGCGCCTCGGGGTGCTTCGGCGCGGACTCAGCCGAGGAGGAGGGTCCGCAGCTGGTCGGCCGAGTGCACGACCGCCATGGCGTCCGCCGCCTCGGCGGGGGAGCCGTAGCCCCACTCGACGAGGATCGTCGGCACGCCGTTCGCGAGCGCGCCGAGCGTATCGTAGCCGCGGTCGCCGACCATCACCGAGTGCTCGGTGCTGATGCCGAGCGCGTTCAAGCGGCGCAGGGCCTCGGCCACGACATCGGCCTTGGTGCTGCGCTCCTCGTCGTCGCTCGCGCCCGCGATGACGGTGAAGTACTGGCTGAGGCCCTGGTGGTCGAGCACCTTGCGGGCCATCGACTCGGGCTTGGACGTCGCGAGAGCCACGGGGATGCCTGCGGTGTGCAGGCGCTCGAGCACTCCGGCGACGCCCGGGAAGACGGGGGAGCGCAGCACGTGCTCGCCGTAGTGATCGCGGTAGATGTTGAGCGCCTCCCACGCCTCGGCGTCGTCGAAGCCGGCGCTCAGGCGGAGGCTGTCGAGCAGGGGCGGGCCCACGTAGGCGCGCAGCACCTCGTCGCTCGGCACGGGCAGGCCGAGTTCGGTGAACATGTGCGCGAGCGAGGCGGTGATGTCGGACGCCGAGTCGACGATCGTGCCGTCGAGGTCGAACAGTACGGCCGACCAGGTGCGGGTCGTGGTGGCCGTCGTCGCGGTCGTCAGAGTCTCGGAGGTCATCGTGTCATCCTAGGCCGACAATATCCGAGTCCTGCTCAATTTCGCGTGAAGTCGAGGGAAAGCGGCCGTGAACAGGGATTCCACTCAGAAGAGGCGGGAGTGCCCGTCGTCGACGCCGCGCATCGCGTCGTAGTCGAGTACGAGGCAGCGGATGCCCCGGTCCTCCGCGAGGGTGCGGGCCTGGGGCTTGATCTCCTGCGCCGCGAAGACGCCGGTCACGGGCGCGAGGTGCGGGTCGCGGTTCATGAGCTCGAGGTAGCGGGTCAGCTGCTCGACGCCGTCGATGTCGCCGCGGCGCTTGAGCTCGACGGCGACCGAGGCGCCCGAGGCATCCGTCGCCAGGATGTCGACCGGGCCGATCGCCGTCATGTACTCGCGGCGCACGAGCCGGTGGCCGTCGCCGAGGAGCTCGATCTGCTCGGCGAGCAGCTTCTGCAGGTGCGCCTCCACGCCGTCCTTCTGCAGGCCGGGGTCGATGCCGAGCTCGTGGGACGAGTCGTGCAGCACCTCGTGGATCGAGACGATGAGCTGGTCGGCGGTCTTCTGGTGCACGACCTTCCAGAGCTCGACGATGCCCGCGGCGCGCTGGTCGTCGTCGGGCTCGAGCGTCGTGAGGGTGCACGGCGGGCTCATCCAGTTGAGCGGCTTGTAGCTGCCGCCGTCGGAGTGCACGAGGAGGCTTCCGTCGCCCTTCACCATCAGCAGGCGGGTGGCGAGCGGGAGATGAGCCGCGAGGCGTCCGGCGTAGTCGACGGAGCAGCGGGCGATGACGAGACGCACCTGTCGAGTGTACGGCGACCGACGGTGTTCGACGGTCTGGCGCGGGCGTCAGGCCTCGGCGGTGGGGCCGTCGGATTCGCCGCCCGTGGCACCGGGCATGCGCGAGCGCTCGCGGGCCGCGGGAGCCGCGAGCCCGGCCATGACCATGAGCACCAGGATCACGAGCAGGGCGTTCAGCAGCCCGAACTGCTCGCCGAGGAAGCCGATGAACGGCGGGCCGACGAGGAAGGCGCAGTAGCCGATGATCGCCACGGCGCTCACACGGGCGGCGGCCTGGGCGCGGTCGGGCACGTCGGCTGCTGCGGACATGCCGACCGGGAAGCCCATCGACGCGCCGATGCCCCACAGGATCGTGCCGATGACGATCACCCACACCTCGGTGCCGAAGATGAAGAGGCTGAGTCCCGCCACGCCGGTCGCCGCGAGCACGCGGAGCGTCGTGACGCGGCCGAACCGGTCGACGAGCGGTCCGCCGAGTACACGTGCCGTCGTCATCGACACGGCGAAGACCGTGAAGATCGCGGCACCCACGGCGGGGTCGAAGCCGTGGCCGTCGACCGCCGCGAGTGTGAGCCAGTCGTTCGCCGATCCCTCGGCGAACGACATGCCGAGCATGATGACGCCGATGAGGAGCAGTCGCACGTCGCCCCAGACCTTGAGGCCGTCGAGGAATCGCTCCGTCCACGGGCGTGCGGATGCGGCATCCGCACGCTCATCGGCGACAGCCGGGTCGCCGAGCTCGCTGCGCTTGGGCACGAACCGCACCGACACGATCGCGCCGATCGCGACGACGGCGGCGATCGTGGAGAGGTGCGCGACGACCGGGATCGCGAGTGCGGCCGCTGCGGCCGCCAGGCCCGCGCCCGCGACCGTGCCGAACGAGAAGAACGCGTGCATGAGCGGCATCACGGTCCTGGCGAGCTCGCGCTCGGCCTCTGCGCCCTCGACGTTCATCATGACGTCGACCGCGCCGTTGCCGAAACCGGCGAACGCGAGCCCGATCACGATGAGCGGGATGGACGGCAGCAGTGAGCCGCCGACACCGATGAACACGAGCCCGAGCGAGACGGCGATGAGTGAGCCCGCCATGCCGACGCGTGCACCGAAGCGGGCCATGAGCGGGGGAGCGGCGATGAGGCCGAGGACCGCGGCGATGGACCCCGCGAGGATGACGAGGCCGACGCCCTGGGTGCTGAGCCCGGTCTCGTCGCGCACTTCGGGGAGGCGGGCGACCCAGCTCGCGAGGCTGAGCCCCGAGAGGAAGAAGATCGCGAAGACGGCGTTGCGCCAGGCGAGGAGTTCGCGGCGTGCGCGGTTCGTGGTGGAGGTCGCGCGGAGGTGGTCGGTCATCGTTCGGCTTCTGTCGTCGTGTCGTTCTGTCGTCGTGTCGGTGTCGGTGTCGTGTCGGTGTCGTCGAGTCGGTCTCGCCGGGCCGCTCGAGCGGCGATCGAATCGATTCGATTCGGTGATCAGTGAACGATATCCGTCGCGAGGTCGAACCGCAACCGGCACGGCGACGGCCGTGCGGTCCGGGAACCCCCGAGCCGCACGGCCGCCCTGTCGCAGGATCAGTAGCTGGCGGTGACCGTCACCCCCGCGAAGTCCTCGACCCCGGTCAGGCCGACGTAGTTCCACCCGGCTGCGGGCCAGGCCACCACGACGCTCTCCTCGTTGCTGCCGGGGGTCGTCGAGCGCGCGACGTGCGCGTTCGCGTCGGCCCAGCCGTAGCAGTCGTAATAGAGGTCGGCGTCTCCGGTGCCGCCGGTCGTCGTGACGGTCACCTGTGCGGTGTCCGCCGGAATCCAGATGAACAGCGAGTCGGTGTCGCCGCGCTTGGCGGAGCGCCGGGAGCGGCTGCAGTCATCGTCGAGCTGGCGGACATCGGATCCCGTGCACTCCGGGAGTGCCGGGGTGCCGTCGTCCGCGACCGTGACGGGGAGGGTGACCGTGCCGGTCGCACCGTCGTCGTCGGTCACCGTGAGCGTGACCGAGTACGTGCCGGCCGCGGCGAAGGCGATCGAGGGGTTCGCCTCGGTCGACTCCTGTCCGTCGCCGAACTGCCACTTGCGTGAGGCGATCGTGCCGTCCTCGTCGGTCGACGAGTCGGTGAAGCCGACGTTCAGGCCGTCGATCGAAATGGCGAACGACGCCACCGGCACGCGGTTGACCGGGTCGGTGCCGCCACCGAGATCGGCGCTGCAGTCGCCCGCCGCGCACCGCGTCAGGTACGCCGCGAACTCGGCGTCGTACCGCGTGCCGATCGTGTCGGTGATGTAGGTGCGCGCCGCGTCCCAGTCGCCGGCGCGGTACGAGCCGAGGATGGTCTGCAGCTCGCTCGGGCGCTCGTTGAGCATGAACGCCGCGGCGAGGTACCCCCAGCGGTAGACCCGCTCCTGGCCGTGGTCGTAGTTCGTGTCGAAGAGCTGGCTGAGCGTGTAGGTGCCCTGCGCGGCCGCCGCCTGCGCGGCCGTGTTGTCCTCACCCCGGTAGTGGTACGAGATGAACTCGGCGAAGCCCTCGACCCACCAGATCGTGGGCGTCTGCATGCCCTCCTCGAAGTCGCCGTGCATGTTGAAGCGGCCGTCGAGGTAGTGCGTGTACTCGTGGTTGAGGTTCCACACCGCGAACGCCGGGCGAAGCCACTCGGCCTCGTAGGCGATGAACCGCGCGACGTTGTCGGCGGCCGAGGGGTCGCCCTCGAGGTACATGCCGCCGTTGTTGGTGTCGATGCCGAAGATCGCACCCGCGTAGCTCTGGTAGTCGCTGCTCGAGTCGAACACGACCACCTCGATGCTGGAGTTCACATCGTTCGGCACCGCCCCCGGGTCCTTCGCGACCGCGTGGAAGTACTGGTCCTGCGCGAGCAGGCTCGAGCAGGACGCGGCGAGCTGCTCGGCGCTGATCTCCTGGGCGCGGATCGTGATGCCCCCGGAGCAGTCGTGCTCGGTGACGAGGACGGCGTCGGCGACCCGCTCGCCGAGGTTGCAGGTGCCGTAGTCGGCGCACGCCTCGGGGTCGTAGTAGTTCGCCATCTGGCCGAGTGCGACCCACAACTGCGCGGTCGGTCCGTCGAGCGAGGTCCGCGTGAGCAGGTCGGCGACGAGCGGCTTCGCCGTTGCGCGCACCGAGTCGTCGCCGAGGAAGCGGGCGAGCTCGCGACCCGCGTTCGTCGGCAGGAAGGCCGAGTCGCCGCCGAGCCGGTCGAGGTGGGCGACGGCGAAGTCGTGCAGCGTCGTGAGGAGCGACGGATCCGCGGCCACGGCAGCGACGAACTCGGGCACCTGGTGGCCGCGGAACAGCACCGTGAACACGTTGTTCACGGCGTTGCGCATCCACCACAGCGCCTCGTACTCGGCGTCGTACTCGGTGAGCAGCCGCTCGACGACATCGAGGTAGCGGTCGTTGAGCACGGCGCTGTCGATGAGGATGACGGCCTCGCCGAGCACCTCGCCGTTGGCGTCGGTGACGTCGCGCGAGCGCGGGTTGCCGAAGAAGGCGTCGAGCGCACCGGCCGCCGCGTTCGACAGCGACGATCCGTACTCGCCCACGTTCTCGGCGTCGTAGAACTGCACGAAGTACCCCGCCCGGAGGAACAGCACGAGCTGGCCCGCCGACGTGGAGTTGTCGCCGGGGTAGGCGCCCGCGACGCTGCTGAGCGCGTTCGCGACGGTGATCATCTGCGCTTCCGCGAAGATCGCCTTGGCGTCGGCGCCCTTCACCAGGAACAGCGAGTTGATGCAGTCCATCGGGCTCGCGGTGACGAGGTCGACGAGCGACTGGCCGCTCGCCGCAGCGAAGTCCGCGGTCGAGCAGGTGTCGGCGGCCGCCTGTCGGGCCGATGCAGCGCCGGGGCTGCCGGCCGACGGTCGCTCGGGAACGGCGACATCTTCACCGGCCTCGGTGCGGTGCACCTCGGTGTTCGCCGTCAGTGGTGCCGCCGGCTCGGGGTCGAGCTCGGGCGCGAGCGCATCGCTGGAGCCCGTGGCTGCGGCGCCTCCGGTATCGGCCGCCGGGCCGGAGCCCGACGGCACCGGATCGGGCGGTGCTGTCGGGCCGGAGCCCGACGGCACCGGATCCGGTGGTGGTGCGGCGTTGGCCCCGAGCGGGGCGCCGAGGCTGAATGCGAGTACGAGCGACAGCGCGATGGCTGTGCCGGTTCCGCGTCGTCGGATGGGTTGGGTCATCGTCGACTCCTGAATCGTGTGCTGCGGATCGAAGAACCGGCACTGCCGGTTCCCGACCCTGTGCGATCTCCGACCCCCCGGCCGGAGTGGTGCATCTTCTTCGATGCACCGCGGACATAGTGTCATATATCACACGTCACGCGCTACATTATGTTCGGCCGGTCGCTGTCGCGCATCGCGTCCAGCGCCCGCTTCCGGCTGACGGATGCCGCGGCATCCGTGGCACCATGAACTGACTGGCGCTCGGGCGTCCGGACACGATCCGGCCCCGACCCAGAGCCGAACACCCCCGGCTCGCGACCTGAGAACAATGAGGTAATCGATGAAGGCCCTCTATAAACCCGCCCCCGGCGCCGGCCTGGAGTACGTCGATCGGCCCGAGCCCGAGACGGGCCCCGCCGACGTGAAGATCCGGGTGCTGCGCACCGGTATCTGCGGCACCGACCTGCACATCGAGAAGTGGGACGACTGGGCCGCGTCGACGATCGCCGTACCCCTCATCCCCGGCCACGAGTTCTACGGCGAGGTCGTCGAGGTCGGGCCGCTCGTGCACGACGTCGCCGTCGGCGACCGGGTCTCGGGCGAGGGGCACATCGTCTGCGGCATGTGCCGCAACTGCCGTGCCGGTCGCCGCCAGATGTGCATCCGCACGAAGGGCGTGGGCCTCCACCGCGACGGCGCGTTCGCGGAGTACGTCGTGCTGCCCGGCGAGAACGTCTGGGTGCACCACGCCGACATCGAGCCCGAGGTGGGTGCGATCTTCGACCCGTTCGGCAACGCCGTGCACACCGCGCTCGCCTTCTCCGTCGTGGGCGAAGACGTGCTCGTCACGGGCTGCGGCCCGATCGGCCTGATGTCGATCGCCGTCGCCCGCCACGTCGGCGCCCGGTTCATCGTCGCGACCGACGTCTCGCCGGCCCGCCTCGAGCTCGCGCTCTCGATGGGCGCCGACGCCGTCGTCGACGTCTCGAAGGAGCGGGTGCGTTCCGCGCAGGAGCGGCTCGGCATGCGCGAGGGCTTCGACGTCGGCTTCGAGATGTCGGGCTCGCCGAAGGCGCTGCCCGAGATGATCGAGAACATGAACCACGGCGGCCGGATGGCGCTGCTCGGCCTGCCCGCCGAGCCCTTCGCGATCGACTGGGGCAAGGTCGTCACGCACATGCTCACCATGAAGGGCATCTACGGGCGCGAGATGTTCGAGACCTGGAACTCGATGAGCGCGATGCTGCAGACGAGCTCGGAGCTACGCTCGCGGGTCGCCTCGATCATCAGCGACCGCTACCCGGCGCGCGAGTGGCGCACGGCGTTCGACGCGGCCGCCTCGGGCGGCGTCGGCAAGGTCATCCTCGACTGGACGGAGCTGTAGACATGTACGGAACGGTGAAGGAGCAGCTGCGCGCCGAGCTCGACGAGATCGAGGCCGCCGGCCTCACGAAGCGCGAGCGCGGCATCCACGGTCCGCAGTCCTCGGAGATCGAGGTCGCGGGGCGCGAGGTGCTGAACTTCTGTGCGAACAACTACCTGGGGCTCGCGAACGACCCGCGCATCGTCGCGGCGGCGCACGCCGGCCTCGACGACTGGGGCTACGGGCTCGCGAGCGTGCGGTTCATCTGCGGCACGCAGGAGCTGCACCTCGAACTCGAGCGCCGTGTCTCCGACTTCCTCGGCTACGACGACACGATCCTCTTCTCCTCGTGCTTCGACGCGAACGGCGGCGTCTTCGAGGTGCTCTTCGGGCCCGACGACGCGATCATCTCCGACGAGCTGAACCACGCCTCGATCATCGACGGCATCCGTCTCTCGAAGGCCCGCCGGTACCGGTACAAGAACCGCGACCTCGCCGACCTCGAGGCGCAGCTGATCGCGGCATCCGATGCCCGTCGCCGCGTGATCGTGACCGACGGCGTCTTCTCGATGGACGGCTACATCGCGCCCCTCGCCGAGATCTGCGACCTCGCCGACCAGTACGACGCGCTCGTCTTCGTCGACGACTCGCACGCCGTGGGCTTCGTCGGCGAGCACGGCCGGGGCACGCCGGAGCACTGCGGCGTCGAGGGCCGGGTCGACATCACGACCGGCACGTTCGGCAAGGCGCTCGGCGGGGCATCCGGCGGGTACGTCGCCGCCCGCCAGGAGATCGTCGACCTGCTGCGCCAGCGCGCGCGGCCCTACCTCTTCTCGAACACGCTCGCCCCGGCGATCGTGGCGGGAACGATCCAGGCGCTCGAACTGCTCGCCTCCTCGGGTGAGCTTCGGTCGCGGCTGCGCGCGAACTCGGCCTTGTTCCGCTCCCTCATGACGGATGCCTCGTTCGAGCTGCTGCCCGGCGAGCACCCGATCGTGCCGGTGATGTTCGGCGACGCCGCGCTCACCGCGCGCATGGCCGACGCGCTGCAGCGGCACGGGGTGTACGTCACGGCGTTCAGCTTCCCGGTCGTGCCGCGCGGGGCCGCGCGCATCCGCGTGCAGCTGTCGGCGGCGCACTCCGACGAGGAGATCCGCCGCTGCGTCGCCGCCTTCGTGGCCGCCCGCGACGAGGTGGCCGCGCCGGCCTGAGCCCGGTTCCCGGTGTCGCCCGCGGGTAGGCCGCGGGCGGCTCGGAATCGCACCACCCGCCAGCTGATCATTCCCGCGGATATACGATCCGCCGCGCCGCAGGAGACGTCCGGTCGGCGGCGTGTCCGATCGTATATCCGCAGATCGGTTGGGGCGCCGGCGGCGTCGACGCCGCGGTCCGTGCCGCTCGAATCGATTCGGCCTAGAATCGGGCGCATGCAGCCCGACGCCGCTCCCCGTCCGACGCTCGCCGATGTCGCGGCCCGCGCCGGCGTCTCGCCGTCGACGGCCTCGCTCGCCTTCAGCGGATCCGGCCCCGTGTCGGATGCCACGAAGGAACGTGTGCTCGCCGCGGCGTCCGAACTCGGCTACGCCGGCCCCGACCCCCGCGCCCGGTCGCTGCGTCGCGGACGCTCGGGCATCGTCGGCGTGGTGCTCGAGGAGCGCGTGCGCGCGGCGTTCCTCGACCCCGTGAAGATCCAGATGCTCGACGGCATCTCCGAGGGCATCGCCCCGCTCGGCGCCGGCCTCCTGCTCCTCACCGACACCGGCGAACCCGGCGAGCACGCCGTCAGCATCGAGAGCGCGCCGGTCGACGCCGTCGTGCTCATCGGCTGCAGCCCGCGCCTCGCCGACTCGATCGAGGCGCTGCGACGCCGCGGCATCCCGGCCGTCGCGATCGAGGGGGAGACCGGCGAGGACATCCCCGAGATCTCGATCGACAACCTCCAGGCGACCCGGCGCGGCGCCGAGTACCTGCGGCAGTTGGGGCACACGGATGTCGCGATCGTGACGCTGCCGTTCGACGCCGCCCGCACCCGGGGTCCGATCACCGAGGAGCTGCTGCGGTCGAGCACGGCCGCGACGGCGAGCCAGCGGCTCGCGGGCGCCCGCGAGATCTTCCCCGAGGCGACGGGCCGGGTCGCCGGCGCGAGCTCGATCGAGGAAGGCCTCGAGGCCGCGCGGGCCCTGCTCGCCGATCCCGCCCGACGCCCGACGGCCGTCATCGCGCAGAGCGACCTGCTCGCCGCCGGCGTCATCCAGGCGGCCGAGGAGCTGGGGCTGCAGGTGCCGGCCGACCTCAGTGTGCTCGGCTTCGACGGCATCCGCGTCGACGGCCTGCAGCACGACCTCACGACGCTCGCCCAGCCCTCGGTCGCGAAGGGCCGGGCGGCGGGCGAGGCGGTCGTGCAGATGCTCTCGGGCGAGCCGCCCGCCTCGCGGTGCTTCACGAGCACGCTGCACGTGGGCGACACGACGGCGGCGCCGCGGGCCTCGGCGGACTGACGCACCTCGCCAGGCGCACCCTCGCCAGGCGCACCCCCGCCTGACGCACCCCAGCCCCTCGCCGTACCCAGCCACCCGTCGCGCCCTCGCCTGCGAGCGAGATGACGCATGTTGTCGGTACGGGCCGCGTCATTGCGACAACTTCTGGCATCTCGACCCACTCGGCGCCCCGCCGCATCCGTCTCGCACCTGCCGTTAGCGTTCCGTTAGGAAGATTCACAAATTTGTGAATCAAGCGTAGTGTCGGCCTCATGAACACCGTCATCGAAACGCGCGGCCTCGAGAAGCGCTTCGGCCGCGTTCGTGCACTCGACGGGCTCGACCTCAGCGTCGAGGCCGGCGAGGTGCACGGATTCCTCGGCCCGAACGGCGCGGGGAAGTCCACCACCATTCGCGTGCTGCTCGGCCTCATCCGGTCGAGCGGCGGCGAAGCGACCCTCTTCGGTCGCGACCCCTGGCGCGATGCCGTCGCACTGCACCGCCGCATCGCCTACGTGCCCGGCGACGTGAACCTCTGGTCGAACCTCTCGGGCGGCGAGTCGATCGACCTGCTCACGCGCCTGCGCGGCGGCACGACTGACAAGCGCGCCTATGCGGCCCGGCGCGAGCACCTCGCCGAGGTCTTCCAGTTCGACCCGTCGAAGAAGGGCCGCACGTACTCGAAGGGCAACCGGCAGAAGGTCGCGCTCATCGCGGCGCTCGCCACGCCCGCCGACCTCTACATCCTCGACGAGCCCACCTCGGGCCTCGACCCGCTCATGGAGGCGGTCTTCAGGCAGGAGATCGCCGCCCTCCTCGGCGACGGCGCGACGGTGCTGCTGTCGAGCCACATCCTCTCCGAGGTCGAGCACCTGTGCGACCGGGTGAGCATCATCCGCGCCGGGCGCACCGTCGAGACGGGCACGCTCGCCGAGCTCCGCCACCTCACCCGCACTGAGATCTCGTTCGCCGGCGACGGGCTCGACCCGGCCGGCTTCGCGACGATCCCCGGGGCGCACGACCTCGCCGTCGACGGCGCCCGCGTGCGGTTCACCGCCGACTCCGACGCCATGCCCGAGGTGCTCGCGGCACTCGGCCGCCTGCGCGCCACGGGCGTCACCGTGAACCCGCCCTCGCTCGAGGAGCTCTTCATGCGGCACTACCACGACGAGCTCGACGAGCCCGCCCGATCGAGCCTCGAGGGCGTGCGATGAACACCCTGCCGACCCTGCTGCTCGCGCGGTTCCGCCGCGATCGGCTGCAGATCATCGTCTGGCTCGCGCTCTTCGCCCTGCTCGAGGTCGTCGGCCACGCCGCCGTCACCGAGACCTACGGCGACGAGGCCGAGCGCACGAGCGTCATCAAGCTCGTCATCATGAGCCCCGCCATCCTGATGCTCCGCGGCACCCCACAGGGCACCGACCCCGACGCGTTCCAGTTCTTCCTGCTCTTCGGATTCCTCGGGCTCATGATCGGCCTGATGATGACCTTCCTCGCCGTGCGCCACACGCGCGGCGACGAGGAGGCGGGACGCGCCGAGCTCGTCGGGTCGACGCCCGCCGGCCGCATCGCGCCGCTCCTCGCGACGGCGCTCGAAGGCGTCATCCTGAGCGTCGCGGTCGGCGCGATCATGGGCGGCGTGGCCTGGGCCTACGGGGCGGATGCCTCGGGCGCCCTGCTCTACGGAGCGGCCATGTCGGCCGTGGGCATCGCCTACCTGGGCGTCGGGCTCGCGTGCGCCCAGCTCATGCGCACCTCGCGCGGTGCGAACGGACTCGCGGCCGCGATCGTCACCCTCGGCTACGCCCTGCGCGCGATGGGCGACGCCACGGGCACCGTGCAGCCCGACGGGCTCAGCATGGAGCCCGGCTGGTGGAGCTGGCTGAGTCCGATCGGCTGGGGCCAGGCGGTCGCGCCGTACACGCACCAGCTCGCCTGGCCGCTCCTGCTGTGCCTCGGCCTCGGCGTCGTGCTCTTCGGACTCTCGGCGTGGCTGCAGTCGAGCCGCGACCTCGACTCGAGCATCATCCCCGATCGGCCGGGCCGGGTGCACGCGCCGCTCAGCCTCTCGGGCCCGATCGGCCTCGTCTGGCGCACGCTCCGCAACCCCGTCATCGGCTGGGTGATCGGCGGCGTACTGTTCGGGCTCGTGCTCGGCGCGGTCGGGCAGACGGTCGTCGACCTCGTGAACACCCCCGACGGCGAGGAGGCCGGGGCGGCGATCAGCGACACGCTCGCCTCGCTCGCCGGTCCGAACGCGGAGGGCGGCCTGATCGACCTCTTCACGACGGGCCTGTTCGGCCTCGTCGGCGCGCTCGCCGCGGTCGGCGGGGTGCAGGCCGTCATGCGCGCCAGGCAGGACGAGGCGGGCGGCACCGCCGAGCTCGTGCTCGCCGCGCCAGTGTCGCGCTTCCGCTGGTTCTCGGCGTACCTCCTGATCGGGGCCGTCTCGGTCGCCGCCGTGCTCGCCTTCGCGGTGCTCGGCGCGTTCGTCGGGCTCATCGGTTCACCGGATGCCGGTGCGCGCATGTCGACCGTCGCCGAGGCGGGGCTCGCCCAGCTGCCGGCCGGGCTCGTGATCGTCGCCGTCGCCGCGCTCGTCTTCGCACTGGTGCCGAGGGCGTCGATCGCCCTCGGCTGGGCGGTGCTGCTCGTCGCGATCGTGCTCGGCCAGTTCGGCGGGCTCTTCGGATTCCCCGAGTGGCTCCGCGACGTCTCGCCGTTCAGCCACACCCCGATCGTCACGGCCGAGACGATCGACTGGACCGCGGCGTGGGTGATGGCGGGCATCGCCGTCGTCGTGGCGGCGGGGGCCACGGCCCTCGTGCGGCGACGGGACCTGGCGCTCGGCGGGTGAACGCGGGCGCGGGGCATCCGCTCGTCGCCCGCTCGTTCTGTGAGGATGGGGAGTATGGCTCGAGACGAACAGGCGATGAACGAGTTCGTCGAGCAGTCCGCCGCGGCGATGGCCGAGGCGGGCTTCCCGCGCATGCCGGCGCGGGTGCTGATGGCGCTCATCGCCGCCGAGTCGACCGGCCTCACTGCACGGGAGCTCGGTGATCAGCTCGTCGCGAGCGCCGCCGCGATCTCGGGTGCGGTGCGCTACCTGCAGACGCTGCGGATGGTGCGCCGGGTCTCGCAGCCCGGGTCGCGCCGGGTGCTCTACGAGCTGCCCGAGCACGCCTGGTACACGGTGACGATGGGCAAGAACCCGCTCTACGACCACCTCGAGGTGCTCGCGTCGAAGGCCGTCGCAGCGATCGACGACCCCGACTCGCTCGCGTCGCAGCGCATCGCCGAGATGAGCGACTTCTTCCTGTTCATCCAGCGCCGCATGCCCGAGCTGCTCGTCGAGTGGCGCGCAGAGCGCGGGGCGTGAGGGCGCCGGAGGCGACGAGTCGCGTCCGAGGCAACGAGTCGCGTCCGAGGGATCGAACCCGCGTCCTCCGGCGCGACCCGCGTCCTCCGGCGTGGCCCAGCGCTCAGCGCCCCGCGCCGACCACCATCCACGTCGCGCCGCGGGCCCGCAGCCCGAGCGTGACCCCGCGCGCGCCGAGGTAACCGATCGCGAACGCGGCCATGAGCCAGGCCGGTCCTGCGGCGCCGGCCGGGGCGACGGCGACCACCCAGAGGGCGAGCGGCACGAACACGACGAGGTTCACGATGCCGGTCCAAGCCAGGTAGCGGGCGTCGCCTGCGCCGATGAGCACGCCGTCGAGCACGAAGACGACGCCGCCGAGCGGGGCCGAGAGCGCGAGCACGACGAGCGTCGGGGGCAGGAGCGCCGCGACCTCCGCCGAACTCGTGAACAGCGCCGGCAGCACCCAGGCCGTCGCGAACAGCAGCCCGCCGATCACGACGCCGCTGCCGACCCCCCACTGCAGGCAGCGTCGCAGCACCGCGCGCACACCGACGACGTCGCCGGCGCCGAGGTCGCGGCCGATGAGCGCCTGGGCAGCGATGGCAAGCGCGTCGAGGGCGAAGCCGATCGTGAAGTAGAGGGTCATCGCGACCTGGAAGGCGGCCAGTTCGTTCGAGCCGAGCGAGGTCGCCGCCCACGTCGCGAGCAGCAGGGCGAGCCGCAGGCTCAGTGTGCGCAGGAACAGCCAGCCGCCCGATGCCGCCCCGCGCAGCACTCCGGCGTGGTGCGGCCAGGGGCTCGCGCCGGCGCGGGCGGCGTGCCGGCCGACGACGACGAGGTAGACCGCGACCATGCCCCACTGTGCGACGACCGTGCCGACGGCCGACCCCGCGATGCCCCAGCCGGCGACGTAGATGAAGAGGTAGTTCAGGCCGATGTTCACAGCGAAGCCGATGCCGGCGACCCAGAGCGGGGTGCGCGTGTCCTGCAGGCCGCGCAGCAGGCCAGTGGCCGCGAACACGATGAGCATGGCGGGCAGCCCCGCCATCGAGATCGACAGGTAGACGGATGCCTCGGCCGTCACCGCCGCGGAGGCGCCGAAGAGCCCGACGAGCGCAGGTGCTGCGAACCACCCGGCGACGGCGAGCACGACGCCGATGCCGAGTGCCAGCCACAGCCCGTCGATGCCCGAGGCCACCGCGCCGCGCACATCGCCGAGTCCCACCCGGCGAGCGACCGCCGGGGTCGTGGCGTAGGCGAGGAAGACCATGAGGCCGATGATCGTCTGCAGCACCGCACTCGCGAGGCCGAGGCCGGCCAGCGGCGTGGCGCCGAGGTGGCCGATCATCGCGGTGTCGGCGAGGAGGAAGAGCGGCTCGGCGATGAGCGCTCCGAGCGCGGGCACCGCGAGGCGCAGGATGTCGCGATCGACGCCGCGGTCGGCGCGTCGCGCACCTGCTCGGGTACCGGAAGCCTCGGAGTCCTTCATGTGCCAGACGAGCCTACGTCGCGCCTCCGACGGCACCCGACCGGGGTCTAGAGTACGGAGGTGACCACACGCGATGCGACGAGGGCGCGTCGGCGGATGCTCCGCCTTCGCGAGTTCCGGTTGCACCCCGCGCAGGTCGTGGTCGTCGGATTCGCCGCCGCCGTGCTCGTCGGCACGTTCCTGCTCATGCTGCCGATCTCGAAGGCGGGACCAGGTGGCGCGGGGTTCATCGAGGCGCTCTTCACCGCGACCTCCGCGGTCTGCGTGACGGGGCTGACGGTGGTCGACACCGTCGTGTACTGGACCCCGTTCGGGCAGGTGGTCATCCTGCTGCTGATCCAGCTGGGCGGCCTCGGCATCATGATCTTCGCCTCGCTCATCGGCCTGGTGCTCGCGCGCAAGCTCTCGGTGCGCTCGCGGATGAACACCGCCGCCGAGGCGAAGGCCGTCGGCCTCGACGACGTGCGCGGTCTCGTACGCGGCATCGTGCTGATCTCGCTCGCGATCGAGGCGGGCACCTTCGTGCTGCTGTTCCTGCGGTTCCTGTTCGGCTACGGCTACGACGTCGGCCAGGCGGCCTGGTACGGCGCCTTCCACGCCGTCTCGGCGTTCAACAACGCCGGCTTCGCGCTCTACAGCGACAACCTGATGGGCTTCGTGAGCGACCCGTTCATCTGCCTGCCGATCGCCGCCGCCATCATCCTCGGCGGCCTCGGCTTCCCGGTGATCATGCAGTTGCGCAAGGAGTTCACGAAGCCCCTGCACTGGTCGATGAACACGAAGCTCGTGCTGTGGGGCAGCGCCGTGCTGCTCATCGCCGGCACGGCCTACATCACGATCATCGAGTGGAACAACCCCGCGACGCTCGGCGCCCTCGACCCCGCGGCGCGCGTGCTCACCGGGTTCTTCCACTCGGTGCAGACGCGAACCGCGGGCTTCAACGCACTCGACATCGGTGCGATGCGCGACGAGACGTGGCTCGGCATGGACGTGCTGATGTTCATCGGCGGCGGGCCGGCCGGCACGGCGGGCGGCATCAAGGTCACGACCTTCGCGGTGCTGTACTTCATCATGCTCACCGAACTCCGCGGCGAGGGGGCGGTGAACATCTTCGGCAAGCGCCTGTCGCGCGCGGTGCACCGGCAGGCGATCACCGTCGTGCTGCTCGCGGTCGCGGTGGTCGTGGTGGCGACGGTGGCGCTCATGCTCATCTCCGGCGAAGACCTCGACCGCATGCTCTTCGAGGCGATCTCGGCATTCGGCACGGTGGGACTCTCGACCGGGGTCACGTCGGGGCTTCCCGATCCGGCCAAGCTCGTGCTCGTGCTGCTGATGTTCATCGGCCGACTCGGGCCGCTCACCCTCGGCAGCGCCATCGCGCTGCGCGAGCGACCCCTGCTCTTCGAGTACCCCAAGGAAAGGCCGGCCATTGGCTAGATTCCCGTTCTTCGGCGGCGACACCTCACGCCGCATCGCCGAGGCCGACTCGGTCGCCGTCATCGGTCTCGGCCGCTTCGGCAGCGCCCTGGCGCTCGAGCTCATGGCCGGCGGCACCGAGGTGCTCGGCATCGACGTCGACGAGACGCTCGTGCAGTCGCTCAACGGCCGCCTCACCCAGGTGGTGCGTGCCGACTCCACGAAGGAGGAGGCGCTGCGCCAGCTCGCCGTCGACGAGTTCGACCGGGTCGTGGTCGCGATCGGCGACGACATCTCGGCTTCGATCCTCACCTCCTCCGTGCTGCTCAGCATGGGCATTCCGGTGATCTGGGCCAAGGTGGTCGACGACCGTCACGGACTCATCCTCGAGCAGCTCGGCGTGCACCACGTGATCTACCCCGAGAAGGACATGGGTCGCCGGGTCGCGCACCTGGTGCGGGGCGCTGCACTCGACTACATCGAGGTGGATCCGGGCTACGCCCTCGTGAAGGCCGCCGCCCCGGTCATGCTCATCGGCAAGCGGCTCGGCGACAGCGGACTTCGCACCGAGCACGACGTCACGGTCGCGGCGTTCAAGCGAGCCGGCGAGCAGTGGCGCAACGCGGACGCGGACACCGTGCTGCACGCCGGGGACACCATCCTCGTCGTCGGGCCGACGGCGAGTGCCGAGAGCTTCGCCCAGCTGCGCTGAACCACGGCTGGGCTCAGGATCGATCTCCCCCGGCTCGGCGCGAGACGCCCGCCGCCCCGAGATCCGATCCGAAAGTGATGTACTCGGGTGCGAGCAGTGCCGTATGCTTCTGGAAATCCGCTGAGGATACGTTTCGTATGTTCGCGCCGGTACGGCGTGGAGAGAGGATGACCGGTGTCGACTCCGTGCCCGAACGTGCTCACGCACCCCAACCTGCTCACGCACCCCAACCTGCTCACGCACCCGGGCTCGACGGCCGGCGAGCGATGACGACGGAGATCCCGGTCGGGCTGGAACCCGGCCCCGTCGACATCCGCGGCGCCGACCCGAGGCTCGGCGCGGCGCGCATCCACGTGATCGACATCGCCGACGGGCGGGTCGTCTTCGACCGTGATGGAGACCTCCCCGGTCCGACCGCGAGCGTCCTGAAACTCCTCACCTCGGCGGCGGCGCTCGCGGCGCTGGGCCCCGATCACCGCATCGCGACGAGGGTGGTCTCCGGTGCCGAGCCGGGCGAGATCGTGCTCGTGGGCGGTGGCGACGTCACCCTGACCCGGCTTCCCGTCGGAACGGCCTCGTTCTACCGATCGTCGGCGCACCTCGAGACGCTCGCCGGCGCGGTGCTCGCGGCCGTCGGCGAGGGCGTCGTCGACCGACTCGTCCTCGACGACACGCTGTTCACGGGCGAGCCGTGGCTGCCCGAGTGGGACGTCGAGGGCCGGAGCCCCGAGGGGTACATCCCGTTCATCACCGCGCTCCAGGTCGACGGCGACCGCGACGACCCGACCATCGACGACACCCCGCGGAGCGAGGACCCGGTCGGCCGGGTCGGTGCGGCGTTCGCCGCACTGATCGGCCGGGGCCGGGAGATCCGCGTCACCCGCGGTCGCGCCCTCCCGACGGCGCAGGTCCTCGCCGAGGTCTTCTCGCCGCCGCTGTCCGAGCTCATCCGCTTCGGCCTCGAGACCTCGGACAACGCGCTCATGGAGTCGCTCGCACGACTCTCGGCGATCGCGATCGGCGAGTCGGCCGACTTCGACGGGGTCTCGAGGGCCGTTCCCGCCCTGCTCTCCCGGTACGGCCTGCCGGTCGGGCAGTTGACCGTCCGCGACGGCTCTGGCCTCAGCGATCGCAACGCCGTGCCTGCACGCTTCGTCGCCGAACTGCTCGTGCGCGCCCGTCGTGGTGAGCACGGGCTCGGTGTGATCGACGAGATGCTGCCGGCCACCGGCCCGAACGGCACATTCAACCGCCGGCGCTTCACGGGCGACGAGGCGGTCGTCGGCGATGCGGTGCGCGCCAAGACGGGCTTCATCAACATCGTGTGCTCACTCGGCGGCATCGTGCGGGCCGCCGACGGCACCGAGCTGGCCTTCACGGTGTACGCGATCGGCGAGATGATGGGCGACCCCGCCCGCGCCGCGATCGACGCCTTCGTCGCGGGCCTGTACCTCGACGGCGGCGGGACCGCCTGAGGTCGAGCGCACCGCACGGCACGACGTCGCCGATGCGTGCGAGATCGCCTGCGATCTCCACGACCGCTGGGAGTTTCACGCGGCTTCGACGACTCGCGTGCCCCCTCGCGGGGCCGCGGCCTAGGCTGGGGGAATGACCGATGTCGCGCTGCCCTCCGGAATCAAGCAGGACGAACTCGATGCGGGCATCCGCCCGCAAGACGACCTCTTCCGCCACGTCAACGGCAACTGGATCGAGCGCACCGAGATCCCGGCTGACAAGGCCAGGTACGGTTCGTTCCTCGTGCTGCACGAGGAGGCCGAGCAGGCCGTGCGCGAGATCATCGAGGAGTCGCAGGACGCCGAGCCGGGCACCGAGGCGCGCAAGGTCGGCGACCTGTACGCGAGCTTCATGAACGAGGAGCGTGCGAACCTCCTCGGCGCCACCCCGATCGCGGGCCAGCTCGTCGAGGTGGACCTCATCGACACGGTCGACGCCTTCCTCGCGACCCTCGGCCGGCTCGAGCGCCAGGGTGTGCCGGGCTTCCTGCAGCTCTACGTCGACAACGACCCCGGCGACCCCGAGCGCTACCTCGTCTTCGTCGAGCAGGGCGGCATCGGCCTGCCCGACGAGAGCTACTTCCGCGAGGAGCGGTTCGAGTCGGTGCGCGAGGCGTACCGTTCGCACCTCGAGCGGATGCTGCGGCTCGCGCAGCTCGAGGCGCCCGAGGAGCGCGCAGCCCGCGTCTTCGAACTCGAGACCGCGATCGCCGCGACGCACTGGAGCAACGTCGAGACCCGCGACAGCGAGAAGACGTACAACCTGTTCTCGTGGGCGGACGCGGCGGCCGAGGCATCCCTTCGACAGGCTCAGGACGGCGCCGTCGACCTGAACGTCTGGCGCGACGCGATGGGCGTGCCCGCCGGCGCCTTCGACGAGATCGTGCTGCGCGAGCCCTCCTTCGTGCAGGGCCTCGGCGCGCTGCTGACCGAGGACCGCCTCTCGGCCTGGAAGGACTGGCTCGCCTGGCAGGTCGTGCGCGGCAGCGCCGCGTACCTCTCGAACGACTTCGTCGAGGCGAACTTCGACTTCTACGGCCGCACGCTCACCGGCACCCCGCAGATGCGCGAGCGCTGGAAGCGCGGCGTCTCGCTGGTCGAGGGCGCCATGGGCGAGGCCGTCGGCCGCATCTACGTCGAGCGCCACTTCCCGCCCGCGGCGAAGGAGTCGATGGACGACCTCGTCGCGAACCTCGTCGAGGCCTACCGCCGGTCGATCGACGCGCTCGAGTGGATGGGCGAGGAGACGCGGGCGAAGGCGCTCGACAAGCTCGAGAAGTTCACGCCGAAGATCGGCTTCCCGGTGAAGTGGCGCGACTACTCGGCGCTCGAGATCACCGACGACCTCATCGGCAACGTGCGCGCCACGGCCGAGTTCGAGTTCAACCGGGAGCTCGGCAAGATCGGCACGCCGCTCGATCGCGACGAGTGGTTCATGACGCCGCAGACGATCAACGCCTACTACAACCCCGGGTTCAACGAGATCGTGTTCCCGGCCGCGATCCTGCAGTACCCGTTCTTCGACGCCGAGCGCGACGCGGCCGCGAACTACGGCGCGATCGGCGCGGTCATCGGGCACGAGATCGGCCACGGCTTCGACGACCAGGGCTCGAAGTACGACGGCGACGGCCGGCTCACCGACTGGTGGACCGAGGCCGACCGGGCCGCGTTCGAGGAGCGCACAAAGGCGCTCATCGACCAGTACGACGCGCTCGTGCCGGCCCAGCTCGCATCGGGCGACGAGGGTGCGGATGCCTCGGGCGAGGCGCCGCGCGTGAACGGCGCGCTCACCATCGGCGAGAACATCGGCGACCTGGGCGGGCTCGCGATCGCATGGAAGGCGTACGTGCTCTCGCTCGGCGGCGCGGAGGCGCCCGTGATCGACGGACTGACCGCCGCGCAGCGCTTCTTCCTGTCGTGGGCGCAGGCCTGGCAGATGAAGGGCCGCGACGAGGAGGTCGTGCGACTGCTCGCGATCGACCCGCACTCGCCGAACGAGTTCCGGTGCAACCAGATCGTCAGGAACATCGACGCGTTCTACGCTAGCTTCGAAGTGACTCCCGATGACGCCCTCTGGCTCGCACCAGCCGAGCGGGTGACGATCTGGTAGTCGCAGATCCGCATCCGCAAGTACAAGAATTCTCGAGCGCGCCGCTGACCGCGGTGGGGGAGCGCCGACTGCCAGAAAGTGGAATCACCGTGGTGACGTCGTCTCAGGGTTCGGAGCGGCGCGCACGGCATAGCGACTTCCGGCGCGGCAAGCATCGCACCGAGGAGCCCAACGAGAACTTCGCCCGCGGGTTCGACGCGCTCGGCGAGCTCGCGCTCGCCGGCGTGCAGGTCTCGGCTCGTGCCACCGACCTCGCGACCGGCAAGGTGCTCTTCTCCGTCGACGACCACGTCGTGATGCCGACGGCGTCGATCGGCAAGGTGCTGCTGCTCGTCGAGGTCGCCTCGCGGCTCGCGGGCGACAGCAGCGAGTCGTTCACGGTGCTCGACCGGGCTCCGCGCGACGCGGTCGGCGACTCGGGCATCTGGCAGCACATGCAGTCGCCGTCGCTGCCGCTCGCCGACCTCGCCGCCCTCATCGGGGCGACGAGCGACAACCTCGCCACGAACGTGCTCATCCGCTACGTCGGCCTCGAGGCGGTGCGCGCCCGCACCGAGGCGCTCGGCCTCACCCGCACGGCACTCCTCGACCTCGTGCGCGACCACCGCGGTCCCGACGACGCCCCGCAGCTCTCGATCGGCTCGGCCAAGGAACTGACGTGGCTGTTCGCCTCGCTCGCCCGTGGCGAGATCGTCTCACCCGAGGTGTCGCAGCGCGTCGTCGGATGGCTCTCGCTGAACGCCGACCTGTCGATGGTCGCGAGCGCGTTCGGCCTCGACCCGCTCGCGCACCGCACCCCCGACCACAACGTGCTGCTCATGAACAAGACCGGCACCGACGGCGGCGTGCGCAGCGAGGTCGGCGTGCTTCGCGGTCCGCGTGCGAGCGTCTCGTACGCGGTGTCGATGTACTACGCCGACACGATGATCTCCTCGCGTCTCGCGGTGCTCGACGGCATGCGCCAGGTCGGCCTCGACTTGCTGGAGTTCGTGCACTGACATGCTGATCCGCCCGTTCCGGCCCGCCGATCGCGCCGTCGTCGAGCACCTGCTGACCGCGGCGTTCGGCACACCGGCGACGACCGCCGACTCGCCGCCGATCGAGGTCGGGCTGAACACGGCGCTGCTCGGGTCCGATGCGCTGCTCCCGCACCTCGCGCTCGTGGCCGAGCTCGACGGCGTGGTCGTCGGCTACTGCATCAGCACTCGCGCCGCGATCGGCGAGGCGGAGGCCCTCGGCCTCGGCCCGATCGGCGTGCTGCCCGGGCACCAGGGGCACGGCATCGGCACGGCGCTCATCGCCGAGACCGTGCGCGTGGCCGAAGAGCACGGTGAGGGGGTCGTCGTCCTGCTGGGGGATCCCGCCTACTACGGCAGGTTCGGCTTCGTCGCCGGGTCCGAGCTCGGCATCGCTTCGCCGGATGCCACGTGGGGCGAGTACTTCCAGGCGCTCCGCCTCGCGGCGGCGACCGACGCCCACCGCGGCGGGTTCCGCTACGCCCGCCCCTTCGACGAGCTCTGAACGATCCTCGCCTCGACGTCGTCAGCGTCAGCCGCCGCGGCCACGGTCGCTGCTGCCGCGTCGGCGACCGCCTCCGGTGTCGCCGAGAGCGACTCGACCGCGGCGACGACGGCCACCGCCGTCTCGGGCGCCGAGAGGATGCGGAAGTGGCCGGCCACGGGCAGCACCCGGTTCGTGGCGCCCGCGAGTGAGCTGCCTTCCGGCAGGTGCGGGTCGAAGATGCCGAAGATCGACACGATGCGCGAGTTGACGGACGCCGCGCTCGCGAGCTCGACGATCGTGGCGCTGTCGGGGTCGAACTCGCGCATGCTCGGATCGAGCAGGTAGCGCGCGAGCCGTGCGCCGCCGAACGGGGTGGCGATCGCCACGAGGCCGCGGATATCGAGGCCGTGATCGGGGTCGCCGAGCAGCAGTCGCTTGCCGACGAGGCCGCCCTTCGAGTGCGCCACGACGACCCGTCCCGCGGGCGGCACCGGATTCCGCCCGAGTGCGCGTCCGAGACGTTCGGCCGTCTCCGGGATCGCGAGCAGGTTCGCGCCGAGCCCGTGGGCGACCTGCACGCGGTAGCCGTGGGCGCTCAGCGCATCGCCGAGCGGTTCCATGAACGACCAGTGCTCGTAGACCCCGGGCAGCAGCAGGATCGTCGGCTTGCCGGCGTCGCCCAGCGCCCAGCGCTTCGGCGGCTTCGGCACGGTGAGCACCCGCAGTTGCTGTTTCGCCGCGTCGAGGTAGTCGAGCGCCCACCAGCCCGCGGCCGCAAGCGGCGAGAGTCGTGCGGGAGACCACATGCCCGCAGTCTACGAGTGCGGGGTCGAAGCGGTGCCGTCGGATCCGGTCAGTCGATGAGGCCGGCGGCGGCGAGCCGTTCGAGCACCTCGGCGCCGGCGGGCGGGCAGCGATCGAGGTCGTCGGTCGTCACCCAGTGCAGGCTGCCCACCTCGGCCGATGCGAAGGGCGCGGCATCCGTCTCGGCTCGGAAGACCTGCATGCGCACGAGGCGGCCGTCGGGTTCGCCGTGCGCCTGCACGACGACCTCGAAGAGCTCGACGAGCTCGGCCGGGTCGAGCACGAGGGCGACCTCTTCGAGCGCTTCGCGGGCGGCGGCCTCGGCCGCGGTCTCGCCGTCGTCGATCTTGCCGCCCGGCATGTAGTACACGTCGCGGTCGCGCGCCGTGACCATGAGCACGCGGCGGTCGCGCACGAGGGCGATGGCGGCGACGCGGAGGTCGGTGAGCTGGTGCATCCGTTCCAGCCTAGGGCCCCTGTCGCGAGGCGACGGGCCGCGGCTACGCTGGCTCGCACCAGCGCGAAGGAGCGAACCGATGGCCAGCGAGTCAGTTTCCAGCGAGTCAGTGACCAGCCCACGAGGGTTCGCGCGGGACGTGCAGTCGGAGGTGTACCGGGCCGGGCTCTCGGGCATCCGCCCGGCGGTGCCGGTCGACTTCGGTGCGCTCGAGCGCGCCGCGCGCAAGGCCGTCTCGGCCGAGTCCTTCGCCTACCTCGCCGGCGGCGCGGGCGCCGAGGCGACGATGGCCGCGAACCGCGCCGCCTTCGCGCGCTGGCAGATCTGGCCCCGGGTGCTCCGCGACGTCGCCGAACGCGACCTCTCGATCGAACTGCTCGGCCGTCGGCGGGCGACGCCGTTCGTGCTGTCGCCGATCGGCGTCGCCGAGATGGCCCACGCCGAGGCGGACGTCGCGGTGGGCCGGGCCGCCGCGGCGCTCGACGTGCCCTACATCCTGTCGAACCAGGCCTCGCGCCCGATGGAGGAGGTCGCCGCGGCCATGGGTGCGCGATCGCGCTGGTTCCAGCTGTACTGGAGCGCCTCCGACGAGCTCAACGCCTCGTTCGTGCGTCGTGCGGAGGCGGCGGGCTGCGAGGCGATCGTCGTCACGCTCGACACGCACCTGCTCGGCTGGCGCACGCGCGACCTCGATGCCGCCTCCCTGCCGTTCACGCGCGGGCAGGGCATCGCCCAGTACACGAGCGACCCCGTCTTCGCCGAGCTCGTGCGGCAGCGGGTCGTCCGGGGCGCCGGCGGGGGAGCGCGCCCCAAGGTCACCCCGAAGCTGCTCGCCTCGGCGTTCTCGATCGCCCGCGCCGGCGCCCGCACGCCGCTCGTCGACGGCGGGGTCAGGGCCGCGCTGCGCTCGCCGGTGCCGCGGACGGCGATCGAGATCTTCCTCGACGTGTTCTCGAACCCGGCGCTCACCTGGGGCGACCTCGCGAAGCTGCGGGAGTGGACGAAGCTGCCGGTGCTGCTGAAGGGAGTGCTGCATCCGGATGACGCGGCGCAGGCCCTCGACCACGGCGTCGACGGCCTCGTCGTCTCGAACCACGGGGGTCGCCAGGTCGACGACTCCGTCGCGAGCCTCGACGCCCTGCCCGGCGTCGTCGAGCGCGTGGGAGGGCGCGTGCCCGTGCTCCTCGACAGCGGGGTGCGCGGCGGCGCCGATGCGTTCATCGCGCTCGCGCTCGGCGCCACGGCCGTCGGCATCGGGCGGCCATACGCCTACGGACTCGCGGTCGCCGGTGCCTCCGGGGTGCGCGAGGTCGTGCGCAACCACATCGCCGAGTTCGACCTCACCCTCGGGCTCGCCGGGCACCGCTCGGTCGCCGAGATCGGGCCGGGTTCGCTGCGCGCGGCGTGAGCCGGGGCATCCGCTCGCCTGGAGGTGCTACCTCGTGAGCGTCTTCACGAGCGCGACGGCCTCCTTCGGCGAGACGTCGGGCAGGTAGGCCTTGCCGATCGCGAGGCCGATCGTCGGCAGCGCGAGCGGGTCGGGGTAGGCCATCGAGATCGTCTCGTACTCGGGGTTGAACTTCGCCTTGAACCTGAAGAGCGACGAGAACCCGTAGGCCGGTTCGAGCGTCGTGGCGAGGAAGTCGAGAAGGCGGGTCATGACGGTCGGCTCGGGCGGCGCCTCGCCGGGTGCGAGCGGCTTCGTCGCGAGCGGGGCGCCGGAGAGGCTCAGCACCTCGGCACCCGTCTCCTTCATGTGCAGCGCCGCCGAGGCGATCAGGAACTCCATGATGCCGTTCATGCTGCCGTCGGCACGGCGCATGAAGTCGATGGTCCAGCCGATCACGGCGCCGTCGCGGTGGACGGGCAGCCAGCTCGTGACGGCCTGCAGTCGGCCGTCGGGCCCGACCGCGAGCATGAGCCGTACCTCGGGGTCCTTCAGCTCCTCCATGCCGCCGAGCGTGAAGCCCATCTCGGGCAGCTCCTTCTCGGCCACCCACTCCTCGGAGATCGCGTTGATCTCGGCCACGGTCGCGAGCGGCAGTTCGCTCCAGCTGGTCCAGACCGTCGTCATGCCCTCCTTGATGCCGCGGTTCAGCGCCTGCCGCACCTTCTGCCACGGCTTGCCCGCCAGCTCGAGGCCCGTCGTGCGCACGAGCGTCTCCTCGCCCACCGACATGTGCTCCCACTCGAGCTCGTCGAACACGGGCAGGTACTGCGGGTGCACGCTGTAGAAGACGGGCACCCAGCTGTTGGCGTCGCAGAACGCGGCGAACTCGCGGATGACGCGGCCGCCGTGCTCTGGTGCGCAGATCGGGTCGGACATCGTGATCGCGACGCCGTTGATCACCCGGTACGCGACGGCGGAGACGCCGTCGTCGCTGAACCACGCGACGTTGCCCGGCCAGGTCGCCATGAACCCGAGCGTGCCGCCGCCGTTGCGGTGCAGCAGCTCGCGGAGCCTCGCATCGTCGGCGGTCTTCGCTGCGCTGCCGCTGCGCGTCATGAGCCGGATCGCCGCGGCGATGAACACCGCCCAGAACACCGGGCCGACGGCCTGCGCGAGGAAGCTCGTGAGGTCGTGGCCCGGCAGCACGATGGGGTCGACCGCGGCGAGGAAGTGCGGCGGCACGAACCGCTTGAGCGTGTCGAGCAGCAGGTCCCACCCGGTCGCGGCCGGCCAGTACTCGCCGATGGTCGCGAGGCCCGCGGCCAGGTACAGGCCCGCGAGCACGACGAAGGCGCCGGTCACGATCGCGGCGAATCGGGCGAACGCACGCCGTGGCGCCCGGATCTGGAAGTGCCGCCTCGTGACGATGAGCATGACGATGATGCCGATCGGCAGCGCGAGCACGGCGAGGAGCCACACGAGCAGCTCGCCGAGGTCGAAGACCGACCAGGTGCCGTCGTCGACGTCGGCCGTCGTCACCGTGACGTCGAAGGCCGTGCGGGCGAACAGCAGGATCGCGGCGTTCACCGCGATCGCGAGCCACCGCGCGAAGCGGCGCCCGTGCCTGAGGCCCCACGCCGCGAGGAGCAGCAGCAGCACCGGCGCGAACGAGAGCAGGAACATGCCGAACCCCTGGGCGCTCAGCAGGGCGAGCTGGGCGGTGCAGGCGTCGGAGACCGCGGCACCCGTGGTGGTGGCCGCCTCGCCGCCGCAGCTCGCCATCGCTGCGGCGCGCTCGAGCGGCTCATCGCGGTAGAGATACGAGCCGAAGGCGAACGGCGTGAGCTCCGACCGGTTCACGAGGGCGACGACGGGGCCGACGGCGGTCACCGCCACGACGGCGGCGACGAGGGTGCGGGTCTCACGGTGCGAGCTGCGCCTGGCCGACAGGGTCGAGGCGTCGCCGGTGAACACGGCGCCGAGCAGGTAGCCGACGATCGCCGCGACCAGTCGGTAGACGTTCGAGGAGTCGCCGTCGTAGAGCACGAACACGAGGATGAGGGCCGCCGCGCCGACCCGGATGCGTCGCCGCCAGAGCCTGCCCATGAACGCGGTCGCCGTGATGAGCGCGCCCACGATGCCGGCGAGCGGGTCGAGCGTGAGGTCGGCGGCCGTGCCCGTCGCCCACCACTCGCCGGCGAGCGACCCGACCCACTGCAGCCCCGTGCCGATCGCGACGCCGAGCACACCCGTGACGACGAACGCGACGATCGTGCGCCAGGTGCCCATGCGCCGCTCGGCGACCCCGAGCAGCAGCAGCGCCGCGAGCACGCCGAACACCAGCTGGAACGGATCGAACGGGATGACGAGCGCTGTCGCCACGGTCCACCACTGACGGCCGTCGACCGTCGTGATCACCCCGGCCGCCCAGGTCGAGGCGGTCGCGTCAGAACCGAGGAGCGTGCCCGTCGCGATCGCCGTGACGACGAGCAGCACCGCAAGGGCGATGCTGAAGGGAACGCGACGGATGAATCCGCCGAACGCCTCCGCCGTGGAGCGCAGCCGGCCGCTCGGCTCGGTGTCCTCGACGCCGGCGACGTGTCCGCTCGTCTCGGTCACGGCGCCGACAACCCGAGTCGGGGGGAGAGCACCGCGAAGCCCTCCTCGAGGCCGCCCGTCAGGGCCGCCACGTCGTGGTCGGCGCCGGGCACGAGGAAGAGCGTCGTCTGCATGGCGGCGACGGTCGCGGCATCCGCCAGCCGTTCGGTGCCGCCGACGAAGGCGAGGTCGTGCTCGCCGACCGTGAAGATCGCGACCGAGTCTGCGTAGGGGGCCTTCGCCGCCATGATGTTCGCGGGCTTGACGAGGTCGTAGGCGAACTGGTCGCCCATGAAGATCTCGGCCAGCACCTCGTCGGGGTGCTCGGCGCCCGCGTACTCGACCGGTGAGACGGCGAGCAGGTTGCCGAACACCTCGGGGTACTTCGCGCCGAAGAACGCCGCGCAGCCGCCGCCGTTCGAGTACCCGGCGACGGTCGTGTACTGCGGCCCCTGCAGCACGCCGAGCCGCTGCTTCGCCCACGGCACGACGTCCTGCATGACGTAGCTCTCGACCTCGCCGAGCTCGCTGTCGAGGCAGAGCGGGTCGGCGGCGGGGTCGCCCAGCTGGTCGATCACGAGGGCGATCGGCGCGAGCCCGGCGTGCTTCGCCGCGAACTCGTCGAGCACGCCGCCGATGAAGCTCGCATCGGGGTCGCCGGGCTGGCCCATCATCATGACGACGAGGGGGAGCCGCGGGGGATCCGCCACGAGCGCCGCCGGCGGGAGGTAGATCTGCGCGGGCCGGGCCTCGAAGCCCGACACCGTGTTCGGCACCCCGCCCTGCACGATGCCGATCTCGCCGGTAACCGGCATGTCCGGTGGCGGGCTCCACGTCAGGGAGAGCGGTTCGGCCGGGTCGGCGATCGTCGCCGGGTCGGGGACGGGCGGGTCGATCGTGTCGGCCGTCGAGACGTGGAACATCGAGCCGAGCGTGGGGTTCAGCCCGTAGGCGGCGTTCACGCCGAAGGCGGCGGTCGCCGAGAACAGCGGGATCGCGAGCAGGGCGATGAGCTTGCGCCACCACCTCGAATGCCAGAGGTTCCAGATCGCGAGGGTGATGCCGGCGAATGCCGCGGGAACCCAGAGCCAGGCCGAATCATCGACGGGGCCGCCGAACGCATCGAACAGATTGACCGCGAGCCAGAGCACCGCGACGCCGATGAGCGCGCCCACGATGAGCAGCACGACGACCGTCAGCACCCACGCCCACCCCGGACCCCTGAAGAGCAGGTAGACGAAGACCAGCGCCGCGAGCGCGTACACCGCGACCACGAACGGCCCGTCGATCACGTTCAGTTCCCAGATGAGATCCCACACCGTCGCCCCCTCGGCCATGGTCGTGATGGGCACAGCGTACCGACCGCGCGCTCGTTCGGGGTCGCACCCGCCCGTAGGATGGTGACACCGTGTCGTTTTCCGGCCTCTGCCCGATTTCGGCCTTCGCCCGATCCCCAAGGACCATTGGAGCCACCGTGGCCGCACCCAGCCGTCTCGAATCCGTCATCGCCCTCGCCCAGCACCGGGGCTTCGTCTTCCAGGCCGGCGAGATCTACGGCGGATCCCGCTCCGCATGGGACTACGGGCCCCTCGGCGTCGAGCTGAAGGAGAACATCAAGCGGCAGTGGTGGCGGTACATGGTCACCGGCCGCGACGACGTCGTCGGTCTCGACTCGAGCGTCATCCTGCCGAAGCAGGTGTGGGTCGCCTCCGGTCACGTCGGCGTCTTCACCGACCCGCTCGTCGAGTGTCTGCACTGCCACAAGCGCTTCCGTGAAGACCACCTGCTCGAGGCCTTCGAGGAGAAGAAGGGCCGCGCCCCCGAGAACGGCATGGGCGACATCGCCTGCCCGAACTGCGGCACCCGCGGCCAGTGGACTCCGCCCCGCGACTTCAACATGATGCTGCAGACCTACCTGGGTCCGGTTCAGGACGAGTCGGGGCTGCACTACCTCCGCCCCGAGACCGCGCAGGGCATCTTCACGAACTTCGCCAACGTGCTGCAGGCCGCTCGCATGAAGCCGCCGTTCGGCATCGGCCAGATCGGCAAGTCGTTCCGCAACGAGATCACGCCCGGAAACTTCATCTTCCGCACGCGCGAGTTCGAGCAGATGGAGCTCGAGTTCTTCGTCGAGCCCGGCACCGACGACCAGTGGTTCGAGTACTGGCTCGACTACCGCTGGGACTGGTACGTCGACCTCGGCGTCGACCCCGAGAACCTGCGTCGCTTCGAGCACCCCGCAGACAAGCTGTCGCACTACTCGAAGCGCACCGTCGACATCGAGTACCGCTTCGGCTTCACCGGTGGTGAGTGGGGCGAGCTCGAGGGCGTCGCGAATCGCACCGACTTCGACCTCACGACCCACTCGGAGCACTCGGGCAAGGAGCTCTCGTACTTCGACCAGTCGAAGAACGAGCGCTGGATCCCCTACGTGATCGAGCCCGCGGCCGGCCTCACCCGCTCGCTGATGGCCTTTCTCGTCGATGCGTACCACGTCGAAGAGGTGCCGAACGCGAAGGGCGGCGTCGACACCCGCACCGTGCTGCGCCTCGACCCGCGTCTCGCGCCGGTGAAGGCCGCCGTGCTGCCGCTCAGCCGCAACGAGCGGCTCTCGCCGCTCGCGCGCGAGGTCGCGGCGTCGCTCCGCAAGCACTGGAACGTCGACTTCGACGACGCCGGTGCCATCGGTCGTCGGTACCGTCGTCAGGACGAGATCGGCACCCCGTTCTGCATCACGGTCGACTTCGACTCGCTCGATGACAACGCCGTGACCGTGCGTGAGCGCGACAGCATGGAGCAGGTGCGCGTGCCGCTCGCCGAGCTCGAGGGCTTCCTGGCCGCGCGCCTCATCGGGGCGTAGAGCAGGCGCGTGCAGCGCTGTTTCGTGCAGCACTGACCCCTTGACCCTGCCCGCCTCGATCACCGTCTCGCGCGGTGAGAGCGGTGCGGTTGCGGTGCGCTGAGGCAGAGCTCTACCCCGTCGCCGAGACCACTCGTTCGGGCTCGGCGGCGTGCAGTAGTGTCGCGCGCAACAGCGCCGGATCGACCGGGTTGAGGATGTCGGCGGGCGTCTTCGGCCGCATCGGTCTCGGCGTCTGATCGGGATCGACGGCGGCCGGCGGGATGAGCCAGTAGTCCGGGCCTGTGCGCCGCACCTCCCACCCTTGATTGTGATAGCGCAGATGATCGCGCCGGCAGAGGAGGATGCCGTCGGCGAGATCGGTGCGCCCGTCGTCGCGTTGCCAGTGGTTGATGTGGTGCGCCTCGGTCCATGAGGGCGGCCGGGTGCAATCGGGGTCGAGGCAGCCGCCGTCGCGGACCGCGAGCACGGCCTTCTGTTTGCCGGTGAACAGGCGCTCGTCGCGTCCGAGGTCGAGGCAGGCGCCGCCGTCGTCGAAGCGGATCGGCAGGTACCCCTCGCAGAGCCCGGTGCGGATGTCGGCGAGCGGGATGCGATCGGGGTGACCTTCGATGGCGCCGGAGCCCTCGCCCGTGCTGAGCGACCCGGCATTCACCACGAGCCGGACGGACGGCTTCTTCTCGTCGAGCAGCCGCGCCGGGTCGACGCTCGCTCCGGCACGCAGGAGCTGCACGAGCCCTTCGGCGGCATCACGCTCACGAGTCGCACGTGCATTTGCGAATGACGCGTCGCCGCGGACCGGATCTCCGAAGCTCCGGCGCACCGGTGCGGCCGTATGCCGCGGATGGGTGAGCTGATCGAACACGGCCATGACCAGCATGCCGCTCTCGGCGTCGAGTTCGAACTCGCCGCGCACCATGCCGTCGGGCTTGACCCAGACGCGCCAGAACTGCTGTTCGCGTTGCCGCTCGGTGCGGGCGGCGACCCCCGCGGCGTCGATGCGATCGCGCACCTGCCGCGCGACTCGACGAGCGGCGTCGGCGTGCAGGTCGCGGCACTCGACGATCACGGAGTCGAGCGCGGCGGAGAGTGTGGCTTCGTCGGCGTCGCCGCCCGGCTCGCCGATTCCCGACCGGATCGCGTCGGCGACCGCCACGGTGAGCGAACCGCGCGCGACGGCGACCCCCAGCGCGGCGAACCACGGTGTCAGGGGCTCGGGAACGAGCGCCGCGAGCTCGGGGTCGACACGCCGGGAATGCTCGAGCTCGGCCGCAGCCTCGGTCTCTGCGACCATCCGCCCCACGCCGACCAGCGCGTTCGTCTCGCGCTTCGACGCGTGGGTGATCGATTGCAGCAACTCGCCGGCGTTCGCGTGGCCGGCTCGCTGCGCGAGCCCGTGGATGCCGAACGCGACCCTCGAGCGACGGACGACCTCGGCGGCCGCGAGCGCCTGCGCGCGTTCGACCGCGTGCTTGAGCGCGGTGATCGCCTCGACGGCATCGACGAGCGCCGGGTCGTCGAGTGCGCTGAAGGTGCCGGGAGAGGTGGCACTCGCCGACAGCGCGGCGGCGAGGCTGCTGTAGTCGGGGAGTGGTTCGGGCATACCTGATTGTCTCGCGGGCTGCCGACATTCGAACGTATGTTCCACAGATTGTGGATAACTCTGTGGAGAAACACGGACCCGAGCGCCCCGAGCGTCCCCGCCCTACCCCCGAGCGGCCGCCCACTCGCGCCGCAGCACGCCGTACAGCGCGGTGTCCTGCCACTCGCCGTCGTTGAACTGCTCCTCGAGGATCGTCGCCTCGCGCCGCATGCCGAGGCGCTCGCAGAGGGCGGCGGATGCGTCGTTGCGTGCGTCGAGGAACGCCTGGATCCGGTGCGGATGCAGCGTCGCGAACACGAAGTCGCGGATCGCCGAGGCCGCCTCGCGGGCATACCCCTTGCCCTGGAAGTCGGGGTGCACGATCCAGCCGAGTTCGAACTGCGCGTGCTTGGCGCTCGAGACGCGCACCATGATGTCGCCGATCACGCGGTCGCGCGCGCCGTCTTCGACCGAAGGTGTGCCGGGCAGCGTCATGGCGAGCACGAAGTAGTCGCCGTCACCTGCGAGCACGCGCGCGGCCGCACGCTTCGCCGTGTGCGCGTAGGCGTCGGCCCGTTCACGCAGGGGCCACGGCACGTACGTGAGCACTTCTGGGATGCGTTGATACTCGAAGACATCGGGGGCATCGGATGCCTCGAGCGGACGCAGCACGAGACGTTCCGTGCTGATCGGCGTCTCGGTCAGCCCGGTCGCGTCGAAGGGCAGCCGCAGCGCCGGCGGCCCATCGGCCGCTGCCGCGGCAGCGCGATAGAGCGTGGTCGTGGTGGTGTCGTCGGGCGTGCTGTTCTCGTGCATCGAAACGAAGCGTATCGTGCGCCTCCGACAGGCGGATCGGCAGCCCGCACCGGGATTCGGGACGCGGCGACTACGCCCGCCCGCCGGCCGCACGGCCGGCACGAGCATCGCTCGCATCGGGAACCGCGCGCGCCGAGGCATCCGCTTCGGGAGCCACGCCGAAGATGGCGGCGATGCCGTCGATCCAAGCCTGCTGCTCGCCGGCCCGCGCGAGCTCGCGCGAGCGCACCATGGGCGTGTGCAGCAGCACGCCGGCCATGTGGCGCAAGGCCTCCTCGGTGCGTCCGTCGGCGTCGCCGCGAGTGCGGGCGCGTTCGATCTCGCCGTCGAGGAGGTCGAAGACGTGGCGCCGCAGGGCGACGACGGCTGGGGCGAGATCCTGCTCCTCGCGGGCTTCGCCGAAGGCCCGGGCCGCGCCGCCGACGATGGCGCGTGCGGCATCCGTCGCTCCGAATTCCTCGAGCGGCGCGTGGATGCGGATGGTCTCGAGGTCGAGCAGCTCGACGCCGTGCACCTCGACGACGTCGGGCGCGACGTTGCGGGGGAGCCCGAGGTCGATCACGAGCTGGCGTTCGACCGGGGCCTCGGCGGGCTCCGCGACGAGGCTGAGCGGGCAGCCCGCACCGGCCGGCTCGGCGGCGGCAGCGGCACCACCGGCGGCAGCGGACCCACCGGCAGCGAATGCCGCGACGCCGGCCCTGCCCGCTTCGAGCAGTGCGCGGTCGACGACGTGGTGCTCGGCGGTCGTGCAGGTCACGATGACGTCGGCGCTCGCTGCTGCGGCGGCGACCGTGGTGCTGGTGACCGCCTCGATGCCGTGTCCGGCGGCGAACTTCGCCGCGCGGCCCGAGGGGGAGAAGACCTGCACGTCGGTGACGCCGCGGTCGCGGAGCGCGGCGAGCGAGGCGCCGGCGAACCGGCCGGTGCCGACGAGCAGCACGCGCGTCTCCGCCCAGTCGGTGATGCGGCTCTCTGCGAGTTCGAGGGCGAGGCGCACGACCGAGCGGCCCTCGTTGCCGATGCCGGTCTCGTTCTTCACGCGGCGCGAGATCTGCGAGGCGCGCTGGAAGAGGCGTTCGAGGTCGGGGGTCGTCGTGCCCTCTGCGCGGGCGCGCTCGAGCGAGCGTCGCACCTGCCCGGCGATCTCGCCCTCGCCGACGACGACGGATTCGAGGCCCGATGCAACGGAGAAGAGGTGGCCGGCGACGGCGTTGCCGTGCACGAAGCCGAAGGTCGTGCGCAGTTCCTCGGGCTCGAGGCCCGCGACGGCGCCCACTGAACGGATCGCCTCGTGCACCGCGGGAACGGGCGATTCGCCCTCGGCGGCGTCGAGGTCGAGGTACGCCTCGAAGCGGTTGCAGGTGGCGACGACGACGGCACCCTGCACGGCTGAGTGGCCGTTGCGGATTCGGGGACCGGCGGAGTCCGCGGTCGCTGAAAGACGTTCGAGCATGTCGAAGTCGGCGTTCTTGTGACTCGCGGTGAGGCAGATGAGCACGAAGGGATTCTACTCGCCGTCGAATCAAGGTTCGCCCGGAGCGACTTCGCGCGAAATTCAGCGTGTGGTGAGCAACGGGCCCTGCGGGATGATCTGGATCGGCGCGGTCAGCGGCGGCAGCTCGAGCCCTTCGGCCGCGAGCGCCTCGCGGTGCTTGGCCTTCCAGCTGCGCACGACGGCGAAGAACGGCGCATCGGACAGCGCGTACCGACCGAGGCGTTCGTCGGCGAGCACGATCGGCAGCTCGACGCTCGCACCGCCGCGGCGCACGCGCAGCACGAGCACGGAGAGCACCGAGCCGCCGGCCACCAGCGAGTCGCTGCGGATGCCGCGGACCTCGCGCCACGGGAAGTACGCCGCGCGCCGGGGGCGGCGTCCGCCGTTCCAGAACGCGACGCCGAGCTCGTCGGCCACGATCGAGTAGCGCGCGGCGAGCGAGACCTGCTGCGCGTCATCCGCCGCCGTTTCGTTGAGGTTCGCGACGATCTCACGGCGACGGATGCCGCAACTCACCTCGCCCCGAACGCTCGCCTCGAGTGCACGACGGCGGGTGCGGGCGCGGGCGAGCTCGCCGAGTCGGACGAACATCCAGATGACGGCGACGAGCACCGCGACCGCCGAGACGGCGACGGCGATGCCCTCGACACCGGGGATCTCGGGCAGGCGCAGCATGATGCGCTCGAGGTATCCGGACCCGGCGATGAGTCCGCCGATGACGATCGCGGCGGCGGCGGCGACCAGGACGGTGATGCCGGTGCGATGCGGCGCAGCCGCGTTCATCGCGCGACTCGCGCGGTTCGGGCGGACGGGGTGCAGCACGACATTGGGGGCATGAGGTTCTCCGTGGGTGCGGAGGCGCACGGGCTCGGGGACTCGCGCGTCGTCGTGCTCGGGGGCGCACAACGTCTCGACCATAGCGCTGATCGGAGCCTGAATGTAAGGCCTCTGAACGAATCGGTTCTGCGGACATCGATACCTCCGACGAAGCGACGCCGCGTGCGTGAAATACCGCAGTACCGTGATCCTCGATGCACGATGCGGCGCACTCGGCGACGCCCTGACGCGAGAGGCGCGTGAATCGGATGCGGCGCTGGTGGTTCATCGTCATCACGGCGCTGGCGCTGGTCGCCGTTGCAGCGCGCGTCATCGTGGTGGTCGCAGGGCTCGACGCTGCGTCGAGCCGGATCCCGTTCAACGGGCTCGACGTCCTCGCGATCTGTCTCGTGGCCGCAGTCGGCGGAGTCGTGCTGATGCTGGTGCTGTTCAGAGCCCACCGGCGGATGGGTGTCGGCAGAGTCCGGCGGATGTTCCCTGATGCGGTGGTCGTGGCGGTCAGTCTGCGAGGGGAGGACGCGCGAGTGTTGATCGATCTCTCATCACCGGGACTTCCGGAGAAGGCCCGGCCCGCATGGGTCGTCCTCGGTGCTGACGAGATCGAGTGGTGGGTCGGCCTCTCGCCGAAGCGTATCGCTCGGGTCGATTCAGAGCTCCCGATCCGCTACTCGCGGGGTCGCTACCAGCACCTCAGCCATCAGGAGACGAACGTGATCGCCGACGTGACCGTCTCAGGCCGCGCAGTCGAGCTGCCGATCATCGTCGTCGACGAATCGAGCGTCTGGCCGAGACGTCCGACCGACGAAGCCCTCGACGAGTTGATCGGACGGCTCGCGGTCGACTCGACGAAACGGTGAACCCTGTCCGTCGCCGCAATCGCCGTGCGACTACCCCTCCGCCGCCGCCTTGATCGTCTGCAGGCGGCGCTCCCAGCCCTGGGCGATGGTGTCGAGATCGCGGGCGAGCGCGCTGAGGCGCGACCCGATCGCGCGGTAGCGCACCTCCCTGCCGTGGACTTCGGTCTCGACGAGACCCGCCTCGCGGAGCACCTCGAGGTGCCTCGCGACGGCCTGCCGACTGATCGGCTGCTCGGCGGCGAGCGTCGTCGCCGAGGCGGGCGCGGTGCCGAGGCGCTGCAGGAGCTCCCACCGCGTGTCGTCGCCCAGGGCGGCGAACGCGGCGGGGAGGCTCTCGGTGCCGATCGTCATCGGCCGGCAGCGTGCCCGGCTGCGACCTCGGCCGCGACGTGATCGCGCGCGAATCCGAGCTCGATGGCCCAGCCCTCGGTGTTGCCGTCGAACATCCGGCGGCGCTCCTCGGCGCTGCGGTCGAGGCCCTCGAAGCCGCTCTCGGCGACGCGCAGCACGACTCCGTCACCGCGCTCCTCGATCCAGAACTCGACGAGCGTCGAGACGAGCGGGTCGCGCTCGGGGTCGGGCTCGGCGGATGCCGGCTGGGCGTTGAACCAGCGGAAGGCGGCGTAGCGCGGCGCCTCCAGCGACTCGATCGCGAGCGTGAACGCGCCGTGCTTCTCGTCGTGCACGACGACGCGCGAGCCCTGCTGCTCGATGCGGTGCTCGACGACACGGTCGTCGTTGATCCACCAGCCCGCGGTGGAGACGAGCTCCCACACGCGCGCCGCGCTGGCGTCGATGTCGATCTGCTGTTCGATCCGGTCGAGTGATCCGGTGGTGCCGTTCATGCGTCCTCCTTGATTGCCGTGCCGGTTGATGTGCAACACAATCGTTGCACTAGAAGACCGGAAGCGCAACCGTTGTGTTGCACTGTCATCGCGGAGCTTCGGGCGGTCTCAGGCGCGCGATGCGCGAAAGCCGGGGTGCACCCCGGGCTCGAGGTCGTGGGCCGCCGCGATCCGCGCGAGCAGGTGGCCGAGCGTCTGCCGCTCCTCCTCGCTGAGTTCGGCGACGAGATCGTTCTCGTGTTCGCGGCCGATGTGGCGCATCTGCGCCATCACCTCGCGACCGCGGTCGGCGAGATGCAGTTCGTGCGTGCGCCGATCCTTCGTGCTGCGGGTGCGGGTGACGAGCTCCTTGCGCTCGAGCGCGTCGACGAGGGCGACGACGCGACTCGGAACCACGCCGAGCTTGCCGGCGAGCGCCTGCTGACTGAGGCCCGGCTCGACCGCGATCATCCGCAGGATTCCGACGTCGCTCGGTTGCACGTCGAGCTCGGCGAGGCGCTCCGCGAAGCGCGCCGAGGCGTAGGCGCCGACTTGGGAGAGCAGGAATCCGACGCGCTCGGCGGGCTGCCTGAACGGTGCCTCGTGCGCGTTCGTCTCCATGTCGAGGACTCTACCAGTTGCGGATGAATCATTCTGTGCTATGAATGATTACATGAACAGAACGAATGATGCGGCGGTCGGAACCGCCGCGGCCGAGTCCCAGCACTCCGCCTCGTCCACCGGCTCACGGCGCGCGCCCGCCGGACCGCCGTTGCCGCCCCTCGCGATCGTCGTCGTGGCGCTCTCGATGGCCTCCATCGTGCTGCCGGCCGTGCTCGCGGGCGGCGCGACCTACCCGTCGCCGTTCGGTGACGGCGACGCGATCGTCGCCTACTTCCGCGATCACGAGCTCTCGGTGCTGATCACCGCACTGCTGCAGTTCGCGGCGTCCATTCCGCTCGTGATCTTCGCGGCCGCCGCGACGACGCGACTCACCCAGCTCGGCGTGCGCGCGCCGGGGGTGTCGATCGGCTTCGCCGGCGGCATCCTCGCCTCGGTCTCGATGGCGATGTCGGCCGGCTTCAGCTGGGCGCTCACGCGACCCGAACTGCTCGAGGAGCCCGGCATCGTGCGACTGCTGCACGACCTGGCGTTCTTCACCGGCGGCCCCGGGTTCGTCGTGCCGCTCGGCCTGCTCATCGCGGGGCTCGCAGTGCCCGGCCTGCTGGCCGGCCTGCTGCCGCGCTGGCACGCGTGGGCGGGCCTCGTGCTCGCCGGCCTCGCCATGGTCGCGACGCTCGTGGTCGCGATCCCCGAGCTCGCCGTGCTGCTGCCGATCGTGCGCTTCCCGTCGTTCGCGTGGATCGTGCTCTGCGCGTTCCTGCTGCCGCTGCGGCGAACGGATGTCGCGCGGCCCGTGCGCACCCGTTCCGGCGCCGCTGCGGAGCCCCGCTCGTGAGCGACGCGATGCTCGACAAGCTCGTGCGCCGACCGGGCTTCCAGCCCGATACGCGACGATGTCAGTTGTCGTTGGTGCTGCATCCGATCGCCGATCTTCACTCAGCCTGATACGCGACAATGTCAGTTGTCGTTGGTGCTGCATCCGATCGCCGATCTTCACTCAGCCTGATACGCGACAATGTCAGGCGTGATCCTCTCCCCGCAGCACCCGCTCTCCGCCGGCCTGACCTCCGACTCGCGACTCGTGCGCGCATACCGGGGAGAGCGTTCCGACGCCACGCCCGTGTGGTTCATGCGCCAGGCCGGACGCTCGCTGCCCGAGTACCGCGACCTCCGCGTCGGCACCCGTATGCTCGACGCGTGCCTCGACCCCGCGATGGCGAGCGAGATCACGCTGCAGCCCGTGCGGCGCCACCGGGTCGACGCCGGCATCTTCTTCAGCGACATCGTCGTGCCGCTGAAGCTCGTGGGCGTCGACGTCGAGATCCAGCCGGGTCGCGGCCCGGTCTTCGGCCGGGCGTACGCGGATGCCGCCGGCGTCGCCGAGCTCACGGCGATCGACCCTGCCCGGCTCGATGAGGCATCCGCCCCCATCACCGAGGCCGTCGCCCGCACCGTCGCCGAGCTGAACACGACCGCCCCTTCGACGGGCTCAGGGCAGGTTCCCTCGGGCACCGCGACCCCGCTCATCGGCTTCGCCGGCGCGCCGTTCACCCTCGCGGCCTACCTCGCCGAGGGCGGCCCCTCGAAAGACCACCTCGCCGCCCGCACCCTCATGCACGCCGATCCGGGCGCCTGGCGCGCGCTCATGGACTGGACCGCCGAGCTGACGGGCCGCTTCCTGCGCACGCAGGTGCTCGCCGGGGCATCCGCCGCCCAGCTCTTCGACTCGTGGGCCGGCGCCATCTCGCTCGCCGACTACGAGACGCACGTCGCCCCCGCCTCGGCGGCGGCGCTCGCGCACGTGCACGACCTCGCCTACGAGACCACGGATGCATCGGGCGCCTCGTCCACCCGCAGCGTGCCGGTCGTGCACTTCGGCGTCGGCACCGGCGAGCTGCTCGGGGCGATGCACGCCATCGGCGTCGACACGGTCGGCGTCGACTACCGCATCCCGCTCGACGTCGCCGTCGAGCGCGTCGGCGAGGGCGTGCCCCTGCAGGGCAACCTCGATCCGGCCCTGCTCGCCGCGCCCTGGCCGGTGCTCGAGGCCGCGGCCCGCGAGGTGCTGCGCCGCGGCGAGGCGGCCCCCGCCCACGTCTTCAACCTCGGCCACGGCGTGCCGCCCGAGACCGACCCGACCGTGCTGACGCGGGTCGCCGAGCTCGTGCACGAGGCCTCGGCGTGAGCGAGGCGACGACGCCCGCGCCCGACCCGGCCGCCGAGCCCGTCGTCGAACGGGCGACCGCCGACGTCGTCGTGGTCGGCGGCGGCGTCGCCGGCCTCGTCGCGGCACTCGAGTGCGCGAAGGTCGGGCTGCGCGTCACCGTGCTCGAGCGCCGCGACGAACTGGGCGGATGCGTCGGCCGCATCGAGCTCGACGGCCTCACCCTCGACAGCGGCGCCGAGTCGTTCGCCACCCGCGGCGGCGCCGTCGCCGAACTGCTCGGCTCGCTCGGCCTCGAGGCCGACATCGAGAATCCGAACCCGGCGGGCGCCTGGCTCGTGATGCCCGGCAAGCAGGGCGGCCTCGACGCCGCCCCGCTGCCGAAGACGGGCATGCTCGGCATCCCGGCGAACCCGCTCGGCGACGACGTGCGGCGCATCATCGGCTGGAGCGGCGCGACCCGCGCCTACCTCGATCGCGTGAAGCCGATCCTCCGCATCGGCCGCGCCCACAGCCTCGGCAAGCTCGTGCGCGAGCGCATGGGCCAGGCCGTGCTCGACCGGCTCGTCACGCCGATCTCCGCGGGCGTCTACTCGACCGATCCCGACGACCTCGACCTCGACGTCGTGGCCCCCGGGCTCAACGAGGCGATGACCCGCATGGGCTCGCTCTCGGGCGGCGTCGGGCAGCTCGTCGAAGAGCGCAGGGCCGGGGGAGCCGTGCGCGGCATCCGCGGCGGCATGCACCGCCTCGTCGACGCCCTCGAGCGCGAACTCCTCCGCTTCGACGTCACGGTCGTGCGCGGCGCGGAGGTCACGGGGCTCGAGCGCGATTCGTCCGGGGGAGCGGGTTTCGAGACGCGCGCTTCGCTCGCTCCTCAACCCGCGGAGTCATGGCTCGTCACCGCGACGACCGAGACCGGCGAGCTCGTCGTGAGCGCCCCCGACGTCGTGCTCGCCGCCTCGGGTCACGCGGCCCTCGCGCTCGTCGACGACGCCCTCGACGGCTGGGCGCAGACGAGCGGCACCGGCAGTGCGGAGTGGCCGGCCGCGGCATCCGTCGAACTCGTCACGCTCGTGCTCGACGCGCCCGCCCTCGATGCCGCACCGCGCGGCACCGGCGTGCTCGTCGCCGCCGATGCGCCCGACGTGCAGGCGAAGGCCCTCACCCACTCGACGGCGAAGTGGTCGTGGCTCACCGAGGCGGCCGGTGGCCGCCACGTCGTGCGCCTCTCGTACGGTCGCGCCGGTGCAGCCAACCCGCTCGACGGGCGCTCCGACGCCGAGGTCTCCGAGCTCGCGCTCGCCGACGCCTCGCTGCTCCTCGGCGTGCCCCTCGACGAGCGGATGCTGCGCGCCTCGGGCCGCACCGCCTGGCGCGACGCCCTCTCGCAGGCGGCCATCGGCCAGCGCGACCGGGTGCGTGCGCTCGAGGACGCGCTCGCCGCCGAGCCCGGCATCGAGGCGACCGGTTCCTGGGTCGCCGGCACCGGCCTCGCCTCGGTCGTGCCGCACGCCCTCGAGGCCGCACGCCGCGTCAGGCACCGCAGGGTGCAGCCCGACGCCGGGGCCTGATCCTTCGGCATGCCGTCGGGGGCCGGCGTCGGGCTTCGTCGCGGGCGGCGCTGCGAATACCGTCCGACCGGATGGTAGCGTTGCGGATCCATTCAGCGCAGTCGAAGGGAAGATCCATGGCGAAGTACGACCTGTCCTCCACCCCGCTCAAGGTGCTGCTCGAGGCACCCGATTCCCGAGCGGTCATCGACGAGCTCCTGCCCGAGTTGCCGACCCACCCGATGATCGGGTTCGCCCAGAACATGAATGCCGACCAGGTGCTGAAGCTCGCGGGCGGGACGGATGCCGCACGGGTCGAGGCGCTCCGCGCCGCGCTCGAGGCGCTCTGACCAGCACGAGCTGAGAGTTCGGAGTCCACGGAGGGCTCTTCGCGGTCATCGACGCTCCCCATTGCATAGCCGAAACGGAATATTTCGACGCAACCCCCTTGCGCGGCTTCGTGCTGGGTCTACGCTTGAACCGTCGCTGTGGTGGACCACAGGGGGAGATGGGGTGCACATGAAAGGCAAGATCCTCTTCGTCGTGGGGCTCGGAATCGGGTACGTGCTCGGTACGCGCGCCGGTCGTGAGCGCTACGAGCAGATCCGCAGGGCGGCGGAGGGCGTGTGGAACACGCCGGCCGTGCAGCAGGGCGTCGACACCGTGAAGGGATTCGCGGCCGAGAAGGTCGGCGACCTCTCCGACACCGTGCTCGACGGCGTCAAGTCGTTCATCGGCAACGCGACCCGCGGCACCGGCGCCACCAAGAGCGACGTCAGCAGCGCAGCGAAGAGCGCGAAGCAGAACGTCTCGAAGACCGCGACCGCAGCCAAGTCGGCCGTCGACAGTGCGGCCTCCGCCCTCGACGACGTGATCGACGACGCCGCCGGGGTCGCTTCATCCGCTGCGGCAGATGCGAAGAGCACCGCGAAGCGCAGTACGGCGAAGCGCAGCACGACGGGCAAGGCCAAGCCCGCCGCATCCGACTCCTGACCGCGGAGGTGACCACGCGATGACCGCGCCCTCGAACGACGACCGCTCACTCTTCACGCTGATCGGCGACCTGCCCGACACGATCTCGTCGCTCGTGCGCGCCGAGATCGACCAGATCAAGGCCGAGGTCTCCTACAAGGTCAAGCACTTCGGCATCGGCTCGGGGCTCGTGGCCGGCGCTGGAGTGGTCGGCGTCTTCCTGCTGTTCACGCTCATCACCACCGCGATCTTCGCGCTCGCGCTCGTGATGCCGGCGTGGGCCGCCGCGCTCACCGTCTCGGGCGTGCTGCTGCTGATCATCGCGGTCCTGCTGTGGATCGCCTACATCAACTTCAAGCGGGGTTCGGAGCCCCTCGAGTCGGTCGAGAGCCTGAAGGCCGACCTCGACGCCCTGAAGGGAACGGGTGACTATGACCGCCGCTACTGACGCCACCGGCCCCCGCCCCTCGAAGCGCGACACCGCCGCCCGCGAGCGCAATCTCACGCGCGTGCAGGCGAAGGTCGCCTCGCAGCAGGCCCGCGCCGAGTTCGCCGAGACGCTGAACGCCCTCGAAGACAAGCTCAACGTGCCCAAGCAGGTCGGCATCCGCACGGAGCGGGCCAAGCGCAAGCTGCGCCGATTCGCCGACGAGCAGCCCGTCGCGGCGCTCGTCGCGGCGGTCGGCGTCGTCGCGGCGGTCGGCGTCACGGTGTGGCTCGTCGTGCGCTCGAACCTCGACTGATCGCGTCGGCGATCCAGCACGACCGAGAGCGAGCGGATGCCGCGATGCCGACGCCAGCGGATGATCAGGTCTCCTCGGCCTCGACCGGCACGGCCGTCGACCGCGTCGCCGGCCTCGTCCGGGCGGAGATTCTGAGCGGAGTGCGGGGCCCCGACACGCCACTGCGCGAAGAGGCCGCGGCCGAACAGTTCGGGGTGTCGCGCCACACGGTGCGCGCCGCGTTCCAGCGGCTCGTCGCCGAGCGTCTGGCCGTCGCCGAGGCGTACCGGGGAGTGCGAGTGGCGAGCTTCGATCGCGCCCACGTGATCGCCTTGCAGCAGTTGCGCGCGGCACTCGAGGTCGAGGCCGTGCGCATCCTGGGCGAGCGTCACGGCGAGGTGTGGCCCGAGGGTGCGCTCGCGCCGGCAGGCGGGGTGCTCGCCGAGCTCGACCGGGTCGCCGAGCTCGCCGCTGAAGCTCGGGACGACGGCGAGGAGGGAGCCGGCGCCGACGAGCACGTCGACTGGCTCGAGGTCGAGCGCCTGCACGCCGACTTCCATCATGCGATCGTCGTGGCCTCGGCGAGCCCCCGCATCATCGAGGCGCACGCCGCCCTCGGCAGCGAGCTGCTGCTCTTCCTGCTGCACGTGCGCCCGCACTACACGCTCGAGAGCCTCATCGACGAGCACCGGGCGCTGCTCGAGCAGCTGCCCGCGCGCGGCCCGGCGGCCCTGCGCGAGCACCTCGAGCACTCGACACGCCTGCTGCTCGGCGGGCGCTGAGCCGAGACGCCGACGGTTGTGCCCATGCCCGCGCGGGCGGATGATGGCGGCATGGACGCGACCGAACTGCGGGCACGGCAGGCGCCGCTCAAGCAGCGGTACCGCGACGACCCCGACGCGGCGATCACTCCCGCCGCGGCGCACGGCTCATTCGCCGATCCGGGCATCACGGCGACGGTCGACGGGTGGGCGGGGTCCGTGCGTGCGGGACTCCATCCCGCGACGGGCGGCGACGGCGGCGACGCGTGCTCCACCGACCTCCTGCTCCAGGCGCTGCTCGCCTGCGCGGGCGTCACGCTGCGGTCGGTGGCGACCTCGATGGGGCTCGAGATCCGGTCCGCCGAGCTGCGCGCGGAGGGCGTGTGGGACGCCCGCGGCACGCTGGGCGTCGATCGCTCGGTTCCGGTCGGCGTGCTCGACGTGGTCGTCACCGCCGTGCTCGACGTCGACGCCGACGAAGCCGAGCTCCACCGGCTCGCCACCGGCGTCGAACGATTCTGCGTCGTCGCGCAGTCGCTCGCCGAGCCGCCCGAGTTCGTGATCGTCCGCGCCACGTCCTGATCGCTCCGCGGCGCCCGATGCCGATGTCCACCCGAGCTCAGTCGGAGAGTGCGGCGTACCAGATGAGCAGCATCGTCACGAGGAATCCGACGACGTAGTTGATGGCGAGGAATCGCCGCCACCCGGCGTTCGCGCGACCCGACGACGCATCGGTGATGCTCACGAATGGCGCGGCCACGGCGATGTACGGCGTCACGAGCACCGCCGCGAGCGGGCCGGGCCATGACGTGGCGAGCATGAGCACTCCCGCCGCGACCCACATGGCGATCGCGAACCGAACGGTGCGGCGCGCCCCGAGCGCCGTCGCGATCGAAGCGATGCCGGCGGCGCGATCCGGCCCGACGTCCTGCACGGCGCCGAAGGCGTGGCTCGCGATGCCCCAGGCCAGGAAGGCGAGGAGCAGTGCGAGCAGCGGCGGTGTGAACGCGGCGCCCGCGAGCACCAGCCCGTAGACCGCCGGGCTCACGAAATGGACGCTCGAGGTCAGCGAGTCGAGGAACGGCACCTCCTTGAAGCGCAGCCCTGGCACCGAGTAGGCCGCGACCGCGAAGAGACTCACCGCGAGCACCACCCACGATGCCGGCCCGCCGAGTGCGAGCAGCACGACGACGAACGGCACGCAGCTCGTGATCGCCGCGACGATGGTGAGCCGGTGCCGATCCGGCACGAGGAGCGCGCCTTCGACGCCGCCCTTGCGCGGGTTCGCGGCATCCGAGGCGTAGTCGAAGACATCGTTCACGCCGTACATCGCGAGGTTGTACGGCACCAGGAAGAAGAGCGTGCCGACGATGAACGCGACGTCGATCTCGCGTGTCGTGAGCAGGTACGCGGCTGCGAACGGGAACGCGGTGTTCACCCAGCTCAGCGGCCGGGATGCGGTGAGGAGGTCGGCGATCACGCTCCGGCGGGTCTCAGTCGGCATCGGCTCGTGCCCCCGTGAGGTTCCACAGCCCGCTGAGCAGCAGCACGCCGGCGATCGGGTAGGCGAGGTCCTCGACGGGGGCGAGGCCGAGGCGGACCCCCGAGATGTGCGCCTCGGCGTAGCCGAACAGCCCGCTCGCGATCATGATCGAGTCGAACGCGATCGTGAGCACGACGAGCACGAGCACGGAGACGAGCACGGCGCGCCCGTGACCGCGCGGAGCCCGACGCCATCCGAGGGCGGCGACGACGGCCGCCGCTGCGAGGAACACGGCCGAGAGCAGCAGGTAGGTCACGGGCGCACCTCCCTCGACGCGATCAGGCGCAGCACGCCGGTGGAGAGCACGAGCGTCAGATAGCAGAGGAACCCGAGGAACACGAGTTCCTCGATCGGCAGTTCGGGGGCGAGCAGGATGTCGGTGCTCACCGCGTTCTCGGCACGGTGGAAGATCCCGAGCGCGATGCCGGCGAGATCCCACGCCAGGAAGAACACGAGTCCGGCGCCGAGCACGACGATCGCCGGCACGCGACGACCCGGTGCTCCGAACACCAGGCGGAATCGGGCGTCGAGCAGTGCCATGCATGCGATTCCCGCGAGCAGGATGCCGAGGTAGACGAGGCTCATGCCGGCACGCTCCGCACCTCGGGCTCGGCGAGCGGACCCGCCCCGCGCTCGCCGCGCGCCGCCTTCGCCACGAGTTCGGCGCTGATCAAGCACATGGGCAGTCCGATGCCGGGCACCGTGGTCGCCCCGGCGAAGTACAGCTCCCGCACCGTGCTCGATGCGGTGCGCCCCCGCAGGAAGGCGCTCTGGCGCAGCACGTGCGCCGGGCCGAGCGCCGAGCCCCGCCACGAGTTGAAGTCCGCTTCGAAGTCGCCGGGGCCGATCGTGCGGCGCACGACGACGCGATCGGCGAGGTCGGGCACGCCAGCCCACTCCGAGATCTGGGCGATCGCGGCGTCGGCGATGCGCTCGACCGAAGCGTCGCCGTGGCCGTCGACGCCGCCGCGGCCGATCGCCGGGTCGGCCGGCACCGGAACGAGCACGAACAGGTTCTCGTGGCCGGCCGGCGCCACCGTGGGGTCGGTGGCGCTCGGTCGGCACACGTAGAGCGACGCCGGGTCGGGCACCGATGGTGTGGCCCCGAAGATGCGGTCGAAGTTCGCCGCCCAGTCCTCGGTGAAGAGCAACGTGTGGTGCAGCAGTTGCGGGAGCTCACCGCGCACGCCGAGCATCACGAGCACCGCGCTGGGCCCGGGGTCGGCTCGGCGCCATGCGGCATCCGATCGGCTTCGCGACGCGGGCGGCAGCAGGGCCGTCTCGGTGTGGTGCACGTCGGCTGCCGAGACGACGAGGTCGGCCTCGACCTCGTGCGCCGACCCGCCCTGATCGACGTGGACGATGCCGCGAGCCACACCCGACTCGACCGTGATGCTCGTGACCCGGGCATTCGTCACGACGCGCGCACCGGCCTGCTGCGCCAGGCGGGCCACGCTGTCGATGACCTCGCGGAAGCCGCCCTGCGGGTAGAAGACCCCGTCGTCGAGGTCGAAGTGGCTCATCAGGTGGTACAGGCTGGGCGCGGCCGACGGCGAGGTGCCGAGGAACACGGCGGGGTAGCCGAGCACCTGGCGCAGTCGCTCGTCGCGGAAGCGGCCGGCGATGAAGCGGTCGAGGGGCTGCAGCAGCAGCCGGCCGAGGCGTCCGAGGCGCCGCAGCACCGGCGGGACCAGCAGCGTTCCGGGTGCGGAGAAGTCGTTGTAGAGGAAGTGGTCGAGCGCGAGACGCGTCGTCTCGTCGGCGGAGTCGAGGTACTGCTCAAGGCGGCGCCCGGCGCCGGGTTCGATCGCCTCGAACGTCGCCGCGGACCGCGCCCGGTCGGCCACGAGGTCGAGCGACTCTGCCCGATGCTCGAAGAACACCCGGTAGCCGGGGTCGAGTCGTACGAGGTCGAGTTCTGCCTGGGCGCTCGTGCCCATCAGCCGGTAGAAGTGCTCGAACACCTCGGGCATGAGATACCACGACGGGCCGGTGTCGAATCGGAAACCCCGGGAGTCCCACCGTCCGGCGCGACCCCCGATGGCGTCGCGCGCCTCGTAGACCGTGACCGCATGCCCGTCGCGGGCGAGCAGCGCCGCCGTCGCGAGGCCGGCGATGCCGCCGCCGACGACGGCGACCCGGCTCATGCCGGTGCTCCGGGCAGCCGGGCCCGATCGGCCGCGGGCGTCGGCACGGCGGACGGGCGTCGGGGCCGCGAACCGGCGGCTCGGGCGAGCAGCATGAGCTTCTGCGGCGTCGGCACCCGGACCCTGGTCGTGAGCAGTTCGCCGGCGGGCGTGCAGCGGAGCCGCGACGACAGTGCGGAGAACAGCGCGTGCGCGGCGGCGACGGCCCTGCGGCATCCGCTCGGCAGTTCGGCGATCACCTCGCCGGCGATCGCGAGATCGCGATCGACGTCGTCGAGCAGTCGCAGCTTGTCGGCCTCGCTCAGGAGCGCCGGGTCGATTCCGGGGAAGTACCGGCGGCCGAGCGAGCCGTAGTCGTCGGCGAGATCGCGCAGGAAGTTCACCTTCTGGAACGCGGCGCCGAGATGCCGGGCGCCGTGCTGCCAACGGGCATCGCGCTCGCCGTCGACGGGGAGCCCCTCGCCGAATGCGCGCAGGCACATCAGCCCGACGACCTCGGCCGAGCCGTGGATGTACTCGCGCAGCTCGATCTCGTCGAAGTCCACCGGGTCGAGGTCGCGCCGCATCGAGCTGAAGAACGGCCGCGTCAGCTCGCGCCCGAACCCCGTGCTGCGCGCCGTGCGGGCGAAGGCGTGCACGACGAGGTTCGAGCTGTACCCGCGGGCGATCGCCCGCTCGGTCTCGACCTCGAGGGCGTCGAGCATCGCGCGCCGCTCGCCGGGCTCGAGCCCCGCCTCCTCGGCCGGGCCGTCGACGATCTCGTCGGCGATGCGCACGAGCGCGTAGATGTCGGCAAGGTGATCGCGCACCGGCCGCGAGCACAGTCGGCTCGCGAGCCCGAAGGACGTCGAGTAGTGCGAGATCACCTGGGCGGAGCCGAGGTGCGCCGTGCGGTCGTAGAGCGCCAGCCCGGTCGGTGCCGCGGTCACCGCGCACGCTCCACGCAGGTGCGGGCCGTGCCGGTCAGCGCCTCCTGCAGGCTGCGCGGCAGTTCCGCCGCCGCGATCGCCTCGATGGCGGCGCTGCAGCGCGCATCGATGAGTCGCTCGACGCGGTCTCGGGCCCCGCTCGACTCGATCGCCCGTCGGAGTCGCGCCGCCCCGGCTTCGTCGAGCTCAGGGCTCCCGAACCCCTGGCAGGCGCGCGTCCAGTCCGGGTGCGCACGGGCGTAGGCGACGAGCAGGGTCTCCTTGCCCTCGCGCAGGTCGGAGAGCGCCGACTTGCCGGTGACCTCCGCCGAGCCGAAGACGCCGAGCACGTCATCGCGGAGCTGGAACGCGACGCCGAGGTGGCGGCCGATCGCGCCGAGTCGCGCAACCGAGGCGGCGGATGCCCCGCCGAGCACGGCCCCCGCCTGGAGGGGCGCGCTGAACGAGTACGACGCGGTCTTGTTCTCGATCATGGCGAGGACGTCGCGCTCGCCGGGGGCCGCGCCCGCATGGCGCACGTCGGCGTGCTCGCCCGCCGCCGCGAGGAAGACGCATTCGTCGACGATCTCGAGCAGCCCGGCCCGCACCGAATGCGGTGCCTCGAGTTCGGCGACCATTCGCAGCGCGCCGGCGATGAGCAGGTCGCCGGCGAGGATCGCCGACGCCTCGCCGTAGTCGTTCGCCCGGTCGGCCGGCATCCCGCGGCCGATGCCGTCGAGCGCGAAGCGACCGGCGACGTTCGGCGCCCCTCGGCGCACGAGGTCGTGGTCGATCACATCGTCGTGCACGAGGAACGCGGTGTGCAGGAGCTCGAACGCCGAGGCGAGTCGTACCGAATCCATGGTGCTCGAACCCGCGAAGGCGGCGTGGGCGGCGAGCACGAGCCGGGGCCGGATGCGCTTGCCTCCGGCGGCACCGTCGCGGGCGGCGTCCCAGAGCCGCACGTAGTCCTCGCCGTGCCCGGCGGCCCGTTCGAGGCGTCGGGCGAAGAAGTCGTCGAGGAACTCCGAGACGGCGGCGCCGTCGCGGTCGATCCGCCGGTCGAGGGTCGCGCCGATCATGAGGCGATGGCCTCGCGTCGATCGAGTGAGCCGCCGAGGAACGGCAGGAGCTGGGCCTGCAGCACGAACCACGGGCTGAACGCCCATGGTGCGTGCTCGATCGCCGAGGCGAGTCGCCGCGGCGGCACCCAGGCGAAGTCCATGACCTCGCCGGGATGCGGCTCGAGTTCGGAGGCCGCATACGCCGTGTAGACGGGGCAGAGTTCGTTCTCGACGAGCCCTGAGGCATCCGTCGCCCGGTAGTGGAAGAACGGGAGCACCGGCTCGATGCCGTCGAGCGAGAGCCCGAGTTCGAACTCGCCGCGTCGGCGGATCGCATGGACCAGGGTCTCCGCGGGTGCGGGGTGGCCGCAGAACGAGTTGGTCCAGACGCCGGGCCAGGTCTGCTTCGCGAGGGCGCGACGGGTCACGAGGACTTCGTCGCGCTCGTTGAAGACGTGGCAGGAGAAGGCGAGGTGCCGAGCGGTGTCGGCGCCGTGCACGCTCGATTTCGGCGCCCGGCCGATGGCCTGGTCGTCGGCGTCGAGCAGCACGACCTCTTCGATGTCGCTGAGGGTCATGGCGACTCCAGTCCTTTGCTGCTTTGGCTAGTAGTTAGCTTAGCGAGAAATATACACGACTGGCTAGAATCACTCCATGGCAACTGAGCGGGAGGCGCGGCACGACATCGCGGCCGCGATGCACGACCCCCGTATCTCCGATCACGACCAGGAACTCGTGCACCGCGCAGGACTCGACGACGAACAGGTCGACCAGATCGTCCGCGTCATGCAGAGCCTGCGCGGCTGGCACGAGGCCGAGCGCCGGATGAGCGAGGCGTCGCGACGGTACATGAAGCTCAACGCCACCGACATGCGCGCCCTGCGCTTCCTCATCGCCGCACGCAACCAGGGCGAGATCGCCACCCCCGGCGCGATCAGCGACTACCTCGGCATCTCGAGCGCGTCGACGACCAAGCTCCTCGACCGCCTCGAACACGGTGGCCACATCGTGCGCGCACCGCACCCGAGCGATCGGCGCGCGCTCGCCATCTCGGTGACCGACGCCACCCGCATCGTCGCGCGCGAGTCCGTGGGTCGCCTGCACGCCCGGCGCTTCGACGCGGCGGCGGCGCTCACCCCCGACGAGCGCGAGGTCGTGATCCGCTTCCTCGACGCGCTCAGCGCGACCGAGCACGATCAGAACTGATTCGAGATCAGGGCTGACGCGGCACGCCGACGACCGTTGATGGAGCCGCGCGCTCCCATGATGCGACGGGACCGTCGACGACCGCGAAGAGCGGATGCGAGTCGGGGAGCTCGACGTCGCCCCACTGCAGGGCCAGCTCGGGGCTCCTGATCGAGAGCTTCCGCAACAGGTGCTCCCACTCGAGCGCGAGCTGCCCGTTGGTGACCTCGAGGTGCACTGCGGGGTCGCTCCGCCGGTGCACCTTGCCCAGGTCGAAGCGGTAGCCGCGAGCCGTCGCCTCCTCGGCGATCCCCGCGAGGTGGTCGCCGATCGCACCGAGCGGATCGGACGCCGCGCGGAACCGCTCGAGCTGCGGATGCCGCCTGTACCCGCGCGTGGCACCCTCGAGCACCGCCTGCCCGAGGAGCGTCTCGCGCCAGCAGGCGGTGAGCCCCTGCCGATCGAGGTAGCGCGGATGCAGCGACCAGATCCTCATCCGCTGAGCGTACGTCGCGGTTCGATCCGACGCGCCGCGCCCTCGGAGCATTCCGAGGCCGGGTCTCCCTTTTGGCCGATCACGTCGAAAGGGGGAGACTGGTGGCATGTCTTCCCCCGCTGCCGAAGCGGCAGCCGACGCGCTCCGTTCCGAATCCGAAGCCGGCGATTCTCCCGAGGGGTTCACGGTTTTCGCCGTGTTCCGCCGGGATCCGGCGAGGCCCGATGACTACGACGGCCACGACGTGCGCCGCGTCGTCGAAGAACTCGACGGCGTCATCGCGCTCGTCGAGAACGAAGGGGTCACCCTTCGCGGCATCTACGACGTCTCCGGCCTCCGCGCCGACGCCGACGTCATGCTGTGGCTGCACGGCCCCACCGCGGAGGGACTCCAGTGGGCGCTCCGCGAACTCCGCCGCGCCCGCATCCTGAAGCACCTCCTGCCGACGTGGAACGCCATGGGCGTGCACCGCGACGCCGAGTTCAACAAGTCGCACGTCCCCGGGTTCCTCCGCGGCATCGAGCCCAAGTCGTGGCTCACGATCTATCCCTTCGTGCGCAGCTACGAGTGGTACCTCCTGCCCGCTGAGGAGCGCAGCCGCATGCTCGCCGACCACGGCCGCAAGGGCGCCGCGTTCCGCGGTGCGATCGCCAACACCGTCAGCGCCTTCGCGCTCGGCGACTACGAGTGGCTGCTGCCCATCGAGTCCGATGAGCTCACCGAGCTCGTCGACCTCATGCGCGAGCTCCGCGACACCGACGCCCGCCGTCACGTGCGTGAAGAGGTGCCCTTCTACACGGGCCGCCGCATCACGACCGCCGAGCTCGTGGAGGTGCTGCAGTAATGGCGCACTACGACGCGATCCTGCTGTCCTCGTTCGGCGGCCCCGAGGGTCAAGACGACGTCATCCCCTTCCTCCGCAACGTCACCGCCGGCCGGGGCATCCCCGACGAGCGGCTCGAGGAGGTCGCCCACCACTACCGCCACTTCGGCGGTGTGAGCCCGATCAACGAGCAGAACCGCCAGCTGAAAGCCGCGCTCGAGGCCGAGCTCGATGCACGCGGCATCGAGTTGCCCGTGTACTGGGGCAACCGCAACTGGGCGCCGTACTTCGGAGATGTCGTGCGCGAGGCGGAGGTGAACGGCCACACCGAGCTGCTCGGACTCGTCACGAGCGCTTACACGAGCTACTCGGGCGTCGGCCAGTACCGTGAGGACTTCGAGAAGGCCACCGCCGGCACCGGCGTCGCGATCGACCGGGTGCGCGAGTACTTCGACCACCCCGGCTTCGTGCGGCCATTCATCGAGGGCGTCTCGGAGGCCGCGGACGAGCTCGTCGCCGAGGGCGTCGCGCCCGAGCACATCCACGTGCTCTTCGTCACCCACTCCATCCCCGACAGTGCAGCGGATGCCTCCGGCCCCGAGTTCGGCCCCGGCGGCGCGTACGTCGCGCAGCACCTGGCCGTGGCATCCGTCGTCAGCGAAGCTGCGGCCCCGGCGTCGCCGTGGTCGCTCGTGTACCAGTCCCGTTCGGGCGACCCGCGCACGCCGTGGCTCGAGCCCGACATCAACGACGCGATCGGCGAGCTCGCCGCCGGCGGCCTCACCGAGGCGATCGTCATCGTGCCCTTCGGGTTCGTCAGCGACCACATGGAGGTCATGTGGGACCTCGACAACGAGGCCGTCGAGACCGCGGGCGAGCACGGGCTGAAGGTGCGTCGCTCGCCGACCCCCGGCGTGCACCCCGCGTACGTGTCGGGACTCGTCGACCTCGTGCTCGAACGCGTGAACGACGTGCCCGACTCCGAGCGGCCGCACCTCACCGCGCTCGGCCCGTGGCCCGACCACGCCCGCATCGCCGGGGGAGGGGTCGTCGACCCGGCCCTCGGGTCGCAGGAGGCGACGTCGCGATGACCGGCGTCATCCGTGTCGGCACCCGGGGCAGCGCACTCGCGATGGCCCAGACCCGTCAGATCTCCGAGCGGCTCGCCGCGGCCGCCAAGGCCGAGATCGAGCTCGTGCCGATCACGACGCAGGGCGACACCTCGCGGGCGTCGCTCGCCTCGATCGGCGGCACCGGGGTGTTCGCCGCGGCGCTTCGCGAGGCGCTCCTCGCCGGCGAGTGCGACGTCGTGGTGCACTCCTTGAAAGACCTGCCGACCGCCGAGCACGAGGGGCTGCGCCTCGGCGCGGTGCCCAAGCGCGCCGACGCCCGCGACGCGCTCTGCGCGCGTGACGGGTTCACGCTCGCGACGCTGCCCGAGGGCGCCCGTGTCGGCACCGGTTCTCCGCGGCGCATCGCCCAGCTCGGCGCCGCCCGCCCCGACGTGGTCGCCGTCGACCTGCGCGGCAACGTCGACACCCGGCTCGGCATGGTCGAGTCCGGCGAGCTCGACGCCGTGCTGCTCGCCGCCGCCGGGCTCGGCCGCCTCGGCCGCTCCGATGCGGTGACCGACCTGCTGCCGCTCGGCGACTGGCCGACCGCGCCCGGGCAGGGCGCGCTCGCGATCGAGGTGCGCCGCGAGATCGGCGACCGCTCGCTCGAGCGCGCGCTCGAGGCGGTCGACCACAAGACGACCCGCGCGACGGTGCTCGCCGAGCGGCTCGTGCTCGCGGGTCTCGAGGCCGGTTGCTCGGCTCCCATCGGCGCCACGGCGTTCATGGAGGACGAACTTCTCTTCCTGACTGCGACGGTGTACAGTGCCGACGGGGCCCGGCGACTCGTGAGTTCGCACGCGGCAACCCCCGAGAGCCGCTCGGCCGCCGACCTGGCGGATGCGGCACGCGACGTCGCCGACCGCGCCGTCTCGGAACTCCTCGGCAACGGCGCCGCTGAACTTGCACCACCTGAGGGGTCGCAGTGAGCGAATTCGAACCGTTGACAGGCGCCATCAACCTGCCCGCTTCTGCCGGCAAGCCGCTCGCCGGTTGGCGAGTGCTCGTGCCGCGCGGCGGGCCATGGGGCGATGGCGTCGCCGCGGCACTGCGCGCCCGCGGCGCCTCGCCGGTGATCGCCCCGCTGATCAACTTCGCGCCGACCGACGACCAGCCTGCGCTCGAGGCGGCGCTTGCCAAGCTCGCCGCGGGCGGCTTCGACTGGCTCACCGTCACGAGCGCGACGACCGTCGACGTGCTCTCGACGTACGACGCGGTGATCCCCGAGACGACGAAAATCGCAGCGGTGGGAGAGACCACCGCTGCCGCTCTCGTTGCCGCCGGGTACCACGCCGACATCGTGCCGTCCGAGGAGAACTCGGCCCGCGGCCTGCTCGAGGAGTGGGAGGCCGCCACCGAAGGGGCATCCGGCCTTCGCGTGCTGGCATTGCGCTCGGCGATCGCCAAGCAGGTGCTCTCGATCGGCCTCGCCCGCATCGGGCACCACGTCGAGGCCGTCGTCGCCTACCGGACGATCGGCGTCCCGGTCTCCGCGAAGGTCGCCGACGACGTCCGTTCCGGCCGGGTGAACGCGGTGCTCGTGACCTCCGGCAGCGTCGCCGAACAGGTGCAGGAGCAGCTCGGACCGATTCCCGAGTCGATCCTCGTGGCCGCGATCGGCCCGCAGACGAAGAAGGACGCCGCCCAGGTCGGTCTCCGGGTCGACGTCGTCGCGCGCGAGCGCACGGCCGAGTCGCTCATCGACGCCGTGGTCGACGCGGCGACCGCGAAGGCCTGACCCACTGGCTCGAGGCCTCGAGAAGGTACCCTGGTACGATCCGAGTCCGTCTAGCGTGCGATGCGCGACGCCGGCGCTCCTGCCTATCATCGGCAGATGACGACCGCAACACAGCCAGATTCGCCGCGCACACGCACGGCTCGATCTCTCGCAGATCGTGTGATCGGCCTCGATTTGGCTCGATTTCTTGCCCTGATCGGGATGATGGCCACTCATCTCTGGGTGGGAGGGGATGAAGCACCTGCTCTGACCGCGGCGCTGGAGGGAAAGGCCGCCGCCCTGTTCGCCCTCCTGGCGGGGGTCGGCATCGTGCTCACCACTCGAACCGCGCTTGCCGAGGGCCGAGTGGGCGCGGCGAGTCTCGCCGTCTTCGGCCGGGGGCTGGCGCTCATCTTTGTCGGTCTGACACTCGGGCTGCTGCCGAACTTCCTCCTCGTCATCCTCGTCTACTACGGCGTCACCTTCTGGCTCGTCATTCCGATGCTTCGCTGGTCGAGTTCGGCGCTCATCGCTCTGGCAGCCGCATGGGCCGTGCTGTGGCCCTTCCTGTCCTCGATTCTGCGCGCGCCGCTTCGCGATCCGATCGAACTCGAAAGCGCGAACTGGGCGAATCTCGCCGATCCGATCACGTTTGTTCGCGGGCTCTTCGTCAGTGGCGCGTATCCAGCCTTCACCTGGGTGGTGTACACGATGATCGGAATGGTTGTCGGCCGCCTCATCGTCGCTGCCTGGAAGCGCGGAGCCATCCGATCGGTTGGGCTGCGGTTGGCGGCCGTCGGTGTGGTCGTTGCGGTGGCAGCATCGGGGCTCAGCGCACTTCTCGCTGGTCCGCTCGGCGGCCTTGCAGCGCTTGCGCATGAAACGCCCGCCGACGGCGCTCCTGTGCGCCAAGTCTTCTATGCACAATCGATGGGCGCACCAGTTCCGGGCAATCTGTGGTGGCTCACATCGCCTGCGCCGCACAGCGGTACGTTCTTTGATCTTGCCATCACCACTGGTACCGCCCTTTTCACCATCGGGCTGTGCCTGGCAATCGGTTCCGCGATGAATTCGCTCGCCAAGAGGATCCTTGCACCCGTGACGGGTGCAGGTGGTGCACCACTCACCATCTACGCAGCGCATATTGTGGCAGCATCAGTGGCCCTGATTCTGACCTCTCTCGCGGGAGCGGATTCGGCTGGGCGCCCCCCGTGGCAGATCGACAGCCCGCAGCTCTGGGCCCTGCACATCGCGGGAGCGCTGCTCATCGGGTGGGTGCTCACATTGATCAAACGCCGAGGTCCTCTCGAGACATTCGTCAGTTGGTCGGGCCGCTGCTTCGCGAAGCTTTCGCACGACAGGCGGGGGACGCCGCGACGTAGGCTTGACGGGTGAGCTCCACCCCCGTTCCCCGTGTCCGCCCGCGCCGCCTGCGTGAGACCCCGGCGCTGCGCCGCCTCGTCTCCGAGACCCGGCTGCACCCCGCCGAGCTCGTGCTCCCGATCTTCGTGCGCGAGGGCGTCTCCGCCCCGGTGCCGATCGGCTCGATGCCGGGCGTCGTGCAGCACTCGCTCGCGAGCCTGCCCGATGCCGTCGAGCAGGCCGTGGTCGCGGGCGTCGGCGGCGTGATGCTGTTCGGCGTGCCGGAGGTGCGCGACGCGCGCGGCTCGGGTGCCACCGATCCCGACGGCATCCTCAACGTCGCGACCAGGGTCGCCGCCGAGGCATCCGCCGGCCGGCTCGTCGTGCAGACCGACCTGTGCCTCGACGAGTTCACCGACCACGGCCACTGCGGCGTGCTCGACGAGCGCGGCCGCGTCGACAATGACGCCACCCTCGAGCGGTACACGGCGATGGCGCTCGAACAGTCGCGGGCCGGCTCCGAGCTGCTCGGCCTCTCGGGCATGATGGACGGCCAGGTCGCCGCCGTGCGCGACGCGCTCGACGACGCCGGGCACAGCGACACGGCGATCCTCGCCTACTCGGCGAAGTACGCGAGCGCCTACTACGGCCCGTTCCGCGAGGCCGTCGAGTCGACCCTCGAGGGCGACCGCCGCACCTACCAGCTCGACCCGGGCAACCGTCGCGAGGGCCTACGCGAGGCGATGATCGACATCGACGAGGGCGCCGACGTCGTCATGGTCAAGCCCGCCGGCAGCTATCTCGACGTGCTCGCCGACGTGGCCGCGGCCTCCGAGGTGCCCGTGTGGGCGTACCAGGTGTCGGGGGAGTACTCGATGATCGAGGCCGCCGCGGCCCATGGCTGGATCGACCGCAAGCGCGCCGTGATCGAATCGGTGCGCGGTATCCGCCGCGCCGGTGCCGACGCCGTGCTCACCTACTGGGCCGTCGAACTGGCCGAGTGGATCCGGAACGGAGACGCCGCATGACGAACTCGACGACGAACCCGAACGGTGAGGGTTTCGAGACGCTCGCTTCGCTCGCTCCTCAACCCGCGGGCGCTACCAACGACGAACTCTTCGCCCGCGCGCAGGCCGCGATCCCCGGCGGGGTGAACTCGCCCGTGCGGGCGTTCCGCTCGGTCGGCGGCACCCCCCGGTTCCTCGTGAGCGCCCGCGGCCCGTACGTCACCGACGCCGAGGGTCGCGAGTACGTCGACCTCGTCGCCGGCTGGGGCCCGGCGATCCTCGGCCACGCCGATCCCCGGGTCATCGAGGCGGTGACGGAGGCCGCGGCGCGCGGCCTCTCGTTCGGCGCTTCGACTCCGGCCGAGACCGAGCTCGCCGAGCTCGTCGAGCAGCGCGTCGGCCCGATCGAGAAACTGCGCCTCGTCTCCACCGGCACCGAGGCGACGATGAGCGCCATCCGGCTCGCCCGCGGGTTCACGGGCCGCGACCTGCTCGTGAAGTTCGCCGGCCACTACCACGGGCACTCCGACGGCCTCCTCGCCGAGGCCGGCTCCGGCCTCGCGACCTTCGCCCTGCCCGGCTCCGCCGGGGTGCCGGCCGACATCGCTGCGCTCACGCTCGTGGTGCCCTACAACGACCTCGATGCCCTCCGTGCCGTGTTCGCCGAGCACGGCGACCGCATCGCGGCGGTCATCACCGAGGCGGCGGCGGCCAACATGGGCGTCGTGCCCCCGGTCGCCGGGTTCAACCGCGCCGTCGTCGAACTCGCCCACGCGCACGGCTCGCTCGTCATCTCCGACGAGGTGCTCACGGGCTTCCGGGTCTCGGCCGCCGGCTGGTGGGGCCTCGAAGACGGGTCGAACACGGCGTACACGCCCGACCTCATGACCTTCGGCAAGGTCATCGGCGGCGGTATGCCGGTCGCCGCACTCGGCGGTCGCGCCGAGATCATGGAGCAGCTGGCCCCGCTCGGCCCCGTCTACCAGGCGGGCACGCTCTCGGGCAACCCCGTCGCCGTCGCAGCCGGCGTCGCCACCCTGAGGGCAGCGGATGCCTCGGTGTACCGCAAGCTCGACGCCACGGCCGAGGCCATCAGCGACGCGGTCGCTGCCGCACTCGACGCCGAAGGCGTCGCGCACCGCGTGCAGCACGCGGGCAACCTCTTCAGCTTCGTGTTCGGCGAGGAGGCGGCGGCCGCCCCCGTGCGCGACTACGCGACCGTGCAGCGGCAGGAGTCGTGGCGCTACGCCCCGTTCTTCCATGCCATGCTCGACGCCGGGGTCTCGCTGCCGCCGAGCGTGTTCGAGGCGTGGTTCGTCACCGCGGCGCACGACGACACGGCGATCGCCCGGGTGTTCGAAGCCCTTCCGGCAGCGGCGCGCGCCGCGGCATCCGCAACTGCGGGTTGAACTAACCGATGGTCGCTGAGTGTTCCATCACCGGCGAATGGAACATTGTTGTTCCATAGTGGCTTCGATCGGATAGAATGTAACACGCGTGTTCCATTGGCCATCGGTGGAACGTCAGCGTCCCATCGGAGGTGGATGTGCTGATAAACGATCTCGTCGAGCTCGGCGAACTCATCCGGAAACGCCGCACCGAACTGGACCTATCGCAGACCGAACTCGCCGAAAAGGTTGGCGCGACCAGACAGTGGGTGTCCCGCCTCGAGAAGGGCAAGAACGACGTCACTGCGTTGCGGCTGCTTGCAGTCATCGACGCTCTCGAATTGAATCTCGACGTCCGTGCGCCGCTCCGCGGCCCGGTGACGGACTACCCGACATCCCTGGTTCCACGCTCGACGCTTGACGCGATCACCAAGCCCGCCTCCATGTATCAGGTCAGCGGCGTCGGGGCCCACGTCGTCAAATCGATGTTGCCGGATATGCCCAGCTTCTCCGCACAGGCACGGTTGGCCGACTCGCTGTCTCCGCTTCAGAAGCGTCTCGTGGAAGTGGTAGGGCTCAACAACTTGGGCCCGACGATCCTTGAAATGATCGGTACGTCGAAGACGGACACGATTCAGAAGGCACTCAAAGATGCTGCCGCCCCTGCCGCCGAGCGGAAGCAGATCGCCCCGAAGCCGGAAGATGTCGATGGCTGAACAGTTGGACGTCTACCTGTACGGGGTGAACGTTGCGGCCTTGGAACTGCTCGGCCCGCAGCAGTACCGGCTCGCGTACCGCACCGAATGGCTCGACGATCCCAATCGCATGCCGGTCAGTGCGTCGTTGCCGTTGACCCCAAAACCCGCGACCGGCGCCGTTCTCGCCGCGTACCTCGACAACCTGCTCCCGGACAACGCGGACGTCCGCGACCGGTGGGCGGTCGACGCCGGGCTTGCCACACCCGAACCGTTCCACCTGCTCCGGGTGTACGGCGCGGATGTCGCCGGCGCGATTCAGTTTGCTGAACCGGGAACAGACCCGAACGCCAACGGGGAACGCACACCGGTTAACGACCAGGGGATCGCTTCGAGGATCCGAGCGATCCGCGAGGACGACACGAGCTGGCAGGACCCGGACCGGGACACTGGCTACTTCTCCTTAGGCGGCGCCCAGGGGAAGTTCTCACTCGGTAACACCGGTGACGGATGGTACGAACCGACCGGGAACCATCCGACCACCCACATCCTGAAACCCCGGGTCCGACAGCAAGTGGACGGTGAACTCATCGAGTACATCGCGATGACCGCAGCCACCGTCGCGGGGATCAACACAGCCCCGGTCGCGATCCAAGAGTTCGACGGTGAACGCGCCCTGGTCGTCGACCGGTTCGACCGTATCGTCAATGACGATGGGACCATCATCCGCGTCCACCAGGAAGACATGGCGCAAGCCCTCGGGGTCCCGCGGTTGCGGAAGTACGAATCGAAAGGCGGGCCCGGGTACCGGGACATCATCCGCCTCCTGGACACGTATGTGCCGGAGGAACGGAGGGCCGTCTCAATGCTCACATTCACCCAAGCGTTGGTGTTCTCGTGGATGGTGCTGAACACCGACGCGCATGCGAAGAACTACTCGGTGTTCATTCGTCCGGACGGGCTGGACCTCACCCCGCTGTACGACGTCAGCAGCTTCATCCCGTACGCGGGTCACATCGACGATGACCGACGGGCAACCGGGATCGCCTTCCGAAAATCGAAGCTGTCGATGCGGATCGCTGCGGACTATGAAGCAGGAGAGCAGTCGTGGTTTGAATGGTTGGCGGTCGCGCGTGAAACGGGGCTTGACCGGGCGGCGCTCTCTCGGTGGGGTGGGCTGCTCGCGGAACGCCTCCCGGAGTTGATCAACGCGATTGCAGGCACGCTCCCCGGCCACCTGCAGACCGACGTCGTCGCACGTTTCGTCGACCGCATTGAGATCCGGTCGAGACAGGTGAGTCAAGCGATCGCGAAGTAGACGCCACATGGAGTCCACGGCAGGAGGAGACCACCGCCCACCAAACCGTTATCGCTTTGTGGGGCGTCGACTCGCCGCCCGGCGCGCGACTCGGGCAGGATGGAAGCATGGCGAAACTGCGCGTGCACACCGACCGGATCGAGGTGCACCTGACCGCGGCCGAGAAGTCGCTCGCGCTCCGCTCCGACGACCTCGTGGTGCAGCGCGACGACATCCGCTCGGCGACCATCACCGACGACCCGTGGATCTGGATCCGCGGCATCCGCCGTCGCGGCACCGAGATCCCGCTCGTCGTCGCCGTCGGCGTGTGGAAGTACCACGGCGGTTCCGACTTCGTGATCGTCAAGGGCAAGCGGCCGGCGGTCGTGCTCGAGCTCGCCGCCGGCGAGTTCACCCGCATCATCCTGAGCACGAACCACGCGGGCGAGCTCATCGACCGGTTGAAGATCACCGCGACGCCCGACGTCGCCGACTGATCATCCCCGTGCGCGGCCGATGAGCCGCGGCATCCGCTCGCTCAGGCGAAGGCGAAGAGCACGAATCCGATGAGCGGCAGCGTGCCCTGCACGAGTGCGGGCTTCAGGTAGCCGCGTCCGGTGGTCGTCAGCACGGCCGCCGCGAGGAACATGCACGCGGTCGCGAAGAGCACGAGGGTCTTGCCGACCGGCATCGCGCCCGCCCAGTAGAGGGCGAGTCCGAGCGCGGCGCCGATGCCGAGGAAGAGGTTGTAGAAGCCCTGGTTGTAGGCCATGGGCTTCGTGACGTCGGCCGCGGCCTGGTCGGCCACGCCGAAGCGCTTCCAGGTCGAGGGCCGGGTCCACCAGACGCTCTCCATGAGGAAGATGTAGCCGTGCAGCAGCGCGGCGAGGGCGACGAACACGCTTCCGATGACGGCCATGCCGCGATCGTAGCGGGCAAGCCCTCGGGCGTCGTCAGCTCACGCCGCGAACCGCTCAGCCGTCGCGAACCGCTGCGCCGCCGCGAGCGTGGCAGCGAGCGCCGCCCGGTGCGTGCCCTCGACATCGGCATTGACGACGGTCGGCGCGAAATGCACCTCCTCGACGTCGGAGATGCCGATGAAGCCCAGCCAGTCGCGGAAGAACGTGGTCGTGAAGTCGGCTCCGAACGACGGCGGCAGCCCCTCGGCGTAGACCCCGCTCGTGTACACGACGAAGGCCCGCTTGCCCTCCAGCAGGCCGCGGTACCCGGTCTCGGGCGAGAACGCGAACGCCCAGCCCGGCTGGGTGATGACGTCGACGAGCTGCTTCAGGGGATACGGCACTCCGGCGTTCCAGAAGGGCACGTTGAAGACGTAGGCGTCGGCGGCGGCGAAGCGGTCGAACACGACGCGTGCCTCCGACCAGGCCCGCTCCTCTGCGGCGCTGTGGCCTCGGCCGGCGAACGTGGCCATCTTCGCCCCGGCCGCGACCGTGCCGAACTCGGGCAGCGAGCCGTCGAAGACGTCGAGGCGATCGACGGTGAGTCCGTCGTCGATCGTCTCGAGCTCGCCGATGAAGCGGGTCGCCAGTTCGAGCGAGCGGCTGGCGTCGCCCCTGGCGGAGGCGTTGACGTGCAGGAGGTGAGTCATCAGGGTTCCTTCACTGGTGTTCGGCGGGGGATCCGGGAATGGATCGCCTCGCGTTGCGGTTTCGATCGTCACATCGCCCTGAGCGCCGGCACCAGCAGGCACTTCAGAGTGCCGTGGGATGCCGCAGGTGCCCATCCATCCGTCGTCGACCGAGAGCTTGGAGACCCAGTGACCCTGACCGCCGACCAGCAGCGCGCCGCCGCGAAGGACGCCTTCGCGTCGTACCTCGCCGAATGTCCGTCTCGCCAGGTGCTCGACATCCTCGGCGCGAAATGGACGACGCTCGTGCTCCTGCCGCTCTCGGAGGGGCCGCAGCGGCACTCGCAGCTGCGCGCCCGAGTCGCGGGCGCCAGCCAGAAGATGCTCACCGAGACGCTGCGGCTGCTCGAACGCGACGGGCTCGTCGCCCGAGAGGTGAAGCAGGTCTACCCGGCGCACGTCGAGTACTCGCTCACCGCACTGGGCGAGAGCCTGATGCCGATCGTGCACCACATGAAGGACTGGGCCGACGCGAACATGGCGGAGGTCGAGTGGCATCGTCGCGCCGCCGAGTCGTGACCTCGCGCGGCACGGCGCGGGTCAGTCGGCCGCGGGCTCGCGCTCGACGGTCACCGGCGTGCCGAGGAACCGCTCGACCTCGGCGACGGATGCCTCGAGCGCGCGCTCCTCGCGCGCCGGGAACGCACGCCACGGCACGAGCCTGACGACGGCGCTCCGCCCGGAGGTGACGGGGGCCCAGCGGCCGGCCATCACGCCGTCGATCATGAGCGCGTGCAGCGGGAACTCGGGGTGCACGGGGTCGCTGCGCCCGGGCGGCTGCAGGAACGTGCGGGGCGCGGCGTAGCCCATGATGTACTCGTCGTAGGCCTGCAGCAGGTCGACGATCCCGGCCGGCGGTCGCGGGGCATCCGTCGCAGCCGCCGTGGCCTCGGCGTCGTGCCAGTGGGTCGCGCCGTCGACCTCGAGGGTCTCGATGAGCCCGCCGCCCTCGTCCACCGCCGTCGCGAACGCCCGGCGGGTGTCGCCGAGCGTGAACCCCGACCATGCGGCGAAGTCGCGGTCGGTCACCGGTCCGCGCGAGCGGATGAATCGAGCGGCCAGTTCGACGAGCGCGGCCTCGCGCGACTTCGGGGCCGAGGCGGGCACCCGCTCGTCGAACGCCGCGTAGGTGCGCTGCTTCCCGTCGTTCGCGCCGCTGATCGCGACCCGTTCGAGCTCGGCGAGCATGAGCAGGTAGGTGAAGCCGAGCCCGGCCGACGGGTGGCCGGCGGCATCGAGGGCGGCGGCGAGCTCGGCGCGCGTGCGGTGCCCGCCCGCGAGCGACGCGGCGATCACGTCGAGGGCGCGTGCCCCGACGTCGCCGTCGACGCCCGTGCGCCGGTAGTAGGTGGCGTTCGCCCGGTGCACCCGCTCGGTCGAGAGCTCCATCAGCCACCGGGCATCCGACGGGTCGACGAAGTGCCACGTCGGTCGCAGCACGTGCGTGCGCAGGATCTCGCCACGGTCGAGCGCGGCGCTGACGGCGGCGAGATCGGGGCGGCGCTCGGCCGGCACCCGCATCGCGAGGCCCCACTGCGCCGGCAGGAACTCCTGGGACTGCACCGCGACGAAGCCGCGCACGACGTCCACCGCAGACGCGGCGCGCACCTCGCGCAGCCCCTGCACGTGCAGGCGGATGCGGCGGAGCTCGGCGAGCTCCACCCTTACGACACGTCCCGGCGCCAGGTCGTCGCCCCGCCGATCACGGTCGCGACGACGGCGATGCCGAACAGCACGAGCCCGCCTTGCCACCACTCGAGGGTCTCGGTCGAACCGAGCGAGGCGAGGTTGTAGAAGGATGCACCGACGAGCGCGTCGCTCGCGGCGCCCGGCAGGAACTTGCCGATCGAGGCCGTGACGTCGCTCAGCGAGGCCACGACCCGCAGGATCGGCTCGACGAACTGGGTGAAGGCGATCACGATGACGATCGCCGCGACCTGGTTGACGACGAGCACACCGAGTCCGACGCCGATCGCTCCCCACAGTGCCATGGCGAGCACGCCGCGGCCGATGAGCGCCCACGTGTCGCTCGAGTCGAGCCCGGTGTCGAGGCCGAAGCCGGCCAGCGCCGCGGCGCCCGCCCCGACCGAGACGGCGAAGGCGACGACCCCGAGGCCGGCGCCGACGACGAGCTGCGAGACGAACTTCGCCGCGAGCACGACGGTGCGGTGCGGCTCGGCGAGGAAGGTCGGGGTGAGCGTCTTGTGGCGGAACTCGCCGGTGACCGCGAGTGCGCCGAGCAGCACCGGGAACACGTAGCCGACCGACGACGCGAAGCTGTAGAGGAGCGGCGCGAGGTCCGTGCCGGGCGGCACCGGGGTCGCGCCGCCGGCGGAGGCAGCGGCATCCGGATTCTCGGTCGCCCAGCCCAGGAACGCGCCGAACCCGCCCGACATGAGGGCGACGTAGGCGGCGAGCAGGATGGCGAGGAGCCACCACATGCGCGTCGTGAAGACCTTCTGGAATTCGGAGCCGATCGCGCGCAGGAGGCTCACGACTCGTCACCTCCGCCGACGAGCGAGAGGAACGACTCCTCGAGCCCCGATCTCAGGCGATGGAGGGCGGCCAGCTCGACGCCGCCGACGAAGGCGGCGTGGCCGACCTTGGCGGGGTCGGGCTCGTCGACGATGAATCCGCTGCGCCCCTCGGTGTACTCGAGGCCCGCGGCGTCGAGCGCGGCGGCGAGGGCCGGCCGGTCGGGGGAGTCGGCGATCGTGCGGGGCGCGGAGTCGAGCTCGAGGCTCGCGAGGGTGCCGCTCTTCATGAGCCGGCCCTTCGCGATGATCACGACCTCGTCGACGCTCTGCTGCACCTCGCTGAGCAGGTGGGAGGAGACGAGCACCGTGCGCCCCTCGCGGGCGAGGCTCTGCAGGAATCCGCGGATCCACTTGATGCCCTCGGGGTCGAGGCCGTTGATCGGTTCGTCGAGCACGAAGACGCCGGGGTCGCCGAGCAGCGTGTAGGCCAGTGCGAGCCGCTGCCGCATGCCGAGCGAGTACCCGCCGACGCGTCGGTCGGCGTACTCGTCGATGCCGACCTGCTCGAGCACGGCCTGCACGCGGGCCTTCGGCAGGCCCGCCGCCGTCGCGTACACCGTGAGGTGGTTGCGTGCCGTGCGCCCCGGGTGGAAGTTCGCGTCGAGCGCGGCGCCCACCGTCTCGAGCGGCCTCGGCAGCGCCGCGTACGGCGTGCCGCCGAAGGTCGCGGTGCCGGCGCTCGCGTGCTCGAGGCCGAGCAGCACCCGCAGCGTTGTCGTCTTGCCGGCCCCGTTCGGGCCGAGGAACCCGGTGACCTTGCCCGGTTGCACTGTGAAGCTCAGGTCGTCGACCGCGGTCACCGGGCCGAAGTGCTTGCTGAGCCCCGAGATCTCGATGGGGATGCCGCTCGCCATGCGCTCTCCTCACGTGGGGGCGAGCTCGGTCGCACAGGTCGCACCCCGCACGACCCGGGCAGCCAGGCCGCCTCACGCTCACCCTAGCGAGCAAGCGGGGCGGGATGCATCCGTCACGCGGGGGATTCGCGGAATCGGGCTGCCGGGCATACATCATGCGAAATGCACTACGTACGGACCGGGGGCGGTAGGCCATGATGCGGGAGGACCAATTGTTGTCGGGGGGACACAATGCCGGTAGCCATGAATGCTGTGTCGGGACGATCGCGGTGGGTGCGTACTTGGGCAGCGATGTTGACGGTTCCGTTGATGCTGCTCTCGCTGCTCTTCGGTGTGGGTGCTCCAAGCGCGCAGGCGGCTGGAGACGCGCAGCTGCTGGTGACGGTGCAGGCGGTGGATGCGTCGACCGGTGCCCCGATCATCTCCGTCACCTCGTCTCAGGCTCCACGTCGGATCGCGTTCAAGGTCGACTTCTCGTGTGTGTCGGCCGCGTGCGACAACGCGACGGTGAAGTTCGATCCGACACAAATGGACCCGAACTACAACTTCTACCGCCTGCTGAGGCAAACGGGGTTCACGCCTCCGCTGAGCGGCGGATCCGTCGCCGGGTCGGAGGCGGCGGGGTATACCGTCTCGCTCGGCAACCTGCCTGCGGGTTCGTCGGGTCAGTTCACCCTCGAGTACGGGTGGCAGGACCTGGGTCAGTCGGGTGCGACACCTGAGCGGCAGGACTCCGCGTACGCGATCTTCCCGGACGGCTTCGAGATCACACAGACGGTGCGCGGAAACGCCACAACGGCGGTGGGTGAGCTGACGGCGGCGATTACGCCGGTGATCTGGCATATCGCCGTCCCGGATCCGACGATCTCGACGGCCAACCTGACCACGCCGTCGTCGGGTTTCTTCTCGACCGACACCAACATCGGCTACCAGCTGCGCATGGCGACCGGATGCAAGAACGAGAGCAACCGGTTCACCTACGACTTCCAATGCTCCTCCGCCTACACGGTCACGCATCAGCTTCCGGTTGGTGCCGTGTTCGTCTCGGCCGACGGGAATCCGACGGTCTCCGGCGACCCGTCCACGGGACTCGTGTTGACGTGGGTCGGCCCGCCGTGGGCGGCGACCGGCAATACCTCGCTCGTAGGGTGGGCGGCGAACCCGCACAACGTCACGATCAAGTTCCCCCGCGCGAATGTCGCCCCGCCAGGTCAGACCTGCAACTTCACGACGTCGTTCAACGGGCCGACGGGTCGCGTGGACGCCACGTACATCAGCCTGCCGGGGACGCCTGGCGTGCAGAAGACGGCAGCCCTGGCCGCGAGTGGCCCGTTCCCGCTGAAGTGCGCGGATCCGTTCCCGCGTGCCGCGATGGATCCGAAGCAGTCGACGTATGACGGCTCGGCGCGTCCGTTGACGGCGGATGCCACGGTGGTGGTGCCTGCGACCGGGGTGAATCTGAAGGAGTGGCGCGTCACGGTCTACAACACGGCGAACATTCCCGGCGTTGCGGTGGTCACCGACGACACTCTGGATCAGCCCGACCTGCCGGTGTACCAGATCGTGGCTCCCGCGGGGTCGACGATCGCGTGGACCGCGTCGGATGGATCCACGGGTACGTCGACCGGGACCGCGGATGCGCCGACAGGGACCCGGTTCAAGGCGGCGACGGTGACGTCGCCGGAGCTGGCTCCGCCGAACACCATCCCGGAGCAGAACTTCCGCACCGCGTTCACGGTGCGGTACCTGTACAAGGTGACGCCGGATGCGCCCGGAGGTGCGGAGCGCGAGAACACGGCGTCCGCGGTGATGCAGTGGCCGGGTCATCCGGAGTTCCCGGACACGGTTTTCGGGCCGACGACAGGCACGGTCGTGCTGATCGCCCCGTTCGGGCGGATCGACGCCTGGAAGGGCGGATACAAGTCCACTGGCCCGGGTGCGGCCGTCGGCGGGAACAACAACGATCACCCGACGGGCGTGGTCGACATCCCGATCCCGACCTCGTCAACGAGCTTCTGGTGGAACGCGTGGGTCGCGAACTCGGGGAACGCGCCGGCGATCGCGACGATCACTGACACCACACTGAACGACCCGGAACTTCCGATCACCCGGCTGCAGCCGCTGACCTGGTCCAGCGCCGGCGGATGCTGCGGGAGCGTGCCGGCGAACATCCAGTACACCCTGGATGACGGGACCACGGGCACGGCGTTGAACGTCACCAACTTCAACGCCCCGGCCGGGCGGCGAATCGCCTCCTTCACCGCGACGACCGTGAACCCCATCACCGGCGGTTCGACGACGCCCGCCAACAACGGCTGGAACGCGTTCGTGATGAACATGAGCGGCTCGATCGGGCCGAACGCGACGCCGGATTCCGTGCATGAGAACACGTTCACGGGCTCGCTCGACTATCAGAACCCGAGCGTGCCGAACCTGACGGACGGGAACACGTTCAGCGTTCATCTGGTGGGCCCGAACCCGACGATCACGGCGATGTTCGGCGCCACGACGATCGCGGGCGGTGCGTCCACGGCGACGACGACGACGGACGTGACCTTCAGGGTGGGCGGTACGATCTCGCAGGTGCCGCTGACCCGTGACATCACTCCCGAGTACGTGTTCATGGCGCCCGCGGCGTGGAACATCACGCCGGGTTCGGCGTCCTTCCCGGCGGGTTCGGTGCCGGCGGGGGTGCAGTTCACGTACCGGACGGTCACCGTCGCCGGGCTGCCGCGTCAGGTGGTGGTCGCGTCGTGGCCGCCGGGGACGGTGTTCGGTGAGAACACGGGGTTGCCGGTGATGTCGGTGATCGCCCGCCCGACGGCGGCGGCTCCGGCGGGGGCTCCAGGTGTGGCGCGCGCATTCATCACGAACACGAATGATCCGCAGCCGGGCGATATCTTCACGAGTCAGTTCACGGATGTTCCGGATATCGATGGGAATCCGGCGACGGTGCGATTCTCTGAGGCGAATCCTCCTGCGAGTGTCCCGGTGGGTTCGGTGGCGGCGATGCAGGTGCTGAAGGAGATCTGCCTGCCGGATGCGTCGCAGCCGGATGGGTGCAAGTGGTATTCGGATCCGAGCATCTCGGTCGGGGTGCCGCCGAATTCGACGAGTATCAAGTACCGGATCTCGGTGACGAACACCGGCAACACCGCGCTCAGTGATGTGGTCGGGTACGACGTGCTGCCGTATGTGGGCGATACGGGAACGAGTGATCCGACTGGTTCGTCGCCGCGTGGGTCGACGTTCCAAGAGACGGTGGCGTCGGTGACGGGGCCCACGAATGGTGCGACGGCGACGTACTCGGATGCCACGCAGCCGTGTCGTCCTGAGGTGGATCCGACGGTGCCGGGGTGTGTGAGCGATTGGGATTCGTCGCCGGCGGGTGCCCAGTCGATCCGGGTCGAGCGGCCGGGAACCCTGGCTGCTGGCGACTCGTTCTCGTTGCAGTACACGGCGGCGGTGGTCGACGCGCCGGGGTTCGGGGCGAAGGCGTGCAACTCGTTCGCGGTGAAGGCGACGGGGTTGAGCAACGTGTCGGAGCCGGCGCCGGTGTGCGCGTCGATCGAGGAAACGGATCTGCAGATCGTTGCAGGCACGCCGCAGTTGCAGGACGGCAGGCCTGGGGTGTTGCCGTGGACGGTGACCAACAACGGTGGTGCGGACAAGACGCAAGGTGAGGTGAAGGTTGCGATCCCAGCGGGCTTGGAGGTGACGTCCTTCACTCCGGCCGGCTGGGTCTGCACTGCGGTCGATGGCGACGGTGCTCCGGTGTTCGGGACCGCGATCGGTCCGGCGACGCTGACGTGCACGCCCAACAGCCCGTTGCTGCTCGGAGTGTCGCAGGCGTTGGACATTCCGGTGCGGCCGACGACGTCGAGCGCCCTCACGATCACGGCTGACGTGTCGGGCCGGATGTTCGACGGGGTCATGGCGAACAACGAGGCTCAGATGTCGGTGGATCCGACGGCTGCGGCCGGCGATGTCGGGGTGACGAAGACCGACGGAGTGACGACTGCACGGCCGGGCGACACGCTGACGTACACGATCACGGTCGACAACCCGCTCGACTTCGAGACGCTCACGGGGGGCACGCTGACGGACACGCTGCCGCCCAGGGTGTCGTTCGTGTCGGCTTCCGATGGCGGCACCGAGTCGGGGGGCGTGGTGACGTGGGCGCTGCCGGACATGCCGGGGCAGGGTTCGCTGACGCGGACGGTGACGGTGACGGTGTCCTCCACGATCAACACCGCGGAGCTGGTGAACACGGCGCGGGTGTCGGTGCCGGATCCGGCGAACCCGGGTGGTGTACCGCTCACCGGTACCGCGGACGACCGGGACGCGGTGGTCACGAACCCGGCGATCACGATCGTGAAGGGGTCGGTGCTGCCGACGTTCGCGGCGGTGGGTGAGGTCGTGGACTACACGTTCGCGATCCACAACACCGGGGATGTGACGCTCACGGGCGCTGCGATCACCGACCCGCTGCCGGGCCTGTCGGGGATCACGTATACGTGGGGGCCGAGCGGGGCGAACGTATTGGCGCCGGACGAGGAAGCGACCGCGACCGCGCAATACACGATCACGCAGGCCGATATCGACGCGGGCAGGGTGGCGAACACGGCGACCGTTGCGGGCAGCCCACCGGCCGGTGACCCGGTCGAGGCCACGTCCTCGCACACCGTGACGAGTACCGCGGTGCCGCATGTGACGTTGACGAAGACCGGGCAGGGTGTACCCGCGCGGGCCGGTGACGAGATCACGTACACGTTCGTCCTTGCCAACGATGGGGCGGTCACGTTGCAGGGCGTGGCGATCACCGATCCGTTGCCGGGACTGACGGGTTGGCAGTTCACTTGGCCGACGGCGACGGCGGGAACGCTGGCGCCGGGGCAGTCGGTGACCGCGACCGCGACGTATGGGGTCACGCAGGCCGATGTCGATGCCGGCCAGGTCGTGAACACCGCGACCGGTGCGGGCCAGACCCCGGCCGGGCTCCCGGTCACTGACGACGACACGTTCACGGTCCCCATCGTGCGGACCCCTGGGATCGTGTTCGACAAGGACGGCGCGTACACACCGGGTCAGCGTGGCAAGGCCGGCGACACGATCGTCTACACCTTCACCGCGACGAACTCGGGCAACGTGACCCTCACGAACGTGGTGGTGGCGGATCCGCTGCCGGGCCTGACCGACCTGGTCTACACCTGGCCGGGCGCAGCGGGGGTGCTCGCGCCGGGACAGTCGGTGGTGGCGCACGCGTCGTACACCGTCACCCAGGCGGACGTCGACGGGACCGGTTCGGTGACGAACACGGCGACCATCGACGGCACCGGTCCCGGAGACAGTCCGGTGCACGGTGACGACACCGTCACCTTGCAGACCCCCGTGGATGCAGGCATCCAACTCGTGAAGTCGGGGCGGATCGACGGTGATGCGACGGTCCAGGCCGGCGATGTCGTGCGCTACCGGTTCGACGTCACCAACCTGGGTGTCGTCACCCTCCACGACGTCGAGCTCGACGACGTGATGGCGGGTCTGTCGGACATCCAACTGACATGGCCGGGCGAGGACGGTGTGCTCGCGCCGAGTGCCACGCTCGTGGGTACCGCGTCGTACACGCTGACGCAGGCGGATGTCGATGCGGGACAGGTGGTGAACACGGCCACGACCCGGGGCACCCCGCCGCGCGACGGAGACCCGGTCACCGATGACGACACGCACACCCTGGTGATCCCCGTCACATCGGCGGTCACGCTCGACAAGACCGCGACGATCGATCAGGGGGTGTGGCAGGAGGGCGATGCCGTCAGCTACGGGTTCACGATCACGAACGCCGGGAACGTGACACTGCGGAACGTGGTCGTGACCGACCCGTTGCCGGGACTGTCCGCACTGGTGTACACGTGGCCCGGCGATGACGGCGTGCTCGCCCCCGGGCAGACCGCGACCGCGACCGCGAGGTACACCCTGACCCGGCACGATGCCGGGATCAGATCCCTGACCAATACGGCAACGGTCACCACCGATCGCGGCGCGACCGCTGAGGACACCGTCACCTTGACCGGGCCGCCGCCTGCGCCGTCAGGGCTCCCGTACACGGGTGCGGATCTCGTCCCGACCGCATCGCTCGCGCTCCTGCTGTTCGCCGGCGGGTTGATGATCGTGATGATCCGTCGCCGCAAGCGGGAACCGACCACGCGGGAGTGAGATCGGGTGCGGTGGCGCACCGGCCACCGCACCCGACCCCCCAAGTCGCGGACCGATCGGTGATCAGTTGAGCGGGCGGATGCCCTCGGGCAGGACGCCGCCGCTGTAGAGGCTCGTCGCGAGATCCTGCAGGGCGCCGAGCGCGACGCGCTGCGTCGTAGGCCCGTACGAGACGCGGGCGACGCCGAGGTCCTGGAGGCGCGCAGGCGCCGGCACGCCGGGCAGGCCGATGAGCGTCACCTTCAGCTCGCCGATGCCGGCCACGAGCTCCGCCACGACCTCCTCGCCGAACATGCCGGGCACGAACACGCTCGTCGCGCCGGCGTCGAGATAGGCGCGGCCGCGCTCGATCGCGTCGGCGATGTTCACGTCGAGCGAGCGCTCGCGCCCGCGGAGGAACGCGTCGGTGCGCGCGTTCAGCGCGAACGGCACGCCCTCGGCCTCCGCGGCGGCCACGGCTGCGGCGACGGCGGCGACCGAGTCCGCGAGGGGCTTCAGCTGATCCTCGAGGTTCGCCCCGGCGATGCCCTCGCCGATCGCGCGGCGGACGGTCTCGCCGGGGTCGCCGTAGCCGGCTTCGAGGTCGGCGCTGACCGGCACCTCGACGGCGCGCGCGATGCGCCCGCACATGTCGAGCATGAGGTCGACGGGGATCTGCTCGCCGTCGGCGTAGCCGAACGACGCGGCGATCGAGTGGCTCGCGGTGGCGATCGCGCGGGTCTGCGGCAGGGCGGCGATCGCCGTGGCGCTCACGACATCCCAGACGTTCACCACCTGGAGCAGTTCGGCGTCGGCGTGCAGGCGGCGGAGTTCGGCGGCGGTATCGGCGAGGGTCATGGAATCAGCGTAGGGCGACGGGATCGGCCACGACGATCGATCGGCCGGCTGGAGTCCGATTCCCGCCGGGTCAGCGCAGCGCCGCGGCGAGCCCGTCGAGCAGTCGCTCCACCTCGCTCGCATCGGTGTACGGCGCGAGGCCCACTCGCAGCCCGCCGGCATCGCCGAGCCCGAGATGCCGCGACGCCTCGAGGGCGTAGAAGTTGCTGCTCGGCGCGAGCACCCGGCCCTCGGCGAGGCGCTTCGTGACCTCGGATGCCTCGTGGCCCGCGAACGTCATCAGCAACGTGGGCGTGCGGCGAACCGCACGCGACCAGACGGTGACCCCTGACAGCTCGGCGAGCCCGGCCTCGATGCGGGCGCGGAGCACCTCCTCGTGCTCGTGCAGTGCCGCGTACGAGGCGACGAGCCGCACGCGGCGCGAGCTCGCGGCATCCGCTTCGGCGAGGTCGGCGAGGCCCGCCAACGCGTCGACCGCCGCGGTGCCGCCCGCGAGCAGCTCGTAGGGCAGCGTGCCGAACTCGAACCGCTCGGGCACGACGTTCGTCGACGGCGCCAGCTTGTCTGGCGCGAGGGTCTCGAGGAGTTCGGGGGCTGCCGCGAGGACGCCGAAGTGCGGGCCGAGGAACTTGTACGGCGAGCACGTGAAGAAGTCGGCACCGAGCGCCCCGACGTCGGGCAGCTCGTGCGCCGTGAAGTGCACGCCGTCGACGTAGAAGAGCGCGCCGACCGCGTGCGCGGCCGCGGCGATCGCCGGGATGTCGGGCATCGTGCCGATGAGGTTCGAGGCCGCCGTGACGGCGACGAGTCGAGTCCGCTCCGAGAGCACGGCGGCGACGGCCTCGAGGGGCAGTTCACCGGTGGCCGGGTCGAAGTCCGCCCAGCGCACCGTGGCGCCGACCCGCTCCGCGGCCTGTACCCACGGGCGCACGTTCGAGTCGTGGTCGAGCCGGGTCACGACGACCTCGTCGCCCTCGGCCCACTGCTTCGAGAGGTGCCGCGAGAAGTCGTAGGCGAGCTGCGTGGCGCTGCGACCCTGCACGATGCCGCGCGGGTGCCCGTTGACGAGGTCGGCCATCGCGAGCCGGAACCCGTGCACCGCCGCCTCGGCGCGTTCCTCGGAGACGCCGGTGGTGCCGCGGTTCGAGAGCGGGCCGGTGAGCACGGATGCCACGGCGTCGCCGACCGACCGCGGCGTCTGCGTACCGCCGGGCCCGTCGAACTGGGCCCAGCCGCTCTCGAGTGACGGGAACTCCGAACGGATGCGCACGACGTCGTAGGCCATGGAGCGAGGATATCCGCGGATTCGTGAGTCGTGTTCCCTGCCCTCCCGGGACATCGATCGGCGAGGCTGCAGGCATCCGCACCACTTCATCTCGGAGGGAACACGCTCATGACCCGCACCGACCGGAGCGCCGCGGCGCTCGACGCATCACCGGCATCCGACCCGAGGCGCCGGCTCCTCCGCACCGCGGGGTTCGGCGGCATCGGCGCCGCGGTCGCGTGGTTCCTCCAGCCCGTGCTGGTCTCGATCGCGTCGGCCGACCTCGTCGACGGCGTCGACTTCGCGTTCGTCTCCTCGCACCCCTTCAACGGCATCGCAGAGGCGGCGATCTTCGTGGCGGTGGGGGTCGGACTGCTGTACTTCGTCACGGCGGTCGGCCGACTCGCCCGACTCTCCGACGCCCCGACCTCGACGACCGCCGCGGTGTCGCAGACGCTCGGCGTCACCGCCGCGCTCGGCTGGATCCTCGTCGCCGGACTCAGCGTCGCGCCGTACACCTCGGTCGGGCTCTTCCTCGGCGAGGTCGCCCCCGACCGGGCGACGCAGCTCGGCCTCTACCAGCTGCTCAGCGTCGTGCTCGCGAGCGCGATCATGATCTACGTGGTGGGCTTCGCGTGGTGGCTGGTCGCGCTCGCGACCATCGGCCGCCGTCGCGGAGTGGTCGGCGTGCCGCTCGCGATCGTGGCGTTCCTGGCGGCGGCCGCGATGGTGGCGCAGCTGCTCGTGCCGTTCGCTCCGCCGTGGGGCACGCTCGCCGGGCTGGGGTTCGCGCTCACCGCCGGCATCGCCTTCCTCGTGAAGGCGAAGCGGGCGGCCTGAGCCGTGCTGGCGCCGCCGGCGCTCGGGATGCGAGGATCGGAGCACCATGGACGGCACCGCGTTCCTCGTGGCCAGCCGGGTGATCGTCGTCGTGGTCGCCTGGTCGCTCGTGGTGCTCCTCGTCGTCCGCTCGGTGCGTGCGCCCGCGGGCGCACGGGCACTCATCCCGACCGCCGCGCTCGCCGTGATCCTCGTCTCGATCGGTTCGAGCTTCCTGCTGGCGGACGAGCGGCTCGCGCAGCTCTGGTTCGTGGCCTTCCCCGTGCTGCTCGCGACGTACCCCGACGGGCGGTTCGTGCCGCGCTGGATCGTCTGGCCGGTGGCCGTCGCCGCGCTCTGGTACCTCGCCGAGCTCGTCAGCGGCCACCGGCTGTCGGCCCAGCCGTGGTGGTGGATCGTGCCGGCGGGCGAGCTGCTCATCGTGGGCGCGCAGGTCTACCGGTACCTCCGGCGCTCGACGACGTCGGAGCGGGAGTCGGTGCGCTGGGCGCTGCTGGGCATCGTGCTGGGCGTCGAGCTCTACCTCGTGCTCGCGCTCACGGGCGGAGGCGGGGTGGGCGCCGGCGGGCCGGTCTCCGAAGGCCTCGCGAACCTCGCGATCGTGCCCCTCCTGCTCGGCCCGGCGATCGGACTGCTGAGGCCGGGGCTGTGGAACGTGGATGCCGCGTTCCGCTCGGTGCTCGTCGCCACGATCGCGGTTCCCGTGCTGGCGACCGCGTACTGGGCGACCACCACGGCAGCCGCGGCCATCGGAGCGAGCGCAGCGGCCGGCGGGTGGTGGGGCGCCGGGGTCGTCGGCGTGCTCGCGTACCCGGTGCTCCGCGTCTCGGCCCGGCTCGCAACTCGGATCGTCTACCGCGGGCGGGTCGATGCCGCGCTCGCCGTGGCCACGCTCGGCGAGCGTCTCGACGACCGCTCGGACCAGGACGCGGTCGCGGTCGTCATCGTGAGGACCGTCGTCGACGCACTGTTCCTCGACGGCGCCGAACTCCACGGCGACGGCGTCTTCGCGGCGCGCGTGGGCGAGGTGCACGACGCCCCCGGCGTCGAGCGGTTCCCGATCGTGTTCCACGGCGAGGAGCTCGCGGTGCTGTCGGTGCCGCCGCGGCCCGGCGAGTCCGCGCTGACCGCTCGCGACCGCGAGGTCGTCACCCGCATCGCCGTGCACTCCGCCCCGGCGCTGCACGGAGCTCGGGCCCTCGCCGAACTCGGCGAGGCGCACACCCGGCTCCTCCTCGCGAGGGAGGAGGAGCGTCGGCGGCTCCGCCGCGACCTCCACGACGACCTGTCGCCCACGCTGTCGGGGCTGAGCCTCGGCGCCGCAGCGGTCGCCCGACGAGCTGCCTCGATCGATGCCGAGCTCGCCCGGCAGGCGACCGAGCTGCACGAGGACATCCAGGCGGCCGTCGTGCAGTCCCGGGAGATCGCCTACGGGCTGCGGCCCCCGATCCTCGACGACCGCGGGCTCGTGGCGGCGATCCGCGACCGCGTGCACGGGCAGAGCGCCGACGCGCTGCTCGTCGAGGTGGTCGCCCCCGACGCCGACCTCGAGCTTCCCGCCGCAGTCGATCTCGCGGCGCTCCGCATCGTGCAGGAGGCGGTCGCGAACGTGCGGCGCCACGCGCGGGCCGCCCGGTGCCGGGTCACCATCGAGCGGCGCGCCGACGAACTGCACGTGCAGGTCGACGACGACGGCATCGGGATGCCGCAACGGGTCGGCAGCGGACTCGGGCTCGCATCGATCCGCGAACGGGCGCTCGAGCTCGGCGGCACCGCGCGATTCGGCAACGGACCGGGAGGCGGGGCGCGTATCACGGTGCGACTGCCGGTGCCGAGGGAGGTGGCGGCATGAGCCGCATCGTCGTGGTCGACGACCATCCGGTCTTCCGCAAGGGGCTCGTGGCGCTCCTGCGTGCGAGCGACTTCGAGGTCGTCGGCGAGGCGTCGAGCGGCACCGAGGCGATCGCCGTCGTCCTCGACACCCGCCCCGACCTCGTGCTGATGGACCTCGGGCTGCCGGAGCTCGGCGGCGTCGCCGCGACCGAACGCATCGTCGCCGAGCTCCCCGAGGTGCCGGTCGTCGTGATCACCCTGTACGACGACGAGCAGTCGGTGCGTGCCGCGCTGCAGGCCGGCGCCTCCGGCTACGTCGTGAAGCAGGCCCCGCCCGAGCAGATCATCGCCGCGATCGAGGCGGCGCTCGCCGGGGCGCTCTGGATCGGGGCCGGGGTGCCGCGGCCGGGCTTCGGCGGCTCGGCGCCCGAGCCGCACGCGATGCTCGGGCTGACCCCGCGGGAGACGGCCATCGCCGAGCTGATGAGCCGCGGCCTCGCGAACCCGGTCATCGCCGAACGCCTGCACCTCTCCACGAAGACCGTCGCGAACTACGTCTCGCTGATCCTCGTCAAGCTCGGCGCCGATGACCGCAGGGCCGCGTCCCGCATCGTGCGGGAGAGCCGCGACGCTCGCGAGTGACCGCGATGCAGGCGAACGTGTACGGAACGTCCGGCGGCGTCGAGACGTCCGCCACGGCTAGCATGCAGGCATGGGGCAGGTGGGGGCCGGGGCATCCGGTGACGTGATCGAGCAGGCGCCGGGCGAACCGGCCCCGCGTCGTCGCTTCTCGGCGAACGCGCTGCTCGACGGCTTCTTCTTCGTGTTCGCAGGGCTGGCCGCGATCTGGCTGGCGTGGCTCCTGTTCAGCGAGTCCTTCTCGTTCGGCTGGTGGGCCGTGCTGGGGTTCGTCGTCTTCTGGGCGCTGCTCGCCTATCTCGTGCTTCCGCGCCTGCACCGCATCCTGACGACCATCTACGTGCCCGACTACTTCATCGGTCGCGCCCGCACGAGTGACGGGCTGCTCGGCGACCCCGTCAACCTCGCGGTGCTCGGCGAGGCGGAGCAACTGCATGCGGCGATGAGCGCTGCGGGCTGGACCCGGGCCGACGAGATCACCGGCGCATCGAGCCTGCGCATCATCTCCTCGACCCTCACGCGTCGCAGCTACGACGAGGCGCCCGTCAGCCCGCTGTTCCTGTTCGGCCGCCAGCAGGACGCCGCGTACCAGCAGGAGGTCGCAGGCAACCCGGCCAAGCGCCACCACGTGCGGTTCTGGCGGTGCCCGGACGGCTGGCTGCTGCCTGGCGGATCGCGCGTCGACTGGCTCGCGGCAGGCACCTTCGACCGTGCCGTGGGGTTCTCGCTGTTCACGCTGCAGATCACCCACAAGATCGACGCCGAGACCGACATCGAGCGCGACCACATCGTCTCGACGCTGCGTGCGGCCGACCCGGCGGTGCGGGTCGAGGTCCTGCGGGACTTCGCCACCGGCTACCACTCACGCAACGGCGGCGGCGACACCATCGTCACCGACGGCGACCTGCCGGTGATCGACGTGCGCGGCGTCGTGCCGGGCGCGGCATCCGTCCCGCCGCCGGCGACGGACGGGAGCGCGCGATGAACGCGGGCGAGAAGCGCGCCGCCTTCGAGCCGCCGGCTGCGCTCGCGCTGCCGGTGAGTCCGCCCGCGGACATGCCGCGACCCATCGCGACCACCGCGGGCGCCGGGCTCGTCGTGCTTCGCGTGCTCGCGGGCGTGGTCTGGCTCATCAGCCTGGCGCTGGAGTGGGGCGACCTCGTCTCCGAGGCGACCGACGACGCCGGCGTGCAGCTCTCGAACGACCAGCTCGATGCCGCCCTCGCGGTCGTGCTCGTGTTCGGCGGCGCGGTGCTGCTCGTCGAACTCGTGCTCGCCGTGCTCATCTACCTCGGGCTGAACTGGCCGCGCATCCTCGTGATGGTGTTCGCGACGTTCAGCATCAGCGGCTCGTTCGCCGCGTGGTGGGCGGGCGACCAGGACATCACGCTGGAGACCACCCTGCTGACGCTGTCGCTCGACATCCTCGTGATGCTCGCCCTGTCGAGCCGCGCCGCGCGGGCCTACGCGCGCCGGCCGCGGCGGCGCGCCTGAGCGACGGGGTCAGCCGGCCCGCAGCCAGCGGTCGGCCACGAGCTCGCCCACGAGCACCTCGGTGAGTGCGGCGACCTCGTCGCGCTCGTCGCCGGGGAACCGGAGCGTGAGCTCGGCGCCGGGCAGCTCGCGGCCGATCGACGCGAACCGCGAACCGCGCTGCTCCATCCAGTCGAGCGCCTGGGTGTCCCACACCGAGCCGGCGAACACGAGAGCGCGGTAGTCCTGGGTCTTCGTGAGGTACACGTCGACGTGCGACCAGTCGCCCGTCTCGGAGGCGTAGGCCGAGCGGCGCGGCACCTCGCGCAGCATGAGCGCCGACTGCTGTGCGCTCGATGCGCGCTCGGCGGGCGCGAGCGCCCACGTGCCCATCGGTGCGGCGAGGAGCTCCGCGATGGGCGGAAGCCAGTCGCCCGAGGTCGCGAACAGCTCCCGGGTCGCGGCGGCGGCGTCGCGCACGGATGCCCCGTCGAATCGAGCGGCCGGCGCGGTGCCGAGCAGGGCCTCGAGCACTGCGTCGAGCACCGGGAAGGTCGCGCGGAACGTGCGGCAGGCCACGCCCGACGCCTCGACCCCCGCGAGGAGCGGCACGACGATGTCGGCGAGCCGGCCGAGTTCGGACTCCGGCCGGTTCGTGACCGCCACGAGGCGCCCGGTGCCGCGGTAGCGCTCGACGGCGCGAAGCACCTCCGCGCTGCCGCCGGTCGCCGAGACGGCGACGACGACGAGATCGGGTGCAGCCGGCGGGAGCAACTCGGCGCTCGCGAGCTCGACGACGACGTTCGCGCCGAGCGCGCGGTAGCGACGCGCGACGACGTCGGCGGCGTAACGGCTCGAGCCCATGCCGAGCACGAGCACGCGCGCGGCGCCGAGCACGGGAAGGCGGTCGAGGCCGGGCAGGCCGGCGTCGAGGGCGTCGGCGAGGGCGTCGAGCGTCTCGGGGATCAGCTCGAGATCGGCTCGGAAAGCGGCGGTGTCCACGGTTCCTCCGGGTGTTCGTTCGTCGACGGGTGGCGGTGCGTGATCGCGGCATCGGGCGCGTAGATCCAGGCGGGCAGGAAGCGGTCGGCGTAGCGGAGCTCGGCGACGAGCTGCTCGGCCTCGAAGCCGGGCAGCAGCGTCTCGTCGAGCAGCTCTCCGCTCGGCACGTGCGCGCGATAGGCGTCGAGGAAGTCGCGCCGCGCGCGGTCGGCCAACTCGAAGGTGCGGGCGTCGGCGCGCTGCAGTCGCTTCTGGGCGACGGCCGCGACGAGGTCGAAGGAGACGAGCATGTGCGCGATGTCGCGCGCCGCGGCATCCGGCGCCTCGCGCTCCTCCGCGGCAAGCTGCGGGTCGCCGTCGAAGTCGATCACCGTGTAGCGGGGCGCGTCGGCGCCGGGGGAGCGCAGCACCTGCCCGACGTGCAGGTCGCCGTGGATCGGGAACTCGACGCCGGGGGCGGTCGCACCGAGCGAGCGGATGTCGCGGGCGAGCGACTCGTGGCGATTGCGCAGGCGCGCCCCGGCGTCGCCGCTCGAGAGGCGCAGCGCCGACCTGAGCGCGGTGGACGCGCGATCGGCCCTGGCCGTCGGGGCATCCGTCTCGGAGCGTTGCGCGCCCTCGCCGAGCACCCCGTGGATGCGCGCGACGCGTTCGCCGAGGAGTGCCGGCCACTCCGGCTCGGGCCCGCCGTCGAGTGCCGCCACGACGTCGTCGACGGCCCAGGTCCATCCGTCGACCGCGCCGGGCAGGTACTCGGTGACGACCGCGAGCGTCGAGGTGCCGAGCGAGGGATGCCGCCACTCGACGCGCCCGACGAAGCGGTCGACGTCCTCGGACCCGGCGGCGGCGAGCTGCTCGAGCAGCGCGGCCGCCCGGTCGGCGGCGCTCCAGCGGCCGACGAGCTTGACGATGAGGCGTTCGTCGATGATCACGGAGGTGTTCGTCTGGTCGACGGTGATGCCGCGCTCGGGGGCATCCGTCGCCACGGTGTCGTCGACGAGTCGTGCGATGGCCCGCGCGACGCCGTCGCCCGCCGCCGGCCGGTCGGTTCCGGCGAGCACGCGGCCGTCGGCGTCGACGACGAGCGCATGGTCGCCGACGACGATGCGTTCACCCTGCAGGATCGAGTTCATTGAATTCGGATTGTAACTATTCGGCAACCGTCACTCCAGTCCTTTCAGAGAACCATTGCGGTTTCTTGACCCGTGGTGCAACAATCGCTCAACCTTTCCGACTGCCAATGGAGGTACCACATGACCACGACGCGACGCATCGCGGCGGCCGCGGCTGGCACGATCGCCCTCGCCTTCGCCGTCTCATCCTGCTCCTCCGGCGGCGGCGCCGCCGAGACGCTCGATCCGAATGCCGACCTCAGCGAGCAGACGCTCACCGTCTCGATCTGGGCCGACTACTCGCCCGAGGACCTCGCCGAGAAGTTCGAGGCCGAGACGGGTGTGAAGACGACCATCGTCAACCACACCACGAACGAGGACATCGTGGCCAAGCTCACCGCGAGCGCCGACTCCGGCATCGACGTCGCCTTCGTCTCGGGGCAGTACGCCCAGGCGCTCGGCGAGCAGGGCCTGCTGGCCGAGCTCGACAAGTCGCTCATCCCGAACGAGAAGAACCTCTACCCCGAGGCGATGGAGCTGGCCTACGACCCGGGCAACGTCTACTCCGAGCCCTACGCCTGGGGCACGACGGGTCTCTGCTATCGGCCCGACCTCACCGGCTACGACCCCACGTCGTGGAACGACCTGCTGAACCCGAAGCCCGAGCTCGTCGGCAAGACCACGATGCTCTCGACCGACCGCTGGCTCGCCGAGCCCGCGCTCAAGGCCGCCGGCGCCTCCATCAACACGACCGACGACGACGAGCTCGCGGCGGCGAAGGAGCAGCTGCTGAAGACCAAGCCGACGCTGCTCGCCTATGACGACACGACCTTCTACTCGAAGCTCGTCTCGGGTGAGGCCGCGATGGTGCAGGCCTGGGACGGCTGGTGCAACTACGGCATCGCCGAAGACCCGTCGATCAAGTTCGTCGTGCCCGAAGAGGGCTCCGACCTCTGGACCGACACCATGACGGTGCTCGAGTCGTCGAAGAACAAGGAGGCCGCGATGGCCTTCATCAACTACATCCTCGACCCCGAGGTGCAGACCTGGGTGGCCGAGAACATCCTCTACAAGGTGCCCAACAAGGCGGCCATGGAGGCCCTCGACCCGGCACTCATCGAGCAGTACCCGACGCTCGGCATCACCGTCGACGAGCTCATGGAGCAGGAGGGCATCATCGACCTCGGCGAGGACTCGCTGAAGTACGTGGACCTGAACGCCGAAGTGCTCGCCACGAACTAGCACCGTGACCTCGACGAACCACCCGGCCGCCCCCGTTCCGTTCCTCGCGCCGGGCATGATCTACCTGATCCTGTTCATGGCGCTGCCCGTTGGCCTCCTCGCCTTCTACACCTTCTTCAAGCGCGGGCGCTTCGGCGGGATCGTGTTCGAGTTCACCCTCGACAACTGGGTGAAGCTCCTCGAACCCCTCTATGTCAGCGTCATCCTGCAGTCGATCGTGCTCGCCGGCATCGTGACGCTGCTCGCGCTCCTCATCGGCTACCCGATGGCCTACGCGATCGCGGGGCTCTCGCCGAAGTGGCGCACCGTCGCGCTCGTCGCCGTGGTGCTCCCGTTCTGGACGAACTTCCTCATCCGCACCTACGCGTGGATCCTGCTGCTCAACAACGCCGGATGGGTCAACCAGTGGCTGCAGGGCCTCGGCATCACGGATGCCCCGATCAGCATGCTGTACACGCCGCAGGCCATCGTCGTCGGGCTGCTGTACATGTACCTGCCGCTCATGGTGCTGCCCCTCTACGCCTCGCTGCAGCAGCTCGACCCCTCGCTCCGCGAGGCGGCCACGAACCTCGGGGCGACGCCGTGGCGGGCGTTCCGCACGATCACCCTGCCGCTCTCGATCCCGGGCGCGCTGACGGGATGCATCTTCGTGTTCGTGCCCGCGATGTCGAACTTCGTCATCCCCGAGCTCATCGGCGGCGGCAAGACGATCATGGTCGGCAACCTCGTGCGCGACCAGTTCTTCGAGGCCCGCGACTGGCCGTTCGGCGCGACGCTCGCGCTGCTCCTCACGATCCTGCTCGTCATCGTCATCGTCGTGCAGACCGCGGTGTCACGCCGCCTCACGGAAGGACCGCGCCGTGGTTGACCAGGCCGCGCCGACGACGACGGCGATGCGGGAGCTCGAACCCGCCGCCCGCCCGCGGGCGATCCGCAAGCCCCGGGGCATCCTGGTGCCGCTCTGGCTCGGCTACGTGTTCCTGTACCTGCCGATCCTCATCGTCGTGATCATGAGCTTCAACGCCTCGGAGAACCTCTTCGTCTGGAAGGGCTTCTCGCTGCGCTGGTACCCCGAGCTCTTCGCCGACGAGAAGATCATGCAGGGCCTCGGCAACACGCTGATCGTCGCGACGGGCGCCACCGCCATCGCGACGGTGCTCGGCACGCTGCTCGCCTACGGCATCCAGCACTACACCCGCGGCGGGCTCATCAGGGCGTTCGCGATCGCCCCGGCGATCCTGCCCGACCTGCTGCTCGGCATCGGACTGCTCACGCTGTTCTCGCTCGCGACCGTGACGCTCGGACTGCACTCGGTGATCCTCGCGCACGGCGTCTTCGCGACGGCGTTCGTGACCGCCATCGTGCTCGCCCGCATGGCGAACCTCGACCCGAGCCTCGAAGAGGCGTCGCGCGACCTCGGCGCCGGGGCGGTGCGCACGTTCATGCGCGTGACGCTGCCGCAGCTCGCGCCGGGCATCGTCGCAGGCGCCCTGCTCGCGTTCACCCTCTCGATCGACGAGTTCGTGATCGCGTTCTTCACGACGGCGCCGACGCAGCCCACCCTGCCGATCGTCATCTACTCGATGGTGCGATTCGGCGTGACCCCCGAGGTCAACGCCCTCGCCACCATCCTCCTCCTCGTGAGCGTCGTGACGGTGATCGCGGCGCAACGACTGACCCGACTGACAGGAACCACACGATGAGCTCCGCCCCACTGCTCCGCGTCGACGGCGTTCGCGCCGTGTACGGCGACACCGTCGCACTGCACGGCGTCTCGCTCGACATCGCCCACAACGAGTTCTTCGCCCTGCTCGGCCCGTCGGGTTGCGGCAAGACCACGCTGCTGCGCTCGATCGCCGGATTCGAGACGCCGGCCGAGGGCCGCATCGAGGTCGACGGCGAAGACCTGCTGCGACTGCCCGCGCACAAGCGGCCGGTCAACATGATGTTCCAGAGCTACGCCCTCTTCCCGCACATGAGCGTGGAGAAGAACGTCGCCTACGGCCTCGAGGCCGACGGCGTCGGTGCGGCCGAAGTGCGCTCGCGCGTCGCCGACGTGATGGACGTCGTCGGGCTCGGCCCGCTCGCCAAGCGCCGGCCGACGCAGCTCTCGGGCGGCCAGCGCCAGCGCGTCGCGCTCGCCCGCGCGATCGTGAAGCGGCCGAAGCTGCTGCTGCTCGACGAGCCGCTCTCGGCGCTCGACCGCCAGGTGCGCGCGTCGATGCAGCTCGAGCTGAAGCGCCTGCAGCACGAGGTGGGCCTCACCTTCGTGGTCGTCACGCACGACCAGGAGGAGGCCATGTCGATGGCCGACCGCATCGCGGTGCTCCGCGACGGGCGGCTCGAGCAGCTCGCCTCGCCGCAGGAGCTCTACGCGCACCCGGCCTCCCGCTTCGTCGCCTCGTTCATCGGCACGGCGAACCTGCTCGACGGCACGGCCGCCTCCGACGGCGTCGAGGTGCCCGGCTTCGGCTCCGTCGTCGCCAGGCACGCCCTCACGGCCGGCGCGCCTGCCACGGCGGTCGTGCGCCCCGAAGACGTGGAGCTGACGGCGGATGCCGGGGCCGCTCTCTCCGGCACGGTCGTCGACACGTACTTCCTCGGCGGCGCGACGACCATCTCGGTCGAGGTGCCCGGTCACGCCGATCCGCTCCTCGCGACGGTGCACGGCGCGACCCGGCTCGAGCGCGGCGCGCGCGTCGGGGTGCGGTTCGGGCGGGCGACCGCAGTCGCCCGCGAGGCGAGCCCGGCCTCCGAGGCATCCGACAGCACGGAGGTGCCGCCCGCCGCCCCCGAGGCCCCTGCGCCTCAGGACGTGAGCGCGTGACCCGTCGCAAGTCGTGCATAGGCGAGCAGGAGCTCGCGCGCCGCGGCGTGGTCGAGCGTCGGGTGCTTGGCGATGATGCGGTAGCCGTAGGCGTCTTCGAGTGCGACCAGGTTGCGGGCGATCACGAGCGAGGGCTGGGCGAGGGCGAAGTGGCCGCGCGCCGCGCCTTGCTCGAGCACGACCTGGTACATGCCGACCTGACGGTCGTAGAGCGTGGTGAGCAGGGACGCCATGAGCGGGTTGCGGCCGGCGGAACCGCCGAGCTCGCAGAGCAGTCGCACCTCGGTGTCGTCGGACCCGCTCGGCAGGCCCCAGTCGAGCAGGGCGGTGAGGCGCAGCACCGGGTCGTCGTCGAGGGCCTCGAGCATGCGCACGCGCTCCTCGTAGAACCGCTCCATGCCGGCGCGGTTCGCCTCGAACATGAGCTCGTCGATGTCGGGGTAGTAGTAGAGCACGGCGCCCGAGGTCAGGCCCGCCTCCTCGGCGACGCGGTTGAGTCGCGCCCCGTCGGGGCCGTGCGCTGCGATGGCGCGCTGCGCGGCAGCCACCAATTGGCTGCGCCGTTCCTCCTGGCGCTTCGGCCTGGCCATCGTGCTCCCTCCAGATCAGACAGATTGTCTGCATCGATGGTCAATATTAGGCCGAATTGACTTGAAAACACATGGGTCCAGCCCGGAAGAATTCTCTCTATCCACCTGCAAGGAATTGTCGAATGGAGTCACCGATGACTGAAGAGCGCCGCACGTTCCTGTTCATGCCCGAAAGTGCCTACGGGCCCACGAACAACTGCGTCGGCATCGGCAACGAGCTGCTCCGCCGCGGTCACCGGGTCGTGTTCGCCGCCGAGCGCTCATGGGAGGGCAAGCTCACCGCCCTCGGCTTCGAGGAGGACCTCGTCGACCTCGCCCCGGCCCCGGAGGACGCCGTCGAGCAGGACGCCGGGCAGTTCTGGAAGGACTACATCAAGGAGATCTCGCCCGAGTTCCGCAAGACGACGGCCGAGCAGCTCGAGACCGTGATCCTGCCGATCTGGGAGGCCCTCGTCGACGGCGCGAAGTACTGCGAACCGCAGCTGAAGGCGATCATCGAGCGGGTGCAGCCCGACGTCATCATCGAGGACAACGTGCTCAGCTTCCCGGCCCTCGAGACCGCCGGCCGTCCGTTCGTGCGCATCGTGTCGTGCAACCCGCTCGAGGTGCCGGGCGAGGCCGTCGCGCCCGCCTTCTCGGGTCTCGCCGACGACGACCGCGCCGGCTGGGCGGAGTTCCGCGCAGAGTACGACCGCACGCACCGTGCGCTCTGGGAGGCCTACGACGCCTGGGTGCAGGAGCAGGGCGCTGCGCCGCTGCCGGAGCTCGAGTTCATCCACCACGGCGACGCCAACGTCTACGTCTTCCCCGAGGCCCTCGACTACGACGCCGAGCGTCCGCTGCCCGACGGGTGGCACCGCGTCGACTCCTCGGTGCGCGAGACCGAGACCGAGGTGCCCGAGCTGCCCGCCTCGTTCACCGACGGCTCCCGGCCGCTCGTGTACTTCAGCCTCGGCTCGCTCGGCTCCGCCGACGTCGACCTCATGCGCCGCGTCATCGCCGCGCTCGCCGACCAGCCCGTCAACGTCATCGTCTCGAAGGGGCCGCTGCACGACGAGTTCGAGCTCGCCGACAACATGTGGGGTGCCGAGTTCCTGCCGCAGACGAAGCTGCTGCCGCTCGCCGACCTCGTGATCACGCACGGCGGCAACAACACGACCACCGAGGCGCTGCACTTCGGCAAGCCCATGATCGTGCTGCCCCTCTTCTGGGACCAGTACGACAACGCCCAGCGCGTGCACGAGCGGGGCTTCGGCCTCCGCATCGACCCGTACCGCTTCACGCCCGAGGAGCTCGCGACCGCCGTGCAGACCCTGCTCGGCGACGCGGAGCTCCGCGAGCGCACGGCCGCCGTCGGCGCCGACATCCGCTCGCGAAGCGGGCTCGCGAGCGCCGCCGACGTGATCGAGCGCGTCGCGGTGTCGGAGCACGTGTGAGCCGGTCGCAGCAGGTGACGGATGCCGCGGCGGCCGCCCTCGCCGACGCCGCTCCCACGCCGTACTGGATGGACCGGACGGATGCGCCCGCCCCCGGCAGGCCGCTCAGTGACCGGATCGAGGCCGACCTCGTCGTCATCGGCGCGGGCTTCACCGGGCTGTGGACGGCGTGGCGGGCGCTCGAACGCGACCCCGGCGCATCCGTCGTCATCCTCGAGGCCGATCGGGTCGCCCACGGCGCCACGGGGCGCAACGGCGGGTTCGTGTCGAGCTCGCTCACGCACGGCCTCACCCACGGCACGGCCATCTGGCCCGACCAGGTCGGCGCCCTCGCCGAGGAGGGCGACCGCAACCTCGCCGAGCTCATCGCCACGATCGAGGCCGCCGGCATCGACTGCGACCTGCGTCGCTCGGGCAAGACCACCATCGCCGTCGAGGAGTGGCAGCTCGCCGGTCTCCGCGAGGCGCAGGAGCTCGGCGCCCGGCACGGCGTCGACCTCGAGCTGCAGTCGCGCGACGAGGTGCAGGCCGACGTGCACTCGGCGAGCTACCTCGGCGGGCTTCGCGACCGCACGGGCACGGTGCTCATCGACCCGGCGCGACTCGCGTGGGGCATGGCCGCCGAACTCCAGCGTCGCGGGGTGCGGATCTTCGAGGCATCCGCCGCCACCGGAATCGAGAACAACGGTGCCGGCGTGCGCGTGCGCACGGCGCTCGGCCACGTCGACGCCCGCCATGCGGTCATCGCGACGGCCGCCTACCCGGCGCCGCTCAAGCGCCTCGGCTCGTACATCATGCCGCTCTACGACCACGTGCTCATGACCGAGCCGCTCACCGAGGCGCAGCGCGCGTCGATCGGCTGGGCGGAGGGGCAGGGGCTCACCGATGCCGGCAACCAGTTCCACTACTACCGGCCCACCGCCGACGGGCGGATCCTCTTCGGCGGCTGGGACGCCGTGTACTACTTCGGCGGCAAGGTCGACGCGAGCCTCGAGCAGCGCGACTCCTCGCACGAACTCCTCGCGCGGCACTTCTTCGAGACGTACCCGCAGCTCGGCGGGCTGAAGTTCACGCACCGCTGGGCGGGCCCGATCGACTCGACGACGCGCTTCACGGCGGCCTACGGCACCGCCCGCGGCGGGCGGATCGCCTACGCCGTCGGGCACACCGGCCTCGGCGTGGGCGCCTCGCGGTTCTCGGCGGATGTCGCGCTCGACCTGCTCTCGGGCGAGGCGACGTCGCGGCTGCGCTACGACATCGTGCGCCGCCGTCCGTTCCCGATCCCGCCCGAGCCGTTCCGCAATCCCATCATCCAGTTCACCCGGCACTCGATCCTCGCCGCCGACGCGCACGAGGGGCGGCGCAACCTCTGGCTCCGCACTCTCGACCGCTTCGGCCTCGGCTTCAACTCCTGAGCAGCACCTCCCGAGCAGCACCGGCACGCGGCGTCCGTCGCGGCCCGAAAGGAACACCATGACCACCGGCACCTTCATCGGCGAGTACCGCAGCGGATCGGGCGGCGACACCGTCATCACGAATCCGGCGACCGAGCAGGAGGTCGCGGCGTTCACCGCCTCGGGCGTCGCCGACGTCGACGAGGCCGCGGCCGCCGCGCGCGCCGCGCAGCCCGAGTGGGCCGCGAAGACCCCGGGGGAGCGCTCGCTCGCGCTGCTCCGCCTCGCCGATGCGCTCGAGGCCGACGCCGAGCACCTCGCCAAGCTCGAGGTCGAGGACTCGGGCAAGCCGTGGACGACCGCCTTCGACGGCGAGCTGCCGTTCGGCATCGACAACCTGCGCTTCTTCGCGGGCGCCGCCCGATCGCTCGACGGCACCGGCGCAGGCACGCTCTCGAACGGGTACACCTCGATCATGACGCGCCGCCCGGTGGGCGTCGTCGCCGGGATCACCCCCTGGAACTTCCCGCTCATCATGGCGATCTGGAAGGCCGGCCCCGCGCTCGCCGCGGGCAACGCCGTGATCGTCAAGCCCGCGCCGGCCACGCCGCGCACGACCCTGCGGTTCGCCGAGCTCGCCGTGCAGGCCGGGCTGCCCGCCGGCATCTTCAGCGTCGTCACCGGCGACGCCGAGGTCGGCCAGGCCCTCGTCACCCACCGCGAGGTCGACATGGTGAGCGTCACCGGTTCGACCCAGACCGGCAAGGCCGTCATGCGCGGCGCCGTCGAAGGTGTCAAGCGCGTGCACCTCGAGCTCGGCGGCAAGGCGCCCGTCATCGTCTTCACGGACGCCGACCTCGGCGCCATGGCGCACGCCGTCGCACTCGGCGCGACCTACAACACGGGCCAGGACTGCACCGCGGCCACCCGCGTCTACCTCGAGCGCTCGGTCTACGACGACGGCGTCGCGGCGCTCCGCGCCGCCATCTCGGGCATCGTCGCCGGCGACCCGATGGACGCCGACACCCACATCGGCCCGCTCATCTCGAAGACGCACCTCGAGCGCGTGTCGGGCTTCGTCTCCCGTGCCGTCGCCGGGGGCGCCGAGGCGCTCGCCGGCGGCCACGCCATCGACCGCGTCGGCTCGTACTTCGCGCCGACCCTGCTCGTCGGCGCCGCGCAGTCGTCCGAGATCGTGCAGGGCGAGGTGTTCGGCCCCGTGCTCGTCGTGCTCCCGTTCGACGGCGAGGCCGAGGGCATCGCACTCGCGAACGACAGCGCCTACGGGCTCGCCTCGTCGGTCTGGACCTCGGATGTCTCGCGCGCCCTGCGCGTGAGCCAGTCGCTCGACGTCGGCGTGACCTGGGTCAACGACCACCTGCCGATCGCGTCGGAGGCGCCGCACGGCGGCGTGAAGGGCTCGGGCTTCGGCAAGGACATGTCGATCGAGCCGATGCTCGACTACTCGGTCACGCGCCACCTCATGATCCGGCACGCGCCGCCGCCCGAGACGACGGGCTTCCGCCCGGCCTGACGGCCGGTCGGTCGGTGGAGTAGCGAAGCGTATCGAGACCAGCCCGACGGGGTCTCGATACGCTCCTTCGTCGCTACTCGACCGGCGAGGTGCGCACCCGGTCGGTCGCCGCGACCGGGAGGGGCAGCTCGGTCTGGTTCGCGGCGAACATCCGCTTCACGAGGGGGCGGGCGAGCTTCGAGAGCATGAGGCCCGTCATGGCGCGCGACATCAGCGCCTCGAAGCGGTTCGCCGGCACCATGCGCTCGATGCCGCCGCCCATGAGCTTCGTGCCGGCTTCGGCGAAGGGCACGATGTCGCTCGCGTACTGCTTCGCGGCGGCAGCCGGGTCGCCCGGCGTCTCGGCGATGCGGGCGGCGAGCAGGTAGGCGCCGATGAGCGCGGTCGCGGTGCCCATGCCCGACATCGGCGAGCCGCACGCTGCGGCGTCGCCGATGAGCACGACCCGGCCGTTCGCGGCTTCGGGAACGTCGATGCGCGCGAGCTCGTCGAAGTAGAAGTCGGATGCCCCGGGCATGGCGGCGAGCACCGTGGGGGCGTGCCATCCGGCGCCCTCGAGGGCCCGGCGGATGAGCGCCTCCTGCGCGGCCCGGTCGCCGCGCAGCGCCGGGTCGCGCGGGACGCGCAGCGTGAGGATCGCCTTGGAGGTCGACGGGTCGAAGTCGGGGCGGATGCCGAAGGTCGCGCCCGGCACGAACCGCATCGAGAACCAGCCCGGCTCGACGTCGGCGGGCGTCGGCAGCGTGAAGAACGCCATGTAGCCGCCGAGGTACGTCGAGTAGGCCTCCTCGGGCCCGAAGGCGACGCGGCGGGTCGCCGAGTGCACGCCGTCGGCGCCGACGACGAGGTCGAACCGCTCGGCGGGGGCGTGCTCGAAGGCGACGTCGACGCCGTCGGCGTCCTGCGTGATGGCGGTGATGCGGTCGCCGTAGCGCAGTGCGAGCAGTCCCGGCGCGGCCTCGCCCGACGCGGTGAGCGACTCGAGCAGCACCTCGTCGAGGTCGCCGCGGGCGATCTCGATCTCGGCGACCGCGCCCTTGCCGTCGAAGTCCTCCATCGACATGCGGCCGAACACCCGGCCGGCGCCGTCGACGTAGGAGAGGCCGAGTTCGTGCAGCAGTCGCGCCCGGATGCCGGGCATGAGCCCCATGCGCTCGGCGACCTCGCGGCTGGCTCCGCGGAGATCGACGGCCTGGCCGCCGGGGCGGGGTGCGTCGGCGCGCTCGACGACGGTGGCCCGGATGCCGCCGCGGACGAGCTGCAGGGCGAGTGCGTGGCCGGCGATGCCGCCGCCGGAGATCAGGATGTGCGGAGTGGTGTCGGTGGTGGTCATCGCCGTGCCCTTCGGTGTGTTGGACGTTTGTCTTATACATATGTCTAACGCTGGTTGAGACAGATGTCTAGTACGAATGTCTGAATCGTTCGCGTACGATCGGTGCATGGGCAATCGTGAAGACCTGCTGGCCGGGGCGCGCCGGGTGATCGTCGAGCGGGGGGTCGCGAAGGCCACCGCACGTGACATCGCGAGTGCTGCCGGCGTGAGCCTCGCTGCGATCGGCTATCACTTCGGCTCGAAGGAGCAGCTGATCACCGAGGCGCTCATGGAGTCGCTCGGCGACGGCATCGGCGACGGCATGGAGGCGGTGGTCGGCGAGACTGCCGGGCTCCCGCTGCTCGACGGCTTCGCCGAGCTCTGGAACCGCATGCCCGAGGTGTTCGCGGCGAACCGCGAGCCCCTGCTCGCGAGCCTCGACAACACCGTGCGCGTGCTGCGGGACCCCGAGGCCAGCCGGCACCTCGCCGAGGCCGCGGGGGAGGGCTACCTGGGCATCGCCGAGCAGCTGCGCGCTGCGCGCCCCGAGCTCTCCGACGCGCAGGTCGATGCCGTCGCCAAACTCGACTTCGCGCTCGTGCAGAGTCTCGGCATCCTCTGGCTGCTGTCCCCAGAAAGCCTGCCGAGCGGCGACGAACTCGCCCGCGCGGTCGCCGTCATCGCCGGCACCGAGCCGCCGGCCGGGCCCGCGCCGGTCGAGTAGCTACGCGAGCAGCGCCGTCGTCGTGTGCTTCGCGCACGTCGTGGCGTCGCACGACTCGCACACGACGAATTGCGCGCGGCACGCGGCATCCGTGCAGTTGGCGGTGCGCTTCGTCGGCGCGCCGCACGCGACGCAGGTGCCGATCACGGCGGTGTGGTCGCTGAAGTCGACCGAGCCGCGCCCGTCGAAGACGTAGAGCGAACCCTGCCAGAGGCCGCCGTCGCCGAACCGCTCGCCGTAGCGCACGATGCCGCCCTCGAGCTGGTAGACCTCGCCGAAGCCGCGGCTCGTCATGAGGCTCGAGAGCACCTCGCAGCGGATGCCGCCGGTGCAGTAGGTGACGACCGGGCGGCCCTTCAGTTCGTCGTACTTTCCGGAGTCGAGCTCGTCGACGAAATCGCGGGTCGTCTCGACGTCGGGCACGACGGCGCCGGCGAAGCGGCCGATCGCCGCCTCGAGCGCGTTGCGGCCGTCGAAGAACACGACGTCGTCGCCGCGCTCGGCCATGAGCTCGTGCAGCGCGTCGGGGCTCAGCTTCGCACCGCCGCCGACGACGCCCTGCTCGTCGACGCGCAGCTCGCCGGGTGCGCCGAACGAGACGATCTCGTCGCGCACCTTGACGCTGAGCTTCGGGAAGTCGAGGCTCGCGCCCTGCTCGTCGAGGCCGGTGCCCTCGCTCCACTTGAAGTCGATGTGCTTGAACGCCGGGTACTCGCGGGTCTTGCGCACGTAGCGCTTGAGCGCGCCCATCTCGCCGCCGAGCGTGCCGTTGATGCCGTCCTTCGAGAGCAGGATGCGCCCGCGCAGCCCGAGGGACTCGGCGAGGTCGCGCTGCCACAGCCGCACGGCGTCGGGGTCGGCGATCGGCGCGAAGGCGTAGTAGAGGAGGATCTTGGCGAGGGCCACCCCGAGATCATACGGGCGCTCGCTCCGGGTCGCGTGTGAGGTCGCTGCAGTCGGCGCCGAGAGTCGGACGAGGGTGGGGTTGCTTAACTGGTGCATTCATATACTGTTTACGTCAGTACTAGTAATTCACACGACCCTCGAGGAGCACGACGATGACCGAGATCGCTTCAGGCCGCTTCGGCGGCCGCACCGCCATCATCACGGGAGCGGGCTCCGGTATCGGCCGAGCGGCCGCCCGGATCCTCGCCGCCGAGGGGGCGACGGTGATCGCCTCGGACATCGCGGCCGATCGGCTGCAGGAGCTCGCGGGGGAGCTGGGCGACTTCGACGTGCGCACCGTCGCCGGCGACGTGACCAGGGAGCAGACCGTGCGCGAGCTCGTCGAGGCAGCGGAGGGCAGGGTCGACATCCTCGCCAACATCGCCGGCATCATGGACGGCGTCCTGCCCGCCGACGAGGTCGACGACGCCACGTGGCAGCGCGTGTTCGACATCAACGTCACCGCCGTGCTCCGCACGACGCGCGCCGTCGTCCCGCTCATGCGCGAGCGGGGAGCGGGGGCGATCGTCAACATCGCCTCCGAGGCCTCCTTCCGCGGGTCGGTGGGCGGTGCCGCGTACACCGCGTCGAAGCACGCCGTGGCCGGACTGACGAAGAGCAGCGCATTCATGTACGGACCGCAGGGCATCCGCACGAACGCGGTGGCGCCGGGGGCCGTCGTCACCGGGCTCGACGTGTCGTGGCGCTCCGAATACGGCGCAGCCCGCACCGGCCCGGTGCTGCAGGCGACGATGTCGGCTCCCGCCTCCGCCGAGCAGATCGCCGGCACGGTGGCCTGGCTCGCCAGCGACGAGGCCGCGAACATCAACGGCGTGATCCTCGCCTCCGACGGCGGCTGGTCGGCGGTCTGATCGAGGCCGCCCCTAGGCTGGCTGGAGCAGAGCGGAAGGGGCGGCAGTGGCCGACGACACGGCGGGTCCGGAAATGCCGAGGGCGATCGCGCTGGCCTGGGGTACGGTGCCGTCGCCGCAGCGCGGACCGAAGCGGGAGTTCAGCCTCGACCAGGTGCTCGACGCCGCCGTGATGCTCGCCGACGCCGACGGCATCGACGCCGTGACCATGCCCGCGGTCGCCCAAGCGCTCGGGCTCACGGCGATGTCGCTCTACCGGTACGTGTCCTCGAAGGAGACCCTCCTCCTCCTCCTCCAGGAGACGGGCATGGGGGTCCCGCCCGAATCGATCGGCCAGGCGAAGGGGTGGCGGGCGGGGCTCGAGGCGTACGCCGAGGCATCCGGCGCCGTCTACCGACGCCACCCGTGGATGCTGGACATCACGATCTCGGGCATCGCGAGCACGCCGAACAACCTCGCCTGGTTCGAAGCCGGACTCGCTGCGCTCGCCGACACCACGCTGTCGCGGGAGGAACGGGTCGCCGTCGTCCTCCAGGTCAGCGGTCATGCCAGGTTCCGTGCGCTCGTCGAGCGCGGCTACGCCGACCGCGCCGACGAGGCGGGTGAGCAGCTCTCGGGCATCGTGCTCTCCGAGGCGCGACTGCTCGGCCGGCTCGTCACCGAGGATCGGTTCCCCGAACTGCACGCCACGCTCGGCAGCGGTGCGCTGGTCGACGCCCGGTTCGACAACTTCGACTTCGGCCTCGCGCGGCTGCTCGACGGCGTCGCTCACTACATCGGCCCGACGGTCGGCTCCCACGCCTCACCCGTGAGGTGAGGCGGACGTCGGGTTGCCACCCCTCGTCGAACGAATCGATCAGGCGCGCGCCGCCCACTCGGGGCGCAGGATCGACATCGTGGTCGCATCGATGTACGCGTCGTCGAAGCGCAGTGCGGAGCGTCGCACGCCCTCGACGACGAATCCCGCCTTCTCGTAGACACGCTGCGCGCGCGGGTTGAATGCGAACACCTCGAGCTCCAGACGGTGCAGCGGAGTCGCGGCGAACGCATGATCGACGATGAGGCGTGTCGCCGCCGAGCCGATGCCCCGGTCGCGCCCGGCCGGTCCGATGAGGATGCGGAAGCCGGCCGACCGGTTCCCGTCGTTCCAGTCGTTGATGACGGCCTCGCCGACGCAGGCGCCGGTCACGACGTCGATGATCGCCAGGTCGAGGCGATCGACCTGCTCGTTCCGTGTCTCGTACCAGGTGAGCGTGCGCTCGTCGAGGACGGGGCGCTCACCGGCGATCGCTGCGGTGCTGTGCACGCTGCCGGTCAGGCGGAGCACCTCGGCGTCGGCGAGGATCGGCCCCATCGCCTCGATGTCCGCCGGTTCGAACGGGCGGAGCAACGCCCGATCGGAGCGCAGCGTCGGCTTGTCGGCGAACGGTCGCTCGGGGTCGAACGTCATCTCGGAACCGTCCTCGGCATGCGGTGCGTCGAAGCGCACGGTGCTCAGTGCTTGTTGCCGCTGAGCGCGAGCACGCCGCCGAGGCCGATCATCATCACGCCGCCCGTCGCCGAGAGGTGCTCGAGTCGCTTCGGGGAGCGCGCGAACCATCCGCGCGCTGCGCTCGCGGCCAGCGCCCACACCGAGTCGCACAGCAGGGCGAGCACGATGAAGACGACGCCGAGCTCGAAGAGCTGCAGCGGGATCGATCCCGCCGAGAACGAGACGAACTGCGGCAGCACCGCCACGAAGAAGGCGATCGTCTTGGGATTCGTGACCCCGACGATGAACCCCTCGGTCAGCTGGCGCCAGTGCGAACGCGGAGGCGTCTTGCGATCGACGGATGCCGCGGCATCCGCTCGGTGCCTGATGGCCTGCACGCCGAGGTAGACGAGGTAGGCCGCACCCGCGAACTTGATGATCGTGAAGAGCACGACCGACTGGGCGACGATCGCGCCGACGCCGAGCGCGACGGCGGCGACGAGCGGCACCATGCCGAGCGCGTTGCCGACCACGCTGAGCAGACCGCCGATCCGCCCGAGCGCGAGCGAACGCCCGATCACGAACAGCACGCTCGGGCCGGGGATCACGATGAGCACGATCGACGCGACGACGAACGCCCAGAGATTCTCCATGGGGACCATTCCCGCATGCTACCCGCACCCGTCGGCGGATACGGCTACGGTGGCACTCGTGAGCGACCACATCTCCGCGAGCGTCGCCGACGGTGTCGGCCACGTCACGCTCGACCGTCCGCAGGCGCTGAACGCCCTGAGCTACGAGATGATCGGCGAGCTCGCCGCGGTCTTCGAGCTCTGGCGACACGACTCCGAGGTCGGGGTCGTCGTGCTCGACGGCGCGGGGGAGCGCGGCTTCTGCGCGGGCGGCGACATCCGCGAGCTCTACACGTACGCCTCGAACGACGACCACGCTGAGGCCAGGCAGTTCTTCCGCGAGGAGTACCGGCTCGACGCGATGATCGCGCGCTACCCGAAGCCCGTCGTCGCGATCATGGACGGCATCACGATGGGCGGCGGCATCGGCCTCGCCGGGCACGCCTCGATCCGCGTCGTCACCGAACGCTCGCGCATCGCGATGCCCGAGACCCGCATCGGCTTCACCCCGGATGTCGGCGGCTCCTGGCTGCTCGCGAAGGCGCCCGGCGAGCTCGGCGTGCACCTCGCCCTCAACTCCCGCACGATGGACGCCGCCGACGCCATGCACGCGGGCTTCGCCGACTTCTTCGTGCCCTCCGAGCGCCTGCCGCACCTCCTGCAGGCGCTCGCCGAGCGCGCCGACCCGGGCAGCCCCGCCGAGATCGTCATGCTCTTCGACGAGACGCCCGGCCCGTCGGCGCTGGCCCTCGCCCGCGACTGGGTCGACGCCTGCTACTCGGCGCCGACCGTCGCCGAGATCATCGAGCGTCTCCGCGCCTTCGCCGGCGACCGTGGGTCGAGGAGCGAGCGCAGCGAGGGTCTCGAGACCTCGGATGCATCGTCGAGCGCGTTCCCGCTGCATCCGCTCGACCCTGGGGCGACCGCCTACGCGGCCGCAGCCGCCGACGAGCTCGAGACCCTCTCGCCGACCGCGCTCACCGTGACGCTCGAATCCGTGCGGCGCGCGCGCACGCTGCGCAGCCTCGAAGACGCCCTCGAGCAGGAGTTCCGTCTCGTCTCGTGGTTCATCGAGCAGCACGACCTGCGGGAGGGCATCCGCGCCCAGGTCATCGACAAGGACCGCAACCCGCGATGGAATCCGTCGACGCTCGACGCCGTCGAACCCGGCCTCGCAGCGCGCGTGCTCGACGACGCCCGGTTCGATCCGGTCTGGCCGGCGTAGCGTTTGTATACATCAAGCGCGAGCTGAGCGACGGTTTGCGCGATCCTCCATCGCAGCGTATACATAAGTGGGGAGGATTGAGCATGAGAGCCAGCGAACGCGCGTACCGGGAACTCCGCGAGGAGATCCTCGACGGCGTGCTCGCCCCCGGCGCCGCACTCGCAGAGGTCGAGCAGGCGAACCGCCTCGGGGTCTCGCGCACGCCGGTTCGCGAAGCGCTCGCCCGACTCGAGGCCGACGGCCTCGCGACCGCCGCCTCCGCCCGGGTGCTGCAGGTCAGCGAGCTGTCGCCCGCGAGCATCACCGCGCTCTACGAGCTGCGCGAGGCGCTCGAGGAGCAGGCGGCCCGGCTCGCGGCCACGCGCCGCGACCCGGCTCGGTTCACCGAACTCCACGATCGTCTCGCCGAAGCCCCTGCGCTGCTCGATGCCGGTGAAGCGGGCCTCCGCACCTACTACGACGTCGTCGACGCGCTCGACGAGGAGATCGACGCCGCGACCGCCAATCCGATGCTCGTCGCGGCCCTCCGCAGCGCGCGCCTGCACTCCGCACGGGTGCGGCGGCTGGCCCGCCACAATCCCGAGCGGCTGCGCGCCGCGGCATCCGAGCACCTCCTGATCGTCGAGGCGATCATCGCCGGCGACGCCTCGCTCGCCGCCCACGCCAGCCACGTGCACCTGCACATGAGCCTTCGCCACGCACTCGCATCGATCGAGTCTCGTCAGCCAGACGGGCACCGCGTAGCCTGACCGATGGAACAGTTCTGAAAGGGCCGCCACCATGCACCTCCACCACCTTCGCACGCACCGCAGCGACGAGAACCTCGCCCGCGAGGGCCAGCTCGCCTGGAAGCTCGCCGGCGTCGCGACCGACCCGGTCGAGCTCGACGACGACGTCGTCGACATGGTGGTGAACCGCGTCATCGACAACGCGGCCGTCGCGGCCGCCTCGATCGCGCGGCACCCGGTCGTCTCGGCCCGCAGCCAGGCGCTCGCCCACCCCGTCTCGATCGGCGGCGACGGCGCAACGGTCTTCGGCGCGGACGCCGCCCGCCGCACGAGCCCCGAGTGGGCCGCGTGGGCCAACGGGGTGGCCGTCCGCGAACTCGACTTCCACGACACCTTCCTGGCCGCCGAGTACTCGCACCCCGGCGACAACATCCCGCCGATCGTCGCCGTCGCCCAGCACCTCGCGGCGAACCGCGGCCTCACCGGGCGCGACCTCGTGCGCGGCATCGCGACGGGGTACGAGATCCAGATCGACCTCGTGAAGGCGATCTCGTTGCACAAGCACAAGATCGACCACGTCGCCCACCTCGGCCCGTCGGCCGCTGCCGGCATCGGCACCCTGCTGGGCCTCGACCAGGAGACGATCTTCCAGGCCATCGGCCAGGCGCTGCACACGACGACGGCGACCCGCCAGTCCCGCAAGGGCGAGATCTCGACGTGGAAGGCGCACGCCCCCGCGTTCGCCGGCAAGATGGCCGTCGAGGCGGTCGACCGCGCGATGCGCGGCCAGACGAGCCCCGTGCCGATCTACGAGGGCGAGGACGGCGTCATCGCGTGGCTCCTCGACGGGCCGGATGCCTCCTACGAGGTGCCGCTGCCCGAGGTGGGGGAGGCCAAGCGCGCCATCCTCGACTCGTACACGAAGGAGCACTCGGCCGAGTACCAGGCGCAGGCGTGGATCGACCTCGCCCGCAAGCTCCACGACGAGTACCCGCTGATCCTCGACGACCCGTCGCGCATCGAGTCGGTCACCCTGCACACCTCGCACCACACGCACTACGTGATCGGCTCCGGGGCGAACGACCCGCAGAAGTACGATCCGGATGCCTCGCGCGAGACGCTCGACCACTCGATCCCGTACATCTTCACCGTCGCCCTGCAGGACGGCACGTGGGATCACGCCGAGTCGTACTCGCCCGAGCGCGCCCACCGCACCGACACCGTCGAGCTGTGGAAGAAGGTCACGACCGTCGAAGACGAGGAGTGGACCCGCCGCTACCACTCGAACGACATCGCCGAGAAGGCGTTCGGCGGCCGTGTGGTCATCAAGCTCGCCGACGGCGGCGAGATCGTCGACGAGATCGCCGTGGCCGACGCGCACCCGCTCGGCGCCCGGCCGTTCGCCCGCGAGCAGTACGTGCAGAAGTTCCGCACGCTCGCCGAGTGGGCGCTCACGCCCGACGAGATCGAGCGATTCCTCGACGTCGCGCAGCGCCTGCCCGAGCTCGGGCCCGACGAGCTCGGCGGCCTCACCTTCACGGTGGCGCCGGGCGCACTCGTCGGCGTCGAGATCCCGGAGGGGCTGTTCTGATGCTGTACGCGACGACGACGCCCGCCGAGAAGCGCCGGCTCTTCCGCGAGCGGCTCGCCACCGGCGAGATCATGCGCTTCCCCGGTGCGTTCAACCCGCTCTCGGCGCGGCTCATCGAGCAGAAGGGCTTCGAGGGCGTCTACATCTCGGGCGCCGTGCTCTCCGCCGACCTCGGCCTGCCCGACATCGGCCTGACGACCCTCACCGAGGTTGCAGGCCGCGGCAAGCAGATCGCACGCATGACCGAGCTCCCCGCGATCATCGACGCCGACACCGGCTTCGGCGAGCCGATGAACGTCGCCCGCACGGTGCAGGAGATGGAGGACGCGGGACTCGCGGGCCTCCACATCGAGGACCAGATCAACCCGAAGCGGTGCGGCCACCTCGACGGCAAGCAGGTGGTCGACGAGTCGACCGCGCTGCAGCGCATCCGCGCGGCGGTCGACGCCCGCCGCGACCCGAACTTCCTCGTCATGGCGCGCACCGACATCGCCGCGGTCGACGGGCTCGCCGCGGCGGTCGACCGGGCGAAGGCCCTCGTCGATGCCGGCGCCGACGCGATCTTCCCCGAGGCGATGCGATCGCTCGCCGAGTTCGAGGCGGTTCGCGCCGCGGTCGACGTGCCCCTGCTCGCGAACATGACCGAGTTCGGCAAGAGCGAGCTCTTCACCGTGCAGCAGCTCGCCGACGTCGGCATGAACATCGTCATCTGGCCGGTGTCCTTGCTGCGCCTGGCGATGGGCTCGGCCGTTCGCGGTCTCGACGAGATCGAGGCGACGGGCTCGCTCGTCGGCAAGCTCGACGAGATGCAGCACCGCGCCGATCTCTACGAGCTCATCGACTACGAGGGCTACAACCACTTCGATACGAGTATCTTCAACTTCACCGTCGCACGCTGAGCCCGACGCCCAGCGATCATGAGGAACGAGCAAGGGAGCATCCCATGGCAGAGCAGCCAGAGATCTACAAGGGTCTGGCCGGAGTGCCGGTCGATTACACCGCCATCTCGAAGGTGAATCCCGAGTCGAACTCGCTGCTCTACCGCGGCTACCCGGTGCAGGAGCTCGCGGCCTCCGCGACGTTCGAGGAGGTCGCGTACCTGCTCTGGTACGGCGAGCTGCCGGATGACGCGCAGCTGGCCGAGTTCGAGGAGCGCGAGCGCTCGCTCCGCGGCCTCGACCACGAGGTCAAGCGCATCATCGACGAGCTGCCCCTCACCGCGCACCCGATGGACGTCGTGCGCACCGCCGTCTCGGTCATCGGCGCGAGCGACCCGGAGACGCCCGACAGCAGCCTCGAGGCGAACCTCGACAAGTCGATCCGCCTGCTCGCGAAGCTGCCCTCGATCGTCTCCTACGACCAGCGCCGCCGCCACGAGCTCGAGTTCGTCGAGCCGCGCGGCGACCTCGGCTTCTCGGCGAACTTCCTCTGGCAGACCTTCGGCGAGCTGCCCGAGCTGCCGGTCGTGAGCGCGTTCGACGTGTCGATGATCCTCTACGCCGAGCACTCGTTCAACGCGTCGACCTTCACCGCGCGCGTGATCACCTCGACGCTCGCCGACCTCTACTCGGCGGTGACCGGTGCGATCGGCGCCCTCAAGGGCGCGCTGCACGGCGGCGCCAACGAGGCCGTCATGCACACGTTCGAAGAGATCGGCACGGGCCCGGGCGGCGCGGAGCGCGCCGCGGCCTGGCTCGACACCGCCCTCGCCGAGAAGCGCAAGATCATGGGCTTCGGGCATCGGGTCTACAAGAACGGCGACTCCCGCGTGCCGACGATGCGCGACGCGATGGAGCGCATGGTCGAGTACTACGAGCGGCCCGACCTGCTCGAGCTCTACGTCGCCCTCGAGGCGGCGATGGCCGAGCGCAAGGGCATCAAGCCGAACCTCGACTACCCGGCCGGCCCCGCCTACCACCTGATGGGCTTCGACACCCTCACGTTCACGCCGCTGTTCGTGGCGAGCCGCATCACCGGCTGGACGGCGCACATCATGGAGCAGGCGGCGTCGAACGCCCTCATCCGACCGCTGTCGGTCTACAACGGCGTCGACGAGCGGCACGTGCCCGAGAAGCGCTGACCGATGACCCACGTCTTCCTCGAGATGACGATGACCGTCGATGGATTCACCGCGGCGGTGGGCGTGAGTCTCGAGCATCCGTTCGGGCTCGAGGGGGAGCGCGTGCACGCGTGGATGCGCGACTCGGTGTTCACCGGTGCGCCGCCCGGCACCGGCGACACCGGCGAAGAGGTCGATCGCGATGCCGTCGCGAAGCTCTACGAGTCGACCGGCGCATTCGTACTCGGCCGCCGCACGCTCGATGTCCGGGAGGCCGTCTGGGGCGACGACCCGGTGTTCCAGGGGCGCCCGTGCTTCGTCGTCACGAGTCGACCTCACGAGCCGTACGTGCGCGGCGGCTCGCGCTACGAGTTCGTCACCGGTGGTGTGGCCGAAGCGATCGCCCGGGCCAGCGCGGCCGCGAGTGCGGCATCCGTCTGCGTCATCGGCGGTGCGGATGTCGCGCGGCAGGCGCTCGCCCTCGGACTCGTCGACGAGGCACTGCTCCACATCGTGCCGGTGCTCCTCGGCGGCGGCGACCGGCTCTTTCCCGACTCGGCTCCGAATCGAGTGGAGCTCGAGCCGGTCTCCGCGATTCAGGGTGCACGGGCGACGCACCTGCGCTACCGGCTGCCGACCACCCTCGGGTAGTCATCGCGGGCTCGCACAACGAGAGCCGCGGCATCCGTTCCGGTGACTGTGGCTTCCGCCAATGTCGGATGATCCACCACGAATCCGTCATACAGTCGTGGATCATGCACATGTTCTTCCGCACCCTGCTCCACGTGCTGTTCCTCTCGCGCCGCAAGCCCGACCTCGGACACTGGGACGTTGCCCGCACGAACTTCATCACGCTGCCGACCGACCTCGACATCAACCGCCACATGAACAACGGCGTCTACTTCTCGATCATGGATGTCGCGCGCTTCGACATGCTCGTGCGCAACGGCGTCTGGGCGATGATGCGGGAGAAGAACTGGTACCCCGTCGTCGCGAGCGAGACGGTCACCTTCCGCAAGTCGCTGCAGCTCTGGGACCGCTTCACGATCGAGTCGCGCCTCGTCGGCCACGACGACAAGGCCGTCTACGTGGAGCATCGCTACGTGCGGCCCGGGCCCGACGGCGAGCCCGAGATCTACGCGCAGGGCTTCATCCGCGCCCGGTTCCTCAAGAAGGCGGGCGGCACGGTGCCGATGTCCGAGATCGTCGAGGCGCTCGGCGTCTCGGACGCGGACGAGATCCCCGACTGGATGGAACGCTGGGGTCAGGATGTCGCGCTGCCGGCGACGCGCGCGGCGGCGCCGTCGCTCTGGAACTGACGAGGCGCTAGCTCAGCGCCTTCTTCGGCACGACGACCTCTTTGATGATGAGCAGGATGCCGGCGGCGACGGGGATCGCGACGAGCGCGCCCGGGAGTCCGCCGAGCGTGCCTCCGGCGAGGGCCGCGATGAGCACGATCGAGCCGGGCACCTGCACGGCCTTGCTCATCACGCGGGGTGTGAGGATGTAGGCCTCGACCTGCATGTAGACGAGCATCGCGATGAGCACGATGAGCGCAGCCACCGGGGAGACGAACAACGAGATCACCGTCATGACCGCCGTGGTGAGCACCGTGCCGATGAGCGGGATGAGCGTGATGAAGAACGCGGCGACGGCGATGACGAGTGCGAACGGCACCCCCACGAGCAGCAGCAGGATGAAGCTGTAGACGGCGTTGAAGAAGGCGAGCACCACCATTCCGCTGAGGTAGCGGCCGACGTTCTGCATGATGCGCTCGGCGTAGCCGACGACGCGCTCACGGTGTGACGCGGAGATGAGCGTGTAGATCGCCCGCTTCGAGGAGTCGAGGGTCGCGGTGAAGTAGATCGTCAGGATGAAGATGAAGAACGCGCTCGAGAGGCCGCCTAGGATCGCGAATCCGACGTTCAGGGCGCCGCCGCCGATGGTCGCCCAGAAGTTCGGGTCGCTGATGGTGTCGACGACCCACTTGTAGACCGCGCCGAGCACGCCGCCCGAACCGGACTGCACATCCTGGAACCAGTCCTGCGTCTGCAGGTTCTGGTACATCGTGGGAAGGCTGTTGATGAATGCCGTCGCCTGGCTGATGACGATGGGGAGCACGAGCCAGAGCATCCCGGCGATCACGAGGATGAACAGGATGATGACCGTGACGATGGCCGCGCCGCGCTTCAGGCCGCGGCGCTCGAACCAGCGCACGAGCGGGTCGAGCCCGAGCGTGATGAACGCGGCGGCGAGCACCGAGAAGACGACGCTCGAGATGCTCGCGAAGGCGGTGGCGATGCCGAGCGCGACCACGACGCCGAGGGTCGCGATGAACGCCCACTGGAACGGCTTGTTCGTCATCAGGTTCGACTGGCGCTCTCGCCAGCCGGGGGCGGCCTCGGTCTCGCGGGCTCGCCGCTCGATGCTCTTCACGGCGCAAGTCTAGGGTTGCGGAGGTCCCGGGCACGGGACATCCTCCGCTCGTCGTCGCGAGGGTCAGCGCACCCCGCCGGGGACCGCCAGTTCGCGGTAGTGCGGCGAGAACGCCGGGTAGTAGGTCTCCCAGACCGGCTGCGGCGTTCCGGCGCGTGCCGCCGCGAGTCGATCGAGGTAGTAGTCCCAGCCGGGCCCCATGTCTGCGGCCTCCGACGGGTCGTGCAGTCGCTGGCCGAGCGTGAGCGTCGTCATGCCGCCGGCCTCGAGGAGGTGGCAGAAGAGTCGGATGCCGGTCGGCCCCGAGCCCGAGTCGGCCGTGAACCGGTACGGCGGCGCGCACTCGAGGATCGCGACGTTCTGCCACTCGCCCTCGCCTTCGGCCTCCATGCGGAACCGGACTCCGCCGGTGGCGGGGCTGCCCGTGTAGGTGCCGATCCAGGCGCGCATGGCGTTCGGGTTCGTGAGGCTGAACCAGACGTCTTCGATGGGGGCGTAGAAGAGGCGGTCGAACTGCAGGTACAGGCCGTCGTCCTTCAGCACGTAGTGCCCGGTCGGTCTCGCGGTCATCTTCGGCCCCCGCTCGTTCGTCGTGGCTTCAGGCTAATCCCGCTGCGCGTCAAAGGCCAGAGCGGCCCCGCCGCCCACTAGAGTGTGGCCATGGGATCGAGCGGTGGACGCAAGCGCGCGTCGAATGGGCAGGCGTCATCGGGCGCGAAGTCGTCATCGGGCGGGCAGCCGGCGAGTAGCGAACACGCGCTCGACATCGACCCCGAACACAACAAGTCCGGACTCTGGGGTGCCCTCGCGGGCCTGATCGTGTTCGCGCTCATCGCGATTCCGCTGTCGGCCGCGTTCTCGTTCGCGACGACCCCGCACTCGCAGCAGCTCTTCGCCGGTCGGCTCTCCGAGGCGACGCAGGGCGGGTACCAGGCGTTCTGGTGGCTCGTGACGATCTTCCTGTTCTCCCTGCCGTTCCTCGTCGGCTACGGCGTCGCGAAGCTCTCGGTGAAGTCGCTCACGATCGTCGGTTCGATCATCGTGCTGTTCGTGATCGCCATCATGGTGCTCGGGCAGGTCTTCGTCTTCTAAGGCACGGCCTCCGTCGTCTCCCGTTACGCACCTCGAGGTGCGTGACGCACGGTGAAGTGCGCGGCATCCGTGGATTAGAGTCACCGGTCGTACGTTACGCACTGATCGTAACCGACGACTTGGAGAACTCTTGATCATCGCACTGTGGATCGCCACCGGACTGCTCGCCCTCGTCTTCCTCGCCGCCGGCGTCACGAAGTCGACCACTCCGCGAGAGAAGCTCGTGCCCAAGATGGCCTACATGGCCGATCTCTCCGACGGCCAGGCGCGCACCGTCGGCATCCTCGAGTTCCTCGGGGCACTCGGGCTCGTGCTGCCGGCGGCCACCGGCATCCTGCCCTGGCTCACCCCGGTCGCCGCCTTCGCCCTCGCACTCACGATGGCCGGCGGCGCCGCGCTGCACATCAAGCGCAAGGAGTCGTTCGTACCCGCGCTCGTGCTCGGGATCCTCGCGCTCGTCGTCGGTGTCGGCTGGGTGCTGCTCGGCTGAGGCGCGATTCGGTCGAGCGAGTACGGCTCGGTTTCATCACGAAGTCGGCAGTCTGGTTGATGCTCGGGTGATCGCTCTGGCACGCTCGCGCGTATGACGCTTCGTCCTCCGAGAGCACTGCTCCTGTTCGCTGCTCTCGCGGTCGCGGTGGGTCTGACCGGCTGCGACTACTTCCCACCCGACCCGGTCTCACTGACGCTTCGGGACGGAGCCGTGGTTGCACGGCTCTGCGTCGAGGTGACGGCGGACCATGTCGCCATCAAGCGAGTGGACGGCAAACCGGAGGAGACGTTTGTCGATTCGGTCGTGGCCGGTGGGCAGCCGGTGACGTTCCCTGCGGGCACCGAACTCGTGCTCGGTGCTGCACCCGATGGGCTCGAGCTCAGCCTCGATCGGGGCACGTTCGAGCCCACGCGGGGGGAATACAACTTCGAGATGTACTACGAGAACGCGCCGACCGACGCGCTGCGCTGGCCGATCGACGCCTTCTACGACGGTGCCGATCTTCGGGCGGGTGAATGGCTCGACGCGTATGGAGAGCCTCAGGAGGAGCCCTGCACTCCGGCACCCTGCATCAGCGGTGCCGCCTGCATCGGGCAATGGACGAGCGAGCCGACGGCGACGCCAGCTGGCTTCTCCCGGGCGCCGGCAGAACCCTAGGTCAGGCGACGGATGCCTCGAGCACGGCCATCGCCGCATTGTGGCCGCCGATGCCGCTGACGGCGCCGCCGCGCACCGCGCCCGAACCGCACAGCAGGATGCCCGGGTACGCCGTCGCGACGCCCCATCGCTCGGCGGGCGTCGAGAGCGCGGCGCCGGGCTCGGCCCACGGCCACGAGAGCGGCCCGTGGAAGATGTTGCCGCCCGGCATCGCGAGCGCCTCCTCGAGGTCGAGGGTCGTCTTCGTCTCGATGCAGGGGCGGCCGGCGGCATCCGTCGCGATGACGCCCTCGATCGGTTCGGCGAGCACCGAGTCCAGCGAGGCGAGCACGGCGGCCTGCAGCTGCTCTCGCAACTCCTCGTTGCCGAAGCGCTCGAGCAGCCGGTGCGGCACGTGCAGGCCGAAGACGGTCAGCGTGTGAGCGCCGGACGCCGCGAGCTCCGGGGAGAGGATCGACGGGTCGCTCAGGGTGTGGCAGTAGATCTCGCACGGCAGCGGTGAGGCGATGCGCCCACGGGCCGCATCGCCGTAAGCCGTCGCGAGCTGCGACTCGAGCTCGTTGATGTGGAAGGTGCCCGCGAACGCGGCCTCGGGCGCCACGTCGGCGTCGCGGAGCTTCGGCAGCCGGGTGAGCAGCAGGTTCACCTTCACCTGTGCGCCCTCGGGCGCGTTGAGGTGCCGCAGGCGCTCCCGCACGACCGAGGGCACGCCGCCGCTCGCCGTGCTCGCCGCCGGCGCACCCGCCGCGAGCAGCCGGTCCAGCACCGCGGGGGCGACGTTCGCGAGCACGACACCGGCCTGCGACATCCGCTCGCCCTGCTCGTCGGCTCGCTGCCAGCGCACCTCGCCGGAGAGGTCGACCGAGGTGACCTCCGCACCCGTCACGAGTTCGGCGCCGGCCTCGCGGGCGGCCCGTGCGAGCTCGCCGGTGACGGCGCCCATGCCGCCGACCGGCACGTCCCAATCGCCGGTGCCGCCGCCGATGACGTGGTACAGGAAGCAGCGGTTCGCGTCGAGCGACGGGTCGTCGAGGTCGGTGAAGGTGCCGATGAGCCCGTCGGTCGCGACGACGCCGCGCACGAGGTCGCTCGCGAATCGGGCGTCGATCGTCTCGCCGAGCGGCTGCTCGACGAACTCGCTCCAGACCCGATCGTCGCCGATCAGCTCGCGCGCCTCTTCACGTGTCGGGAGCGGTTCGGTCAGCGTCGGGAAGAGGCGTTCGGCCAGGCGTGCAGTGTCCGCGTAGAACGCCTCCCACGCCGCGGCGTCGGGCTCGGCGTCGACGCGGGCGAAGGCGGCGACTGAGGCTGCGGCGGCGGCCTCGTTGTCGACGAGGAAGCCGCGCCGGGGGTCGGCGGGGTCGGGCGTGTACGACGAGAAGCGGCGCCGCACGAGGCGCACGTCGAGGCCGAGGTCGTCGATGATGCGCTGCGGCAGGAGGCTCACGAGGTACGAGTAGCGCGAGAGGCGCGCCTCGACGCCGTCGAACGCGTCGGCCGAGACCGCGGCGCCGCCGAGGTGGTCGCTGCGCTCGAGCAGCAGTACCCGCTTGCCGGCGCGGGCGAGGTAGGCGGCTGCGGTGAGACCGTTGTGGCCACCGCCGATGATCACGACGTCGTGGGGCATCCCACGAGCGTAGACGAGCGAGGGCGAGCGGATGAGGCATCCGCTCGCCCTCGCTCGGCGATCTCAGCGTGCGCGCTTCATCGCCCGGACACCGACGACGATGCCGATCGCGCAGGTCACGGCGGCGGCGATGATGCCGCCGACGACGGCCGGTGCGCCGAAGTCGCCGGCGAGCAGCGCCCGCTCGGCGCCGACGAGGTAGCTCAGCGGGTTGATCGCCGCGGCGACCTGCATCCAGGCGGGGCCGTCTTCGAGCGGCAGCAGCATGCCCGAGAGGATCATGAGCGGGAACAGCAGCGTCTGGTGCACCATCCAGAACATCCAGTCGCGGTTGCGGCAGGCGAGGGCCAGCGTGTAGCTCAGCGCGCCGAAGCCGATGCCGAAGACGGCGAGCACCGCGAGGCCGGCGATGAGCCCCGGCACGTCGAGCGAGAAGCCGAACGGCACGGCCACGAGCACGACGATCGTGCCCTGGATGACGAGCGGCACGACCTCCTTGAGGGCGCGGCCGACCAGCAGGGCGCTGCGCGAGAGCGGCGCGACGAGCGTGCGCTCGTGCGAGCCGGTCTGCATCTCGAAGAGCAGATTGGCGCCCGTCGAGGCCGTGCCGAACAGCGCGACCATCACGAGGATGCCGGGCACGAACCACTGGAGCGTGCTCGCCGCGTCGCCGCCCGCTGCGCCGATCAGCAGCGGGCCGAACAGGCCGAGGAAGACGAGCGGCTGCACGAGCGAGAAGATCACGCTGAACGGGTCGCGCACGAGCGGGCGCGACTCGCGGACGAACACCGAGGCGGTGTCGCGGAGGAAGCCCGTGGGTCGGGCGGTGGTGTCGATGGTGGTCATGAGGGTGCTCCTTGCTGTCGTCGAGTGGGTGGTGGGTTGAGGAGGCCCGCCGGGGCCGTCCTTCTCGTTGGTTGAGGAGGCCCGCCAGGGCCGTCTCGAAACCCCGGGTTGCTCGGGCGGGTTTCGGGACGCGTCCTCCTTCGTCGGGCGCTCCTCAACCCGCGAGGGCCGGCTCGTCGACGGCTTCCGCGTGCGCCGCCTCCTCGCGGAGGGTGCGCCCGGTGAGGGCGAGGAACACGTCGTCGAGGGTCGGCTGCCGGTGGGTCGCCGCGACGACGTCGAGTCCGGCATCGCCGAGCGAGCGGATGTACCGGGGCAGCGCCCGATCGCCGCCGGGAGCGGTCACCGTGACGAGCTGCCCCGACGCCTCGCCGCCGATGCGGGCTGCAGCGGCCGCGGCATCCGACGCCGAATCGAAGGTGAGGCTCACGCGGTCGCCCGCGAGCGATTCCTTGAGCGCCCAGGCCGTGTCGTCGGCGATGACCTGTCCGTGATCCATCACCATGACGCGCTCGGCGAGCTGGTCGGCCTCGTCGAGGTAGTGCGTCGTGAGGAAGATCGTCGTGCCGGTCTCACGGCGGAGCTCGACGATGTGCTCCCACAGGTTCGCGCGGCTGTGCGGGTCGAGGCCCGTCGACGGCTCGTCGAGGAAGAGCAGTTCGGGCCGGTGGATGAGGCCGAGCGCGATGTCGAGCCGGCGCTTCTGGCCGCCCGAGAGCGACTGCACCTGCCGGCCGGCGACCTGGCCGAGCTCGAGCGAGTCGATCAGCTCGGCGGCGCGCGCCCGGGTCTCGCGGCGGCCCATGCCGTAGAAGGCGCCCTGAGCGTGCAGCTCGTCGCGCACGCGCTGGGTGTGCCCGCCCGAATTGCCCTGCCCGACGTAGCCGATGCGACGGCGCACGCCGGCGGGGTCGCGGCGGATGTCGGATCCGGCGACGATCGCCTCGCCGCTCGTCGGCGGCAGCAGCGTGGTGAGCATGCGAAGCGTCGTCGACTTGCCGGCGCCGTTCGGGCCGAGGAAGGCGACGAGCTCGCCGGCGTCGACCTCGAGGTCGACGGAACGGACGGCCTCGACGACCTTCCCCTTGGCGGGGAACGTCTGCGTGAGGCCCTGAGCGGAGATCATCTGGTTGGTCATATCTGCAGTCTTCCGAGGCATCCGGTCAGTTTCCGTCCGCATGGATGGGAAACTTGGAGCATGGCCGCAACGACCTCGCGAACCCTCGAACTGCTCTCCCTGCTGCAGAGCCACCGGCACTGGTCGGCGCGCGAACTCGTCGATCGGCTCGGCGTCTCCGACCGTACGCTGCGCCGCGACGTCGACCGCCTGCGCGAGCTCGGCTACGGCATCGAGTCGGCACGCGGCTCGACCGGCGGCTACCGCCTCGAGGCCGGCACCGGGCTGCCGCCGCTGCTGCTCAGCGACGACGAGGGGGTGGCGATCGCGGTCGGCCTCCGTTCCCAGGCGACCGCCGGGCTGCGGGGCGCCGAGCACACGACGCTCAGCGCCCTCGCGAAGATCGAGCAGGTGCTGCCGCCGGCCCTGCGCCGGCGCATCGAGGCGCTGCAGTCCCATGCCGCAACGGGCCCGGGCTGGCCCGGCTCGTCACGCTCCGGCCGACCGGCCCCCGAGGTCGACTCCGAACTGCTCGGCCTCCTCGCCCTCGGCTGCCGGGACTCGGAGCGGCTGCGCTTCACCTACACGGATGCCGCGGGCGAGGCCTCCGCCCGAGTGGTCGAGCCGTACCGGCTCGTGCCCGTCGCCCGTCGCTGGTACCTGCTCGCATGGGACCGCCAGCGCGAGGACTGGCGCACGTTCCGGCTCGATCGCATGAGCGAGGTGTTCCCGACGCGGGTGCGGTTCGAGCCGCGGCCGATGAGCGACGACGACGCACGGGCGCGGGTCGAGGCCGCAGTGCGCTGGCGCGACCGGAGCGTGAAGGCCCGCGTCGTCGCCGAGCTGCCGCAGGCCGCGCTCGTCGAGCACCTCGGCTGGTACGGGCGCGACGTCGTCGCGATCGACGCCGAGCACTGCGCCTGGCCGCTCGAGGCCGATTCGGTCGAGAACCTCTCGATGGCGCTCATGTGGCTGCCGCGCGGCGTGCGCTACCGGGTCGATGGGCCGCCCGAGCTGCTCGACTTCCTCGCGATGCAGGCGCAGCGCTTCGCGGAGGCATCCGCTCGACCGTGACGTGCTCGGCGCGACCCGGGCTTGCCCGCGCCGCTACTCGGAGCGCTCGAGCGTGCCGATCTTCTCACCCGACTCGTCGAAGACGGTGAGAGTCTCGTCGGCGATCGTGCCGGTCGCGAGCCCGGAGAGCCACGTGTCGACGCCCTCGCAGGCCATGCGCGTCGAGGCGACGTCGACGAAGGCGATCGTGTCGGCATCGGCGGTCCACGTGCCGACGAGGCGGTTGCACCCGTCGGTGCCGGTCAGCGCGCCGTCGTCGGCGAGGACGAGCGAGGGTTCGCTCGTCGTGGCGATATCGCCCCAGGTGCCCACCGGGTCGACGGTCCCGGTCGGTTCCGTTCCCGTGTTGCCGGCGCAGGCGCTCAGCGCCGCCGCGGCGAGCAGGATGGTGCCGGACAGGGCGAGGCGCTGCATCGTTCGCGACATGGGCACAGCGTAGCGACCGGCGGCCTCACCGGCCGGAAGGCGTCGCCGTGGCGTGTGCGGCGCGGGCGAGGGCGTCGCGGCAGGCGACCACCGCCGGGCGGGCGGCCGCGGCCAGGCGGGTCGACGTGAAGACCTCGCGCTCCGGATGCCCCGGTAGGTCGACGAGCGTCACGCTCGGCGCCTCGCCCGCCCACACGAGGTCGGGCAGGAGCCCGACGGCGTTGCCCGAGCGGATGAGGCGGATGTGCGCCATCAGGTCGGCGGTCTCGAACCGCACGTCGGGCTCGAACCCCGCGTCGCGGCAGAGCTGCTCGGCCCAGTCGCGCGAGGCCGTGCCCTCGGGCTCGAGCACCCAGGGCATCGTCGCCGCGGCGGCGAGTGAGTGCTCGCGCGAGGCATCCCTGCCGCCCCGCCTGGCGTGCACATCTGCGGATATACGATCCGCCACCCCGGCCGATGCGCCCGATTCGTCGGCGCGGCGGATCGTATATCCGCTGGAATGAGCGGGATGCGGCGGCAGCGCGAGCCGGATCGCGTCGGCGACGAGGTGCACGCGGTCGAGCTCCTCGCGGTGCGCCCGCGTGTGCCCCGGGTACTGCTCGGCGATCACGAGGTCGAAGTCGCGCGCCGACACCTCGAAGAGCCCCACGTCGGGCTCACGCTCGGTGACCTCGACCCGCAGGGCGGGGTGCTCGGCGCGCAGCAGCGTGAGCGCCTGCGGCACCACGGCGTGCGCCGCCGACTGGAACACGGCGATGCGCACGGTGCCGCCGACCGCGGTGAGCGAGCGGGCCACCTCCGACTCGGCCTCCTCGAGCCGGTCGAGCACGGCGCGGGCGTGCCCGACGAGCACCTCGGCCTGCGGCGTCAGCTGCACGCGGCGCCCGACCTGCACGAGCAACGGCACGCCGGCCTCGCGCTCGAGCTGGCTGAGCTGCTGCGACACCGACGAGGGGCTGTACGAGAGGGCCTCTGCGACCGCCGAGAGCGTGCCGCGATCGCTCAGCTCCACGAGCAGCCGCAGTCGTCGCACGTCGAGCACGGGCACCTCCGGGACATCCGCTGATCATTCGGTTCTTCCGAACAGTATCGTTCAGATTCATTCGCTTTACCGAACGGATGTCGCAGCGCATACTGATCCCGACAGGCGCGCGACCCCCGGCGGGCCCGAAGCAAAGGACAGTACCCTCGTGACCATGTCGAACGCCGCCACGGACGCCCGGCCGAACACCGATCACGTCGTCGCCCTCGTGCGCCGCTGGCTCGCCGAGAGCGCGGAGCACCCCGTCGATCCCGCCGCCGAGCGCCTCGCCGGCGTGCTGAAGGACCCGCGCGGACTCGACTTCACCGTCGGCTTCGTCGACGGCGTCATGCGCCCCGAAGACCTCGGCGTCGCCGGTCGCAACCTCGAGCAGGTCGCGAGGCTCACGCCGAAGTTCCTGCCCTGGTACCTCAAGGCCGCGATCCGCGTCGGCGGCGTCGTCGCCCCGGTGCTGCCGTGGATCGTCATCCCGATCGCCCGCCGCGTGCTGCGCGCCATGGTCGGCCACCTCGTGCTCGACGCGACTCCCGAGAAGCTCGGCCCGGCCATCGCCACCCTGCGCGAGTCGGGCAACCGACTGAACCTCAACCTCCTCGGCGAGGCCGTGCTCGGCGAGGAGGAGGCCGATCGCCGTCTCTCCGGCACCTACGAGTTCCTCGCCCGCGACGACGTCGACTACGTGTCGATCAAGGTCTCGAGCGTCGTCAGCCAGCTCTCGATGTGGTCGTTCGACGAGGCCGTCGCCAAGGTCGTCGCGAAGCTCACCCCGCTCTACGAGCTCGCCGCCAAGAGCCGCACGCCGAAGTTCATCAACCTCGACATGGAGGAGTACCGCGACCTCGACCTGACGATCGCGGTCTTCACGACCCTGCTCGACCAGCCGCAGCTGCGCGGCCTCGAGGCCGGCATCGTGCTGCAGACCTACCTGCCCGACGCGCTCGGCGCGATGCAGGAGCTCACGGCGTGGGCGCAGAAGCGTCGCGCCGAGGGCGGTGCGCCGATCAAGGTGCGCGTCGTCAAGGGCGCGAACCTCGCGATGGAGCACGTCGACGCCGCCGTGCACGGCTGGCCGCTCGCGACCTACGACTCCAAGCAGGACTCCGACACGAACTACAAGCGCGTGCTCGACTGGTCGATGACCCCCGAGCGCACCGATGCGGTGGGGCTCGGCGTCGCCGGCCACAACCTCTTCGACGTCGCCCACGCGTGGCTCACCGCGCGCGAGCGGGGCGTCGACTCGCGCGTCGAGTTCGAGATGCTGCTCGGCATGGCGACCGGCCAGGCCGAGGCCGTGCGCCGCGACGTCGGCAACCTGCTGCTGTACACGCCCGTCGTCAACCCGAGCGAGTTCGACGTCGCCATCGCGTACCTGATCCGCCGCCTCGAAGAGAACGCGAGCCAGGACAACTTCATGTCGGCCGTCTTCGAGCTGACCTCGAGCGAGCCGCTGTTCCAGCGCGAGCAGGCGCGCTACCTCGCCTCGCTCGCCGCGCTCGAGCCGACGGTCGTGGCGGCGCCCGCGCCGAACCGCACCCAGAACCGCCACACCGAGTGGACCGAGGAGACCTTCGCGGCCGCGATGACGGTTCCGGATGCCCCGGCGCCCGGCACCGAGCACGAGCACGACCCGTCGCTGACGGGCGTCGTGCTCGGCATCACCCGCGGGTCCGACGGCACCGACGGTTCCGAGCTGACGGATGCCGCGGCATCCGCTGCGCCCGTCGGCTCAGGCGTCACGCCGGGCTTCCGCAACGAGCCCGACACCGACCCGGCGCTCGCACCGAACCGCGAGTGGGGACGCCGGATCCTCGAGCGGGTGCCGGGCACCCGCCTCGGTCTCGACACGATCGCCGCCGCCCGCGTCGACGACGCCGCGACCCTCGAGCGCATCATCCAGACCGTCGCCGCCCGCGGTCGGGCCTGGGGCGAGCTGCCCGGCGCCGAGCGCGCCGCCGTGCTGCACCGCGCCGGCTACGCGCTCGCCGCGAACCGCGACCGCCTCATCGAGATCATGGCCGCCGAGACCGGCAAGACCATCGCGGAGGCCGACCCCGAGATCAGCGAGGCGATCGACTTCGCGCACTACTACGCCGAGCGCGCCCGCGAGCTCGACCACGTGCAGGGCGCCGTCTTCGTGCCGTCGAAGCTCACCGTCATCACGCCGCCGTGGAACTTCCCGGTCGCGATCCCCGCCGGCGGCGTGCTCTCCGCGCTCGCCGCGGGCTCCGGCGTCATCATCAAGCCGGCCAAGCTCGCGCAGCGCTCGGGCGCGGTCATGGTCGAGGCGCTGTGGGAGGCCGGTATCCCGCGCGAGCTCCTCACCCTCGTCGACATCGGCGAGCGGGAGCTCGGCAAGGAGCTCGTCTCGCACCCCGCGGTCGACCGGGTCATCCTCACGGGCGCCTACGAGACGGCGCAGCTCTTCCGCTCGTTCCGCAAGGACCTGCCGCTGCTCGCCGAGACGAGCGGCAAGAACGCGATCATCGTCACGCCGTCGGCCGACCTCGACCTCGCGGCATCCGACGTCGTGAAGAGCGCCTTCGGCCACGCGGGCCAGAAGTGCTCCGCCGCCTCGCTCGTGATCCTCGTCGGCTCGGTCGCGAAGTCCGAGCGCTTCCACCGCCAGCTCGTCGATGCGACGCGCTCGCTGCGCGTCGGATGGCCCGAGCAGGCGACGAGCCAGATGGGCCCGATCGTCGAGCCCGCGGGCGGCAAGCTGCTGCACGCGCTCACCCAGCTCGGCATCGGCGAGGAGTGGCTCGTCGAACCGCAGCAGCTCGACGACACCGGCCGGCTCTGGTCGCCCGGCATCCGCACGGGCGTCGCGGGCGGCTCGTACTTCCACCTCACCGAGTTCTTCGGCCCCGTGCTCGGCATCATGCACGCGAAGGACCTCGATGAGGCGATCCGCCTGCAGAACGCCGTCGACTACGGCCTGACCGCCGGCCTGCACTCGCTCGACGCGAACGAGCTCGGCACGTGGTTCGACCGTGTCGAGGCCGGCAACCTCTACGTCAACCGCGGCATCACCGGCGCGATCGTGCAGCGCCAGCCGTTCGGCGGCTGGAAGCGCTCCGCCGTCGGCGCAGGTGCGAAGGCCGGCGGCCCGAACTACCTGTTCGGCCTCGGCGAGTGGCTGCCGCAGCACGGCACCTCCTCGAGCACCCTGCACCTGCGCGGTCTCGAGAAGCGCGTGGCCGAGTTCATCGAGACGTCGCAGCCGGCGCTCGACTACGACTCCTTCGACGTGCTGCGCCGCTCGGCGCTCTCCGACGAGCTCGCCTGGGCCGAGGAGTACGGCGTGGTGAAGGACGTCTCGGGCGTCGGCGCCGAGCGCAACCTCTTCCGCTACCGGCCGCTGCCCGTGACGGTGCGCATCGGCGAGCAGGCAACGCTCGCCGAGGGGCTCCGCGTCATCGCGGCAGGCCTGCTCGCGAAGTCGGCGCTGGCGGTCTCGACCGCGGTCGAGCTGCCGAAGGGCGTGCGCACGCTCCTCGCCGCGCGCGACATCCGCATCGTGCGCGAGGGCGATGCGGCCTGGCTCGGCCGCGCAGCCAAGGGCGGCATCACGACGTCGCGCGTGCGACTCGTCGGCGGCGGGGCATCCGCGCTCGCCGACGCGCTCGGCGGCACTCCGGATGTCGCGGTGTGGTCGCACCCCGTCACGCCCTCGGGCCGCGTCGAGCTGCTGCCATTCCTGCACGAGCAGGCGATCTCGATCACGAACCATCGCTTCGGCAACCCGACGACCCTGTCGCAGGGCGTGATCTGAGGCCGTGATCCGGCGCGTCGGCTCAGCCGGCGCGCCGGAACGTCAGCACCTCGCCGCGTCGTGCGCGCTCGAGCACGAACCCCTCGTCCTGCAGGCGTCCGAGCACGCGCCGCGGCAACGCGGGGAGTTCGGCGGTGGCGCCGGGCGGCGGCGGGGCGATTCCCGTGACGAGTGAGACGTCGACGCCCGTGCCGAGCACCTCGATGCGGGCGTAGTCGCTCCTGCATCGCCAGACGAGCCGCTCGAGGTCGCGGAACAGGACGACGGTCGTCGTCGACCCCGTGCCGATCCACAGACGGTCGTTCCCGAAGCCGACGGTGCAGGCGAGCGTGTGTCGCCGTGCCACCGCCCGGCCGGCCGAGTACGCGGGCAGTGCGAAGACGACACCGACGATGATGATCGTGAGTCGGGCGCCGAGCGCGAAGACGATGTCGCCGACGAAGATGAGCGCCACGGCCACGATGGCGCTCAGGACGACGGCGATCACGACGATGACGGTGGTGAGGGTGCGCATGGGCACCGGCACCGCGGCGAAACGCACCTCCGAGCCGTGGCCGTGCTCGGCGCGCACCCACTCCGGCGTGGTCGGTGCCGGCTTCCTCGACGTGCCCACGGCGGCGGAGACGCGCCCGATCAGGGCGAGCCAGATCCAGCCCGCCGCGGGGATCGCGGCGAACTGCACGATCACGAGCGCGATCCGCACCGGCTCGGGCGCGTCGGCGAGCAGCGATCCGCCGAGTTCGGCCGCCGTCACGACGAGCGCCGCCGACGCGATCGCGCCGATCACGTGGACGATGACGGCGCGGCGCTCGGGCGTTATGCGGAACGTCGCGTTGACGAACGAGAAGCCGCACAGCCAGCCGCCGACGAGCATGAACAGGTACGGGATCAGCTCGGTCACCTGCCCGGCGATGGCCCATGGCACGGCGAGTGCCAGGCAGGCCGCCGCCCAGAAGAGCGGACTGCCGACGAGTCGCCGCCGCCGTGGGGCGCGGGCGGTCGTCGCCACGTCGGGAGCGGCCTTCCGGGCGGCTGTCGGCCGGGTGCGGCTCAAGCGCGTGCCGCGTCGCGGCCGCGGTTGCGACGACGGATGCCTCGTGGCGCGCGACCTCCCACGAAGGAGCGCGCCGAGTCGACGATGAAGCCCTGTCGCAGCGCCTCACGGCCGATGAGCATGCGGAAACCCATCTCGTCGCGGTTCGTGAGCGTCACCTCGGCCGTCATCGTCCGACCCATGAGCACGACGTCCATGAGCACGACGATGCGCTCCTCGGTGTGACCCGATGAGCTCCGCACCGCGCGGCGGTCGTGCACGGGGCACTCGACGATGACGGCGTCCTCGTCGGAGTTCTGCCACGGGTGCACGCCGAACCGCACGATCGACGCCTCGCCATGCTGCACCTCTTCGAGGTCGAAGGCGTGCAGCGACGAGGTGCGCGCACCCGTGTCGAGCTTCGCCTTGATCCACGGAACACCGGCTCCCGGCAGGCTCACCCACTCGCGCCATCCCGCGATGGTGTTTGAATAGACGGGCTCGATCACTCCACCATCTTCGCAGGGGCACACGATGAAACTGGCGATCCTCTCGCGCGCCCCGCAGGCGTACTCCACCCAACGGCTCCGCACTGCCGCACAGCAGCGCGGTCACGAGGTCAAGGTGCTCGACACCCTGCGCTTCGCGATCGACCTCTCGGGGCCCGAGCCCGACCTGCAGTACCGGGGTCGACGCCTCTCCGACTACGACGCCGTGCTGCCCCGCATCGGCAACTCGGTGACGTACTTCGGCACCGCCGTGGTGCGCCAGTTCGAGCAGATGGACGTCTACACCCCCAACACAGCGAACGGCATCACGAACTCCCGCGACAAGCTGCGGGCGAACCAGATCCTCTCGCGCCACAACATCGGCATGCCGGCGACGGCGTTCGTGCGCAACCGTGCCGACGTGCGGCCGGCGATCGAGCGCGTCGGGGGAGCACCCGTCGTCATCAAGCTGCTCGAGGGCACGCAGGGCATCGGCGTCATCCTCGCTCCCGAGGTCAAGGTCGCCGAGGCGATCATCGAGACCTTGCACTCGACGAAGCAGAACGTGCTGATCCAGCGCTTCATCAAGGAGAGCCGGGGCCGCGACATCCGCGCCCTCGTCGTCGGCGACCGCGTGGTCGCGGCGATGCGGCGCAGCGCGAGCGGCGACGAGTTCCGGTCGAACGTGCATCGAGGCGGCACCGTGGAGCCCGTCGAGCTGACGCCCGAGTACGAGCAGGCGGCCGTGCGCTCGGCGCAGATCATGGGCCTGCGGGTCGCGGGCGTCGACATGCTCGAGGGCGACGACGGCCCGCTCGTGATGGAGGTCAACTCCTCGCCCGGGCTCGAGGGCATCGAGACCGCGACGAAGCTCGATGTCGCGGGCGCCATCATCGACCACATCGCGAACCAGGTCGCGTTCCCCGAGATCGACGTGCGCCAGCGCCTCACCGTCTCGACCGGGTACGGCGTGGCCGAGCTCATGGTGCACGGCGGCGCCGACCTCGTCGGCACGACGCTCGGCGAATCGGGCCTCTGGGAGCGGGACATCACTGTGCTCACGCTGCACCGCGGCACGACCGTCATCCCGAACCCGCGCAAGGGCGTGGTGCTCGAGGGCGAAGACCGCCTGCTCTGCTTCGGCAAGCTCGAGGAGATGCGCTCGATGATCCCCGAGCGGCGGCGCCGCCGGTCGAAGGTGCGCAAGCTCCCGAAGCAGCCGATCCCCGAGGAGTGAGCCGCGCCGGCCTCGGTCAGGCCGAGCCGCCGCGAAGCGCGGCGCGCACGATCTCGAGCGCCTGCTCCGCGTCGAGGCCCAGCTGCGCGATGCGGTCGGCATAGGCGGTTGCCGCGAGCTGCGCCTGCTGCTCGGTCGGGTCGCCGGTCGCAGAGATGAAGGAGCCGTTGCGACCGCGCGTCTCGATGACGCCGTCGCGCTCGAGCTCGCGGTAGGCGCGTGCCACCGTGTTGGCCGCGAGCCCGAGCTCGGCGGCGAGGGTGCGCACGGGCGGCAGCCGGGTTCCCGGTACGAGCCCGCCGTCGCGCACGCCGTCGATGACCGCCCGTCGCAGTTGCTCGTACGGCGGAACGGAGGACTCGGGATCGAGTTCGAGCAGCATCATGCGCCTTCGGGTGTCGGCGGCGCGGGAGCCGCGGAGCCGTAGGCCGGCGGTTGCGTCTCCGCGAACTGCGTCGGCCAGAGCCGCTGGAGGTAGTACCGGGCGGGCTTGAGTGCGATCGAGAACGCGAGCACGACGATCAGTCCGAGGAGCGTGAGGTTCGTGGTCACGTTGGCGGCGGTCATGGCGGGGTCGCCGAGCATGTTCGCCCACGAGACCGCGGCCGAGAGCGAGACCACGACGGTCAGGCCGCCGAACATGAGCGGCACCGAGACGAGGTCGCGGAACGTCTGCGCGCGCAGCGCGTCATCCCAGCGGAGCATCTGCTCGCTCACGGCGGGTTGCGCACGTGCCACGAGTGCCGAGGAGACCCACTCGACGGCGATGAGCGCCGCGATCGCGACGAGCGCTGCCGCTCCGGTGAGGATCCGCGACTCGACGGCGATCGGCATCACGCCGACGGCGACCGCCATGAGGGCGCCGACCGCGACGAGGATGCGTGCACCGACCCGCTCGATCGGGGCGACGTAGTCGGCGACGGTGGGCCGGGGGAGGCGCGCGAGGCGCGGCCCCGAGCGCCGCACCTCGGGCGGCGCGGGGAGGATCGAGATCGCGACGCCGATGCCGCGTCCGGTGAGGAGCACGCCGAGCAGCACGACCCACGCGAACGGGGCGATGTTCGTGCCCCACTCGTCGTGGGTGGTCAGTGCGCCGCTCAGCACGATCGGCACACCGGCGGCGATGCCGACGAGTGAGCCGAGGGATCCCCACCTCGCCCGCAGCCGGAGTCGCTCGCCGACGGCCTGCTCGAGCTCCACGTCGCCGTCGAGCGGAAGCCCGACCGAGCGCGCGAACCGGCCGATCGAGCGAGGCCGCGGCATCCATGCCGGCGTCAGGACCGAGATGAGCGCCATCAGCGCCAGCCAGCCGAGCATGAACCATTCCGGCCATTCGAGAGACATGGAGTTAATGTATTACTACAAACTTCTCCAGTCAACCCTCTGCGGAGGGCTTCGCTCGATGCATCTTCTCGTCGCGCAGCGAGCCGTCGGGGTGGTACCGGCGCCAGAGGCCGACCTTCGTGCCGTGATCGTACACGCCCTCGTCCATGAGTTCGCCGCTCGCGTGCCAGCGCTGCCACGGGCCCTGCTGCACGTTGCGCACGAACGCGCCCTGCTGCATGGGCAGGCCGTTCTCGCGCCACCACCGCCAGAACCCGTCGAGGGTGTCGTCGAGTCGATCGCCGATCGCCTTCAGCTGTCCGTTGCGGTACCAGTACCGCCAGCGCCCCTGCTGCACCCCGTGGTCGTAGACGCCCTCCTCGGACACGCCGCCGCTTGCGAAGTGCTCCTGCCACAGGCCGTGCTTGCGCCCCGCGTCGTCGAGTGCGTTCGGCGCCGGCATCTCGCTCGGCGTTCGGCTCGCGGCATCCGTCATCATCAGTCCCTGTTGCGGTTCACCAATCGCGACAGCACGATCGCACTGCGGGTGTGATCGACGTTCGGCGCGATGCGCACTCGTTCGAGCGCGTCTTCGAGTGAGGCGATGTCCCTGGCGCGCATGTGCACGATCGCGTCGGCGCTGCCGGTGACGGTGCCCGCGTAGACGACCTCGGGAACTCCCTGCAGGATGCGCTGCAGCTCGTCGGGTGCGACGGTGCCGCGGCAGAAGAGCTCGACGTACGCCTCGGTCGACATGCCGTCGACGGTCGGGTCGACCTGGATCGTGAACGAGCGGATGACTCCGTCGGCGACGAGGCGGTCGACGCGTCGCTTGACGGCCGACGCCGAGAGGCCGACCGACGATCCGATGTCGCCGTACCCCGCCCGGGAGTTCTGCCGGAGCAGGTCGAGGATGGCGCGATCGAGGTTGTCCATTCTCGGATTGTATGTCGATCCATTGCGTTCGCACAGGACTTGGCGCACATTTCCTGCGCCTCGCGCGGGTTCCCGCTCTAGGCTGGTGGGATGCCTCTGGATTCCCCCGTTCGTCTCGCGGTGCAGGTGCAGCCGCAGCACGCCGAGTACCCCGCGATCCGCGACACCGTGATGCGCCTCGAGGAGCTCGGCGTCGACGTCGTCTTCAACTGGGATCACTTCTTCCCCCTGACGGGCGACCCCGACGGCCTGCACTTCGAGGCGTGGACCATGCTCGGGGCATGGGCGGAGCAGACCGAGCGCATCGAGTTCGGCACGCTCGTGAACTGCAACTCGTACCGGGGCGCCGACCTGCAGGCCGACATGGCCCGTACGCTCGACCACATCAGTGCGAAGGGCGGCACGGGCCGGTTCATCTTCGGCACGGGCGCCGGCTGGTTCGAGCGCGACTACGACGAATACGGCTACGAGTTCGGCACCCGGGGATCGCGGCTGAACGCGCTCGCAGGCGCCCTGCCGCGCATCGAGGCCCGGTGGGCGAAGCTGAACCCGGCACCGACGCGCGAGATCCCCGTCATGATCGGCGGCAAGGGCGAGCAGAAGACCCTGCGCATCGTCGCCCGGCACGCCGACATCTGGCACTCCTTCGTCGCCCCCGACGAGTTGCGGCACAAGCTCGACGTGCTCGCCCACTGGGGCGACGAGGTCGGGAGGGATGTCTCGGAGATCACGGTCTCGAACGAGCTGGACCGCTCGGGGCAGGACGTCGAGCACGCCGAGGCGCTGTACGCCGGCGGCGTGCGGCTGTTCACGATCGGCATCGGCGGGCCGGGCTACGACCTCGACCCGGTGCGGCGCTGGCTGGCCTGGCGCGACGCGAAGAACGGCTGAGGAGCGCCGCCCGGGCTATCCGGCGAGCATGTTCATCGTGAGCGAGCCGTCGGGGCGCCAGGTCACGACGATGCTCGGACTCGACGTGGCGTACATGGATGCGTCGAGGCGGAGGCCCTCGGCAGGGAATCGGCCGTCGTCCGTGCAGGTCGCCACCCCGCCGTCCGTCCCGAACTCGATGAAGAGACACAACTCGGAATCATCCCGCGCGGCGTAGATCGGGAGGCCGTCGGCCCTGGTTCCGAGGAGTCGGTACTCGAGCTGCCCGTTGCCGAAGTTCATCTCAGGGCCCGCGGCCGGAGCGTCTGCGGCCGTGGCGGGCCGCAGGAACACGTCGAAGGCGGGAGACTCCGCGGCGACCGGCAGCGACTCGAGGTACTCGGCCTGGGTGCGCGGCCCGGGGAACGCGGACGCGGACGCGGCGGCGAGATCGGCGTCGTGCTCGGCCTGCAGCCCGGCCTCACGCGCCCCGGCCTGCCAGCCGGCGAGCACGCCGACGACGAGCGCCGCGGTCGCCGCGATGATCAGGCGGCGCACCCGGCGCACCCGGCGTCGCGGGTCGGCGACCGCGTCGGCCCGCCCATCAGGTGTTTCAGCGACGGACGCCTCGGTGCCGGCGCCCTCGGCGGCGGATGCTCGGCCGGAGCGCCTTCGGGATCGGTCGCGGGGCTCTCGGGCGCAGAGCGCAGCACGTGCAGCTCGCGCGCGGCGTTCGCACGCTCCTCGTCGCTCGCACCGGCACCGTAGGCCAGCCGCTCGAGCTGTGCGAGGCGATCGTCCGTCATTCCGCTTCCTCCGGTTCGGCATCGGCGGGCATGACCGGGGGCACCGGAATCAGCTCGACGGCGCCATCGGTGCGCCACCGCACCGTCGTCGCGATCGCATTCCCCATGACGATCGTGCTGAGCCCGTCGCCGTCCACGGTTCGCGAGGTGGAGCAGGTCACCCCGCCATCGCTGGAACCGGCGGAGTAGCTCGCGATCACGCAGACCTCGGACTCACGATTCGCCGCGTAGACCACGAGCCCGTCGGGCCGGCTGACCAACCGTCTCGCGCTCCCGGCGACGAGTGAGTACGACTGCATGAAGGCGGCGTCGAGGGCGTCGGTCTCGGCCGGCGGGCGGGCCAGCACATCGGGCATCGACGTCTCGTCGAGTGCGACCGTCGCGGGTCCGGTCGGTGTCGGCATCGGCGCGCCCGGTGCCGGGCTCGCCGTCGGCGTCGGCGTCGGCTCGGCGAACGGAGCCACCGAGCGACCGCCGAGCTGCCACCCGATGCCGAGGCCGAGCGCGAGTGCGACGGCACCCGCGACGATCGCCCAGCGGATGCCGCGGGCATCCGTCTCGCGCGACGGAGCGAGCGGCTCGAATGCGGTCGACGACGCCTCGTCGTCGGGCAGCCCGTCGGGCGGATGCCCTGCGTGGCCGTGGTGCTCGAGTGCCGCGCGGGCGGCACTCGCCGCCGCGGCATCCGCTTCGGTGCGTCGCAACTCCTCGAGCTCGACGGCCGCGTCATGCTGCTCGGCCGCCGATGCCGCGCCGCCGAAGGCGATGCGCTGCAGCCGTGCGACGTGCTCGGCGACCTCGGCCGCGCGAGCGGATTCCGTTTCGGAGCCGTCGTCCGTGTCAGCCATGCCGTCTCCGTCGCTCCGTCCCGGTGGAAGGCGCGTCGGGCAGCGCGGACCGGGTCGCTTTCAGCATGCCTCAGGGTTGCGCCGGCAGCAACCAGGGGCGGCTGCGCGGCGGACGCGCCATCCGCCCGGTCATTCATGCACGGATGCCGCGTGGCGCCGCCGAACGAGCATGAAAGTTGCGCAGCACGCCGCCAACCGCGCCGTGATTGCCAGCACACTGGAGAGAGGCGACTCGGCGGCGGCGGAACCCGAACGTCGTCGCCGAGGCTCGCGATCGCGAGCCGCCCGGCCGGTAGGTCGGAGTTGTGCACCGAGCGGATGTCGCGGGCCCCCAGCGGCATCCGCTCCTCCCGCGAAGGAGCGAGATGTCGACGATGATCGCCACCGGCGGCCAGCCCGCCGAACGGCCGGCCGAGCTCGCCGAGCAGCCGGCCGTCCGTCCGGAGCGCCGGCCCACGGCACGAACCGTGCTCATGTGCCGGCCCGAGCACTTCACGGTCGTCTACCGCATCAACCCGTGGATGAATCCGGCCGAGCCCACCGACACGGGACTCGCGCTCGCGCAGTGGCAGGTGCTCCACGACACCTTCGTGGGCCTCGGGTACGACGTGCAGCTCATCGACCCGATCGCAGTCCTGCCCGACATGGTCTACGCCGCGAACGGCGGATTCGTCATCGACGGCATCGCGTACGGCGCGAAGTTCACCTACCCCGAGCGTCAGCCCGAGGGGCCGGCGTACATGGAGTGGTTCCGCCGGGCGGGATTCGACGTGCGCGAGCCTGTGGAGATCAACGAGGGCGAGGGCGACTTCCTGCTCGTCGGCGACGCCATCCTCGCGGGTACGGGGTTCCGCAGCGACTCGCGTTCGCACGAGGAGCTCGCCGCGATCTTCGGCCGCGAGGTCGTGACCCTGCGGCTCGTGAACCCGAGCTTCTACCACCTCGACACCGCGGTCGCCGTGCTCGACCCGACCCCCAGGCAGGAGCACATCGCCTACCTGCCGAGCGCGTTCGACGAGGCATCCGTCGCCCTGCTGCAGGCGCGCTTCCCCGACGCGATCATCGTGAACGAGACGGATGCCGCGGTGCTCGGCCTCAACTCGTTCAGCGACGGTTACCACGTGGTCATCGCCTCGCGCGCGACCGACTTCGAACGACAACTCCGCGAACACGGGTACCACCCGATCGGCGTCGACCTCTCCGAGCTGCTGCTCGGCGGGGGCGGCGTCAAGTGCTGCACCCTGGAGCTGCGCCGATGACCGCCACCGACCTCACCTCTGCATCTGCGGCGACCGCCGAGGCGATCGCCCTCGAAGACGAACACGCGGCACACAACTATCATCCGCTGCCGGTGGTCGTCGCCTCGGGCGAGGGCGCCTGGGTGACGGATGTCGAGGGGCGGCGCTACCTCGACTGCCTCGCCGCCTACTCGGCGGTGAACTTCGGGCACGGCAACCCGCGGCTCGTCGAGGCGGCGCGCGAGCAGCTGGGGCGCATCACGCTCACGAGCCGTGCGTTCCACAACGACCGCCTCGGCCCGTTCGTGACCGAACTCGCGGCGCTCTGCGGCAAGGACATGGTGCTGCCGATGAACACCGGCGCCGAGGCTGTCGAGTCGGGCGTCAAGGTGGCGCGCGCCTGGGGCTACCGGGTGAAGGGCGTGGCAGCGGATGCCGCGAACATCGTCGTGATGGCCGGCAACTTCCACGGGCGCACGACGACGATCATCTCGTTCAGCGACGACCCCGATGCGCGCGACGACTTCGGGCCCTACACGCCGGGCTTCCGCACGGTGCCGTACGGCGACGCCGCCGCGGTGGCGTCCGCGATCGACGAGAACACCGTCGCCGTGCTCGTCGAGCCGATCCAGGGGGAGGCCGGCGTCGTCGTGCCTCCGGCGGACTTCCTGCCTGCGCTCCGCGCGCTCTGCACCGAGCACCGCGTGCTGCTCATCGCCGACGAGATCCAGTCGGGGCTCGGCCGGGTGGGTGCGACGTTCGCGTGCGACCTCGTCGGGGTCGTGCCCGACCTGTACCTGCTCGGCAAGGCGCTCGGCGGCGGCATCGTGCCGGTCTCCGCGGTGGTCGGCGACCGCGACGTGCTCGGCGTGCTGCACCCGGGCGAGCACGGGTCGACCTTCGGGGGCAATCCGCTCGCGGCATCCGTCGGCCTCGAGGTCGTTCGCATGCTCGCGAGCGGTGAGCCGCAGGAACGTGCGCGAGTGCTCGGCGAACACCTGCAGTCGCGACTGCGCTCGCTCGTCGGGCACGGCGTCGTCGAGGTGCGTGGTGCAGGGCTCTGGGCGGGCATCGACATCGACCCCGCGCTCGCGACCGGCCGCGAGGCCTGCGAGGCGCTCATGCGCCGCGGCGTGCTCGCGAAGGACACGCACGGCTCGACCATCCGCCTGGCGCCGCCGATCGTGGTCGAGCAGGCCGACCTCGACTGGGCGGTCGACCGGCTCGCCGCGGTGCTCGAGGAGTTCGCCGTCAGCGACCGGTGACCCGGATCGCGCCGTTCGAGGTGACGAGGTCGAGCGTGAACTCGCCGTCGGAGTCCTCGTCGATGTCGATATCGACGTCGCCGTTCGACGTGTCGGCCGTCACCCGGTAGCCCGCTCCCTCGGTCGGCACCGCGAGGTCGATCGCGCCGTTGGAGGTGCGCGCATCGACGTCCTGCGGGGTGTCGAGCCGCAGCTCGATCGCGCCGTTCGAGGTGGAGGCCCGGACACCGGTCCCGGCGAGGCCCCGGCCCTCGATGCGCCCGTTGCTCGTCTCGGCCTCGACCGTGCCGGCGACGTCGTCGAGTTCGATGCGCCCGTTGTTGGTCGACACATCGACCTCGCCGACCTTCGTGAGTTCGATCGTGCCGTTCGAGGTCGCGCCGCGCACGTCGACGCCGGCGGGGAGGGCGATCGTGTAGTCGACCGTGCAGTTCCGGCCGCATCCGCTGAGCACGAGCACGTCGCCGTCGATCTCGAACGTCGTCCCGACCTCGCGGTCGCCGCGGTACGAGACCGTGCGCGCGACCTCGACCTCCGTGGCGTCCGCGTCGCCGCGGACCGTGACGCTGCCCGCGGGCTGGTCGATCTCGATCGTGTGCACCTGCTCGCCGAGGGTGGCCTCGTCGCTGAATCGCTCGGGTGGGGCGAGGAACGCGCACCCGCTCAAGGCCAGTGCCGCCGCCGCGACGGCGCCGATCGCGATCATGCGTGGTGCTGTGTGAATCATCTTTCTCCTTCGGGTCGCGCCGTGCGGCCCTGTTCTCGACCCTAACGAGGCCGCTGCGGCGCCCGCACGGGGGCTTGCCCCCGGTTCGCAGCCGCCGCGAAGCGCCCTACTTCGCGAGGAACGCGAGGAGCGCCTCGTTGACCTCCTCGCCGTTGGTCCAGAGCAGTCCGTGCGGCGCGCCCTCGATCTCGACGTAGTCGGCGCCCGGCAGGCGCTTCACGAACTCCCGCGCGGTCGCATCGATCGGCAGGATCCGGTCGGCCGTGCCGTGCAGGATGAGGGCGGGCACGTCGATCTTCTCGATGTCGGCACGGAAGTCGGTGAGCCAGGTCTCGACGACGGCCGAGGAGGCGAACCACGAGGAGCCGGCCGCGACGTTCCAGCTGGCGCGGAGCGCCGCCTCGCTGATTCGGGACCCGAGCGTCTCGTCGAGGTTGTAGAAGTTCTGGAAGAAGTCGTCGAACCACTGGTAACGATCACTCGTGGCCGCCTGCTCGATGCCGTCGAACACCTCGCGCGGCACGCCCGTCGGGTTGTCGTCGGTCTGCAGCAGGAACGGCTCGAGCGAGGCGAGGAACGCGGCCTTCGCGATGCGCCCGCTGCCGTAGGTGCCGAGGTACCGGCCCAGCTCGCCGGTGCCCATCGAGAACCCGACGAGCACGACGTCGCTGAGGTCGAGGGTCTCGAGCACGACGTTCAGGTCGGCGGCGAAGGTGTCGTAGTCGTAGCCCGTCGTCGGCCGGCTCGATCGCCCGAACCCGCGGCGGTCGTAGGTGATGACGCGGCACCCGGCGCCGAGCAGCGCCCGCGACTGCTTCTCCCACGAGTGCCCGTCGAGCGGGTAGCCGTGGATCAGCACGACGGGCTGCCCCGAACCGTGGTCCTCGTAGAACAGCTCGATGGGTGCCGAGTTCTCGGCTCCGACGGTGATGAACGGCATGGTGCCTCCCGGGTTCGGCTGACGGATGTCGCGGGCGTCGCGCGCGGTGCGCCCGCCCGCCCAGTCCACCACCGCCGCCCGGGCGCGGCAACCCGTTCCGGTAGGGTTAACCGCCATGGGTAGTGTCACCGAACCGGTCTCGGAACCGCGCGAAACCAAGGGCGACCGAGGGTTCTTCGGTCAGCCGCGGTCGCTCGCGAACATCTTCGGCGTCGAGATGTGGGAGCGGTTCAGCTTCTACGGCATGCAGGGGATCCTCCTCATCTACCTGTACTACTCGGTGGCCGAGGGCGGCCTCGGCATGGAGGAGACCGCAGCAGCCGGCATCGTCGGCGCCTACGGCGGCGGGGTCTACCTCTCGACGATCCTCGGCGCCTGGCTCGCCGACCGCGTGCTCGGCAGCGAGCGGGTGCTGTTCTACAGCGCCATCGTCATCATGGCCGGCCACATCGCGCTCGCCCTCCTTCCCGGGTTCGTCGGGGTCGGGGTCGGCCTGATCCTCGTGGCCTTCGGCTCGGGCGGTCTCAAGGCGAACGCGACGAGCGTCGTCGGCACCCTCTACTCCGAGCATGATCCGCGCCGCGACGCCGGATTCTCGATCTTCTACCTCGGCATCAACCTCGGCGCCTTCTTCGGCCCGATCCTCACGGGGCTGCTCGCGTCGACGCTCGGGTTCCACTGGGGCTTCGCGCTCGCCGCGGTGGGCATGGCGATCGGCCTCACGCAGTACTCGTTCGGGCGCAAGCGCCTGCCGGCGGAGGCATCCGTGGTGCCGAACCCGCTGCCGCGTGACCGGATCGGCCTCGTGATCGGCATCGCGGTCGCCGCCGTCGCCGCCGTCGTCGTGCTCGTCGCCACCGGCCTCGTCACCGCGACGAACCTCGTCACCTGGGTCATCGCCTCCGTGATCGTGGCCGCGGTGTCGTACTTCGCGGTGATCCTCTCGAGCCGCCGCATCTCGACCGTCGAGCGCAGCCGCGTAGTCGGCTTCATCCCGCTCTTCATCGCGAGCGTCGCCTTCTGGTCGCTGTACCAGCAGCAGTTCACGGTGCTCACGATCTACTCCGACAAGCAGCTGAACCGCGACCTCTTCGGCTGGGAGATGCCCGTGTCGTGGGTGCAGTCGATCAACCCGATCTTCATCATCATCCTGTCGGGCGTGTTCGCGGCGATCTGGACGAAGCTCGGCGACCGGCAGCCGTCGACGCCGATCAAGTTCGCGCTCGGCACGGTGATCATGGGTGTCGCGTTCCTGCTGTTCATCCCGTTCGCCGGCGGTGCGCCGAACTCGACGCCGCTGCTCGCGATCATCGGCATCCTGTTCATCTTCACCGTGGCCGAGCTGCTGCTCTCGCCGGTCGGACTCTCGGTGACGACGAAGCTCGCGCCGAAGGTGTTCCACACGCAGATGGTGGCCCTGTTCTTCCTGTCGGTCTCGCTCGGCACGGCGATCTCGGGCCAGCTCGCGACGTTCTACTCGGCCGACACCGAGGTCGTCTACTTCGGCGTGCTCGGCGGCATCGCCATCGTGCTCGGCATCGCGCTCGCGGTCGGCAGCCGCGGTGTGCTGAAGCTGATGTCGGGCGTGCGCTGACCCTCGCCGGGCCATCGGTGGCGGCCTGACACGAGCACGGCCTCCGGGCGACTACGATTCGAGTGATGACCCGAGCCCTGGTGGTGATTCCCACCTACAACGAGCGCGAGAACATCGCCGCGATCGTGGCCCGCGTGCGTGCGGCCGTGCCCGCGGCATCCGTGCTCGTCGTCGACGACTCCTCGCCCGACGGCACCGGTGTGCTGGCCGATGAGATCGCGGCGGCGGATGCCTCGGTGCAGGTGCTGCACCGCACCGAGAAGAACGGCCTCGGGGCGGCGTACCTCGATGCGTTCGAGTGGGCGCTCGCCGAGGGCTTCGACCCGATCGTGCAGATGGACGCCGACGGCTCCCACCAGCCCGAGCAGCTCGCGCGGCTGCTCGACGCGCTTGCGGGTGCGGGAACCGGAGCGGGCGCCGGCGCCGGCACCCCGGTCGACCTCGTCATCGGATCCCGCTGGATCGACGGCGGCTCGATCGAGAACTGGCCGCGCCGCCGCCAGTGGCTCTCCCGCGGCGGCAGCGCCTACGCGCGATGGGTGCTGCGCCTGCCCACTCGCGACGCGACGGCGGGTTACCGGGCGTTCCGCGCCGATGCGCTGCGACGCATCCGCCTCGACGACGTGCACACGCGCGGCTACGGATTCCAGGTCGACATGCTGTGGCACGCGCGCGAGGCCGGCCTCGTCGTGGTCGAGGTGCCCGTCACCTTCGTCGAGCGCGAGCGGGGTCGGTCGAAGATGAGTATCGGCATCGTGATGGAGGCGATGGTGCGCGTGACCGGCTGGGGCATCCGCAGCAGGGTCGGCCGGGGGCTGCCTCAGCCCGCGAGCAGCAACGGCTCGGAGACCAGGCGGTCGCGAGCCTGACGACGGGCGCCGGCGACGGCGGCTTCGCCGCCGTGCCGTGAGGCCACGATCGCGGGGATCGACTCCAGGGCGCCTCCGCCGACGGTCGGTCGGTTGTCGCGGAACGAGGTCTCGATGTCGCCGATCAGGGCCGCCCAGTATCCGCCGACGACGATGGTCGCGGGATCGAGCGTCGGGGCGACCAGTTGCAGCGAACGGCCGATCCACAGCGCCGCGTCGAGCCACGACCAGCGCGCCCGGTCGTCGGCGGCGTCCACGCGCACGACGAGCTCGTCGAGGGCGGCGAGACGGCCGTGGGCGGCCGCGAACTCGGCGAGGCCGGCCCGCTCGAGCACGACCTCGGGGGAGGCGACGGTGACGAGGCATCCGCGCTGTCCGCAGCTGCAGCGCACGCCGCCCGGCACGATCGGCAGGTGCGCGAAGGTCGCGGCGAGGCCGTGGGCGCCGCGCATCGGCAGGCCGTCGATGACGGCGGCGCCGACGATGCCCGTGTCGCCGGCGATGTAGAGCAGGTCGCGGGAGGCCGGGCCGTTCAGTTCGACGGATGCCGCGGCCACCGCCGTCGGCACAAGCACGATCGGCACGGGCAGGGCCGCCTCGACCTCGGCGAGCCCGGGCGTGCGCGCTCTGAGCTCACCGAGCACATCGACCGGCTCGATGCCGAGCCGCTCGTCGGTGAGCACGACCGACGGGCTCCCGGCGACCGCCCCGTCGACGAGCACGGTGACATCGGCGATCGGCCGCGCGGCGCGTTCGGCCCTGGCGATGGCCCGGCCCAGCACGACGGCGAGGAGTTCGAGCGGGCTCGGCGCGGCGGCCGCCTCGCCGTCGGGCGCGGTCTCCTGCCGGAGCGGAGCGGTGAAGCGGGCGAGCTCCTCGCCGCCGAGCGCGGCGATCGTCGCGATCGCATCGTCGGGGCCGAGGTGGGCGGTGACGAGCACGTGGTCGGCCGCGGCGAGCGTCAACGGCGCGGTGCGGTGATCGCCCGTGACCTCTGCCGACCCTTGCCGCAGCACGCCGGCGTCGAGCAGCCGAGCGGTGAGTCCGGCGATCGCGCCGCGTCCGAGGCCGGTGGCCGCGGCGAGCTCGCTCCGGGTCGCCGGTCCGTGGTCGACCAGATGGTCGACCAGGCGCGCGGACTGCTCGCGATGCACCTCGTCGAGCGGGCCGGTGGTGGTGGGAACTGAGGTCTCGCCGGCCGTTGTCATGTGAGAAGCATGCGCGCAACGGAGCCTCCGGTCACGTACCCCATTCGGGGTACGCGACCCGGAGGCCCCGTTTCGGCGTCCGACTCAGATGTCGAGGATCGGACGCACGCTCGCGTAGCCGTCGGACGCGACGATCGACGGGGTGTCGTACACGCGGGTCTCGCGCGCGGGCTCCGTGTAGCGCGGCCAGCCCGGGTCGCCGGTCGTGATGAAGGACACGGCGCCGCCGTGTACCTCGTCGGCGAGGTGCTGCGGCGGGTTTGGCCCGGCGAGCTCGGTGATCTTGATCGAGTCGAGGCAGTCGAAGAAGAACGGCACGTCGATGCAGTGCTCGGCGATGCCGAACGTGCCCGACGGCCACGAGAACCGGTACACCCAGGTGGGGGCATCGCCGCGCAGGGCGACGATCTTGATGAGGGCGGTGCGGAACATGCGGTCGGTGAGGAACCGGCCGGCGATGAAGGCGGTGCCCTTGCCGGCGACCTCGGCGTTCGCGGCGAGGTAGGGCTTCAACGTGGCCTTCGGCATGCCGAGCTTCTTCAGCATCATCCCCTTCGGGATCCAGCGCAGCTTCTTCGCCTCCATGGTGAAGGCCATCGTGAACTCGTCGTCGGTGGCGCCGATGACGAGCGGCTTGTCGGCGCCGACTCCGGCCGCGAGCGATTCCTTCGTCGAACGGGTGAGCAGCTCGCCGTCGATCGCCGGGCCGAGGGCCAGGCCCTTCTCGATCATGTCCCCGAGCGATTCGGGGCCGAGCTCGGTCGCCTTCTTCTGCAGTTCGAGGATGCGCTCCTCGGTCAGGCTGGAGAATCCGGCGACCGTGGGCTCGACGCCCGCCGCCGCCGCGATCTCACGGCCGAGCTTCTCGCCCCGCTCGGGCGTGACGTCGGCGAGGGCGCCCGAGATCGCGTAGACCCCCTGGAAGAGGTGGTGCGCCGACTCCATGCCGAGCAGGGTGAGCACGGCGCCGCCGCCGGCCGACTGGCCGGCGATGGTCACGCGCGACGGGTCGCCGCCGAACGACGCGATGTTCTCCTGCACCCACTGGAGGGCGAGGAGCCAGTCGCGGACGCCGCGGTTCGACGGCGCGTCCGAGATCCAGCCGAAGCCGTCGAAGCCGAGGCGGTACGAGATCGTCACGGTCACGACGCCGTCGCGGTTGAAGCGCCCGCCGTCGTACCAGAGGCTTGCCGGCGAACCGGCGAAGAAGCCGCCGCCGTGGATCCAGACCAGCACCGGGAGCGCCGCGTCGGTCGTGGGCGCCGGGGTGAAGACGTTGACGTTCAGCGTCGAGTCGCCGGGCACGCTCGGCTCGGGGATGAGCGTCACGCCGGGGTCGCCGCGCTGCGCGGTCGCGCCGAACTCGAGCGCGTCGCGCACGCCCTCCCACGGTGCCTTCGGCACGGGTGCGGCGAAGCGCAGCTCGCCGACGGGCGCCTCGGCGAAGGGGATGCCGAGGAAGGCGGCCGAAGCGGATGCCTCGCCGGGCTCGCCGCGCCAGGCGCCGCGAACGCGGCCCGCGGTGGTGTCGACCTCGACGAAGGTGCCGATGCTGGTCTGGGTCATGGGTGGTGCTCCTATCGAACGCTCTTGATGGGGATGACTGCCAGGGCCGCGATGATGACGAAGACGCCGCCGAAGACGAACAGCATCGGGTACCCGCCGAGCGTACCGATGATGATGCCGGCGATCGCGGCGCTCATGGCCTGGGGGATGTTGGTGGCGATGTTCAGGATGCCGAGGTCCTTGGCGGCCGCGGAGCCTCCGCCCGGCAGCACCTCGGTCATGAGCGCGGTGTCGACGGACATGTAGAGACCGAAGCCGATGCCGTTGATGACGCTCATGATGATCATGCCGGTCATGTCGGGCATGAGGAGCGGCATGATGAAGCCCACGACCATGATGGCCGACGCCACATAGATGAAGACCTTGCGCCGACCGGCCCTGTCGCTCCACCAGCCCGAGACCGCGATGGCGACGAGCGTCGGAACGAGTGCGACGAGCGTCAGGGTGACGACCGCTCCGGTCGCCTCGACGAGCTTCATGCCGATGTAGTCGGTGAGGATGTAGAACTGGAACGCCGCGACCACGAAGTAGCCGAGCATGAGCAGGAATCGGGCGGTGAACGCCCAGAAGAAGTCGGGGTTCGTGCGCGGGTTGATCCAGAAGCCGCCGAAGAACGTCTTCCAGCTCCACGGCTCGACCGCGGCCTGCTTCGACGACCAGTCGCGGTCGATGACCACGTACACCACGGTGACGATGATGATGGCGATGCCGAAGACGGCGTAGCCCATGCCGAAGTTCGCGGCGAACTGCCCGGCGACCATGATGCCGAGCGTCATGCCGACCTGCATGCCGATGCCGAACATGGCACTCGCGGCGCCGCGCTTGTCGCGCGGGAAGCGGTCGGGGGTGATCGCCGAGAGCGGCCCCTGGATCGCGTTGAGCGAGACCTGGATGAGCACCCAGAAGATCGCGATCCAGACGATCGAGTCGAGGAAGCCCATGCCGAGCAGGAGCACGCCGCCGATGAGCGCGCCGCCGACCATCCACGGTGCGCGGCGTCCGAAGCGCGAGCGCGTGCGGTCGCTGATCGCCCCGACGATCGGCTGTGCGAAGAGCGTGAACACGAAGGAGATCGTGGAGACGAACGCGAGGTTCGCGACCTTGTTCTCCTCGTCGATGATCGCGACCTGGAGCGGCAGCAGGATGGCGATCAGGCCGCCGTAGGTGCCGAAGAGGGTGAGGGCGACGAGCAGGATGCCGGGCAGCGTGCGCTTGGTGGGCGGCGGGCTCGCGGGGGCTTCACCGGGGAGCGGCTCGGTCGACGAGATGGCGCCGGTGGGGGCGATGAGGGCGGTGGGATCGCCGGGTGCTGCGGGCTGGATGGACAAGTGGGGCTCCTCTTCATTGAGAACGGCCGGGTGCGGGCGCGCGCATTCGCACGAAAACCGAATGGCGCTCGGCAATGAGTATGCGCCGAATCGTCACGAAATTCAACCGTTGAACTAAAAGGGTGGACGAGCGTCCGCCCAGCCCCGGGTTCGGGCTGACGACCGGAGCCGCGCGGGCGGGGTCAGAGGCCGAGGCGAGCCGGGTCGGCGAGCACGGTGTCGCGAGCGGCCCAGACGGCACCGAACAGCGCGGCGTCCGCGCCGAGTCGCCCGGCGACGACGGAGGGGATCGCGGGCCGGCCGCCGACGGCTTCGGTGAGCCTCGGGCGGTTCGCGCGGAACGCGTGCTCGATCGATGCGGTGTGCGCGGCCCAGAACCCGCCGATCACGATGGTTTCGGGGTCGGTCGCGAGCGAGAGGATCTGGAGCGAGCGCGCGATCCACGGCAGGGCATCGGCCCACGCGGCAGCGGCAGGCGTCGTTCCGGACGTGATCTGCGCGGAGAGCTCGGCGGTCGCCGCCGCGAGTCCGCGCTCGGCGACGAGGCCGGCGAGGCCGGCCTGCTCGAGCAGCACGTCGGGGCCGGCGACGGTCACGAGGCATCCGTACTGCCCGCAATCGCAGAGCTCGCCGTCGGGCACGACGACCATGTGGCCGAGCGCTCCGCCCACCCCGTGCGCACCGTCGACGAGTCGCCCGCTCAGGAGGATCGCACCGCCGATGCCCGAGTTGCTCTTGATGTAGAGCAGGCTCTCGGCGCTCGAGAGCACCGTGCGCTCCGCCAGGGCGGCGAGCCAGCCGTCGGACTCGAGGCTCACCGACTCGGGCAGGGAGGGGAGGCGCGAACGCAGCCCGCCGATCACATCGACCTCGCCCCATCCGAGGTCTGTGTCGGTGAGCACGACGGGCGGCTCGCCGCCGACCGGGGCGAAGACGACGATCGGCAGCTCGACCACTCTGCGGCGGAGCTCGGCGGCGGCGTCGAGTGCGTCGGCGACCACCACGGCGAGCACGTCGAGCACGGCGTCGGGCTCGCCCATGGGGCGCCCGTGCCGCTCGGAGGCCCGGTAGAGCTCGTCGCCGCCGAGGGTCGTGAGCAGCGCAGTCGCGGTATCGGCGTCGACCTGCGCGACGAGCACGGCGATGTCGGATGCCGCGAGCTCGAGTCTCGTGATCGGTCGGCCCTTGCCGATCGAGACGGGATCGGTCTCGCGCAGCACGCCCGCCTTGGTGAGCGCCGCGACGAGTGCGGTCACCGAACCGCGGGTGAGGCCCGTCGCCTCGGCGATCTCGCTGCGCGCGCTCGGTCCGGAGCGCACGAGGTGCTCGAGCACCACCGTGAGGTTGTGCCGGCGCACATCGTGCGAGACGAGCGAGCGGGGCAGTCGGGGCATCCGCTCAGTCCTTGCGTGTGATGAGGTACCAGAGGTAGGCGACGTGGTCGGCCATGTCGATGGCGGGGTCGAGCATCCACTGGGTCTGCAGGCCGTCGGCGGCGGCGAGGAAGAGGTTGCCGACGCGCTCGATGTCGAGGTCGGGGTCGAGGCGGCCGGCCGCCTGCTCGTCGCGGAGCATGCCGCCGAACATGCCGCGGAACTGCACGTACCGCTCGACGAAGAACTCGTGGGCGGGGTGGTCGGCGTCGCCGGCCTCGGTCGAGAGCTGGGCGTAGAGCTGGACGAGGCCCGGGACCTCGCTGTTGTGCTTGATGACCTGGAAGAACGCCTCGATCGGCTGCGCGACGTCGATGTGGAACGCGGCGGCATCGACCTGGTCGCGCTTGCGGAGGATCTCCTGGAAGAGCTCCTCCTTCGACGAGAAGTAGTGGAGCAGCCCGGCCTGGCTGAGGCCGACCGCTTCGGCGAGTTCGCGCACGCTCGTGCGCCGGTAGCCGTTGCGGGCGATGACGTCGAGCGCTGTGGTGAGGATCTCCTCACGCTTCGCGACGCCTTTCGCGTATGAACCCCTGCGTGCCATACGTGAATGCTAGTCGCTTGCGTATGAAAACCGAGCGATGTATGGTTTTGCCACCCGCCTCGATGCCGAGGCCCTGAAAGGACCCTGTAGACATGACAATGGCGTCTGCCCCCGCGCCCGTCGTCGAGCCCGATGGTGCTGAAGAACCCCAGCCCCTCGTCAAGGGCACGGTCAAGCGACTGCTCGGCTGGATCATCCCGGCGAACTTCTCGATCTTTATCCTCTGGGGCGCGATCCCCGGCGTGCTGCTCCCGCTGCAGCTCACGGCCATCGACCCCGTGAACCGCGTCGCGAACGCCGCCGTCATCTCGACGATCGCCGGCGTCGCCGCGATGATCGCGCAGCCGCTCGCCGGCATGATCTCCGACCGCACGCGCTCGAAGTTCGGTCGACGGGCGCCGTGGATGGTCGCCGGCGTGCTCATCGGCGGCCTCGCACTCATCGGCATGGCGCTCGCGAACACGCTCGTGCAGGTGGCCATCGCCTGGACCATCGTGCAGATCGCCTACAACTTCGCACAGGGCCCGCTCAGCGCCGTCCTCCCCGACCGGGTACCGCTCGCCGCACGCGGCACGTTCTCGGCGCTCGCCGGCATGGGCGCCATGCTCGGCGCACTCGGCGGACAGATCATCGGCTCGGCGCTCGGCACCATGATCCCGACCGCCTACATGCTGCTCGCGGGCTTCGCGCTGGTCGTCACCGTGCTCTTCGTCGTCTTCAACCCCGACCACTCCAGCACGGAGCAGGTCAACCCGCCGTTCTCGCTGTCGGAGTTCCTGCACACGTTCTGGGTGAACCCGGTCAAGCACCCCGACTTCTTCTGGGCGTTCACCGGGCGACTGCTGCTCTACACCGGCTACTTCGCCGTCACCGGCTACCAGTTCTACATCCTGTCGGACTACATCGGCCTCGGCGACGAGGGCGCGACCGCCGCGATCCCGGTGTTCGGCCTGCTCAGCCTCGTCGGCATGATCACGGCGATGGTCGTCTCGGGCCCGCTCTCCGACAAGCTCGGACGCCGCAAGATCTTCGTCTTCGGCTCCTCGGTGCTCGTCGGCATCGCCCTCCTCGTGCCGCTCGTCATGCCGACCTACACGGGTTGGCTCATCTTCACCGTGCTCGCCGGACTCGGCTTCGGCATGTTCCAGTCGGTCGACCAGGCCCTCATGAGCCAGGTGCTGCCCTCGAAGGAGTCGTTCGGAAAGGACCTCGGCGTCGTGAACATCGCCGCGACCCTGCCCCAAATCCTGGCCGCCGCCGTCGGCGGCGCGATCGTGCTCGCCTTCGGCGGCTACGTGGCGCTTTTCCCGATCGGCATCGCACTCTCGGTCCTCGGCGCCTTCGCCGTCTGGCCGATCAAAGCAGTGAAGTAGAGGAGCAGACATGACGACGTCGTCGACCCCGCAACCCGAAGCCGACTCCCGCACCAACGAACCCGAAGAGGTCGATGCCTTCATCGAGGAGGCCGCGGGCAACGAGGATCCGCCCACGCCGATCAAGGGCGTCCGCCGTCTCCTCGGCTGGATCATCCCCGCGAACCTCGGCATCTTCCTCATCTGGGGAGCGGTCCCGGGTATCCTGCTGCCTGCCCAGATCACCGGACTGTTCGGTGAGGCCGACAAGGTCGCGAACCTCGCGATCGTGGCGACGATCGGCGCGTTCTTCTCCATGCTCGCGCAGCCGATCGCCGGTCAGATCTCCGACCGCACGCGCTCGCGGTTCGGCCGTCGCGCGCCGTGGATCTTCATGGGGGCGCTCGCGGGCGGCCTCGCCCTCGTCGGCCTCGCCTTCGCGAACAGCCTCGTCGGCGTCATCATCGCGTGGACCCTCGTGCAGATCACGTTCAACTTCGCGCAGGGCCCGCTCAGCGCCGTCATGCCCGACCGCGTGCCGGTCAAGCGCCGCGGCACGTTCGCGACGCTCTCGGGCATCGGCCTGATGGTCGGCGCGCTCGGCGGCTCGATCGTCGGTTCGGTGTTCCTCGACAACATCGCCGTCGGGTACGTCACCTTCGCGGTGTTCTCGCTCGTCATGCTGACGCTGTTCATCGTCTTCAACCCCGACTACTCCTCGAAGGAGCTCGAGCGCGAGCCCTTCAAGTTCGGCGACTTCCTCCGCACCTTCTGGGTCAGCCCGATCAAGCACCCCGACTTCTTCTGGGCGTTCACCGGTCGCCTGCTGCTCTACACGGGCTATTTCGCCGTGACCGGGTACCAGTTCTACCTGCTCACCGACTACTTCGGCATCGAGAAGCCGGGCGAGGTCATCCCGCTGCTCGGCCTCATCAGCCTCGCCGGCATCCTGATCGCGACCATCATCTCGGGTCCGCTCTCCGACAAGCTCGGACGCCGGAAGATCTTCGTCTTCGTGTCGTCGGCCGTGACCGGGCTGGCCTTCTTGCTGCCGTGGATCTGGCCCGACATCACCTCGTGGATGATCATGACCTTCATCGCGGGCCTCGGCTTCGGCATGTTCCAGGCCGTCGACACCGCGCTCATGAGCGAGGTGCTGCCGTCGGCGAAGTCCTTCGCGAAGGACCTCGGCGTCGTGAACATCGCGGCGACCCTGCCGCAGACCCTGGCACCCGGCGTCGCCGGTGCGATCGTGATCGCGTTCGGCTTCGCCGGCCTCTTCCCGGTCGCGATCGTGCTCTCGATCCTCGGCGCGTTCGCCGTCTGGCCGATCAAGGCGGTGAAGTGATGTCGGATGCCGCCTCCGCTCCGATCTCGACCGACGTGACCGCTCCCGTGGCAGGCGAGCCGGGGGCATCCGCTGCCCGCCGGCCCCGCTGGCTGCTCGTGTCCGGCATCATCGGCATGGCGCTGTTCGTGCTCTTCGGGTTCGCCGTCGCGGCGAACCCCGAGAGTCCGCTCACGCAGGGCATCGACGACGCCTGGCGCGCCCTCGTCGGCCTCGCCCCGGGCACCGGCGGCGAGACCTGGGCGCTGCCGATGCTGTTCCAGCACCTCGGTCAGATCCCGGGTGCGGTGCTGACGCTGCTGCTCATCCCGATCTGGCTGTTCGTGATCCGCCGCTGGCGTTCGGCGCTGTTCTTCCTCACGGCCGAGCTCGTGGGCAGCTTCGGCGTCTCGCAGCTCACGAAGAACCTCGTCGACCGGCCTCGACCGGCCGACGACCTGGCGGCAGGCCTCTTCGGCCCGCTGGTCGAGGTCGACCACGGCTCGTTCCCCTCGGGGCACGCGGTGAGCACGGGCATCCTGCTCGTCGCGGTCGCCGCGCTGTTCCCGCCCGCGAAGCGACTCGTCTGGTGGATCATCGGCGCACTGCTCGTGGTCGGCATGATCTGGCAGCGCACGCTCATCAACGCGCACTGGCTCTCCGACGCGCTGTTCGGCATCATCGGCGGGGCATCCGCGACCCTCATCCTCTGGTGGGCCTTCGCGACCCTGCTGCAGAAGGACTATGGAAAACCACTCTTCCGGCGGAGTATCGAAGCACCGGCAATCGAAGGAGCATCATGACGGACACCCTGAACACCGGCGCCGGGCTCGACGCGCCGGCCGCCGACATCGTGGCGGAGCTCACGATCGAGGAGAAGGCGTCGCTCACGAGCGGCGCGAGCTTCTGGACGACGCAGGGCATCGAGCGCGCCGGCATCCCGGCGATCGTACTGACTGACGGACCGCACGGCGTGCGCCTGCAGAAGGGCAGCGCCGACCACCTCGGCATCGGCGACAGCGTGCCGGCCACCTGCTTCCCGCCGGCCGTGGCCCTCGGCTCGACCTTCGACCCCGAGCTGCTCGAGCGTGTCGGCACGGCGCTCGGTGAAGAGGCCCGCGCCGAAGGCGTCGGCGTGCTCCTCGGCCCGGGCGTCAACATCAAGCGCTCGCCGCTCTGCGGCCGCAACTTCGAGTACCTCTCCGAGGACCCGATCGTCTCGGGCGTGCTCGGTGCCGCCCTCGTGAACGGCCTGCAGTCGCAGGGCGTCGGCGGTTCGCTCAAGCACTTCGCGGCGAACAACCAGGAGCACGACCGCATGAGCTCCTCGAGCGACGTGGACCCGCGTCCGCTGCGCGAGATCTACCTGCGCGGCTTCCAGCGCGTCGTCGAAGACGCGCAGCCGTGGACCGTGATGTGCTCGTACAACCGTCTCAACGGCGTGTACACGAGCGAGGACCCGTGGCTGCTCAACACGGTGCTGCGCGACGACTGGGGCTTCGAGGGCCTCGTCGTCAGCGACTGGGGAGCCGTCAACGACCGCGTCATCGGCTTGCCGGCCGGTCTCGACCTGGAGATGCCGTCATCCGACGGTCGCTCGGCCGCCGCGCTCGTCGCGGCCGTCGCCGACGGCTCGCTCGACGAGTCGGCACTCGACATCGGCGCGCGACGCGTCGTCGAGCTCGTGCAGAAGGCCGTCGCCGGGGCATCCGACGCCGCCTACGACGTCGACGCGCACCACGCACTCGCCCGGGAGGCTGCAGGACGCGGCGCCGTGCTGCTGAAGAACGACGATGCGATCCTGCCGCTCGACGGCGCGACCTCGGTCGCCGTCATCGGCGCGTTCGCCGAGAAGCCGCGCTACCAGGGCGCCGGTTCGTCACTCATCAACCCGACGAAGCTCGACAATGCGCTCGACGCGATCACCGAGTACGCGGGCGCCGACCACGTGTCGTACGCTGCGGGCTTCACGACCGACGGCTCCGACGGCGCCGCCCTCGTGGCCCCCGCCGTCGAGCTCGCCGCGTCGAAGGACGTCGTCGTGCTGTTCCTCGGCCTGCCGGGATCGTACGAGTCCGAGGGCTTCGACCGCGAGGACCTGCACCTGCCGGCCGAGCAGCTCGCGCTGCTCGAGGCCGTTGTCGCGGCGAACCCGCGCACGGTCGTCGTGCTCGCCAACGGCGGCGTCGTCGAACTGCCGTTCGCCGATGACGTGCCCGCGATCCTCGAAGGCTGGCTCGGCGGCCAGGCCGGCGGATCCGCCATCGCCGACGTGCTCTACGGTGCCGTCAACCCGTCGGGCCGTCTCGCCGAGACTATCCCCGTGAAGCTGGCCGACACCCCCGCCTACCTGAACTTCCCGGGCGACTTCGGCCACGTGCGCTACGGCGAGGGCCTCTTCGTGGGCTACCGCTGGTACGACGCCCGCGACGCCGAGGTGCGCTACCCGTTCGGCCACGGCCTCTCCTACACGACGTTCGGCTACTCCGACCTGTCGGTGGCAGCGGATGCTTCGGGCCTCGCGGTGCGCGTCACGGTGACGAACACCGGCGACCGTGCTGGCCGCGAGGTCGTGCAGGTCTACACGGGCCTCGCCGCCTCGGGTGTGCAGCGTGCGGTGCGCGAGATCAAGGGCTTCGCGAACGTCGCCCTCGAAGCGGGCGAGTCGCGTCAGGTCGAGATCGCCGTGCGGGGCGAGGACCTCGCGTACTGGGACGTCCGCGTGGAGCGCTGGGTCGTCGAGCCCGGCGCCTACAGCGTCGAGGTCGGCGCGTCGAGCCGCGACATCCGGCTCAGCGCCGTCGTCGAGGTCGAGGGCGAGAAGGTGCGTCTGCCGCTCTCGCTCGAGTCGTCGATCGCCGAGCTCGCTGCCGACCCGATCGCGGGCCCGATCGTCATGCAGGCGATGGGCTCGTTCGCGTCCGGCATGGCCGACACCGACATCTTCGACGAGGGCGGCCTCGAGAAGATGATGGCGTCGTTCCCGATCGGCAAGCTCGCCGGCTTCCCGGGCGTGCCCGTGACGCCCGAGCAGATCCAGCAGCTCATCGACCTGTCGAACTCGCAGCAGGCGTAGCCGACTGCAGTCTCACGCGAACGGCCGCCCTTCCGAGGGCGGCCGTTCGTCGTCTCCGCGGTTGGCGTGATGGAGCAGTCGCACAGGCATCGCGGCGAGAATGGGCCGATGTCCGTGATCGCGCCACCCGAACCCGCCGCAGCGGGCTCCTCGTCGCCTCGACCGGTTCGGCGCCGACGGGTCGGCCTCGCCCGGGTCACCTCCCTGCTCGGCGTGGCACTCGTGCTCGTGCTGGTGTTCCACACGATGGTGCCGGATGTCGCGGGCCTCGGCCTCATCGCCGACACGGCGCTGCCGTGGCTCGGGCTCGCGGTGCCGCTGCTGTTCGTCGGCGCGCTCGTCGCGAAGAGCCGTGCGGCGTTCGCCGCCGCCGTGCTGGCGGCGCTCGTCTGGTGCGTCGTGTTCGTGCCCTCGATCGTCCCGTTGTCGTGGACGGCGGCTCCCGCATCGGAGTCGCGGCTCACCGTGGCGAGCCAGAACGTCGAGGCCGGCTCCGGCACGGCCGCCGACTCCGCCGCGGCACTGGTCGCCACGGGTGCAGAGGTGGTCGCATTGCAGGAGATGGACGCCGAATCCCGCGACGCGGCCGGAGCGGTGCTCGACGAGGTCTACCCCCACCGCTACGGCGTCGGCACGGTCGGCGTCTGGAGCGTGTTCCCGATCGAGAACGCCCAGATGCTCGACCTGGGGCTCGGCTGGAAGCGCGGGCTCGCCGCCGACCTCGAGACGCCGAGCGGTCCGGTGAGCATCTACGTCGTGCACGCGGCATCCGCTCGACCGGCTGCGCACGACGAACGCGACGCCATGCTCGCGAACCTCGCCGATCACCTGGCCCGCGACGAGAACACGCGAGTGATCGCAGTCGGCGATTTCAACGCGGGTTCGTCGGACCGGGCGCTCGGCGACGTCACCGCGCAGCTCTCGGGGGCGAACCAGAGCGACGGTGGGTTCGGGTTCACGTGGCCGGCCGCGGCGCCGGTGGTGCGACTCGATCACGTGTTCCAGCGCGGCATGGAGGTCGTGTCGAACACGACCGTGCCGGCAGGGGGCGGCGACCACCTCGCCGTGGTCGCCACGCTGAATCTCGAGTAGCGCTGCGACCGGCCTCGCGGGCCGGGTCAGCCGGTCGGCAGGAGGCCGCCGACGAGGGCGTCGACGATGTCGTCGGTCGGAGTGTCGGGGTCGAGCGGCGTCGTGAGCCGATCGAGCAGCAGGCCGTCGATCGCGTAATGGAAGAGCGCGATCTCGTGTCGGCCGCCGGGCAGGCCCGCCGCCGTGTTGAACGCGACGTCGCCGTCGAATCCCGCGCGCTGCCATGCGCCGAGCACGGCGGCGAGTTCGGGGCGACGGGTGCTCTCGAGTCGAAGCTCGAAGAGGGCGAGCGTCACCTCGCGCTCGGCCGTGAGCCGACGCACGATGTCGCGCAGGTAGTCGGCGAAGAGGGCGCGGCTCGGCGTCTCGACGGCGCGCCGCTCGAGGTCCTCCTCGGTCGGGGCGAGGCGTTCGCCGATGCGGGCGACCAGCCCGGCGATGAGCGACTCACGGCTGCGGAAGTAGTTGGACGTCGTGCCGGTCGGCGCGCCCGCGGCCTCGTCGATCGCCCGGTGCGTGAGTCCGCGTGAGCCCTCGCGGGCGAGCACGCCCAGACCTGCATCGGCCAGCGATCGTCGTCGCTCATCGTTCTTCGCCATGCCTCATGCTAGCGCAACCACTACAGATGATGTAGTCTCCCAATCACTACAGAAGTTGTGATTGGAGCACCATGCGAGAACTCGTCTACTACGTCGCCGTGACCCTCGACGGCTACATCGCCGGCCCCTCCGGCGAGTTCGACGCCTTCCCCGTGGAGGGCGATCACATGCACCACCTCAATACGCGGTTCGCCGATGCCGTGCCGACGCACATCGCTGAGGCCTTCGGTATCGAGCGGGACGGCACGATGTTCGACACCGTCGTCATGGGGTGGAACACCTTCGCGGTCGGCCTGCCCGCAGTGCCGAGTCCGTACCGGCACCTTCGGCAGTTCGTGTTCTCGCGAACCCGCAGCGACGCCGACATCCCGGGGGAGCACCCGAATCTCACGCTCACCGACGAGGATCCCGTCGAGGTCGTGCGCCGGTTGAAGGCCGAGCCGGGTGCGTCGATCTGGCTCTGCGGCGGGGGATCTCTCGCCACCGTGCTCGCCGACGAGATCGACCGCCTCGTACTGAAGCGCAGTCCGCTGCTCTTCGGCGACGGCATCCCGCTGTTCGAGCCGGGGGCGTACCGACCGCGTTCCTTCGAGGAGGTCGGCACGACGGCATTCGAGTCGGGTGTCGTCGTCTCCGAGTACGTGCGCCGTCGGTCGATGTAGTCGATGCGGCGGGCCGCGCTCCTGCACGCAACGCGACCACGGAATCCGCAACCCCCTTGCCGCGGATTCCGTGGTCGCGTAGACCCGGAGGTATCCGCGATGACGCTGCGTACGGCGTGATCGGCGTACGGCGTGATCGGAAGGGGAGGCCATGGCCGTGGAGTTCCGTGGGAAGCGAGACCGCCGAGAGCGAGCAGCGCTGGCGGTCATCGAAGCGAAGCGCGCCGAGCTCGAGACGCAGAAGCTCGCGCGACGGCTCTCGTCGGCGGCGCGCGCCGAGCTGCAACAGGTCGCCGCCTCGGTGCACGAGGAGATCCTCCGGGCGGGTCGCGACATCCGGCGACGACCCGGTCGGGCGCGGCGACGGGCCGGGCGCGCGGAGGCTCGCCTCGCACGGGCATCGCTCGCGACGCCGACCGGCGGTCGTTGCGACGGCGATCGGCGTGCGGGTGCGAGCGGAGCGGATGCCGCGAAGGCGCGCTCCAAGCTGATCAAGCGCCGCCGCGCCGAAGCCAAGCAGGCCCAGCAGATGGCGAAGATCGTCGCGGCGCAGATGGCGGTCGCCGCAGCCGTCACGTCCGCCGATGCGTCGAAGGGCTGATGCCGAGAGGACGCGTGTTGTCGCATCCGCGTGGCGAGGCGACAAGCGGCGTCCTCTCCACGCCCGCGGGAGCGAGGTGAGGGAGCGGGGAGCAGCGGAGACGCGCGAACGGCGCGCCCTTGCGGGGCCGGCGGCGCGGGGTTACCGTGACTCGTGACGACGGGTGCCGGCGTGCCGTCGGGCGTGAGCCGTGCCACCCTCAGGCTGGACGGGGTCATGACGATCTCCGCTTCGCTCGATCATGGTCGAGCGGCGTTCGCCGAGCACCGGTGGGGTGCGGCGTTCGAGGCGCTGACGCGCGCCGACGACGAGCGGCAGCTCGCCCCGGCCGACCTCGAGCGGCTCTCCACTGCGACGCTGCTCCTGGGGCGCGATGCCGAGGGCATCGACTTCGCCACGCAGGCGCATGAGGCCTACCTCGCGATCGAGGATGCCGCGGGCGCGGCCCGGATCGCGACCTGGATCGGCATCTATCTCATGGGCAAGGGCGACGACGCCCGGGGCAATGGCTGGCTCGCCCGCGCGAGGCGGATCGCCGACACGACGGAGGCCGGCGCCGAATCCTCGGCCGCGCTCCTGCTCGTCGCGGCCGCGCTCGACGACCTCTACTCGGGGGAACCCGCTCGAGCGGCGAGCACCTTCGCCGAGGCGTTCGCGATCTCCGCACGCGTGCACGACCGGGATGCCGCAGCCCTGGCGCAACTCGGGCTGGGCCAGGCGCAACTGATGCTCGGCGACCCGGTCGGCGGACTCGCGCTCCTCGACGAGGCGATGGTCGCCGTCACCGCCGGGGAGATCTCGCCAGTGGCATCCGGTGTCGTCTACTGCTCGGTCATCAACACCTGCCACCTGGCCTTCGACGTGCGCCGAGCCCAGCAGTGGACGATCGCCCTCGATCGCTGGTGCGGCGACCGGCCCGAGATGGTGATGTTCACCGGGCAGTGCCAGGCGCACCGTGCCGAGCTGTACCAGTTGCACGGGGCGTGGAGCGACGCGGTCACGGCTGCCAGGGTGGCTCAGGACCGGGTGCGGCTCGGCGACTGGACCGGGTCGTTCGGGGCCTGGTACCAGGAGGGCGAGGTGCATCGCCTGCGCGGCGAGTTCGACGCGGCGGATCGTGCGTTCCACCGTGCAGCCGAGACCGGATACCCGGCGCAACCCGGTCTCGCGCTGCTGCGACTCGCGCAGGGGAGGGTCCGCCTCGCGCGGTCGAGCATCGATGAGGCGGCTGAGCAGGCCGATCCCGCGACCAGGCGGGGGCTGCTCGCCGCCCTCGTCGAGATCGACCTCGCGGCGGGCGACCTCGTGGCGGCCAGGCAGGTCGCCGATGAACTGGCCGCGGCCGCCGCCGTCGCGGAGATCCCGATGATGCGGGCGACCGCCGCGAGATCGGAGGCGGCCGTGCGACTCGAGGAAGGCGACGCCCGCGGGGCGCTCCCTGCGCTGCGCACCGCGTGGGCGTTGTGGCAGGAGCTCGACGTCCCGTACGAGGCCGCCCGGTGCCGGGTGCTCGCCGCGCAGGCGGCGCGGGCGCTCGGCGACGACGCGTCGGCCGCGATGGACCTCGAGGCGGCACGCGAGGTGTTCGTCGCGCTCGGCGCGGTTCCCGACGTGGTGCGCGTCGACGAGCTGGCGCGCCGCTCGCCCGGGAGCGGGCCGATCGCCCTGACGGCCAGGGAGGTCGAGGTCGTCCGCCTCGTCGCCGAGGGCAAGACGAACCGCGCCATCGCGGGCCAGCTCTACCTCAGCGAGAAGACCGTCGACCGCCACCTCAGCAACGTGTTCGCGAAGCTCGGCATCTCGTCGCGCGCCGCGGCCACGGCGTATGCCTACGAGCACGCCCTGATCTGAGGTCGGGCGACGGATGCCCCGAGGCCGGGCGGCACCACTCCATACGGACGTCCGAATGACGCCGAACGGACATGCCGGATGGGTGATTCTCCCGATGCCGCCGGCGGGCGCCATCCGTAGCGTCGGTTCCATGGATCTCGCCGTGTTCGCCGGCATCCTCTCGACCGGCCTCTTCGCCATGAGCTACCTGCCCATGCTGGTGAAGGCCGCGCGCACGAAGGACCTCTCGTCGTACAGCCTCGGCAACCTCGCGATCACGAACGTGGGCAACGTCGTGTACTCGCTCTACGTGTTCAGCCTGCCGTTCGGGCCCATCTGGTTCCTGCACTTGTTCTACCTCGTCGCCTGCGGACTCATGTTCGCGTGGTTCCTCCACTATGGCGGGACGTGGCGGCGGTTCGTCACCCGTCGCCGCGAGGCGTTGAAGGCACCGGCCGCTTGCCCCCCTGACCTCGCGGCGGTACCGTGACGGTGACTGACGGGTGCACAGCCTGCCGCCGGGCCGGGTGCGCTCGCGGAAGTGGCAATGATGTCGCCCGACGTGCTCGAACGTGGACTCGAGGCCTTCGCCCAGCAGCGGTGGCGCGAGGCGTTCGACGCGCTGGCCGCAGCAGATGCCGAGACCGAGTTGGCCGCCGACCAGATCTCGCGCCTTGCCACGGCGGCGATCCTCATCGGCGACGACTCCGGCACCGACACGGCGACGCGGGCCCACGAAGCGTTCCTGCGGGCGGGCGACGATGCGGGTGCAGCTCGGGCGGCCGTGTGGATCGGCATGCATCTGATGGACCAGCAGGAGCGCGCGCGGGCCGGGGGGTGGTTCGCACGCGCACAGCGCATCGTCGATGCGGGCGGCGATGCCGAGTCGGTCGGCGGACTGCTGCTCATTCCGCAGGCACTCCGCGCGCTGTACGGCGGCGACCCGTCGGGCGCCCTCGAGATGTTCTCGCAGGCGCTCGCGATCGGGGAGCGGTTCGGTGACCATGACGCGATCGCGTTGGGTCGACTCGGTCTTGGACAGACCAAGGTCAGCATCGGTGACACCGAGGCCGGATTCGCGCTCTTCGACGAGGTGATGGTGGCGGTCACGGCCGGTGAGCTCTCGCCGGTGCCGTCGGGGATCGCCTACTGCGCCGTGATCGGCACCTGTCAGATCGCGTTCGACATCAGCCGGGCACGGGAATGGACGGTCGCACTCGATCGCTGGTGCAGTTCGCAGCCCGACATGGTCGCGTTCAGCGGGCAGTGCCAGGCGCACCGGGCTTCGCTCTACCGGCTGCACGGGGCCTGGCAGGACGCGCTCGAGGCGGCGACCGCGGCGATGGCGCACGCGCGGCGCGGCGACCGCAACGCGTCGTACGGGGCCTGGTACGAGCAGGGAGAGATCCAGCGACTGCGCGGTGACCTCGACGCGGCCGAGGAGTCGTATCGCCGTGCGAGCGAGACCGGGTATCCACCCGAGCCGGGTCGTGCCCTGCTCCGGCTCGCGCGGGGCAGGTCGCGATCGGCGCAGTCGCTGCTCCGTGAGGCGATGGCGAGCGCCGACCCGATCAATCGGCGCAGGATGCTGCCGGCGATGGTCGAGATCGAGCTCGCCCTGCACGACGTGACCTCTGCCCGCCAGACGGTGGATGAACTGATCGCGACCACCCCGAGCGCACCGAAGCCGATGCTGCGTGCCGTCGTCGACGGCGCCGAAGGAGCCGTGCTGCTCGCCGAGGGGGCAGCACGAGAGGCGCTCGAGCGGTTGCGGCGCGCGTGGGCGCTCTGGCACGAGCTCGACATCCCGTACGAGGCGGCTCGATGCCGGGTGCTCGGGGCGCAGGCGTGCCGCACGCTCGGTGACGATGCATCCGCGTCGCTGGAATTCGACGCCGCACGCACGGCGTTCGCCGAACTCGGCGCGGCAACCGATCTCGCGCGGCTCGATGCGCTGGCACGCTCGATCTCGAACACCGCGTACGGCCCGCTGAGCGCTCGGGAGTTCGAGGTGGTGCGGCTCGTCTCCTCGGGCAGGACGAACCGTGCCATCGCGCACGAACTCTTCCTCAGTGAGAAGACCGTGGCGCACCACCTCAGCAACGTGTTCGTGAAACTCGGGCTCGCGTCGCGCTCGGCGCTGACGGCGTACGCGTACGAACACGGGCTGGTCTGACTGCGAATGGGTCATTCGTCCGATGCGGAGACGCACAGCTCTTCCTACCGTCGAAGGCATGGACATCGTCCATACCCTCGACCAAGGAGGCCCGAAATGATGGTCAATGACACCGAGTTCGTCGACACCGTCGTCATCGGCGGCGGGCAGGCGGGACTCGCGATCGGCGCCGAACTGGCTCGCCAGGGGCGCGCCTTCGTCATTCTCGACGCGGAACGCCGGGTCGGCGACGCCTGGAGGTCCCGCTGGGACTCGCTGCGGCTGAACACGCCGGCGCGTTTCGACGGGCTCCCGGGCTTGCCGTTCCCCGGTGATCGGCTGGCCTTTCCCAGCAAGGACGAGGTCGCCTCATACCTCGAGGACTACGCCGCGGTACACGGTCTCCCGGTCCGCACCGGTGTGCGCGTGGACCGCGTGCGGCGCGAGGGCGACCGCTTCGTGACATCCGCCGGCGGCAACCGATGGGAATCGCACAACGTCGTCGTCGCCACGGGCGGGTGCCAGGTGCCGAAGGTGCCGGAGATCGCCGATCGGCTCGGCGGCGACATCGTTCAACTGCACTCGAGCGACTATCGCAACCCGGCTCAGCTGCCCGCGGGTCCGGTGCTCGTCGTCGGCGTGGGTAACTCCGGCGCGGAGATCGCCCGGGACACTGTTTCGTCCCACGAGACATTGATCGCGGGAACGCCGAGTGCCCAGCCCCCGGTGCGCCCGACGCGCATGAATGCACGTTTCGTCTACCCCGTGTTCCGGTTCATCGGCCTCCACGTGCTGACGACGGCGAACCCGATCGGTCGCAATGCGGTCGCGAAGTTCCACACGGCCCCGCTCATTCGCACCAAGGTCGCAGACCTCGTCGCCGAAGGCGTTCAGGTCGTTCCGCGAGTCACGGGCGTGGAGGACGGCCGCCCCGCCTTCGCCGACGGCACCAGGGGCGAGGTATCGAGTGTGATCTGGTGCACGGGCTATCGGGACGACTTCAGGTGGATCGACCTGCCGGCGTTCGATGACGACGGCGAGCCCCGCCAGCACCGCGGCGTGGTGGAGTCCGTCCCGGGGCTGTACTTCCTCGGCCTCGAGTTCCTCTATGCCCTCTTCTCGGCGACGCTTCCGGGGCTCGGGCGCGACGCGCGCTACCTCGCCAAGCGGATGCGTCCGCCGTCGGACGTGCAGCTCACGGCGGTTCAGGCCTCGGCGGGTGGCCGGACGGAGCGGGTGCGATGAGCTGGAGTGTGATGCGGCGAGCTGCCGCGCTCTACGAGAACCTCCCACTGCCCGCGGGACAGGTCGTCGGAGTCGTCGCGATCGTCGTGCTCGACCGTGTGTCTCCGGCGCCGCTCCCCGGTCCGCGAGGCCCCCAACGAGCGGCCGGTGCCGCCGCGCTCGCCGCGGGGTGCGCGTTGAACGTGTGGGCGCTGCGCGAACGACGACGTCGGACGACCGGTGAGTTCCAGCTGGAACAACCGCAATCGCTCGTGACGACCGGGCCGTATGCGATGAGCCGGCACCCGATGTACGTCGGATGGTGGCTCATCCACCTCGGCGTCGGGGTCATGCGCGGGTCCGCCTGGGTGGCGGCGACCCTGGCCGCTGCAGTGCTCGTGGAGCATCTCGGCGTGCTCGCGGAGGAGCGCGCCCTCGACAGCGAGTTCGGGGCAGAGTTCGCCGAGTACCGCGAACGCGTTCCCCGGTACCTGCCGTGGCGATCGCTGGCGGCGGCGCGGTCTACTTCGTGACGGAGTTGCGTGAAGCGGACTTCGACCCGGCGGGCTTCGTCGCGGGCGGCTTCGCGGTCGACCCGGCCGCACGAGGCGCGCGCACCGTCTTGGGCTTCGCGGCGACGGCCTGCTCCGCGGCATCCGTCATCGGCTTCGGCAGCGCCGTGAAGCGCGAGAGCTGCGTGACGTGCTGCGGGCCGAGCTCGTCGAGCGTCGACACCTCGAGCAGCTTCATCGTGCGCGCCACCTGACCGCCGAGGATCGAGATCGTCTTGTCGACGCCCTCGCGGCCGCCCGCCATGAGGCCGTAGAGGTAGGCGCGGCCGATGAGCGTGAAGCGCGCGCCGAGGGCGACGGATGCCACGATGTCGGCGCCCGACATGATGCCGGTGTCGAGGTGCACCTCCATGTCGGAGCCGACCTCGCGCACGACGTGCGGCAGCAGGTGGAAGGGGATCGGCGCGCGGTCGAGCTGGCGGCCGCCGTGGTTGGAGAGCACGATGCCGTCGACGCCCTTGCCGGCGAGGATCTGCGCGTCCTGCACGGTCTGCACGCCCTTGACGACGATCTTGCCCGGCCACATGGCGCGGATCGTCTCGAGGTCGTCGAACGAGATGGTCGGGTCGAACATGCCGTCGATGAGCTCGCCGACGGTGCCGCCGGTCGAGGAGAGCGAGGCGAACTCGAGCTTCGGGGTCGTGAGGAAGTTGATCCACCACTCGGGGCGGGGGATCGCGTTGACGACGGTCGCGGGGGTCAGCTGCGGCGGGATCGAGAAGCCGTTGCGGGTGTCGCGCAGGCGTGCGCCGGCGACGGGGGTGTCGACGGTGAAGAAGAGGGTGTCGAAGCCGGCCGCGGCGGCGCGGCGCACGAGCTCGTACGACTTCTCGCGGTCGCGCATCACGTAGAGCTGGAACCAGTTGCGCCCGGTGGGGTTCGCCGCCTTCACGTCTTCGATCGAGGTCGTGCCCATCGTCGACAGCGTGAACGGGATGCCGGCCGCCCCGGCGGCGCCGGCGCCGGCGGTCTCGCCCTCGGTCTGCATCATGCGCGTGAAGCCAGTCGGCGCGATGCCGAACGGCAGGGCCGTTGGGCCGCCGAGCACCTCGCGGCTCAGGTCGACCTCTGGCACGTTCCGCAGGATCGCCGGGTGGAACTCGATGTCCTCGAACGCCTGACGGGCGCGCTTGAGCGAGATCTCGCCCTCGGCGGCGCCCTCGGTGTAGTCGAACGGGGCCTTCGGTGTGCGGCGCTTCGCGATGTCGCGGAGGTCGGCGATCGTGAGGGCCTTGTCGAGGCGGCGCTGCTTCGCGTTCAGCGTCGGCGCCTTGAAGCGCATGAGCTCGGCGAGCTCCTTCGGGTTCGGGAACTGGCGCTTGACCATGGTGCTGCTGCTCTCTTTCGGGCCGGCGAGATGACGCGAATCGACCTTCCACCACCCGGGCGAGGTCGATTCGCGTCATCTCGGTGCGGGGTCGACGAACGTCTCGGCGTAGTAGCCCGAGATGTGGTCGTGGGTTCGGGTGCGGGCGGATGCGGCATCCGCCCGCCTGATCGCCTCGACGATGCTGCGGTGCTCGCTGCGGAGGCGGCTCGAGGTCGTGCTCCAGTCGGCCAGCGAGGCGAGGCCCTCGAGGGCGTACCCCTCGATGCCGCTGCGGAGGCCTGCCATCGTCGCGGTGATCACCTGGTTGCCGGATGCCTCGGCGAGGGCGAGGTGGAAGGCGGCGTCGAGCGCGAGGAACTCCGTGGGCGCGAGGTCGGGGGAGTCCATGGCGTCGAGCAGCAGCTCGGCCGGGGCGAGGTCGGGTGCGGCAGCGCCGGCGGCGGCACCGGCGCCCGCCGACGCGTCGGCGAGCTCGCCGGCGACCGAGGTCTCGAGGATGAGTCGCGTGCGCACGATGTCGGCGACCGGGAACCCGCTCGCCGCGACCTGCAGGCGCATGAGGGCGGACATGCCGCCGCCGGGCGTCGCGATGATGATCGCGCCGGAGTTCGGGCCGGAGCCCGCGGCGGTGCGGATCAGCCCGAGCACCTCGAGCACGCGCAGCGCCTCCCGCACGCTCGAGCGGCCGACGCCGAGTTCGGTCGAGAGGGCGCGTTCGCCGGGCAGACGATCGCCCGGGCGCAGGGCGCCCTCGAGCAGCTGCGTCTCGATGTGCTCGAGCACGGTGCGCCAGGCGCGCGGGGTGTCGGCTGTCTCAGCGCCCATGCCGATCGTCCTCTCCGCGTGACTGTGGTCGGACCACAGTAGCAGGTGTGGTCAGACCACAGGGAGAGGTTGCCGGCACCCCGATTCCCAGGATCTAACCGTGCTATCTCGGATAATAGGCTGTGCCGCATGAGGTCATCGAACAACTTCGACGCGGTGAGAGTAGCCGCCGCCGTCATGGTCGTTGTCGGACACCACTTTGTGCTCATCGGGGAGCCCGCACCACGAATCGCCGGCATGCCCATCCACACGGTCGGCGTCGCCATCTTCTTCACCGTCAGCGGGTATCTGATTGCGCAGAGCGTCACACGCACTCCGTCCGCGAGGTCCTTCCTCTGGAAACGGTTCATTCGAATCGTGCCCGGGCTGGCGTGCGTTGTCCTGGTGACGGTGTTCATCATCGGACCAGCGATCAGCTCCCTCGCGCCAGCCGCGTACTTCTCGGCGCCGGAGACGTGGAGCTACCTGCTGAACCTCGGGTTCATCGCCCAGTACGACCTTCCCGGCGTCTTCGAGACGGAACCGAATCTGAAGGCAACAGTCAACGGATCGCTGTGGACGCTCGGGGTGGAAGTCTGCTGCTACATCGGCGCGCTGCTCCTCGGGAGGATTCGAGGCAGTCGGCTGCGGACTTCCGCCTATGTCGCCGCGGCAGTCGTGCTCGCAGGGCTGAGTTTCGCGTCGCTTCCCGTCAGCCCAGCAGCGGAGCTGTGCGTCTTCTTCGCACTCGGGGCGCTTGCAAGTACTCACCTGCCGAACCTGGTGGGGCCAGCTCGAGGTGCCGCTGTGGCCGGAGCGATTGTGGTTCTCGCCGTGTCACCGCTCATGGGCGGCGTCGCTCCGGCTATCGCGCTCTGGCTGGCGCTTCCAACTGCGATCATCTGGGTTGGCCGGATGTCCACCCCGGGAGTCCGCAGTGCTGCGCGGTTCGGTGACCTCTCCTACGGCATCTACCTCTGGGGCTACCTGGTCGCGCAGTTGCTGATCAGCTGGATCGGGCTCGACCATCCAGAGCTGCTGCTCGTGCACACGCTTGGGGCCGTCGGCATACTCGGGGCGCTCTCCTGGTGGCTGATCGAACGCCCCGCGCTCCGGTTCAAGGGCGTGACGCTCGGGAAAAGCGTGCCGCAGACTGCGAGCTCCGCCCAGTCAACACGGGCGTACGAGCTGGCGGGCGGAAGTGCACCGGGGTCAGCCAAGCCTGTCGCGGGAGGGTCTCGACACGGGTCCGAGGCGGCGTTTCTGGTCGGCGCACAGCTTCATCGAGCTATCACGATGAGAGGAGTTCAAGGATGAACTCGTCGTGGCAGTGGTGTCAGCCGGCGTCGCTATGAGCGGCGACTCGTTCCGGCACCTTGTGAGGTTCCAGAGACCGCGGCCGGAGCTCGGCCCGTCCCGCGCGTGACAGGGCAGCGCCGACGACGATGAGCGCGATGCCCACGAAGGCGACGGCGAGAGATCCGACACTACTCGCCGGCCAGTCTCCCTGCTCGAGCGCAACGGTGAACAGCGCGGCGCCGATGACGAGGGCGGAGACGCCGATGAACGTGAGGGCTTCGCCGATGATGGCAAGCTTGGCAGGGCGGCGCATGGAGCACTCCTGAAGGGTGGAAGGTCATGGGTGGACGCTGGGGCGGGCTGCACCACCGCCCGCCCCAGCTAGTGGCGCGCACATCACCGAGGAGTTGCGCATACTCCGCCGCGCGAAGGCGACAACGGTGTTGCCACGGAGAGGCTACCGGAGCTATCTCGATTAACCAAGCCGGTCGCGAGGGCGGACCTCCTGCACGATCTCGTGCGGATGCTCTACGACGAGGTGAAGTTCGACCGGGTCGTCTCGTTCGGCGCGCCGGGGGAGCGAGAGGGGCTTGCTGAGGTCCTGAGTGCGCCAATGAAGCACACCATGGCTATGCATGCCCTCGTCAAGGAGACCGGCGGTCCTTGAGGGGCACCGTCACGTAGGGATCAATGCTGGGCGGCCGTATAGAACAGCCACGGGTTCAGCATCAGCAAGACGATGACCGCCACAATCACAGTGACGACCACGGCGAATCCGGCCATCAGCCAACGGCCGGCCGCGTTCGACGGCCACCGCAGTACACCCTGCCCGGCGAACCCGGCGCCGATGAAGACGCCGATGATGAGCAGCACCGAGATGATCGCTCCGACAGAGTCCCCGCCGTCACACGCCGTCGAATCAGCGGTGCACGACCGGAACGGCCCGCCCTGACCGCTCGTGTCGTAGCTCTTCACGCTGACTGAGAGCCAGAGCACCGCGCCGAGCGTCACCGGAAGGCCAGCCACGACTACGGCCAGCGTCGTGAGCAGCGCGCCGATGACTCGGCGCCAAGAGGGCCCGGCAGGCCGGGACTCAGTTTCGCTGACCGGGCCGGTTGTGGTGTCGTGGTTCATATCAGCCATGCGGTGGACTTCCGATTGGGTGGCTCGAGCCTACGTGCGGCGAGGCTCGCGGACCCCGGCCGCCGGCGCAAAATGTGCCGAAGGTGGGACCGGGCAAGACCGTGACGGCGAGTGCATCCCGGCGGGCAGGAGACCGAGACCGGTCTCGAGGTCCTCGGTGGGAGCTTCGAAGAACGCGGCCGGATGCCTCGGCTCAGTCCTTCTTCGGACGGATGCGCACGCGCCCCCGCCCGGTCTCGTCGAGTTCGACCACGCCGCCGCGCGACTTCAGGAAGTCGGTGAACGAGGCGAAGCCGAGCCGGCGCTCTTGGAAGCTCGGGTCCATGCGCATCATCTGGTTCTTCACCGTGCTCGACGACTGCCACTCCTCGTCGTTCTTCGCGTGGAGGAGTTCGAGCGCCTTCAGCAGCAGACGGCCGGGGTTCCGCGGGCTCCCGGCCTCGGTGTCGTCGGCCGGCTGGTGGTCGGTGGGGGCGACGAACTGCAGCGCCCGGGCCGAGGTTCGCATGGCCGGCGGCTCGGGCGACGTCGCCGCCTCGGCCGGCGCGTCGACTGCGGCATCCGCGACCGACTTCGACGTCGCGCGACGGCGCCGGGCCGGGGCGGGCGCCGACTCCGCAGCGGGCTCCGTCGCCGCTTCGCCGGTGGGCTCCGCCACGGCCTTCGCGCGCGTTCTGCGGCCCGACGCAGGGGCGGGCGCGGTCGCTGCCGCTGCGGTCTCCGACGAGGCATCCGCCGCCTCGTCTTCACCGACCGCGGCGTCCGTCGCGAGCAGGGTGTCGTAGTCGGCGTACTCGTCGCACGCGGCGGTGAGGGCCCGGCTCGTGCCGCCCGCGACGCCGATGCCGACGACGTAGCGGCCGAGGCGCTTGGCCTTCTGCGCGAGGGCGACGTAGTCGGAGTCGCCGGCGACGATCACGATGTGGGTGAGGTCGTCGATGCGGAACATGTCTTCGACGGCGTCGACGGCCAGGCGGATGTCGGCGCCGTTCTTCGTCGCCGAGAGCGGGAAGAGCTGCACGAGGTCGACGGCGCGGTCGATGAGCTGTCCGCGGTAGCTCGCGTTGACGGGCGTCGACCAGTCGGCGTAGGCGCGGGCGATCGCGATCGTGCCGAAGGTCGCCGCGAAGTCGAGCACGGCATCGACGTCGACCGTCGCCTGCGTGAGACGCTCGGCGGTGTCGGACCCGGCCGCGACCGTCTTGCGGCGCGAGGTGTCGCGTCGGTACTGCATGTCGCCGTGCAGCTGGTCGTAGCGCGAGATGACGATGTTGTCGAAGTCGAAGTAGAGGGCGACGCGTGGTTCTGCCGAAGTGGCCATGCCTCGACCCTATGCCTCGCAGCTGCGCGTCGACCGGGTTCCTGCCGGCGCGGTTCCGTCGAACGTGCTCGCTCAGGCCCCCGCGACGACCGCGTTGTGCAGTTCGTCGGTGTCGACGCCCAGGCGCCTGATGCCGCCGCCGACATGGGTGAGCAGCACGAAGCACGCGTCACGCGACGGCGTGATCCAGAACTCGCAGCCGCCCCATCCGCCGTGGCCGTAACTGTCGCGCGCGAGCAGGCCGGGCACGTTGTTCCGCAGGTTCCAGGTGAAACCCCAGTCCTGGCCGCGCGACGCCGGGAACGGCTCGAGCTTCGTCATGCCGACGGTCAGCGGGCGCAGCATCGCCTCGACGGTGATGGGCGCGACGAGCGATCCGTCGTTGCGCAGCAGCGCGCTGCCGACCGCGAGCAGGTCGGCTGCGCGCCCGAACGCCCCGGCTCCCGGGTGGCCGAGCGCCGCGAAGCGGGCGTAGTCGAGGCCCTGCGCGGCAGCGTCGACGACCTCGTGCGGCGTCGAATCGACATCGAGGGTGAACCCGTCGGCGCCGACCCGTGCCGCGACCGCGGTGACGGCCTCGAACCACGGCTCGCCGCCGGCATGCTCGATCATGGCGGCGACGCCCTCGAAGCCGAGGGTCGAGTAGCGGGTCGTCGTGCCCGCCTCGAAGTCGCGGCCGGGTGCGACGAGCGACGCCCGCAGTCCGCCCTCGTCCATCGGCGGCTCGGCGATCCCCGAGCTGTGGCTCACGAGATGGCGGAGTCGGACGATGTCGTCGCGACCGGCGCCGAAGTCGGGCACGGCGGCCGAGAGGGGCGTGTCGGGAGTGAGCCAGCCGCGCTCGACGAGTCGCAGGGCCGCGAGGCCGACGAGCGGCTTCGTCACCGAGAAGAGGGGGTAGTGGTCGTCGACGGATGCCGCGCGCCCCCGTTCGGTGCCGAACGCCTCGAGCGCGACGACGCCGTCGCTCGTGGCGATGCCGAGCACGGCCGTGGGAAGTGCTTCGGCGGCGACGTGGCGTCGTACCCAGTCGAAGGCGTCGTCGTAGCGGGGCATCGGGTCCTCTCGGTCGGTTCGGGTCAGCTGCGGTAGACGACGTTGAGCGGAGTGTCGCCGCGCAGCATCCGCTCGATCTGCTCTCGCAGCAGCCGCGCCATGCGCGGCATCATCGCGGTCGAGGCGCCGCCGACGTGCGGGCTCACGAGCACGTTCGGCAACGCGAAGAGCGGATGTCCCGCCGGCAACGGCTCGGGTTCGGTGACGTCGAGCGCGAATCGCAGCCGGCCCGATTCGGCTTCGGCGAGGATCGCCTCGGTGTCGGCGACTCGGCCTCGGGCGATGTTCACGACGAGGGCGCCGTCGGGCAGCGCCGCGAGGAATGCGGCGTCGACGAGGCCGGTCGTGGAGTCGTTCAGGGGTACGCCGACGATGACGATGTCGGCGTTCGGCAGCAGGGTCGGCAGCTCGTCGATGCCGCGGACGAACCCCTGCTCGTCGGAGCGGGCGCGGCTGGCGACCCGCGTGAGTTCGACCTCGAACGGCGCGAGCCTCGCCTCGACGGCCCGTCCGACGCCGCCGTAGCCGATGAGCAGCACCCGCCGGTCGGCGAGGCTCTCGTGGCGGGCGGGGGCCCAGCGCCCCTCGCCGGCGGCGCGCACGAAGTCGGGGATGCCGCGCTGGGCGGCGAGGATGAGCGCGAGCGTCAGCTCGGCGGTCGAGGTCTCGTGCACGCTCGCGGCGTTCGCGAAGACGTGCCCTTTCGGCAGAGCGCCCGGCACGTCGTCGAAGCCGATCGACTGCGACTGCACGAGGCGGGTCGTGACGCCCTCGAGCGCCCCGAGTCGTGCGGCAGCACCCATGTACGGCGGCACGACGAGGTCGATGCGGTCGGCGGGTGGCGGGCCGTCGAGCTTCCACTCGAGCTGCTCCACTCCGGCCGGCAAGGGGCCGAGTGCGAGGAGCGCGTCGCGCAGCGCGGCGCCGGGCAGGGAGACGAGGATGCGGCGGTCGCTCACCCGCCCATCATCCCAGACGGGCGGCCCGCTCGCGGGCGCTGCGCCGCCAGGGCGTCGCCGTGAGCCGGCGAGTGAGCCACTCCATCGGGCCGCGGAGGCCGCGGCGGCGCAGGAGGTCTGCTGCGAGGACCGAGAGCACCCAGACGACGACCGCGATCAGGCAGGCTCCGGCGAAGCCCACGTCGTCGGCCAGGTCGAGGGTGAACGGGTAGAAGAGCGCCAGCCACACCGCCGACTGCGCGAGGTAGAAGGTGAGCGAACGCTGGCCGAGGGCCGCGAGCGCAGTCGTGATGCGCCCAGGGCGGGATCCGGCATGTACGACGAAGAGTCCGACGGCGCAGGCGAGGCCGATGCCGCCGGCGTACCCGCCGATGGTGTGGGCGACGGCGAGCCCCCACAGCGCCCCCGGCGATGCGACCGACCAGACGCCGGCGAAGGCCAGGGCCTCGGGAAGGCGCATGACCAGGGCGGCGCCGAGCAGCACGATGGTCGCGATCCGCAGCGTGCGCACGTGGCGCGCGGGCTCGTCGAGAATGCGTCGCCTCGCGCACCAGATGCCCAGCGCCATGCCGGGTACGACCATCGGCACGGCCAGGATCGTCTCGGGAAGCCAGGTCGCCAGCTGCGAGACGACGTGTGCGAGGTAGTCCGTCGCCATGTAGGGGACCATGGTCTCTGGAGCGCCCAGCGCTTGGGCGGCGAGGGCGCGCTCGGTCTGCCAGGCGATGAGCGTGATGGCGAACGGCAGTGCGACGGCGGCGCTCCAGAGCAGCACGCGGTCGCTCGAGCGGACGAGCCAGGCGAAGCCCAGCAAGGCGATCCCGTAGACCGCGATGATGTCGATTGGCACCAGGAGCGCGGTGTTCAGCAGGCCGATGACGAGGAACACCAGGCCGCGACGATGCAGCACGCCACGGATGCCTCCCCATCCCTCACCCGACGCTGCCCGACTCGCAGCGAACTGCCCGAGGCCGTAGCCGAACAGGAAGATGAACATCGATCGCGCCTGGTTCTCGGCGACCAGTGCCCTGATGAACTCGGCCGACTGGTCGAGCCAGTCGGTGCCCCAGTCGGCGACGAAGGCCGGGGCGTGCGCGAGGGCGATCAGGAGGAGCATGACGCCGCGCGCGACGTCGGGTGCGACGGCGCGGACGCGGTCGGGGGATGCGGTCGAGGTGACCGAGGTGGAAGGTGAAGCGGTCGCCATAGTGGTCTCCTTTGCTTTTCGTGCCAACCGAACGCTACGTTGCATTCAGTGTGCTTGCAACAAGATGTCCCTCATTCGCGCTGGTTTCATGGCGATTGTTGCAATGAGTGTGAAGCTGAATGCATCGCTTGTCTGGTAGCGTTGCAATGACCTGAAGCTGAACGAACGATCGGAGACGGCATGCCCGGAGGGCGGCTCACGCTCGACGAACGTCGGGCCATCGAGGCCGGAATCGCCGAAGATCTCGGGTATGCGCAGATCGCGAGGCAGATCGAGCGACCCACGTCGACCGTGACGAGGGAGGTCGTGCGCAACGGCGGCGCTCGCGGCTATCGCGCGGAGCATGCGCAGACTGCGACGCACGATCGGGCGAGGCGTCACGGGGTCGACCGGGCGGATGTCGCGGAGGCATCCGAGGTGTCGGCGTTGCAACCCGAACTCGATGCGTTCACCGACCTCCTCGTCGCGACCGGGCTGCCGCGCACGGCGTCGCGGGTGCTCGTCGCCCTCTACACGACCGAGTCGTCGAACCTCACGGCGCGCGACCTCGTGGCCGGGCTCGGCGTGAGCGCGGCGTCCATCTCGAAGGCCGTCGGGTTCCTCGAGGCGGGCGGACTCGTGCAGCGCGATGTCGACGCCGGCACCAGGCGTGAACGCTACGGCCTGGGCGACGACATCTGGGAGCAGTCGTGGGCGGCGAGTCGCCGCGCGAACGAGCTGTGGGCGATCGGCGCAGCTGAGCTGGCCGGACGGTACCCGGAATCCAGTCGCGTTCGGAGGCGGTTCGAGGAAGCTGCCGAGTTCTTCGAACGACTCAGTCGTCAGATGGCCGGCGGACCGGGGCCGGCCGTGGAGCCGGGGCTCGCAGAGACGTTGAAGGCGCTCGCGCGCGGGGGCGCACCGCTCACTGCGTCCCAGCTCGAGGCTGCGCTCACGCCGCAGCAGCGCCGAGTCCTCGCAGGGGACTCGGCGCGGTCGTAGTCGAGGAGCCACGCCTGCCGTTCGGCGGTGCTCGCACGGAGTTTGCAGGCAGGGAGGCGGTCTCGTCGAGAGGCTTCCTCAGCACTGGGTAGTGTGGAATCGCCGCGCGCGACATGCACCACGTGGCATCCGTTCGACAGAAGGGCGCGCGTTGCTGAACCGCACCACCATCGAAGACATCTACGCCGACACGCTGCGGCGCAACCCCGGAGAGGTGGAGTTCCACCAGGCGGTGCGCGAGGTCTTCGACTCGCTCGGGCGGGTGCTCGAGAAGAACCCGCAGTACGTGCAGGCCTCGATCCTCGAGCGCATCTGCGAGCCCGAGCGGCAGATCATCTTCCGGGTGCCGTGGGTCGACGACGCCGGCCAGGTGCGCATCAACCGCGGATTCCGCGTGCAGTTCAACTCGGCGCTCGGCCCGTACAAGGGCGGGCTCCGCTTCCACCCGACCGTGCTGCTCGGCACCGTGAAGTTCCTCGGCTTCGAGCAGGTCTTCAAGAACGCGCTCACCGGCATGCCCATCGGCGGCGGCAAGGGCGGCAGCGACTTCGACCCGAAGGGCCGCTCCGACGGCGAGATCATGCGGTTCTGCCAGTCGTTCATGACCGAGGCCTACCGCCACATCGGCGAGTACACGGATGTCCCGGCCGGTGACATCGGCGTCGGTGCACGTGAGATCGGCTACCTCTTCGGCCAGTACAAGCGCATCACCAACCGCTACGAGTCAGGCGTGCTCACCGGCAAGGGCGTGACGTGGGGCGGCTCGCTCGTACGCACAGAGGCCACCGGCTACGGCGCCGTGTTCTTCACCGAGCACATGCTCGCGACCCGCGGCCGCTCGTTCGACGGCGCCCGCGTGCTCGTGTCGGGTTCGGGCAACGTCGCCGTCTACGCGATCGAGAAGGTGCACGCGCTCGGCGGCATCGTCGTCGGCGCCTCCGACTCCTCGGGCGCGATCCACGACCCCGACGGCATCGACCTCGCGCTGCTGCGCGACATCAAGGAACGGCGCCGCGAGCGCATCTCGGTGTACGCCGAGGAGCGCGGCGGGCGGGTGAAGTTCCTGCCAGGGGCATCCGTCTGGGACATCGAGAGCGACGATCGCATCGACGTCGCGCTGCCGTGCGCGACGCAGAACGAGATCTCCGAGGCGCAGGCCGTGAAGCTCGTCGCCTCGGGCGTCGTCGCCGTCGCCGAGGGCGCGAACATGCCCACGACGCCGGGCGCGATCCGCGTGCTGCGCGAGGCCGGCGTGCTCTTCGGCCCGGGCAAGGCCGCGAACGCCGGCGGCGTCGCGACCTCCGCGCTCGAGATGCAGCAGAACGCATCGCGCGACTCGTGGGGCTTCGAGCACACCGAGGAGCGCCTGTCGGAGATCATGGCGGGCATCCACGAGCGCACCGCGGCGACCGCCGACGAGTACGGCGTGCCGGGCGACTACGTGGTCGGCGCGAACATCGCCGGATTCACGCGGGTCGCCGACGCGATGCTCGCCCTCGGCGTGATCTGACTCGCTGCGCGTTCGGGCTCGCTGCTTCTCGCCTCCACGCTTCTCGTCTTCGCCATCGAGGTGACGCTTGTTGTCGGTTCGGCGTCCTGTGAACCGACAACACGTGTCATGTCGACGAGCCGAGCAGGGGAGCGACGCTAGGTGCGCGGCTTCGGCAGGCGGATCGGCGAGGTGAGCGCCACCTCCGCCGAGAAGTCGGCGGGCACGAGCCGGTCGTTCGGCACGTGCGGCACGAGCTCGCGGTCGGCGTCCGACCCGCGTTCGCGCTCGGCCGCGCGCTTGCGATCGGTGTCTCGATCCCGGCCGAACTCCCGCTCGAGTTCGCGCTCGAGCTGATCGACCCCGATGGTCGGAACGGCCTGCGTGGTCACTGCCGCGATCGCAGCGGTCGGGGCATCCGAGAACGATACGACCGGTCGCCAGGCGTACCGCGGATGCCGCGCCAGCCGCATTCCCCGTGAGATCACGAGCCAGCCGAGGCCGATGAGCGCGGCCACCGTCGCGGCGATCGCCGCGAGCCCGAGCGCCCAGCGGGGACCCATGCCGTCGGCGACGGCACCAACGATCGGCGCGCCGATGGGCGTGCCGCCGGCGAGGATCGCCATGTACAGCGCCATCACCCGGCCTCGCAGCTCGGGCTTCGTGGTGGTCTGCACGTAGCCGTTCGCGGTCGTGAGGATCGTCACCGCGCCGAGTCCGATGAGGATCGTGGCGGCGGCGAACGTCCAGTAGGTGGGCATGAGCGCGGCGGTGAGCGTCGCGAAGCCGAGGAACGCGCAGGCCAGGATGATCACCCGGATGCGGGCGCGCTCGCGCCGCGCGGCGAGGAGCGCGCCGGTCAGCGAGCCGATCGCGAGGATCGAGGAGAGCAGTCCGTACTCGCCGGCGCCGCGGCCGAACTCGACCGCCATCGTCGACGAGAAGATCGGGAAGTTCATGCCGAACGCGCCGATGAGGAAGACCATCACGAAGACGACGACGAGGTCGGGCCGCCCGGCCACGTAGCGGAAGCCGGCGACGAACTGGCCCTTGGCGCGAGGCGCACGCGGGGTGCGCTTCAGCTGTCGTCCCTTCAGCATCGAGAGCGCGCCGAGCACCGCGAGGAACGTGAACGCGTTGATGACGAAGACCCAACCCGAGCCGACCAGCACGATGAGGAAGCCGGCGACGGCGGGGCCGATCATGCGAGCGGTGTTGAAGGACGCCGAGTTCAGGGCGACCGCGTTCGACATGTCGGAGTTCGAGACGAGGTCGGAGACGAAGGTCTGCCGCGCGGGGTTGTCGATGGCGTTCACGAGCCCGAGTGCGAGCGCGAAGAGGTAGAGGTGCCAGAGTTCGGCCTGGCCGAAGACGAGCAGGAGGCCGAGGGCGAGTCCGAGCAGCATGAGCGCGGTCTGCGTCACCATGAGGATCTTGCGGCGGTCGAAGCGATCGGCGATGAGGCCGGTGATCGGCACGAGCAGCAGCTGCGGGGCGAACTGCAGCGCCATGGTGATGCCGACGGCGAAGGCGTCGTTGTCGGTGAGTTCGGTGAGCACCACCCAGTTCTGGGCGGTGGCCTGCATCCAGGCGCCGACGTTGGAGACGAGGGCGCCGATGAACCAGATTCGATAGTTGCGGTGGGCGAGGGAGCGGAACATGGCACTCACTGGGTGATGAGCCTCCTGAGGATGGTCGTCGCCTCGGCGAGCGTCTCGCGTTCGGCTGGGGTGAGGGTGGCGAAGCGCTTGGCGAGCCAGGCGTCGCGTCGCCGGCGGGTCTCGAGCACGATCGACTCGCCGGCCGTTGTGGCGGAGACGATGACCTTGCGGCCGTCGTCGGGGGAGGCCGCGCGGGTGGCGTAGCCGGACTCGACGAGGCAGTTGACGGTGCGGTTCATCGACGGGGCGGTGACGTGTTCGAGTTCTGCTAGACGGCCGATGGTGAGCGGCCCCTCGGTCGAGATCCAGCCGAGCGTCGAGAACTGCGAGCCGCTGAGCTCGGTCTCGGTGCGCTCCTGCCTGAGGCGGCGGGAGAGGCGCATGATCGCGATGCGCAGTTCGGTGCTCTGCTCGGCGATGGTCCGACGTCGAGCGGATGGCGCGCGTCCGGGTGTTTCAGGGGTGACTCGTGCGACCGGGGCAGGGCGCGAGTCATCCGTCATATTGCTTAGTGTAACAAATTAGCCTTGCTAATTACCTGTGTGGATCCCTCCGAATCCTGAAATCGGTTTCAAAATCCGTCCCGTCGTCGTATCGTGTCGGTGACGATCGAGGAGGATCATGCGCCATGCCAGCACCAGTCGAATCCCGTGGAGCCTCGCGCTCGGGGCATCCGTCGTTCTCGCACTCGGGGCCTGCCTCGGCGGCGGGGCCGGAGCGGGCCCGGTGAGCGTCGACCAGGACGCCGACAAGCCCTTCGTGCTCGAGGGGGTGGGCAACCTGACCGAGATCGCGAAGCTCACCGGCCCCGGCGCGATCAACGACACGGAATCCGCCGCCGTCGCGGGCACCGACCTCGGCTCGATGGTGAACCTGGGCGACAAGACCTTCCTGATCTTCGGCGACACCTTCGGCGACCGTGCTCCCGACGCATACGGCGGGCAGGGCGGCAACTGGCGCTCGAACGTCTCGGCGTGGACGACCGACGACGACCCGAGCGACGGGCTCACCTTCGACGGCTGGGCGCCCGCCGACGAGCTCGGTTGGGCGGGGGCGCTCGTCGAAGGGGAGCACGACGCGAACGACGGAACCGGCGAGGTGACGAAGATCCCGACCTATGGCTTCGCGATCGGTGACACGCTCTACATCTCCTACATGTCGGTGAAGTTCTGGGGCGAACCCGGCGCGTGGGACGCGAACTTCGCGGGTCTCGCGAAGTCGACGGACGAGGGGCTCACATGGGAGGCGCTCGAGAGCCCGAAGTGGCCCGGCGACTCGAACTTCATTCAAGTGGCGACCGCGGCCGTCGAGGAGGACGGCACCGACTACGTCTACTTCTGGTCGATTCCGTCCGGGCGATTCGGGGGAGTGCAGCTCATGCGGGTGCCGGCGACGGTCGATGCGGTCGAGGATGCGTCGGCGTACACGTACTTCACCGGCACGGCCGCTGACGGCGCCCCCGAGTGGAGCAGCGACATGGCCGGCGCGACGACGATCGTCGACGGCACGATCGGCGAGCTCTCGGTCATGTGGTCGGACTACCTCGACCGGTGGCTCATGACCTACTCCGATGACGGCAACGCCTACATGCGCGAGGGCATCACACCGTGGGGGCCGTGGGGCGAGCCCATCGAGATGGTCTCCGCCGCCGACTACCCGGGCCTCTACTCGCCGTACATGAATCCGCGGTACGTCGGCGAGGGTGGCAGGCGTGTCTACTTCACGCTGTCGCTCTGGGGTCCGTACAACGTGTTCTGGTTCTCGGTCGACCTGGAGCGCTCGGAATGAGCGGCGACATCCTCTTCGGCCGGCGTCGCGAACCCTTGCACATGAAATCGATTTCGCGTACGCTGACGCCGAGACGAGATCAGAGGCGATCCGCAGCGGCGGCGCGCCGGTCTGATCGAACCGGACCGGGCTCCCTGACCGGCCACAGCAACGACTCACCGATGAGTCGAGTTCCTGAGGAGGGACGAATGCACAAGAGAATCACCAGGCTCGCCACCGTCGGCATCGCGGCCGCAGCGGTCGGGGTCATGCTCGCCGGCTGTACGCCTGCGAGCAGTGGCACGACCGAAGACGGCAAGTCCAAGGTCGTCTTCTGGCAGCAGAAGTTCGAGGACTACCAGCAGGACTGGTTCAAGGCGCAGGTCGCCGAGTTCAATGAGAGCCAGGACGAGGTCGAGGTCGAGCTCCTGGTGGTCCCTGCCGACACCTGGGACCAGAAGCTCAAGGCCGCGCAGGCCGCAGGCAAGGCGCCCGACGTGAAGACCACGAGCTACGGGAACATCAAGCCCATGCAGGCCAGCGGTCAGATCGCCGACCTCAGCGAACTGATGGACGCAGACGCCTTCGACGACATCGCCGAGAACATCGCGCCGTTCGTCACGGTCGACGACGGCGTCTACGGGTACCCGCTGCTCGTCGAACCCTCGACGGTGCTGTTCTACCGCACCGATCTCCTCGCGGCGGCCGGCATCGATGCGCCGCCGACGACGTGGGACGAACTCCTGGATGATGCGCGAACGCTCACGACGGGCGACGTCTACGGCATGAACATCGGTCAGACCGCGCCAGACCTCGGATGGTCGAGCTGGGGTCTCCAGTACAACGTTGCGGGCGATTTCCCGCTGCGCGGCGACTGGTCGGAGGCCTCTGCAGACGATCCCGCCTACGAGGACCTCGCGAAGTTCTACCAGACCCTCTACACGGAGAAGCTGATGCCGCAGGAGGCGACATATCCGTACGCCGACTGCTCGTTCTTCGGTGAAGGCAAAGTGGCCATGAGCGCATGCGGATCGTGGGCGCTCGGCCAGCTCTCGGCGAACCCGGACTGGGCCGGCGTGTGGGAGAACACGGCTGTGGCCGCCTTCCCCTCGTCCGACGGCGACCCCACGTCGCCGACGTCGACGCTCGGCGGATGGACGCTGACCGTCGATGCCAAGTCGAAGGTGCAGGACGAATCCGCGGAGTTCGTCCAGTGGCTCCTCGCCGACGACACGGATCGGCTCGTCGACTTCTTCACGGCGACCGGCTTCTCGAAGTACCCGGCGCGCGTCTCTGTCACCGAAGCGCTCGCGGCGACTCCCGAGGCGGCAGACGACCCGTTCCTCGCGACGATCACCGAGGACATCGTGCCCTACGCCAAGGCGGAGCCGTCCTACCCGTGGGACGTCAGCCTCGCCTTTGCGACGAGCCTCGAGAAGGCAATGCGGGGCGGTGACATCCCCGCCGCGATGAGCGAAGCCCAGGCGGCGATCGAGGATGTGATCAAGAAGCAGAAGTTGGCCGGCACCGGCAGCGACTGATTCGTCACGTGGGGCGGGTGCTGCCAGGCGGCACCCGCCCGACGTTCAGTCCCGACCGATCCCGAAGGAGAACAGCGATGACCATGTCGCCGCAGTCCACCAACCGCCTCGCGACCGCCGCGAGTGTCGCCCTGGAGCCGGAGACCACGGCCCCAGCGCCCAAACGCCGGCGCGGAGTCGGGCGTCTGAGCACGCACGTGATGGACAACCGCACCGCATACGTGATGATCGCCCCGATGGTGGTGCTGCTCGGCATCTTCGTCTGGTGGCCGCTGTTGTACTCGTTCTACCTGTCGACATTCGAGATCAGCTTCTACGAGGAGCCGTTGTTCGTCGGACTGCAGTTCTACGGGTACGTCCTCGAAGACCCCGACTTCTGGCATTCCATCGGCATCGGAGCCACCTACGTGCTCTACACCGTCCCCGCCATCATGATCATCGCGTTCCTGGTCGCCAGCTTCATCCGGACCGTCGGACGCAAGGTCGCCGGACTGCTGAAGACGACGGTGTACGTTCCGACCGTGGTCTCCGCGGTGATCACGTCGGTGGTGTTCGTCTTCATGTACCGCGCCGACGGCGGCCTCATCAACTGGCTGATCGGGTTCGTCGGCCTCGGCCCGTTCGCGTTCCTCTCCGACCCCGAGCTCGCACTGCCCGCGATCTCGGTACCGGGCATCTGGCTCGCCTTCGGAATCACCACGCTCATCATGCTCGCCGGCATGTACGACATCCCGCAGAGCTACTACGAGGCCGCCCAGCTGGAGGGTGCGAACTTCTTCCAGCGCACGTGGTTCATCACGATCCCGCTCATGAAGAACGTGCTCCTGTACCTGGTGGTCACGGCGACGATCGCGGGCATGCAGCAGTTCGAGCTTCCGCTCGTCATGACGCAGGGCGGTCCGACGAACTCGACGATGACCCCCAATCTGTTCATCTTCAACCAGTTCAAGGACCCCACTCCGTACGCCACGAGCTTCTCGCTGACGGCGGCGCTCATCCTCTTCTTCGTCCTCGGCGGCATCAGCATGCTGATCTTCCGCCTCATCCGTTCCGACAAAGCGATCGACGCATAGGAATCTCGAAATGAAGGCTTCTCTCGGGCGACGCGTCGCCACCTACGCCCTCGCTGCGCTCATCGTCGTCAGCACCACGCTTCCGCTCGCGTGGATGCTCATCTCGGGATTCAAGGGCCGGAGCGAAGTGCTGCGGACTCCGTTCCAGTTCTTCCCCGACGTCTGGCTGTGGCAGAACTACGCTGCGATCCTGCAGGATCCCGCGTTCCTTCAGTCGATGGCGCTGACCTTCGCGGGCGCCCTCCTGTTCACGCTGCTCAGTCTCGTCGTGAACTCGATCGCCGCGTACGCGTTCGCTCGCCTCGACTTCCGGGGGAAGCGGTTCTGGTGGGTCTACTGCATCACTCCGATGTTCATCCCCGGCATGGCGATCCTGTTGACCTCCTACGTCGTGGTGTCGAACCTCGGAATGCTCAACACCCTCGCCGTCCTGATCATCCCCGGGGCGGCCTCGGCCGTGCAGATGTTCTTCATCCGGCAGTTCTACCTGAACACCCCGCTCGCCATCGAGGAGGCGGCCCTGATCGACGGCGCAGGCCGCTGGCGCATCTTCTGGTCGATCTTCCTCCCGCAGTCGCAGGGAGTGTTCGTCGTCGTCGGGGTCGGCTCGTTCCTCGCGTACTGGAATGCGTACGTCTGGCCGATCCTGACGATTCAGGACCCCGGCCTGCAGCAGATCATGCAGTACATCGCGGGCTTCCGCTCGGAACGCGGGAACGAGTGGGGCCTCCTGATGGCCGGATCCACGCTCGCAGCCCTGCCGACGATCCTTCTCGTCCTGATCTTCCAGCGATACATCGTCAACGGCGTGCGGCTCGCCGGAATGAAGTAGCACGCAACCTCGCGAACCTCCACCGACAGGGAGATGCAACGATGCAACCCGTACGAAGGACCTCCGCCATCCTCGCCGCCGTCGGTGCCCTCGTCGTCGGCGTGATCGCGCCGATCAGCGCGGCCGCGGCACCGCTCGCCTCCGCGGAGAGCGCGACCGCCGAGCCATCCGTCGACCATTCGCCGGCGGTGCTCGTCAGCAAGATGACGGGACCGAAGTCGCTGAGCGCGACCGACACCCGGTGGGCGGTGACCGGCACCGACCTCGGCATCATGTGGGACAACGGTTCCGGCGAGATCCTCACCGCGTTCGGCGACACGTTCGGCGACTGGAACGGGCCCGGCGGCGGTGGCGGCGACTGGCGTTCGAACGTGCTGCTGCGCAGCAGCGACGCCGACCTCGCCGACGGCATGACCTTCGACTCGGCGGTCGAGGACGCCCCCGGCCACGCGGGCGAGATCATCCCGTCGCTGAAGATCAACGGCCAGGAGATGACGACGATCCCAACGGCGGGCATCGCCGTGGGCGACCGGCAGTACCTCGCGTTCATGTCGGTGCGCCAGTGGGGCGCACCGGGCGCATGGGACACGAACTTCAGCCGCATCGCCTACTCCGACGACAACGGCGAGACGTGGAACTCGACCGACGGGCCCGAATGGGCGAACTCCGCCGACGGCCGGCACCCGTTCCAGATGGTCGCGTTCGAGCGCCACGACGGCTTCGTCTACATGTTCGGAACACCCAACGGCCGATTCGGGGCGGTGCACGTCGCGCGCGTGCCCGAGGCATCCGTTCTCGACAAGTCGGCCTATTCGTACTGGAACGGTTCGAGCTGGGTGGTGGGCGACGACACCGTCGCAGCACCGATCGTGCCGCCGAACGCCGCCGAGCTCTCGGTGCAGTACAGCGAGCACACGGGCGGCTGGCTGATGACCTACCTGAACGAGGACCTCGATCTCGTGCTGCGCACCGCACCCGCTGCCGAGGGGCCGTGGGGCGAGGCGCAGCGGCTGGCGAGCTTCGCCGACTACCCGGGCCTGTACGGCGGGTACCTGCACCCGTGGTCGGACGGCGGCGAGCTGTACTTCGCGCTGTCCCAGTGGGAGCCCTACAACGTCTACCTGATGCGCGCGGAGATCGACGAGACCGGCGCCGTCGTGAACCCCAACCTCATCGAGGACCCCGGGTTCGAGCGGGCCGTCGACGGTGCAATGCCGGCGCCGTGGGCATGTACGGGGAACTGCGGCATCGACGTCAACCATGCGTGGGCGAACGGCGGCACCAAGCAGGGCTGGATGCGCCACAACGCCGGATGGATCGACATCCACCAGGATGTCGCGGTCGAGCCGAATACCACCTACACCTTCACCGGCTTCGTGGTGACCGGTGGTGCTCCCGCTCCCGGTTCGATCGGGGTGCGCGAACTCGGCGCCGGAGGCTCGACGCTCGCCGAGGCATCCTTCGAATCGGTCGGCGCGTACACGCGGTACTCGGTGACCTTCCACAGCGGCGACCGCACGGCCGTGCAGGCCTTCGTCGGCACGAACCTGAACGGCGACCGCTGGGTGCAGATCGACGACCTCTCCCTCGTGAAGGCGAGGGAGCAGCTGCCGGCACTGACGGTCACCGCCTCCTCCGACCCGGTGGCGGGCTCCGAGGTGGTGCGCGACGACGTCGTGACGTTCGAGGTTCAGGCGTCGACCGACAGCGCGAGCCCCGAGGCGGTCGCCCTCGCGGTCGACCTCGCCGGCCTCGTCGACGACGCGACGCTGGATGCCGCGTCGGTGCGCTCCTCGATCGGCGAGCCCGTGCTCGACGGCTCGACGCTGCGCTGGTCGGGCGAGATCGAGCCCGGCGAGACGCTCGACCTCGGTTTCGCCGCGACCGTGCGGCGCGACGCGTCCCGCGGCGACTCGGAGCTCGTCGTCACGACGACCGCCGAGGCCGAGCGGGCGATCCTGACCTCGTGCGCGGGCTGCCTGCTCAGCCTCTCGGCGGTGCACTACGACCCGCGGCCGCCGCGCCCCGAGTTCCCCGACAAGCCCGGCAAGCCCGAGCGCCCGGGCAAGCCCGACCGACCCTGAGGCCGGCCGGACGGCGGCGGGCGGTGCTTGAGATCGACCCTTGCGAAATCGATATCACACCCCCTAGCCTGAAAGGCTCGTCTCGGGTGGACGGTGCCGTGCTCGCTGGGTCGCGCACGAGGAGTCCGACCGGAACGAGGTGAGCGATGCGCGCTCTTCCCGAGCCGTTCGCCGCGCCGCCGCGCGAGGTGACGCCGTGGGGGTTCCTGCGGTGGCTCGTCCGTCAGCAGTGGACCACGGTGGTGCAGGGCACCGTCTGCGACATCATCTGGCTGCTGGGACTCGCTTTGACGCCGTGGGCCATCGGCCGGGCGATCGATGAGGGGCTCGTCGCCGGCGACTACGCCGCCTTCCTCCGGTGGCTCGGCGTCGTCGTGCTGCTGCAGCTGCAGCACTCCTTGATCCAGGGCCTGCGCGACCGCGCCGGATCGGTGAACTTCGAGCGATCGTGGTCGCGTGTGGACCAGATCATCGCCCGCGCTTCGTCTCGCGTGACCGTCGCCGCCGAGCGCGACCTGCACCCCGGCGCGGTCGTCACCATGGCGTCCTCGGATGTCTGGGCGCTGAGCTTCGTCGCGATCAACGTGGGATCGCTGGTGTCGGCGCTCATCTCGTTCGCGACCGTCGCCGTGATCCTCCTGCGTGATTCCCTCCTGCTGGGCGGACTCGTCATCGTGGGAGTGCCGGCGTTCTCGGCGCTCCTGTTCCTGCTCGTGCGATCGCTGCGCGCACGCCAGATCGAAGCACGCGACGCCACGTCGGAAATGAACACCGTCGCCACGGACAGTGCACGTGGGCTGCGGGTGCTTCGCGGCATCGGCGGCGAGGAGTGGTTCCTCGCCCGGTTCCGCGAGCGGTCGGCCTCGGCCCGCGATGCCGGCAAGAAGGTCGCGAGGCCGATGTCGATCGCCGAGGCGCTCAAGGTGCTGATCGCCGGCACGCTCGTCGTCGGGCTCACCTGGATCGGCGCGGTGCTCGTGACCCAGGGCGAGCTGACCGTGGGTGAGCTGGTGTCGTTCTACGGGTACGCCGGTTTCATGGTGCTCCCCGTGACGCTGCTCAACCAGTCCGTCACGGTCGCGGTGCGAGCACTCATCGCAGCGCGGCAGATCACCGGGCTGCTCGAGGTGGCTCCGCTGTGGCCCAGGGAGGCCGGAGACGACGCGGGCGGGGTCCCCGCGGCGCGGGAGACCGCCCAGAAGGGGGCGCAGCACGACGGCGGCGAGGATTCGACCCTCGACTGGGATCTGCTCGATGAACGCAGCGGCCTGCGCGTGCGCGAGGGCGAGCTGCTCGGCGTCGCCGTGCGCGACGCCGCTCAGGCGCGCGCGCTCGTCGACCGGATCGGGCGCATGGTGCCCGACGACCCCGATGCCGTCGTGCGCCTGCAGGGGCAGGACCTCGCCGAGCTCCCGATCGACGAGGTCCGCGAGCGGATCGTGGTCTCGGATCCGGTTCCGTTCCTGTTCAGCGGCACGCTGCGGGAGCTGCTCGATCCGCGGGGCCGCCGTGACGACGAGACCATCCTGCGCGCGGTCGCCGCGGTGGACGCGACCGACATCGTCGACGCGGTCGACGGCGGGCTCGACGTGATCGTGGGCGAGCGCGGCGTCGAGTTCTCCGGCGGGCAGCGGCAACGACTGGGTGCCGCGCGAAGCCTGCTCAGCGAGCCGCAGCTGCTCGTGCTGCACGAGCCGACGTCCTCGGTCGACGCGTCGACCGAGGAGCGAATGGCCGCCGGGCTGCGGGCCTACCGGCGGGGACGGGCGACGGTGATGGTCAGTACGAGCCCGCTGGTGCTCGGGGTGAGCGACCGGGTGGCGTTGATCGACGACGCCGGCGCGGTGGTCGCCGAGGGAGCCCATGAGGAACTGCTGCAGCTCGAGGCCGACTACCGCGGCGTCGTGCTGCGGGCGGAAGGAGTGTCATGACCGGGCCCATCCTTCCCGACGCCGGACGCGAGCGAGTCCGCGCTGAGCTCCGGGGCATCTGGCGCACGCATCGGGGCCGATTCGTCGTGGTCATCGCGCTGTTCGGGGCATCCGCGCTCGCCGGACTCGCACCGCCGCGTCTGGTCGGCGTGCTCGTCGACCAGCTCACGGCGGGGGCGGGGCCCGCCGAGGCATCCCTGTACGGTGCCTCGATGCTGGCGTTCGTGCTGGTGCAGGCCGTGCTCGTGATGTTCGCCATCCGGTCGGCCCTGGTACTCGGCGAAGACGTCTTCACCCACCTGCGCGATCAGTTCATGTCCGATGTGCTGCAGGTTCCGATGGGGCTCGTCGAGTCGGCCGGCACCGGCGAACTCGTCACGCGCACGACCCAGGACATCAGCTCCGTCTCCGAGACAGTGCGACGGGCGCTTCCGGAGTCCCTCATCGCGGCGGTCACGGTGATCCTCACGCTCGCCGCCGCCGCGCTGACGTCGCCGCTGATCGCCCCGGCCTACCTCTTGGCGGTGCCGCTCCTCGTCGTGGTCATGCGGTGGTACATGAGGCGCGCGGTCGGCGTGTACGAACGTCTGGGAGCCAGCTACGGCCCGCTCTTCGCGTCGCTCACCGAGACGGCGAACGGCGCCCGCACCGTGGAGGCGCTGAACCTCGCCGACGTGCGCAACCGGTCGATCGACGACGTGCTCGCGCGCCACTGGGTCACCGCCGTCGGGCGCATCCAGCTGCGCATGGTCGTGCTGCCGTGGTCGAACCTCGCCTTCGCGATCCCGGTGTTCGCATCGCTCGCCTGGGGCGGATGGCTGTCGATTCAGGGCCAGGTCTCGATCGGCACGGTGGTCACCGTCACGCTCTACGCCGCGGCACTGGTCGCCCCGCTCGAGGCGCTGATCGGGTGGACCGACGAGTTGCAGAAGGGCCTCGTCTCGTTCGCCCGCATCCTCGGCGTCGGCGAGGTGCGCGAGCAGGCGGGCGGTGATGCGCTGCCGTCGTCGACCGACGTCGAGCTGCGCGACGTGCGATTCGCCTACCGCACGGGCCACGAGGTGCTGCACGGCGTCTCGCTGCGCATCGTCCCGGGCGAGCGGCTCGCCATCGTCGGGGCATCCGGTGCCGGCAAGTCGACGCTCGCTCGACTGCTCGCCGGAATCGATGATCCCACCGAGGGTCGCGCGATGATCGGTGGTGTCGACGTGCGGGAGGTCCCGCTCGAGCGCCGTCGCCGCGAAGTGCTGCTCGTGACGCAGGAGAGCCACATCTTCGCCGCCAGCGTGCTCGACAACGTCCGTCTCGCCCAGACCGACGCGAGCGACGACGAGGTGCTGCAGGCCCTGCAGGCCACCGGTGCGGCGGACTGGATCGATCGACTGCCTGACGGGCGGGACACGGCGGTCGGCTCGGGCGGGCACTCGTTGACCGGCGCCCAGGAGCAGCAGCTCGCTCTCGCGCGGGTCGTGCTGGCCGACCCGCACACGCTGATCCTCGACGAAGCGACCTCGGCCATCGACCCGACGGCCGCGCGCGATCTCGAGGCCGCGCTCGCCGCGGTGATGGAGGGCCGGACCGTGATCGCGATCGCCCACCGTCTCGCCACGGCGTACGACGCCGATCGCATCGCGGTGATCGACGCGGGCCAGCTCGTCGAACTCGGAACCCACGAGGAACTGCTCGCGCGTGGCGGCAGCTATGCCGATCTGTGGCGGGCGTGGAGCGCCGACGGCGGGAGTTCGCAGGGGGTCGACTGACGCCGCTGCGATCGCCCACCGTCGGCCGGTCGAGGGAGAACGAGGTCGCGGAGGGCGAGTTCGGGCTCGAGACGGTTCGCGATCAGCCGCCGGTCGCGTCGTCGAGTCCGGAGATGACCCGGTCCAGACCGTACTCCCATGCCCGCTCGGCATCGTGCGGGCCGCCCATCGCCTCCCCGGCCGCGCGACCGACCCGCTGCGCGAGTGCGAAGTCGTCGCCCACGTAGCGGGCCAGGCTCGCGACCGACTCCTCCCAGAGCTGTCCGAAGTCGCCGGTCGCGGGCCGCGTCACGATTCTCGAGGCCGACGACCGCACGAAGTCGAGCACGAAGGTCAGCGCCGCATCGCGATGGATGTCGCCGATCGAGGTGCCGTCGAAGGCGCGCAGCTCGTGGTCGTACTTCGCGATCGTCCCGGGGCCGAGGGCGGTGCGCGGGTCGGCGACGTCGAGCAGCCAGGGGTGGGCGCGCAGGAGCGCGAGGTTGTCGTCGGCGACCCGGCGTACCCGGGTGCGCCACGCTGCCCGCCCGAACGGCGTCGGCGTCATCCGCGCGTGCGCGTGGTCGGTCATCAGCACGAGCAGGTCGTCGCGGCTGTTGACGTGGGTGTACACCGACATCGCCGTCATCTCGAGCGACTGCGCGAGCGCGCGCACGGTGACGGCGGCGAGGCCGCCCTCGTCGGCGAGGGCGATCGCGCGTGCGACGACGTCGCCGGTCGAGTAGCGCGCCCTGGGGCCGCGGCTGCCGCCGGTGGGCGCACTCGGGCTGTCGCGCCACAGCAGGTCGACCAGGGGTCTGGGCATCGCGGGGCCTTCCTCGGAATACTTCCACAACATTGTACGTTGTAGACCGTACTGTACGTCGTACAGGGTTTACTGACAGGAGATTCGATGAACATCACCCAGACCGCCCTCTCGCTGAACGTCGCCGACGTCGGCGCCTCGGCGGGCTTCGCCGAGACCTTCTTCGGTTACGAAGCGGCCATGGCGGCCGACGGGTTCGTGTCGCTCCGGCATCCCGACTCGAACACGAACCTGATCTTCCTGGCCACGGGCCTGTCCACCTTCAAGCCGAGCGAGATCGCAGGCTCAGCGGGGCAGGGGCTGCTGCTCGTCTTCGTCGTCGACGACCTCGACGGCGAGTTCGCGCGCATCGAGGCGGCCGGTGCCCGAGTCGTGACGCCTCCGGAGACCGAGCCGTGGGGTGAGCGCTTCTGCCAGTTCGCCGATCCGAACGGGCTCATCTGGCAGCTCGTGCAGTGGGTCGACCAGCCCGCTTGAGCACGGAGGGGGCGACGCGCTCCGCGCCTCGCCCCCTCACCTGCTGGCCTCGTCAGGCCCGCGGCGGCATGCGGGAGCCTGCAGCGCGACGACGGCATCGAGGAACCGGCGGTGTCCAACCGCTGACGCCGAGATATCGCTGCCGGGGCCGATCCTTGGCCCCGGCGGCCGGCCGGGCGCACACATCGTGGTGGGAGTTCAGCCCCGGGTTGGCGCCCCAGAACCGAACGCCAGATGGAACCGCGTGTAGCTCTCGAACCGCTCGCTCTCCTGGAAGCCGAGGCGTTCGAGCAGGCGGATGCTCGGAGTATTGCCGTGGGTGACTCCGGCGAAGACATCTGTCGCGCCGAGTGTCATACGGGCATGCTCCAACAATGAGCGCATGGCCTCGGTCGCGATGCCTCTCCCGGTTGCGGCCTCGGCGAGCCAGTACCCGGAGCCGTAACGCGGGGGGTCGACCGGTACCAGGCTCACGATCCCCTGCAGTATGCGGCCGTCGAACACACCGAAGTAGTGCTCGGCGACCTCGGCCCGCTCGAGCATCGCCGCCAGTTCCGCGTCGGTCATCTCCACCAGGTCGCCGTAGTCGCCGTTGCGCGTCAGGTGCGCACGATTCTCGCGGATGACGCGACCGAGGTCGGCGGCTTCGCTCGGCCGCATCGGCCGGAGAGTGACGCCGGTGAGCGCCGTCGCGATGCCGTCGATCACGTCAGTCCTGCGATGCCCGAAGCAGCATGGCGCCGACTCTCGAGTTCGCCCCGCACCCACGCTTCGACGAGCCGAGCCGTCTGGGCGGGAGTGAGCGAGTCGGTGTCGACGATCTCGGCACGCCATTGCGGATCTCCGGGGCGGGCGTCGGCCCATCTCGACCACTGCATGGGCACATCGCTGGACACGCGAATCACCTCGGGCGCGTGGGTGGGATCGATCGTGTGCGCACGGAACCAATCGCCGAACCGGTTGTGGTGCATGATCGCCCCGGGGTCCTCGCCGCGCTGCAGCAACCGTTCGCTGCGCACCTCGGGTGAGCAGTGCAGCAGGCACACGGCGATGCCCTCGAGTCGATCGGCCGATGGTGCCGCGAGGAGCTCGCCCATCGGCACCTGTCCGCACAGCAGCACGTGCGCGCCGTCCGCCTGGGCTGCCAGTGCCTGCTGGGCCCAGTGCTCGATGGCGCCGTGTCGCCAAGCGGTGTCTGCGTCGTCGGGTACGCCGATCGAATCGAACTCCACGCAGTGGACCGGCGTCCCCCAGTCGACGGTCTCGAGATGGGCAAGTACCGTCGATTTTCCCGCCCCACTGGCGCCGGTCAATGAGAACAGCATTCGTCTCCCTCTTCCCGCGGGCCGAACCTTAGTCCTGCGGCGCCCGCGGCGGCGTGGCGCCGATGTCGGGCACCGGCGCGGTACCCAAGTGGACCTCCATGTCGTCGGCGGTCGGCGACTTCGGGCGGCGCGCAGTGGGGCGGTCGAGATAGAACAGGGCCGTCGAGGCGATGTCGTCGCGGAGCGGCAGGTAGCGCCATCCGCTGCGCCAGCCGAGCGCCTGGATGTCGACCTTGGGGATGCCGGTCGCGAAGAAGATCGGATCGAGCAGGTGCCAGCGATACATGCCGAAGCGCTGCTGGCTGACGTAGAGGCCGTCGGGGCGGATCACCTGCGGCATGCCGAGGTACGGGGTCGAGAACTCGGTGTAGCCCTGACCGGGGATGTCGAAGTTCCAGGCGCCGCCGAAGTAGTCCTCGGTGCCGGTGCCGCAGATCGTCGGGTGGTCGGTGTCGTCGTCGAGGTAGAACTTGATCTCGCCCTCGCCCCACCAGCCATTGGAGTTCACGCCCCACGCGAGGTAGGTGCCGACGTACTGGCCCTGCCCCTCGATGCCCTCGAGGATCGTGTGCGGTACGAGCTCCTCGAGCGGGTTCGACCGGCGCCACTGCGCGTGGAAGTAGCCGTCGGCCGAGTAGTCCCCGCCGATCTCGTAGGTCACCTGGTAGTACACGCGCACGTCGACGACCGAGGTGTTCTCGATCGTGAGTCGGGCGCCGGTCTTGAACGGCATCGGCCAGTACGAGTTGAATCCGCCGTGCGGGTTCGCGGCGATCGCCTGCGAGTTGACCTGCGCGAACACGCCCCAGCCGTTGCAGAAGAAGTCGCCGTACGGCACCTCGACCGCGGGCTCCTCCGCGCCGTCCCAGTAGGCGCGCAGCACGAGCGTGCGCCAGTTGTCGGTGTGGGTCGTGATCCAGATGTGCGTGATCCTGCCGGGGCCGTCGATCGTCGCGAGGTCGAGGGTGTCACCCGCCTTGATGTCGACGCTCGGCGAGATCTTCCAGCCGGGGCCGAGATCGCGGGCGCAGGATGCCCCGGTGCCCTCGGTCGCTCGGCCGCCGCCGCCGACCGCACCGTCGAAGTTCTCAGGTGAGATCGATCGGGTCTGCAGGCGTCGCAGCGCCGAGATCGATGAGAGATCGGGACTCTGGGGGTGAGGGGCGTTCACGATCTGCCACTTCCTCGTGTCGGCGCGGCAGGGTACCCGCGCTGCTGGAATCGATTTCAACACTGTAGGGTTGGCTCACCGGCATGTCAACGCGAGCCGGCGCAGGGCAGGGCGCATGGCGACGATCTACGAGGTGGCGAAACTCGCCGGGGTCTCCCCGGCGACGGTTTCGCGCGTGTTCAACGGAGTGGCGGTCTCCGACGAGAAGTCGGCCGCGGTGCGGGACGCCGCGCGAGCGCTCAGGTTCACGCCCAATCGCACCGCCCGCACGCTCCGCAAGCAGGAGTCCGAGGTCATCGCCCTCGTCATCCCCGACATCGAGAACCCGTACTTCACCGAGCTTGCACGGGGGGTCGAAGACGTCGCGCAGAGCGCCGGATTCTCCGTCGTGCTGTGCAACACCGACTCGCAGGTCGAGAAGGAGGCCACCTACCTCCAGATCGCGATATCCGAGCACATGGCGGGTGTGATCCTCGCCGCGGCATCCGATCAGACCAATCTCGACGACATCCGCGCCGCGGGCCGGCCGGTCGTCGCGGTCGACCGGAGCACGGGCTACGACATCGACGGCGTGATCATGGCCAATCGAACGTCGGGCCAGGCGGCGACCGAGCACCTCGCGCAGGCCGGATACCGGCGCATCGCGTGCATCACCGGCCCCCAGCACATCGAGACGGCGGCCGAGCGCGCGGAGGGCTGGCGCGCGGTCATGGCGCGGCGGTTCCCCGAGGTCGACGCCGACGAGCTGCTGCGGTACTCGACCTTCCGCGTCGACGGCGGGCGCGAGTCGATGGAGGCGCTGCTCGCGCTTCCCGAGCCGCCCGACGCGGTGGTCGCGGCCAACAACCTCCTCGGTGTCGGCGCCATCCAGGTGCTGACCGAGCACGGCCTCACCCCGCCCAAGCTCGGGGTCGCGGTCGTCGGCTCGCTGCCGTTCACCACCCTGTCGCCGAGCGCGGTCACCCTGGTGAAGCTGCCGGCGAGGCACATGGGCGTGACCGCGGCGAAGATGCTGCTCGAGCGCATCTCGGGCGACGATCAGCAGGCGCGCACGGTCGTGCTGCGCGGCGAGGTGCAGCCGGCCCGACCGGCCGGCGACGCGCTGATTCCCACGACGTCGAAGTGACGACACCCGGCTCGGCGGGGCGGAGTCACATTCGGAGCGGCGCGCCGATGCCCAGCAGGTCGAGGCCACGCACGAGCACGGCCTCGGTCTGGCGGCAGAGGCGGAGCCGCGCGTCGCGATCGGCCGCCTCCGCGCGGAGGATCGGGACGGCGTCGTAGAACGCTGCGAATCGCTTCGCGACCTGGTAGAGCAGAGCGCAGAGCCGGTGGGGTTCGAAGGACTCGCCCGCCGCTCGTGCGGTGGCGTCGAAGTCGAGCAGCTGCAGCGCCAGCTCGCGTGCTTCGGGGGTGTCGAGGGTGATCGCCGCGTTCGGATCGTGACCCTTCGACGCCGGGTGCGAGAAGACGGAGCGGACGCGGGTCACCGCGTATTGCAGGTACGGACCCGTGTTCCCGACCGGGGCGAGCATCCGGTCGAGGTCGAACATGTAGCCGGTGTCGTGCGGCACCGAGAGGTCGGCGTACTTGATCGCGCCGATCGCGACCGCACGGGCCGCGCGTTCGCGCTCGTCGTCGTCCTCGATCGCGCGCTCGCGATCCGTGGCCGCCGCCGCTCGGCGGTAGGCCTCGTCGATCAGGCTCGCCAGGGTGACGCCGTCGCCGCTCCGGGTGCGGAGCAGCTTGTTGTCGGCGCCCACGACGTTCCCGATCTTCACGTGGACGGTCTCGGTCGTCGGCGGGAGCCAGCCGGCTTCACGGGCGACGGCCCAGACCATCTCGAGGTGCGTCGCCTGGGGTTCGCCGATCACGTAGACCGCCTGATCCGCTTTCAGCACCGTCGCGCGATATCGGATGGTCGCCAGGTCGGTCGTGGCGTAGCCGTATCCGCCGTCGCCCTTCCGGATGATCAGCGGGGCCGGGGCGCCGTCGCGACCGGTGAATCCCTGGGGGAAGGCGCACAGGGCGCCATCGCTGACGCGGGCGAGGCCGAGCGCTTCGAGTTCGGCGCAGATGTCGGCGAGCTCGTCGTTGTAGGAGCTCTCTCCGGCCAGGTCCTCATCGGTCAGGGACACGTCGAGGCTGCCGTACACCCTCCGGAAGTAGGCCTTCGACGCGTCGACGAGATCGGTCCACCGTTCGAGCGTCGCGGCATCGCCCGCCTGGAGGAGCACCACGCGCCGGCGAGCGCGCTCGGCGAACGCGGGTGACGCGTCGAACTTCGCGCGCGCCGCCCGGTAGAAGGCGTTGGGGGCGTCGGCCATCCGATCGAGCTCCGCCGGCCCCGGTCCGAGGTCGAGCGAGTGCTCGATGAGCATGCCGAACGGGGTGCCCCAGTCGCCGATGTGGTTCTGGCGGACGACCGTGTGCCCGTTCCACTCCAGCATGCGCGCAAGCGCGTCGCCGACGACGGTCGTCCGAAGATGGCCGACGTGCATCTCCTTGGCCACGTTCGGCGAGGAGTAGTCGATCACGACGCGTCGACCCGTTGCGTCGTGTCGCTCCACGACGGCGAGCGAGGAGAGCTGCTCCGCGATCCAGTCGGTCGAGAGCTCGAGGTTCACGTACCCGGGCCCGGTCACTTCGGCGCGCGCGATCGGGCCGTCGGTCGGGATCCGGTCGACGACCTGCTGTGCGAGGTCGCGTGGGCGCAGTCCGCGCGCGGGGCCGAGCGACAGGGCGGCGTTGCTCTGCAGGTCCGCGAAGCGCGATTCCCGGATCACCGGGTCGACGCCGGCGGGCTCGACGCCGAGCACTTCGGCGATCGCGCGCGCTGCGACGGTCGCCACGGCAGCTGTCGGGCTCTCCACGCGTGGAGTGTATCGAACGTCGGGGGCCCGGATGTCGTCGGATCTCACGTCGATTGCGGCGCTTCGATTGATCATGAAATCGATTTCGCCTAGAGTTGCCGACGACGCCACACTGGCTGCGATCAAGGAGGAACGCCATGCCGAAGCGGTGCACGCTCGGAGTCGACATCGGCACCTCGAGCAGCAAGGGCGTGCTCGTCGCGGCAGACGGCGAGATCATCGCGACCGCCACGGCGGCGCACGAGGTGCAGCGCCCGCATGCCGGCTGGGTCGAGATGGACGGCCGCATCTGGTGGGACGAGTTCGTGGAGCTCTCGCGGCGACTGCTGGCCGAGGCATCCGCTCTCGGTATCGCGGTCGAGGTGATCGGCGTCGGCGTCAGCGGCATGGGCCCATGCATCCTCCTGGTCGACGAGCACGACGGACCGGTGCGCCCCGCGATCCTGTACGGCGTCGACACGAGGGCGGCGGCGCAGATCGAGCGGATGTCGCAGCAGCTCGGCCGCGACGAGATCACGCGGGTCGGCGGCTCGACCCTCACCTCGCAGGCGGGCGGGCCGAAGATCGGCTGGGTCGCCGACGAGGAGCCCGATGCGTTCGCCCGGGCCCGCCGACTCTTCATGCCCGCCTCGTGGCTCGTGCGCAGGCTGACCGGGGCCTACGTGCTCGACCACCAGTCGGCGAGCCAGGTCTCCCCGCTCTACGACATCGAGGCCGAGACCTGGCACGAGCCGTGGTGGAGCCGCTTCGCCGAGGGCATCGAAGCGCCGCCGCTCGCGTGGGCGGGCGACATCGTCGGCACGGTCACGAAGGCCGCGGCCGAGGCCACCGGCATCCCGGCCGGCACGCCCGTCATCGCCGGCACGATCGACGCATGGACCGAGGCGGTCAGCGTCGGCGCCCACGGCGCCGGCGACCTCATGCTCATGTACGGCACGACGATGTTCCTCATCGCGACGGGGGAGGAGACCCTGCGCACGCCGTCGATGTGGACCACGGTCGGCGCCTTCCCCGGCACCCGCAACCTCGCCGGCGGGCTCGCGACCTCCGGCGCCCTCACTGGCTGGCTGAAGGAGCTCACCGACGCCGACTACCCGACCCTGCTCGCCGAGGCAGCCGAGTCCGGCGTCGGTGCGGGCGGGCTCGTGATGCTGCCCTACTTCGCGGGGGAGCGCACCCCGATCCTCGATCCCGACGCCCGCGGCGTGGTCGCCGGGCTCACCCTCAGCCACACCCGCGGCGACTTGTACCGGGCCGCGCTCGAGGCGACCGCGCTCGGCGTGCGGCACAACGTCGAGACGATGCGCGCCGCGGGAGCCGACATCCGCCGCATCGTCGCCGTCGGCGGCGGCACGCAGGGCTCGCTGTGGCTGCAGATCGTGTCGGATGCCACGGGGCTCGTGCAGGAGGTGCCGCAGACGACGATCGGGGCGAGCTACGGCGCGGCCTTCCTCGCCGCGGTGGCCACCGCCGGAAGCGCGCCGGCCGATGAGCCGCCGAGCATCGCCGACTGGAACCCCGTCGCGACGACGATCCGGCCACGGGCAGAGGTCGCCGCCGACTACGACGTGCTCTTCGATCGCTACCTGCGGCTGTACACCTCGACGAAGGAGCTCGTGCACGAGCTCGCGGCGGCGCAGCGCGCCGAGCCGGCGGGCGAGCACGAGCGGGTCCGCGACGAGCAGGCCGGCGACGAGCGGGTCGGCGACGAGCAGGAGGTCGCGCGATGACGCGCAGGGCCCGGGGCATCCCGCACACGGCGGAGCGGGCCGCCTTCCCGCTCGGCGGCATCGGCACGGGCAACGTGTCGCTCGGCGCCCGCGGCGAGCTGCGCGACTGGGAGCTCGAGAACCTGCCCGACAAGGGCCGGCTGAACCCGAACACCTTCTTCGCGATCCACGCGGCCCCCGAGGGCGCCGCCGCGGTCACCCGCGTGCTCGAGGCGCGGATCACCGGCCGCCACGACTGGGATGCCGGCTACGGCTTCGACCGGCTCGCCGGGCTCCCGCGCCTGGCCGGCGCGACGATGCACGGCGAGTACCCGGTGGTCGACCTCGACTTCGTCGACGACGTGCTGCCGGTCGACGTCTCGCTCACCGCCTTCACCCCGCTCGTGCCGCTCGATGCCGACGCCTCCGGCATCCCCGCCGCCGTGCTGCGCTACCGCGTCACGAACCCCGGGGCGGTGCCCGTCGCCGTCACGGTCGCGGGTTCGCTCAGCCACACCGCCGGGCGCGGAGAGGGGCCGTACGGCATGCGCGCGGCGCAGACCGTGCGCTGGCGCGACGACGGCGCGGTGCGTGGGCTCGACTTCGGCATCGGGCTGCCCGACGACGACTTCGGGTACGGCACGATGAGCCTCACGACGACGGATGCCTCGACCACCGCGAAGCCGCAGTGGGTGACCGGCTTCTGGCCCGACGGGCCGCGGCTCTTCTGGAACGACCTCGGCGATGACGGTCTGCTCGAACCCGAGCCGCGGCTGACGCTCGAGGATCGCCCGCGCGGGCTCTTCGCCGACTCCGATGACGGCGCGCCGATGACCGAGGAGGCGCTGTTCGAGAAGCTCCCGCGTCTCCGCACCGGCACGCTCGGCATCGTGCACGAGCTCGCACCGGGGGAGCAGCGCGACTTCGAGTTCGTGCTCGCGTGGAGCTTCCCGAATCGGCGACGCGGCTGGTACGGCCACATCGTCTTCGCCGACGCCGACCCGCCCCAGGTGGTGCGCAACCACTACGCGACGCTCTGGCCCGATGCGTGGGCCGCCGCGTCCCACCTGCACCGGGAGCTGCCGGCGCTCGAGGCCTCGACGCGCGGCTTCGTCGAGGCCCTTTACGGCGGCACGCTCGACCCCGTGATCGCCGACGCCGTCGGGGCGAACATCGCGACCCTGCGTTCGACGACGTGCTTCGTCGTCGAGCAGCCGAATCCGGAACTCGGCGAGGGCCCCGTCTTCGCCGCGTGGGAGGGCTCGTTCGACCACGGCGGCTCCTGCGAGGGAACCTGCACCCACGTCTGGTCGTACGCCCAGACGGCGGCATGGCTGTTCCCGTCGCTCGAGCGGAGCGCCCGCCGGGTCGAGTTCCTGCTCGAGACGGATGCCGCCGGCGCCCAGAAGTTCCGGTCGAACCGTGTCTTCGGCGGCCCTTCCTGGTTCATGGGCCCAGCAGTCGACGGGCAGCTCGGCACGTTCCTGCGCCTGCACCGCGAGTGGCGGTTCTCGGGCGACGACGACTTCCTGCGGGAGCTCTGGCCCGCGGCCGTCCGCACCCTCGAGTACGCGATCCGCGAGTGGGACACCGACGGCGACGGCCTGCTCGACGGCGAGCTGCACAACACCTACGACATCGAGTTCCACGGTGTCGAGCCGCTCGCGAACGGCATGTTCCTGGCCGCGCTGCGCGCCGGCGCCCGCATGGCTGCCCACCTCGGCGAGACGGGGCGCGCGTCCGATTGGCTCGCCCGCGCCGAGCGCTGCGCCGCGGGCATGGAGGCGGTGCTCTGGAACGGCGAGTTCTACCGGCAGGTCATCGAGGACGTCGACGGGCACCGCTACCAGTACGGCGACGGCGTGCTCTCCGACCAGCTGCTCGGCCAGTTCCACGCTTCCGTCAACGGCCTCGGCGAGATCCTCCCCGCCGAGCACGTGCGCAGCGCACTCGGCGCGATCGTGCGCCACAACCACCGCACCGACCTCTCGGAGCACGAGAGCACGCAGCGCGTCTACGCCCTGAACGACGAGGGCGGGCTGCTGCTCGCCTCGTGGCCGCGAGGCGGACGACCGGCGATCCCCTTCGTCTACTCCGACGAGGTCTGGACCGGCATCGAGCACCAGGTCGCGGCGAGCCTCGTCTACGCGGGGCTCGCCGACGACGCGCTGCTCCTCGAGCGCACCCTCCGAGCCCGGTACGACGGCAGCGTGCGCAACCCGTGGAACGAGATCGAGTGCGGCAACCACTACGCCCGCTCACTCGCGTCCTGGGCGCTGCTGCTCGCCTTCAGCGGCGCGCAATGGGATGCCCCGGCCCGCACGCTCTCGTTCGACCCGGGCTCCGACGGCCGCTTCCTCTTCACGACCGGTGAGGCATGGGGGCGCGTCGAGATCGACGGCGACGAGCTCACGCTGCACGTCGACGGCGGCGTGCTCGACGTCGACCGCATCGTGCTGCGGGGGCGCGAGGCATCCGGAGTACTGCACCTGACCGCCGGCGACGACCACATCGCCCGCGCGGCGACCGACGACCACGAACACCAGGAGACACGATGACCAGCTACACCCTGCCCGCGACCGTCGAACGGCCGGTCGCGACGCCGAACACCGCCTACCTCATCGCGAGCGGCGATCTCCGGGAGTCCGCCAATACCGCCGGCTGGGCGACCCAGTCGGCGATGGAGGCGGATGTCACCGCGGCGTTCGACGAGCTCGGCTGGAGCGTCGTCCGGGCCAACGGCGTCGACCCGGCGACGGGCCACGGGTTCATCTCGAGCCAGCGCATGGGCCTCGAGGTGTTCAAGGCGATTCCGGTCGACGCCCCGCTGATCGTGGCTGAGGCGGTGTGGCAGTACTCGCACCACGTGCTGGCCGGGCTCCGCACCCACCGCGGTCCGATCCTCACCGTCGCGAACTTCGCGGGCGACTGGCCGGGCCTCGTCGGCCTCCTCGGCCTGAACGCCGGACTGACCAAGATGGGCACGCCGTACTCGACCATCTGGTCGGTCGACTTCACCGACGAGTGGTTCAAGGCCGGGCTCCGCGAATGGGTCGAGACCGGGCGCATCACGCACGACGCCTCGCACGTGCGTGCACTGCCCGAGCTGCCCGACACCCCCGAGGTGCGCCTCGGCCGCGCCCTCGGCGACCAGCTGCTCGCCGACAAGGCGATCATCGGCGTCTTCGACGAGGGCTGCATGGGCATGTACAACGCCGTGTTCGACGACGAGCTGCTGAACCCGCTCGGCATCTACAAGGAGCGGCTCTCGCAGTCGGCGCTCTACGCCGAGATGCTGACCGTGCCCGATGCCGACGCCGATGCCGCCCGCGACTGGCTCGTCGAGCGCGGCATGACCTTCCGCTTCGGCACCGATGACGCGACCGAGCTCACGGCCCTGCAGGTGCGCTGGCAGATGAAGATGTACATCGCGGCGCTCCGCATCTCCGACGACTTCGGCCTCGACGCCGTCGGAATCCAGTACCAGCAGGGGCTGAAAGACCTCGTGCCGGCGTCGGACCTCGCCGAGGGCGTGCTGAACTCGACCGAGCGGCCGCCCGTGTTCTCGCGCGACGGCTCGCGCGAGCTGCACGCCGGGCGCGCCTTCCCGCACTTCAACGAGGCCGACGAAGGCGTCGCCGTCGACGCGCTCATCACCGATCGCGTGTGGTCGGCGATGGGCCTCGTGCCCGACAACACCCTGCACGACGTGCGCTGGGGCGAGGAGTACGACGGCGAGTTCGTCTGGGTGTACGAGATCTCGGGCTCGGTGCCGGCCTCGCACCTCGACGGCTGGGCGCACGCGGAGGGATGGCGCCAGGACCCGGTGTTCTTCCCGGCGGGCGGCGCGACGATCAACGGCGTCTCCAAGCCCGGCGAGATCGTGCTCTCGCGCGTGTTCATCGCCGACGGCATCCTGCAGGCCGACGTCTTCCGCGGCACCGTCGTCGAGCTGCCCGCGAAGGAGACCGAGCGGCGCAAGCAGGCGACGAACCCCGAGTGGCCGATCGCGCACGTCGTGCTGCACGACGTCGACCGCGACCAGTTCATGGCGCGCCACAAGGCGAATCACGCCCAGCTCGTCTACGCGCCCGACGCCGAGACCGCCGACCGGGCGCTCGCGGCGAAGGTCGCGATGCTCGACCGCATCGGCGTGAAGGTCAACCTCATCGGCACCGTGGCACTCTGAGGCGACGCGCCCCTCTGCAGAGGAGACGCAGACCGCGGAGCGAGCGGGCGCAGTCGCGTCCCGCTCGCTCCGCGTCGCTGTTACGAGCCCGCGCCGAACCGGATGGGGTACCGCACCGGCCCCGTGTTCCCCGAGACCGGCAACCACTCGCCCGCGCCGTCGGGCGCGGCATCCGGCATGCGCTGCGCGAGCAGTGGCAGCGCCACGCTCATGTCGGTGCGTGCGACGAAGTGGCCGATGCAGTGGTGCACGCCGCCGCCGAAGCCGGCGTGCAGCGGGCGGTCCTCGACGAGCAGGTCGAAGCCGGGCGCGTCGCCCATCGTGCGCGGATCGGTGCCGATCGCGTGCGAGAGCACCTGCACGATGCCGCCCTTCGGCACGTGCAGGCCGTGCAGGTCGACGTCTTCCAGTGCTTCGCGGGTGACCCACGTGACCGTCGGATTGACCCGCATCACCTCCTCGACGGCGCGGCCGCCGAGCTCGGGGCGTGAGGCGAGCAGGGCCCACTGGTCGGGGTGCGCGAGGAAGGTCTGCATCGCGAGCCCGAGCTGGTTGCGCGTCGTCTCCATGCCGGCGAAGGCGAGGAAGACCAGGGCGACGCTGAGTTCGCGCCGGCTGAGCGCAGCCTGCCCTGAGCTCGTCGAAGGGTCGCTCTCGTGGGCCGTCAGGAGCGTGGTCACGAGGTCGTCGCGCGGGGTCGCCGCCCGATCGGCGATGACCTCCTCGATGTAGCCGGTGAGCCCCTCGAGCGCGGCCTCGATGCGCGGCAGGTCGTTGCGCACGTTGACGCCGAATGACTTGCCGAGGTCGTCGGCCCAGTGCGCGACCTGCGGCCACTGCTCGTCGGGCAGGCCGAGCAGCATGCAGAGGATGCGGGAGGCGTAGGGCTCCGCGAACTCCGACACGAACTCGACTCGGCCGCGCGGAGCGAAGCCGTCGATGAGCTCGTTCGCGAGCGCCTGGAAGCGCGGTCGCATCGCCTCGATCGCCCGGCTCCGGAACGCGGGGCCGAGCAGGCGCCGCAGGCGCAGGTGATCGTCGCCCTCGATGCTCAGCAGGGTCTCGCCCCACCACTGCTGCCACGGTCCGTCGTGGATGCCGTTCTGCGCCGGCCAGCGCGCGTTGCCCTGCTGGAATCGGCGATCCTTCAGCACGGCGGTGCCCTCGTCGTAGCGCAGGATCGCCCAGCCGTAGGGCGTCTCGGCGTACCAGCCCGCATTGCGGGCCTCGAGCACGGGCTCCGACGTGACGTCGAAGGCGGGGTCGGCGAGGTCGAGGTGTGGAACAACGTCGGTCACAGGCCAGAGCCTACCCACCGCGGGTTCATCGACCATCGGGATGGCCGGCCTGCCATGATGTCGGCATGGCGACCTTCACCGATGCGCACGGGGTCAGGATCCACTACGAGTCGTGGCGGGTGCCCGGCGCGACCGCGGTGATCCAGCTCGCGCACGGCGTCGGCGAGCACATCGGCCGCTACGGCGAGCTGATCGAAGCGCTGAACGCCGCCGGCTACTCGGTCTGGGCCGACGACCATCGCGGCCACGGCCAAACCGGCTTCGAGCACCACGGCGGCGACCTCACCCGCATGGGCCGACTCGGTCCTGGCGGACTCCGGGCGACGATCGACGCGGTCGAGCAGTTCAGCGGCGTCATCCGCGAGGCCGAGGGTCCCGAGCTGCCGCTCGTGCTGCTCGGCCACTCGTGGGGCTCGCTCATGTCGCAGATCATCGTGAACCGCAGCGCCGAGAAGTACGACGGCGTCGTGCTCACCGGCACCGCCTATCGCACGCTGTTCGACATGAACGGCGGCGACCTGAACGCCCGCCACAAGCACCTCGGGCCGACCCCGGTCGAGTGGCTCAGCCGCGACCCCGACGTCGCGCCCGCCTTCATGGCCGACCCGTACACGACCGCCGTGCCGCTGCGGAAGCTGTTCGGCACGGTCGACTCGCTGCGCCTGCTCGGTCGGCCGGCGCGGGACCTGCCCGCCGAGCTGCCGCTGCTCATCATGGTCGGCTCCGACGACCCGCTCGGCGGCGAGGAGAGCGCGGCGAAGCTCGCGAACTCCTACGTGCACCGCTCGGGCCTGGTCGATGTCGAGCTCATCGTCTACGAGGGCGCACGGCACGAGATCTTCAACGAGACGAACCGGGCCGAGGTGCGGGCCGACCTCATCGGCTGGCTCGACGAGCGGTTCGCGGTCGACTGAGGCGCGTCGTCAGTCGAGCATCGCCCACGCCACGCACAGCACACCGGCCGCAGCGAGCACGAGCCATGACGGGTGTCGTGCGCGGCTGAACACCAGCGGCAGCAGGCTCGCCGCGATGAGGCACCACCCGATCGCCGCGATCGCGGCATCGACGCTGGCATCGAACGCGAACAGCGCCAGCGCGATGGCGATGGCGAGGGCGAGCACCGACGTGACATGCCAGGCGAACCGCAGCGTCGCGAGCGGGAAGTCCGCTCCAGCCACTCGTGGCAGTTCGTGCTGCCGCGAGAGCGGCACGAGGATGAAGCGCTCGCCGAGCAGCGAGTGGCCGATGGCGAGCACGAGCATGAGCACCGAGGCGATGACGAGCATGCCGACAGGCTATCGACGAGCGGTCAGTCGGTTCGTCGGATGGTCGAGACGCCGCTCAGACCGCGGCACGCCCCGGCGGCACGTCGAAGCCGAGCAGCCGGATGCGCGGATGGCTCGTGAGCTCCGACTCGGTCGCCCAGGGGTAGACGATCGTGGTGATGCTGCAGTTGCCGAGCACGGGCAGCAGGTCGCGGTAGCCGTCGGGATCCATGCCGGCCAGCTCGCAGAAGAGCAGCCTGATGAGCGTCGCGTGCGCGACGATCAGGACGCGCCCGTCGGGGAACTCCTCGACGAGCTCGTCGAAGACCGGTAGGGCGCGGGCGATGCCGTCGCGTCCGCGTTCGCCGCCCGGGAAGGGGTTCGTCGCCGGCGCCCGGCAGAACGCCGCCCACTCGGCGGGGAACCGCTCGGCGAGCTCGGCCGGAGTCAGCCCCTCGCCGTCGCCGAAGTCGATCTCGACGAGCCGGTCGTCGACGCGCAGCGCGAGCCCGGTCGTCTCGACGGATGGCGCGGCCGAACGCCGCGCGCGGCTGAGCGGCGATGCCACGATCGCGTCGAGGCTCGCGTCGACCGCCCAGGCCCCGAGGGCGGCGGCCTGTCCGAGACCGTGGCGCGTCAGCGGGACATCCGAATTGCCCGCGTACCGGTGGTCGGCGTGCCAGGTCGTCTCCCCGTGGCGTGCCAGGTAGAACGTCGTCATCTCGGGCCCCCTGCCGTCTCCTCGATCGTAGGACGCCGCAGCGTCGCCCGGCATCCGTAGGCTGTACCGCATGCACGGTGAATACAAGGTGCCCGGTGGCAAGCTCGTGGTCGTCGATTTCGATGTGCGCGACGGGGTGATCGTGAACCCGCGCGTCGCGGGCGATTTCTTCCTCGAACCCGACGAGGCGCTGGGCGACATCGACGCAGCGCTCGGCGGGCTCTCCGCGGCATCCGATGCGAAGCAGATCGCGGCGGCGATCGCCGCGGGCCTCCGCCCCGACGCCGTCATGCTCGGCTTCTCGGCCGAAGCGATCGCGGTGGCCGTGCGGCGGGCGATGACGGATGCCACGAGCTGGGCCGACTACGAATGGGAGATCGTGCACGACGCGGCCGTGCCGCCGCGCACGCACCTCGCCCTCGACGAGGTGCTCGCGACCCGCGTCGGCGAGGGGCGCCGCAAGCCCACGCTGCGCTTCTGGGAGTGGGACGAGTCGGCCGTGGTCATCGGCAGCTTCCAGTCGGTGAAGAACGAGGTCGACCCCGAGGGCGCCGAGAAGTACGGCTTCGACGTCGTGCGCCGCATCTCGGGCGGCGGCGCGATGATGATGGAGCGCGGCAACGTCGTGACGTACTCCCTCTACGTGCCGGGCGAGCTCGTGCAGGGCATGAGCTTCGCCGACTCCTACGCCTTCCTCGACGACTGGGTGCTGCAGGGACTGCGCGCGGTCGGCATCGAGGCGACCTACCAGCCGCTCAACGACATCGCGAGCCCGCTCGGCAAGATCGGCGGCGCCGCGCAGAAGCGACTCGGATCCGGCGGGGTGCTGCACCACGTCACGATGTCGTACGACCTCGACAACGAGAAGATGCTCGAGGTGCTGCGCATCGGCCGCGAGAAGATCAGCGACAAGGGCATCGCCTCGGCGGCCAAGCGGGTCGACCCGCTGCGCTCGCAGACGGGCCTCAGCCGTGCGGCGGTCATCGAGAGCCTGAAGCAGACCTTCACCTCGCTCTACGGCGCGACCCCCGGCACGGTGGGCGCCGACGAACTCGCCGAGGCCGAGGCGCTCGTCGCGTCGAAGTTCTCGACGCAGGAGTGGCTGTACCGGGTGCCCTGACCCCGTGCGAGGAAGGCTCAGCGATCCCCGTTAGACTCGCCGGGTGGATTGGTGGATCTGGCTCGGCATCGCCGCGCTCGTCGTCGCCTTCGTGGCGTACGCCGTGCGGCGCGGCTGGATCGACCTCTCCGACAAGACCAAGCGCGGCGGCAGCGGCGGCGGCATCATGATGATCGGCGACGAGGTCTTCGCACCGCGCAAGCACGAGGCGCAGGCCGAGCTCGACCGGCAGAGCCGGCTGCCCGCCCCGGCGCCGCTGCCGGGCGACGGCGACAAGGGCATCTCCTTCGCCGACGACGGCACGGATGCCTCGCGGCCCGAGCCCGCCCGAGCCGACCGGTTCCGCGGCACGATCCGCCTCGAAGTCGAGTAGTCCGTGGGTTGAGGAGGCGCGCCAGCGCCGTCTCGTGGGTTGAGGAGGCGCGCCAGCGCCGTCTCGAAACCCCGCGTGCGAGCGGCCGGGTTTCGAGACGCGTCCTCCTTCGTCGGGCGCTCCTCAACCTGCGGCATCGAGCTGACAGACTGGACGGGTGAGCACCGACGAACCCGACCGCATCATCCATGCGGACAACCTCGCGGTGCTGCCGACCTTCCCCGACGGGCGGTTCACGCTCATCTACCTCGACCCGCCGTTCAACACCGGTCGGGCCCAGTCGCGGCAGTCGACCCGCCACGTGCGCGTCGCGCCGACGGATGACGCCGAGTCCGCGCAGGGTTCTGCGGGCGCGGTCGGCACCATCACGGGCTTCGCGGGCAGGCGCTACGAGCGCATCCGCGGCGACCTGCTGCGCTACGACGACCGCTTCGACGACTACTGGGGCTTCCTCGAGCCGCGGCTCATCGAGGCATGGCGGCTGCTCGCTGACGACGGCACGCTGTACCTGCACCTCGACTACCGTGAGGCGCACTACGCGAAGGTGCTGCTCGATGCGCTGTTCGGTCGCGAGTCGTTCCTCAACGAGCTGATCTGGGCCTACGACTACGGCGCCAAGGCGAAGCGCAAGTGGCCGACGAAGCACGACACGATCCTCGTGTACGTGAAGAACCCGTCGGCGTACTGGTTCGACTCGACCGCGGTCGACCGCGAGCCGTACATGGCGCCGGGGCTCGTGACGCCCGAGAAGGCGGAGCTCGGCAAGCTGCCGACCGACGTGTGGTGGCACACGATCGTCTCGCCGACCGGGCGCGAGAAGACGGGCTACCCGACGCAGAAGCCCGAGGGCATCCTGCGGCGCATCGTGCAGGCCTCGACGCGCGAGGGCGACTGGGTGCTCGACTTCTTCGCCGGCTCGGGCACGACCGGCGCGGTCGCCGCGACGCTCGGCCGCCGCTTCGTGCTCGTCGACGAGAACCCCGAGGCGATTGCCGTCATGAAGGGCCGGTTCACGGATGTCGCGGGCGTCGTGTTCGAGCAGGGGCCGCTGGCGACCTGACCGCCGACGTAGCCGGTCTTCACATCAGAGGACGCGAGTCGAGTCGGAGGACGCTGCTCCGTTGCCTCGGACGCGACTCGTGTCCTCCGACGCGACTGAGCCGAGGCCGAGGGCCTACGCCGACGCGCGCCGCACCAGACGGGTCGGCATGATGTTGCGACGCGGCACGTCGGCGTCGCCCGCCAGGTGCCGCAGCAGCAGGTCGGCCATCTCGAAGCCCATCTGCTCCGACGGCTGGTGCACGGTCGTCAGCGGAATCGCCGAGGAGGTCGCGGCGGGGCTGTCGTCGAAGCCGACGACGGCGATGTCATCCGGCACCGATCGACCGCGCTCGCGCAGCACGGCGAGCGCACCGGTCGCCATGAGGTCGCTCGCGACGAAGAGCCCGTCGAGGTCGGGCACCCGGTCGAGCAGGCGCCGGGTCGCTGCGACCGCTCCGGCGGCCGTGAAGTCGGCGGTCTCGACCGCGTCGACGGGCATCTCGGCGGCCTCCATGGCCTGTCGGAAGCCGGCGAGCCGGTCGATGCCGGCCGGCATGTCGAGGGGGCCGGTGATCGTGCCGATGCGGCGGCGGCCGAGGTCGACGAGATGCCGGGTGCCGAGCTGGCCGCCCTCGACGTTGTCGACGTCGACGAAGATGTGGTCGTCGAACTCCGACGACGGCCGGCCGCCGAAGACGAGCGGCAGTGTCATGCCGGCGTCGTGCTGCAGTTCGTCGCCCTCATGGTGCGAGACGACGAGCGCACCGTCGACGATCCCCGACCGGAGGTAGCGCCTGGTCTTGTGGCCCGGGTCGGTCGACGCGACGAGGAGGTTCAGCAGGTAGTCGCTCTCGTCGAGGCGCCGGGTGATGCCCTGCACGATCGCGGCGAAGTACGGGTCGCCGAAGAACCGGGTCGTGTCTTCTGGCACGATCAGCGCGATCGCCCCCGAGGTGCGGCTCGCGAGCGAGCGAGCCGCACGGTTGGGCACGTAGTTGAGCTTGGCGATCGCCGCGTTCACGGCCGTGACCACGTCGGCGCTCACCTTCGGCGAGCCGTTGACGACCCGGCTCACGGTCGCGCGGGACACCTTCGCCTCTCGGGCGACCGCTTCGAGCGTCGGTGCCGCAGAACGCATCCGATCACCACCCCCTTGTCTGCCGTCAGTCTATTTCCGCCAGGTGCGGTCGGGGGTCGCGGCTCAGCTCATCTGCGCCGGCGTCACCGGCAGCGCCCGCTCGCGGATGATCGCGGCGTAGGCGAGCCCGCTGTCCTTCACCGTGCGCTCCTGCGTGTCGTAGTCGACCCGCACGATGCCGAAGCGCTTGTCGTAGCCCCATGCCCACTCGAAGTTGTCCATGAGCGACCAGTAGAAGTAGCCGTGCACCGGCACGCCCTCGTCGATTGCGTCGAGGATCGCCCCGAGGTGCGCCTCGAGGAACTCGGTGCGCTCGACGTCGTGCACCGCTCCGTCGGCAGCGACGACGTCGTCGTACGCCGCGCCGTTCTCGGTGACGAAGAGGCGCACGCCGGCGGATGCCGCGTAGTCCTCGTGCACCCGCACGAGGAGCTCGCGGAGCCCGTCGGGCTGCACCTCCCATTCCATCGCCGTGAGCGGAAGGCCCTGGGGATGGTTGAAGACGCCGTCGGCGGCCGGGAACGGCGAGCGGATGGCGCGGTCGGTCGGCGCCTGCGCGAGCAACGGCTGCCCCGCCGGCCGGTCGCTCACGTATTCGCCGTGGTAGTAGTTCACGCCGAGCGTGTCGATCGGGGTGGAGATCACGTCGAGGTCGCCGGGTTGCACGACCGCGTCGAGGCCGAGGGCGCCGACGTCGGCGAGCAGGTCGTCGGCGTACTCGCCTCGGAAGATCGGGTCGAGGAAGAAGCGGTTGAACTGGCCGTCGATGCGGCGTGCGGCGTCGACGTCGCCGGGGTGCGTCGGGTCGACCGGCTTCGCGACCGTGAGGTTCAGCGTGATGCCGAGTTCGAGCTCGGGGTCGCGGCCTCGCAGTGCCTGCACGGCGAGGCCGTGGGCGAGCAGCAGGTGGTGGCCGGCGGCGAGGCCCGCCGCGACATCCTGACGCCCCGGTGCGTGCGCCCCGCCGGTGTAGCTCAGGAACGACGAGCACCACGGTTCGTTGAGCGTCGTCCACACGTCGACGCGGTCGCCGAGGGCGTCGTGCATCGCGAGCGCGTAGTCGCGGAAGCGGAACGCCGTGTCGCGGTTCGTCCACCCGCCGAGGTCCTCGAGGGCCTGCGGCAGGTCCCAGTGGTAGAGCGTGAGCCACGGCTTGATGCCGGCGCCGAGCAGCTCGTCGACGAGGCGGGAGTAGAAGTCCACGCCCTTCGGGTTCACCGGGCCGCCGTCGGGCTGCACCCGCGACCACGAGGTCGAGAAGCGGTAGGTCTGGAGGCCCAGCTCCCGCATGAGCGCGACGTCCTGCGGCATGCGGTGATAGTGGTCGCACGCGACATCCCCGTCGTCGCCGTTGATCACCGCGCCCGGGACCCGGCAGAAGGTGTCCCAGATCGAGGCCGTGCGGCCGTCTTCGAAGGCAGCGCCCTCGATCTGGAACGCCGCGGTCGCTGCGCCGAGCAGGAAGTCGGACGGGAACGGTCGGCTGGTGACATCGGTCACTGTGGTGAGGTCCTCTCGGAAGTCGATGGTCATCCCTTCACGGCTCCCGCCATGATGCCGCTCACGAGCTGCTTGCCCGCGAACACGAACAGGATGAGCAGGGGGATCGTCGACAGCAGCACGCCGGCGAGCACGATCGAGTAGTCGACGAAGTAGTTCGACTGCAGGAGCGAGAGCGCGACGGGCAGCGTCGGGTCGTTGCGGTCCAGCACGATGAACGGCCAGAAGAAGTTGTTCCACGCCGACACGAAGGTGAAGAGGCCGAGCATCGCGGCGGCGGGCCGGGCGGCAGGCAGTGCGACCGTCAGGAAGGTGCGGAACGAGGATGCCCCGTCGACGCGTGCCGCCTCGATGAGCTCGTCGGGCACGGCCTGCTGCAGGTACTGGGTCATCCAGAAGACGCCGAAGGCGCTCGTCAGGGCGGGGATGATGATCGCGCCGATGTTGCCGGTCCAGCCGAGGTCGGCGAACAGGATGTAGAGCGGCACGACGCCGAGCTGCGTGGGCACGGCCATGGTCGCGACGACGAAGACGAGCAGCCACTTCGAGCCCCGGAACCGCAGCTTCGCGAACGCCCAGCCCGCGAGCGTCGAGAAGAAGACCACCGAGGCGGCGATGAGGGCCGAGCTGTAGATCGAGTTCCACAGCGCCCGCCAGAAGTTCACGGCGGGGTCGTTGATCACGGATGCCGCGTTGGCGAGGAAGTTCCCGCCGGGCAGCCATGACATGTTCGGGTCGCGGATGGTCGAGGCGTCACCGGAGCCGATGAGGAACGACCAGTAGAACGGGAAGAGGGCCGCGCCGAGCACGATCACGAGGCTCGAGTACACGAACCAGCCGGGGCGCTTCATCGGGTGCTCCCTTCGTCGCGCACGAGACGTCGGGTCACGAGCAGGTTGACGACACCGATCGCGAGGATGATGAGGAACAGGATCCAGGCGAGCGCTGCGGCGCGGCCGAAGTTCCACTGCCCCCAGCCGATGTCGTAGAGGTAGAGGGTGATCGTCAGCCACTGCGAGTCGGCGCCGCCCGTGCCGTACTGGTCGTACATGCGCGGCTCGTCGAAGATCTGGAGGCCGCCGATCGTCGACGTGATGATCACGAAGATGAGCGTCGGGCGCAGGCTCGGCACGGTGATCGCGAAGAACTGGCGGAGCTTCGACGCGCCGTCGATGGCGGCCGCCTCGTAGTAGTCCCGCGGGATCGCCTGCATCGCGGCGAGGAGGATGAGCGTGTTGTATCCGGTCCAGCGGAAGTTCACCATCGTCGCGATCGCGATGTGGCTCGCGAACGCGTCGCTGTGCCACATGACCGGCGAGAGGCCGATGTCCTGCAGGATCGTGTTCACGAGGCCGTACTTGTCGCCGAACATGTTGCTGAAGATGAGGGCCACGGCGACGGGCGCCATGACGTAGGGCACGAGCACGCCCATGCGCCAGAAGGTCTTCGCCCGGATGTTCTGGTCGAGCATCGCGGCGATGAAGATCGCGAGCAGGAGCTGCGGCACGCTCGAGAGCAGGAAGATGCTGAAGGTGTTGCGCAGTGCGATCCAGAACTTCGGCTGGGTGAGCACGTAGACGTACTGATCGAAGCCGATGAAGGTGCCCGTGCCGCGCACGAGGTCCCAGTCCATGAAGGAGATCACCGCGGTGTACGCGATCGGGAAGAGCCCGGTCACGATGAAGAGGATGAAGAACGGCGAGATGTAGAGGTAGGGCGACAGCTTCAGGTCCCACCGGCTGAGCCGCTGGGAGAACGCCAGGCGACGGATGCCTCTGGGCTCGTGCCGCGGCGGGGGAGCGGCGGTGCCGTTCGTGCGGGTGCCGGTCGCGGCATCCGTCTCGGTTGCGGTCATGGTGCTCTTTCAGGAGGTGGGTGCGGCGGTCGGGAGCGGGGCGTGCCGCGTCGGCGTCGAGCACGACGCGACACGCCCCGCGGGCACTCGGCGGTTAGCCGATCGCCTCGACTTCGGAGACCCACTGGTCCCACGAGGCCTGCTTGTCCTGCGTGCCGTCCTCGACACGCGTCAGGGCCTTCTGCATGGCGTCGTTGACCTGGAAGTAGAACTCGCCCTTGAACGGGGCCACCGTGACGGCGTTGGCGCGATCGGTGAAGATCTGGCCGACGGGGGCGTTGTTGAAGTACTCGTTCGTGTAGTCGGTCAGTGCGGGGTCGGTGAAGGCCTCGTTCTGGCTCGGGAAGGTGCCGGCGTTGACGAACGCCTTGATCTGCTGCTCGGGAGCGGTCAGCCAGTCGGCGAGCTTCTGCGCCTCCTCGACGTGCTCGCCGTTGGCCGGAACGGTCAGGTACGAACCGCCCCAGTTGCCGCCGCCGGCGGGGAAGACGTTGGCGACGTCCCACGTGGTGACGCCCTCGGCGTTGCCCGAGATGACGCCGAGCATCCAGCCCGGGCAGAGCATGGTCGCGTAGGCGCCGTTCGAGAGGCCGGCGAACCAGTCGTCGCTCCACTGGCCGAGGTGGGCCGACTGGGCGGCGCTGGCGTCGAGCACCTGGTTGTAGATGTCTTCGACGTCGGGGTTCTCGGTGGCGATGATCTCGCCGGAGTCGGGGTCCTCGTAGGCGGCCTCGACCTGGTTGACCATGCCCTGGTAGGTGCCGCCGGCCGAGTCGAACCAGGCCTTGCCGGTCGCAGCGGAGTACTGCGCACCGACCTCGAAGTACTTGGCCCAGTCGCCCTCGAGCAGGGTCGCGACCGACTCGCGGTCGGTCGGCAGGCCGGCTGCCGCGAACAGGTCGGAGCGGTAGCAGACGCCCTCGGGGCCGATGTCGGTGCCGTACCCGATCAGGCGGTCGTCGGCGTCGGTCGCGGCCTGCACCTTCCAGTCGAGCCACCGGTCGGCGGTGCCCGAGGGCACTTCGGCGAGCAGATCGGAGTACTGCATGACCTCGGGCAGCCAGTCGACCTCGATCGCCTCGACGTCGGCGAGGCCGGTCTTGCCGAGCTTCTGGAAGTAGTTGGCGCGTGCGTCGTTCGAGGTCGCGGCCTTGTTCTGCACGACCGTGATGTTCGGGTTCGCATCCATGTACTCCTGCAGGAGTTCATCGGTGTAGCCGAAGTCGTTGAAGGTGGCGACGGTCAGTTCGATCTTGCCGCCGTCTCCCTCTCCGGAATCGGCCGCCGGCGAACAGCCGGCGGCGATGAGGGCGATGGATGCGGCGCCTGCTGCGGCGGCGATCGCCTTGGTGCGTCGTGAAAGCTTCACGGTCACTCCCTTGTGTGCGTGTGCGTGGGTGTCGGAATGGTCACGTGAGACGCGCCGCCCACCCGTGGTGAGAGCGCTCTCACGATGCAGCCATGATGCTAGCCATCGACGAATCCGAAAGTCAAGAGAGCGCTCTCACGGTAGTGCTTCGTTACCGAGACGTGATCGCGGATCGTGTCGACACGGGGCGCTGCCGGCGTCGCGCCGACATCGCACCGGCGCCCCGACCAGCGCTCTCCCAGCTGCGTTCTCGAGCCCGGCGTAGACTCGAGCGGTGTCATCGAGTGAACGCCAGGACCCGTCCGACGAGGCGGGGCAGAAGCGTCGTCTCGTGATCGCCGCCTCCCTGAGCCTCGCCCTCGTCGCCGTCGCCGTCGTCGTGATCGGTGCGGTTTCGGGCGGTGCGGCCGCGGGATCGACGGCCGACGGGGCATCCGGTTCGGCGACGTCCGCGACTCCGCGCCCTGCCCCCGCTGCCGCCCCGCCGCCCGCGGGCGTCGACACCTTCGACCGCGCTGCGCACTCCCTCGACGAACCGAACAGCATCTGGGTCGTCGTGAACAAACTGCGCCCCATGAACCCGCAGGACTTCGAGCCCGACGACCTCGTCGAGGTGGACGTGCCGCACACGTGGGATCCGATGCTGCGCCAGGAGGCCGCCGACGCGGTCGTCGCGATGTTCCAGGCGGCGTCCGACGAGGCCGACCTCACGCTCGCCTCGAACAGCGCGTTCCGCTCGTACGAGTCGCAGGAGGAGATCTACGACGGCGACGACCTGCTGACGGCGCGTCCCGGGTTCAGCGAGCACCAGACCGGACTCGTCATGGACATCGGCGCCGACAGCGGCGACTGCTCGCTCGACGCGTGCTTCGCCGACACCCCCGAGGGAATCTGGCTGCGCGACAACGCCTGGCGGTTCGGGTTCATCCTGCGCTACCCGGCCGACAAGACCGACGTCACCGGCTACGAGTTCGAGCCGTGGCACTACCGCTACGTCGGCGTGCCGCTCGCGACCGAGATGCACGAGAACGGCATCACGACGCTCGAGGAGTTCTTCGGCCTGCCCGCAGCGCCCGAGTATGAGTGAGCGCGTGCCGCATCGCGGCCTCTCGCTCACGGTGCTGGTGGTCAATCAGCTCCTCGCCGGCGTCGGCGTGGCCTCGGGCATCGCCGTCGCGGCGCTCCTCGTCGAGGAGCTCACGGGCGTCGTCGCCCTTGCCGGCCTCGCGCAGTCGGCGAGCGTGCTCGGCGCCGCGATCGTCGCCATCCCGCTCGCGCGTCTCGCGGTGCGCTCGGGCCGCCACGTCGCGCTCGCGACGGGCTACGCGCTCGCCGCGACGGGCGCCGTGCTTGTGATCGCCGCCGCCGCGAGCGGCTGGGTGCCGTTCGTCTTCCTCGGGCTCGCCGCGTTCGGTGCGGGCGCCGCGGCGGGCCTGCAGGCGCGCTTCGCCGCGACCGAGGTCGCCGCCGCCGGGTTCGAGGCGCGCTCGATGTCGATCGTGCTCTGGGCCACGACCATCGGATCGGTCGCCGGCCCGCTGCTCGCCTCCACCGGCGACGCCGTCGGCATCGCGCTCGGCCTGCCGCCCCTCGTCGGTCCGTTCCTCTTCTCGGGCGTCGCGTTCGCGCTCTCGACCCTGCTCGTGGCCACGCTCCTGCGGCTGCCGAAGCCCGGCACGATGGCGACGGATGCCGCGAGCAGCGCTCCCGACGTCACCGACACGCAGGCCGATGAGCTCGCCCCCGACCACGTCGTCGACGCCGGGGGAGCGGCACCGGCTGCCGAACCGGTCGGGGCGTGGGCGGCGTTCCGCACCGCTGTGCGCGAACCGAGGTCGCTCTTCGCGATCCTCGCCATCGTGTGCTCGCACACGGTGATGATCGGCGTCATGGTGATGACCCCGGTGCACATGACCGAGCACGGTCTCTCGCTCTCGCTCGTCGGCGTCGTGCTCAGCATCCACATCATCGGCATGTACGGCGCCAGCCCGCTCGTCGGGTGGCTCGCCGACCGCATCGGCCCGCCGCGAGTGATCGCCATCGGCGCCGCTATCCTCACGAGCGCCGCGCTCATCGGCATCCTGGCGCCCGCCGACGACATGCTGCTCGTGCCGCTCGCGCTGGGCCTGCTTGGCCTCGGCTGGTCGTGCGGGCTCATCGGCGGCTCGACGCTGCTCACGACCTCGGTCGAGCCGTCGATCCGCGTGCCGTTGCAGGGCGCGACGGATGCCGCGATGAACCTCGCGGCCGCGGCATCCGCTGCGTTGTCAGGCGTCGTGCTGGGGGCTGCGGGCTTCGCGGGAGTGAACGTCGTGGCACTGCTCGTGCTCGTGCCGCTCGTGATCGCGGGACTGCGTGCGCGCCGCGCCGGCCTCAGCGAGGCGGCTCGAGGCGAGCCCGCGCGCTGAGCGCCTCGAGGAGGGCTGCCGCGGTGGCCGCGTCGTCGACGGTCACGACGAAGCGACGACCGTTGCGGCGGGTGACCTGCAGCGCCTCGCCGGCGCGGAGCACGATGCCGAACGTCCCGTCGGGCGCGAGGCGGATGCCCCAGCCGCCGAACTCCGCGGTCGGCTGCACGCTCGTGACCGCGACGGCCTCGACGTCGTCGATCGGTACCTGGAAGCGCGGGATGCCGAGGGGTGAGCGGACCACGAGTCCGCGGTCGTCGACCCGCACCCGGAAGACCAGGGTGGTGAGGGCGAGAAGGGCGAGCAGCACGGTCACGCCGAGCATGACCCACCACGCCGTCGAGCCGCTCGCCGCAACGACGACGGTGCCGATCGCGAGTGCGAGGATGCTCACGACGATGACGATCACCCCGGTCCGGTTCATCGCCGTGGTGCGCACCCAGACGGCCCGCTCGCCGGCGGCGAGGTGGAGCGGTTCGACGGTGCGCGCCGGCGTACGGCCGTCGGTCGTGACGTTCGGCTGCACGAGCCACCCGACGAATCCCGTCGCGAGCGCGAGCACCGCGCACACCATGAACTGCAGGCCGATGTCGGGTGCGTCGTGCGCGTCGGCGAGCCCCCGCTGCATGCCGAACGACCAGGTGATGCCGACGACGATGAGCACGTTGGTGCCGATCGACAGTGCGCCGAGCAGCCGCAGCATCGGGCCCCACTGGCCGCCGCGCGTGCCGGTGAGCATGATCGCGGCGAAGAGCGCGACGAGCCCGAGCCCGACCACGGCGGTTCCGAGCGGGACCGTCCACGCGGGGCCGAATCCGTCGGGGCCGCTGCCGTTCCAGTGCGTGGCGACCGTCGCCGGGACCTCGGGAAGCCAGCTCAGCATGAGCACGACGGCGATGACGGTGAATGCCGCGGGCAAGGCGCATCCGACGAGCAGGAAACGGTGGCGGGCGGTGCGGACGTCGGCTGACGCGGTCATCGGTAGGTCTCCTTCACGAGGGCGGCGAGTGTATCGGCTGCGAGGCCGAGGGTGCGGGCGCGGGCGACGAGCGCGGTGATGTCGTGATGCAGTTGCGCGAGCGGTTCGACCGCCTCGGTGACGACCGCGCCGCGACCGCGCCGCATATCGACGAGTCCCTCGTCGCGCAGCAGCTGGTAGGCGCGCAGCACCGTGTGCAGGTTGACGCCGAGCGAGGAGGCGACGTCGCGGGCCGACGGCAGGCGGTCGCCGGCACGGAGTCGGCCGGCCGCGGCATCGGCGTGCACGGACGCGGCGATCTGGGCGAAGATCGGCGTGTCGCTCGCGGGATCGACTCGGATCAGCATCGGCGCAGCCTTTCGTAACTGTTCTATAAATACTAGAACAGTTTCAACCGCCTGGCGCAGACGAGCCTCGGCCCGTGGTGCCGTGGCGGCGGAATTCCGGCGGGAGCGCGCTCTCACCGCCTTCCCAGAATTCGAGAGGGTTCCTCACAATTTCGCGTGATGGGGTGTGATGTCCCCCGAAACGCCGACCCGGAATCCCCCTGTGCCCTTCACCTTCTTCTCGTCTGCCTCCGCGCCCTCCGAACCCCCCGTTCGTCGACGCTCCACCTACCGTGAACCCTCGTCGGTTCCGGTCGAGCCGGAGCGCGATGAGACGGCGACGGTGATGAGTCCGGTGAAGCCGGTGCATTCGGCAACGCCCGAGGCGACGCAGGAGGCCGGGGAGCAGGCGGAGCTCGAGCTCCTCGCCGAGCGCCGTGCACGCCACCGCGCCGAGCGCGTGCGCAACCGCCGGCCGTCGAGCGGCGGCGCCCGCCGGTTCATGGCCCTCGGCTGCGCGAGTGCGATCCTGAGCGTCAGCGCGTTCGGCGCCGTCGCCGCGGCATCCGCCGAAGACGAGACGAGGCTCGCCGCGGCCCGGGACTCCTCGGCCGAGTCGACTGCGAATCGCGACGTCATCTCCGCGCCGGTCTCGATCGCGAAGCGGCCGACGGTCACGAGTGGACTCTCGACGGCGGCGGTCCCGTTCACCGGGGGCGCCCAGGTCACGGTCGCGGGGGAGCAGCTCGACCAGGTCGGCCAGGTCGTCGTCGGCGGTGTCGCCGCGCCGATCGTCACCGCGACCTCCGATCAGCTCACGTTCCAGGTGCCGGCCGTCGCCGACACCGCCCTCGGTGACGTCGCGGTCGCGTTCACGGATGCCGCGGGCACGCCCGTCGCCGTCGCGACACCGGGGACCGCGACCGTCGCCGGCGCCGCGGCCCCCGCCTCCCTCGCGGCACAGCTCACCGAGATCGAGCAGGCCGAGGTGCACGCGCCCGGCCCCTCGCTCACGCTGACCTACACCTCGAGCCCGGCCATCGACGCCCAGGTGGGATACGTGCTCACCCACTGGAACAGTTACAACACCGCGGCGTACACCGTCTTGAGCGGTGTCGACTGCGCGAACTTCGCGAGCCAGTCGCTCGTCGCCCGCGGCTGGGCGATGGAAGCGGGCTGGTACTACGACCGCGAGACCGGCGCGATGTCGCCGAGCTGGTCCAGCTCGACCGCGATGCGCGACTGGCTGTACAGCCGCCCCGACCTCGCGACACCGCTCGACGACTCGCAGCGCGGCAGCGTGAAGGTCGGCGACATCGCCCAGTTCGACTGGGACGGCTCGGGCGACCGCGATCACACCGCGGTCGTCACCCGGGTCGAGCGCAGCGACAACGGCATCGCCGTCTGGGTCGGCGGGCACACGAAGGACGCCGACTACTGGAACGTCGACGAGGCGCTCGCCTCGGGCGGCGGCAGCGTCACCTACTTCTCGCTGGAGTGACCGTGGGCTGAGGAGGCGCGCCGGCGCCGTCTCGAAACCCGTGTTCGAGCGGAGCGGGCTCAGCCCGCGAGCGCCGCGTCGACGATCGCCTTCGCCTCGGCCTGCACCTCGGCGAGGTGCTCCGGCCCCTTGAACGACTCGGCGTAGATCTTGTAGACGTCTTCGGTGCCGCTCGGCCGTGCCGCGAACCACGCGTCGGCCGTCTCGACCTTCACCCCGCCGATCGCCGCGCCGTTGCCCGGCGCGTGGGAGAGCTTCGCCGTGACGGGATCCCCGGCGAGCTCGGTCGCCGAGATGGCGTCGCCGTCGAGCTTGCTGAGCGCGGCCTTCTGGGCAGCGGATGCCGCGGCATCCGTGCGCTCGTAGGCGGGGTCGCCGAACCGCTCGACGAGCTCCGCGTACAGCGCGGAGGGGGACGTGCCCGTCACCGCGCGGATCTCGGAGGCGAGCAGGCACAGCAGGATGCCGTCCTTGTCGGTCGTCCACACGGTGCCGTCGAAGCGCAGGAACGAGGCGCCCGCGCTCTCTTCGCCGCCGAATCCGACCGAGCCGTCGACGAGGCCTGGCACGAACCACTTGAAGCCGACCGGCACCTCCCAGAGGCGACGGCCGAGCGCGTCGGCGACCCGGTCGATCATCGAGCTCGACACGAGGGTCTTGCCGATCGCGGCATCCGCTCGCCAGCTCGGCCGGTGCCCGAACAGGTACTCGATCGCGACCGCGAGGTAGTGGTTGGGGTTCATGAGGCCCCCGTCGGGCGTGACGATGCCGTGCCGGTCGGCGTCGGCGTCGTTGCCGGTGAGGATGTCGAAGCTGCTGCCGTGCTCGAGCACCGAGGCCATGGCGCTCGGCGACGACGGGTCCATGCGGATCTTGCCGTCCCAGTCGAGCGTCATGAACGACCACGCCGGGTCGACGCGCTCGTTGACGACCGTCAGGTCGAGCTCGTAGCGGTCGCGGATGGCGCCCCAGTACGAGACGGATGCCCCGCCGAGCGGGTCGGCGCCGATGCGGATGCCGGACTCGCGGATCGCGTCGAAGTCGATGATGTTCGCGAGGTCCTCGACGTAGTTGCCGCGGAAGTCGTAGGTCTCGACGGCACTCGGCTCGGCCTGCTTGACGCCCCGCAGGCCGTCGGCGATGAGCTCGTTCGCGCGAGCGGCGATCCAGCTCGTCGCGTCGGAGTCGGCCGGGCCGCCGTGCGGTGGGTTGTACTTGAACCCGCCGTCCTGCGGGGGGTTGTGCGATGGCGTGATGACGATGCCGTCGGCCTCGCCCTCTGCGCGCGTGGCGGGGTCGTTGTTCCACTTCAGGATGGCGTGCGAGAGTGCCGGCGTCGGCACGTAGTCGTCGAACTCGTCGGCGAGCACGCGCACCCGGTTGGCCACGAGCACGTCGAGTGCGGTCGTCTGCGCGGGGGCGCTGAGCGCGTGCGTGTCGGCGCCGATGAAGAGCGGGCCGGTGATGCCCTGCGAGGCGCGGTACTCGACGATCGCCTGCGTGATGGCGAGGATGTGGTCCTCGTTGAACGCGGTGTTGAAGGCGGAGCCGCGATGGCCCGAGGTGCCGAAGGCCACGCGCTGCTCGGGCACCGAGGCATCCGGATGCCGCTCGTAGTAGGCCCTGACGAGGGCCTCCACGTCGATGAGGTCGGATTCGGTCGCCGGGGTGCCTGCGCGCTCGTGCATGCTCATAGTCTCCCGTGGGTTGAGGAGGCGCGCCAGCGCCGTCTCGCGATCCGTGGGTTGAGGAGGCGCGCCAGCGCCGTCTCGAAACCTCGATGTCCGGGCAGCAGGGGTTTCGAGACGCTCGCTTCGCTCGCTCCTCAACCCACGGGATCGCTCACCCGGCGAGCGCGTGCACCGCCGTGGCGATCGAGAAGATCGCGAGCCCGGCGAGTGCGCCGACGACGGTGCCGTTGATGCGGATGAACTGCAGGTCGCGGCCCACCTGCAGCTCGAGCTTCTCGGTCGTCTCCCGCGGATCCCAGCGTTCGACGGTCTCGGTGATGACCCCCGCGATCTCGTGGCGGTAGTTGCGCACGACGTAGGCCGCGGCATCCGTCAGCCAGGTGTCGACCTTCGCGGCGAGCACCTCGTCGTCGACGAGCCGGGCGCCCACCTCGACAACGGCCGAGGCCAGCCCCGCGCGCAGCTCGCTCGACGGGTCGGCGAGCGAGGCGTCGAGCGTCGCCTTCACCGAGGCCCACGCCTCGCCGGCGAACTCGCGCACGCGCGGGCTCGCGAGCAGCTCGTCCTTCAGCCGCTCGACACGGGCGATCATCGCCGGGTCGTGCTGCAGGGCGTCGGCGAGCTCGGCGAGGTAGCGGTCGATCGCGATGCGCAGCGGATGCCCCGGATCGGCGCGCACGGTGCGGATGAACGCGAGCACCTCGCGGGCGGCGCGGTCGTCGACGAGTCGATCGACGAAGCCGGGCATCCAGCGGGGGAGCCGATCGGAGACCATGCTGCCGAACGCCTCGGGGTGCGCCTCGAGCCAGGCCTCGGCCTTCTCGAGCACCACGTCGACCGCGGCGCGCTGCTGGTCGGCGGCCACGAGCCGGGCGCCGACCCGGCCGATCGCCGGGCTCCACTCTGGTTCGAAGAGATGGCGCCGGGCGAGTCGCTCGATGACGTCCTCGACGTCGTCGTCGCCGAGCAGGGTGAGCACGCCGCGTGCGGCGACGGATGCCTCGGCGGTCAGTCGCTCGGCATTGGCGGGCGTCGCGAGCCAGCCGCCGAGCCGTCGGGCGATGCCGATCGAGCGGAGCTTGCCGAGCACGACGTCGTCGGAGAGGAACTCGTGCTCGACGAACGCGCCGAGGCTCGCGCCGATCTCGTCCTTGCGCTTCGGGATGATCGCGGTGTGCGGGATCGGGATGCCGAGCGGATGGCGGAACAGTGCCGTCACCGCGAACCAGTCGGCGATCGCGCCGACCATGGCGCCCTCGGCGGCCGCGCGGACGTAGGCGAGCCACGGCACCTCGTCCTGCAGGGCGAACGAGACGGCGAAGACGACCGCCGCGCCGACGAGCAGCCCGGCTGCGACGCGCTTCATCCGGCGCAGCGCCGCGAGCCGCTCGACATCGGTGGGCACGGTCCGGTGCGCGTCGATCGTGGTCATCGGCCCCTCCTCACGGTGCACGACGTCGCGCGGGCGCACGGCGTCGCACGGTGTCGACGCTAGCCGTTCCGCCCCGGCCCGGTGGATAGGCTGGCCTGCATGACGGATGCCGCGCCCACACCGCCCGAGGAGACCTACTCCTACCTGGGGCCGGCGGGCACGTTCACCGAGGCGGCCCTGAAGCAGGTCCCCGCGGCAGCCGGAAAGCACTGGCGAGCCGTCAACAACGTCGGCGAAGCACTCGCCGACGTCACGAGCGGCCGCTCGACCGCCGCGATGATCGCGATCGAGAACTCGATCGATGGCGGCGTCACGGCCACGCAGGACGCGCTCGCGACCGTGCCCGGCCTCCGCATCCTCGGCGAGTACCTCGTGCCGGTGAACTTCGTGCTCGTCGCCCGGCCCGGCACCGCGCTCGCCGACGTGCGGGTCGTCAACGCCCACCCCGTCGCCTACGCGCAGTCGCGCGGCTGGCTCGAGCGCGAACTGCCAGACCACGGGCACATTCCCGCGACGAGCAACGTGTCGGCCGCGGCATCCCTCTTCGAAGGCAGTCAGGCCGACGCGGCCGTCGCACCGCCCGGCATCACCGAGCACCTCGACGTCGACGTGCTCGCCCGCGACATCGGCGACAACCCCAACGCCGTCACCCGTTTCGTGCTCGTCAGCCGCTCGCGCGAACTGCCCGAGCCGACCGGCGCCGACAAGACGAGCCTCATCGTCGAGCTGCCCGACGACGAGCCGGGCGCACTGCTCGCGATGCTCGAGCAGTTCTCGACGCGGGGCGTGAACCTTTCGCTCATCCAGTCGCGACCCATCGGCGATGCCCTCGGCCGCTACCGCTTCGTCGTCGACGTCGACGGGCACATCGCCGACGAGCGCGTCGCCGACGCCCTGCTCGGCCTTCGTCGCACGAGCCCCAACGTGATCTTCCTCGGCTCGTATCCGCGCGCCGACGAGCAGACCGTCGCGTACCACTCGAAGTACGATGACGGCATCTTCATCGAGGCGCGCGACTGGTTGCGCGGCCTGTTGAGCGGCGAGCCCGACTGATCGGGAAGCCCTGACCCGAGGAGCTGACGTGAGCGACGGTGCCACGACCGGTCTGGACCCGCGGTTCGACCCGCGCTATCAGCGCGGGTATCCGGGGCACGGAGCAGCCGAGACGGATGCCTCGGCTGCTCCGCCTGCGGTGGCGCCACGGGTTCCCGAACCGCCGGCACCGGAGCCGGTCACGGCGGCGTCGCCGAGCCAGGGCATGCTTCCGCGACCTGAGACGCGGGCTGCGACGGCCCGAGCGATGTCCGAGGCGGCGGATCCGCCGCCCGAGCCTGCCGCCGAGCCGTTCTCGGGTTGGACCGGCGATCCGGCGCCCACGATGCAGCGACGCGCCGACGGCGCGTTCGCAGCGGCATGGGTGGTGGCCGCGGCCTCCCTCGTCATCGGCGCGGCGCTCTATTGGGCCGGCATCTCCACCGGGAGCTTCTACGGCCAGTCGACGGCCGCCGACCAAGCGCTCCAGACGGTGTCCTGGCTCCTGGCGCCCTCACTCGTGCAGGCCGGACTGCTCGGCCTCGTCGTGATGCTCGTCTGGACCGGCGTCAGGCATGCCCGCGCCGGAGACGTGGCACGCCTCGCCGATGCCCTGACGTCTCCCGTCGAGGGTCGGCGATGATCCGTCGGCTCGCCACGAACCCCGCGGTGCTCGTGCTGGTGGCGGTGGTGCTGCTGTGCGTGGTCGGCACGGTGTGGGGCCTCCAGACGAACCTGAGCAATCAAGGGGGCATGAGTTGGACCGGTGAGCCGAGCGAGGAAGTGCTCTGGCAGATGAGGATGATGCAGATCTCCGGCACCCTGACGCCGATCACGACCTTCGTCGGCGTCGCAGCCCTGCTCGGCCTGCTGGTGATCGCCTCCGCGAGCCGGCATCGGAGCGACCGGCCCCGACCCGAGGAGTCGACATGAGCGACGGTGCCACCGGTCTCGACCCGCGATTCGACCCGCGATTCCAGCGCGGGTACCCGGGGCAGGGGGCGAGCGAGACGGATGCCTCGTCGGCGCGGCCCGCACCGGTGCCGGCATCGACCCCGGCGACGGAGTCGCGCCGTGTTCCCGATCCGCCGATGCCGATCGCGGTGACGCCGCCGGTCGTCGACGATCGCACTCCTGCCGGCACCGACGCGACCGACGGAGTCGACGAGCTCATCCGAGCGTTCCAGCCGCTCGATCCGGCAGGGGAACCCGAGGCGGAGGAGACGCTCCGGCCATGGGTGATCGCCGCCTGGTTCACGCTCGCGGCGTTCGTGGTCATCGGTGCGTCGTTGATCTGGACGGTGAACAACGACGCGAGCTTCTACACGGGGACGGGCCGCGGCAATCCGCTGAGGGACCTCGGGTGGACGGTCGGGCCGGCGCTCGTCCGCGTCGGAACCCTCGGCGTGGTCGTGCTGCTCACGGGGCTCGGCGTGCGCCGGCTGCTGGCGGTCCATGGGTCGTCGCAGCCCAGGCCCGCCCTGGTGCGGAGCCTCGAGTTCATCGGGCTGTTCGCCGTGATCGCAGCCGCCATCGCGCTCGTCGTCTGGAACACGGCCGTCGTCGGGGTCGAGCGCATGAACGGCTGGGTCGGTGCCCCCGACGCCGAGACGATCGAGCTGATGGCGCTCCAGCAGGTCACGAACATCCTGTCCGGCGCAGCGGTCGAGGCCGCGCTGTGGGCGGCGCTCGGCCTGCTCGCGCTCGGCGGGATCAGTGCGGTACGCGCACGATCAGCGCGGCCGGATCGACCGTGAACCGCGCTGCGGCCACGAGTCCGAACTCATCGCCGTCGATCTCGAACTCCTCGGCGTCGCCCTCGATCTCGAGTTCGACCGAGCGCCCGCGCAGGTAGACGATCTCGCTGCGCCGGTTGCCGCCCGTGAGGTCGAGGAACTGGCGGCCGATCGCCGACCTGCGGAGCACGCGGTTCTCCCACGTGACCTTGCGCCAGATGAGCAGCCAGCCGAACAGGTTGCGGGGTGCCAGCACCACTACGTCGAGGCGGCCGTCGTCGATCTCGGCGTCGGGGATCAGCTCGATGTTGCCGGGCAGGTAGCCGAGGTTCGCGACGAGGATGCTCGAGACCTTCGAGCGGTGGTGCCTGCCGGCGTCGACCCGGTGCACGACCCGGTACGGCTTCGAGGCGGGCAGCGCTCGCAGGCCGGCGTCGACGTAGGCGAGCCAGCCGACGCGCTTCTTCAGGTCGGGGTTGGTGTTCGAGATCATCGCGGCGTCGATGCCGATGCCGCTCATGACGAGTGAGACGTGGCTCTCGTCGGTGCCGTCGGGCCGGGTGATGTCGGCGACGATGAGGTCGACCGCGCGGTCGAGGCCCGCGAAGGCCAGCACGACGGCGTCGGCCTGGTCGCCGACCGGGATCTCGAGGTTGCGGGCGAAGAGGTTGCCGGTGCCGATGGGCACAAGCCCGAGCGGCACTCCAGTGCCGCGCAGGCCGGCGGCGACCGAGCGCACGGTGCCGTCTCCGCCGGCGGCGATCACGAGGTCGACGCCGGCTTCGATGGCTTCGCGCGCCATGCCCTTGCCAGGATCGTCGGCCGCGGTCTCGATCCAGAGCGACGGGGCGAACTGCTGTCGGGCCTCTGCCGCGGCGACCGCCGCACGCAGCGTCTCGACGCCCTGCTTGGTGGGGTTGAAGATCACGGCGGCCCGCTGGCGCCCGCCCGCGCCATCCGTCGCCCCCTGCTCGCCTGGTGTCACGCAGCCCACGGTATTGCATCAGGGCCGGAATTCCCCCTGAACGCCCGCAACCGCAGATCAGGGGTCGGATGCCGCGGCTAGACTTGCTCGGGTGATCGATCCCGTGCTGCTTCGCGAGAACCCCGACCTCATCAAGCGCTCGCAAGAGCTCCGCGGCGAGTCCGCGGCGCTCGTCGACGCCGCCGTCGAGGCCGATGCGGCGCGGCGCACCGCGATCACGGTCTTCGAAGCGCTGCGCGCCGAGCAGAACGCGTTCGGCAAGCAGGTCGCGCAGGCGCCGAAGGAGGCCAAGGCGGCACTCGTCGCCGAGGCGCAGGAGCTCGCCGCCCGCGTGAAGGCCGCGAACCAGGCCGCGAGCGACGCCGAGGCCGAGTTCACGCTCGCCGTGCAGCGACTCGGCAACGTCGTCATCGACGGGGTGCCTGCGGGAGGCGAAGACGACTTCGTCGTGCTGCGCGAGGTCGGTGGGATCCCCGCGTTCGACTTCGAGCCGCGCGACCACCTCGAGATCGGCGAGCTGCTCGACGCCATCGACATGCAGCGCGGTGCCAAGGTCTCGGGCGCGCGCTTCCACTACCTCAAGGGCATCGGCGCCCGCCTCGAGCTCGCGATCATGAACATGGGCCTCGACCGGGCGATCGCGGCGGGCTTCACCCCGCTCATCACGCCCACCCTCGTGCGCCCCGAGATCATGCAGGGCACCGGCTACCTCGGCGCCCACGCCGACGAGGTGTACTACCTGCCAGAACAGGAGCTCTACCTCACGGGCACGAGCGAGGTCGCGCTCGCCGGCTACCACGCCGACGAGATCATCGACGTCTCGAACGGGCCGATCCGCTACGCGGGCTGGTCGACCTGCTACCGCAGCGAGGCCGGCAGCCACGGTAAGGACACTCGAGGCATCATCCGGGTGCACCAGTTCAACAAGCTCGAGATGTTCACCTTCATCGACCCGGCCGACGCCGAGGCCGAGCACGAGCGGCTGCTCGGCTGGCAGGAGGGCATGCTGCAGGACCTCGGCCTCACCTACCGCGTGATCGACACCGCGGCCGGCGACCTCGGCACGAGCGCCGCCCGCAAGTACGACGTCGAGGCCTGGGTGCCCACGCAGAACGCGTACCGCGAGCTCACCTCGACCTCGAACTGCACGACGTTCCAGGCCCGCCGCCTCGAGATCCGCCACCGCACCGAGACCGGCAAGACGGCGCCGGTCGCGACGCTCAACGGCACGCTCGCGACGACGCGCTGGCTCGTCGCGATCCTCGAGACCCACCAGCGGGCCGACGGTTCGGTCGTGGTGCCCGAGGCGCTTCGCGGCTACCTCGGCGGCCTCGAGGTGCTCGAGCCGATCGCATGAGCATCGAGCGGATGACGCGCCCCGACGCCGATCTCGACGAGCAATGGTTCGTCGCGCTCGACGTCGACGGCACGATCATGCACGAAGACGGGTCGATCGACTCCGTCGTCGTCGACGCGGTCGCGGCCGCTCGCGACCGCGGTCATGTCGTCACGCTCGCGACGGGGCGCTCCTGGTCGACGACCGCGCCCGTGCTCGAGCAGCTCGGGCTCTCGCCCGAGTACGTGGTGTGCGCGAACGGCGCCATCACGATGCAGCGCGACGACTCGGCGCCCGGCGGCTACGTGCGACGCCACGTCGAGACGTTCGACCCCACCCAGGTGCTCGAGCGCATCCGCGGCTTCCTGCCGTCGGGCAAGTTCATGGTCGAACTGCCCGACGGGTACCGCCTCTACACCGAGGGCATGACCGAGTGGAACCTCGAGAACGCCCGCGAGGTGCGCTTCGAGGAGCTGCTCGACCATCGCGCCACGCGCGTCGTCGTCACGAGCCTCGAGCACGGACTCGACGAGTTCTTCGGCATCGTCGACCAGATGGGCCTGCACCACGTGAGCTACGCCATCGGCTGGACCGCGTGGCTCGACATCGCTCCCGACGGCGTCAACAAGGCGACGGCGCTCGAGCGGGTTCGAGGCTGGCTCGAGCTGCCGATCGACCGCGTGCTCGCCGCCGGCGACGGGCGCAACGACCTCGAGATGTTCGCGTGGGCCGGTGCAGCGGGCCGTGCCGTCGCGATGGGCCAGGCGCCGGACGAGGTGCGCGAGGCTGCGAACGAGGTCGGCGGCTCGATCGACGATGCCGGCCTCGCGGCGGTGCTCGACTCGCTGCCCTGACGGTCGGCGTTCATGCCGCTCTCGGGATGATCCGAGTCCGTCGGCATAGAATCGGCCGGGTCAGAGGGGTGCGATGAGCGATTCGGGCGAACAGCAGCGGGATGCCGCAGAGCAGACGGCGGTGCCGAGGCACGGGCGACTGCCGAAGCGCGGTGCCGCTTCGACCTACCTGAAGCTCGCGGCATCCGTCGTCGCCGTGCTCGCCGTGAGTGCCGCCTCGGTCGTCGCCTATGCGGCAGTCGACCTCGTGGGGTCGGTGAAGCCGGGCACCGAGCTCGCGAACGAGCACCTGCTCGACGGTGTGCCCGACATCGGTGCGATGGAGGACGGTCTCAGCTTCCTGCTCGTCGGCAGTGACAAGCGCCCGCTCGACGGTTCGTTCGGCGACCCCGAAGAGGACCCGGGCGTCCTGAACGACGTGAACATGCTGTTGCACATCTCGCAGGACCACTCGCACGTCGAGGTCGTCAGCTTTCCGCGCGACATGATCGTGCCGGTGCCCGAGTGCCCCGATCCCGTCGACCCCGAGAGCGGGCCGCTCTCGGCGATGTCGGGCGTTCCGCTCAACAGCGTGCTCGGTCACGGCGGACTCGGCTGCGTGGTCGCGACGATCGAGCAGCTCACCGGCGTCAAGATCCCCGTCGCCGGCGTCGTCGAGTTCAAGGGCGTCGCTGCCCTCTCCGAGGCGGTCGGCGGCGTCGAGGTCTGCCTCGCCGACCGGGTCGACGACGACTACTCGGGGCTGCACCTCGACGCAGGCACCCACAACATCTCGGGCTACGACGCGCTCGCGTTCCTTCGCACCCGCCACGGCGTCGGCGACGGCAGCGACCTCGGCCGCATCGCGAGTCAACAGGCGTTCATGGCCTCGCTCGCGCGCACGTTGCAGAGCGACGGCACACTCAACGATCCGGTGAAGCTCTACTCGATCGCGAAGGCCGTGCTGTCGAACATGGAGCTGTCCAATGCGCTCCAGGACCCGACGAAGCTCGTCGCCATCGCCCGCACCCTGGCCGATGTCGACCTGTCGAAGATCGCGTTCGTGCAGTACCCGACGGAGTACAACGAGGACCGCACGGAAGTGCTTCCATCGCCCTCCGCAGAGGCGGTGAACGTCGCCCTCCGGGCCGATCAGCCGCTCGTGATCGACCCGACTGCGATCGACAGATCGGAATTCGGCACGGTCGCCGGCCCCCCTGCTGCGCCCGCGGACCCGGCGGCGCCGCCTGCCGATGGTTCGGCAGAAGCGCCGCCCGCCGATACCGGCGCGACCGTGCCGTTGCCCGATGACGTGACCGGCATCACCGGCGACACCGTGCGCTGCGCGAAGGCCAACGAGGGCTGATCGGGCAGTCTCCGCTCGTCTGCCCTCCTGAGGGGTGCTTCAGCACCTTTTCAGGCTGGCCTGCGAGTCTGGCTGGAACATGCTTCGGCTAGAATCGGGGCCAGCCTGCACGATCAGCACCTCCGGGAGCGTCGCGCGGGCATGGAGGGCTGTCCGAGCGGCCGATGGAGCTGGTCTTGAAAACCAGTGGGCAGCAATGCCTCGTGGGTTCGAATCCCACGCCCTCCGCGAGATCGACACGACGAAAGGACACCGGTGAGAGACGAATCGCGTTCCAGTTCCCGGCGCGCCACGTCGTCGACCCCCGTCGTCCGCCACGGTCGGCTCAAGCGGCGCGCGCTGTGGAGGTCGATCGCGAAGGTGACGGTCTCGGTTGTCGCTGTCGTGCTGGTCTCCGGTCTCTCCGTCGCGGCATACGCCGCCTGGGACCTCGCCAACACCGCCAAACCCACCGTCACGCTCGGCAACGAAGACGTGCTCGAGGGCGTGCCCGACGTCGGTGCGATCGAGGGCGGCGTGAACCTGCTCCTCATCGGCAGCGACAGCCGCGAGGGCCAGGGCGATGGATTCGGCGACCCTGATGAAGAGACCGCGGTCCTCAACGACGTCACGATGCTCATGCACATCTCGGAAGACCACTCGAACGCCTCGGTGATCAGCTTCCCGCGCGACATGCTCGTCGATGTGCCCGAGTGCGTCAACCCTGCCGACCCGGCCGGCGAGCCGCTGTCGGAACAGTACGACGTCAAGATCAACTCGGTGCTCTCGCTCGGCGGCATGCCGTGCGTCGTCAAGACCATCGAGCAGCTCGTCGGCGTGACCATCCCGTTCGCAGGCACGGTGCAGTTCATGGGTGTGGCCGGGCTTTCCGAAGCCGTCGGCGGAGTTCCCGTCTGCGTGGCCGAACCGATCGAAGACGAGCACACCGATCTCTACCTCCCCGCCGGCATGCACGAGCTCTCGGGCATGCAGGCGCTGCAGTTCCTCCGCACCCGCCACGGGGTCGGCGATGGCAGCGACCTCGGCCGCATCTCGAATCAACAGGTCTTCATGTCGTCGCTCGCCCGAACGCTGCAGTCGAACGGCACGCTGAGCGACCCGGTCAAGCTCTACTCCATCGCGAAGGCCGCGCTCGCGAACATGCAGTTGTCCGACAGCCTGATGAACCCCACCAGCATGATCTCCATCGCGAAGGCGTTGAAGGACACCGATCTGAACAAGATCGCCTTCGTGCAGTACCCGACCGGCTACGTCGACGGGGGAGGGGCGTTGCGCCCGACCGACTCATCTGGTGCGATCAACTACGCCCTGCAGAACGACCTGCCGGTCACATTCGACCCGACGTCGCAGGACACCTCGTTCGCTTCGGTGGGTGACCCGACTGCGGTCGCGCCTCCCGTTGAAGGTGAGGTGCCGGCTGAGCCCGCGCCCGCCGACCCGGCTGCACCCGCGCCCGCGGTCGAGGCGCTGCCGAGCGATGTCACCGGACAGACCGCGGCCGAGACCCGCTGCTCCGCGGGCCGCACGCTCGACGACCAGTAGCGTCTACACCGTCCGGCGTCCGCCGAATCGTCATCCGCGGCATCCACGGGTTATGATGACTTTCGCGTGTGCACGTCAGTGCGCGCGAGGAGACGTCGCATAGTCCGGCCGAGTGCACCACCCTGCTAAGGTGGAGTCCCCGTAAGGGGACCAGGGGTTCAAATCCCCTCGTCTCCGCTCAGTTGGTGATCTGATTTCCTGATCGACACGGTCTGGAATCCCGCCCTGAAGCAAAAGGCCCCCGCGTTCCGCGGGGGCCTTTCTCGTTTCTCGTGGCGACGACTCGAAGCCACCTCACACGATGGTCGAAAGCACCCCGCCGTCCGCTCGGAGGGAGGCGCCATTGGTCGCCGAGGAGCGAGGGCTTGCGAGGTAGGCCACGAGGTCGGCGATCTCACTGGGCTCGATGAATCGCTGAATCAGCGAGGAGGGGCGCACCAGCGACGATTTCAGCTCATCGGGCGACATGGAATGCGCGGACGCGATCTGCTCGACGACGCCTGCGACGCCGTCGGAGTAGGTCGGTCCACCGAGCACGGTGTTGACTGTGACGCCGGTGCCGCGTGTGAGTTTTGCGAGCCCGTTGCTCAGGGCCAGCGACGCAGCTTTCGTCGCGCCGTAGTGGATCATGTCGCCCGGCACGTCGACCGCCGATTCGGTGCCGATGAAGATGATCCGCCCCCAGCCCTTCTCGAGCATGGCGCCGAGGAGGTGGCGCGACAGTCGGACGCTGCTCATCACATTGATCTCGAAGTACCGCAACCAGTCGTCGTCCTCGATGTCGGTGAACGGTGCGACGTCGAAGAGCCCGACGTTGTTGACCAGCACGTCGACGTCCTCGAGCGATTCGAGGAGGGCCTGCACCTGAACGGGGTCCGTGAAGTCCGCCGCGATCCCTGAGACGTCTCCGCCGGGAGCGGTTGCGCGGAGCTGTTCGACGGCTTCGGCGACACGCTGCTCGGCGCGCCCGTTGACGACTACCGAAGCGCCTTCGGCCAGGCATGCCTCCGCCACGGCATAGCCGATGCCCTGGGTGGATCCACTGACGAATACCTTCTTCTGGTCGAGCTTGAGGTCCATGGCGTGTGTCCTTTCGTGCTGCGGATCGCAGCGGGAATTACTTTCCTGAGCAAGTGAACGCTAGAACAACTTACTTTCCTGAGCAAGTCATGCCGTACAGTGAACGCATGGCTGCACCGGAATCCGCTGACGCGTTCGACCGCGACGAGCTCGAGACCTGGTCCGCCCTTGCGACCCTCCTCGAGTGGTTGCCGGCCGCACTGGATGCGCAACTGAAGCGCGATTCCGGGATCAGCCACTTCGACTTCGGGATTCTCTTCGCGCTCTCCGAAGCCGAGGACGACACCCTTCGCATGAGCGATCTCGCGAGCTTCGCCAACAGCACGCTCTCGCGTCTCTCGCGCGCAGCGAGCAGGCTCGAGAGTGAAGGTCGGCTGCGCCGCGCCCCCGACCCGGCCGATGGCCGGATCACCCTCGCAACGCTCACCGACGAGGGTCGGGAGTTCGTTCGCGCGGCGACGCCGGGGCACGTCAGCCTCGTCCGGCGACTCGTGTTCGAGTCGCTGACCGCGACGCAGTCCCAGCAGCTGAACACCATCAGTCGGCGCATCACGGGCGCCATCAGCTCGCACGACGGTTGGCACCCGCCGAGCTGAGCGAGCCCGGAGTCGACCGCTTCCAGACCGCCCCTCAAGTGTTTCGAAGGCCCCCGCATCATGCCGGGGGCCTTCTTCGTTCCCGCCGCGGTTCAGGAGTGTCAACCGCGTCGTGCACGTTGAGCTCATGCAAGGTGCTTGCATTTAAATCGAGGAGATCCCTTGATTCGAACTTCCATCGCATATATGTTGGGGCGAACAAGATGCAATGTACTTGCATAAGTCCCCAATCGCGATGAATGAGGCAACGAAGCCGTGGTCAAAAGCAACCGTCATGGAGCGCGCGTCGGCGCGATCCGTCAAGAGAACGAGACCCAGTGTGCGCTGTGGCTGCGTGACCACGGTCGGTCTTCGGTCGGCACGCTCAGCCGCAGCGTCGGCCTGTCACGACCGACGGTGGAGGTCGCGCTGGCGCGGCTCGTCGAGCGCGGCCTCGTCAAGGAGATCGAGGGCGGATCGGACGCTGCGACCGGTCGCCCCGCACGGGTGTTCGAGTTCGTCGAGCGTGCCGGCTTCGTGGCAGGCATCGACATCGCTCGGGCCGGCATCACGGTGGTCATCGCGGACATCGGCGGACGAGTGCTCGCCCAACGGCGATCCAGTGCACCTCTCCCGACGGACTCGCTCGCCCGCCTCAAGCTCGTCACGCACGAGACCACCGCGGCACTCGCCGAGGCCGGCGGAACCGTGTCCCGTCTGGTGACGGCGCACGTCGCGTTGACCGGATGGGTGGGCTCCGACGGCCGCCTGCGCGCATCCGGTGCATACCCGGACTGGGAGGGCGTCGACATCACCGAGCATCTGTCCCGCATGCTCGGCTGCGAGGTACGCGTCGACAACGACGTCAACCTGGCGGCATTGGCCGAGCACCGCATCGGAGCCGCCCGACTCATTCCCGACATGCTCTACGTCCGCATCGGGCGCGGTATCTCCGCGGCCCTCGTTCTCGACGGACGACTGCGCCTCGGCAGCCACGACTCAGCCGGAGCTCTTGCCGGTGCGAGCCTGCCGCTGCCCATCGATCCACAGGGCGACCTCGGCTGGGCGGACGAACCGTCGTTGCGGTCGGTGCTGGATCGCGCGGACGCGGGCGATGCGGATGCCGCAGCGAAGCGGAACGACTTCGTCGACGGCCTCGCCGAGCTGGTCGGGATGATCGGCCAGATCGTCGACCCCGATTGCATCGTCGTCGGATGCGATGCTGCCGAGCACAGCGACACGATCGTGGCGATGCTGCGTCAGCGCATCATCGCCAAGGGGTGGCTCCTCTACGAGCCGGCGATCATCGCGTCCCACCTCGGGGACGACGCCGCGGTGCTCGGAGCGCTCACGTGCGCCTTCCAGAACAGCGCGAAGCACCTGTACGGCCTCGATGAGGTCGGACTTCCGGAGATCCGCTTCTCAGACGTCACCGCGACGTCGAGTGCGCCGATCACCGCGAACACTCCCTCAGGCAACACCCAACCGATCGAAGGAGAAGAACCATGAGCAGGGCCCGTCCAACGACGCGCGGGATCGTTTCCGCCGCCATCTCAGCCGCAATGCTGGGAACGATGCTCGCCGGGTGCACCACCGCCGCCCCGGAGTCCGAGAACAGCGAGCTGGAGTTCTGGGGGTGGAACCCCGCGTACGAGAAGGTCGTCGACCTGTGGAACTCCTCGCACGATCAGCAGGTGAAGTTCGAGACGACCGCCTCCGGCGGTTCGGGCGGATACACCAAGATGCAGGCCGCCGTGAAGGCGGGCAATGCGCCGTGCCTCGCGCAGGTCGGCAACGAATCGCTCCCGACACTCACGGTCGACGGCTCGCTCGTCGACATCTCGAAGGAGGTCGACGACTATCGATCCGGCTTCCCGGACAGTGCGTGGGCAGCCATGCAGGTCGGCGAGGGAACGTACGGCGTCCCGGTCGACATCGCGCCGCTCGCCCTGTTCTACCGTGCTGACGTCTACGAGAAGTTCGGTGTCTCGCCGGCGACGACCTGGGAGCAGTTCGCCGCCGACTCCGCGACGGTGCACGCCGCAGACCCGAACGTCTACCTCAGCTCCTTCGCGCCCGCGATCACCTATCAGATCGCCGGGTTCGTGCAGCAGGCCGGCGGTACCTGGTACTCGAGCGAGAACGACGAGTGGAAGGTGTCGATGAACGGCGCCGAGACGCAGGATGTCGCCGCCTACTGGCAGAAGATGATGGACGAGGACCTCACGAAGGTCACCGACCCCGAGACCCCCGAGTGGTTCGCCGCCATCCAAGAGGGCACGATCGCCAGCTATGTGGCCCCCGTGTGGTGGGTGACCGTGTTGGAGGGTGCCGCGCAGGGATCCGCAGGTCAGTGGCGGGTTGCGCCGATGCCCAACATCGAGGCCGACACCGTGAGCACGGGCACCGCTGGCGGATCGGCCACGTCGGTGCTCACCGGTTGCGACGACGTGCAGGGCGCGGTCGACTTCGCGAACTGGATGAGCACGGATGACGGAGCGCTGGAGATCCTCATCGAAGACGCGGCATCCTTCCCGGCCGCTTCGAAGGGAACGGGGCTCGGCTCGCTGAGCGAGCCGCTCGACTTCTACGGAGGGCAGAAGGTGTACGAGGTGTTCGCCGACGCCGCACCCACGATCAACCCGAACTGGCAGTTCGGGCCGGCCAACGCCGAGACGGGCAGCGCCTACGCCGACGCCATGAAGCCGGTCCTCGACGGCACCCGGACGATGGCGGAAGGTCTCGACATCGCCCAGGCGTCGCTCGTCGACGCCCTCACCACCAAGGGGCTCAGCGTCACCGAGTGACGCTGCGGCCACGACACGGAGGGTTCCCGGCGCCCCACGCCCGGGAACCCTCCGCCTGGATCCGAACGCCTCCGAACAGGGACGAACCATGACAACCACCACTGCCGTCCGAGCGATCGCCAGCAGACCTCCGCGGTTCCGCGCGGTCGGTCGCACCACGATCCGTCGCTCGCAGCGCCGGGCGATCTGGCTCCTCCTGCTGCCGTTCCTCGTGCTGTTCGTGTTCTCGTTCGTGGTGCCGCTCGTCTACGCCGTCGTCGAGAGCTTCTTCACCGAGCAGCGATCGGGGCTGGGCATCGGCGGCGAGCGGGTGTTCGCGGGATTCGTGAACTACGTGAACGCGATCCAGAAGACGGATCTGCTCGAGGGCGTGGGGAGGGTGCTCGTCTTCGGCATCGTCCAGGTGCCGCTCATGCTCCTCACCGCCCTCGCTCTCGCGCTCGCGGTGGATGCGCTGAAGGGCAACTACCCGAAGTTCGTCCGACTCTCGGCGTTCCTGCCGTACGCGGTCCCGGGCGTGATCGCGGCGATCCTGTGGGCTTTCCTCTACCTCCCCGGGACGAGTCCGTTCGTCGCCGCCCTCGCGAACGTCGGCATCGACGTCGACTTCCTCTCGAGCGACGTGGTGCTGTGGTCGATCGCGAACATCGTCACCTGGACCTGGACGGGCTACAACATGCTCGTGATCTACTCGGCACTGACCGGCATCCCGCAGGAGCTCTACGAAGCGGCCGCCATCGACGGCGCCGGAGCGTGGCGGATCGCGTGGAGCATCAAGATCCCGCTCGTGGCGCCGGCGCTCGTGCTCACCACCTTCTTCTCCATCGTCGGGACGGTCCAGCTGTACGCCGAGCCGACCGTGCTGAAGTCCTACTCCAGCGCGATCACCTCGGGGTACACGCCGAACATGGCGGTGCAGGACGTCGCATTCGGGCTCAACAACTACGGCGTCGCGGCTGCCATGGCCGTGCTCCTGGCCCTCGGGACGTTCGTCCTGTCGTTCGGGTTCCTGCGCGTGGCGAACGTCATCACCGCACGGCGGGCGGCCGCCTGATGCCGAAGTTCACCAGCCGGCTCTTCATCCGCGGAGTGCTCCTCCTCGGCGTCGTGTACTTCCTGATCCCCATCTGGTGGCTCCTCACGGCATCCACCAAATCGAGCTCGCAGTTGTTCTCCAGCCCTCCGCTCTGGTTCGGCGAGGACTTCGCCCTGCTCGACAACATCGTCGCGGTCCTCACCCGCCAGGACGGGCTCTTCGTGCGGTGGATGCTGAACTCGCTGATCTACGCCGGCGGCGGTGCGATCGGCGCCACTCTCATCAGTGCCGCCGCCGGTTACGTGTTCGCGAAGTACAGCTTCCCCGGCAAGGGCGCCCTCTTCGGCGCGATCCTCGCCTCGATCCTCCTGCCCGCATCGCTGCTCGTCATGCCGCTCTACCTGCTGTTCTCGTCCCTCGGGATGATCAACACCATGTGGGCGGTGATCATCCCGAGCCTCGTCAGCCCGTTCGGCGTGTTCCTCGCCCGCATCACCGCGCAGGAGAGCGTCCCCGACGACCTGCTGGACGCGGCTCGCATCGACGGCGCCGGTGAGATCCGGATCTTCTCCACGATCGCGCTGCCCATCATGGGCCCGGCCCTCCTGACCGTTTTCCTCTTCTCGTTCGTCGGCATTTGGAACAACTTCTTCCTCCCGCTGGTCACGCTGAACGACGCGGAGCTCTGGCCGGCCATGCTCGGCCTCTACTTCTGGGGCAACCAGCCCAGCGAGCTCAACTATCACTTCGTGATCACCGGGTCGCTGCTGTCGATCATCCCGCTCGCCATCGCCTTCATCAGCCTGCAGAAGTACTGGCGCGTCGGCCTCACCGCCGGCGCCGTCAAGATCTGATCACCTCACGACGAATGGACACCATGGACCCTTCTTCTCCCGCGCCACGCGTCCTCTCCGGCGCGATCCACTACTACCGCTCGCTGCCGGAGCAGTGGCCCGACCTGATGCGATCGATGCGCGCGATGGGCCTCGACACGGTCGAGACCTACCTCGCCTGGAACGTCCATGAGCCTCGCGAGGGGCAGTGGCAGCGTCTCGACGAGATCACCCGGTTCCTCGACTGCGCGCACGCCGAAGGGCTCCGCACGATCGTTCGTCCCGGGCCGTACATCTGCGCGGAATGGGACAACGGCGGCCTGCCCTCCTGGCTGACGGGGCGAGTGGGCAAGCACGTGCGCACGAGTCATCCGGACTTCATGGATGCCGTCGGGCGGTACCTCGACGCGGTCGTGCCGACCTTCGTCGACCACCCAAGCCTGCTCATGGTCCAGGTCGAGAACGAGTACGGTTCCTTCGGCTCGGACGCGGCGTACCTGGGCGCGCTCGCCCGGGGCCTGGAGGAACGCGGTGTCGCCGTCCCGCTGTTCACGAGCGACGGATGGACGGACGTCTGCCTCTCGGGCGGGACCGTTCCCGGATTGCGCGCGACGGTGAACTTCGGGTCGGAGGCGCCCGCCGCGTTCGCCGCACTCGCACGCCATCGCCCGGATGACCCGCCGTTCTGCATGGAGTTCTGGAACGGGTGGTTCGACCATTGGGGACAGCCTCGAGTGACGAGGCCGCCCCAGGACGCTGCTGACGCGCTCGCCGAGATCATCGATGCGGGCGGGTCGGTGAACATCTACATGGCGCACGGCGGCACCAACTTCGGGACGGGTGCCGGCGCCAACCACGTCGACCACGGCGGTGTGAACGAGTATCGCCCGACCGTCACGAGTTACGACTACGACGCCCCGCTCGACGAGCGAGGTGCCCCGACGCCGAAGTTCCATGCGCTCCGCGAAGTGCTGTCGAGCACGTCGGACGGCCGGGAGATCGTCGACCTCCCGATTCCGCATCCGCTCATGGCCGATGCGATCGTCCCGTTGACGCACGTCGCGGCCGTCGACTTCGAGGAGCACGGCCAGTACGCCGTGGCACCGACCTTCGAAGAGCTCGGCGTCGATCACGGGCTCGTCAGGTACGAGGTCTCGATTCCGGGGCCTCGGGAGCCGCTCCCGCTCGAGCTCATCGAGCTGCGCGATCGAGCTCAGGTCCGCGTCGACGGCGCGCTCGTCGCTGTCGTCGAGCGTGACGGAGACACGTCGATCCTGCCTCCGGTCGGGGGGCACGCCCAGGTATCGGTCATGGTCGAATCGATGGGTCGGGTGAACTACGGTCCCCGGCTCGGCGAGACGAAGGGACTTCGCGGGCTGCGCCAGGACAATCAGTGGCTCAACGGCTTCTCCGTGTCGTCGCATGCGTTGCCGGAGTTGCGCGAGCTCGACTGGGCGACGATCTCCGCCCCGGTGATCAGCCCGTCCGCCGGCCCGGCGATCGGCCCGCGGTACTACCGCGGAGAGGTCGAGCTGCCGGAGCAGGCGGATGGCTACCTCGAGATCCCCGGCGGATCGAAGGGGTATGCCTGGTTCAACGACCTGTGCCTCGGACGGTACTGGAACCGCGGTCCGCAGCAGCGCCTCTTCGTGCCATGGCCGGCGACGCGGACCGGCCGGAACATCGTGACCGTGCTCGAGATCGACGCGCTCACCGACCTCGGCGTCCGCCTCCGGACTACGCCCGATCTCGGCTGACCTGCTGCTTCGAACCGAGCGCGAACCGCGCCGGTCAGCGGTCCGCGTTCACCGAATCCCCCCACGTCCACATCTGCGAGATGTGTTCGCTGAGGGTGCTCAGCGCGTCGTCGGTTCGCCCGTCGCGAAGTGCACGGAAGATGGCCCAGTGCTGCCGATTCGCGGCGTCGTACGAGTCTCGCGGTGCGGCGACGACTCGACTCGGCGGGGGCATCTCGTCGACCAGCAGATGCACGATGCCCTCGGTCAGCTGGTTGCCCGCGCGACGCTGGTACACCCGGTGAAAGGCCAGGTCGGCTGCCTGCAGGCGGTCGAAGGAGGACTCGGCGTCCATGGTGCGCAGGTGCCCCTCCATCACCTCGAAGTCCTCGTCGGTCAGATTCGGGGCGGCCTCGGCGAGGAGGGAGAGGTCGAGATCGAGGCGGAGCTTCACGGCATCGCTCCGGATGCGCGCTCCCACGTTCAACGCCAGCGCGGTGCGCAGCACACTCGGATCGAGGAGGTTCCATGTGGAGGACTCGCGCACGACGGTGCCCTCGCCCTGGCGAATGGTGACGAGTCGGGCGGCCTCGAGGAATTTCATGGCCTCACGGGCGACCGGTCGACTGACTTCGAACTCTGCGACCAGCTGCGGCTCAGGCGGGAGCAGCGAGCCGACGGGGTACTCGCCCGAGATGATCCTGCGCAGCAGCTCCTCCGAGACGACCGTGCTGAGGCGATTGGGACGATGCCCCCGACGGCTTTCCGATGCTCTCGACGCGAGGTCTCGCGCTTCGGGTCGTGAGCGAACCGGTGAAGTCTCCATGCCATCCTCCCGTCGAAGCTCCTCTAGGTCTGCATCGTAGCTTGTTCGTCAAACGTCAAACGTGTAACGTTTGCAAAGCGCCGTCGCACTGGCAGCGGGCTCCGTCGTTCGAGGAAGAGCTCTATGAAGATCACCCACGTGGAAGTGTGGACCGTCCCGGTGGCGGCACCATCGCCGTCGTTCAAATGGCGTGCAGGGCTGCCCGGCAGCGGCGCTGCGGGGGAGCGGGGCATCCTTCGCATCGGTACCGACACCGGCGCGACGGGGGTGGCCTTCGCGTCACGCCCCGGCAGTGCTTCCATGTTGCGCGACCTGGTCGATCGCGTCTGGCGCGATGAGCTCGTCGGGCAGGACCCGTTGCAGCGTGAGCATCTCTACCATCGCATCTGGGAGCTGGACCGACTCGAGGAGTTCGCCCTCCCGTACCTCGGCACGGTGGACCTGGCGCTGTGGGACCTTGCCGCGCGTGAGGCGGGGCTGTCCCTCTGGCAGTTCCTGGGAGGTGCGAGGACGCGGATCCCCGCGTATGCCTCGACCACGACGTTCGAAACGACGGAGGAGTTCCTCGCCGTTGCGGATCGCGCACTCGAGCAGGGTTACCCGGCGATCAAGCTGCACGCGTGGGGCGATGCGCGTCGAGACGCAGCACTGTGCCAGGCGCTTCGCGACCACGTCGGCCCCGACGTCCCGCTGATGTACGACGGTTCCGCCGGGTTCGACCTCCCTGACGCCATCTTCCTCGGGCACGCACTCTCGGACGCGGACTACCTCTGGTACGAGGAGCCGATGCGCGAGTTCTCGGTCTCGGCGTATGGGGCGCTCGGCCGTGCAGTCCGCGTGCCGCTGCTCTCTGCCGAGACCTCGGATGGCTCCTACATGAACTCCGCCGATTTCGTCAGTGCCGGCGCGGCCACGTTCGGACTGCGCATCTCGGCAGAACTGCGAGGAGGCATCTCCGGCGCGATGCGCACCGCACATCTGGCCGATGCCTTCCGGTTGCGTGCCGAGCCCCATGGCATGGGGGAGGCCGAGCGTCACCTCTGCATGGCCGTCAGCAACGCGACGTATTACGAATCGCTCGTCACCCACACCGAGTTCGTGCGCACTGACGGGATCGACGTCGATGGCTACCTGTTGGCGCCGGTCGGCCCGGGCGTCTCCCTGCCGAGAGGGCTCGACTACCCGCACGAGCTGGCGGACTATGTGAACCCCGATCCGGTCTCACTCGCCGGCGCCTGACCTCGACCGGGAGAACCTGTGCGGGTCGGAGCCGTGGCCCGGCTCCTGCGCGAGCCGGCCACGCCACCGTGACGGCTAGGCTCGTGGAATCATGAGTGCACGAGCCGGCAAGGAGCGCCCGCGGGTGACCCTGCGCGAGGTCGCCGCCCATGCCGGGGTCTCGATTGCGACCGCCTCCTACGTGCTCACGGGTACGCAGAAAGAGGGTGCGCGGTACTCGGATGAGACGGCGGAGCGGGTGCGAGCATCCGCCGCCGGGCTCCACTATCTGCCGAACCGGATGGCACGGTCGGTGCGGACGGGCCGAACCGGCGTCATCCAACTCGTGCTGCACATGCTCGGCGATCCGTGGACGCTGAGCATCGCGGAGTCCTTCACCGAAGCGACTCCCGAGCTCGGGTGGACGACGCTGATCGCCTTGGATTCCGACTTCGCGGCCGCGCTCGTGCGAAGTGAGTTCGATGCCGCATTCGTTGCGGCCGCCGACGCCTCGGAGAGCACTCAGTGGCGTGATGCGCTCGGCCCCCTGGCTCGCAAGGTGTCGGTCTACTCGGCATACCTCGAACCGGACGGCTTCGACGTCATCCGCTTCGATGAGCGTCGCGCTGCTCGGATGGCGGTCGAGCACCTGCTGGAGCGACATCAGCGGGTGGCCTGCCTCGCGGTCGCTCCCGATCGCGAGTCGCCTCGCGAGAGCGTTCGGCGGCAGACGTACGTCGAGACGCTTCAGTCGGCGGGGAGGTCCGTCCCCGACGGATACATCGCCGAGTACGCGAAGGATCTGCTCGACCCGTATCGCGCAGCCCGAGTGCTGCTGGACCGTGACGACCGACCGGATGCGGTGTTCGCGGAGGCCGACTTCGCCGCCTTCGCCGCGGCGCACACGGCGCGGGAACTGGGGCTGCGTGTGCCTGAAGATGTCGCCGTCATCGGCATCGGCGACTCTCGTCAGGCCGCGCAGTCCGACATCAGCTCGGTCGGTGCCGTCGACATGCGGGCCCGGATCATCGAGTTCGTGCTCGCGCGTGCTCAGGATGCCGAAACGCCGACGAACCGCATCCTGGAACTCGAGCCGACCCTCTTCGCGCGCGGGTCGACCCGCGCGGACTGACTCGTCGGGATCCGATCGTCCCGAAAACCTGCGCCCCTCTTGACCGAAACATCTGACGTTCGTTACAGTCCTGCATAATCGTTTAAGCGCACCAAACGATTCAGTGGACATCGACCGAACATCGCATCGTCGCGATGGAAAGGAACCGAAATGCAATCACGTGCTCTTCGCTCTGGCGCGGTAGCGCTGGGGGCGGCGATGGTCGCCGCACTCGCCCTCGCCGGATGCTCATCAGGCGGTGGCCAGGACGGGCCGACCACGCTGAACTACACGATCTGGGATCAGAACCAGGAACCGGCTCTTCGCGAGGCGGCAGACGAGTTCGAGAACCAGAACCCGAACGTCGACGTCGAGATCACCGTCATCCCGTCGAAGGACTACTGGACGAAGATCCAGACGCAGATGTCCGCGGGGACCGGGCCGGACGTCTTCTGGGTGAACGGGCCGAACTTCCAGCTGTACGCATCGAACGGCCAGCTGGCCCCGCTCGACGACACCGGCATCGAGGCCGGCGACTACCCGGAATCCCTGATCGATCTCTACACCTACGACGGAAGTCTCTTCGGTGCGCCCAAGGACTTCGACACCATCGGCGTCTACTACAACAAGGCGCTCTTCGACGCAGCGGGTCTCGAGTACCCCGCCGCAGGGTGGACGTGGGCGGACTTCCAGAACGCAGCCCAGAAGATCAGCGATCCGGCCAACGGCGTCTACGGCACCGCTGCAGCGCCGTACGGACAGATGACGTACTACAACACGATCCTCCAGGCCGGCGGCGAGATCATCTCCGAGGACGGCACGACGTCGGGGTACGACACTCCGGAGGCGGCAGAGGGCGTGCAATTCTGGGCCGACCTCATCGAGAACGGTTCGTCGCCGACCCTCCAGCAGATCACCGACACCTGGCCCGGCGATACCTTCAGCTCGGGGAAGATGGGCATGTTCCTCGACGGCTCCTGGGCAGCGGGCACCTACAGTTCGGCGGAGGCGATCGCCGACGTGATCGGTGTCGCGCCGCTGCCGATCGGTCCGTCCGGGGAGAACACCTCGGTCGTCCACGGCCTCGCGAACGCCGCTTCCGCGAAGTCCGAGAACCTCGAGATGGCCAAGAAGCTCGCGGTCTTCCTCAGCGGAGAAGAGGCCGCCGGGATTCAGGCGAAGACGGCCACCGTGATCCCCGCGTTCAACGGCACGCAGCAGGCCTGGGTCGATGCCCTGACGGCGATCGACGCGCAGATCTTCCTCGACGCGGTCGAGACCGGGGCGCCCCTGCCCATCTCGAAGAACACGACGGCCTGGGTGCCGGTCGAGGAGGACTACATCAAGCAGATCCTGTCGGGTCAGATCGACACGGAGACCGGCTTGAAGGACCTTGCCGGTGAGATGAACGACCTGCTCGCCGAGGAGTGAGCACGATGGCGCGACTGCGCGGCCGGGAGGCCGCACCGCGGCGAACGGCCGCGCAGCTGAGCCGAGGGCGGGCCTGGTGGGCACTGCTGTTCATCGGGCCCGCGGGCCTCGGGCTCGCGGTCTTCTACCTGTGGCCGATCATCAGGGGCATCTACCTGTCGTTCCAGGACGTCGGGCCCTTCGGCGGCGAGACCTTCGTCGGCATCGACAACTTCATCGAGGTCTTCGCCGAGCCCGATCTCGGCCGCGCCCTGTTGAACACCCTGCTGTATGCAGCGATCTGCCTCATCGGCATCCCGGTGGCGATGATCGTCGCGGTGCTGATCAACACGAAGGGGCTCAAGGGGCGAGGTCTGTTCCGGGTCCTGTTCTTCCTCCCGGTGGTCACCATGCCGGTCGCGGTCGCACTGGTGTGGCGGCTCCTGCTGAACGTCGACTACGGCGTGTTGAACCTCAGCCTCCGGGCCATCGGCCTGCCGGGCGTCGCCTGGCTCTCCACACCGGTCGTCAACATGGTCGTGATCGCGATCGTCGGCATCTGGATGGGGCTCGGCACGCAGATCATCATCTTCACGGCGGGGCTGCAGGGCATTCCCGACACCCTGATCGAGGCGGCAGAACTCGACGGCGCAGGTCCGGTGCGGCGATTCGTCTCCGTGATCGTGCCATTGCTCTCCCCGACGACCTTCCTGCTGAGTGTGCTGAGCGTGATCGCGTCGATGCAGGTCTTCGACCTGATCTTCCTCATGATCGACCCCAACAACCCGGCCCAGTCGCAGTCGCAGTCCTTGGTCTCCCTCTTCTACGCCAAGGGCTTCCTTCAGCATGATCTCGGTGCCGCCGCCGCGATCGCCTGCGTGCTGCTCGCGATCATCCTGGTGCTGAGCGCCATCCAGTTCCGACTTCAGCGACGGTGGGTGCACTATGAGTGAGTCGACGTCGGTCATGACGCGCGAACGAGCACCGGTCGCGGTGCGTGAACCGGCACCGGTCACGACGCCGCGTCGCGCCCGCCGTGCACCGGGCAAGCCGTTGACCTGGGTCTACGCCCTCCTGATCCTCGGATCCGCGGTGATGGTGTTCCCGTTCATCTGGGAGGTCCTGACTTCGCTCAAGACCCTGTCCGGGGCGTCCTCCGTGCCACCGCAGATCCTCCCGGATCCGTTCACGACCCGCGCCTACACCAAGGTCTTCGACACGTTGCCGTTCTGGAACCTGCTCGGCAACTCGATCCTGCTGACCGTGATCCGAACGCTCGGTCAGGTCCTGCTCTGCACGATGGCGGGTTACGGGTTCGCCCGCTTCCACTTCCGGGGCAAGAACGTGCTGTTCATCGGATTCCTCGCGGTGCTGATGGTTCCCGGTCAGCTCTTCCTCCTGCCGCAGTACGAGATCATCCGCGAGCTGGGCCTGCTCGGCACGATCCCGGGTATCGCCCTTCCCGGACTGTTCAGCGTCTTCGGCACCTTCCTGCTGCGACAGTTCTTCCAGACGCTGCCGATGGAGCTCGAGGAGGCCGCGCGCCTCGACGGTGCGAACGAATGGCAGATCTTCTGGCGCGTCATGCTGCCGCTCGCCAAACCCGGGATCATCGCGCTCACGTTGCTGACCGCGCTGTGGTCGTGGAACGACTTCCTCTGGCCGCTCGTCGTCTCGGGCAGCGTCACCTCGATGCCGTTGAGCGTCGGCCTCAGCCTGCTCACGGATCTGCGTCTGCGGGACGACGCGCTCCTCATGGCCGGCGCACTGCTGAGCTCCCTGCCGATGATCGTCGTCTTCCTCGTCCTGCAGCGACAGTTCATCCAGGGCATCGCCTTCACCGGAACGAAAGGTTAACAACCGAATGGGCAACACACGGATGCCGGTCGGCATCGTCGGATTCGGAGTGCGCGCGCTCCTCACCGAGGAACTCGCAGATCGGGTGGATGTCGAGATCAGGGTCATCTGCGACCCCTCCGAGCGTGCTCGTGCTCGCGCTCGCGAGCAGTTCCCGGAGGCGCAGGTCACCGGCTCCCTCGACGAACTGCTCGAGGCCGGTGTCGAGGCCGTGTTCGTGCTCTCGCCCGACGACACGCACGCCGACATCGTCTGCCGGTGTCTCGCCGCAGGGGTCGCCGTGTTCTGCGAGAAGCCAATCGCGATCTCCATCGAGGACGCCGATCGCATGCTGGAACTCGCCCGGGCCACGGGTGCGCGGCTGTACCTCGGCCACAACATGCGGCACATGCCCGTCGTGCGGTTGATGCGCGACATCATCCAGTCGGGCCGCATCGGCGAGGTGAAAGCGATCTGGTGCCGCCATTTCGTCGGACACGGCGGGGACTACTACTTCAAGGACTGGCACGCCGAGCGGTCGCACGTGAACTCGCTGCTGCTGCAGAAGGGGGCCCACGACATCGACGTGATCCACTGGCTCGCCGGCGGGTACTCGCAGCGCGTCTCGGGGATGGGCGGTCTCACGGTCTACGGCGAACCCGGCCAGCAGGGCGCTCGTGGCGGCCAGATGATGACCGACTGGATCAGCACCGACAACTGGCCGCCGACAGCTCAGACGGGAATCAATCCGCTCGCGGACGTCGAAGACCTGTCGATGATCACGATGCGACTCGACAACGGCGTGTTCGCGAGCTACCAGCAGTGCCACTACACGCCGGACTACTGGCGCAACTACACCGTGATCGGCACGGAAGGCCGACTGGAGAACGTCGGAGACGACTCGGACGGCGTCGTGAATGTGTGGACGCGACGGCATTCGGGCTTCGCGCAACCGGATGAAGTGATCGAGATCCCCGAGGCGTCCGGATCCCACGGCGGCGCCGACCCCGTGCTGCTGGGCGAGTTCCTGCGTTTCGTCCGAGAGGGAGGGGTCACCGAGACCTCCCCGATCGCCGCACGGCAGGCCGTGGCGGTCGGGGCGCTCGCCGCTGAATCCATGCGCAGCGACCAGGGGGCTCGCACGATTCCCGCCCTCGCGCCGGATCTCATCCGCTACTTCGACGACGGCCAACCGGGTTCGCACGGCACCATCCCGATGGCCACCGCTGCGGCGGACCGCTGATCCGACCGCACCTCGACGCCTCCACCTCCAGACGCAGTACCTCCGTGCTCCCATCGCGGGAGCCGCTTCCCGATCTCGTTTCATCGAAGAACCGATCATCCAGAGGAGTACTCATGAAAGACAGGCGAACGAAACCGATCGCGATCCTCAGCGCCTCCGCGCTGGTGACCACCGCGATGGCGATCGGTGCGATCACCGGTCCCGCCCAGGCCCAGCAGGTCGGCGGGAATGCACCATTCATCAACTCATGGCTCGTGTCCGGTCCGGTCGACACCGCCGTCGCCGACGAGATCTACGGCTGCGAGGTGCCCGAAGTCGTCAACCTGGCGTCGTCGGCGACGGCGACGGCCTCGACGGCCCTCGCCGCGAACCCGCCGGCACAGCTCATCGACGGCGACGTCCGCAAGCAGTGGGTGGGGGAGAGCGCCTCCGCTCCGACCGTCACCCTCACCTGGGAATCGCCGATCGCGCTCAACGAGGTCCGCTTGGCGCAGTGGGGCGACGGCCGCCACGTGAACCAGTCGTACCGGCTCGCGTTCACGTTCGAGGACGGCACGGTCGTCGATTCGCCGAACGTCGCCAGCACCTCGAACGCCCCGACCTCTCCGACCGTCTACACGCACGCGGAGACGCTTCGGGATGTCGTGTCGCTGACCGTCACGATCGACCCGGATCTCAGCCCGTACCCGGGGATCACCGGGCTGTCCGAGATCGAGGTCTACGAGCGGGCGCGGCCGGCCGAAGGCGAGGAACCGATCACCCCGGAGCTCGGCGGCACGCTCGGCACGGAAGCGGCGTCGACCACGTGGGAGTACTTCGACGACCGGCTGTACAACCGCAACTACGACGACTACCAGGACCTCTACGGCTACTACTCCGTCAAGAAGGGCGAAGACACGCGGAACAAGTTCGTCTACGCGCACACCTACGTGTACAGCCCCGAAGCGCGCACGGCGTTCGTGAACGTCGGGGCCAGCGGTTCGTACCGGCTCTATGTGAACGACCACTGCATGACTTCGCCGAGCACGCCCGTCGAGGTGCAGAAGGACCTGACCAAGCAGGAGGTCGAACTGCAGGCGGGATGGAACAAGGTGCTGCTGCAGATCGAGCACACCTACACCGAGGACGTCAACGCCGATGGCGTTCCGATCGCCAAGGACCAGAACGTCGCCTACCTCGGCTTCTACGGTCGGATCAGCGATGAGAGCGGCAACCGGATCGACGGCATCGTCAGCTCGGTGAGCGGTCCCTCGAAGGAGCTGCAGATCGACACGCAGCCCCTCGAGAGCCCCAGCGCCGGCGAGGACTCCCTGCCGAAGGGAGCGCTGCCGACCGGCTACGTGGACTGGCCCTACGTGTGGAACAAGTCCGTCACCGCGAACGCGTACGGCGTCACCGCGTCGCCCTTCCAGTTCACTGCCAGCGGCGGCACGCCGGGGTACACGTGGAAGCTCATCGACGGGGAGCTCCCGGCCGGCCTCGAGCTGAACGCCGACGGCACGATCGCCGACGGCCTCGTCGACGGCACGGTGGATCTCGCCAACCCGAAGGGGATCATCAGCCCCAACGCCCGCATCGGCGACTACGCGTTCACCCTCGAAGTGACCGACGGCACCGGCGCGACCGCGAAGAAGGAGTTCACGCTCACGGTCAAGGATCGACCCAACCGCAAGTTCGAGGAGGGGCGCGTCAGCGCGCTCACGCACGCCACTCCGATCTACAGCTACTTCATCGACCCGAACTACTCGGTCGACCAGTGGGCCGAGCGCGCGAAGGGGCAGGGCCACTCGTTGGTGACGCTCGAAGCGCTGCAGCAGAACTACCACTGGCCGTCGAAGTTCGCCGACCCGGCGCATGATCGCAATCAGTACATGCCGAAGGATGCCGACGGCCACGTCGTCGACGGACTGATGCCCTTCGCCGACGCCGTTCATCGGTACGGCATGGATCTCGGGATCTACTACGCGACAGAGGGCGGCGGCCTGCAGCACTACTCGACCGACGTGTTCGTGCAGAACGTCGAGGATCTGCTGAACCGCTACGACCCGTCGTATCTCTACTTCGATGGTCCGCAGGCCATGCGCGGCGCGAACTACGACGTGATGTACAGCGCGGTGCGCAACCACGGAGCAGACGTGATCATCAACTCCAACGCCTGGGGGGAGGAGTTCGGAGACCCCGACGCCCGCACCGATGAGGCATCGGGCCTGTTCTCCAACACCGGCCCCGACCACTTGGCCAAGCGGTCGCCGATGGAACCGTGGAAGATGATCCGGACCAAGAATCAGGTGTCGCCCTACTACGGACAGCGCGACGACTTCCGGATGGTGGTTCAGGAGACGGTCATGAACGCCGGGCGCGGCTACGTCGACAACAACGACCAGACCGTGATCGACAGCCGCGGCCCGAACTGGCATTCGCCCACCGAGATGGCGACGCGCTACCCGAAGGGCGTGCAGGAGTTCATCGACGTGCGCGATGCCATGGTCGACTGGTGGGAACCGGCTCCAGGCGTGAACCTGCACGAGTCGATCACCGGCACGGTGCCGTTCTTCCTGCCGGGCTACGGCTACGACGACGACGGGATCGGCAACTACGACGAGTTCGCTCACCCTGACGCCACGACCGGGCCGCAGTGGGGCTATGCGACCAGTCGTGACAACAACGTCTACCTGCACATCGTGAACGGTCCGGACGGCAAGCAGGGATTCGGCGCGATCGAGAACCGTCAGCTGACGATCGGGGCGATGAACCACACCGTCACCGCCGTCACCCTGCTCAACGGGGATCAGCCGATCCAGTCCTTCAGCCAGGACGGCGATCAGCTGTCGCTCGATCTATCCGATGTCGCCGAGGACCCGATCGACACGATCATCAAGATCGAGACGGATGACACGGCCCGCGAGTACGAGCTGACCGACGTCACCGTCGACGCGGAGGCCCGCGACGACGGCCGGTTGCAGCTCGTCGCCGGCGGATACATGACCTACCCGTCCCTGCCCGCCGAGCTGGACAAGGTCAAGTACCACGTGTCGAGCAAGAAGGTGGTCACCGTCGGCAAGGACGGACTGCTGGTGCCCCGTGGAGACGGCTCGGCCACGGTCACCGTGACCGGAAAGGCCGATGGCGTCACCAAGCGCACAGAGGTCGAGGTCACGGTCGTCAACGGCGTCGCCTTCATCGGCGAGGACCTGACCGGGGCAGTGTTGCGGATCGACGGCAAGGAGACCTTCGGCGCCTTCGCGCACAACGCGGAACTGTCGTATGCCCTCGAGGGGCGCTCGGCGAACGGCCGGTCCGTGCGGCTGGACGCGGCCGACATCACCTGGCACGCCGGTGAGGTCGACCTCGACGGCGGCACCAAGACGGCGCCGATCGCGATCACCGAGCTGGACACGTTCACCTTCGCCGACGGCACGGTCTCCACCCCGGAGGTCACCGAGACGAAGCGTGGTGTCATCTGGGCGGACGTCGTGCTGGACGGGACGACGATCACGAGCAACCGCGTGTTCTTCGACCTGCTGCCGACGAGCAATGTCGCCGGGTCGGCGAAGATCACGGCCAGCGATGGTTCCGCGTCGACGGAGAAGTTGATCGACGGGATCGAGATCGACGCGGACCACCTCAGCGGGTCCGGGTGGTCGGTGGCCGGAGACGCGTCGTCGTGGGTGCAATTCGAACTCGCGAAGCCGAGCGCTCTGTCGAGCATCGACCTGACCTTCAACTCGGCGGGCCAGCGCTACATCAACACGCCGGCCACGATCCAGATCCAGACCAGCACCGACGGTGAGACCTGGCAGGACGCTGGAGCCGTGAACGGTCCGAGCGGCGGGGTCTACTTCGGGTCCGACGACAACTATCCGCTGTCGGGAACCGCGCAGTACGTCCGGGTCTCATTCGCGGACGGCTCGCAGGGATCGACGCTCGATCTGCTCGAGGTGGCGATCAACGCGATGTGAGTCGGTTCCGTCGCCGACGGCCCCGGTGATTCGGGCGAGATCTCAGCTCGAATCACCGGGGCGCCCGCGCTTGTACGCGTGTCGGAGGGCGCCGCTAGACTCTTCTGGTCACACGATCAGGGGGCATTTCATATGCAGAAAATCATCACGTCCACTGCGCTCGTCTTCGCGGGCGCCCTGCTTCTCTCGGGCTGCGCCACCGGCAGCGGCACCGCCGACTCGGGCGCTGAGGCCTCGGCCGACTCGTGCGAGGTCGTCCGCGTCGCGGTGCGCGACATCTCGAACGGCGCGCAGAACGCGATCCTCGCGGTCTCCGACCCGGCAGAACTCCAGGCCTCCCTCGACGCGCTCTCCGAGCGTGCCGACGCGCTCGACGAGCAGGCGGCCGACGACACTGCCCTCGCCGAGGCGCTCGACGCCCTCGACGAGAAGATCGACGCGGCGAGCGACTGGGCGGCGACGCTGCCCACCGCAGCCGAGATCGAGGCCGGCACCGAGATCGACGCCGAGGCCCAGGCGGCTCAGGTCGAGGGCATCCAGGCGGCGGCAGTGTCGATCACCGAGGTCTGCACTGCGAAGTAGCGAGCGTCGTCGAGGGGGTCGCGCGCGAGATCGGCGCGGCACTCCCGACGATCACGCAGGTGACGAGCGCGCGGCATCCGTTCATTCGGAGGCCGCGCGCTTTCGCGTGCTCGCCGTCTTCTTCGTCTCCTTCTCCGCGGACGCTGTCGGCGCCTTCTTCGCCTTCGTCCCGCCACTGCGGCTCTTCGCCGCACCGGAACCCGCGCCCGACTCCCGCTTCGCGGCGATCGACTGGCGCAGCGCCTCCATGAGGTCGATGACCTCGCCGCCGGCCTCCTCCTCTGGCTCCTCGCCGAACGTCGCGGCGGTGTCGATCCCCTCGCCCTGCTCGAGCTTGGCCGCGATGAGGGTGCGCAGCTCCTGCTGGTACTCGTCGACGTACTGCTCGGGGTCGAAATCGGAGACGAGGCTCTCGACGAGCTGCTTCGAGAGGTCGAGCTCCTTCGCCGAGATCTTCACCGGCTCGGAGAGCGAGGCGAAGTCCGCTGCGCGCACCTCGTCGCTCCAGAGCAGCGTCTGCACCATGAGCACGTCGCCGTGCACGCGAAGCGCGGCGAGCCGCGTCTTCTGTCGCAGCGCCATCTGCACGATCGCGGTGCGGTCGGTGGACTCGAGGGTCTCGCGCAGCAGCACGTAGGCCTTCGACGACGCCGAATCCGGCTCGAGGTAGTAGCTGCGGTCGAACATGATCGGGTCGATCTGATCGTTCGGCACGAACTCAACGACCTCGATCTCGCGACTGCGCTCGGCGGGCAGCGCCTTCAGGTCGTCGTCGGTGATGACGACGGTCTGCTCGCCGTCGTCGTAGGCCTTGTCGATGTTCTTGTAGTCGACGACCTTGCCGCACACCTCGCACTTGCGCTGGTACCTGATGCGCCCGCCGTCCTCGTCGTGCACCTGGTGCAGTGACACGTCGTGGTCTTCGGTGGCGCTGTACAGCTTGACGGGCACATTCACGAGGCCGAATGTGACCGCCCCCTTCCAGACGGCTCGCATGCCTCCAGTACACACCAGCGGCACGCATGCGCGATACCCCTCGCGCCGACCTCGTGATCGGGGCCGTGCACCGGCATGATGGTTGGCATGGCCGACGGCGCGCGCCGACTCGTCGAGGTCGACGGCCGCCGCCTGCGGCTGACGAACCTCGACAAGGTCATGTATCCCGAGACGGGCATGACGAAGGGCGAGGTGATCTCCTACTACGCGGAGATCGCCGCCGTCATGGTGCCGGTGGTCGCCGGGCGGCCGGTGACGCGCAAACGGTGGGTTCATGGCGTCGGCACAGCGGATGCCCCTGAGCAGCCGTTCTTCGAGAAGAACCTCGCCGAGCACGCTCCCGAGTGGGTGCGCCGCGGCATCCAGCACCACTCCGACGGCGACAAGGGGTATCCGATCGTCGGTGACCGCGCGACGCTCGTCTGGCTCGCGCAGCAGGCCGCCCTCGAACTGCACGTGCCGCAGTGGCGCTTCGACGCCCGCGGGGAGCCGGCGAACCCCGACCGCATGGTCTTCGACCTCGACCCGGGCGAGGGCACGGGGCTCGTCGAGTGCGCGGAGGTCGCCCGGCTCGTGCGCGACCTCATCGCGGGCATGGGCCTGGAGGCGGTGCCCGTGACGAGCGGCAGCAAGGGCATCCACCTCTACGCGGCGCTCGACGGCTCGCAGAGTTCCGAGCAGGTCTCTGCGGTCGCGCACGAGCTGGCCAGGGCCCTCGAGGCCGATCACTCCGACCTCGTCGTGTCGAGCATGCGCAAGACGCTGCGCACGGGGCGGGTGCTCATCGACTGGAGCCAGAACAACGGCAAGAAGACGACGATCGCGCCGTACTCGCTGCGCGGCCGGCCGCGGCCGACCGTCGCCGCGCCGCGCACTTGGGAGGAGCTCGACGACGCCGGGCTCCGCCAGCTCGAGGCGTCCGAGGTGCTCGAACGGGTCGCGACGTCGGGCGATCCGATGCGCGCGATCACCGAACGATCCCACGGCGGACCGCTCGCCCAATACCTGTCGATGCGGAGCGCCACGGCCACGCCAGAGCCGATGCCGGCCTCGGCATGGGGTGAGGCGAGCGCGGGGGCGCCGCGATTCGTGATCCAGGAGCACCATGCCAGGCGCCTGCATTTCGACCTGCGGCTCGAACGTGACGGGGTGCTGAAGAGCTGGGCCGTGCCGAAGGGCGTGCCGGAGACCTCGGGCGCGAACCACCTCGCCGTGCAGACGGAGGACCACCCGATGGACTACGCCGCGTTCGAGGGCACGATCCCGAAGGGGGAGTACGGCGCAGGGGCCATGACGATCTGGGACTCGGGCACCTACGCGACCGAGAAGTGGCGCGAGGACGAGATCATCGTCGACGTCGACGGGCAGCCGGGCGGACCGCTCGGCGGGCCGGTGCGGCTCGCGCTCATCCGCACCGACGGGCACGGCGAGAAGAGTTCGTGGCTTCTGCACCGCATGAAGGATCAGCATGCGGACACTCAGCGGGTTGAGGAGGCGCGCCAGCGCCGTCTCGAAACGCCCACGCCGGGGCAAGCGGATTTCGAGGCGCGTCCTCCTGCGTCGGGCGCGCTTCAACCCGCGGCGGGGGTCGGCCCGATCACGCAGCGCCCGATGCTCGCGACCGCGGCGACGGTCGGCATGCTGGCGGGGGAGGACTGGGCGCTCGAGTGGAAGTGGGACGGCATCCGGGTGCTCGCCCGCGTCGACGCCGGCGGCGTGCGACTGCTCAGCCGAAACGGTGTCGACATCACCGCCCGCTACCCCGAGCTCGCCGGGTTGCCGGCCCTCGTGCGGGGTGATGCGCTCCTCGACGGCGAGATCGTCGCACTCGACGCCGACGGCCGACCCGACTTCGGGCGGCTGCAGCATCGGATGAATCTCACGAGACCGCGCGAGATCGAGCGCGTCGCGGCATCCGTGCCCGTGCGCCTGCTGCTCTTCGACGTGCTCGAGGTCGGCGGCCTGCCGGTCGTCGACGAGCCGTACCGGGATCGCCGCGCGCGTCTGGCCGGCCTCGTCAGGGTCAAGCGCGGCGTGCCGGTCGAGGTGCCGGCGCCCGCCACGGGCGACCCCGCCGAGGCGCTCGAAGAGAGCCGCCGTCTCGGGCTCGAGGGCCTCGTCGCGAAGCGACCCGACTCCCGGTACCGAGCAGGCGCCCGCAGCAGCGATTGGCTGAAGCTCAAGCTCACCCTCACGCAGGAGGTCGTGATCGGCGGCTACCGACGCGGCGTCGGCACGCGCACCGGGCGCATCCGCTCGCTCCTCGTCGGAATCCCGGGCGATGGCGGGCTCGAGTACGCCGGGCGCGTCGGCTCGGGGCTCGGCGAACGCGAACTCGAACGGCTGCTCGGCACGCTGCGTCCGCTCGAGCAGACCGAATCGCCCTTCGTGCAGGTGCCGGCTGCCGACATGAGCGATGCGGTGTGGGTGCGCCCCGAGCTCGTCGGCGAGATCGAGCTCGGCGACTGGACGAGCACCGGGGTGGCGCGGCATCCGCGGTGGCGGGGACTCCGACCCGACAAGTTTCCCGCCGACGTCGTGCGCGAGTCCTGACCCGCTCGCGCGCGGGCGCCGTGGTGGTCACGCGAGCGTGCGCGGTCAGAGGCCCCGGCCGCCGGCGACCGGCAGGATCGCGCCCGAGACGTACGACGCCTCATCGGACGCGAGGTACACGTAGGCGCCGGCGAGTTCGGCCGGCTGTCCGGCCCGGCCGAGTGGTGTGTCGTGCCCGAACTCGGGCAGCGTGTCCGGCCATCCCGTCGACGGGATGAGCGGCGTCCAGATCGGCCCGGGGGCGACCGCGTTGACGCGGATCCCGCGCGGCCCGAGCTCCTCGGCGAGGGCCTTGGTGAATGCCACCAACGCGGCCTTCGTCATCGCGTAGTCGACGAGCGCCGACGACGTGTCGAAGCCCTGGATCGAGGTCGTCGTGATGATGCTCGAACCCGCGTCCATGAGCGGCACCGCGGCGCGGGCGAGGAAGACCGGTGCGAAGAGGTTCACGCGCATCACGGTCTCGAAGTCGTCGGTCGGAATCGTCGAGATGCCACCGCGCTCGCGCTGGTGGGCGGCGTTCAGCACGAGCAGGTCGAGCCCGCCGAACGCCTCGTGGCTGCGGGCGACGAGTTCCTGGCAATGGGTCTCGTCGCGCAGGTCTCCTGAGAGCAGCAGCGGGTCGGACCCGGCGTCCGAGATCCACCTCGCGGTCTCGTCCGCGTCCTCCTGCTCGCTCGGCAGGAAGGCGATGGCGACGCTCGCGCCCTCGCGGGCGAAGGCGATCGCGACGGCACGTCCGATGCCGGAGTCTCCGCCGGTGATGAGGGCGCGCCGGCCCTCGAGTCGCCGACTGCCCCGGTAGCTCTGCTCGCCGTGATCGGGAAGGGGGGACATCCGCTCGGTCAGGCCGGGCGGCACCTGCTCCTGTCTCGGGAACGGGTCGGTCGTGTGCTTGGTCGTCGGGTCGATGAGCAGATCGTTGGTCAGACGGTCGTCGGTCATGGGACCTCCTCGGATCACCGGCCACAGTACGCGCACGCGACGGAGTGCAGCAGGGGATTGACAAGCGGGCCGCCGGCGTCCGCACCAGACGACCGAGCGGCATCGACGGCTGCCGGTAGCACGGGGCCGGAAGGGCGGTCAACCCCTAGCCGCGGGCCCACGCGGCTCAATAGCGTCGAGGAACGAGGCGTACCCCCGCTTCGAGGTTCTGCCCGTCGGGCCCGAACCACTCGCCGCACTCGTCGACCACGAGGGCGGACCACCTGAAGGAGAGATCATGAACATCCTCGTCGCCATCATCGCCATCGCCGCAGTCGTACTGCTCATCACCGGTGGCATCGTCCCCGCCCTGAACTTCCTGATCTGGGTCGGCATCGCGCTGGCGGTCATCGCGGTCATCGTGTTCCTCGTTCGCTACATCGGCGGGAACCGGACGGTCTGACCCGCGGAGCACCTCACCGGAACGGGCGGCCTTCGGGTCGCCCGTTCCGCGTGCCGGAGCCGTATGCTGAGGCCGTGGGAACCCTGTACTACGGCGACTCCGGCACCCCGATCGGCATCGAGGACCGCGCACTCGCCCACCTGAAGGTCGCCATCACGACGAAGCTCCGCCGGGGCGAGTCCTTCACGCTGTCGTGGCAGCACGCCGACGACCAGCCGCGCGGCCGGAGCACGCTCTGGCTGCACCCCAGCATTCCGCTGCGTTTCGTCTTCGACGAACCGGAGGCGCCCGAGCTCAGCCGGCAGTGGATCGAGGACCTGATGCGGTCGGCGAACAGCACGGGCGGCATCGGGCTCGTGCCGGAGCACCTCGACACCGATCCGATCCCGACGATGCCCGACCAGCCGGTGCAGGTCGGCGTCGACGTGCAGGAGGTCGAGGCCGGCAGCGAGACGCAGCCGGCCTGAGCCGCTACTCGCCCTCGAACTGCTCGTTCTCGGTCGGTTCGGGCACGGAGACCAGTCCGGCGGTGCTGTTGGCGGAGAGCAGCATCTGCTCGACCCAGAGCCGGTTCAGCGTCGGCGGCCGATTGCCGCTGAAGACGAACTGCAGCGGCACTGATTCGTGCAGCCACATCGTCGTGCGGCCGCTGCCGTTCTCGACCCCGTGCTCCCAGGTCATCGCGAAGCTCTCGGAGCGGCGGAGCTTGTTCAGGATCGCCACGCGCAGGTGGGCGAGGGTGCGATCGTCGATCTCGATCTCACGCGGTGACGAGTTGTAGATGAACTTGCCCATGCCCGCACTCTAGCCTGCGCAGGGGCGCGAGACGATGACCGCGAATGCCTCGCCCACCGGTCTCGTGGAGGACCGTTCGTCCGAGAAGGCCCGCCGGCGGCGGCGGAGTGGATCTACGCTGAACGAGAGGGGGCTCACGATGAACGATCGACTCGAACACGCTCTGGAACACGAGATCGAGCGCTGGTGGCCGCAGCTCTCGATCGACGCGAAGCACCGTATGCTCGCCGACCTCGAGGCCGAACTCGACCCGCTCACGTGCGCCGAGATCGAGTCGCTTGTGGGGGCTCCGGCGCCGACCAGTCTCACCGCGGCCGAACGCATGTTCATCGTCACGCAGATGGAAGCGGTCGACTGACTCGAGGGATCGCTCAGCCGCGTGCTGCGGTTCCGCAGCGGATGCCACGGCCTCGCGCCGTGTCGGCGGTGCGGCGTAGCGTGGGCGACGTGAAGCACCCCCGAGTCGTGGACCCGTGGCATCCGCTCGTCGAACGCGTGCGCGCCGTGTGCCTCGAGCTGCCCGAGGCCGTCGAAGTCGAGGCGTGGGGTCGGCCGACCTTCCGTGCGGCGAAGCCGATCTTCGTGCACGTGAGCGCCTCGATGGAGCGCCCGCTCTCGATCGTGCTGAAGACCGACCCCGTCGAGCACCTGGCGCTCGTGCAGGACGACCGCTTCTTCGGGCCGCCGTACTACGACCGCGACCACTGGGTCGGGGTCGACCTCGATCGGCCAGAGACCGATTGGGCGCTCATCGCCGAGCTCATCGAGACCTCGTACCGCCAGGTCGCGAACCGCCGGCAGCTCACCGCGCTCGACGCGATGCGGCCGGAGCACGCGGGTCCGTGACCGGCTGCGCACGATCTCCGCGACGAGTCATCGCCGATGGCGACGCTCGATTGGCGAGATCTGAGCGGGTGCGTTAGAGTTACGTGGTTGCCTGATCGCGAAGGAAGCGCAGGCGACATGCCATGCGCCCGTAGCTCAACGGATAGAGCATCTGACTACGGATCAGAAGGTTGGGGGTTCGAATCCCTCCGGGCGCACACTGGTTGAGACAGTAACAGAACGGCCCGCGAAAGCGGGCCGTTCTTGTTTTCCGGTGCGGCGCTTCGAGCGGCGGTCGAGGGTCCGCTGGGGCCCGCTCGCGTCATTGTGCACGAGCTTCGCGGACACCCGCAGTTCGCTGAGAGTCTGCTGGGTATAGGCGTGGGCGACGTGACAGCGGGGTGACTCGGCTGCGCCTCCCCGGTTAGGCTCGCCTCACGTCTGATTCCCGGGATCGAGAGTTCGGATATGAGGGGTGCGTTCGTCGGGGTCGACCCGGCTTCGTTGAATCGGGACATCGCCGTGCGAACACGTGCGGCGGAGACCGTCGCCGCCGAGCGTGAGGGGCACGTTCGGCTCAGAGGGCTGCGCTCGCGACGGCTGGCCTCGCACATGCGGCGGCTTTACGCCGCGCTGATCGCCGTTGCCGTCGCGATCGTGCTGTATCGCGCGCTCGACCCGCGGTACTCGCCGACGAGCGGCACGCACGGGATCGACGTGCTCTGGATGATCCCGGCGCTGGCCGGGGGCGCGGTGGTCGGCGCGTGCCTCATCGTGGCATCGGCCTCGAGTGCCGGGATCGCCGGTCTCGAACAGCTCGGGCTCCCGGCGCTGCCCGTCGAGTCGCGTGCGGTCGCCAACGGACTGACATGGGCCGCGATCGCATTGCTCGCCGTCCACTTCACCTCCTCGGCGTTCGACGTCCTTCCCGGCGGCCACCGACTGGCTGGCGTCCTCCTCGGCGTCCTGTTCGGTGTCGGCACGTTCCGCCTGCACCGTCACGCGATCGAGCACGAGGCGTACCGCACCTTCAATCTCGTGGCCATGCTGCTCGCCGCCGGAAGCCTCGCGAGCATGAGCATCACTCCCACCGGCGACTGGTGGACGCACAACTTCAGCACCCTCGGCACCTCGAACGACCTCGCCGCGGCGTGCTTCAACATCGCGATCATCGTGTCGGGGTTCGGCATGGCGGGCCTCACGGCGCTACTGACCCGTTCGCTCGCCCATGGCCCGTTCGGGCTGCGGCCCGGGGCGCGCACCGTGATGCACGTGCTCATCGCCCTGGTCGGCATCAGTCTCATGGGGGTCGGCCTGGTGCCGATCGACACCGACACCGACCTGCACAACGCCTTCGCGGTCGGAGCCGCCGCGGCGTTCGCCCTGCTGTGCCTCGGCGTGCAGCTCTTCGCGCCGGGCATCCCGCGATGGTTCGCCTGGTTCTCGTATCTCTCCCTCGCCGTCGAGGCGATCGCGATGGTGGCGTACGACCAGTTCGGGGTCTTCAACCTCACCGTGTTCGAACTCGTGGCGTTCACGCTCGTGTTCGCCTGGCTGATCGCGCTCGTCGTCGCGACCGTGCAGGAGCACCGCGATGCGGGAACGGATGCCGCTGCGCCGCCGCGAGGCATCCGTCGCTGCCTGGCCCGGCCGATGACGGCATCGCGTCGGGTGCGGCCCGAACCGCTCGCCTCTATTCGGATCGACCACGGTACGGTCGCGGTCGGTGCCGCCTGTCCGGGTTCGACTGCGCCGGATCGGCGCCGCCGCATCCGCCGCATCCGTCAGGAGGTTCCTCGGCGAACCGTGCGCCTGTCCTCCGTGGCGCCGCCGCAGGGGCCTCCGCGCCGACGGCGAGGTCTGCGTCGATCACGGCGAGGCGGTCGGGGCGGTCGAGTAGAGTCGCGCCATGGCCTCCGACATCGTCGAAATCGTCCGCAACGATGACCGTCACCGTTACGATCTCCGCTTCGACGGAGAGCACGCGGGGTTCGCGCAGTACCGGCTGACGGACGGCGCGATCGTCTTCACCCATACCGTCGTGCTGCCCGAGTTCGAGGGGCGGGGCCTCGGCAGCAAGCTGGCCCGGTTCGTGCTCGACGACGCCGTGTCGCGCGGCGAGCGCATCGTGCCCGAGTGCCCGTTCATCGCCGCCTACCTCCGCAGGCACGACGAGTACGAGGCATCCGTCGACTGGCCCTGATCGACAGGGCGCGGTCCCGCCGTCGTTCGCACGACTCCGGAGTTGGAAGCGTTCTCACCCCCCAATCGGGGCAGTACCGACGATCCATGCGGGCGGATACGATTCGATCAGACCCGAGTCGGACCCGTACCGACCTACTCGCCCTGTACCGGCGAGTCGCGCGACCGACGACCCATCGGCCGCCCGGGACAAGCTCGCCGAGCTCAGTTCGGGTCGCTCGGCGGGAGGGTCTCCTTGGAGACCGCGGTGGGGCGGGAGGTAGGGTTCCCGCCCCACCGTCACGTCCGCCGCGAGACCCCGGATGAAGATCAGGCCTGTTCGGCCGCTGCGAGACCCCGGATGAAGAGGGTCTGTGCCGCGATCATCCGCTCGATCTCACCCGGGTCGACCGACTCGTCGGACGCATGGATGCGCGACTGCGCGGTATCCTCCGCGCCCCAGAGCACGATCGCCGATCCAGGCGCCACCTTCTGCAGCGACGCCACGAGCGGGATCGACGCTCCGCTGCCGATCGACTCGACCGGTGCGCCGTAGGCGGCTTCGAGGGCCTCCTCGGCGGCGACGATCGCCGGGTGCGAGGAGTCCACGGCGAACGGATGCCCCGTCTTCACCTTCTCGACCTCGACCTCGCAGTTCCACGGCCGCTGGGCGCGCAGGTGCGTCATGAGCGCGTCGAGCTGCGCGTCGGCGTCGGTACCCGGCACGATGCGCATCGAGAGCTTCGCGGTGACCGAGGGCAGCAGCACGTTGGACGCCTCGGTGGTGTTCGGCAGGTCCATGCCGAGCACCGTCACCGACGGCTTCGCCCAGATGCGGTCGGAGAGCGACCCGGTGCCGAGGAACTCGACGCCGGGCAGGATGGCCGAGCCCTCGCGGTAGACGTCCTCCTCCATGTCGGCGCCGCTCCACTGCCCGCTGTCGACGCCGGGGATCACGGTGTCGCCGTGCTCGTCGTGGAGGCTGTCGAGGATGCGGATCATCGCCGTCATGGCGTCTGGGGCCGCGCCGCCGAACATGCCGGAGTGCACGGGGTTGGCGAGGGTCCGCACGGTGACCGTGCACGCGACATCCCCTCGCAGCGCGGTCGTGAGGCCGGGCCGGCCGACGCGCTGCGGGCCGATGTCGGCGATGACGTAGGCGTCGGCGGCGAAGAGCTCGGGGTTCGCCTCGACGAACGCCTCGAGGTGCGAGATCGTCTCCTCCTCGCCCTCGACGAGGATCTTCACGCGGCACGGCCGGTCGGGGCCGAGGAGCTTCAGGGTGCCGTAGTGGATGACGAGCCCCGACTTGTCGTCGGCGGCTCCGCGACCGTAGATGCGGCCGTCGTCCTTCGTCACGGGTTCGAACGGCTCGGTCGACCAGCCTTGGCTCTCCGCCGCGGGCTGCACGTCGTAGTGGGCGTAGAGCAGCACGGTCGGCGACCCCTCTGGGCCGGGAAGATCCGCGTAGACGCACGGGTAGCCGTCGGGCACGTCGAGCAGCTTCACGCCCGATGCACCGGCGGCTTCGAAGAGTTCGACGACCGCCGCCCCCATGCGGTGCACGGGCTCGGGGTCGAACCCCGGGAACGCGACGGACGGGATGCGCACGAGCGTCTCGAGGCGTTCGAGCACCTCGGGCATGAGCTGGGCGGCGGCGGACTTCGTGTCACCGGCGTCGGTCATGGGTTCCTCCTTGGCTGGATGATGGGGACGCGTTCGAGCCCCGAGTCGGGGCGTTCGGCCGTTGGACTCGGCCGGCGCTCACGCCGGGACGACGAGCTGGATCAGGAGGCCTGCCCCGACGACGGCGACCCACGACACGAGCATGGGGATCGTGAACGAGTGCCAGACGGGCACCTGGGTCAGCTTCGTCGACCCGGTGAGGTCGGTCTCGACGGCGGCGATCTGCGAGCCGTTGGCCGGGAAGAGCCAGACGCCGATGAGCGACGGCCACATCGCCGTGATGATGCCCGGGGCGAGACCGGCGGCGAGGGCGATCGGGATCATCGTGTTCGTCGTCGCCGACTGGCTCGTGGTGAGGCCGCAGACGATGAACAGCGCGACGGCCAGCAGGAGCGGGTTCGACTCGATCATCGCGCCGAGCGGTTCGATGATCGTCTCCTCATTGGCGGAGATGAAGGTGTCGGCCATCCAGGCGATGCCGAACAGCGCCACCGCGGCGACGAAGCCGGCCCGCAGCAGCGGCTGCTCCACCACCGACGACGGCTTCACCTTGCGCACCAGGATGATGACGAGCGCGACCGTGAACATCACCATCTCGATGATCGTCGACATGCCGAGCGGCACGAGTTCGCCGGCCTCGTCGGGGAACGCCGGGCGGAGGCCAGGGAAGAGCCCGAGGAGCACGATCAGCAGGGTGCCGGTGACGAAGATCCACGCGGCGGTCGCGCCGCCCGGCGGCACCGGGTGCTCGATGCGTGCGGGCGGCATGTCTGCCGCCGCGACATCCGAGCCGCCGGTCGCCGTGGCAGTGGCGGTGGCGGTTCCGCCCGCCGTCACCGGTGCCCCGCCGACCTTGGCCTCGTAGCGGGCCTTCAGCGCGGCCGGCACCTCGACGGTGCCGTCGGCGACGCGCTTCAGGAACACCGGGTCGTCGAGCAGGTCCTTGCCGACGCGCTGCTGCACGAGGGAGGTGGCGATGCAGGCGATGAGCGCCGCCGGCACCGTGATGAGGAGGATCTGCGGCAGCCCGTAGCCGGTTCCGTCCATGAGCACGAGGTAGGCCGCCATCGCCGCCGAAACCGGACTCGCCGTGATGCCGAGGCCCGAGGTGACGGTGGACGCCGCGAGCGCCCGCTCGGGACGCTGCCCGTTGCGGTACGCGGTCTCGTAGATCACCGGGATGAGGGCGAAGAAGATGTTCGAGGTGCCGGAGAGCACCGTGAACACGAACGCCACGATCGGGGCGACGTAGGTGAGCCGCTTCGGATTGCGCTGGATGATCTTCGACGCGATCGACACGAGGTAGTCGATGCCGCCGGCCGCCTGCATCGCCGACGACGCCGTGATCACCGCGATGATGATGAAGAACGCGTCGATCGGGATGGCGCCCGGCGGGAGCTGGAAGACGAACACGAGGATCACCGTGCCGACGACGCCCCAGAGGCCCAGGCCGATGCCGCCGGTCCGGACGCCGAGCACGATCGCGCCGATGACGATGCAGGCTTGCAGGATGACGAGCACGATGTCCATGATTTCCCCCCGGGGACCCAGACCCACTGTCTGAGCTGAGAGTAACGCCGTGGAGAGCCGTGCGTCTATACCGAGTTTCGCCGCGGGATTCCGCGGCTCACGAGGGCGCTAGGCCTGGTTGAGTTCCGGGCGCAGGCGATTGCAGAGATCGGCGAGCGTGTGGAGCTCCTCATCGGAGAGGGAGTCGCCGAACTGCCGGTTGATCGCGTCCATGTGGGTCATCGCGACGCGACGGAAGAGGTCGAACCCCTCGTCGGTGATCGCGACGATCGTGCCGCGTCCGTCGTGCGGATCGTGCAGCTTCGCGACGAGGCCGCGCGAGGTGAGCCGATCGACCAGCCGGCTCACGCTCGGCTGGGTGATGAGCACGTTGCGGTTGAGGTCTTTGAGGCGCAGGCGCCGACCCGGGGCGCGCGTGATGTTGAACAACACGTCGTACTCGTTGAGCGAGATGACGTCGCTCGGGAACTCGGCCGCGAGCGCGCGCATGATCGTGACTTGCGCACGGAACAGCGATTCCCATGCGGCGACGGTGATCGCGCGATCTGCCATGCGGTTCCCTTCGACGTGTGGACTCATCCCACAATAGGGAACTGCGGCAGGATTCGGTGGGGGGCCGGGAGGAATCGGTTGAGGGCCGGTCGGAGAGGCTGACGGCGCTGGGCGCTGCCCCTCGAGCGTCACGGGGAGGAATCGGTTGAGGGCCGGTCGTAGAGGCTGACGACCGGCCCTCTCCCTTGCACCAAGAGTGTCCTGCAATCACATTCCGCGCCGTCTGCCACAGCAAACAGGCGGCGCACTTCCGAATATATAACGGATCGGTAACAGGCGCTAGTTATCGTTCCGTTATTTTTCGAGCGGCTTCAGTACAGGTCAGGGGAGGGCGTCGACGCCTGGCGGATCGAGACATCCGCGTGACGGTCGAAGCGGTAGCCGACGCCGCGCACGGTGCGCACGATGTCCTGGTAGTGGGCGAGCTTCGAGCGCAGGCGACGCACGTGCACGTCGATCGTGCGCTCGCTCGGCGCCTCGTCGTCGGCATCCCACAGGTTGTCGATGAGCTCGTGGCGGTCGATCGTGCGGCCCTCGCGCAGCACGAGGTATTGCAGCAGCTCGAACTCCTTGTACGTGAGGCCGGCAGGCTCGCCGTCGAGCAGCACGCGCTTGCGGGAGATGTCGATGATCACGCCGTTGGGGTGACGGTCGGCGTCGTCGCGGGTGCCGTTGCCCTCGCGCTGCTTCGCGAGCGCCGAGGGGTCCTGCAGGGCGAGTCGCACGACGTCGACGTCGCGGCCGCCGGCGCCTTCGGGGGCGAGGGCCACGGCGGCGTACGTCTCGGCAGAGGGGGAGACCTCGGCGGTGAGCGTGCGGAGCGCCTCGACGATGCGGTGCAGGGTCGTGCCGTCGGCGAGGGCCTTGGCCTCGTCGATGCCGACGTAGAGCACGAAGCCGCGCGCCTCGGTGCCTTCCGGTACGGCGCGGACTCGAGGAGCGGGAGCGGCGGTCGCGGCCTCCGCCGCCGGGGCGGTGTGTACGGCCGCGGGGACGGAGCGGAGCGGGGCCGAGCGGAGCGGAGCGGCCGGCGACACGTGCGACTGGGCGGGCAGCGACGGGGCGATGCGGGCCTGGACGGTGCGGACGGGAGCGGGTGCGAATGCGAGAGACATGACGGAGGATCCTTGCGTGAAGGGTGCAGCGACGGACCCCTGATGGCGGGGTCGGAGCGAATGGCCGTGCGGCCGGGCGAACCCTCGAGATACGGCGGGTTCAGAGGAGTCGGCGTCGATCTGGATGCGGATCGGCTGCGGAACTCGGCGGTCGGGTCGCGGTCAGCGGCACATTCGACAACACATGGGTGCACGCGCCGGCATCATCATGCCGGTCGTCCTGAGAGCGCCGAGGGCGGTCAGGTTGCGTGCGGTGTCAGTCATGAGCGTCAGTCAAACCGATGACCGAGCATGTGTCAATTCGTGACGATCTCTGACCGGGGTGTTTGTCGCACGCGGTGCGCGTTGCTGCGAGGCATCCGGCAGGATCAGTCAGCCCGTCGAGATGCGTGCAAGATTCTGCGATTGATTCGCAGATCAAGAAATCTTCCGCGTCGGATTCTCGCCCCGGCGTGTCGGGGCTCGAAGATCCTTCGGCGAGGGAGGCGGCGGGTGGGTGCTTATACCGTGCCGTACAGGCGGTCGCCCGCGTCGCCGAGGCCGGGCACGATGTAGCCCAGCTCGTTGAGGCGCTCGTCGACGGCGCCGAGCACGACGGTGACCTCGCCACGGCCCTCCATGGCCTGCTCGACCGCCGCGAGCCCCTCGGGCGCGGCGAGGATGCAGATCGCGGTGACATCCGTCGCCCCGCGCTTCAGCAGGAACTCGATCGCGGCGATGAGCGAGCCGCCCGTGGCGAGCATCGGGTCGAGCACGAAGCACTGGCGGTCGCTGAGGTCGTCGGGCAGGCGCTCGGCGTACGTCGTGGGCTCGAGCGTCTCTTCATTGCGCGCCATGCCGAGAAAGCCGACCTCGGCGGTCGGCAGGAGCTTCGTCATGCCCTCGAGCATGCCGAGTCCTGCCCGGAGGATCGGCACGATGAGCGGCTTCGGTTCGGCGATGCGCACGCCAGTGGTGGGGGCGACCGGGGTCACGATGTCGACCGGCTCGACCCGCACGCCGCGCGTGCCCTCGTAGGCGAGCAACGTCATCAGCTCTTCGACGAGTGACCGGAACACGGGCGACGGGGTGGTCACGTCGCGGAGCACCGTCAGCTTGTGGGTGATGAGCGGGTGGTCGGCAACGTGGACTCGCATAGGCTCGAGTCTAGTTCGCAGGGCCGTCGAGCGGAGGGAGTGTCGTGGAGCTGCCGCAGCACCGGGAGTGGATGCGCCTCGCGCTCGCCGAGGCCGCCCAGGCGCCCGCGACGCGCGACGTGCCGGTCGGCGCGATCGTCGTCGACGCCGCCGGCGAGGTCATCGCCGCCCGTCGCAACGAACGCGAGCTGCACGGCGACCCGACCGCCCACGCCGAGCTCCTGGCGCTCCGCTCGGCCGCCGAGGTCACCGGCGACTGGCGGCTCACCGACTGCACCCTCGTCGTCACGCTCGAGCCGTGCGTCATGTGCGCGGGGGCGATCCTCGCGGCGCGCATCCCGACGGTCGTGTTCGGCGCCTGGGACGAGAAGGCGGGGGCTGCCGGCTCCCTCTACGACGTGCTCCGCGATCGGCGGCTGAACCACCGGGTCGAGGTGTTCGCGGGCGTCGAGGCGGATGCCGCGGCGCGACTGCTGCTCGACTTCTTCGAGGATCCGCTCAGACGCTCGTGAGGCCCGCCGAGAGGCGCCGGAAGTTCTGCACGGCGCGCTCGGCCGGTGATCCCGGCCCGAGTTCGGGGTCGTCCGTCTCCGCCCACGCCTCGAGTGCGATCCGGATCGCGTCGGTGGCTGCTGCGGCCACGAGCCGTGCCGTCAGCTCGTCGACCGACGGCCCGCCGAGTTCGAGGATGATGCCCCGAAGCTTCGCCTCGGATTCGCGGTTGACCCGGTACCAGACGTTCATGAGCGCGGGGTCGTCGGCGCCGGCCCGCAGGAGTCCTCGCGTCCAGTGCACGCCCTCCACCTCGGCGTCGGGTGGCGTGAGCGCCTCCGCGATGGCCTGCTCGATCGCGATGAGCGGGTCGACCGAGCGATCGGATGCCGCGAGCCGGGCTCTCCAGTGGTCGGCGCCGACCGTGAGGAGCGGGGCGACGGCGTCCTCCTTGGTGCGGAAGTAGCGGTAGAACGTGCGCAGTGCCACGCCGCCGGCAGCCGCGATCTCCTCCGCGGTCGTCGCGTCGGGGCCGCGGTCGGTGAAGAGGCGGGCGGCGGCGCGGGCGAGCTCGAGCTGGGTCGCGGCCTTGCGGCGTTCGGTCAGCGTCGGGGGTTTCTCGTCCACGTTCGAAGCGTACGCGATGACCGCGTCAACATGGCGCTCATCGCCACACTGGCACAACGTGACAGTGTGGCGTAGCGTGTCCTATATCTTCCCGAACACCGAAAGGTCACCAGTCATGAAGCGTTATGAAGGACGTCGCGCCATCGTCACCGGCGGAGGCTCCGGCATCGGCCAGGCCACCGTGCTCCGCATGCTTGCCGAGGGAGGCAGCGTCGTCGCCGCCGACGTCAGCGAGGCCGGCCTCGCCGACACCGTGACCAAGGCCGGCGACGCCGCCGACCGCCTCACGACCGTCGTCGTGAACATCTCCGACGAGGCATCCGTTCGCGACGGCGTCGCCGCCGCGGTCCAGGCGCTCGGCGGGCTCGACGTGCTCGTCAACGCCGCCGGCATCCTCCGCTCCTCGCACACGCACGAGACCTCGCTCGAGCAGTTCCAGCAGGTCATCAACGTGAACCTCGTCGGCACGTTCCTCATGATCCGCGAAGCGATCCCCGCCCTGCTCGAGGGCGACGACGCGGCGGTCGTGAACTTCAGCTCCACGTCGGCGGCGTTCGCGCACCCCTACATGGCGGCCTACGCGGCCAGCAAGGGCGGCGTGCAGTCGATGACCCACGCGCTCGCGGCGGAGTACGGCAAGCAGGGCATCCGCTTCAACGCGGTGCAGCCTGGCTCGATCTCGTCGGGCATGACCGACGGCAGCGGCGAGAGCAAGCAGAGCCAGGGCCCCGGTCTGCCCGCCGACGCCGACTTCAGCCTCTTCATGAAGCTCACCCCGGCGATCAAGCAGGGCTTCGCGGGCCCCGAGGCCGTCGCCGGCGTTGTCGCGATGCTCGCGAGCGAAGACGGCGCCTTCATCACCGGCACCGAGGTGCGCATCGACGGCGGCACGCACTACTAGTCGGCACGTCAGGCCATCAGGGCGCCGTCCGGAGCATCCGGGCGGCGCCCTCGTGCTGTGCGGACCGTGCGCCGCAGTCTCGGAGAACTGCGCGACGTCGGATCGATCGGCCGCGAGGTCTCCGAACTGCTGCGGATCTCCGAATTCACGTTCGGCAGGGCGTGGGCAGCGCGACGAGGCCGGGCACCAGTGCGGTGCGGCGGGCTCGCGTCACTCGAGGCCCTTGATCACGATCGCGTCGGTGGGCGGTGCGGGCTGGTTCGGCTCGACGTACACGTCGGGCTCGATGTAGATGGCGCGTGCCGACGGCACGGCTTCGCGGATGCGCTGCTCGATCACGTTGGTCGCGGCCGACACCTCGAGCAGGCGCTGGTCGGCGGTGAAGCCGAGCTTGGCGGCGATGAGCAGCTCGTCGGGGCCGAGGTAGAGCGTCTTCATGTGGATGATGCGCTCGGCCTCGGGGCCGGCGAGGATCGCCTGCTCGATGCGGAGCAGGTCGTCGTCGTTGGCGCCCTCGCCCACGAGCAGGGACTTCGTCTCGATGCCGAGCACGACGGCCACGACCACGAGGAGCGTGCCGATCATGAGCGTGCCGATCGCGTCGAACAGGGGGTTGCCGGTGATGACGGTGAGCCCGACCGCGATGAAGGCGAAGACGAGGCCGATGAGGGCCGCGACGTCTTCGAGCAGCACGACGGGCAGCTCGGGCGCCTTCGCCCGGCGAACGAACTGCACCCAGGTCTGACGCCCGCGCACGTGGTTCGACTCCTTGACCGCGGTGCGCAGCGAGAACGACTCGAGCACGATCGCGATCGAGAGCACGAGCAGCGGCAGCCATGCGTTCTCGAGTTCATGCGGGTGCTGCAGCTTGTCGATGCCCTCGTAGATCGAGAAGATGCCACCGACCGAGAACAGGATGATCGAGACGACGAAGGCGTAGACGTACCGCTCGCGGCCGTAGCCGAAGGGGTGCTCCTTGTCGGCGGCCTTCTTCGCCTTGCGGCCGCCGAGGATCAGCAGCAGCTGGTTGCCGGCGTCGGCGACCGAGTGGACGCCCTCGGCGAGCATCGAAGCGGAGCCTGAGACGCCCCACGCGATGAACTTCGTGACGGCGATGCCCGTGTTCGCGAGGAACGCCGCGATGATTGCCTTTGTGCCACCCGATGCGCTCATACAGCAATCCTAAAGTGATGCGTGACGTGAGACAGCCACGCACCTCCACAGCATCCGGCCCCGAATCTAGGATGGTCGCATGAGTGCCGAGGCCACCGTCAGACTGCCCGCGATCGCGTTCCTGGGGGCGGGGTCGATGGCCCGCGCCATCCTCACCGGCCTGTTGCATCCGGGCATCGAGGTCGACGGCGGCATCCGTGCGACGAACCGCAGCGCCGAGAGGGCGGCCGAGCTCGCCGCGCTTCCGGGGGTCGTCGCCTTCGCCACCGAGACGGATGCCGCGGCCAACCGCACGGCCGTCGACGGCGCGAAGATCGTGGTCGTCGCGGTGAAGCCCGCCATGGTGCCTGCGCTCCTCGAGGAGATCGCCGACGCCCTCGCGCCCGGAACGATCGTCGTGAGCGTCGCCGCCGGCGTCACCGTGGCGACCTTCGAGTCGCTCCTGCCGGAGTCGGTCTCGGTGATCCGCTCGATGCCGAATACGCCGGCCGTCGTCGGCCGCGCCGTCACGGGCGTCTCAGCCGGCACGCGTTCGAGCGACGACGACCTCGCGCTCGCCGTGGCCCTCTTCGAGACCGTGGGCGAGGTGCTCGTCGTGCCCGAGGCGCAGATCGACGCGCTCTCGACGATCTCGGGCTCCGGCCCGGCCTACGTCTTCTACCTGATCGAGCAGCTCACGGCGGCGGCGGTCGACAAGGGCTTCACGCCTGAGCAGGCGGCGGTCATGGTCGAGGGCACGTTCCGCGGGGCGAGCGAGCTGCTCGCCGCTTCCGACGACGGACCCGCCGAGCTGCGCCGCCGAGTGACGAGCCCGAAGGGCACGACCGAGCGCGCCGTCGCCGTGCTCGAGGAGGCCGCCCTCAAGCAGACCTTCGACCGCGCCACCGACGCCGCGCTCGCCCGTGCGAGGGAGCTGGCCTCCGGCGCCTGAGCAGCCGGCGCTACAGCGCCGCGTGCATCTCGCGGGATCGCGCCCTGACGAGCGCCTTCGTGAGCCGCACGCTGGCGGCGATCACCAGCACGGCGGCGACGGCGCTGACGCCCATGGTGAGGCCGGCGAGTGCGGCGTCGGGGTGTTCGCGGGTGAGCGTCGGGTCGGTTGCGAGTTCGTGCTCGAAACCGGCCGCAAAGCCGATCATGAACAGCCAGGTCGCGACGACCATCGTTGCGAGGAACGTTGGGATCGTCTTCATGTCGCCTCCTTCGGCGTGACCTGCCAGTATAGCCGACGTGCAGGAAAATGCCTGAACCGGGCCCGTTTCGAAACGCGGCGAAAGCCGGGAGGCCCCGGTCTCAGGCCCGTTCGAGCAGCACCATGACCTCGAAGTGCGTCGTCTGCGGGAACATGTCGAACACCCGGCCGCGCACCGGCCGCAGCGACGGCATCGCCTCGAGGTCGCGCGCGAGCGAGGCCGCGTTGCAGCTCGAATAGAGCACATGACGAACGGCGGATGCCTCGAGCCATCCGCTGAGCTCTCGGCCGATGCCCCGCCGGGGCGGGTTCACGATCACGAGATCGGGAGCCGTCTCGGCGCCCAGGGCGAATGCGGTGGCGTCGCCGGCCTCGAAGCGCACGCGTGAGAGCGCGGCATCCGTTCGGCTGAGCTCGGCGCTCGCGACGGCTTCGACGCTCGTCTCGATGCCGGTGACGGATGCCGCGGCATCCGCGATGTGCAGGGCGAAGCCGCCGACGCCGGAGTAGAGGTCCCACGCCGAGTCGGGCGCGAGGGCGCGCACCCAGTCGCGCGCCTCGACGTAGAGCGCCTCGGCGATCTCGGTGTTCGTCTGGAAGAAGCTCTGCGGGCGCAGGTGCATCGTCACGTCGCCGAGCCGCATCGGCAGCGTCGAGGCCTCGGTGAAGACGATCTCGTGTTCGCCCTCGAGCACGGCCTTGTGCTCGGGCAGCACGTTCGCGGTGACGACGCGGGCGTTCGGCAGCTCGGCGAGGAGCCACGGCAGATGCTTGCGGATGCGGCCGACCGGCTCGGTCGAGCGCACGACGAAGCGGATCATGAGCTCGCCGTCGGGCGACTCGGTGAGGATCAGGTGCTTGAGCTCGCCGGTGCGGCTCGGCACGTCGTACGGCGTGAGGCCGGCGCGCGTGATGAACGCGGCGATCACGGGGAACGCCGCGCGGTGGCCGGGGGAGCAGATGCCGCACGCCTCGAGGTCGATGCCGTGCCCGTCGGCGTCGAGGATCCCGATCGTCGGGGCATCCGTGGTGCCGCCGATCACCATCTTCGCCTTGTTGCGGTAGCCGTCTTCGCGACTGCCGATCGGCGGCAGCCAGTCGAGGCCGTCATGCCTCGCGAGCAGCTCCTCGGCATGCCGCTGCTTGCCCGCGAGCTGCGACGGGTAGGGCTGGCCCATGAGCGAGCACGACAGGCAGCGCCCGGCGTCGAAGTAGGAGCAGTCCACGGGTTCCAGCGTAGGCGCGGATACGGTGGTCGGGTGAGCGACGAAGACCGCACCGGCATCCCTGTCACGTCTGGCGCTCCGCGCGCGCCCGGTGCGCTCGTGCGCGTTCGCGCGACGAAATGGGGCGGCCGGCCGCACTGGGAGTTCGACGGGCGGTGGCTCGGTGCCGACGCGCACGGCGACTGGGTCGGATTCCCCGCGGGCACCCGGTTCGCTCGGCCAGGGCACGCGTTCACCGCGACGTGGGACTCGGTGTCGCTCTTCCCGCGCTCGGGCTGGGCGGCCGCGTTCAACGAGCATCATCCGCGCGGGCTCGGCGTCTACGTCGACCTCGCGACGGTTCCCGAGTGGCGAGCGGATGCCTCCGGCTCGACGGTCTGGACGGTCTCGTACGTGGATCTCGATCTCGATGTCGTCGAGCGCGAAGGGGCGCCGGCCTTCATCGACGATGAGGACGAGTTCGCCGAGCACGCGGTGGAGTTCGGCTATCCGCCCGAGCTGGTGGCGCGGGTGCGAGCCGATGCCGACGCCGTGCTTCGCGCCGTGCAGCGGCGCGAAGCGCCGTTCGACGGGGCGACCGCTGCGGGGTGGCTCGCGCGGCTGGCGTGACACCGGGTTCGCACGGTTGATGGGCGGGAACGTGCACATTCGTGCCGTCCCGGACATGTCTCTTGTGAAGGCCCGACCAGAGATGGAGCCGCATGAGCATCGATGAACGACTGACCCGGAGCGATCCGGCCCTCGTGGGATCACTGTCACTCGACGAGTCGGCCAAGACCCTCGCCCTGCAGATCTCGGCGTCGAGGTCTCGGCGTGGGCGGTGGTTCGCGCCCCTCGCGGTCACGGGCGTGCTCGGGTGCCTCGGACTGGCCGGCGGCGTCGCCGCGGTCGCCGCACCCGACCTCATGCCGTGGGCAGCCCCTGAGTATCACGGCGACCTGAGCTACGAGCGTGTCATCCCGATCGAGACGGGAGAGCTGAGGTGCACCATCGACGTCGGCGCCGAACCCGACCCGAGCACCGCCGGGGCCGACGTCGAGCTGCGATTCAGCGAGGCGCAGGAGTTCCTCGCCGCAGTGGACATCGACGAGCTCGACCGCGGCACGGAGCAGAGCGAGAGCATGTGGGCGCAAGCACGTCTCCGTGAGTCCGCTGAGGTCGACCCTGACGAGCGATACATCATCTCCACGTTCTTCGGTCAGATCCGGGAGGAGTTCGAAGCCCGCGGATTCCTCGGCGCGGGCGTCTCCTTGCAGGCCCAGTACGGCTGCCAGGAGCAGCGGTGATGGCGGCGCGGCGCAGCGTCGACCGGCGGCGCTTGACCCTTCTCCACGAGACCATCGCCCCGGAGTTGCTGCGCTACTTCCTCCGGCGAACGACGGAGCCGGCCGATGCGGCCGACCTCCTCGCCGAAGCGTTTCTCGTCGCGTGGCGGCGGATCAGGGATCTCCCCACCGACGACCATGAGGCGAAGCTCTGGATGTACGGTGTCGCCGGCCGAGTGCACGGCAACTGGGTCCGTGGTCGCCGCCGAGCCGAACGACTGGCAGCCCCGCTCCGCGCGCAGTTGCAGAATGCCGTGGTGCCACCCGTCGATGACGAGGCGCTCGATGTGCGTGCTGCCGTCGCAGCGCTCCCGAACGATCAACGCGAACTGATCATGCTGGTCTATTGGGATGGCTTGCCGGTTCCGGATGCCGCTGCCGCGCTCAGTATCTCGCTCACGACGGCACGAGGAAGAGTTCATCGGGCCAAGCGCGTACTGCGAGGTGCGTTGGCCGACGCGCCGCAGAGCGCCGCAGAATTCGATCGCCCCGGTTCGCCTGCTGCAGTACGCACAGCGGATTGATGACGATCTCTGCCCGAATCAATGAGGTTGTCGTGCGAAGCCCGTGTCGGTCGTCGGTGCAGTGCCGCATCGAAGCCACTTCGCTTCGACGGCAGCGGGGAGATCGACGCCCTGACTTCGGGCCAAGAGGAGAAGGTGGGCGAGAACGTCGGCGCATTCGTTCGCGAATGCCTCGCGCTTCTCGTCACCGCTCAGGCCGCGGTCGCGTCCCATGCCGTTCAGGTCGACGAACGCCTGAGTGAGCTCGCCGACCTCTTCCTGGAGTTTGAGCATGAACCATTCGTCGGTGCGCTGCAGGTCGAACTTCGCAGCGTAGGTGCGTGAGACCGATTCGACCGCTTCTCCGACGGCATGAAGTTCCATGAGCGAGAGAGTAGCGTGTCGACTCGAATCTCTCTTCTATTCTGCGCGAACCGATGCACAATTCTCTCGAACATGTCTTCCATTCCTGACTCATTCCGCGGTAGAATCGGGCATGCCCGAAGCGACCGCAGCGCTCTCCGAACTGAGAGTTGCGTGCGCGGTCGCCGACGAGGTCTGGGCGGGCGCCATGCTGGGGGTTTCGGCAGATCCGGCCGGCGACGTCCGGGTGATGAGCGGCGACGGGTTGGTGCGGGTGACCGAGTCGCTGGCCGAGCTGGCGCGCCGTGTGCAGGCGCTGCAAGCCAAGTGCGCCGCCGAGCTCGCGAGCCGTTCGCGTGGGGGCGGCGATGACGATGTTGCGCGCCGCCACGGCTTCTCCTCGCCTGAGCGACTGATCGCGACGGTCACCGGTGGTCGGTTCAGCGATGCCGCCAAACTCGTGGCCGTGGGCGAGGCGACAGCGCCTCGGGCTTCGTTCACCGGCGAGGTGCTGCCACCCCGGCATCCGCATCTGGCCGCCGGTCTGGAGAGCGGCTCACTGTGCGTCGATGCGGCCGAGACGATCCGCCGGTTCCTCGACGGCATCGCCGTCCGCGCCGACCGAGCCGAACTCGGCGAGGCCGAGCGGTTTCTCGTCGAACGTGCCCCGTTGGTCGGTGTCGACGGGCTCACTCGGCTGGTCAAGCAGCTGCAGGCGCGACTCGACCCCGACGGCGTGAAGCCGCGCGAAGACGAGTTGCGGGCGCACCGTGGGCTGCGCATCTGGGAGGATCGCGCCGGAATGATCCAGCTGCAGGGGGCGTTCGATCCGGCGAGCGGTGCTCCGATCAAGCTCGCCGTCGAGGCGCTCGTCGGTGCAGAGCTGCACCGGGCGCGCGATGCGAAGCGCGGCTTCGGCGGATCGGTCGACGGTGAGCAGGCGCCCGACGGCGGCGAGCCTCACGCAATGGGCGAGCCCGATGCGATCTTCGACGAGCAGCGCACGATCGCGCAGATGAACGCCGACGCCCTCGCCGACATCGCGCGCCTCTCGCTCGGGGCGAAGCAGGCGCCCGCGGCGCTCAGGCAGGCCACCGTGGTCGCGCGCGTCGACGCCGACTCGCTGGCGACCGGTCGCGGGCACGCCACGATCGACGGCATCGATCAGCCGGTGTCGGTCGCGACCGTGCGCGAGCTGGCGATGTCGGCCGGCATCAGCCCGCTGCTGCTCGATCACCGCTCCGAGCCGCTCGAGCTCGGCCGCGCGGTCCGACTCTTCACCACGGCGCAGAAGCTCGCGCTCGTCGAACGTGACGGCGGTTGCGCCTGGCCGGCGTGCAATCGCCCGCCATCGCATACGCAGGCGCATCACATCAGATGGTGGAAGCGTCATCGAGGCCGCACCGACGTCGACAACGGCATCATGTTGTGCTCGCACCATCATCACCGGGTGCACGACGACGGCTGGGTCATCACCGTGCACGACGCGCAGACGTGGTTCACGCCTCCGGCGCACCTCGACCCGCAGCAGCGACCACGCCCCGGCAATCGGCGGCTGTCGTCGGCGTGGATGGAGACAGCCGCGCCCGTCGTGCCCGTCGCTCGAGCCGCTGCGGCCTGAGCTCAGGCTCCGGTGGCTTCGATCGCCCCCGGCTCGAAGCGGTAGCCCATGCCGGGCTCCGTGAGGAAGAACCGCGGCTCCGACGGCGTCGGCTCGAGCTTGCGGCGCAACTGGGCGACGTAGAGACGCAGGTACCCGGCGTCGTTCGCGTGGAACGGGCCCCACACCTCGCTCAGCAGCATCTGGCGGGTGAGGAGCTTGCCCGGGTTCTTGAGGAACAGCTCGAGCAGGCGCCACTCCGTCGGCGTCAGGCGCACGGATGTCGCGTGCCCCGTGGCATCCGTCGACCTGATGGTCTTCGCGGCGAGGTCGACGGTGAGCGAGCCGATCGCGTACGCCGCGGCATCCGCCTCGCCGCTCGTCGACCGGGCGCGGGCGCGGATGCGGGCGAGCAGCTCGTCCATGGCGAAGGGCTTCGTCACGTAGTCGTCGGCGCCGGCATCGAGGGCGTCGACCTTCTCGGCGGAGTCGGTGCGACCCGAGAGCACGAGGATCGGCACCTTCGACCACGCGCGCACAGCCCGGATGACGTCGAGGCCATCGACCTTCGGCATGCCGAGGTCGAGCAGGATCAGGTCGGGGTGCGCGTTCGCGGCCAGGTCGATCGCCTCGGCGCCGTCGCGAGCTGCGACGACCTCGTAGCCGCGCGCGGCGAGCGTGATGCGCAGCGCCCGCTGCAGCTGGTCGTCGTCGTCGGCGAGGAGGATCCTCATCGCAGCTCCTCGGTGATCGGGGCGGACGGCAGGGTGACGACCATGGTCAGGCCGCCGCCGGGCGTGTCCTCGACCTCAAGTGTGCCGTCCATTCCCTCGACGAACCCCTTCGACAGGGCGAGGCCGAGGCCGAGGCCCGTGTCGTTGTCGGTGTCGCCGAGGCGCTGGAACGGCGTGAAGACCTCGTCGCGGCGCTCGACGGGGATGCCGGGGCCGCGGTCGACGACGCGCAGCTCGGTGCGCCCCCGGAACGAGCTCGCGGCGAGGCGCACGCGCTCGCCGTCGGGGCTGTGGCGCACGGCGTTCGCGAGCAGGTTCACGACCACCCGCTGCAGCAGCACGCCGTCGGCGAGCACCGGCGCGAGTTCGTCGGCGAGGTCGAGTTCGACGTCGCCCGGCCCGAGCGCGAGCTCGTCGAGGGCGGGGAAGACGACATCGGCGACCTCGGTGGGGGCGAGGGTCACGGCGAGCGCCCCCGCCTGCACCCGGCTCACGTCGAGCAGGTTGGTGACGAGCTCGGCGAGGGCGTCGAGGCTCTCGGAGGCGGTCGCGAGCAGTTCGTCGCGCTCGGCGGCGGGCAGCTCGACCTCGCGGGAGCGCAGGGCGCTCACCGCGGCCGACGCCGACGTGAGCGGGCGCCGCAGGTCGTGGCCGACGGCGGCGAGCAGTGCCGAGCGCACGCGGTCGGTCTCGACGAGGGCGTCGGCCGCCGAGGCTGCGGTCGCGAGCGCGCCGTGCTCGATCGCGGCGTCCATCTGGGTCGCGATGACCTGCAGCAGGCGGCGTTCGGATGCCTCGAGGTCCTGCCCGTGCAGTTCGAGCACGCCTCGGCTGCCGATGGGGATCTCGGTGACCCGCTCGTCGCGGCTGGGCTCGCCGTCGGCGACCCGGGTCTGGCCGTCGACGAGGAGGCGCACGCCGGTGAGCCCGAACGCCTCACGGGTGCGGGTGACCATCGCCTGCAGGGCGTCCTCGCCTCGGAGCACGCTGCCCGCGAGGGTGGCGAGCAGCTGCGATTCGGCGGCCGCCCGGCGCGCGATGCGCGTGCGGCGAGCGGCCTGGTCGACGACGTAGCTCACGAGCAGGGCGTTCGCGACGTAGAACACGAGGGCGAGGAACTGCCTCGGGTCGCTGATCGTCAGCGTGTAGATCGGTTCGACGAAGAGGAAGTTGAGGGTGAGGCCTGAGAGCACGGCGGCGAACAGGCCCGGCCAGATGCCGCCGATGAGGGCGACGACGATGACGAGCAGCTGATAGGCCAGCACGTCGCTCGTGATCGACGTCTCGGTGTGGAAGGTGACGAGGAGCCAGCTGAGCAGCGGCCCGGCGATGAGCGCCACGGCGAAGCCGACGAGCATGCGCCGGCGGCTGAGTGCCCCGCCGAGCTTCGGAAGGGAGATGCCCGAGCCCGCCGCCGCATGCGTGACGATGTGCACGTCGATGTCGCCCGACTCGCGGATGACCGTCGCGCCGATGCCCGGCCCCGTGAACGCCGCAGCGAGCCGCGAACGGCGGCTGACGCCGATGACGAGCTGCGTGGCGTTCGCCGCGCGCGCGAAGTCGACGAGCGCCTGCGGCACGTCTTCGCCGACGACCTGGTGGAAGGTGCCGCCGAGCTGCTCGACGAGGGTGCGCTGGCGGTCGAGGGCATCCGGATGCCGCGCGCGCATGCCGTCGGGGTTGGTGACGTGCACCGCGATGAGTTCGCCGCCGGAGGATCGCGAGGCGATGCGCGCGCCACGGCGCAGCAGGGTCTCGCCCTCGGGGCCGCCGGTGAGGGCGACGACGACGCGTTCGCGCGCCTCCCACTTGCGGTCGATGCCGTGCTCGACGCGGTAGGCCTTCAGGGCGGAGTCGACCTCGTCGGCGAGCCAGAGCAGGGCGAGCTCGCGGAGGGCGGTGAGGTTGCCGAGGCGGAAGTAGTTCGACAGCGCGGCGTCGATGCGCTCGGCCGGGTAGACGAGGCCGCCCGCGAGTCGGTCGCGCAGCGCCTGCGGGGCGAGGTCGACGACCTCGATCTGGTCGGCCGCGCGCAGCACGGCGTCGGGGATGGTCTCGCGCTGGGCGACGCCGGTGATCTGCTGCACGACGTCGCCGAGCGACTCGATGTGCTGGGTGTTGACCGTGGAGATCACGTCGATGCCGGCGTCGAGCAGCTCGTCGACGTCCTGCCAGCGCTTGGCGTGCCGCGAGCCGGGGGCGTTGGTGTGCGCGAGCTCGTCGACGAGGGCGATCTCGGGCCGGCGCGCGAGCACCGCGTCGAGGTCCATCTCGTCGAGGCCCATGCCGCGGTGCTCGACCACGGTGCGCGGCAGCACCTCGAGTCCGCTGACCATCGACGCCGTCGCCTTGCGCCCGTGCGTCTCGACGAAGGCCACGACGACATCGTGACCATCGCCTCGCAGCCGCCGGCCCTCTTCGAGCATGGAGTAGGTCTTGCCGACGCCGGGAGCGGCGCCGAGCAGGACCCGAAGCCGCCCCCGTTTCATCGTTTGCTAGCCCTCCAGCTCAGCGAGGGCGAGGTTCAGCTGCAGCACGTTGACGGTGGGCTCGCCCAGGTACCCGAGATCCCGTGCCTGAATCTTAGACTCCACGAGCTCGCGAACCTCGGATTCGGGGAGCCCGCGCTCGTCGGCGACGCGCGCCACCTGCAGCAGGGCGTACTCGGGGCTGATGTGCGGGTCGAGACCCGACGCCGATGCGGTGACGGCATCGGCCGGGACATCCGCTTCGTCGACGCCGTTGAACTCGGCGACCTGCGCCTTCCGCTCCTCGATCGCGGCGATGAGGTCGGCGTTCTCGGGGCCCCAGTTGCTGCCGCTCGATGCGCCGCCGTCGTAGCCGTCGCCGGCCGCCGACGGGCGGGGCTGGAACCACTCGGGAAGCGGGTTGCCGTCGGCATCTGCGAACGACTGGCCGATGAGCGCGGAGCCCACGACCTCGTCACCGGAGCGTTCGAGTGAGCCGTTCGCCTGGGCGGGCAGGATGACCTGCCCGATCCCCGTGACGACGATCGTGTAGGCGACGCCGAGCACGAGCGTGAAGAGCAGCATCGCGCGGATCGCCACCCAGTGGGTGCGTACCGCCGTGCGTGTCGTACTCATGTGTGTGCTGTCCTTTCGAGTCCGGGCCTAGAACCCGGGGATGAGGCTGACGACGAGGTCGATCAGCTTGATGCCGATGAAGGGGGCGATGATGCCGCCGAGGCCGTAGATCAGCAGGTTGCGGCTGAGGATCGCGGATGCGCCGCCGGCCTTGTACTTCACGCCGCGGAGTGCGAGCGGGATCAGGATCACGATGATGATCGCGTTGAAGATGATCGCCGACAGGATCGCCGAGGCGGGGGAGTGCAGCTGCATGATGTTCAGCACCGCGAGCCCGGGGAAGACGCCCGCGAACATCGCCGGGATGATCGCGAAGTACTTCGCGACGTCGTTGGCGATCGAGAACGTGGTGAGCGCGCCGCGCGTGATGAGCAACTGCTTGCCGATGCGCACGATCTCGATGAGCTTCGTCGGGTCGCTGTCGAGGTCGACCATGTTGCCAGCCTCCTTCGCGGCCGACGTGCCCGTGTTCATCGCGACACCGACGTCGGCCTGCGCGAGCGCCGGGGCGTCGTTCGTGCCGTCACCGGTCATGGCGACGAGGCTGCCGCCCGCCTGCTCGCGCTTGATGAGCGCCATCTTGTCTTCGGGGGTGGCCTCGGCGAGGTAGTCGTCGACGCCCGCCTCGGCCGCGATGGCCTTCGCGGTGAGCGGGTTGTCGCCCGTGATCATGACCGTGCGGATGCCCATGGCGCGGAGCTCGGCGAAGCGCTCGGTGAGGCCGTCCTTGACGACGTCCTTCAGGTGCACGACGCCGAGCAGGCGCGCCTCGCCGTTCGCGTCCTTCGCGGCGACGACGAGCGGCGTGCCGCCGCTGTTGGAGATCGCCTCGACGCGCTGCTCGAGCTCGTCGAGCGTGCTCGATGCGATGCGGCCCGAGGCCTCGACCCAGGCGATGACCGCCGACCCTGCGCCCTTGCGGATGCTGGAGCCGTCGGGCAGGTCGAGCCCCGACATGCGGGTCTGCGCCGTGAACGGCACGACCTCGCCGGCGGGCGCGGAATCGAAGCGGATGCCGCGTTCCGCCGCCAGCTCGACGATCGACGAACCTTCGGGGGTGGGGTCGGCGAGTGACGCCAGGGCTGCGGCCCGCTCGAGCTCGGAGACGGCGACGCCGGGCATCGGCACGAACTCGCTCGCACGGCGGTTGCCGTACGTGATGGTGCCGGTCTTGTCGAGGAGCAGCGTCGTGACGTCGCCTGCGGCCTCGACCGCGCGGCCCGACATCGCGAGCACGTTGCGCTGCACGAGGCGGTCCATGCCGGCGATGCCGATCGCCGAGAGCAGGGCGCCGATCGTCGTCGGGATGAGGCAGACGAGGAGCGCGATGAGCACCGGGATCGAGACCGGCGAGGCCGCGTACGAGGCGATCGGGTTCAACGTGAGGGTGACGATCACGAAGATGATCGAGAGGCTCGCGAGCAGGATGTTGAGCGCGATCTCGTTCGGCGTCTTCTGGCGCGACGCGCCCTCGACGAGCGCGATCATGCGGTCGACGAAGGTCTCGCCGGGCTTCGAGGTGATGCGCACCACGATGCGGTCGGAGAGCACGCGGGTGCCGCCCGTGACCGCCGAGCGGTCACCGCCGGACTCGCGCACGACCGGGGCCGACTCGCCCGTGATCGCCGACTCGTCGACCGAGGCGATGCCGTGGATGATGTCGCCGTCGCCCGGGATCGACTCGCCCGCCGTCACGACGACGATGTCGCCGAGCCGGAGGTCGCCCGAGGAGATCTCGGTGATCGCGGTACGTTCGGCCGCGGCATCCGCGACCTCGTCGTACGCCGTCACCCGGCGGGCGACCGTCGACGTGCGCGTCTGCCGCAGCGTGTCGGCCTGCGCCTTGCCGCGGCCCTCGGCCACCGACTCCGCGAGGTTCGCGAAGAGCACGGTGAGCCAGAGCCAGACGGCGATCGCCCAGGTGAAGGAGACCGGCACGGCCGTGCCGCCCGACGACTCGGGCCCGCCGAGGAACGGCTCGGCGATCGCGAGCACGGTCGTGAGTGCAGCGCCGACCTCGACGAGGAACATGACGGGGTTTCGCCACATCTGCCGCGGGTCGAGCTTGCGGAACGCGCCGGGCAGCGCCTGCACGATCTGCGCCGGTCCGAATGCGCCGGCAGGGCGTTTCGAGGGGGAGCCCATCTGACGGGGGGTGTGCTCGGCCAACGGATCAGGGGCCGAGACGGTGGAGACGGTGGACATTTCAGTTCAGCCCTTCAGCCAGGGGACCCAGCGTGAGAACGGGGAAGTAGGTGAGCGCCGTCACGATGACCGTGACGCCCACGAGGAGGCCGACGAACTGCGGCCGGTGGGTGGGCAGGGTGCCTGCGGTCGCGGGCACCTTGTCCTGCGCGGCGAGCGAGCCGGCGAGGGCGAGCACGAGCACGATCGGGATGAACCGGCCGAGCAGCATCGCGACACCGAGCGCCGTGTTGAACCACGGGGTGTTCGCGGTGAGACCGGCGAACGCCGAACCGTTGTTGTTCGACGCGCTCGTGAACGCGTAGAGCACCTCGCTCATGCCGTGGATGCCGGGGTTCCAGATCGAGACCGACTCGACGTCCTCGCGGATGCCGGGGATCGCGAAGCTGAGGGCGGTGCCCACGAGCACGAGTGTCGGCGTGACGAGGATGTAGAGGCTCGCGAGCTTGATCTCGCGCGGCCCGATCTTCTTGCCGAGGTACTCGGGCGTGCGGCCGACGAGCAGGCCGGCGATGAACACGGCGATGATCGCGAGCACGAGCATGCCGTAGAGACCCGAGCCGACGCCGCCGGGGGCGACCTCGCCGAGCATCATGTTGAGCATCGGCATCATGCCGCCGACCGCGGTGTACGAGTCGTGCATCGAGTTGACTGCACCGGTCGAGGTGAGGGTCGATGTCGTTCCGAACAACGTCGAGGCGAAGATGCCGAAGCGCGCCTCCTTGCCCTCGAGTGCGCCGCCGGCGAGCTCGGGCGCTGTACCGTTGCCGCCGGCCTCGAGCGCGCTGAGCGCCGTGAGGGAGATGACGTAGAGCGTCGCCATGACCGCGAGGATCGCGTAGCCCTGCTTGTTCGAGCCGACCATCTTGCCGAAGGTGCGCGGCAGGGCAAACGGGATCGCGAGCATGAGCACGTTCTGGAAGAGGCTCGTCCAGGCCGTCGGGTTCTCGAAGGGGTGGGCGGAGTTCGCGTTGAAGAAGCCGCCGCCGTTCGTGCCGAGGAGCTTGATGACCTCTTGCGACGCCGTCGGGCCGCCGGGCAGGTTCTGCGTGTTCCCGGCGAGGGTGGTGACCTCGGTGAAGCCGTTGAAGTTCTGCACGACGCCGCCGATGATCAGCACGATCGCACCGATGACCGAGAGCGGCAGCAGCAGGCGGAACGCGCCGCGGAACAGGTCGACCCAGAAGTTGCCGATCGTGCCGGATCCGCGCCGGGCGAAGCCGCGCACGAGCGCCACTGCCACGGCGATACCGACGGCGGCCGAGACGAAGTTCTGCACGGCGAGGCCCGCGAGCTGCACGGTGTAGCCCATCGTGAGCTCGGGGGAGTACGACTGCCAGTTCGTGTTCGCGACGAAGGACGCCGCGGTGTTGAACGACAAGCCCTCGGGCACGGCGGGCAGGCCGAGCGAGTACGGCAGCACCGCCTGGGCGCGCTGCAGCACGTAGACGAACAGCAGGCCGATGACCGAGAACGCGAGCACACCGCGCAGGTAAGCCGGCCAGGACTGCTCGGAGCGCGGGTCGACGCCGATGAGGCGATAGAGCCCGCGTTCGAACTTCCAGTCGCGATCGCTCGTGTAGAGGCGCGCCATGTAGTCGCCGAGCGGGCGGTAGAGGAGGGCGAGGATCAGGGCGAGGGTGGCCGCCTGCATGACGGCGAAGAGACCCTCCATCAGAACCGCTCAGGTTTGACGAGGGCGTACACGAGGTACACCACAGCGGCGACACCCAACGCGGCAGCGAGGAGTTCGAAGAAGATCACAGCTTCTCGACCCCCCTGGCGATGAGGCCGACGAGTACGAACACGGCGATGATGCCGAGAATGTAGACGACGTCGAGCACGAAGACTCCAGATTCGCAAGGCCGCGAGCCGCAGGCGCGGCGGGCGGGCAGCAGTTCACTGCACCTGCGATGCAACACCCGAGCGGATGCCTCGACGCCGATCCTCACGGACCCCTAACGCCTCCTCGGGCGATCCGAATGCGTCGCTCACGATGACGACGGCACTCTGCTTGGAACCCGTCAGAGAACCAGGCCCGACCCGTTCGGATTCCGTTGGCGCGAGGGTTCATCAGGCGTTCCGCCTCTACACCTGAACCATGACGACGGTTCTCTCGTACAGCACCAGCACCCCTCGGCCGACGCCGACGGGCCACCTCGCCGGACTGGAGCACTGGCCCCGGCACACCACCGCGACCGACGACGACATCGTCGTCTCGGGTGTCTCGATGCTCCGCCTCGTCGAGCTGTGCGGCACGCCGTGCGTGCACACGGCGACCGCCGAAGCGACCGAAGACGGCGGGCCGGGGCGGCAGGTCGACATCTCGGTCGTCGTCGTGCGGGTCACGAACGTGCGAGGTCGCGGCGCAGAGCGGGTCGTCGAGGTCGACGGCCGGCTCGACGGGTGCGACGCCTGCTGGTTCGAGCTGCGGATGATCGGCCGCGCCTGCACCGGCCCGACGTCCGCCGTCGGCCTGCTGACACCGTCGGAGCCCGGCTCGGGCAATCAGGTGTCGCTGCCGGCGGACATCGCCGCCGGGGACCTCATCGCCGTACCGTGCGGGCATGTCAGCGCGCTGCGCGACATCCGCAGAGGCTGACAGCTGGCACACGACGGCGGATGCCGCACGCCTCGGCGTGCGGCATCCACTGGTTCATGGTGGGGTCAGCGACCGCAGTGCCCCAGCGGGAACTCGTCGCGATCGTGGTCGATTCGGTCGTCGGACAGCCGTGCACGATGGCGGCTCGACGGTCGGACGTCACGGAGCGACGTGGCCCCGCGGCACGGCACGGCGATGAGGTCGCCGGGGTGCAGGTCGATCGGCAGGGCCGCGACCGGCACCTCGGCAGCCGTCGTGACCGATGGCCGGAGCTGGACGGGCAGCGTCATCTCGACGCGCGGGCGTCCGATGATCCGAGCCTCGGAGAGCACGGGGGAGCAGCGGTCGAGATCGGCGTCGACCCAGGCGGCCAGCGAATCATCGGGAAGCGTCTCGACCGCGAGCACCCGCGTGACGACGACCGAGGCGAACTGCGAGGCCGACGGCACGCCGCCCGTGCCGGGCACGACGGCGGCGGCATTGCGCACGCACGGAGTGCCGTGGCTCGCGACGACGCCGAGGAGCGAGATCGTGCTGATGCGCACGTCTCCCGCTTCCATCACCGTGGCCTCGGGCCAGGCGTCGCGTGACCACGGGCCGGTGTAGCGGTGGCGCAGCCACGTGACGGTGTGCAGGATACTCATCGATGGAACCTCCTCGGGGTGGTTCCTCCGGTCTACGCCCGGCCCGCTGTGCGCTGCAGGGGCACTCACGGGACCCGAACGGTCGAGACCTGTTCACCGACGGGTTCCTCACGCGCGCGGTCCCGCTGCCCATGGGACGGTACGTTTGCCTCATGAACGCGGCGGACACCATCTCGGTCATCACCGAGGTGATCGGATGGTTCGCGCTCGCCGCGGGCCTCGCGTGCCTGCTGCTCGCGCTGCTCATCCGCGTCGCCGACGGCCGATGGCTGCGCACCGAGGCCGTGGTGGTCGATGACGACGACGGCAGCGTCGTGCGCTGGTTCACCGACGACGGCTTCCAGTCGCGCAGGCTCAGCGCCGACGAGCGGGCGCACGTGACCCGCCCCGACGAGGAGCCCGCGTACTACAAGGAGCGGGAGCCGCAGCGACTGCGACTCCACGAGCCGCCCGCGGGCCGGCGCGTCATCCGGATCCTCGGCATCGTGTTCATCGGCATCGCCGTGCTCTCCGCGATCATCGGCCTCGTGCTGATGTTCGTCGGCTGAACGCTACTCGAGCGCCGCGAACCGCTCGATGTCGCCCTCGGTGCCCGACACGATGATGAGGTCGTGGTTGGAGACCACGGTGTTCTCGGTCGCGTAGGTGAACGGCTTGCCGGGGCTCTTCACGCCGACGACGGTGACGCGGTACTTCGAGCGAACACCGGACTCGGTGAGGTTCTTGCCGCGGATCGGCTTCGGCGGGTACATCTTCACGAGGGCGAAGTCGTCGTCGAACTCGATGAAGTCGAGCATGCGACCGCTCACGAGGTGCGCGGTGCGTTCGCCGGCCTCGCGCTCGGGGTAGATGACGTGGTTGGCGCCGATGCGCTGCAGGATCTTGCCGTGCGAGGCCGAGATCGCCTTCGCCCAGATCTGCGGGATCTTGAGGTCGACGAGGTTCGCGGTGATGAGCACGGATGCCTCGATCGACGATCCCACCGCGCAGACCGCGATCGAGAAGTCCTGCGCGCCGATCTGCTTCAGCGCGTCGATCGACTTCGCGTCGGCGACGACGGCGTGGGTGACCCGTTCCGACCACTTCTGCACGAGCGTCTCGCTCTCGTCGACCGCGAGCACCTCGCGGCCGAGCCGGTCGAGCTGACCCGCGGTCGCGGCTCCGAAGCGGCCGAGGCCGATCACGAGCACCGGGGCGTCGTGCCTGATTCGATCAACCAACGATGGGCCTCTCTTCCGGACGTTTGAACAACTGCCGGCGCTGGCTCGCCGCCAGGGCCGCGGCGAGTGTCACTGTACCAACCCGCCCCATGAACATCGTGGCCGCCATGACGTAGACGCCCTCGGGCGGCAGTTCGGCCGTGAGGCCCGTCGAGAGGCCGCACGTGGCGAAGGCGGAGATCACGTCGAAGAGCACGTAGTCGAAGGGCTGCTTCGTGATCTGCAGGATGGCGATCGAGGAGACGGCGACGATCGTCGCGCCCCAGAGCACGACGCTGACCGAGAGGCGCAGCATGTCGCGCGGGATGCGGCGGCCGAACGCCTCCATCGAGGGCGCACCACGGGCCTCGGCGAACGCGGCGAGGAAGAGCACGGCGAGGGTCGTCACCTTGATGCCGCCGGCGGTCGATGCCGAGCCGCCGCCGATGAACATGAGCATGTCCGAGACGAGCATGCTCGAGCCGTTGAGGTCGTGCATGTCGATTGTCGCGAACCCGCCCGACCTCGTCATCATCGACATGAAGAACGACTGGAACACCGTCGGGCCGGCATCGAGCTGGCCGTAGGTCTTGGGGTTGCCGTATTCGAGCAGCAGGAACATCGCAGCGCCGGCGACGAAGAGGATCGTGGTCGTCGCGAGGGTGAGCTTCACGTGCACGCTCCAGCGACGCGGCTGCCGCCAGGCCCGCGCCAACGCGAAGATCACGGGGAAGCCGAGGCTGCCGAGGAACACGCCGAGCATGAGGAGCGACTGGAACCAGTAGTCGCCGACGAGCGGTTCGAGGCCGCCGGGATTCGGGCTGAACCCGGTGTTCGTGAAGGCCATCGCCGAGTAGTAGAAGCTGTACCAGAACGAGTGCCAGGCGTCGTAGCCCGCGGCGAGCATGCTCGGGATCATGCCGATCGCGATCGTCACCTCGATGACGAGGGCGCTGATCGCGACCGTCGCGAGCAGCCCGCCGACCTCGCCGAGCCGCACCGCCTGGCGTTCGGAGACCGGGCCGACGTGGATGCGCGACGGGTTGGTGTCGCTCGCGGCGATGAGCTTGGCCCGCAGGCCGAGGCGGCGGGAGATCACGAGGCCGAGGATCGATGCGAGCGTCAGCACGCCGACACCGCCGATGTTCACGCCGATGAAGACGAGCACGTTGCCGAACGGCGACCAGTGCGTCGCCATGTCGACGGTCGCGAGGCCGGTGACGCAGATGACCGAGACGGCCGTGAACACCGCGTCGTGAAGCGGCGTCATCTGTCGATCGGCGCTCGCGATCGGCAGCGAGAACAGCACGGTGAAGAGCACGATGAGTGCCGCGAAGATGAGGATCGCGAATCGCGACGGGGAGTGCTTCATCAGCGCGTCGACGGCGTCGCGAACCTTGCCGAGCCACGACCGGCGGTCGACTCGGCCGAGTCGACCTATCGGCTGTGCGCGCATCGAGCCCCCTCCGCCGTCACCGATCGCGTGAGTCATGGTACTCCCCACGCGGAGTGACTAACCTTGGGGCATGGCGGACATCTTCGACGTGGTGGCGGACTCGACGCGGCGCGACATCCTCGCCGTGCTCCTCGAGCGCGAGGCGGAGGTGCCATCGTCGGGTGGCGAGATCAGCGTCTCAGAGATCGTGAGCGCGCTCGGCGCGAGTCAGCCGACGGTCTCCAAGCACCTGAAGGTGTTGCGCGAATCGGGCCTCGTCGCGGTGCGCGAAGAGGGCCAGCACCGGTACTACAAGCTCGACCGCACGCCCCTCGAGACGCTCGAGGACTGGCTCATCCCGTTCGTGTCGACGGATGCCGCGGCCGACGCCGCCACGCTCGCGAGCGCGAGTGCGCGCGAAGAGATCGCCCTGAACGAGGAGCAGTTCGCGTTCGCCTCCGCCATCGGCAAGGTGTTCGCCGAGACCGCCCACCAGGTCACCGCGGTCGTCAAGCGCAAGTAGCCCGCTGGGCGCTCGACCGTCGCGTCCGCGGCGGAGCGGGCACGCCGCCCCGCCGCACCGGCTTCTACCGGCCATCCGCCATGAGCGCATCGACGAGGTCGGTGGCATCGGTGCGATCGCCCGTCGCCTCGTCGGCCTCCTGCGCCTCCGCCGCCTGCCGTGCTCGCCGGCGCTCGCCGCGGCGTTCCATCAGCGAGTACAGCACCGGCACCAGCAGCAACGTGAGCAGGGTCGACGAGACGAGTCCGCCGATCACCACGATCGCGAGCGACTGCGAGATGAAGACGCCGCCGCCGGTGAGGCCGATCGACATCGGGAGCAGCGCGAACACGGTGGCGCACGCCGTCATGATGATCGGTCGCAAGCGGAGCCTTGCACCGTGCACGATGGCGTCGTGCACGCTGTCGCCACGCGCGCGGTACGAGTTGATGAGGTCGATGAGCACGATCGCGTTCGTCACCACGATGCCGATGAGCATGAGCAGTCCGATCATCGCGGGGATGCCGAGCGGGGTGCCGGTGATGAGGAGCCCGGCGACCGCGCCGGTCGCCGCGAACGGCACGGAGACCAGCAGGATGAGCGGCTGCAGGAGGCTCCGGAAGGTCGCGACCATCACGATGTACACGAGCGCGATCGCCACGAGCATCGCGATCCCGAGCTGGGTGAACGACTCCTCCTGGGCCTGCGCGACGCCGCCCACGGTGGCCGTGACACCGTTCGGCAGTTCCAGTTCGTCGAGCCCGTCGCGCACCGCGAGGGAGATCGCGCTCAGGTCGTCGCCCTCCTGCACGGCCGAGACGGTCACGGTGCGCACGCCGTCGACGCGCGTGATCGTGGCCGGGGCAGCCTCGTTCGTCACGCTGGCGACGTCGGAGACCTTGATCGGTGCGGCGGTCGTGTTCGCGAGGTTCTCCTGCGCCAGGGCGAAGGCGTCCGCCTCCGCCCGCTGCGCGGCGGCATCCGCTCGAGCCGTCGCCATCGCGTCGAGTTGCGCGTCGATCCCCGAGACCGCTGAACGTGCTTCGGCCAGAGCGCCGTCGAGTGCGGCGAGCTGCTCGGCGCGCTCCTGGTAGGCGCGCGCCATCGCCTCCTCCTCGGGCGTGGTGGGCACGACCGGCGGCACCTCGACCGGTGCACTCGCGAGTGCCGCGAGCTGGGCGGTGAGACCGCCGAGCTGGCTGCTGGCAGCGGCGCGAGCGGAGCGGAGCTCCGATTCCTGCTCGGCCGCATCGGCGCGAGACGCGTCTTCGGCGCGCTGTGCCGCGGCCTTCTGGTCGGCTTCGAGCTTGTCGGCCGCCGCCTTCTGCGCCGCCGCCTGCTGGAGCCCGCTCACGGGCAGTTCGAGCGCGGCGATCTCCGCCGGGGTGGCGCCCACGCGCTGCGCCCGGACGATGACATCCCGCGACGATCCCTCGAGCACGATCGAGCCGAGCGACGCACCGCGCACCGCATCCGAGATCGCCGTGCCCACCTGCGCCTGCGTGAAGCCGTACTTCGCGGCCGCAGCACGATCGACATCGACCTTGAGGATCGCCTGCTCGTCGGCGAGGTCGCTCGTGACCTCCCCGAGTCCGTCCACGCCGTCGAGCATCTCCTGCACCGCCGCCGCGCCGGCTGCGATCGCCGCGGCATCCTCGCCGCGCACCGCGACCTGCACTCCGCCGGACGAGAAGCCGGCGTCCGTCGCGCCGAGCGAGACGGTGCCCACGTCGCTCAGCCCGTCGACCTCCTCCATGATCGCCGCGGCGACCTCGTCGCTCGCGGCGCTCTCGTCGAGGGTGATCGTGATCGAGGCCGTGCTCGACGACGAACCGTCGCCGATCGTCGTGAGGTAGGACTCGACTCCCTCGGTCCCGGCCAGCACGTCCTCGACCTCTGCCGCGGCGGCGCTCGTCACGTCGAGGCTGGTTCCGGCCGGCAACTCCTGCGTGAGGCGCAGGCTGTGCTCCTCGCCGAGGCTGCCGAGGTAGTCCATCTTGAGGAACCCGCCGGCGACGATCGTGCCGGCGAAGATGCCGGTGGCCACGAGGAGCGAGACGACCGGATGCCGCAGGGCCGAGGTGAGCACTGGAACGTATCCGCGCTGCAGCCGGGTGTACGCCTCGGCCCGCTCCGACTCGACGCCGTCAGCGGCAGCGGCCAGTCCGGCCGCCACGGGACCGGGCGCGGCCGAACCGGGGTCCTCCGCGTCGACGGCGGCGGCCTTCGCCGAACGCCCGCCCATGAACCAGTACGCGAGCACCGGCACGATCGTGAGGGAGACGAGCAGCGATGCGAGCAGCGCCAGAGTCACTGTCACGGCGAACGGCCGGAAGAGCTCGCCGATCGTGCCGCCCACGAAGGCGACGGGGAGGAACACCGCGACGGTGGTGATCGTCGATGCGGTCACGGCACCCGCGACCTCGCGCACGGCCGCGAGTGCCGAGGCGGTCGTCATCGGCACACCCGTGTGCCGGCGCTTGAGGTTCTCGATCACGACGATCGAGTCGTCGACGACGCGACCCACCGCGACCGTCAGCGCCGCGAGGGTGAAGATGTTGAGGGAGTAGTCGCCGATCCAGAGCCCGATCATCGCGATCAGCAGCGACAGCGGGATCGAGACGGCCGTGATGATGGTCGACCGGAGCGAGAGCAGGAAGACGAGGATCACGAGCACGGCGAAGAGCAGCCCGAGCCCGCCCTCGACCGACAGGTCGTGGATCGACTGCTCGACCATCGGCGACTGGTCGAAGACGACCGTGAACGCGGCGCCGTGGCCGAGTTCGCTTTCGAGGTCGGGCAGCGCCGCCCTGATCGCGTGGGCGACCTCGACGGCGTTCGCATCGGGGCTCTTCAGCACCGAGATGCTGAGCGAGGGCAGGCCGTCCGCGCGCGCGATGGACGTCATGGCGGCGGGGACGAGTTCGACGTCGGCGACCGTCGACAGGGGGAACGGGCCATCCTGATGCTGGATCGGCAGGGCCTTCAGATCTTCGAGCGAGGTGACCGCGCTGCCGACCTCGATCGCGAGGGCGACGCCGTCGCTCACACTCGTGCCGGCGGCGACGACCACGCCGCTCGCGGTGATCGCTGCGCTGACCTCCTCACGTGAGACCTTCTTCGCCGCGAGGTCGGCGGGGCGCATCGTGATGACGAGCTGGGTCTCGTTCTGCCCGCTGAGCTGGACCTCGCGGACGCCATCGATCTCGCGGAGCGCGGGGAGCACGGTCGACGAGACCTGCGCCGCGAAGTCAGCGGGGTCGGCCTCCGAGGCGATCGCCAGCGACATCACGGGGATGTCGTCGGTACCGCCCGCGTAGACCTCGGTCGTGGCGTCGGCGGGAAGGCCGCTCCGCGCCCCGTCGATGGCCGACCGGATGTCGGCGGTGATCTTCTCCGAGTCCAGCCCGAACGCCCACTGCACCTGGATGCTCGCGTTGCCGTTCATGGTGCTCGACGTGACCTGATCGACGCCCTTCACGCTGCGCACCGCCCGCTCGACGGGTTCCGTCACCTCGCGCTCGACCGAGGTGGGAGAGGCGCCCGGGAACGTCGCCACCACAACGGCGCCCGGTTGCTGCACCGAGGGGAGCAGCTCCTGCTTGAGCGACGTGGTCGCGAAGAGGCCGAACCCGACGATCACGATCGTCACGAGCCCGACGATCGCTCGGTTGGCGAGGCTCAACTTGGTGAGGAAGGTCATGGCCGGGCAGCCTCTCATCGGGGCGGTCGTTGCGGGAAGCAGGGCGGAATCGCCCGTCCTTCACGCTACGAACCGGAGCAAGCTCCCCGCATCGACCCACTGGAGGAGCTTGCCTCGCCCTGCCTCCATCGCAGGGAGGATGCCGCGTGGTACCGGGGTACCACTGCCCCGATGCCGTGCGGGCTCAGCCGCCGATGAGGGCAGCGAGCACGAACGCCAGGCACGCCGCGGTCGAGGCGATCGTGCGCACGTGGTTCCACGCGAGCCACCCGGGGCGGAAGGCCTGCCAGGCAGCGGCGAGCGCCGGGGCATCCGTTTCGTCGGGTGCCGCCAGACGGTTGTTGCGCGGCACGTTCGCACCGCCCGTCACGCCGACCACGCCGATCAGGTAGAGCGCCGCGCCGCCGATCGCCCACCACGTCGCGCCCTCGGGCTCGCCGAGGAACGCGAAGACGGCGAGCACCGCGACCACGAGCGCCGTGCCGAAGATCGCGAGCATGAGCGGCGCCCGCACCGCGGTGACGTTGATCTCGCGCATCGCTCGTGCCGCCTCAGCGTCCGGCAGGCGCCCGATGCCCTGGGTGACGAAGCCCGAGAACGCGAAGAAGACGCCGGCAACCAGGCCGGTGCCGAGGATGGCGATGACGAGCAGCACTTCGACGAACGCAGTCATGCGCCCAGTCTGCCGTGCGGGTTTCGACGAGCTCAACCAGCGGAGGAACTCAGTGCAGCGGCTTGATCATCTCGAGTTCAAGGCCGCCCGGCGTGAGCTCGTACTCGCGGCTTCGGCCCGTGCGCGTGAAGCCGAGCTTCTCGTAGAAGCGGATCGCCCGCGGGTTGTCCTCGTGCACCTCGAGCCGCAGCGTGCTGCCGAAGCCGCGCGCCCACTGCTCGACCGCGTCGAGCAGCAGGCGGGAGACGCCGGCGTCGTCACCTCGGTGCTCGGGCGCGACGTAGACGCCGACGAGCATCGGGCCCGACGTGGCATCCGGAATGTAGCCGCCCATGTGACCGATCCAGTGGTCGCCGTCGATCGCGACGACCGAGGTCTGCCGGGGCGTCGTGCCCCGCGCGGCGCGGGCCCGCCACGTCGCCTCGTCGGCGTCGAGGGCCGTGGCGAGCGTCTCGCCGTAGGCCAGCGGGGTGTCGCGCAGCATCTCGAGACGCAGGGCGCGGACGGCCTGCCAGTCGGCTTCCTCGGTGGTGCGGATCACGAGATCGGGGCGGGGCATCCCACGACGCTAACCCATCGGGCGCAGGCTGCCATGCGGATCCGGTAGACTACCCCGAGGCTTTCTGGCCTCCGGCCGCGGCACGCGCGTCCGACTCGATCTTTTCTGTGAGGTTCTGATGGGTTCCGTCATCAAGAAGCGCCGCAAGCGTATGGCGAAGAAGAAGCACCGCAAGCTGCTTCGCAAGACGCGCCACCAGCGTCGCAACAAGAAGTAGTCCTTCGAGACGACGGCTGAGCGTCAGGCCCTGCGGCCTGGCGCTTTTCGCTGTACCCGGACGCCGTCGGTCGAGGACCCGCCTACCATTGACGTATGGCTCGCGACATCCGCCTGACCCTCATCGGCAAGCCCGGCTGCCACCTCTGCGACGACGCACGGGAGGTCGTGCAGGGCGTGATCGCCGAGATCGAGGCGACGGATGCCCCGCCCCGCATCGCCCTCGACGAGCGCTCGATCCTCGACGATGAGCAATTGCGCGCGCGCTACGCGGAGGAGATCCCCGTGCTGCTCATCGACGACGTCGTGCACAACTACTGGCGCATCGACCCGGTGCGGCTGAAGACGGCGCTGCTCGCCGGCTGAAGCGCAGCGCCGGGCATGCTCCTTTCGGCACATGATCCTTCCTCGGCGTGTATACGGCCACGCATCCGACATACGATTCGTGGATGATTCAGCGCCGAACCGCTCTGGTCGGCTTGGCCGGCCTCGCACTCACCCTGGCAGCGTGCTCCTCAGCTTCGGACGAGCCCGATCCTTCGAGCGTTCGCGGCGATGCTCCCACTGAGATTCAGATGGATCCTGCTCTCCTGAATGAGATTCAAGCGGGGTTGGAGCGACGGGAACAGGCGTTTCGCGACGTCCTCGCTTGCATGGAGGAGAACGGCTGGCCGGTCGCGGTCTCAGGCAAGGAATCGTTCTCGGTGGTCGGCGAGACGGAAGAGCAACGTCCGCTCGTGGCGGAGGTGTATCGGACGTGCTCGGAGAGCACCGGCTGGAGCGGTCCGACGGACGTCGACCCTCGCGCCCTCGCACAGCTGTATTCGTATGAGCTGGCAACCCGTGACTGCCTCAGCGGACTCGGCCTCCCGGTCGACACTCCGCCGTCAAAAGAGACGTTCATCGAGCAGTTCACGACAAGCGACCGATGGGACGCCTACTCCGGGTTCATCGACGACTTCGCGGAACTCGAAGAACAGGGCAAGGCGCCGTCCTGGGATGAGGTCACTACTGCGTGCCCTCCGCCCATCCGCTACGCCGACCTCGGCTAGCAGTGTTCGAGTCCCTTCACCACGAGCCGGAGCCCTTCCCGCGGCCGTGTCGTCATTGTCACGGCGCTCGCCGTGTGCCACGGTGGAGAGGAAGCCGTCGGGGGTCGACGGCTTCTGAGCGGGAAGGGTGAGGGCAGGGACATCCGCCGCTCGCCGTCGCCCTTCCAGACCAGGGAGACCGACTGTGAGCAGCAAGCCCGACGTCCAGCGTTCGACACTTCCGATTCCGGACCTGGCCTATACGGGCACCGTCACCTACGACGCGACCGACCCCGACACGCACTACCCGCCGATCGAACGGCTGCTGCCGCCGGAGGGGGCGCCCAACGTGCTCGTCGTGCTCATCGACGACACCGGCTTCGGCGCCTCAAGCGCCTTCGGCGGCCCGGTGCACACCCCGAACTTCGAGCGGGTCGCGGCCCAGGGCCTGAAGTACACGCGCTTCCACACGACCGCGCTCTGCTCGCCGACGCGCGCCGCGCTGCTCTCCGGCCGCAACCACCACACCGTCGGCATGGGCGGCATCACCGAGATCGCCACGAGCGCTCCCGGCTACAGCTCGCTGCGCCCGAACAACTGCGCGCCCCTCGCCGAGACGCTGAAGCTCAACGGCTACAGCACGGCCCAGTTCGGCAAGTGCCACGAGGTGCCGGTCTGGGAGTCGAGCCCCGTCGGCCCGTTCGACCATTGGCCGCACCCCGGCGGCGGCTTCGAGTACTTCTACGGGTTCATCGGCGGCGAGACCAACCAATGGTACCCCGCGATCTACGAGAACACGTCGCCGATCGAACCATGGGGCACGCCCGAAGAGGGCTACCACTTCATGGCCGACATGACCCAGAAGGCCATCGACTGGACCAAGCAGCAGAAGGCGCTCGCCCCTGACAAGCCCTTCTTCACCTACTTCGCGCCGGGCGCGACCCACGCCCCGCACCACGTGCCCGCCGAATGGGCTGACAAGTACGCCGGCAAGTTCGACCAGGGCTGGGACGCGGTGCGCGAGGAGACCTTCGCACGGCAGAAGGCCCTCGGCGTCATCCCCGAGAACGCGGTGCTCACCGAGCGCAGCCCCGGCATCCCCGCGTGGGACGAGATGAACCCCGATCTGCACCCCGTGCTCGCCCGCGAGATGGAGGTGTACGCCGGATACCTCGAGTACGCCGACCACTACGTCGGCGAGCTGCTCGACGCCCTCGAAGAGCTCGACGTGCTCGACGACACGCTCGTCTACGTGATCATCGGCGACAACGGGGCATCCGCCGAGGGCACGATGAAGGGCACGACCAACGAGGCGTTCACGATCAACCACATGAACGAGCTCGAAGACGACGCCTACCTCATCGAGCACCAGGACGACCTCGGCACGCCCCGCTCGTACAACCACTACGCGATCGGCTGGGCGCACGCGATGGACACGCCCTACCAGTGGACGAAGCAGGTGGCGAGCCACTGGGGCGGCACCCGCAACGGCACGATCGTCTCGTGGCCGAACGGCATCGAGGCGCGCGGCGAGATCCGCAACCAGTTCGCGCACGTCATCGACGTGGCGCCGACGGTGCTCGCCGCGGCCGGCATCCCCGAGCCGGCGACGGTGCACGGCGTCACGCAGCGGCCCTACGAGGGCACGCCCATGAACTCCACGTTCCCCTCCGCCGACGCCGAAGAGGTGCACACCACCCAGTACTTCGAGATGCTCGGCAACCGGGCCATCTTCCACAAGGGCTGGACCGCGGTCGCCAAGCACAAGGACCCGTGGCTCGGATCCGACCACGGCCTCGACGACGACGTGTGGGAGCTCTACAACGTCGAGGAGGACTGGACCCAGTCCAACGACCTCGCGGCGAAAGAACCCGCGAAGCTCGCGGAGCTGCAGCGGCTGTTCCTGATCCAGGCCGCGCGCTTCAACGTGCTGCCCATGGACATCCGATCGGCCGAGCGGTTCAACGAGGAGATCGCCGGACGCCCCGCCCTCGTGAAGGGCACCTCGCAGACCCTCTACTCGGGCATGAAGCGCCTCAGTGAGAACTCGGTCATCAACATCAAGAACAAGTCGTTCACCGTGACGGCGAAGGTGACCATCCCCGTGTCCGGCGCGGGCGGCGTGATCATCGCGCAGGGCGGTTCCTACGGCGGGTGGAGCACGTACCTGCACGAGGGCGCGCTGCGCTTCGCGTACAACATCATGGGCATCGAGACCGACTACACGACCTCCGAGGCCGTGCTCGAGCCGGGCGTCCACGAACTCCGCGTGCACTTCGCGTACGACGGCGGCGGCCTCGGCAAGGGCGGCACAGTCACGCTCTCCGACGGCGAGACAAAGCTCGGCGAGGGCCGGGTGAACCGCACGCTGCCGTTCTTCTTCTCGATGGACGAGACGGTCGACGTCGGAGCGGATGTCGCGTCTCCCGTCTCGGCCGACTACACGGCGACCGGCAACGCGTTCACGGGCAAGATCTCCTGGGTGCGCATCGATGTCGGCGACGACGACCACGACCACCTCATCGACCCGGCGCACCGGATGCAGATCGCGATGACCCGGCAGTGAGCGCGACGAACGACGCCGTGCGGGCGCTGCCGTCGTGGACGGACGGCGCGACCCGCGACGCGATCCTCGACTTCGTGGCATCGGTCACCCAGGGGCCGGATGCCGTGCCGGTCGAGGACCGCGTCGCCGTCTTCGACAACGACGGCACGCTCTGGACCGAGAAGCCCATGCCGACGCAGCTGCACTTCATCGTGCAGCAGTGGGTTGCGGCGGCGGCCGCCGACCCGTCGCTCGCGGAGCAGCAGCCCTACAAGTCCGCGGTCACCGGCGACTTCTCGTGGCTCGGGGGAGCGCTCGACAAGCACTACGCGGGCGACGACTCCGACCTCAAGGTCATGATCGGGGCGATGCTCGCCTCGGCCGCCGATCTGGACGTCGAGCAGTATGCGGCGATGGTCGCCGACTTCTACCGCGACGCCCGGCACCTGACGTTGCACCGGCCGTATGCCGAGGTCGTTTACCAACCCATGGTGGAGCTGCTGCGGTACCTCGAGGCCAACGGCTTCGCGAACTACATCGTCTCGGGCGGCGACCGCGACTTCATGCGGCCGATGACCGCCGAGTACTACGGCATCCCTCCGGAACGCGTCATCGGTTCGGCGCTCGGGCTCGGCTATGACGAGGCATCGAACCAGGTGCACTACCACTCGACGTTCGACTTCATGGACGACGGCCCCGTGAAGCCGGTGCGCATCTGGACGCGGGTCGGACGCCGTCCGATCCTCGCCGCCGGAAACTCCAACGGCGACATCCAGATGCTCCGGTACGCGCAGGGCAGCCCGCAGCACCTCACCCTGCTCGTGCATCACGACGACGACACCGGCCGGGGCGACACCCCTTACGACAAGGGGGCCGAGCAGGCGCTCGCCGCGGCATCCGAGCACGACTTCACGGTCGTGAGCGTGCAGCACGACTGGGCGGCGGTCTTCCCCGACCCGGCGGCGTAGGGCAGCGGATGCCGCAGACGAGCGTTGCAGTGCGGCGGCGACCGCTGCTGTTCCCGACCCTTCGGGGTTACCAGCGCGGATGGCTCGGTCCCGACCTGCTCGCCGGACTCTCGGCCGGCGCCGTCGTCATCCCGCAGGCGATGGCGTACGCGACGATCGCGAACCTGCCCGTGCAGATCGGTCTGTACACGTGCATGGTGCCGATGCTCGTGTACGCCATGCTCGGCGGCTCCCGGGCGATGAGCGTGTCGACGACGTCGACGATCGCCACGCTGACCGCGACGACGCTCGTCTCCGCAGGCGTCGCCGCGGGCTCCGACGACCCCGTGCCCGACCTCATGGCGCTCACGCTCATGGTCGGGATGCTCCTGCTCGTCTGCCGACTCCTCCGACTCGGCTCCCTCGTCGAGAACATCTCGAAGGCGACGATCGTCGGCATCCAGGTCGGCGTCGGCGCCACGGTCGCGGTCGGGCAGCTGCCGAAGCTCCTCGGTGAGACGTCGAACTTCTCGGGCCATGGATTCATCCGCTCGCTCGTCGCCGTTGTCGAGGCGGTGCCCGGCGCGAACCCGGCGACGATCGCCCTCTCGGTCGGATCGATCATCGTGCTCGTCGTGCTCAAGCGGTTCGCCCCGCGCGTGCCGGGGCCGCTGATCGTCGTCGCCGGCGGCATCCTGCTCGTCGCGTTCGCCGGTCTCGAAGGGGCGGGCGTCGAACTCATCCCGCCGGTCCCGCAGGGCTTCCCGCCGCCGTCGCTGCCCTCGTTCGCGCACGTGCCCGAGCTGCTGCCCGGCGCGCTGGCGATCGCGGTGATGGCGTTCCTCGAGTCCGCGGCGGTGGCACGGGGCATCCGCAAGCCCGGCGAACCGCAGATCGACAGCGATCAGGAGCTCTTCGCGACCGGCGCAGCCAACACCGTCGGCTCGTTCTTCCAGGTGCTGCCCGCGGCCGGCGGTTTCTCGCAGAGCGCCGTCAACCAGGGGGCGGGCGCGCGCACGCAGTTCGCGACGATCGTCACGGTCGTGCTCGCCGTGCTCGTGGCGCTATTCCTCGGGCCGGTGCTGAGCCTGCTGCCGCAGGCGACGCTCGCCGCGCTCGTGTTCGTCGCGGTGATCAGCCTCATCGATGTCGGCTCGCTCGTGCGCTTCTGGCGGATCAGCCGGAACGACTTCTGGATCGCCGTCGCCACGGCGTTCGTGGGGCTCACCGCCGGCCTGCTGCTCGCGGTGGTCGTGGGCATCCTCGCCACCTTCGTCGTCGTGCTGCGCGAGCTCAACCGGCTGCGCATCGACGTCGCCGAGCCGGTCGACGGCGTGCTGCCGGTGCGGCTCGTCGGCCCGCTCTACACGGCGAACGTCGTCGCCAACGAGAACGCGGTGCTCGCCGCCGCGGCCGATGCCGCTGCTGATGCCGCTCCTGATGGCGCGGGCATCCGGGCGGTCGCCCTCGAACTCACCCGGCTCTCGGCGACCTCGATCACGGTGCTCGACACGCTCGCCGACCTCGACCGCGAGCTCGCGGCGACCGGCGTCGAGTTGCGTCTCGCCGCCGTTCCGGAGTCGGGGGCGGAGGTCGCGCGTCGCACGAGCTGGTTCGCCGGGCTCGAGGCCGCCGGGCGGGTCTACCCGACGCTCGACGCTGCGGTGCGAGCGCCGGTCGAGTAGAGCGCGATCAGACGTCGCGGGCGCAGCGGAAGCCGATGTGCGTCGTCGCCGAGTCATCCGCCTGCGGGGAGCGGGCCGCCGGGCGATAGCGCAGGCAGTAGTCGGGGGAGCACAGGTGCGAGCCGCCCTTGAGCACTCGGCGCGGGATGCGCGAGCCGGGCTCGGCCGAGGCCGCCGCGAGCAGGTTCGGCCGACGTTCGGCGTCGACCGCCTCGACGCCTGGCGGGTTGTGGCGGGCGGTGTAGAAGTCGGTCGTCCACTCCCACACGTTGCCGGTGACGTCGAAGAGGCCGTAGCCGTTCGCCGGGAACGTCATCACGGGGGAGGTGCCGGCCCATCCCTCCGCCCCCGTGTTGCGGTACGGGAAGGATCCCTGCCACCGGTTCACCATGAGCCTGCCGTCGGGGAACTCCTCGCCGCCCCACGCGAAGCGCGCGCCGTCGAGCCCGCCGCGGGCGGCGAACTCGAACTCGGCCTCGGTGGGCAGTCGCTTGCCGGCCCATTCGGCATAGGCCGTGGCATCCTCGAAGCTCACCTGCACGACCGGGTGGGCAGGGCGGTCGACGAGCGCGTCGACGGATGCTTCTGGCCCGAACGGATGCCGCCAGCTCGCGCCGGCACCCCAGCGCCACCACTGCCGCCACTCGCGCAGGTCGACGGGGCCCGAGGTCGGCGTGAAGACGAGCCCGCCGGGCACGAGATCGGTGGGGTCGACGCCTGGGAAGTCGATCGGATCGAGCGGGCGCTCGGCGACCGTGACGTAGCCGGTCGCCTCGACGAACGCGGCGAACTGCTCGTTGGTGACCGGGTGCACGTCGAGCTCGAACGCGTCGACCGTGCGCTCGTGCACGGGCGTCTCGTCGGCGTAGAACTCGTCGGAGCCCATGCGGAACGCGCCGCCCTCGATGCGGATCATGGGCGTGGGCTCGGTCATGCTCCGAGCCTACGACCTCGCACGGAACTCATGGCGGCGCTCGGCCCGCACGGCCGCAGAGACGCCTGCACCATCGCGCGTCCACCTGAAGCTCTCGAGGATTCTGTCCGCGAGCTCCTGACAGGCTCCGCGAGTCAGGTGGTCGCCGCCCGCGATCGTGACCGTGATGTCGAGACCGCTTCGCGGATCGTCGCGCGAGGGGATCGGATGCAGACGGGTCAGGAGGGTGCCGACCGTGTCGTGCGACCACTCCGAGCCGACGACGGTCGGGTGCTCCGTAGCGAAGGTCGATCTCCGGTGCGCGCGCCGGTGCGCGACCGTGATCTCCACGCGCGGGACGAGCGGGTCGAGAGAGGAAGGGGCCGCGTAGCGCCAGGTGCCGCGTTCGCCGGCGACCTCGGTGTAACGCCAGCCGGCCGGGATCTCGAGAGAGAAACGTGCGGGCTCCTCGACTGGCATGCGGATCAGGGTCCAGGTGGTGAGGGCGGCACGTCGCAGTCGATCAGATCTGCGGCCGTACGGGATGAGTCGGACGAGCGCCGCAACCACGCAGACGCCGGCGACGCATGCTCCGATCCAGTGCGCTCCGAGGAAGTCGAGTTCGCTCGAGGATTCGGTGCGCGGATCGGGAAGCACACCGTGGGCTTGAGGGAACGCGAAGGCGAACGCGGCGTCGGCGATCATCGCACCTGCAGAGAACGACAGCGCCGCGTTCAATCGCTCCACGCGGGACACCCGCGTTGTCGCGACGAGGGGGACGAGCACGATCGCCGCCCCCGCGGCGAGGACGACGACGAGCCACGCCGGGATGACCAGCGCCGGGTAGCGAACGATGACGTCCCAACGGGGGCTGTCGTCGGGGTACGTCTGTCCGCCCGAGAGGAACAGCGACGCGAGGAGGAAGACGATGAACAGGAGCACCGGCGCACCCTGAAGGATCAGGAATGCCCGGAGGAGCCGATCGTTCGTGCGGTGGACCGCTGCGGCGCTCCTCGGCGTCACGGTCTTCGGCATCAGGTACCGAGCCCGTAGGTCGCTCAGCGGGACCACGTGGAATCTAGGGAAGCAGGCGCGTCGGTCCGCGGAAGAGGTACGTCGTCTCGCGGATCGAGTGCTCCTCGAGCATGAGCATCAGCACGCGCGCGAGGCCCATGCCGAAGCCGCCGTGCGGCGGCACGCCGTAGCGGAAGAAGTCGAGGTAGAACTCGAGCTCCTCGGGGTCCATGCCCTTGTCGCGAGCCTGCTCGACGAGCACGTCGATGCGGTGCTCGCGCTGCGCGCCCGTCGAGATCTCGACGCCGTTGTAGATGAGGTCGTAGGAGTTCGTGAGGCTCGGGTCGCCCTCGTGGCGCATGTGGTAGAACGGCCGGATGCTCGACGCGTAGTCGACGAGGAACACGAAGTCGTGCCCGAACGCCTCCTTGACGTACGCCGAGATCTGGCGTTCGCCCTCGGGGTCCATGTCGTCGTCGGTGCGGGGGATGACGTAGCCGCGGTCGGCGACGATCTGCTTCGCCTCGGCGAGCGGGATGCGCGGGAACGGGCGCGACGGCACGGCGAGCTCGATGCCGAAGAGCTCGGCGATCTCTGCGCCGTGCTTGTCGACGACGGCCTGGAAGCCGGCGACCATGAGCTCCTCGTGCAGGGCCATGACGTCTTCGTGCGAGTCGATCCAGCTGATCTCGGTGTCGATCGAGGTGAACTCGGTCGCGTGGCGCGAGGTGAACGAGGGGTCGGCGCGGAACGCGGGGCCCACCTCGAAGACGCCGCCGAATCCGGCGGCCTGTGCCATCTGCTTGAAGAACTGGGGGCTCTGCGCGAGGTACGCCTTGTTCTCGAAGTACTCGACCTCGAAGAGCTCGGCGCGCGACTCCGACGCCGAGGCCATGAGCTTCGGGGTCTGGATCTCGATGAGGCCCTTCTCGATCCACACGCCGCGGAGCGCGTGGAGGAAGGTCGTCTGGATGCGGAAGATGAGGGCCTGCTTGGGGTGACGCAGGTCGAGGAAGCGCCAGTCCATGCGCTTGTCGAGGCTCGAGTCGGCCGCGATGGGCGTCTCGGGGTTGGCGGCGGTGACGATCTCGAGCGAGGCGATCTTCACCTCGAGGCCGCCGAGCTTGACGCGCTCGTCGTGCTTGAGCTCACCGGTCACGGTGATGAAGGAGCCGTGCGCGAGCGCCGAGATGGCCTCGGTGGTCGCCAGGCGAGCGGATGCCTCGGCGTCCGCGCCCTCTTCGACCTCGCGCGTCGCGGGGTTCACGAGCTGCACGGCACCCGACTCGTCGCGAAGGATGACGAACTGCACCTTCTTCTGATCGCGCACGGTCTCGACCCATCCGGACACGGTGACGGGGCCGTCGGGGAGGGCGGCGAGGTTCTTGACGAGGGTGCGGGTGTTCACGATCGACCATCCTACCCGCGGGGGTTCCGACGCTCGGCGGATTCAAAGGAAGCCGCTCTCTAGACTGGAAGCCGTGCCGGCCGACCAGATCCATCTCGTGCGCCATGGCGAGGTGTTCAACCCCCAGGGTGTGCTCTACGGGCGACTCTCGGGATACGGGCTCTCCGACCTCGGTCGCAGCATGGCGCAGGCCGCCGCCGACGACCTCGTCACCCGCGATCGCGCCGTCACCGCCCTCGTCTCCTCGCCCCTGCAGCGCACGCAGCAGTCGGCCGAGCCGATCGCCGCGGCCTTCGGCCTCGAACCGGTGCTCGACGATCGCGTGATCGAGCCCGAGAACCGCTTCGAGGGCAAACGCATGCGCGGCCCCGAGGGCGCGCTCCGCGACATCCGCAACTGGCGGTTGCTCGTGAACCCGTGGGAACCGAGCTGGGGCGAGCCCTTCCGGTCGATCGCCGACCGTATGCTCGCCGCCATCGGCGACGCCTGGCAGGCGGCCGACGGCGGCGACGTCGTGATCGTCAGCCACCAGCTGCCGATCTGGATGGTGCACCGTCGCCTTGCCGGCATCTCTCTCGCGCACGACCCCCGGCGTCGGCGCTGCGCCCTCTCGAGCATCACGACGCTCGAGCGGCGGGGCGAGCGATTCGTCGAGGTCGGCTACACCGATCCCGCGGCGGGGCTCTCCGCCCAGGCCACAGATGTAGGAGCAGTGTGATGCGCAGGCGTTGGTCGATGACGGCAGTGGTCGTGGCGTCAGCCCTGCTGCTGACCGGCTGCACGAGCGACCCGCTCGCCGACCAGTTCCGCGAGGGCAGCGGCAAGAACTACATCGCCGGCGACGGCACGATCACGGTCTACCCCTTCGGCGATCGTGGCGACCCCATCGAGTTCACCGGTGAGACGGTCGAGGGCGAGCAGTACGACTCGGCGGATGACGCGGGCAAGGTGCAGGTCGTCAACTTCTGGTACGCGGGCTGCGCGCCGTGCCGGGTCGAGGCGCCCATCCTGCAGGAGGTCTACGACGAGGTCGAGGCCGATGACGTGAGCTTCGTCGGCGTGAACGTGCGCGACCAGGCCGCCAACGCGGCGTCCTTCGAGAAGGACTACGGCATCACCTACCCGTCGGTGCTCGACGTCGAGACCGGCGAGGCGCAGCTCGCATTCGCGGGCAGGGTGCCGCCCGCCGCCGTTCCGACCACCATCGTGCTCGACCAGAACGGCAAGGTCGCCGCCCGCGTGCTCGGCCAGCTGAAGGACGCCTCGATCCTGCAGACGATCATCGACGACCTCCTCGCCGAGCAGGCCTAGCGAAATGGGTGCGGGCGAGATCGTCCTCAACGGGCAGCTGCTCGCAGCGATGCCGATCGCGATCGCGGCCGGCCTCGTCTCGTTCCTCTCACCGTGCGTCCTGCCGCTCGTGCCCGGCTACCTGGGCTACCTGGGCGGCTTCACGGATGCCTCGGCCGACGCCGCCACGGAGCGGAAGAACCGTCGCCGGCTGCTGCTCGGCGTGCTGCTCTTCATCGTCGGGTTCACGGTCGTCTTCGTGAGCTTCAACCTCATCGCGGGCTTCGCCGGTTCGTGGCTCGTGCGCTACGCCGACGTGATCGTGCGCATCGCCGGGGTGCTGCTGATCCTCATGGGGCTCGTCTTCATCGGCCAGTTCACCTTCATGCAGCGCACCATCAAGCCGTCGTGGCGCCCGGCGACGGGCCTCGCAGGGGCGCCGCTGCTCGGCGTCGTGTTCGGCCTCGGCTGGACGCCGTGCATCGGCCCGACCCTCGCCGTCGTGCTCGCGCTCAGCGCCGACTCCGCCTCGGCCGGCCGCGGCGTGCTGCTCGGCCTCGCGTACTGCGTCGGCCTCGGCATCCCGTTCCTCCTCGTCGCCGCCGGCTTCAGCTGGGTGACGGGCTCGCTCGCCTTCCTCCGTCGTCACATCCGTGCGATCAACATCGCGGGAGGCGCGCTGCTCATCGTGATCGGCGTGCTCATGGTGACGGGGATCTGGTCCATCTGGATGTACGAACTGCAGGCGGTGATCACGGGTTTTGTCCCCGCAATCTGACCCGGGCGCCCCTTCGCGGCCCGCCGACCACATCGACTCGACCGAGCCCGAGGCCGGCGACGCCTCCATCGCGCAGCCGAAGCTCGGCTTCGTCGGGTGGCTGCGCTTCGGCTGGCGGCAGCTCACGAGCATGCGCACGGCCCTGCTGCTGCTCCTGCTGCTCGCGATCGCGGCGGTGCCCGGCTCCCTCGTGCCGCAGCGTTCGAGCGACCCCAACGGCGTCACGCAGTACTTCGACAAGAACCCGGAGCTCGCGCCGATCCTCGACGGCTTCCAGATGTTCGACGTGTACACCTCGGCGTGGTTCTCGGCGATCTACCTGCTGCTGTTCGTCTCGCTCATCGGCTGCATCATCCCGCGCACGAAGCACCACTTCGAGGCGCTGCGCGCCCGGCCGCCGCGCACACCGGTGCGCCTGTCCCGCCTCGCCGGTCACACGGAGCGAGCCCTTCCCGAGGGTGAGACGGCGGCGGCCGCGATCGACTCCGCTGCGAAGCAGCTGCGCCAGTCGGGCTACCGCGTCGAGCGGTACGAGCTGCGCGGCGAGCCATCCGTCTCGGCAGAGCGCGGCTACCTCCGCGAGACCGGCAACCTCGTCTTCCACACCGCCCTCGTCGGCGTGCTCGTCGCCGTCGGCTTCGGCGGCGGCTTCGGCTTCTCGGGCCAGCGCGTGATCGTCGAGGGGCAGACCTTCGTCAACACGCTCGCGGCGTACGACTCGTTCAACCCGGGACGCTTCTTCACCGACACCCGGCTGACGCCCTACGGCCTCACGCTCGAGAACCTCGACGCGGTGTACGAGACGCGCAACCAGGATGCGATCGGCCAGCCCATCGACTTCACGGCGCACGTGACCGTGCAGGGCCAGGGCGGCGATCCCGAGGACCGTACCGTGAAGGTCAACGAGCCGCTCTACACGCACGGCACCGACGTGTACCTCCTCGGCAACGGCTACGCGCCGACGATCACGGTGAAGAACGCCGACGGCGAGGTCGTCTTCACCGACGCCGTACCGTTCCTGCCGCAGGACGCGAACCTCACCTCGATCGGCGTCGTGAAGGTGACCGACGGCATGCCCGAGCAGCTCGGCATGCTCGGCTTCTTCTACCCGACGCAGCACGAGCTCACCTCGGGGGCGTACACCTCGAGCTACCCCGACCTGATCCTGCCGGTGCTGACGCTCAACGTCTACGCGGGCGACCTCGGCATCGACGAGGGAACGCCGACCTCGGTGTACACCCTCGATCCGTCGACCATGGAGCAGCTCAACGGCGGCAAGACGGGGGTCGACTCGATCGAGCTGAAGCCCGGCCAGACCGCCGAGCTGCCGAACGGCCTCGGCACCGTGACCTTCGAGGACGTCACCCCCGGCGCCGCCCCCGCGGTCGACGTGGACGACGACGCGGATGCCGCCGCCTCCGAGAGCCGCAACTACTCGCAGAGCGTCTCGCGCTTCGCGAGCTTCGACATCCACCACGACCCGACGCAGATGTGGGTGCTCGCCTTCGCGGCGCTCATCCTCGGCGGGCTGCTCGTCTCGCTCTTCGTGCCGCGCCGACGCATGTGGGTCAAGGCCGTCTCGAAGCCCGACGGGAGCGTCGTGCTCGAGTACGCCGCGCTCGCCCGCGGCGATGACCCGGGTCTGGAGGACGCCGTGACCGGCTTCGCCGACAAGCACGCGGGGCCGGCGGACGCGGACGAAACCGCAGATGCCCCCGAGAAATCTTCGACGTAAGGTAGAACAGTGCAGTTGACGCTCGACGAGATCTCCATCCTCTGCGTGTACTCGGCCATGGTCGTGTACGCGATCGCATTCATCGCATTCTCGATCGACCTCGCGCGGCGCTCGGCAGCCGCGACGGCGGCCACGGATGCTGCGGCTCGCGTCGAGGCGAAGGAGGCCGTCGGCGTCGGTGCATCCGGCGGCCCGAGTTCGGCGGTCGCGGCGAAGCCGGCGGCATCCCTTCGACAGGCTCAGGACGGCGCCGTCGCCTACGGCCGTTCGCCATCGCTGCGCGTCGGCGTCGCGATGACGGTGCTCGCGTGGATCCTGCACCTCTCGGCCACTGTGCTGCGCGGCCTCGCCGCGGGCCGGGTGCCGTGGGCGAACATGTACGAGTTCGCGCTCACGGGCACGCTCATCATCACCACGGTCTTCCTCGTCGTGCTCGTGGTCTCGAAGCAGGACCTGCGGTTCCTCGGCACCTTCATCACGGGCCTCGTGCTCGTGCTGCTCGGCGTCGCCGCCCTGAACTTCTACGTCAGCCCGATCCCGTTGCCGCCGGCGCTGCAGTCGGTGTGGCTCGTCATCCACGTATTCGTGGCGAGCGCGTCGGTCGGCCTCTTCGCCCTCGGCTTCGCACTCTCGGTCGTGCAGCTCATGCAGGCGCGCCGGGAGTCGATCGCGGCGACGGCGAAGGCCGCGAAGCTCACGTTCCTCGCGACGCTGCCCGATTCGGTCACGCTCGAGAACCTCGCCTACCGCATCAACATCATCGGCTTCATCATGTGGACCTTCACGCTCATGGCCGGCTCGATCTGGGCCGAGAAGGCCTGGGGCCGCTACTGGGGCTGGGACACCAAGGAGGTGTGGACCTTCATCATCTGGGTGGTCTACGCCGGTTACATCCACGCCCGTGCGACGCGCGGCTGGCGCGGCTCGCGCTCGGCGTGGCTCGCGATCATCGGCTTCTCGACGGTGCTGTTCAACTTCACCGTGGTCAACCTCTTCTTCAAGGGCCTGCACGCCTACTCGGGTCTCTGATCCGGTGACCCGATGGGGTCGGGGTCATGCCCCGGCCCCCACCGGCCGGAAGGCCGCACGCGCCGTCGCGGCGATGACGGCGGCGACCGCGAGCAGTGCCAGTGCGAGCCACGGCAGCACCTCGACGCCCATCGAGTCGAGGGCGAGTCCGCCGAGGAAGGCGCCGGCCGCGATCGAGCCGTTCCAGGTCGCGACGACCATGGACTGCGCGACATCCGCCGCGTCGCCCGCGATGCGGGCGGGAGCCGCCTGCAGCAGGGTCGGGGCGGTGCCGTAGGCGATGCCCCACGCCCCGAGGGCGACGTAGACCACGACGGGCTGGGCGGCGAAGAGGCCGATGGCGATCATCGCGAGGCCGAGCAGCGCCGTCGCGACGAGCACCATCGAACGCATCCGCCGATCGACGAGGGCGCCGGCGCCGATCACGCCGACCACGGCCAGCACGCCGAAGACGAGCAGCGCCAGGTCGAGGTGGCGGTCGATGCCGGACGCGACGGTGAGCGGGGCGATGTAGGTGTACGCGATGTTGTGCGCGAGCACGAACGCCGCGGTCGTCGCGAGCACGGCCGCGAGTCCCGGCATCCGCAGCACGGAGGAGAGCGACGGGCGCTGCCCCGACCGCTCGCCCGCGAAGGAGGGGAGTGCTGCCGCAGCCCAGATCGCGAGCCCGACGCCGACGACGGCGATGACGCCGAACGCCGCGCGCCAGCCGATCGCGGCGCCGAGGGTGGTCGCGATCGGCAGGCCGAACGCGAAGGCGAGCGGGGTGCCCACCATCGCGATCGAGAGGGCGCGGCCCGAGTGCTCGGGTGCCACGGTGCGCATGGCGTAGCCCGCGGCCATCGCCCAGAGGAGTCCGGCCAGCATGCCGCCGAACATGCGGGCGATGAGGATCACCATGTACGAGTCGGCGATCGCCGTGACGCCGTTGACGAGCGCGAAGCCGATGACGAGCCCGACGAGCAGGGGCTTCCGCGGCAGGCTGCGGGTGACGGCGGTGAGCGGGATCGCGGTGATCGCGGTGGTGACCGCGTAGATCGCCACGAGCTGGCCGATCTGGGATTCGGATGCCCCGAGGTCGGCGCTCATCTGCGGCAGGAGCCCGGCCGGGAGGATCTCGGTGACGACCCCGGTGAACACGACGGCGGCGAGGGCGAGCAGCCCGTTGAGGGGCAGGCGCGTGCGAGGTCGGCGGGTGGTGGTCGCGGGCAGCGGCGGGGCGGAACGGTCGGTGATCGGTGAAGCCATGTCGACAGTGTCGAACCTTGACACTAGTGTGAAGGTCAAGTCGTGAGCCACGCGACGACACAGGAGGCGGCATGCGCATCGGCGAACTCTCGACGCGAACGGGCGTGCCCACGCGCCTGCTGCGGTACTACGAGGAGCAGGGCCTCGTGAGTTCGACGCGCGAGCACAACGGCTACCGCGATTACGAGGAACCGGCGATCGAGCGGGTGAAGCAGGTGCGCGGGCTCATCGAGGCCGGCATCCCGACCGCGGTGATCCGCGACATGCTGCCGTGCCTTGCGAGCACCGCGAACGCCACGGCCCCGGTCATCCAGCGTGAACTCGCCGAGACCCTCGCCGTACGCCGTGCCCAGCTCGATCAGCGCATCGGATGCCTCGCGAAGAACCGCGACGCCATCACGACGTACCTCGAGCGGGCGACGGTCACCGGCTGAGGTCGACGTCGGATCCGACGCCGGCCGCGGCCTCCGCGAGCACCGCATGGCAGCGCACGATGCGCTCGAACCACCACTCGGTGCGCTCGGGCGAGGCGGCGTAGCGCTCGAGCAGTGCGGGGTCGGGCAGCACCCGGCCGACCGGGATCGAGCCGTTTTCGGGGATGAGGGGTGAGCGCGTGACATCCGCTGCCAGCAGCGAGGCCGTGCCGAGGCCGCAGTCGTATTCGAGCGAGGTGACGGATGCCGCGAGCTGCGCGCCCATCGACAGGCCGATGCTCGTGTCGAGGGCGCTCGACACGACGACAGGCAGGCCGGTGCGGCCGATGAGCTCGAGCGCGCGGTGGATGCCGCCGAGCGGCTGCGCCTTGATCACGAGCAGGTCGGCGGCTCCGGCCTCGGCGACGGCGAGCGGGTCGTCGGCGCGGCGCACGCTCTCGTCGGCGGCGATCGGCACGCCCATGTACTTCGTGCGCCGACGGATCTCGGCGAGCTCCTCGACGCTCGCGCAGGGCTGCTCGACGTACTCGAGGTCGAACGGCGCGAGGGCGTGGATCGCGTGCTCGGCCTCGTCGACGTTCCACCCGGCGTTGGCGTCGATGCGGATGCGTCCCTCGGGGCCGAGCGCCTCGCGCGCGGCGCGCACCCGCGCCACGTCCTGCGCGAGCGTCTGGTCGGGGCTCGCGACCTTGACCTTCGCCGTACGGCATCCGGGGAATCGCGCGAGCACCGCGGCGACGCTGTCGGGGTCGACGGCCGGGACGGTCGCGTTCACCGGGATGCGGTCGCGCAGCGCGGGCGGCGGGGTCGTCCAGCCGAAGTCGATGGCCGCGGCCAGCCAGGCGGATGCCTCGTCGTCGGGGTACTCCACGAAGGGCGAGAATTCGGTCCACCCCTCCGGCCCCTCGAAGAGCACGGCCTCGCGCACGTCGATGCCGCGGAACCGCGTCACGAGGGGGAGGGCCACGACTCTGGCGGTGGCGAGCAGTTCGTTCGGCTCGGGCAGCATGTGCCCAGTCTCGCACCCCCTGCCCGCAGACGGGGCGGACTGTTAGGGTGAACGCCCACAAGGGGGTGCGTGATGGACGGATTGCAACAGCTCGGCATCGAGGGCACCGAAGTGGCCGAGGAGCCGGTGTCGAAGAACGTGCTCATCGGCGTCGGGGGAGTGCTGCTCGTGATCGCGGCCCTGATCCCGATCACCGCGGCGGTCATCACGGTCGTGGTCGTCGTCACGAGCTACGGCGGCGCGATGCTCGGCCTCTGACGGGGCATCGGCCGCTCGTGCCCGGCACCGGCGGAATAGGCTTGGGGCATGAGCGCCGAGGTGTCTGAACTGTTCGATGCGAGCGAGTGGACCGAGGCGCCATCCGCGGCCGGATTCACCGACATCACGTACCACCACTCGAACGACGGCCGCATCGCGCGCATCGCGTTCGACCGGCCGGAGGTGCGCAACGCGTTCCGACCGCACACGGTCGACGAGCTCTACCGTGCGCTCGAGGACGCGCGCACGAACCCGCGCATCGGCGTGGTGCTGCTGACCGGCAACGGGCCGAGCGCGAAGGACGGCGGCTGGGCGTTCTGCTCCGGCGGCGACCAGCGCATCCGCGGGCGCGACGGCTACAAGTACTCCGACGCCGAGACGGCGATCGTCGACGGCGCGGGCGGCACCGCCGACCCGCACGGGCACGCGGCGGTCGGGCGGCTGCACATCCTCGAGGTGCAGCGGCTCATCCGCTTCATGCCGAAGGTCGTCATCGCGGTCGTGCCCGGCTGGGCTGCCGGCGGCGGTCACTCGCTGCACGTCGTCTGCGACCTGACCATCGCGAGCCGCGAGCACGGCCGGTTCAAGCAGACGGACGCCGACGTCGGCAGCTTCGATGCCGGCTACGGCAGCGCGTACTTCGCACGGCAGATCGGGCAGAAGTTCGCCCGCGAGGTGTTCTTCCTCGCCGAGGAGTACTCGGCCGAGCGCGCCTACGAGATGGGCGCCGTGAACCGGGTCGTGCCGCACGCCGAGCTCGAGCGCGAGGCGATCGCAATGGCCCGCACGATCCTGACCAAGTCGCCGACCGCGGTGCGCATGCTGAAGTTCGCGTTCAACGCCGTCGACGACGGCATGGTCGGCCAGCAGGTCTTCGCGGGCGAGGCGACGCGTCTCGCGTACGGCACCGACGAGGCCGTCGAGGGTCGCGACGCCTTCCTCGAGAAGCGCGACCCCGACTGGGGCCCCTACCCGTGGCACTACTGATGCCGGTTACGGCACACCGCCTCCAAGGGGTTTCGTGAGCGACGTGAAACCCCTCATCCGGGTCGCAGCCGGCGACACGCGCGTGATGCTCGCGCAGCTGCGGCAGGCCGTGCTCTTCGACGGGGCGGCGCTCGCCGTGCTGCCGGTGCCGGGCGACACCGAGCCCTCCCGTGACGACCTCATCGCCGCGCACGTGCCGCGCGACGTGGCGCTCGTCGTCGAGACGAGCGGGTCGACGGATGCCCCGAAGCGCGTGATGCTCTCAGCCGCGGCATTGCGCGCGAGCGCGGGTGCGACCGAGCAGTGGTTCGGCGGTCAGCACGGCCAGTGGCTGCTCGCCCTGCCCGCGACCTACATCGCGGGCGTGCAGGTGCTCGTGCGGTCGATCCTCGCGGGCACCGAACCCGTCGTGCTGCCGCCAGGGCACTTCGATCCGCGGGCGTTCGCCGTGGCATCCGCTCGGCTCGACCACGAACGGGTGCGGCTCACCTCCCTCGTGCCCGTGCAACTGGCCCGCCTCGTCGAGGCCGCTGCCGCGGATGCCGCGGTCGCCGACGCGTTGCGCTCGTTCGACCGGATCCTGCTCGGCGGCCAGGCGGCGCCGGCCGGGCTCGTGGAGCGGGCCGCCGAACTCGGCGCCCGCGTGCACCGCACCTACGGATCGAGCGAGACCGCGGGCGGCTGCGTCTACGACGGCATTCCGCTCCCTGGCGTCGGGGTGCGCATCGTCGACCGTGAGGTGCAGCTGAGCGGCCCGATGCTCGCGAACGGGTACCTCGACGACCCCGAGCGCACGGAGGCGGCGTTCACGACCGACGCCGACGGCTCCCGCTGGTATCGCACGGGCGACCTCGGCGAGCTCGCTGCCGGCGCGCACGGCCTCAGCCGGCTCCGCATCTCGGGGCGGGCCGACGACGTCATCATCTCCGGCGGCGTGAAGGTCGCGCTCGGCGAGGTCGAGCGCGCGGTCCGCGCCGTTCCGGGGTTCGCCGAGGCCGTCGTCGTCGCAATCGACGACGCCGAGTGGGGTCAACGGCCCGCGGTCGCGGTAGCGGGAGCCGCGGCATCCGCGACCCTCGCCGACCTCGCAGCGGCGACGGATGCCGCGGGGCTCTCGCCTGCGGCACGACCCGTGCGGATGCTCGGACTCGATGCGCTGCCGCAGCTCGCCTCGGGCAAGCCCGATCGGCGACGCCTCGCGCAGCTGCTCGCCGAGTCGCCCGCGTAGGCCGACGAGGTCGACGAAGGCCGTCGCCGAGCCCGCTCGAAGGTGCCTCGAACTAGCATGTTCGTGTGGCCCGCCCGAAACCCCAACGTCTGAATCCCGCCTCCGATCTCCCGGCGAAGTCCCGCACGCCCGGGCGCAGCGGCAACCCGGCGAAGGCCGCCCGCGGCCCGGCATCGCCGAAGGCGGCATCGCGCGAACGCGCGACCGCCGCCGACTGGGTGTCCGGCGCCCGCCTGCGCACCCTGCCGCTCGCGATCGCCCCGGTCGCGCTCGGCACCGGCGCCGGCATCGTCGCGATCCCCGACGGCCCGTGGCACCCCGCCCGGGCGCTGCTCGCCCTCGTGGTCGCGCTCGCCCTGCAGATCGGCGTCAACTACGCCAACGACTACTCCGACGGGGTGCGCGGCACCGACGAGCACCGGGTCGGCCCGGCGCGGCTCACGGGTTCAGGGGTCGCGAAGCCCAAGCAGGTGCTCGCCGTCGCGCTGAGCTTCTTCGCCCTCGCCGCACTCGCGGGCCTCGCGCTGACGATCGTGACGGGGCAGTGGTGGATGCTCGCGGTCGGCGCGGTCGCGATCGTCGCCGCCTGGTTCTACACCGGCGGCAAGCACCCCTACGGCTACTACGGCCTCGGCGAACTCTTCGTCTTCGTGTTCTTCGGCCTCGTCGCGACGGCCGGTTCGGCGTTCGTGCAGGCGCTCGCGGTCAACTTCGAGGCGTGGCTCGGCGGCGTCGGCGTGGGCCTCCTCGCCTGCGCGGTGCTCATGGCCAACAACCTTCGGGACGTCGCACAGGACAAGATCGCCGGCAAGCGCACCCTCGCCGTGCTCGTCGGCCCGCTCGCGGGGCGCATCCTGTTCACGGTCTTCATGCTCGTGCCGTTCGCGTTCGTCGCGTTCTTCGCACTGCTCTACCCGACGGCGTGGCTCGTGATGTTCGCGCTGCTCGCGGCGCTGCCGGCCTGCCTCATCGTGCTGACGGCGAAGACGCCGCGCGAGCTCATCATCGCGTTGCAGCTCGCGAGCCTCACGGCGCTCGTCTACGGCGTCGGGCTCGGGCTGGCGTTCGCGCTCTGATCTACTGGTCGCGCTTGCCGCGTTCGATCGCGGCGTCTTCGACCTCGTCGTCCTCGTTCACGACCGGCTTCTCGCGGTGGCGGGCGGCGTAGAGGTCGTTCGACATCGACTCGCGCGGGCGGCGGAGCAGGAGGAGCGAAGCGCTGAGGCCGAAGACCGCGGCGATGATCGCGGAGACCATCGGGTCGACCTGCGCGAGGAGGAGCACCGTGAGCGGGACGGCGAACAGCAGCACCCGCAATGCGGTGTACCAGATCCAGACGGGCACGGATTTCACCCGATCAGTCTAGGTCGGTGCGCCTGAGCGCACTCACAGCCGGGAACGGGGCGCACACGCCTAGACTGAGGGCATGGTGAGGTTCTACGTGGTGCTCATCGTGGCCGCGGTGGTCTTCTCCATCTATGCCGTCGCTGATTGCGCGTTCTTCGACCGGATGCGCATCCGAGGGCTGAGCCGCGGCTGGTGGATCGTCGTCATCATCTTCGTGCCGATCATCGGCGGGCTGCTCTGGTTCCTCATCGGCCGAGGCCGCGCAGGCCGTTCCTCCGGCGGTCGCTCGCGCACCCTCGCGCCCGACGACGACGCCGAGTTCCTGCGGCAGCTGGGCACCGAGGCCGAGCAGGACGAGCGCATCCGTCGCATGGAGCAGGAGCTCGCCGACCTCGACGCCGATGGTGCCACGGGTGACGCGGCCGCACCGCCCGAGGGCGCGGCCGGCACCGAGCGCAAGCGACCCGACACCCCTGAGACACCGGGTGAGTCCGGTCCGTCCGGCCGCCCGAATGGCTGAGCCGGCCCACCGAACGGCGAGCCCCGCGAGCGACAGCGCGATGGCGCTGCTCGGCGCCCTCGTCGGCCATGGCGTCGTCGACCTCGTCGTCGCGCCCGGTTCCCGATCGCAAGCCCTCGCACTCGCCGCCGCCGAGCTCGAACGCGCCGGCGTCGTGCGCCTGCACGTGCGCATCGACGAGCGCGGTGCGGCGTTCCTCGCCCTCGGCCTCGCGGTCGAGTCGGGGCGCCCCGTGCCGATCATCACGACCTCGGGCACGGCCGTCGCGAATCTCCACCCCGCGGTGCTCGAAGCCCACCACTCGGGCCTGCCGCTGATCGTGCTCTCGGCCGATCGGCCGGCGGAGCTGCGCGGCATCCGCTCGAACCAGACGACCATGCAGCCGGGCATCTTCGCCGGTGCGGTGCGCCTCGAGCGCGACGTCGCGGCACCCGAAGGCGCCCCGGGCGAAGCGGATGCCGCGGCGCGCCTCGCCCGTGACGCGGTCGACGCCGCACTCGGCCGCGACGCCGACGGGCGCCTCGTGCCGCACCCGGGCCCCGGCCCCGTGCACCTCAACCTGCAGTTGCGCGAACCGCTGTCGGCGGCGATCACGGATGACGCGCGACGGACGCTCGCGGCGGTTGGCCCGGGCGCTGCACCGGCCGATCACCCGATCGACGGGGGAGCGACGCCCGCACCCATCGCGCCCGGCCCGCGCACGGTCGTCGTGGCCGGCGCCGGTGCCGGCGCGGCCGCCGAGCAGTTCGCACGCGACGGCGGCTGGCCGCTGCTCGCCGAGGTCTCGAGCGGCGCCCGCTTCGGGCCGAACCTCGTCGTCGCCTACCGCGAGCTCCTGCACGAGCCGGGCTTCGGCGATGAGATCGAACGCGTCGTCGTCTTCGGGCATCCGACGCTCTCCCGAGAGGTGCCGGCGCTCGTGCAGCGCGAGGGCGTCGAGACGATCGTCGTCGCGCCGTGGGGCATCGAGTGGTTCAACCCCGGGCGCCGAGTCGGCCGGTTCGAGCGCGCCGTGCGCGCCGAACCGCACGCGCAGAGCACCGAGGAACGGGCCTGGACGGGGCGCTGGGTGCGCGCGAGCCGCATGCTCGTCGAGGCCGGCCTCCCGCCCGCCCCGCTGCAGCGCGACGGCATCGACGAGACCGGCCACGTGTCCGACTTCGAGGCCCAGCGCGAGTACATGAAGGCCCAGCTCGCCGCCGTGCGCGCGCCCGTCACCCGGCGCATGCTCGTCGACGCGGTCTGGTCGGCGACCTGGCCGCACGACCGGCTCCTGTTCGGGGCGTCGCGGCTCATCCGCGACGCCGACCGGGCGGTGCCCGGCCGGCGCATACCCGTGCATGCGAACCGCGGGCTCGCGGGCATCGACGGCACCGTCGCGACCGCCGTCGGCGTCGCGATCGCGAGCCAGTCGCCGCTCCCCGGTGCTTCGACCGGCGAAGCGGATGGCGCGGCGCAGGCATCTGCGCCGCCGACCCCCGCGCACGCCGGCGTCACCCGCGCGCTGATCGGCGACCTCACGCTGCTGCACGACGTCGGGTCGATGCTCCTCGGCGAGGGCGAGCAGCGCCCCCGGGTGCAGCTCATCGTCGGCAACGACGGCGGCGGCACCATCTTCGATTCGCTCGAGGTCGCGGCATCCGCCCCCGCTGAGGCGTTCGACCGGGTGCAGTTCACCCCGCAGCACGCTGACCTCGCGGCGCTCGCCGCCGCCTACGGCTGGGCGTACACGCGGGCGACCACCCGCGGCGAGCTCGACGAGGCGCTCGGCACCCGCGTCGACGGCCCGTCGATCCTCGAGGTGCCGCTGCCGCGCTGACACTTGCCGCGGCATCCGCTCGCTCGGCAGGATGGGGGCATGAGCCGCGAGACGTACTGGACCGCCGACCCCGCCAACCTGCTGCTCGTCGGCGACGGCTTCGAACTGTCGAAGACCGACTCGCGTGCACACCCCGGGTTCGACGGCGACAAGGCCGCAGGGCAGGACGCGCTCGCCGAGGGCGCCGAGATCCTCGCCCAGTTGCAGGAGCAGCTCTTCGCCATGAGCCGCATGGGAGACGAGCGCCGCATCCTGCTCGTGCTGCAGGCGATGGACACCGCGGGCAAGGGCGGCATCGTCAAGCACGTCATGGGGTCGGTCGATCCGCAGGGCGTGCAGCTCGCCGCGTTCAAGAAGCCGACGCCCGAAGAACTCCAGCACGACTTCCTGTGGCGCATCCACAAGCAGGTGCCCGGCGCCGGCATGATCGGCGTCTTCGACCGATCGCACTACGAAGACGTGCTCATCGGCCGGGTGCGCGCCCTCGCGTCGCCCGAAGAGCTCGAGCGGCGCTACGAGGCGATCAACGAGTTCGAGGCCGAGCTCGCGGGCACCGGCACGACGATCATCAAGGTCATGCTGCACATCTCGCGCGACGAGCAGAAGGCCCGGCTCACCGAGCGGCTCGCCCGCCCCGACAAGCACTGGAAGTTCAACCCGAGCGACGTCGACGAGCGGCTGCTGTGGAACGACTACGCGGCGGCCTACCAGCAGGTCTTCGACCGCACGGCGACCGCGGATGCCCCGTGGTTCGTCGTGCCCGCCGACCGCAAGTGGTACGCCCGCCTCGCCGTGCAGCACCTGCTGATCGATGCGCTCGAGGACATGGACCTCGATTGGCCGAGGGCCGACTACGACGTCGCCGAGCAGCAGCGGCGGCTCGCCGCGAGCTGACGCTCGGCGGCTCAGCCGCCGAAGGCCTCGACGATCGGGCGGAACTTCATCACGGTCTCGGCGAGCTCGTCGGCCGGCACGGAGTCGTGCACGATGCCGCAGCCGGCATACGCCGTGACGGTGCCGTCGGGGTCGACCTGCGCGCAGCGCAGCGCGATCGCCCACTCGCCGTCGCCGTCACCGTCGATCCAGCCCACTGGGCCGGCGTAGCGGCCGCGGTCGAAGCCCTCGAGCTCGGCGATCGCGGGCAGCGCGATGCTGCGCGGGGTGCCGGCGACGGCGGCCGTCGGGTGCACGGCCTGCACGAGGTCGAGCGAGCTCGAGCCGTCGCCGAGGGTGCCCTTGAGGTCGGTCGCGAGATGCCACAGGTTCGGCAGCTGCAGGGTGAACGGCTCGGGGCTCGTGTCGAGGCGGGCGGTGTGGGGGGCGAGTCGCTGCACCGCGCTCTCCACGGCGAGCGCGTGCTCGGCCCGGTCCTTCTCGGAGGCCGCGAGGGCGAGCGCGCGTTCGCGGTCGGAGGCCTCGCCCGCTCCGCGCGACGCGGTGCCGGCGAGCACGCGGGCGGAGACGGTGCCGTGGTCGACCCGCACGAGCGTCTCGGGGCTCGCGCCGATGAGCCCGTCGACGGCGAAGACCCAGGTGTCGGGGTAGTCCTCGGCGAGGCGGTTGATCGTCGCCCGCAGCCCGGCGTCCTCATGCAGCTCGCCGACGAGCTGGCGGGCCAGAACCACCTTCTCGAGTCGTCCGGCCTCCTCGAGCTCTCCGGCGTCCTCGAGCTCTCCGGCGTCGATGCGGCGCACGGCTTCGGCGACGGCGGCCTCGTAGGCCACGGGCGGCAACGAGCCGGGAGTGAATGCGACGCGAGGCACCTGGCGCTTCGGCGCCGGCTCGGGGAGGGCGACCTCGGCGGAGCCGGAGGCATCCGTCGCCTCGTCGTCGCCCGTGTCGAGCGAGATGCGGGTGACCCAGGCGCGGCCGTCACGGCGGCCCATCACGAGCTCGGGCACGATGAGCACGCTCATCGCCTCGGACTCGTCGGCGAACGCGAAGGCGCCGAACGCCACGAGCCCGGTGCCGGGCAGGCCGACCCGGTCGTCGATCTCGGCCAGCTCGGCGAGGGAGGTCCACGCCGCCGCGGCGTCTTCGACCCTGGTCGCACCCGTCGTCTCGATGCGCACGACCTCGCCGAGCCCGACGATGCCCTCGCCCCGGCGCATCCAGACGAGCGGATGCCGTGGATCGGCGCGTGGAATGAGCGGCTCGGTCTCATCGACGGCGACGGTGCGAACGACGAGCCGAGCACTCGCGGCCTGCACCGCGTCATCCGTCTGACTCACCGCCCCAGCCTACGCCGAGCTCGCGCGCCGTAGGATCGAAGGATGACCCGCGCAGACCTCGGCAAGCAGCCCGACCAGGTGTCGGCGATGTTCGATCGCGTCGCCGCGAGCTACGACCGCACCAACACCGTGCTCTCGGTGGGCAACGCCCCGCTCTGGCGCGTCGCCACGACGCGAGCGGTCGGCCCGAAGCCCGGGCAGCGCATCCTCGACGTCGCGGCGGGCACGGGCACCTCGAGTGCGAGCCTCGCCAAGTCCGGGGCATCCGTCGTCGCCGCGGACTTCTCGCCCGGCATGATCGAGGTCGGTCGCCGTCGGCAGGCGAGCGTGCAGAACCTCGTGTTCGTCGAGGCCGACGCCACGAAGCTGCCGTTCGGCGACGACGAGTTCGACGCCGTCACGATCTCGTTCGGCCTGCGCAACGTCAACGAGCCCAAGAAGGCCCTGGCCGAGTTCTTCCGCGTGACCAAGCCCGGCGGCAAGCTCGTCATCTGCGAGTTCTCGACCCCGCCCGCGGCGCTCGTGCGCACCGGGTACGGCATGTACCAGCGCTACGTCATGCCGCCGCTCGTGAAGCTCTCGAGCTCGAACGACACGGCCTACGACTACCTCAACGAGTCGATCAACGCCTGGCCCGACCAGCCCACCCTCGCCGGGTGGATCCGCGAGGCGGGCTACACGGATGTCGCGTGGCGCAACCTCACGCTCGGCGTCGTGGCGCTGCACCGCGGTCGCAAGCCGCTCGCCTGAGTCACTCGCCTGGGCGGCGAACGCCACCCGCCCGGTTCGCCATGGCCGACGCACGTTCGTGCAGATCGACCCCGATAGGCTAGTGAGCGTGAAACCGAGTCACCCGGTCGCCCGTCGAGGCTCATCGCTCGCCGCCAATCTCGGGCTCAGCGAGCGCGTCTTCGCCTCCTCCGCCGACAAGGCGATGGCGAGGGCGATCGACGACGGACTCGACCGTGTCGAAGCCGGCCTCCTCGACGAGGTGCAGTTCGCCGACACCATCGCGGATGTCTCGACGCGCTACCTGCTCCAGGCAGGGGGCAAGCGGGTGCGTCCCATGCTGACGCTGCTCACCGCGCAGCTCGGCGCCGGCGTGACCGACGACGTCGTCACCGCCGCGGAGGCGATCGAGATCACGCACCTCGCGAGCCTGTACCACGACGACGTCATGGACGACGCGGACCGTCGTCGCGGCGTGCCGAGCGCGCAGGCGGTCTGGGGCAACTCGGTCGCCATCCTCACCGGCGACCTGCTCTTCGCCCGCGCCAGCCAGCTCATGGCCGGCCTCGGCGAGGGCGCCATCCGCATGCAGGCGACGACCTTCGAGCGGCTCGTGCTCGGCCAGCTGCACGAGACCGTCGGCCCGCAGCCGGGCGACGACCCCATCGAGCACTACATCCAGGTGCTCGCCGACAAGACCGGGTCGCTCATCGCGGCCGCCGCCCAGTCGGGCATCATCTTCTCGGGCGCCGACCCCGGCCTCGAAGCCCCCATCATCGAGTTCGGCGAGAAGATCGGCGTGGCGTTCCAGCTCGTCGACGACGTCATCGATCTCTCGCCGCAGCCCGCCGAGACCGGCAAGGTGCCCGGCACCGACCTGCGCGCCGGCGTCGTCACCCTGCCGATGCTCCGGCTCGCCGAGCAGGCGAAGACCGACGCGGCATCCGCTGCCCTGCTCGAGCGGATCCAGCGCGACGTGGTCATCGCCACCGGCCCCGCGGCGCCCGGCGACCCGATCGACACGAACACCCTCGCCTCGCGTATCGTGCCCTCGAAGGAGACGGTCGATGCGATCATCGCCGAACTCCGGGAACATGGAGCCACGCGCGCTACGCTCGCTGAGGCCCACCGTTGGGCGCGCGAGGCGGTCGCCGCACTTGCGCCGCTGCCCGAGGGCAGTGTGAAGAAGGCGCTCACACGATTCGCCGAGACGGTCGTTGAGCGCGAGAGCTGATGGAGAGACCACGCACGTGACGAGGAACAAGCTGAGACTGGCGATCGTCGGGGCAGGCCCCGCCGGCATCTACGCCGCGGACATCCTGCTGAAGGCCGAACGCAACTTCGACGTCTCGATCGACCTCTTCGATCACCTGCCCGCGCCGTACGGCCTCGTGCGCTACGGCGTCGCGCCCGACCACCCGCGCATCAAGGGCATCATCACGGCGCTCCGCGAGGTGCTCGACCGGGGCGACATCCGCATCTTCGGCAACGTGAAGTTCGGTGAGGACATCGGCCTCGACGACCTGAAGAAGCACTACAACGCCGTCATCTTCGCGACCGGCGCCGTCAAGGACGCCTCGCTGAACATCCCGGGCGCCGAGCTCGAGGGCTCCTACGGCGCGGCCGAGTTCGTCAGCTGGTTCGACGGGCACCCCGACTTCCCGCGCACGTGGCCGCTCGACGCGAAAGAGGCCGCGGTCATCGGCAACGGCAACGTCGCGCTCGACGTTGCACGGATCCTCGCCAAGCACGTCGAAGACCTCATGTCGACCGAGATCCCCGCGAACGTCGCCGCCGGCCTCGCGGCCTCGCCCGTCACCGACGTGCACGTGTTCGGCCGTCGCGGCCCGACCTCGGTGAAGTTCACGCCGCTCGAGCTGCGCGAACTCGGCGAGCTGCGCGATGTCGACATGATCCTGTACGACGAGGACTTCGACTACGACGACGCCGCACGCGCGGCGGTCTCGGGCAACAAGCAGGTCTTCGTCATCGACAAGGTGCTGAACCAGTGGCGCCAGCGCGAGGTCGGTGAGGCGTCGCGTCGCCTGCACCTGCACTTCTTCGCGAAGCCGCTCGAACTCGTCGACGACGGCGAGGGCAAGGTCGGCGCCATCCGCTGGGAGCGCACCGCGCCCGACGGCGAGGGCGGAGTGGTCGGCACCGGCGAGATCCGCGAACTGCCCGTGCAGGCCGTCTACCGCGCCGTCGGCTACTTCGGTTCGCAGCTGCCCGGCATCCCGTTCGACAAGAAGTTCGGCGTCATCCCGAACCACGAGGGCCAGGTGCTCACCCGCGACAAGGGGACCGGCGAGCCGCGTCAGATGTACGGCGTCTACGCGACCGGCTGGATCAAGCGCGGCCCCGTCGGCCTCATCGGGCACACCAAGTCCGACGCGATGGAGACCATCAAGCACCTCATCAACGACCTCGGCAACTGGTGGGACCCCGAGTCCCCGTCGGAGGAGTCCGTCGTCGAGATGCTCGAGTCGCGCGGCATCCGCTGGACCGACCTCGACGGCTGGCACCGCCTCGACGAGCACGAGCAGGCGCTCGGTTCCGCCGAGGGCCGCGTGCGCGTGAAGGTCGTGCCGCGCGACGAGATGGTCGACATCTCGCGCCCCGAGGCATAACCCTTCCTGCGGGTTGAGGAGGCCGCCCGCGGCCGTCCCGTGGGTTGAGGAGGCCGCCTGCGGCCTTCGCGTGGGTTGAGGTGGCCGCCCGCGGCCGTCTCGAAACCCCCGTGACCCGCTACGCTCCCACCCATGCCCCTGATCGCGTCCACGCTGATCGCCGCCCTGCTCGGCTTCGTGCTCGGCTGGTGGCCGCTCGCCGCCTGGACCGAGCGTTCGATGCAGGGCGAGCGGATGCCGCAGCGCACGCTGCGCTCTCTGAGTCTCGCCGCCGCGATCACCACTGCCGTCGTCTTCGGTGTGCTCGCGCTGCGGTTCGGGCTCTCGTGGACGCTGCCGGCGCTGCTCGTGTTCGCCGCGTGCGCGACCGTGCTGTCGATCGTCGACCTCGCCGAGAAGCGGCTGCCGAACGCCGTCGTCTTCCCGGCGCTCGGCGCCGTGGCGGTGCTGCTCGTGCCGGCGACGTGGGCGACCGGCATCTGGATGACGCTCGTGTGGGCGCTCGTCGGCTGTGCGGCGATGTTCGCCGTGTACTTCGTGCTCGCACTCATCTCGCCCTCATCGATGGGCATGGGCGACGTGAAGCTCGCGCTCGTGATCGGGCTGCTGCTCGGCTGGTTCGGACTGTCGGCGTGGCTCGTCGGACTGCTCGCGGCCTTCGTCGTCGGGGGAGTGATCGCGCTCATCGCGCTCGCGTTGAAGCGAGTGACGCTGCGCGGATCGATCCCGTTCGGGCCGTCGATGCTCGTGGGGGCCTTGGTGGCGGTGGTGTTGGTCGGGGGATGATTCCGGGGGGAGCGACGAGTCGGTGCTCAGCGATCGGGTAGCGACAAGAGTGGTAGCACGACCCCTGTTGTGGGGACTGTTATCGACGTGAGCCGTACGGTTTGCTGTTTCGGCACCTCCTCCGTTCCGTCCGGCTCGTCGAAACGAGCGGCTGCCCGTTGCCGTGGTGATCGACCGGCGCTGCCCTAAGCGCCATGATGCTCCCGCGGTTGTGAACGCGCAGCTCGACGTGTGAAGGACCAGATGACCGAGATAGTGCTGCCACTGTCACGCCCCGAGCGAGTTCGGCGCATCATGCAGACAGAACGATACCGATGGGGTCTCGCTTCAGTCCTCCTCGCGATGCTCGCCGCGGTGCGCGCCGCAGTTCCAACGGAGCGGGACCACTATTGGTCGGCGCAGGCTGGTCTGGAGGTATTGAACGGCACGCCACTGGCTCGTTCCGACACATGGAGTTGGTCCGCTGAAGGCATGTGGTATCCGAACTCACCGGCATGGAATGTCGTGCTCGGTCTTGGCTGGCAGTCGCTCGGCTTCTGGGGGCTGTTCCTGGTTGCGTTCCTCTCAATGTCAGCCCTGTTCGGTGTGGCCCTGCTCGGGGCGCGACTCGCCGGGGCACGCGCGTTGCCGACGTTGCTGGTGTTCATTCCGATCCTGCTCGGAGCGTCCGCATCCTTGTCGGCGCGGGCGACAGTGGTCGTGCAGGCATTCGTCCTCGCTGCGGCGATCTTCGCCTGGTGGTGGGGTGGCATCGCCAATCGACTGAACAGCGTCGCCGCGATTGCGGTCGTGGGCGCGGTCGGTTTCGGCGTGTCCTTCGCTGGAAACTGGGTGCATCTGTCGTTCATGTTGATGGCCGCCGCCATCGCCGTGATGTGGGCTGTTGCGTGGTGGTTGTCTCCAGGGCTGAACGCTTTGCGACGTATCGCCCTCACCCTTGCCGGAACCACAGGGCTCTTCCTGGGTTGCATTCTGTCGCCGTATGGCGTCGAACTGACGCTTGAGAGGTCTCGAGTTGTCAGCGAGATCTGTCAGGGGATCATCATCGAATGGACATCGGTGTTCCGGGCAGCAGAATTCGGCGACTTCCGCTGGATTCCGGTCGCCGTTGTGGCCGCCTGTATCGCACTCGGTTCGGGGATGTGGGCGTTTCGCTCGCTCCGACGGCACGGTCGATCTGACGCACGAATCAGATTGTTGGTGCCGCTCGCGATCTTCGCAGTACCGATGACGCTGATCGGCTTCGGGGCCCTCAGGTTCCTCGGCATCGGGATGCTCGCAATCCTGCCGGTGGCTGCAGCCGCGACGACGGCGCTGGTCGACGTGGTGCACGAACGTCAGGGGGCTGGAGGCATCCTTGCGCGGCCCAAACTCGTAGAGTATGCATCCGGCAGATTCTGGGTCACCGTGATGACGGGCATTGCGATCGTGCTGGCGCCGCTCGCCGCATTCGGGGCGTCGAAGGGCTCGAAAACACCGGAAGCCGTGCTCGGAGAATTGCTCCCCCGAGACTGTTCCCTATTCTCTGACGCTGGTGCTGCGGGCCCCGTCATTCTGACGAGACCCGACGTGAAAGTGTGGATCGACGGGCGAGCAGACTTCTACGGGAGGCAGCACCTCATCGAATCCGTCAGAATCTTCTCAGCGATCGACCCTGTGCCCGAAGAAGCCGATTGCGTGCTGCTACCACTCTGGGACGGGCTGGGTCATGTCATTCCCCTTGCGCTGTCGCTCGATCGCGATCCTGTTTGGGATCGAATCGCCACGCTAGATGGGTACGCCCTCTGGGTCCGTCCATAGCCTCTGCGCACCGATCGATGTGTTCAGTACAGGCGTGTACCCCCAAAGCGGGGTACGCGGTACTGCATCTTGCACGGAATCATGCGGATTCATCAGGTTCGTTGCGCCGCCAACGGATACATCCCCCGAAAGGGGGCGTTCGTTGCATGCATACGCACTGTAGCTTCAACTCACCGTCAACTACCCGGGCGGGTTTCTCTCCATCCTTGTAACCCGAAGGAAAGTCTCATGCTCAAGGCATACTCGCGCCTCGTTGCGCGCATCAACTCACTCACGTCCGACGAAGAAGGCGCAACGGGCGTCGAGTACGCCCTGATCATCGGTGTCGCGTCGATTGCGATCGTCACCGCCCTCGCTCTGCTGGCTCCGGCCATTTCAACCTTCATCAGCACCACCGTGGTGCCCGCGCTCAACGGCCCGTAATCACTACTCGCCGGGTGCTCGTCGACTGGGCGGCTCAGCTCGAATTGGTTGCGATCGACCAGCATTCTCCCTTGCTGAAAGTTCCCCTGATGTCTGCACGCAAGAATGAACGTGGTGCAGCGGCCGTCGAGTTCGCACTCGTCGTGCCGCTGCTGCTCATCATGCTCTTCGCGATCATCGATGTCGGCTGGGTCTTCAGCCAGCAACTCGCCGTTACCACCGCAGCTCGCGAAGGCGCTCGAGTCTTTGCAATCCACAACTCTGACGAAGACGGGCTGGCACAAACCAAAGCGGAGGCTCGCGCCGCCGAACTGGTCTCCGGCACCCCCACATTCAGCTATCCGTCGCTCTGCACGAGTGCCGACGACGACGAGTTGGTCATGGTGGTCACAACTCCGTTGACCGATCTGACCGGATGGCTGGAGTCAATCGCCCCAGGCGCGACACTCAAGGGCACAGGGAGTATGCGATGCGGCGGCTGACTCGACGTCGGAATAACGCGCGTGAAGAACGCGGCGCCGTCGCGGTAACTGTCGCCCTCTGCATCGTGCCGATTCTGGCGATTGTCGCATTGGTCACCGACGTGGGGCTCCTCTATTGGGAGCGCGGCGAGTTGCAGAACGGTGCCGATTCAGCGGCGCTCGCCGTTGCGCAGGAGTGCGCAGTCAGCCCTGACACGTGCACAGCTGAGGCCGACGCGATCGCCACCGAGTATGCGGGCGGCAATGCAAACGACGGCCTCGCCACAGCAGAGATTCCGACCTCGACCTTCATCATCGATGGGCGCAGTGGAACCGTCACGGTAGATACATCGACGCTCACCGATGACGGCAGCACGCTGAGGCACCCGCTGGCTTCCGTCGTGGGTCTCGACCCAACGACCGTGCGTGCCGATGCCACGGCCGAGTGGGGCACTCCGATTGCGGGCGAGACCATTCCTCTCGCGATCTCGCAATGCGAGCTCGACACCAGGCTGGCATCGCTCGACTCGCCGACGACGTCGCGGATCATCCTTCGGAGTGACCGCAACGCTGGCAACTGCACCTCTGGCCAACCCGGGGGCTTCGGCTGGCTCGCAGACACCGACTGCAGTGTGGAATTCGCGATCGGCGGCGAGATGACGCCGCTCACGACGGGCAACAACTCCAACGGAACCGGTTGCGACGACGATCCCGACACCGGATTTCTACACGATCATCTCGGAACCACGATCCTCGTTCCTCTCTACAACACGGGAGGCGGCACAGGGGCGCACGGTGGCTACTTCATCACGAAATTTGCCGCGTTCTACCTGACGGGGTATCGAGAAGGTGGCGCGAGCTCCACGCGGTATCTCGGCGGCACACCGCTCTCGCCCGTCTTCGGGGCTGGCGAAAAGGGCATCCAGGGCTATTTCGTTCGATATGTCGCGCTTGGCGAGGACTTCGAGCTGGGCGATGGTGGCGACGGTGGCCTCATGATCGTGCGCCTCACGAACTGATCGCTTCGCAGGATCCCTACTTTATTCCCTGCATCAAGGAGAACCCGAATGAAGACTCGAATCATCGGAGCGGTCGTCGCCGTCATCATCGCCGCCGTCGGCGCGTTCCTGCTCATCTCCTACGTACGCGGCGCAGACGCCCGGGCGGCGGAGGGAGCGGAACTCACCGAGGTGTACATCGTGCAGGAGACGATTCCCCGCGGTACGGCCGGCGAGACGGTGAAAGACTTCGTCAAGTTGGACACCCTGCCCGAACGAAATGTCGCCGCGGACAACGTGACGAACCTCGACGACCTCGCCGGACTGGTGAGCGACGCCGACATCCTGTCCGGCGAGCAGTTGCAGAGCGCGCGTTTCGTCAATCCGCTCGAGCTCGCGGCGCAGGGTGACGTTCCGGTGCCGGAGGGTATGCAGGAGGTCACGATCACCCTTCCGGTGAACCGCGTCGTCGGCGGAAAGGTGACCGCCGGCAGCGAGGTCGGAATGGTCACGACGTTCGAGCGTCCCGGGCTTGCGGACCCACCTCAGACCCAGTTCGCCTTCCACGACGTGCTCGTCACGAATGTGCAGCGCGGTACGTCAGCCACCGCCGACAACGCCGGTGAGCCAGAGACTGCCCAGCAGCTTATGGTGACGGTTGCACTGACGACCCATCAAGTGGAGCGCTGGGTCTGGGCGGCCGAAGGATACGAGAGAGGCGTCGACGTCGGAGTTTGGCTGACGCTGGAGAACGCGGCGACCGATAACGGCGGCTCCTCGCCGGTTAGCGGAAGCACCTTCTACGAGTGACTCCCTTCCTCCTCGTCAGCCGTTCCGCCGAGTATGAGTCCCGACTCAGGACAATGCTCGGTGAGAGGCTTGCCGTAGTCGCCGGCGAGTTCTTGACGTTCGGAACGGCCGCGGTCGTCGGGCGGGTCGATGGCACACCGCGGATCGCGTTCCTCGGTCCGGTTCTCAACTATGAGGAGACTCGCGGGCTCGTTGAAGAGCTGACCGCCAAACATCCGGATCTGGGGCTTGTGGTCGTACGAGAGCAGCGTTCCGATCTCGAGGACTGGGTCGATGAGCTCGCCCTGCATGCTGTGCTGAGCCCGAACGCGAGCGACGAGACCACCCTCGAGCTCATCAACCGGCTCTCGCGCTGGCTCATCTCGAACGGCAAGGCCGAGGAGCGCGATTTCGACGAGCCGCCAGTCCGAGAGTTCGAGACGCCGGAACCGATCCCCGCATCTGATGAGGATCTCCTCTTGCTCGAGGGCGATGAGGACCATGAAACGTTCGACGAACTCACCCAGGCCCCGCCGGTGCAGGAGTGGGCATTCCCGCCCCTCGAGGCCGGCGTATCGAGCGATGCCTTCGCAGTGGTGGCACCGAAGGGCGGGCAGGGCAAGACGACTATCGCGATCAACCTTGCGACCGGCCTCGCGGAGATCGCACCCAATTCGGTCGTGCTCGTGGACGCGGACCTCCAGTTCGGCGACATCACTGCTGCACTGGCACTCGATCCCACGCGCACGATCGTCGATGCCGTGGCTGCGGCCGCTGTCGATGAGCTCGTGCTGAAGACGGCGCTCACCCATCACGAAGACGGGTTCTTCGTCGTCGCGAGCGCACCCTCACCTGAACTCGGCGATCAGGTCTCCGCCGTGGCACTGGGCACGCTTATCGAGCGGCTGCGACATTCGTTCCGCTACGTGATCGTCGACACTACTCCAGGCCTTGGCGAACATACGCTCGTCGCGCTCGAACACGTCACAGACGCGGTGTTCGTGACCAACATGGGCGTGCCGGGACTCCGCGGCATGCGGAAGGAGTTCGAGCTGCTGACCGCCCTCGGACTCATGCCGAGCAACCGTCACATCGTCGTGAACCAGACCGACAAGCTCAGTGGGCTCACGATGCGGGATGTCGAGAACATCATCGGCGCACCGGTCGATGTCGAGGTGCCACGGTCGTCGGCTGTGCTCCTCTCGAGCAACCGCGGTGTCCCGTTGATCCATGATGACGTGCGCGACCCGGCAGCAAAGGCGATCCGCTCCCTCGTTCTGCGGATCGCGCCAGAAGCGTTCCCGAAGCGAAGCAGGATCCAGAGAAGGCGGCGATCAAATGAACCTGAATGATCGGCTGAAGGCGATCCGCGACCCGCATGAAGTTCTCGCGCCCGCCGAACTCGATGTGGTTGCCGTCTCCGGCGTTGCGAACGGTACTGTTCCGAATGTGGAGACCGCTTCCGAGCCGGCGGAACCGCTCGTCCACTCGTCCGCTGAGCCCCGCGCCGCTGCTCCGCATTCGAGGCGCGAGCCGGCGGCATCCGACCCGCTCGCCGCGGTGAAGGAGAAAGCCGCGCAGGAACTGTTCGTGCGCATCGGTTCGCGGCTGAGTGACTCGACTCTGACCGAACAGCAGTTGCACCAGTTGGCACGGTCGGAGCTCGCCGAAATCGTCGCAGCGGAGCAGCTCGCCATGTCGACGTCTGAGCGGAATCGACTCATCGACGATATCGGCGCTGAGGTTCTCGGCTATGGGCCGTTGGAGGAGCTGCTCAATGACGCGTCGGTCACCGAGATCATGGTGAATCGCTACGACCAGCTCTACGTCGAGCGCAATGGCCGGCTCGTCGAGACCGCGCACCGTTTCACGGGAGAACCGCAGTTGCGCCGTGTGATCGAACGGATCGTTGCACGCGTCGGTCGTCGCATCGATGAGGCATCGCCCCTCGTTGACGCGCGCCTCGAGGATGGATCGCGCGTCAACGCGATCATCCCACCGCTCGCAGTCAACGGTTCTTCGCTCACGATTCGAAAGTTCTCGGCGACACCGTACACAACCGAAGACCTCATCAATTTCGGCACGATGACGCGCGAGGTGACGACCGTGCTTGACGCCGCCGTGCGAGCGAAGATGAACATCCTCGTCTCGGGCGGCACCGGCACCGGCAAGACGACCTTGCTGAATGTGCTGTCGGCGTTCATCCCGAGGGACGAACGCATCATCACGATCGAAGACGCGGTCGAACTGCAGCTTCAGCAGGATCACGTGGTGCGGCTCGAGTCGCGCCCGCCGAACATTGAGGGTCGCGGCGAGATCACCATCCGGGAGCTCGTGCGGAACTCGCTTCGTATGCGCCCCGATCGCATCGTGGTGGGCGAGGTGCGTGGTGGCGAGAGCCTCGACATGTTGCAGGCGATGAACACCGGCCACGAGGGATCGATCTCCACTGTGCACGCGAACTCACCGCGTGACGCGCTCTCGCGCATGGAGACGCTCGTGCTGATGGCCGGCATGGACCTGCCGCTCCGGGCGATCCGTGAGCAGATATCCTCGGCGATCGACATCATCGTGCAGATCACGCGCCACAAGGACGGCGTGCGACGGGTGACGCATGTCTCGGAGGTTCACGGCATGGAGGGTGAAGTGATCACTCTGCAGGACGCCTTCAGCTTCGACTATTCGGCGGGGTATGACGAAGAAGGACGACTGCGCGGTCGTCTCGAGCCGACAGGTGTGCGTCCGCGTTTCGCTGAGCGGATTGCCGACCACGGCATCGCGTTGCCGGTCTCGATCTTCCAGCCGGAGATTCGCACACTACTCGGAGAGATCCGATGAACGTCGTCACCCTGTTCCTCGGCATCACCGTTTGCCTCCTCGCCGGACTCGTGCTCCTCTTCTTCGTGATCGCACCGCCGGCGCCGCGCATCGCGGTCGATCGCCGCCGGGCGCCGGGCGCAGTTCATGTCTCGGCGCTCGAGCGCGCGACGGCGCGAACCACGGCAGCCATCGACGCGGCGGTGTCGAAGCAGCGCACGCGTCTGTTCGGCCCGGAAGAGCTCGAGCTTGCGGGTGTCAAGTCCGAGCCATCGCAGTTCCTCGTGTTCGTGGGTTCCGCCGCCGCCGTCGCCGCTCTGCTGGGCGCGCTCCTCGGCCTCGTCAATGGGACATCGATTCTTCTCGCGGTGTTGCTCGCTGCGCTGACACCGATCGTCGCAAAGATCACGGTCATCATGCGCACCTCGAGGCGACGGGCGAAGTTCGCGGAGCAAGTCGATGACGCTGTGCAGCTCATCGCCGGAGGCCTTCGTGCTGGCCATGGGTTGTCGCGGGCGGTCGGCGCGGTCGCGAACGACGCCGAGGCGCCGATGAGTGAGGAGCTCATCCGTGTCGTCAATGAGACACGCCTAGGTCGCAGCCTCGCCGATTCCCTCGCGGTCACGGCGCAACGTATGAAGAGTGACGATTTCGAATGGGTCGCGCAAGCCATTGCCATCAACCTCGAGACCGGAGGCAATCTCGCGGAGGTGCTCGACCAGGTCGGCAAGACGATCCGTGAGCGGAACCAGATTCGCGGCCAGGTGAAGGCACTGAGCGCAGAGGGCCGGATGTCCGCGATCATCCTCGTGCTCCTGCCAATCGGTCTCTTCGTGTTCTTCGCCATCGTGCAGCCGACCTACGTTGCGACATTCTTCACCAGCATCATCGGAATCATCGCGCTCATTATCGGCTTCATTCTGCTCGTCCTCGGAACCATCTGGACGGCGATCGCTGTGAGGGTGAAGGTCTGACATGGAGACGTCGACGATCATCGCCCTGATCACCGCCATCGCGACGGCGATCGCGATCGGCGCGTTCGTGTTCCTGCTCTTCCCTGCGCGGAAGCCAGTCGTGGAGCCAGACGGCGAGGTGCACCCCACACTCGGCCCCGTCCAGCAGTCGTCGATCGGCACGAAGTTGATCGCCGCGGCACCCCGTGGGTACATCGGTTGGATCGAGAAGCAGATCGTGCTCGCCGGCCGGCCGATCGGCTGGACGGCCTCCGGGATCGTGACGTCGAAGATCGTGCTCGGCGTGGTCGGTGTGCTGTTCGCACTCATGATCGTCGCCCTGGCGGAGTTTGCGTTGAAGGTGCCGCTCGCAATCGCGGCCCCGCTGCTGCTGTTCTTCCTCCCAGATGTGCGGATCAACAGCCGCGCGCATGATCGGCAGTCAGCGATGCAGCTGGCGCTGCCCGACACGCTTGATCAGATGACCATTGCTGTTGAGGCCGGCTTGGGGTTCGACTCTGCGATGGCGAAGTCGGCGCGCAACAGCACAGGCCCGTTGGCCGAGGAGTTCATCAGGACCCTGCAGGACATGAGTATCGGGCGAACGCGCCGCGATGCGTTCATGGAGCTCGAACGACGCACCGACTCTGAAGACCTGCGCCGTTTCGCGCGGGCGATCATCCAGGCCGACTCCTACGGCATCTCGATCGGCGAGGTGTTGCGTGTGCAGGCGGCAGAAATGCGGGTGAAGCGCCGGCAGCGCGCCGAGGAGCAGGCGATGAAAGTCGCGGTGAAGATGGTGTTCCCACTCATATTCTGCTTCCTGCCGGTGATCTTCATCGTGGTGCTCACGCCGGCGATCATCCGCGTTGTCGAGACCTTCTCCTAGGCGCGCGCAGCGTCGTACCGACAGGGCGCTCTTGCTTCCCTAGGCTGGGCAGCGATCGGGGAGGCGTCGTGGGGGATGAACGCAGCGAGCGATGGCAACCCGACGTGCTCGGCGAGCACTTCGAGCAGCTCACCCTCCCGCTCGGCGCCGACAACGAGGGCGAGGTCGTGGCGACCCTCGTGCGGCACCGGCCGCCGTGGCGCCTGCGGCTCACGCGAGGCGCGGCATCCGGAGCCGACGTGCTCTACGTGCACGGCTGGAGCGACTACTTCTTCAACCCCGAGCTCGCCGAGTACTGGACGAACGCCGGCGCGCGATTCTTCGCGCTCGACCTGCGCAAGTACGGTCGCAGCCTCCGCCCCGGCCAGACACCCGGGTTCATCACCGACCTCGCCGACTACGACGCCGACATCGCGGCCGCCCTCATCGCGATGGGTCACGCCGCGCCCGACGGATCGGACGGTGCGGATGCCGCAGCGACGAGCAGCAACGCGCGACCGCTGATCCTGCTCGGGCACTCGACGGGCGGGCTCACGCTCAGCCTCTGGGCCGCTCGGCACCGGGGGCGTGCCGCCGCGCTCGTGCTGAACAGCCCGTGGCTCGAGTTCCAGGCGAGCAAGGTGGGCCGCGAGGCGCTCGCGCCCGTCATCGGCTGGGGTGCGAAGGTCAACCCGCTCGCGCAGCTGCCGAACGTCGACCTCGGCTTCTACACGCGCACCGTCGCGAGGGAGCAGGAGGGTGAGTGGGAGTACAACCACGTCTGGCGGCCCGATCGCGGGTTCACGACGCATCCGGCCTGGCTGAACGCGGTGCTCGCCGGGCACGCCACCGTGGCCTCCCGCATCGACGTCGGCGCGCCGGTGCTCACCCTGCTGTCGAAGCGGTCGACGCTGCAGGCGCGCTGGGATCCAGCGATGGCGTCGAGCGACATCGTGCTCGTCGTCGACGAGGTCGCCGAGCGCACGCTGCGACTCAGCCAGATCGGCGCCGTGGCGCGCATCGACGGTGCGCTGCACGACGTGTTCCTGTCACGCGCGCCGGTGCGCGCGGCCGCGTACGACTCGATCACGCAGTGGCTGCGCGGCTACGCGCCGCATCGCCGCTGAGCGTCGCGTCGCCGCGCCACCCGGCCCCCCCCGATCGCGCCGCGCCAGCGCGTCGGAGGACGGGTATCCCGTCGGAGGACGCGGATCCGTTGCCTCCGACGCCACAGCTTGCCTCCTACGGCCCGGAGCATCCGACTGCGAGCGGGCGCGTGACTCGGCCTCGACAGGTCGGGCATCGGCGCAGGGTCCACCAGCCGGTGCGCAGCATGACCGGCCGGTGCGTGCGCGGTGTTGACTCGCCGGCATGACCGATCTCCCGCTGACGGCGCACGGACTCATCCGCTTCGACGACGTGCGGGCGATGGGTTGCGAGTCCGAGCTCGCTGCGGCGCTCGCTGCCGGCCGCATCAGCCGAGTCCGACGAGGCGTCTACGCGCCGAGCCCGGCCGGCAGCCCGGCGGGATCCGAGGGCGAGCGCGATGCGATCCGGTATCTGACCGAGGTCCGAGCTGCAGCCGAGACCCTGCGGCGGCCGATCTTCACGAGCTTCTCGGCGCTCGCACTCGCGGGTCTGCCGATCTTCGGCCGGTGGCCGACCGAGATCTACGTGATGTCCGGCGACCGGCAGGGCCACCGACGCACTGGAGTGGTTTCCGTTGCGGGATCCTACGACCCGGCGCATGCTATGCAGGCTTCGCACGTCGTGACTTCCATCGAGTTCACCCTCATCCAGATCTGCCGTCATGCGAGCTTGGCAGCGGCATTGACGGCGATGGATGCCGCGCTGCGGGTGTCGCGGTTCGGCTCAGTCCGTTCGCACACGACCATGGCGGCAGTTCGGGCCGAGCATGAACGGCTGCTGCCCTATCGCGGCAGCCGTCGCACAGAGGCCGTGCTGGCGCGGACGACCGATCAGGCCGATACCCCGCTCGAGACCATCGGCCGACTCGTGATCGAGGAGCTGGGATTCGAGGAACCCGAGCTTCAGCACGAACTCTGGCTGCCCGAGCTCGGCAAGCGTGCCTTCCTCGACTTCTACTGGAAGGGTGTCGACGCGGGAGGCGAGGCCGACGGTCATGGAAAGTACCTCGGGCGGGCGAACACGACAGGGGCGGTCGCTTCGGCCGTCATCGCCGAGAAGGAGCGGGAGAACGCGGTTCGGCGTCAGGTTCGGGCGTTCGACCGGTGGGACTGGTCCGAGACGCTGCGGCGAACCCCGCTCGACCGCCGTCTCACGGCGATGGGCGTGCCGCGTACCCGTCGACGGCGTGCGCCACTCGTCGGCTCACCGGACGAGGCAGCTGCGTTCGGGCCGAAGCGCCGCCGCGCGGCCGGCACCTGATGCGACAGAGGCAATGAGGCCCGGCGGCGGCAACGGATCCGAGTCCTCCAACGCGCGACATTGCCTCCGACGCGCGCGGCCGCGGCGCGCCGCGCCGGCTCGACTCAGCGGAAGTTGACGAACTGCAGGGCGACCTCGAGGTCCTTGCCCTTGAGCAGCGCCATCGTGGCCTGCAGGTCGTCGCGGCTCTTCGAGGAGACCCGTACCTCGTCGCCCTGCGTCTGGCTCTTGACGCTCTTCGGCGCCTCGTCGCGGATGATCTTGTTGATCTTCTTCGCGTTCTCGGAGTCGATGCCGGCCTTCATCGTCGTCTCGATGCGGAACTCCTTGCCCGAGGCGAACGGCTCACCGGCGTCGAGCGAGCGCAGGGAGATGCCGCGCTTGATGAGCTTGGCCTCGTAGACCTCGAGGATCGCCTTCGCGCGCTCCTCGCTGTTGGCCTTGATCAGCACCTTCTCGCCGGACTGCTCGATCGACGCGCCGACGTTCTTGAAGTCGTAGCGCTGCGCGACCTCTTTCTGCGCCTGGTGGAGGGCGTTGTCGGCCTCCATCTGGTCGACCTTGGAAACGATGTCGAACGTTGCATCTGCCATGCCGCCAGTGTATCGGCGAGATCGAAACGACGAGCGGATGCCGCGTGGCCGGGGTTTCGAGACGGCGCCGGTGCGCCTCCTCAACCTGCAGAGGGGGTTACGCCGGCGGACGGGCCGTCGACGAGCGCACGCGCAACTCGTAGGGCAGGGGAGTGGCGGCGGGCGTCGCGGCATCCGTCGTCGCCGGTTCGAGCTCGTCCATCAGGATCTCGACCGCGAGCTCGCCCTGCACCCGCGGGAACTGCGCGACCGTCGTGAGGCCGAAGAAGTCGGAGAGGTCGTGGTCGTCGATGCCGGCGATCGAGACGTCGCGCGGCACGACGAGGCCGAGGTCGCGTGCGGCGAGGATCGAGCCGATCGCCATCTCGTCGGACGCCGCGAAGATCGCCGTGGGTCGATCGTGCGGGGCGCCGAGCAGCTGCTTCGCGGCGTGGTAGCCGCCGCGGATCGTGAAGTCCGCCGGTGCGAAGAGTCGCGGGTCGACCTCGATGCCGGCGTCGCGGAGCGCGCCCTCGTAGCCGATGCGGCGGTTCGTCGGCAGGTGGAAGTCCATGTCGAACTCGAGGTCGCCGCCGATGTGAGCGATGCGGCTGTGGCCGAGGCCGATGAGGTGCTCGGTGGCGAGGCGGGCGACGGCGACGTCGTCGATCGTGAGGGTGCGAACGCCGGGGATCGGGCCGCCGACGCCGACGAGCGGCTTGCCGAGTTCGTGCAGACGCGCCACCTCGGGCTCGGTGAGTTCGAGGGAGACGGCGATGACGGCGTCGACGCGCTGGCGCAGCAGGAAGTGCTCGAACACGCTCGCGCGCTCCCGCCCGTCGCCGGAGAGGTTGTAGAGCGTCAGGTCGTAGCCGCTCCGGAGAAGTGACTGCTGTGCCCCCTCGAGCACCGAGGAGAAGAACCAACGGTTCAGGAAGGGGATGACGACGCCGATGTTGCGGGTGCGCCCAGAGGCGAGGCTCGAGGCGTTGGAGGAGACGACGTAGCCGAGCCGCGCGGCGGCCTCTTCGACCTTCGCCTTGGACGTCGGCGAGACATGGCCGCGGCCGCTGAGCGCGCGCGACACCGTCGCGGTGGACACGCCCGCGAGTCTCGCGACCTCTTCGATGCCGGCCATGACTCCTCATTCCCGGCCTCGCCGAGTCCATTCCCGGCCTCGCCGAGTCAGGGGAATCCTACTCGCCAGTGCCCGCGGTGCCCCGCGTGGCGCGTTGTCTGAACGGACCGGGTGGGATAGAAATACGTGTCGGGGCTGGCTCACGGGGGTGGCGGCTCGCCCCCTGTCGCCGTCTCGAAGGGAAAGCACCCGTGAAGTGGCTCAAGGGCATCGCCGTGGCGTTGGTCGTGATCTTCGCCTTGTTCTACATGATCAGTCGTCCTGAAGACGCTGCCAATGTCGTGCAGGGCGCGCTCGGCGCCGTCGTCTCGGCCACCGAGTCCGTCGGCAGGTTCTTCAGCTCGCTCGCCTCATGACGCCATGAGCGTGTTCGGGTTCGATCCGCGCGTCGAGCGGCACCTCATCTCCGACGAGGGAGAGGTGATCGTCGACGAGGTGCGCAAGCACTGGGCCGCCGTGGTCGGCGCGATCCTCGAGATGCTCGCCGCAGTGCCCGCGCTGCTGCTGCTCGCGTGGGTGCCGCAGCAGCTGTACTGGTTCCCGCTCTTCCTCGCGCTCTTCCTCGCCCTGCACGGGCTCTGGCGCATCCTGCAGGCGCGCATGGACCGCTTCGTGATCACGAACATGCGCGTGTTCCGCGTGCACGGCATCCTGTCGCAGCGCATCGCGACCATGCCGATCTCGCGAATCCTCGACATCTCGGTGCACACGCCGCTCATCGGCCGGGTCTTCGGCTACGGGCACTTCGTGTTCGAATCGGCCGCGCAGGACCAGGGGCTGCGCGAGATCCGCTTCGTCGGTTCGCCCGACCAGCGCGGTGCCACGATCCAGCGGGTCATCCAGCGCTCCGGCCTGCGGGGCCCGGCGCGTCCGATGCATCGCGACGAGCAGTACGACCCTGCGTCGCAGACACAGCCGGCGCCGCGCTACGACCCCGCGCCACGGCCCGATCGCTACGATACGACGCCGCAGCGCGACCAGAACGACACGGCAGAGATGCCCTGGTGGCGCGGGTCGAACTGACACTCCCCGACATGGCCCTCGCGCGCCGGGGCGCACCGTGCAAGCATGGTGGCCATGTCGAAACGACGGATGTCGCTTGCTTCGGGGGTCGCAGCAGCAGCACTGCTGCTCGGCGCACCAGCCGCCATGCTCGCGGTCGGAGCGCCAGCTGCCGCAGTCGAGCCCGATGAGTTCGGCGTCTTCGCCTCGTACGAGATGAGCGCCGCCACTGCACCGAACACGTTCGCGGGCACGGCGACGTTCGCCACGACGGCCGACGCCTCGCCGATCGAGATCACCACGGATTCGACGACGGTGAAGGTGCCGACGGGGGAGTCGGCGTTCCTCGGCGCGAGCACCGGGTTCGGCCAGTACTTCGGATCGACCCGGTCCCAGCCGTACCTCTACCTCTCGCCCAGCGCGGGCAACGCGCCCTCGACGACGACGCTCAGGTTCACGGGCGCGGTTCCGCCGCTGGGGTGGGGATTCGCCGTCGGCGACATCGATGCCGACTACGTGACGATCGAACCGCTCGACGCCGGCGGCGCCGTGCTCCCGCTCTCGACGCTGAATGCGCAGGACACCGGCGGCACTCCGCTCCTGAACTACTGCGCGAACGCCGTGCCGAAGCCCTCGAGCTGCGTCGGCCCGGGGCCGTTCACCGATCACCCGTGGTGGCTCACGACGGCCGGCCCGTCACCGACGTTGCCCGGGCCGTTCCCGGCGGGCTCGGTCGTCGGCAACGGCATCGACACGTACGGCTCCTACGACTGGTTCCTGCCGTCGGCGGAAGTGCACGGTCTCCGGCTCACCTTCACCGTGCAGTCGGGCATTCCGATCTACCAGCTGTGGCTCGCAGCGGTCGCGACGAAGGCCACGATCACCGGCACCGTCGTGCTCCCGGAGGCGCCGCCTGGAACGCCGGTTCCCGACGGCACGAAGGCCGAGCTCCACAACGGCGACGGCACGCCGGTGCTCGACATCGAAGACCAGGTGGTGACCACCCCTGTGGCGCCCGACGGCTCGTTCGCCTTCGAGACCGAGCAGCGGCCGGCCGACGACCCGTATCAGGTGGTCCTCGTTCCGCCGGCCCGCTACGAACCCCCCGCCCCGACCACGGTGGTGGCCGACGCGGCAGAGGTCGAGGTGCAGATCGAACTCGTCGCCTCGCCGACGACGCCGGCACCGACGCCCACCGCGACGCCCGCGCCCGCGCTCGCCGAGTCGGGTTTCGTCGGCGGTCCGTGGTTCATCGTCGGCGGAGTCGTCCTGCTCGCGGGTCTCGCCACCGTCGTGCTCGTCGCCCTCCGTCGCCAGCGAGCGGCACGTTCGGGTGGCGGCGCATCGGAAGCATCCGAGACGGGCCCATCGACGTCTTCCGACGACGGTCCCACCGCCTCCTGAGGCCCGATTTCTCGCGACGGCCCTCGGCGGGTATTCTTGACAGGCCCCCGGTTGTGTGCAGAACGTGGTCGGGTGCGATGGCGAGTTACCCAAGCGGCCAAAGGGATCTGACTGTAAATCAGACTGCTCAGCATTCGGGGGTTCGAATCCCTCACTCGCCACCAGAGAAGCCCCGGTCAGCCGGGGCTTTCGTGGTTTCAGGGGTCGTGAACGACGGATGCCTCGGACGGCGGCGACCTCGCCCGACTAGCGTGAGGGCATGAGCGAAGACGCGTTCTCGATCGGCGACCACGAAGCGACGCACGCGAACGGAGAGCGCGGGGCGGCGGCATCCGCTGCGCTGCTCGACCTCGCGAAGCGCATCGCGCTGCAGGCGGGAGAGTTCGCCGTCGAGGCGCGCTCCGGCGGGGTGAGCGTCGCCGCCACGAAGTCGTCGCCCGTGGACATCGTCACGGCCGTCGATCGCGACACCGAGGCGCTCATTCGCCGGCTCGTGCTCGAGGCGCGACCCGACGACGGCATCGTCGGCGAGGAGGACGAGGCGCGCGTCGGCACGACGGGCCTCAACTGGGTCATCGACCCGATCGACGGAACCGTGAACTTCCTCTACGGCATTCCCGCCTGGGCGATCAGCATCGCCGTCGTCGAGGGGTCGGACGATCCGCGAATGTGGACCGCGCTCGCCGGCGTGGTCGTGAACCCGAGCAGCGGGGAAGTGTTCGAGGCGAGCCGCGGAGGCGGAGCCCGTCTCGACGGCGGGCCGCTTCGGGCCAACACGGATGTCGCGCTCAGCCGCGCCCTCGTCGGCACGGGGTTCTCGTACTCGGCCGAGGTGCGGCGCGAGCAGGCGGAGGTGCTGCTGACGGTGCTGCCGCTCGCGCGGGACATCCGGCGCGGCGGCTCGGCCGCCCTCGACCTCTGCGCGGTCGCCGCGGGCCGCCTCGATGCGTACTACGAGCGGGGATTGAACCCATGGGATCATGCCGCCGGCGCCCTGATCGCACAGGAGGCGGGCGCGCGGGTGGGCGGGCCGGGGGGCGGGGCCGCGACCGTCGAACTCGTGCTCGCGGCGGCACCCGCGCTCTACGACGAAATCGCCGAGGTGCTGCGGCGGGCCGGGCTCGGCGCGTGAGGCGCCGAGATCGGGAGGCCACGGAAGTCGTGGATTCCATGCGTTCCGACAGTGGAGAATCTCCGTTCCACATGGCGTGGACCGTCGAGACCGGGTAGTCTTTACCAACCTGTTATTTCGGCGTGACGCCGGGATGCCCACCTCCCTGATTCACCCTGTCCGCTCCACGACGCCGAGAGTTCCCCCACACGTGCTCGAGTCCCCCCTCGTGCCTGACGGTTCAACGCCGGGCACCCAGGCCCCTTCGCGGGCCGAGCGACCCTTGACTCGTCGAGAGCTCCGCGAGCGCGAAGCCGCTGAGGCGCTTCGGGCAGCGGGTGCCCAGCAGCCCGTCGGGGCTCCGGCCGAGCAGCCGGCGGATGTCTCGTGGCAGGCGCTCTTCACTCCGGCGGCAGCACCCGTTCAGGCAGCGGCAACCCCGGTTCAGGCCCCTGTGCAGCCGGCTCCTGTGCAGCCGGCCCCCGTGCAGCCGGCCCCCGTGCAACAGGCAGCCGCACCGGCAGCGGCCGTCTGGCATCCGAGCCCGGCGGCGCAGGTCGCCCCGACAGAACCCGGCGCGCTTCGGCCCCGGCGTTCCGCCGCCGCCGTGCCGCCCTCGCCCGTTCCGTTCATTCCGCTTGCTGCAACCCCCTCCGCTCCCGCCCCTCAGGCCGAGCCGGTCGACCGCCCCGTCGACACGGTCTCGGCCTTCGCCGATTCCCGGGTCGACATCTCGCCGTCGCACCCGGCGCCCTCGCAGGTCGACACTGCGCCGCAGGGCGGGTTCGACGCGCTCTTCGCCGGACTCGGCGAGGAACCCGAGCCGGCAGCAGAGCGACCCGCCCGGTCGGCGCGCCCGTCTCGCGCCGAGCGGAAGGCGGCGAAGGCGGCCCCCGTTCCCCGTCGCACGTCGGCGGTCGCCGCACCGGCTGCCGAGGCGGCTGCGCCGGTCGACGACTTCGCGGCCGTGATCGCGGCGTCGGCCGTCGCCGGTGCGTCACTCGTCACGCCGGCGCCGCGCGAGGCCGAGGCGGCCGACCTCGGGGCGGCTCCACCCGCTGACGCGGCCTGGCAGCCGTCGACCGGCACCGCGAGCGCTCAGCGCCCCCGACGTACGGCCGACACCGGCGCCCGGCGGGCCACGGGCCGCGAGCTTCCGGCGGCCGGCGCAACAGACGGTTCATCCCGCCCGGCGCCCAAGCGGCGAGTGAAGCGCGCAAGCCGCATCGCCCGCGTGTCGAGCGGCTTCGCAGCGATGAGTTTCGCGGCGCTGCTCGCCGTTGCGACATCCGTGCCCTCGCTGTCGCTCCTGTCGCCCGCCGACGTGCAGGCCATCGCTCTCGAGCAGTCCACGCGCGGCACCGAGCCCGGCCAGGTGGTCGAGATCACCGGTGGCGCGCTCGCGCAGACCGTGCAGCGCGACGGGTACGAGACGCAGACGATCGACGAGTACGCGCGTGCCGCCGGCATCCGTCCCGAGGCGACGTTCACGAACAACCCGTCGGGCACGATCCAGTGGCCGTTCGCAGTCGGCGTGCACATCGGCGACCGGTTCGGATACCGCGACTGCGCCGGCTGCTCGAGCGACCACGGCGGCCAGGACTTCAACCCGGGCCTCGGCGCCGAGATCCAGAGCATCGCCGACGGCGTCGTCGCCAACTCGACCGACTCGGGCGGATCGCTCGGCGTCGTGATGATGATCGACCACATGATCGACGGGGAGCTCGTCACGAGCGTCTACGCCCACATGGAGTACGGCTCGCGCCGCTTCGAGACCGGCGACACGGTCAAGGTCGGCGACGTGATCGGCCAGACCGGTGACACCGGCATGTCGACCGGCCCGCACCTGCACTTCGAGATCCGCGTCGGCGGCATGAGCGGCATCAAGGTCGATCCGCTCGAATGGCTGTACGCCAACACCAACTGACGTGCGCCCCCACGTTCACGGGCGCACGGTCGACGACGAGACCCGGTGCGTGCACTACGCGACGGCGGTCGACATCATCGCCATCCGGTTCGCCTGCTGCGATCGGTACTACCCGTGCCACGCGTGCCACGAGGAGGCCGAGCCGCACCCGGTCGTGCTTCGGCCGCGCGCCGAATGGGATGCGCCCGGCATCCTGTGCGGGGCCTGCGGCACCGAACTCTCCGTGACCGCGTACCGCGCGAGCGAGTCCTGTCCGGCCTGCAGCGCGGACTTCAACCCGCGCTGCCGCCTGCATTGGGACCGCTACTTCGAGCAGTAGGCCGTCCGTGCACGGCCGGTGCCGGCCGCGGCCGCAGCCGCAGGCGCCGTTTCCCCTCGGCTCAGGCCGCGAGCCAGACCGTGGAGTCGGCGGGCAGCGTGCGGCCGTCGAGCGGCTCGCTCGTGAGCAGCACGTCGCCTGCGGGCAGCTCGACGGGGGAGGCCCCGGCATTGGCGATCACGAGGACGCCGCCGTTGCGGAACGCGACGATCGACTCCGGGAAACCGGGCAGCCACTCGAGCGTGCCCGCGCCGAGGTCACGTGCCCGCCGCAGCGCGAGGGCGTCGCGGTAGAGGGAGAGCGTCGAGGCGGGGTCGCCGCGCTGCGCGTCGCGCGCGAGCGCGGCCCACTGCGCGGGCTGCGGGAGCCACGAGGCATCCGTCGGACCGAAGCCGTACGAGGACGCTGCGGATTCCCAGGGCAGGGGCACGCGGCATCCGTCTCGCCCGTAGCGTTCGCCTGCCGTGCGGAACCACGTCGGGTCCTGGCGGGCGTCGTCTGGCAGGTCGATGACCTCGGGCAGGCCGAGCTCCTCGCCCTGGTAGAGGTAGACCGAGCCGGGCAGTGCGAGCATGAGCGCGGTCGCGGCACGGGCTCGGCGCAGGCCGGACGCGTACTCGGGCAGGCCCTTCGAGCGCGGTCCGAGGCCGTGGCCCTGCGGGTTCGCCTCGGTGACCGAGAGCCGGGTCGCGTGGCGCACGACGTCGTGGTTCGAGAGCACCCAGGTCGACGGGGCGCCGACCGCGGCGAACGCGGCGAGCGAGTCATCGATGACCCGGCGCAGAGCGTCGGCGTTCCACGGCGTCTCGAGGTAGGCGAAGTTGAACGCCTGGTGCATCTCGTCGGGGCGGACCCAGTTCGCGAGCCGCGAGAGCGGGTCGACCCATGCCTCGGCCGCGAGGATGCGGTCGTCGGGGTACTCGTCCAGCAGCGTCCGCCAGTCGCGGTAGATCTCGTGCACGCCGTCCTGGCCCCAGTAGGGCGCGCTGTCGGCGGGCTCGGCCGAGATCTCGGGTTCGAGGGCCACTCCGGAGGCAGCGGGGGAGACGCCGCCCATGCTGCCGCCCTCGGCCGGGGGCGTGAAGTCGGGGAGGCCGTCGGCCTTGATCATGCCGTGCGCGACGTCGACCCGGAAGCCGTCGACGCCCCGGTCGAGCCAGAAGCGGAGGATGCGCCGGAACTCCTCGCGGACCTCCTCGTTGGTCCAGTCGAAGTCGGGCTGCGAGCTGTCGAAGAGGTGCAGGTACCACTGGCCCGGAGTGCCGTCGGCCTCGAGCACGCGGGTCCACGCGGGGCCGCCGAAGACGGACTCCCAGTTGTTGGGCGCTTCGGAGCCGTCGGCACCGCGTCCGTCGCGGAAGAGGTAGCGGGCGCGTTCGGTGCTGCCGGGCGCTGCGGCGAGCGCGGCCTGGAACCACTCGTGCGCGTCGGAGGAATGGTTGGGCACGAGGTCGACGATGACGCGGATGCCGCGGGCGTGCGCCTCGGCGACCATCGCGTCGAAGTCGGCGAGCGTGCCGAAGAGTGGGTCGACGTCGCAGTAGTCGGCGACGTCGTAGCCGGCGTCGCGCTGCGGCGAGGTGTAGAACGGCGAGAGCCAGATCGCGTCGATGCCGAGCTCCTGCAGCGCACCGAGGCGCGAGGTGATGCCGGCGAGGTCGCCCATGCCGTCGCCGTTCGCGTCGGCGAACGACCGGGGGTAGATCTGGTAGATCGCGGCAGTGCGCCACCATTCGGAAGTCATGCGGAAACTGTACGTCATCGCGCAACGCGATGGAAACGCTTGCAGTCTTCGGGATTCACGCGATGGTTACGAACCGGTATCAATGCATATGACGCGGTTTGGTAAAGCGCGCGAGGCAAGGTATACCTGTAATCGCTTGCACCAAGCGGGCAATACACACGGAAGAACGGCCTTTCGGGCGCGGTGCCCGTTCCGCACACGGAGCGGGAGACTCATCCACCAGGCGAAGGCGCCGATCTCACGCACACTGAGAAGGGCACACCAATGAGGGTGAACAAGAAGAGCCTCCTCGCTGCCGGCGCGGTCGCAGTCATCGCGACGCTCGGTCTCGCGAGCTGCGCAGGCGCCGACAGCGGCTCCGAAGGCGAGGCCTCGTCGAGCGGCACGCTGACCGTCTGGGTCGACGCCGAGCGCGTGGACGCTCTGCAGGGCGCGGCCGACGCCTACTCCGAGGAGAAGGGCGTGAAGGTCGAGCTCGTCGGCAAGGACAACGCCGACATCAAGGACGACTTCATCCAGCAGGTTCCGACCGGCAAGGGCCCCGACATCACCATGGGCGCGCACGACTGGCTGGGCGAGCTCTCGACCAACGGCGTGGTCGCCCCCATCGAGCTCGGCGACTCCGCCGCCGACTACCTCCCGGTCGCCATCGACGCCTCGACGTACGAGGGCACCACCTACATGCTTCCCTACGCGGTCGAGAACATCGCCGTGCTCCGCAACGCCGACCTCGTTCCCGAGGCCGCGACGAGTTTCGACGACATGATCGCCAAGGGCCAGGCAGCCGGCCTCACCCAGCCCTTCGTCGTCGAGCAGGGCGCAGAGGGCAACCCCTACCACCTGTACCCCTTCCAGACCGCGTTCGGCGCCCCCGTCTTCGGCACCAATGACGAGGGCTACGACCCGACCGACCTGCAGATCGGCAACGCCGGCGGCGAGCAGTTCGCCACGTGGCTCGGCAGCCAGGGCAAGAACGGCACCGGCGTCTTCAACACCGACATCGACGGCGACATCGCCAAGCAGGCGTTCATCGACGGCACCGCGGCCTTCTGGCTGACCGGCCCGTGGAACGTCGGCGCAGCGACCGACGCCGGCATCAACGTCGCGATCGACACCGTGCCGAGCCCGACCGCAGAGGTCGCGTCGCCGTTCGCCGGTGTCAAGGGCTTCTTCGTCTCCTCCGAGTCGAAGAACAAGGTCGCCGCGAACGACTTCCTCGTCAACTACATCGGCACCGAGGACGTGCAGCTCGAGCTCTTCAAGGCCGGTAACGTGCTCCCCGCGCTCTCGGCCGCAGCTGAGACCGCGTCGAGCGACCCGATCGTCGCCGGCTTCGCCGCCGTCGGCGCCGAGGCCGTGCCGATGCCCGCGATCCCCGCCATGGGCGCCGTCTGGCAGTACTGGGGCATCGCCGAGGCCGACATCATCAACGGTGCCGACCCGGTCGCCACTTGGCAGAAGCTGACCGCCGACGTGCAGGCTGCGATCAACAAGTAACGACTGACTGCTCCGGGTCGGATGCCGCGACGGCACCCGGCCCGGAGCACTCACGTGCGACGGGAAGAGCGGGCAGGATGAGCACCACCATCGAAGACGAGGTCACCTCCTCGGAGACACGGCCGAAGCCGACGAAGCGCCAGCGGCGAGCGGCGAACATCGCCGACGCGGCATCCGGCGGGCTGAAGATGCTCCTCGTGAAGCTGCTCATGCTCGGCCTGATCGACGCGATCGCGATCTACGGGGTCATCATCCTCGCGACGGCCGGGCAATGGCTCGTCGCGGCGATCGTCGCCGTCGTCGCCGTGATCGTCAACTGGATCTACTTCTCACGGCGAAAGCTCCCCGCGAAGTACCTCACGCCAGGTGTCATCTTCCTCGTCGTGTTCCAGGTGTTCGTGCTCGTCTACACGGGCTACATCGCCTTCACGAACTACGGCACCGGGCACAACGGCTCGAAGGAGCAGGCGGTCGGCTCGCTCATGGCCTCCTCGCTGCAGCGCGTCGAGGACTCGCCCACCTACCCCGTCACGGTCGTCGACCAGGGCGGCACGCTCGGCCTGCTCGTGACCGACCCCGACGGCGAGGCGCTGCTCGGCACCGACGAGCAGCCGCTCGCCCCGGTCGACGCCGAGATGGACGGCGACCGCGCCGTCGCCGTCGACGGCTGGACGACCCTGCAGTTCGCCGACGTGATCGCCCGCACCGACGAGATCACCGAACTCGCCGTGCCGTTCTCCGACGACCCCAACGACGGTGCGCTGCGCACCCCCGACGGCTCGAGCGCCTACCTCTACCTCTCGAACCTCGAGTACGACGCCGCCGCCGGCACGATGACGAACCTCGACACGGGCACCGTCTACTCCGACATCGGCACCGGTGCCTTCACCTCCGAGAGCGGCGAGGAGCTGCTCCCCGGCTGGCAGATCGTCGTCGGCTTCGACAACTTCGTGCGCGCCGTCACCGACGAGCGCCTCGCCGGCCCGCTCGTGTACGTCACGCTCTGGACCTTCGCGTTCGCGCTCATCTCGGTCGCGTCGACGTTCTTCCTCGGCCTCTTCCTCGCCATCGTCTTCAACGACATGCGGATGAAGGGGCGCAAGTACTACCGCGTGCTGATGATCCTGCCGTACGCGATTCCGTCATTCCTGTCGGCGCTGATCTGGGCCGGCATGATGAACGAGAGCTTCGGCTTCATCAACCAGGTGCTGTTCGGCGGGGCATCCATTCCGTGGCTCACCGACCCGGTGCTCGCCAAGTTCTCCGTGCTCCTCGTGAACCTGTGGCTCGGCTTCCCGTACATGTTCCTCGTGTGCACGGGCGCGCTCCAATCGATCCCCGAAGAGCTGCAGGAGGCCGCGACGGTCGACGGTGCGAGGCCGTGGGCTGTGTTCCGCCTCATCAAGCTGCCGCTGCTGCTCGTCTCGGTCGCACCGCTGCTCATCGCGTCGTTCGCGTTCAACTTCAACAACTTCAACGTGATCTACATGCTCACCGACGGCGGGCCGAGGGACTCGAACGCCCCGATCCCCGTCGGCTTCACCGACATCCTCATCTCGATGGTCTACAAGGTGGCGTTCACCGGGCAGACGCGCGACTACGGTCTCGCGAGCGCGTACTCGATCATCATCTTCATCATCGTGGCCGTGATCTCGGTCATCGCCTTCCGTCGCACCAAGTCCCTCGAGGAGCTGAACTGATGGCCGCCCAGCAGCCCGTTCCCGGAACCCAGACCGGCCTCGTCATCGGCGAGGCGGAGGAGTTCGCGGATGCCTCGACGCGCGCGAGCATCTCGATCGCGCGCGACGGCCGTGGCGGCGGCTTCGACCGCGAGCTTCCCCGCAAGCCGTTCAACCTGCGTCGCTGGTTCGCCGCGACCGGATGGCGCCACGTCGTCGGCGTGATCATGGTCGCGTTCTCACTGTTCCCGATCGTCTTCGTGATCTCGTCGTCGCTGAACCCGCACGGCACCCTCACGGGGTCGAACGCACTGTTCTCGGCGATCGGCCTCGACAGCTACGTGCGCATCCTCACCGACCCGCAGGTGCCGTTCCTGACGTGGTTCGGCAACACGCTCATGATCGCGGGCATCACGGCCGTGCTGACGGTGTTCCTCGGGGCACTCGCCGCGTATTCCTTCTCGCGCATGCGCTTCACGGGTCGTCGCTTCGGCCTGATCTCGATCGTCGTCGTGCAGATGTTCCCGCAGCTGCTCGCCGTCGTCGCGATCTTCCTGCTGATGAGCGCGATCGGCGATTGGTTCCCCGCGATCGGGCTGAACACCCACATCGGCCTGATCATGGTCTACCTCGGCGGCGCGCTCGGCGTGAACACGTACCTGATGTACGGCTTCTTCAACACGGTGCCGGCGTCGATCGACGAGGCCGCGAAGATCGACGGCGCGGGCCACGCCCGCATCTTCTTCACGATCATCCTGCGGCTCGTCGCCCCGATCCTCGCGGTCGTGGCGCTGCTGTCGTTCATCGCCTCGGTCAACGAGTTCGTGGTGGCCTCCGTGCTGCTCATCGACACCGAGCAGCAGACGCTCGCAGTGGGCCTGACGAAGCTCGTCTCGAACCCGCGGTACGCCGACTGGAGCGCCTTCTCAGCCGGTGCCGTCATCGCGGCGCTGCCGGTCGTGGCGCTCTTCCTCTTCCTGCAGAAGTACATCGTCGGCGGTCTCACCGCCGGCGCCGTGAAGTAGCGACCGGCTGCCCGGGCGGCACGGCGATGTCACCTGCGTGTCATGCGCAGGTGGAAAGGTGATGGCATGACCCTGTCGACCCCACTGGCTCCGCACCACGACGGATCCCCGCTGCACGTCTCGACAGCGGCGCCATCGCTCGGCGAGACCGTGCGGGTGCGCCTGCGCGTGCCCAAGTCGTTCGGCCCGCTCATCTGGGTGGGCACCCGGTCGAACCCGAACCGGGAGCCGCGCTTCGACGAGGCATCCGTCGTCGGGGCGGCCGACGGCTGGCAGTGGTGGGAGGCGGTCGTCGAGGTCGAGAACCCCGTGCACGGCTACCGCTGGCTGCTCGTCGGCGCCGACGGCCGCCAGCACTGGCTGAACCAGCTCGGCCTCTCGAGTCTCGAGACGCGCGATCACGACGACTTCCGTCTCGTCGCGCACGAGCCGGCGCCCGAGTGGGCGGCGTCGAGCGTGATGTACCAGGTCTTCCCCGATCGGTTCGCGAAGTCGGGGACGGCACCCTTCGATCGGCTCAGGGCTGCGGGGGAGCTGCCCGAATGGGCCATCGCGGCCGACTGGGATGAACCGGTCGACCCCGTCTACCCGGGCCGCTCGAAGCAGCTCTTCGGCGGCGACCTCGACGGGGTGCGCGAAAAGCTCGACCACCTCGCGTCGCTCGGCGTCGACCTGCTGTACCTGACTCCCGTCTTCCCTGCCCGCTCGAACCACCGCTACGACGCCACGACGTTCGACCTCGTCGACCCCCTGCTCGGCGGCGACGAGGCGCTCGTGCGGCTCGTCGAGGCGGCGCACGCCCGAGGCATCCGCGTCATCGGCGACCTCACCTCGAACCACTCGGGCGACGCGCACGAGTGGTTCCGGGCGGCGCAGGCCGACCCGGCCGCGCCTGAGCGCGAGTTCTACTTCTTCCGCGACGAGGAGGGCGGCGAGGGCTACGAGTCGTGGCTCGGGGTGCCGAGCCTGCCGAAGTTCGACTGGAGCTCGGCCGAACTGCGGCGGCGCTTCATCGAGGGGCCGGACTCGGTCGTCGCGCGCTTCCTCGCGCTGCCGTTCGGCCTCGACGGCTGGCGCATCGACGTCGCCAACATGACGGGCCGGCTCGGCTCGGCCGACCTCAACGCCGAGGTGCGTCAGACGATCCGCCGCACGATGCTCGAGGCGAGCCCCGACACGATCCTGCTCGGGGAGTCGACGAACGATGCCGCAAGCGACTTCCAGGGCGACGCATGGCACGGGGCGATGACCTACACGCCGTTCACCCGGCCGCTGTGGAGCTGGCTGCTCGAGCCCGGCAGCCCGGCCGGCGGCGGACTCGGCTTCGCCCTGCAGCAGGTGCCGACGTTGACCGGCGGCGAGTTCCATGCCGCCCACACGCGGTTCGCCGCGGGATTCCCATGGCGCACGCGCCTCGCGACCATGAACGCGCTCGACACGCACGACACCCCGCGGTTCGCGACGCACGCGCGGGCGGGCGCCGTGCCCGTCGCCCTCGGGCTCGCGGTCGCACTTCCCGGCATCCCCGTCGTCTGGGCCGGCGACGAGTTCGGCCTGACCGGCGAAGACGGCGAGGCCTCGCGCACGCCGATGCCGTGGGGGAGCGAGACCTCGCCCGAGGTCGCCCCGGTGCTCGAGACCTACCGGTCGCTGCTGCGGCTTCGTCGCGAGCACCCGGTGCTCGCCACCGGCGGCATCCGCTGGCTCGCCGTCGGTGACGACGCCGTCGCGTTCGTGCGCGAGTCGGTCGACGAGACGGTGCTCGTGTTCGCGGCGCGGTCGACCGCGACCCTCGAGTTCGATGCGGCAGCGCTCGGTGCTGCGGCCGGTTCGACGGATGCCGCGGCGCCCCTCTTCGGGCAGGCCCGGCTCGAGGCATCCGCTGATCGCGTGATGCTCGAGGCGAGTGGGACCGGCTTCGCCGCGTGGAGTCTGCCGGGCGTCTCGGCGCCGTCGTGGCAGGCTGGAATCGCGTGACCGGCAGTCGCCCGCCCGCCGGTGCCGACTGGTTGCGGTGCTGGTTCGGCGGTACCGCCGAGAGGTGATATCCTCGTACGGTTGCCAAGTGCGGCAACGCGCCCCGATAGCTCAGTGGTAGAGCACTTCCATGGTAAGGAAGGGGTCGTCAGTTCAATCCTGACTCGGGGCTCTGGTTCTCTTCGGTTCGGCCGTTCGGCTGAGCTGGGGAAGCCTACCCGGCGGGGTAGCTCAGGTGGTTAGAGCACACGGCTCATAATCGTGGTGTCGCGGGTTCGAGTCCCGCCCTCGCTACATATGAATGCCCTCTGAACAGGAATTTCGTTCGGGCATGGACTCGCATCTTGGATCGGACACGACCCCAGGTCCGTTCTCGACTCCGGTCGAGTTCTCGGCCGGGGTTGTCCTTCAGGATCGCTTCGGTCAGGACTCGCATTCTGAGCTTCGCCGGAGGCTCGAAAACACAACCTGAAGCCCCGGCCCCCACGGGTGAGGAGTGCTCACTCAGCGTTCCCCTCCACCGTTCGGCTGCCAACGTTCAGTGGCGCTCAGCCGGGGATCACCTGCTGCTCGCCGGTGATGGCTGTGCTCAGTCGTCTGGCTGGGCGCGTGTACGTCTCCCGGTGCACGGCCGGCACGTAGCGACGTTCGCGCCGAGAGGTGCGCAGCGAGGCAGTGCGCTTCGGCCGGAGCACGAGACCCATGCACACGACAGCCACGCCGGCGATCGCGGCCGCCGCACCGATGGCTGCGACAAGAAGCGCGACGCTGCCCTGCTGGGATGTGCCGAAGGCCGACGAGTACGCGAGCATCGCGGCGCCGATCACCAGGCCGACCAGGCCGAGCATCGTCACCGCGCCTCCGGCGCGCATGAGCTTCGTGGCAGGCGTCATTCTCGTCATACTTCCCCGGTCTTCATTCCTGTTCCCTGAACAGAGATGTCCGGATGAGGGAGGTGGGTTGCAAACTCGTTCGCGACGGATGTACGCACAGCGTTCGCGCCTGCTCATGCCTAGACTGCGGGTGTGAATGACGAGGTGCAAGATGCGGTTCTGTGGCTGGAGGCGACCTCTGGCACAGACGCATCATTCGCCGTCATCTTCGACCGGTACCGGCGTCTCGTGTTCAAGCGGGCGTACGACCGCGTCCGTGATGTCACGGATGCCGAGGACGTCGTCGCGATCGTCTTCATGGAGGCGTGGCGGAAGCGTGACAGCGTCAGGTTCATCGACGGATCGCTCCGGCCGTGGCTGCTCGTCGTGACCCTCAACGTCTGCCTGAACCGCGATCGGGCGAACCGCCGGTACCGGCGGCTCCTCACGAAGCTGCCTCCTCCCGAGCACGAACCTGACCTGAGCGAGCGCACCCTCGCGCAGATCGAAGCCGGCGAAGCCTTCCAGGCCCTGCGAACCGCGATGAAGCGCTACAGCAGCTCCGATCAACGTGTCGTCGAGCTCTGCCTGATCGATGACGTACCCGTCTCGGCAGCCGCAATCGTCCTCGATATGCCCGTCGGCACAGTGAAGGCGAAACTGTCCCGCGCACGGAAGAAGCTCCAGGTGGAGCTCGAGCGATTCGCTCCAGTATCGGAAGTGATCGACATATGAACGAACTACTGGACGGCAGCCCCGAGATGCGCCCAGGGCGCGAAGCTGCGATCAAGAGCCTCGTGCTCGAGAATCTCGAGGAGTCGCGGGAGAAGAAGGCGCGTTGGCGCCGGAACCGCTGGTTCGCGTGGGGCGGCGTCGGTGTGCTGGTTGTTGGCATCGGCGCGACGGCAGCGGGAGTCGTGCTGCAGGCGCAGACGGTGTCGAACGAGCGGATCGTGCACTGCCTGGAATCAGACCAGCGTGCGGCCGACGGCAGCTACCCAGGAGGGATGGGCTCGCTCGCGTCCACGACCGGTGAAGCCCGGGCCATCGAAGCTGTGGACTTCTGCACGATGATGTGGGAGCAGGGCGTGATGGAGCCGGGCTTCGACCCCCGGTCGACGACGAACGCCCCAGGTGAGGTGCCCGAGGCGTTCGTGGTGTGCGTCATGCCTGATGGCAGCGCTGCTGCGGTGCCCTCGTCGGAGCCGGCGGTCTGCCAACGCCTCGGCCTCGCGCCCCTTGATGACGGTGACGGCGAGTAGCACGCAGCTCCTGTTACCCCGCGCGTCCGTCAGCCGACCGTGCCCTGGGGCCGGAACACGATCGAGCGCACCTGATCGTTCAGGCTGCCGATGCTCGGGCAGCCCGGCGTGCAGTTGAGATTCTCGCCGCCGTAGTTCGTCGCCTTTGTAGAGCGTGAGCCAGCAACTGCTCGCAGGCCGGTCGACCCAGCCTCGCGGGCCTGAACGACCGTCGAGCATCCCTCCGGAGGATGACGTTGCGTTCGGAACGTCGCCCTTCCGCCCGATGCTGCCGGTCGATGCGGATCGTCATCATGAGAGGGCGCCACGGTGCGCGGTTCTGCCCTTTACTTGCCCGGGGCAGCGCGTCCAGCACCTCGCATTCCGCAGCCCGAAGGAACCATGTTCAAGAATCTCTCCGACCGCACGAGCGCGATCGTCTTCGTCGTCCTGGTGGTCGGCATCGCGGCCACCACGGCCTCCTTCGCGGGCGGTCTCGTCCTCGCCGTCTCTCCGCTGCTCGTGACCGGCCTGATGATGTTCGTCGTCACGCGGGACGGCTACCGTGCCGAGGGCTGGCGCCGGTTGGGGATCACCCGACTCGGCCTGCGCTGGTGGCCGGTGACGCTGGCGGCGACCCTCGGCGTCTCGATCGCGGCGGCCGGCATGACGGTCCTCCTCGGCTTCTCGCAGGTCGCTGCGCCCACCCCGGCCGCCTGGCAGGACCTCCTCTCGCTCTGCATCGCGGGCCCGATCCTCGCCTTCGCCGAGGAGATCGGCTGGCGAGGCTACCTGCAACCGCGGGTCATGCCGTGGCTGGGTGAGAAGTGGACGTACCTCGCCATCGGCGTGGTGTGGGTGGTCTGGCACCTCATGTACATCCTGCTCACGCCCTACTACCACTCGGAGGGCGACCGGGGGATCGTTCTCGCCCTGTTCTCAGCGACCGTCATCGCCTTCTCCTTCCTGTTCGGGCGCCTCCGAACCCTGTCGGGCAGCGTCTGGCCGGCCGTACTCGGCCACTTCGCGCACAATGCGACGTTCGCCTGGATCGCCTCCGCCATCGTGCTCACCGACCAGCCGGTGCTCGTGAACGAATACCTCGCCGGCGACACCGGACTCTTCGTGCTGCTCGGCACGGTCGCGTCGGTCGTGGCCATCGCGGCTGCCACGAAGCGTGGGCGCACACCGGTCAGCGCGATCCCGCCGCAGAGCGTGAGCGCTCCGTAGATCGAGATGCGCGAGTCGCGCGCCTCACAGTCGGGCGATGCCGCTTCCGATGATGAAGACGCCGACGAGCAGCAGGATGACGGACGTGACCACCCGGTTGTTGCGGGTGAGCCACTCCTTCATCTTCAGCAGCTTCGGCTCCATGCCCTTGGCGTCGACGAGCGTCGCGATCACCGGCACCGCCACGGTCGACGCGCCGATGACCGTGTACACGAGGATCGCGATCAGGGACTCGGAGACGGAGAGCCCGGCGCCGCGCACGGCGAGGCCGGCCGCGATGGCGAGCAGCAGCTCCTTGGGGCGGATGTTCAGCGCCACCCCGATACCGAATGCGCTCCACGGGCCGATGGACTCCAGCTTGTCGAGCCAGGCGGGCATGGCATCCACGGGATTCCGTCGGGCGCGTCGGAAGGAGACGATCGCGATGACGATGAGCCCGGCGCCGACCAGCATCTCGGCGACGGCGACCGCCACAGCGGGCTGCCGAGCGGAGCGAGGCGTCGGAACCGCCTGCGCCGAGACGATGCAGATGAAGACCAGGAGGGCCATGCCGATGACCCATCCGATGAGGAACGGGGCGGATGACCCGCGCTTCGGCGACAGCAGGATCACGATCGTCGCCATGATCGGCACCGAGCTGATCGCGACCGCCAACGCGATCGGAAGGATGTGCCCTATCGCCTGCAGCATTCCGCTGCACCCCCTGACTGGTGGTGACACACCGCGCCCGCGGCGCCGCTGTCCACACGATATCGGAGGCGGGCGTCCGGAGGCCGGAGGTCGACGCTCCTGCTCAGGCGGCGAATGCGTAGGCGTCGACGGCAGGACCCGCCGACGCCAGCGCACGCGAGGTCGGCCGGTCGTGGTCGTGGTCGCGCGGGCAGCTGCAGCGCACCGGCATCCGGCCGCCGTCGACCGACGTCACGAACTCGACGTGCTCGACCGGATCCTGCTGCTTGCGCCTACCCCACATGTTCGGCCCCCTTCACTGAAGAGATGCGGGGTGACGTGATTCATGACGCGGGTTCGGCCTCGACTCCGGATGCCGCGCTCGACCGCTTCGCCACGGCCCGGAGACGCAGGGCGAACGCCCCGCCGAGCACGAGGAACCCGGCGGCCGCGAGGAGCGCCCAGCGCGAGGCATCCGCCATGCCGGTGGCGAGTGCATCGGCGACCGCGGGCCCGGCCGAGCCGAGCTGGCCGTCGGTGCCCTCCGCCCGCACCTGCGGGATCGTGCCGCCGGCCGATTCCTCGGTCGCGGAGACGATCTGGTCGGCGGTCGACGAGGGCACGCCGGACACGGTGTCGACCTGGGCCGGCAGCGCGACCGCGAGGCCCGCCGCGAGCACGGCGCCGATGATGGCCGTGCCGAGGGCCGAGCCGACCTGGCGCCCGGTGCTCTGGGTCGCCGAGCCCTGCCCGGACTCCTCCGGCGGAATGTCCGCGAGCACGGTGCCGGTCAGCTGCGCGGAGGCGAGGCCGAGGCCGAGACCGTAGAGGGCGAGCACGCCGGCGAGCAGCCAGGCGTTCATCTCGGACGACAGCAGCAGGGCGGCGATGAGTGCACCGGCGACCTCGAGCGCGAGGCCGATCACGACGACCGTCGGCGCGCCGAACCGTTCGGCGACGTGTCGGGCCATGGCGCCGGAGACGAACGCACCGAGCCCCATGGCCGCGAGCACGAATCCGGCCGCGAGCGTCGACAGCCCCAGCGCGTTCACGATGAACAGGGGGAGGACGAAGAGGATGCCGAACTCGCCGATCGCGACGCACATCGCGACGAGGTTGCCCCATGTGAACGTGGGGACGGAGAACAGGTGCACGTCGAGGATCGCCGACCGGCCATTCCTGGCGCGATGCCGCTCCCAGAAGAAGAAGAGCACGAGGGCCACGAGACCGATCGCGATCGCCACCGGCACGGGGGAGATGGGCCACGAGGTCGGCCAGGTCCAGCCGAAGAGCTCGAACGGCTGCTTCGGCGCCCACCAGCCGAGCGAGCCGCCCTCGATGAGGCCGAACACGAGTGCGCCGAACCCGATCGCCGAGAGGAGCAGGCCGTCGACGTCGAGGCCCTTGGAGGTGATGACGGCACGCGTCTCGGGCACGGTGAGGAAGGTGGCGATGAGGATGATCGCGCCGAACGGGAGGTTGACGAGGAAGATCCACTCCCAGCCGAACGACTGGGTGAGCCAGCCGCCGAGCAGAGGGCCGAGCGCGGCGACACCCGAGATGACCGCGCCCCAGACGCCGAAGGCGACCGCGCGGTCGCGACCGCGGAACGTGGCGTTGACGGTCGACAGCGTCGTCGGGAGGATGAAGGCGCCGCCGATGCCCTGCACGAATCGGGCGAGGATGAGGGAGGTGCCGCCGGTCGCGAGTGCGGCGAGCATGCTGCCGGCCAGGAAGACCAGGATGCCGGCGACCATCGCGCGGCGTCGCCCGAGGCGGTCGCCGAGACGCCCGGCGGTCAGCAGCAGCGCGGCGAAGATCACCGAGTAGATGCCGTTGACCCACTGCGCTTCGCTGAAGTCGAGCTTCAGGTCGGTGATGATCGTCGGCAGCGCGATGCCCACGATCGTGCCGTCGAGCACGATCATCGAGAGCGCTGCAGCGAGAACGCCGAGCCCCACCCATCGCCGTGCGCCGGTCGCTTCGGGCGCGGTAGCAGTGTCCTTCATGACGTCGTCCCCCTGTCGGCTCCCACAGTATTCCCAGTGGCGCGCAGGGCGAATGCATCGTTCGGTTGACACGCTGGGCCTCCGTGCCCGTGCCGCCGAAACGGGGGAACTGCGTTCTCCCAGCTGGACGGACTACCCTGAAGCGTGACTGCTGACGATGCTCCGGTCGAGGTGGAGGCTCCAGAAGAGCCCGCCGCGACGACATTCTCCGACCTCGGGCTCGATGGCGCGGTGCTGAAAGCACTCGCCGACGTCGGCTACGAGACCCCTTCCGCGATCCAGGCCGCGACGATTCCGACCCTGCTCGAAGGCCGTGACGTGGTGGGCCTCGCCCAGACCGGTACCGGCAAGACGGCGGCCTTCGCGCTGCCGATCCTCTCGCGCCTCGACCTCTCCCAGAAGACCCCCCAGGCTCTCGTGCTGGCACCCACGCGCGAACTCGCGCTGCAGGTGTGCGAGGCGTTCGAGAAGTACGCCGCGCACCTCAAGGGCGTGCACATCCTCCCGGTCTACGGCGGGCAGGGCTACGGCGTGCAGCTCTCGGCGCTCCGCCGGGGCGTGCACATCGTCGTCGGCACCCCGGGTCGCATCATGGACCACCTCGAGAAGGGCACGCTCGACCTCTCGGAGCTCAAGTACCTCGTGCTCGACGAGGCCGACGAGATGCTCAAGATGGGCTTCGCCGAGGATGTCGAGACGATCCTCGCCGACACCCCCGACACGAAGCAGGTCGCCCTCTTCTCGGCGACCATGCCCGCCGCCATCCGGCGCATGTCGAAGCAGTACCTGCACGACCCCGAAGAGATCACCGTCAAGACGAAGACGCAGACCTCGGCGAACATCAGCCAGCGCTACCTCATCGTCTCGTACCAGCAGAAGGTCGATGCGCTGACCCGCATCCTCGAGGTCGAGAACTTCGAGGGCATGATCGTCTTCGTGCGCACGAAGAGCGTCACCGAAGAGCTCGCAGAGAAGCTGCGGGCTCGCGGATACTCGGCTGCGGCCATCAACGGCGACATCGCCCAGGTGCAGCGCGAGCGCACCGTGAACCAGTTGAAGTCGGGCAAGCTCGACATCCTGGTGGCCACGGATGTCGCGGCGCGCGGCCTCGACGTCGAGCGCATCAGCCACGTGGTGAACTTCGACATCCCGACCGACAGCGAGCCCTACGTGCACCGCATCGGCCGCACGGGACGCGCGGGCCGCACCGGTGACGCGATCAGCTTCGTCACGCCGCGCGAGCGCAGCCTCCTCGCCCGCATCGAGAAGGCAACGCGTCAGCCGATCGTGCAGATGCAGCTGCCGAGCGTCGACGACGTCAACGTCACGCGCCTCGCGCGCTTCGACGACCGCATCACCGCCGCACTCGGCCAGAACGAGCGCATCGATGGCTTCCGCGACATCATCGCCCACTACGTGCGCAACCACGACGTGCCGGAGGCCGATGTCGCGGCCGCGCTCGCCGTCGTGGCGCAGGGCGAGTCGCCGCTGCTCCTCGAACCCGAAGCCGCCCGTCGTGCCGAGCGCGAGTGGGCGGATCGCCCGGCTCGCGGCGACCGGCCCGAGCGCGGCGAGCGTCGCGACCGCGGCGGAGATCGATTCGACCGGGGCGACCGCGGCGACCGCCCCGAGCGGCGCCAGCGTCCGAGCAGCGGACCCATGGCGACCTACCGCATCGCGGTCGGCAAGCGGCACAAGGTCGAGCCGCGCCAGATCGTCGGCGCGCTCGCGAACGAGGGCGGTCTCAGCCGTGAGGACTTCGGCGCCATCCAGATCCGCCCGGAGTTCTCGCTCGTCGAGCTCCCGGCCGACCTGCCCCAGGAGACGCTGGAGCGGCTGGACGGCACCCGTATCTCGGGCCGGCTCATCGAGATCCGTCCCGACCGCGGCGCCCCCTCGCGTCGTTCGAACGACGGCGACGGCAAGCCGTTCAGGAAGCCGCGCCACAAGGGTTGAGTGAGCAGCGGCCGCCGGCCACGACCGATTCGCGCGGCATCCGCGCGCGAACGGCCGTGGCCGCGGTCGTCTGCCTCGCCATCGGCGTCTGCCTGCAACTCCTCGAGCGCACGCTGATCGTCGACCTCCTCGGCAGCGTGCTCTACGTCGGGCTCATCGCGTTCCTGCTCCGCTCGGCCTGGCCGCGCCTGGGCGGCGCGAGGAGCTCGGCGCTGGCGTTCGCCGTCGCGGCGACGGTCGAGCTGCTCCAGCTCACCGGGCTGCCGCACCGCGCGGTCGAGGTGTTCCCGCCGGCCCGGCTCGTGCTCGGCGGCTCGTTCGACCCGATCGACCTCGTCGCCTACGCGGTCGGCGCGGCGCTCGCGTTCATCGTGCAGCTCGCGCTGGCCGGTGCCGGCCGCGGGGGACGGTCTCGTACACCGCCAGCCAGCGGCGCCGGTACTCCGCTTCGTCGATCTGACGACTCCGAAGCATCCGATCCATCTCGGTGAGTTCCTCGAACCGTTGCACGAGCGCCGCGCCATCGCCGTACATGCCGCTGCCGGGCGCGCAGCACACCTCGATGGAACGTACCGAGGCTCGCACGTCGGCGGAGAGACGCCGCGCCGCGAGGGTCGTCAGTCCGATGCCCGCGGGCAGGAATGCGAGCAGCCACGCCGGGTCGAGGAACCACGCTCCCGCCGCGAAGAGGAGCACACCGCCCACGGCGCCGAGAAGTGGCGCCCAGTCGTCGAACCACAGCAGGCGCCGGTCGGCTGCGTCGATCTGCGGAGGAAAGACCCGCAGCCGGTAGGCGCTCCACCCCCATCGCGGCGGGGAGTCGATCTCGAGACGTCCCCAGGTCGGGGTGCGATGTCGGCGATGGCGCGCATCGTCCTCGAGGCGCATGGCGAGATCGATCGCCTCGCTCGGGGTCGCGACGACGCCGGATGCGGTGGTGCTGAACTCATTCACGGATCGATCTCAGCACCCGGCGCGGAACCGCGATGTGAGGGAATCGTGAGCGCCGGGCCTCACGCCGTTCGGGTTCCGTTGTGCGAGTCGCCCAGGTGCCCGTGCGCGTTCAGTCGGTGCCCGCAACCTCGGGCGGCAGCCCGAGGACGACCGCGGCGTGCTCGGCGCACGCGCGCCGACCCACCGCCTGGATGCGGATCATGCTCGAGAGTCCGTAGGCGAGGGCGAGGGCGATGTCGGCACGTGCGCCCGCTTCGGCCGGCTCGAATGCTTCGAGGAGCGCGATCTCGATGGCGGCGCGGATGCGCTGGTACATCGGGGTGAGCGTCACGCCCGACCCGGGGTTGGAGGCGGCGTAGGCGGTGAGTTCGTCGAGCACGACGTCGTCCTGCGCGTTCGAGTTCTGCCACGTGTCGCCGAACAGCTCATGGAAGATCTCTGCTCGCCGCCGGCCGAGTTCTGCGTGCTCGACGATCTGCTCGAGCGAGCTCGCGTATCGCTCGGTGTACAGCGCGACCAGTGATTGGAGCTGGTCGGCCTTGTTGCCGAGGTAGTGCCGCACATGGCCGCGGCTCCATCCGCTGCGGTCGGCGACCGCCTGGACGGTGAGGCCGTGGATGCCGCTCTCGGCGACGCACGCGGCGAGTGCCTCGAGCATCTCTGCCTGTCGTTCGGGTGCAAGGCTCGGTCGCATCTGCTCTCTCTTCGGATCTCGGTACGAGACTGCCAGATCGCGGGCGATCCGCGCGCCGGCAGTTCTTTGTCATCTTGACAACTTATGCCCTTGTGCGCTTGCATGGCTCCGACGCCGCGATGACGCGGCGAACCCGAAGGAGGCAACGTGTCGAAGAGGACGCGATGGATCGGTGCGGCGGTCGCGGTTGTCACGGCCGCGGCGCTGGTCGGATGCACAGCACAGCCCACCGAGACTGCGAAGATCGAACTCGTCGAGACCACCGACCAGGCGGTCGGCGGTCTCGACAGGCTGGTCTGGAACCTGCCGTACGGCGAGCCGTTCTCGCTGGACCCCGCCATGTCGTCGGGGGAGTCGAACTCGACCGTCATCGGCAACGTGTGCGAGAGCCTGCTGCGACTCGAACCCGACTTCGGCATCGTTCCGAACCTCGCGTCCGTCGAGCAGACGGATGACCTGCACTACCGCATCACCCTGCAGGACGGGCTCGTCTTCTCCAACGGCGCCCCCGTCACGGTCGACGATGTCGTCTTCAGCCTGCAGCGCTACCTCGCCCCCGAGCTCGGGTCGTCGTGGAGTGCCGCATTCAGCTCGGTCGCCTCCATCGAGGCGACGGGTGAACGCGAAGTCACCCTCACCATGGCCCAGCCCGACGGGCTCGTCATGCAGTTCCTCGCGATGCCGGCGGGCGTCGTCCTCGAGCGTGCGAGCGTCGAGCAGGCGGGCGCCGAATACGGCACGCCGAGCGGCTTGCCGGTCTGCACCGGCCCGTACGTCCTCGACGAGTGGGCGAAGGGCGACCGGATCGTCCTGAGCGAGAACGCGGCCTATTGGGACGAGGAGCGTCGGCCGCTCACTCCCGAGGTCGAGTTCCGATTCATCACGGATGCCGCCACCGCCACGACCGCCATGCAGACGGGCGAGATCGACGGCGCCTTCAACTTCCCGATCTCCTCGATCCCGCAGCTCACGGGCGGCGAGGGGGCGGTCTCGTACGGCGTCGGGCTCGGACTGCTCTCGCTCATCTTCGTGCACGTGGAGGACGGTCCGCTCGCCGACATCCGGCTGCGTGAGGCGCTCATGCTCGCCGTCGACTACGACGGCATCCGGACCGGCATGTACGGCGGCGCCGCCGAGTTCAACAAGACCCTCACCCCGAAGTCGGCGTGGGGATACTCGGAGGACATCTTCCAGGCGGCATGGGACGAGATCCCCGACCAGGTGACCGACCTCGAGCGCGCGTCGGAGATCGTCGAGGAGGTCGGCGCCCCGAGCGATCCCATCGTGCTGAGTTACGCGACCGGCTTCCCCGAGAGTGTGCAGATCGCGACCGCGATGAAGGATGCCGCGGGCAAGATCGGCCTCGAGATCGAACTGAACGCCCAGACCGAGGCCGAGAACATCGCCCTCTACTTCGACGACGAGGCACGGGTCGGCACCGACCTGATGATCTGGGAGGGCTACCTCGACTACCCGGACCCCGTCGCCTACTACCAGGTCTATACGAGCGACTCGATCTTCAACGCGCCTGGATTCGCGGACCCCGAGTTCGATCGGATCGTGGCCGACGCCAGGACCAGGATCGACGACGACGAACGCGCCACCCTGATCACCGAAGCCCAGAGCATCTACACCGAGAACCGCAACATCATCCCGCTCGTCTCGCAGTACACGCGGCTGTACCAGAGCGCCGGCGTGACCGGCGGCTCGCCCACCCAGTCCTTCCTCTACCGGCCGTGGGCCGCGGTCATCGGAACGGCGGCAGAGTGATGGCGGAGCTCGGATTCCTCGCCCAATCCCGTCCCGACGATCGCGCCGTCCACGAGTTCGTGGCGATGCGCGACGGCACTCGCCTCGCGACCGACGTCTACCTGCCGCCGAATGCCGTCGGCCCCGTGCCGACCGTGCTGATCCGGCTCCCGTACGACAAGACCGGCAGGTACACGTTCATCCCCGAGATCGCGACGCACTTCGCCGCGAACGGATTCGCGGTCGTCGCGCAGGACGTCCGTGGCAAGTACCTCTCGGACGGCGCCCGCTCGCCCTTCGTGAACGAGGCCGACGACGGATGGGACACGGCCGAATGGATCGTCGCCCAGGCCTGGTCCGACGCGACCATCGGCACCTGGGGCGACTCCTACTACGGGTTCACGCAGTGGGCGCTCGCGAGCACCCGCCATCCCGCCCACAAGGCGATGGTGCCGCGCGTCACCGGACATCGCTTCCTCGACCTGCGGCCGGGAGGAGGCCTGCCGACGCTGACGCTCCTCGACTGGCTGGTCGACGCGTGGGCGCACCAGGAACTCGTGCTCGAACACGGCACCGATCACACGACGGTGCCGGCGATCGACATGGTCCACCCGGACCTGCCCGACGGCGCTGCGCTGCTTCGCGCGTACCTCGCGGCGATGGAGGAGCCCGAGCAGCTCGTCGCCTCGGTCTTCCCCGACGGGGATCCGGCCGCCGGACTCGCCATCCCGGCGCTGCACACCGGCGGCTGGTTCGACAACCTCCAGTTCTGGCAGCTCGATGACTGGGAGCGCGCGCTGCATTCGCCGGCCGCCGAGCATCAGTACCTCGTGATGACGTCGAGCGACCACGAGGACTACCGCTGGCGTCCGCGCGGCCTTCCGCTCGAGACGGACTTCGGCGTCGACCCGAGCGCGCTCGCCGAGCACATCCCGTCGCTGCTCGAACTGCCGATCTCGTTCTTCGACCACTACCTCCGCGGGCGTGACGGTCGATGGTCCGAAGCGCGCGTGCGCTACGACGTCTGCGGCGACGAGGCCCGGGTGGCGCCCAGCTGGCCCCCGTCGTCGAGTCGCCGTCGGCGGTTCGGGCTCTCGGCGGATGGGGCGATCCTCCCCGCCGTGCAGGAGGGGACCGGAGCGAGCGTCGACTGGATGCATCGCCCCGCGGACCCGGTGCCGTACCCCGTGGCCAGCGAGTGGGATCAGAACCGCGGCGGCGTCCCCGACGAATCCGAGCTGTGCCGCCGGGCCGACACGGTGTGCTTCGACGGCGAACCGCTCGAGACGTCGATCACGCTGGCCGGTCGATGCGAGTTCACCGCCCGGATCTCCGCACCGACGCGCACGACGCACGTCGTCGCCCGCCTCTACGACGTGGACGAGCACGGCGACGCCCGGCTGGTGTGCGGCAACGCGGTCGAGGCCGTGGCCGACGGGGCCACGCCCTTCACCGTGCGCCTCGGCGACACCGCCTACCGGCTGCCGGCCCGACATCGGCTGCGTCTGCTCGTCGCGACGAGCCTCGCCGGCCAGTACGTCGTCCACCCCGGCACCGACGAGTCGCCCTGGCACGCGGCCACTCGCCACCCGGCGCACCAGTCGCTGCTCGTCGACGGCGCCGCGCTCGTCCTCCCCGAGGAGGTCGGATGAGCAGTCAGGCCGCGGCATCCTTCCGGTTGGTGGGCGGACGGGTGCTCGGGGCGGTCGTGACGATGTGGGTCACCACGATCGTGGTGTTCTCGGCCCTCTACCTCGTGCCCGGCGACCCGCTCTCCGTGCTGCTTCGCGGGCGCAAGCCCACGCCGGAGCTCGTGGAGATGATGCGGGCGCAGTACCAGCTCGACCTGCCGTTCCTCGAGCGCTACTGGAACTGGTTCACCGGGATCCTGCACGGCGACTTCGGCTACTCGATCCAGTATCAGCAGGATGTCGGCGAGCTGCTCGCCGGCCGGATGCCGACGACGGTCTGGCTCGTGGTCTACACCGCGATCCTGATCCTGATCGGCGGCACGGCGCTCGGCATCGCCTCCGCGGTGCGCGGCGGTCGCACCGACGGCGCCATCCTCGTCGCCACTTCGGCCATGTCGGCACTGCCGGCGTTCGTCGCCGCCCTCGTGCTGCTCTTCGTCTTCGCCGGCCTCCTCGGCTGGTTCCCCTCCTTCGGCGCGGGCGGGCCCGACGTGGCGAGTCGCATCGTCCACTTGACCCTGCCGGCCGTGGCCCTCGCGATCAGCTATGCGGGCCTGATGGCGAGGATCACACGTTCGGCGCTGCGCGCCGAACTCGGCTCCGACCATGTCGAGGCGGCACGGCTGCGCGGGCTCGGCGGCATCCACCTCTTCCGGCACCATGTCGCTCGCAATGCCACCGTGCCCGTGCTGACCTACTCGGGCATCCTCGTCGCCGGGCTCCTCGTGACCAGCCAGCTCGTCGAGTCCGTGTTCGGGCTGAACGGGATCGGCAGCCTCGTGGTCTCGTCGGTGAAGAACCTCGATCTCGCGGTCGTCCAGGCGGTCACGCTCCTCGTGGTGGCGGTCTTCGTGCTCACCAACCTCGTCGTCGATCTCGTCACCCCGATGATCGACGTCCGGCTCCGACAGCGGAAGGCGGCATGATGGCCGGACTCTCCATGCCCTCCTCGCTCGCAGCGGCCTCGACCGGGCTGCGCCGGCGGCCGAGGCGCAACGTCTCGTTCGATCTCTCGATCGGCGTCCTCATCGCCTTCGCGGTCGCCGCCATCGCCGCGCCACTGCTCGCACCCCACGATCCGTACTCGGTCGACCTCGGGCTGACGAACGCACCGCCCGGCACCCCGGGGCATCCGCTCGGCACCGACGGGAGCGGTCGCGACCTGCTCAGCCGGCTGCTGTTCGGCGCCCGCACCAGCGTCATCGGCCCGACGATCGCGATCACCGTCTCGGTCGTGATCGGCGTCACGATGGGCGCGGCGGCCGCATGGTGCGGCGGCTGGATCGACGCGGTCCTGACCCGGATCACGGACTTCCTCTTCGCGTTCCCCGGCCTGCTCGCCGCGGTCTTCGCCGTGGCGCTGTTCGGCCCGGGCATCGTCGCCCCGGCGGTCGGCATCGCGATCGCCTACTCCCCGGTGATCGCGAGACTCACCCGCAGCGTCGTGCTCGGCGAGCAGCAGAAGCTCTACGTCGTCGCCGACCGGACCATGGGCTTCTCAGGTGCGCGCACGCTCGTCACGACGGTGCTCCCGAACATCGCCCCGATCATCGTCTCGCAGTGCATCGTGAGCTTCGGCTACGCGCTCGTCGACCTGGCCGCACTCTCGTTCCTCGGCCTCGGCGTGCAGGCACCCGAGGCCGACTGGGGTCTCATGCTCAACGAGAGCCTGCCGTCGCTGCTGCTCGGTGCGTGGTGGGTCATGGCGTTCCCTGCGGCGTGCCTCGTGCTCGTCGTGGTGGCGATCAACACGGTCGGCGAAGGTCTGCTCGACCGCCGTGGGAAGAAGAGGAAGCGATGAACGTCGTCGAAGTCGAGGACTTCACCATGCACCTCGCGGGGGACGAGTTCCGACGCCCGGTGCTCGACGGGGTCTCCGTGCAGGTCCAGGCCGGACGATGCCTCGGCATCGTCGGCGAGTCCGGCAGCGGGAAGTCGCTGCTCGCGAAGGCCCTGCTCGGCAGCACGCCGGCCGGAGCCTCCACGAGCGGCCGCATCAGCATCGCAGGCACCGAGATCCACGACGTCGACCGCAGGGCGGTCGCGGCCGTGCGCAGTCGGGTCGCGGGCATCGTCTTCCAGGATCCGCGCTCGAGCGTGAATCCACTGCATCCGATCGGCGACTTCCTCACCGAGTCGGTCGTGCGGTCCGGCGCGCTCACCGGCGCTGCCGCGAGGCTGCGGGCGATCGAGCTGCTCGAGACCATGCGGCTGCCGGACCCCGAGCAACTGCTGCGCCGTTACCCCGACGAGCTCTCCGGTGGAATGCTGCAACGGGTCGTGATCGCCGCGGCGATGATGCCGGCGCCGGACGTGCTCATCTGCGACGAGGCGACGACCGCACTCGACGTGACGACGCAGGCCGAGATCGTGCGGCTGCTGCAGCGCCTGCAGGACGAGACCGGGGTCGCGATCGTCTTCGTCACCCACGACCTCGACCTCGCCGGCGAACTCTGCGACGAGCTGTGCGTGCTGTACGCCGGCCAGGTGCAGGAGTACGGCCCGGCTGAGCGCGTGCTCGCGGCGCCGAGGCATCCGTACACCGCTGCCCTGCTCGCCTCGATCCCGCGCATCACCGACCTGCCGGCGCGTCGCCTCCCGGTGATCCCGGGGGTCGTGCTGCCGCTCACCGCGACGGCGGTCGGATGCCGCTTCGCCGACCGGTGCTCGCTGGTCGGGCCGGCATGCGAACTGCCGTCGATCCCGCTCGTCGAATCGCCGCAGCGGGCAGTGCGATGCGTGAAGGAGTCCGCATGAAGGCCATCGAGCTCATCGGCGTGAGCAAGGTGTATCCGCAGGCGACGGGTGGTCGCGCCGCACTCGACGACGTGAGCCTCGCCGTCGAGCAGGGCGCCTCGCTCGGCCTGATCGGGGAATCGGGTTCTGGAAAGACGACGATCGCGAAGATCCTGCTCGGGCTCGAGCCGGCATCGGGTGGCGAGGTCGTCATCGCGGGGCACCGGATCGACGGGAGGCCCCGCGGACGGCGCGCGCGCATCGAGCACGCGAGGCGCATCCAGATCGTGTTCCAGGACCCGTATCTCTCGCTCAATCCGCGGCTCGCGGTCGGCGATGCGATCGAGCGGACGCTGCGACTCCACAGCGTCGAAAGGTCGGGTGCGCGGCGCCGCGCGCTCGAACTGCTCGCACAGGTCGGCCTCGGCGAACGCGAGGCCGACGCGCTGCCGGGGATGCTCTCCGGCGGGCAGCGCCAGCGTGCCGCCATCGCAAGAGCCCTCGCGGTCGGGCCGCGGGTGCTCATCCTCGACGAGGCCGTCGCGGCGCTCGACGTCTCGGTGCAGGCACAGGTGCTCAACCTCTTCAACGACCTGCGCGAGGCCGAAGGGCTCAGCTACCTCTTCATCACCCACAACCTCGCGGTCGTGCAGTACGTGACCGACGACGCCGTGGTGCTCCGCCAGGGCAGGGTCGTCGAGCACGGTCCGACCCGTGAACTGCTCGCACGCCCGACCTCTCCGTACACGGTCGAACTCCTCGACTCCATCCCGCGCGGCATCCCGCGCCGGCGCCACGACCCAGTCGTCGCGCCGGCCGCCGCCCTGACCGAAAGCACGAGCTCATGACCCGCACCCGCATCGACCGCATCTTCGTGAACGGCTCCCTCTTCGTCGACGCCGCACGGCCGACCGAACGACTCGCGCTCGCGGTCGGGAACGGTCGGATCACGGCCATCGGCGACGAGGACGAACTGCGCTCGCGCGCGTCCCGCTCGACCGAGTTCGTCGACCTCCGTGGCGGGCTCCTCAGCCCGGGCTTCCGCGACTCGCACATCCACGCCGTGTACGGCGGCGTCGGGCTCGGCCAGTGCTCGATGCACGAGTGCGAGACGGCCGAGACCTGCTTCCAGGCGATCGTCGCCTACGCGGAGGCGCATCCCGAACACGACTGGATCGTGGGCGGCGGATGGAACATGGACTCGTTCCCCGGCGGCACCCCCACCGTGGCGATGCTCGACGCGGTGTGCGCGGATCGCCCGGCCTACCTGATCGAGCGCGGGGCGCACAGCGCCTGGGTCAACACCCGTGCCCTCGCGAACGCCGGCATCGACCGGGACACACCGGATCCGGCCGACGGCCGCATCGGCCGCGACGAACGCGGCGAGCCGAACGGCATGCTCTACGAGGGCGCGATGGCACTCGTCGCCGAACTGCTGCCGCCGCTCACCCGGGCCGACTACGACGACGCCCTCGTCGCCGCCGAGCGGTACGCCTTCTCGTGCGGCATCACCGGGTGGCAGGACGCGATCGTCGGAGCCTACGGCGGATTCGAGGACCAGTTCGACGTCTACAACGATGCGGACCGCGCAGGGACGCTGCGGGCCGACGTCGTCGGCGCGTTGTGGTGGGACCGCAACCGCGGACTCGAGCAGATCGACGATCTCGTGGCACGGCGAGCTGCCGCGCACGGCGACCGCTTCCGCGCCACGAGCGTCAAGCTCATGCTCGACGGCGTGGTCGAGGCGAAGACCGCATCGATGATCCACCCGTACCGGGACGCCTGCGGGCACACGACCGACAACCACGGCCTGCGATTCATCGACCGCGAGGAGCTGATCGAGGCGGTCGTCAGGCTCGACGCGCTCGGCTTCCAGCCGCATTTCCACGCCCTCGGCGACCAGGCCGCCCGCGACGCCCTCGATGCGGTCGAGGCCGCCCGCCTCAGCAACGGAGTGAACGACACCCGGCCGCACATCGCGCACCTGCAGGTCGTGCAGCCCGTCGACATCCCGCGGTTCCGGACGCTCGGCGTCACGGCGAACCTCCAGCCGCTCTGGGCCTGTGCACTGCCCACCCGCGACGAGCTCATCGTGCCGTTCCTCGGACCGGAGCGCGTCCAGCTGCAGTGGCCGTACGGCGCGATCCACCGCGCCGGCGCCGGACTCGCCGCAGGCAGCGACTGGCCCGTCTCGTCGCCGCATCCGCTGCTCGGCATGCACATCGCGGCGAACCGGCAGCCGCCGGCCGATCTCGCCGAGGGCATGGACATCCCGCCGTTCCTGCCGGCGGAGCGGATCGGCCTCGCCGGACTCTGGCGCGCCTACACCCTCGGCTCGGCGCAGCTCGCGCACGCCGACGTCAGGTCGGGCACCCTCGAGGTCGGCAAGGACGCCGACCTCGTCGTACTCGACCGCGACCCCTTCGCATCCGACGACGCGGAGATCTTCCGCACGCAGATCCGCGGCACGTACGTGCGCGGCGAGCAGGTCTACGACGCACCGGCGTGAGCCGCAGCACTCGACGACACCACGACTGAACGGAGACCCCGGCCATGACCGACCAGACCCACTACCTGACGGCGACCGAAGTGCTCGAGCGGTTCCGAAACGGCGACCTCGCCCCGGCGGACTACCTCGACGTGCTGCTCGCTCGCATCGATGCGGTGGAGCCCGCCATCAACGCCCTGACCGGCGAGCGTCTTCCCGTCGCCGAGGCGCTGGCGGAATCGGCCCGGCGCTACGCCGACGGCACCGCGCGCCCCCTCGAAGGACTGCCGGTCGTCGTGAAGGAGGCGCACGCGATCGCCGGGCACACCGAGACCTACGGCTCGCCGATCCTCGCCGACAACATCGCGGAGGGGACGAGCCCGATCGTCGAGCGCATCATCGAAGCGGGCGGCATTCCGTTCGTCCGCTCCACGACACCCGAGTTCTGCATCGCCGCGTACACGCGCAGCGCGATGTGGGGCATCACCCGTGGCCCGTGGAACCGGGAGTACTCGTGCGGGGGGTCATCCGGCGGTTCCGGCGCCGCGCTCGCTGCGGGATACGCACCGCTCGCGACGGGCTCGGACATCGGCGGTTCCACTCGGATCCCGGCGTCGTTCAACGGGGTCGTCGGGTACAAGCCGCCGTTCGGCCGCGTGCCCACCGTGCCCGGCAACTACATGGACGAGTACTGCACCGACGGTCCGATGGGTCGCACCGTGGCCGACGTCGCACTGTTCCACAACGTCATCGCCGGGCAGCATCCGTTCGATCCGGTGAGCCTGCCGAACCCGGTCGTGATCGAGCCGAACGCCGACCTGACCGGCAAGCGCATCGCGGTGGCGACGACGCTCGGCGACTATCCGGTCGACGACGAGGTGGCCACGGCGATCCGGGCGACGGTCGAGTGGCTCGCGGATGCGGGTGCCGCGGTGGAAACGGTCTCCGTGCCGCTGTCGTACGAGCGGATCGTCAGCGCGGCGCTGGCGCACTACGGCACGAGCTTCATCCCCTGGATCGAGGAGGAGGTCGGGGCCGACCGTCTCGCCGATGCCGAGCCCTACACCCGGCAGGCCGTCGAGCAGGGGCGGCGCGCGCTCGACGAACTCGGGGTGCTCGGCGGTCCCGAGATCGAGGCGGGAGTGCATCACGTGCTCGCCACCCTCTTCCTCGAGTTCGATGCGCTCGTGTGCCCGGTCGCGGGCGTTCCGGCGCTCAGGGCGGACGACTACTACGAGGACGGCGTCACGATCGGCGGCACGCACGTCGACAGCCACATCGGCGCCATGCTCACGGTGCCGTTCAACATCGCCAACCGGAACCCGGTGCTCGTCGTCCCGGTCGCCCGATCGAGCGAGGACGTGCCGATCGGCGCGCAGATCGTCGGCCGGCCCTACGACGACGCGACCGTCTTCGACGTCGGCGCGGCCCTCGAGGCGGCACGCGGCGAGTGGTACCGATCCACGGAGCACCGACCGGCCCTCTGAGCGATGAACCCACCCGCTCGGCGCCGCCTTGGGTACTGTCGTTACGGACCATGCCCTCGAACGCGACGGAGAGGTGGGTGAGCATGCCCGAGCAGGACGAGCACGACGAGCCGGATGACGCATCACGCCGCCCCCGCGGACGGCGGGCGGCACCGGCGTCACCTGTGGGCGCAATGCTCGAACCGCTGCTGCCCTACGTTGCCGCCTCCGTCACCTGGCTGACGCGGCACCGGCTGGCCGCGGCGATCGGCGTCACCGGTCTGGCCGTCGCCGTCATGGGCGTCGCCGGCATCGCCCTGATGCAGAACGTCGGTGGAGGCGCGCCAGGGACCGAGGCGTCGACGTCGATCGACGACCCGCGACCGACGTCGACGACTCCTGCGACACCCAGCCGCTACGGCCCGGTGCTGCCGACTTCCGCGCCGCCGACGCCGGTTCCGTCCGAGCCGACGGAACCGAGCCCCGAGGAGGCCGAGGAACCTCCAGTCGACGGTGGAACGCCGACCGAGCCGACGGCGTCGCCGGAGACCCCCGACGACCACCCGGGTCAGGGCAGAGGGCCGAAGAAGCCCCGGTGACGGCTCGGCGGCCCGCCGTCGCGCTCGCGTCAGAGCCACTTCTTGAACTTGAAGACCGCGTAGAGCCCGACGCCGAACAGCACCATCGCGGCGAGCGCCATCGGGTAGCCGAACTCCCAGTGCGTCTCGGGCATGTCGTCGAAGTTCATGCCGTAGACGGTGCCGATGAGCGTCGGCGCGAAGATGATCGCCGCCCACGACGAGATCTTCTTGATCTCGTCGTTCTGCTTCAGGCTCGTGTCGGTCTGCCGACGCGCCACGAGCGCCGAGTGCACGGTGAGGGCGTTGTCGAGGATGGCGCGGAACGAGCCCACTCGCTCGTTGATGCGGATGGCGTGGTCGAGCACGTCGCGGAGCGAGCGCTGCAGTTCGACGTCGACGCGATATTTCTCTGAGCCGCGGCGCAGCCACTCGAGCATCGACGCGAGCGGCTGCACGGCGCGCTGGAAGTTGATGACCTCGCGCGAGAGCTCGTAGATGCGCCGTGAGAGCGCGTCGTCGTCGCTGTCGCCGAAGAGCTGGTCCTCGATCTCGTCGATGTCGTTCTCGAGGCCCGCGACGACCGGCTCGTACTCGTCGACGACCTCGTCGAGGATCGCGTAGAGCACGGCCTCCGGCCCCATGGCGAGCAGCTCGGGGCTCGACTCCATGCGCCGGCGCACGGCCGCGAGGTCGGGCGACTCGGCGTGGCGGATGGTGACGACGAAGTCGGGGCCGACGAAGAGGTGCAGTTCGCCGAACTCGACCGTCTCGAGCTCGTCGCGGTACCGGGCTGGGCGCAGCACGGCGAAGAGCGTGTCGCCGTAGCGTTCGAGCTTCGATCGCTGGTGACCGGTCAGCGCGTCCTCGACGGCGAGCGGGTGCAGGTCGAACTCGCGGGCGACCGAGGCGACTTCGCGCGGACTCGGCCGGTAGAGCCCGATCCAGGCGAGGCCGTCATGGTCGTCCATGAGGCGGTAGGTGTCGTCGAGGTTCGTGGGCGTCTCGACGCGACGTCCGTCGACGTAGACGCCGTTGTCGACCAGAGGTGACATGAGCGATCCGTTCTCGCATGGCGCGCGGCAGCGCGCCGGGTTCGGCAGGTGAGCGGATGACGCCGCCAGCCGGGTGCGGATCGGAACACGTTCGCGCGTGGCCGAGCAGAGGCTCAGCGCGTGCGGGAACGGGGAGACGACGCAGCAGCGGTGGCGGCGTCGGTACTATGATCGGCCATCGCCCTCACCGCCTCTCGCATCAGGGGCCGCGCGGTGGCAGGCCCGACGGCAGAGTCTAGCCCACGCGTCCGAAGCCGCGGGCCATCCGGTCGATCGCCGAGACGACGCTCACCCCGGCCTTCCGAACGGGCCGGGGGAGGGGGAGGCGCGCGGCCGCGGCCCGTGCACGGCCGAACCGGCCCGTGCGCCGCACCTCCCTGCGCACCTCGGCGTGGTGCAGTTCGCGCGCCCAGATGCCCGTCACCCGCACCTCGTCGAACCGGCTCGCAGTGCGCACGGCGGCAGCCCGCATGCGGGCGACGCGTCGCGGCGACATCCGCTGCAGCCTGACGATCGCATCGGCGAGGCCGTCGACGTCGCCGGGCGGCACGAGGAAGCCGTTGCGTCCGTCGCGGATGAGGTCGGCCGGCCCGTAGGGGATGTCGTAGGCGATCGGCAGGCAGCCGGCGGCCATCGCCTCGACGAGCACGAGCGGGAATCCCTCGGAGTGCGAGGTCAGCAGGAGGAACGACGCGGCGGGGAGGTGCCGTCGGGCGTCGGGATCGAATCCGTGGAGCTCGATCGTCGCCGGGGCGGTGATGCGCTGTTCGAGCGCCGGGCGGCTCTCGCCGTCGCCGTACACGTCGAGGTGCACGTCGACTCCGGCGTGCGCGTCGGCCGCCTGCACTGCGGCGATCGCGTGCGAGACGCGCTTGCGCCGGGTGAGCGCGGCGAGCACGACGCCGCGGGCGGGGTCGCGCGGCACCGACTCCGAAGGCGACGGCAGCGGTCTCGGGTTCGGGATCACGACGAGGTGGTCGCGCCGGCCGACGATCCGCTCGAGGTCGTCGCGCTGTCGACGTGAGAGCACGGCCACGAGGTCGAAGTCGTCCAGCTGCTCGAGCGCTTCGCGGCGCGAACTCCTGATCGGGTGCGCCTCCGACGGCGCGGATCGGTGCGAGGCGTGCACCAGGTGCGCGGTCATGACGTGCGCCCGGCGGTACGTGAGCATGAACGGGGCCATCGTCTTGCTGTCGACGATCATGGTGGCCGGTCCGCCCGCGGTCAGCGCGTCGAGCCAAGCCCGGTACATCGTCCAGAGCCGGCGCCACGAGCGCACCGGCCGGCCGTCGCCGTCGCACAGCACGACGGAGCGGCCGCCGATCACGCCGCGCTCGCGCGTGTCGTGGCGGTCGCTGAGGAGCAGCGTGCCGTCGTCACGGTAGTGGTCGGTCTGCAGCGCGTTGCCCTGGGCATCGAGCCGCGACCGGCTCATGACGATGTCGCCGCGGAGCCGGGTCTCGTCCGCCTCGTCGGCGGTGAGCGGCGTGAACGTCTGGGGGTCGTGGCGGAGCGAACCACCGGGCAGCGGATGGCTCCGGAGCCAGTCGTAGAGGTTCACGATGCGAACCCCCGGCGCGAGCACACCGTGTTTCCGGAGATCGCGCTCGAGCTCTGGGGTGTCGGGCCGGAGATCGAAGGTCAGCACGTCGACGTCGACCCCGGCGACGCGGTGGAACGCGGCGGAGCGGCGGAGCATCGCATCCGTCATGCCGCCGAAGGCGTCGGGGATCGACCATGTGACGGCGAAGTGGCGGCCGTCGGGCAGCGCGATGCGAGTCATCCGCAACCCCCTGACTTGCGCGGGTCTGACATGTCCTCGAGCCTATCCACGGGGTCTCCGAGAGTCCTGAAGGCGCTCACCTGCCCTGCGCGGGCTTCGGCACAGGCCGCGTTCATGCGCCGTTCAGGCGGGCATGGTCGGCTAGTGTCCATGCCAGACGCCCGAGGTTGCGCGTCGACCACCGATCGATGGGATGAATCGTGACGACCCGTACGGCCGAGTATCCCCGGCCGGACCACTTCCTCCTCCACATCAGCGACACCCACGTGCTCGCGGGCGGCGGCATGCTCTACGACCGCGTCGCGAGCGAGCGGCACCTGCAGACCCTCTTCGAGGAGTTCGAGGCATCCGGTGGTCGCCCCGAGGCGATCGTCTTCACCGGCGACCTCGCCGACAAGGGCGAGCCCGACGCGTACGACCGCATCCGGCGGATCGTCGATCCCGTCGCCGAGCGCCTCGGCGCCCAGGTGATCTGGGTCATGGGCAATCACGACGACCGGGCGGCGTTCCGTCGCGGCCTGCTCGGCGAGGCGGCGGGCGGCTCGCGCGGGGCACGACCCGTCGACCGGGTCGACGACGTCGACGGGCTGCGCGTCATCACCCTCGACTCCACCGTGCCCGGCCACCACCACGGCGAGATCGCACCCGCGCAGCTCGATTGGCTCGCCGAGGAGCTCTCGATGCCGGCGCCGCACGGCACGATCCTCGCCATGCACCACCCGCCGGTGCCGAGCGTGCTCGATCTCGCGGTCGCCGTCGAGCTCCGCGATCAGGGCGGCCTCGCCGAGGTGGTCGAGGGCAGCGACATCCGCTCGATCATCGCCGGCCACCTGCACTACTCCTCGACCGCGACCTTCGCCGGCGTGCCCGTCTCGGTGGCCTCGGCCAGTTGCTACACGCAGGACCTCAACGTGCCGGTCGGCGGCACCCGCGGTCGCGACGGCGCCCGCGCCTTCAACCTCGTGCACGTCTACCCGACGACGGTGCTGCACTCGGTCGTGCCGCTCGGTGCGTACGCCGCGCTCGACTGGATCGACGCCGACGAGAGTGCACGCCGCCTCGCGGCCTCGGGCATCGGCATCGCGGATGCCGCGAGCCCGCCGGTGCCGAACGACCCGCCGTGCACCATGCCGGTCCCGGTGCTCGCGGGCTGACATACTCAGACCACTTCTCCCGACCGCAGCGACCACGCACGAGCGCGAGGCGAGCAGACGACCCTGGGGAGGTGGCGTATGAGCACGGAGCTCGCCGCGATCATCGGAGGCCTGCTGATCGTGGCAGACCTCGCCATCCGCATCGCCGCGCTCATCATCGTGCCGCGGGGGCGCAAGCCCACCGCGGCCATGGCGTGGCTCCTCGCGATCTTCCTTATCCCGTTCATCGGCATCCTCTTCTTCCTGCTCATCGGCAGCGTGAAGCTGCCGAAGAAGCGGCGCGAGAAGCAGCGGGAGATCAACGCCATGATCGCCGCGAAGACCGACGGCGTCGACCTCGCCCCCGACCGCGCGACGTGGCCCGAGTGGTTCGCCTCGCTCACCGAGCAGAACCGCACACTCGGCGCGCTCCCCGCCGTCGACGGCAACACCGCCGAGCTCATCGGCGACTACCAGGCCTCGATCGACGCCATGGCGGCGGAGATCGACACCGCTGCGCGGTTCGTGCACGTCGAGTTCTACATCGTCTCGTTCGACGACACCACGAGGGGATTCTTCGCGGCCATGGAGCGGGCGGTGCAGCGCGGGGTCGTCGTGCGCGTGCTGCTCGACGCGGTGGCCACGAACCGCACGGCCGATCACGACGCGACGTACGCCGAACTCGACCGCATCGGAGCGAAGTGGAGCTCGATGCTGCCGGTGCGCCCGCTCAAGGGCCAGTACCAGCGGCCCGACCTCCGCAACCACCGCAAGCTCGTCGTCGTCGACGGCCTCGTCGGGTACATGGGCTCGCAGAACCTCATCGCGCGCAGCTACAACTCGCCGAAGAACATCAAGCGGGGGCTCATGTGGCAGGAGCTCGTGACCCGCGTCACGGGCCCCGTCGTGACCGCGATCAACACCGTGTTCATGTCGGACTGGTACCTCGAGACCGACGAGATCCTCGGCGATGAGGAGAACGTGCCCGCCGCGGCCGTGCCCGCCGACACCTCGCCCGACTCGCTCGTCTGCCAGGTCGTGCCGAGCGGCCCCGGCTACGACGCCGAGAACGGCCTGCGCCTCTTCCTCACGCTGATCAACTCGGCGCAGCGGCAGGCCATCATCACGAGCCCGTACTTCGTGCCCGACGAGGCGATGCTCTACGCGATCACCTCGGCCTGTTACCGCGGACTCGACGTGCAGCTCTTCGTCTCCGAGATCGGCGACCAGGGCTCGGTCTGGCACGCGCAGCGCTCGTACTACCGCGACCTGCTGCAGGCCGGCGTGAAGATCTGGATGTACCCCGGCCCGTACATCCTGCACTCCAAGCACCTCTCGATCGACGACGACGTCGCCGTCATCGGGTCGAGCAACATGGACATCCGCTCGTTCAGCCTGAACGCCGAGGTGTCGCTGCTCGTGCGCGGCGCCTCGTTCGTGCAGCAGATGTGCGCGGTCGAGCAGGGCTACCGCGACGCCGGGCGCCAGCTCACCCTCGAGGAGTGGGACCGCGAGCCGGCGTCGGCGACGTTCCTCGACGGGGTGTCACGACTCACCTCGGCGCTGCAGTAGCCGAGGCGAACCGCCTCAGGCCGTGTCGCCGGGGGTCGCGGATGCCGCGGCGATCGCCTGCTCCGAGGCATCCGTCGCCGCCTTCTCCCACGGGGCCGGGAACGGGAAGTAGCGCTCGAGGAAGTCGATGACGGCGGCCGTGCGCTCCTCGACCGAGATCTCGGGGAAGCTGCCGTCGTTCAGGCAGAACATGTCGTGGTCGCGGTGCTTCAGGAGCTGCTTCATCGCCGGCAGCGCCTGACGCAGGGTGGTCTCGACGTACTTGACTCGCGCGTCGGTCTGCTCGACGGCGTGCCCGGCGAGGAGCGCGTAGTAGTGGTACAGCGAGTTCGTCACCGAGATGTCGGTCGCGGAGCGGAACCGGCTCGCCGCCGTGCGCCGGAACTCCTCGGGGAAGGCGGCTTCGAGCTCGGCCATGACGCTCTTGCGGAGCGGGGCCGCGCAGTGTTCGAGGTGCCGGGTGGTGACCTTGCCGAAGCGCTCGCGGAGGAGGGCCCGGTTGACCCGTGCGGCGTTCTCGAACCCGCTGCGGCCCGGGTGGGTCGAGCCGAGTCCGATGCGGGTCGCGGCCTCGACGAACTTCGTGATGCCGCCGGGGGAGAAGAACAGCGACGGGCGGAGCGGCCGGCCGAAGAACATGTCGTCGTTCGAGTAGAGGAAGTGCTCGGCGAGGCCCTCGATGTGGTGCAGCTGGCTCTCGACGGCGTGCGAGTTGTGCGTCGGCAGCACGGACGGGTCGGCGAACATCTCCTCACTGCGCACGATCGTGACCTTCGGGTGCTTGGCGAGCCAGGCGGGCGCCGGCGAGTCGGTCGCGATGAAGATGCGGCGCACCCAGGGGGCGAAGAGGTGCACGGAGCGCAGCGCGTACTTCAGTTCGTCGATCTGCCGGTAGCGGGCCTCGGAGTCGTCGCCCTCGCCGACGACGACGTTCTCCATGCGCTTGGCCCGCTCGCGGATGAACTCGTCGCTCGAGCCGTCGACCCACGAGAACACCATGTCGATCTCGAAGTCGACGTCGCTCGCGAGCGGCTCCCACATGTGCTCGAGGGTCGGCCAGTCGCGGCCGTGCAGGTGCACGACGTCGTCGGTCGTCTCAGAGCGCTGGAGCGTGCGGCGCATCAGCACGTTCTCGGCCGGCGCCTCGATGGTCTCGTCGCCGAAGCGCCAGAACTCGATCTGCACGCCCGTCTCGCTGCCGTAGCGCAGGCGCCCGATCGGCTCGACGCGCGGCCGGTAGACCCGCAGCACGGTGGGCTTGCGCCCGGCGGAGAGCCGGCCGTCGGCGAGCAGCACCGGGTGGGTCTCCGCGGCGTGATTCGGGGCGAGGGTCGTCGCGTAGAACGGCTCGTCGGCGAACGCCTCGGCGAAGGCCCGGGCGACCGCCTTGCGTTCGGCGCGGTCCACGGCGATGACGGGTCGATCGTCGTTGCCGCGCACGAGCAGGAACGGGATGCCCGCGGCGTCGAGCGCCGCGCCGAGCGCGAGCAGGTCCTCGACCATCGACGCCTGCGGCGTCATATGGCCGTTCCGCAGGGCGTACTGTCCCTTGCGCAGCACGAGATCGTCGCGATCGAAACGGAGCGCACGGCCGGCGGATGCCACGAGCACGAGTTCGGACGCATCGCTGAGCCGCATCGGCGGGGCGGGCGTCGCTTCCCTCCTCGCGAACGCGTGTCCATCGTGCTGCTGCCGGTCAGGGGTTCGATCGCGGTCGGGTCTCGTCACGAAGCGGTGGCCTCCAGGGGGTGGGTGGGGCGCGAGTTGCGCAGTGCTCTGATTGTACGCAGCGCACGGCCGGCGGCGTCCGCCTCTATTCCATTGACAGCATGCTGTCAATCATGGAAGAATGACAGCATGCTGACAAACACCGAATCGAACGAGAAGCTCGTCGTGCTCTACGCCACGGACACCATGGCCGACTGGGAGTACGGCTACCTCACGGCCGGGCTGGGCATGGCCGGTGGCGCGATCCGCCTCGTCACCGCAGGCGAGACCGCTGCCGAGGTCGACACGATGGGCGGGCTCCACGTGCGTCCGGATGCCGCGCTCGCCGACCTCGATCCCGACGACATCGCCATGCTCGTGCTCCCGGGCGCCGACACCTGGGCCGAGGGGCACGAGCAGGTGCTCGCACTCGCCTCCCGTCTCGCCGCGTCCGGCACCCCGATCGCAGCGATCTGCGGCGGCACCCTCGGACTCGCCCGAGTCGGCCTGCTCGACGAGCGACGGCACACCAGCAACGCCCCCGACTTCCTCGGCATGGCCGACGGATACGTCGGGGCCGCGCACTACTCCGACGAGCGTGCGGTCGTCGACGACGGAGTGATCACGGCGGGCGCCACGGCTCCGCTCGAGTTCGCCAAGGCGGTCTTCGAGGCGCTCGGCGCCCTGCCGCAGCCGGTGATCGACGCCTGGTACGGCCTCTACACCACCGGCGAACGCCGGTACTTCGATGCGCTCGTGGGTGCCGAATGACCACCTGTCGCAGCGTGGCGGGCGATGCCCTCACCGAACTCGTGCTGCCGGTGTTCGAGCTGAACGGCGAGTTCCTCGAGGCCGCTCGCGACATCGCCGGACCTGAAGGCCTCACCCCGGCGCAGTGGCAGGTGCTCGGCGCGACTCTCGACGAGGGGCTCCCCGTGGCCGAGATCGCTCGACGGGTCGGCCTCGGGCTCGCCAGGCAGAGCGTGCAGCGCACCGCCGATCTCCTCGTCGAGCGCGGGTGGGCCGAGTACGACGAGAATCCGCGGCACCGTCGTGCGAAGCTGCTGCGGCCCACGGCGGACGGTCGGGCGGCCGTCGAACGACTTGGTGCGGCCCAGCGTGCGTGGGCCGACGCCGTGGGCGCAGCGGTGGGCGCGGCGGAGCTGCAGACCGCTCTCACGACGCTGCTGCGCATCGTCGACGCCTCGAGGCAGGTGCGCGGCGTCGCGGGCTGACGTCGTGGCGCCTGTGAGTTTCTTGAGGGTTTCTCATGTCGCCCTCGGTGCGGCGTAGCGTGAAGGGGTGCGGATGGCGTCAAGCCTCCGCACCGTTCCCCTACGACTCGGGAACGGCAGGAAGAAGGTCATCATGACCAGCCAGGCGGCCTCGCCCCGATCCCTCACGGCATCGGGCGGCCCGCCCGGGAACAGCGACTTCACCGATCTCGCACGGATCGTCAGGTCCGCCGGGCTCATGCGTCGCAGGTACGGCTACTACTGGACGAAGCTCATCGCGGTGCCCGTCTCGATCGGAGCCGCCGTCGTCGTGTTCGTCTGGATCGGCGACAGCTGGTGGCAGATGTTCCTTGCGGCGGGCTTCGCGTTCCTCTTCACGCAGACCGCCTTCCTCGGGCATGACGCCGCGCACCGCCAGATCTTCCGTTCGGGCAAGTGGAACGACTGGACGAGCCTCGTGCTCGGCGGATTCGTCGGCATGAGCTACGGCTGGTGGCAGCACAAGCACACCCGCCACCACGCCAACCCGAACCAGATCGGCGCCGACCCCGACATCGACCTGCCGGTGGTCGCATTCACGCCGGAGCAGGCCAGCCGCGACCGAGCGGCGTTCTCCCGGTGGGTCATCGCGCATCAAGGCGTGTTCTTCTTCCCGATCCTGCTGCTCGAGGGGCTGTCGCTGCACGCGTCGAGCGTGCACCGGGTGCTGTCCCGCGAGCACCTCGCCCACCGGCCGGTGGAGATCTCGTTCCTCACGGTGCGGATCGTCGGATACCTGGCGCTCGTCTTCCTCGTGCTCTCGCCCGAGAAGGCCGCGGTGTTCCTCGCGATCCAGCTCGGCCTGTTCGGGTTCTACATGGGCATGTCGTTCGCTCCCAACCACAAGGGCATGCCGCTCGTGCCCGCCGGGCTGAAGCTCGACTTCCTGCGTCGCCAAGCGCTCATGAGCCGGAACATCCGCGGCAGCCGCGTGCTCGACTTCGCCATGGGCGGGCTGAACTACCAGATCGAGCACCACCTCTTCCCGTCGATGCCCAGACCGCACCTGCGGCGAGCCGCTCCGCTCATCGCCGACTACCTGCGCCGGCACGACGTGCCGTACACCCAGACCACGTTGTGGCGCTCGTACGTGATCGTGTTCCGCTACATCAACCGGGTCGGACTCGGCGATCGAGACCCGTTCGAGTGCCCGCTCCTGGCGGCGCGGTCGAGCATCTGAGCCCTCGCGCGTGACCGTCCGGGGGTCGCGTCAGTCGCGCCAGACCGCGCGAAGCGCGTTTCCCGCGGCCGCGCTCACCCGCTGGCGCGAGGAGATCGGCGATTCCGAGGGTGGGTCGGGGGCCGATCATCCTCGGGAATGCGGATGTCCTCGGAATCGCACGAGTTCGGATCGCTCCTCGTGGCGCGGTCGAGCAGCTGAGCCCTCGCGCGTGACGCCGGATGACCTCGCGTTGACACGTGTGACGGCCGGCCTCGCGGCATCCGCTCGCCCTCCTTACCGTCGGGTCAGGAGGTCGACATGACACGACTCATCATCGGCGCGATGGTCAGGGCCATCGGGGCGTACCCATCGGGCTGGCGGTACCCGGGTGCGCACCGCGACCCGCGCGGCGACGCGGCCGTGCTGCGGCGGGCCGCCGAGGTGGCCGAGGCTGCGCGACTCGACTACTTGTTCTTCGGCGACTGGCTCGCGACGGGTCACGACCTCGAGTACCACGACCCGTACCTCGTCGCCCGGGTCGACCCGATCTCGGCGATCACCTACCTCGCGGGCGTCACCTCCCGCATCGGGCTCATCGCGACGGCGAACACGAGCTACTCCGACCCGTACACGCTGGCCAGGGCGACGGCGTCGGCCGACCTGCTCTCCGGCGGCCGGGCCGGGCTCAACCTCGTGACGGGCGCGGAGCCGCGTGCCGCCGGCAATCACGGCGTCGACTTCCACACCGCGAACGAGGCGCGATACGACCGCGCGGTCGAGTTCGAGATCGTGCTGCGGCGCCTCTGGGACTCCTTCGACGACGATGCGATCGTCGCGGATGCCGCGAGCGGCGTGTACCTCGACCCGCTGAAGCTGCACGCCACCGACTTCCACGGCGAGCACCTCAGCGTGACGGGTCCGCTCAACGTGCCGCGCCCCGTGCAGGGCCACCTGCCGATCGTGCACGCGGGCATCTCGCCCAGGTCGCGGCTCTTCGCCGCGCAGAGCGCCGACCTCGCGCTCGTCGCCGTCGGCGACCGCGCCCAGGCGATCGCGATCCGCGAGGAGCTGCGCTCGCTCGCCTTCGAGTCGGGCCGCGACGATCGCACCCTGAAGGTCATCGCCCCCGTGCTGCCGATCGTGGGGGAGACGCGCGAGCACGCCCAGTCGATCGCCGACGAGCTCAGCGAGCTCGTGCAGATCGCCGAGGACTGGCCGGACGGCCCGCCCGCCGCGTTCCCGTCGAACCGCTCCCTCGCGCAGCTCTCACTCCTCGTGGGGGTCGACCTCGCCGAGCTCTCACCCGACCGGGCGGTCACGCCCGCGCTCGTCGCGGAGTTCGGCGCCGCGGGGCAGGAGCTCGTCGAGATCGTCGCCGAGCGCACCGGGCGCAGCCCCTCGGGCGAGCGCCCGCCGACACTGCGCCACCTCGTCGTCGCGGCCTCCGTCACCGCCTCGATGATCGTCGGCACCGCCGACGACATCGCCACCGAGTTCGAGGCCTGGGGCGATGCCGGCGCCGTCGACGGCTTCAACGTGCTCTCCGCGGTGCAGCCGCAGCAGTTCGAGGCGTTCGCGTTCCAGGTCGTGCCCGAGCTGCAACGGCGCGGGCTGCTGCCGACCGAGTACGAGGGCGAGACGCTCCGCGACCATCTCGGCCTCGCCCGTCCGGACAGCGTGCACGCCGGCGCCGGCGAGCCGCCGGCCTCGGTCGTGCGCGGCGCCCCGTCGCGTGCCGGGGTCACGGCCGGCCCGAGGCATCCGTCTCGCTGACACCCGCGGCGTGTGTGTCGCAATGTGTCGTGGTGTGACCCCGTGCGGCGAGGGGCGGTTGAGCGCCATTCACCCGATCCGTAGCCTCGTCGCCACACCCGCAATCGAGGAGCGCCCGTGACCGTCACCGAGCAGTACGCGACCCGCCAGGTCGTGCGTCGTGCGCCGGTGACGCAGGCCGCGACGACGGATGCCCCGGCGCGGCCTCGGCCCGCCGGCCCCGGCCCGCTCGCCGTGCTCGCCGACGCCGGCCTCGAGGTGCCCGTGCTCGGCGGCGGCCTCGTGCGGCACGTGAACCTCGATGTCGCCGCCTCGGCCCCGGCGCTCGAGGTCGTGGCGCAGCAGGTGACCCGCGTGCTGCCCTACTACGCGAGCGTGCACCGCGGATCGGGGTATCCGTCGCAGCTGTCGACCTCGCTCGTCGAAGACGCGCGGGCCGCGGTCGCCCGGCACGTCGGCGCCCGCGACGACGATCTCGTCGTCTTCACCCGCAACACGACCGACGCCCTGAACCTGCTCGCCGGCGCCGTGCCCGGCGACACCGTGGTGCTCGACCTCGAGCACCACGCGAACCTGCTGCCCTGGCGTTCGCGCCGCGTGGTCGAGGGGCGCGCGACGATCGCCGCCACGCTCGACGCGCTCGACGCCGAACTCGCCCGCCGGCCCGCCGCGCTGCTGTCGGTGACCGGCGCCTCGAACGTCACGGGCGAGGTGCTGCCGGTCGCCCGCCTCGCCGAGATCGCGCACTCGCACGGCGCGCGCATCGCCGTCGACGCCGCGCAGCTGCTGCCGCACCGCCGGGTCGACCTCGCCGCATCGGGCATCGACTACCTCGCCTTCTCGGGACACAAGGCGTACGCCCCGTTCGGCGCCGGAGCGCTCGTCGGCCGCGCCGACTGGCTCGACGCCGCACCCGCCCACCTCGCCGGCGGCGGCGCCGTCGAGGCGGTGCGCATCGACGGCGTCGACTGGAAGCACGGGGTCGAACGGCACGAGGCCGGCACTCCGAACGTCGTCGGCGTCGTCGCGCTCGCCCGCGCGCTCGCCGAGCTCGAGCGGCTCGGCGACCGTGCGCGGCACGAGCACGAACAGGCGCTCACCCTGCGCCTGCACGAGGGGCTCGCTGCGCAGCAGGGCGTGCGCGTGCTGAGCGGGTTCGGCGACGGGCTCGACGACCCGTCCGGTCGCGGGCTCGGCGACCGTCTCGGCATCGCCACGATCGAGCTCGAACGCGGCTCCGTCGGCCTGCTCGCCGCGGCACTCGGCGCGGAGCACGGCATCTCGGTGCGTGCCGGCCGGTTCTGCGCCCACCCCTTCTTCGAGCGCGCGGCGACGCGGTCGAACGGCCTCCGCGCGAGCCTCGGCGCCGGCAGCTCCGCCGACGACGTCGACCGGTTCCTCGACGCGCTCGCCGCGCTCATCGCCGACGGACCGGCGCACGCCTACGACCGTTCTCCCGACGGCTGGTGTCCGCGCGTCGACGACCGCCCCCGCCCCGACTTCGCCCTCGCCTGAGACCACTCCGCGGGGGCACTTGCGTGTCGCCGGGGCATCCGTCACCGAATCGATACGCGACGACGACCCGCCGTAGGCCACACTTGGCGCATGGGATCAGCGTTGACCACCATCGGACTGCCCGTCGCCCTCGGCATCATCATGTTCGGGCTCGGCCTCTCACTCACTCCGGGCGATTTCGCGCGGGTGGCGAAGCATCCGAAGGCGGTGATCATCGCCCTCGTCTGCCAGCTGCTCGTGCTGCCGGCGCTCTGCCTCGGCCTCGTGCTCGTCTTCCAGCTGCCGCCGGTGCTCGCGGTCGGCATGATGCTGCTCGCCGCATCGCCGGGCGGTACGACGGCGAACCTCTACAGCCACCTGTTCCGCGGCGACGTCGCCCTGAACATCTCGCTCACGGCCATCAACTCGGTGCTCGCCGTCTTCACCCTGCCGCTCATCACGAATCTCGCGATCGCCTACTTCCTGCCGGGCGACGACGGGCTCGGGCTCCAGCTCGCCAAGGTCGTCGAGGTGTTCGCCATCGTGCTGCTGCCGGTGGTGCTCGGCATGCTCGTGCGGTGGTGGCGCCCGGCCTTCGCCGACCGCATGGACAAGCCCGTGCGCATCGCCTCCGTCGTGATCCTCGTGATCGTCATCGCCGGTGCGATCGTCTCGAACCTCGAACTGCTGCTCGCGAACTTCGGCAGCCTCGCGGCCATCACCGTGCTCTTCTGCGTGCTGAGCCTGAGCGTCGGCTACCTCGTGCCGCGCCTGCTGCGCGTCGGCCCCGCCCAGTCGATCGCGAGCTCGTTCGAGATCGGCATCCACAACGCGACGCTCGCGATCGTGATCGCGCAGACCGTCGTCGGCAGCGTCGAGATGAGCCTGCCCGCGGCGGTCTACGGCGTGCTGATGTTCTTCGTGGCGCTCGGCTTCGGCTGCCTGATCCGGCGGCGCGGCGCACCCGAGCGAGCGGATGCCGCGGCGACCGCGATGCCGGCGTCGCAGGCCGGCGGGGGAGCGCCGGCGAGCTGAGTCGCTCTGCGTGCCCGCCGCCCGATTCGTAGACTGGGTTGGTCACGGCATGAGAGGGGACGCATGCAGGCGCTGGGCGAACACGACCTGCGCTCGCTGTTCGGCAATGCGAACGCCGCCGAGCTCGAGCAGCTCTCGCTCCCCGTGCGCTTCTTCGTCACCGAGTGGGCACCGCTCGACACCTTCGGCTGGCGCGACCCCCGTGTGCCCGCGCGCGGCTACCTCGTCACCGAGCTCGAGGGCATGCCCGTCGGCATCGTGCTGCGCGCCGCCGACCGCACTGGCTCGCGCCACCGGGCGGCCATCTGCAACCTCTGCCGCACGCATCAGCCCGGCGACCAGGTCGAGCTGTTCACGGCGCGACGCACCGGCGCTGCGGGGGAGCGCGGCGACAGCGTCGGCACCTACATCTGCGCCGACCTGGCCTGCCAGGAGACCGTGCGGCTCGGCCGGCCGCCGGCGCCCTCCGAGGTGCAGCCGAGCGTCCACGAGCTCGAGCGCATCGAGGGACTCGCCCGCCGCACGCGGGCGTTCGTCGCGGACGTGCTCGGGGTGGCCTGAGCGGGCGGGGTTCAGGCGTCAGGCCGCGGCAGCCGGAACCGGCTCGAGCGTCGGCCGCTTCGCCATGCGTCCGTCGCCCGACGAGCGACCGGTGAGTCGGCGGCCGATCCAGGGCAGTACGAACTCCCGGTAGTACGCGGCGGTATTGCGGCTCCGCGGACCAACGGGTGCCGCGGCGACCTCCTCGACGCCCCACTCGGCCGGCACGGCCACGCCGAGCGCCGTCAGCACGTTGCTCGCGACGCGCGCGTGGCCGAGGGCGTTCAGGTGCAGCTTGTCGGGCGACCAGTAGCGGATGTCGCGCAGCCCGTGATCGTTGAAGTTGTCGACGAAGGTGACGCCGGGCACGTCGGCGAGGTCGACGAGGGCGGCGGTCAGGCGTGCGCCGCGTGCGTCGAACACCTTGCCCATGGGAAGGTGGTCGGTCGGGTTCGCGCCGCTCAGCATGAGCACGTGGATGCCCTCGGCCTGGATGCGCTGGATCGCGTCGCGGAAGCGTGAGGCCGTGACCTGCTCGTCCATGCGGGGGCGCAGCATGTCGTTGCCGCCGCCGTTGAAGCTCAGGAGTTCGGGACGCAACGCGATGGCGGGGTCGAGCTGCTCGTCGATGATCGGACCGAGCTTGCGGCCGCGGATCGCGAGGTTCGCATACCCGACGGGTTCGCGCGCCGCTGCGGCGAGACCGAGCGCCACGAAGTCGGCCCACCCGCGCACGGAGCCGTCGGGCAGTTCGTCGCCGACGCCCTCGGTGAAGCTGTCGCCGATCGCCGCGTAGGAGTGGAACATTCCTCCACGCTATCGCGGGCCACCCGCAGTGGAGCAGGAAGCCGGCGGTTCAGCTCGCGGGCTGCTCGTGCTCCTGCTCGAGCTCGCAGTCGGCGCCAGGGTACAGCAGGGTCTCGTGGCCGTCGTCGAACCGGACGAGCCAGGGCGGGCCGCCGTCTTCGCCGCGGATCTCGAGGATCACGCCGTGGCGGTTCGCCTGGCCGACCTGCTTGCCGTGGATGATGAGGTGTCCTCCGACGGTTGCGTGCATCGCGTCCTCCTCCGAGTGCCTCCAGCGTACGCCGGGCGCCCCCAGCGCGAAAGGTGGTGCGGCCGTTCAGCCGGCTCGTTCAGCCGGGTCGTTCACTGGGGGTTCGGGTCTGCCATGCGCTCGACTGCCCGGCGATTCACAGCCATGAAGAGACGGTTCTTCTTCGTGTTCTGGAACGCCGTGCATCGCCAGGTCGCGCCGTCGCGCACCATGACGAAGGTCTGCACCTTGTCGTGGCCGATGCGCGCACCCTTGCCGATGCCGCCATCGGTGAGCACGACGGCGACGTCCGGTGCCACGAAGCGCAGATCGAGCACCTGCACGGACATGCGGCTGCCCCGTTGCCACTTCCCGAAGACGGGCACGTGCGCGCGGCGGATGGCATCGCGCCCGAGGTCGTGCAGCCCCGCGAAGATCACATAGCTCGCATCGTCGGTGAACTCCGCGGCGTAGGCGGCGGCATCGCCTGCGTCCCAGGCGGCACGAATGCGGTCGAGTGCTTCGAGGACGCTCGTGCGGTCGGCATCGGTCGAAGTCGGGGTCGAGGTCATGTGCTCGTTCATCTTTCCATCGTGACATGCGTTTTGCAGTAATGCAACTTGCACTAATGAAGATTGCCGCGCTGGTTAGGCTTGGGCCGTGACGACTCGAGACCACATCCAGCGGGCAGATCGAGATCTGCCCGCGCTCACCGTGCTGGCGCTGCTCAGCCTTGGGCCACGGCACACCTACGACATGCATCGATTCATGGTCGCCACTCGAAAGGACTTCGTCGTCGGTCTGCCTCGAAGCCTCTATCACGCGGTCGACAAGCTCGAGAAGTCCGCGCTCATCGCCGAGGCGGGCACCGAGCAGGCACCGGGTCGGCCCGAGCGAATGCTCTACCGGATCACCGACGCTGGGCGGGCCGAACTGCGGCGGCGGATCTCGCTGCTGCTCGCGACGCCCGAGCCCGACGCCACGCTCGCCTATGCCGCGCTCTCGTTCATCGGCGCGCTCGGCCCGGACGAGACCCTGGCCGCGCTGCGCGCGCGCGTCGCCGCGATCGAGTTGAAGCTCGCCCGGCTCGCAGGCGATCTCGGCGAAGCGGTCGGGGTGCCTCGCATCCTGCTCCTCGAGGCGGAGTTCGAACAGGCCCGGCTGGTGGCCGAGCGCGAATGGATGCAGAGACTCGTCGGCGACCTCGAGTCCGGCGCCCTGCCGTGGCCCGACCTCGCGGAGGTGCCGCCGCCGCCCGGCTGGTGAATCCGGCCCGGCTCTTCCCGATCGCGCTCGCGGCGGCTAGGGTGGCCGAGTGGGTCAGATGTCCCACTTCGAGCCGAGCGGATGCCGCGGCATCCGCTCATCGCCACCTGCCGACGAACAGCGAGGTTCCCCCATGGCCGATGCCCTCACTCACGACCGCACGGGCGACGCCCTGACGTTCCCGCAGGGATTCCGCTGGGGCGCGGCCACCGCGGCCTTCCAGATCGAGGGATCGACGAGCGAGGGCGGCCGCGGCGAATCGATCTGGGACGTCTTCACCCGAACCCCCGGTCGTGTGATCGATGGCTCGAACGCCGAACTCGCGGCCGACAGCTACCGGCGCTACCGCGACGATGTCGCACTGCTCGCCGGGCTCGGCGCCGACGACTACCGATTCTCGATCTCCTGGCCGCGCGTGCAGCCCGGCGGAACGGGCCCGGCGAACGAGGCGGGGCTCGCCTACTACGACCGCCTCGTCGACGAACTGCTCGCCGCAGGCATCGCCCCGGTTCCGACGCTCTACCACTGGGACCTCCCGCAGGAGCTCGAGGCGGCCGGGGGCTGGCTGAACCGCGACACGGCGTACCGGCTCGCCGATTACGCGGGGTTCGTGATCGACCGCCTCGGCGATCGCGTGCAGCGCTGGATCACCCTCAACGAACCCGCGATGACGACCCTGCAGGGCTACGCGCTCGGCACCCAGGCCCCCGGCCACGCGCTCATGATGGGCTCGCTGCCGACCGCCCATCACCAGCTGCTGGCGCACGGGCTCGCCGTCGCCGCGATCCGCGAGCGGGGCGATGCCGAGGTCGGCATCACGAACAACCACACCCTGATGGTGCCGGCATCGGATGCCCCGGCCGACCGGTTCGCCGCCGGCGCCTTCGACCTCATCTACAACCGCATCTTCGCCGACCCCGTGCTCACGGGCGCCTACCCCGACCTCTCGGGCTTCGGCCTCGAGGCGATGCCGGGCCTCGAGCCGGGCGATCTCGAGTTGATCGGCGCGCCGATCGACTTCTACGGCATCAACTTCTACAACCCGACGCGGGTGGCGGCGCCGGCGGAGGGCTCGGAGTTCGCCGCCGCGGGCCTGCCGTTCGAGCCCGTCGAGTTCGAGGACGTGCCGACCACGGGCTTCGACTGGCCGATCATGCCCGAGACGTTCACCGAGCTGCTCGTCTCGTTCGCGCGCGACTACGGCGACCGCCTGCCGCCCGTCGTGATCACCGAGAACGGTGCGTCGTTCCCCGACGAGGTCCTGGGCGGCCCGGTGACCGGCGCGGTGCACGACGAGCGGCGCATCGGCTACGTCGACGAGCACATCGCGGCGGTGCGACGCGCGATCGACCAGGGGGTCGACGTTCGCGGCTACTACCTGTGGTCGCTCACCGACAACTTCGAGTGGGCCGAGGGGTACACGCAGCGCTTCGGGCTCGTGCACGTCGACTTCGAGACCGGCGAGCGCACCCCGAAGGACTCCTACGCCTGGTACCGCGACCGCATCGCGAGCTCGCGGTGATCGGCGCACCGTAACCTCGGAGATCCGCGCAGACCAGGACCCGATCGCCTGAATCGATCCGAGATCGTGGCGATCTCCGAAGCCGTGGCGCTTTAGTGGACGGCGAGCAGGGCCGCCCAGAGGTCGGCGCGGGCGTGGAAGCCCGAGAGGTCGCGGCCGAGCAGCCGCTCCGCGAGGGCGATGCGGCTGCGCACCGTGTGCCGGTGCACCCCGAGCGCCTGCGCGGTGGCGTCGAACTGGCCGCCGTGCTCGAGCCAGGTGCGGGTCGTCGTGAGCAGCGCGGTGCCGTTCGCGGCGTCGTGCTCGGTGAGCGGGGCGAGGGTCGCGAGGGCCACGGCGCGGGCGTCGGTGCGGGCGAGGAAGGCGAGCACCCCCTGACGGCTGATCTCGTCGAAGTGCACGACGCCCGAGCCCGACTCGCGGGCCCGCTCCACCGCGCGCAGCGCCTGCTCGTGCGCGAGCGCGATGCCGCCCGTGCCGACGGGATCCGAGAGCCCGACGGGCAGCTCGAACTCCGCGGCGATCTCGTCGGCGAGGCCGGCGTCGGCCTCCTCGAGCACGAGCACGAACTGCTCGTCGTCGCGGCCGAAGAAGAGCCGGCCGCCGCGCTCCTCGACGCGCAGTTCGAGCAGCTCGGTGAGCCGGTCGACGGCCGTGAGCGGGGCATCCGTCACGGCGATGCGCATGGGCGCCGACGGCAGCGGCCCCCACATCTCGGTCGCGACCCGCTCGGCGAGCGTCAGGTCCCCTGCGAGGATGCCGCGGAGCAGCCCCGACCGGAGGTGGCCGCGTGCCCGGTCGAGGTCGCGGTTCTGCTCGAGCGCGAGGCCGGCGAGCGCGATCACCGAGGTGACGACCTCGCGGCCGGCCTGGTCGAGTTCGGGGGAGTCGCCGATCGCGAGCACCCCGCGCAGCGCGCCGCCGCCGCCGAGCGTCTGCAGCGTCATCCGATGCGGTGATGCGGTCGACTCGCCGGCGACCAGGGTGCGGCTGGCGCGCTGGCCGCGGCGCAGCATCGAGCGCGCCTCGCCGACGACCTCGCCGAGGAGGGGCTGTCCGAGACCGTCGACCGGGGCTTCGCGGTCGAGCGAACCGGTCGCGTCGATGAGTCCGACCCAGGCGCCGAGGCGGTGGGAGAGCTCGGCGAGGGTGGCCGAGAGGCCGTCGGGGCGCAGCGCCGCGAGCGAGATCGCGCGCTGCGCGTTCAGCGCCCACGCCTGCCGGGCGTAGGCGTCTTCGGCGATGAGGTCGGCGACCGTACGGGCGATGGCGATGAACGGCACCCGGTAGGGCACCTCGAAGAGCGGGAGTCCCTGCGCCGTGCACGCCTCGACGAGCGACTCGGGCGTGCCCTCGCGGATCACCTCGGTGCCGAAGCCGAGGGCGGCGACGCCCGTCTGACGGAGCCGCTCGACGTACGCGGCGGCGAAGCCGGCCTCGGCGTCGTCGCCGAACTGCGTGCCGGTCGTCAGCAGCACGTGGCCCGCGTCGAGGAACGGGGTGGGGTCGGCGAGGTCGGAGCTGTGCGCCCACACGACCGGTGCCGCGAGTGCGCCGTCGGGCAGGCCGTGCGGAGCGGTGAGCAGGCCGAGTGCGAGCTCTGGGCGGTCGAGCAGGGTCTGCACGGTCGGCTGCACGGCGGGCTCCTTCGAGGCTCCTGGCGAGCGGTGGTGTGGTGCCGGAGCGGCAGGTGCGAACCGTCGCCCGCGACGAACCCAAGTGTACGTGACGTCCAACGAGGTGGCCCCGGGTGTACAGCAGGGCGCTGAGGCATCCGCTCGGCCCGACCTAGCATTGGCGGCATCCGCCACCGTCGTCACCTCGTATCGGAGCACTCATGACTCTCGTCGACACCCCGGCCACCATGACCGGAGGACCCTCGCTCGCCCAGGAGCGCCGTCTCGTCACCGCCATCCCCGGCCCCCGCTCGCAGGAGCTCATCGCCCGCAAGGCGGCCGCCGTCGCCTCGGGCGTCGGCCACACCCTGCCGATCTCGGTCGTCTCAGCGGGCGGAGGCGTCATCGTCGACGCCGACGGCAACTCGCTCATCGACCTCGGCTCCGGCATCGCCGTCACGGGCGTCGGCAACTCGGCACCCCGCGTCGTCGAAGCCGTCACCGCGCAGCTGAACTCCTTCACCCACACGTGCTTCACCGTCTCGCCGTACGAGGGCTACGTCGCCGTCGCCGAGAAGCTCAACGAGCTCACCCCCGGCGACCACGTCAAGCGCACGGCCCTCTTCAACTCGGGCGCCGAGGCCGTCGAGAACGCGGTCAAGATCGCCCGCCACTACACGAAGAAGCAGGCCGTCGTCGCATTCGACCACGCCTACCACGGCCGCACGAACCTCACCATGGGGCTCACCGCGAAGAACATCCCGTACAAGAGCGGCTTCGGACCGTTCGCCTCCGAGGTGTATCGCGCGCCGCTCAGCTACCCCTTCCGCGACGGCGGCCTCTCGGGCGCCGAGGCGGCGGCTCGCGCGATCTCCGTCATCGAGAAGCAGGTCGGCGCCGAGAACCTCGCCGCGATCATCATCGAGCCCATCCAGGGCGAGGGCGGCTTCATCGTCCCGGCGCAGGGCTTCCTCCCCGCGCTCGTCGAGTGGGCGGCCGCGAACGACGTCGTCTTCATCGCCGACGAGGTGCAGACCGGCTTCGCCCGCACCGGCGCCTGGTTCGCGAGCGAGCACGAGGGCATCGTGCCCGACCTCGTCGTCGCGGCCAAGGGCATCGCCGGCGGCCTGCCCCTCTCTGCGGTCACCGGTCGCGCCGAGATCATGGACTCCGCGATGGCCGGCGGCCTCGGCGGCACCTACGGCGGCAACCCGCTCGCCTGCGCCGCGGCACTCGCCACCATCGAGACCTACGAGGAAGACGGCCTCATCGAGCGCGCCCGGGAGATCGGCGCCGTGCTCATCGGCCGCCTGAACGCGCTGCGCACCGCGGACCCCCGCATCGGCGACGTCCGTGGACGCGGCGCCATGGTCGCGATCGAACTCGTCGACCCCGCCACCGGCGCTCCCGACGCCGCGCTCACGAACGCGGTCGCCAAGTACGCCCACGCCAACGGCGTCGTCGTGCTCACGTGCGGCACCTACGGCAACGTCATCCGCTTCCTGCCCCCGCTCACCATCTCCGACGAACTGCTCATCGACGGCCTCTCGGTCGTCGCGGAAGGACTGAAGAACGCATGACCGACCTGCTCGCGGCGACGACGACGTCGACCGCAACGGATGCCCCGGCGAGCCCGCTGATCGCAGCGGGCTCCGCCGCCCAGCACATCGCGACCCCCCTCACCGACGCGCGCTCGCAGCTCGCCGAGGCGATCGGCCTCCTCGGCTACACCGACGGCCTGCACCAGATGCTCGCGACGCCGCGTCGCGAGCTCACCGTGTCGGTGCCGCTGCGCATGGACTCGGGTGAGAGCCGGCTCTACATCGGCCACCGCGTGCAGCACAACTTCTCGCGAGGCCCGGCCAAGGGCGGCCTGCGCTATGCGCCGAACGTGAACCTCGACGAGGTCCGCGCGCTCGCGATGTGGATGACCTGGAAGTGCGCCCTGCTCGACGTGCCGTACGGCGGCGCGAAGGGCGGAATCGCGATCGACCCCCGCGAGCACTCCAAGGCCGAGCTCGAGCGCGTGACCCGCCGCTACACGAGCGAGATCCTGCCGATCATCGGCCCGGAGCGCGACATCCCCGCGCCCGACGTCGGCACCGACGAGCAGACGATGGCCTGGATCATGGACACCTACTCCGTGACCAGCGGCTACACGGTGCCCGGCATCGTGACCGGCAAGCCCATCGCGCTCGGCGGTTCGCAGGGGCGGGCGAGCGCGACCTCACGTGGGGTGACCCACATCGCGCTCGCCGCGCTCCGCCACCGCGGCTTCGACCCGTCGCGGGCGACCGCAGCGGTGCAGGGCTTCGGCAAGGTCGGTGCGGATGCCGCGCGGTTCCTCTCCGAGGCCGGCGTGCGCGTCGCCGGGGTGAGCGACCAGTACGGCGCCGTGTACAACGCGGCGGGCCTCGACATCGAGGCGCTCACCGAGCACGTGCGGGCGACCGGCTCGGTCGTCGGCTTCGCCGGCGCGGAGGCGATCGACGGCGCGCAGCTCTTGGCGCTCGACGTCGACCTGCTCGTGCCGGCCGCCGTCGAGGGAGTGCTGCACGAGGGCAACGCTGCGGCGGTGCGGGCCACCGTCATCGTCGAGGGCGCCAACGGCCCGACGACCCCCGGAGCCGACAGCATCCTGCGCGAGAACGGCGTGCTCGTCGTGCCCGACATCCTCGCGAACGCGGGCGGCGTCATCGTCTCGTACTTCGAGTGGGTGCAGGCGAACCAGGCCTACTGGTGGCGCGCCGACGAGGTGGAGTCCAGACTGGAGGAGCGGATGCTCAGCGCCTGGCACCACGTGCTCGGCTACTCCGAGGCGCGGGGGTTCTCGCTTCGCACCGCCGCGACGGCGCTCGCGGTCGAACGCGTCGCCGAAGCGCACAAGCTGCGCGGCCTCTACCCCTGATCGGGACGCCGGCAGCGCTCACGACACCGTCACCCAGAACGACCGAACGGAAATCACACGCATGACGACTGCAACACAGGAAGCGACCGTGCTCGACCAGATCAATGGCGGGCTCTTCATCGGCGGCGAGTGGGTCGACGCCGAGGGCGGCAAGACCCTCGCCGTGATCGACCCCGCGACCGGTGCGACGATCAAGGAGATCGCCGATGCATCCGTCGCCGATGGCATCAAGGCACTCGACGCCGCGGTCGCCGCGCAGGACGCGTGGGCCGCGACGGCCCCGCGCCAGCGCGGCGAACTGCTGCGCCGGGCGTTCGACCTGCTGCAGGAGCGCAAGGAGGAGTTCGCGCTCCTCATGACGATGGAGATGGGCAAGCCGCTCGCCGAGGCGCGCGGCGAGGTCGCCTACGGCGGCGAGTTCCTGCGCTGGTTCAGCGAAGAGGCCGTGCGCATCTCGGGCCGCTACGGGCTGAACCCCGAGGGCACCGGCAACATGATCGTCTCGCAGCGCCCCGTCGGCCCGTCGTTCTTCATCACGCCGTGGAACTTCCCGCTCGCGATGGCGACCCGCAAGATCGCCCCCGCGCTCGCCGCGGGTTGCACGGTCGTCATCAAGCCCCCGGCCCTGACGCCGCTGACGACCCTCGCGTTCGTGCAGCTGCTCGAGGAGGCGGGCCTCCCGGCCGGCGTCGTCAACGTCATCGCGACGTCGACCTCGTCGAAGGTCTCCGGCCCGATCATCGCCGACCCGCGCCTGCGCAAGCTGAGCTTCACGGGTTCGACCGAGGTCGGCCGCAGCCTGATGAAGGAAGCCGCGCAGGGCATCCTCCGCACCTCGATGGAGCTCGGCGGCAACGCGCCCTTCGTCATCTTCGAGGACGCCGACCTCGACAAGGCGGTCGACGGCGCGATGCTCGCCAAGTTCCGCAACATCGGACAGGCCTGCACCGCGGCCAACCGCTTCATCGTGCACGAGTCGGTCGCCGCCGAGTTCGGCAAGCGCGTCGCCGAGCGCGTGCAGGCCATGCGCGTCGGACGCGGCACCGAGGACGGCATCGCCATCGGCCCGCTGATCGACGCGAAGGCGGTCGCCTCGACCGACGAGCTCGTGGGCGACGCCGTCGCCAAGGGTGCAACGGTGCTCACCGGCGGCACCGTGATCGAGGGCGAGGGCACGTTCTACGCCCCGACCGTGCTCGGCTCCGTGCCGGCCGACGCCCGTCTCCTCCGCGAGGAGATCTTCGGCCCGGTGCTCGGCATCACGACGTTCTCGACGGAGGACGAGGCCGTCCGCCTCGCCAACAACACCGAGTACGGCCTCGTCTCCTACGTCTTCACGCAGGACCTGGCACGCGGCCACCGCATGATCGACCGCCTCGCCACGGGAATGATGGGCCTGAACACGGGCCTCGTCTCCAACGCGGCGGCGCCGTTCGGCGGCATCAAGCAGTCGGGCATCGGCCGCGAGGGCGGGCTCGAGGGCATCCACGAGTACCTCGACACGAAGTACACGCTCATCCCGGTGAGCTGAACCACCCGAGCGGATGCCGCGGCCCCACGCCGCGGCATCCGCTCGACCAGCACCACAACCGTTCGAAGGAAGTACCTGCATCATGGAACGCATCGACTGCGACGTCGTCATCGTCGGCGCCGGGGCCTCTGGCCTCACCGCCGCCAACAAGCTGAAGGACGCCGGCAAGTCCGTCGTCGTGCTCGAGGCACGCGACCGCATCGGCGGCCGCCTCTGGACCGACGACATCGACGGCGCGATGCTCGAGATCGGCGGCCAGTGGGTCTCGCCCGACCAGGACGCGCTCATCGAGACCCTGGGCGAACTCGGTCTCGAGACGTACTCCCGCTACCGCGAGGGCGAGAACGTCTACATCGACGCGAACGGCGAGCGCCGGCTCTTCGAAGGCGACATCTTCCCGGTGCCGGCCAAGACCGAGGGCGAGATCGTCGGCCTCATCGAGAAGCTCGACGCCCTCGTCGCCGAGATCGACCCCGACGCCCCCTGGGCGCACCCGCGTGCGAAGGAGCTCGACGAGGTCTCGTTCGCTGAGTGGCTCGGCACCCAGACCGACGACGAGGAGGCGAAGCTCAACATCGGCATGTTCATCGCCGGTGCCATGCTCACCAAGCCCGCGCACGCGTTCTCGGCGCTGCAGGCGCTGCTCATGGCGGCATCCGCCGGTTCGTTCTCGAACCTCGTCGACGCCGACTTCATCCTCGACAAGCGCGTCGTGGGCGGCCTCCAGCAGGTGCCGCTGCGCCTCGCCGAGCGCCTCGGCGACGCAGTGCGCACCGGCCAGCCCGTGCGCACGGTGCGCTGGACCCCGGATGCCCCCGACGCCGGTGTCGTCGCGGTCACCGACTCGATCGAGGTGCACGCGAAGCACGTCGTGCTCGCCCTGCCGCCCATCCTGATCAGCCGCATCTCGTACGAGCCGCCGCTGCCCCGTCGCCAGCACCAGATGCACCAGCACCTGTCGATGGGCTTCGTCATCAAGGTGCACGCGGTCTACGAGACGCCGTTCTGGCGCGAGTCGGGCCTCTCGGGCACCGCGTTCAGTCCGTACGAGCTGTGCCACGAGGCCTACGACAACACGAACCACGACGACCCCCGCGGCACGCTCGTCGGCTTCGTCTCCGATGAGGAGGCCGACGGCGTCTTCACGCTCTCGGCCGAGGAGCGCAAGGCCCGGATCCTCGAGTCGATCTCGCACTACTACGGCCCCGAGGCGCTGAACCCGGTCGTCTACTACGAGAGCGACTGGGGCTCCGAGGAGTGGACCCGCGGTGCGTACGCGGCGAGCTTCGACATGGGCGGACTCGCGCGCTACGGCGCCGACCTCCGCACCCCCGTCGGCCCGATCCACTTCTCGTGCTCCGACATGGCGGGCAAGGGCTACCAGCACGTCGACGGCGCGATCCGCGTCGGACGCGAGGTCGCCGACGAGATCCTCGCCGCCGGCTGATGGTCACCCGCATCGTCGTCGGCTACACGGCGAACGAATCCGGCGCTGACGCGCTCGCCCTCGGCGGGCGTCTCGCCGCAGCCAGCGAGGCGCTCCTCGAGGTCGTGATGGTGCTCCCCATCGAGGCCCGCGGCGCGGTGGTGCCGCCCGACACGGGGTACGAGCGCCACCTGAAGGAGCGCTCGCGCGGCTGGCTGGCCGAGGCATCCGCTCGTCTCGGCGACGGCGTCGAACAGTCGCTGCACATCCGCTACGCCGAGTCGTTCGCCGAGGGCCTCGTGGCCGCGGCGCACGAGTTCGACGCCTCGCTCATCGTCGTCGGCGCTGCACGTGGCGGGCTGCTCGGCCGGTCGCGCATCGGCTCGGTGGCCAACGACCTGCTGCATTCGTCTGACGTGCCGGTGGCGCTCGCTCCGGCGGGCTCCCGGGAGACGCCGGTCTCGCTCGGCGTCACCCGCATCACCGGCGCCGTCGGCACCCGATCGGGGGCGGGGTCGGTACTCGACATCTCGGTGCGCCTGGCCCGGCTCACCCATGCGCCGCTGCGGCTCGTGTCGCTCGTCTCGATCGACCTGCCGGCCGGCATGGACGAGGAGCTCGCCTCGCTCGCGAGCACCGCCCACGCCGATGACGTGCTCACGGAGGCGCGCCGTGCGCTGCCCGCCGGCACGACGGCCACTTCGGTCGTCGCCTCGGGCGACACGATCGAGCAGGCGGTCGCCGCGCTCGAGTGGCACGCCGGCGAGGTCGTCCTCGTCGGATCCAGCCGCCTCGCGACCCCCAGCCGCCTTTTCCTGGGCTCGACGGCATCGAAGATGCTGCGCGAGCTGCCGGTGCCGATGATCGTCGTGCCGCGCGCCACCTCCTGAAGGACCACGCAATGACGCAAGAACCCCACCAGCACCACACCGAGCCGCATGCGCCGCTGACCACGGCGAGCGCCGCCGTCGACGGCGGCGACACAGGACTGTCGAAGAAGGGACTGTCGGCGGGGTCGGTCGGCCTCATCGGTGCGATCGTCATCGGCATCTCGTGCGTCGCCCCGGCGTACACGCTGACCGGTGCCCTCGGCCCGACCGTCGCCGAGGTGGGCACGCAGCTGCCCGCGATCTTCCTCCTCGGGTTCATCCCGATGCTGCTGGTCGCCCTCGGCTACCGCGAGCTCAACAACGCGATGCCGGACTCGGGCACGTCGTTCACCTGGGCGACGCGGGCGTTCGGTCCGTGGGTGGGCTGGATGGGCGGCTGGGGTCTCATCGCGGCGACCGTGGTCGTGCTCTCGAACCTCGCGGGCATCGCGGTCGAGTTCTTCTACCTCGCACTCGCGCAGGCGTTCAACAATCCCGAGATCGCCGAGCTCGTCGGCAACCCCTTGGTGAACGTCGCGACCTGTCTCGTGTTCATCGTCGGCGCGACGCTCATCTCGTACCGCGACATGCAGACGACGCAGAAGGTGCAGTACTGGCTCGTCGGGTTCCAGCTGCTCGTCATGATCGGCTTCGGCGTCGCCGCGTTCTGGCACGTCGCGAACGGCACGGCCTTCGACCCGACGCAGGTCGAGCTGAGCTGGTTCAACCCGTTCGAGGTGGGGTCGTTCAGCGCCGTCGTCGCGGGCCTGTCGGTCTCGCTCTTCGTGTTCTGGGGCTGGGACGTCACCCTCACCATGAACGAGGAGACGAAGGGGTCGCGCACGACCCCCGGCCGGGCAGCGACCCTCACGGTCACGATCGTCGTCGCGATCTACCTCTTCGTCGCGATGGGTTCGCTCGCGTTCGCGGGCACAGGAACCGAGGGCTTCGGCCTCGGCAACCCCGACATCCAGGAGAACGCGTTCTTCTATCTCGCGGGCCCGATCCTCGGCCCGCTCGCGATCCTCATGTCGATCGCCGTGCTCTCGAGCTCGGCCGCGTCGCTGCAGTCGACCTTCGTGTCGCCCGCGCGCACCCTGCTCGCGATGGGCCACTACGGCGCGCTGCCGAAGAAGTTCGCAACGGTCAGCCCGCGGTTCTTCACGCCCGGCTACGCGACGATCGTCTCGGCGATCGTGGCGGGCGGCTTCTACACCGTCATGCGCTTCATCAGCGATGAAGTCCTCTGGGACACGATCGCGACGCTCGGCCTGATGATCTGCTTCTACTACGGCATCACGGCGTTCGCGTGCGTCTGGTACTTCCGCAAGCTGTGGTTCAAGTCGGGGCGCAACGTGTTCTTCATGCTGGTTGCGCCGTTCGTCGGCGGCGTGATCCTCACGGTGCTGTTCTTCACGACCCTGATCGACAGCATGGATCCCGCCTTCGGTTCGGGTTCGGAGATCGGTGGTGTGGGTCTGGTGTTCGTGCTCAGCGTCGTGATCCTGCTCACCGGCGTCGTCATCATGTTCTGGCAGCGCTGGAAGCGTCCGGCCTTCTTCCGTGGTGAGACGCTCTCGCGCGCGGTCGCAGAGGACTGAGCCCGAGGTTCAGTACAGACGAGGCCGCCCCCTGCGACACCAGGGGGCGGCCTCGTCGTGTGGCATGGGACTTTCGCACGACAATGTGTGACGAATCGCGCGGTGCCGGACATGCCTGCTCCGTGAACACCAGTACGAAGGGACGAACACATGAACGCCCACCGCATCGACCCCGCCGACCCCGCCGACCTCGAGCTGCCGCCCACGCAGCCGCTCGACATCTCGGCCTACCTGCCCGACCCGCGCGACGAGGCAACGGCCTAGCCGAGCGGATGCCGCGGCGCCGGTGCAGTGCGCCCGCGCCGAGGCGCGGCGTCAGGCCTCGTAGACCGTGTCGCCCGCCACCACGGTGCGCACGGGCCTCGCGGCCGACTTCGCGGCATCGCTGGTCGCGTGCACGATGGACTCGGCCAGCGGCAGCGCGAACCCGGGCTGGATCGGCCCGAACGACGGGTCGAGCGCCTCGCCCGACGACATCTGGAAGCCCGAGACGCCCACGACCTCCCTCGGGCGCCTGCTCGACCTCACCGCGAAGGGTCGTGAACGCTCCGACCAGGTCTTCGAGATCGGGCTCGAGCTCCTGCTCGACGCCCTGCGGCTGCGCCTCTGTCGCCTCGATCTCGACTGAGCGACTGACACAGCTCGGGTGGCACTTTCCCACGTGGCATCCGTATCGATACGGTGAACCGTGGACGCCCCGACCGCGGGCGCCGGAATGGGGAACCCGAATGGCTGGACTCGACGACATCATCGCCAACCTTCCGATCGGCGACATCGCCGCGAAGCTCGGCGTCGACGAGGCGACCGCGAAGCAGGCGGTGAACGAGGCGCTGCCGGCGCTGCTCGCGGGCATGGGCGCGAACGCTGCCGACCCGGCGGGCGCCGCGTCGCTCGAGAAAGCCGTCGCCAAGCACGACCCGAAGCTCATCGAGGGCGGCGTGAACCTCGCCGACGTCGACGAGGAGGACGGCAAGAAGATCGTGAAGAACGTGTTCGGCGACAACACCGACCAGGTCGTCACCGCGCTCGACAAGAAGGAGGGCGGGGCGGGCGACCTCATCGGCAAGCTCCTGCCGATCCTCGCCCCGATCGTGCTGAGCTTCCTCGCCGCGCAGTTCACGAAGAAGCCCGAGGCGGCTGAGGCGGCGCCCGCATCGTCGGGCGGCGGCATCGGCGACCTGCTCGGCGGTCTCCTCGGCGGCGGCGGCGGCTCGGGCTCGTCGAGCGGAGGTATCGACATCGGCGGCCTCGTCGGCGGTCTCCTCGGGGGCGGCTCGGGCGGCTCGAGCTCGGGCGGCGGCATCGGCGACCTGCTCGGCGGTCTCCTCGGCGGCGGCAAGCGCTGACGCTTCCGCTGGTCGAGGAGCGAGCGTCTCGAGACCTCTCGCTGGGTCTCGAGACGTGTCCTCCTTCGTCGGGCGCTACTCGACCGGCCGGAATGCGCGCCCGCATAGACTGGCGGGGTGCCAGTGAACCCCGAGCTCCAGGGGCGGACCTTCCCGCCCACCGAGCCCTACCTCGTCGGTCGTGAGAAGGTGCGCGAGTTCGCACGCGCCGTGTTCGCGACGAACCCGATCAACCTCGACCCTGAGGCCGCGCGTGCGGCCGGCTACGCCGACGTCGTCGCGCCGCCGACCTTCGCCGTGGTCGTGCAGGAGCAGACGCTCGCGCAGCTCCTGGCGGACCCCGAGTCGGGCATCGACTTCTCGCGCGTGGTGCACGGCGACCAGCGCTTCACCTCGACCCGGCCGATCGTCGCCGGCGACCTGCTCACCGCGACCCTCACGGTCGCGAGCGTGAAGAGCCTCGGCGGCCACTCCATGGTCACGGCCGAGTCGGCCATCACCGACGCCGTTGGCGCGCACGTCGTCACCGCCGTCTCCACCCTCGTCGTGCGAGGAGACGAATGATGCCCGCCCCCGACTTCGCGTCCCTCACCGTCGGCGACGTCGTCGCCGAGCGGTCGTTCCCGCTCGGCCGCGACTCGCTCGTGCGCTACGCCGGCGCCTCGGGCGACTTCAACCCGATCCACTACCGCGACGACATCGCCGCCGAGGTCGGCCTGCCGGGCGTGCTCGCCCACGGCATGCTCACCATGGGCCTCGCCGTGCAGCCGGTCGTCGACTGGGCCGGCGACCCCGGCCGCGTCGCCGACTACCAGGTGCGCTTCACCCGCCCCGTCATCGTCGACCCGCAGAGCGGCGCGACGGTGTCCGTCACGGCGAAGGTCGGCCAGCTCGACGAGGCCGCATCCGTCGCCCGTGTCGACCTCACGGTCACCGTCGGCGGCGACACCGTACTCGGCAAGGCGCAAGTCCGCGTCTCGCTCGGTTGACATGACGAGCGACATCCGTTTCGCCGACCTCACGACGTTGCAGGTCGGCGGTCCGATCGGCCGGCTCGTCACCGCGACGACCCAGCGCGACCTCGTCGACCTCGCCGTCGAGACCTGGGCGACGGATGACGCGTGGCTCGCGCTCGGCGGGGGCTCGAACCTCCTCGTCGGCGACGAGGGCTTCGATGGCACCGTGATCCGCGTGGCCACGCGCGGCATCGAGGTGCTGCCCGCGGAGACGGGCGCCGGGGCATCCCTTCGACAGGCCCAGGAGGGCGCCGTTCGATTGCGCGTGCAGGCCGGCGAGACGTGGGACGACCTCGTCGCCTGGACCGTCGAGCACGGCTACGCAGGGCTAGAAGCGCTCTCGGGCATCCCCGGCTCGGTCGGCGCAGCGCCCGTGCAGAACATCGGCGCCTACGGGCAGGAGCTCGCCTCGACGCTCGTCGCGATCGAGTTCCTCGACGAGGGCGCCGAGGCGCCGCGCCGCATGACGGCGGCCGAACTCGAGCTCGGCTACCGCACCTCGGTGCTGAAGCAGGGCCTCGCGGGCATCGTCGTGACGGTCGAACTCGAACTGCACGACACCGCCGCCGAGCGAGCGGTGCTCGGCGAGGCGCTCGGCCAGCCGATCGCCTACGGCCAGCTCGCCGATGCGCTGCACGTGCAGCAGGGCGACCGGGTCGCGATCGCCGATGTGCGCGAGAGCGTGCTCGGGCTCCGCGCCTCGAAGGGCATGGTGCTCGACCCGGCCGACGCCGACTCGGTGAGCGCCGGATCGTTCTTCACGAACCCGATCGTGGGGGAGCACGTCGCTCGCACGCTGCCGGCAACCGCGCCCCGCTGGTACGTCGAGCCCGAAGCGCCCGACGAGGTGACGCCGCTCGGTTCGCTCGCGTCCCAGTCGCCGCTCGACGCGTTCCTCGCGCACCAAGCGGAGGTCGAGGCGTTCGGCGACGACGTCACCGTGGTCGGAGACGCCGACCTCGAACCGCTCGTGAAGCTCTCGGCCGCGTGGCTGATCGAGCACTCGGGCATCCGTCGCGGATTCGCGCTGCCGGGCTCGCGCGCCGCGATCTCGTCGAAGCACACGCTCGCGCTCACCAACCGCGGCGGCGCGTCCGCCGACGAGGTCGTGCAGCTCGCACGGTACGTGCAGAGCCGCGTGCAGGCCGAGTTCGGCATCGTGCTGTACCCCGAGCCGGTGCTGGTCGGCGTCGAGTTGTAGTCGTCCATCGAACGCGAATCGACCCCCACCTGATCGGCGGGGGTCGATTCGTGTTCGTCTCGGTGAGCGGATGCCGCCGGCCGAGGCGTCAGCGGCGTGCGCGTTCGCCGCGACGGATGAGGCCGACGATGCCGAAGAGCGCGACGACCACGCCGACGACGATGATCGCGGAGAGACCGGCGGTGAAGGGGCTGAGGGTCGTCAGCCACCGTCCGACGGCCTCGCTCCGCGCCGGATCGATGAGGATCCAGAGCGTCGTGGCGGCCGTGGTGCCGAAGATGAGGCTCCAGACGAGAGCCCCCCAGCGCACGGTGGGGTGGGCGGGCGTCGTCGCGGACGATCCTTCGAGGGCCAGGCCGGCGAGTTCCCTGGTATCGGCGTGAGGTTGCGCGGCGTCGGTGCGATCCGATTCGGTGCCGGCCACGGGAAGGATCATCGTGGTCGACTCGGTCTCCGGCTCGCCGCTGTTCATGAGACTCATGGTCACTCTCCTTCGAAGACGGTGATGTAGATCGCGCCGCGCCCCTGACGCACGATGAGCGTCGAATCGATCGGCTCACCCTCGGAGCCGCCGACCACGAAGGACCGGTCCTCATTGACGCTTTGGTGTTGCACCGCCTTGCCCTGCGCATCCAACTCGATGACCGAGATCGCAGCGGCACCGCTGGAGTCGATCGCGATTCTGGTGCCATCGTGCACGTCGAGATGGACGTCTCCCGACCACTGGGTGAGTTCGACACGGGGAGTGCCGTCGACGCCTTGCAGTTCGGCCGTCGCCGTGAAGTAGGCGTTGCCGAGGGGCTGCAGCAGCACCTGCGACTCATCGAGTCGGATCCCGTATCCCGGTGGGACGATGTCGCCGCGGGGGATGACCGCTGTTGCGAGCATCGTGAGCATCGTCAGCGTCGTGACGAACGCGAGGAACCCAGCGCGTCGGCGCCTCACGGCAGCGATCAGCATGGCGAGCGTGAGCGTGAGCGTCGCAACGCTGAGCGCGATCGGCACCGCGGCGACGCCGAGTTCGGGGGAGCCGAGGGCGATCAGCGCGGCGATGGCCCCGCCCACGACCGCGAGGCCGAGGAACATGAAGACGAACGCGGCGCTCGCCCTGGGGCGGCTCGCCCGGCGTGCGGCGCGTGCGGCATCGGCCCGCTCGGTGAGCTCGCGCGCCTTCGCCCGGTTCTCGGCTGCGGCCCTGGCCCGGGCGGCCCGCTCGGCGTCGTCCTGACCGGACTTCCATTCGGCGTGCGAGAGGCGCCAGGCCTCGTGCTGCGTGCGCCACTCGGCGAGCGCCGCGGCGTCGGTGCCTTCGACCGGGACGGGCGGTTCCGTGCTCGGCACGATCGTCGTGGCGTCGTCGGCCGCCGTGCTCGTCGCCTCGGCGGGGGAGGCGGCCGTGGTCGAGGCATCCGTTGCCGCGAAGGCGACGGTCGACGGGCGCCCCGGAGCGGCGGCGGGCGTCGCGGAAGCCATTCGCGGCCCGCCGCCGTCCGGGGAGTTCTGGGAGGCTCGCCTGGCGAGCCAGATGACGAGCGCGACGATCGCCCCGACGACGACGAGCACCCACAGCACCCGCAGCGGCCAGATGAGGTTGAAGCCGAAGATCGGATCGCTCAGGGTCGGCCAGTCGGGCCACCAGCGCCAGCCGAGCCATCCGCCCTGCACGAGGGGGATGAGTCCGATGACGCCCATCACCGCGATGCCGACGACCGCCGGGTCGACGATGCCGCGCATCAGCCGCTCGAAGTGGATCTCGCCGTCGGTGTCGGGCAGCAGCAGCCATGCGATCGCGTAGACCAGCACGAACGGTGCGCCGAGCACCGCGATGACCACGACGATGCCGCGCACGATGATCGGGTCGATGCCGAGGCGGGCGGCGACGCCGGCGCAGACGCCGCCGAGCCAGCCGGCGCGACGCGGCACGCCGAGGCGGCGGAGCCAATCGGAGAAGCCGGTGCCGGTGCCGGTGCCCGGCGCGGGTGTCGCCGCGCCGGGGTCACCGGAGGATGGAGCCGAACCGGTCGCCCCCTGGGCGTTCGGGCCGGACGCCGCGGAGTCCCCCTTCACGTCGTCCTGCACTGGGTCCGCCTCGGGGGCGGTGGGGTTCGTCTCCATGCTTCGATGCTGGCAGCGGCAGCGGATGCCCCGCCATGGGGTGAATCCCTGATTCGACCCTGAGCGGGCGGCCGGGCCGGAAGCGATCGCGGTTCCGTCTGCTTGGATTGCAGGCATGGAGACGAGCGCGGAACCGGCGACGGATGCCGCGGCGCCCACGCCCGCCGAGGCCGCTCCGCGAATGACCCGCCCGCGAGCCTGCGTCGCCACGGGCGTCTCGGCCGGGCTCGCCGCCCACCTCGGCTGGCCCGGCTGGATCGTGCGCACCGCGTTCCTCGTGACGAGCATCGCGAGCGGTGCCGGGCTCCTCCTCTACCTCTGGCTCTGGGCGCTCACGCCGTGGGCCCCGGGCGACGAGCGCCCGACACGGCGCGCGCCGGTCGCGTGGTTGCTCGTGTCGGCCGCCGTCGTATCACTCCTCGCCGCCGCTGCCACGAGCCCCCTCATCGCCCTCGACACGGTCGACGGAGGCAGTGATGGCATCGCATGGTGGCTCTTCGCCGTACTCGGCGGGGTGGGTCTCGCCGTGGCATCCGGAGCCTGGGCGAGCTTCATCGACCGGCCCGAACCCGAGCGCGGGCCGAGGCACGAGCTCACGATCCGCCTCGTGGTGACCGCACTGCTCGCCGTGACCGCGGCAGCGCTCGTGCTCGGACCGACGGCCGCGTGGTACCCCGCAGCGACGCTCGCCGCCGCGCTCGCCGCGGTGCTCGGCATCGGCCTCGTCTACGCGCCCACGCTCGTCACGGCGTGGCGCGACCTCACCGCCGAGCGCACCAAGCGCATCCGCGAGGAGCAGCGCAGCGAGATCGCCGCGCACCTGCACGACTCGGTGCTGCAGACGCTCGCGCTCATCCAGAACCGAGCTGGGGCGACGAGCGAGGTCGCCCGCATCGCCCGTGCGCAGGAGCGGGAGCTGCGCGAGTGGCTCTTCGCCGGCGACACGTCCGCCGACAGCGACCTCGGCACGGATCTCCGCGATTTCGCCGCCGCCCTCGAGATCGACCATCCCGTCACGGTCGACGTCGTGGTGGTGGGGGAGTCGCGGGAGCGTGCGAGCGGCGAGGTGGCGGCGGCGGCCCGCGAGGCGATGCTCAACGCCGCCCGGCACGCGGGCGGAGAGGTGTCGGTGTACGTCGAATCCACTCCCGAGGCGGTCGAGGTCTTCGTACGCGATCGCGGACCCGGCTTCGCGCTCGCCGAGGTGCCGGGCGACCGGCTCGGGGTGCGCGAATCGATCATCGGCCGCATGCGCAGGGCCGGCGGATCGGGCGAGGTGCGTGCCGGTGTCGGCGGCGTCGGCACCGAGGTGCGCCTGAGGTTCCCGGCCGAGCGAACGGAGCAGATGCGTGGCTGAACGGGTGCGGGTCGTGATCGTCGACGACCACTCCATCTTCCGGTCGGGTCTGAAGGCCGACCTCGACGACACGATCGAGGTCGTCGGCGAGGCGCACGACGTCGAGACGGCGGTCACGGCGGTGACGGATGCCGCGCCCGACGTGGTGCTCCTCGACGTGCATCTGCCCGGGGTCGCGGTGCCGGCGGGCACGAGCGGCGGCGCCGAGGTGATCCGGCGCGCCGCGGCATCCCTTCGACAGGCTCAGGACGGCGCCGAGCCCGCGACGCGCTTCCTCGCGCTCTCGGTCTCGGACAAGGCCGAAGACGTCGTCGGCGTCATCCGCGCGGGGGCACGCGGGTACATCACGAAGGGCTCGTCGGGGGCGGATGTCAGCCGCGCCGTGCACGCCGTGTCGGGCGGCGACGCCGTGTTCTCGCCGAAGCTCGCCGGGTTCGTGCTCGACGCGTTCGGCGCGGCCGTGGGCGAGACGGCGTCGGCGAGCGACGAGCTCGACCGGCTCTCGGCGCGCGAGCAGGAGGTCATGCGGCTGATCGCCCGCGGCTACGCCTACAAGGAGGTGGCGGCCGAACTCTTCATCTCGACGAAGACGGTCGAGACCCACGTCTCGGCGGTGCTGCGCAAGCTCCAGCTCTCGAGCCGGCACGAGCTCACGGCCTGGGCGAACGCGCGGCGCCTGCTGTAGGCGCGCTCGCCGGCCGGTACACGTCGAGCGCCGCCGGCAGGATCCGCACGGTCGTGCGGTAGCCCGGCGTCGCGGTGCGGGCGGATGCCTCGGCGGGCGCCTCGAGCGACACCTCGCCGTCGTGCGCGAACCCGGGCGGCTGCCCGTGCCGGGGCCGCACGAGCACCTCGATCGACTCGCTCGTGAACGACTCGAGTCGCTTCGGGAGCAGGTGGATGCGCCGGAGCACCGCGCTCGTGCGACGACCGAAGGCGAGCGCTCCGGCCGCGCGCACCCGTGAGTCGGCGTGCAGCATGCGCACGTCGAGCACGCCGCCGTCGAGGCGCCGGCGCTGCATCGGCGCGGCGATGTCCGGGTCGTTCGGTCCGACGCCCACGTACAGCGTCCAGAGCCGGGCTCGTCGCCCGCCGACGACCACGGTCACCGGCGACGAGCGCCGCAGCACCCGCGCGGCGGCGATGACGGCGGSGAGCCACTTGCCCCAGCGTTCCTCGCGTCGCTCCCGCTCGGCGACGAAGTCTGGGTAGAGGCCGACCGACGCCGTGTTCAGCACCGTGATCGGGGGTCCGTTGGCGAAGCGCAGCTCTGCGACGTCCGATCGCACGCCCTCGCCGCGCTGCAGGGCGTCGATCGCGAGGTCGACGGATGTCGCGCCGACCGTGCGCGCGAAGTGGTTGAACGTGCCTCCGGGCACGACCAGGAGCGGCACGCCTGCAGCCAGCGCCTCGTGCGCCACCGCGGCGACGGAGCCGTCGCCGCCGCAGACTCCCACGATGCGCGGCGGTTCGTCGCGGGTGAGTGCCGCGCGCACGGCGAGGGCGGGATCCTCGCCGTCGAGCAGGTGCAGCTCGGCGTGCGGCAGGCGTCGCTCGAGCACGTCGACCGGGTCGCCGCGCACGACGCTCCTGCCGGATGCGCGGTTGACGACGATGAAGACGCCGGTGCCGTCCGGCGCCGCCGGAAGCCGTTGATCGGTGCCGCTCGGTGCCTCGGCGCCGGTGTCGCCAGTGCCCGGGCGCGCGAACACGGCGCCGAGCCCCGCGACCGCACTGCCGAGCGCGAGGCCGCCGACGACGTCGGACAGCCAGTGCGCGCCGGTGTGCAGCCGGGAGTAGGCGGCGCCGAGCGCGACGGGAGCCAGCGCGGCGCCGAGGCGCGGTGACTCGATCGCGACGCCGGTGACGAATGCCGCGGCGCTCGCCGAGTGTCCGGATGGGAACGCTGGAGTGATGGGCACCTTCGGCAGGTGCCGGCCCATCGGAACATCGGCGAGCACCGGCCGGTCGCCGCCGAAGATCTGCTTGGCGATCAGGTTGGCGAGCGCGCTCGCGACGAGCAGCGACCCGAGTCCGCGTGCCGCCGTGCGACGTCGTCCGATGACGACGAGCACGCCCGCGATGGTCCACCAGAGCACCCCGCGATCGGCGAACCCCGAGACGCGCGACCAGAACCGGTCGACCGTGGGGCGGGTGCGGCGGGCGTTCACTGCGCGTGCGGATGCGGCATCCGCTCGCCGGGCCCAGGCGGGCAGGATTCTCGTCCGTTGCACGGCCACGCGCACGTCGCGGAACACCACGCCGCCATCGTAGGCAGGATGCGTTGCGCTGTCGACCGGTTGCCCGGCCGGCCGGCCGCGCAACCGCACTCGCGGAAACGAAGATTCTGCTATTCAGTGTTGCTATCTACCGGTACTTGTGCTTACTATGTACCGGTAGTCAACAACACCGAGTAGTAGAGAGGAGGAGGTTCCATGGGCAAGCAGATGACCGAGATGCTGAAGGGCACGCTCGAAGGCATCGTCCTCGCGATCCTGGCCGTGCGTCCGGCCTACGGGTACGAGATCACGGCCCGGCTGCGCGACGAGGGCTTCTCCGACATCGCCGAGGGCACCGTCTACGCCCTGCTGGTCAGGATCGAGCAGCGCGGCCTCGTCGACGTCGAGAAGGTTCCGTCGGAGAAGGGCCCGCCGCGCAAGGTCTACACGCTGAACGCACAGGGCGGCGCGTACCTGGCGGAGTTCTGGGGGACGTGGAGCTTCCTCGCAGAACGGATC
>NZ_LMIR01000003.1 GCF_001429165.1 Agromyces sp. Root81
AAGGAATCCTCCCCCCACCAAACGGTGAGGTCGGGGTTCAATAATTTGGCATTGAACATAGTGCACGCTGTTGAGTTCTCAAGGAACGGACGCACCCGAGTTTCAGTCTCATGACCTGCCCTCAGGGCAACCTGTCTACCGTACCACTTCTCTTGCCGGACTCGATCACTCGATGTCACTCGACCACTCGGATCTGAAGATCACCGGGCCGATACGGCAGTTGTTCACACAACAAGAACACGACCCGAAGATCATGCTCGTTCTGAAGTGGGGGTTTCATCTTAGGCTTGAAATCACCGAGTCGCAATGCGACTTCGAGGCTATTTGGCTAAGAATCTCGCCGTTCGGCCGGGAAGCCCTGATCTCTCAGCCGCTTCCCGCACCGCCGTGGCGATGAGTAAGAATTTACGCGGATCCCGGCACCCGGGCAAATCCGGCGTGCACCCCGGGCGTGTCGCACCGAAATGCTCAGTTTCGCGTCATCCGTCAGTCGACATCGTCTGGATGGGAACCCACCCGACCCTCGCGTTCGAGCGCCGTGATCGCCTGAACCTCCGCCTCGCTCAGCTCGAAATCGAAGACGTCGAAGTTCTCGACCATCCGCTCTCGCCGGTTCGACTTCGGGAAGACGATGCGGCCGCGCTGCAGGTGCCACCGGATGACGACCTGCGCGGAGCTCTTGCCGTGCGCCTCCGCGGCATCCGCGATCTCGGGGAGTTCGAAGAGGGGGTACTTGCCCTGGCCGAGCGGCCCCCAGGCCTCGATCGCGATGCCGTGCTCGGCGGCGAACGCCGTGGTGGCCGGCTGCTGGTGGGCGGGGTGCAGTTCGATCTGGTCCACGGCCGGCACCACGTCGGTCTCCGCGAGCAGCCGCTCGAGGTGCGGCACGAGGAAGTTCGAGACGCCGATCGAGCGCGCACGTCCGCTCTCGCGCAGCTGCTCGAGCGTCTTCCACGCCTCGACGTACCGATCGCCCTTCGGCGACGGCCAGTGGATCAGGTAGAGGTCGACGTACTCGAGGCCCAGCCGTTCGAGGCTCGCGTCGAACGCATCGAGCGCCGACTGCGTGCCGTGGTCGGTGTTCCAGAGCTTCGTCGTGATGAAGAGCTCGTCGCGGGCGATGCCGGATTCGGCGAGCGCGGTGCCGACCCCCGCCTCGTTGCCGTAGATGCGGGCGGTGTCGATGTGGCGGTAGCCGACCTCGAGCGCGTCGCTGACGATGCGCACCGTCTCATCGGGATCGACCTTGAAGACGCCGAAGCCGAGCTGCGGGATCGAGTGGCCGTCGTTGAGCTGGATGCGCGGAACGGAAGTCATGCTTCATCCCACCACGGGCCGCAGCCGCAGAGAGGGAGGTTCGCTGCCCGCGAATCAGGCCGCGTCGGCCTCGGTGCCGGCCGTCTCGGGCAGCGGATGCCGCGTGGCGAGCCGTTCCCCCGCGCGGAGCGCGACCGACCATCGGTTGCCGAACGGCGGCAGCGGGCACACGTACTCGTCGGAGAACGCGCACGGCGGCAGGTACGCGCGGTTGAAGTCGACGACGACCATGCCGTCGTCGGCGGGCTCGGGCACCCGCAGGAACCGGAAGCGGTAGCTCTCCCCGCCGCTCGTCGCGTCGGCGAACACCGCCGAGAGGCCGTGGTCGTCGCGCGTCACGGTGAGCGCGACGGAGACGCCGTCGATCTCGAGGTCGATCGTTCCGCCGAGTCGGTCGCTGGACTCGTGGCCGTCGACGGAGGTCACGTCGAGCGTCGCTCCCGAGGCGGCGTGCGTGAACCGGCCCGTCATCACGCGGTCCGCGGCGGGCGGGTACGTCTCGATCGCAGCGAGCGAGGTGCGGCTCGGAGCATCCGGGTCGATGACGCGAAGGGCGAGCGCGCCGTCGCGCTCGAACGCGCGAAGGCGCACGCCGTCGACGTCGACCCCCTCCCCCGGGGCGAGCCGCACCGTCGCGACACTCGGCAGCGACTCGCCGACCACCGCGGCCGACTCGGCATGCCACCGACCCGGTGCACCCGAGAACCCGGCCGGCTCGGCCGTGAGCCAGTGGGTGTGACGGAGCGCCGCTGTGCCGTACGGTGCTGAGACCGTCGTCCAGCGCGACTGCCGCCATTCACGCCACGCGGTCTCGAACTCGTGCTCACCCATGCCGACACCGTAACCGCCGCATCGGCGCCCGATCGAATCGGGCGATTCAGGAGGCGAGCGCCGAGTCGGGCAGGAAGAGCAGCACGAGCGCCGGCGCGCTCGTCATGATGTTGACGAGCAGGTGGGCGATGATGATCGGCATCAGCCGCCGCTGACGATGCACGATGAGACCCGAGCCGACCCCCCACACGAAGAACGCCGCGAGGTAGACGAGCACCGCATCGGCGGTCGCGGCGTAGAAGACGTGCTGCAGGGCGAAGATCGCCGACGGCACGACGATCGCCCAGAACACCGGCCATCGCCGCTCGAGTCCCCACTGCGAGTACCCGCGATAGATGAGCTCCTCGGCCGGCGCGTTCAGCGGGGCGAACGTCACGACCGAGACGACCGCGAGCACCGTGAGCCAGACGCGATTCAGCGTCGGGGCGGCATCCGCGTCGTAGAAGACCGTTTCGAAGCGCTCGAACACGGCGCCGCCGTGGAGCGCGAACATCACGCCGAAGACCGCGAGGATGAACGGCAGCCACAGCACCGCGAGCCAGAGCAGCCCCCAGAGCACGTCGCGGCCGAGCCGTCGCCACGAGAAGTCGATGAGGTCGCGAGCGCGTTGCCCCGAACGGTGCAGCGCCCGCCGCACGAGCACGATCGAGGCGACGTTCACCGGCAGCATCGTCGCCGCGGCGAACAGCATGCCGGGCGGGAACGGCCCGGGCTCGGCCGCCACCGCGAGCGCGATCCAGGTGGCGAGCGCCGCGAGGCCGACGAGCGCGACCCTCAGCAGCGGCAGCCCCACGAGCGCCGCGGTGCCCGGAATGCGCGACGAGGTCGGCCCCGCCTGCACCTCGACCTCGGTCGACATGAGGGAGTTCTACCACGACCCCGTTCGCGCCGCATACGATGGAGGGCTGTGCTTGCCGCGATCACCTACCCCGCCGAGCTGCCCGTCTCCCGGCAGCGTGAGGAGATCGCGCGCGCCATCCGCGAGAACCAGGTCGTCATCATCGCCGGCGCGACCGGCTCGGGCAAGACCACGCAGCTGCCGAAGATCTGCCTCGAACTCGGCCGCGAGTCGATCGGCCACACCCAGCCGAGGCGGCTCGCCGCCCGCACGATCGCCGAGCGCATCGCCGAGGAGCTCGGCGAGGAGGTCGGCGGGATCGTCGGCTACCAGGTGCGATTCACCGACAAGGCCACCGCCTCGACCCGCATCAAGCTGATGACCGACGGCATCCTGCTGAACGAGATGCACCACGACCGGATGCTGCGCCGGTACGACACGATCATCATCGACGAGGCCCACGAGCGCAGCCTCAACATCGACTTCCTGCTCGGCTACCTCAAGCAGTTGCTGCCGAAGCGCCCCGACCTGAAGGTCATCGTCACGAGCGCGACGATCGACCCCGAGAGCTTCGCCAGGCATTTCGCGGATGCTTCGGGCAGCCCGGCCCCGATCGTCGAGGTCTCCGGTCGCACCTTCCCGGTCGAGATCCGCTACCGCCCGCTCGTGGCTGAGGATGCGGCGAGCGACGACCCCGACGAGGTGCCGACGACCGGCGGACGCGCCCCCGCCGACGACAAGGACTATCTGCAGGGCATCATCGAGGCGCTCGACGAGCTCGACCGGGAGTCGCGCGGCGACGTGCTGGTCTTCCTCTCCGGCGAGAACGAGATCCGCGACGCCGAGGAGGCCGTTCGCGGCCACTACTCCGGTCGCGGGTCATCCGTCACCGAGGTGCTCCCCCTCTACGGGCGCCTCTCGGCGGCCGACCAGCACCGCGTGTTCCAGCCGTCGAAGGTCGCCGGTGTCCGGCGCAGGGTGGTGCTCGCGACGAACGTCGCCGAGACGAGCCTCACCGTGCCGGGCATCAAATACGTGATCGACGCCGGCACGGCGCGCATCAGCCGCTACTCGGTGCGCTCGAAGGTGCAGCGCCTGCCGATCGAGGCGATCTCGCAGGCCTCGGCGAACCAGCGCTCGGGTCGATCGGGCCGCACGAGCGACGGCATCGCGATCCGGCTGTACTCCGAGGAGGACTTCGCACGGCGTCCGGAGTTCACGGAGCCCGAGGTGCTGCGCACGAACCTCGCCGCGGTCATCCTGCAGATGATCTCGCTCGGGCTCGGCGACATCGAGGCGTTCCCGTTCCTGACCCCGCCCGACGCGCGCGGTGTGAAGGACGGTGTCGAGCTGCTGCGCGAGCTCGGCGCCGTCGACCCCTCTGCGACGTCAGGGGCCGGTCCCCGACTGACGAAGGTCGGCCGCGACCTCGCGAAACTCCCGATCGAGCCGCGATTCGGCCGAATGGTCGTCGAGTCGAAGCAGCACGGCGTGAGTCGCGAGGTGCTCGCGATCGTCGCGGGACTCACCATTCAGGACCCGCGCGAACGCCCGCTCGAGCGCCGTCAGCAGGCCGACGAGCAGCACGCCCGCTTCGCCGACCCGACGAGCGACTTCATCACGCTCCTGAACCTCTGGAACCACCTCGAGACGCAGCAGCGCGAGCTCGGTTCGAGCGCCTTCCGGCGCATGTGCAGGAACGAGTTCCTGAACTACCTGCGCGTGCGCGAGTGGAACGACGTCTACCGCCAGCTCCGCCAGATGAGTCGGCCGCTCGGACTCGAGATCGACGACAAGACGCCCGGCGGCGGCGCGGCGCCCGACGCCGATCTCATCCACAAGTCGCTGCTCGCCGGCCTCCTCAGCCACATCGGCCTGAAGGACTCCCCCGCGAGCACGACCCAGTCGGGCACTCGCGGCGCCGCGGCATCCGGCGGGCGGAAGCCCAAGGGCGAGTACCTCGGCGCCCGGCAGTCGCGCTTCCTGATCTTCCCGGGCTCCGCGCTCGCGAAGAAGCAGCCCGACGCGATCATGAGCGCCGAACTCGTCGAGACGAGCCGGCTCTTCGCACGCATGAACGCGGCGATCGACCCGGCGTGGGCCGAGCCGCTCGCGGGATCGCTGCTCAAGCGCAGCCACAGCGAACCGCACTGGGAGAAGCGCCAGGGCGCCGCCGTCGCGTACGAGAAGGTCACCCTCTACGGCGTGCCGATCATCGCCCGTCGGCGCATCCAGCTCGCCCGCATCGACCAGCCGTACGCGAGGGAGCTCTTCATCCGTCACGCGCTCGTCGAGGGCGACTGGCCGAACGACATCCGCCGCGACCGGCTCTTCGACTTCGATCGCCGGAACCGCAAGCTCCGCGCCGAGCTCGAGGCCGTCGAGGAGCGCAGCCGTCGCCGCGACATCCTCTTCGACGACGAGGCGGTCTTCGAGTTCTACGACTCGCGCATCCCGGCCGACGTCACCTCGACCCGGCTCTTCGAGACCTGGTGGCGCACGGCGAAGCAGGACTCCCCCGAGCTGCTCACGATGACGGCCGAGGCGCTCGCCCCCGACGACGCCCCCGCGATCGACGAGGACGCCTTCCCGCCGAACTGGCAGCAGGACGACCAGACGCTCGCCTTGCGCTACCGCTTCGAGCCGGGCGCGACCGACGACGGCGTCACCGTGCAGGTACCGCTCGTGCTGCTCGCTCGGCTCCACTCCGAGGGCTTCGACCGGCAGGTGCCCGGCCTCCGCACCGAACTCGTCACCGCGATGATCAAGGCGCTGCCGAAGGTGATCCGCCGCAACGTCGTCCCCGCGACCGATTGGGCCGCGAAGATCGTCGCCGAGCTGGGCGAAGCGGATGCCCCGGCGGGAATGTCGTTCGCCGACCAGGTCGCGGCCGTCATCAAGCGCCTCACGCACACCCCGGTGACCGGCGCCGACTTCGCGATGGACCGCATCCCGCCGCACCTCCTGATGTCGTTCCGGGTCGTGGACGGCCGCGGCAAGCAGCTCGCCGTCGGCAAGGACCTGCGGGCGCTGCAGGCCCAGCTCGCCGACCGCGCCCGCGACGCCGTCGCCGACACCTTCGCGAAGCCCGCCCGCGGCGAGCGCGGGCCCCGAGGACCGCGCCAGGTCGACGGCCCGGTGACCCCCGGCTCGATCGCCGCAGCCGCTGAGGCGCCCGGCGCCGGCATCGAGCGCAGCGGCCTCACGAGCTGGGACTTCGCCGAGCTGCCCAGGTTCGTCGACACGACGGTCGGCGGCAACCGCGTGCGGGCCTACCCCGCGCTCATCGACGCCGGCTCGGCGGTGGACATCAGGCTGCTCGCGACGCCCGAGGAGCAGGCGCGGGCGATGCCCGGCGGCATCCGTCGCCTGCTCATGCTCGCGACGCCCTCACCGGTCAACTACGTGCAGCAGCACCTCACCGGCAACGAGAAGCTCATCCTCGCGACGAGCCCCTACGCGAGCACGACGGCGCTCTTCGCCGACTGCCTCGTGGCCTGCATCAACGACGTGCTCTACCGCGTGAAGGACGACGGCATGCTCTTCACGAAGGTCGAGTTCGACACCGTTCGCGACCGGGTCTCCGGCGTCGTCATGGACACGATGTTCGAGACCGTCGGCCTCGTCGCGCGCACGCTCACGGCGCTCCGCACCGCGGAGAAGACCGTCAAGTCGGCGACGAGCATGGCGCTGCTCCCGGCGCTGAGCGATGCCAAGGAACAGCTCGCGGGCCTCGTCTTCCCCGGCTTCGTCTCGCGGACGGGTCTCGAACGCCTCCGGCACGTGCCGCGCTACCTCGAGGGCGTCACGATGCGCGTCGGCAAGCTCGTCGACAATCCCGGCCGCGACCGGGTGTGGATGAACGAGGTGCAGACCGCGCTCGCCCGCTTCGCCGACGCGGGCGGCACGATTCCGCTGGCACCGGATGCTCCGGCGAACGTCGTGCGTGGGCGCTGGCTCATCGAGGAGCTGCGCATCAGCCTCTTCGCACAGGAGCTGCGCGCAGCCGAGAGCGTGTCGCTCCAGCGCATCACGAAGGTGCTGCAGGGCTGAGCTGCAGCACCTCCGCGACGGCTACAGCACCTTCGAGAGGAAAGCCTGCGTGCGCGCGTGCTGCGGGTTCGAGAGCACCTCGCGCGGGTCGCCCGTTTCGACGACGACGCCGCCGTCCATGAACACCAGCGTGTCGGCCACCTCGCGGGCGAACCCCATCTCGTGCGTGACGACGATCATGGTCATGCCGGTCTTCGCGAGCCCCTTCATGACGTCGAGCACCTCGCCGACGAGTTCGGGGTCGAGCGCCGAGGTGGGCTCGTCGAAGAGCATGAGCTTCGGATCCATCGCGAGCGCACGTGCGATCGCGACGCGCTGCTGCTGCCCTCCCGAGAGGTGCGCCGGGTAATAGTCCGCGCGCTCGGCGAGCCCGACGCGCGCGAGCAGCTCGAGGGCACGCGCCTTGGCCTTCGCCTTCGAGACCCCCTTGACCTGGGTCGGGGCCTCCATGACGTTCTCGAGGGCCGTCATGTGCGGGAACAGGTTGAACCGCTGGAACACCATGCCGATGTCGCGGCGCTGCTTCGAGATGTCCTTCGGGTGCATCTCGTACAGCCGTCCGCCAGCCTCGCGGTACCCGACGAGCGCGCCGTCGACCGACAGTCGGCCGGACGACACCTGCTCGAGGTGGTTGATGCAGCGGAGGAAGGTGGACTTGCCCGAGCCGGAGGGCCCGACCAGGCACAGCACCTCGCCACGCTTCACCTCGAGCGAGATGTCCTTCAGGACCTCGTTCGAGCCGAAGCTCTTCGACACGTGCTCGGCGAGCACCATCGGCGTCGTGGCATCCGTCGTCGCGGTGCCCTCGCCGACCGCGCCGGTCGTCTGCTCGCTCATCGGGCGTCTCCTCCGTGCTTGGCGCCGATGGCGGCTTCGGCGTCCGTCTGTTCCAGCTCGACCGCCGACATCGAGGCGGTCACCGGCCCGGCTCCGGCGTCGGGGCGGACCCCGACACCACGGGCGAAGCGCTTCTCGAGGAAGTACTGGCCCACCATGAGCACCGAGGTGATCGCGAGGTACCAGATCGAGGCGACGATGAGCAGCGGGATGGGGTTGAAGATCTCGACCGAGATGTCGCGCGTTCGCATGTAGAGCTCGAGCGTGAACGGGATGGCCGAGACGAGCGAGGTCGTCTTCAGCATCGAGATGACCTCGTTGCCGGTCGGCGGGATGATCACCCGCATCGCCTGGGGCAGCACGACGCGGCGCATCGTCTTGCCCCAGCCCATGCCGAGCGCCGTCGCCGCCTCGTGCTGTCCGGAGTCGACCGAGAGCAGGCCGGCGCGCACGATCTCGGCCATGTAGGCCGACTCGTTCAGCGCGAGACCGATGACGGCGAGCCAGAAGGCGTTGAACAGCACCTCGGTCGGGAACGAGATCCAGGCCTCCATGAACGGCACGCCGAGGTCGACCGTGGTGTAGATCGTCGACAGCAGGCCCCAGAACACGAGCTGCACGTAGACCGGAGTCCCACGGAAGATCCAGAGGTACACCCATGCGATCGACTTGAGCACGGGGTTCGGCGACTGCCGCATGACCGCGAGGATGATGCCGAGCACGACACCGATGACCATCGCGAGCACGGTGAGCAGCAGGGTGTAGCCCGCCGCCATCGAGACTCGCTGGTCGAAGACGTACTTGCCGACCGACGGCCAGTCGAACGCCTCGCGCTGCGCGGCGTCGATCACGAAGACCGCGACGGCGGCGAGCAGGACGACGGCGAAGACGATGCGCCACGGATGCCGCAGCTTGACGACCTTCATCGGCGGTTGCTTCGTCGCCTCCGTTGGCGAGTCGCTCATGATCAGGTGCCCGCGTTGATCTCGATGGTGTCGACGCCGCCGGCCTCGACGCCCCACTCGGCGAGGATGTCAGCGTAGGTGCCGTCGTCGATGAGCGACTGCATGGCCGCCTGCACGGCGTCGGCGAGCTTCGAGCCCTTCTCGACCGGGAAGCCGTAGGGAGCCGAGTCGAAGACCTCGCCCGCAGCCTCGAGCTTGCCGTCGGTCTGCGCGATCGCGTAGCCGGTGACCGGCGAGTCGGCACTCATGGCGTCGGCCTGGCCGAGCACGACGGCGTTGGCGGCGGCCTCCTGCGTGTCGAAGGGGGTGATCTCGATCGCCGGCTTGCCCGCGTCGAGGCAGGCCTGGTTCTTGGCAGGCAGCTCGTCGGTGTGCTCGTAGGTCGTCGCCTGCACGGCGACCTTCAGGCCGCAGGCGTCGTCGGGGTCGACGCTCTCGCCTGCGGGTGCAGCCCACAGGATGCCGGCGTTGTAGTAGTCGACGAAGTCGACCTGCTGCTGGCGCTCGGCGTTGTCGGTGAAGCTCGACATGCCCAGGTCCATGGTGCCGCCGGTGATCGACGGGATGATCTTGTCGAAGCTCGCGATCTCGTACTCGACCTCGAGGCCGAGCTTCGCGCCGAGGGCCTCGACGAGGTCGACGTCCCACCCGATCGGGTTGCCGTCGGCGTCCTTGTATTCGTTGGGCGGGTAGGCGGCGTCGGTGCCGACCACGAGCTTGCCGGAGTCGGCGATCTCGGCGGGCAGCAGGGCGGCCGCCGCCTCGTCGACGGCGATCGTGGGCGTCGACGAATCGGTCGTCGGTTCGCCGCCTCCGGTGGTGTTGTCGACACAACCGGAGAGGAGGAGGACCGCTGCGGCAGCGGCGGCGGGGATGATCAGGCGTCGGGGGTGCATTTGGAACCTCTGTCATTGCGTTGGTGAGCAGCGACGACGAAGACCTCGGCCCCGTCGCCGTAGTGAGCATAAACCACCTCCCGACGCGCGGCGTCGCCGGCACATCACGATCCGACGCTCGATAGAGTTGTGGGACCGTGGGAAGCTACTCCGATCTCCTCAGAACCTCGGGCGTCGCTCGCATCATCGCCGCCCAGCTGACGGCACGCTTTCCGTCGGGCATGCTCTCGCTCGCGTTCCTGCTGCACGTCGAACAGCAGACGGGCTCGTACGGCTCTGCCGGCCTCGTGCTGGCGGCGACGTCCATCGGCCAGGCCATCGCGGGGCCGCTCACGAGCCGGCTCATGGGGCGGCTCGGCATGCGGCCCGTGCTCATCGCGACCCTCGTCGTCTGCGTCACGGCGATCGTCGCGATCGCGCTGCTGCCGCTCACGGTGCCGCTCTACATGGCGGTCGGGCTCCTCGCCGGACTCGCCAACCCGCCCGTGCAACCCGCGGTGCGGACGATCTACCCGAAGATGGTGAACTCCCGCCAGCTCACGCCGCTCTTCTCGCTCGACGCCTCGGCGCAGGAGATCATCTGGGTCGTCGGACCCGTGGTCACGACGTTCGTCGCGACGCAGATCGGCACCGTCTGGGCCATCCTCCTCGCCGCCGTGCTCATGATCATCGGCGGCATCTGGTTCATCACCTCGCCCGAGCTCGGGCGAGTGCGCATCCCCCGGTCGAAGCGGCGCTTCGGCACCGTGCTCGGGCGGCCGCCGGTGCTGCTCGCGACCGTCGTGGGCTTCCTGCTGATCGGCGCGTGCGCGGCGATCGAAGCCGGCGTCGTCGCCGCGTTCGGCCATGACGGCGCCGAGGCCGGCATCGTGCTCGCGATCTTCTCGGTCGGCTCACTGGCCGGCGGCCTCTTCCTCGGCCATGTGCCGATCGGCCCCTGGTCGACGGCCCGCCGCATGTTCATCGTGTTCGCGGGCACCGCGCTCGCGGCGGGCCTCATGGACTTCTGGTGGCTCTCGATCACCCTCTTCATCGCCGGCATCGGCATCGCCCCGGCACTCGCCGTGCTGTTCGCGATCGTGTCGGCGAGCGTGAAGTTCTCGGACACCGCCGAGGCCTACGGCTGGGTCGGCACCGGACAGCTGATCGGTGCTGCGCTCGGCTCGGCGCTCGCGGGCTTCCTCATCGACGGCAACGGCGCGCAGGGGGCGTTCTGGGCGGCCACCGCGCTGGCCTTCCTCGGCTTCCTCGTGCCACTGCTCGGCCGGCGCTGGCACCCCGATCTTCGGGGCCGCGACGCCAGCCCGATCCCCGACACCGAGCCGGTGCCGATGCAGCCCAGCTGACGGCCCCGACCCCTCCGGGCTCTGCCTCGACGCGATCGACGCGGGCTACCGGCACCTCGACACCGCCGCGTCTACGGCAACGAGCGCGAGGTCGGCGGCTGCGCGACGAGGGCCGGGTGCGTTCCATCGGCGTCTCGAACTTCCACGCTCACCACATCGAGCGGCTCGTCGACGAGACGGGCGAGGCGCCGGTCGTGAACCAGGTCGAACTGCACCCGTGGCTGCCGCAGACCGCGCTGCGCGAGTTCGATGCGGCACGCGGCATCCGGACCGAGGCCTGGTCGCCGCTCGCCCGCGGCCGGGTGCTCGGCACGCCCCTCCTCGACGAGCTCGCCGCCGCGCATGGGCGCACCCCCGCGCAGATCGTGCTGCGCTGGCACGTGCAGATCGGCAACGTCGTGATCCCGAAGGCGTCCTCCCCCGCCCGCATCCGCGAGAACCTCGACGTGTTCGACTTCGAGCTGACCGCCGACGACCTCGCCGCCATCGCGACGCTCGAGACCGGCGAACGCACCGGGCGGGACCCCGACGACGACTGACCCCCGCCCCGAGCGACACCCGATCGTGATCCGACTCCCAGCGAGGTTCCAGACATCCGCTCCCGCGCCGGGAATACTGTGAGCGCATGAGACGACGACAGGCTCCGGCCGCGGTGGCGGCCGCCGCGCTCACCGCCCTCCTCCTCGCCGGGTGCACGGCCGGCCAGGCCACCTCCTCGGGCGATCCCGGCATGATGCCGGGCGAAGCCCCTGCGCCCGATTCGCAGCAGTTCGTCGAAGGCGATGCCGCCGACGACACCGCGGTCGAGTCCGAGACGGACCGCAGCGTCATCACCACCGGGTGGATCTCGATCACGGTCGACGACCCGATCGCGACGGCGCAGGAGGCGGCCGACATCGCCGAGCAGTCGGGCGGGCGCGTCGACAGCCGCAACGAGACCCCCGGCACCGGCACCGAGCCGCCGAGCGCGTCGCTCACGATCCGCGTGCCGGCCGACGAGCTCGACGCCGTCGTCGCCGAGCTCCGCGACCTCGGCACCGTGAACTCCGTGTCGATGACCGCCTCCGATGTCACGCAGCAGCGCCAGGACCTCGACGCCCGCATCGCGGCGCTCACCGCGTCGGTCGACCGCCTGCGCGAGCTCCTCACCACCGCCACGTCGATCACCGACCTCATCGCGATCGAATCCGAGCTCACGACCCGGCAGGCCGAACTCGACAGCCTCACGCAGCAGCGCGACCTGCTCGTCGACCAGGTCGACTTCTCGACGATCAGCCTCGACCTCGTCACCGAGGCCGTCGCGCCGGATGCCGCGCCCGACGACTTCTGGAGCGGCCTCGCCGCCGGGTGGGGCGCCCTCGTCGCGTTCGCCGGCTGGCTCGGCGTCGCGATCGGAGTGCTGCTGCCATGGCTCCTCGCCGCCCTCGTCGTCGCGTCGATCGTGGTCGTGATCGTCGTGCTGTCGGTACGCGGGCGACGCAGCGGCCGAGCGGATGCCGCGGCATCCGTCGCCCCGCCGCCTGCACCGCCGTCGGACCCGGCGCCGCCCGCATCTCCCGGGCACGGCGGGTCGCCCGAGGCGTAGTCTGGCGACGTGACGACGCCTGAGACTCTGCTGAACGACGAGCTGCTCGAACGCATCCGCGAACGCGCCGCCCGCTACGACCGCGACAACGCCTTCTTCGATGAGGATCTCGTCGAACTCCGGGAGGCCGGCTACCTGACGGCGCTCGTGCCGGTCGAGCTGGGCGGACTGGGCTGGAGCTTCGCCGACGCCGTGCGCGGCCAGATGCGCCTCGCGAGCGCGGCACCGGCGACGGCACTCGCGGTCAACATGCACCTCGTCTGGACGGGCGTCGCCAAGGTGCTGCGAGACCGCGACGACGACTCGCTCGACTTCGTGCTGCGCGAGGCGGGCGCGGGCGAGATCTTCGGCTTCGGCATCAGCGAGGCCGGCAACGACCTCATGCTCTTCGGCTCGCGCACGATCGCCGAGCCCCAGCCCGAGGGCGGCTACCGCTACACGGGCCGCAAGATCTTCACCTCGCTCTCCCCGGCATGGACCCGGCTCGGCACGATGGGCCTCGACACGGTGTCGGCCGATGCGCCGAAGCTCGTCTACGGCTTCATCGACCGCGAAGACCCCGACGTCCGCATCCTCGACGACTGGGACACGATGGGCATGCGGGCGAGCCAGAGCCGCACGACCGTGCTCGACGGTGCGTTCGCGGCCGACGACCGCATCGTGCGCCGCCTCGACCCCGGACCGAACGCCGACCCCCTGATCTTCGGCATCTTCGCGAACTTCGAGCTGCTGCTCGCCTCGGTCTACGCCGGCATCGGCGACCGCGCGCTCGAGTTGGCCGTTGCCGCGGCGCACCGGCGCACCTCGATGAAGAACGGGGGCGCTCCGCTCTCGCAGGATCCCGACATCCGCTGGCGCATCGCCGATGCGGCGCTCGCGCAGGAGGCCATCGCGCCGCAGCTCCTCGCGATCGCCCACGACCTCGACGGCCTCGTCGACCACGGCGCCTTCTGGTTCGCCAAGCTCGTCGGCATCAAGGTGCGCGCCACCGAGACGGCCAAGCACGTCGTCGACCAGGCGGTGCGCGTGTCTGGCGGGTCGACGTACTTCGCGGGCTCCGAACTCGGCCGGCTCTACCGCGACGTGCTCGCCGGAATCTTCCATCCCTCCGACGACGAGTCCGCCCACTCGACAGTCGCGAACGCCTGGCTCGGCCCACTCGACTCCTGAACCCGGCTCGGAGCGCCCCGACCGGTAGACTTGGCCGGGCGGCGCGGACCGCCATCGGAATTCTGGAGGTCGTTGTGAACGTCGTTACTTTCCTCATCTCGATGGGACTCTTCGTCTTCGGCATGTGGCTCATGGGCACCGCGCCCGTGATGACCGAGTTCCAGGCGCCCGTGTTCTTCGGCGGCATCATCAGCGTGGCGCTCTCCCTCGCGATCCCGTTCCACCTGCTCGGTCGCAGCGACGGCGTCTGAGCACCGAGTTGCTTCCCTCGCGCGACACCCTCGTCACGTACCCCGACGGCGCACTCGAGGCCGAGAGCGCCGTGCTGCACGTCGCCCCGGCCGGTGACGGCCTCGTCGCGGTCGTCACCGAGACCACGAGCTTCCACCCGGTCGACGCGGCCTGGCCCGACCAGCCCGCCGACACGGGTTCCCTCGTCGTCGACGGAACCGAGGTGCCGGTCGTCGATGCCGTGGTCGCGGCGACCGACGGCACGGGTCTCCACCTCGGCGCCGACATCCCCGTGCGCAAGGGCACCGAGGGCTGGACGTTCCTCGTCGCCCACCTCGTGCGCGACGATGCTGCGATCGCCGAGGGCGATGCGGTGACGGTGCGAGCGGATGCCTCGGCGCGCCGCGCCCTCTCGATCGGCCACACGGCCTGCCACGCGGCGGCGCTCGCGCTGAACGGCGCGCTCGCCGGCCACTGGTCGAAGCCCGCGCGCGAGGACGCCCTCGGAGCGCCCGACTTCGACGGCATCGCCATCGCGTCGAGCCGCATCCTTCCCGACGGCTCCGTCGACGTGTACCGCCTGAACAAGTCGCTGCGCCGCGCCGGTTTCGACACGGCCGCGGTCGCCGCCGACGAGCTCGGCGGGCTCGCGGCATCCGTCACCGCGACGATCGCCGAGTGGGCGGCCGCAGGGGCGACGGTGCGCATCGACCGCGACGGTGACGGACTCACCGATCGCCGGTACTGGGTGGCGGAGCTTCCCGGCGGCACCGCGCGCATCGCCTGCGGCGGCACCCACGCCGGTTCGCTCGCCGAACTCGGCGACGTGCGGGTCGAGTTCGAGGCGGGCGACGACGCCGGCACCCCCGTGCTGACGATGCGCACCCACGCAGCGCCGGCGCGCTGAGCACGACCGGCCGCGACACCTCCGCGCGGGGTTACGATTACGACTGTGGGTATTCGCATCGAGAAGGTCGACCTCCCTGGGATCGGCATTCGTCACGACCTCGTCACCGAGAGCGGCCGGCGCATCAGCGTGGTGTCGCATCGTGACGGCGAGCGCGACCTCGGCGTCTTCGATCAGGACGATCCCGACGCCTGCCGCGACTCCATCCCGCTGAACGACGACGAGGCAGCAGCCCTCGCCGACGTGCTCGGCGCCTCCGTCATGCTCAGCCGGCTCACGAGCCTCAGCGATGAGACGGCCGGCCTCTTCACCGAGCAGATCGCCCTGCCGACGGACTCGCCGTACCTGAACCGCACGCTCGGGGCGACGAAGGCCCGCACGCGCACCCACGCCTCGATCGTGGCCATCGTCCGCGATGGCGCGATCATCCCCTCACCCACGCCGGCGGAGACGCTGCGTGCTGGAGACGTCATCGTCGGCGTCGGAACACGTGAAGGACTCGACGGAGTAGCCCGGCTGCTCGCCAACGGCCCCGACTGAGGCCGCCATGCACGAGACCACGCTGCTCCTCATCGAAGTCGGCGCGCTGCTTCTCGGCATGAGTCTGCTCGGGCGCCTCGCGCTCGTGTTCGGCATCTCGCCGATCCCGTTCTACCTCGTGCTCGGCCTCGCGTTCGGCGAGGGCGGGTTCATCGCGCTCGATGCCAGCGAGGAGTTCTTCCAGACCGGTGCCGAGATCGGCGTGATCCTGCTGCTGGCGCTCCTCGGCCTCGAGTACACGGCGTCGGAGCTCTTCGGCAGCCTCAAGTCGGCGCGCACCGCCGGCCTCTTCGATGCCGCACTCAACGCCCTGCCCGGGGCCGCGCTCGCGCTCCTCCTCGGCTGGGGTCCGGTCGCCGCGGTCGCCATGGCCGGCGTGACGTGGGTGTCGTCGTCGGGCGTCATCGCCAAGCTCCTGCGCGACCTCGGCCGGCTCTCGAACCGCGAGACGCCGGCGATCCTCGCGGTGCTCGTCATCGAGGACCTCGCGATGGCGTTCTACCTGCCCGTGCTCTCGGCCCTCGTGGTCGGGATGAGCCTCCTGCAGGGCGCCATCTCCGTCGCGATCGCAGTGAGCGTGGTGGCCGTGATCCTCTACGTCGCGCTGCGGCACGGGCACGTCGTCTCACGCCTCTTCCCGGCCGACCACTTCGAGCCGCTGCTCCTCGGCGTGCTCGGCCTCACGATGCTCGTCGCCGGTCTCGCGGCCGAGGTCAGCGTGTCGGCCGCGGTCGGCGCGTTCCTCGTCGGCATCGCGTTGTCGGGCCGCGTCGCCGCGAACGCGAGCCAGGTGCTCACTCCGCTCCGCGACCTGTTCGCGGCGATCTTCTTCGTCTTCTTCGGGCTCACGACCGACTCGTCGGCGCTCCTGTCGATGCTCCCCGCGGCGCTCGCCCTCGCCCTCGTGACGATCATCACGAAGCTCATCACCGGCGCCTACGCCGCCAGACGTGCCGGGGTCGGCACACTCGGCCAATGGCGCGCCGGGCTCTCGCTCGCGCCGCGCGGCGAGTTCTCGATCGTCATCGCGGGGCTCGCGGTGGGGTCGGGGGTCGTCGCCCCCGAACTGGCACCGCTCGCCACGGGCTACGTGCTCATCACGATCGTCGCCGGCACGTTCCTCGCTCGCGTGCCCGACGCCCTCTGGTTCCGCGCGGCCGTGCGACGACGGCGGGCGAACACCGGGGCGAGCCCGGTTCCGCCCGCCGTCTGAGCGCGTCGGCCCGAGTCAGTCGATCGGGCGATCGGCGGATGCCGCGGCATCCGCTCGATCCGCGGCGCCGAGATCGGCGACGGCGGCGAGTTCCGCGTCGTCGGCGTCGGCGGCCGCGAGCAGTTCCCTCACCCGCGGCACCACCTCGGTGGCGTAGAGCTCGATGCTCTTCATCATGGCCTCGTGCGGCAGCCCGCCGTTGGAATACTTCATGTCGAAGCGGGTCGCCCCGATGGCGCGCATGGCATCGGCGATCTTCACGGCGATCCGTTCGGGCGCGCCCGCGTAGAGCGCGCCGTTCGGGCCGGCCTCGTCTTCGAATTGTGCACGGTCGACCGGACCCCAGCCACGTTCTCGTCCGATGCGGTCGATGCTGATCTTGTAGTGCGGCCACAGGGTGTCGAGCGCCTCGGCGTCGGTGTCGGCGATGAAGCCGGGCGAGTGGATGGCGATCGGCTGCGCCGGGTTGCCGAACTGGTCGAGCGCACGACGGTAGAGGTCGGCGAGCGGGGCGAACCGGGCGGGGCTGCCGCCGATGATCGCGAGTACGAGGGGCAGGCCGTAGTGGGCGGCGCGCACGACGGACTCGGGGCTGCCGCCGACGCCGACCCAGGTCTTCAACCGGCCGTGCTCCACGGGCGGGAAGACGAGCTGGTCGGTGAGCGACGAGCGGAGCTGGCCGCTCCACGTGACCGGCTCCTGCGGGAGCAGTGCGGAGAAGAGGCCGAGCTTCTCCTCGAAGAGCTCCTGGTACTGGTTCAGCTCGAACCCGAACAGCGGGAACGACTCGATGAAGGAGCCTCGACCGAGGATGACCTCGGCGCGGCCGTTCGAGAGCCCGTCGAGGGTCGCGAAGCGCTCGAAGACGCGCACCGGGTCGTCGGAGCTCAGCACGGTGACAGCCGAACCGAGGTGGATGCGCTCGGTGCGTCCGGCGATCGCGCCGAGCACGACCTCGGGCGCGGAGACGGCGAAGTCCTCGCGGTGGTGTTCGCCGATGCCGAAGAAGTCGAGACCGAGACGGTCGGCGAGCACGGCCTCCTCGACGATGTTCCGCAGGACCTGCGCGTGCGGCAGCCGCTCGCCGCCCTGACCGATCGTCACGTCGCCGAACGTGTCGAGTCCGAATTCGTAGCGCCCAGACATCCTGATCCCCTCCGTACTTCCATGCATCTGCATGCATAGGGTGGAACCACCGTCGGGACGAGACTATTCCCCGGCACCGCGCGGCGCACGCCCGCGGGGAATGCCGACCGAGGCCGGCACGTTCACTTCCATGAGCATGCATCGAACCGGATGCGTCGAGGATGGGAGAATCGAAACGTGACGGAACGGCCGGTCATCGGAATCTACGGCGCGGGCAAGGTGGGCACCGCCCTCGCCCGGCTGCTCGTCGCCTCCGGCCACCGCGTGCTCATCTCCGGTTCGCCGCGTCAGACCGCCCTCGACCTGCTCGTCGGCGTCGTCGCCCCCGGCGCCGAGGTGACCTCCCCCGAGACCCTCGCCACCACCGCCGACGTCATCATCATCGCCGTGCCGTTCAGCAAGGCCGGCACCGTGCCGTGGCCGCTGTTCGACGGCCGCATCGTCGTGGACGCCATGAACTACTGGCCACCGGTCGACGGCAACATCGCCGAGATCGACGACGACCCGCGCACCACGAGCGAGATCAACGCCGCCCGCAATCCGCGCGCCCGCGTCGTGAAATCGCTGAACCACCTCGGCTACCACGAGATGGAGGACGACAGCATGGCTGCGGGCTCCCCGCTGCGCCGAGCCCTCGCCGTCGTCGGCGACGACGCGGACGCCCGTGCCGTGATCGCCGAGATCATCGACGAACTCGGTTTCGACCCGGTGGACGGCGGCGAGCTCCGGCACGGCGTGGCACTCGAGCCGGGGCACCCCGCCTTCGGCCGCGAACTCTCCGCCGCCGAGCTCGCGGCGCTCCTGACGCCCGCCGTGCATCTGGCCGCCTGAGCCGCGCGAGCCGCCGCATCCGCTCGCCTAGGGTGGGTGGATGCCCGATCCCGTGACCGTTCGCGACGGCTCAGCCGAGCGCCTCTCCCGCATGGTGGCGCTGCCGACCGTGTCGGCCGAACTCGCCGAACGCGGCCTCGCCGACTTCGACCGCTTCCGAGCGCTCATCGCCGAGCTCTACCCGCTCGTGCACGAGCACCTCGCCTTCGAGCAGGTCACCGAGCTCGGGCTGCTGTTCCGCTGGCGCGGGCGCGGCGACGGCGACCCGGTCGTGCTGATGGCGCACTTCGACGTCGTCCCGGTCGACGAGCGCGACGGATGGCGCTTCCCGCCGTTCGAGGGACGCATCGCCGACGGCTCGGTGTGGGGTCGCGGCACCCTCGACGACAAGGGCCCGCTGCTCGTCGTGCTCGAAGCCGTCGAGAACCTCCTGGCCGACGGCTTCGCGCCTGCGCGCGACGTGTACCTCTCCTTCGGCGGCAACGAGGAGAGCCACGGGGCAGCGGCCGTGGCCATCTCCGCCCTCTTCCGCGAGCGCGACATCACGCCGTGGCTCGTGCTCGACGAGGGCGGCGCGGTCGTCGACGCCCCGCTCCCCTTCGTGCAGGTGCCGGCCGCGATGGTCGGCGTCGGCGAGAAGGGCGTGCTCACCGTGCGACTGACGGCGCGCGGCGACGGCGGACACGCCTCCGCTCCGCCGAAGACGACGCCGACCGCGCGCATCGCCCGCGCCGTCGACCGGCTCGCGCCGAACCCGTTCCCGAAGCGCATGCCGCGATCGATGCGGGCGATGCTCTCGAGCTTCGTGCCGCACACGCGCGGCACGTCGCGGCTGCTACTCCGTCTCCTCGTCGCCCTGCCCTGGGTCACCGCCCGCGTCTTCTCCCGCCTGGGCGGCGAGCCGGCCGCCCTCGTGCACACCACCGTCGCCGCCACGATGCTCGAGGCCGGCACCGCCGACAACGTGCTGCCCTCGCAGGCGACGGCCACGCTGAACCTGCGCATCGCCGTCGGCGAGACCGTCGAGTCGGTCGTCGCGCACCTGCGCCGCGTCATCCGCGACTCCGAGGTGGAGGTGACCGTGGTGGAGGGCAGCGACCCGTCGCCCGAGTCGCCGACCGACTCGGCGCAGTTCGCGGCGATCACGCAGGCCGTTGCGGCCTCGTATCCCGAGGCGACGACCGCGCCGTACCTCATGATGGCGGCGACCGATTCACGGTACTTCCACCGGTTCTCCCCCGCCGTCTACCGCTTCGCGCCGATCGCCATGACCGCCGCGCAACGCGCATCGATCCACGGGGTCGACGAGTGGGTCACGATCGACAGCCTCGAGCGCGGCGAGCGATTCCACCGCGCCCTCATCACCGCGATTCCCGAGTGAGACGCCTGACCCATTAGGGTGATTCCACCCGAACCCGAAGGAGCCTCGACGATGCGTGCTGCCAGACTCGGTCCCGTCGCCGCGATCGTCGGATTCCTCGCCTTCGTCGAGTTCACGAGCGGCATCCTGCAGGGCTACTACACGCCCCTGCTGACCGACATCGCGCGCCACCTCGGCATCCACGACGCCGACGTGAACTGGCTCGAGGGCACGCAGCTCATGCTCTCCGCCCTCGTCGTGCCCGCGTTCGCGAAGCTCGGCGACATGGTCGGCCACAAGCGCATGCTCGTGTGGTCGACGGCGGTGACGGCCGTCGCCTCGATCGCGCTCGCCTTCACCGACCAGTTCTGGGTGTTCCTCGTCGCCTGGGCGCTGCAGGGGTTCTACGTCGTCTGGCTGCCCCTCGAGATCGCGCTCATCTGGTCGCGCAGCCGTTCGGCCGACCGCCCGGCGGCGATGACCCGCAAGGCGGCGGGCCTGCTCGTCGCGGCACTCGAGCTCGGCGCGATCGCCGGCGCGCTCTCGGCGGGCGCCCTCGCGGAGCTGCTGCCCATGCAGGTGCTGCTCCTCGTGCCGGCCGTCGCCGTGATCGCGTGCTTCTTCGTCGTGCTCTTCGGGGTGAAGGAGTCGCCCGACCTCACGGGCGGCACGCTCGACACCGGCGGGCTCATCCTCATCTCGCTCGCCCTGCTCTCGCTCACGGGCGGGCTCAGCTTCATGCGCCTGAACGGCCCGGCCGACCTGCTCTCGTGGGCGCTCGTGGCGCTCGGCGCCCTGCTCGTGATCCCGTTCGCGCGGTACGAGCTGAAGCACCCCGATCCGCTCATCGACGTGCGCATGTTCCGCGAGCCCACGCTCTGGCCGATCTTCCTCACGGCGGGGCTCTTCGGCGTCAGCGTGCTCGGCGCGCAGGCGCCCCTCTCGACCTTCGCCCGCACGGATGCGTCCGTGTACGGCTTCGGCCTCAGCGCGACGACCGGGCAGACGTCGATCCTCGTCGGCGCCTACGTGCTCTCACTCGTGGTCGGCGCGATGCTGTTCCCGCTCGCGACCCGCTGGGTCACCCCGCGGGTGGCGCTCATCGGGGCGAGCTCGCTCGTCGCGATCGGCTACCTGCTGTTCCTGCCGTTCCATGACGGCTACGCGCAGGTGCTCGCGAACATGATCATCGCGGGCATCGGCTCCGGCGCCCTCGTCGCCGCACTCCCGGCCGCCGCCGCGGCAGCGGCCCCCGCCCATCAGACCGGCGTCGCGACGGGCCTCACGAACTCCGTGAAGACCGTCGGCGGCGCCATCGCCTCGTGCGTCTTCGGCATCGCGCTGCTCGGCGCCGCCGGTGAGGCCGCCACGGGCACCGCCGGCGCCTTCGGCGGGTACGTCACCGTCTGGCTCGTCTGCGGACTCACGGCCGCCGTGGCGGCCGTGCTGCTCGCCTTCGTTCCGAAGCTCGCCTTCTCGGACGCCCCTGTCGCGGAGGGCGCCGCCGCCGTACGCTGATCCCGACGACGGGAGGGCGCCATGACGGATGCCGCGGCGCTCGTCGCCACGCTCGAAGACCTCGCGAGCGACGAGGAGCGCGAGAAGTACACGCGCTACTTCCCACCCGACCCGGATGCCCCGTTCATCGGGGTGCGCATGGGCGCCGTGTTCGAACTCGCGAAGACGGCGCTCGACCTGCCGGCAGGCGAGCTCGAGACGCTGCTCGAGCAGCCGACGCACGAGGTGCGCGCCCTCGCCTGCAGCATCATGGGCAAGTCCGCCGCGCGGCCGAAGACCTCAGAGGCGCGCCGCGACGAGCTGTACGAGCTCTACCTCCGCCGGCACGACCGCATCGACCAGTGGGATCTCGTCGACCTCGCCGCGCGCGACGTCGTCGGCGGCCACCTGCTCGACCGCGACCGTGCGCCGCTCGCCCGGCTCGCGGCATCCGGGTTCTGGCCCGAACGCCGCACCGCGCTCGTGGCGACGTTCGCCTTCCTCCGCCGCGGCGAGCTCGACGATGCCTTCGAACTCTCCGAGACCCTCGCCGACGACCCCGAGCCGCTCGTGCAGAAGGCCCTCGGCTGGGTGCTCCGTGCCGCCGGCGACCACGATCGGGAGCGGCTCACGGCGTTCGTCGAGCGGCACGCCGCGACGATGCCGCGGGTCGCCTTGCGCGCGGCGATCGAGCACTACGACCAGCCCGAACGCGCCCGGTTCCTCGCGATCCGCTGACGCGGGAATGCAGGCCGCCCGATGCGCCCACGTCAGGCGGCAGCCGACTCCGTCGCGCCGAGTGCGCTGCGCTGGCGCCGACGCGCCCCGAGATCGGCCACGCCGATCGCGAAGGCGATCGCGACGAAGATCGCGACGGCGAGCATGCCGATGCCGTAGGCGTGGTGGTACACGGTGAGGTCGGGTTCGCCGTCGGACTCGCGGAAGATCGTCGAGTAGAAGAGCGAGAGCGTGACGGCCGTGCCGATCGCTGTGCCGATGCGCTGGCCGAGCTGGCCGACCGAGCCGGCCAGACCGCCCTGCTTGACCGGGATCTCCATGAGCGTGAGGGTCTGGTTCGGCGAGACGACGAGGCCGCCCCCGGCGCCGCCGATCACCATCGCGCCCGCCATCGCCCAGGGTGTCACCGCGGGCGGTGTCGTGAGCGCGAAGAGCACGAGCAGCCCGATGCCGACGAAGAGGAGCGCGAGCCCCCAGACGACGAGCGGCCGGCCGAGGCGGTTCACGAGCGTGCCGCCGACCCAGGACCCGATCGCGCTCATCAGGGCGAAGCCGATGCCGACCATGCCGGCGAAGACGGCCTCGAGCCCGAGCCCGTGCTGCAGGTAGAGCGTCGTGAGCAGGAACATCGACGGCATCGCCGCGAAGTACACGCTCGCGAGCGCCGTGCCGTTGCGGAACGAGCTCACACCGAAGAGGGCGAGCGGCACGAGCGGGTGCTTGCCGGATGCCGCGTAGTGGCGCTCCCACGCGACGAACGCGGTGATCGCGAAGACGAACAGCACGAGCACCCACCAGCGGGCCGGGTTGTCGCTCGGCGAGCCCGTCGTGAAGAGGAACGGCCACATGAGGGAGATCACGGTGACGGCGAAGAGCACGAGGCCGACCGGGTCGAGTGACAACGGCTTCGACGAGGGATGCCGCGTCACCGGCAGCAGCCAGATCGCGAGCGCGATCGCGGCGAGCGCCAGCGGCACGTTCATCCAGAAGATGCCGCGCCAGCCGTCTTCGGGCCCGCCGATCGCGATCATCAGCCCGCCGAGCGTCGGCCCGAACGCGGTCGCGAGACCGATCGTCGCCCCGAAGAGGCCGAACGCCTTGCCGCGCTCCTTGCCGGTGAAGAGCTCCTGGATGATGCCGAGCACCTGCGGCATCTGGATGCCCGCGGCGACGCCCTGCAGGAGGCGGGCGATCAGCAGCACCTCGACGGTGGGCGCGAGCGCGGCGGCGAGGCTCGTGAGCGTGAAGAGGCTGAGGCCCACGATGAAGAGGGTCTTGCGCGAGCGCTGGTCGCCGATGCGACCGGCCGGCACGAGCGTCAGGCCGAAGGTGAGCACGTAGCCCGCGACGATGAGCTGGAGCTCCGTCGAACCGGCGCCGAAGGCGTCCTCGATCGCCGGGAGTCCGACGTTGACCTTCGACAGGTCGAGGATCGTGAGGGCGGCCACGGCGACGCACACCCAGTAGGCGCGCCAGCGATGGCCTTCGGGGAGGGTGATCGACCGGGTCTCAGGCGCTTGCGACATCCGTTCAACCCTAAGCCCCGGCGCCTCAGGCTCGCAGCGGACCGCCGCGCTCCTGGCCGCGGGCGATCGACGGCAGCGCGATGAGCCCGATGACCGCGAGCGACTGGACCGTGAGGCCCCCCGCCATCGCCTTCCAGAGCGCATCGAGCTCTGTGAACATCATCGCGACCTGGGTGACCGGGGTCACGATCGCGAGTGCCACCACCCATCGCAGCGCCACGGAGCTCAGTCGGCCCCGGCGCGCAGGTGCCAGTTGGTCGGCGCGGCCGCCGGTGAGCCCGAGCACGAATGCGGCGGCGACGAGCAGACCGGTCGCGACCCACCCCGCGGACACGGGGCGGACCCCGGCGACGAGGCTCGCCACCACTGCGAGCGGCGCGACCGCGACGAGTGCGATGCCGACGAACGCCCCGACGTCGATGCGCAACGGTTCGCCGCGTTCGACCCGCGGATCGGCAGAGCGTCCACCACGGGCATTCCAGTCCTGCTTCCGGGCGATCTCCGAGAACGCGACGATGCCGAACACCATCATGGCCTGCGCACCGAGGAACGCCCCGACGTAGCGAGTCGCGCCGACGGGATCGGCGAGCGCAGTCACGAGCACGAGGGCGGGGACGAGAGCTGCGAGCGCGGCGACCCAGCGCAACGCGACCGGGCTGAGTCGACCGATGCGGCGCGGTGCACTGGCACCGCGACCCGCCGTCGTCGCGAGCACCAGTTCGCCTGCGAGTAGCAGCCCGGTCGACACCCAATACGCCACCACGAGATCGAGTCCGGTGAACGCCGGAACCGCGACCGAGACCAGCGCGAGCACGATGAGACCGACGGCGCCCACGGCGCCGGGATCGGCAGGACGGTCTTCGACGATCCGAGTGGGAAGAGCCTTCGGCGCGCGACGCTTCGGACGCGGCACCGTCGTGGCGGCGCCGCCGATCGGCGCTGCTGCCGCGTCGGCGGCCACCGCCTCGGTGAGCACGCCGCGGCGCACGAGCACCTCGAGTGCGGCACGACGATCGCGTTCGGCCTCCGTTCCGGGAGTCGCGTCGCGCTGGATCGCGTCGAGTTCGACGAGCACATGGTACGTGTCGCGCAAGGCCGGCCTGTGCTTCGCCCAACGCCGCAGATCGATGGCCGGCACCCCGGCGGCGCCCGTGCGAGGTCTCGAGGTCGCCCTCATGTCGTACTCCTCCGGTTCGCACGCTCGAATGCAGGTCCGTTCGAGGGTACTGTCCAGGCGGCGTGATCGGATCGGAGAGGATCACCGGTTTCGTGATGTCGCCGAACCGTGTGCGGGCCGGACGCACGAAGGGCTCCCGCATCGCGGGAGCCCTTCGACTCGGTGGACCCAGGGGGATTCGAACCCCCGACCTTCTCATTGCGAACGAGACGCGCTACCAACTGCGCCATGGGCCCGAGCGAGAAAGAGCCTATCATCTCGAGGGCGATGGTTCGGACCACCGCCTTCGCTCAGCCCGCCTGCCTGCGGCGGCGCAGTACCGCGTCGAGATCCTCGAAACCAGGCCGGGCGTCGTCGATGATGCCCATGCGCGCATACGGGCTCGCGGGGGCATCGTCGTGCACCACCGCGGTCGTCGGCCGTGAACGCGGCGCCGTGGCCGCCGGGGCGGCCGGCGTGATGACGGGCAGCTCGGGCTCCAGTTCGGCCGCCCGACGCGCGATGTCGTCGCCGACCTCCGCGCGCTTCAGCTCAGCCGCAGCGTCGATGGAGGCCATCGCCATCGCGGCGATCGTGCCGCGCGAGAGGTGGAGCGGTCGCGGCAGCGGCTGCGGCACCCAGCCGTCGTCGGCGGTCGACTCGGGCTCGACGAGGTCGATGGGCTCGAAGGGCTGCGCCTCGACGGCGGCCGCGGGCCGTGCCACGACGGGAGCAGCGGGCCGCACTCGAGCGAGGCGGACGAGACCGGCGAAGGCGAGCGCGATGCCCACCGCTCCGATCACGGGAACGACGAGCGAGGCGCCGAACGCGGTCGCGATGCCGCCGGCGATGACGATGAGCACGGAGACGAGCAGCACGAGCGAGCACACGGCGCGTCCTCGGCGAAGCCGTTTGCGGGCGACGGCGCTCATCGAGGGTCGGGCGGGCGCCGGGGCGGCCTCCGGCCCCTCGGCGGGCGCGACGATGGTGATCGGCTCGGTCGCCGCTGCGGCAGCGGCGAGCACGATGCCCACACGGAGCCGCGCGGCATCCACTGCGCCTTCGGCGGCCCAGCGCTCGGCGAGCGCCTCGCGCTCCTCGGCCTCCGCGGTGAGTCTGGCCGTCGCCTCGCGCTGCTGCAGGATGCGCTGCTGTGCAGCGACCTCGCGAGCGGTCGCCTCGACCCGGACGGGCTCGGGCGTCTCTGCGGTCTCGGCGAGGATGCGGAGCGTCTGCTGGAGACGCACCGCGTTGCGTTCCGTCGCCAGGTACTGACGACGACGCAGCCAGTTCGGCAGGAGGTACGCGATCCACAGCGCGGCTGCCACAGCCACGAGCAGTCCCCCACCGATCACGTCCATGGGACAACGCTAGGTCACTACATGCCTTCAGCCGTACTCGACGCCCGCGTGTTCACCGATCAGGGAGCTGCAGCGGGTGCGCGGATGCCGCCCGGTCCTCGGCGTTCACCCGGGCGACCCCCTCCGGCACACGCCCGTCGCGCCAGCGCCGGAGCACGCCGTGCGGCACCTCCTCGGCCACGAGGCCGAACGCGAAGTGGTCGCTCCAGACGCCGTTGATGTGGATGAACCGTCGACGGAACCCCTCGTACCGGAAGCCGAGCTTCTCCACGACCCGGAGCGACGGCCCGTTCTCCGGGCGGATGCAGATCTCCATGCGGTGCAGCCGCAGGGTGCCGAAGCAGAAGTCGGTCGCGAGCGCGACCGCCGTCGGGGTGATGCCGCGCCCCGCGACATCCTGGGCGACCCAGTAGCCGATCGTCGCCGAGGAGAGCGAGCCGTACGTGATCGACGAGACGTTCAGCTGGCCGACCAGCGCACCGTCGACCTCGATGACGAACGGCAGTGCATGGCCGCTGCGCGCATGGGCCAGCAGATTGCGGATGCTCGACCGCGTGTCGATGATCGATCCGCCGCCCGGATAGGTCGCCTCCCACTGCCGCAGCCACCCGCGGTTCGCGACCAGCACCCGCTCGAGCGGCTTCGCGTCGCGGACGCGGATGGGTCGCAGCGTGACGTCGCCGTCTCGCAGAGTGGGCACGGCGACTGCGGGCATGCTCAGACTGTATCGAGTCCTGCCGCGTACTCCACGAGCCACGGGCGAAGATCCGGTCCGATGTCGTCGCGATCCGCGGCGAGCTGGATGACGGCCTTGATGTAGTCGAGCTTGTCGCCGGTGTCGTAGCGACGGCCGCGGAAGACGACGCCGTACACGCCGCCGGTGCCCTCGACATCTCCTGCCATCGTCATGAGCGCGTCGGTCAGCTGGATCTCGCCGCCCTTGCCGGGCGGGGTGTGCTCGAGGATGCCGAAGACCTCGGGCTTCAGCACGTAGCGGCCGATCACCGCGTAGTTCGACGGGGCGACCTCCTTCGCCGGCTTCTCGACGAGGCCGGTGACCCGCACGACGTCGGGATCGTCGGTCGCCTCGACCGCTGCGGCACCGTAGAGGTGGATGGAGTCGGGGTCGACCTCGAGCAGTGCGACGATCGAGGCATTCCTCGCGCCCTGCTCCTCGAGCATCCGCGTCAGCAGGGTGTCGCGGGCGTCGATGATGTCGTCGCCGAGCAGCACGGCGAACGGCTCGTTGCCGACGTGCATGCGGGCACGCAGCACCGCGTGCCCGAGCCCGAGCGGGTCGCCCTGGCGCACGTAGTGCATGTCGGCGAGGTCGGTCGACTCGTTGACCTTCGCGAGCTTCGCGGTGTCGCCCTTCGCCTCCAGGGTCGCCTCGAGCTCGGCGACGCGGTCGAAGTGGTTCTCGAGGGCGTTCTTGTTGCGCCCCGTCACCATCAGCACGTCGGTCAGGCCTGCGTCGACGGCCTCCTCGACGACGTACTGGATGGCCGGCTTGTCGACGACGGGGAGCATCTCCTTGGGCATCGCCTTCGTCGCAGGCAGGAAGCGCGTGCCCAGCCCAGCAGCGGGGATGACGGCCTTCGTGATCCGATGAGTCATGCGGTTCAGCGTACCGCCAGCCCCTGGACGGGGAACCGGCCGCTTCGTCCTAGGATGTGTGCCATGCCCGACGATCCGGATGTAGACAAGCGCATCCTTCGCGCCGAACTGCGCGAGCGACGCCGGAACATGCCGGCCCATGAACGCGAACTCGCGACCGAGGGCTTCACGGCCCGCCTCGAGGAACTGATCGGCTCCACCGAGGCGGAGTCGATCTCCTGCTACCTGTCGATGCCGACCGAACCGAACACCAGGCCGTTCGTCAACTGGGCGGAGGCCCGCGGCATCCGCGTGCTCTTCCCGGTGACGCGCGAAGACGGCCTGCTCGACTGGACCGTCGGCGAGGAGGAGACCGAGACGCTGGGCCTGCACGGCACTCCGGAAGCGGTCGGCGAACTGCTCGGTCCGATGGCGATCAACGACGTCGATCTCATCATCGTGCCGGCGGCCGCGATCGACGCGACGGGCATGCGCCTCGGCTGGGGCAGGGGCTATTTCGACAAGACCCTCGGATCGATGGGAAAATGTCCTCCGGTGTACGCCGTGGTCTTCGACAGCGAATTCGTCGAGGCCGTGCCGCGTGAGGTGCACGACCAAGCCGTCAACGGCGTCGTGACGCCCACGCGCATCATCGCGTTCTGACCGGCTGCACGCCGGCGCGTCACCCGAGATCGGAAGAAGCACCATGCCCACCTACTCCTACCGTTGCACCGAGTGCGACAACGCCTTCGACATCCACCAGGCGTTCACCGACGACACGCTGACGGTCTGCGAGGTCTGCGGCGGCAAGCTGCGCAAGCTCTTCAACACGATCGGCGTGACCTTCAACGGCTCGGGCTTCTACCGCACCGATTCCCGCAACGGGGGCTCCGGCGGTTCCGGGTCCTCGAGTTCCGGGTCCTCGAGCTCCGGGTCCTCGAGCTCCTCGTCATCGAGCTCGGGCGGCTCGTCCAAGTCGGGTTCGTCGTCCTCGTCATCGGGGAGCGGAAGCAGCGGCGGCGGCTCCTCAGCCTCGAGCTGAGCTTCGGCTAGCGTGGTGCGCGTCGCATCCACGAGACCCGGATCCGACGACCGACGGAGGGAGAGGCCGTGATCAAGGGCTTCAAGGAATTCATCATGCGCGGCAACGTCATCGACCTCGCCGTCGCGGTGGTCATCGGCGCCGCGTTCACCGCGGTCGTGAACGCGATCGTCGAAGGACTCATCAATCCGCTGATCAGCCTGCTGTTCAAGGCCGACAGCCTGGATGAGCTGACCTTCCAGCTCGGCAGTGCGACCTTCGCCTACGGTTCGATCATCGGCGCGGTCATCTCGTTCCTCGCGGTCGCCGCCGTCGTCTACTTCGTGTTCGTCATGCCGATGAACCACTTCAAGGAGCGGGCGGAGGCCAAGCGCAAGGCCGGCCGGCCCGACCCCGAAGAACCCGAGACCGAGCTCACCGTGCTCGCCCAGATCCGCGATCTGCTCGCCGAGCAGCGGGACGGCACCGGCGCGCACCGCGAGTGATCAGGTCTGCTTCCAGTGCGGAGGCCGGTCCCGCGTCAGGCGGTCGTCGTCGGATGACGCTGCGCGGGCCTTCCCCGTCTGCCGCGGCGCCGGCTCGGGAGCCTGTTCGACGGGCGTCTCGGGCGACGGATCGGAGCCCGGCGCGGGCGTGAGCCTGGCACGGCGCGCCCGCCCGGCGGCGCGTTCGACGCGCTGGCGTGGTTCCTCGGTCATCGGCGTTCGGCCGCGGCATCCGACGATCGCTCGGCCTCGGGCCGTCCGAGCAGCGACGCGACGCGTGAGGCGACCGCCTCGGGGTTGCCGAAGAGCTCGAAGCTGTGCACCCGCAGGTAGTGCCAGCCGAGTCGGCGGAGCACATCGGGCCGCAGCCGCAGGGACTCGCGCAGGCTGAGGCCGGCGAGCGCGTCATCGGTCTCGACGACGACGGCCTTGCCCGCGTTCGCGGCGGCGAGTGCGAGCCGGCCACGATGACCGACGCTCACGCGGATGCCGCGGCGCTCGAGCCTCGCGGCGAGATCGTGCACCATCGACGGCGCCTCGCCCGTCGCGCTCGGGCTCGCTGCGCGCTCCTCGGTCTGGGAGAGCACGTTCGCGAGGGCGAGGACGCCGTGGCTCTGGCGCTCCTCGTCGATGTCATCGGGACGGAACGCCGAGACGAGGTCCATCGAGCGGCGGGCGCGGGTCATGCCGACCGCGAGCAGTCGGTCTCCGCCGGGCTCGCCGAGCGATCCGAAGTTGGAGAGCAACCGGCCGTGCGGGGTGCGGCCGTACCCGACCGAGAAGATCACCCGGTCGCGGCTCTGCGCGACGGCCTGCTCGAGGGTCAGCACCGTGAACGGCTCGGCTCGGTCCTTGAGGATGAAGTCGGAGAGATCGGTGCGCTTGGCGAACGCGGCGAGCACCGACTGGTGCACCCGACCGGCGTGCTTGGTGCTCGCGGTGATCACCATGAGCGATTCGCGCGGGCGCTTGACGGCGTGCTCCATGACGAGCTCGACGACCTTCGCCACCTCGGAGTCGATGGATTCGACGGTGCCGGTGACGGAGTCGGGCAGGCCGTTGCCGGCGACGTAGTGCAGGCCGAGGCTGCCGTGGCCGAGGAAGCTGCCGGCCCAGGGCAGCGACGCGATGCGCCCGGCGTAGAAACGGTTGTTCACGAGCTCGGCGAGGTCTTCACCGCCCGCGCGGTAGCTGCGGGTCAGCGTCAGCGTCGGCAGCAGCTCGCCGAGTCGCGCGAGCGCGGAGTCCGCGTGCAGCGCGTCGACGCCGTGCTCGGTCGAGGACACCCGCGGCTGCTCGACGTCGTCGATCCCGGTCTCGAAGAGCGTGGGGGTCTGCGTGACGGGGTCGCCGAACGCGACGACCTGCTTCGCCCGGCGGATGGCGCCGAGGTTCTCGGCGATGCTCGTTGCACCGGCGTCGACGAGGATCACGGTGTCGAAGCCGATCGCGTCGTCGATGCCCGCGACGTCGTACGGCGAGGCGAGCCAGACCGGGGCGAGGGCGCGGAACAGGTGCGGCGTCTCCGACTGCAGCTCCTGCGGGCGCACCCGGTCGCCGCGCAGCATCCGCTTCAGGCGACCGGCCTCGTCGGCGTGGTCGACGAGCGCGACCTTCCAGTTCTCGGCGAGTCGCCAGGCGAGCTGCGGGCCCGCAGCGGAGGCGTGCGCCTCGTCGACGAGTCGGAAGTCGCCCTCGAGTCGGTCGAGCACGGTGGTGTTCGCGCCGAGGAGCGCCTTCTCGGTGGCGAGCATCGACTCGAGCACCGACTGCCACCAGGCGAGTTCGAGCTCTGCGGCGACGGCCCGCTCGGGCACGTGGCGCTCGGCGAGGTCGAGCAGCAGCGGGTCGAGGCCGAGGTCGCGCAGCCGGCCGAGCACCGCAGTGCGCTCCTGCAGGTTCGTCAGCACCTCGGACTCGGCGGCGAGGCCGGCGAGGGTCGAGGTGAGTTCGCGCACCGGCCGGGCGGCGAGCTGCCGCGAGGTGCCGACGACGCCGAGCGGCGCATCGAGGGCCCCGAGATCGCCGACGACGTGCTGGTAGGCGACGTGCACGTCGTCGATGCCCACCGGGACACCGGGGATCGCGCCGGCATCCGAGTACCGCTGCCAGAGGGTGCGCTGCTGCTGGATGCCGCGGAGCGCCGAGTTCAGGTCGTTGACATGCACGCCGGGGCGGACGAATTCGAGCGCGTGCCGGCGCAGACGACGACGGTTGGCTCCCGACATCCCGGGCGAATCGCGGCGCGACGAGGTGGCGGCGATGAGCTCTCCGAGCGGGCGGTCGTAGACCGACGGCTGGAAGCGGTCGAGCGTCTCGCGCACGTCGAGCAGGAGCCGCAGGAACACGCCGAGCTCGGCGACGGACTCGAACTCGCGCAGTCGGGTCTGCGCGATGAGCGCGCGGCCCCGATCGAGCAGGCGCGGCAGGTCGCTGCGGGAGAGGCGCTTCGCGAGTTCGTGCGCACTCGTCGCCTCGTCGGACGAGGTGAACGACGCACCGTACCAGGGCGAGTCGCCGGGCCCGTAGCGGAACTCGCCGAGCTCCGCGGCCCGGGCGAGGGCTCGAGCGACCTCGTCACGGCCGTCGGCGAGCGCCACGAGCGCGGCCTGGTCGAGCCGCGCCGTCGTCGACGGCGGGCTCGAGACGAGCGCGAGGCTCGCGAGCTCGCCGAGCGCGTCGAGCACGGACACGTGCAGCTCCGGGTCCTTGCGGGTGAGCGCCGATCGGTAGTCGAGCAGCACCTTCCGGAGGCGGACGAGCGCGTCGTCGACGTCGGCGACCCGCGGCCGCTCGGCCTTCTCGTTGCGCGAGATCGACTGGATGAGTTCACGTCGCAGCCCCGCCGTGGTCACGGCGGCGCCGCCGAGCCCGACCTGGCCGAGGCGGTGGGCGATGCCGTCGAGGCTCGCGCGGCGGGCGCCGACGACGAGCACGCGCTTGTCCTTCGCGACGAGCGCGCCGATCGCGTTGACGATGGTCTGCGTGCCGCCCGTGCCGGGCAGGGTCTTCACGACGACCGAGGTGCCGGCCTCGATCTCGGCGACCGCCTGCTCCTGCTCGGGGTCGGCGTCGAGCAGCAGCGTGTCCGTCGACGGCGGACGCGCATCCTGCGACACCGCACGCACACGCTCGCCGGTCGCCGCGACGACGGCCGCGCGGGCGGACGGGTTGCCGGCGATGGCGTCGATGACGGGGTGGTCGAGCTTCGCGGCATCCGCTGCCATCTCGGGGCCGACCTCGGCGAACGACGAGACGACGAGGCGCGGCGCGACGTGGAACCACGGCAGGTGGCTCGTGAGGCCGCGGAGGCGGTCGATCACGGGCTGCGGCTTGAACACGCCGTTCGTGATGGCGAGCGCGACGAAGGCCTCGGCGTCGAGGGTGATCTGGAACTGCTCGCGGAGCTCGCGCGCGAGCGCCGGGTTCAGGAACGGCTGGCCCTTGAGCTTCACCTCGAAGTCGCGGCCGTAGCGACGGATCGCGAGCGGGCGCAGCAGCACGGGAGCCAGGTACTCCTCGCCCGCGTTGCGCCACGACGCGAGGCCGATGGCCAGGTGCACCGACTCGATGCCGCGCACGGAGCGCAGTTCGATGCCCTTCTGGGTGATCTCCGCCGCTGCCAGCCGGGCGTTGCGCAGCGCGAGCTCGTCGCGGATGAGGCTCGAGAGCAGCGTGGACTTGCCCGTGATGAACTGCGGGAGGCCCCCGGGGTGGGTCGTCGAGAGCTCGATGCGGGTGCGCGGGGTGTCGACGAAGCGCGCGAGCGGTGAGCGACCGCCGACGGCGGCCAGTTCGGCGTTCCAGCGACGCCAGGCGGGCTCGGCGACGTTGCCCGCGACGAGGTCGGGGTCGCCGAGGCTCAGGGCGTCTGGGCTCGTGATGTCGTGTCGCATGTGATCCGGAGTCAGGTTCTCGGCGGCAGCGTCGATCTCGGGGTCGAGGATGTCCTCCTCGTCGCTGTTCCGATCGAGCCGCCGCACACCGACACCATACGTGCAATCACGCGGATTTCTCGGAGCATCGCCGCGCCAGAGGCTCTTTCGATACCCCCAGGGTATTGTGCTAGCGTCCATCGGGTGAGTCCAGCACGAATCGAATCCACCTCCGCACCCGAGCGCGACGGCGCCCGCACGACCGTCGTCATCGGCGGCGTCGCCGGCGGCATGTCGGCCGCGACGAGACTCCGCCGACTCGACGAGCAGCGCGAGATCATCGTGCTCGAGCGCAGCAGCGAGGTCTCCTTCGCGAACTGCGGACTGCCGTACCACGTGTCGGGCGCGATCGCCGATCGCGACGCCCTGTCGCTGCAGAGCCCCGAACGGCTCGCCGCGCGGTTCCGCATCGACGCGCGGGTCCGGCACGAGGCCGTCGCGATCGACCGGGCCGCGAAGACCGTCACGGTGCATCGACTCGACGACGACTCGACGACCGAGATCGCCTACGACGAGCTCGTGCTCTCCCCCGGCGCAGCACCGCGACGGCCGGCGGGCATCGCGACGGATGCCCCGGTGCACGCGCTCCGTACCCTCGACGACCTCGACCGGCTCATGGCGGAGCTCGACCACGTGCCCGCCGACGGCGCGGTCGTCGTCATCGGCGGCGGCTTCATCGGCGTGGAGATGGCCGACAACCTGCACCGGCGCGGCCTCGACGTCACACTCGTGCAGCGCGGCGCGCACCTGCTCGCCACGCTCGACGAGGAGATGGCCGCCCCGATCGCCGACCACCTCGCCGGTCTCGGCATCGACGTGAGACTCGGGCAGGTCACGACCTCGATCGGCACCGACCACGTCGTGCTCGACGACGGCAGCCGCATCGCCACCGACCTCGTCGTCGCGGCGATCGGCGTGACCCCCGAGACCTCCCTCGCGGCCGCAGCCGGCCTCACGATCGGCACGGGAGGCGGCATCGCCGTCGACGACTTCCACCGCACGAGCGATCCCGCGATCTTCGCGATCGGCGACGCGGCCGAGAAGCGCGACGCGATCGACGACTCCGGTCGCCTCGTCACCCTGGCCGGCCTCGCGAACCGCCACGGTCGAGCGGTCGCCGACACGATCGCCGGCGATGCCGCACCGTCACGACCGGCCCTCGGCACCGCCATCGTCGACGCGGCCGGCCTCACCGCCGCGAGCGTCGGCTGGACTGAACGGGTGGCACGGGAGCGCGGCCGCGACGTGCGGGTCGTCCACACCCACCCCGCCTCGCACGCCGCCTACTACCCCGGCGCCGCCCCGCTCTCGATGAAGCTCGTGATCGACGCCGTCGACGACCGGATCCTCGGCGCCCAGGCCGTCGGCACCGACGGCGTCGACAAGCGCATCGACGTCATCGCCACGGCGATGAGCGCCGGCCTCGCGGCATCCGCTCTCGCCGACCTCGAGCTCGCCTACGCCCCGCAGTACGGATCGGCGAAGGACCCGATCAACATGCTCGGCTACGTCGCCCGCAATCTCGCGAGCGGTGAGGACCGCGTCATCCAGTGGCACGAGCTCGAGCACGAGATCGCCGCCGGCGCGGTGCTCCTCGACGTGCGCGCAGCGGCGCAGCTCGCCGAAGGGCTGATCCCCGGCGCGCTGTGGGTTCCCGTCGAATCGCTGCGCGAACGGCACGCCGAGTTCGCAGGCCGTCGCGTCGTCGTGCACTGCCGAGTCGGGCAGGGCGCGCACACCGCGGCTCGCCTGCTCGCCGAGCTCGGCCACGACGTCGTGAACCTCGACGGCGGCTACCTCACCTGGCGCGACGGGCAGCGCGCCAGGTCGCTCGCCGAACTGCCACTGGCCGCGTAGCGGCCCCCGTCCCCCGCCCGACACCCGACCCATTCGACACAGGAGCACCGATGCGATCCACCACCCCGAACGACGTCCACGCGATCGCCGACGCCGTCATCCTCGACGTGCGCGAGCCGGGCGAACTCGCCCAGGCCCGCATCGAGGGCACGCTCGACATCCCGCTCGGCGAACTCGTCGAACGCGTGGCAGAGGTGCCGAGCGACACCACCGTCTACGTGCTCTGCCATGCGGGGGGCCGGAGCGCCCAGGCCGCGCAGTACCTCGAGAGCCGCGGCATCGACGCGATCAACATCGACGGCGGCATCGTGGCGTGGCACCAGGCCGGACTGCCCGTCACGCTCGGCGGCGCGTCATGACGACCGCGGTGGACGCCAAGGCCGACGCGCAGCGGCGCATCGCCAATCGCCTGAAGCGCGCACGCGGCCAGCTCAACGCGGTCATCGACGCCGTGGAGTCGGGCGCCGACTGCCGCACGGTCGTCACCCAACTCTCCGCCGTCTCGAGCGCGCTCGACAAGGCCGGCTTCGCGGTCATCTCGACGGCGATGCGGGAGTGCTTGGCCGAGCCCGACGCGCCGCAGACGACGGATGCCTCGGGGCGCCTCAGCGTCGACGAGATCGAGAAGCTCTTCCTCTCGCTCTCCTGAGCCGGGCGCCGCCGAGGCGGACTCCGATCAGATCGGCCTGATCAGATCGATGCGAGCTCGAGGCCGTGCGCTGCGGCGACGCCCTCGTTCGTGAGCTTGCCGGCCGTGGCGTTCAGGCCCTTCGCGAGCGCGGGGTCTGCGGCGAGCGCGGCCTCCCAGCCGAGGTCGGCGATCTTCAGCGTGTACGGCAGCGTCGCGTTCGTGAGCGCGGGCGTCGAGGTCGCGGGCACGGCACCGGGCATGTTGGCGACGCAGTAGTAGATCGCGTCGTGCACGCGGAACGTCGGCTCTGCGTGCGTCGTCGGGCGCGAGCCCTCGAAGCATCCGCCCTGGTCGATCGCGATGTCGACGAGCACCGAGCCCGGCTTCATGGTGGCGACCATCGCGTCGCTGACGACCTTCGGCGCCGCGGCACCCGGAACGAGCACGGCGCCGACGACGAGGTCGGCGTCCTTCAGCTGACGCGCGATCTCGTACGGTGAGGAGGCCAGGGTGTGGATGCGGTGGTCGTAGCGCGCGTCGATCTCGCGCAGCTTCGGCAGCGAGATGTCGAAGACGGTGACGTCGGCGCCGAGGCCGAGGGCAGTGGCCGCGGCCTGCTCGCCGGCCACACCGCCGCCGATGACGACGACCTTGGCGGGCGAGGTGCCGGGCACGCCCGCGAGCAGCATGCCGCGGCCGCCCTTCGAGGCGAGCAGTTCGGCAGCGCCGACCTGCGGGGCGAGCCGGCCGGCGACCTCGCTCATCGGGGTGAGGAGCGGCAGCGAGCGGTCGGCGAGCTGCACGGTCTCGTAGGCGATCGCCGTGACGCCCGAGTCGAGGATCGCGCGCGTCAGCGGCAGGTCGGCCGCGAGGTGGAGGTAGGTGAAGAGCGTGAGGTCGGTGCGGAGGAAGCCGTACTCGGCGGCGATCGGCTCCTTGACCTTCAGCACGAGGTCGGCCGACCACGCCTCGGCGGCGGTGGCGACGATCGTCGCGCCGGCCTCGGCGTACTCGGTGTCGAGGTAGCCGGCTCCGGTGCCCGCGCCGGCCTGGATGGCGACGTCGTGGCCGCGGCCGACGAGCGCGTCGACGCCCGCGGGCGTCATCGCGACGCGGAACTCGTTGTTCTTGATCTCTGCAGGCACGCCGATGCGCATGGGTTGCTCCGTTAGCTGTGGTCCGAATGTCGTAGTGACGACTGGCATCATTCTCGCCGCTTGTTCGCCGTTCCGACAGATCGCCCGCACAGAATTCGGTAGGATCGCGATATCCGCTTCACTCATTCGAATCAAGGATGTCTCGATGCCCGACGAACCGCAGATCAGCGCACCCGGCGCCGAACCCACGCCCGTCGTGCTCGACGCGATCGATCGCCAGATCATCGCCCGGCTGCACGAGAACGCGCGCATCCCCAACGTCGATCTCGCGCGCACCGTCGGCATCTCGCCGTCGACCTGCCTCGCCCGGGTGCGCTCGCTCCGCGAACGCGGCGTCATCGTGCGCTACACCGCCGAGATCGATCCGGCCGCGCTCGGCTACCACCTGCAGGCGCTCGTGAGCGTGCGCATCCGGCCGGGCGCCCGGCACCTCATGGAGCAGATCTCCGATGAACTCCGCACCCAGCCCGAGGTCGCCCAGCTCTTCTTCCTCGGCGGATCCGAGGACTTCCTCATCCATGTGCGCGTGCGCGACAGCGACCACGTGCGCCAGTTCGTGCTGAAGAACCTGTCGGCGAACCCGGCGGTCGCCCTGACCGAGACGAACCTCGTGTTCGAGCACCACACCGCACTGTCCGCCGGCCTTCGTGCCGTGATCTGAGGGGCCGCCCGCTCTCGCCAGCGGGGGCATCCGGTCCTATCGTTGAGGCCATGGCGCCCAACGAGATCGTCGCCCCCATGCTCGCCAAGGCCGTGCCCGGCGTGCCCGACCCCGACTCGGTCGAAGGCGGCCTCGCCTACGAGCCCAAATGGGACGGGTTCCGAGGCATCGTCTCGTTCGACGGCGAAGACGTCGAGATCGGCAGCCGCGGGGCGAAACCGCTCACCCGCTACTTCCCCGAGCTCGTCGAGGCGTTCACGCGCCTGCTGCCCGTGCCGTGCGTGCTCGACGGCGAGATCGTGATCTCGACGGCGCGCACCGGGCAGGCGCGGCTCGACTGGGAGGCGTTGTCCCAGCGCATCCACCCCGCTGCGAGCCGGGTCGAGCTGCTCGCCCGTGAGACGCCGGCGATGTTCGTGGCGTTCGACCTGATCGAGGCCGACGGCGTCTCGCTGCTCGACCAGCCGTTCTCCGAGCGCCGCGCAGCGCTCGAGCGCCTCGTCGGCGGGATCGGCGACCCGATCCGGCTGACCCGCATCACGACGGATGTCTCGCTCGCTCGCCGCTGGCTCGAGGAGTTCGAGGGCGCCGGGCTCGACGGCGTCGTCGCCAAGCCGCTCGCGGCCCCCTACTCCCCCGGCAAGCGGGTCATGCTGAAGGCGAAGCACCATCGCACCGCCGACGTGGTCGCGCTCGGCTACCGCATCCACGCCTCTGGCACTGGCGTCGGCTCCATCCTGCTCGGCCTCTACGACGACGAGGGCCGGCTCCGGAACGTCGGCGGCATGTCGGCGTTCAGCAACGCGCGCCGGCTCGAACTCATCGACGAGCTCGCCCCGTACGTCGAGCGCGGCGACGACGGCGCGGCGGTCACCGGCGAGACGGAACGCAGCCGGTTCTCGTCGGGCCGCGACGTGTCGTTCGTGCAGCTGCGGCCCGAGCTCGTGGCGGAGGTGCGCTACGACCAGCTCGAGGGCGACCGGTTCCGCCACACCGCGCAGTTCGAGCGGTGGCGGCCCGACCGGGAGCCCCGCTCGTGCACGTTCGAGCAGATCGAGCGGCCGGTCGCCTACGACCTCGACGACGTGCTCGGCTGAGGCGATCGGCGGATCGGATCGTGACCACGGCGACGAACACGCCGCACCGGTACGAACGCGAGAGCGTCGAGTTCGCGCGCACCTTCGCGTTCCTCGACGCCGTGTACGCGATCGCCCTCACGCTGCTCGTGGTGAACATCGACCCGCCCGAGGCATCCGCGTGGCGGAGCCTGTCGACGCTGCTCGACAGCGGACTCGGCTGGCAGCTGCTCGGGTTCGGCATCAGCTTCGCGGTGATCGCCGTGTTCTGGCGCGCCAACCACCGCATCGTCGCGGGGTTCAGCGCGATCACGCCCGCGACCATCACCGCCAACCTCGTGGCGATCGCGTTCGTCGTGCTCATCCCCTTCTCGACCCAGGGCGTCAGCGACGTCGAGCTCGCCGACGAACCGCTCACGGTCGTGGTCTACGCGCTGAACATCAGCATCGCCGTGCTCGCCCAGTCCGCGGTCTTCTTCGTCGCCCGCCGCGACCGGGTGCTGCGCGATCCGCTCCCCAGACGCGCCGACACGGTGAAGTTCATCGACACCCTCATGACGCCGATCGTGTTCCTCGCCTCGATCCCGGTGGCCTACCTGGCCGGCACCGACTGGGCGCGGTACACCTGGGCACTCCTCATCGTCATCGGCCCGCTCAGTGGGCGGTGGGCCGACCGGCGCATCGCCCGGATCCGGGCATCGGCGGCACCGCATCCCGCGGGCCGAGAGGCCGGCTGACCAGTCGGGCGAACCGAGGGAGCAGCGCCCCCGAGTTCGCGTGTGCATTCCGCGCCTCGCGAGGTGCGACGATTGAAGGATGCCCGTCGACACGTACCCGTTCGTGGAGGAACTCGCGATCGCGAGATTCGTCGGTCCGCTGAACCTGAGCCGCGGCCGCACCGCCGAACGGGCGGGGGCGGTCATCTCGCTGAACTGGGACCCGGCGCACTTCCGGCTGAGCGCCGACGTGCGCGGCACGGCACCCGAGCCGTACCGTTCGAGCGTGAAGCTCGACCTGGGAATGCCCGGGCGCGCCACGATCCTCGCCGGCGCGTGCACCTGCCCCGTCGGCCGCAACTGCAAGCACGTCGCCGCGACCCTGATCGCGGCGGCTGAACGGCACAAGCGGGAGCAGGCCGAGGCCGCCGACACCGACCTTCGCGACTCCGCGAGCGCGGCAGCCGCCGGATGGCGCGGTGAGCTGGCAGTGCTCGCGGGCACGACCGAGGGCTCCGACGGGCACTCGGATGCCTCGGCGACCCGCCTGCCGCTGGCGCTCCAGTTCGAGCTGCGCGAGCGGGTCTCGCGCAAGAGCAGCGCCAGACAGACGGCGCGCGACGAACCCGCGTCGTCGGCGGCATCCGTCGACCGACTCGCAGTGCGCCCCGTCACGCGGGGCACGCGCGGCGGCTGGATCAAGGGCAGTCTCACCTGGCAGAACGTCGGCTTCCAGGGGCGGGCGGGCGGGTTCGACCCGGCGCAGGCGCGATGGTTCGCAGAGTTCTCGCTGTTGAAGGGCACCCGGCACTCGGCCTTCGCCGAGTACGGCTCTGCGTGGATCTCGCTCGACGAGTACGAGAGCCGCACGCTGTGGGCGCTGCTGGAGTCGGCGCCGCGCCTCGGCATCGCGCTCGTCGGCAGCACGGCGCGCACGGTGATCGACGTCGCCGGCCCCGCCGTGATCGGACTCGACGCACGACGCGCAGCGCCGGAGTCGAGCGACGACGCGGCGCAGGCTGCCGAACCGGACGACGACGACGCCGTCGTCGGCGGCGGCGGCGATCCCGACGCCGATGCACCTGAGACCGATGCCGACCTCGTGCTCACGCCCTCGGTCGCCGTCGGCGGACGCAGCTACCCGAGCGAGCAGGTGCGCCTCATCGGCGATCACGGCGTCTACGCCTACGACTTCGCCCTGGGCACGATCACCGTCGCCCCGCTCGCGGCGCCGCTCACCGCTGCTGGCCGCGCCGCGGTACGGCGACGCGCACCGATCGTCGTGCCGGCGGGCGAGGTCACGGCCTTCGTCGAGGAGCAGTACGCCCCGCTCGCGCGGTCGCTGCGGCTCGCGAGCGGTGACGGCAGCTTCGAGCTGCCCGAGCTGCCGCCCGCGACCCTCGTCGTCACGATGCACCACGAGCCGAACCACGTCGTGCGACTGGAGTGGCGATGGGAGGCCGACGGCGGGCGCCGCTTCGCACTCGACGCGCCAGATGCCGAGTTCCACGACCCCGAACGTGAGCGGCTCGTCGCGACATCCGCTGCCGCCCTGCTCGCCGACGATCCCGCCGGCCTGCCTGCGGTGACCACCGGACCAGAGCCGAGGCTCCGCCCCGAGGCGACGCTGCGCGGACTCGCGAGCGCCGAGTTCGCGGCTCGACTGCTGCCGCGGTTGCAGGAGCTCGAGCGACTGCGCGTCGACGTCGTCGGCGACCCGCCCGCCTACCGCGAACTCGTCGAGGCGCCCACGCTCACCGTCACGACCGTCGAGAGCGAGCGGACCGACTGGTTCGACCTCGGCGTGGTCGTCACCGTCGAGGGCAAGCGCGTGCCGTTCGGGCCGCTGTTCAGCGCGCTCGCGAAGGGACGGGCGAAGCTCATGCTCGTCGACGGCAGCTACCTGTCGCTGAAGCAGCCCGTGTTCGACCCGCTGCGCGAACTCATCGAAGAGGCCGGTTCGCTCCGCGAGTGGGAGGCGGGGCTGCGCATCAGTCGCTACCAGACGAGCCTCTGGGCGGAGTTCGAGGATCTGGCCGACCAGTCCGAGACGGCCGTGGCCTGGCGCGAGACCGTCGCCGGGCTCCGCGCGGCCGACGGCGTCGACGAGATCGCCCCGCCCGCCGGCCTCGCGATGGAGCTGCGCCCCTACCAGCTGGCCGGATTCCGCTGGCTCGCGTTCCTCCACCGGCACGGGCTCGGCGGTATCCTCGCCGACGACATGGGCCTTGGCAAGACCGCGCAGACCCTCGCGCTCATCGCGCACACATACGAGACCGCGCCAGCGGGCGAGCGGCTCCCGTTCCTCGTCGTGGCACCGACCTCCGTCGTCTCGAACTGGGCGGCCGAGGCCGCGCGGTTCGTGCCGGGCCTGCGCGTCGAGACGGTGACGGCCACCCGGGCGGCCAGTCGGACGCGGCTCGCGGATGTCGCGGCGCGCGCCGACATCGTCGTGACGAGCTACGCGATCCTCCGGCTCGACGCTCCCGAGTTCGCCGGGCTCGAGTGGTCGGGGCTCGTGCTCGACGAGGCGCAGTTCGTGAAGAACCACTCGTCGAAGGCGAACGCCGCGGCCCGTGACATCCGTGCGCCGTTCCGCCTCGCCGTCACCGGCACGCCCGTCGAGAACAACCTGCTGGAGCTCTGGGCGCTGCTGAAGATCGTCGCGCCCGGACTCTTCCCCTCGGCCCGCGGCTTCGCCGAACGGTTCGCCCGGCCGATCGAGAACGACCACAACGCCGAACGACTGGCGACGCTGCGCCGGCGCATCCGCCCGTTCATGCTGCGCCGCACGAAGGACGTCGTCGCTCCCGAGCTGCCGCCGAAGCAGGAGCAGGTGCTGACCGTGCAGCTCGACCCGGAGCACCAGCGGGTGTACGACGCGTTCCTGCAGCTCGAGCGGCAGAAGCTGCTCGGCCTCATCGACGACCTCGACCGCAACCGGTTCACGGTGTTCCGCTCGCTCACCCTGCTCCGCATGCTGAGCCTGCATGCGGGTCTCATCGACTCCGAACAGTACGCCGACGTGCCCTCCGCGAAGCTCGACGCCCTGTTCGACCAGCTCGACGAGGTCGTCGCCGAGGGGCACCGTGCGCTCGTCTTCAGCCAGTTCACCTCGTTCCTGCAGATCGCCGCCGCCCGGCTCGAGGCGGCCGGCGTGCCGTACGCCTACCTCGACGGGGCGACGACCAAGCGGGCCGACGTCATCGCCAAGTTCCGCGACGGCGACGCACCGGTGTTCCTGATCAGCCTGAAGGCGGGCGGGTTCGGCCTGAACCTCACCGAGGCCGACTACGTCTTCCTCCTCGACCCGTGGTGGAACCCCGCGAGCGAGGCGCAGGCCGTCGACCGCGCCCACCGCATCGGCCAGTCGAAGCCGGTCAACGTCTACCGCATGGTCGCCGAGGGCACGATCGAGGAGAAGGTGATGGCGCTCAAGGCCCGCAAGGCGAAGCTCGTCTCCTCGCTCATGGACGACGGCGAGCTCTTCAGCGAGACCCTGACGGCCGACGACATCCGGGGCCTGCTCGGCGGCTGAGCGCCGCTGTGCGGTGTCGACGGATGTCGCGATGGTGCCCCCGGCAGGATTCGAACCTGCGCTTCCGACTTAGGAGGTCGGCACTCTATCCCCTGAGTTACGGGGGCGGCCGTAAGAGTCTACTTCCTGCGATTGCTGGTCTCCGCCTGCGCATGGCAGTTCGGGCAGAGCAGGCGAAGGTTCGAGAGTTCGTTGTTGAGCCGGTCGCCGTCGACGTGGTCGAGTTCGAGGGTCAGTGGCCGCCCATTCCACTCCGGGCCGAGTCCGCACGAGATGCACGCGTTCTCGATTCCGAGCCGAGTCGTCATCCACCGTTTCAGCGATTTGCTGTCCTGAGGCACGTCAGTGCGCCGGAAACGTGCTCGCACCTGATCGTCGTCGAGGCGCGGAGCAACGACTCGGGCCCGCCACTCGCCCTTCTTCGCAACCGGCAGCGTCACCCCGAGCCGCTCTGCGGTGAGCGCCGCCCGACGGTAGTTCCCGCTGTACTTGGAGGCGCCGATGCGGTCGAGCACCTCAGCGACCGTGGACGATTCGGCACACGCGATGACGAACCGCTCGGGATCCCACGGCTTCGCCGGCGCACGGCCGTTGGTACGGAGGCCGTGCTGTGTCAGCCAGTACCGCACGGTCGTGTGCGAGACCTCGAGCCGGTCGGCGATCGCGCGCTGAGTGAGCCCGTCTTCGCAGAGGGCAGCGAGGGCGTCGCGTTCCATGCGTCGAAGCTAACCTCGACCACCGTCAGGCAGCCCGCCGTCGTGCTCGCATCCTGGCCGGCTCGCGGTAGCGTGTTCTGCGGCGCGCGCGCGTCAGCGAACCGCGGCCGGGCCGCAGAACGGGGCGGCATGGGCGAGTCGACGGGCACGAGGTTCTGGGTGGGCGCGTCGACGCTCGGCGTGCTCGGCACAGCGGCGCGGGGCATCCGGCCGCTGGATGTCGCGGCAGACGGCGCGACGACGCTCGGCGATCCCGTCGACGTCGGGCCCAACCCCATGTTCCTCGCGGTCTCCCCCGCCACCGGCGTGCTCGGCATCGTGCACGAGCTCGCCGAGGGTCTCGTCTCGACGTGGACGATCGAGGGCGACCTCGTCGTGCCGTTCGGCCGGCCGGGCGCCACCGGCGCAGCCGACCCCTGCCACCTCGCCTTCGACGAGGCGGGCGAGCTGGTCTTCGCGGCGAACTACTCGGGCGCACGGCTCTCGGTGCATCACGCGGCACCGGATGCCCCGGCTGACGTCGTGCTCGCCGCCGACTTCACCGGCACCGGCCCGAACGCCGAGCGGCAGGAGTCGTCGCACCCCCACCAGGCGGTCGTCGACACCGCACGCAACGAGCTGCTCGTGCCCGATCTCGGCGCCGACCGGGTGCGGGGGCTCTCGTTCGACGAACTGCCGGCGCGCCTCGACCACGACGACGCCCGTGACATCGAGCTGCACGCCGGAGCGGGCCCCCGCCACCTCGTCATCGCCGGCGACCTCGCGATCACCGCGAACGAGCTCGACCGCACCGCGAGCATCATCGATCTCGCCGAGCGGCGCGAAGTGGCGTGGTGCTCGATCGGCGACGACGTCGAGCCCCGCGGCCTCGGCTGCTCGGCGATCCGCCTGACGCGCGGCGGCATCGTGCTCATCGGCGACCGCGACGCCGACGCGCTCCGCGGCCTGCGCTTCGATCCGGAGGCGCGCACGCTCGAACTCGTGGCGACGGTCGCGACCGGCGGGCGGCATCCGCGCGATCTCGAACTGACGCACGACGAGCGGTTCGCGCTCGTGGCGGATCAGGGCTCGGACTCGATCGCCGTCATCGCGCTCGACGCCGACGGTGCACCGGCCTCGGTCGTCGGGGTCGTCGAGACCCCGGCGCCCGCCTGCCTGGCGCGCCTCTAGGTCGCGAGACGCCCCGGCGGGCCGCCTCGACCGCGAAGCGACTCAGCCCGGCGGGTAGAGGTACAGCGCCCCGCTGGCAGGAATGGTGCGCCGGTGGTAGGAGTGGTCGGAGTTCTGGTTGTACTCCTCGATGTTCACGCTGCCGTCGCTGTTGATCGACTGCACGTACGCCACGTGGTTGTAGGGGAACCACGCGACCGCGCCGATGACCGGCTCGCTCGAGGTCGGCCAGCCCTTGCTCTCCCAGGCATCGGCCCACGCGTGGGCGCTGCCCGAGGCGAGGTTCGACCAGTCCCACTTCCACGGGGCGCTCGTGACGCCCGCGTCGCGGTTGAGTCGCCAGGCGACGAAGTCGACGCACTCGCGGTAGTAGTACCGCAGCGGCGACAGGCCTCCGCCGAAGTCGTCGGGGGTCTGGTCCCACCAGGGGTAGTCGTCGCCTTCGGCCTTGACGGTGTAGATGGCGTAGCTGCCCGAGCCGCGAGACGCCAGGTTCGCGGCCCATGCCGCCTTGTCCTTCGCCTCCTGGTCGAGTCGGGCGGCTTCCATATCGGCCTTCGTCTCGACCGCGTAGGCCTCACTCGACAGCGGTGCGCCATTCACGAGTGACGAGACCTCGACGTCCTGCGCCTCCGCCTTCGAGAGGCTGAAGGTGCCGGATGCCCCGAAAGACTCGCCGCCCGGCATGAACGCGTAGGCGGGCAGCGCCATCGTGCCGACGATCGCCGGAACCACGAGCACCGTCGCGAAGACGCGGGCCGGACGGCTGCGAGTCGCGCCCGTGCGGGGGGCGCGGGCCGCGGTCGTCGCGAGATCGCCCCGGGCAGCGGACTCCGGTGCGGCGGTGACGGATGCCGCGGCATCCGCTCGGCCCTTCGGCTGTTTCGAACGTCGCCGTTCTGCTGGGGTGCTTCGAGGTGCTCGACCTCGGTCGGCCGATCGACGTGCGGAGCGCGGGCGCTTCGATGCGTCGTTCGTCTCGTCGGCGTTCAACAGTGGGACCTCCGGGCACCGTCCGAGGCCGCGGTGCAGCCCGGGAACGGAGTGGCTTCTCGGGTGTCGGCGACCTCAGGGCCGCCGGACTCGTTTCACCTTAGGGCACAGTTCCCGTTCTTGTCACGACCTGCGCATCGTCGTGCGTGTCGTCGTGCGTGTCGTCGTGCGTGTCGTTGTGCGTGTCGTCGGGGCCGGCCTCGACCGCACCGGTGTTGCGCAGGAACACGATGACCCAGCTGAACACCAGCACCGCGACGACCAGTTCGACCGCGGTGAGGTTGTAGTACCCGCTGATGAAGAACGCGGCGAGGACCACGATGACGCCGACGTAGACGTATCCGAGCATGACGAACACCTTCGGCATGGTCGGAAGCAGCGCGGGCAGGCTCAGCACCATCGCGACGTACACGATCGCCATGCCGGTCGCCGAGAGGTTGTGCGCACCGAGGTACTCGTCGACCGGGAAGATGCCGACGCAGGCGAGCAGGATCCCGATCACGATGAGCCCGAATCGCACGAGGTTGCGGCCACGCCGCTCGCCGGCGCTGTCGGCCGGGAGGAACGCCGTCGCGTAGTGCGCGATCGTCGTCACCATCACTCCGGCGATGATGAGCGTCACGTTGAAGGCGAGGGCGGAGATGTCGTCGCTGATGCCCAGCGTGCTGAGGTTCTTCTGCCACCAGAGCGGATCGGTCGCGCTCAGCATGCTCGCGAGCGCACCGACGGCGAGGAACATCGCCAGCACCAGTGAGAGCAGCATCGGCGTGAGGTTCACCGCGGTGAGGTACGACATGTACGCGGAGATCGCCATCGCCACCCCGCCGAGGATCGCGGCCGGGACGCCGTAGACGAGTGCGCCGACGAAGCTCTCGCCCAGCAGCGAGGCGAGGCCCGTCCAGCCGAGGAGCGCGATCACGCCGAGTGCCAGGGCGAGGGCGGCGACGTCGAACCAGTGCAGGCGCTGCCGGTACCCCGGAACGGCGCGGGCCCGCGAACGCCGCACCATGCACCCGGTCACGAACGCCACGATCGCGGCGAGGGCGCCGCCGACGGCCGCGTAGATGCCGACCGAGCCTCGACCGGAGATCGGCACGTCGCGATCCCAGAAGACCAAGAGGCCGATGACCGTGCCGATGACGAGGGCCGCGGCCCCGATCAGGAGTGCCGAGGACTCCTTGGCCTCCTCGCTCCGGACGGGGTGCCGGAGCACCCGCGTGAGGGTTGACGAATCAGACATTCCGGTCCTCCTGCACTGCCGCACCAGCGGAGCCGAAATGTGCTCCCGATCCGCAGCGTAGACCTGGCGCGCCCCGAAGGGAAGGACCCTCGGATGGCGCGGACGGAGTTCGGTCGGGCCGTGGCCGCGAACCCGTCAGCCGACCACCGAGAGGTTCGGCGTGAGTTCGGTGTCGCCCTCCGGAATCGGAGCGCCATCGGGGCGGATCGAGTACGGACCGGCCGCGGTCTCGACGGCGATCGTGCCGTCCGTGCTCCCGCAGCCGATGGACCAGTCGTCGTGATCCTCGGGCACGACGAGGAGGCAGACGGCATCGGCGGTGACTCCCTTGGCCAGGTAGAGCCGCTCGCCCTCGTACTCGGTCGAGAAGCGGATGCTGTCGAGGTCCACGTTCTCGGCTGCGGAGTCGGGCAGCTCGAACGGGAGCTCGTCGTCGGGGCCGGCCGATCGATCCAGCACCGCGAACCCCGAGCCCGGGGCGCACGCTGCGAGCATCACGACCGTGCCGACCGTGACGACGACACCCCAGCCGATGCGCGCGCTCACGCGGCCGTCGCGAGGTACTCGTCCCACTGCGGAAGCGGCCGTTCGAACCCGCGCACCACCCAGTTGCGCCCGTGCGGGCGGCCCGGCGTGAAGCGCAGTTCCCACCCCATCTCGGCCGGAGTGCGGTCGCTCTTGGTGTTGTTGCAGCGCAGGCAGCAGGCGACCAGGTTCTCCCACGTGTCGCGCCCGCCACGCGAGCGGGGCAGCACGTGGTCGATCGTGGCTGCCGCGCGGCCGCAGTACGCGCACCGGTGGTCGTCGCGGCGCAGCACGCCTCGCCGGCTCACCGGAGCCTGGTTCAGTCGTGGAGTGCGGACGTATCGCGTGAGCAGGATGACACTCGGTCTCTGCCACGACCCGCTCGCGGCGCACACCGGATTGTCCGCTTCGTGCTGGATGACGGTGGCCTTGTGGTTCATGACGAGGAGCAGCGCCCGCTTGAAGGAGACGACGGCGAGCGGCTCATAGCCCGCGTTGAGCACGAGTGTGCGCATGGAGTGCCTTTCGATCGGTGCTGGATGGCTTCCAGCCGCGTGAACGGTTCGACGTTCCGAGAGGACGTCGGGCGGTGGCGGGCAGCGCCGGTGCGCCGTGACTCGATGGCCCCTGAAAACAGAGAACGGGCACCGTCGTGATGACAGTGCCCGTCGAGGCCTCGGCCCGGTTCGTGCTCGTTCGACTGCTGCGCCGTTGGTCGAAGAGCGCGCGCGCATCCGTGGAATGGATGCTGCACGACTTCACCATCGGCTTCCCCTGCCCGGTTTCTCGGATCGTCAGAGTCTCAGGTTAGAACACGAATGGCGCGCCGGGAATGTCCGGCGCGCCATCCACGCGTTGAGTCACGCGATGTTCATCGATCAGATGCCGATGCGCACGATGTAGTAGTCGCTCGTCCAGATGGGCTGCACCCGGACGGATGCGCCCTCGTAGGGAGCGTGCAGGATCATGCCGTTGCCCGCGTAGAACCCGTCGTGCCCGGGCATGATGACGAGGTCGCCCGGCTGCGCGTCGGCCTCGGAGATGCGGGTGCCCATGGCGCCCTGTCCGGCCGAGGAGTGGGGCATGCTGATGCCGAACTGGGCGTACACGTACATCACGAAGCCCGAGCAGTCGAAGCCGGCCGGCGTGGCGCCGCCGTAGACGTAGGGGACGCCGATGTACTGCGTCGCGACGTTGTAGACGCTCGCGAGGTCGTAGCCGGGATACGGCGGGTTGGCGAGGAAGTCGCCGACCGACGGTCCGGAGTACGACGCCGCGTACGAGCTCATCGCCGACTCGGCGGCGACTCGCGCAGCCTCGGCGTCGGCCGCGGCCTTGATGTCGGCGCCGGTGACGGCGTCGTAGCCGTCTTTCGTGACCGGAGCGGCGATGACGTCGTCGGTCACCTCGACCGACTGCGCCTGCGCCTTGGTGAGCTTCGTCGCGTCGGTCTCGCCGAACTGCGGGCCGGTGGAGCCGGGCGCGAACGCGTACGCGGGGATGGCGAGCGTGCCGACGATGCCGGCCGCGACCGACATCACGAGCACGTTGGCCAGCGGCCCGCGGCGCAGTCGACGCGTCGACGGCAGCGGGGACGCGGCGACGCGAGCGGCCGCGTCAGGCTGGGTGGAACCGGGGGAAACGGGCGCTTTCGCGGCGATGATCGCCTTCGTCGCAGCTCCGCGGGCGGGGTTTCTGGTGAGACGACGCCGTGAGATTCGAGCCAAAATGTGTACCTCCGTCGCCCCACGACATCTGAATGTCACCCCACCGGATGCGCACGAGGGCGCTTACGGGTACTTGATCGAGCGGTGGGCTTGGGAGGCGTCTCGACCCTGGTCCTCCGACTGGCTTCTCGCCGGCGGACTCGAATGAGACTACGCGAGGAGTGACCGGATGTCACATTCCGGTCACGGCGCGCCCCTGATCAGGCCATTCGGCGGTCAGGTCAGTCGGCGATGAAGAGGTGACCGGCGACTTCGTTCGGCAATTCGAGGCCGCCCTCGACGCCGTCGACCTCGACGAGCACGTACCCGCCGGAGCGGCTGAACGTCGCCATGGCGCCCGGCATGACTCCGGCCTGGCGCATCTGCGCGAGGAGTTCGGGGTCGAACTGCACCGGCTCGCCGAGGCGGCGCACGATGCCGCGAACCGGCGTCTCGCTCGCGTCGACCGCTTCGACGAGGTTGACGACCCCCGACATGAATGGGTCCGACGCGGGCAGGCCGAGCTCTTCGAGCCCGGGGATCGGGTTGCCGTAGGGCGATTCGCGCGGGCTGCCGAGGATCTCGATCAGTCGGCGCTCGACCTGCTCGCTCATCACGTGCTCCCAGCGGCATGCCTCGTCGTGCACGAACTCCCATTCGAGCCCGATGACGTCGGAGAGCAGCCGTTCGGCGAGTCGGTGCTTGCGCATGACGTGCACGGCCTTCGAGCGCCCCTCGGGGGTCAGCTCGAGGTGGCGGTCGCCGGAGACGACGACGAGGCCGTCCCGTTCCATTCGGGCGACCGTCTGCGAGACGGTGGGACCGGAATGCCCGAGGCGTTCGGAGATGCGTGCGCGCAGCGGCACGATGTTCTCCTCCTCGAGATCGAGGATCGTGCGGAGATACATCTCCGTCGTGTCGATCAGGTCGGTCACGCGCCATCCTCCCGTTGTCACAGCCCGTCGTCCAGCCTACCGGGCGGCGCCCGCTCGCTAGACTCGTCGCATGCCGAGCATCGTGATTCCCAGTGACCTGCTGCCCGCCGACGGACGCTTCGGCTGCGGACCGTCCAAGGTCCGCCCCGAGCAGCTCGCCCACCTCGCCGCGCTCGGCCCCTCGATCCTCGGCACCTCGCACCGGCAGGCACCGGTCAAGCAGCTCGTCGGCCGGGTGCGCACCGGTCTCGCCGACCTCTTCGACCTGCCCGACGGTTACGAGGTCGTGCTCGGCAACGGCGGTTCGACCGCGTTCTGGGATGCAGCAGCCTTCGGCCTCATCGAGGAGCGCGCACAGCTCGCCGCGTTCGGCGAGTTCGGTGCGAAGTTCGCCGTCGCGGCGGCCGCCCCGTGGCTCCAGGCGCCCGACGTGCGCAAGGCCGATGCCGGATCCCGCGCCGAGCCCGCCGCCCTCGCGGGCGTCGACGTCTACGCCTGGCCGCAGAACGAGACCTCGACGGGCGTGATGGCCCCCGTCACCCGCGTCGCAGGCGACGCCGGCGCCCTCACGGTCATCGATGCCACGAGTGCGGCCGGCGGCATCCTGGTCGATCCGCGCCAGTTCGACGTCTACTACTTCGCACCGCAGAAGAACTTCGCCTCCGACGGCGGCATCTGGTTCGCGATCCTCTCCCCCGCCGCGATCGAGCGCGTGGAGCGCGTCGCTGCGAGCGGGCGGTACATCCCCGAGTTCCTGTCGCTGAAGAACGCGGTCGACAACTCGCGCCTGAACCAGACGCTCAACACGCCGGCCCTGGCGACCCTCCTACTGCTCGAGAACCAGCTCGAGTGGATGAACGCCTCCGGCGGCCTCGCCTGGGCCGACGCCCGCACGCGCGAATCCTCCGCGGTGCTCTACGACTGGGCCGAGCGCACGTCGATCGCGACCCCGTTCGTCGCCGACCCCGCGCACCGCTCGCAGGTGGTCGTCACGATCGACTTCGACGAGTCGACGGATGCCGCGGCGCTCGCCTCGGTGCTCCGCGCGAACGGCATCGTCGACACCGAGCCGTACCGCAAGCTCGGCCGCAACCAGCTGCGCGTCGCGACGTTCGCCGCGATCGAACCCGACGACGTGCGGGCGCTCACCGCCTCGATCGACTACGTGCTCTCGCAGATCGGCTGATCCCGATGCGGCTCTGGCTCAGCGATGACGAACGGCGCCCCGACCCCGCTCCGGCACGGGCCGACGGCCGCAAGGCCGTGGTGGCGGGCACGATCGGCTGGGCCGTGGTGCTCGTCGCCTGCCTCGTGTTCCGGGAGCCGCTCGAGTCGGCGGGCCTCGGATGGTTCGCCGTCGCCGCGATCACCGGCATCGCCCTCGGCCTCATCGGCCTCGTGGTCGTGCAGGTGATCCGACGGCGGGCGGATCAGTCGGCGGAGCGCTCGACCGACTGATCGTCGTCGGATTCCTCGACGTCCGCATCGTCGACGTCATCCGACTCGGCGTCATCCGGCTCGACCTCGCCCGACTGATCGAGCGCGTCGATGTCGATGCCGTCGAACTCCTCGTCGACATCGTCTTCGACGTCGTCTTCGTCTTCGTCTTCGTCGTCTTCTTCGTCGTCGTCGTCGTCGAGATCGTCGTCGTCGTCGAGATCGTCGTCGTCGTCGTCGTCGAGGTCGTCCTCGTCGTGCTCGTCGTCGTCGGCGGACTCCGCCGCAGCAGCGGCCACGGCCTCCTGCGCGGCGCGGTAGTCGGCGAGTCGCTCCGACCACGGCACCCAGTCGGGCGCGAGCAGCGCGGCCTCACCGGGCATGAGCTCGGTCTCGAGCACGGTCGGCTCCGCCTCGGCGTCGACGCGGGAGAGCGTCACGCTCCAGTGCCAGCCCGGGTACCCGCTCAGGTCGGACGCGAAGAGCAGCGTCAGCACGTGCTCGCCCTCGACGAGGTGCCCGACGACCGATCCGACCGTCTCGGGCGCGGTGACCTCGAGCAGTGCACGTCGAGCGAGGTCCACCGACGACAGGAGCACCTCGTCGGCCACGACGACGGGGGTGTTCTCGGATTCCGTCTGCTCAGGCATCCAGATCGTCTGCCACCTTGCGCAGCACCGCGGCGACGGTGCGTGCCTTCGACTTCTCGGGGTAGCGACCGCGACGGAGGTCGGCGCCGATGCCGTCGAGCACCTTCACGACGTCTTCGACGATGATCGCCATGTCGTCGGCGGGCTTGCGGTTGATCTTCGTGAGGCTCACGGGGGTGTCGAGCACGCGCACCGACAGCGCCTGCGCGCCGCGCTTGCCCTCGGCGACGCCGAACTCGAGTCGACTGCCCGCCTTCACGGTCGCGCCGGCGGGAAGTGCGGATGCGTGGAGGAAGACCTCCTGGCCGTCATCGGAGCTGATGAAGCCGAATCCCTTTTCCTCGTCGTAGAACTTGACCTTGCCGGTGGGCATCGTATGAACCTCGCTCATGTCTGCAGGCGCGCTGAAACCACAGCGCCGTCCACCGCCCAGTCTATTGCCGGGACACCCGCGAGTGGGTCGTCTGGCCTATTCTGGAGGGGTGAGCGATTCCGGCCCCATCACCGACAATCGCGCCGAGCGCGTCCTGGCATACATGTTCGCGGCCGTCGTCGGTCTTTCCATCGTCTGTTTCTTCGCCGTGATGATCGGCACGTTCTCCGGCGTGACCCGCGAAGACATGGGCTCGGGCATCTGGGCCGTCGTCACCATGCTGCCGTGGTTCGGGCTGCCCATCGCCTTCCTCATCCTCATCGCCCTGCTCATCGTCAACGGCGTCCGGCGAGGCCGGGCAGCGCGAGCCGGATCGAGCTGATCGGGGACGATGCTCGAGCTCGCCGCACGACTCCGCGGGCTGTCGCGAGACTCCCTCGCAGCAGCACTGCACTCGCGCGAGTTCGAGCCGGCTGGGGTGCGTGACCTCTTCGACCTCGCCGAAGCGGTGCTGACGCCCGACTCGATCGACCACGCGGTCGGTCGTCTCGATCGTCGACGACTCGCGGTGCTCGCCGCGGCGGTCGAACTCGCGGCCGGCGGCGGCACCACGGTCGCCGATGTGCACGACGAGCTCGTGCGGCACGCGGCATCCGCCGAGCTGTCGGATGCCACCGACGGACTGCTCGACGAACTGGGCGGGCTGCTGCTCGTGGTGCGGGTCGACGAGCGCATCCACGTGCCCGCCGCGGTCATCGCCCGTGTGGCCCCGCGGCTCGGCGACGACCTGCCCACCGTGGCCGAGCTCGCGACGCCCGCACCGCCGGTGCTCGTCTCGGGCGACGACGTCGACCGAACGCTCATCGACCGGCGTGCAGCCGAGGTCGCGTACGCGACGGTGGCGGCGACCGCCGAGGTGCTCGCTGCGCTCGGGCTGCAGCCGGCCCGCGAGCTCGCCAAGGGCGGCCTGGCGCTGCCCGACTCCAAGCGGCTGGCCGAGGCGAGCGGCACGGCCCTCGACGCCCTGCCCCGGCTCTTCCACCGCGCCGACGAGGCAGGACTCGTCGTGCGCGAGGGCGCGTTCTGGCTCGAGTCGGAGGTCGGCGCGGCCTGGTCGCTCGAGTCCGCCGAGGGTCGCTGGCGGCGACTGGCCCAGTGCTGGCGCGACCGCATCCCCGTGCTGCTGCGCGAACTCGTGGCCCGCAGGAGCGAGTCCCTCACCGCGAGCACCCTCGGCGACGACGTGCGCTGGTTCTACCCGGCCGGCGGGCGCTGGCTCGACGAGGGCCTCGAGCGCCTCATCGACGAGGCCGAGGCGCTCGGACTCGCGGTGGCCGGGGAACCGGCTCCGACCGCCCTGCTCGTGCTCGCGGGCGACCTCGAGCAGGCCTCCGCCCGGTTGGCGGCGCACTTTCCGGCCCAGGTCGAGAAGGTCTACCTGCAGCACGACCTCTCGATCGTCTCGCCGGGGCCGCTCGAACCATCGCTCGACGCTCGCCTCCGCGGCTTCGCCGATGTCGAGGGCCGCGACCTCGCCTCCACGTACCGCGTCAGCGCGGCATCCGTCAATCGCGGATTCGCCGTCGGCGAGACGGCCGAATCGATCCTCGAGTTCCTCGGCGGCATCTCGCTCACGGGCATCCCCCAACCGCTCTCCTACCTCGTCGGCGAGGCCGCCGCGAGGTTCGGGTCGCTGCGGGTCTCCCTCGCCGACGAAGCGGATGCCCCGGCGCGCGCGACCGTGCGCTCCGACGACGAGCAGCTCGTGCGCACCCTCGCCGTCGACCAGTCGCTCGTCTCGATCGGGCTCCGCCAGGCCGGGCCGCACCGGCTGGTCTCGCGCTTCCCGCCCGAGGTCGTGTTCTGGGCGCTCTCCGACGCCCGGTATCCCGCCGCCGCCGAAGACGCGGCCGGCAACATCATCCGTCTGAGCCGCCACCACCTGGCGACCGCACCCGAACCGGCGCCCAAGGCCGACCCCGTCGAGTCGCTGCTCGACATCGTCTTCGCCGAGGGCGAAGACGGCGCGACCGAGCAGGCGTGGCTGGCACGCCAGCTCGAGGCCGCCGCCCGGTCGAAGGAGACGCTCACCGTCACCGTGCGCATGCCGGGCGGGGACACCGCCGACTATCTGCTCGCCCCGGCGAGCGTGGCGAACGGCCGGCTCCGTGCCCGCGACCGCAAGGCCGACATCGAGCGCACGCTCCCCCTCTCGGCGATCGCCGCCGTGTCGCCGGCACCCGCCGGCGCCTGATCCGGCGTACGGTCGGAGATCGGCACTCGATCGGAGAGGGGCGGCTCGAGTCATCCGATCGCGTGCAGATCTCCGACCCGCTGCACCGCGGGAAGATGGCGCAACTGCCGATCGTCCATGAACCGGGCGTAGACTCGACCGCTATGTCAGACGGCCCACTCATCGTGCAGAGCGACCGAACCGTCCTCCTCGAGGTCGCGCACCCGCTCGCCGAAGACGCGCGCCACGACCTCGCCGTGTTCGCAGAGCTCGAGCGGGCGCCCGAGCACATGCACACGTACCGCATCACGCGACTGGGGCTGTGGAACGCCAGGGCGGCCGGCCACGACGCCGCCGACATGCTCGCGACGCTCGAACGGTACGCCAAGTTCCCGGTGCCGCAGACCGTCGCGGTCGACATGCGCGAGACCGTCGGCCGGTACGGGCGGCTCGTCGTCGACCGCACCGACGACGGCGCGCTGCGCCTGCACAGCGACGACATCGCCGTGCTCACCGAGGTGGCCTCGGCCAAGCGCATCGCGCCGCTGCTCGCCGAACGCCTCGACGACCGCAGCTTCCTCGTCGCGGCGTGGGCGCGCGGCGCGCTCAAGCAGGAGCTCGTGAAGCTCGGCTGGCCCGCAGAGGACCTCGCCGGGTACACGCCGGGCACGCCGCACCGGATCGACCTCGAGGAGACCGGCTGGCACCTCCGCGGCTACCAGCAGCAGGCGATCGACAATTTCTTCGACGGCGGTTCGGGTGTCGTCGTGCTCCCCTGCGGCGCGGGCAAGACCCTCGTCGGCGCCGGCGCGATGGCGGCGGCCAAGACCACGACGCTGATCCTCGTGACGAACACCGTCTCCGCCCGCCAGTGGCGCGACGAGCTGCTGCGCCGCACCACGCTGACCGCCGACGAGATCGGCGAGTACTCGGGGCAGGTGAAGGAGGTCAAGCCCGTCACGATCGCGACCTACCAGATCCTCACCGCGAAGCGGAAGGGCGAGTACGCGCACCTCGCCCTCCTCGACGCGCTCGACTGGGGCCTGGTGGTCTACGACGAGGTGCACCTGCTGCCGGCGCCGGTCTTCAAGCTCACCGCCGAGCTGCAGGCGCGGCGCCGTCTCGGCCTCACCGCCACCCTCGTGCGCGAGGACGGCCGCGAGGGCGACGTGTTCAGCCTCATCGGCCCCAAGCGCTTCGACGCCCCCTGGAAGGAGATCGAGGCCCAGGGCTTCATCTCCCCCGCCGCGTGCTACGAGGTGCGCATCGACCTGCCGCAGTCCGAGCGGCTGACGTACGCGGCATCCGCCGACGACGAGCGCTACCGGCTCGCGGCGACCGCGCCGGCGAAACTCGGCGTCGTGCGAGAGCTCGTGGCCAAGCACGCCGGCGAGCGCATCCTCGTGATCGGCCAGTACCTCGACCAGATCGACGAGCTCGCAGCGGCGCTCGGCGCCCCGCAACTGACCGGGTCGACGCCCGTCGACGAGCGCGAGCGGCTCTTCCAGGAGTTCCGCGACGGGCGCACGCCGGTGCTCGTCGTCTCGAAGGTCGCGAACTTCTCGGTCGACCTGCCCGAGGCGACCGTCGCCATCCAGGTGTCGGGCTCGTTCGGCTCGCGCCAGGAGGAGGCGCAGCGGCTCGGCCGCCTGCTGCGGCCGAAGGAATCGGGACTCAGCGCGAACTTCTACACGCTCGTCGCGCGCGACACGGTCGACCAGGACTTCGCGCAGAACCGGCAGCGGTTCCTCGCCGAGCAGGGCTACAGCTACACGATCCTCGACGCGCACTCGCTCGAAGCCGCGTGACCCGGCGCGGCGCGAAGCGACGCGGCAGGTCACGAAAGGCGGAGCAGGAGCTTGAAGGGACGAAGTCGCTTCAAGCGTGCGCGGCAGACTCGAGAACGTGACGCTTGCCCTCAACCACGCTGATACCGGAGCAGCACGAGGTCCCCGGCGGGGAACGCATGCACGAGGTGCATGCGCCGCTGCAGCTCCGGAACGCCGCGCACGATGCGCCCGGCCTCGCCCGCGACGAGCATCGGGCCGAGCGAGAGGCAGAGCTCGTCGACGAGGTCGGCCTCGAGGAGCGAGCCGAAGAGGTGCGGCCCGCCCTCGCAGAGCACCTGGCGCAGTCCTCGGTCGGCGAACACGTCGAGCACGCCCGCCACGTCGACCGCGCGCTCGCCCACCACGACGACGTCGGCGACCCGCTCGAGCGCGGAGCGACGCGCCTCGGGCGCCGCCGCGTGCGTCACGACGATCGGACGCGTCACCGCGGCCGCGAAGAAGGCGGACTCGGGGTCGAGGTCGAGCGACGAGGAGACCACGGCCAGTCGGGGCTGCTCGGACAGTCCGCGGGCGACGCGCCACGCGGCATCCGCTTCGCCGACGGCGAGACCGCCGTAGCCCTCGACCCGCACCGTGCCCGCACCGACCAGCACGACGTCGGCGAGCGTGCGCAGCACCTGCATCGCGAGTCGATCGACCGGGTCACCCAGACCGCCGCTCCGGCCCTCGAGCGTGGCGGCGCCGTCGAGACTCGCGACGAAGTTCATGCGCACGCGCCGGGTCGTGCGATCGGGCAGCGCGTACGCGGCGAGGAGCTCCTCGCGGTCAGGTGTCGCGGCGGCGTTCACCGGTTGTGCTCCAGGAAGACGGGCTCGCGCCATCCCTCGATCGCCTCGATCATGCGCATCGCGTCGACGGTCTCGCGCACGTTGTGCACGCGCACGATGCGCGCGCCCTGCATGACGCAGTAGACGGCGGCCGCGATCGAGCCCTCGATGCGCTGCTCGCGCGGCCGGCCGAGGCTCTCGCCGACGAAGTCCTTGTTCGAGAGCGCCACGAGGGTCGGGTAGCCGAGTCTCGTGATCTCGCCGAGCCGTCGAGTCAACTCGAGCGAGTGGAGCGTGTGCTTGTTGAGGTCGTGGCCGGGGTCGATGACGATGCGATCGGATGCCACGCCTCGCGACTCCGCGAACGCGACGCGCTCCGTGAGGAACGCCGACACCTCGGCGACGACGTCGCCGTACTGCGGCGAGGGGTACGGCGTACGGGGTTTCGCGAGGCTGTGCGTGACGACGATCGTCGCCCCGGTCTCGGCGACGACGTCGGCCATGGCCGGGTCGTGGATGCCCGTCGTGTCGTTGACGACGTGCGCCCCCGCCGCGATCGCGGCGCGGGCCACCTCGGGGTGGAAGGTGTCGACCGAGATGACGGCGCCGGAGCCGGCGAGCGCGGCGACGACGGGCACGACCCGCTCGGCCTCTTCCTCCGGCGGGATCGCGGGCCCCGGGGCGAATTTCGCCCCGCCGATGTCGATCCAGTCGGCGCCCTGCTCGATCGCGGCCTCCGCCGCGGCGACCGCGGCATCGAGCGCCTCCGTGCGGCCCCGATCGTAGAAGGAGTCGGGGGTGCGGTTGACGATCGCCATGACTGCGACCTGACGTGAGAAATCGAACTCGCGCGGGCCGATCCGCCGGATCATCTGGGTTCGAATCGCCATGCTGCCGAGTCTTCCACGCCCGTTGCGGGGCAGCCAACGCACGCGACATCCGACACACCAGTTCGGCAACCCTCGAAGAATGTTCAGGAAAGTTCCAGCTGATGCGCAGAGAATCGTCACATGAGCGACGGACCACGAATTCTCATCGTCGACGACGAGCCCAACATCCGCGATCTCCTCACGACGAGCCTTCGGTTCGCCGGGTTCGCGGTGCGTGCAGTCGGCAACGGAGCGCAGACCATCTCGGCAGTACTCGAGGAGGAGCCCGACCTCATCATCCTCGACGTCATGCTGCCCGACATGAACGGGTTCGGCGTCACGAAGCGCCTGCGCTCGGCGGGCTACACGGCCCCGATCCTCTTCCTCACCGCGAAGGACGACACCGAGGACAAGATCACCGGCCTCACCGTCGGCGGCGACGACTACGTCACGAAGCCCTTCAGCCTCGACGAGATCGTCGCGCGCATCAAGGCGATCCTGCGTCGCACGATGCACGCCGAAGAGGACGCGGTGATCCGCACCGGCGAGCTCACGATGGACCAGGACACGCACGAGGTGCTCGTCGGCGACGTGCCCGTCGAGCTCTCCCCCACCGAGTTCAAGCTGCTGCGCTACCTCATGCTGAACCCCAACCGGGTGCTGTCGAAGGCGCAGATCCTCGACCACGTGTGGGAGTACGACTTCAACGGCGACGCCGGCATCGTGGAGAGCTACATCTCCTACCTCCGCCGCAAGCTCGACCAGCACTCCGCGGAGCCGCTGATCCAGACCAAGCGCGGATTCGGCTACATGCTGAAGTCCTCCAAGCCCTGACTCAGGAACGGCGACCTAGACTCGGCCCGCCATGAATCAGATCTCCGAGCGGTGGAACCGCATCTCGCTGCGCACCAAGATCACGGGTGTCACCGTGCTCATGCTGACGCTCGGGCTGCTGGTCTCCGGTATCGGCACCGCGGCGATGCTGCGCTCGTACGTCGAATCGCAGATGACGTCGAAGCTCGAGTCGATCGCCTCCGGGGATCTGGAGAAGTACATCACGAGCGAGGTCAACCTCGAGGACCGCGAGTTCACGCTCTCCGACGAGGTCTTCGTGGCGGTCTACGACGCCGCGACGGGCGAGCAGCGCGGCAACAACTGGGCGAACCGCCACGAGGACGAACTCCCGGAGATCCCCGAGAAGCTCACCCAGGCCACGGTGAACAAGCTCAACGAATCGAAGTACCAGATCTTCCCGCTCGATGATGCACAGGGCTCGCCGAGCTTCCGAGGCGTCGCGGCGTTCACGGTCGCCGACGGGCACGGCACCCTTTCCCCGGTCATCATCGCGATCTCATCGAAAGACTCCGAGCAGTTGCTCGCGATGTACCTCACGATCTTCCTGGGCTTCGGGTTCGGGGTCGTGCTCGTCGGCGCCCTCCTCACCCGCATGCTCGTCACGACCACGTTCATGCCGCTCCGCGAGGTCGAGCGCACGGCGTCGGCGATCGCCGACGGCGACTTCAGCCAACGACTCGGCGGCGCGACGCCGAACACCGAGGTCGGACGGCTGAACCGCTCGCTCAACACGATGCTGAACCGTATCGACCGGGCATTCCGCGACCGCGCACGCACGATCGACCAGATGCGCCGCTTCGTCGGCGACGCCTCCCACGAGCTGCGCACCCCGCTCGTGTCGGTGCGCGGGTACGCCGAGCTCTACCGCATGGGCGCACTGCAGTCGCCCGAAGAGGTCGGCCAGGCGATGGAGCGCATCGAGAAGGAGGCCATCCGCATGGGCCTCCTCGTCGAGGACCTGCTCGCCCTCGCCCGCCTCGACGAGGCGAAGCCGCTCGAACTCGCCGAGGTCGACCTCGTGCCGCTCGCGCGCGACGCCGCCCTCGACACCATGGCCGCGCACCCGGCGCGCACCGTCACGGTGATCGCGCCCGAAGACCTGGGCGCATCGGATGCCGCGGGCGAGCCCGCCCCCGACCTCGAGGTCGAGCTCGACCCCGCGGGCGACCGCGCCACCACCCTCACCGGGCCGATCTCCTTCGCCGGGGCGACCCTCGCACGCCTGCGCGGCCGTCGCACCCGCGGCGAGGCCGCGACGACGACCGGCAGCCGCCGGGCGACGGGCAGGGGCAGCGGTTCCTCGGCCGCGTCGAAGCGCGCCGCCCGCGCATCGGCGGCCGCCTCGGCTGCAGCGGCCGCCGCCGCCGGGGCGATCGGTGCATCGAACGCTGCGGGCGGCGGTCAGGCGGTTCCCGGTGCTCAGGGCGCGCAGATGCCGGTCCGCCGCACCGTCGTGCTCGCCGAGGAGAACAAGATCCGTCAGGTCATCACGAACCTGATGGGCAATGCGATCCGCTTCACCGCGCCCGAGAGCCCGATCGAGATCCGCATCTCGGTCGACGACGCCACCGAACGGGCGATGATCGAGGTCGTCGATCACGGCGAGGGCATCCCTCCGCAGATCCGGGAGAAGATCTTCCAGCGCTTCTGGCGTGCCGACACCTCGCGCACCCGGGAGACGGGCGGCTCCGGCCTCGGCCTCGCCATCGTGTCGTCGATCATCGCGGCGCACAACGGCACGGTCGACGTCGTCGAGACGCCGGGCGGCGGAGCGACCTTCCGCGTCTCGCTGCCGCTCGCGGGTTCGGCCGCTGCACCGCAGCCGGTCAGCGCCGACTGAGCCGCGCGACGCGCGACCGGCATCACGCGACTCCGCCTCCCCAGGCGGCAGCATCGACGGTCGTGCACAGGCGGCCGCGTGCCGCCGGCGGCGCCTTGGCCGACGCGTAGCGTGGCGCGCACACCGAACGAAAGGGGCCGAGATGGCCGTCTACCAAGTCGATGCCGAACAGGTGTCCGCCGCGACGCAGACCGTGCAGGGCACGATCGGCCGCATCCAGTCCGAGGTCGCGTCCCTCCTCGGCCAGCTCACGGGGCTGCAGTCGTCGTGGTCGGGTCAGGCCTCGGCGGCGTTCCAGGGCGCGGTCGCCGATTGGCGCGCCACGCAGCTGCAGGTCGAAGAGAGCCTCGCCGGCCTCAACCGGGCTCTCGGGGTCGCCGCCGTGCAGTATTCCGATGCCGAGCAGGCGAATGCGCGGTTGTTCCTGCGCTGACGGTTTTCCGTGCGCGGTCGCTGCACCCCTTCCCTTCACGGCTTGGAGACATAGCATGGGGGCGAGACGTCGCCCCATGACGGCGCCCCGACCCACGAGTGAGGGAGCGATGATGTCCGAATCGAACCGACCCGCTGAGCCGCAGTCCTCCGACGAGACGGGCGTGCCCGACACGGCAGATCCCAGAGACGACCTCGAGGGCAGCTACACCGAGGTCGACGGCGAGGCGCCGCATGAGCGCACGGTCGCGGGCGAGTACACGCACACCGACGGCGCTCCCGACGAGGAGACCAGCGTCGGCGACTACACGTCGACCGACAAGCACCCCGACGCTCACGACGCCGACGAGCGGCACGGCAAGTTCGTCCGGTCGGAGCCGCCGAAGCCGCATCCCGGAATGCATCACATCTGACGGGCGCGCGCAGCGCGTCAGCTCCGGGCGTCGCTCCACCGTTCACGGGCGAGCTCGGCGCCGGCGGCCTCGAGCCACCGCAGCGGATTCGTCATGGCGGCATCCGCGCCGCCGGCGAGCCCGGTCAGGGCGACGGATGTCGCGAACCCACGCGGTTCGGCGGTGATCGACCCTGCGATGAGCGCGACCGGCACCCCGGCCGACACCGCCAGGCGGGCGACCTCGCTCGGCGCCTTGCCGGCCTCGGACTGACCGTCGAACCTGCCCTCGCCGGTGACCACGAGGCCCGCGCCGGCGAGATCGCGGTCGAGCCCGACTGCACGAGCCACGAGTGCCGCGCCGCCGCCCATCTCAGCTCCCCACGCGAGGAGCCCGAAGCCGGTGCCGCCCGCCGCCCCGGCACCCGGCGTCTCGGCCGCGACACCGGGAACGAGGGCGGCGAGCCGCGCGAGGTTGCCGTCGAGCACCGCGACGGTCGATGCATCCGCTCCCTTCTGCGGGCCGAAGACGGCCGCGGCGCCCTGCGCGCCGAGCAGCGGATTCGTGACGTCGCCGAGGATCACGGCTCCCCCGGCCGGGAGCGGGCGGAGCCCCGCGAGGTCCACACGCGCGAGTCGGGCGAGCCCGCCGCCCCCGAGGGGCACCACGCGCCCGTCGTCGTCGAAGAATCGTGCGCCGAGCGCCGCGAGTGCGCCGGCGCCGCCGTCGGTGGAGGCGCTGCCGCCCACTGCGAGCAGCAGCCGCCGAACGCCGGCGTCGAGCGCCGCGCCGAGCGCCTCGCCGTACCCCGCGGTGTGCGCGTCGAGCGGCGCGAGACGGTCGAGCAGGGTGATGCCCGACGTCGCCGCGAGCTCGACGACGCCCGTGCCGTCGGGCAGCAGCAGCCAGTGCGTCGCGACCGGGGCGGACCCCGGCGACGCGATCGGCGCGCGCACGGTGAGCGGCATGCGCCGGGCCCCGGGCACTGCGACCTCGAACGCGTCGAGGGTGCCCTCGCCGCCGTCGGCCATCGGACGCTCGATCAGTTCGTCGTCAGCGCGAACCGAGTGCCATCCGCGCGCGATCGCCGCCGCGACATCCGCTGCGCTCGCCGTGCCCTTGAACGAATCGGGGGCGATGACGACCCGGGTCACCGCGCGTTCGCCGTGAGGGCCGGCACGCGGGCGAGCCACGCGAGCGAGCGGGCGAGCAGCTCGCGATGCCCCTCGGAGGCGTAGGAGCGGGCATCGTGGCCGAGCGCGTCGTAGACGAGTCTGGAGCGTCCGAACTCCCGCGCCCACACGAGCGGGTGCCGGATGCCGTCGTGCTCGTGCTCGGCGATCGGCTCGATCACGTCATCGAGCCGGAAGTCGGTGTAGCGCTCGTCGAACACGGTGAAGTCGGCGAGCCCCCCGGCGATCGCGTGGTTGCCGACGATGTGCACGGCGGCCTCGCCGATGGGCGGATGCCACGACCGGTCGCGAATCCAGCGCGCCCCGAGCGCCCGCTCGTAGGCCGGGTAGTCGCGCAGGCTCGCCGCCGCGGCGTGCACTGCGAGGATGCCGACGCCGCGATCGATCGCCGCGTCGAGTGCGGCGTTCGCGGCGTCGAGCACGGATGCCTCGACCGCGGCGGCGGTCTCGCCCTCCGCCGCCGGGGCGTGCGGATCGCCCGCGTTCACGACGATGAGGCCGACATCGTCGGAGAGCCGTGCGAGCGTGCGATCGATGTCGGCGCCGTCGATCTCGACATCGAACCCCGCCGCAGCGACGAGCTCACCGAGTCGCTCACTCGTCTCCGAGTGCGCATGCCACGGGTCGGCGTAGCGGCCCGAGCCGCTCAGAATGACGGCACGCATGGCGCCTCCTCGCATCGCGCCAATCGTATCGCGCTCCCTCCACCGCGGCTCGAGGTGACATCTGTCGTCGGATCCACCGGGACGCGACCGACGACATGTGTCATCTCGAGGAGATGGGGCGCGCCCCGACTACGATGGATTGATGTCGTTCGACCTGCAGGGGTTCCCCGCCGATTCCGAGGCGCTCGCCGCGCTGGCCGCGAGAGGACTCGACTACCGCCTGGTCGACACGACCGACGTCGCGGCCACCTCGGCGTGGGTGGAGGCCGATCACCGCGGGTTCCACCACTCGCGTCCGCGCCAGATCGACCTCGACTTCGATCTCGGCATGCTGGCCGAACGGCGCGTGCACGGCGTGTACGACCCGACCATGGCCGATCCATCGGTTCCGGTCGCCACGGTCTCCAGCTGGCCGACCGGCCTCAGCGTCCCCGGCGGGCGCAGCGTCGACGCCTGGGCCGTGAGCTCGGTCACCGTCTCTCCGACGCATCGCCGCCGCGGCATCGCCAGGGCGCTCATGCTCGCCGAGTTGCAGAACGCGCGTGCCGCGGGCGCAGCGCTCGCCATGCTCACCGCCACCGAGGCCACGATCTACGGCCGCTACGGCTACGCACCGGCCGCTCGCGCGGCGACGGTGTTCGTCGATCGGCGGCGCGCGCACTGGGTCGGGCCGGATGCCCCGGGCCGCGTGCAGTTCGTCGATGCGGCGTCGATCCGCGAGATCGCTCCGGCGCTCGCCCGCCGCGCGGTGGCACGCACGCCCGGCGAGATCGATCGATGGCCGGCGCTGCTCGACCACGTGCTCGGCCTCCACGACCCCGAGAGCGAGAGGTCGCGCGCGCGCCGGGTCGTGCGCTACGACGACGAGCGCGGCAACCCGCAGGGATTCGCCGTCTTCCGCGTCACCCGCGAGCCCAATGAGCCGGGCGTCGCGGAGTTCGACTTCCTCGCGGCTGCGACCGACGATGCCGAGCGGGCCCTGTGGCGCTTCCTCGTCGAGCAGGACTTCGTGTCGGGCACGCGCGGATTGCTCCGCTCGGTCGACGAACCCCTCCCGTGGCTGCTCGAGGACCCCCGCGCCGTCACGGTCTCCAACGTCGTCGACCACCTGTGGGTGCGCGTCATCGACCCCGTCGCGGCGCTCTCCGCCCGGAGCTACAGCACGCCGGGCCGGCTCGTGATCGAGGTCGACGACACCGTCGGCATCGCAGGCGGCCGGTTCGAGCTCGTCGTCGACGAGCGCGGTCGCGCGGAGGTCGCGGCGATCGATCGAGCGGATGCCGCGGCATCCGCGACCGGTGTGCGCGGCATCCGGCTCGGGGTGCGCGAGCTCGGCGCGATCTACCTCGGCGGCGTGCACCCCTCGGTGCTCGCACGCGCCGGCCGCATCGAGGAGACCTCGCCGCGCTCGGTCGAACTCGCCGACGCCATGTTCGCCTCGCAGCGCACGCCGCACCTCAGCATCTGGTTCTGAACGGCGCCGCGGCGCTCGGCGGCGTCGACCGCCGCATCGTCAGTCGACGACGGCCGCGATCGCTTCGATCTCGACGAGCTGGTGCTCCCAGCCGAGCACGGTGACGCCGAGCAGCGTGCTCGGCACGTCGTGGGCTCCGAACGCGTCGCGCACGACCTGCCAGACCGCTCCGAGGTCTTCGCGCTGCGAGGAGGCCACGAGCACGCGGGTGCTGATGACGTCGTCGATCGAGGCGCCGGCTGCGGCCAGTGCACGCGTCATGGTCTCGATGCAGGCGGCGGCCTGACCGACGTAGTCGCCGACCGCGACGGTCGAACCGTCGTCGTCGAGAGGGCAGGCACCGGCGAGGAACACGAGTCGCGCCTCTTTCGGGGCGGTCGCCGCGTAGGCGTACTCGGCGACGTCGGAGAGCGTCGACGCTCTGATCAACTGCACGGAACTGGGCATCCGATGATCATGGCAGAGCGCACGGCCGACGGCGTCGGCGTCGGCGTCGGCTAGATCGTGTCCTGGCGGGGGAAGATGACCTTCTCCACGATGATGATGAGCGACGCCGCGACGGGGATCGCGACGAGCGCGCCGAGCACGCCGCCGAGGGTGCCGCCCGCGACGGCCGCGATGACCACGAGCGCGCCGGGCACGGCGACCGCGCGGCTCATGATGCGCGGGCTCAGCACGTAGGCCTCGACCTGCATGTAGATCAGGTAGTAGATGGCCGCGGCGAGCGCGGTCTCCGGCGACGCCGCGAAGGAGACGAGCGTGATGATGATCGCGCCCGTCAGGGTTCCGACAAGGGGCACGAGCGAGAAGAGGAAGGCGATGAACGCGAGGAGGATCGGCGCCGGCGCCCCGATGATCGACAGGTAGATGAGGCTCAGCACGCCGTTGATGGCGCCGAGGCTGAACTGGCCGATGACGTAGCGGCCGACGGAACCGGTGATCTCCTCGGACACGTCGCGGTAGGCGGGGCGCGAGCTCGCCGGAACGAAACGGGCCGCGTAGCGCTTCATCGAGTCGAGCGAGGCGAGGAAGTAGAGGGTGAGGATCAGCACGATCGTGGCGCCCGTGAAGCCACCGGCGATGCCGGCGCCCACGGCGAGGATGCCGCCGCCGAGCGAGCCGAGGTTCGCGGGGTCGGCGAGCCACTGGCCTGCCGACTCGATGGCGTCCTGGATCGCGTGCTCGCTGCCGCCGAGGGTGTTCAACCACGCCACGAAGTTGCTGTTCTGCACGTTCGCGACGATCTCGTCCCAGCTCTCGACGATGTTCGTCGTCTGCTCGATGATGATCGGCACGATGGTGGCGATGAGGCCGACGAAGATCCCGATGACGCCGGCGAACACGATGAGGATCGCGACCCAGCGCGCCATGCCGCGGCGTTGCAGCCAGCTGACGATCGGGTCGAGGCCGAGCGCGAGGAAGAGGGCGAGGGCGACGTAGAGGATCACGGTGCCGAGCTCGCCGACGATGCCGCCGATGAGCACGGCGAGCAGCACGCCGAGTGCTCCGACGAAGCCGATGCGGAACGCGTTGATCTTCACCTCGGGCGCCTTGGAGTCGCCATCGCTCGTGACCTCCGCCACGGCGGGAGGGGGCGCGGGCAGCGCCCGCTTCGTACGGATCCTCATGGCTCCGACGGTAGTGGTCGTCGACGCCCGGGATGCGCGCACGGCCCGGCGAGTTCGATCAGATGGCGCGATGCGGAATGAATCCGGTGCGACCGCGTTGCTTGTACATGGGCCGGTTCCAGCGCGCCCGCAGACCGAGGGGGAATGTGACCGAGACGACTGCTGTGGGATTCCGTTCGGAGCGCGGGCCGGTGCTCATCTCCGTGATGCTGGCCACGGGCCTCATCGCGATCGACTCGACGATCCTCGCGACCGCGGTGCCGTCGATCGTCGCCGACCTCGGCGGGTTCACCCAGTTCCCGTGGCTGTTCTCGATCTACCTCCTCGCCCAGGCCGTCTCGGTGCCGATCTACTCGAAGCTCGCCGACACCGTCGGCCGGAAGCCGATCATGCTCATCGGCATCGGCATCTTCCTCGTCGGCTCTGTGCTCTGCGGCTTCGCCTGGGACATGACCTCGCTCATCGTCTTCCGCGCGATCCAGGGCCTCGGCGCCGGCGCTGTGCTGCCCGTCTCCATCACGATCACCGGAGACATCTACACCGTGCGCGAGCGCGCCCGCGTGCAGGGCTACATCGCGAGCGTCTGGGCGGTCTCCTCGGTCGTGGGCCCCACGCTCGGCGGCCTGTTCGCCGAGTTCGCCTCGTGGCGCTGGATCTTCTTCGTGAACATCCCGCTCTGCCTCATCGCCGCGTGGATGCTCGTCCGCTCGTACCACGAGTCGGTTCACCGTGAGAAGCACCGCATCGACTTCGCCGGCGCGACCGTGCTCACGATCGCCTCGACCCTGCTGATCCTCGCGGTGCTCGAGGGCGGCCAGGCGTGGGAGTGGCTCTCGTGGCAGTCGATCGGCGCGTTCTCGATCGGCGCGGTGCTGCTCGTCGCATTCGTGTTCATCGAACGCCGGGCCGCCGAACCGGTGCTGCCGCTGTGGGTCTTCTCGCGTCGGCTCATCGTCACGACCTCGCTCATCTCGCTCGGCGTGGGCGCGGTGCTGATCGGGCTCACCTCGTACGTGCCGACCTTCCTCGAGGCGACGGCCGGCGCCTCCCCGCTCGTGTCGGGACTCGCGGTCGCCGCGCTGACGCTCGGCTGGCCGATCGCGGCGAGCCAGGCGGGGCGGCTCTTCCTCCGCATCGGATTCCGCCGCACCGCGCTCATCGGCCTGGCGATCGCCGTGCTCGGTTCGACGGCGCTCGTGGCGGCCTCGCTCACGCCGAACGTCTGGACCACCGCGATCGCGTGCTTCATCGTGGGCCTCGGCCTCGGCCTCGTGGCCTCTCCCACGCTCATCGCCGCCCAGTCGTCGGTGCCGTGGTCGGAGCGCGGCGTCGTCACCGGGGCCAATATGTTCCTCCGCTCGATGGGCAGCGCGGTCGGCGTCGCGATCTTCGGGGCGGTGGCCAACGGCGTGATCGCGCGGTCGGGTCTCGGCGAGCACTCCCCCGTCGCGATCCACGGGGCATCGACGGCCGTGTTCGTCGCGGTGCTCATCGCGGCGGTCGTCACGATCGCGGGCGGCCTCGCGATGCCGAGCGCGCATGTCGACGACGTCGAGCACCGGGTGGGCGAGCCCGCCGGCGCCTGAGCCGGGCGCGAGCAGCCGCGCCGCCCCTCACCCCAGCCCCGACGGCGGCACGACGTCGCCCTGCAGCGTGCGCACCCAGCGGTCGCCCGTCTCCCGGAACTGCGCGTGCGTCGTGAACCGGTAGTGGTAGGCGCGGGCGCGCACCCAGCGCGGGGCGGCCCCGTCGAACGGGTCGGTGTCGAGCAGGGCGAGCGTCGGGGCATCCGCTTGGAGCAGTCGCAGCAGGAAGACTTCGAACCAGGGTTCCCACATTCGCCCGAGCGGCAGGAACCACATGAGCCAGTCGAGCCGCAGGTGGTACGGAGCGAACTGCCGCGGGATGCGCCGGAGCGCGCCGGGCTTGCCCTTGAAGGCGTACTCGCGCCACTCGGCCTCGTCGTCGGGCAGCTCGGCGAGCGTGCCCTCGACGACGATCTCGATGCGCCGCTTCGTCACCGTGCCGAAGGCGCCGTAGGCGTTCACGAGCATCCAGCGGTTGAACGACGCGTTCATGAGCTGGCGCCGTGAGAGCAGGTTCCTGATCGGCCAGAAGCTCAGCACGACGAGCAGAGCGGATGCCGCGAGCACCGTGCCCGCCCACCAGACCGGCGTCGCCGCGGCATCCGTGCCCAGGTCGGTCGGGATCGCGGGGATCAGCCAGTGCCAGGCGGAGTCGGTGACGGCGGATGCCGCGAGCACCACCGTGATCCAGTTGAGCCACGCGAAGTTGCCGGTCACGATGAGCCAGAGCTGCGTGAGGATCACGATCGCCGCGGCCGACGAGCCGACCGGGCCCGGCACGAACAGCAGGAACGGAACGACGAGCTGTGCGAAGTGGTTGCCGAGCACCTCGCCGCGGTGGAACCACTGGGGCAGCAGGTGCGCCTGACGGCTGAGCGGGCCCGGCATGGGCTGGGTCTCGTGGTGGTAGGTGAGCGCGGTGAGGTCGCGCCATTCGCGCCCGCCGCGGATCTTGATCATGCCCGCCCCGAACTCGAGCCGGAACACGAGCCACCACACGGCGATGACGATCGTCAGCGGCGGGGGCGTCTGGTCGGAGCCGAGGAACGCCATCGTGAAGAGCGCCTCGCAGAGGAGCATCTCCCAGCCGAAGCCGTAGAAGGTCTGGCCGACGTTCACGATCGAGAGGTACAGGATCCAGAGCGCGAGGAAGACGCCGAGCGGCAGCCACGGCGGACCGAGCTGCGGCAGGCCGGCGAGGACGGATGCCGAGAGCACGAGCCCGACGACCGCGACGGCGACGAGCCGCCGGTCGGTGTACCCCCAGCGGAAGATGCTCGGGCCGCGGAGGCGCCGCGCGCGGCGCAGCAGCTCGGGCACCGGCAGCATGCCGCGCTCGCCGAGGAGCGGGCGGAACTGGTTCAGCGTCGAGAGGAAGGCCACGAACGCGAGCGCGCCGACCCCGCGCTGCAGGATCTGCCGTGCGATCTCGTAGTCGTGCGCGTCGAACCAGGCGGTCCAGTCCACGTGCCCACGCTACGCCTCGCAGGTTGAGGAGGCCGCCCGCGGCCGTCTCGAAACCCCCACGCCCGAGCGGGCGGGTTTCGAGACGCTCGCTTCGCTCGCTCCTCAACCCACGAACAGGATCAGCGCAGGCCGAAGCGCTCCCGCAGGGCGAGTTTGGCGGCGAACCAGCCGTTCATGCCGTGCACGGCGGGGCCCGGTGGCGTCGCGCTCGAGCAGAGGTAGACGCCGTCGACCGGCGTGCGCCAGGGCTTCGGCGACACGACCGGCCGTTTCAGCAGCTGGGCCATCGTGAGCGCGCCCGAGTAGATGTCGCCGCCGACGTAGTTCGCGTTGTACCGCCCGAGCTCGGCCGCCGAGCTCGCCGCCGAGGCCAGCACGACGTCGCGGAAGCCCGGTGCGAAGCGCTCGACCTCGGCGGTGACGAGCTCGGTCGCGTCGAGCGTCGAACCCGCCGGCACGTGCGTGTAGGCCCACAGCACGTGCTTGCCGGCGGGCGCCCGGCTCGGGTCGGCGATCGTCGGCTGCGTCACCAGCACGTACGGATGCTCCGCTCCCCCGCCGCCCGCGACCCCGGGCTGGTAGCCGCGGGCCACGGCGTTCTCGGCCGCCGCGATCTCGGCCCGGCTGCCGCCGAGGTGCACGGTGGGCGCGAGGCGCACCTCGGGGTTCGTCCACGGCACGGGCCCGCTGAGCGCGAAGTCGACCTTCGCCACGCCCGAGCCGTACCGGTACCGGCGCAGTGCCCGCGCGTAGCGGCCGGGAAGTTCGGCGGTGAACAGCAGCTCGGGCGAGGTGTCGAGCAGCACGGCGCGCGAACCCGAGACCTCGGCGAGCGAGGCCACCGGGGCATCCGTCACGATCTCGCCGCCGCGCGCACGGAGCTCGTCGGCGAGCGCATCGGCGATCGCCTGCGAGCCGCCGACCGGCAGGCCCCACCCGGCGCCGTGCCCGTGCATCGCGATGAGGAGCCCCGCCCCGGCGGAGGCGAGCGAGGGCATGCCGCCCGCCGCGTGGGCGACGACGCCCGTGAAGAGCGCGGGTGCGACGTCTCCGCTGAAGCGCGAGTTCCATGCGCCCGTGCCCTGCTCGAGCGCTCGCACGCCGAACCGCAGCGCGGCGACGGGGTCGCGCGGCACCCGCAGCAACTGCGACCCCGTGAAGTCGACGACTCCGCGGCTGCGGGCGAGGAGCGGGGCGATGAGGCTGCGCCAGGCCGCGCCGTCGCGCCCGAGGCCGTCGGCGGTGCGCTCGAGATCGCGCCACGCAACCCCGGCGCGGCCGCCGTCGAGCGGGTGCGCGTACGACACCTCGGGCACCACCCAGTCGACGCGGTCGAGCAGGCCGAGCTTGCGGAACACCGGCGAGGCGAGGCCTGCGGGATGCACTGTCGAGCAGACGTCGTGCAGGAAGCCCGGGAGGGTCAGCTCGGCGGTGCGCAGGCCGCCGCCGATCGTCGGGGCCGCCTCGAGCACCCGTACCGAGAGCCCGGCGCGGGCGGCGAGCACCGCGGCGACGAGCCCGTTGGGCCCGCTCCCGACGACCGTGACGTCGGTCACGCGCTCAGAATCCGGCGCCGAGGGTGTTGATGTAGATCCACGGCAGTCGGTCCATCATGAGCCGGTGGCGATTGCCGTCGGCGTCGGGCCCGTCATCGGGCACCGAGGGGTCGCGGGACTCGCGCTTGTGCTCGGAGACGTACTCGTCGTCCTCCTGCCAGAGGATCGTCGAGCCGCCGTCGGCGACCTTCGCGACGAACGGCTTCACCTCGCCGTTGCGAAGCTCCTCGAGCGCCGCGTCCACGGAGGCAGCGCGCGTCAGTCCGTGCAGCGTGACCCACGTGGGCGGCCACAGCGTCATCGCCCCGGCGGTGTGCCGGTCGATCGCGTCGACGGGGCGCAGCCACACGGCGTCGGCCACCTCGTCGGGTGCGAGGCGCAGCTCGCCGTCGGGCACGCGCACGGCGAAGAAGGTCGTGGTGAGCCGCTTCGGGGCGTTCTCGGGCGGCGTCCAGTGCGAGAACGGCACGAGCTCGTCGGCGTCGAGCGCGAGCCCGACCTCTTCGCGGGTCTCGCGCACGGCAGCGCGGCGGGCCGCTTCGATGCCGTCGAGCGGGTCGCCCGCGGCATCCGCTTCGTCGACCGCACCGCCCGGGAAGACCCAGGCGCCGGCGAACGAGCCGCGATCGCGGGGGCGTTCGGCCAGCAGGACCTCGACGCCGCGTTCGCCGTCTCGCAGGAGCACCACGGTCGCCGCGGCACCGGTCGCGGCCGGATTCGTCAATGACTCGAGCTCGCTGTCCATCCCCTCAGACTAGGACCCGGCGGGCCGTCGCGCACCGGTCGCCGATACACTTCCGGCATGGATGAGCCCGCCGTCGCCGGTGAACGAGTGTCGACCTTCGCGCGTCTCGTGCTCGCTCCGAACGCCGGACCGATGACGCTCGACGGTACGAACTCCTACCTGCTGCAGGCGCCCGGTTCCGACGGCGTCGTCGTGGTCGACCCGGGGCCGTCCGATGCGGCGCACCTGGCGGCCCTCGCCGGCGCGGGCCGCGTCGAACTCGTGCTCGTCACCCATCACCATCCCGATCACACGGAGTCGCTCGGCGAATTCCATGCGATGACGGATGCCCCGGTGCGCGCGATCGACCCGGCGTACTGCCTGGCCGGGGCGCCACTGGCCGGCGGCGAGCGCATACTCGCCGCAGGGCTCGAGATCGACGTGATCGCGACGCCGGGCCACACGGCGGACTCGGTGTGCTTCTCCTTGTCGGCCGACCGTCTCGCCGGCACCGGCACCGGCGCCGACTCGCGAGAGACGGCCGGCGCCCGCGGCACCGTGCTCACGGGCGACACGATCCTCGGGCGCGGCACGACGATCATCGCCGACCCCGACGGCGCGCTCGGCCCGTACCTCGACTCGCTCGAGGCGCTGCGCACCCTCGGCACCCCGGGGCCCGTGGGCATGCTGCCCGGCCACGGCCCGGTGCTGCCCGACCTCGCGGTGATCTGCGGGGCCTACCTCGCGCACCGCGCCGAGCGACTCGACCAGGTGCGCGGGGCGCTGCGCGAACTCGGCGCCGACGCCGGGGCGGCTGCCGTCACCGACCTCGTCTACGCCGACACAGATGCCTCGGTGCGCAGCGCAGCCGAGGCATCCGTTCGAGCGCAATTGGCCTACCTGCGGCGCGCGACGATCTCACCGGAGTGAACGTGTCGCGTGGGAGTGCACGAATCCGTTGCCTCCGACGCGGGCCACGTCCTCCGATGCGCCTCGCGATCAGGCGACGAGCGCGATGCCCGCGTCCCAGCCGACCTTCTCCTGCACGGCGAGGGTGAGCTGCAGGAAGCCGACGGCCTCGAGCTCACGGGCGCGCGAGAGGCGGCCGGCGTCGACCGCGGCAACGCCGCCGGCGCGCACGATCTCGGCGAGGGCGAGCTTGGCCTCGTCGTCGTCGCCGGCGATGAGCACGGTGGTGGGGTTCGCGCCGACCGTCTTCGCGGCGAGCGTGGCGGCGAAGTTCGTGTTGAAGGCCTTCAGCACCTTCGAGTCGGGCAGGGCGGCGGCGAGCTCGCTCGCACGCGAGCCGTCGGCCGGCACGACGAGGCTGTCGAACGTCGAGAAGTCGAGCGGGTTCGTGATGTCGACCACGACCTTGCCGGCGAGCTCAGTGCTGCGCGCGGCGACGATCTCGTCGATCGCGAAGTGCGGCACGGCGAGCACGACGATGTCGCCCGTGATCTGCTGAGCGCCATCGCGCCCGATGAACTCGACGGTGTTGCCGCCGGCGGCGACGATGCCGCCGATGGCGGTGCCCATGTTGCCGTTTCCGATGATGCTGACGGTCGTCATGTCATTCCTCCCCGCGCCGTTCGACGCGATTACTTGTTCCGACAACCAACACCCTACGCGCAATCAGTTGTTGCGTCAACCAATGCGGTAGACTCTCAGGCATGACGGATGACACGAGGTGGCTCGCCCCCGAGGAGTCGGCCGCATGGGTGCGTCTCGTCGCGCTCGCCGAGCTGTTGCCCGGCGCCCTCGACGCGCAGCTCCTGCGCGACGCCGGACTCACGCATTTCGAGTACGGCGCGCTCATGGCGATCGCTGCGGCCCCGTCGCGCACGATGCGCATGACCGAGCTGGCCTCACGCACGAACGCGACGCTCCCCCGCCTCTCGCACGTCGCCAAGCGCCTCGAGGAACGCGGGCTCATCGAGCGGTTCCCGTGCCCCGAAGACCGGCGCGCGACGAACGCCACCATCACCCGAGCCGGGCTCGCCCTCATCTCCGAAGCGGCGCCCGGCCACGTCGAGACGGTGCGCGCCAACGTGCTCGACGCCCTCGCACCCGAGCAGCTCGAACAGCTCTACGTGATCGCGGGCGCGGTGCTCGCCCGCCTCGATCCCGACGCGCGCCTCTCGGCGACGTCATGCCAGTTCAGCGAAGGCCCGGTCGACCACGTCGTCGCCTGACGACCTTCGCGCCTCAGCGCGGGTCGTAGGTGAGGCAGTCGGCGTCGTCGGCACCGGCGCCGATGCGCACCGAGGCCGCCGTGCACTCGAGCGACTCGTTGTGCACGCACTCGGCCCGCTGACACGCCCCGACGTGCGTGATCACCTTGTCGAGCCCGCCCTTCTTGCCGAGCGGGATGAAGGTTGCGCACTCCGCATCGCCGACCGAACCGCCGATCGTGACCGCGGCGGCATGGCAATGCGAATGATCGTTGTAGGAGCATCCGGCCACCGAGCATTCGGCGACGGCGGGCAGTTCGTCGAGCGTCATGCTCATGGTGACCTCCAGTGCGGTGACGGACCTTCGTTCCCGGTGATGCTACGCCCACCTGCGCCGAACGCGCAGCACCGACGGGACGGGTTTCCGCAGATCATCGCCACTTTCTTCTGAGGCCAGCCTTACCTCACCGAGCGCCGGACGGCGTGCTCCGCTTCAGCGGGTGACGGTGCCCATGCGGCTCGCGATCGGCTTCAGCACCGCCGGACGCACGGCGAACCAGGCGCCGATCATGACCGCGAGCGACACCGCGAAGATCGCGAAGCCGAGCCACGACGCGCCGTCGCGGCTCGCGAACATCGCGTCGAGGTTGCGCAGCGCACCCGTCGCGAACACGAGGGTGACGTGCACGATGACGAAGGCCACGAACACGAGCATCACCGGGTAGTGCACCGCCTTGGCGAGCTTCGCCGGGTAGACGCGATTCAGCCGCTCGGCCCGCTGCGGCCAGACCGACGAGAGCCGCAGACCCGTCAGCACGGCGAGCGGGGCGACCATGAACACGATCGCGAAGTAGCTGAGCACCTGCAGGCTGTTGTAGTTCACCCAGGCATGCTCGACCGGCCAGTCGAGCGAGGCGTACTGCAACGCCGCGGAGACCGCGTTCGGCCAGATGTCACCACTCGTCGGCACGATGCGCATCCACTGTCCGGTGACGAACAGCAGCACGATGAAGACGATGCCGTTCACCACCCAGAGCGCGTCGACCGTGTAGTGCAGCCAGAGGTGGATGCTCACCTTCCACGGCGGGTTCTTCGTGCGGATGAGCCCGTCGTTGCGTCGCACCCACCGCGCCGGCGGACGACCGCCCTTGCGCAGCAGCAGCCCCGAGCGCACGAGCAGCACGAGGAAGAAGGCGTTCAGGAAGTGCTGCCAGCCGAGCCAGGCCGGAATGCCGACCGGCGCCTCATCGGGCAACGGCGTCGTCCCGGGATAGCGGGCGATGAACTCCTGCACCGCGGGCTGGGCGCGCAACCACATCGCGGCCAGCACGACCCCGCCGAGCAGTGCGACCCCGGCGAGCACGGCCAGCGCGACCGGCAGCCACCTGATGCGTCGACGAGTCGCGTGATGCGCGGTCGGGTCGGTGAGGCGGGTCACCGACACATTTTGGCATGACCGCCCGAGCGCTCGCCGGGGGCGATGACCCGCAATGTCACGGATGCCGCGGACGGCGTGCAGCATGCTGGAGACATGCCACCCGAGAATCGAGCGATGCCGACCGTCGATCGCGTCATGTACTACTCGAAGTTCCGCGACGTCGGGCTGTCCGATGCCCTCGAAACGTGGTCGGCCGGAGCATCCGCCGCCTCGTACTGGGGCGATCACGGCATGCACGACGTTGCGGTGTACACGCTCGACACGCACGTCTGCCTCTATGCGGAGACGGCCGGCGGGGCCGCGCGGGCCTGGGACTGGCCCGCGGAGATCGCGGAGCTGTTCGAGCGCTGGCCGTCGCCCGACTCCGCCGACCTGCGCTGTGCGGTGCCGATGCTCGACGTGTTCCACGACGGCGTACCGATCGATGCCGAATCGTGGCGTGGTGACCGCGAGGTCGCCGATCGCGTCGGCAGCCTCACGTTCCTCAAGCCCGAGATGTTCGCGAGCTACGTCTTCCACCACTTCCAGCGACAGGAGGAGCTGCCGGAGAGCTTCAACAGGACGTACATGATCGGCTCGCTCGGCACGCTGTTGTTCTCCTACAGCGAGTCGCCGGCAACCGCCGCCAACGTCGACGCGCCCGCGAGGGCCGGACAACGCACGCCCACCGACTGGCACGCCGTGATGCAGCCGCACTTCGACCTGACGCACGGCCGACCGGACGCGCCGGCCGACGAGCCGATCTGGCGACGGATGCATCGACTCGTGTAGCGCTCCGCTCACAGCAGCACTGCTCTCGGCGGCATCCGCCCCACGCGACGCCTGCCGCGCGCACGCTGGGGACATGAGCGAACACGACTCCCCACCGATCCATCCGATCGACGCCGAGCTCACGAGGCGCCTCTTCCACGAGCGCATCATCGTGCTCGGCGACGAACTCGACCAGCAGGGCGGCAACCGGCTCTGCGCGCAGCTCGTCACCCTCGCGGCCGACGACCCGCGCCGCGACATCCGCTTCTGGATCAATTCGCCCGGAGGCTCTGTCTCGGCGATGCTCGCGATCGCCGACGTCATGCGCTCGATCCCGAACGACGTGTCCACGATCGCCGTCGGCATCGCGGCGAGCGCGGGCCAGTTCCTGCTCTCGGCGGGCACGAGGGGAAAGCGGTTCGCGCTGCCGCACTCTCGCATCCTGATGCACCAGGGCTCTGCCGGCATCGGCGGCACCGCCGTCGACATCGAACTGCAGGCCGATGACCTGCGCTCCACGCGCGACACGGTGCTCGGCATCACCGCCGAGAACACGGGCCAGCCGATCGAGCGCATCGCCGAGGACTCGCTGCGCGACCGCTGGTACTCCGCGACCGAGGCCGTCGACTACGGCTTCATCGACCGCATCGCCGACGGCTTCGGCGAGATGTTCCCCGGCGGCGATCGGCCCCAGGTGGGACTGCAGGCCAGCACCGGAACAGGAGCTCCATCATGAGCAGCTACACGATCCCCTACGTCATCGAGAAGCGCGGCAACAGCGAGCGCTCGCTCGACGTCTACAGCCGGCTGCTCTCGGAGCGCATCGTCTACCTCGGCACCGAGATCGACGACGGCGTGGCCAACGTGCTCATCGCCCAGTTCCTGCACCTCGCCTCGGAGTCGAGCGAGACGCCGATCAGCCTGTACGTGAACTCCCCCGGCGGCTCGCCCTGGGCGGCCCTCGCGGTCTACGACACGATGCAGCACATCCGGCCCGACATCGCGACGACGTGCGTCGGCCAGGCGGGCGGACCGGCCGCCGTGCTCCTGGCGGGCGGCGCCAAGGGCATGCGGGCCATCCTCCCGCACGGCCGCGTCGTGCTGCACCAGCCGTCGACGCAGGGCCGCGGCACGATCCCCGACCTGATCCTGCACGCCGACGAGGTCCTGCGGGTGCGGGCCGAGCTCGAGGCCGCGCTCGCCGCCGCCACCGGCCGCGACGCGATGACCTTGCGCCACGACACCGATCGCGACCTCATCCTGCCTGCGGCGGCGGCCGTCGAGTACGGCATCGCCGACCACGTGCTGACGGCGCAGGTCGAGGTGGCGGGCTCGGCCGCCGCCTACGCCGCGAGCAGGTAGGCCGTCGGCTCGGCGGGCGCGTGCTGCCTGCCGGGCCCAACGACGGCGAGCGGATGCCCCGGCGCGACGTCGACCGCGCCGTGCAGGTCGGTCACGTCGACCAGGCCGAACTCCTCGCCGGCATCGATCGCCTCGGCTGCGTCGGCCCGGAAGGCGAACGAGGTCTCGACCCGCAGGATCTCACGCCGCTCGGCTGCGCGTCGCTCGGCCTCCCGGCGTTCGCCGAGCAGCCCGCCGACGCGTTGCACGACGTCGACGAGGTCGAGTCCGAGGGCTTCGGCGACCGAGCCGAGCAGCTCCGACGAGGGCTCCTTGCGGCCGCGTTCGATCTCGGAGAGGTACTGCGGTGAGACGCCGGCCGTGGCCGCGACCTCGGTGAGGATCCGCTCCTGCTCGAGTCGCTCAGCCCGCAGCACCTCGCCGAGCGCGTGCCGCCAGAGCGGCTTCGCGGCGTCTCGGCGCTGTGCGCGCTGCTTCGAGGTGTGCGGAGCGGCGACCCGGGTGAACTCGACGACGTTGCCCATGCCGAGAGGCTAGCCGCGGCATCCGTGCGCCGACAGCTCGATCCGCTCAGAGCAGAACCGCGGGCGATCGCCTCGTGCTCGATGTCGGCCGATCACTGGCGGCGACGGTCGCCCAGATGCAGAATGAACCCACGACGTGGAGGTGGGCGATGTCGACGGAAACCGTGATCTGGTCGATTCTCGGAGCATTCATCGTGGTCGGAGGCCTGTTGGGCCTGGCCGCGCTCTGGTCGCTGATCCGACGACCGCGCGAGCACTGACCGGTCCGACGGTCGTGCGCGCGCTCGAGCGGCGTCGGTCAGTCGAGCGCTTCGGCGATCGGCGTGCCGCCGCTGTTGAAGCGGATGGTTCGGCGCGCCGTCGAATCGCGGTGCACCGCTTCGGCGGCGACGGCCGCGACATCCGCTCGATCAACGGTGCCGCTGCTCGGCGCGTCGACATCGACCAGTCCGGTGCCCTCGCCGTCGGTCAGGGTGCTCGGGCCGAGGATGGTCCACTCGAGCGTCGTGCCGACGAGGTGCTCGTCGGCCGCCGCCTTCGCCGAGGCGTAGGCGCGGAAGGAGTTGCCCTCGGGCACGCTGTGGTCTGGAGAGCCGAAGTACGACACCATGACGTACCGCGTGACCCCCGCACTCTCGGCCGCGTACATCGACCGGATCGCCGCATCGCGGTCCACGGCGTAGGTGCGTGCCGGATCGCCGCCGCCGGCTCCCGCCGACCAGACCACCGCGTCGTGGCCGTGCAGGATCTCGGCGAGGTCGTGGACGTCGAGTCGCTCGATGTCGGCGACGACCGGGCGCGCCCCTGCTGCCGTGACGTCGCCGGCATGCTCGGGATTGCGGATGATCGCGTCGACCTCGTCTCCCCGCTCGGCGAGCAGACCGGCCAGCCGCAGGGCGATCCTGCCGTGGCCTCCGATGATCACGATGCGTGCCATGGGTTCCTCCTTCGGGTGGCGCGCCCCACGCTACTCCGGGCTGCTGCCGACCCGTCCGATCCCGGGGGTGCGCCGTGGCGGTGACGAGCGCGGGCCTGCTGCTCTTCCGCGAGCTCAGCGGACTCGAGGTCTTCATCGCGCACATGGGCGGGCCGTTCTGGGCACGCAAGCAGGCCGGCGCATGGTCGATCCCGAAGGGCGAGTTCACCGACGAGGAGCCGCTCGCCGCGGCGCGGCGCGAGTTCGCCGAGGAGATCGGCGTGCCGGCGCCCGATACGGACGTGATCGACCTCGGTGCGTTCCGGTACTCCTCGGGCAAGACGGTGCGGGTGTTCGCAGCCCGTGCCCCCGAGTTCGAGGTCGACGAAGTGCGCTCGAACACGTTCGAGATCGAGTGGCCGCCGCGCTCGGGGCGACGCCAGGCCTTCCCCGAGGTCGACGAGGCGCGGTGGACGCCGGTGTTCGAGGCCCGGGAACTGCTCACGGCCGGCCAGCGGCCCGCCCTCGATGCGCTCCTGGGCGCCCTCGACGGCTCACTCGGGCGAAGCGACGCGGCCGACTGACCGACGCGACGGGGCCGACTGACGCGACGTAGTCGACCGATGCGCACCGCGCAGTCCTCACGCGGCGGAGTTCTCGAAATCGCGAAGTTGGGATTCCCGACTTGCTGATTTCGCAGCATTTCGACGGATCGCTCTTGATTTCGGCAACGTTCGCACGACATACTCCAAACCATCCCGCGCACTGCGCCGTCCGCGGGACTGCCGAGCCGCGCACACCTCGCGGGCTCCGGCGCACCGCCCCGGATCGACGGCGCGAGTTCGCACGGAACCGTTGGAGGAGACCCATGATCAGCTCGGCATCGCGGCAGGACGACCGGCCGACCGGCAGCGCCGGAACGGGCGGCCTCACCCGCCGATCGCTCATCGGATTCGGCGCCGCCAGCGCGGCCGGCGTGCTGCTGACCGCCGGAGCGCGGCCCATGGCCGGCAACCCCGCGCAGCAGATGTGGGACACGATCGTGATCGGCGCCGGGGCATCCGGTCTCGGTGCCGCGCGCGTGCTCGCGGATGCCGGCAAGAAGGTGCTCGTGCTCGAGGCGCGCGATCGCATCGGCGGCCGGCTCTGGACCGACACGACGTCGATGGGCATCCCGTTCGAGCGCGGCGCCGAACTCGTGCACGGCACGACCGTCTCGACGTGGGGGCTTATCGACCAGCTCGGCCTGCAGACCCACAAGTGGGAGAACGAGTACTCGAAGTGGAGCCCCGAGACCTCGTCGTGGGTGAGCCAGGGCGACTTCGAGTTCTACCACTTCCCGCAGGGCGCCCCCTCCTTCCCGGACGGCCTGCCCGCCCCGCTCGACGGCGAGACCGCCGAGGCGTGGCTGCTGCGCATCGGCGTGCCGCGCGACAACTACCCGCTGTCGCTGCTCGTCATTGAGGTCGACACCGAGCAGTTCGACGTGCTGCCGGCCGAGTACATCGTCGGCGACGTCGAGGAGGCGCTCGAACTCCAGTCCGAATCCGGTCAGATCCCACCCGAGGAGTACGGCGACTACCGCGTCATCGGCGGATACAACCAGGTGCTGCAGCCGCTCGCGGCCGGCATCCCGCTGCGACTGAACAGCCGGGTGCACACGGTCGAGTACCGCAAGAACCACGTCTCGATCCACGTGGGGAGCCAGCGCTTCAAAGCCCGCACGACGGTGATCGCGCTGCCCGGCGGCGTGCTGAAGCACGGCGACATCACGTTCAGCCCGCCGCTGCCCGCCGAGCGACGCGACGCGATCCAGGAGATCGAGTACCTGCCGGTCTTCAAGGGCATCCTCGAGTTCGCGGCGCCGGTGCTCGCCGCGGACCCCATGGTGGCGCCGGCCTGGGACCTGCTCGAGACGTACTCGCAGAACCCGCCGACGCTCTGGAACGCGTCGGTCGGCACCCCCGGCTACGCCGGCCAGCTCATCGTCACGTGGATGACGGGCGGCAAGGCGCAGGAACTCCTCGACCTGCCCGAGCACGAACGGCACCTCGCCGGGCTCGAGACGGTGCGCGCCGCGGCGGGCGACCCCGGGCTCGAGTTCGTGAACGCCTCGACCTACGACTGGTCGAAGGACGAGTTCGCCCGCGGCGCCTACCCCGGCCCGTTCTCGCGACGGTCGGGTCTGAACGGGCCGATCGAGGACGTGCTGTTCTGGGCCGGCATGACGACGAGCACGGTGCACAGCTCCCGCAACTCGGGTGTCGCCGCCGCCGGCCAGGTGCTGGAGGCGCTCGCGAAGTAGCGCACTCGGTGCCGGGTGGGCGGTGCCGGGTGGGCGCGCAGCCTCCACCCGGCACCGCGCTGGCGCTAGGTTCGTTCCATGGCCGCACCATTCGAGATGGACGACATCGACCGTCGCATCATCGCCGCCCTCCAGGTCGACGGGCGCCGGTCGTTCCAGCGTCTCGCCGACGACCTCGGAGTGCCCGCCTCCTCGGTGCGATATCGCACGAAACGGCTCGAGGACGCCGGGATCCTGCAGATCGTCGGCATCGCGAACCCGCTCGCCATCGGCTTCGACCGGCTCGCGATGATCGGCATCCGCGTGGCGCCCGGCACGGCGCGCGCGGTCTGCGCCGCCCTCGCCGAACTCCCCGAGACGAGCTACGTCATCCACACCACGGGCCGCTTCGACGTGATGGCCGAGGTGATCTGCGAAGACGTTCCGCACTTCATCGAGATGCTGAACGGACGCATCGCGGCGATCACCGGGGTCGTCTCGACGGAGTCATTCTTCGTGCTCGAGGCGCACAAGCTCTCGTACGGCTGGGGCGTCGGCAGTGTGCGCCCCGCGATCGAGGAGCCGGGCGGAACGTGACGCATGCCGCCGGCTGACTCGCGCGACAACGCGCTCCACGACGCGGCGACGGCGCTCTACGCGCTGCGCCCCGACGAGTTCACCGCCGCCCGCAACGCACGGGCGCAGGCCGCCAAGGCCGACGACCGCGAACTCGGCGCGCGCATCCAGGAGCTGCGGCGCCCCTCCCCCGCCGCCTGGCTCGTGAACCAGCTGGTGCGGCACCGGCCGAGCGAAGTGGAGGCGGTCCTCGAACTCGGCGCCGAGGCGCGAGAGGCACAGGGCAGCTTCGACGCGGTCGAACTCGCGGAGCTCGGCCGACAGCGCCGCCGACTCGTCTCGGCACTCGCCCGCGACGGGGGCGAGCTCGCCGAGGAACTCGGCGCCCCCGTGCGCGCCCCAGTGCTCGACGAGGTCGCCCAGACGCTGCAGGCCGCGATGTCGGATGCCGCGGCCGCCGATGCCGTGCGTTCGGGGCGACTCGTTCGCGCGCTCGAGGCCGTCGGCGTCGAGGTCGACCTGAGCGACGCCGTCGCGGGCGGGCCGCCGCCGCGCACCGAACGAGCGGATGACGCGGCCGCCCCCGACACCGCACCGGCCGCGTCCGCGGCCGCCGGCCGTCGCGCTCGGGCCGCCAGGGAACACGCCGAGCGCGCGGTCGAGTCCGCCGAGCGACGGTCGGCCGAGGCATCCGCTGCGCTCGAGGCGATCGATGCCCGACTGGCCGACGCCGGCCGCCGCCACGACGAGCGCACCGCTCGACGCGACGAACTCGAGGAACAGCTGCGCCGCGTCGAGGCGGAGATCGCCGAGGCCGACCGCACGCTGCGCGCAGTGACGAGGGAGCAGGAGCGCGCGGCACGAGCCGTCGAGGCGGCCGAGGTCGACGTCGACGAGACGCGCGAGGCGCTGGACGGCCTCGAGTAGTCGACGGGTTGCCGACCGCCGGCCCGACCGCTCAGCAGCGCTCGAGCAGCCAGTCCATCGCGTCGGGCACGACGTCGAGCACCGAGACGTGCCCGTCGTCGAGCCGCATCCAGAGCGAGGCGCGAGGGATGTGCGCGAGCAGCCACGAGGCGTGGGTGGCGGGCACCACGCGGTCGCCCTCGCCCTGCACGATGAGCACCGGCACGTCGATGCCGCCGAGGTCGAAGCCCCACCGGGAGGCGAAGGCGACGTCGTCGTCGATGAGGCCGTCGGGTCCGGCCTCCCCCGCCAGCACGGAGTCGGCGCCGAGCGACGCCCATCGCTCGTCGAGCGCCGCCCAGTCGACGGGGAGGAACTGCGACGGGTCGAACTCCTCCGTCTCGGCGAAGGCCGCGCGCGCGGCGCGCCCCTCGACGGCGGCGCGCAGTCCGCCCGGCGAGGCCATGCCGGCGAACCAGTCGTAGGTGTCGGTGCGCGGGGCGATGCCCGCGAGCGTCACCGCGCCGACGACGCGCCCCGGCAGCAGCGCCGCGCAGGCGAGCGCATGCGGGCCGCCGCCCGACGCCCCCATCACGGCGAAGCGCTCGACGCCGAGGGCATCGGCGACCGCCGCGACATCGGCTGCAGCGGAGGCGACGTCGCGCCCGGGCCGCTGCGTCGAGCCCCCGTACGACGGGCGCGCATACGAGACGAGCCGGATGCCCCGGGCCGAGGCCGCCTCGAGCAGGGGCGCGATCGGCGCCCCAGTCTGCGGGGAGCCGTGGTGCCACACGAGGGTCAGCGGCGACGCGGCATCCGCGCCGGTGTCGGAGGCGTGCAGGATGCCGCCGCCGCGGAGGGGCACATCGAACTCGGTGACCGTCATGGCGGGCTCAGCCCTGCACGCCGGCGGCTCGAACGGCGGCCTCGGTGAACGCGGGCCGCACCCGCTCCCATCCGTCGAGGTAGCCGCCGACCATGGCGGCGTCGCGCAGCAGCACGAGCTGGGCGGCCGCACCGGCGGCATCCTCCACCTCGGCCGCCGTCAGCACGGACTCGAGCTCGGAGCGGAACCACTCGCGGTGCTCGGCGACGGCGCGCCGCACGCCGCTCTCGGCGTCGGGATACTCGGCGGCGGCGTTGATGAACGGGCAGCCGCGGGTGTGATGGCGGGCGACGTCGTCGGCGAGGCCGTCGATCACGAGGCCCACGAGCTGCTTCGGTTCTGCTCCGGATGCCTCGGCAGCCGCGAACGCCCCGCGGATGTTCGCGTCCTCGACGCCGAGGTAGGCCTCGACGAGGTCCTCCTTGCCCGGGAAGTGCCGGTAGAAGGTCGCCCGGGTGACCCCGGCCTCGCCGATGATGCGGTCGACGCCGACCGAGTGGATGCCTTCGCGGTAGAAGAGCTCGGAGGCCGTGCGCAGCAGCCGCTCGCGCGCTTCGGAGGTGCCCGTTGGAGTGCTTCGTGATGCCATACCCAAAATGATAGAACGATCTTTCTCTTTTTGCTTGACATCGGGTTCGACCCGGAGTAACTTCCCAGACATAGACAGAACGATCGTTCTACCAGAGCGGTAGGACACGGAAGAAGGAGCAGGATCATGACCACCACCAAGACCCCCATCGTCCTCATCCACGGACTCTGGATGACCCCGAAGAGCTGGAACACCTGGGCCGAGTACTTCCGGGCCCGCGGCCACGAGGTCATCGTCCCGGGCTGGCCCGGCATCGACGACCGCGAGGTCGCCGACATCCGCTCGAACCCCGAGGCGCTGAAGGGCATCGGCCTCGAGCAGATCGCCGACCACTACGAGCGCATCATCCGGGCTCTCCCCGAGAAGCCGATCATCATGGGCCACTCCTTCGGCGGCCTTCTCACCCAGATGCTCGCCGACCGCGGTCTCGGCGCCGCCTACGTCGGCGTCACCCCCGGCCAGCCCGCGGGCATCACGACCCTGCCGCCGTCGACGCTCTGGACGGGCACGCCGATCCTCGCGAACCCGTTCGCCAGGAACGGCGCGAAGCCGCTCTCGAAGGGGCACTTCCACTTCACCTTCGGCAACGACCTCGACCGCGAGGCATCCGATCGCCTCTGGGAGGAGTTCGCGGTGAACTCCTACAACCGGGTGTTCTTCGAGGGCGTCGCCGGGGCGTTCAACGAGCAGGGCGGCGTGAGCCACGTCGACTTCGGCCGTGCCGACCGCGCGCCGCTCCTCGTCATCACCGGCGAGATCGACCACGTCGTGCCGCCGGCGATCGGCCGGGCGATCGTTGCGAAGTACCACTCGACCGGCAGCCCCGCCGTCGTCGAGTACCGCGAGTTCGCCGGCCGCACCCACCGCATCGTCAGCCAGGACGGCTGGGAGGAGGTCGCCGAGTACGCACTCACCTGGGCGACCGAGCACGCCGAGGCGGCCGCGCACACGGCATGACAGAGGCGCCCTTTGTCAACGCTCGGCGGAGTCCCGCCCGCCGAACACGCTGCGCAGCACGAAGTAGACGACGACCGCGACCACCGCGACGATCACGAGCTTGCCGACGAACCAGAGCAGGCTGAACAGCACGTCGACGAGGAACCACGCGATCACGACGGCGACGATCACGCCGATGACGGTCCAGACGGTGCGGCTCATGATCCGAGGCTAGCCGAAGGGCGCGGATGCCTCGGCTCCGCGGCGCCCCCGGTCGCAGGGTCAGGGCGCGTGGCCATCGAAGAGCAGCGTCGGCACGGGGCCGAACGGCATCGATCGCACGCGGAGCGGACGCACGTCGTCGCCGATGAACCCGGCGTCGGCGAGCGCCGTGGCGGTGTCGCGATCCCAGTGGCAGCCGTGGCAGAACCGCGCCGTGAACGGCGTCGCGATGCCCTGCACCGCCCGCTTCACGGTGCGCGGCGGCGCCACGACGTGGTCGATGAACACGACCCGACCGCCGGGCACGAGCACCCGGCGCACCTCGGCCAGTGCGACCGCGAGGTCGGCGACGGAGCAGAGTACGTAGGTGGCGACGACCGCGTCGACCGAGCGGTCGGGCAGCGGGATCGACTCGGCCATGGCATCGAGCGGCTCCGCGTGATGCCCCCACTCGCGGGCGCGTGTCGCGAGCTCGACGCGGCGCTCGGCGTCGGGCTCGAGCCCGATCCAGTCGACATCGACGTGCAGGGCTCCGAAGTTCTCGCCCTCGCCGGCGCCGATCTCGAGCACCCGCCCGCGCACCCGTCCGACGAACTCCCGCTCGAGGTCGTCGAGGCGGTCGTCGTCGATGAGGTCGGACGCCGCGGCCCTCGCTTGCTCCATGCCCGCCATGCGAGCACGTCGGCGGCCCTGCGTCAACCTGACGCGCGTCACCGGTTGCAGATCGACCGAGGCAGCCCGCGCCATAGGCTGGTTCGATGCTCAGGCGATTCCTCTCCGGCGCCGGCCTGCTGGTGCGCGGCTTCGGGTTCTGGGGGCGCCGGCCCGACCTCATGCTGCTCGGCCTGATCCCGGCGGCGATCGTCTTCGCGATCGTGCTCGCCGCGCTCGTCGCACTCGGCATCCAGCTGCCGGCGATCGTCGAGTGGGCCACGCCGTTCGCCGAGCGATGGGACGCGTTCTGGACCGCGTCGCTGCGCATCGCCATCGCCGCGGTGACCTTCGCCGGAGCCGTACTGCTCGCGGCGGTCACGTTCACCGCGTTGACGCTCGCCGTCGGCGACCCGTTCTACGAGCGCATCTGGCGCGCCGTCGAGGTCGAGCTCGGCGGAGACGTGCCCGATCGCGGCGCCGGGTTCTGGCGCGCGGCCGCCGACGCCGCCGCGCTCATCGGGCTCGGCATCGTCGCGGCACTCGTCGTCGGCCTGATCGGGTTCGTTCCGGTGGTCGGCGCGGTCGTCGCACCGGTGCTGGGCGTCGTGCTGTCGGGATGGCTGCTGGCACGCGAACTCACCGCACGCGCCTTCGAGGCCCGTGGCATCTCGTCGACCGACCGCACGGCATTACTTCGTGGACAGCGGTCGCGGATGCTCGGGTTCGGCGTCGCGACCCAGCTCTGCTTCATGGTGCCGCTCGGCGCCGTGGTCGCGATGCCGGCGGCCGTCGCCGGTTCGACGATGCTCGCGCGCGGCGCGCTCGACGCATCGGAGCGCCCGGGCGGCTCGAGTCCGACGCCGCCGTCGGACTGAGCATCAGGGGCGGGGACACCCTTGAGCCCACGCACGTCTGCACTCATTCCTCGCGAACGATCGCGATGCGCGCCGGTAGGGTGCCTGTAGCTGGACGGCGTGCGCTGAGAACTCCGAGCTCCAGCCAGGCAGTCCGCGACCCGACCAGAAGGAACCGTCCTCATGACTCAGAACCGCACCATCAAGCCCTCGCCCGCGTTCATCGGGGCGTCCTGGGCGGCTCTCGCCATCGGCATGGGCACCTTTCTCATCTCGCTCCTGAACGCCGACATGCAGCTGAACGAGAAAGGGTACTACCTCTCGCTGCTCCTGTTGGGCCTGTTCGCTGCGATCTCCGTGCAGAAGTCGGTGCGCGACCGCGCCGAGCGGATCCCTGTCACGAACATCTACTACGGCATCGCCTGGCTGATGCTCGCCGCCGCCCTTACGCTGCTCATCGTCGGGCTCATCAACGCCCGCAGCATCTCCATCAGCGAGAAGCTGGTCTACGGCGTCTGCTTCGCGATGTCGCTCTACGCCGTGGTCGCGATCCAGAAGAACGTCCGCGATCTCGCGACCTCGGAGGATCCGGACGAAGCGCAGGCGTCTCCTCAGCCTCATCTCCTGACCAGTTCGCAGTCCAACGACGGGGCTCGTGACTGAGGGCCGACACCGAACAGCAGAGCGGATGCCGCAGGCTCGGGCCTGCGGCATCCGCTCTGTGCGATGAGGCCGTCATGCGCCTCGCAGCGAGGCGAAGAAGGCGCGGATGTCGCCGGCCACGAGCTCGGGCACCTCGAGCGCCGCGTAGTGGCCGCCCTGCTCGAAGCGGCTCCAGTGCACGATGTTCGAGTTGTCGCGCTCGGCGAAGACCTTGATGGTCTGGAAGTCGTCCTTGAAGACGGCCACCCCGGTGGGTGCCGCGTTCACCTGCGGCTCGGCCTCGGCGCGTGCGTTGTCGAGATAGCTCCGACTCATGCCCGCAGCGGCATTCGCGAACCAGGTGACGCTCACCTCGGTGATGATCTGCTCGAGGGTGACGAGCGAGGTGCCGTTGCCGAAGGAGTTGAAGAGCTCGCTGTAGGCGAGCAGCGCGATCGGCGAGTCGCTGAGGCCGACCGCCACGGTCTGCGGACGGCTCGCGTTCATCGTGTTGTAGCCGCCGACCGACTGGAACCACTGCATGTGCTCGAGTCCCGCGTAATCCTGGGGCTCGAGTCGTTCGAACTCGGCCGGGTCGCCGCTCGGGAACGAGAAGAGCTGCAGCACGTGCAGGCCGAGGAAGCCCTCGGGGCTGGCGAGTCCGAGGTCGCGTGCGACGAGCGCGCCGTTGTCGGAACCGTGGATGCCGTACTCGGTATACCCGAGTCGACGCATGAGCTGGTCGTAGGCGCGCGCGACGCGAGCGGTGGTCCAGCCCGGCTCGGTGACGGGGTTCGAGAAGCCGTAGCCCGGGGCATCCGGGATCACGACGTCGAAGGCGTCCTCGGCGCGGCCGCCGTGCGCGACGGGGTCGACGAGCAGGTCGATGAGGTCGAGGTAGTCGACGGATGACCCGGGGTAGGTGTGCGCCAGCAGCAGCGGCGTGGCGTCGGGGTGGGCCGAGCGCACGTGGATGAAGTGGATCGGCTGGCCGTCGATCTCGGTCGTGAAGTGCGGCGCGGCGTTGATGCGGGCCTCGGCGACGCGCCAGTCGAAGGCGCGCCAGGCCTCGACGGCCTCGCGGAGGTAGGAGTTCGGCGTGCCCGCGTCCCAATCGTCGGTCGGGGCCGGCTGCGGCAGCCGGGTGCGTGCGAGGCGCTCCATGAGGTCGTCGAGGTCGGCCTGGGCGACGTCGATGCGGAAGGGGCGGATTTCGGTGCTGGATTCGGTGGTGGTGTTCATGTCTTCGACGGTACGGTGCATATAGGAACATCTAGTTCCTAATGATCGAGACGAGTTCGACGATGTCCGACACCGCCGCCAGACTGCTGGCCCTCCTCGCCCTGCTGCAGACGCGCCCCGACTGGACGAGCACCGAGCTCGGCTCCCGGCTCGGCGTGACCCCGCGCACCATCCGCAACGACATCGACCGTCTGCGCGAACTCGACTACCCGGTCGACGCGACCCGCGGAGCGGCGGGCGGCTACCGGCTCGGCGCGGGCGCGAAGCTGCCGCCGCTGCTCCTCGACGACGAGGAGGCGGTCGCGGTGGCCATCGGCCTGCGTGCCGCCACGGGTATCGCCGGCGTCGAGGAGTCGAGCTCGCGCGCCCTCTCGAAGCTCGAGCAGGTGCTGCCGTCGCGGCTCCGCCCGACGGTCGAGGCGCTCGCGACGGTGATCGAGCACGCGCCGGAGAACAACGACACCGACGCCCCCGACCCCGAGGTCGACGCCACCGTGCTCACTGCGGTGGCGAGCGCCATCCGGGGGGTCGAATGGATCCGGTTCGACTACCAGGGCGCCGCCCGCCTCATCGAGCCGTACCGACTGCTGAGCTGGGCGCGTCGCTGGTACCTCGTGGGCCGCGACCCGTCGAGCGACGAGTGGGGCACGTTCCGCGCGGACTGGATCGAGCCGCGCATGCCGACGCGGCGCCGCTTCCAGCCGGTGGCGTTGCCCGGCGGCGACTACACCGCCTTCGCGATGCGCTCGATCGCCGAGAGCGGCTGGAAGGTGCACGCGCGCCTGCGCATCGCGGCGCCGGCCGACGCCGTGCTCGACCGGATCCACCACGCGGTGGGCGTCGTCGAGGCCGTCTCCGAGACCGAGTCGGTGCTCGTCACCGGCGCCGATTCCCTCGACACCATCGCCGCCTACATCGGCATGCTGGGCATGGACTTCACGGTCGAGTCGCCCGACGAGCTTCGCGCGCTCCTGCTGACCTACAGCGAACGCTACGCGAGAGCCGCCCGCGAGCCCGGATGAGCCGGACCGCAGCGGGCTCGACGCCCGCTCAGCGGCACCCCTTCGAGCGCTCGATGAGCTCGTCCGGGGGGTGTCCGTAGAGCCACTCGCCGTTGCCGTTGGGGTCCGTGTACCCCTGGCCGATCGCCCAGGCGACGGCCCACGGTTCGTTGTCGTTCGCGTACTCGCCGACGAGGTCGTAGCACTTCGAGGTGATCGCGTGGCCGACCTCGTGCGTGACGAGCGCGGCCATGATCGGGTCGCCCCACTGCTCGGCGATGCTGTTCGAGAGCGTGATCGTCGAGAGACCGCCCTCCCAGGTGTCCCAGGTGGCGGTGCCCCCGGCCGAGCCGTTGTCTCCATAGCCGATGACCATCGGGGCCCAGTCGAACTCGAGCAGCACGCCGCCTGCGATCGAGCGCGCATAGGCCTCGACGGCGATGCGGCGATCGTAGAGCGGGCCGGCCTTCTCCGCCTCTTCGGCGGCGTGCGTCGACTGCAGGGCTGCGGCCGCCGCCACGTACTCGTCGAGGCGAGCGGATGCGTCGAACCCCCAGGTGACGCCGCTCGAGAGCAGCTCGACGGAGTTGCGGTACTCGATGCGCTCGATGTTGCGTGCCGAGCCGTTGGCGGCCTCGACCGAGGCGGCGACGGGCGCGACCGCCTCGAGGAACGCCATGCCGGAGTCGGCGGTCGCCTGATCGGCGGCGGCGAGCTCGACCGCGTGCGCCTCAGCGGCGGCGGCCTCCGCGTCGAGACGCTCGCTCTCCGCGGCGAGGACGCTCGAGGCACGGTCGAGGTCGGCGAACCAGATCGGCCGCGACATCGGCCGCGTCGGTGCGGCGAAGTCCGTGGCGGGTGCCGCCTCGATCACCGAGCCGAGCGCGCCGGCTGCGGTCGAGAACGTCGCCTTGGCCGCCGGGTCGACGAGGGCGTCGGGCGCTGCGAGCATCGACGCCGCGATCTCCGCGGTGACACCGGCATCCGCTTCGACGGTGGCCGTTGACTCACCGGCGGAGGCCGCGTCGGCCACTGCCACGCGGTGCGCGGCGATCGCCGCGTCGAAGCGGAGGTTCGCGATCGCGTTGGCCGCGAGGATCGCCGCAGAGAGCAGCAGGAAGAGCGCAACGCCGAGCACCGTCCAGGCGATCGTCGCGCGCGAGCGCTGCGCCGGAGGAACATCGGACCCGACCGGTGCAGGGCCGGCGGGATCGAGCATCGCGTTCGGGGCGGATTCGAGGGTCACCCGTGAAGTATCGTCGCTCCACTGCGAATCAGGCAATCCGCAATGTCCCCGCACATCATCGAGCCGGCGCCGAGCCGACATTCAGCCTGCTCTCGGCGAGCTCACTGTCGCCATTCGACCTGCTCGCGGCCGGCCCACTGCTGCGACCCGGGCGTCGAGTTGAGTTGGACGCTTGACTGAGACGAATGACCCACAATACGCTGCCTCCAACCGAGCAAGGAGGCTCAGATGGCGATCGATCATGCACGCCCAGACCGTGTCCGTTCCGAACGCACCACCGAGCAACGAAAGCGCAGGTGGCGATCCAGGACACTGGGCCTCGCCCTGGCAGCCGCGCTCGCGACATCGGCCCTCGCGGCGATGCCCGCAGCACTGGACGCCACCCCGGCCGAGGCCGCAGACGGCGACTGGTGGGAGGCGCCGAACCGCCCCGCCGAAGACGTCGAGCTGAACGTCACCGGCGAGCCCTTCACTGGCACGACCGAGAACGGCGAGGTGCAGGGCTTCATCGACTCGCACACCCATCTGAACTCCAACGAGGGCTTCGGCGGACGCATGATCTGCGGCTCGCCGTTCTCCCCCGCGGGCGTCGCCGACGCACTGAAGGACTGCCCCGACCACTACCCCGACGGCAGCGCCGCCCTCTTCGAGAACCTCGTCAGCGGCGACGCCGACGGCAAGCACGACCCCGTCGGCTGGCCGACCTTCACCGATTGGCCGAAGACGACGTCGATGAGCCACCAGGCCTCGTATTACGCCTGGGTCGAGCGCTCATGGCGCGGCGGCCAGCGCATCCTCGTCAACGACCTGGTCACGAACGGCGTGATCTGCTCGCTGCCGATCATGCCAAAGGACCGCTCGTGCGACGAGATGACGGCGATCCGACTCGAGGCGCAGAAGGCCCGCGAGATGGAGGCCTACATCGACGACATCTACGGCGGCCCCGGCAAGGGCTTCTTCCGCATCGTCACGACACCGGCCGACGCGCGAGCGGTGATCGAGCAGGGCAAGCTCGCCGTCGTGCTCGGCGTCGAGATGTCCGAGCCGTTCGGCTGCAAGATGATCCTCGACGTCGCGCAGTGCTCGACGGCCGACATCGACCGCGGGCTCGACGAGTTCGAGCAACTCGGCATCTCGAGCATGTTCCTCTGCCACAAGTTCGACAACGCCCTCTGCGGCGTGCGCTTCGACACCGGCACGCAGGGCACGATCATCAACGTCGGCCAGTTCTACTCCACCGGCACCTTCTGGCAGACCGAGACCTGCCCCGGGGCTCGTCACGACAATCCGATCGGCAACGCCACCGTGCCCGAGGTCGAGGTCCAGCTTCCCCCGGGCGTCGAGGTGCCCGAGTACTCGGCGGGCAACAACTGCAACACGCGCGGCCTCACCTCGCTCGGCGCCTACGCGCTCAAGGCGATGATGGCCCGAAACATGATGGTCGAGCTCGACCACATGAGCGTGAAGGCGGCCGAACGCACCCTCGACCTGCTCGAGGCGCAGGGCTACCCTGGTGTGCTCTCGAGCCACAGCTGGATGGACTCCGGCTGGACCGAGCGGCTCTACCGTCTCGGCGGCTTCAAGACGGGCTACCCGCACGACGCTGCCGGCTTCATCGGCGAATGGCAGGAGGGCAGCGCGCTCCGCGCCCAGTACGACAAGGGCTACGGGTTCGGACTCGACTTCAACGGCGTCGGCAGCCACCCTGCAGCCGACAGCGCACCGGTCGACATCACGTACCCGTTCACGAGCGCCGACGGCGGCACGACCATCGACCGGCAGGTCAGCGGCCAGCGCACCTTCGACATCAACGTCGACGGGTTCGTGCACTCGGGTCTGGCGCCCGACTACCTCGAGCTGCTGCGCCAGTCGGGCGGCGGCGACGCCATCGTCTCCGACCTGATGCGCGGCGCCGAGTCGTACCTGCAGACGTGGGAGGCGACGCGCGACTACTCGAGCGCGGCGAACCTCGCGACCGGGAAGCCGGCTTCGGCGAGCTCGAGCGAGTCCAACCCGTTCACGAGCTACGCCCCCGGCCGCGCCGTCGACGGACGCACCAACACCCGCTGGGCGAGCGGCAACTGGGGGGTCAACCCGCAGTGGCTGAGCGTCGACCTCGGCGCGTCCGAGCCGATCAGCCGGGTCGTCATCGACTGGGAGGCCGCCGCGGCGAAGTCCTACGAGGTCCAGGTGTCGGACGACGCGCAGAACTGGCGCACCGTCTCGTCCACCACCGTCGGCAACGGCGGGCTCGACACCGCGTCGTTCGCAGCGACGAGCGCCCGCTACGTGCGCGTGCTCTGCACGGTGCGCACGACGAACTACGGGTACTCCATCAAGGAGCTCGGCGTCTTCTCGAACTGATCCACCGACACGGGGCGGATGCCGCGGCGCGAGCCGCGGCATCCGCTCTTCGTCTGCCGTGGCGCGCGTCGCCGAATCGACGCCCGGCATTCACGTGCGATTCACCCGCCCGGAGCATGCCCGACGGGCACCGTCCCTAACGTGGCCTCGGCTTCACCGGTTCTGCACGCCCGTCCCACAGCACGGGCGGCCGGTGGACCAAACGGAGGACACGTGTTGAAGAAGCAACTCACCCTCGCGGCGCTCGGGCTCTCGACCGCAGTGGCGCTCGGCCTCACCGGCTGCGCGGGAGGACCGGCCGACGCCGGCGAAGGCGGTACGGATGCCGCGACCGCGACGAGCCTCGCCGACTTCGGCGACCTCGCCGCGCTCGAGGAGGCGGCGAAGGCCGAGGGGCAGTTGAACGTCATCGCGCTGCCGCGCGACTGGGCGAACTACGGCGCGGTGCTCGACGCGTTCGCTGCGAAGTACCCCGAGATCACGATCAACGAGGCCTCGCCCGACGCTTCGAGCGCCGAGGAGATCCAGGCCGCTGAGACGAACGCCGGCCTCGACACGGCACCCGACGTCTTCGACATCGGCCTGACGGTCGCCCTGCAGAACACCGAGCAGTTCGCGCCGTACCAGGTCGCCACGTGGGACGACATCCCCGCCGAGCTGAAGGAGCCGAGCGGCTTGTTCGTCGGCGACTACGGCGGATTCATGTCGATCGGCTACGACTCGTCGAAGTTCAAGGCACCCGAGTCGCTCGACGACCTGCTCGGCGCCGAGTACAAGGGATCGGTCGCGATCAACGGCGACCCGACGCAGGCCGGGGCGGCCTTCGCCGCGGTCGGCCTCGCCACCGTGCAGTCCGACGGCACGCTCGACGACTTCCAGCCGGGCATCGACTTCTTCTCCGAGCTGAACGCGGCCGGCAACATGCTGAAGGTCGACGTCACGACCGCGACGGTCACCTCTGGCGAGACGCCCGTCGTCTTCGACTGGGACTACCTGAACGCCTCGCACCGCGAGGCGAACCCGAACTGGGAGGTCGTGATCCTGCCGGGCACCGGCTACGCCGGCTACTACAACCAGGCCGTCAACGTGGATGCCCCGCACCCGGCCGCCGCTCGCCTGTGGCAGGAGTTCCTCTACAGCGACGAGGCCCAGAACCTGTGGCTCGAGGGCGGCGCCCGCCCGGTGCGCGCCGACGCGATGGCCGAGGCCGGCACGATCGACGAGGAGCTCTTCTCGAAGCTGCCCGCAGCACCCGAGGAGACGGTGGTTCCCACCGAAGAGCAGTCCACGAACGCCGGCACCCTGCTCGGCGAGAAGTGGGCCGCGGCGGTCGGTTGATGACCGTCGCCGCACCCGCGGCGCCCGTTGCCGTGGCGGATCCGGTCTCCCCGGTTCCGCCACGGCGGCATGCCCGCCCGGGACTTCCTCCGGCGCTCGGCCTAGTGCCGTTCGCCGCCTACGTACTGCTGTTCCTCGCCCTGCCCACCGTGCTCGCGGTCGCGAGCGGGTTCTTCGACGGCGACGGCGCCTTCACCCTCGACAACGTCGCCGCGCTCGGCGATCCCGTCATCGTCGCGACCTTCGTGAACTCGGCCTGGCTCTCGGCCCTGACCGCCGTGGTCGGCGCCCTGATCGGCGCCCTCGCCTGCTACGCGCTCGTGGGCATCGAACACGGCCGGGCTCGCAGCCTCGTCGACGCGGCCAGCGGAGTGCTCGCCCAGTTCGGCGGCGTCATGCTCGCCTTCGCCTTCATCGCCACGATCGGCATCCAGGGGCTCGTGACGGTGTGGCTCCGCGACACCTTCGGCATCGACATCTTCGCCGAGGGCGCGTGGATCTACGGCCTGCCGGGTCTCGTACTCCCCTACATCTACTTCCAGGTGCCCCTCATGATCATCACCTTCATGCCCGCGATGGGTGCGCTGAAGCCGCAGTGGGCCGAGGCGAACCTCACGCTGGGCGGCACCCGCGCCGGGTTCTGGCTGCACGTCGGCATCCCCGTGCTCGCGCCGTCCTTCTTCGCGAGCCTGCTGCTGCTCTTCGCCAACGCCTTCTCGTCGTACGCGACCGCCGCCGCCCTCGCGAGCCAGGGTTCGCAGATCGTGCCGCTGCAGATCCGCACCGCCCTCACGAGCGAGACGATGCTCGGCCGTGAGAACCTCGCGGGCGCCCTGGCGCTCGGCATGATCCTCGTGATGACGGTCACGATGTGGGCGTACTCGCTCGTGCAGCGCCGCGCCGCACGGTGGCAGCGATGACCCGGGGCCTGGCACCGCACCCCGCGACGCGCTGGGTGATCGGCATCGCCATCGTCGGCCTCTTCGCGATCCCGATCGTCTCGATGGCCGAGTACACGCTCCGCGACGTCGACGGGCACTCGCTCGTGCACTGGGCGTCCCTCTTCGATCCCGCGAACGCGGCGAAGTACCGGCCGATCTGGATCGGCCTCGGCAACTCGGTCGTGCTCGCCGTCGTCTCTGTGGGGATCGTGCTGTTCCTGCTCGCGCCGACGATGGTGCTCGTTGCGCTCCGATTCCCCGGGTTGCGGCGATCATTCGAGTTCCTCGTGCTGCTGCCCATCACCATCCCCGCGATCGTGCTCGTCGTCGGGCTCGCCCCGATCTACCTCGCGATCGGCCGTACCTTCGGCACCGGCGTGTGGACGCTCGCATTCGCCTACGGCATCACCGTGCTGCCGTTCGCCTACCGGGCGATCCAGTCGTCGATGGAGGCGACCGACGTCACGACGCTCGCCGAGGCGGCCCGATCGCTCGGCGCGCCCTGGCCGACCGTGCTGCTCCGCGTGCTCGCCCCGAACCTCCGGCCCGGGCTCATCGCCGCCTCGCTCATCTCGGTCGCCGTCGTGCTCGGCGAGTACACGATCGCCTCGCTCCTGAACCGGCAGAACCTGCAGACCGCGCTCGTCGTCGTCGGCAAGCAGGATCCGTACGCCTCGGTGATCCTCTCGCTGCTCGCTCTCGTCTTCGCATTCGTGCTGCTGCTCGTGATCGGGCGCGCCGCCCGCCGCCCCATGCGCGCCGCCCGCCGCCCCATGAAGGAAGTCCGCCCATGACCGATTCCGCCACCGTCGCCACCGCCGACAACTCGATCCTCGCCGCCCGCGGCGAGGGCACCGCCGTCGAGTTCGACGGCGTCGTGAAGGACTACGGCGCGAACCGCGTGCTGCACGGCGTCGACCTCGCCATCCGCCCCGGAGAGTTCGTGTCGCTCCTCGGCCCATCGGGCTGCGGCAAGACCACCGCGCTCCGGGTACTCGCGGGCCTCGAGCGTGCCGACGGCGGCAGCGTGCGCATCGGCGGCGCGGATGTCTCGGGCGTGCCGACGAATCGCCGCGACCTCGGCATGGTGTTCCAGGCGTACTCGCTGTTCCCGCACCTCGACGTCGCCGCGAACACGGCGTTCGGCCTGCGGATGCGCAAGGTGGCGAAGCCGGAGGCATCCGCTCGCGTGCGCGACGCGCTCGCCCTCGTGGGGCTCGGCCATCTCGCCGGGCGCTACCCGCACGAGCTCTCGGGCGGCCAGCAGCAGCGTGTCGCGCTGGCCCGCGCGCTCGTCACCGAACCGCGGGTGCTGCTCCTCGACGAGCCGCTCTCGGCGCTCGACGCCAAGGTGCGCGTGCAGCTTCGCGACGAGATCCGGCGCATCCAGCTGCGGCTCGGCATCACCACGGTGTTCGTGACCCACGACCAGGAGGAGGCGCTCGCCGTCTCCGACCGCATCGCGGTCATGGACGGCGGCCGCATCGACCAGTTCGGCACCCCCGAGGAGCTCTACCTGCGACCCGCGACGGCGCACGTCGCAGAGTTCGTCGGGCTGTCGAGCGTGCTGCCGGCGTTCGTCACGGGCGGTGCCGCCGTCGTACTCGGCGTCACGCTGCCGGTGCTCGGTGAGATGGCGGACGGCCCGGCCGAAGTGTTCGTCCGGCCCGAGAACGTGCGACTCGGCGGCCCGATCGCCGCGATCGTGCAGGAGAGCACCTTCCTGGGCAGCATGCGCCGCACCCTGCTGCGCACCGAGAGCGGTGAGCTCCTGCGCATGCAGCATCCGACTCGCGAGCAGCTGCAGTTCGGCGAGCGCGTGACGGTCGACCTCGATGCCGTGGAGGTGGCGGTGCGGCCGGCGGGCTGAGCCGTCGGCCCGCACTCATCGCGAGCGCCTCAGCTGCACCACCCTGAGATCCGCCCAGCACCAGCACTGAGGAAATCTCAATGTCTAGCACGGATGCGGCCGCGGCCGACCGCGCGCACGCTTTCCCCCATGACTGATTCATCGGCCCAGCAGGCCACACCAGCCCCCACGATCGATCCGACGACGGCCGACCGCGTGCTCAAGACGAAGCACCGTGCGATGTGGGCGTCGGGCGACTACCCGACGCTCGCCGCCGACCTCATCTGGAGCCTCGGCCCCGTGCTCGTCGACGCGGTCGGCGTGCACCCGGGCGACCGGGTGCTCGATGTCGCGGCGGGCTCCGGCAATGCGGCGATCCCCGCGGCACTCCGCGGCGGCGCCGTCGTCGCGAGCGACCTCGCCCCCGAGCTCTTCGACGCCGGCCGACGCCGCGCACAGGCGGCCGGTGCCGAGCTCGAGTGGCGCGAGGCCGACGCCGAGGCGCTGCCGTTCGACGACGCCGCGTTCGACGCGACCGTCTCGTGCGTCGGCGTCATGTTCGCACCGCACCACCGGCGCGCTGCCGGCGAACTGCTCCGCGTGACCCGCCCAGGCGGACGCATCGGCGTGCTGAGCTGGACACCCGAGGGCTTCATCGGCCAGATGTTCAAGACCATGAAGCCGTTCGCCGCGCCGCTGCCCGACGGCGCGGAGCCCGCCCCGCTCTGGGGCGACGTACAGCACGTCCGCGACCTGCTCGGCGACGGCGTCGACGACTTCGAAGCGCGGCGACAGCGCGTCACCGTCGATCACTTCGCCTCGCCCGAGGCGTTCCGCGACTACTTCAAGCTGAACTACGGACCGACGATCGCGGTGTACCACCGTATCGCCGACGATCCCGACCAGGTTCGCACCCTCGACGACGCGCTCGTCGAACTCGCGCGATCCCACGGTCTCCGAACCACCGGCGATGCCCTGCAGTGGGAGTACCTGCTGGTCACCGCCCGCCGAACCTGACCACGGTCAGGTCATCCCCCCGAAGGAGTCGAATCATGCATCTCAGCGAAGACTATTTCGTGTTCGAACTGCACCACCGCGGCGAGGAGCGCCTGAACCGTGAGCTCGAGCGGCGCCGGCTCATCGCCGAACGCGCCGCAGAGGACGCGGAAGCGCAGGTGACGGATGTCTCGCGTCCGCCCTTCCTCGTGCGCTGGCGCCGCCGCCTGGCGCTGCCGGGCAACGCCGTGTTCGGGGCGGGCCATGGCGGAGGGCCGACCCCCGCCGCTTCGTGACCCGATCAGGCGCGCCACCCGCACCCGATCGTCAGCGCCGCCGCAGGCATCCCCGCTTCATCCGGCCGGCCACCGTGCATCGCCCGATGGCCGACCGGAGTGTCGAGGCGGTCGCCTCCTCAACCAGCCGCGGCGTCTCCGAACTCCAGTCGGAACTCGTAGGTCTGGTCCTCCTCGAACCACATCCGGTAGTTCGTTCCCCACACGTTGTTGTGGAGCAGGAAGTGGAACCCCTCGCGCAGGTCGCCGTACGAGTTGCCGTAGTGCAGCAGATTCTGTTCGCCGATCGCGACGACCGCTGCATCGATGCTGGTGATCGTCACGTCGTCCACCGCGTGCTCCAGCGCCTCCACGGCGTGCATCCGGCGGTTGCCGTTCCGCACCACGTCGACGGGGTCGACGAGCGCCCCGAGCTTGCGCAGACGCCACCCCTCAGGCTCGGCGACCCGCGGCGCCAGCGAGAACCAACTCGCCTCGGGGAGCCGATTCGCATCCTTCTGGCAGACCCGCAGTTCGATCGAGAGTGCGGCGCCGTCGTCTGACGCCCGGTAGTCGATCTCGACGACGCGAGGAGCGCCGAGGCGTTCCGAGGCATCCGGAGACATCGCCGCGGTCACCCGCAGGACGTCCGTCGTCCCCTCGCGCCAGGTCTCCGCCTCGAGGACGACCGGCCGGAACACCTCCCGGCGCGGTGCCGGCGTGCTGGACTCGAAGCCCGGCTTCCCGAAGTCGGCGATCGCCCAACCGGCATGCAGGTCGAGGCCGCGGCAGTAGTTGTCGAACCACACCCCGTAGTCCTCGGGCGCGAAGCTCTCGTAGCGATACTGTCCGATCGGGTGCTGTGCCGCCCAGTCGCGGCCCGTTCGGTCCCGGAGCAGGCTCAACGCGCCGTCGCCCGCGATCGCGACCTCGAACGCGCCGAGCTTCGTGACGCCGAGAACGGGCACGCGGTCCACGGGCGCATCCGACTTGGCGGGCGAGGCGATCATGCCCCGAACGACGGATCGCACCGATTCGGGCAGACGATCGATCGCGTGCTCGAGGAAGTCTCGTTTGCCCTGCCATGACTGCTCGTACGCGGAGTACGACCAGCCCTGCCGCGGTCGAATGCTCAGCGCGGCCTCGAGTTGCGGGGCGTACCGCTCGGGGTTCGCCGAGATGTCGATCTCATCGCGCCGCCTCGCGGCCTCGAAGGCCGACTTCTCGTAGTTCACGAAGTCGGGCAGGAAGACCTGCCCGGACTCTCCCCACGTGTGCTCGGCGACGAGGAGCAGCCCCTCGGAGACATCCGCCAGCTGGTCCTCGGTGAGCGGTGAATGACCGCGCGACCATGCCTCGCGAGCACGCGACAAGCGGCGGTATCGCGACAGCACCCACGGGTCGCTCGCGACGCCGTGGATCCAGGTGTCGCCGATCTCGCTCTCGATGCACGGCAGCTCATCGCGGAACTCGGTGATGGCCGCCGCGAACCGATCGAGCGTCGAACTGACGATCTCGGCGTCCGGGTAACTGGTTCGAAGCTCGTCGAAGAGGCCCATGACCGTCGACTCGGTCGGCGGGCCGTGGTTGTCGTTCGTGAAGGCGATGTACAGCGCCTGGTCGCCGACCATCGTGAGCTGCTCGGGGTCGACCCGCGAAGCTCCGTAGTCGCTGTCGTAGACGACGACGATCTCCGAGCCGTCGGGCGCCCGCCAGCGGAACGCGTGCGGCACCTCGGGCAGTGCGCTGACCGGGTTGACTCCGAGGTGCAGCAGCTCCACGCCGCCCGCGCGGAGCAGCGGAACGACGCCGACGGTGTGGCCCGGCACGTCGGTCATCTTCGCGGCCACGGTCGAGCGCCCGTACGTCCGGTCGAGATCCTGCGAGATGCCGAGACCGAACTCGAAGAGGCTGCGATCGGCGAGTTCGCTCTGGATCGTCATCGGCATCGCGTGCCACGCGATCTTGCCTTCGCGAATCGCCCGATCGACGTTGCCGCGCTGCTGCTCGGTCCCGTTGCGCAGCGCGTGACTGACGAGCCACGAGCCGGTCGTCCAGATGAACTGCTCCGGACCGCCGCGCTCGGCGAGGCGGTCGGCCAGGGCGATCGCGGCCGGGATGTACTCGTCGACGTATCGTGCGATCACGTTCTGCGCATAGTCGGTGTACCCGACGTCGAGGTGGGTCTTCTGAAGGACGTGGATGGTGCGGGGGGATGCCACTGGCGATCCTTTCCGTTGTGTCGTGGTGCGATCGGGGGCAGCGGTGCTCATTCCTTGACCGCTCCCTGCAGGAACCCGCGGATCAGCTGGCGCTGGAAGATGAGGAACACGATGAGGACCGGGATCATGACGATGATCGTTCCGGCCGCCAGGAGCGGCACGTCCTTGCCGTGCTGTGTGATGAACTGCCCGAGTCCGGCGGGTGCGGTGCGATGACTCGCATCCTGGATGAGGATCAGGGCGAGCAGGTACTGATTCCAGCTCCACAGGAAGAAGAGCAGCGCGAGGGTGCCGATGGCCGGGCGCGCGGTCGGCATCAGGATGCGCCAGAACACCTGCCAGTGGTTCGCACCGTCGATCTCCCCGGCCTCCATGAGGGACTTCGGCACGGTGTCGAAGTGCGTGCGCATCCAGAAGACGCCGAAGGGCATGAAGAGTCCGAGCAGCGGAAGGATCAGGGCGAAGTAGGTGTCGAGGATCCCCAGCGGCCGGAACATGTAGAACAGCGGCACGACCACGACCTCGTACGGGAGCGTGAGCCCGGCGAGGAACACGGCGAGCACCACCGCCCGACCCCGGAACGTCATGGTTCCCATGGCGTACCCCGCGAGGCTCGCGATGAGCACGCCGATGATCACCACGGCGACGGCGACGATGGCGCTCGACATGAAGAGGCTGAGGAAGCCGCCGTCGGTCCAGGCCCTCGCGAAGTTCTCCCAGGCCGGTTGCGCGGGCCAACTCACTCCTCGGACGATGGATCCGGCAGGTTGCAGCGCCGCCGAGAAGATCGCGACGAACGGCACCATGATGGTGGCGGCGACGGCGATCAGGAAGGCCGGCGCGATGACGACCTCGAGCCGTGAGCGGATCATTTCTTCTCCCGTGCGAGGCCGTTGATGAGGATGACGACGAGGTACACCATCAGGCTCAGCACGATGGCGAGGGCGGAGGCCTGCCCGACGCGGCCGTTCGTGAACGCCTGGTTGTAGATCTCGACGCCGGGAACCATGGTCTGCGTTCCCGGGCCTCCTCGGGTCATGATGTAGACGACGTCGAAGCTCGCGAGGGCCGAGATCACCGTGAGCGTCGCGGCGACCGCGATCTCGCCGCGGAGCTGCGGCAGCGTCACCGTGAAGAACTCCCTGATGGCGCCGCCACCGTCGAGCCGTACCGCTTCATACAGGCCCGGATCGATCTTCTGGATTCCCGAGAGCAGCAGCACGAGGCAGAGCCCGGTGCTGACCCATGTGCCGACGAGGCCGACGGCCGGGAACGCCCAGTTGTAGTCACCCAGCCAGGCCCGGGCGAATTCGCCGAGTCCGACCGTTTCGAGGGCCTGATTCACCAGCCCGTCCTCGGAGTAGATCCAGCGCCATGCCACGCCGACCGCCACGAGCGGGACGATCTGCGGGAGGAACACGATCGCCCTGACTGCACCCCAGCTGTGGCGGCGTCGTGCGAACACCGCCGCGAGGACCAGGCCGAAGGTGATCGGCAGCACCGTGAAGAAGAAGATGAGGAGCACGGCGTTGAAGAGGGCTGCGAACTGCTCGGGCTCCGTGAAGACCCTGACGTAGTTGTCGAGGCCGACCCAGGTCGCGAGGCCGACGCCGTTCCATTCGAAGAACGAGTACCAGAGGCTGTTGACGTAGGGGTAGATGACGAACGCGAGGTAGAAGGCGGCCGCAGGGGCGAGGTAGAGCCATGCGACTCCACCTCGCCTCCGCCGCCCGGATCGGGGCGAGGACATGGTTTAGCCGTGCACCGAGTCCCAGTCCTCTTGGACTGCCTCGATCAGTTCGCCCGCGGTGCTGCGACCGGCGATGAGATCCTGCGTCTCCCGGATGAACGTGTCGTTCATGCTCACCGTCGCCCCGGCGAACGCCGTGACGGAGCCATCCGCCGCACTCGTCGCTGCGAAGCCGTTCACGATGTCCTCGCTGACGCCCGACTCCGGGGTGAGCTCGCTCGTGTCCTGCGGGAGGAACCCGGAGGCGAAGATCGCCGCGGAGGCCTCGGGCGAGTGGAAGAAGTCCAGGAATGCCGCGGCGGCGTTCTTGTGCTGGCTCTTCTCGGAGATCGCGTAGGCGATGCTGCCACCCGCGCCGGTGGGCTTGGCACCCGGGAAGCCGAAGAAGCCGGCGTTCTCTCCCATCGCCTCCTCGATCGCGGCGGAGTCCCAGTTCCCGTCGATGAAGAACATCCCGTCGCCGGCGGTGAACTTGCCGACGGCCTCACCGAGGTCGGTGCCGTTCACCTCGGTGGCAGGGGGGAAGTAGCCGCTCTCGTTCCACTCCACGAGCTTGTCGACGGCCGTGCGGTTGGCGGAGGTGTCGAAGGTGTTGCCCGACTTCCCCCATACCCAGTCGCGCCACTCGGCAGCGCCGCCGACGGACTGGCCGATCTCCTGAATCGTGAACCCGGCGTGGCCCTGAGCGTTGCCGAACTGGACGGGCAGGATGCCGGCGGCCTTCGCCTTCGCGAGGGCGGCTTCGAACTCGTCGAGCGACTGCGGAAGTTCGGTCACTCCGGCCTTCTCGAGCAGTTCCTTGTTGTAGTAGACCCCGACGTGGAAGAACCCGGTCGGCAAGGCGATCTGGTTGGTCCCGCCGGCGCTCACGAGATCGTCACCGACCGCATAGTCGCCGAGCTGGCCCGCCGAGTACACGTCATCCCAGCCGTACGCATCGACGTATTCGTTCAAGTTGAGGATGAGCCCGTCCTTCGCCAGGTTCCCGGTGATGTTGACGAGCGCGATATCGGGCGAGCTGTTCGAGGCGAGCTGCAGCGGAAGCTGCTTGTTGTACTCGTCGAACGTCGTCTCCTGGTGCTCGACCGTGATGTTCGGGTACTTCTCGTTGAACGCTTCGATGATCTCGGGCAGCGGTGCACCGGACTCGGGCGTCGAGACGATCTTGATCGTGACCTTCTCGGAGCCGACGTCGGTCGAGACCGGTTGCGCCGCACCCGCGCTCTGGCCACCAGAGCCAGGTGCGCAGCCGCCGAGGGCGAGTCCGATCGCAAGCGCGAGTGCGCCCGCGATGGCCGCTGTGTGCTGTGTCTTCATGGGAGATCCCTTCGTGATCTTGGAGCAACTTCGTCGTTGTCACATCGCGGCGCGGAGCCTGATACCGGGATGCGCCGCGTCCGTCGCTGATGCGGCCGGAGAGCGGTTCACGGAGATCACCATACACAAATATGAATTGGGATTCCAATATTTCTGACACAATCCCGCAACTGGGAGAGCGCCTCCGCTTCAGCGGGTTCAGAGATCGGCGACGAGGCCGAGCACGTGGGACTCGACATGGTCCAACGCGAGGCGCGCGGCACCGACTGCGACCGCGCGATCGCCGAGCTCCGAGATCTCGACGCGGGGGTGGAGCACGGCCGCATGCACGGCGAGACGGTCCCTGATGGCGGCCGCCAGGGACGGACCGGCCTTGGAGATGCCGCCGCCGACGACGATGAGTTCGGGGTCGATCGCGAGAGACAACGCGGCGAGGCCCACCGCGACCGCGTCCACGTAGCGCTCGACCGCCTCAACTGCTGCGGAATGCCCCTCGTGCGCGGCATCGAATACCTCGAGCGCCGTGACATCCCGACGTCCGGTCGCAGTGGCGTAGTCGGAGATCAAGCGCGCGAATGAATCGGCCCACTGAAGGACCCGCATCTCACCGACAGCGCCGGCGGCGCCGGATGCCCCGCGGTGGATGCGACCTCCGACTACCGACCCTGCCGCCGTGCGGAAGCCCGCGAGCAGGTAGACGAAATTGCTCGTTCCCCGGCCAGCGCCGTAGCGGAACTCGCCGAAGGTGGCTGCGAGCGTGTCGCTCTCGACGAAGACCGCAGCGCCGAGCATTCGGCTGACCTGCGGCCCGAGGTCGATTCCCTCCCACTCGCGCAGCGCCGGCGAGAAGGTGATCCGCCCGGTGGCGTCGCTGATGCCCGGAGCGCCGAGGCCGACGGCGATCAGCTTCGCATGATGACCATGCGCGTCGACAGCGTCGGAAATCGCGTCGACGACGGCCCTGACCCTCAGCGAACCGGTCAGGCTCTCCGACGTCTCGACCCGGTGCTCGCCGACCGTCTTCCCGTTGAGGTCCTGCACGAGCACGACGATCTTGTGCACGCCGATGTCGACGCCGGCGATCACGGCGGCGTCCGCGACGAAGCCGAAACGCATCGCCGGCCGCCCTGCCCCGACGGGAACGGCCGGGCTCAGCCTCTCGACGAGGCCGTGGCGCTCCAGATCGGTCGCCGCCGCGAGCACCGTCGGCCGCGACAACCTGGTCAACCCCGCGATCTCGGAGAGCGTCTGTGACGCACGTCCACGCAGGGCGGCGAGCGTGGCGACCGAGAACGGGTCCGTCACAGGGCCGATCTGGAGCTGCTTGCGCATCGAATGCCTCCCAAATTTTGATCGTCATTTGAGAATAGTCAATGCCTACCGCCGGAGGCCACTCATCGACCGCCACGTAAGGAACCGGCGCACTGTGCGCAGCCAGCCCCAACGTCCGCGAGCTCCAGGCGGCGGCCCCCGCCCACGCTCATCGTCGACGGGACAGGTGCAGTGAGTACGGCCAGGCGCAACTCCCCAGCAGCCGCCCAGATCCTGCGTCAGCATCGCGCCGATGACTGGCTTCAACGGGTCCAGCATCACACTGATATCCAGAGAGATAGTCCTGAATCAGGCTGTCATCCGGTCCCGAAGCAAGCTGTCAGATTCGATCAAAGAGTGGGAATAGAAGCGAGGGCTTGCAGATCTCGGGTAAGGCCTCCCTGAAGTTGGGGATCAGTGTGCTGCCGCGTAAGCATCCCTGATCTTCGCGGAAACACGGCCACGGTCGGAAACCTCGTAGCCGTTCTCCTTAGCCCATGAGCGAAGCGCAGCCAATTCCTCCTTGTTGGCGGTTGACCGAGTGCCACCAGAAGAACGACGCGAGGACGTGGAACGACCAGCCTCGATATAAGGCTTCAGTGCCTTTTCGAGCGCCTCACGGTTACCGTCTGAGAGGTCGATTTCCCACTCTCGCCCGTCCAGGCCAAACCGCACGGTGGCTCCGGTGCCGTCTTCGATAACAGCACCATCCAGGTCATCGGTGAACGTAGTAATGGTCTTCGTCTGCTTGGCCACGACGGGTCTTCCTCCCACTGCAATTCGAGCGGGTTCGCTCATACTAAGCGGCAGACTAACGGAGATCGACATGAATGCACTCGCTCGCCACTACTGAATGAGCGCCGTCCCGCTAGTAGCGGGTGCCTGACGTGAGTGTATTTCTTCCCCCTCGCAGAACCGTTCCATTCTTATGTAGGACTGCCACCTCTTATGTAGGACTGCCACCGGGTCCGCATTTCCATTCGGTACGTTGACCTGCCGGCTGAAGAAGGAGAAGCCCGGAACTGCGGTAGACCCCGGATTCCGGACACTCACCAGGCTGGTTGTGCGTGCTGCGGGACTTGTCGAGTCCCCGCACCTGGCACCCGCCGACTTCCGCCCGCGGTAGCGGACAAGCTCGCACGCTCTCACCGAAACAGGGTCATGCGGTAACCAACCCGCGTGGATCAGACTGCCCCCGCGTCCCCAGACACGCCGCATCCCCGCCACCCTCCGATCGAACGACGAAGCGTCCGGCGGACCGGCCAGCCCGACGGACGCTTCACCCTGCTCGCTTGACAGATACCGCTACATATCAGTTCATCCGACGACGTCGCCTCAACAGCACTGCGCCGATCGACATCAGAGCAAGGCCGATCGCGGCCGCGAGCGACCACGCTGCGGCATCCATGCCGGTCATGGCAAGGTCGCTGCCGGGACCGGAGCCGTTGCTTCCGCCGGCACCGCCGTTGCCTCCGCCGGTACCACCATCAGTGGGAATCGCGGTCACGGTGAGGGAGGTGCGTGCCAACTCGGCGCCGTCGGTGTCGGTGGCGACAAGGGCGTGCTCGCCGGCAACAGTGTCGGCGGGAACGGTGATCGGCACCACGGCCGAGCCCTCGCCCGACGTCGTGACCTCGCCCACCTTGACCGGGGTTGAGTGCAGCCAGAGCTCGACGAGCTGATTCGGCGCGAAGCCCTGAAGCTGCACGTTCACGCTCGCACCGGCCTGCACACTGCCGATCGACGGAGCGATCTCCGGGGTACTGCCCCCGGGAGCCTCCGTGACGTCGAGCTGCGCGCTCACCTGGGTCTCGGAGTTGGCATTCTTCACGACCACCTGATGCGTCCCAGCAGTGGTGCCTGCGGGAATGAGCAGTTGCGTGTCCAGTGTGCCCTCAGCGGTGAAGGCCGCCTCGGCCAACTTCTGATCATCCAGCCAGATCGACACGGTCGAATCCGGAGCGAATCCGCTCAGCGCTGCGTCCACCGACGCTCCGGCTTCGACGGACGGCGCACCCAGCGCCAGCTTCGGGTCTACCTTTTGCTGGCAGCCGGTCTGAATCAATCGCGTTACGTCCGCCTGACTCATCGCACGGTCGAATATGCAAACGTCATCCAGCAGTCCACTGTAGGCCTCTCCCCATGGAGCGGCTCCGATCATCATATTGCGCGTTGCGTCCGGAAGCGGCCCGAGATTCGTTGCGTCGCTTGCCACGACGTGACCGTCGACATAGACCTTCAGCCCCAATGTGTGATCGTATGAAGCCGCATAGTGATGCCAACTGTCATCGTTATAGGTCCATGGGAACACCAGCGTTTTGGCACTAGACGAACCATTGGGCCAATAGGCCACCTGAGCTTTCCCTCCGCCAATCAACTGCAGCGGCGTGAAACGCTGATCTTGACGAACAACGCCGTAATAGCCATTCGACGCCTGGGAGGTCTTGAACCACAACGACACGGTCTCGTCGCCTGTTGCATTCAAAGTTGCCGAAGGGCTGACCTCAACCCTTGAGCCGCCGTTGAAAGCAAGCGCTCCGCCGACCTTGCCCGAATCGGTCCACGTAGGGTTGCCAATGAGTGTTCCCGTGTTGTCCTTGCCGGATGAATCGCCAGCGGTTGTACCGGAGCCTTCATCGAACTTCCATTGAGCTACGAGTTCGGCAGACTTCGTAGTTACGCGAATGCTTGTTGCCAATGCGACACCATCCGGGTTGTCGATTCCAATGGGGAGCGTAACGGTTCCCGGTACCGCGAATGTCTGCGGCGTCGTAGCCGTCGGGTCGTAAATCACACCACTGAGATCCCAATTCGCATAGGCATCCACATCTCCTGAAGAGGTTGCAACCGATACCTTGGTGGGCAGGTCAAGCGCAGCTGCTGTCTTCGCAGCTCCGATGGGAGCTCCCGTGTCCGCCGACGGATTGATGCCGATAAGGCTCGCCGTGGGCTGGAAGTCGCCCGCGTACAGACGAACACCGACAGCATATTTTCCGACCTTCAGATTCGCATCTTGAACATTTGCGGCGGTACGTCCATCGATGACCAGATTGTTGATCTGTACACCATCAACGGTATGGGTGGAATCAATGCCGGTGATAGACGAAGCGGCTTCATTCGGCCCAGTCGTGTAGTAGATATCTTGGAACGAAATGTTCCTAATGTTGCCGCTCGTGGAATTCCATGGCGCAAATGGTGTGATCTTGAACAAGCTACCCATGGAATTGCGTTCCACGACAATATTCTTGAAGACCATGTTTGTTACGAGGCCACCCTGGCCTGCAGCAATTCCAATCACGCCATTTTGTACGACTTCTGCCTCGTAGTGATTGACAATATAGATGTTCGTGGCGGAGTAATTGTCAAGCGGCGTTCCATAGGGGTTGCCAACTCCGGCCATAATGCTATGGGCCTTCTGGCCGAAGACTACGATATTGTCAAATGAAATGTGATTGTTCGAGGAATCGCTTACCAAAGCATCATCAGACGTTCTGAGATAGGAGTTCTTGACGGTCACGTGGCTGTTACCGCCGGTACTGACAATGCCATCACCTTCTAGCATTGCAGTAAAGCCCTTAAAGTTGTCCACTGTCACATCCGTTGAGGTGTGAATGTGAATTTGCTGCCTTTCAGGATTGACCACGACGACACCTTCAACGGTCACATGATCCGAATTGAAGATCGCAATAGCCGGCATCTCCGGGTTCCGCGAGCGAGCTGCGTCGGTAAAGTCGCCACACCACCGTGAAACATCAATCACGCCCCGTCCGCGGATTGTAATATCATTCGTCCGTGGTGCATTTTGCCAGCCCGCCTGGTTGAAGAATGGGTTGGTTTTGATCTGAGCCTGTACGACGGCACCGCCTTGGATATAGACAGTCGTTCCGCTCGGTACATAAATCACATCCTGTGTGGTCGTGCGGCCGCCGTAGTGAGTGGGTACGGTCTCCCTGGTGATTCTTGGATCACTGCCATAGGCATGAAGTCCTGGTTCGAAGAACATCACATTCGGATCGGTCGGGGAAGGGACGTCGGTCTCAATAGGATTGGCGAAGATCTGCAATGCGTCGTACATATCGCCGTTGATTTCCAGCACAATGTTCTTCGGCTCGGCAAGCGGAATCGTGATCACGTTACCGTCAATTGAAGGCTCGATGCCGTAAGCCTGCGGCCAGATCTTTGCCGAGTCGACGTCCCCGCCGTTGTATGTGACCTGCACTTCCACAGGACCCGAAGAGTCGAACATGACGAACCCGACTGGTGTCGTCGCGTCAGAGACTCCGCTCCTCATGACACGAGCAGCATAAGTGAATAGGTCGGAGAATTCTCCGCCAGGAGTCCGTACGTGTGTTGTGAAATTGGAAACACTTGGTGTGCCGGCAGGCGGGTCGGAGTATGTGACAAGTTGGCTTGCGCCACTTGCTTCGCTTGCGGCACTTACCTCGCTTGCGTCGCTTACTTGGCTTGCGCCACTCACTTCGCTTGCGGCACTTACCTCGCTTGCATCATCTACTTCGCTCGCGTCACCCACTTCGCTCGCGTCACCTACTTCGCTTGCGTCATTTACTTCGCTTGCGTCATTTACTTCGCTTGCGTCACTTACTTCGCTTGCGGCCCTTGCATCGCTTGTTTGATATACGAGTGCGCTAGACAAGATCCATGCACTGGCCATAACACTCAGCGCTATTCTTACCCGTTTCATTTTCGGCATATTTACGCCTCCCTGACTATTTTGGATTGAAGTGAATTGTCGATTGCAGAGTCCACGAGCGGAATCGCTTGGTAGAGAACGTGGAGAACCCTTGGAACCAGCCGACCCAGCGCTGGACGGAAAGACCGCAGAAGGCAGGATGAGAGACGGCCACGCGGTACCGCTGAATCAGGTTCTTCGCACAAGCGCAGCTCGCCAGGCGAGAAGACCTCTCCCACCCGTAGAGCTTGGTACCAGCTGCAACGGCAGCTGCGTGTTGGAGTCGTCGAACGTGGTCTTCATGTTCTTCACCGTGACGCTCGGCTGTTTCTTCTCGAACGCGGCGATGATCTTGTCGAGAGGAGCTCCCGACTCGGGGGTCGTGACAAGGTCAGCGACACCTTCTCCGAGCCGAGACTCTTCGACGGGGTTCCACTCGTCGTCGCCGAAGAGGCCCCACCAGGCGCGCACGCGCTGAGCGCGCTGAGCTGGATGGCCCCGGCGATTGCTGGCGCCGGTAGTTTCCGAGACTTCATTGTCGTTCTCTCTCGATACTGAGGGAAATAGTGAATCCGATTTATGAAACGCCGATTCATTATCGCGGTCCGAACATAGCTGCCGCCTGCCTAATCGTCAAGTAGTGTTTGAGAATCGTTGCAATCGTCGCCGCACGATGAATCTGAAACGGAGTAGCGAAACGGCGAAGGAGCTGAGAAGGAGTGTTGCGGCTGGTCGACCGCGCCGCCGACAGAACCGCTCTCGATCCCGGCGTTGGTGGCCTTGCGGAGGAGAGTTCCCGGGGCGTGTCTCCTTTCTGCCGGGTGATTGGTCCATGCCAGGTGGTTGAGTCGTGCGCCTCGGTGCGGCCGCGCCGTGACGAGCCTCGATGAGGAGCCTCGGCGACGACCGATGCGCACCTGGTAGAACTGCGGCATGGGCATTCGTCTCGTCATCATGGGCGTCTCGGCGGTCGGCAAGTCGACCGTCGGCCGGTCGCTGGCCGAGCGCTTCGGTGTGCCGTTCCGCGACGCCGACGATCTGCACCCGGCGTCGAACGTGGCGAAGATGGCATCGGGCGTCGCGCTCGACGACGTCGACCGCGACCCATGGCTCGACCTCGTGGGCGCCGAACTCGAGGCGTCGACCACAGGAGTCGTGATGGCGTGCTCGGCGCTGAAGCGCGCATATCGCGATCGACTCCGCGAGGCCGCGCCGGCCACGGTGTTCCTGCACCTGCACGGTTCCCGCGAGCTGCTCGCCGCGCGGGCGGCGGCACGCGCCGATCACTTCATGCCCGCGAGCCTGCTCGACTCCCAGCTCGCCGCGCTCGAGCCGCTCGCGACCGACGAGGCCGGCATCACGGTCGACGTCGCCGACGCACCCGCCGAGATCGTCGCGCGCGCCGTCATCGGCCTCCGCCCGTTCGTCGAGCCGGTCACACCCCGATCGTGAGCGCCGCCGTGTATCCGCCGGCGACCGAGCCCGACATGCTCGCGATCTGGTGGATCCCGCCGTCGTCGCGGAACACGTTGTCGCTCGAGAGGCTGACCTCCGAGACGTTCCGCACGCTCTGCTCGTAGCCGCTCGTCGCGTAGACGAGCCCGTTGACCTCCTCGGGCAGGGCGATCTGCGAGGTCTTCACGACCGGGCCCGACGCGACGGCGTTCGCCACGTCGGAGTACACCTCGAAGTGGATGTGGGGCCACCGGCCCGAGTAGCACGCGGGGTAGATCGAGGTGAAGCGCACCGTGCCCATCGCGTCGGTCTCCTGCACGCCGCGCAGGTAGTTCTCGTTCTCGACGCCGCGCGAGTAGAGCGAGTAGTCACCGTCGCGGTCGCAGTGCCAGAGGTACACCCCGGCGCCGACGACGGCGCTGCCGGACGCGGCATCCCGCACTGTCAGTTCGATCGTGAGCGGCACGCCCTGCGCGACCGTCGTCGACGAGCCGAACGACGAGCGGATGTCGCTGCGCACGATGCCCGAGTCGTCGAGCACGTTCACCCCGTTGGAGCCGTCGGCGGGGTACGGCCCGCCGGTCTCGTCGGGCACCTCGTCGAGGGTGCCGGATGCCGCGGCCGATGCCGAGGGGCCGGGCGTCGCGCTCGCCGTGCCGGTCGAGGCGGCGCTCGCGCTCGGCGCCGGGTCGCTGCCGGAGCAGGCCGCGAGGAGCGTGGTGAGCCCGATGCCGCCGAAGATTCCGAGCATGCGGCGCCGATCGACGAGGGTGCGGATGTCGTAGACGAGGCCGCGGTGGTCTTCGTCGATCTCGTTGCCGTGCTCGTCGAGCCAGCGCGGGTCGGTCGTCATGGGCTGCACCTCCGCTCTCATCAGAGCATCAGCATGGAGCGCCGCGCAATGGCCGTGCTGTGCGTCGCCGATGAGCCGCCTGTGCCGCGCTCACGCTCCGGTGCGCAGGTGCACCCGTTCGCCCTGCACGCTCAGCAGGTTGAGGATCTCGGCGGGTTCGGACGACGCGCTCGCGTGGCCGTGCGGCACCCGGGTGTCGAACTCGGCGGCCTCGCCGGGCTCGAGGATGATCTCGTCATCGCCGAGCGCGAGCCGAACCCGGCCGCTGAGCACGTAGATCCAGTCGTATCCGTCGTGCGCCCGCTGTTCGACGGGCTGGTCGGGTGGATGCCCCGGCAGCACCATCTTGAAGGCGTGCAGGTCGGGGTTCTGCCGGGTGAGCGGGATGACGGCCTTGCCGTTCCGGTAGAACGGCTTCGGGTGCACGCGGGGGTCGGCGATCTGCGGCGCGCCGACCAGGTCGTCGAGGTTCGCCCGGTAGGCGGCCGCGATGCGGATGAGCAGTTCGAGCGTCGGCCGCCGCAGCCCTGATTCGAGCCGTGAGAGGGTGCTCGTCGAGATGCCGGTCTCTGCGGCGAGTTCGGCGAGGGTGTACCCGCGGCGGAGGCGCAGCTCGCGCAGCCTCGGCGCGACGGCGCTCAGCATCGTGTCGAGGTCGTGGGCCATCTGCACTCCTTGCCGTTTCGGCAACAGGCGTTGCCACTCGCTCAGGCTACCGCGAGGCTGGAGCCATGCAACGGGAATCGTGGGATGTCATCATCGTCGGCGGCGGCAGCGCCGGACTCAGCGCCGCGCTCATGCTCGTGCGCGCCAGACGGCGCGTGCTCGTGCTCGACGGCGGTGCGCCGCGCAACGGCGTCGCCGCGCACATGCACGGCGTGCTGGGTCGCGACGGCTGGTCGCCGCTCGAGCTGCTCGAGCGCGGGCGTGAGGAGGTCGCACGCTACGGCGGGGTCGTGCGCACCGCGGAGGTCGCGACCGCCGAGGCGTACACCGCCGACTCGAACGGCGGTCCCGGCTTCACCGTGACCCTCGCCTCGGGCGAGCGCCACGCCGCACGCCGGCTGCTCGTGGCGACCGGCCTGCGCGACGAGTTGCCCGAACTCCCCGGCCTCGCGGAGCAGTGGGGAACGGGCGCGGTCGTGTGCCCCTACTGCGACGGCTGGGAGGTCCGCGATCGCCGCATCGGCGTGCTCGCGACCGGCCCGCGCAGCCTCCACCAGGTGCAGCTGCTCCGGCAGTGGTCGCCGTCGGTCACCTTCTTCACGAACGGGGCTGAGCTCGACGGCGACGACTCGGCCGGCCTGCTCGCGCGCGGCATCGCGGTCGAACGGCGGGCCTGGGCGAGCGTGACCGCCGACGAGACCGGCCGACTCAGCGGCATCCGCCTCGCCGACGACGCGGTGATCGCCCTCGATGCGATCTTCCTCGGCCCCCGACCCGTGCCGAACGATGCCCTGCTGACGGGACTCGGTGCCTCCACCGCGCCCGGGTTCGTCGACGACGCCTGGGTCGACGTCGACGCGACCGGTCGCACGAGCGTGCCCGGTGTCTGGGCTGCAGGCAACGTCGTCAACCCGGCGGCGACCGTGCCGCTCTCAGCGGGCGCCGGCAACCTCGCCGGTGCCGCGATCAACGCCGACCTCATCGAGGAGGAGATCCGAGCGGCACTCGCCGGCTGATCGGAATGGGGGTTTCCCACATGGGCTTCGCGGCGAACAATGGGGAGCGGAGGGGAAGGAGCTCACCATGGGAGTCATCGTCGTCGACCAGTTCGTCACGCTCGACGGGGTGTACCAGTCACCGGGCAGCCGCGATGAGGACACCGAGGGAGGGTTCCCGTTCGGCGGCTGGCAGGGCGCGTACGTCGACGCCGAGTCGGGCGCGGCGATCGGCGCCAACATCGAGCGCGTCGACGCGCTGCTGCTCGGCCGCAAGACCTACGACATCTGGGCGAGGTACTGGCCGTTCCAATCGGACGACATCGGAGCCAGGTTCAACGCCGTGCCGAAGTTCGTCGCCTCGCACTCGCTGACCGACCCGTCGTGGGCCGGCACGACGGTCGTGACGGATGTCGCGGCGGAGGTGCGGGGCATCCGCGACCGCTTTGACGAGACCCATGTCTTCGGCAGCGGCGACCTCGTGCGCACGCTGCTGCGGGAGGACCTCGTCGACCGCATCAACCTCTGGCTCTACCCGGTGGCGCTCGGCACCGGCAAGCGACTCTTCGCCGAGGGCACGGCCCCCGCCGCGTTCTCGCTCGTCGAGCCTCCGCTCGCCTTCCCCAAGGGGTCGATCCAACTGGTCTACGAGCGGGCGGGCGAGCCCGTCACCGGCATCGACATGAGCACCGTGGATGAGGCCGGGGCATGACCGAACGGGAGACGGGCCGGGCACGGCTCGACGAGATCGCCCCGGCACTGCTGGCGCGCCGTGACGTCGCGATCGGCCGGATGTTCGGATCCGACGGCATCTCGGTGCGCGGCAAGCTCTTCGCGTTCGTCGCGAACAGCGGCAGCCTCGTGGTGAAGCTGCCCGAGGCACGCATCGACGCACTCGAGCTCGACAACATGGTCATGCACGGCCGCCCGATGCGCGAGTGGGCGGTCGTGCCGTTCGACGACGGCGTCGACCGCTGGCGCGAGATCGCGGGCGAAGCTCATGCCTTCGTCGACTCGATCACGCCTCCTGGGGAGTGAGACGTCCGTCGACGATCCAGGCTCCGATGAGTATGACCACGAAGACCGCTCCAGCGAGGACCCAGACCAGCCAGGGCGCGTCCCCGTTCCGAACCACCGTCCACACCAGGATCAGCGAACCGACGACGACGACTCCGACGACCGCGAGATAGGCGATGACGCTCCCGTCCATGCGCGTGTTGAACGATGCGGAAGAGAACCGGCGAGCAAGGAAGTCGACCAGCGCGGAAAGGAGTGCCGCCCCGGTGAGCACGAGGCCGGCGATCGGTTGCGGCAGCACCGCGAAACCGATCACTGCCGCTGCGCCGATCAACCCGATCGCGATGTAGTACCAGACGAGGCGCCCCGGTCGGTCGACGTCGTCGGGACCGCCTGTGCTCGTCGCTTCGCTCACGCCAGCCATCCATTCACAGCTGCAACCAGATGTCAACGATCGTTGCTCAGCCGCGAAGCAGCGCTCGGAGCGTCTGGATCGTGTCGGTCTCGGCCGCCGTCTTGTCGTCGCGGTACTTCTTGACCCGCGCGAACCGCAGCGCGATGCCGCCGGGGTACCGGCTCGACCGCTGCACGCCGTCGATCGCGATCTCGACGACGATGCTCGGCTCGACCCACACGGTGTGCTCGGTGCGCCGCGTCTCGATCTGGGGGAAGCGCTCGGTCTGCCAGCGCAGGAGATCGTCGGTGAGCCCCTTGAACGTCTTGCCGACCATCACGAAGCCGCCGGGCTCGCCGAACTCGCCGATGGAGTCGAGCGCGCCGAGGTGCAGGTTCGAGAGCCAGCCCGTGCGCCGGCCCGAGCCCCACTCGCAGGCGAGCACCACGAGGTCGTAGGTGAGCACGGGCTTGACCTTGATCCAGCTCGACCCGCGCCGGCCCGCCGCATAGGGCGAGCCGATCGCTTTGACCAGCACGCCCTCCTGTCCCGCCGCGAGGGCGTCGCGGGACACCTGCTCGGCCACCTCGGGGTCGGCGGTCACCTCGCCCGGGATGCGATGCCCGGGTGCGATGCGCTCGAGCTCGGCGAGCCGCGTGGCGAGCGGCTCGTCGAGCAGGTCGCGACCGTCGACGTGCAGCACGTCGAAGAACCACGGATGCAGCACCGTCTCGCGAGCGGCATCGGCGCCGAAGCTCGACATCGTGTCCTGGAAGGGCCGCGGTGCCCCGTCTTCGTCGAGCGAGAGCGTCTCACCGTCGAGGATGACGTCTCGCACCGGCAGCGCGCGCACGACCTCGACGACCTCAGGCAGCCGCCGGGTCACGTCGGCGAGGTTGCGGGTGAAGACCTGCACGTCGTCGCCCGCGCGATGCACCTGGATGCGCGCGCCGTCGAGCTTGTACTCGACGGACGCCTCACCGGTGGTCTCGAGCGCCGCTGCGGCACTCGATGCGGTGGCGGCGAGCATCGGCAGCACCGGCCGGCCGACGACGAGGCCGACCGCCGCGAGCTCGGCCTCGCTGCCCGTGAGCGCGAGCCGTGCGGTCTCGCCGAGATCGCCCGAGAGCATCGCCGCGCGACGCACCACGTCGACCGGGCGCTCGGCGGCGCGGGCGACGGCGTCGGTCACGACGCCCTCGAGCGCACCGGTGCGCACCTCGCCGAGCAGCACCCGGCCGATGAACGACTGCTCGCGGGCGGTCGCGCGGCCGATGAGCTCGTGCAGTCGCTGCGCCCGCTCCCCCGATGAGCCCGAACCGGATGTCGCGGCCAGGCGATCGAGCTCGGCGTCGAGCTCGCCGACCGTGAGCGAGGGCTCGGCGGCGGGCTCCCCGGTCGCGGCGGCCACCCCGCGCCATCCGACGCCGATGCGCCCCTGCCGGGGCTTGCCGATGAGGATCCCGACGGCCGGCGCGATCTCGTCGGGCTCGAGCCGGCGCAGCAGTTCGGCCAGCGCGTCGACCTTCGCGAGTCGCGATCGGGTCGAGGCGACGGTGTCGGCGGTCAGCGCGAGTTCGTCGAGCAGCACGGGGCCAGTCTCCCACCGGCATCCGACATGCGCGCCGACTGCCGCCGCGGACGCGGGTGAGCGCGCTCAGCGCACGCCGACGCCGTATGCCGCGACGAAGACGCGTGCAGCATGCGCCGCGTGGCGCTGCAGCGCCGCGACATCGGGGATCGCCTCGTCGCCGAGCAGCATCGCCTCGTTCATCGGCGCGCCCATGACGAGCCAGTTGAAGGTCGTCGCCGCCTCGACCGGGTCGTCGGCGGCGAGCAAGCCGCGATCGGTGAACTCGGCCATCGTGACGGCGAGCGAGCGGATGGCGCGCTCCGGCCCGTTCTCGTAGAGCGCGCGCGCGAGGTCGGGGAAGCGCTCGACCTCGCCGATGACGAGCCGGCGCAGCTTGAGCACGCGCGGGGTCATCACGACGGCGAGCTCGTCGGCGGCGTAGCGGGCGAGGTGGCCGGCGACATCGCCGTCGAGTGCCGCCCGCTCGTCGCGATCGTGCAGACCGTCGCCCGCGGCGGCGGTCATCGACGAGACGAGCTCGACGAACAGGGACTCCTTGCTGCCGAAGTGCGCGTAGACGGTCTGCTTCGAGACCTCCGACAGCTCGGCGAGCTCGTCCATGCTCGTGCCGAGGTACCCGTTCCGAAGGAAGAGGGCCTCAGCGGCGGCGAGGATGGCGCGGCGCTTCCGCTCCGAACGCGACAGCTCGTTCGTGGTGGCCATGGCTTCCTCCTCTTGACGCGCAGTACTGGACAGTCTAGTTTGATCGAATCATACTGGTCAGTCCAGTTCGCACACTGTTTCTGGGATGAGAGGAACCACCATGTCCGAGTTCATCGTCTCCACCGCCGGCGATCGCATCGCCTTCGACCGTCACGGCACCGGGCCGGCACTCGTCTTCGTCGCGGGCGCCGGGCCGTGGCGGGAGATCGATCCCGAGACCACCGGCACCGCAGAACTCCTCGCCGCCCGGGGCGTCACGGCGATCGTGTACGACCGTGTCGGCCGGGGCGAGAGCGCCGCCGCCGGCACGATCACCCTCGACCGGGAGCTCGCGGCCATCGAGGCGCTGATCGACATCGCCGGCGGCGGCGCTGTGCTCTGCGGCCATTCCTCCGGCTGCTCGATCTCGCTGCGCGCCGCGGTCGCCGGCCTCGCCGTCGACGGCCTCGCCCTCTGGGAGGCCCCGCTCGCGCCGCCCGACAGCGGCGGGCGCGAATGGGCCGACGCGGTGAACCGGCTGATCGACGCCGGTGACAACGGCGGCGCCCTCGACGCGTACATGCGGGACATGCCGCCCGAGATCCTCGAGATCGTGCGCAGCATCCCCGCCATGATCGACCAGGCGCCGAGCCTGCGGCCCGACGGCGAATCGCTCGCCTGGGCCGAGTCCGCGCCGCACGCCGAACTCTTCGGCGGTATCCGGGTGCCGGTGCTGGCGATGGTCGGCGAGCAGACGTACGACATCATGACCCCGGCCGCCGAGTCCATCGCCGCGGCGATCCCCGGTGCGACGTGGAAGGCGATGCCGGGGAGCGAGCACGGCTGGGAGCCCGAGTCGATGGCCGCCGAACTCGCCGCCTTCGTGCACGCCGCCCACGATCGGGCCGCCGATCTGGAGTAGCGGAGGCCTCAGCGCACTGCCGGGCAGCCGGCTCAGCTAGCGAGCGGAGTCGCCGTCGGCCTCGCGCTTCAACCGCTCGAGCTCTGCTTTGCGCTGGTAGTACTCGATCTCGCGGTCGAGCTCGGCGAGCTGCTGCTCGGTCGTCGACGGCGTCGGCGTCGGCGTCGGCGTCGGCGCCGGCCGGTTCTGCTGCCCGCGGTTCGCCATGAGCGAGCCGATGCCCTCGGACGCCGAAGCGGCGCCGTACTCCCGGCCGAGCAGGAACCACAGCAGCGACCCGACGAGCGGCAGGAAGATGACGAGGAGGATCCAGCCGAACTTCGGCAGATGCCGAACCTGCCACTCGTCGCGCATGATGATGTCGATCAGCGCGATCACCATCGCGGCGAGCAGGATCACGGGGAAGACGGCGGCCATGGCCGTCAGCATAGGGGGCAGCGGCGCAGGTGCGCGAGGGGGACCCGTCCCCATGCGCACGCGGCTACCGCGCGACGAGCCCCGCCACCTCGCCGACGTGCCGCATGAAGCCCTCGAGGTCGGGCTCGTCGGAGGTCGGCTGCAGCACCACGGCGTCGACGCCGACGGCGAAGAACCGCTCGGCGACCGCGGCGGCGGTCGCGACGTCGCCGACGGCGGCGAGGCGCTGGTCATCCGGCATGTTCCACTGTGTGAGTTCGTGGTCGACCCGTGCGCGGGCGTCGGCACCGCCGAACGCGGCCATCACGTAGACGACCGACTCGCTGCGCCCCTCGCGCCCGGCAGCGCTGCGGCCCGCCGCGATCGCCGCGACGGCCTCCGCCGCCCGCTCGACGGTGGTGCCGCCGGTCAGCACCGTGCCGTCGGCCACCTCGCCGGTGAGGTGCAGGGTCTTCGGTCCTTCGCCGGCGGCGTAGACGAGCGGCACCTCGGCGGGCGGCCAGTCGAGCTTCACCCGGTCGAGCTTCACGTAGCGGCCGTCGGCCGTGACCTCGTCGCCGGCGAGGAGCTGCCGGAGCGCGGGCACGTACTCGCGCATGAGCGTGAGCGGCGAGGCCACCCGACTGCCGGTCTGCGCCATCCACCGCTGCACGCCGTGCCCGACGCCGGGCAGCACGCGGCCGGGGAACAGGCGCGCGAGCGTCGCGATCTCCATGGCCGTGACGGCGACGTTGCGCAGCGGCATGGGGGCGACGCCGATGCCCACCCGCAGCCGTTCGGTCCAGGCGAGTGCCGCGCCGGCCGTGGCGAACGCCGACTCCTGGAAGCAGTCCTCCCAGAGCCACAGCTCCGGCACTCCCCCGGCGTCGGCGGCCTCGACGGCGGCGCGCAGCCGCTCCGGTGGGAACGCGGGCTGGAAGATCGCTCCGATTCGACGCATGCCCTCACTCTGGCACCATCCACAGACGCGGGCGCCGACACCACGAGCGGATGCCGCGTTCGGGCATGATGGGGCGCATGAGCGAATCCGCACCGACCGCCGTCCAGGGCTCGACCACGAATTTCCGACTCATCGGGGTGATCTCCTTCGTGATCGGCGCCGCCGCAGTGCTGATGACCCGGCTGCTCGGCCTGATCGCGCCGCTGATGGTCAGCACCGGGCTGCCGTGGGCGTACTCGCTCATCAGCGGCATGGGGATCCTCGCCAACGCGCTCTCGCTCATCCTCGGCATCGTGGCCCTCGTGCTCGGGCTCGCCGTGCTCCTGCGCCGCGGTGCTCCGAAGGGATTCGCGGCCGCGGGTGCCGCGCTCGGCGGCGCCGAGATCCTGAGCGCACTCATCGGGTTCGGCCAGGCCGCGTTCTACTCCGCCGTCTGACCGCTCGACCTTGTCGGAACACTTGCGTTCGGATGCCCCGCCACCCCAGTCTGTTCGAGGGGGTGCCGTGCGGCATCAACGGATGGAGGGAACATCGATGTCATTCCAGGCCTATCTCGACAACATCGAGAAGAAGACCGGGCTCACGCCGCGGCAGTTCGTCGAACTCGCGACGGCGAAGGGCTTCGGCGAGGGCACGAAGGCGACGCCCATCGTGGCGTGGTTGAAGGAGGACTACGGCCTCGGGCAGGGGCACGCGATGGCACTCGTGCACGTCATCACCAAGGGCCCGCAGATCAGCACCAAGCATGTCGGCACCGACGGCGTGCACCGCGACGCCACCGACACGCTCTGGCTCGACGGGGCGGCCACGAATCCCAACGGGTAGTCGCCGAGGGCCCTACAGGTCGTCGGGTTCGACGATGCGCTCGTGGTTCCACGGCTCCGCCCAGCCGAGCTCGTCGAACATGCGGGCGAGCACGAGCGCGGTGACGCCCCAGACGAGGCGGCCGCCGACGGTGAACGCGGGCGAACGGTAGGTACGCCCGCTGAAGGTGAGCTGCGTGATCGCCCGGTTGGCGGGGTCGAGCATCTCGGCGACGGGCACGCGGAAGACGTCGACGGACTCGTCGTGATCGACGGCCGCCACCTCCGACGGGCGCGTCCACCACGCCGGCACGGGCGTGACGAGATGCCTGCTCACCGGCACCGGCATGGGCGGCAGCGTGCCGAGCGGCTCGATGCCGTCGACCTCGACACCGGTCTCCTCGTACGCCTCACGGAGAGCGCCGGCGATCGGCCCGGAGTCGGATGCCTCGAGCCGCCCGCCCGGGAACGCGATCTGCCCGGCATGGCTGCCGAGGGTCGCGGCCCGGCGCAGCAGCAGCACGTCGAGGTCGCCGGGCACCGCTCCGCCGGTGCGCGCCGGCACCGCGTCGAGCACCCCGAAGAGCACGAGCACCGCGGCCGGGCGGAGCGCCGTGGCATCCGCTCGCCGGTTCGGCCAGTCGCTGCGCCACTCGAGCCCGCGCTCGCACAACGCGATGAGCTCGGCACGTGCATCGGCGATGGCGTTCAGGAGTCCTCCCGGGGGGGTGACGTCGCACGAGTGCCATCCTGCCACCTCGGTCAGGGAGCACGGGGATCGGAACGCCTACACTCGTCGGGGCGCGCGGCAACTCCGCCGCGATGAACCAGCGCCGACGACCGACCAGGAGACCGCTCGATGAACGCACCGGAGCCGACGGAGGCCATCGAGTCGGTGGCGCTCGAGTTCGAGAACGGCACGCTGCCGCCGGCGCAGCTCTCGCATCGCGTGCACCTGGCCCTCGGATGGCACTACCTGCAGCGCGACGGCTTCCCCGCCGGTGCCGCGACGTTCTGCGAGCATCTGCAGCGCTACGTGCAGGCCGTCGGTGCGATCGGCAAGTACCACGAGACCATCACCTGGGCCTACCTCGTGCTGCTGAACGAGGAGCGCACGCTGCGGGCCGAGCCCGGCGAGACCTTCGACGCGATGATCGCGCGACGGCCCGACCTGCTCGACCACCGCGCCGGCGCCCTGCGGCAGTGTTACACCGCCGAGGAGCTCGACGCCCCGGAGGCGCGCACCACGTTCATGCTGCCCCGGGGCGCCGGCTGACGAGCCGCGATCGTCGAACCGACGACCCGCTCATCAGTCCTCGACCGACGCCTGAGACTCGACGGAGGACTGGCCCTCCCCGGAGGCATCCACGTGCTTCGCCGGGTTGCGGATCGCCCAGACCACGCCGGCCACGGCGACGACGACGAGGGAGCCCATGAGCGCCCAGTTCACCCAGTCGGTGCGGCCGGTGAGCAGGTCGAGGTTCGTCAGCATCAGATACAGGCCGATGATGAGCCCGACGACACCGAGCGCCGGCGCGATGATCACGCGGAACACGCCGTGCCCGCGCCGATCACGGCGGAAGAAGGCGATCACGCTGACCATGCAGAGCGCCTGCAGGGCGACGACGCCGATGATGCCGACGCCGTTCGTCCAGAGCAGCAGGTGCAGGTACGGGTCCCCGTTGAACACGAGGGCGACGACGATCAGCACCAGCGAGGAGATGGTGGTGACCATGCTGGCGAGCGCGGGTGAACGGTAGCGCGGGTGGGTCCGGCCGAGCTTCGCCGGCAGGATGCGCTCGCGGCCGAGCGCGAACAGGTAGCGGGATGTCGCGTTGTGGAAGGCGATCGTCGCGGCGAGGATGCTCGTGACGATCAGCAGCCCCATCACGAGCACCGCCCAGCTGCCGAGGTAGGACTCGGCGAGCATGAAGTAGAGCCCCTGGAAGACGTCGGAGAGGGTGAACTCGGTGAGTCCGTCGACGCCCATCGCCGCGACGGCGACCCAGGCGATGAACCCGTAGAAGAGGGCGAGGAACCCCACCGCGAAGTACGTCGCCCGCGGCACGGTGCGCTTCGGGTCACGGGCCTCCTCGGCGTAGATCGCCGTGCCCTCGAAGCCGATGAACGCGCCGAGGGCGAGTACGAACATGCCGCCGCTGCCCGCGTTGAAGACGTTGACGGGGGCGAAGGGCTCGAGCGAGAAGTTCGTCGTACCCTCGGTCACCAGCACGGCGACCGCGAGCACCACGAGGATCGCCACCTCGAGCGTCATCAGCACTGCGAGCACACGGGCGCCGATGTCGATCTGCCGGTACCCGAGGAATGCGACGATCGCGACGGCGATCAGCGCGTACACCGACCAGTGCAGCTCGAGCCCGAACGCGTCGGAGAACGTCGTCTGGGCGTAGAACCCGAAGAAGCCGTAGAACCCTCCGCAGATGAGGGCGTACGACAGCAGGGCGACGAACGCCGCGCCGACACCGGCCGGGCGCCCGAGCCCCCGGCCGATGAAGGCGTAGAACGCCCCCGCATTGCGCACGTACAGCGCGAAGGCGGTCAGTCCCGCCGCGCACAGGATGTACACGATGCCGCTGAAGACGTAGGCACCGGCCGCGCCGATGCCGCCGAGTCGGAACGCCAGCGGCGCCGCCCCTGCCATGACGGCGAGGGGTGCCGCCGCCGCGACCACGAAGAAGAAGATGTCGAACGTGCCCAGCTTGCCGCGGGCCAGTCCCTGTTGCTCGTCAGTCGTGGTCGTGGTCATGGTGCTCCTCCTGGATGTCAGAAACGGGGGTGACAGCGGTGGTGCATGGTGGTGCGGTGATGCGGGAGTGCGTTTCGGCTCAGAGCGCCGGCCACCAGGCCGGGTCGGTCCACAGGGCGAGCTCCTGCTCGAGGGCGGCGCCCACGCGGAAGACGGTGGTGTCGTCGTAGGTGCGGCCCACGATCTGCACGCCGGTCGGCACGCCGTTCGGCGCGATGCCCGACGGCACCGAGAGCACCGGCACGCGGCCGATGACGTTGAACGGCAGGGTCATGAGCTGCGAGAACACCGTGTCGCTGTCGGTGGCCGGCTCGTCGGCGGCGAGGCCGGTGCTCGCGACCGTCGGGCAGATCATCACGTCGTAGTCGAGCATGATCTCGGCGAACGGACGGTAGAAGGCGGACTCGGCGACGAGGCCCTCGACGTAGTCGCCGCCCCGGGCGGCCTTCGCCGCGAAGGCTCGCGTGTACGGCATGAGCTGCGCGGCCCGCTCGGGGTCGCCCTCGACGATGCTCTCGATGAACGGCCCCATGACGGCGCCGAAGTGCGGCCAGGCCGTCTCCTGCACCTGCTCGGGCGTCCACGGCAGGGTGACCTCGACGACGGTCGCGCCGGCGAAGGTCAGCGCCGCGGCGACGGCACGGGTGTTCGCCTCGACCGCGGGATCGACCTCGTACGCGCCGAGCTGCAGGCACAGGGCGACCCGGATGCCGCGGAGCGAGCCGACCGCGCCCGAGACCGCCGCGATGTCGCGCAGCGATGCTGCGTCGCCGACCCACGGGCCGGCGATCACGTTCTGCAGCATGGCGACGTCGGCGACGCTGCGTCCCATCGGGCCGTCGGCGCAGTACGTGTCGGAGTTGAAGGGAGCCATGCCCGGCACCCGGCCGAACGGCGGCTTGAAGCCGACGACGCCGCAGAACGACGCCGGAATGCGGATCGACCCGCCGATGTCGGAACCGGTGGCGAGCACCGTCGAGCCGGCGGCGAGCACCGCGCCCGAGCCGCCCGACGAACCGCCCGGCGTGTAGTCGGGGTTCCACGGGTTGCGGGTGATGCCCCACAGCTTCGAGTGGGTGACGGGCGAGCAGCAGTACTCGGGGGTCTTGGTGCGGCCGTGGATGACGGCGCCGGCGTCCTGGATGCGCTCCACGATCGGGTGCGTGACATCGGCGATGTTGCCCTGCTCGAGCAGGCAGCCGTCTTCGAGCAGCCGGCCTTCGACGGGCTGCTCGTCCTTCAGCATCAACGGGATGCCCTCGAGCGCGCGCACCTGGTCGCCGGCCGCGAATCGCGCCTCGGAGACGACGGCTGCGGCCCGCGCCTCGTCGAGCCACTGCTCGGTGACGGCGTTGATCGTGGGCTCGGTCGCCTCGGTGCGTGCGATCACCGATTCGAGCAGTTCGACCGGGGAGAGCTCCCGGCTTCGGAACAGCTCGGATGCTTCGGTGGCCGTGAGCCGATACAGATCCATGAAGTGGTGCCTTTCGCGCGTCCGTACAATGTACGGACGATACTGTTGCACGCATGGCGCCACGTCAAGAGGTTGAGGAGATTCGGCAGAATCTGACTCGACGCGACCTCACCTCGGCCGCGATCACGCTGATCGAACGCGACGGGCTCGGCGCGTTGACGATGCGGCGACTCGCCGCCGAGCTCGACTGCGCGCCGATGAGCCTCTACACGCACGTGCGCAATCGCGACGACCTGATCGACGCGATCGTCGACCAACTGATCGAGCTGCTCGACCTGCACGAGCCGAGCGGCGAGAGCTGGCAGGAGATCGTGTGCCAGACGTTCCGGGCGTACCGCGATCTGGCCGTGCGGGTGCCGAAGTCGTTCGAGCTGCTCGCCCTCGCGCCGTACGACACGTCACCCGTCGCGCCGCACCTGGCCAGGTTCGTGGCGAGCCTCGAGGCCGCCGGCCTCACCGCAGAGCAGGCGCAGCAGATCCTCGGCATCGCGGATGCCTACGCGTCGGGGTTCCTCGTCGTGTGGGCCCGAAGCCAGGGTTTCCGCGAGGCAGGCGAGCCGTCACCGGCGGAGGACGGCATCACCGGCCTCCGCGACCTCGCCATGTTCGACCAGGGGCTCGACGCACTGCTCGCCGGCCTCGATGCGACGCTCGTGCGCGGCATCCGCCCCTGAGGCGCGACGCCCTGCCCGCGCTCGCGCTCCTGGTCAGTCGCCGATGAGCGCCGCGTCCCAGCGATCCATGATCCAGTCGACCGTCTCCTCCGGGCTCTGCCCGGTGGAGTCCACCCAGAGGCCGACGGGCGGCGCCTCGCCGAGCCATCCGTCGAACGTGCGCACGGCGTCGGCGAGCGTGCCGTCGCCGATCCATGCCTCGTAGGCCCCGGTGCCGCGCTCGGTCTCGCGGCGGACGATCGCCTCGACGCTCGGCCGCAGCACGACGAGTGCGCGCCGGCCCTGCATGCGGTCGAGCTGGGCGGTGACCCCGTCACCGAAGATGTTGTCGACGTGCACGGCGCTGATGCCCGCCTCGACGAACGAGCGGCTGAGCATCGCGCCGTGCCGGTAGCGCAGTTCGAGCTGCGCGAGCGCGGCCTCGGTCGGCGGATCGCCCATGTCCTCGCGCCCGCCGACGACCATCTGCCAGAGCGTGTCGCCCTCGATGAACGCACCGGGTCGCAAGCGTTCGGCGAGCAGGCGGCCCACCGTCGACTTTCCCGATGCGGGGGCGCCGACGACGAGGATCGCGGTCGGCCGGGCATCGTTCGCAGGGTCAGCCGGTGCAGTCATGACCATCAGGCTATCGAACGGATGCCGCGGCTCCCGCTCCTCCCCCGCTGCACCCCACTCGAAGCTGTCGGGGACCATGTCGCCTCACGCGTGATGCAGCGTCGCGTAGGCGTCGGCCGGGAAGGTCGTCGTCGTGTCGCCGAGCAGCAGGGCACGGTAGGTCGCGGTGGCCGCCTCCTCGAGGTTCAGCGCCCGGCGGAATGCCATCTCGACGGTGTCGCCGAGGGCGGTGCATCCGTGGTTGCCCATGATGATGCAGTCGTGCTGCTCGGCCTCGGCCGCGGCCGAGTCGGCGAGTTCATCGGAGCCGTTCGGGTAGTAGGGCGTCGTGCCCACCGAGCGCACGTAGTACGCGTGGTCGAGGGTCAGCAGGCGCACCTCGTGCCCGAGCGCATTCAGCAGCACCGCGTGCTGCGGATGCACGTGCACGACGGCGTTCACGTCGGGGCGGGCGAGATAGCTCCGCTGGTGGAGCTTCCACTCGCTCGAGGGCCTGGGGTTGCCGTCGAGCACCGTCCCGTCGAGATCCATGATCGTGAAGTCCGCCGCCGTGAGCCGGTCGAGCCAGGTGCCCGAGCCGGTCACGACGAAGGTGCGATCACTCAGCCGCGCCGAGAGGTTGCCGCCGCTGGCGAGCGCGAGTCCGGCCGCGACGGCGGTGCGCCCCACCGAGCTCAGTTCTGCGATCGCCTGGGCGAGGGTTCCGGTGCTGGTCATGCTGCTCCTCGTCTCGGTGGTCATGCGGCAACGGGCGCGGTCTCGAGGTCGAGGCTCGCCTGTTCCGCGGCCTCCTTCGCGGAGGGCTTCAACATGAACGTGAGCGCGAATCCGACGAGGTAGATCGCCGCGATGATCCAGACCGTCGCCTCGATGCCGATCGGCGAGACGAGCGCCGCGATCACCGGTCCGACGAACTGGCTGAGGCCGGCGCCGAGGTTCAGGATCGCGACCGCGGCGGCCTTGTGCTTCGGGGCGAGCAGCGGGACGATCGCCGAGAGCGGCACGAACATGCCGAGGGCGAGCCCGTAGACGATCGCGATCGCGATCGTGATGCCGAAGCTCGGGCCGAGCAGGGTGGGCACGTAGTAGAGGGCGAGCACGGTGACGAAGCATCCGATGCCACCGGCCCAGGCGACCACATTGACCCTGCCGAGCCAGTCGGAGAGGTAGCCCGAGAGCAGGTTGGCGGCCACGTTCGCCGCGAGCATCGTGCCCCAGATGGTCTGCCATTCCGCGAGCGAGAAGCCGATGTCGCGCACCATGTAGGTCGTGAGGAACACGACGAAGGCGTAGAACGAGAGCGTGTTGATGATGCGCACGATGCCGCCGATGCCCACCTTGGGGTGCGTGGCGACGATGCTGACGCTGCTGGCGACGCCCTTGATGCTGTCGGCGAGTGTGATCGGCTTCCGGCTGGGGTTGCGCAGGAGCAGGAGCACCATGAGGCCGCCGACGGTCACGAAGGCGAGCGACATCCAGAGGGTCGCGAGCTCGCCGATCACGGGGATGACGGCGGCGGCGAAGTACGAACTGATGACGCCGAGGCCGAGTGTGGAGAAGAACCAGTACCAGCCGACCGCGCGGCCCATGACCTGCTCGGGAGTGTCGAGGGTGATCCAGACGAGGAACCCGTAGGCGAACATCGGGTAGCCGAGGCCCCGGATGCCGAAGGCGATGAGCATGACCGTGAAGTTCTGCTGCATCACACCGCCGATGAGGAAGACCAGTTCGAAGACGACCCAGATCGCGAAGCCGAGCATCATCACGCGCTTCGGCCCCCACGCTTCGGCGAGGGCTCCCGACAGCCAGGCCGCGACGGCGACGACGATGCCGTAGGTGGCCCAGAGCGTGGCGACGTTGGCGGCGTCGAAGCCGAGCGAGTCGAGGTAGGGCGAGAGGAAGCCCGCCTCGATGCCGTCGCCGATCATGAAGATCGTGAGCGCCACGAAGCCCCATGCGATCGGCTTGGCGATGCCCTGGGTGCGGAGGATGCGGGCGAAGCGGCCCTCACGCGCGCCGGCGATGTCACTGGTCATTGGGATGACTCCTCGTTGAGTATCGAGAGTGAGTGTGTGAACATATGTTCATAGGGTTGAACAGATGATTGCATCATCCTGCGCCGACTCGACGCGCATGTCAAGTTCGCGCCCGCCCCCGACCGGTACCGACATGGAAGGATGTGCCCATGCTGCTTGGACGCGTCGCGCGCATGTACTACGAACACGGACTCACCCACCAGGAGATCGCCAACGCGCTCGGGCTCTCTCGGGTGCGCGTGACGAGGCTCCTCGCCGAGGCCCGTGAAAGCGGGCTCGTCGAGATCGTGATCCACGCCGACGAGTCGGCCTTCGCCGACGAGGAACGCGCCCTGCTCGATCGCTTCGGGCTCCGGCAGGCCTGGATCTCCCCCGCCGTGCCCGACGAGGTCAAGTCGGAGCGCTCGTTCGGGGCGGTGGGCGCCGAGGCGCTCGGCGCGATGATCGGCAAGGACGAGGTCGTCGGCATCGGCCTCTCGACGGCGGTCTCGCTCGCGCTCAACGCCTTCACCGCGCGGCCGCTCGGTGCGAGCTTCGTGCCACTGACCGGCAGCAGCGGCGGCCTTGCGACGGGAGCGAACCCGCACGAGATCGCACTCACCCTCGCAGCGCGCACCGGTGGCCGCGCGTTCCACCTCCCGGCGCCGCTGCTCGCCGCCAACGCGGCGGCGGCACGAGCTGCCACGACCGAGCCCGGCACGGCCGAAGTGCTCGGGCTCGCGCGCCGCGCTCAGCTCCTCGTCGCCGGCATCGGCGGCATGACCGCGGGCGAGGGCATCCTGCTGCGATCGCTCGACGAGGCGGAACGCGCCGACCTCGTCGCCCGCGGCGCCGTCGGCGACCTCGCGGGTCGTTTCTTCGATACGGATGGCACTGCGGTCGAGGGCCCGCTCGACGAGCGCATCATCGGACTCTCACTCGCCGAGATGACGGCCGTGCCGAACCGACTCGTGATCGCACGAGGAGCATCGAAGGTCGACGCGCTGCGGGTCGCGCTCACCAAGGGGCTCGTGAACATGATCGTCACCGACTCGGCGACGGCGGAGGCACTGCTGCGCTGAGGTCGCCGCCGGCCCGCGCCGACGCGAGCCGGCACGGGTAGGGCGATCGACTAGGCCGCGGCCGTCTCCAGCGCAGCGCGGTTGGCGACCGACGGGATCGAGTCTTCGGCACGCCAGGCCGCAATCGCGGCCGCCGCGAGCCGAGAGTGCTCGGCGACCACGTCGTCGGAGGCGCCGGCGATGTGGGGCGTTAGCGTGACGTTGTCGAGGGCGAGGATCTCCTCGTCCCGGCCGATCGGCTCCCGGTAGAACACGTCGAATCCGGCGCCGGCGATGCGATGCTCTCGCAGCACCTCCATGAGTGCGTCCTCGTCGATGATCGCGGCGCGGCCGGCGTTGATGAGGTAGGCGTCGGGCTTCATGAGGGCCAGCTCGCGCGCGCCGAGGAGCCCCTCGGTCTCCGGCATGAGCGGCACGTGCACCGAGACGATGTCGGCACCGGCCATGACCTCGTCGAGCGGCACGACGGATGCCTCGTCGCCGAACGCGTCCGCGGGTAGGAAGGGGTCGTAGACGAGCACGTTCATGCCGAAGCCGCGGGCCCGTCGCAACACCCGGCGGCCGACTGCGCCACCACCGAGGATGCCGAGTGTACGGCCGCCGAGGCCGATGCCGCGGAATCGCTCATACGGTTCGAAGACGTCGTCGGCGGTCCAGTTGCCTTCCCGGAGCCAACGCTCGGAAGCGCTGACGTGGCGCACCGTCGCCATGAGCAGGGCGAAGCTGAGGTCGGCGGTCACCTCCGCGTTTCGGCCGGGGGTGGTCGCGACCGGGATGCCGCGGACCGAGCACGCCTCGAGGTCGACGTTCACGGGCTTGGCACGGCACGAGACGACGAGTTGAAGGTTCGGTGCGAGGTCGAGCGCAGCCCCGTCGACGACGTCGAGCTCGGCGACGATCACGTTCGCCCGGCCCAGTTCGGCTTCGAGCCCGCGTGCTGCGAGCGAGTCACCGGCGAGGGTCGGCTCGATGCGGATGACCTCGGCGTACTCGCCGAGCGCCGCAGCCGCGACGTCGTCGAACGGTGCGGTGATCAGAATGGTGGGTCGCTGGTCGGTCATGCGGTTTCCTTTGCGTTGGGATCGGACGCTCACGCGTCGTGCACGGTCGTCGTCTCGGCAGCCGTATCGGCAGCCGTCTCGGCAGCCGTCTCGGCGTCGCGCCGCAGGCGGCGGAGCTCCGTCCAGTGCGGCCGCAGCGCATCGCGGGCGGCGATGAACGTGCGATAGCCCGACCGGTACAGTGCGTGACGTCCGGGATTCGGAGTGAAGACGCTCGACGGCGGGGCCATGCCGGCCACGGCCGTCGCGAGGTCGGGTGCGATGCCGGCCGCGACGAGGGCGAGGGTGGCGACGCCGCGCGCGCCGACCTCGGGTTCGTTCTGGCGCACGATCTCGTAGCCGCTCACGTCGGCGAGGATCTCGCAGAGCAGGTCGGAGTCGGAGCCGCCGCCGCAGATCAGCAGGTTGCCGGTGAGGCCGAGCTCGTCGAGGCATTCGGTCAGCGCGTAGGCGAGCCCTTCGTAGACGCTGCGCAGCAGCTGCCCGGGCTCGGTCGTGACACTCATGCCGAGCCAGGACGCCGAGGCATCCGGCGCCATGAACGGCGCACGCTCGCCGCTCGGCGAGCCGTAGGGAAGGTAGATCACGCCGCCGCTCCCTGGAGGCACAGCCGCCGCGAGGGCCTCGATCTCCGACCACGGGCGCTCGGAGAGCCCGAGGCCGTCGCGCACCCAGTCGAGGTTCGGCGTACCGGTCATGGGTGCGAGCGATTCGAGCACCTGGGTGCCACGACCGGTCGAGAGCACGATGCTGATGTCGGTGCGGACGGCGTCGCGTGCAGCGTGGTTGACGCCGACGAATCCCGTCGTGCCGAGGATCGCGTACCCCTGCCCGTCGCCGATCGCGCCGAGGCCGACACCGGCCGCGGCGGTGTCGACCATGCCGACGGCAACTGGAATACCGGCCGGCAGGCCGAGCGCACCCGCGACCTGCGCGTCCAGCACGCCACCGACAGCTTCGGGCGATCGCACTTCAGGCAAGTGGTCGCGCATGCGCTCGTGTCCGAGCGCGGCGAAGAGCGCCTCGGAGTACCGCCCCGTTCCGGTGTCGAGGTAGGTGCGCGACGCCTCGCTCGGGTCGGTCGCGATGACGCCGGTGAGCTGGTACCGCAGCCAGTCCTTGCAGTTGAGCTGGGTGCCGAGCGCGACGAGCAGTTGCGGATCCGCGGCGGCGAGCTCCTCGACGAGCACCGGGAGGGCACCCGCGAAGAGCGGTGATCCCGTCGCCTCGTGCACGGCCGCAGCGCGCCCGTCGGCCTGCCAGCGCTCCAGGCGCTCATGTGCGCGCCCGTCGAGCCAGAGGGCGGCCGGACGAAGCGGCAGACCGTTCTCACCGACCAACCAGGCACCGTCTCCCTGCCCGGTGATGCCGATCGCCGCGACGTCCGCGTCGCCGATCGCCGCGACGACGTCGATGATCGTCGAGACGGTCGCCTCCCAGAGGCGATCCATATCCGCCTCGGCGGCACCGTCGTGTCGGCGCTCGGTGTGCAGCGAGGAGCGGGCGACGCTCACGATCTGGCCGTCGAGCGTGAATGCCACGGTCTTGACCGACGTCGTTCCGGCGTCGATGCCCAAGATGAGGCGGGAGCGACTCTGCACGAAAGCCTCCGAACATTAGTGCAACAATGCGATCAGATGTTCAGCCTAGCGTGCAGAGCCGGAATGAGCCACTTCGCCGCGACGAGCTACTCCCCCGCTGCGCCCCACTCGAAGCCGTCGGGGTCGGTGAACGAACCGGCATCTCCGTTGATCAGGATGCGACGCGACCCCGTGCCCTCGGCGGCGACGCCGACGGTCTTGGCGAGCGCGCGACGCTTGTAGAGGCCCAGGCCGATCGGGCTCGCCGGCGTCGCGAAGTCGACGTAGCTGCCGAAGCTCTTCGCGATCGTGAGGCCGCGGTCGGTGTAGAACCGCTTGCTCGCGCCCACGTCTTCGGCGCCGATCAGCAGCACGAGGTTGTCGATCGTGCGGGTCGCAGGCCCGGTGTCCTTCTTCGACGAGGTGGCGACCTGCCAGATCGCCCCGTCGGGCGCCTGCACGACGCCGCCGAAGCCCCACATGGACTTCTCGGCGGGCTTCAGCACCGTCGCCCCGGCGGCGACCGCCGAGTCGAAGAGCGAGGTGACGTCGGCCGGCTGCGACACGATGACCGACATGGTGAATCCGCGGAAGCCGGTGGTCGGGGCATCCGCTGCCCTGGTGCGGACCTGCGGGCCGAGGCCGAAGGCGTCGGCGTAGAAGCGGGCTGCTGCGTCGGGGTCGGTCGCGTCGAGGGTGATCGAGTCGATGGAGGTGAGTTTGATCGTTTCCGTGTTCATACCGCCGACGCTAATCACGTCGTTCGGCGGATGCTTCTCCGATTCTGCTCGCTTCGGTGTTCGCCTCTTCGGCCCTTCGGCACCGCCTCAACCGAGGGCGGCCGCGGGACATCGGTGATTGTGCACGACCGCCGACCGGAGCATCCTGAGACCATGAGCGATCGCGAGGACTTCCTGATCTGGCTCCAGAGCGAGTTCGTGCGGGCCGAACGCGCCATGTTCAACGGCGACGATGGCCCGCGCCGCGCGATCTGGTCGGAGGACGAACCGGTCAGCGTGCTCGGTGCGTGGCGAAACGCCTCGAATCGGGCCGAGCTCGTCGAGGCGTTCGAGGAGCTCGCGACGAGCTTCTCGGACTGCGCCGACTACGCGTACGACCTGATCGCGTTCAACGTGCTCGGCGAGATGGCGTACACCGTGGGATACGAGCGGGTCTCGACCTCGGTCGACGGGCAGCCCCGCACCTTCACGTTGCGCGCCACCCAGGTGTACCGGCGCGAGCCGAGCGGCTGGCGGATCGTGCACCGGCACGCCGACAAGGTCGGGTAGCGGGTCAGAAGCGCATCGGGAAGGTGAGCAGCACGACGAACCCGCTCACGGCGATGACGCCGGCCAGCCCGAGCATCATCCATGCCGCGACGTGGTGGATGTCGCGCTGCGCCATCGCGGTCAGGAACAGCACGAGGGCGAACAGCACGGTCAGCAGCGAGTAGTTGTCTCCTCGCTCGGTGTCCTCGAGCGCCTGAGCGAATCGCTCATCGGCGACGGCGGTGCGCTCCGCGCTCTCCTCGGTGCCCGGCGGCACGTACTCCGCCATCGCGAACGGCCCCGGCTCGACCTCCCCGTCGGTCTGCCAGGCGTCGAAGGCGATCCTGAAGTGCGGCGTGAAACGTGCCTCGATCTGATCGGCGAGCGCCGTGTCGCCCTCCGCGGTGGCGGTCACCCACTCCGCGTAGATGATGAGGTCGACCACCCGGGCCTCACGCGCCTGGCTGTCGGCATCGCTCGCCTCGACGCGGGCAGCGGATGCCTCGGCGAACGCGATCGCCCGTTCGCCGCTCCACTTGGCGGACTGGAAACCGCACCAGGCGGTGAGGATGGCGGTCACCGAGAGCATCGCCACCGCGACGATCTCGATGAAGGGCCGGTGCCGCCACCTGGAGACCGGTGCAGGCTTGGTGGCGGCCAGCGCGGAGGGCTCCCTCTCCGTCGATGCCTCGCTCATGGTGCCCCCTTCAGCCCACCCGACACGGATTGCTGCTCACCATGGCATAGCCATGCGCATCCGCGCCACCGCCGTCTCGGTCCGCAGACCGGGGCTCCGGCCGGCCGATCCGCCGTGGCGCGAGCGCGCGCCGCGCCATCCTTCTTCACTCGAACCTTCGGTACTTCGGTACTTCGGTACTTCGGTACCGCCCCGCGAACACCGACATCCGCTCGTAGGATCGGGCCATGGGAGCGCAGGAGTATCGATACGACACCGAGGTCGTGCGGCTCTTCTACGACCACGCCTCAACAGTGGTCTGGTTTCCGTATCCCGTTCCCTACGAGGAGAGCGGGCTGAGCCCGACGCTGGTCGCCGACCTACAGGCGTGGGGGCGGCTGCACGATACGGGGCTCGACCATGAGCAGCAGTGGCGTTCGCCTGAACTGCCCGCCATGGCCGACGAGCAGCGGCAGGGGCTCGCGCATCGCCTCGGCGACGAGCTCGGCTCGGCCTTCGAGGTCGAGTTCGACGTGCCGCGCGGCGTCTGGTTCGGGCCCCGCAAGACGAGCTATCGCTCATCGGAGCCGCCGACGAATCCCGAGGCCGCCGCGATCTTCACGGCTTGGGCTGACGAGGCGAGGGCCGAACGCGCCGAGCTGGCGCAGCGGGCCGCTGAGGGGTGGTCCTCTGATGAGTCGTTCGGCTGGTACGCCGTTCAGCCTGACAGCGGGCAGAAGTTCGTGCCGCGCGAACGACCGACACAGGAATGACGAGCACCCGGCGAGCCGCCGCCTACGCGCGCGTCGACGCCTTCCGCGCGGTGCGCTGAGCCGTCACCCGTGCGGCGACAGTCTTGGGCGTCGGGTCCCCCGGCGACAGCACAGCCCTGAGCGCAGTGCACTCGCGCTCGGCGGCACCGTCGTCGGAGGCGGCGATGAGCATCGCGACGACGAACGCTGCCGCCGCGATCGGCAGGGCGATCGCGGCATCCGCCCAGTACACGTCGAACCAGACGTCGGCGAACGCGACCACGACGGCGACCGGGGCGACCGCTGCGACGAGCCCCTGTGCGAGCAGCCGGGCGGCGCGGGGGCCGATGAGGAACCGCTCGATGCGGTCACCGCGCGTGCGACGCGGCTGTCCGTCGGCGATCCAGCGTGCGGCCGCGACCTCGCGCACGCGCAGCACGACGAGGTTGACGACGAGCAGCGCCACTAGCAGCCCGGCGAGCACCGCCATGACGACACCCGAGGTAGCGCTGAGCCAGTCGATGAACCGCTCGCCCGGCTCGTCGTAGTACCGTTTGTCGCACGAGCGGCACGGTTGGCGCATCGCGACCGACCCGAACCACACCACGACCGCGAGGCCGAGCGCCGCGCCGGTCGCGCCGGTGGCCCACGTCAACGGCCAGGTGACGCGTGGAGCGAGGATCGCGGGGCCGTCGTCTTTGACGGATGCCATGCGGCGGCGCTGCTCGGACTGCGCGACGAACGCGTGGCGGGCCGCCCAGTCGGCGACGAGCGGCTGCGCCCGACTCTGCCAACGGTCGGCCGCAACGCCGAGCAGGGGGCCGAGCACCACCCAGGCGACGATGACCACGGCGCAGACGACCAGACCGATCCACGGCTCCGGGTTGCCGCGAACGTCTTCCACGGTGGCCAGCATCGCGACCAGCATCGCGGCGACGACCAGCGCGATGACGCCCCAGGCACGCACGAGCCTGCTCAGCGTGCGCGCCGGGGCCGTGGCCACACGCGCTCGGGCGCGCGCACTCGGCACGGCCGCGCGGTCTCGTCGCACGACCGCTTCGAGTCTGCGGAAGAACAGGGCGCGGTCCACCGCGTACAGCACGGGCAGCGCGACGCCGACGGCTGCGGCGACGATGCTCGCGGCGCCGAAGCCGGCTCGAACGAACAGGTCGTACTCGATCGCGTCGTTCAGCCGACCGAACGCCTCCTCGCCGACGATGCCGGTGATGAGCGCGACACCGGCGACGACGCCCATGCCCACGGCGAACCCGATCACCACGTCGAGCGCCGCCCGCGCGTACCGGGATCCGCCGCCGCCCACGTCGACGAATCGCGGCAGGTCTGCGGCTCGGGTGTGCTGGGTTTGATCGTTCGGGCGCACCAGGTTCCTCGGGGTCGGGGCGGGTCGGCTCGGCTCAGCGTACTTGAGTGGTCGCCGCCCGACTCACCTTGACAATTTTCCTGAGTCGACTCATAATTGAGTCAACTCACGAACAAGGAGAACTCCCATGAACACCACCCCCGATACCGCGAGCGGGCCCGTCACGTCGTACGCGAAGGCCCCCACCCGCACGATCACCGCCGGCGGCGTCACCTACGCCTACCGCGAGCTGGGCCCGAAGGGCGGCGTGCCCGTCGTCTTCTTCGTGCACCTCGCGGCGACGCTCGACAACTGGGACCCGCGCATCATCGACCCCATCGCCGAAGGCCGCCACGTCATCACCTTCGACAACCGTGGCGTCGGCACGACCACCGGTCAGGTGCCCGACTCGGTCGAGGCGATGGCCGCTGATGCCTACACCTTCATCCGCGCGCTCGGCTTCGACAAGATCGACATCTTCTCGTTCTCGCTCGGCGGCATGGTCGCCCAAGCCCTCGTCGTCGAGCACCCCGAGCTCGTGCGCAAGCTCGTCCTCACCGGCACCGGGCCCGCCGGCGGCACCGGCATCGACAAGGTCGTCGGCGTCACCTACTTCGACATCCTGCGCGCGACCCTGACCCGCTCCGACCCGAAGGAGTTCCTCTTCTTCAACCGCAACGCCACCGGCAAGCCCGCCGCGAAGGCATTCGTCACGCGACTCCACGAGCGCACCGTCGACCGCGACGCCCCGATCACGACGAAGGCGTTCCAGACGCAGCTGAAGGCGATCAAGAAGTGGGGTCGCTCGGCGCCCGCAGACCTCTCGAAGCTCACTCAGCCCACCCTGATCGCGAACGGCGACCACGACCGCATGGTGCCCTCGGTGCTCTCCGACAACCTCCACCGCCGCATCGCGGGGTCGGAGCTGATCATCTACCCCGACTCCGGCCACGGCGGCATCTTCCAGTTCCATGACCGCTTCGCCCCCGTCGCCGTCGAGTTCCTCTCGCGCTGACCGGCATCCGATTCGACCAAGGAGGCACGCCATGACGAACACGATCCCGTTCATGAAGAAGGCGCTCGCGTCATCCATCCTGCTGTGGATGCGCACCGATCAGCCCTGCCAACAGGGCATGGAGCACTGGAAAGGCCCGCACTCGAAGATCATCGCGGCGAGTCCGGGGCTCGACGAATACCGGCAGCTCCACCTCGACGCCGCAAACGCCGGGCTGTGGCCCGCCACGCACGGTGTCGAGACGGCCATTCCCGCAGATCGCAAGGTCGACGGGGTCGCCGAGGTCACCTTCGCCTCCGCGCTCGCGCCGTTGCAGGGCCGCGCGCAGACCAAACTCGCATTCCAAGACGAGGTGAACGTGTTCCGGCGCACCCTGATGTACGCCGGGCCGCCCAACTCCACTCGCTGGTACGAGCGAACCGGCGACACGGGGTCACGTGCCCTCATCTCCGTCAGGCGACGAGGAGGCGTCGGCACCCGAGCGTTCCGGAGGCACCTCACCGACGCCCTCGTGCCCGCGCTCGCGAAGACCGCGAAGTTGACCGAGCTGCGCACCCAGGTGTTCATGCCCTGGAACGAGCGGCTCTGGAACACGCCCGACGTCGCCCACGACAATCCCGTCGATCAGCGGTTCCACGCCTCGCTCGTGCTCGGCTTCGCCGATGCCGCCGCGCGCGCGGCGTTCTTCGACGGCGACGAGATCTCGACCATGTCGGACGAGCTGTCGATGTTCGCATCGGCGATCCACGCCTACAACGTGTCCGAGGCGTTGACGTATGTACGAGAGGGCCGCGTCCTGCCGCATTATGCTCAGAACTGAGCACAGTCAGATCGAATCCTGGAGGACGGAATGGCCTCGGTCACGGCACCGGTCGGGCGGCGCGAGCGGAACAAGCAGGTCAAGCTCGAACGCATCACCGCCGCCGCGCGAGAACTCTTCGCCGAGCACGGCGTCGACGACGTCACCACACAGCAGATCGCCGAGAAGGCCGACATCGGCGCCGGCACCCTGTTCCTCTACGCCAAGACCAAGGGCGAGCTGCTCCTGCTCGTGCAGAACTCCGCCTACGCCGACGCCCTCGAAGAGGGACGCGCGGCCGCAGCGAGCCTGCCCGATGCGCTCGACGCAGTGATGGCGATCGTGCGCCCGGTCGTGCACTGCAACCGCATCCAGATCGACAACGGGCGCACCTACCTGCGCGAACTCGTCTTCGGCGACCCCGAAGAGCCGCACCACCGCGACGCGCTCACGCTGACCCTGCAGACCGAAGAGGCCGTCGCCGCCGTGCTGCGTCGCGACGACCGCGTCGGCGAGCGCGACGCCGCCACCCTCGCGCGCATCGTCTCGGCGATCATGTTCGTCACCATGGCGGCGACGGTGAACATCACCCGCACCGTCGACGAGCTCGTGCAGGAGATCAGTGACCAGGTCGGCGTTCTGCTCCAGAGCTGATCGCCCGCCACAAACACGCAGAACGCCCGGCCCTCACGAGGAGGACCGGGCGTTCGTGGTTCGACCGGTTACCGCCGCTGCTTCACGCGGTTACGCGCGACGCGGCGAAGCGGTTACGCCGCCAGCGGCAGCGCCACGGTGGCACGGGGCACGGATGCCACGACGAACTCGCCGCCCGAGGCATCCACCTGCACGCCCTCGCCGTCGCCGAGCGCACCGCTCACGAACAGGTCGCTGATGCGGTCGTCGATCTCGCGCTGGATGACCCGGCGCAGGGGCCGGGCGCCGTACTCGGGCTCGTAGCCGCGTTCGGCCAGCAGCGCCACCGCGGCATCCGTCACCTCGAAGGCGACCTCGCGCGCGGCGAGCCGCGACGCGGTCGCGCCGAGCATGAGGCGCACGATCTGCGCGAGCTGCGGCTCGTCGAGCTTCTGGAACAGCACGATCTCGTCGATGCGGTTCAGGAACTCGGGGCGCATGGCCTCGCGCACCTTGCCCATGACGCGGTTGCGCACGTCATCGGAGGAGCTGAAGCCCGAGCCATCCGTCGAGGCGACGAAGCCGAGGGCACCCGAGCGCGACGCGAGGAACTCCGAACCGAGGTTCGAGGTCATCACGATCACCGTGTTGCGGAAGTCGACCGTGCGACCCTGGCCGTCGGTCAGGCGCCCGTCGTCGAGCACCTGCAGCAGCAGGTTGAACACGTCGGGGTGCGCCTTCTCGATCTCGTCGAACAGCACGATCGAGTACGGGTTGCGCCGCACGCGCTCGGTGAGCTGCCCCGCCTCGTCGTAACCGACATAGCCGGGAGGGGCGCCGACGAGCCGCGACACCGTGTGCCGCTCGCCGAACTCGCTCATGTCGAAGCGCACGATCGCCTGCTCGTCGTCGAAGAGCGACGACGCCAGCGCACGCGCCAGCTCGGTCTTGCCGACACCCGTCGGCCCGAGGAACAGGAAGGATCCGACCGGGCGCTTGGCGTCGCCCATGCCGGTGCGGCTGCGGCGCACGGCCTTCGCGACCGCGGTGACCGCGTCGTCCTGACCGATGACGCGCGCGTGCAGCTCGCCCTCGAGGTCGCCGAGACGCTCGCGCTCGCTCTCGGTGAGGCGGTTCACCGGAATGCCGGTGGCCCGCGAGATCACCGCCGCGATCTCGCTCTCGTCGATCACGGTCGAGCGTTCGGCACCGTCAGAGCCCAGCCCGGCGGATGCCGCGGCGCGCCCCTTCTCGGTCGCCTCGTCGAGCTTCGCCTGCACCTTCGAGATCTCGTCGCGGATGCGCGAGGCCTCCTCGTAGTGCTCGGCGCTCACGGCGGCGTTCTTGTCGGCCTCGAGGTCGGCGAGTCGCGCGATGAGCGCGGAGACATCCGTCTTCATGCCGAGCTTCAGGCGCAGCCGTGCCCCGGCCTGGTCGATGAGGTCGATGGCCTTGTCGGGCAGCACGCGGTCGGTGAGGTAGCGGGCGCTCAGCTCGACGGAGGCGCGGAGCGCGGCATCCGTGTATTGCACGCCGTGGTGCTCCTCGTAGGCGGGCTTCAGCCCGTGGAGGATGAGCACGGCGTCTTCGATCGAGGGCTCCCCCACGCGCACCGGCTGGAACCGGCGCTCGAGAGCAGGGTCCTTCTCGATGGTGCGGTACTCCTTGAGCGTCGTGGCACCCACGAGGTGCAGCTCGCCGCGCGCGAGGCGCGGCTTCAGGATGTTGCCCGCGTCGGTGCCGCCGTCGCCCGAGCCGCCCGCGCCGACCACGGTGTGGATCTCATCGATGAAGATGATGCGTTCGCCCTTGTTTGCGGCGATCTCCTCCATGGTCTTGGTGAGGCGCTCCTCGAAGTCGCCGCGGTAGCGGGTGCCCGCGAGCATGCCGGGCAAGTCGAGCGAGATCACGCGCTTGTCGAGCAGGGCCTCGGGCACCGACTCCTCGACGATCGCGCGGGCGAGGCCCTCGACGATCGCCGTCTTGCCGACGCCGGCCTCGCCGATCAGCACCGGGTTGTTCTTGGTGCGACGGCTGAGGATCTCGATGGTCTGCTCGATCTCGTCGGCACGGCCGATCACGGGGTCGAGCCCGCCGTTCGCAGCCAGCTCGGTGAGGTCGGTGCCGAACTTGTCGAGCATGGGGGTGTCGGATGCCCCGGCGCCCGGCATGCCCGAGGCATCCGTGTCGCCATCGGCACCCGGCATGCCGGCTTCGACCGTCTCGCGCATGCCCTGCGTGAGGGCCTCGGCGGTGACGCCGGCGCGCGCGAGCACCTGGCCGGCAGGGGCATCCTGCCCCAACACGAGCGCGAAGAAGAGGTGCTCGGGGTCGATGTAGGTCGAGCCGGCCGAGCGCGCCACCTGGTAGCTGTGGAACAGCGCGCGGGAGGCGCTCGGGGTGATCGTGGCCGCGTTGATGTCGGCGGTGTCGCCGGCAGCGGGCAGGCGCGCCTCGGTCGCGGTGATGAGCCGCTCGGGGGCGACGCCGATGCGGGCGATCGCCTGCTTGACGCTCTCGTCTTCGACGATCACGCGCAGGATGTGCAAGGCGTCGAGCTCGGTCTGGCCGCGCTCGAGCGCGAAGCGTCCTGCTTGACGCAGGATGCCTTGAGTACGGGCGGTCAGGAACCGGCTGAGGTCGATCGACCGAGCCTGACGCGCCTGCTCACCCGCGAGATAGCGGGCGAGAAACTCGTCGAACGAGCTCGCGCCGGCTTCGGGGTTGAAGTCTTCGGGCACCAATCCTCCTGGAGAGTTGAGCGGGGTACGCTCAAGTTCAACGCGGAGCGGGCGTGGGTATTCCCGCAGCGTATCGTCACCATGTGATCCACGCAGATGTGCGTGTACTCACGCTGATCGCGCGACTCAACTGGAGATCTTGACCGCCCCACCCTCTCCGACAAGACGCAGATAGCGCTCCCGGAACGCCCGCTCACCGCCCTCCATGATCTTGCACACGGCCTCGCGTACATCAGAGTCTTGGATTGAACCTTGATGCCCCACCACCGGGACAATTCCATGCCGGACGACAACCACGTTTTCTGAGTCCGCGTTCACAACTACGTTGGCGTTGTGCGTAACGACGATGACTTGTCGCCTGCGTTTCATGTTCTTCAACGTAGTAACCACAAGATCTGTGATCAGTTCATTGTCAAGATCGTCTTCGGGCTGATCGAGAATGAGCGGGTCCGTGCTCATGCGCAAGATGAGCGCAAGAAGCGTCGCAGTCTTCTGGCCCGGGCTGCCTTGTTCCAGGGCGCGGAAGTTGGCCTCGCCGTCCGCTCGATAGCGAACTCGAAGCATGTCCTCGGGGAACCAGAGGTCAATCGCTGCATCGAAGGCGGCGGGGTCCAGGCTTTCAAGGCGAGTAAACATGCGTGCTTCCACCACGATTCCAGCACCCTCGAGCTCCGGCGAACTCTGCCCGTGCTGCCGCAGCGACTTCAAGATCCGCTTCAGCTTTGCAAGTTCGGTGATGTAGGCAGGGTTCTGTGGAGGACTGTTGAGAACGGCTCGAATCCCGTCCTCCCCCGTGAAGAATCGGTCGAAGGACGAACTGATCTGCGTAATTCCCCGCAGATCCGCTTCAATGGCTGAAACATCACCCTGGCCAAAAAGATCCAGACGCAAAGACGTCGCGTTGAGGTCAAGACTCGCGATGTATTCCTTCCGCCGTTTGGTGAGTGTCGCGCGATGCTCGTGGACCTGCGTCAAGATCGCTTCAGCTGACTCTTGAAGCGTGGTCCGCGCGAGTTTCGCGGCTTCAACTTCATCAATGAGCTTCTGCAGACCCATTCGACGCTCGCTGAGTGTTGTGAACTCACCCTCGACGTCTACGTTGTCATTCTCACCATCTGATGAAGGGCGACTCAGCCCAGCCCGTACCTCGGAGATCCGCGCCTCGCGATCGGTCTGCTGCACCTCTTCGATTCGCGTGTCTGAAAGCAGACCAGCAAGGCGTTCGAGCTCGGCTATTACAGTCAATGCCGCTGTCGCTCTTCGAGCCTCCGCGGCGGTCTGATTCCCAGCTTCAGCGGACCGCGTTAGGACCTCTGCTACGCCGGCTCCAGCATCGTCAAGGCGTCGTTCGAGGGCCGAGATCTCTTGTTCGGCTTCACGATGAGCTGCGTCTGCGTCCATCAACGCCTGAAGTTCGTCCCCCAATCCGGAGTCACGAAGCAGTCTCAGCTCATCCAAACGGGCATCAGCATCAGCCAACTCGCCGAGTACGCGCGCCTCCGTTGCGAGCACAACATCATTGGCCGAGATCTTCTGGACGGCCGCCGCATAGTTTGAATTGAGAAGGTCTCTATCCGCTTCCCATTGCGAGAATTGAACGTGCGGTTGCGTGTCGATCACGGAAAGCAGGCTCTGCACGTCTTTGGCAGTCTCGTAAATCTGCTTCTGGCTGTAGATGAGAACGGGGAATCGGCTACTCACAGAGCCTGTGTCCGGGTACCATTCGTCGCCATCACGCCTGAGAATCGATGTCTCTTCGGGCTTCGAGCCCTGCCAAGTTAGACGAAACAGTCGGTCGCCTTTTGCGTATGTGACTTCGACAGTGGTTGAGGAGTCCCAAAATCTCTGCGCACTGGAGTTGGGTGCCACCGGCGAGAACCACGAAAGCTCGCTCTTCAGGTCGCTAGGCAACTCCTCGAACCGCTGCAACACCAGCCGCAACACTTCGAGCATGGTCGACTTCCCGACGCCACGCCCACCGATTAGAGAATTCAGCCACGGGCTGAGTTGAAGCTCAACATGTTCACCGGCCTGCGTGAGTTCGACCGAGATCAGTCTGTTATGACTAACGAGATTCGGATCTGTCTCACTCACGACCGAGCGGACGACAGATTGATCAGGATCGGCAAATGCAAGGCGGAGCCCGAGCAATGTTGGGCGCTCCATCTTCACCCACGTGAAATGGCTCCCCGGATACTTAGCTGCAACTCCTTCCGGTGCATTAGAGCCATCGAGATGGTGCGAGTCGGATCCCAGAACTGGCGCCCACCCGTATCCAACGGCCTCGGCGGTTTTCGTGTCACCCACTAGTTCGACGGCCTCAATGAGCGACGCATCGACGAGTTCCTTTAGGCTCCGCCCGTCCGTTCCAAAGATGCCTCGCGCACTGTCCGCGTGAGCAGGAACCGCGAGGCCCTTGGCACTGACGATGACCTCACATGCACGGAACAGCGAGTCTCTCGCCGTCGCGCTACTGGATCCCCTCACCCCGGTGTAATCCAAGTTATGAAGGACACCGTTCACGGTCTCGGCCGATTCACCGGGATCAAAGATGCCGAGAAGATGGAATCCTCCATCGGTGGTCAACTCAACCGCGGGAAAAAGGACCAGGTCACGATACCCAGGGTGGGCCTCGGCATGGAGCCGCTCTACCACGACCCGAAGAGGCTCGATCGCCGAGTGACTGTTGTGATCAGCGACCATGACAGCATCAACGCTGGCGCGCATGTATGCGAGGACCCAGTCTTCGAGTGAAACGCTGCTAGGAGGAACGGTGTCTGACCCATCCAACCCTCCAAAGTCGAAGGAATGCGGCGTGTGAGCGTGGAAGTCTACCTTCCACCAACGAGCTCCGGGCAACGGTCGATTGGTCACGCGTTCACGATATCGGCGAAGGTAGTCGGGCGTGGCACCATCGCACGTTGATGATTACTACCAGAGCTTCGTTATGACACCATCAGTGCCGTAATGGAGCTTGATGTTTCGTTCGCCAACAAGCTCGAGAAACCTCATCGATCGCCGCCGCCGCCGGCGGGTTCGCCTCACGAGTCTCGTCATGCGCTTCAAGTACGGTTTGGCGGCTGGCTGTTTGCCCCAGTGAGAGCTTTGAACAGACGCTCGAACACCTGAAGCGCGTTGACGAGGATCGATCGATATCGGTAACAGATACGCGCCCATAGTCATTCGTTGCGCGGGAACGGCTCACCGTCGGGCCATTGCTCGGGCAGCCCGAAATGATCGCCGAGCTCTGCGTACGGCTCAAGCCTCTCGATGTGTGTCCCATCGAGGCGGGAGGTCCGCCACACTCCGAGTGCCTTCACCGGGTCAATCGGATCAGGATGCAACCATAGCGTCGGTATCTCCTGCGTGACGCGCCAGGGCGCCACGTTGTGCGCCAGCAGTAATCCAGCCAAATGCCGATGCTTCCATTCGCCCGGGGAACCCCAGTACCCATCCCGAGCGCGAACTGAGCGGGCGGAATCTGGATCGCCCACCTCAAACTGGATCTTCCATGTCCCGAAGAGGGCGCCCAGCGTGTCTTCTTCGTCGTGGAACGCGGTAGCGACGTTTACAGCGACAACCAATGGCAAATCCAACGCACCGTAGGCGCTGCCCTTTGAGCGAATCGTGCCACGAAGGACCGACACATCGTCGAGCCACTGCGCCTCGCCGGGGCCAAAGACCCCGAGGACGCGATGATTCGCTTGGCCGCGCGAATCTGCGCGGACCGGTATCGGGCGGAAGGCCAACTTCCAGCCGCGTTCCTTCCAGTCGAAACGCTCGCCCCTCGGGTTGTCCCCGAGTGCGAGCTCGACCGCGTCCGGGTCCAACGCCGACAGCCATCCTTCCAGCTCCCGCCGGAGACGGGTGGTTGGAAGCGCCTGCGCGCCGATCTCCTTCACGTCGATCGCGAGGAAGAAGTTGGGGCTTTCTATGCGGTTGATTGCGTCGTAGACCTGCTGTCGACGCGCAGTAGCGCCAGCGTTTATGTCGCTCCCGAAGATGCACGTCGCCTCCACATAGAAGCGTTCTGAGCCTCGCGTAACCCGAAAATCCGGCGGTCGTGTGCCAGTCGGTACTGACGGGTGGATCTCGACGGTGAAACCTGCCTCCACGAACGTCTTGTGCAGATACAGTTCCCAAAACGCTGCGGCAGATTGCCGGTCGAAAGAGGAACGTAAGCGAGCGACGACGTCACGCCGCGCATCACCAGGGAGTTGGGTAGCCCAATCGTCAACGAGTTCGCGAACTTGGTCCCAATACGACCCCGCGATGCGATTGAGGAACGCAGCCGAGGTCTCCGCATGCGAGGCAGGTGAGGGATCTCGGCGCTCGAACTCGTCGAACACGCTGGAATGGGGAGCCATGCACTCATCATGGACGACCGGCTCATCCCGTGGGGTCTGGCATGACGTGGGCAGGGCGTCTCGCAAGTGACGGGCCGCACCGACTCGGCGGGGCGAAGGGGGCGACCCGAAACTCGCACGTGACCCACCCCCGCACCGCGATCACCGGCGGCACCGGATTTGTCGGACGCCACCTGGCCGAACGGCTCGGGCCCGAGGCATCCGTCGTCATCTCTCGCCGCACCGGCGTCGACACCGGTGACGTCGAGGCGCTGACGCGGGCGTTCGAGGGGTGCGAGGTCGTCGCGCACTGCGCGGGCATCAACCGCGAGATCGGCGACCAGACCTACCAGCGGGTGCACATCGAGGGCACCGCGAACGTGATCGAGGCGGCCAAGCGGGCCGGGGTGCGCAAGGTCATCATGCTGAGCTTCCTGCGGGCGCGACCCGACTGCGGGTCGCCGTACCACGAGTCGAAATGGGCGGCCGAAGAGCTGATCCGCGACTCGGGCCTCGACTACACGATCCTCCGAAGATGCTCGTGTTCTGGAACAGGACGAACACGTTCTGTTAGACCGTCTGCAGCGACTTGCCGACGATGATGATGAGCCCGGTGCGGGTGCCACGGCCACGGCCACGGCGCTACCAGGGTCCCTTCGCTCAGACGGTCACGGCCAGGTTCAGGGGTGCTCGACGCATGGCAGGATCGGAGTCGTGTCTACCCCCGCTGAGTTGACGATCGCCATCGTCATGTGCTCGGGATTCCTTGCGCTGGGAGTGTTCGCCATCGTCGCGCCGCGGCGGCTGTCGCGATTCTTCCAAATCGGCGGCGGGACACTGTACGGGCCGCGACTTGCCGCGAAGCTGTTCTCCGCTCGCCGGATGCGCTACACCGGCGTGCTGTTCGTCGTGTTCATCCCGTTCGTCGCGTGGAGCGCGATCGCACGAATCCTCGCGTGAGCCCGCGTTCTCGGACGCCACCTGGTCGTGGGCGCAGCACGCGTTCGTGAGCAATCGGGCGACGTTCGAACGTTGGACGGCGCGAGGCACATTCATACTTGGTCCATGACCGACGACCCACGTGTTCCGAAGACTGAGGACGACCTGGTGGCGTGGTCGTCGAAGAACCGAACCGAGATCGAGTTCGGCTTCTACGTGGCCGCACTCCCATTTGTCGGATTGAGTATTTGGCAAGCATCCAACGGCTGGTTCAGTTTCTGGATGGCAGTGCCCGCCATCGTGCTTGTAGCGCTCGGCTTGTTGGCAAGGTGGGTCACCAAGCCCGACAAGGAACCGCCCCGATCCGCTGAGCCGCCCACACCCTAGACTCGCCACGTGACCCACCCTCGCACCGCGATCACCGGCGGCACCGGATTCGTCGGACGCCACCTGGCCGAACGGCTCGGGCCCGAGGCATCCGTCGTCATCTCTCGCCGCACCGGCGTCGACACCAGTGACGTCGACGCGCTGACGCGAGCGTTCGAGGGATGCGAGGTCGTCGCGCACTGCGCGGGCATCAACCGCGAGATCGGCGACCAGACCTACCAGCGCGTGCACATCGAGGGCACCGCGAACGTGATCGAGGCGGCCAAGCGCGCCGGGGTGCACAAGGTCATCATGCTGAGCTTCCTGCGGGCGCGGCCCGACTGCGGTTCGCCGTATCACGAGTCGAAGTGGGCGGCCGAAGAGCTGATCCGCGACTCTGGCCTCGACTACACGATCCTCAAGGCGGGCATGATCTACGGCCGCGGCGACCACCTCATCGACCACCTCAGCCACACCGTGCAGACCCTGCCGGTGTTCGCGACCGTCGGCTTCCGCGAGAAGCCCATCCGGCCCATCCCGGTCGACGACCTCACCGACATCCTCGTCGCCGCGATCGACGGGCGGATGCCGCGTGAGACCGTCGCCGTCGTCGGTGCCGAGCAGCTCATGCTGTCGAAGGCCGTGCGGCGCGTGGCATCCGTCGTCGGACGCCGAGTGGTCGTGGTGCCGTGGCCGGTGTGGGCGCAGTTCGCGCTCGCGCAGGTGACCGAATGGACCATGAAGGTACCGCTCGTCGCGAAGGCCCAGGTGCGCATGCTCGCCGAGGGTGTGACGGATGCCGCGCCGCCCGCGGCATCCGTACCCGACGATCTGCGACCGCGGCGCATGTTCACGGCTGAGCAGATCCGCGCGAGCCTGCCCGAGGCTGGTGGGTTCGGGTGGCAGGACCTGCGGGTCAGTCGCTGAGTCTGCGACAACGTCCAAGCCCCTAGGGCATGTCTGACAATCGGATTCTTGGTGGGCGTGCAGATTCTTGGTGGGCGTGGCAGGGTCGAGGGGTGTCGCGGTTTCGGATGTTGTCGGATTCTCAGTGGGCGTTGATGGAGGAACTGCTGCCGGCGAGGTCGGGTCGGGCGGGGCGTCCGTTCGCTGATGCCCGTCTGATGGTCGAGGGCATCATCTATCGGTATCGGTGCGGGATCGCTTGGCGGGATCTGCCGCCGGTGTTCGGGCCGTGGCAGACAGTGTGGACCTGGCATCGGCGCCTCGCCGGCGAAGGCATCTGGGACACCGTGCTCGGCATCCTGTTGGGGGCTGCGGAAGCGGCCGGGTTGGTGGACTGGGTGGTGTCGGTGGACTCCACGATCGCCTGGGCGCATCAGCACGCGACGAACGTGAGCCGGCGCACAGGGGGCTGGTTCGAATTACACGAATCCGTGCCTCGAGCCGCCTGACCACGCCATCGGACGCTCCCGCGGCGGCCTGTCCACGAAGGTGCACCAGCTCGTCGACGGCCACGGTCGACCACTGGTAGTACTGCTCACACCAGGACAGGCCGGTGACTCACCAATGTTCCTACCATTGATGGGGCAATTACGAATCAACTCGCCGGGGCGAGGTCGTCCGCGGACTCGACCGGATCGGGTCCGCGCGGACAAGGCGTACTCCTCCCGGGCGATCCGCGCCCATCTTCGTGAGCGTGGGATCGGGGCCGTGATCGCTGAACCTCGGGACCAGGCTGGTCATCGTAAACGTCGCGGGACCCGCGGTGGCCGGCCACCGGCCTTTGACCGGGACGACTATCGCGGCCGGAACGTGGTCGAGCGGAGCTTCTGCGACCTTGAGCAGTGGCGTGGATTGGCGACTCGTTACGACAAACTTGCGATCACCTACCGCGCGGCCGTGGCCGTGCACATGGTCTTTGTATGGACCAAGGACCTTGCCCCCTTGAGGTCCGGCGGGAACCACGTTTGATGGGGCGGTGGTGTGGCAAGCTCGCACCCTAGGGTCGAGACTCATGCCTCGGCATCCAGGATCGGACGCGGAGCAGCGCCTTACCGGAACGCCGTTTGGCCAAGCGACCGGATGGCTTCTGCAACATCCTCTCGTCGTGCGGTGAATGATGCGAACCCGAGAGCATCGTTTCTGCCAACCCGCACGCTCCACGCCGCGTGACGAAGCATCTCCACATCGTTGTGATCGTTGCCGAAGGCCGCGTACGACCCGGGACGCAGCCCGATGCGTTGGAGTGCGTGATATTTGGTAACGCCATCCGGAGCCAGGTCGATGATCTTCTCGTCGGGATGTACGTTCATGCTCAGCGTCAATGCTCTGATCCGTGCGATGACATACGGGTCGTCGGTAAACAGCACGGCCTTCGAGTATGTCCGAATCGCATCTCTTGCGGTGTTGGTGGCCAAGTTGCCAACGTCCAGCTGGGCAAAGATGGGGTGTGATGGATCGCCGGTAAAGCTATAGTCCCAGTCGCCGTCGATAAGGTACGTCAGTGAGTATTCGCTGATCAGGGCGTCGAGACGTGCCCTCGTGTCAGCATCGAACCCAATCACCACCGACCCGGCTTGGTCGCGAACGAAGGCCCCGTTGCCGCCGATCAATGGCGCATCATGCAGGTCGGTGGGCAGTACAGGCAGCAGATCACGAATGGGACGTGCCGAAGCGAAGACCACCCGGTGCGAATTCCGCAACTCACGAATCGCATCAACGATCCTGTCGTCAATGGTCGCTCCGTTGAAGCACAGAGTACCGTCGATGTCGAACACCACATCACGGACAGTGGGGCTGCTCAGATTCATCAGCAACGACCCTACCTGTGCGAACCTCCAATCGATCAAGCTCCTAGCGCAGCAAGCGCGTGCCGGAGCATCGTCTCAAGCCACTCGTGGGCGTCTTCGGCAACGAGCCGTGCTTCCGGTACACCGTCCACAATCTCGACGCCTTCTCCGGTGCTTCGAACGGAGGCTCTGCTCTCTCCGGTCTCCGGCCTCAAACCGATTGTCAGACATGCTCTAGCTGTGCCTGGACCGGCAGCGCGGCATAACCTTGGCGGGAGCCGAGAGGAACACCCATGAGCTCCGACCCGAACGCCCCCGACGGAACGCATCCGACGTCACCGTCGGTGCGCAACGCACCGGTGCATCCGCAGCAGCAGCTCGTCATCCAGCAGGATTTGAAGGTTCCACCGAACGGTTTCGCCACCGCCTCACTCGTGTTCGGGATCATCGGCGTCGCGATGGTGTTCTGGGCCTGGATCCCGTTTCTCGGGATCGCTGCGGCCGCGCTGGGGTTCCCCTTTGCTCTGACCGCAGTCGTCACCGGGCACACCGGTCGCCGTTGTGCGAGAGACCTCGATGGACTCGGCAAGAGGGCGGCGCTCACGGGCACGATCCTCGGGTGGGCCACCATGGGTGTGATCGTGCTCTCCTATGGGTTCTGGTCTGCAGTCAGCAGCGGCGTCTTTCGTTGAGCTCGGCGAACCCCGTTACTGGGCGCGTGGCCCTGTTTCCGGCGTCGATAGCATCGATCCATGTCAACCGGCTCGGACACGGCCGCCCAATCTCTTGAAGCCCGCGCGCTCGCGGCTGAGCTCGCGCTCCTGCAGTCATCGGTGCGATCGGATGCCGCCGCCGTCGAGGCATTGCTGCACCCACGCTTCCGCGAGTTCGGGCGATCAGGGCGCGAATGGACGCGCGACGAGATGATCGCCGCGCTTGCGAATGACCCAGCCGATGGCGGACAAGTGGCCGAGGCATCCGACTACGTCGCCGAGATCGTGGGCGACGGGCTGGTACTCCTCACCTACCGTTCCAGAGATGAGCGCGGAGACGCACTTCGCTCTTCGCTCTGGGACCTCACCGAGGAGACCCCTCGCGTTCGATTCCATCAGGCGACACCGACCACTGCTCGCGGCTGAGCCGCCGGCGACCCCTCCCGCGCCGGTAGGCGCGACCCGACGGTCAGTCCAGGCCGACCCGCTTCGCAGCCAGGCTCATCCGCGCCGTCACCCAGGTCGCACACGCCATGACGGGGACCGCGACGAGCCAGGGCGTCCAGGCGCCCACGGGAAGCAGGAAGGCCACGATGCACGCCGCGAACCCGACCACGACGGTGATCATCAGCGGCAACAGCGACGCCTGCCGCCCGGCCTGACGGACCTGTTCATCAAGCGTGCCCGACGCGTAGAGCCGACGCAGGTACGGAACCCACGCCACGAATGCGGGCACGATCAACAACAGCGCACCGACCATTTGCATCCAAGCGATCCTAGTCGGCGCAACCTCGCAGATCCGCGAGAGCACTCCCGAGCGGGCGGGGTTCGAGCGGAGGGATTGCGGGTCAGCCGCTCTTGAGGCTTGGTGCCAAATCTGGCACCGTCTTCGTGTGGCTTCAGTGGAGAAGATCGAGCAGAAGGCACGACGGTCGCCGAAGTCGCTCACCTTCGCCGAAGCATGCGACCTTGCCGAAGCCCACTTCGGGCCGCCGAGGCAGGGCTCGGGCAGCCACGACAAGAAGAAGGAGGAGCAGACCTCATGAACAGCACCATCGAACGACCGGCAGTCGAGCACTACCGCTACTCCGTTGAATGGAGCACGTCGGACGGTGAGTTCGTCGCCACCATCGCCGAGTTCCCATCGCTGTCATGGTTGGCCGCCACTCAGATCGACGCACTGCGCGGGCTCGAAGCGGTCGTCACGTCCGTCATCGATGACCTGTTGGAGTCAGGCGAAGAAGTCCCCGAGCCCCTTGCAGATCGTTCCTACTCCGGGCGTGTGAACCTCCGGGTTGATCCAGCGGTTCACCGAAAACTGGCGACTGAGGCGCTGCGGCATGGCACCAGCCTGAACACGTACGCCGCTCGCTTGCTCGACCAGTAGATCTCTCCGAACGGGTCGAGCGTCAGGTGCCGCACGTCGCGAAGGCCCAGGTGCGCATGCTCGCCGAGGGCGTGACGGATGCCGCTCCGCCCACGGCATCCGTGCCCGACGACCTGCTCCCCCGCCGCTTTTCACGGCCGAGCAGATTCATTGACGGGCGCGGGGGCTGCTGTCATAGTGAGGACATCTCAACATTGGTACAAGGGAGTCCGTCATGTCCGCCATGATCCGAAAGAGTCTGAACGAACCCGAAGAGACGCGCCCGTTCGAGGACGGGATGGGACGACTCGAGCTCGTCGACGTCGAGGCAGGCGCCGTCGGAAGGGCCACCTTCGAACCCGGCTGGCAGTGGTCGAAGCACGTCAAGCCGATCGCGAATACCGAAAGCTGCCAGTTCGCCCACATGGGTTACGTCTTGTCCGGGCGGATGAAGATCGTCATGGACGACGGCGACGAGAACGAGTTCGGCCCCGGGGACCTCATGGTTGTCCCGCCGGGCCACGACGCGTGGACGGTGGGAGACGAGGCGTGCGTCGTCATCGACTGGCAGGGAATGAACGACTACGCCAAGCGCTAGGCAGCGCGGATAGCTTCCAGTCGGCGCCGAGCACCGCAGGTCTCGGGTCGAGGACGCCAGTGAGCTCGAGCTCTGCTCAGCGCGGCAGAGGGTCCGGGCCAGTCGCCGTGACCAGCCGTTGCGGGACCCAGCCGTCGACATGGTGGATGCCGTCGAATGTCCCACCCTGCAGCTCGATCACCGCGCGCAGCGAGCGGCGGTGGAACTTCACGTGAGTGAAGTCCTCGAAGAGGACGTAGTACGGCTCGTTCCACTGGTTCTGGAACTGCTGACCCGTCAACGCCGTCCGATGCCGGCGCGAGAAATCGTCGACCTCCTCGCCGACGACCACGCCGAAGTGCTCCATACCCATCTTGTAGACGCGCTGGTGGACGGGCGGGATGAGCTCGATGAGCGGAATCACCTGGCCGTCGAGGACGCGGAGCGGCTCGGCGAGGAGGATCATGGACATCGGCCGCCCGTTCCAGACGCCCTCCACATTGGCGATGGCATGGCGTTCGAGCAGGGTCCGCAGGTGGACATACTGGTCCCACTCCGGCACGCGGACGGCGAGGTGACTCAGCTCGTACGGCGCGATGTCGATGCCTCGAGCGAGCAGGCGGTCGCGCTGCTGCGCGGTGAACGCCCGATAATCTCCGATGATGTCGCCCACCGGATCGGCCATCGCCATCCCCCTCTCAGCCGCCATCTTACGACTGGGCGCGCACGGCGGCGCCCGCGTTGCCGCGTCATCGATCCAGCTGCGTCGCCTCGTCGAGCCGCCCGAGTTCCACTACGGGCATGCAGGCGACATACTCAGTCCCGTGAACATCGACCCCGACGCCCGATTCAGCCCCTATGGCACCACCGGCTCCCTGATCAACATGATCTTCTGCCCGGTGCTGATAATCGGCGGCCTCGTCATCGGCTTCACCCAGCATCCGATGGGGTTCCTGACCGCCGCTGTCGGCGTGCTTATCGAGATCCAGTTCATCAGGGTCCATCTCCAAGCTCGGCGGCGAGCAGAGGCTCGAAGCTCAGCGACGGCCGCGACGCAGGCGGACGTCGACGCCGTATGAGAAACGTGCGCACCGCGATCAATGGCGGCACCGGATTCGTCGGACGTGGTCAGATGTCGATCGGCCCGGGCGAGGCAGGCCGCTCGAGCATCCCTGCGGCAAGGATCCGCTCGACCATCCTCCATGCGCGTTCGCTGAGTGAATCGCCAGGATAAAACTCGCCGAAGAGTTCGTCAGCTGCTTCGACCGTCTCGATGCCGCAGATCGCGAGAAGCTTGCGGATGTCATCGGTGTCGCGCGCGGGACGGTTCGCCCGCAGTTTCATCGCGAGCAGCGCGTCGGCCGGCGCCACCTCGATCGTGACGAGTCCATCGTCGTAGATGGACTCCCAGCGCACAGGCCTTCCGTACTCAGGCGCGAGATTAGCGGGTTCGAAGTTGAACCAATCGTTCTGCCAACCTCGGTCTGCAGCGATGCGCTCGACGATTCGAGTCACGGAGGCATCGTCACCTGGATTCACGTGCAGCGCGTCGATGTCCGCCGTTGTTCGGCGGTCGTAGTGCCGAAGTGCGAGCGCACCCCCACCGATGATGCGCAGACCGGTCGGCTGACCCGCGCGCCGAAGCTCCTGGACGAGATCGCGCAACCCTCCGATGAGGTCTTCGCGAGCGAAGAGCGTCATACGCTCTCCAAGGTGTCGCGCCACAGCAAGACGCCCCGATCAAGAAACTCCTGCGGGACATCCGCCGGCGACGGCACCGCATCGGCAGGGTCGACAGGCAGCGGTCGCGCACGCTTCAGCACTCGAGACTCGTCGTTCGCCCACCCGGGAAGCGGGACCCCATCTTGATTGAGGCGGTAGGCGACCAATGCGGCGATGGCGGCATCCCAGGTCTTCGAGCCGGTCGACTCGGGTTCGGTGACGGCGAGGATGCCTCGCAGAAGGCCATGCTCGGCGACCAGGTTGTCGTTCATCTGAATGAGGTGCCGAAGCGCGAGCTGCGCGTCGTCCGCCTGCACCGCGTACCGGATGTCGGCAGCGACCGTCGCGACATCGTCTCGCGTCGTGGGTGCGGCATAGAGCCGATGACCCGCCCCAGCGAGAAGCCGAATCGCCGTGCTGAACCGAGGGTCTTCATGACGCTTCTCGGTGAGCGCGATACGCGTCTGCCCCAAGCGGGAACGTGCGGAGAGTTCACGCTGTGTCAGTCCCCGGCTGCGGCGAGCCGAACGCACGAGCGTTGCAATGTCAGCCACGGCACGCTCCTCCTCCTTGATTCGGTATTCGTAATCATACAGGACTTACAGCGTTGCGTCCCAGCAGCTCCGATGAGGCGAAACTGGCATACCGACTTTGCGGACAAGGTCCTATCGCGAACGTTGCCCGCTCGGGCAGCGCCATGAATGCGGTCTACAGCTCGCCGACGACGCAGACGCTCTCGCCGTCGAGCGACACCTGCCCCGGAACGATCGTGACTCGGATGTTCGCGACCGGCCCATCGCGTCCGCTCAGACGCACGAGCGTGTCACCGCCGTTCGACCGATCGCGGATCGAGGTCGTCAGCCCTTTCTCCTCCCAGTGCTGCTGTACTTCAGAGATCACCGCATCGGCGTCGGCATCGCCGGTCCACGTGCGGACGTCGACGACGTTGATGCCCTGCTCGTCGTTCGACAGCGTGCAGGGGTCGGGCGCGAGCGGAAACTCGGGATCCCAACCTTCGTCGTCGAGCCCCATGACCTCGCGGGTGGAGGTCATGAGTTCGATCAGCGCCTGCTCCGCGGCATCCGAGGTCGTGGTGGCCTCCTACTCAGTCGGTGCGGCGCTGCAGCCCGCGAGGGCTGCCCCGATGACCGCGGCGACGACGAACACCTGAAAGCCGGTGCGGTGGGAATCGGTCATCGGCTCGCGCGCTCTCCGGTTTCGCTGTGGTCCCCGTACCCATGGCCGGGTGCGAGGAAGCCCCGCCGCGGCGCTACCGTACCAGCTGCGTCGCCTCGTCGAGCCGCCCGAGCTTGTTCGGGTTGGCGATCGAGAAGATCCGCGTGATCCGTGCGCCCTCGATCTCGAAGCAGATCGCACCGGCGAGCTCACCGTCGACCTCGCCGCGGATCGCCGGATGCCCGTTCACCCACGTCGGCCTCGCCTCGAACGGCAGCGCGAGCTTCGCGAGACCGCCGAGCAGGTAGCGGGCGATCTTGTCGGCGCCATGGATCGGCCGGAGCGCGGCACCGCGCACGAGTCCGCCGCCGTCGGCGACGGACACCACATCGGGTGCGAGCACGTCCATCAGTCCTTGCAGGTCGCCCGAGTTGACCGCCGCGAGAAACCTCGCGACGACCGCCTCCTGCTCGGCGCGGTCGACCGTGACACGCGGGCGCCGGGCGGCGACGTGATCCTTCGCCCGGTGGGCGATCTGCCGCACGGCCGCCGGCGACTTGTCGACGGCTGCCGCGATCTCGTCGTACGGCACGTCGAACACCTCCCGCAGCACGAACACCGCGCGCTCGGTCGGGCCGAGCGTCTCCAGCACGGTCAGCATCGCGATCGAGACATCCTCGGCCAGCTCGACGTCGTCCGCGACATCCGGACTCGTGAGCAGCGGCTCGGGCAGCCACTCCCCCACGTACGACTCACGCCGCCGCGACATCGTGCGCAATTGGTTCAGGGCCTGCCGGGTCACGATCCGCACGAGGTACGCGCGCTCATCGCGCACCTCGCTGCGGTCGACTTGATCCCACCGCAGCCAGGACTCCTGCAGCACGTCCTCCGCATCGGCCGCGGAGCCGAGCATCTCGTACGCGACCGTGAAGAGCAGGCCACGGTGGGTGACGAACGGATCATCGGTCATTTGCCGAGCCTACGATGTCGGCCGCGACATCCGCCCGGGTGGCGAGCGGCGGCAGCTCGCATGCATCCGCGTAGCCCTCGGAATGGATGCCGAGCGCCACGTTCATGCGCGAGCTCATGTTCATGAACGCGACCTTGGCGGTGAGCTCGATGAGCGCGGCCGGGCCGAGTGCGTCGAGCAGCGCGGCCGACAGTTCGTCGGTGACGGCGGGCGGGGTCTGGCTCATCGCCTCCGCATACTCGCAGACCAGCCGTTCGACGGGAGTGAAGACGGATGCCTCGCGCCAGTTCGGCACCTGCCGCGCCTTCTCCTCGTCGAGGCCCTCGTTGTGCGACTTGTAGTAGTTGAAGTCGAGGCACCAGCTGCAGCCGATGTACGCCGCCGTCGCCATCACCGCGTAGCTCGCGAGATTCTTGTCGAGCTCGTCGAGCGCCTCGATCTTGCGGCCGATGCCCATCGAAGCCCGCATCAGGGCGGGGTGGTGCGCGAGCACGCCCATCGAGTCCGGCACCCTGCCGATCATCCGTCGGGCGGCGACCTTCACGACCGCTCCGAAGACTCCGGTGAGCTCGGTCGGCGGGATGCGGGTCTGGGTGGTCATCATGTCCTCCTGCGATCGTCGGCGGCCAGGGGTTCGGTTCCCGGATGATCCGTCGACATGAAGACACCGGATGTCGCGCGGTTGTGACATCCGCATGACGCGGGCGCGCACGCAGGGCGCGACGGATGCCTCGCCGGCCTGGGGTTTGACCCTCCGGTAGGGGGAGCCGCGATGCTGGACACATGTTGCAAATCGGTGAGTTCGCAGGTCTGACAGGGCTGAGCGTGAAGGCGCTTCGCCATTATGACGAGAAGGCTGTGCTGGTCCCGGCCGAGGTCGACGACGTGTCAGGGTATCGAAGGTACGGCGAGGGTCAGGTCCGTGATGGTGTCGTCGCCCGGGCGCTTCGTGACGCCGGCGTTCCGCTTCCGGCGGTTGCGGCGGCGGTTGCCGGCCGCGGGGCGCGCGATGCTCTGACGGAGCACCGTCAGCGGGTTCTCGAGGCTCGCTCGATCGAAGACCAAGCGTTCGTGGCCGCGGAGGATGTGCTTCGTGCGATGGAGGTTCCGGTTTCGGTCGTCGAGCGCGAGATGGCCGTGCAACCATTCGTGGGACAGGCGATCTCCGTGAGCTTGGATGCCCCTGAGTCGCTGTCCGATGAGGACGCCAATGCGGTGTTCGGGGAGCTGTTCGAGCGGTTGCATGCATCCGCTCTCGGCCCGAGCGGGCAGTTCTGGACGACGCTCCGGGCAGGCGAGCGGGGAACCGTCGAGGTCGTCTGCTGCTGGCCCACGCCCGTCGAGGTCGACGATGAGTGGTGCGGTCCGCAGGCATTCGCCGGAGTTCTTCCGGCCCGCACCGAGTTGGTCGCGACCTGGCGACCGACTCGTGGCGAGACGCTCCCTGACGGCGCCACGCACCCGGCCGTGGTCGCGCTCTTCGACGCGATTGCCGGACGGGAGATCGACCTGCGCGACATGGAGGTGCGCCAGACCGTGCTCGGCCAGAGCGAGGAAGACTACGCCGTCGAGGTCTCCGTCTCGGTGGAGACACGATGACGACGACGGCGACAGCCGCTGGGCTCATCCTGGTGTGATTCTCAACTCACATGCCCACGCCCCAGCGGTCAGTCCAAGCCGACTCGCTTCGCTGCCATGCTCATCCGCGCGGTCACCCAGGTCGCACACGCCATGACGGGGATCGCGATGAGCCAGGGCGTCCAAGCGCCCACCGGAAGCAGGAAGGCCACGATGCACGCCACGATCCCGACCATGACGGTGATCATCAGCGGCAGGAGCGACGCCTGCCGCCCGGCCTGACGGACTTGTTCATCAAGCGTGCCAGACGCGTAGAGCCGACGCAGGTACGGAATCCATGCCACGAATGCGGGCACGATCAACAACAGCGCACCGACCATTTGCACCCTAGCGATCCTAGTCGGGGCCTTCTCGCCGCTCACCGGCCGCCCGCGATGTCGCGAACCTGGGCGGGCGAGAGCTGGAGGAACCATGCGCCGCGGTCGAGGATGCCGAGCGTCGCGTACACCTCGGGGTTCACGCCGATCTCGTCGCGCTGCGCGTCGAAGTCGGTCTCGTAGTCGCTGCGCTGCCCGTCGACGAAGCTCAGCACGACGTCGTGGCGCGACGCCACCGGGTCGGTCGACAGCACCGGCGCCGCCGCGCGCACCGCTTCGACGACGCCCTCGTCGGACGCGTCGTCGAGATACAGCGAGACGACCACCTGCGTGTTCCACGGCGCACCGGGGTGCGTCACCGACCCGGTCGCGCCGTTCACGTTGTCGATGCCTGCCAGCTGCGATTCGAGCTCGCTCACGTCAGCATTCGCGGTGCAGCCGACGAGCGCGGCGCCCAGCGTGAGCATCGTGACCACCGACAGAAGCCTCATGCGGCCGCTCCGCTGACGAGCCACGGGTGTACTGGGCAACGTAGGCCTCCTCATCAGCGCGCGGCGACCGTGACCGCATCGAACGACGCCCGGCAGCTGGAATGTCAGCCGAGGCGGGGCCGACCGCACCTGCTCATCGCTCACTCGCCGTCCGCGATCTCGCGCATCTGGGCGGGCGAGAGCCGCAGCAAGTACGGCCCACTATCGGGCACGCCGAGCGCCGCGCAGATATCGGGGGTCACCGTGAGCTTGTACGATTCGGCATCGAAGTCGCTCTCGTAGTCGCTGCGCTGCCCGCCGATGAACAACAGACTCACCTCGTGACGCGAGCCCTCGTCGTCGGCGACGAACACCGGAGCCGCGCCGCGCACCGCTTCGACGATGCCCGCATCGCTCGGGTCTTCGAGGTAGAGCCTCACGACGAGCTGCGTGTTCCACGGCGCCCCGGAATGCGCCACCCTGACAGTCGCATCGTTCACACCGTCGACCGTCGACAGCTCGGACGCCAGGCCCGAGACATCCGGATTCGCGGCGCACCCGACGAGCGCGACCGAACCGAGCGCGAACAGGGCGACGAACGCCGTGACGCGCAACCGCCCGATCCGCCTACGACCCACGGGAGTACTGGGCAACGGAGACCTCCTCATCAGCGCGCGTCGACCGTGACCGCGTCGAACGACGCCGCGAGGGCGATCGAGTCGAACAGATTGAGCATCGCGTTGCGGATCTCGCCAAGCGGCGTCGCGAAGCTCGCGAGCACCACCTGCTTCGACCCCGGCACCGCGAACCAGTAGTCCGCCTCGAGGCGAACTGCGGTGACCGAGATGCCATCCTCCTCGACGAGCTCCTCGAACTGGCGCTCGGTGCGCAGCACGCTCGCGCGCGGCCCGTCGAGCCGCCGAGCCGTGTCGGCTCCCGCGGATGTCGACGAGGCGAGCCCCTGGCCCAGCACGCCCAGCACCGCGTCGGCCGACGTGCCGACCGCGGGCGTCATGCGCAGGCGCTCGGGCGCGTGCACGGTGAGGGACGCCGGCAGGGCGACGCCCGGTGCGGCCTCGATGCAGAGGAACAGCGCGTGCGCTTCGGCGTCACGCGCCGCGACGATAGCCCGGTTGAAGCTCTGCCGCAGTCGCCGGCGTGCGAGCGCCGCGTCGTCGGCGACGCCCGCCAACTCGCGAACGATCACCTCGACCTGCTCGCGAGCGTGCTGCTCATCGCGCGGGTCGACCGTGAGCCAGCGCCCCGGCAGCTGGAACGTCAGCCGAGGCGGGGCCGACCGCACCTGCTCATCGCTCACTCGCCGTCCGCGATCTCGCGCATCTGGGCGGGCGAGAGCCGCAGCGAGTACGGTCCGCTGTCGGGCACGCCGAGCGCCGCGCAGATGTCGGGGGTCACCGTGAGCTCGTACGATTCAGCATCGAAGTCGCTCTCGTAGTCGCTGCGCTGCCCGCCGATGAAGTACAGGCTCACATCGTGACGCGAGGTCGCGTCGTCGGCGACGAACACCGGAGCCGCACCGCGTACCGCTTCGACGACGCCGGCATCGCTCGGGTCTTCGAGGTAGAGCGTCACGACGAGCTGCGTGTTCCAGGGTGCCCCGGAATGCGTCACCCCTGCGATCGCGTCGTTCACGCCGTCGACCGTCGACAGCTCGGACTCCAGGCCCGAGACATCCGGGTTCGCGGCGCACCCGACGAGGGCAACCGAACCGAACGCGAACAGGGCGACGAACACTGTGACGCGCAACCGCCCGCTCCGCCTACGACCCACGCGTGTACTTCGCAACGTATACCTCCTCATAGCCGCTCTCGCCGGATCCGGCGAAGAAGATCTCGTCGCCCGGCCGGGGCTCGGGCAGGTAGTGCTCAGCCTCGGAACCGTACATGATGGCGTCGTGCATCGGCCACACGAGCGGCCGGTACTCCTGCCAGTCGGAGTCGAGGGCCGCGGCCCGATCGATCGGGTCGAGTCCGGCGAATTCGAGCGTGTGCACCGGATCGATGCCGTTCTTGATCTGCGTGACCCGTACACCGTCGGGCATGTCGCTGTAGTGCTTGTCGATCGCCGAGCCCGCGACGAACACCGACTCCACACGCTCGACGACTCGCGGGTCGGTCGCCAGCTCGCCCGCCATCATGCCGCCGAGCGACCATCCGGTGAACATGATCGGCGCGTCGCTCTCGAAGACGCCAGCGTCGGTCATCGCCTGCCACACCGCGTCTTCGTACTGGGTGCGCATCTCGGGGAACAGCGACAGCATCAGGTCGGTGCGGAGGTCGTTCATCGCCCCGTCGGTGTTGAACGGCCCCCAGTTCTGCGTGCTGGGCGTCTGCACGCGCCACGACACGATGTTGCCGTGTTCGTCGTGCACCGCGACGACGCGGATCTCGGTGAGGGCGTCCTTGCCGCGATCGTCTTGGCGGGCGAGCTGCGCCATCAGGCCCTGATAGTCGCGTGCTTCCTTGCCATCAGGCGTCGTCTCGGTCTTCGAGTTGCGCAACTGCGGCGCGCCCGCCTGCTCCGAGACCGCCAGCGCGATGATGCCTGCGGCGAGCGCGAGCCCCAGCACCAGGAGCCCGAGCGGCCCGAACGTCGTGAACACGAGACCCACCAGCGCGGCGGCGATGACCATCATGAGCAGCACGACGAGCGTCGAGATGAGCGCGCTGAGCGCCTGCATGAGCCATTCGACGACCGGTGTCAGCACCGCGGAGAGCCATTCCCCGACCGCGGAGAGCACGTCGCCGACACCGCCCCAGAACTGATCCCAGTTGTCGCCGAACGAATCGGCGCCGTGTTCGATCGCGGTCTCGATCTCGCGGATGGCTCGGTCGGCGGCATCCCAGATCTGCTCGCGCGCCTCGCGCAGCACTGCACGCGCGTCTTCGAGGTGCCGGTTGGAGGCGGCGATGTCGCTGTTGGCGCTCCACAGCTCGTCGCGGAGCCCGTCGGTCGACCGCCCTGCGGCCTCGGCCTGCACCATCTCGTTGTTCAAGTCGCCGAGGTCGCCCTGCAGGCGGTAGATCCGGTCTTGATGGAAGTCGGCGTCGTCGACGGCCGCACGGGCCCGCTCCTGCACCGACCCGAGCTCGACCGCGAACGTCGTCAGCGCCGACGCGGTGCCGCTGTACCGGCGATTCGCGCGCCGCAGCCCCTTCGCCGCCTCTTCGGCGCTGTCGCGCACCTTGTCGGTCGACTTGCTGACTTGGTCGTCGACGAGGTCGCGCAGCGCCTCTGCGGCTCGCTCGATGGCTTCGGCCGTCGACTGCAGCCGACTCGCGCGGGTCTCGAGCTCGGCGGGTCGCCCCGCGAAGACGTCGTCGTACTCGACGGCGAGTCCGGAACTCATCAGCCCTCCATCTTCTCGTCGAGCTCGGTGAACGTCTCGATGATCGCGTCGAGCCAGTCGTTCACGGTCTCGAGCTGCTCTTCGAGCTTGGCCCGGTTGTGATCCCAGTTGCCGGCGAAGTCGCGCACCCGGTTCGCCAACCGCGCCTCGCCCGTCAGGTCGGCGATGTCCTCACCGACGCGTCCGGCCGACGCGAACGTCTGCACGGCCGCACCGACCCGCGTACTCGCAGTGCGAAGCACAGAGAGGTCGAGGTCGACATCGGTCATCATCACTCCATTCCGCTCCAGCAGACTCTATCCGCGAGTCGACGCACGTGCTTCGAGCGCCGCCGCCGATCGGTCGCCTGAACACATCACACCACCCCGCTGGCGAGCGCGCGATGGGCACCGGTGCCCATCGGGATCCGGATGCTACGCCCAGCCGAGCTCGCCCAGCTTGGCGTCGAGCCGCGTTCCATCCACCCCTGAAGTGGGGCAGAGCCCACCCGTGTCGACGACCGCCTGCGGCGTAAGGTCGCGGGTGGGGGCATCCGCTCTCGAACTGCGTCTTGCGCGACGCCAGGGGGCTGGCCATGCGGAACTCCAAGTTGGCGGTCGCAGCAATCGCGGCCGTCACCTCGCTCATGCTGAGCGGCTGCGCCCCGGAGATCGACGACCCCCCGCTCACCGCTTCTCTTGACCCAGCGCTGCGCGAACAACTCGAAGCGGCCCTCGACGAGGGATTCGCGGCATCCGGGATGCCGGGGGTGATCGTCGGCGTGTGGTTTCCCGGCGAGAAGGAATGGGTCGCCGCCCGGGGCGTGGCCGATGTCGAGACCGACGAGCCGATGGCGCGCGACAACCAGCAGAAGATCGGCAGCATCACCAAGACGATCGTCAGCACGGTCATGCTGCAGGTGATCGGCGAGCCCGAGTTCGACGTGCGTCTCGACGACACCCTCGACCGGTGGTATCCCGAGTTCCCCGAGGCGTCGAAGATCACGGTGCGCATGCTGCTGAACCATTCGAGCGGCACCGGCGAGGCCGGCCGGGCTCAGGTCGACCGCATCTGCAGCGACCCGTACGCCGTGCCGACGCCCGACGAACTCATCGCGGTCGGCGCGGCGACACCCCGCGCCGATTTCGCTCCGGGTGAGGGATTCGAGTACGCCAACACGAACTACTTCCTGCTCGGCGGCATCCTCAAGCAGGTCACGGGCGAGGAGCTCGCGACCCTCATCCACGACCGCATCACCGAGCCGTTCGGCATGGAACGCAGCAGGTTCGCCCCCGACGGAAAGGTCACGGCCCCGCTGACCCACGGCTACTCCAGCTTCTGCCCCGAGCTCGGGGAGCCGGCCGACACCGTCGACTGGTCGAACGGCGAGAGCTGGGCAGGTGGCGGCATGGTGTCGACCCTCGACGATCTCTACGCGTGGGGCGAGGCCCTCGGCGAGGGTGCGGGCGTGACCCCCGAGCTGCAGGCCGCGCGGTACGCGGATGTCGCGCCCATCCCGGGCCAGGCCGGAGCCGCGTACGGCCTCGGCACGGGTCTCGAGATCGACGTCGAGACCGGCTGCGTCACCAGCGTCTCGCACGCCGGCGCCGAGCCCGGGTACGGCACGAACGTCGCGTACTACCCGGTGACCGGCGCGGTCTTCGCGGTGCTCGGCAACGGCGACGGCGGAACGGGCGACGCGGTGCAGGAGGTCTTGAAGACGCTGGGGCCGCTGCTCGGCCCCGTGCTCCTCGGGTCGTCGACCGAGCCGTGCGCCGCTCCGTGGGGATGAGAGGGGCCTGATCATGCGGAACTCCAAGTGGGCGGTCGTCGCGGTTGCGGCGGTTGCCATCTCCATGCTGAGCGGATGCATCGCCCTGACGCCGAACGACGCCTCGGTTCCGCCGACCGCGGCCGCCCCGCCCCTCGACCCTGAACTGCGCGAGCAACTCGAGGCGGCGCTCGACGAGGGCTTCGAGGCATCCGGAATGCCCGGCGTGGTCGTCGGGCTGTGGGTTCCCGGCCAAGAGGAATGGGTCGCCGCCCGAGGCGTCTCGGATCTCGACGCGAGCGTGCCGATGGACCGCGCGAACCAGTCCAAGATCGGGAGCATCACCAAGACCGTCGTCGGCACTGTCGCCCTGCAGGTCATCGGCGACGGTGAGGCCGGGCTCACCCTCGACGACACGATCGATCAGTGGTACCCCGACTTCCCGCTCGCCAACGAGATCACCGTGCGCATGCTCATGAACATGTCGAGCGGCATCGGCCCCCCGGGGCAGGCGCAACTCGATCGGATCTGCGCCGATCCGCACTCGACGATCACGCCCGACGAGATGATCGCCATCGGCGCAGCCACGCCGCGCGAAGCCTACGCACCGGGCGAGGGCAACACCTACTCGGGATACAACACCTTCATTCTGGGACGCATCCTCGAGCACTCGACCGGCACCGATCTCGGCGCGCTGATCGACGAGCGCCTGATGGTGCCGCTCGAGATGACGCGCAGCCGCTTCGCTCCCGATGCCGTGCTCGCGGAGCCGTTCAACCACGGCTACTCCGAGTTCTGCCCCGAGATGCCGCAGCCCACCGACACCACCGACTGGACCAACCACGAAGGCTGGGCGGCGGGCGCCATGCTCTCGACCATCGACGACCTGCACACGTGGGGGCTCGCGCTCGGCGAGGGGTACGGACTCACCCCCGAGATGCGAGCCGCCCGCATCGACGACCGCGCGCCTGGCACCACCGACGCGGGATACGGGTACGGGCTCAACGTGAGCGTCCACATCGACCCGGCGACAGGATGCCTGCTCGACCTCAATCACAGCGGCGCCGAGCCGGGCTATGGGGCGCACGTGCAGTACTTCGAGGGCTCCGGCGCGGTGTTCGCCCTCATCGGCAACGGCGACGGCGGCACGGGCGAAGAGTTCTTCAAGGTCGTCAAGGCGCTGCTCACGGTGCTGCCGGCGTCGGTGGCCGCGACATCGAGCGACGCTTGCCTCGAGTAGGGCGCAGGGGCTTCTCAGGCGTCGTCGTTGGCGCCCCCAGTGCTGAGACCCGCGAACGAGTGCCACCTGATCTCGGGACTTGTACCGGTTGCTGCCCCGACGTAGCTTCGCAGAAGCTGCCCGACTCTAGATCCCCCGGGTAGCCGAGAGCGTAGACCGCGATCGACTCCCCTGCTACCGCATCAACGTTGCTCGATTTGGAACCCTTACCGAAGGACCCGAACCATGAGCACCGACCCCGACACGCCCGCTGACTACAAAGTGGGCGACATCGTCAACGGGCACAAACTTTCCGCGCAGCCGGACGGCAGCCTGGCGTGGCTCCCATTCGAGGCTCCAACCCCAGCGAAGAAGTCGAAGAAGGCCCTCTGGATCACGCTTGGCTCAGTCGGTGGACTGCTCCTGCTGATCATCATCATCGGGTCGTTGAACCGCCCCAGCGCCAGCACCCCCCGGCCGGCCGCCGCGACAGCTACCCCCAAAGAGTCAGCCCAGGCGCCCACCGAGGAAGTGGAGGAGCCTGCGCAGGTGACCGTCCCTGACGTGACCGGGATGTCAGCTGCTAACGCCATGGCGACGCTCGCCGCCGCCGGCTTCGAGGTTTCCGCAGTGGACGACATGGCCGCGACCGTCACCGCCACGAGCCCAGCGAAGGGCGGGATCGCCGCTGAGGGCAGCACTGTCATTCTGACCGTCGAGGTCAAGCCGAAGTTGACGCTGTCGCAGCAGAACGCAGTTGGGAAGGGTCAGTCGTACCTCGCCATGACGGGCTTCTCACGCACCAGCCTGATCGGCCAGCTCGAGTACGAGGGCTTCTCAACCGAGGACGCAACGTTCGCGGCGGACTACATTGCGCCTGACTGGAATGCGGAGGCCGCAGAGAAGGCGAAGTCGTACCTCGAGTTGACGTCGTTCTCTCGCGACGGGCTCTACGAGCAGTTGGCGTACGAAGGTTTCGAGGCCGGGCAGATCGAAGCCGGCCTCGCCGCGGTCGGGTACTGATCGAAAGCATCGTAATGAAACTCCGTCACACGTTGCTTCTGCTCAGCTGTACCGCGCTCCTTCTCGCCGGATGCGCGAGCTCGCCAGATTCCAATTCACTGAACGAGGCGGACACGACGGCAACCGCGGAACCGACGCCGTCTGACTCCACGGACCCCGCCCACCCGGCAGGTTGGGAGTTCTGCGACGAATTCGTCCCAGGCATGCAGGCGTACGCGGACTACATCCTTGAGACAAGCAATGGGAGTTTCGTCGCCTCTCATCACGCCGCTCAGGGGACGCATGTCGAAACGCTCCGAGATCTGGCGCCGATTGAGCAGACCGCGAACGTCGAGGCCTACGTCTCCCCTTTCAGCCAGATCGACGCCGTCGTCGTGGCCGGAGGTGGGGAACTGTCACTAGACAACAGTGGATTCAAAGCTGCGGTCCTCCCGATCATGGAGTTCTGTACGTCGATCAGCTACACGATCGACTGACCACGACCTGAGACACCCGTCGCGCCGTTCGCCGCGGTCGACGGGCTCCATGGATATGCCCGACACGGCTCGGATCGGATCGAAGGATGTCTCCGGCAGCTCAATCGACGAGTTCGAAAATGATGTCGAGACCGTCGTCGGGGTGGTAACTCCAGCTGGCTTTGACCCCATCCCACTCGCCCTCTTGTCGACCGTCGAGCGAACGGGTCTCGTACATTTTCGAACTGACCGACGTCGGCGTATCGACGGCATCGATGATGCAGTCGAGCTCCCCGAAGTCGACCTCGCCCGATCCGAGGTCCTCACCTGCACCATCCACGATCAACGTGCCACCGTTGTCAGCGATCTCGACCTTGCCGTGCAATCCACACCGTTTGACGGCATCTCCGAAGACCGCCAGACGATCCGCCTCCGCCTTCTCTGCGGCGGTCTTCTCGGACTTCGCCGCTGCAGCTGCTTCCGCCACGTGAACGGCGCCAGAAATCGACGACCCGATGACCCCTCCGAGGATCAGCCCGAGCACGAGCGCGCCCGCGCCGACAACAGTCGGAAGAAACCACGCCCTACGCACGAGCGGGACCGCAAGCGCGGCGGTTGGCGCGCTGCCGAGGTCGCTTTCGGGTGCCGGTACAGAGCCATGGGCACCTTCGGCGCTCTCCTCGACTCGCTCGCCTTCCACTGCCTGGTCATCGGCCGGTGCCGACTCGGGCGCTTGCCTGCCCGCCTCAGGAAGACCTGCATTGCGCTCATCAGACACGACAACCTCCTCGATCCACTCCGCCCAGCTGCATCGATGCGACCAACGGCGACTACGCGCTCAGCAGGCACCAAAGGTACCGCCGCACCGCCTCACGAAGCGGGAAAATCGATCCTCCCTCCCCCGTACTGGGGTCCATCGCCGGCCATCACCGGATCCGAGCGCCCACCGCCTGTTCCCTGGGGCATCACCGACGCAGGCTCCGACGCTGTCTCGTCAAGGCGCTGCTCCCGGTGCTGCCGACCTCGGCCCGTCAGCGACAACTCGTAGGCTGGGTGCGTGCCCCGACTTCACGCAGAGCCCGACCTCTCCAAGTGGGTGCCCATCACGGACTCCCTCGGATTCCGCGGCCGCCGCCACCGCAAGGCGGCGATCGGGATGCTGCTGTCGCAGGCCAAGGGACCGGGCGCAGGGCAGTCCGGCGCCGGCAGCGGCTTCAGCGTTTGGGCGATGAGCCAGGCCGTTCCGTTCCTGATGCGCAAGGCCGCGGGCCGCGTGCTCGTGTGGGTCTGGAAGGCCGAGCCGGAACTGATCGTCGTGATGGCGCAGGTGCAGGCGGCGACACCGCAGCTGCGGATGGCGCGGGCCTCGATGCCGATCGAGTACGACGACACCGAGGAGTTCCGCGGCAACTACCTCGGCGTGGGTGAGAAGCTCGCCATGCCGCTGCCGGAGGGCGGTCGCCCGCCATTCGCGACATACACCTGGGATCTCGGCTCGCACTTCGTGAGCGTGACGGCCGTCTGCAGCGATCGCGAGCGCTTCGGCACCGTCATCGGAGCCGTCGACGAGCTCGCGCGCGGCCTCCGCGTCGTCGACGACCTCACCGTCGGGGAATCTGCGCCGGTGCTGCGGATCGATCCAGCCTGAGTGCGGTCTGAGGGCGCCCTAGTCAGCCCAAGGCTGCGATCACGGCGTCGCGGTACACGACGTACCCATCCGGGGTGGGGTGGAGGAACGTGACCGGGTCACTGGGATTGGTGCCGAGGTACGCCGGTGGCAGCGCCCCGCCGATGCGATGCTCTCCGAACTCGACCGAGGCCCACAAGACGGAGGGTCCCGACGTGAGGGCGGTCAGGCCCAGTTGCGTGTTCAGCAGTTCGACGAGCTGGTTCACGTTGTCGGCGACCGCCGAAATACCCGGCGCGAACGGCACCGGATATCCCGTGACGACGATCGTCGCGTTCGGCGACCGCCCCTCGATGTCGGTGATGAGTGCGCCGAGCTGGGCCGGAACCTGGCCCGAGTTGAGATAGGTCGCAGCGTCGTTCAGTGCCGCAGCGCACTCAACCGGCGTCTGGCCGCTTGCGCATGACGCGTAGAGCCGTTGCAGGTCCACGCCGTTCGCGCCGACCGTCACGGTGACGAGTGTCGTGCCGCGGTTGACCTGTGCGAGCTGGTTCGCCGTGACATCCGTGATCGTGGCCCCGGTGCATGCCGCGTTGCGCAACAGGTTCGTCTTGGGCTGGGCGTCGAGCAGGGCCGGGTATCCTGCCGGACTGCGGAGGCAGGCGTCGAGGTACCCGCCACCGCCCTGCCCTGCGGCGACGGAATCGCCGAGCGCCACGTACTTGTCGACGGGAGAGGAGGAGCCCGGTGCCGCGGCGACCGGACCGGCGATCCCGGCGGGGATGGCCACGAGGGCGATGAGTGCCGCGACGATGGTCGCACGAACGCGGCTCTTCCGAGCGAGATCTGCCGTCATGGGCACACCATAGACCTGAAAGTGAGTTTCTGTCAGTCTCCAGTACGGGGGTGGTCAACCCCGGGGACCGTTGCCCTGATTGCACCAGAAGCAACCGTCGTACCCCGCTGCCTTCGCATCCGCGGCGTTGTCGAAGAACTCGACCTGCAGGATTTCGCGCAACTGACAGTTGCCGTTCTCGAACAGCGGGTCGTGGAACTGCTTTGTACTCGCATTCGCGATGATGCCTGCGCCGCACCCCTCTGCGATCGTTGCCCCGAGCGGTGTACCCAGAATCGCGCCCACCCGGGCGAAGAGCTTCTCATCCCAGAGTGCCTCGGCATGGTTGAAGTGGAGCGTCTCGTTCACAGCGCCGGCAAGCTGCGCACTCGTCACGGTGACGCACGCGTCGCCTCTGCCTTCGACCTGCTCTTCGAAGAGCAGACCGTCGGGCACCGAGTCGAGCAACGGTGACACGAACGGGATCTCCGTCGCGTACTCGGTCCAGTCGAAGCGTGGATCGAGGATGCCTCCGGGCACGTAGCTCGCCAGGTCGTACCGCCAGTAATAGAGCCCGGAGAATCGCACCGACGAGCCCCCGAATGTGTGGAACGGAATCGTGGGCACGTCGGCCGGCATCGCGAGTGTCGCGAACACGTTGTCGCCTGGCAGGAGTTGCTCGGCCCCGTCTGTCACCTCGTACCAGCCGAAGATGCGGTCAGTGACCATCTGGATGAGCGAGGCAGGGCTCGGAATGCCGAGCGGCAGATCGGGCAGCACGATGCTGTTGATGAAGTCGCCGAGCTTGCTCTTGGCGAGCGGCGCGTTCGTCGCGCCATGCGGCGACGCGATGGTGATCACAGAGTCGATCCAGTCCACGGCATCGGCGAGATGGTCGGCGATGTAGCGGCGAATCAGAATCCCGCCACGACTGTGGCCGATGACGACGACGCGCTTGTTCGCGAGGCTGCCCGTCAGCACGTTCTGGCGGATGTGCGGCACGATCGTGTCGACGAGCTGTTTGAGCGGCACCTCGACGAAGGACTGATTGCCTTCCTGGCTGTAGTTGATGACCGTATGACCGAGACCGCGCAGGATGCCGGCCCAGCACCGGATGTCGCCGCGCATGTCAGCGGTCGACAGATCGAGGAAGGGCAATGAGGCAGGGGGCGTCAGGTTGTTGTCATCATGCCGGTCCCTGGGCGTGCGTCTCTCGTAGTGCAGGCCACGCCATTGCGGATACCGCCAGTCGAAGATGTTGCCGCCGAGCCCATGCAGCAGGAGAACGACCGCCCGGTCGGCGCGCCGTTGCGCGGGGTCGACAGGATGAACTTGGAGATAGCCGAACTCTCGGCCAAGAGCTGCCATGATGCCCCACCACCTAGCGACGACCGCCTCAACGCATCGGCGTGCTCCAACCGAACGGCGCGAGTCATCCGACGCGGCGGTTCCGTTCCGGACTGTACTCGCCTGCATGCGCTCCCGCCAGCGTCAGCGTCGTCGGGGCGTACGCGCGCATGCGGGCGTTACTTGCGCGCGTCGATGATCTGTTCGAGCACCCGTTCGTATGCCCCCGGGCCGATCGAGATCGCCCCGGCGAAGGGGTGATCCGTATCTGCAGTGACGAAGATCACCAGTCCGATGAACACCGCGAGCAGGCCCGCCATGAGCAGGTGCAGACGCCGATTCGTCACATGGATGAACGCGATCAGCACCGCATTGACGGCGGCACCGACCCAGATCACCAGCCAGAAGAGTGGCGGCAGGGCGAGGGCGGTGGCGTCGATCCGCGCGCGCCGTGACTCGATGAAGTCGTCGAAGGTGGCGAGCGCCTGCTCGAACTCCGCCTGATCGCCACGGGTTTCGGCATCGACGGCGTGCAGGAGCCGCTCGAACTCGTCGACCTGGGTGTCGCTGGCTTCGGGGAGGACGCCCGACGCCTGGTCGGGGAAGTCGACCTCGATGACCGCGTGCATGTACTCGTCGAGCACCTGCCGCATCTGGTCGCCGAGCTCGTCGGGCAGGCCGGTGGTCGCGCGATAGAGCGCGCCGACTCGACCCGCCTCCTCGATCGTGGCCTGGCGCGTGTAGGCGAAGTTCTCGTAGACCGAGACGGCGACGAGTGCGAGCAGGATTCCGAAGAAGACGCCGAACGTGCCGATGACGTGGGCGAGGGCGCGGTCCCATTCCTTGGAGTCGGTGACGAGCCGGTTCACGACCGGACGGAGCGCCACCACGATCAGGCACGAGAGCAGCACGAACCCGCCCACGAACACCGGCAGCGTGATCAGGATGCTCGTGTCGTAGAACCAGTCCACCATGCTCGCTCCCCCGCCCCGGTGGAGACCGGGCGGCTTCGCCCGTCGATGCCGTACAGCCTACGGAGAGCGCGCGGCCGCGCACCATCCCCAATCCGCGCCGCGGCACCAGGTCAGGCGGCTGCCTCGGCCGTGACGAAGTGGTCGAGCACGAGTTCGGTGACCGCCTCGGGAGCGTCATCGGTGATGAAGTGGGCCGCCCTGTCGACGAAGGCGAAGTCGAAGCGATCGGAGGCACCGAGAGCATGACGAACGCCTCGACCTGGTCGGGATGCGCGTAGGCGAACTGCATGCCGGTGACCGCGCCGATGTCGTGACAGACCGTGCGCGCTCTCGCGGCCACTCCCTGACTCGGCGTTGACGCGCCGCGGGCGCGGGCGTAGACCTGAGGCATCCGAGAAGGAGGTGCCGTCATGGCGAAGGATCTTCTGGTCATCCTCGAGGACCAGCCCGGCGAGGGGGCTCGACTCGGTGAGGCGCTCGGTCGCGCGGGCGTCAACATCGAGGGCCTCTGCGCGATCATGGAGGGCGGTCGGGGCGCCGTCCACATCCTCGTCGAGGACGTCGCGGGCGCAACGTCGGCGCTCGAAGGGATCGGCATCAGGGTCGTCGCCGAGACCGACGTCATCGTCAGTCCGGCAATGCCCGACCCCGACATCGACACGCCGGGCGTCTTCGGTGGGATGGCGCGCGCGCTGGCCGACGCCGGGATCAACATCTCGCTCGTCTACGTGGCCGCCAGGAACCGCGTCGTGCTCGCAACCGACGACAACCAGCGGGCCACGAAGCTGCTGCAGTCGATGATGTAGCGACCCGGTCCGCTGCTCCCCGAGTCTCGCGACGGTCAGGCGAGCGGCGGGTACGGGTACTCGGCCGAGCGTCCCTGGAACTGCAGGATCGCCTCGTTGCGGATGCGCCCGCCCTCGATCTCGATCGCGCGGCTGATGGTGTCCGACGACGCCCACGCCCTCGGGCCCTCCATCACGGTGCGGAGGAACGGCATCAGCGCTTCGCTGATCTCCCAGGTGGCGGAGTTCCACAGGAACGACGGGCTGTGGTCGACGGCGTAGTAATTGGTCGATTCGCCGACCGTGAACATCGGGTCGGCGAACGACGTCGGCCGCGCCCACTCGAATCCCATGCCGGCGTCGATCGAGACGTCGATGATGAGGCTGCCGGGCCGGAAGGCCCCGACGTCTTCGGTGCGGAGGTACGTGAGCGGCGCGTTCGGATCCTGCAGGGTGCAGTTGACGACGATGTCGTGTGCCGCGAGGAACGGGGCGAGCGCGATCGGCCCGTCTTCGAGGTTGACCGTGCTCGCATAGGGAGCGTCGGGGTCGTGTTCGAACTGGATGATGTCGATCGACGGGATCGGCGACCCGACCGCGGCGGTGTCGCGGTTGGTCAGCACGTGCACATCGTGGATGCCGTGGGCGTTCAACGCGGTGACGGCCCCGCGCGCCGTCGCGCCGAACCCGATCACCACCGCGTTGAGCCGCCGCCCGTAGTCGCCCGTGGAGCCGCACAGTTGCAGCGCATGGAGCACCGAGCAGTAGCCCGCCATCTCGTTGTTCTTGTGGAAGACGTGCAGCCCGAATCCCCCGTCGGCCTTCCAGTGGTTCATGGCCTCCCATGCGATGAGCGTGAGGCCCTTGTCGATGGCGTACTGCGTCATGTCCCGGTCCTGCACGCAGTGCGGCCAGCCCCACAGCACCTGCCCGTCACGGAATCGGGCGAGGTCGGACGCGAGGGGTTTCGGCAGTACGACGACGTCGGCCTCCGCGATGATCGCCTCGCGTGATGCGATCGCGCCGACCAGCGGAGCGAGCTGCTCGTCGGAGATGCCGAAGCTCTCGCCGTAGCCGCGCTCGAGCATCATGTTCGACCGCAGGTCGGCGTCGATCCGCTCGAAATGGGCGGGATGTATCGGCAGTCGCCTCTCGTCGGCCTTGCGCGACGTGACCATCACACCGAGTCTGAGGAGTGAAGGGGCGGGCGTGCTCATCGTGGCCTCCAGTTGTGCGGGCTGGCCGGTGTCGGCTCTGAGCTCGCTCACCGGCATCCGTCATGGCAGATGCGAACCGACTGGTGAGCCGCCGTCTGTCGAACCGGCGTCCTGCACTGAGGCTACCCCGGCGAGTGAGACTCTCGAGCGTTCGTCGGGGTTCAGTTGCTCGTGCACCTCGACGTACTCGCCGCCAGGGAGGCGCACGATGCGGCCGGTCTCGAACCCGTGGAGCAGGAGGTCGCGGTCCTTGTGCTGCAGGCCGAGGCACACCCGTCGAGCGAGGGCGAAGCCGATGAGGGGCCCGATGACGAGCACGATCTGCAGGGCGAGCACGACGCCCTCGACCGTGAGGCTGAAGGCGTCCGCCATGACGTCCGCGCTGCCGGCGGCCCAGAGCGTGGCGGAGAACACGACGCCGGCGACGCCGGTGCCGGTCCTCGTCGGCGTGTTCCGCGGGCGGTCGAGGAGGTGGTGTTCGCCGTGGTCGCCGGTGATCCGCTCCTCGATGAACGGGTACACGGCCACGGTGAGGAGGAAGACCGAGATCACCGCGAGCGGGGCGAGCACGGCGAGCGTCCAGGTGCGATCGAACGCGACGATCTCCCAGCCCGGCGGCACGAGCCGGAGCGCACCGTCGAGGAAGCCGGTGTACCAGTCCGGCTGGCTGCCCGCGCCGGCGTCACCGGGTGAGGCCGGTCCGTATAGCCAGATCGGGTTGATCGTGACCGTCGCGGAGATCAGCATCAGCATCCCCGAGACGATCAGGAAGAGTCCGCCCGATCGGGCTGCGGCATTCGGAAACAGCGGCATGCCGACGACGTTGGCGCCGGTTCGCCGCGGCCCGGCGAACTGCGCCGGCTGGTGCCGGGACAGGAGCGCGACACGAACCACGATGAGCGCGAGCATCAGCGGTACGACGGCGAGGTGCAGCGGGTAGAGGCGCTCGATGATCTCGCCCGGGAACTGGCCGCCGAACAGCAGGTCCTTCATCCACGTGCCGACGACGGGGATGCCGAGCGTGATTCCTTCGACGATGCGCAGCCCCGTGCCCGAGAGCATGTCGTCGGGCAGCGCGTAGCCGCTCCATCCGCCCGCGAGCGCCGCGATCAGGATCAGGAACAGGAGGACCCAGCCCGCACGCCGCGGCCGACGGAACGCCCCGGTGAAGAAGGTGACGAGGAGCTGCGCGAGCACCGCGGCCGGGAGCAGGAGTGCGGCCCAGTGATGGGCCTGCCGGAGGGCCAGGCCGCCGGGGACCTCGAACGAGATGTGCATGGTCGACGCGAACGCCTCGGACACCTGCGCGCCGTGCAACGTCGGATACCGCCCCTCGTACGCGACGGACGCGCCCGACGGCGTGTAGTGAAACATCAGGATCACGCCGGTCACGGTGATGACCGCGAGGCACGCGAGCGCCACCGCCCCGAACATGTTCGACCAGTGCACGGGCACGACGCGACGACGCAGCTCCTGCATCGCGGCGGCGCCGCGCCTGCCGATGCCCGTCTGCGCCAGGCGACCGGACAGCCGCCCCGTGAAGTCCGTGCGTGGTTTCCGCCCAATCGACACGTTCGTCTCCTCTCGGGCCTTCTACACATACGACACGGCAGCGTCCCGATTTGTGACAGGTACGGCTCCGCTGACACTGACGCCGACACCGACCGGTCGACATCGCCTGCTCGAGCGAGTAGCTTCTCGTTCGGAATCGCAAGATCGCTCGACGAACGGGGAGTCACGATGTCAGAGGTACTGCTCTTCCACCACGCACTCGGCCCGACCGAGGGGCTGCACGCCTTCGCGGACGAGTTGCGTCAGGCCGGCCACACCGTGCACACGCCCGATCTGTTCGAGGGGCGCACCTTCGGCTCGATCGAGGAGGGCGTCGCCTACGCACGCGAGGTCGGCTGGGGCGAGATCATGGCGCGCGGCGAGCGTGCGGCGGAAGCGCTGCCGAACGAGCTCGTCTACGCGGGATTCTCGCTCGGCGTCGTGCCGGCGCAGCAGCTCGCCCAGACCCGCTCGGGTGCGCGTGGCGCGCTGTTCTTCTACTCGTGCCTGCCCGTCGCGGAGTTCGGCGGGTGGCCGGCCGGCGTGCCTGCGCAGATCCACGGCGCCGACGCCGACCCGATCTTCATGGACGAGGGCGACGTCGAGGCCGCCGGAGAGCTCGTCGCCTCAGCGGATGACGCGGCGCTCTACCTCTATCCCGGCGACCAGCACTACTTCGCCGACTCCAGCCTGCCGAGCTACGACGAAGCAGCGGCGAAGCTGCTCATGCAGCGCGTGCTCGAGTTCCTCGCGCGGGTCTGACGACGTCGGGCGCCGCCTACGCCCAGCCGAGCTCCCGGAGCTTGGCATCGTCGAGCCCGAAGTAGTGACCGATCTCGTGCACGAGCGTGATGCGCACCCGTGTGCGCAGGGCATCGAGGTCGGCGCTGTGCTCCTGCATGTTGTTCTTGAACAGCGTGATGCGGTCGGGCAGCTCCCCGAAGCCGTAAACCCCTCGCGTCTTCAGCGGATGCCCGCTGTACAGCCCGAACAGGCGCGGGCGCTGGCCCGGCGGCTGGTTCTCGATCAGGATCGCGACGTTCTCGACACCGCGCACCATGTCGGCTGGGAGCGCGTCGAAGACCTCGCCGACCATACGGTCGAAGTCGTCATCGGAGATCTCGACCATCTGCCCATTGTGCTCCGCTCGCCGGGCGGCTGGGCGTCCCGACGCATTTCGCCGATGCGCCACCAGCGAACCGTGCGAGTGTCGCGCCTGATGGCCATGCCCGTCTTCCAACAGATGACGGTGCGAAGCTGGCGGACCGCCACCCGGCTGCGCGAACTGCTCGACGAGGAGCAGTCGGGCGAGTAGGCGGGCGGTGAGCGCGGCGTCCCGGGGTCAGCGCACCTCGGCGAGCGGGAGCGCGTCGCCGAAGATCGGCGCGAGCGCGAACCTCGCCGGCCCGAGGTACCGGCTGCGTTCGGGGCGGCCGTACCGGATCGGCACCAGTGCCGTTCCCTTGGCGGGGTACATCTCGTACTCGTCGCGCAGCGAACCGAGGAAGTGGGGGCCGAGCGCAGGAGCCGCGCCGGCGATGACGATCTCCTGCGGGTCGAGGAGCGCCGAGATGATGCGCAGGGCGCGGGAGAGCGCTCGGGCGCCGAAGCCCATGCGATCCCGGGCCTCGGGGGTCGTCGCGAGCAGGCTCGTGTCGTGCTCGTCGAGCTCGTCGGTGTAGGAGTCGCCGAGCATCGCGCTCATGGAGGTGGCCGACTCGAGGCATCCCGAGAGGCCGCACCGGCACGTCGTGCGGGCGCCTTCGAAGATCACGCGGACGTGCCCGATCTCGCCGGCTCGGCCGGTGGCGCCCGACATGAGCGTGCCGCCGTTCGTGACGGCGGCGCCGACGCCCTCGCCGAGGTGCACGACCAGGCGGATGACTCCGTCGCCGGCGTCGACGGCCTCGGTGAGCGCTTCCGCGTCGACGTCGTTGACGACCGAGATCGGCACGCCGATCTCGGCTTCGAGCAGGCCGGCGAGCGGAACGTCGTGCCAGCCCAGCTGCACGCTGTCGACGACGACGCCCCCGGCCGTGACGCCGGGCACCTGCACGCACGCGGCGAGCACTCGGGATTCGTACTCCTGCGCGAGCTCGCGCACCGCATCGACGACCGTCGCGATCTCCATGCTGCCCGAGACATCCAGCCGCCGGCTCGTGACGATGCGCCCCGCGAGGTCGACGAGTGCGGTGTCGACGGCGCGCGTGCGCACGACCGCCACGAGCATGAGATAGGCGCCGCGCTCGATCTCGAGGCGCGTCGCGCGTTTGCCGCCGGTGCTCTCGGCCGGGCCGGTCTCAGTGACGAGGCCCAGCTCGATGAGTTCTGCCACCAGTGACGAGGCCGTCGCCGAGGTGAGGCCCGTGTTCCGCGCGATGACCGCCCGCGTGACCGGAGCGGGCTCGCGAGCGATCAGGCTGAGCGACCGGAGCAGGTTCTCGCGCCGGATCGTCGTCTGACCGTCGAACTGGCCGGTACGCGCGAACCGCCGCAGGAGGTCGGACTTGCGCTGCTGGCTCACGGTGCTCACGATCATCGCGCTGAGTTTAGCAAGTCAACAAAGTAACTGCCGAGGGGTCGCTCAGCCGAGGCCGGCGCGCTCCTCCGCGGCATCCGATGGAGAAGTCCACCCGCTCATGCGAAATGGGCGGGTGCGAGCGGATGCCCCGTTCCCCCGGTGTTCGCGATGACGTCGCGTTCGTTACGCCGGCGCGTACCTCGCGAAGATGGTGCCCGACGCTGAGCCCTGCACGTCGAGCAGTCGCAGGCCGACCGGGTGCGGAGTCCGCAACCGGTCCTCGGCGTTGCCGACGATGAAGGGATGGATGCCCGCGTGCACCTCGTCGACGAGCCCGGCGTCCATGAGCGTGGCCGCCAACTGGCCGTAGCCGTGCGAGACGAGCGAGTCGTACCGGTCGCGCAGGCCACGAACCGCCTCGGCCACGTCGCCCTCGATGAGCGTCGAGTTCCAGTCGAGCGGGCCGGTCAGCGTCGTCGAGGCGACGAACTTCGGCAGCGCGTTGTAGTGCGCCGCGAAGCCGCGCTCATCGGTCTGCGCGGGCCAGTACTCGCGGAAGAACTCGTAGCTCTCCCGGCCGAGCAGCACCGCATCGGCAGCGAAGACGAGTTCGTCGGAGTGTCGCACCAGGTCGGGATCGTTCTCGTCGAACCAGTGCTCCATCTGGTCGAACGCCCCGTCGAGTGTCATTTCGAAAGAGATCGTCACTGTTCCCATGCATTCCAGCGTGCGCCTTTCTGCGCAGGATGTCACGGCCCGGACATCACGACCTCGGTCGCCCCAGCCCGACGACGGCGGCCAGACCCGCGAGCGCGACGCTGACGATGAGCGGCCCGGTCGCGCCGAGCGACGACGCGTAGGCGACCCCGCCGAGGATCGGCCCCGCCGCGGCGCCGATGTTCAGTGCGGCCGTCGCGAACGACCCCGACATCGTCGGTGCCTCGGTCGCGGCGGTTCGCATCGACAGCGCGATGAGCGTGCTTCCGACGGCGAACGACAAGCCGCCCATCGCCGAGGTCAGCGTCACGATCGCCGCCGGCGAGGCCGACAGCCAGGCGAACGCCGCCCACCCGACGATGAGGCCTCCGTGACCGAACTTCAGGATGCCTGCGGCATGACGATCTCCGAACCGGCCCGCCACCCACACCCCGACGAAGGCGCCGAGGCCGAACACGGCGAGGAGGAGTGGAACGGCTCCCTCAGCGAGGTCGGCGTTCACGGTCACGACCGGTGCGAGGTAGGTGAACGCGCAGAACGTCGCGCCGTTCACCAGGGCGGCGAGGGTCAGCGGCACCAGCAGAGACCGGCGCCGCAGCACGTGGAGCTCCTGCCGAAGCGGCACGATCCGCGCCCGCCCGCCTTCGGCCCGCGCGGGCGCCCAGACGGCCACGGCGACCAACGCGGGCACCGTGATGAGGGCGACGCCCCAGAGCGCCGCCCTCCAGTCGAGGAGCGACCCGACGACGGCGCCGAGCGGCACCCCGGCGATGAGGGCGAGCGTCGTGCCCCCGAGGATGACCGACACCGCACGGGTCGTTCGGTCGGCCGGCACGAGGGCGGTGACGGTCGACAGCGCCACCGCGAGGAATCCGGCATTCGCGATCGCTGCGAGGAACCGCGTCGCGAGCAGCAGCGCGAAGCTGTCGGTGAGCGCCCCGACCACGTGCATGGCGATGAAGGCGAACAGGAACCCCGAGAGCGCGAGTCGCGGCGACCAGTGACGAGCGACGGCGGCCATGAGCGGGGCGCCGACGATCATGCCGACGGCGAAGGCCGAGGTCAGCAGACCCGCCTGCGGCACGGTGATGTCGAGATCGGCCGCGATGCCGGGCAGCAGGCCGGCGAGCATGAATTCGGATGTCCCCTGTGCGAACACGGCGACGGCGAGCAAGACGATGATGGGTGGCATTGATGAGCTCCGATGAGAGGTGACGGTCGAGGAACGACCGGCACACGCGGTGCTCGAACACCTGCAGAGCCGCGGAACGGCTCACCGAGGATCGCGTCACTCAGAGGACGCGGACTGGTTTCGAGCTACCGGCGCGCCGGCAGCTCGAACGTGGATGCTTCGGGAGAACTCACCCAGCCACTGTATCCAGTGCGTACCGCAGGTCACGGCCCGGACGGCTCTGTCAGTCGCCGTCGAGCTGCACCCGCGCCTCGAGTCCGAGGAACTCGCCGTACCGCGCTGCGGCATCGCCGATGGCCGCGACCTCGTGCTTCGAGAGCGTGCGATGCGGATGCACCGCGAACGTGACCGCCTTCGCCGTGACCGTGCGCTTCATCCCGGCGACGAGCCCGGCGTCGACGAGCGCCATGCCGATCGCCGTCTCGCGCGCTCTCGGCACCACGCCGTCGGCGTCGAGCACCCAGCGCGAGTCCTGATAACCGCGGTACATCTCGTCGAGCACCTGCAGCAGGTGGCCGGCAGGCGCAGCGGATGCCGGGGCCTCACCGGGCGCGTGCCAGAACGTGCGGCCGTCGTGCTCGAACGAGTCGAGCCCGTCGCCGGCCGCGGCGATGCCCCGACGCACATCGGTCACGGTGAGGGTCGCCCAGTACGCGAGATCGCGCTCGGTGGCCGGCCCGTGCGAGGTGAAGTAGCGAAGGGCGAGCTCGGCGAGCGCCTCGTCGCGGCCGAGGCGTCGCGGGTTCGGCACGCGGTCGACGAAGCGGGCGTAGGTGTGCTCGCCGTCGCGGGGCACGCCGCTGCAGACGAGGCTCAGCACCTCGAGCCGCCCGAGCAGCAGCATGAGCTGCTGACCGGTGAGCTGCTCGCCCCGTTCGGCCAGCCCGTCGGCGAGCTCGCCGCGCGTGCGGTCGGGCGACTCGGCGAGCATCGCCTCGATCGCGTCGCCCAGTGCGTCCAGCCGGCTCGCGATCGGCCGCAGCTGCTGCTCGAAGACCGGCATGACGCGTGGCCCGGTGAGCTCCTGCAACCAGAGTGCGTCGTCGGCGTGCACGTAGTGCCAGGTCGAGCGCAGCACGTGGATGCGCAGCACCCGGCCATCGGCGAGCGCCTCAGCAAGGTCGCCCTGCCTCGGCGACACGGTGCGCGTCGCGACCGCCCACGCCGACTGCGCCGCATTCTCGGCCTGCACGGCCGTCAACGTGCGCACCGCGTCGTCTGCGGCCGCCGCCGGGGCGGCGAGCAGCTGCGAGTGCAACCGCCAGCGGGCGATGTCTCGATCGGTGATCACCTGTGCAGCGTATCCGCCGCTGCGCAGGGCGGCCGGCGCAGACATGCTGGCCGCCTCCGCCGCATCGGCGTAGCCTGTGCCGCGACGCGCCCGCGCGACGAGGAGGCCCGATGAGGAGAACACCGGTCGTCTACGAGACCACGCACCGCATCGCCTTCTCGGAGCTCGATCCGTTCCAGCACATGAGCACCGGCAACTACGCCAGGTACTTCACCGACCACCGCATGGAGGGGCTCGCGACATACGCCGGCTGGGACCTGCCCGCACTCGGCACGCTCGGCTTCATGATGTGGGTGCGGCGCATGGAGATCGACTTCATCAGGCCCGTGAGCGCGGACCAGGATGTCTCGATCACCTCGTTCGTGCGCGAATTCCAGGGCCCCGACGCGACCATCGAGTGCACGATGACGGATGCCGCGGGCACGACGGTCTCGACGTGCCTCATGGTCGTGGCCCACGTCGACGCACGAACACGTCGCGCCACCGACTGGCCCGACGAGCTCCAGTCGCTCTTCTTCGAAGCAGGCGACTGACGCTGCCGGGCAGCCGGCGGCGCCCGTCAGACGGCGGCCACCGTCAGCCGCTCGCGGAGCCGAACCAGCTCGTCCTCGCCGAGTCCGTGCGCGAGCAGGTACGCGTCGACGCTCCCGTGCTCCTGCTCCACCCAGTCGAGTGCCGCGCCGAGCGCCTCGGCCGAGGTGCCGTTCACGAGCGCCTCGAGCTCGGGCGTGATCTCGACGCCCATCTCGCGCGCCAGGACGAACATCCGCTCGCTCCACGCGCCGGTGAGGTTCGCCGACGTGGCGAGGTAGTCGGCGGTCACCGCATCGCGATCGGCGCCGACGGCGAGCAGCACGAGGGCGACCCCCACCCCGGTGCGGTCCTTGCCGGCGGTGCAGTGCACGAGCACCGCATCGTCGCTCGTCGCGATGATCGAGGCGAGCCGAGCGAACCGGTCGCCCGCGCGCTGCACGAGTTCGAGGTAGATGCCGTCGAGGGTGGGCAGGCGCCCGCCGTCGAGGGGCACGGCGCCGTCGAGCAGCGGCATGCTGACGAGCGCCGGGCGCACCGAGTCCGGGGCGAGGCCGGGCGAGTGGGCGACCTCGCTCTCGCTGCGGAAGTCGACGACGGTGCCGATCGTGCAGTCCGCGAGCTCTCGGCGGCCTTCGTCGCTGAGCGAGGCGAGCCCGTCCGAGCGGTAGAGCACCCCAGTGGCGATGGTCCCCGCGCCGGCCGGCATGCCGCCGACGTCGCGGAAGTTCACGAGGCCGTCGAGGTTGGTGAGGGTGGTGAGCGTCATGCAGGGACCTCCGCGGGTGCCGGGGCATCCGCTGATTCGGGTGCACGGCGCAGCACGGGGCGCAGCGCCGGCAGGGTGAGGAGGGAGACGAGCACTGCGCCCGCCGCCACGAGGTAGAGGGCGACGTAGTTCTTGTCGCCGCCCGCGACGGGGTCGGTGCCGCCGATCAGGATGACGAAGGGCGCGAGCGCCGGGGCGATCGACTGCGGCAGGGTCTTGGCCATGTTGAAGACGCCGAGGAACCTGCCCTCCTGCCCGACGGGCAGCGTGCGCATCGCGAGCGCCAGGTCGACCGCGTAGTACGCGCCGAGGGCGAAGCCGGCCATGACCGTGCTCACCCAGAACACGACGAGGTCGCCGGTGAACGCCTTCATCAGGAGCGAGATCGCCATGAGGATGGCGGCGCCCGCGATGAACGGGCCGTAGTTGCCGCGCCGCGAGGCGAGGTAGCCGCTGAGGAACGCGGCGGCGACGTTGACCGCGGCACCGCCGAGCATCGCGATCGAGGTGAGCGCGGCGGCATCCGTCTGCCCCATGTCGAGCCGCAGCATGAGGTAGAAGAGGCCGAAGGTCGAGATGATCGTGTACCCGAATTGCATCGAGAAGCGCTGCAGCCACACGAGGGTGAACATCGGCACCTGCGCCGGGTTGAAGAAGAACGAGGTGAGCACGCTGCCGATCGAGACCGGCCGCACCGCGCTGCGGTCGATGGGCGGGTCGGCCACGAAGCGGCAGATGACCGTGACAACGACGACGGCCAGCACCGGCATGGCGAGCAGCACGACCGTGAGCTGCGAGGCGAAGAGGGCGGCGACGATCATCGCGGGCACCATGCCGAGGAAGCCGAAGGCGCCGAAGATGCCCGACGCCTTCGCACGCTGCGCCTCGGGAACCTGGTCGGCGAGCAACGCCGAGAGGGCCGCGAGGGTCGCGTTGTATGCGATCTGCGAGAGCGCCCAGCCGAGCAGCAGCACGGGCACGTCGGATGCCACGACCATGACGAGTGCGCCGGCGAGGCCGCCGAGGGTGCCGGCGACGATCCACGGACGACGGCGGCCGAAGCGGCTCGTCGTCCGGTCGGAGAGGTGGCCGAACAGCGGGTTCGAGAGCATCGCGCAGACGGCGCCGACCGCGGTGATCAGGCCGAGCGCAGCCTCCTTCTCGCCCTCGGGCACGATCTGCAGCACCTTGAGCGAGAGCGCGACGACCAGGGGCGTCACGAGCGCGCCGATGGCCGCGAGTTCGATGAGGGCGAGCAGGTAGATCTTGCGCATGGGCACAGTGGGGATGCTGCGCGTGGTGGCTTCGACAGCCATCGTGGTTCCTTCCGGTTGGACTCGTCGTTGAGCGCTATCCGAACAGATCAGATCAACGTGAAGACTAAAACCTAGTGACGACTAGGTTAACTACGAGATGATGGTACCGCCTCACCCGTACGGTGAGGAACAGCCGCCGATGCGCCTTCGGCGAGCGCGCCGACCGCCACCGACGAGACGGAGCCCCGTGCCTTTCGCCACCCCCGAGACCCTGCTCGCGCAGATGACGATCGAAGAGAAGGCCGGCGCGCTCTGCGTCGCCAGGGCGGTCGTCGGCGAGGGCGGCACCCTGTGGGAGGGCACCGACGCCGAGTCGCCGTTCGGCTTCGCGCCGACGAGCGAACTGCTGCTCGACCGCTCCATCTCGCACCTGACGATCATGAACGCGCCGGGCGTCGCCGCCCTCGCGAGCTGGCGTGACGCCATCGACGCGCGCGCCGCCGAGCACTGCCTCGGCGTGCCGGTCAGCGTGCTCAGCGACCCGCGACACGGCCGGGTGCACAACGCCTCGACCTCGCAGAGCGGCGACGGCTTCTCGCCCATGCCCGAGCCGATCGGCCTCGCTGCGATGTTCGACCCCGAGCTCGTCGAGGAGGCCGCAGCGATGATGGCCCGCGAGCTGCACGCCGTCGGCATCGACGTCGCCCTGCACCCCATGGCCGACCTCGCGACCGAACCGCGCTGGGCCCGCGTCGCGGGCACCTTCGGCGAGGACGCGGCCCATGCGACCGAGACGCTCGCACGATACATCCGCGGCATGCAGGGCCCCGACGGCGGCGTCGCCTGCACTGTCAAGCACTTCCCGGGCGGCGGGCCGCAGCGGCGCGGAGTCGACGCCCACTTCGAACGCGGCGCCAACACCGTCTACCCCGGCGGCCGGTTCGACGACCACCTCGCCCCCTTCGCCGCGGCGGTCGAACTCGGCGTCGCGCGGGTCATGCCCGGGTATGCGGCACCGATCGGGGCTGCCCGCGAACTGCCGCCCGTCGGCTTCGCGTTCCAGCGCGAGCTCATCACCGGCATCCTGCGCGAGCGCCTCGGCTTCGACGGCGTCGTGATCACCGACTTCAACATCGTCACCGGCATGCGACTGCCGCGCCTCGGCATCGAGCTGCCCGTTCGGGCATGGGGCCTGCTCGACGTGCCGCCGGTCGAGCGCGTCGGGCGCCTCTTCGACGCGGGAGTCGACCAGCTCGGCGGAGAGGACGATCCCGGCCTGATCCTGCGCGCCGTCGAGGCCGGGCTCGTGACCGAGGCACGCCTCGACGAGTCGGTGCTGCGCGTGCTGCGCGAGAAGGAGCGGCTCGGGTTGTTCGAGTCCGCGAACGATGACGCCGACGGCGACGGCGAGCGCGGCACCCGCGCCGAGCGCGCATCGGGGCACGTCGCCACCCGCGAGCACCTCGCCGTCGCCGTGCGCGTGCAGGCCGCCTCGGTCGTGGCGCTCTCGGGTTCGCCCGTGACGGTCTCCCCCGGCTCCCGCATCTACAGCGAGGGCATCGACCTCGATGTCGTGAGCCGGTACGGCATCCCGGTCGCCTCCCCGGCCGACGCCGAGCTGGCGGTGCTGCGGCTCGAAGCCCCCTTCGACGCGAGCGACGACCCGTTCGAGGCCGCCTTCCATTCCGGATCGCTCGAGTTCCCCTCTGCCGAGCGCGAGCGCATCTTCGCGATCTGCGACCGGGTGCCGACCGTCGTCGACGTCTTCCTCGACCGGCCGGCCGTGCTCACGGGCCTCCCCGAGCGCACTGCCGCACTGCTCGCGACGTTCGGCGTCTCCGACGAGGTGCTGATGGATGCCGCGACCGGCCGCGTCGCCGCACCAGGCCGGCTGCCCGTCGACCTGCCGCGGTCGATGGCCGCGGTCGAGACGTCCCGCGAGGACGTGCCGTTCGATACCGTGGACCCGCTGTTCCGATTCGGGCACGGACTCGGCTGGACGCCACGCGAAGGAGGCACTCGATGAGCGAAGCGGATGTCGCGGCGCCCGTCGACGGCCGCCAGCGCCGCGGTGACGAACGCCGTGAGCGCATCATCGCGGCCGCCGTGCGCCGCTTCGCCCGACGCGGATACGACGGCACCCGCATCGCCGACATCGCGAAGGACGCGGGCGTGACCGATGCCGGCCTCATCCACCACTTCCCGACCAAGCTCAGCCTCTTCCTCGAGATCGTCGAGCGGCGCGAAGCGGCGTACATGCAGCACGATCTCGGCGAGGTCGCGTCGGTGCAGGAGCTGTTCCGCTGGCACATCGAGGGCGTGCGCCTCGCGGCGTCCGAGCCCGACTACGTGCGCTTCCGCGCCATGCTGACGGGGTCGGGCCTGCTCGAGGGCCATCCGATCGCCGATCGCCTCTCCGCGAACCTCGAGCACGCGCTCGGCCGGCTCGTGCCGATCGTGCAGCGCGGCATCGACGGCGGCGAGCTCCGCGCGGGTGTCGACGCCCAACAGGTTGTGCTCGAACTCCTCGCCCTCAACGAGGGCATCCGCAACCAGTGGGTGACGCTGCCCGATCGCATCGACTACGTCGCCGTCTTCTCCGCAGCGGCAGCCGGGTTGTACGAGCGCGTGTCGGGGCATCCGCTCGTCGCCTGACGACGGCGGAGAGATCCGCCAGGAACGACGAAGCCGCCGGCACCCCGCTGAGGGGCGCCGGCGGCTCGTCGTGACCAGCGGAGAACGGGCTCAGAGGCTCCGCGCCTCGATGTCGCCGTACGCGGTGGTCGCCGTGATGGCGAGCTCGGCGTCGGCGCCCTTGGTGTTGTTGAGCGAGTTCTGCACGCGGCCGTAGGTGGTGCCTGCGTCGAGGGTGGCGGATGCCCCGCGCACGGCGCCGACCGACAGGTTGCCGGCCTGCGCGCTCAGCACGACCGAGCCGCGCACGGCCTCGGCGATGCGGATGTCGCCCTTCTGGGTGCTGATGTCGGCCGGACCGTTGAGGCGGCCGACCACGACGTCGCCGGCGAGGGCGGAGAGTCGAACGCTCGCCGCCTCGTCGATCTTGATCGTGCCGTTGGCGCCCTCGAACGCGACGTCGCCGAGGCGACCGACTCCGCGGAACTCGGCGGCGGCCGCCTTCGCCTCCACGCGGGAGCCGGCGGGCAGCTGCACCGTGACCTCGACGGATCCCGACGGGCCGAGGATCTGGTTGCCCGAGGGGGTCGCGATGCGCAGCACGCCGTCGCGGTAGTCGACCGTGGTCTCCTCGGCCATCTTCACGTCGCGGCTCTTCGAGGCGTTGGCGGGGCGGATCTCGACCGCGGTGTCGGCCCGGTCGGCGGCGATGACCTGCACGCGGCCGGCCGAGATGTCGAGCACGGCGGCGATCGGGGCGGGGGTGTCGAACTTCTGCATCATGATGATGATTCCTTTTCAGTCGGTGTTGCTTCAGTCGGTGTTTCTGATGTTGGTAACGCTACGTTGCGTTCACGAATTGCACAACACTGGAATTGCAATTGCTCGATGAAATCCCTGTTGAGATACGGTAAATCGTTGCAACGGTGCAGAATCTAATGCAATGTTCATCGCCCGTATCGTTGCAATGGATAGGGAACGAACGCCATACTGGAGCAAACCCGTCGACGAAGGAAGGCCGATATGCCGGGAGGCAGACTCACCCAGCACGAACGCCAGCAGATCTCGCTCGGCCTGGCCGACGACCTCGCGTACGCGGAGATCGCCAGGCGCCTCGACCGCCCGACCTCGACGATCACCCGCGAGGTGATGCGCAACGGCGGCCCGGCCGCCTACCGTGCGGATCTCGCACAGCGGGCGACGGAGCGTCGCACCCACCAGCGCAAGCCGACGGCACCGCGCGGCCAGCAGGCGCCCCCGCAGGCCCACGGCCGCAATGCGGAGGCCGTGCACGAGTACGAGGAGGCGTTCATCACGATCCTCATGCAGTCGGGGCTCCCCCGTATGGCGGCCTCGGTGCTGACCTGCCTCTACACCTCCGACGCCGGCAGCCTGAACGCGGCGGAGCTCGTGCAGCGGCTCCAGGTCAGCCCGGCCTCGGTCTCCAAGGCGGTCGCGCTGCTCGAGAACGTTGGCCTCGTTCGCCGGGTCGTCGAGGCGGGCCGCCGGGAGCGCTACTCCGCCGACAACGACGCCTGGTACCAGTCGATGCTCGCGGCAGCGCGCTCCAACGCCGAGCTCGCCGAGACCGCCCGGCGCGGCGTCAACGTGTTCGGACGCGACACCCCGGCCGGCAACCGGCTCCAGAACATGGCCCGCTTCGTGGACTTCGTCGCCGAGAGCATCGCCCGCGCGGCGGAACAGGCCAGGGACATCCTCTCGACGATGCCCGCCCCCTCGCAGGAGCCGACCGCGCGCGGCGGCGCCGAGTCACCCGGCGCATCGAGCTGACGCTGCACACGCCGTGGTTCGCGCTCGAACCGCACGATGCCCCGGCGCTCGTCTACCGGGCGCCCCGCTGCCGTTCTTCCGCGGGCGGGTCCGCACCTCGGTATACCCGGCCAATGGTTTCGGGTCAGGTCCGCTTGCGTCTCGCGATCTCGTCGGAGAGCTGCTGCACATGGGCGGGGTCCGCGTCCCGGGCAAGGGCGACGTAGTGGTCCATGACGGCCGGCCGGTAGCGCACGGGCATCGTCTGTCCTGGGGCGAGTCGGGTGAGCTCGGTGATCGTGAGGGTTTCGTCTGCGATTCCGCGGAACGTGATGCCGTCGGCGGTCTCCACGTCGAACATCATGATCAAGCGGGGGTTGCTGTTGAGCTCTCGCCAGTCGACGAGTACACCGAGCGCAAGCGCCCCCGTGCGCAGTTCCGCATTGCTCCTGCCTGCAGGGTGGACGCCCGGGAAGTCGGGCCCGACGCCGAGCGATTCCCGACTCAGGTCGGGCCTGATCTGCTCCATCAGATCCTCGAGCTTGAGCTTCTTCGTCTTCTTCTTCGAACCGAAACCGAACATCCTGACCCCTCCATCTCACCGATGCCGGAATCTCGGCCTGGCGCTTCGTCGTCGCCGCGATTGTACGTCACGGCCATGCCCGACCACCGTCGCATCGCCCCGTCCCGATGGGGTCGCCGTCTGCGGTCGCGGACGGGCTCGGTCGGTGCACCTGTCTGTCGGACGAGCCACGTCCGCACGCCGACAGGAGGACCAAGCCGTGATCGATGTCGTACTTCGGTACCGCTTCTCGCCTCGACTCAGCCGCGGGCGTTCTCGAGGTGCGGCGCCCCGTGGCTCAGCACCTTCACCACGAGGTTGTGCCGGGCGAGCGTTCGGATCGTGCGCGTGACCTCGTCGCGGTCCTGGCCGAGTGCGCGCTCGTTGGCCACCACGAGCACGTCGCCGGCCCGCAGGGTGCCGAACAGGCGGCCGAGCCGCTGCTCCCAGGTCTCGGGCGCCTCGGCGGCCGGGTGCTTGAAGTCGAGGATCGCGACGCCGAAGTCGGCGAGGTCGTTCCGCTGCTCCACGACCGAGGGCATGTCGTCGCGCGCGACGACGAGCCCGACGAGGCGTGCACCCTCGGGGCGCGCCTTCCACCAGTCGTGGTTGCGCTGCAGCTCCTCGAAGCACTCGGGGCAGCCGAGGGCGTGGTGCCCGGGGCCGTGCGGCGCAGGCGCGGCATCCGGCGCCGACGTCGCCGGCGATGCATCCGTCGTCGAATCTGATCTCTGCGCACCCATATGCCGCACCCCTTTTGCCTCGACTCCCATTCTCGCGGTGATCGGCGCTGGGCGCACGTCGCCGAGCCCTGCAGCTGCCCCGCAGCCTCAGCGGCCGGTCGGCGTGAGGCGGATGACCGGGATCTGCCGGTCCGTGATGCGCTCGTACCTGGCGAACCCCCGCGCCTGCGCGGTGATCCACCGCCACGCGGCTTCGCGCTCGGCGCCGTGCAGCTGCTCGGGCGTGACGTCGATGCGCTGCCCCGCGAACTCGATGCGCACCCGGTCGGGGTGGGCGGCGAGGTTGTAGTACCAGGAGGGGTTCCGGGGGGCGCCATCCGCCGACGCCACGATCAGCCGAGTGCCGTCATCCGCGAGGAAGCAGCGCACGGGAGTCATCCGCTCGATGCCGGTCCGCTTGCCGATCGTGACCAGCACGAGCTTGTCGCCGCGCCGGGCGCCCTTCCGGCGGATGCTCTCCACCATGCGCTGATTGCCCCACCGCTCGAGCCGGCTGCGTCCCGGCTGGCGGGCCCCTCTCGTGCCGTTCCGCGTATCGAAGCTCATGTCGACGCCTCCGTGCCGTCGCTCTGCAGGAACGCGAGCACCGCGGCGACCCGCCGGTGCACGCCCGTCTCAGGCAGTCGCAGTTTCGTGAAGATCGCGTTCACGTGCTTCTCGACCGTCGAGGTCGACAGGAAGAGCGCCTGCTCGATGCCCGCGTTCGTCTTGCCCGCCGCCATCTCGCGCAGCACGTCGAGCTCGCGCGGCGACAGCGTGGCGAGCGGACTCGACGCCCCGGCGGCGCTCCGACGGCGCACGAGCGTGTCGACGATCTGCGGGTCGATCACCGAACCGCCGACCCGTACCTCGTGCAGGGCGTGCACGAGGTCCTCGAGGTCGCCGATGCGGTCCTTCAGCAGGTAGCCGAGGCCCGCCGAGCCGTCGGCGAACAGCGCGAGGGCGTAGCTTTCGTCGGCATGCTGCGAGAGCACGACCACCCCGGTCGACGGCGACGAGGCGCGAATCGCGTGCGCCGCCTCGATGCCCTCCATGTGGTGACCCGGCGGCATGCGGATGTCGGTGAGCACCGCGTGCGGCGCGAGCCGGCGCACCGCGTCGAGCAGTTCGGTGCCGTTGCCGACCGCGGCGACCACGTCGACCTCGCCCGAGTCCTCGAGCAGGCGCCGCACACCCTCGCGTACGAGGTAGTTGTCCTCGGCGATCACGACGCGCAGCACGCCAGGGTCATCCAACTGGCGCCTCCTCCCGAGCGGATGCCGCGGGGCCCACGCCGTCGAGCGGCAGCTCGACGAGCACGACCGTGCCCGACGGCTCGTTCGGCGAGACGTGCACCGTGCCCCGCAGCGCGGCGACCCGGTCGCGGATGTTCGCGAGGCCGCCGTGCGAGCCCGAGGCGGCCGGGCCGATGCCGCATCCGTCGTCGCTGATCGCGATGCGCAGGTGCCCGTCGCTGCGCACGAGCCCGACCGATGCGTGCGTCGCGTTCGCGTGCTTCGCGGTGTTCGCGAGCGCCTCGCGCACCACGTAGTAGGCGGTCGTCTCGACGTCGTCGGGGAACCGCTCGGCCCGCACCCGGTCGTTCGCCTCGACCGTGAGCGGAATGGGGAACCGCGCGACGCCCGATTCGACGGCGGCCACGAGCCCGTTGTCGCTCAGCACGGGCGGGTGGATACCCCGGGCGAGCTCGCGCAGGTCGGTGAGCGTCTCTCGGGCCTGGTCCTGCAGCTCCTCGAGCTCCGCCGCAGTGAGCTCGCCGCGCTGCAGCCGGTTGCGGGCGAGACGGAGCCCCGCGATCTGGGCCACGACGTCCTGCTGAATCCCGTCGTGCAGGTCGCGCTCGAGGCGCCGGCGCTCGTCGTCCTGCACGGCGACGAGCCGCTCGCGCGAGGCGGTCAGCTCGTCGAGCTGCTCGGCCAGCTGCGCCGTCAGCAGCACGTTTGCGACGGATGCCGCGGCCTGGCCCGCCACTGTGCGCAGCATCGTGCGCTCGGCGTCGGTGTACTCGCCGCGATGCCGGTGCCCGAGCTCGATGCGCCCGAGCGTCTCGTCGCCGTGCAGCAGATCGCACGACTCGACGGGTTCGGGCTCGTCGCCGTCGACGCCGGACACGTCGGCCGCAGCGCCTGCGACTCCCATGGGCACCGCAGCGAGCGCTCCATCACGCGACGCGATGCGGATGCGCACCCACGAGGCGTCGAGCCCCTCGCGCACCGCCTCGGCGAGTCGGTTGAGCAGTTCCCGCGGCTCGCCTGCGCGCTCGAGCTGCGCGCCGAGTTCGCTGAGCATGGTCAGCTGGCGTTCTCGGTCGCCGAACACGGCGCGGTGGATCCAACGCTGCATCCACGTGCGCACCGGCAGCAGTGCCACGGCGGCCATCGTCGTGATGAGGATCGCGGGAACGACGCGGAGCCGGTCGGAGAGCAGCACCGCCGGCATCGCGACACCCGCCGCGTACACGACCGTGATGAGCAGGTTCGACGAACGCGCCACCATGCGTCCCCGATCGTCGGGCGCGATGTCGAACGCCCCGGACCGGAAGATGCCGTGCACGGCCGCGACCGGCAGCGCGAGGAGCGACCCGTAGACGAACACCTCGATGAGCCAGTTTCCGGGCAGGAACGTCCACAGCACGAAGGCCACCAGGGCCAACGCGACCGTCAGGCCCATCACCCGCGTGCGGGCCCGCACCTCGGGGGTGCCGAAGATCGCACGGGAGCCGAGCACCGCCACCCCGAGCGCGGCGGCCACCCACGCCTGCACCACGAGCAGCTCCACCACCGGCGCCGCCCACTCGAGCCACGGCACCGCGAACGGGTTGGTGATCGCATCGCCGCTGATGCCGATGTACTGCGACATCACGACGTGCGGCGTCGTGAGGAGCGTGAGCGGCCCGACGAGCAGCGGAGTCCAGAGGAACGCGACGGCAACGCGCTGCCACCGGTGCTCGACCACCCCGGTCGGGAACGTCGCGAACACGACCAGCAGCGCCGAGGTCGCGGCGGCATCGGCGGTGAGGCCGATCACGTTGAAGAGCGGGAACCACGGCTCGACCATGATCTCGATGTTGCGCGCCACGAACGTCTCGTACGCCGACCCGACGAGCATCGCCGTGGAGGCGAGGGCGACGAGCACGGCGGTGCGCGACGACGACACGGTGAGCAGCCACATGCCGAGCACGAACAGCGGCAGCGCGCCGAGCAGCGGCCAGGCGAGTCCGTGATCGGCGTCGCCCTCGATGAAGCCCCGAACGACGACGAGGTACACCAGCGCCGCGACCCCGATCGGGCCGAGCGTCGCAAGGCACACCCACCTGCGGACCACGATTCCATCGTCCTCCTGTCGGGCGCTTCGCGGGAGAGGGCCTGCCCCGACGTCCCTTAGCAGCTGGCCCCCATCCGCCATGCCCGCTGGCCGCCATGCGGTGTCCGGTCACCCGCGTTCCGGCGACGCCGCTGCCCCGCGACGGTGGGAGGCGAGCGGATGCCGCGTCCGACGGCCCGCACGAACAGGGAGGCACATCATGCGCAGGTTCTACTCGGGACTGGCCTGGGCGATCGCCGCAGGCGTCGTCGTGCAGGCGGCCGCCATCGCGTTCGCGTTCGGCGGCGTGCTCAACCGCGTGTCGGAGGGCGACGTCATCGACAAGGCGCTGCTCGAGAGCGGCGGGGCCGGCGGCACCGGCGAACTCGGCTTCTGGATCCACGCGATCGGCGGCGCAGCGATGCTGCCGCTCCTCGCGGCCGTGCTGCTCGTCATCTCCTTCTTCGTGCGGGCGAAGGGCGCGCGCCTCTGGGCGACGCTCACCCTCGCGCTCATCGTGCTGCAGGTCGTACTCGGATTCTCGCTCACGGACCTGCCCTACCTCGGGCTGATCCACGGCGCGAACGCGCTCGCCGTGGTCGCAGCCGCCGTCATCGCGGCGATGCGGGTGCGGCGGACGCCGACGCCACCCGCCGAAGCAGGCACCCGCACCGACACCGAGGAGGCGACCTCGAATGCCGTCTCGGCGTGAGCTCTTCCGGTGCGGGGTCGTCGGCGTCGCGGTCACGATCGCGCTCGGCGCCGGCGCGCTGGCCTGGAGCTCCACGCTGCTCGGCGAATACTCGGTCATGACGATGGGCGGCGGGCACGGTGACACCGGCGCGTCCGGACACGGCGGGCACGCGGCCGGCGGGAATGGCGCGGCCGAGGCATCCGGAGCCGCCGGAGCCGCCGCCGCAGTGAGCGTGACGTCGCTCATCGCCGACCCCGATCGCCCCGCCGACGTGCGGGTCGAACTCGTCGCCCGCGAGGGCACGGTCGAGGTGCCGGGCGGGCGGTCGATCGAGGGATACACGGTGAACAGCACCTCGCCGGGGCCCGAGATCCGCGCCCGGCAGGGCGACCTCGTCGAGGTCGAGTTCGTCAACGAGTCGGTGGCCGACGGCGCCACCCTGCACTGGCACGGCATCGACGTGCCGAACGCCGCCGACGGCGTCGCCGGCATCACGCAGGACGCCGTGCCGGTCGGCGGCCGTCACGTCTACCGGTTCGAGGCGACGGATGCCGGCACGTACTGGTACCACTCGCACCAGGTCTCGCATGTGCAGGTCGAACGCGGCCTGCTCGGCGCGATCGTGATCGAGCCGGCTGCGGCATCCGGATCGTCGAGCGATGCGGCGGCGCGCGACGTCACCGCGCTGCTGCACGTCTACGGCGGCCAGCACACCCTCAACGGCCGCGTGGCCGACGAGCGCGTCGATGCCGAGCCCGGCGAGACGGTGCGCGTGCGCGTCATCAACACCGACCAGGGCACCGCCTCGGTGTGGTCGGGCGAGCCGTTCCGCGTCGTCGCGATCGACGGGCAGGAGGTGAACCGACCGACGGACGTCGAGGAGCAGCGGGTGCTCATCCCCGCCGGCGGGCGAGCGGATGTCGCGGTGCAGGCGCCTGCGGCGGGCGAGGCCGTGCGCCTGCACGTGGGCGGCGCCCGGAGCATGCTCATCGGCGACGACTCGGCGCCGGAGGCATCCGCCCCGCCCGTGCGGCAGCCGAAGCAGACCCTCGACCTGCTCGCGTACGGCACACCGACGCCGCTGCCGTTCGACGCCTCGGCGCCCGACCGCTCCTACGACTACGTGATCGCACGCCGCTTCGGCATCATCGACGGCCGGCCCGGCAACTTCTGGACCATCAACGGCCGCATGTTCCCCGACGTGCCCATGTTCGACGTGGCCGAGGGCGACGTCGTGGTGATGCACCTCCGCAACGACTCGGGCGACGTGCACCCCATGCACCTGCACGGTCACCACGTCGTGGTGCTCGCACGCGACGGCGTCGCGGCATCCGGCAGCCCATGGGTGGTGGACTCGCTCGACGTCCACCCCGGCGAGTCCTACGACATCGCGTTCGTCGCCGACAATCCTGGCATCTGGAGCGACCACTGCCACACCCTCCCCCACGCCGTCGACGGCCTCGTCGCCCACGTCATGTACGAGGGCGTCACGACGCCGTTCACGATCAACGGCGACGCGGGCAATCGTCCGGAGTGACGGGGCGACGACCACCGGCCCGGCCCTTCGAAGAGCGTCACGGCGCATCGCACCGGCGCGCTTGCCCGACGACATCGTGGCTGCCACGATGACAGCACGACTCGAATCCGGAGGCCACCGCATGCCCGAGACCATCGAACATCCGCCGAGTGCGAGCCTCTCGACCCTGCCCGGCGCCGCACTCCTGCTCCGGGTGCGCCGACTGCTCGTGCTCGGATTCGCGGCTTCGCTGTTCTACGGTTTCTTCACGCACGCCGGCAAGAGCTACTGCGCCGGCGGGTTCACGGGCGACGGCGGGTTCCTCGATGCCGAGGGGAAATCGACGGACGTCGCACCGCGGTGCATCACGCTGACCCTCGAACCCAGCTGGTTCGTCTACGCGGCGATCGTGCTCGCGGTGCTCATCGCGATCTCCCGAGTGCTCAAGCGCGCGGCGAGCGAGAGCGATGCGCTGCGCATCCTCGACCGCGCTGCGGTCTTCATCGGCATCATCGCCCCGGCCTCGATCGTGATCAGCCTGGTCTGGTTCTCGCTGATCCCGATCGACGAATGGGGCACCGGCACGTTCCTGTACCCGTTCCCGTTCGGCGCCGTCACGACCGACATCGCACCGATGACGAACGGCTGACACCGCGGGCGGCTTCATGGCCACCTCTCGCGACCCGGGCGGGGCGACGATCTACGTCATGGACCAGGCGATGGACGCCACTGCGGAGTAGGCCTCCCGATCCGGCGTTCAGCGCCAGCACGGATGCCGCCGCCGGAACGGCGGCGTAGGGTTCCGCGCATGAGCGACGACGAGGCGCCCCCGGCGAGCGCTACCGCAGAGCGCGCCCACCGCCAGGAGCGCTCCGATCGCCCGACCCCGAACACGTACCTGTTCGCACTCACCGACGGCGGCGGCACGGTGCCGCCCGAGCTCGGTGTCGCCCGTCGGCTCGTCGAGCGCGGGCACCGCGTCACGCTGCTCGTCGACGAGTCGATGACCGACCAGGCCCGCCGCACGGGCGCCCGGGTTCGCCCGTGGACGTCGAGCCAGACCGAGACGCTACGGGATTGGGAGATGCGCACCCCGACGAGCCTTGCGCGCGGATTGGCCGAGGCCATGATCGCGGGCCCTGCGCCGGAGCAGGCGGTCGACACCGTCGCGGCGATCGACGAGTTCCGCCCGGGTCTCGTACTCACCTCGGCCTTCGCCGTCGGAGCCATGATCGCCGCCGAGGCCCGCGGAGTGCCGTTCGACGTGCTGATGCCCAACGTCTACGCCCTGCCTGCGAAGGGCATGCCGCCGTTCGGCGCCGGCCTCGCCCCCGCGCGCGGCCCGCTCGGCCGCGTGCGCGATCGGGCGTTCGGCGCCGCGGGCGTGCGGTTGTTCGACCGGTACACGCTGGCGCCGATCAACGCGGTCCGCGCCGCGCACGGCCTCGCGCCGATCGCGACGACGTGGAACCAGATGCAGCACGCGAGCCGGCAGCTCGTGCTCACCTCGTCGGCGTTCGACTTCCCGGCGGAGCTGCCCGCCAACGCCCGCTACGTCGGGCCCGTGCTCGATGATCCGTCGTGGGCCGCCGACGAGACCTGGACGCCGCACGACGGTGACGGCCCGCTCGTGCTCGTGGCCATGTCGTCGACGTTCCAGAACCACGTCGAGTGCCTGCAACGCATCACGGACGCGCTCGGCGAACTGCCCGTGCGCGGGGTCGTCACCACGGGGCCGGCCCTGCGGCCCGACGCGATCCGGGCGCCGGCGAACGTGAGCGTGGTGGCATCCGCCCCGCATCGCCTCGTGATGCAGGAGGCGAGCGTCGTCGTCACGCACGGCGGCCACGGCACCGTTATCAAGGCGCTCGCCGCCGGCCTGCCGCTCGTGATCCTGCACCACGGCCGGGATCAGGCCGACAACGCCGTACGGGTCACGGCACGGGGCGCGGGCATCGCGGTGCCGCGACGCGCGCCGTCGCGCCGGATCGCCGCGGCCGTCGCCGAGGTGCTCGGCGATGACCGCTACCGCCAGGCCGCGGCGAAGCTCGGCGAAGCGGTGGCGCGGGATGCCGCGGGCACGGCGCTGGTCGACGAGCTCGAGGGCCCGGCGTGGGATCAGGCGTCGTCGACGATCACGTAGAGCTTGCGCACCGTCTCGTGCACGACCCAGGCCCCGCGCCATCCGCTCGGCATGACGAGGGTGTCGCCGGCGCCGAGCGAGACGGGCTGGTCCATGGTTCCCCCGGTCATGTCAGCGCCCGGCCACGAGGTCGGCGACGTGGGCGATCGGCGACGTGGTCGCGCGTCCGCGCAGTTCGGCCCGGTCGGCGGCGTGGTAGGCCCCGTAGATGGCCTGCACCGCGAGCCAGCGCAGCGGCTCGATCTCCCACTTTCGAGCTCGGTGGCCGACCCACGGCAGCCGGGTGAGCTCGGTGTCGCGTTCGAGCACGAGGTCGCGCAGGGTGCGTCCCGCGAGGTTCGTCGCGGTCACGCCGGTGCCGACGTAGCCGCCGGCCCAGCCGAGTCCGGTCGCGCGATCGACGCCGACGGTCGCCGCCCAGTCGCGCGGCACGCCGAGCACTCCCGACCAGGCGTGATCGATCGCGGCATCCGCTGCTGCAGGGAAGAAGCGCGCGAGCAGCGCGCCGAGGCTGTCGATGGTGGCCTGCTGGGTGCGGCCGTCCTGGTCGACGCGAGAACCGTAGCGATAGGGCACGCCGCGGCCGCCGAACGCGATGCGGTCGTCGGCGGTGCGCTGCGCGTACATGTAGACATGCGCCAGGTCGCCGAGCACCTCACGGCCGTTCCAGCCGATCTCGTCCCACACGGATGCCGCGAGCGGCTCGGTCACGATGAGCGACGAGTTCATCGGCAGCCACGTCCGGTGCTCGCCGCGCAGGTCGGGCGTGAAGCCCTCGGTGGCGCGCAGCACGTGGGCGGCCCGCACGGTGCCGTGCTCGGTGCGTGCTTCGCCTGGGCGGATCTCGGTGACCGTGGTGCCCTCGTAGATCGTCACGCCGAGTCGCTCGACCGCGTCGGCGAGGCCGAGGGCGAGCTTCGCGGGGTGCACCCGTGCGCAGTGCGGATGCCAGGCGGCGCCGAGGAGGCCCGCGACGTTCACCCGGGCGGCCGCCTGCTTCGCGTCGAGGAGTTCGACGTCGGTCGCCGGCCACGACTGCTCGGCGGCGGCGTAGGACTTCAGCCGGGCGAGCTGCGCCGGCGTGTAGGCGACCTCGAGTTCGCCGCCCTTGTGCAGGTCGGCGTCGATGCCCTCGGCGGCCGCGACGGCGATGACCTCGTCGACTGTCGCGTTGAGCGCCAGCTGCTGCGCGATCGCCGCGTCGCGGCCATGCGTCTTCACGTACTGCTCGCGACCGCCGGTGACCGAGTTGGTGAGCCATCCGCCGTTCCGGCCCGAGGCGCCGTAGCCGGCGAATCGCCGCTCGAGCACGACGACCCGCAGGTCAGGCTGGTCGCGCTTCAGGTAGTACGCCGCCCAGAGTCCGGTGTAGCCGGCACCGACGATCGCGACGTCGACGTCGAGATCGCCGGGCAGGGCAGGGCGTTGCGTCGGCAGCCCGAGCTGCTGCAGCCAGAACGAGACTCCGCCGTTCGCGGTCATGCGTGTTCCTCTCCGGTGACTGAGATATCGGCGTGTTTTACAACAACGTTTTGAAACGTAGCGGCGAAGCTGGCAGGCTGTCAACCGAGAGAGGGAGGGCACCGTGCCGATCGACGTCGACACCGACGAACGCCTCGCCGACATCGCACGCGCGACCGTCGACGTCGCCCGTGAGCGCGGCACCCGTGCCGTGACGCTGCGCGCCGTCGCTCTTCGCCTCGGCCGATCGACCGCATACATCACGAACTTCGTGCCCTCGCGCGCCCACCTCATGGCGAACGCCCTCGACCATGCCCGCACCAACTGGGACGTCGAGCGCCTCGAACACCTCGGCGACCTCGTCGGCGTCGAACGCCTCGCGGCGCTCGCCCGGTGGATGTGCACCTCCTCCCCCGAGGAGAACGTGCTGCGCAGCCTCTGGATCGAGGTCATCGCCGACGTGCGCGGCGCGAACGAGCGCGCCTACCAGGTCGTGCGCCGGGTGACGGATGCCACCTACGACAAGTTCCTCGCCGGCGCCGAGCACGTCGAGCGCGACGGGGCATCCGTCGATCTCGACACGGCCGCGCACATCGCCGACATCCTCTACCTCTACTGCCGCGGCTACGACGTCAAGGCCGTCGAGGATCCGGCCGCGTGGACGGATGCGCGCGTGCAGGCCTCGCTCGAGGTGCTGCTGCGCACGCTCGTGTTCGACACGAAGCCGATCGGGTAGCGAGCGTCAGCGAGCGTATCGAGATCCTCTGGCGCACGCGCCCCACTTTCGGAAGCCGTCTTCGCCGAGCGCCTCGATCGTCGGGCGCGACTCAGCCGATGAGATACACGAGACCTTCACCTCGCTCTGCGAGGGATCGCGTGAAGTCTCGAGCATCTGCCATGTATGACCGCACGTAATCCGTCGCCCCGTCGAAGCGGCAATCGATCGAAGTCCACTCGGCGTCTGCGAGCACGGCATCGAGGTCGGCAGCGATCTCGGCGACCTGGTCGGGATCGAGGACGCGCCGGAATCCGATCCATCCGAGATCGACGAAGGTCACCTCACCTCGTACCAACTCGGCGGCGGGTCGTTCGAGCGGAGAATCGACGCCGAACTCCCCTTGAAGGCAGCCCCAGCACTTGTCCAGATAGAGCATCCGGGGCCGTCGCTCGGACGCACCCCAAGCGTCCATGAGCGGATCGGTACCCAGATAGAGGTCTGGGTCGCGTTTCGCGTCGTCGATGTCGCCCGACGCGACCGGATAGGCGTAATAGCGGATTCCCATGCCCGTAGCGTCGCACCGGGCAGGCACGAACTCCCGCATCGGATCGGGCCGGAGGCCATGACCCTCTCTCGCTCACATGTGGAGGACGAGTGACTGCATCGACGATCCGCATCGGGCGCCGGGTGAGTCGACGTCAGCGACGCCGGTCGCGCGCAATCCATGCTGCGGCACGACGAACCTGCGGCATCGAGATGCCGGTGGCGCTGGAGGCGACTCCCCCTCCACAGGCGACGGGCTGGTGAAGTTATTCACAGGCTGATCTGCGGTTTCGTGCCACGCGTGAATGTCGGTGGGTGGCGGCAGGATTGAGTCATGAACGGAATCGTCGATGCGCTCGACGAGGTGCGATCCTCGCTCCTCGACGTGGTGCGCGTCGAGGAGCCCGCCGGCTGGTCCGACGATGAACTGCTCGCCGCGACCGCCGCGATCGAGGCGGTCGGTCGGGTGATCGACGCCCACCGCGTTGCGTGCGCCGGCGAGGTCGGCGAACGGTCGCGGGTCGAGCTGGGCGGCGAGCGGTTGTCGGTCCGCCGGGGTTGCCGCTCCGCCGCCGAGTTGCTCGAGCGGGTCACGCAGGTGTCGGGCGCCGAGTCTCGGCGGCGCATCGCGCTCGGCACCGCCACCCGACCGCGCCGGGGCCTGACCGGTGACCCGCTGCCGGCGCGCTTTCCCGCGGTCTCGGCGGCGCTGGCCGATGGTGAGCTCGGGGCGGATGCCGCGGGCACGATCGTGCGAGAGCTCGAACGCACCCGGCGGGTCGCCGACCCCGCCGACCTTCGCGCGGCCGAGCGCGAACTCGTCGCGGCGGCCGTTGCCTCAGGCGATGCCGCACCGGTGCGCTGCACCGCAGACGAACTCCGGGTCCAGGCGCAGATCTGGGCCGCGTTCCTCGACCAAGACGGGCCCGAGCCCGACGACGAACGCGCGATGCGGCGGCGAGGCTTTCGACTCGGCCGGGCGCGCGACGGTCTCATCCCGGTGACCGGCGAACTCCTGCCCGAGGTCGCAGCGGGGCTGCGACGGCTGTTCGACGCGCATCTCGCGCCACGATCAGGCGGCGGCTTCATGACCGCCGAAGAGCGCGCCGACGTCGAACGCAACGGTGAGCAGCGAACGGCCGACCAGCAGCGTCACGATGTCATGGCGGCGATCATCGCGACCGCCGCCCGCTCGGGGAGCGTTCGAGCTGCCGACCTCGAGACCGGGCACGGTGTGGCCCACGCCGACGGTGTCGAGATCCCGGTGTCGATTCGCGCGGCGAGGCAGCTGATGTGCACCGGCGGCACGCAGCAGGTCACCTTCGACGGCGGCCGCATCGTCCGGCTCGGCTCACCCGAGCGCTGCTTCACACCGCACCAGCCGGGCGATCACGCTCCGAGATGGTGGATGCCTCATCCCGGGGTGCAGTGTGCCCGCATCGTGGTGCGAGATCCACCACGTCATCCCCGACGCCGACGGCGGCCCCACCCACCCTGACAACGGAGTGCTGCTCTGCTGGTTCCATCACCGCACCCTCGAGACCTCGGGGTGGGGCATCCGCATGATCAGGGGCGCACCGCAGATCCGTCCGCCCGTCTGGCTCGACCCGGGCGGCCGATGGCGCCACTCCACGAAGTCGCCGACGAGGCTGACCGACCAGCTCGAACGAAGACCCGCCGCGGTCGCGTGACGGCACCGTCGTGCGCTCGCGCACGCACGCGGCGGGTCACGCCGTGAGCGCCGCCCCCGGGATCGCCGCCAGCAGTTCCCGCGTGTACGGGTCCTGCGGGTCGTCGAAGATCTGCTCGGGCGTGCCGCTCTCGACGATGCGGCCGCGCTGCATCACGTGCACCTCGTCGGAGATCATGCGCACGACCGCGAGGTCGTGGCTGATGAAGAGGTAGCTGAGGCCGAGGCGGGCCTGGAGGCCCGCGAGCAGTTCGAGGATCTGCGCCTGCACGAGCACGTCGAGCGCCGACACGGCCTCGTCGAGGACGACGAGTTCGGGCTCGAGCGCGAGGGCACGGGCGATCGCGACGCGCTGGCGCTGGCCGCCCGAGAGCTCGTGGGGCAGGCGCGAGGCCATCGCCACCGGCAGGGCGACCTGCTCGAGCAGCTCGGCGATGCGCTTGCGGCGACTCGCGGCGTTGCCGATGCGGTGCACCTTCAGCGGCTCGGCGATCGACTCCTCGACCGTGTACCGGGGGTCGAGCGAGGCGTACGGGTTCTGGAAGACGGGCTGCACCCGACGGCGGAAGGCGAAGAGCTCGCGGCGCTTCAGCTTGGTCAGGTCGGTGCCGTCGAAGGAGATGCGACCCGAGGTGATCTGCTCGAGCCCGAGCACGAGGTTCGCGGTCGTGGACTTGCCCGACCCCGACTCCCCCACGATCGAGACGGTCTTGCCGCGCGGGATCGTGAAGCTCACGCCGTCGACGGCGGTGAACGTCGTGGGCTCCCCAGCCTTCGGCGAGCGCAGGTGGAACTCCTTGCGCAGGTCGGTCACCTCGACGAGCGGACGCGCGTCGATATCGCCGCCGCGGATCGGCAGCGGTTCGCGACGCGAGGCGAGGCTCGGTGCTGCGGCGAGGAGCTGCTTCGTGTACTCGTGCTGCGGGTTCTCGAGCACCTCCTGCGAGGTGCCGGTCTCGACGATGCTGCCGCGGAACATCACGACGATGCGGTCAGCGCGCTCCGCTGCCAGCGCCAAGTCGTGCGTGATGAGGAACACCGCGGTGCCCATCTCGCCGGTCAACTGGTCGAGCTGGTCGAGAATGCGGCGCTGCACCGTGACGTCGAGGGCGGAGGTCGGCTCGTCGGCGATGAGCAGTCGCGGCTGGCACGCGAGCCCCATGGCGATGAGGGCGCGCTGGCGCATGCCGCCCGAGAACTCGTGCGGGTACTGCCGCGAGCGCTGCTCGGGGTCGGGGATGCCGACGAGCTCGAGCAGCTCGATCACCCGCGCACGCACGGTGTCGCCGGTGCCGTAGCCGTGCACCTCGAGCGCCTCGCCGATCTGCTCGCCGACCCGCATGAGCGGGTTGAGGTTCGACATCGGGTCCTGCGGCACGAGGCCGATGCCCGCACCGCGGAGCTTCACGAGTTCGTTCTCGCCGAGCTCGGTGATCTCCCGGCCCTCGAATCGGATGCTGCCCGCGGTGATGACGCCGTTCTCCGGCAGCAGCCGGTTGATCGCAGCGGCCGTGGTCGACTTGCCCGAACCCGACTCGCCCACGATCGCGACGGTCTCGCCCGCTGCGACGTCGATCGAGACGTCGTTGACGGCAGTGGTGAGCTCCCCGCCCGAGCGGAAGGCGATCGAGAGGCCGCTGATGCGGAGCACCGGTTCGTTCGTGGTCATGGTCGCGTTCACTCCTGTGTGCTGAGGATCGAGGCGAGCGCATCGAGCACGCGCTGCCAGTGGAAGTCGGTGGGCGCCGGCTCGGCCGCGAGCAGGCGGTTGCTCGCGAAGGCCACGGCGATGCCGCGCCCGGGCACGAAGCCCACGGCGCAGCCGGTGAATCCGGGGTGCCAGAGCAGCGGCATCCGCTCGCCCTGCACGATGAGTTCTCGGCGTCGCCAGCCGAGCGCCTGCTCGGGGTCGGGCCCGGCGGCGACGACGTCGGCCGTGACCTCGGGGTCCCAGAGCTCGGGCCGTTCGTCGGCACGGCTGAGCGCTGCCGCGATGTCGAGCACGTCGTCGATGGAGCCGAAGAGCCCCGCGTGCCCGGCGACGCCGCCGAACGCGTGGAAGCAGTTGCCGTCGTTGGCCTCGCCGTTCACGGGCCCGGTGCGCCAGGCGAAGCCGTCATCGGCCCACGAGACGGGGTACGGATGCCCCGTGGCGACCATGCGGCGTTCGGCCTCGTCGCCGTGCGAACTCGTCGCCGCCTCGCCCTGGACGGGCCCGTAGCCGAGCGAGCGGAGGCCGAGCGGTCGCACGACGAGCTCGCGTACGGCGGCGTCGAGCGGCAGGCCGGCTGCGGCCTCGACGATCCGGCCGAGGTGCATGAACCCGAGGTCGGAGTAGTGGCGCTCGCTGCGCGGGGCGTACCGGAGTGGGAGCGCATCGATCGTCGAGGAGGGATCGTGGCCGGGCGCGAGGTAGAGCGGCTGCCACTCCCAGAGCCCGGCTCGGTGCTGCAGGAGGTCGCGGATGCTCGTCGCGCCGTCACCGCCGAAGCTCGGCAGGAACCTCGTGGCGAGGTCGTCGAAGCCGAGCTCGCCCATCGAGGCGAGGCGGTGCAGCGCCGTGGTCGTGCCGACGACCTTGCTCACCGAGGCGAGGTCGTGCACCGTGCTGCGGCGCATCGTCACGGGGGCGGGATGCTCCGGCGCGGCGAGACCGGCGGCGGCGACCTGCCGCTCACCGTCGAGGTCGATGCCGATCACGCAGCCGGCAGGTGCAGCGCTGCCCGACGCGACGACTGCCTCGGCGGCGTCGAGGAGGGCTGCGTGCACGCTCATGCGAACACCTCGTACGTCCTGAGTCCGGCGAGCCGGGTCATGCCTGCCCCCGTCCACCACGGCGGAGGCGCAGCTCCGGCTCGCCGAACTCGGCCTGCGTGCGCGCTCCCCCGTCGGGCTGCCAGCCCCGGCCCCGGTAGAACGCGATCGACGGCGCATTCGCCGCGAAGACCCAGAGCGCGACCGACTCCGCGCCGCCCGCGCTCAGCGACTCGTACGCGGTGTCGAGCAGGCGCGTGCCGAGGCCGAGGCCGCGGGCGTCGGGCGAGACGTAGAGCGAATGCACCGCACCGCCGTCACCCTCCTGCTCTGGCGCGAAGCGGGTGACGCCCTGCACGAGGCCGTCGTGCTCGGCGACCAGCACCGCGCCATCCGTCGAGGCGAGCACCCGACTCCAGAGCGCCTGCGCACGGTCGTCCGTCATCGCCTCGATCGCTGCGGCCGGCAGCACGCCGACGTAGCTCTCACGCCAGCAGGCGAGGAAGACGGCGACGATCGCGTCGCGGTCGTCGCTCGTCGCAGGGCGAAGCGTCACGGACATGGTTCAGCGACCCGCCTCGAGCACGAGCGAGCGCAGGCGGTCGACCGGCTGCGGCAGCACGAGCGGGCCGTCGCCGGGCGTGATGGTGCCGAGGATGCGCGGAGCGCGAGCCCCGGTGCCGCCGGGAACGGTCGCCGGGATGCCGTGCAGGGTGCACCAGCCGATGAGCGCGAAGGCGATGGCCTCCTTGCTGTCGGCCGGAGCGCCGAGTTCGTCGGCGAGCACGACGTCGACCTCGGGCAGTGCCGCGCGGAGCCCGTCGAGGATCAGCGGATTGCGGCATCCGCCGCCCGAGACCGCGAGGAAGCCGATGCCGGCCGCCTGCACGTCGCGGGCGACCGTCTGCACCGTGAGTTCGGTGAGCGTACGCACCAGGTCGGCGACCTCGAGCGAGCGGCCGAGGCGGGCCTCTGCGTCGCGCACGTAGGCGAGGTGGAAGTGCTCCTTGCCCGTGCTCTTCGGCGCCGTCAGCGCGTAGTACGGGTCGGCGAGGAGCAGCGCGAGGAGCTCCTCGTCGACGGTACCGCCCGACGCGATGCGGGCGTCGTCGTCGTAGCCGAGGTCGTTCAGCGCCTCGTCGACCACGACGGCATCGACGAGCGCGTTCGACGGACCGATGTCGTAGGCCACGAGCGAGCCCTCGCCGACGACCGTCATGTTCGAGATGCCGCCGAGGTTCAGCGCGGCCGAGACGCCCGAGCGATCCCGGAGCAGCAGCTCGTCGAGGAAGGAGACGAGCGGGGCGCCGTGGCCGCCGGCGACGATGTCGCGGATGCGCACGTCCGAGACCACCGGCACGCCGAGGAGCTCGGCGATCCACGCGGGCTGGCCGATCTGGAGCGTGCCGAGCGCGTGCGCGCCGTCGACCCAGTGGTACACCGTCTGGCCGTGCGAGGTGACCGCGTCGACCCCGCCGACCGCGTCGCGGGCGGCGAGAGCGGCGTCGGCGAACGCCTGGCCGATGAGCGTGTCGAGCTCGCAGATCTCGGCGAGCGTCGTCGGCGCGGGAGGCAGGGCGGCGATCAGCCGCTCGCGCAGGGCCGGCGTATAGGAGGTGGTGGCGTCATGGAGCACGCGCCCCGAGAGCACGCCGTCGCGTTCGGCGAACTCGACCACGGCGACGTCGATGCCGTCGTGCGAGGTGCCGGAGATCATGCCGAGGACACGCATCATGCCCCTTCCATCGCGGGACGGAGCCTGCCGCCGGCGACGGCCAGCCGGGCCGCCGCCTCGGCCTGCGAGAGGCCGCGGGCGAGCACGAGCACCGCGGTCTTCACGTCGTAGTCGTTGCCCTCGAGCGTCGACTCCGCCTGCTGGCGCGGCACCCCGGCGATCTCGGCCACCATGCGCACGGCGCGGTCGCGGAGCTTGTGGTTCGTGGGTTTCAGGTCGACCATGAAGCTGCCGTAGGTCTTGCCCTGCTGCACCATCACGATCGTCGAGAACATGTTGAGCACGAGCTTCTGCGCCGTGCCGGCCTTCAGCCGAGTCGAGCCGGTCAGCACCTCGGGCCCGACGGCCACCTCGATCGGGAACTCGGCGGCCGCGCTCAGCGCCGTGTCGACGTTGCACGAGAGGCCGACCGTGAGGGCGCCGAGCGCGCGGGCGCGCTCGATGGCCGCGATCACGTACGGGGTGCGGCCGCTCGAGGCGATGCCGACGACCGTGTCGAGCGGGCCGATCTCCGCCGCGTCGATCGCCGAGGAGCCGGCTTCGGCGTCGTCTTCAGCGCCCTCGGTGGGGGTGACGATGGCGGATGCGCCACCGGCCATGATCGCGAAGACCAGCTCGGGCGGCGTGCTGAACGTCGGCGGGCACTCCGACGCGTCGACCACGGCGATGCGGCCCGGCGTGCCGGCGCCGACGTAGACGAGGCGCCCGCCACGCGACATCCGCTCGCTCGCGGCCTCGATCGCCGGAACGATCTGCGGCAGCGCGCGATGGACGGCGACGGGCACCGTGGCGTCGGCCTCGTTCATGGCCGCGGCGATCTCCGCGACGCTCATCCGGTCGAGCTCCGCGTAGCGCGGGTTGCTCGCCTCGGTGGCGAGGTTCGCCAGGTCGTCGTCGAGCGTGCTCATTTCTTTCCTCTGTTTCTGGGGTCGAGTGCGTCGCGCAGACCGTCTCCGAGGAGGTTCAGTCCGACGACGAGGAGGACGACGACCGCGCCGGGGGCGATCATGGTCCACGGCGCGATGCCGATCAGGGTGCGCGCCTCGAAGATCATGGAGCCGAGCGACGGGGCCGGCGGCGGGGTGCCGAGGCCGAGGAAGCTCAGGGATGCCTCGGTCAGCACCGCCCAGGAGAGCGACAGCGTGACCTGGACGATGATGATCGAGGTGATGTTCGGCAGCACGTGGCGGAACATCACCATCGAGCGGCTCTGCCCCGTGCTCGTCGCGGCCTTCACGTATTCGATCTCGCGGAGCGAGAGCACCGGCCCGCGGGTCACGCGGATGAAGATCGGCACGTACACGATCGCGATGGCCACGGCGATCGTGAACCAGTTGCGGTCGAAGACCGAGGCGAGCGACAGCGCGAGGAGCAGCGGCGGGAAGGCGAACAGCACGTTCGTCACGCCCGAGATCACGCCGTCCGACACACCACGGTAGAACCCGGCGACGAGGCCGCAGAACGTGCCGACGAGGGTGGCGAACGCCACGGCGACGAGCGAGATGAGTGCCGAGTTGGCGACGCCCGCTGCGACGCGCGAGAAGACGTCGCGGCCGAACTGGTCGGTGCCGAACCAGTGCTCGGCCGACGGCGGCTGCAGTCGGGCCGGCGGGTCCTGCGCGATCGGGTCGTAGGGCAGCAGGCCGAACGCCGAGAGCAGGCTGAGCACGCCCAGCACGATGACGATGATGAGGCCGACGAGGCCGCTCCGGCTGCGGAGGAGGAGGCGGACGCGCTCCATGGTCCGTCCGCCGCCGGGAGCGAGGGTCGCGGTCTGAGTGATGTCGGTCATGCGGCACGCACCCTCGGGTCGATCATGCGGTAGAGCACATCGGTCAGCAGGTTCACGATCACGAACGAGAGCGCGATGATCAGCACGGTGCTCTGCACGAGCGCGTACTCCTTCTGCTGGATGCCGAGCAGCACCTGTCGGCCGATGCCCGGCAGCGAGAAGATCTGCTCGACCACGACGGCACCGCCGAGCAGGTAGCCGAACTGCAGGCCCGTCATCGTGACGATCGGCACGAGTGCGTTGCCGAGCACGTGCTTGGCCTGGAGCCGGCGGGGCGGAACGCCCTTGGCCTTCGCCGTGCGGATGAAGTCGTTCGAGCGGATCTCGAGCACGGCGGTGCGCGTCGTGCGCATGATGGGGGCCGCGATGCCGAAGCCGAGCACGAGCGAGGGCAGCAGCATCTGCTGCAGGTTCAGCCACGGGTTGTCGAGGAAGTACGCGTAACCCTCGCCGTTGGGGTTGAACCCGAAGCTCGAGGCGAGCACCGCGAGAAGCGTCGTCGCGAGGAGGAACGCGGGGATCGAGAGACCGGCGAGGCCGACGACCTGCCCGAAGGCGTCACGGGGAGAGTCGGGCCTCGACGCCGAGAGCATGCCGAGCGGCACGCCGATGGCGAGTGCGAGCACGATCGAGAAGAGCGCCAGCTCGATGGTGACGGGCAGCGACTGCGCCGTCAGCTCGAGCACGCTCTGCTGCGCGCGGGCCGAGAAGCCGAGGTTGCCGGTGAAGATGTTGCCGAGCCAGCTGAAGAACTGCACGATGAGCGGCTGGTCGAGTCCGTAGTACGCCTCGAGCTGCTGTTGCTGAGCGGGCGTGAGGGCGGCGGCCTCGGTGCCGAGGCCGGCCGTGATCTGGTTGCCGGGGATCGCCCGCAACATGATGAAGACGAACACCGCCACGCCGAGCAGCGTCGCCACTGCGGCGAGGATGCGCCGGAGCACCGGGTTCCTGAAGAGTCGTCGAAGCATGGTCTTCCGTGGGTTGTGCCGAACGGCGCGGCGCATGTGTGGGGGCGCCGCGCCGTTCGGGGTCTTAGTTGACCGTCGTGGTGCGGAGGTACTGCAGCGAACCGTTGGCCATGGGCGTGAAGCCCTGCACCTCGGACGCGGCAGCGGTGTAGGAGTAGCTCGTGAAGAACCAGATCCACGCGGCGTTGTCTTCGAGGTTCTCCGAGATCTGCGCGTAGATGTCCTTGCGCTCATCGGGGTCGGAGCTCTGCTTGCCCTCGGCGAACAGCGCGTCGAGCTCGGGCGAGCTGTAGCCGGCGACCTGGTTCAGGTTGCCGGTGCTCGTGAAGTAGCGGCCGTACATGCCGTCGGGGTCGGGGCGTCCGCCGTTCAGGGCGACGGCCGCGTCGAAGTCGGCGGCGATCCAACGGTCGACGAAGGCACCCGACTCGAGCACCTCGAGTTCGAGGGTGATGTTCGCCTCGGCCAGCTGGGCCTTGAGGTTCTGCGCCTCGTTGACGCTCGTCGCGTACTCGCCCTGCGAGACGATCGTCTTGATCGTGACGCCGTCGGACTTGCCGGCCTTGTCGAGGTACTTCGCGGCCTTGTCGAGGTCGCGCTCGGGGCAGGGGCGGGCGTCGGCGTCGGAGCGGTATGCCGGCGACGTGATCGGGCCGGTCACCTCGCCCTCGCCGAGTGCGGCGGTGTCGAGCACCTCCTGACGGTCGACGGCGCACTGGATCGCGAGACGCACGTTCACATCGGCGAGGTCGCCGCGGCGGGCGTTCAGCTGCAATGCGTGGTAGCTCAGCTGCGGGGTCTTCTCGACGGTGACCGTGCCGCTCTCGGCGGTCTGTGCGACGAGCGGGTCGTCGAACACCGCGAGCTGCACGTTGCCCGACTGCATGGCCGAGACGATCGAGGACTCGTCGGGGATGACGCGGAACTCGACGGTGTCGAGCTTCGCGGTGTCGCCCCAGTACGCGTCGTTCTTGGCGAGCGTCAGCGATTGGCTGGCCTTGCGGTCCTCGAGCACGAACGGCCCGGTGCCGTTCGGCGTGGTGTTGAGCTCGGCCTCGGTGTCATCGGACGAGAGCATCGCCATGTTGATGACGGCGAGGTTCGCCGGCAGGGCGGCGTCGGGCGCGCTGAGCGTCAGCACGACGGTCTGCTCGTCGGGCGCCTCGATGCCCGCGACCGATGCGAGCGAGGTGCGCGAGACGGCTGCGGTGTCCTCGGCCTGGATGGCCTCGAGCGAGAACTTCACGTCTTCGGAGCCGAAGGTCGAGCCGTCCGCGAAGGTGACGCCCTCGCGCAGCTTGAAGGTCACGGTGAGGCCGTCCTCCGACGCCTCCCACGACTCGGCGAGCCCGGGCACGACGTTGAGGTCGGCGTCGAACTCGGTCAGCGTGCCGTACAGGTTCTGCAGCACGTTGACGGCCTGGAACTGCGTGGCCTTCCAGGGGAACAGCGTGTCGGGATCGCTCGTGACGCCGACGACGAGCGCGCCGCCTGCGGCCGCTTCGTCGGTGGCCGCGGGCTTCGCCGAGCTGCAGCCGGTGATCGTCAGTGCGACGGCCGCTGCCAGGCCGACCGCTGCGAGGGCGCCGCGTGCACCGCGGTTGCCTCCGTTCATGGGGGAACTCCTCAGGGCTAGGTGCTGCCTCGTCCGGGTGGTACTGCGCTGTGTGCGCCGGGTCGAAGAGCATCGATGATCTCAGTGGGTCACAAAAGTACATCACATCGGCTAGGCATGTAACAAAATTTCTTCTAGGGTGGTGTCACCGCCCCGACGGGGCATCGAGTGTTGTCGACGAGGAGAGCTGATGCCCACTCACGAGCCCAGGGTCGACGAGCCCGGCCAGCGCCCCGTGCTCGTGCGCATCCGCGCGATCCTGCCCGAACTGCGTCCGAGCGAGCAGCGCATCGCCTCGCTGTTCGTCTCCGAGCCCGCGTTGATCGCCGAGCTCTCGATCGCCGAGCTCGCCGCCCGCTGCGACACCTCGACCACCTCGGTCGTTCGCTTCTGCAAGCGCATGGGCTACGAGCACTTCAAAGACCTCCGCATGGACGTGCTGCGCGACGTCGCCCGTGAGACGTTCGAGACCGCCGGGCTGCCCGAGATCTCGGGCGACATCGACCGCGACGACACCCTCGACGACATCGTGGCGAAGGTCTCGATGGCCGAGACGCTCTCGATCGCCGACACCGCGAAGGTGCTCGACATCGACGCGCTGCAGTCTGCCGTCGACGCGGTCGGGGCGACCCCGCGTGTCGACATCTTCGGCGTCGGCGCGAGCTCGTTCGTCGGCCTCGACCTGCAGCAGAAGCTCACCCGCATCGGCCGCACCGCGCTCAACTGGTCCGACCCGCACGCCGCATGGACCTCGGCGGCGACGCTCCGCCCCGGCACCGTGGCGATCGCCGTCTCGCACAGCGGCGGCACCGTCGACACGATCGAGTTCCTCGCGATCGCACGCGCTTCGGGCGCCACGACGATCGCGATCACCAATCACGATCACTCCCCGCTCGCCGAGCAGGCCGACATCGTGCTGACCACCGCCGCCCGCGAGACCGGGTTCCGCTCGGGGGCGCTCGGCAGCCGGATCGCGCAGCTCATGGTCGTCGACTGCGTCTTCATCGGCGTCGCCCAGGCCAGCTACGACCAGTCGATGGAGGCGATCCGCAACACCTACGCCGCGGTGCACCACCTCCGCGCGCTTCACCGGTGACTCCGGCGATCCGAGGGCTCTCCGCCGCGTTCGCCGGGCTCGGTGCGACCGCGGCGGCGATTCCCGCCGCGCTCCCGGCGGTCGAGCAGAGCGTCGGGGCATCCGTCGTCTCCGCGATCCCCGCCCTCTTCGGCGGCCTGCTCATCGGTGTGCTCGCCTCGAGCCTCGTGCTGCGTCACATGCGGGCCCTGCACCTGGCGGCGATCGGATGCCTCGTGCAGGCGGTCGCGCTCGGCGGCGCCGCCCTCGCGGGCACCGCACCGGCGTTCATCGCCTTCGCCGCACTCGCCGGCCTCGGGTTCGGGCTCACCGAGGCATCCGCGAGCGTCGCCTCGAAGGCCGCGTCATCGTCCTCGACGGCCACCATCCTCACCGCGCTCACGGCGACGGTCGCCGTCACCGCGGCGCTCACCCCGCTCCTCGTCGCCCTGGCCGCCGGCACCGAGCGGCCGCAGCTCGTGCTCCTCATCGTCGCGGCCGCGCAACTCGCCGCAGCGGTTGCACTGTCCACCGCCGCCCGCGGCACCGCCGCACCGACCCGCGGCGAGCGTCAGCGCGGCCTTCGTCGTGCGAGCGTCGCCGCACTGCTGCCGCTCGCGATCGCACTCCCTCTTTACGTGGGCGTCGAGACCGTGTTCGCCGGCTGGTCGGCCGTGATCCCGGCCGAGCTCCTGCGGGTCGACCCCGCTGCCGCGGCGATCGGCACCTCGATCTTCTGGGGCCTCATGGCCGTCGGCCGATTCGCCTCCTCGGCGATGCTGCGGAGCGGCGTCACGACGCGTCGCGCCCTGCTCATCGGCACGCTCACCGCCGCCGTGGTGCTCGGCGTCGCCGCCGTCGTCACGCCGACGGCACCGGTGTTCGGCCTCGTCGCGATCGCGATCGCCGTCGTCGCCCTCGCCCCGACCTACGCCCTCACGGTGGGCCTCGCGCTCGATCGCCTCGACGACGACGAAGCCGCGCAGGCGACCGGGGTACTCGTCGCCTGCGGCGCCGCCGGCGGCAGTTTCGTGCCCGCCGCGATCCTGTTCTTCACCGACGACCCCACCGCACCCGCGACCTTCGTCGCGACCGCCGTCATCTGCCTCGTCGTCGCCGCTCTGTCGGCGATCCGCGTTCGCACCGCCACCCCAGCAGTCACAGGAAGCCGCACCGCATGACCGTGCCAGCCACCGCCCGCCGCTCCGCCGTCGACCCCGGCGACGCCCGCCTCGCCGCCGAGCTCGCTCGAGCGCTCGGAACGACCGCTTCGACCGCTTCGACCGGCACGGATGTCTCGGTCGCCGAGTTCGACCGCATCGTCGCCGGCGTCGACGCCTCCCACGTGCTGCTGACGCCCGCCGCCGTGGTCACGCCGCGGAGCCTCGAGCAGGTCGCGGCCGTGCTCCGCTTCGCGGCTGAGACCGGAATCGGGGTCACGGTGCGCTCGGGCGGCACGAGCCTCTCGGGCCAGGCCTCGACCGAGGGCATCCTGCTCGACACCCGCACGGCGTTCCGCCGCATCCAGCCCGAGGTGGCCGGCGCTCGGGTGCGCGTGCAGCCGGGGGCGACGGTGCGGCAGGTCAACGCCCGCCTGCTCCGCCACGGCCGCAAGCTCGGCCCCGACCCGGCCAGCGAGATCGCCGCGACCATCGGCGGCGTGATCGCCAACAACTCGAGCGGCATGGCCTGCGGCACGCACCACAACAGCTACCGCACGCTCGCCTCGCTGACCTTCGCGCTGCCGAGCGGCACGGTCGTGGACACCTCGGCGCCCGATGCCGACGAGCGGCTCGCCGAGGCCGAGCCCGAGCTGCACGCGGGACTCGCGCGGCTCCGCGACCTCGTGCGCGGCCGCGCAGACCTGCGGGCCGAGATCGAGCGCCAGTACCGCGGCAAGAACACGATGGGCTACGGCCTCAACTCCTTCCTCGACTTCAGCGAGCCGGTCGAGATCCTCGCGCACCTCATGGTCGGCAGCGAGGGCACGCTCGGCTTCGTCGCCGAGGCGGTCTTCGACACCGTGCCGATCGCCTCGAGCATCGCCACGGCGCTCGTCGTGTTCCCCACGCTCGACGCGGCGACCGGCATCCTGCCGGTGCTCGTCGAGACCGGCGCCGCCACCCTCGAGCTGATGGACGCCGCATCGCTCCGCGTGATCCAGGCCGACCCCGCGGCATCCGGCATCATCGACGGCGTCTCGATCGACGGCCACGCCGCGCTGCTCGTGGAGTACCACGGCCGCGACGACGACGACCTCGCCGAGCAGCTCGCCCGTGCCGCCGCAGCCCTCTCGGCCGCCGGCGCACCCGCGCTCGAGGTCACCCGCGACGCGAAGGAGCGCGCCCGCCTCTGGCACTTCCGCAAGGGTCTCTACGCGGCGATCGCCGGCGCCCGGCGCCCCGGCACGACCGCGCTGCTCGAGGACATCGCCGTGCCCGTGGAGCAGCTCGCCGCGACGTGCGCGGCGCTGCAGATGCTCTTCGACCGCCACGGCTACGCCGACGCGGTGATCTTCGGGCACGCGAAGGACGGCAACATCCACTTCCTCCTCACCGAGGACTTCACCGTCGCCGATGCGATCCCGCGACAGGAGCGCTTCACCGAGGAGCTCGTCGACCTCGTGCTCGGCGCCGGCGGGACCCTCAAGGCCGAACACGGCACGGGCCGCATCATGGCGCCGTTCGTCGAGCGCCAGTTCGGCGCCGAGCTCTACGCCGTCATGCGCGAGGTCAAGGCGCTCTGCGACCCCGCCGGCGTGCTGAACCCCGGCGTGCTGCTCACCGACTCGCCGACCGCGCACCTCGAGCACCTGAAGCTCACGCCCGAGGTCGAGTCGGAGGTCGACCGCTGCGTCGAGTGCGGCTACTGCGAGCCCGTCTGCCCGAGCAAGGACGTCACGATCACGCCGCGCCAGCGCATCGCCGTGCGCCGGGCGCGCGCCGCTGCGAGGGACGCGGGCGACACCGCACTCGACGCACGCCTCGCCACGGCGGAGGAGTACGCCTCGGTCGAGACCTGCGCTGCCGACGGCATGTGCCAGACGGCGTGCCCCGTGATGATCAACACGGGCGACCTCGTGCGGCGCCTGCGCGAGCAGGAGGCGAACGCCCCGACCCGCGCGATCGCCGCGGGCCTCGCGAAGACTTGGGGCCCGGTGACGCGGGGCGCCTCACTCGCCCTCACCGCGGCGAAGGCCGTGCCGCCGATCGCCTCGGCCGCGAGCGCCGCCGGCCGCGCGGTGCTCGGCACCGACGTCGTGCCGCAGTGGACCGGCGACCTGCCGCGCGGCGGGGCCAAGCGCGCCCACGCCTCGGCCGCCACCGGCGACGTGGTCTTCTTCTCGGCCTGCGTCGGCTCGATGTTCGGCCCGGCCGACGACGGCATCGGCGCGGCATCCGCCTTCCGCCTGCTCTGCGAGCGCGCCGGCGTCGAACTCGTCACGCCCGACGGCATCGACGGCCTGTGCTGCGGCACCCCGTGGAAGTCGAAGGGGCTCGCCGCCGGCTACGCCACCGCGATCGAGAAGACGGTGCGCGCGCTGCTCGCCGCCTCCGACGGCGGGCGCCTGCCGATCGTCTGCGACAACTCCTCATGCACCGAGGGACTCGTGCACGCGCTCGAGAACGTGGGCGAGCTCGACGGCGCCCCCGTCTCGCTCCGCATCGTCGACGCGGTCGACTTCGCGGCCGAGCGGCTGCTGCCGGCCCTCGACATCGGCGAGCGGCTCGACTCGCTCGCGCTGCATCCGACCTGTTCGAGCACCCGGCTCGGTTCGAACGACCACCTGCGGCAGCTCGCGAACGCGGTGGCCGTCGACGCGGTGGTGCCGGATGCCTGGGGCTGCTGCGCATTCGCCGGCGACCGCGGCATGCTCCACCCCGAGCTGACGGCCTCGGCGACGGCGGCCGAGGCGGCGGAGCTCGCCGAACGCGACTTCGACGCGCACGCCTCGTGCAACCGCACGTGCGAGATCGGCATGACGCGCGCGACGGGCGAGCCCTACGTGCACATCCTCGAGCTGCTCGAGCGCGCGACCCGCTGAGCGCCGGGCTCTGAACCGCTGAGCGCCGGGCCTCACCCGCAACCTCACCCGATGCGGAGCACCACGCTCCCCCGCTTTCGGCCGGTGTCGACGTAGCGGTGCGCCTCGACGATCTCGTCGAGGTCGAACGTGCGATCGATGACCGGTCGCAGCACCCCTGACTCGGCGTGCGCCGCGAGGCGTGCCATGCCCTCGTGGCCCATCGGGCCACCGCGGTGGTCGACCACGAAGCCGCTCCGGCGGGCCTGCATGCCGGCGGCCAGCATGCCGGGCAGGTCGGCGATGACGAGCAGCAGCGCACCGCCCGGCCTGAGCAGGTGGGCGACGCGGCCGAACGGCGCGTTGCCGACGCACTCGACGATCACGTCGTAGCGGGTGTCGTCGGAACGGCCGCCCGCCGCGAAGTCCTCGCGCGTGTAGTCGACGACCTCGCTCGCGCCGAGGGAGCGCACGAGTTCGGCGTTCCGCCCGCTCGTCACGGCGGTCACGTGTGCGCCCCTGGCCGCCGCGAGCTGCACGGCAGCCGATCCCACCGCACCCGAGGCGCCGTTCACGAGCACGCGGCTGCCGGGCCGGATCGTCACCCCGTCGAGGTAGCGCATGGCGGTGTGGCCGCCGAACACGATCGCCGCGGCCTCCTCGAACGAGAGGTTCGCGGGCTTCGGCGCGACATCGCCGTCGGCGTCGACGATGACGAACTCGGCATGGCAGCCCACGCGCGCACCGCGCATCACGATGACCTCGTCGCCGGGAGCGAATCGCGTGACGCCGGGCCCGGCGGATTCGACGACGCCCGACGCCTCCATGCCGAGCACCGGCATCCTGGGACGGAACACCCCGATGACCGGCGCGACGAGCAGCCCGAGGCCGCGCGGCACGCTGCGGCTTCGCAGCCGGTGGTCGGCGATGCTCACCGTCGATGCGCGCACCCGCACGAGGAGTTCGCCGGGCCCGGCCTCGGGCCTCGGCACCTCGGCGACGTGCACGACCTCGGGCCCGCCGAAGCGCTCCACCGAGGCGGCGCGCATCGTGGTTCGAGTGGCGGACGCCACCGGCTGGCGTGATTCGGTGGACATGAGCAGCTCCCTTACATTGTAAGACTTACGCCGTAAGATACGTCGCCGACGGCGCCGTGTCCACTCCCGGAGGACAATTGCCTGACGTTGTAAGGTGAAGGCATGCCGCAACGGTCCGTCGTGCGACCCCAGCTCACTCGCGGGAGTGTGCTGCAGGCCGCGCTGCTCCTCGCCGATCGCGACGGCATCGAGGCGCTCACGATGCGGGCGCTCGCCGAGCAGCTCGGCGTCGAGGCGATGTCGATCTACTACCACCTGCCGAACAAGGACGCGATCCTCGACGGCCTCGTCGAGGTGGTCTTCGCCGAGATCGAGCAGGAGGTCGGCGGGTTCGCGCCTCCCCCGGCGACGGATGCCTCGAACTGGGCCCCCGCACTCCGCGAACGCATCCTCGGTGCGAGGCGCGTGCTGCTGCGGCATCCGTGGCTGCCGAACGTCATGAACGCGCGCGGGGCGTCCGGGCCCACCGCGATGCGCCACGTCGACGGCGTCGTCGGCATCATGCGAGCCGGCGGCATGTCGCACGACCTCATCCACCACTCGTTGCACGCGATGGGCAGCCGAATGTACGGCTACGTGCAGGAGCTCAGCGACGACGGGGCCGCCCCGGCGCCGCGCGAACTCGAACAGCTCGCCGCGCTCGCACCGCACCTCGCCGCGATGCTGACCGAGGTCGTGCACGACGACCCCGAGTCGACGCTCGGCTGGTGCGACGACCAGACCGAGTTCGAGTTCGGCCTCGACCTGCTGCTCGAGGGGCTCGAGCGGCGCCAGGCGGCGCAGCCCGCCTGAGCGGGCTCAGAGCGCCAGGGCTCAGAGCGCCCCGGTGGCCGCCGTCTCGGTGACCCGCGGCGAACCGTCGAAGACGAGCAGCCGGTCGGCGAGCTTGTCGACGAAGAACCGGTCGTGGCTCACCACGATCACGGCGCCCGGGAAGTGGGTCAGGGCCCGCTCCATGACCTGCGTCGAGGTGATGTCGAGGTGGTTCGTCGGCTCGTCGAGCACGATCACTGCCGCCCCCGAGAGCAGGCACTGGGCGATCGCGACGCGGGCGCGCTGACCGCCCGAGAGCGTACCGATCTTCTGCTTCAGGTCGGCCTCCGAGAACTGCAGCATCGCGAGGAAGCGGTTCACGCTCTTCTTCGTCGCGGTGAACGCGAGCGAGTCGGGGTAGGCGTTCACCGCGTGCCCCACGGTGTCCTCGAGGTCGAGCTCGGCGTAGACCCGGTTGTACGAGACGTACCTGGCGCCCTTGGCCCAGCGAACGGTGCCGAAGTCCGCCTCGGTCTCGCCGGTCAGCACGTCGAGCAGCGTCGACTTGCCCGAGCCGTTCGAGCCGAGCACCGCGACGCGGTCGCCCCGACGCAGGTCGAACGAGAGGCCCTCGAAGAGCGGCGCACCGCCGAAGCCCTTCGTCAGCCCGGCCACCGTGAGCAGGTCGTTGCTGACCCGCAACCCCTCGTAGATGCCCGTGATGATCTGGTCGATCGGGCGCGGCGCCTGCCGTTTCTTGATGTCCGCGAGTCGTCGGGCGACCGCGTTCGACGGGTTGCGGGCGGCCTCGCGGCGCGCGGCCGATGCGGCCTGCTCGTACGCGAGCAGCTCCTCCTCGTGCGCGAACTGCTTCTCGAGCATCTTCAGCCGCGACTGCTTCGCGTGCACGTACGCCGAGTAGTCGCCCTCGTACTCCTGCAGGCGGTAGTTCTCGAGCTCGATGATGCGGGTGACCACCCCGTCGAGGAACTGCCGGTCGTGCGAGACCACGAGCACGGCGCCCGCGAAGCCCGAGAGCCAGTTCTCGATCCACTTCACGCCGTCGAGGTCGAGGAAGTTCGTCGGCTCGTCGAGCAGCAGCACGTCGGGCGACTGCACGAGGATCTGTGCGAGGGCGGCGCGGTTGCGCCATCCGCCCGACAGCCGTCCGACCGCGAGGCCTCTGCGCTCCTCGTCGAAGCCGAGCCGGGTGAGCACCGTGTCGATCGTGGTCTCGTAGGTCCAGCCGCCGATGTGGTCCATGCGCTCGAAGAGCTCGCCCTGCTCGGTCAGCAGTCGCGTCATCGCGTCATCCGACATCGGCTCGGCGAGCGCCATCCCGATCTCGTCGAGCCGGGCCTGGGTCTCGTGCACCTGCGCGAAGTGCCCGCTCAGGATCTCCTGGATGCTCTGCTCGCCGTCGAGCTCGGAGAACTGCGAGAAGTAGCCGATCGTGGTGCCGAGCGTGACGTCCCGGGTGCCGCCGCTCGGCTCGCGCCGCCCGAGCACGACCTCGAGCAGGCTCGTCTTGCCGGTGCCGTTCTTGCCGATGAGCCCGACCCGGTCACCCTGCTTGAGCTTGAGGAACGCCTCCTTCAGCACCGGACGCCCGTCGAACTCGATGCTGACGTCGTTCAGGCGGATCAGGCTCACGGGTGTCCTCGGATTCAGGGTGGGAGACGCGGCGAGACGGATGCCTCGAGCCGCGCGCCCACTCTACCGACCCCGCCTGCGCACCAACCCGGCCGCCGTCGGTCCGGGTGAGGCCGGACCCTCGGCTCTGCGTCACGGCCGTCACCGCCCGAGCGGCGCCTCCTCGCCGATGCGGCCGAGCTTGGTCGGGTTCGCCATCGAGAAGATGCGCGTGATGCGGCTGTGCTCGATCGTGAGGCTCACCGCCGAGACCAGCTCGCCGCCGACTTCGATCCGCACGCCCGGTCCGCCGTTGACCCGCATCGGCTTCGCAGCGAACGCGACCTTCAGCTTCGCGATGCTGCCGAGCAGGAAGGCGACGAGGCGCTCGGAGCCCTCGAGCGGGCGACGGGCGGCGCCGGGCACCAGGCCGCCGCTGTCGGTGATCGCGACGACATCGGGAGCGAGCACGTCCATGAGGCCCTGCAGGTCGCCCGTGTTGAGCGCCGAGAGGAACTGTTCGACGACGCGGTCCTGCTCCGAGGCATCCACCTCGATGCGCGGCCGTCGTGCCGACACGTGCCCCTTTGCGCGGTGCGCGATCTGCCGCACCGCAGCGGGTTCCTTGTCGACGGCGTCGGCGATCTCGTCGTAGGGCACGTCGAACACCTCGCGCAGCACGAACACCGCTCGCTCGGTCGGCGTCAGCGTCTCGAGCACGGTGAGCACGGCGAGCGAGAGGCTCTCGGCGAGCACCACGTCGTCGGCGACGTCGGGGGCCGTGAGCAGCGGCTCGGGCAGCCACTGCCCCACGTACTCCTCGCGCCGGCGAGACATGGTGCGCATCTGGTTCAGCGACTGCCGGGTGACGATGCGCACGAGGTAGGCGCGCGGGTCGCGCACCGTCGACCGATCGACCTCGGCCCAGCGCAGCCACGACTCCTGCAGCACGTCTTCGGCATCGGCCGCCGAACCGAGCATCTCGTAGGCGACCGTGAAGAGCAGGTTGCGATGCGCGAGGAACGGGTCGTGATCGTCGGCACGGTCGAGGTGGGCGCCGTTCCGGTCCGAGCCGGCAGGGGTGCTCATGACTGCGAGGCTACGGCAGCCGGGGTGCCGGTCGCGAGCGCCGGCAGCCCGCACGAGTCCGAGAACCCGTCGGAGTGGATGCCGAGCGCGATGTTCATGCGCGCCGTCGCGTTCATGTACCCGACCTTCGCGGCGAGCTCGAGCAGGGCGGGGGCGCCGATCGCTTCGAGGAGCGCGGCTGAGAGCTCGTCGCTGACCACGGGCGGAGTCTGGCTCATCGCCTCGGCGTACTCCATGACCTGCTGCTCGAGGGTCGTGAAGCGGGTCGACTCGCGCCAGATCGGCACCTCTCGAGCCTTCGCCTCGTCGAGCCCGTGGTTGTGCGCCAGGAAGTAGTGCAGGTCGAGGCAGAAGCTGCAGCCGACGGTCGCGGCCGCCGACATGCACGCGAGCGATGCCAGGTTCGGGTCGAGCTCATGCCACTTCTCGGTCTTCTGGCCGAAGCCCATCATGTCCTTGAAGACGGGGCGATGGTGCCAGAGCACGCCGATCGAGTCGGGCACCTTGCCGAACATCTTCGTGCACATGAGCTTCACGATGCTGCCGTACAGGCCGGTGACCTCGATCACGGGAACGCGGGTGTCGGACATCTGTTTCCTCCAGTCTCGGGCTCTCGGATCTCACGCCCTCGACATGAAGACACCGCCCGCGCCCCGGATGTGACATCCCACCCGAATCGCGGGTCGCGCGACGGGATCGGAAGGTTCTCGGCGCCCTCCGCGTTGGCCACTGCATGAGAGCGATCGCGTACGCCAAGACCGGGGACTCGTCCGTGCTGCACCTCGTCGAGCGGGAGACGACCGAACCCGGCACCGGAGAGGTGCGCGTGCGCATCGCCGTGTCGGGCGTCAACCCGACCGACTGGAAGGCGAGGGCCGGTTCACGGCCGGGCGAGGCGACGCCGTTCGCGGAGGTCGTGCCGAACCAGGATGGCGCCGGCATCGTCGACGCCGTCGGCCCCGGCGTGGCCGGGTTCGTGGTCGGCGACCGGGTCTGGGTCTACCTCGCCGCGCACGAACGACCGTCCGGCACCGCGCAGCAGTTCGCGGTGCTCTCGGCCGAGCACGTGGTATCCCTGCCGGATGCCGCGAGCTTCGACCTCGGTGCCTCGCTCGGTGTGCCCGCCATGACCGCGCACCGCGCGCTCACCGTCGCCGAGGCGGGCCCGTCGCGACTCGGCCCCGGCGCGCTCGACGGCCGCACGGTGCTCGTCGCCGGTGGTGCCGGCGCCGTCGGGCACGCGGCAATCCAGCTCGCCCGCTGGTCGGGAGCGACGGTCATCACGACCGTGAGCTCGCCCGAGAAGGCCGCTCTCGCTGCCGCGGCCGGAGCCCACCACGTCGTGAACTACCGCACCGACGACGCCGTGGCCGCGATCCGCGCCATCGCCCCGCACGGCGTCGACCAGGTCGTCGAGGTCTCGCCCGCCCGCAATGCCGGGCTCAACGCGAGCGTCATCGCGAACCACGGGTCGATCGCCGTGTACGCGACCGACGGCGGCGCCGAGGTGACCCTCGACGTGCGCCGGCACTTCGCGCTCAACGTGCGCTACCAGTTCCTGCTGCTCTACACCGTCGGCCAGGACGCCCTCTCGGCTGCCGCCGAGGACATCGGCCGTGCACTCGTCGACGGCGCGCTGCCCGTCGGGGAGGACGCCGGCCTGCCGATCACCCGCTTCCCGCTCGAGCGCACAGCCGAGGCGCACGACGCCGTCGAGGCGGGCACCGTCGGCAAGGTGCTCATCGACGTCGACCCCGGAATCGCCTGACCCCAGGCCGGAGCTTCCCCGGGCGAGCGGCGCTCAAGCGAGCAGGTGCGACAACTGCTCGACGACGAGCACCACGGCGAGCACGACCATCGCGGCGCCCGAGATGCGGGAGACGAGGCGCATGGCCGACGGCCGGGCGCGCAGCACGGTTCTCGCGCCCATGCCGACGGCGAAGTAGACGAGCGCGCAGCTGCCGACGAAGATGAGGCCGAGCACGGCGAGCTGCACCGGGATCGGCCAGGCGCCCGCGGCATCCGTGAACTGCGGCAGCAGCACGACGAGCACGAGCAGGCCCTTCGGGTTCAGGCCGCTGACGCCGGCGCCCTGCACGAGGCGCAGCCACGGTGGCGTCTCGGCGCCCCCGGCGACACTCCCGGCGGCGCCCCCGGCGGCGCTCCCGGTGCCGTCCGCGACCAGCCCGGGCGGATCGATGAGCACCCGAAGGCCGAGGTAGAGCAGGTAGGCCGCCGCCGCGAAGGTGAGTCCGATGAGCACCCACGGCATCGCCGCCACAGCGGCGCCGACGCCGACCGCGACCGCGACGACCGCTGCGAGGTAGCCGATGAGGATTCCGGCGAGCGCCGGCAGGATGCTGCGGTCGCGCAGGCCCGAGGCGATGATGTACGCCCAGTCGGGGCCGGGCACCAGCACCATGAACGTCATCATCGCCCAGCAGGCGAGCAGCAGTTGGGTGTTCACGGTGCCTCCCCTCGGCGGATACGACGAAGGTAGGCGAGAACCGCGAGAAGCCGCTGCCGTATTCACCCCCGATCACCGCCGTTCATGGAAGAATCCACCCCATGGATGCCATCGATCGGAGAATCCTTGCCGAACTGCAGCTGGACGGGCGGTTGAGTCTCACCGACCTCGCCGCGCGTGTGCAGCTGAGCATGTCGCCGACCCACCGCCGGCTCCATGCTCTCGAGGCATCCGGAGCCATCTCGGGCTACCGCGCGGTCATCGATCCCGAGGTCGTCGGGCTCGGCTTCGGCGCCCTCGTCTTCGTCACGATGGACCAGGCGAATCGGGCGACGATCCCCGCCTTCGACGCCGCCGTGGCGGAGATCCCCGAGGTGATCCAGGCGCTCCGCCTCTTCGGCGACCCCGACTACCTGCTGCGCGTCGCGGTGCCCGACCTGCCCGCGTACCAGCGACTGTGGGACGAGCGGCTCTCGGCACTGCCCGGCGTACGCCGCGTCGAGTCGACCCTCGTCATGAAGACGATCGTGGACGATCGGCCGCTGCCGATCTGACGAATCGGTGCTGCCACCGATTCGGGCCCTGCCCGCACGACGCGAAGCTCGGTTCCGGGCACCGTTCCCGCGTGCCCGCGGAACGGAGGCGGTACTGGCGTGGAAACGGAGGTTGTCCCCCGGCTCGAAGAGGGCCACCATGAGAGCGTGAAGGGCCGGCGCACGGCAGCACTGCGCGTCATCCGCTGGGTGGCGCTCGGGGTCGTGCTCGGAGGCTTCCTCGTCGCCGCGGCGATCGCCCGCGACGCGGCAGGCGGCCGCTCCGACCTCGACGCCTTCACAGCGAGCACGGCGTGGCTGGTCGCCGCGCCGATCGCGGTCGCCCTCGTCTTCGCGATCGCCTGCTGGAACCGCCTGCGCGGCGACCCCGTGCTCGCGCGATGGCTCGGCGGATTCGCCGTCACCATCGTCGCCTACGGCCTGTGGTCGGAGCTCGCCGCCTGGCTCGACGCCTCGAACGCGACCGGCACCTGGGCCTTCGCCGTGATCGCCGCACTCACGATGAGCGGATGGATGGTCGTGCTCGCCACCGCCCAGGCCACGGCCGCAGCGACTGCCGGCCGCGCACTCGCCGACCGCACCGGGCGAGGTGTCATGAGATTCCTGATCGCCTCCACGGCGGGCATGACGCTGCTGAGCTTCGTGGTGCCCGCAGGGTTCATGCTCGAGATCTCGCCGCAGCCGCCGCTCGTGCTTCCCCGCGACTTCGTCGTCGCCCCCGCCGTGCAGACGGGGATGTCGACGCTCGCGTTCGCGTGGATGCTGAGTCTCTTCGTCGCGCCCACCGTGTTCTGGGTGCAGGCGGCCCGCAGCCAGGGCGCTCGTCGTGCCGCACTCGCGCGCATCGCCGTCGGCGCCGTACTCCCTGGGCTCGTCGTGCTGCTCTGCGGCCTGCTCGCCCTGCTCATCGGAGCCGGCGGTGTCGGCGGCGGGAACACGCCGCTCGAGATCTCCGCGCTCGCGATCGGATTCTGCGTGGCCGCGCCGCTCGTCGCGTGGTGGCTCAGCGCCGTGCTTCGCGACGCGCGCACGAGCTCGGGACGCTCCATGACCGCGCTCAGCCGGCTCACCCCGCCGCTGCTCTGGATCGGCTACGTCCTGGCGATCGTGCAGCTCGTCGGCCCCGTCGTCGCGGCCGCCCGGGCGAGCGCCACCGGTGCCGTCGTCGCGACGGCCGGGCTCTTCGCCGCGACCGCCGTGCCGTGGGCGCTGTTCGTGCGCTGGTGCGTCGAGCGCGTGGACCCGCGGCGCGGCCTCGCCTCCGCCGTGATCGGCGCGTCGAGCGACCGCGGTGTGCCGACCGGCGAACTCGCCGAGCGAGCGCTCCGCGAGGCGCTCGCCGAGCCGGCGCTCCGCGTGCAGATCGCGCGCCCGGGCGGCGGGTGGCTGAGCGCCGGCCTCGACACCTCGACCACCGCAGGCGGTCACGAAGAGACCGGCGCCGGCACCGCGGCATCCGTCGTGCATCCGGTGCGCGACCACGAAGGGCGCGAGGTCGGTCGCATCGTCACCGTGACGCGCTTCGTCGACCTCGCACCGCTCCTCATGGTCGTCGCCCCGCTCATCGAACGCGCCGCGCTCGAGGCGGAGGTGCGCGACCACGCTGAGCGTCTCGCCGCAGAGCGACGCCGAGCGGATGCCGCGGCGCACGATGCCCGCCGCCGGATCGAACGCGACCTGCACGACGGCGTGCAGAGCCGGCTCGTCTCGCTCGGCCTGAGCCTCAGCCTCGCGAAGGACGACGTGAACGACCCGGCTTCGCGGATGCTCCTCGACGAGACGGTCGCCGGGCTGCAGAACGCGGTCGCCGAACTGCGCGAACTCGCCGGCGGCACTGTGTCGGCGAACCTCGCGGAACGCGGACTCGCCGCAGCGGTCGCCGACCTCGTCTCGGGCGTTCCCGTGGCGATCGAGGCATCCGTCGACGACGTCGACCTCGCGGGCGCCGTCGAGACGGCCGCCTACTTCGTCATCGCCGAGGCCGTCGCCAACGCGCTCAAGCACGCGGCACCCCAGCGCATCACGATCGCAGTGCGGCAACGCGGGTCGACCGTCACCGTCAGCGTCGCCGACGACGGCACCGGGGGTGCCGACGTGCGCCTCGGCTCCGGCCTGCGCGGCCTCAGCGAACGCGTGGGCGCCGTCGGCGGCCGCATGGTGGTCAGCGAACGCGAACCGCGCGGCACCCTGCTCGAGGCGGTGCTGCCGTGCGCGCCGTGATCGCGGAGGACATGGTGCTGCTGCGCGACGGATTGTCGCGGGCCCTGACCGCACACGGTGTCGAGGTGATCGCCGAGGTCGGAGACGCCGGAGCGCTGCTCGATGCGGTCTCGCGCGAACGTCCCGACATCGCGATCGCCGACGTGCGGATGCCGCCCTCGTTCACCGACGAGGGAGCCCGCGCGGCCCGGCTCATGCGCGAACGGTTCCCCGAGGTCGGGGTGCTCGTGCTCTCGCACACCGTCGATCCTCTGCTCGCGCTCATGCTCGCCGCCGAGCGCCCGGCCGGGTTCGGCTACCTGCTGAAGGACCGCGTGATGGATGTGCCGTCGTTCATCGATGCGGTCGGCGTCGTGGCGAACGGCGGCACCGTGCTCGACGAGGTCGTCGTGGCCGCAGGTCTCGCCCGGCGCCGGGGCGCACTGGCGGGGCTCAGCGACCGCGAACGCGAGGTGCTCGCCGCACTCGCCCGCGGGTCCAGCAATGCCGCGATCGCCCGTGAGCTGTTCATCTCGGAGCGGACGGTCGACGCACACCTCCGCTCCATCTTCATCAAGCTCGGCCTCGAGCAGACCGGCGAAGCCAACCGCCGCGTGCAGGCCGCCCTCGCCTGGATGCTCGGCGGGTCGGAATCGGTGTTCACGCCGATGCCCGACCCCGACGCCGGCTCGTACCGTCGGCAGTAGCTCGGCGCATCCGCGCCGACCCGTACCGGGAGGCCGACATGCCCCGTCGCAAGCGTTCGTTCACCGCATGGCTCCGCATCGTGCACCGCTGGATCTCGATGACGTTCGTCGTCGTCGCCGCGGTCGCCATCCTGCAGCTCACGCCCACCGGACCGATCACCGACGCGGTGGTCGCCGTGGCACTGGTGCTGCTGATCGCGCTCGCGCTCAGCGGCATCTGGATGGCCGCGCAGCACTACATCGTGAAGTTCCGGTACGCGCGACGGCCGCAGCCTGCGCCGGTCGTCACGGGCTGAGCGGCGGGTCGCCGGCCCTGCGGCGCTCTCGACGCCGTCGGCGGGTCGGCGTACCGTGGCCGTCGAAGCGACAGCCCCGAATGAGGAGGTTCCCGATGGCCGAGCTCTCACCCATCCAGCCGTGCCTGTGGTTCGACGACCAGGCGCGTGAGGCGATGAACTACTACGTCGACGTCTTCCCGAACTCCCGCATCACCCGCATCGACGAGTACCCCGACGAGTCGCTCGACGAGCACTTCGCGGGCATGACCGGCAAGGTGCTGAACGGCGCGTTCACGCTCAACGGGGTCGAGTTCGTCTGCCTCGACGGCGGGCCGCTCTTCGTATTCAACGAGTCGGTCTCGTTCATCGTCTCCTGCGCCGACCAGGCCGAGATCGACTACTACTGGTCGAAGCTCTCGCACGTGCCCGAGTCGGAGCAGTGCGGCTGGTGCAAGGACCGGTTCGGCGTCAGCTGGCAGGTCATCCCCGCGAACATGGGCGAGCTGACCCGGCGGCCGGAGCAGATCCAGGTGATGATGCGCCAGAAGAAGATCGTGATCGCCGAGCTCGAGAACGCCTGAAACGACGGATGCCACGGCTCGCCGTCACTCGCCGGGCGTGACGCCGGCCGGGCCTCCCGTCGGCGGCCCGGCGACATCGTCGGAGCGCTTCAGCACGATCGCCGCGGGGAACCGTCCGACGACGCCGCGGAACGCGGGTCTCGACAGCGCAGCGGCCTCCGCCGGCTCGACGAATCGGGGCGCGGTCGCCCGATGGTCGCGACCCCTCCACGTGATGGTGGCCCCGCCTGCAGCGAGCACGTTGCGCGCCCAGTTCGTCTTCGTCCCCCACGGCAGGCCGATGAGGAAGACGTCGCTCGACAGCGTCGGCACGAGAGCGATCGGCGTCGCATAGGCGGTGCCGCTCCGCCGGCCGTGGTGGTGGATCATCGCCCAGAGGGGCACCCAGCGACGCCCGGCCAACGCTCGCGCGACGGGGGCACTCGCCTTCACGGCCCAGCTGGGCGGACCTGTGGAGCGGCCGGAATCGCTCATGGCTCCAGCATGCGCGCTGTCGGCGGATTCCGCACCGAGGATCCCGGCACCCTTGCGCCGGAATCACCGTCACTGCGAGCATGGCAGGCACCCGATGACCGGAGCCAGATGCCCGAGACGCTCGACCGGCCGCCCGGAGCGGCACTGTCCACCCTGCCAGGCGCGTCGATCCTCCGCCGCACCCGCAGCCTGCTCGTCTGCGCGCTCGGCACCGGCTTCGTGTACAGCATGCTCAGCGTCGCATCGAAGGGCGGATGCCCCGGCGGAGCCACGGGCGACGGCGGGTTCCTCGACGCCGACGGTCAGGCGACGGATGTCGCGCCCAACTGCATCACCGTGACCCTGCAGCCGAGCACCATCGTCTACCTCGCGATCGCGGTCATCGTGCTCGTCGCGATCAGTCGGGTGCTGCGCACGGCCGCCAGCGAGGCCGCCGCCCTGCGCACCCTCGATCGTGCGGCGATCATGCTCGTCGCCGTCACGGCGACCTGGCTCGTGATCACCCAGGTCTCGTTCTGGTTGATCCCCCTCGACCAGTGGGACGGCGGGGAGTTCTTCCCCATTCCGTTCACCTTCGGCACCATCGACGTCGACATCTCGCCGATGCAGCAGGGCTGACCCCGGACGTCGTCAGTACGCATCGGCGATGCGCCGCGAAGCGGAACCAACGCTCCGTTTCCGTACGGCGCCGGGTACGCTCAATCGGCCGGAGACAACGAGGAGGACGCATGGCGGATCTGTCGATCGATGACACGCTCCTGTCCGAAGGCATCCTGTGAACCTCATCCGCCTCGTCGCTGCCGCCGCACTGCTCGTCGCCCTCACCGGCTGTGGAACAGGAGCACCCCAGTCGACACCCGAAGAAGCGGAATCCGACCTCATCGCCCTCTTCGATGCGAAGGGTCCTTCCTCGACGGTGGCAGCAACTGCGAACCGGGCGACCCCTGGGATCCCGAGTACTACGACTACGTTCCCAGGTACTACGACACCGACGACCCCGCTCCGCTCGAGTGAGCGTCCGCCGGTTCGCCCGGCATCGGCGTCGCTGAGATCCGAAGGCGTGCACAGGGCACCCGCACACATCGGGCTCTCGCCCGGGAGGCCGTAGGCTCGAAACACCGCCACCCCGATCTGCAGAGGAGCCTGCCCGCAATGAGCGACGCCGCGAACCTTGACGTCTTCGACCGCCGCGAGTCGGAGGTGCGCGGATACGTCCGCGCCTTCCCCACCGTCTTCGACCGAGCGAGCGGCTCGACCCTCGTCGACGCCGACGGCCGCGAGTACCTCGACTTCTTCGCCGGCGCCGGCGTGCTGAACTACGGGCACAACAACCCCGTCTTCACTCGTGCGCTCATCGAGTACCTCGAGCGCGACGGCATCATCCACGGCCTCGACATGGCGACCTCGGCCAAGCGCGCGTTCATCGAGGCGTTCGAGCAGTACGTGCTCGCGCCGCGCGGTCTCGACCACAAGCTGCAGTTCACCGGCCCGACCGGCGCGAACGCCGTCGAGGCGGCGCTCAAGGTCGCCCGCCAGGCCACCGGCCGTTCCAACGTCGTCGCGTTCACGAACGCATTCCACGGCCTCAGCGTCGGCGCCCTCGCCGCGACCGGCAACAGCACCTACCGCGAGGCCGCGGGCATGCCGCTCGGCAACGTCACCCGCCTGCCCTACGACGGCTACATCGGCGCCGACGTCGACACGCTCGACCTGTTCGAGAAGATGCTCGCCGACCCGGGCTCGGGCCTCGACCTGCCCGCCGCCGTCATCGTCGAGGCGGTGCAGGGCGAGGGCGGCATCAACGTCGCGAGCGTGGCGTGGCTGCAGCGCCTGCGTGCGCTGACCGCAGAGCGCGGCATCCTGCTCATCCTCGACGAGATCCAGTCGGGCGTCGGCCGCACCGGTTCGTTCTTCGCGTTCGAGGCCGCCGGCATCGTGCCAGACATCATCACCGTGTCGAAGTCGATCTCGGGCTCGGGCCTGCCGATGTCGCTCGTACTGCTGCGCCCCGAGGTCGACGTGTGGAAGCCGGGCGCCCACACCGGCACGTTCCGCGGCAACAACCTCGCCTTCGTGTCGGCGCGCGTGGCACTCGAGACCTACTGGGCCGACACCGCGTTCACCGACGCTGTGGCCGCCAAGTCGGCACTGCTGCGGGCGGAGCTCGAGGCCATCGCCGCCGAGCACGCAGAGCTCGGCTTCGTCGTGCGCGGCCGCGGCCTGATGTACGGCCTCGCCTGCGATGCCGATCGCACGCTCGCCGGCCGCATCTCGAAGGAGGCGTTCACGCGCGGTCTCGTCATCGAGACCTCCGGCGCCTTCGACGAGGTACTGAAGTTCCTCCCCGCGCTCACGATCAGCGAAGACGAGCTGCGTGCCGGTCTCGCGATCGTGCGCGAGAGCCTCGACGCGGTGCGTTCGGCCTGATCGCGGATGCTCCGGAGCGGGCGCGTCCCCGACGCCCCGCCCCGGAGCAGTGCCCGTGTCACGCCCCGCCGTGCACGAGCTTCCCGCCGGTGAACGTCGCCCGCACCGGGATCTCGGAGATCCCCTCGGGGTCCGCCCGACGTGGGTCGGCGCCGAGCGCCACGAAGTCCGCGAGGAATCCGGGTGCCAGGCGCCCCTTGCGCGCCTCTTCGCCCGTCGCCGTCGCTGAACCGGTCGTGTAGACGCCGATCGCCTCCTCGACGGTGATCGCCTGGGATCCCCCGACCCGCGCACCGTCGACCCCCCTTCGCGTCACCATCGACTGGATCGCGCCGAGCGGCTGGATCGGGCTCGCCGGGTGGTCGGTCGATGCGGCGACGGGCACCCCGGCATCGAGGAACGCCCGGTGCGCGAACAGCCGCTCGACCCGGTCCGCGCCGTACCACTCCTCCAACCGTCCGCCGTAGAAGCGCGCGTACGCCGAGAACGGCACGACCGTCAGCCCGAGCCCGGCGATCCGCGCGATGATCTCGTCGTCGACGATGCTGCAGTGCTCGATGCGGTGGCGCACGCCGGTCTGCACGGTGCGCGCTGCGGTCTCGTATGCCTGCAGCAGCATCCGGATCGCGACATCGCCGTTTGCGTGGATCGCGAGCCGGTTGCCGTCGCCGTGCACGCGCCCGACCAGTGCGTCGAGCTCCTCCTGCGTGCTGATCAGCATGCCGTGGTCGTGCGTGCCGACGAACGGCTCGGAGACGCGGCACGTCCGCCCGCCGATCGCACCGTCGACGAACGCCTTGACTCCCGCGACGCGCAGCCATTCGTCGCCGAAGTCGGTCCCGAGCCCGAGCGCCCGGTACTCTTCGTACCGCTCCGCAGCGAGGAGCATGGCCACGCGGATGCCGCGGCCGCCCTGCGCCCTGGCCATCGAGTGGATCTCGAGCTGCTGAGGCCCGACGAACGCGTCGCACGTCGAGGTGATGCCGACGGCGTTCCATTCGGCCGTGACCCGCGCATACTCGGCCATGACGTCGGCGGGCTCCGGCGCCGGCAACGGCGCGAGCGCGTCGCCCGGCCGGCTGACGTACCGACCGAGGAGCGCGCGCTCGTAGACGCGACCGTCGAGTCGCCCGTGCGCGTCGCGCCCGTAGCTTCCGCCCGCGATGTCAGGCTCGTCCTCGGCGACGCCGAGTTCCTCGAGCGCGCGGCTGTTGAGCACGGCCCAGTGGGCCGATACGTGCCGCACGATCACGGGCGTCGCCGGCGCCGCGGTATCGAGCATGGCCCGATCGATCCGACCGGTCACCGAGTCGTCGTAGTTGCCGGCGAGCACCCATCCCCGGCGCGACGCCGCGCGGTCGCGGACCGCATCGAGCAGCCCTTCGGCGCCGACGACGCTCGCGGGCGAGACGTCCAGGTCGAGACGGGACTGGACGGTGTCGGCGAGGTGCGCGTGCGCGTCGTTGAACCCCGGCACGACGACCGCATCCCCGAGATCGACGACCTCGGCGTCCGGGTACCGATCGCTCAGTTCAGCGAAGGTGCCGCTCGCGCTGATCCGGTCCCCGGCCACGGCGAGCGCCTCGGGCCGGGTGCCGTCCTGGCTGATGATCGTTCCGGCTCGGTACAGCACCGGGCTCTGCCTCATGTCGACCTCCATCGATTCACTTCCCGTCGTTCACACCGACGCTGCGACGACGGGCTCGACCGCGTCATCCGGTGCGGACGGCGCAGCTGTCTGGGGCTTCCTGCGCAGGCGCTTGGCCAGTGCGGCGGTGCAGACGATGCTGATGGCGATGAGCACGATCTGGTAGGCGGCGACGCCCCAGATCTCGTTGCCGAAGGCCGTGAGCAGCGTCTGGGCGACGAGCGGTGTCGCACCGCCGACGATGGTGGCGCAGAGCTGGTAGGAGATCGACAGGCCGGTGTACCGAACCTTCGAGGGGAACGCCCCGGCGAGGAAGCCCGCGAGCACGGCGAAGTACGAGGCGGTCATCACGGTGGTCAGTGCGAGGCCGAACGTGATCGCTCCGGGGTCGCCGGTGCTGATCAGCAGGTAGGTCGGAATCGTCACCACGAGGCTGCCGGTCAGGGTGATGAGCATGAGCCGGCTGATGCCGATGCGATGCGCGACGAGCGCCGCCAGCGGCTGCACGATGAACTGCAGGATCGCGATCACGAGCAGGATGTTGAGCACAGTCGGTCGCGGCACCTCGAGGACGCCGGTCGTCCACGACAGCGTGAAGGTGTTGTTGAAGTACGCGATCGCGATGCCGATGGCGCTCGCGCCCATGCCGAGGAAGATCGACGCCGGAGCGATCTTGAAGACCTCGACGATCGGCGCCTTCACCACGGCGGCGGACTTCTTGAGCTCGGTGAACGCGGCGGTCTCCTCGAGGCTCAACCGCACGACGAGTGCGACGAGCACGAGCACGGCCGAGAAGAGGAAGGGCACGCGCCATCCCCACGCCATGAACTCCTCGTCGGGCAGGCCGCTGACGAGGAGGAAGGCGAGCGTGGCGAGGATCGATCCGGCGGGCGAGCCCTGCTGCACCCACATGCCGGCGAGGCCGCGTCGTCGTTCGGGGGCGTTCTCGGTCGCGAGGGTCACCGCGCCGCCCCATTCCCCGCCGAGGCCGAGGCCCTGCAGCGCCCGCAGTACGACGAGCAGCACCGGCGCCCAGACGCCGATGGTCGCGTAGCCGGGCAGCACGCCGATCAGCGTCGTGGCGATTCCCGTGAGCAGCAGCGTCGCGACGAGGGTGCCTCGGCGACCGAAGCGGTCGCCGAGGTGACCGAAGATGAGCCCGCCGATCGGCCGGGCGATGAAGCCGACCCAGAACGTGGCGAATGCGGCGAGGAGACCGACGGTCGGGGACGCCTCGGGGAAGAAGACTGGCCCGAAGACGAGCGCTGCCGCCGTGCCGAACAGAAAGAAGTCGTACCACTCGATCGCCGTTCCGACGAAGGTGGCGGCGGCGGTCTTGATCTCAGTCGACCGTGTCGACGATGACATGGTGTCTCCCTGGGAATGGGGCACCTGCGGCCCGGGTGCCACCAATCACATCAGTCGCGGCCTATGCTGTCGAATGACACTTTCTTTGGATATCCATGTTGAACGCGCATACCCTCCCCGACCTCCGCCTGTTGGCGCATTTCCTCGCCGTCGTCGAAGCCGGATCGGTGACCCGAGCCGCCGAGAGGCTGCGCCTCACGCAACCGGCCCTCTCGCGCCAGATGCAGCAGCTCGAGCGAAGCCTCGACACACGGCTGTTCGATCGCACCACGACCGGCGTACGACTGAGCTCCGCCGGCCTCACGCTGCTGCCGCTCGTGCAGGCGCTCATCGATCGCGCCGAAGGCGTGCAGCGTGCGGTCGAGCAGGTCGCGACCGACGCGCCGCTGACGTTCCGCGTGGCCTGCCCGGAGGCCACGGTGCGAGGAGTGATCTCCCCGTTCGTCGCCGAGACCGCCGGCCCGATCTCGGGCACCGAGATCGACCTCGCGGTGCGCGTCTACGACCACGTCGTCAGCCGCAGCGCCGACCTGGCGGTGAACACGCTGCCGCCGCCACTCGGCCTCGAATCCGAGCTGATCGACTCGGCACCCGTCCAGATCCACGTGACGCCGGGGCATCCGCTCGCCGCGTCGGACTCGGTCGACGCGAGCGACCTGGCCGGCGAATCGATCATCGTGCTCGCCTCAGGCTCGGGCCTCAGGCAAGTCGTCGATCGCGCGCTGTGGCCGGTGCGGGACCGGATCACGATCGTCGCCGAGCCGTCGTCCTCCGATCTCGCGATGGCGCTGGCCGCGACCGGAGCGGGTGTCTGCATCGATGTCGTCGGAGCGCAGTTCGGACTCGTCGGGCGCCCCTTCACCTCGGAGGGGAATCGCGTGAGGATGCCGATCTACGCCGCCTGGGAGGCCGACCACTTCGCCGCGGAGCAGCTGCGGTCGCTCGCCCGGGCGTTGACGGCGTGGTCGGGCGCGCGAGTCCGCGACTGACCCGACGGCGCCCGGAGCCTCACCCGGCGGTGCCGCCGCCGTCGGCCCTCGGCGCACGGGCGAACAGCAGCAGGTCGGGCAGCGAGGTCGCGAAGTAGTCGACCTCGTCGTCGTCGAGGGATGCCGCGACCGGCGCCACCTCGCTCACCACGGCGCTCGCCCGCACCTCGGCCGCCTCGTCACGACGGCCGAGTTCGTCGAGGAGCGCGGCGAGCCGCTCGTGCAGCGCGCGGGTGTCGGTGAGCGGATGCCGCACCTCGCCGAGCGAGGACGGCAGCTCGATGGCCCGGCGCGCGAAGGACGCGGCCGCGTCGAGGTCGCCGCCCTCGCGTGCGGCATCGCTCAGCGCGAGCGCGAGCTCCTCCCATGCGGCGATCGTCTGCCCTTCGCCGCCCTCCCACGGCGCGAACGGCCGGGTGGACATGATCTCGAGCGCCTCGAGCGCCCGGCCGGAGCGGGCGAGCAGTCGGCACCAGCTCACCGTGAGGTCGTCTCGCCGCAGCACCTGTTCGCGCCGGCCGTCGAGGGCCGCGAGGCGCACATCGGGTGCGGCATCCATGCGCGCGAGCAACTGGTCGCGCTCGTACAGCAGCCGTGCGCTCGGGTCGAGCGCGAGCGCTCGGTCGTACCAGTCGAGCGCCTGCTCGGCGTCGCCCGTGAGGTTGAACGTCGTGATCGCCGCGGTGCGGAACGCGACCGCGTCCTGCAGGCCTGCGGCGATCGCGGCCGTCCAGAGCTCCAGCGCCTCGGCTTCGCGGGCCCGGTCGACGAGGAGCAGCGCGAGCAGCGCGGCCGCGCGAGTGTCGCCCGGGTCTGCGGCGAGTGCAGCGCGCAGCGCGTCGTGGTCGTCGAGCCCCGACGGGAAGCACCGGGTGGCATCCACCGTGCGCGCGGCCTCGCGCGCCGAGCGCGCGTCCGGCTCGCGGCCGAGCTCGGCGAGCAGCACTGCCCGGTGGTAGTGGGCGAGCGGCCCGACGTTGCCTGCCGCCGTGGCGGGGGCGTCGGCGGCGCGATCGAGCGCGGCGAGCGCACCGACACGGTCGCCGGCCGCGCCGAGCTCGAGGGCGACGTCGAGCGCCGTGCGCGGGTCGGTCGCGCCGGGGCGACCCGCGAGCGTGAGCGCGATCTGGTCGAGCGGGTCGTCGGCGAGCCACGCCGCGAGCGCCGACTCCCCCTCGTCGTGACGATCGAGCGCACGCAGCGCGACCACCTGCAGCGAGCGGGCCCGAGAGTCATCGGGACGCGCCGACAGCGAGGCATCCGCTCGCTCGAGTGCCGGTCGCCAACGGCCCGCCTGCGCGTCGATGCGGCCGAGCTGCACCGATGCGGCGGCCGACCAGCGGGCATCCCACGCCGCCTTCGCGAACGCGTCGTACGCTTCGATCGGGCGGCCCGTGCGCGCCAGCACGAGGCCCAGCAGGTACGACGTCTCACCGTCGCGCGGGTTCGCGTTGCGCACGGTGATGCGCTCGAGCGCCCGGCGTGCGTGCGTTTCGGCGGCGGCGTACTCGCCGCGGCCGTAGGCGTCGCGGGCGAGCGCCAGGTTGCAGCGCGAGTCGCCGGGGTCGCGGCGCAGCGCCTCCCGCCAGTACGGCAGCGGCGAGCGGGTCGGATGCCGGAACTGCTCGAGGTGCACGCCCGTGAAGTACAGCTCGTCGACGCTGTCGATCTGCTCGGGCCGAAGCGGCTCGGCGGCCGTCCACGGCAGCGCCCCCGTCGTCTCCGGCCGCGGCCGCCAGCTCACGAGCACCGCGCCGCCCTGCTCCACGCGCACCTCGACGTCGTGGGGCGCGGCGGCCCCAGTGGGCACGCTCGCGGTGAATGGCGCGCCCGGCGCCAGGTCGGCGACCTCGTCGAACACGAGCCGGTCGTCCACCGCGACCGTGACCCGCGTCTTCGGCCGCACGCCCGTGACGCCGACCGCGAGCTCGGCGACACCGCCGGCCACCTCGAGGTGCACCGCGGCATCCGTCGTCGCCTGCTGCACGGTGCCGGTGCCCTGGATCGGGTACCAGTACTGCGTGAAGGTCTTCGTCTCGCCGGGCTCGAGCCACGCGAAGTCGGGCTGGTTGTCGGTGTAGACGCCGGCCATGAGCTCGATGTAGGGCCCGTCGTCGTCGGTGAGCTGCCGGTCCCAGGCCCGCCCGAACTCGGCGTCGCCCCAGGTCCAGAGCTTCTTGCCCGGCGCGACGTGGCGGTCGGCCACGTGCACGAACCCGGCGCCCGCGCGATGGTCGTAGCCGCCGAAGAAGTCGTCGTCGGTGTCGGTGACCATGTACGAGGTCGGCACGTGGATGTTGCGGAAGAAGTCGAGCCGGTCGCCGCCGGTCGCCGAGCGCGACGGGTAGTCGACGCCGTAGTAGGGCCGGTCGGCCGCCGGGAACGCCGTGATCGCACGGCGGGCGTGGTCGGCGACGTAGTTCACGTCGGTCGGGAAGAACGCCTGGTAGTCGTCGTGCACGCGGGCGGCGACGTTCGCCCACCAGTGGAAGGTGTGCGGCTCGTCGGTGCGGTTGTGCACGCGCCCCACGAGTTCGATGACCGTGGAGTCGGGACGCAGGCGCACGCCGTGCATACCCTTCATGCGCGTGAACGGGTCGTGGTCGGAGCACCACACCGTGACGGTGCCGGCGTCGTCGGTCTCGATGGCGGTCTCGACCGGCAGGAACGTGGCCGGGCGGTGGTGCTGCGGCCAGTTGAACTCCACGCCGCCCGAGATCCACGGGCCGGCGAGCCCGACGAGGGCGGGCTTGATCACGTTGTTGCGGTAGAAGAAGTCGTAGCCCGCGACCTTGTCGTAGCCGACGTGGATGCGCCCGCCGAGTTCGGGCAGGATCATCAGCCGGATCCACCGGTTCTCGAGGTGGATGGCGTCCCAGCTGCGTGCGGCGCCCTCGGTGCTGACGCTGTCGATGAACGGGATCGGGTAGACGCGCCCGCTCGAGCCCTGGTAGACCCGGCGATCGAGGAACATCGGGTAGCGGTCGGGCTCCCCCGGTTCGTAGGTGCGCATGGTCACGGGTTCGCGCCACGCCACGGCGTCGCCGTCGGCGAGGCGCGCCCGGAGTGAGGCTGGCGGGTCGGGAAGGATCAGTCGGTCATCGCTCACGCACTCCATCCAAGCCGCGCATCGAGCGTCGCGAAATGCCCGAAGCACCGCCCGGCATGGACGATTCGATGGTTCTGCACCAGACTGGTCGCGTGCCGATCCCAGAGGGCTTCTCGAACCAGCGACTGTTCATCGTGCCGAGGCCCGCCGCGCACGAGGCGCTCACGCGTCCGGTGACGCGAAGATTGCTCGTCACCGACGTCGGCTACTATCCCGAGGCCCGAGATCACGGCATCAATCGGCCTCGCGGCACGCCCGAGACCGTCGTCATCCTCTGCACCGCTGGCACGGGGTGGGTGCGCATCGGCGGCGCCGTGCACCGGGTGACGGCACGCAACGCGCTCGTGATCCCGGCGGGCGCGCCGCATTCCTACGGCACCGATGCCGCGCACCCATGGACGATCTGGTGGTGCCACCTCACCGGGACGGATGCCGCTGAACTCGTCGACTTCATGGAGGTCTCCGTCGACCGGCCGATCGTGCCGGTGCGCTCGATCGAGCGGGCCGTCGCGCTCCTCGACGAGATCATGTCGGGGCTCGAACGCGACCAGTCCCCCGCGCGGCTCGTGGCCGCCTCGGGCGCAGCGTGGAAGCTGCTCACCCAGATCGGCGTCGATCGGGTGCTGCCGACCACGGGCGACCCGCTGCAGCGGGCGATGGCCTTCCTCGCCGAGCGGCTCGACTCCGCGGTCAGGGTGCCCGAGCTGGCCGGGCTCGTCGGGGTGTCGCCGTCGCATCTCAGCGCGCTGTTCCGCAGGGCGACGGGCGGTGGCGTGCTCGCCCACCACACGGCGTTGCGGATGGCGCGTGCCCGGCAGCTGCTCGACGGCACCGACGCCCTCGTCGGGGAGATCGCCCGCGAGGTCGGCTACGACGACGCGTTCTACTTCTCCCGGCACTTCCGCAGGCACCATGGCATGAGCCCGAGCGCCTACCGGTCCCGCGACGCCTGAACGAGCCGGATCGAGAACGCGGCGGACCACTCCGCTCCCGGTTCGATCCACGCGAGGCCCTCGCCGGTGCGCAGCGCGTTCGCGGGTGCCGACATGGGCTCGATCGCGAGCGCGCGCCGCGGGCCCTCGTCGGTCTCGAGCGCCTCGGCGAGGTAGATCCAGGTGAACCGGAAGGCGGGATCGGCGTGCAGTTCGACGCGCGTGCCGTCGGGCGCCTCGAGTGCGTGCACGAGCGGGCGGGGCACGCCCGTCATGGCGAACGCCGCATGACGAGGAGCGACGGGCACCGGCGTACCCGCCCGCAGGTCGGAGGCGGTCCCCGCGACGGCCCGGCGGTCGATCGGGATGTACCGCTCGTCGAGCAGCAGCTCGGTGTCGGCGTCGACCTGCACCGAGAGCTCGTCGACGGGCACCTCCCCGACGCGCAGGTACGGGTGGGAGCCGGCGGCGAACGGCGCCCTGACGCTCCCCCGGTTGAGCGCGGTGATCTCCACGTCGAGGCCGTCGGCGCGGAGCGAGTACCGCACCGTCACCTCGATCGCGAAGGGGTAACCCTGCTCTCCTCCGAGTCGCGCACGCAGCTCGACCCACGAGTTGGTCGCGGCGACGACCTCGAGTTCGCGCGCCAGGAGCAGCCCGTGGAGGGCGTGGCCGAGCTCGGGCTCGGTCGCCTCGAGGTGCTGCAGCTCCCCCTCGTGCTGCCAGGTCGCCCGGTCGACGCGGTTGGGCCAGGGCGCGAGGAGCGCACCGGCGGCTCCGGGCGGCGCTGATGCCTCGACCGTGGGTTCGACGATCGCGACGCCGTCGACGACGAGCGACCGGAGCGATCCGGCCAGCTTCGAGACGACCGCGGCGACCCGACCGTCGTCGGAGGCGAGCTCGATCGCCACCCCATCGGGTCGCCGCCGGTCCGAACCATGCACGGTCATCTCCGCCTCCCTCGCCGAGTCGGGCACGAGCGTATCGAGCACCGCGCCCGCACGACATGTCGATACCGCTGGCCGGGCTGGACGATCTCGCGTTACTGTGTGCCATCCGAGACCGCGGCCCGGTTTTCGAGGTCGTCGTCCAGCCTCGCCTACCGATTCTCGATGAGCGATAAGCTATGGATGTGCCAGAATCATCCGAGATGCCAATCGACTTCGATCGAGGTCTGCTCTCCGACCGCATCTACGACCTCGTACGCGCGATGATCAAGGACTCGACGCTGAAACCGGGCGAACAGGTCGTCGAGTCCCAACTCGCCCGCCGTCTGAGCGTGAGCCAGGCACCGGTGCGCGAAGCGTTGAAGCGCCTCACCCACGACGGGCTCGTCACGCACATCCGCCATCACGGCAGCTTCGTGACGGAGTTCTCCAAGCGCGAAGCCGACGACGCGCGCATCGGGCGCATGGCCCTCGAGGGCATGGCCGCGCGGGTCGCGCACGGCCGCATCGACGACACCACCCGCGCTCGCCTGACTGCCATCGTGGACTCGATGCACGACGCCGCCGAGCGGCACGACATCGCGGCGTTCCGCGAGACCGACTTCGAGTTCCACCGTGCCGTCATCGAGGCCAGCGGCAACGTCTACCTCCCGCGCATGTGGGACATCCTCGAGCCGAGCCTCCGTTCCATGCACGTCCTCTCCGACCCCGGGTACGACGGCGACTGGCGCGTCGTCGCCGAGACCCATCGGGGACTCATCGCCTCCCTCGACGGCGGCGATCCCGACGAGGCGTCCGACCTCTTCGTCGCCCACGCCATGGGCCTCGCGACGCACCCGGAACACCCGATCGGCCCCGCGATGAACCGGGCGATCGCCGCAGCACGCGCTGAGTGAGTCGACGGCTCCTCCCGGCCACCGCAGAACGAACGGGCCCCCGCCTCGCGGGGGCCCGTTCGCGTCCTCGGGATGCGATCAGTCGCGATACACCTGCGCGGCGCTCACATTGCCCGCGGCATCCGTCGCCCGGTACTCGACCTTCACGAGGAGTCCGGCTCCGGCGATGATCGGCTCGTCGTACGCCCGCCAGTCGCCGGCGATCGTCCGATCGCCGAGTTGCAGGACGTACCGGTACTCGATGCCGGAGACCCCCGCGACGTCATCGGTCGCGGAGATCGCCAGACGGGTCGGACGCCGCACGAGCTCTGCCGCGACCGCCGGCGCAGCTGCGTCGATCTTGATCGCGAGCGACACCTCGTCCGACACGTTGCCGCTCGCATCCGCGGCCCTGACCAGCACCTCGTGCGTGCCGTCCGCCTCGATGGAGAGCGGGCCGGTGGCGGTCGTCCAGCCTGCACCGTCGATGTTGGCCTCGATGACCGGCGCCGGATCGAGGTCGTCGGTCGCGGCGACGTTCACGGTCACGGGGCCGGTGTACCAGCCGTTCGCGCCGTTCGGCTCGGCGGGATCGGCCGCCACGGTCACCGCGGGCGCCTGCTCGTCGACCGTGATGCTCACGTCGTCGAAGTACACCGCCCCGGTGCGGTTGTCGGCCCACCAGTCGCCCAGCTGAATCCGGTCGAACGCAGGGCTCGAGGCATCCGTCGCCACCGTCGTGCCGTCGATCTTCAGCTCGAGGGCGTCGTCGGCGGCGTACACCCACTCGAACCGGTGCCAGCCGGTCGAACGCGGCACCGGCGTCGCGACGAAGTTCGCACCGGTTCGGTACACGTAGTTCGTCGTCGAGACCGCGGTCGCGACGCCGAGCGCACGGAACCCGTTGTCGCCGGCCGCGGCGTTCGCAGCGACCTGCATCGAGGTGTCGGCGGCATCGTCCCAGAACCACGCGGCGACCGTGCCGGCCGACTTCGGCTCGGTGTGGTGCGTCAGGATCTCGCGATCCGCGACCACCGCGTGACTGGCGGTGCCGCTGTGCACCTGCGCGGTGCTCGGATGCCCGGTGCCCGACCAGCCGGTGAGCCCGATGTCGAGCGGCTCCTGGGTGGACTTCCGCATCCGCTCGAACGGCAGCGCTTCGAAGCCGGGCACCTGTGCGAAGACGGGCGAGTCGGGCGAGAGCGTGAGGTCGCCGTCGGCCTGGTTGACGAAGCGGAGGTCATCGGTCGTGACCCAGTTGTCGGCGACCGTACCGTTCGACGCCGCCTCCCCGGCGATGTTCAGCTCAGCGCTGTCCTTGAACACGTTGCGCTGCACCGAGTTGTCCTTGGGGATGCACGGTTCGTCGCCGAGGAGGCCGACGAGCCAGGGATAGCGACTCGCCCAGGGCTCCTGCTGGTACGGCATCTTCTCGAGCGACTTCTGCATCCCGCCGCCGGGTGCGCAGTGGTACGACGCCCAGCCGGTGCCGCGTGAGTCGAGCTGCAGCCCGTGCACGCTGTTGACGACGAGGTTGTTCTCGATGATGTTCGAGCGGCCGCCGCCGATGAGGAAGGCGCGGGGCACGTTCACGAGCACGTTGCCGACGACCGTGATGCCCGACGTGAGGTCGTCGAGGTAGATGCCGTCCTGGTCGTTGCCCGGTGCACCGGCACCGCCGATGTCGTGGAGGTAGTTGTACCGGATCACCGTGCCGGTCCAGCTCCAGTCGCGCACGGAGTAGATCGCGCCGGAGTCGGCCGAGTCCTGCACCACGTCGTGGACCTCGTTGTACTCGATCATGTGATCGTTGCCCTCGAAGGCGATCGCCTGATGCGGTGCGTTGAAGATGTGGTTGTCGGCCGCGGTGTTGCCCACGCCGCTCAGCATGACGCCCGGGTTGTAGGTGAGCGCGAGCCGGCTGAAGTCGTGGATGGTGCTCTCGGTGACCGCGTTGTCGGCGCGGGTCAGCGTGGGCCGGTCGCCGCCGCCGACGAAGACGCCGCCGTGTCCGGTGCGGGCGATCTCGGTGCGGTGGACGACGTTGTCGACGCCCGCCTCGATGCGGGCGCCCCACCCGCCGAGGTTCGCGATCACGGAGTCGACGATCCGGTTGTGGTCACCGGAGGCGATGCGGATGCCGTCGCCCCGGGTGTGCTCGAAGCGGATGCCGCTGAAGGTGACGTGCGACGCGCCGTCGATCTGGACGATCGGATCGGTGAGCAGCGAGAGCGCGACCGTGGTGCCCGCGATCGGTGCCGGCGGGAGGAAGTAGAGCACGTTCTCGGCACGGTCGAGGTAGTACTCGCCGGGCACGTCGAGCTCTTCGGGGATGTTGTAGTAGTAGTACCGCTGGTTGGCCCGCACGCTGTAATGGGACGCGTTCTTGGTGGTGATCTGGTTGGTGGCCGCATCGACCGACTCGATCTCGACGTTGCCGTCCGCCCAATCCCAGTACCAGTACCCGTACATCCAGGCGCCTTCGGTGCTCGCCCAGCTCTCGGGGCGCTCGTCGGCATAGCCGAACGTCGCGCCCTCGTCGTAGATCGGGGGCAGCGGGCGGCTCGTGGCACTGCCGCCGAGCACCTGCCGAGGGTTCCCGCCCGGGTCGCTCACCGTGCCGACCTTGACGTAGGCTCCGTCGTTCGGGAAGCGGGCGATCGTCATCGGCTCGCCGTCGAAGAAGATCTCCGCCGGCTCCGCGCCGGGCGGCAGGCCCATGCCGGTCTGCAGGATGTCGCCGAGGTCGTCGATGCCCGCGGCGCCGAGGTCGAACTGCATCACCGAGGAGCGGACGCTCTCGTCGAGACGAGCCCCCGCGCCGTCGGTGCCGGCCGGCACGAAGTCGTCGCCGTTCAGCACTCGGCCTCCGTGCAGGGCCACGTCTTCGCCCGGGTAGGCGCGATAGACGATCGGCGAGCCCTCCTCGCCGGAATCGTCGGCGCCCAGCTCGAACGAGGCGCTGCGTTCGTAGTCCCCCTCACGGAGGGTGACGGTGATGCCGCCATCGGGCAGCCCGCTTCCGGCCTTCGTCTCGCGGATGACCGCCTGGGCCTTCTCGAGCGTCGCGTACGGCGAGGCTTCGGTCCCCGCCCCGTCATCGGAGCCGGTCGGCGACACGAATATCTCGAGCGCGGATGGCGTCGTGGCCTCGGCTGCCGAGGCAGCGGAGAGCGGGGTGAGCAGGGCCGCGGTCACTGCGGCTGCGAGCCCGATCGGAAGTGTTCTTCGGAATCCTCGAGATCCGGGGATCATGCGTGATCCTTTCGACGTCGTCGGCGAAGTGGTGCTGACCAGCGATACTGATCGAGAATAGATTAGCGGTTATCGATACTGATGCAACGAGTACGTCGCGCGCGCCGTGCTCGACCAGACCGCCTCGGCGTCACGCGCCGTCATCGACCCGAGCGCTGCATGCGTCCGTTCGAGCACGGCCACGTACGGTCCGATGCGCGACGACATCGGCCAGTCGCTGCCGAACATGATGCGCTCGGGCCCGAGCGCCTGCAGTGCGGACTGCACCACGGATCGGGCGCGTTCCGCGCCGGCGACGACGTCGTCACCGGCCGCGAAGAGTCCCGAGACCTTCGCGACGACGTTGGCTCGGGCGCTGAGCGTCCGAAGGGCCGAACGCCACGCCGAGTCCGGGTCGGATGTCCCGATGCCGAGATGGTCGAGCACGAAGACGAGGCCCGGATGACGCGCGGCGAGCCCGTCGACCGCAGCCACCTGATCGGGGCGGCAGAGCACCTCCACGACGAGACCCCGCTGTTCGGCCGCCCCGAGCAGCGCCGGCAGGCCCTCGAGAGCGGTCCACTCGGCACCGCGCCGGTGCACGGGAAGCCGCACCCCGCGCGGAAGGACGCCGCGCTCGTCGACCGCGGACTGCACCCTGCCGAGCCACGCATCGCGCTCAGCGGCGAACTGCACGACCGCCGCCGCCTCGAGCCGATGCGCGTCGGCGCCGCTCAATACGTCGAAGAGCCAGCGCGCCTCGACCGCGGTGTCGCCGGCCTGCACGACGACGGCCGCACCGACCGGTGCCTCACCGACGGCGGCGAGGTAGTCGCTCACCGTGTAGCGCTCGGAGAGCTCCGGCACGCTCGCCAGCCACGGCAGTTCGAACGCCGCCGTGTCCCAGAGGTGCAGGTGGGCGTCGACGATCGCAGGCGACGCGCCGGCGGGCGGGTCGTCGTTCACTCGATCTCCGACCACAGCTCGTCGGGAACCGTGGTCTCCATGTCCGCGACGAACGACCGCACCTCGGCGGCCGTGCGCGCGCCGACGACGACACCGCTGACGGCGGCATGACGGAGCGGGAACTGCACGGCGGCGGCCGACAGCGGCACCCCGTGGGCCGCGCACCGCGACTGCAGCTCACGCGCTCGGCGCAGGACCTCGGGCGGAGCCGGCCGATAGTCGTAGGGTGCGCCGTCGACCGGATCGGCCAGGATCCCGGTGTTGAAGACGCCGGCTGCGATCACGGCCACCTCGTGCTCGATGGTGACCGGGAACAGCTCGTGTGCTGCGGAGGGGTCGAGCAGCGTGTACCGGCCCGCCTCCATCACGACGTCGATCCCCGCCTCGGCAGCGAACCGCGCAAGCGGGGCCGACACGTTCATGCCGACGCCGATCGCACGGACGACGCCTTCGGCGCGGAGCGCGGCCATGGCGGGCAACGCCCCGGCGAGCGCCGCATCGACGTCCTCGGGGTCGTGCAGGTACAGCACGTCGACCCGGTCGAGGCCGGTTCTGGCGAGCGTCTGATCGAGGCTGCGGAGCACCGCGTCGGCGCTCAGGTCGGACACCGTCCTGACCCCGACGTCGCCTCGGGCGACATCTCGCCCGTCTTCGTCGACGACCCGGCGGCCGACCTTGGTCGCCACGCTGTACTCGGCGCGCGGCACACCCCGCAGGGCCCGGCCGAGCCGCGCCTCGCTGAGTCCAGCGCCGTAGTGCGGCGCCGTGTCGAAGAAGCGGATGCCCGAATCGAGCGCCGCCTGTACCGTCGCCTGGGCGTCGGCCTCGGTCACGCTCGAGAACAGGTCTCCGATGGGCGCGCAACCGAGGCCGACACCGTCGAGCGGCCAGCCCGAGGAGCTCACCGCCGCGATGCCGCGGCGGCGCGCCATGCCTCGTACTCCGCGCGGGTGCCCTCGTTCAGCGGGTAGTAGTCGCTGAGGCGCGCGCCTTCGTCGAGCCGCTGGCGGCTGAACACCTCCCACTCCTGGTGGTCGCTGGCCGATTCGCGCACCTCGCCGGCGAGCGCCTGCGGCACCACGACGGGGCCGTCGTCGTCGGCGACGACGAAGTCGCCGGGCATGCAGAGCACGCCGCCCACGGCGACCGGCACGTCGTACGCCCAGGGGAACAGCTCGCTCTGCGAGGCGTAGTGCGGGGTGGCACCGGTCGACCAGACGGGGATGCCGAGCTCACGGATCCTGCCCGCGTCCCTGATCCGGCCGTCGACCACGATGCCGGCGCCCCCCTTGCGCTTGAAGTACCGGGCGAGGATGTCGCCGATGCATCCGGAGAATGCGCTGCCGTACGCCTGGATCACGAGCACATCACCGGGCTGCACGGTCTCCATGACCGCCCAGAGTGCGGTGTGGCGTTCGACGTACTCCTGGGCCAGACCCGACGCGAGGTCTTCACGCTGCGGCATGAACTGCAGGGTGAGCGCGGAGCCGACGACCTTCTGGCCGGGTACGAGCGGCCGGGGGCCTTCGACGAAGGACCGGCGGATGCCGAGACCGTGGAGCTTCGAGCAGGCGGTCGCCGAACCGACGACCTGCATGGCCTCGAGCTCGGCCGCGTCGGGCCGCTGCCACTCGCCGCCGCGGATCGGCAGCTCGATGCGTGGCGCCGTCGACGTGGTCGTTTCAGACATGGTGGTGCTTCCTTCTCTGTTCGGTGTTGGGTTCCGAGGCGCGACGGTGATGGCGTGCCGGCCTGATCTCTGGAGTCACCTCGATGACGAGGAGCGCTCGATGCGCGGGGGGAAGCTCGACGAGCAGTTCGGGGGCGTCGACGCGAATCGTGGTCGTGATCGGCGCGCCGGGGGTCGACGTGGTCACCACGGAGCTGCCGGGGTACACACCACCCGCTTCGCCGCGCGCCCAGACGTTCGCGATGTCGCGCTCTCCGAACCGCCCGGGTCGCACGATGACCCGGCGCGATGCGGTCATCGACAGGTTCACGAGTTCGAGCGTGATGCGCTCGCCGTCGATCGACGAGACGAGCGCCGCGACATCCGGTGGCAGCCCCGGCCTGTTGCGGTCCGCGTCGTCGTAGCTCACCGCGGCGAGCGGAAGCCCGCCGTTGTAGAGCACCTGCGGCGCACCGGTGATGAGCTGGCCGAGCACCTCGGTGACGACGGGATTGACCCGCTGCCAGAAGTGGATGTGCACGGTGTCGGGGTCGGGCTCCTCCCCCTCGATGAGTGCGACCCGTCGGGCGACCTGCCCGAGTGCCATCGACAGCGCCCGCTCGGGGTAGTCGTGGTTCTCACCCGCGAGGTAGCTGAGCCACGGCACTTCATGCCCGGCTTCGGCCTTGTCTCGGAACGGCTTCACCTCGGTCGGCGACTCGGGATGCCACGACATGAGCGTGCGAAGGCGCGCCCAGTCCCGCGCGTCCCGCGAGAACCACCAGAGCCACGTCGGCAGGTCGAGCGGCATCGGGCCGAAGTCGAACCAGCCGTCGCGCCCGTACCGGTGCGGTACGAGCCGCCCCTCGGTGCCGGCGTCACCGCCGAGACGGCTCAGCCAGTTGTCGCGCAGGCTCATCGGCGTCGCCTCGACCGACCCGGTGACAGCACGCTCCATCGTCACGTCCAGCGGCGCGCGTGCGAGGTCGAGGTAGGAGTCGTCGCCGCTCACGAGGGCGGCGTTGATCGCGCCGATCACGGCCCCCATGCCGACCGACGGCAGGCCGTGCGGCCACGTCCAGCCGTAGTGCCCGCCGTACCAGCGCCCGTCGTGCATGCCGCCGACCGTGCCGTCGGGCCCCACGTTGTCGGGCAGCAGCCCGTCGTTGGCCAGGGCCCGGCTCCGCCATCCGTCGACATAGCGCAGCACCCAGGCCGATGCCTCGGGATCGCCGTCGTACAGCCAGTGGTTCACGACGAGGCTCGTGGCCGCGAGGTTGACCGCGGCATCGCCCTGCGCGTTGCGCTGCATCGCCGCGCCCATCGCCGCCGCGTTCGATGGATCGGCGAGATCGTCCCACGACTCGATGCCCGGCAGGTGCTCGAGCGGCAGGCCGTACGGCTTCATGTTGAGCTGCGACGCGGGATAGTTCGCCCAGTCGACGCCCTCGAGCGCGCCGAGCGCGCCGTTGTGCGCGGCCCGGATGGTGTTCGTCGACGGGTCGTAGTTACCGTTCGTGGGATCGAGGTACAGCGCGGCGAACCGTCGGGCGCGCTCGCGGAACTCGTCATCGGCCGGGTCGGCGGCGCACAATGCGTAGAAGAAGATGAGCGACTCCCCCTGGTGGAACCAGTCGTAGCCGTTCTCGAACTCGTCGGTGAGCATGCCCTGCTCCGTCATCTGCGCGGTCACCCCCCGCCAGTGGTGCTTGGCCGCCTCGAGGATGTCGTCGCTGCCGCCCATCGCGTAGAAGGCGGGCCAGTTGAAGAACGGCTCGTAGAAGTCGTCGACGCCGTCGCGAGTCGTGAGCTGCTGCGAGAAGCGGATGCGCCCGTCGGGCTCGCAGTACCGGTCGGCGAAGAGGCGCCAGGCGTGCTCGATCTCGTCGAACAATCGGCGTTGCAGCACCGCCCATGCGGGGAACTCGCGCATCGGCGCAGTCGGAATGCGAGTCATCGCTCAGCCCTTCGTCGCTCCGGCCGCGAGGCCGCCGATGATGTACCGCTGCATCACGAGGAAGAAGATGATCGCGGGCGCGATCGTCAGGAGCAGGGTCGGGAACACCGTGGTGTAGTCGGTCGAGAACTGGCCGATGGCCGCGTAGACGCCCGTCGTGACCGTGTAGATGCCCGAGCTCGGCCCGAGGATCACCTGCGGATTGACGAAGTCGTTCCAGACGCCGATCGAGTGCAGCACGATGACCGTCGCGACGGCGGGCTTCATGATCGGGAAGATGCACAGCCAGAAGGCCCGGATCTTGCCTGCGCCGTCGAGGGCCGCGGCTTCGTCGATGTCCCGGGGCACCGTGCGGAGATACGCGACGAACAGGAAGATCGTGACCGGCAGGGTGCCCGCGGTCTCGAAGAGCACGAATCCCGGGATCGTGCCGATGAGTCCGAGCATTCGGAGCACGAAGACGACCGGGATGAGCGTCACCTGGCCCGGGATGAACAGGCCGGAGACGAACACGAGCAGCAGCGCGAGGTGCCACTTCGACTGGCCCCGCGCGATGACGTATGCGGCGGGCGCCGCGAGGCCGATGCTGAAGACGTTGACGAGCAGCACGAACAGCAGCGTGATGCCGTACGCCTGGATCACGTTGAACTTCTCACTCGTGATCGAGGCCCACAGGTAGTCGAAGGTGAACGATCCGGGAGAGAAGCCGAGCGGGTTCTCGATGATGTCGGCCTGCGGCTTGAACGCGCTGATGACGAGGATGTAGAGCGGGGTCAGCATGACGACGGCGACGAGGCACAGGATCGTCCACTTGAGGATCAGTCCGCCGACCGAGTTCGACGTCGGCGTCGATCGGCGGGCCCGCCGCCGCTCTCGCTGCACCGCACGCATCGCGGTCGTGTTCAGCGTGAGCTCTTCCGGGCCTTCGACCAGCGCGGTCGAGATGGTTTCGGTCGTGGGCATCAGTCGGCCACCTTCTTCTCCGCATTGCGACGCGCCAGCGTGACGCCGATTCCGAGCACCGCGGTCACGATCAGGAGGATCACGCCCTGGGCGGCTCCGTAGCCGAGCTTGCCGTTGTCGAAGGAGTTCTTGAGGATCTGGAAGACCACGGTCTCGGTCGAGCCCGCCGGGCCGCCCGCTGTGAGCGCCAGGACGACGTCGTAGACCCTGAGGGCGGTGACGAGGCCGAGCACGATGTTGACCGTGACGATGGGAGCGAGCAGCGGCACGGTGATGTTCTTGAACCGGGCCCAGGGGCCGGCGCCATCGACCGTTGCGGCCTCGTAGTACTCGGCGGGGATCGACTTCAGGCCCGCGATGTACAGGATCATCGAGAAGCCGTAGTGCGCCCAGATGCCGGTGACGATGACACTCGTCTGCGCGAATGCCGGGTCCGTGAGGAACGGGATCGACGGGAGTCCGAGATTGGCCAGGATGCTGTTGAACACGCCCTGCGGCGCGAGCATCGCCGACCAGAGGAATCCGATGATGAGGGCGCTGATGATGTAGGGGTAGAAGAAGACGGCGCGGACGACCGTGTTCGCCCGTCCCGGGCCGGCGATCAGCACGGCGAGGGCGAGACCGACCAGGTTGCAGACGACGGTGGTGACCACGGCGAACACCGTGGTGAAGATGGCCGCATCCACCGAGCGGGGATTCTCGAACGCCCTGAGGTAGTTCTCGAATCCGATGAAGGTCAGGTTCAGGCTGAAGCCGTTCCAGTTCGTGAGGCTGAGCACGAATCCGAGGACGGTGGGCACGAGGAACATCGCGGTGAACACGATCACCGCGGGCATCGTCATGATCAGGCCCGGGAGACGCCGTTTCCAGACGATCATCGTGCGAGACGTGTCGGCCATGAGGGTCACCAGCTTTCGGTCGTTCGACGGCGGTCCGGGCGCGGCGGGCTGGCCGCACCCGGACCTGTTGGTTCAGCGAGCGCCGGTCAGCGGTTCGATTCGATCCAGGCGTCCATGGCCGCGATGGCGTCGGCGGCCGAGACGCCGGTCAGCATGGCCTGGGCCTGCACGTTGAGCTCGGTCTGGTAGCCACGCGGCAGCACCCGCTCACCGTAGCCGTCACCGGTCGGCGTGAAGTCGGACTCCGGGGTGTCGGCGACGATGGCCAGGAGCTCCTGGCCGAGCGCGTCCATCTCGTACTCGTAGCCGTCGCGGAAGTTCCCGTCCGCCGCGAGCTGCTTGGTCACGGCCTCCTCGTCGGTGACGAGGAACTCCACGACCTTGGCCGCGGCGTCCTGGTGCTCGGAGGCCATCATGATCACGTAGGGGTTCGCGACGTTCGCGCCCATGGCCGGGTTGTCGATGCCCTTCTCGGCAGGTGCACGGAACACGCCGATCTCGGGCTTCTCGGCGGCCTTCGCCTCGGACGCGGCGAACCAGCTGCCCATCGGGTAGATGGCCGACTTGCCCGACAGGAACTGCTGCTCGGCGTCGGCGTACTTCACGCCGACGGAATCGGCGGGGATGTATCCGGCCGCCACCCACGATGCGTAGCGCTCCATCGCGTCGCTGTACGTCTCGCTGAACGTGACGTCGCCGTCGGACATCTCGGCGAACCAGTCGGCGTTCTCGGCGATGATGCTCGGAAGACCCGTCGTCTGCACGGGGATCTGCGTGATCCACTCGCCACCCGACTGGATCGGAGTCCATCCGGCGTCCTGCAGCTTCTGCAGGTCGGCCTCGAGCTCGTCGACCGTGGTGGGCGGCGCCTCGATGCCGGCCTCGCTGAACGCCTGCTTGTTGTAGAAGTAGATGCTCTGCAGCTGGTAGCCGATGCCCGCCATGTAGTACTTGCCGTCGAGCGAGTACTGGTCGGCGAGCGGTCCGTTCTTCGCCCAGTCGTACTGCGAGAGGTCGACGAGTTCGGGCGCGAGCTCCTCCGTCGGCGGCACCGTCTCGACGATGTCGGGGACCTCGCCCGAGGCGAGGAGTTGCGGGAGCGTCTTCGCGACGCCCTCGGCCGCCGGGGCCTGGATCTTCACGTCGATATCGGGATTGGCTTCTTCGAAGGGCGCGACGAGGTCGTTCCAGAACGCCTCGGTCAGGTTCGGTGTGATGTTGACGAGCATGGTGACCGTGACCTTCTCGCCGGTTTCACCGCCTTCGGCGCCCGCCGCGCATCCGGTGAGTGCCAGCGCGACTGCGGTCAGGCCTGCCGCGGCTGTGGCCATGCGTCCTGTGATCATCTTTGATCCTCTCGTGGTGGGGTAGGGAGGGACATCCACTCCGACGTCGGAAGTCTACGATAATCGATAATCGCTTGCAAACTGTGTCGAGGTGGGAGCGCCGAACGGTCAGTCGAGCAGCGGATGCCCCAGCGGCAGCGCCGGCGTGACGAACCCGTATCCCAGGATCGAGTCGAGATCGAGGTCGTCGATGCGTTCGGGTATCTCGACGGTCCGGCCAGCGCGATGCATGGCGACGAGTTCGCGGGCCGCGTCGTCTCGGGGCTCGAATCCGATCGACCGCCCGGCGTCGAGGGGGAACCACCCCGGGGAGTTGTCGCTCACCGCCCAGACGATCGTGTGGCCGGGCTCCTCCCTGGCGATCACGGCCTCCATCAGTCTGGCGGCGTCGCCGGGCGAGCACCATTGCGCGAGCCCGCGGGGACCCGCCGGTCGCCGCCCGAAGGAGCCGATGCGGGCCGACACGATCGTCATACCGAACCGGTCGGCGAACACGCTGCCGAGCGCCTCCATGGCCGCCTTGCTCACCGCGTAGTACGTGTCCGGCCTCGGCGGGATCATGCCGGCGGCGCCCAGCCGATCGGGGGTCTCGAAACCCACCACGTGATACGTGCTCGCGAGCAGGACCCGGCGCACGCCGGCGACCCTTGCGCTGTCGAGCACCGCCTGACTGCCGTCGATGTTGACCGACAGGATGTCGGCCCACGTCCGTTCGGCAGCGTGCCCGCCGAGATGGATGACCGCCGTGGCGCCGGCGAACGCGGATGCCAGCGCCTCCCGATCGGTGATCGACGCCTCGATCCACTCGTCGCGATGGTCCCGATCGCGTGGGTCCGGGACGGCGATGTCGAGCAGCCGGAGGACGCGGCGCTCGCGTCGGAGCAACGGCACGACCGCGCGGCCGACTCGACCGGCCGCACCGGTCACGACGACGATCTCGTGATCGGCGTTCATCAGGGGGCTCCTCGTCTGCGGCTCGGCCGCTTCGTCATGGGAGGGTGAGCACGCCGTCGATGCGGCGCGGGATTCCGAGCGGATTCGACTCGCGGAGCTCCGGCGGCAGCACCGCCTCCGGCGCGTCCTGGTACGCGACGGGACGCAGGAACCGGCGTATCGCCGTCACGCCCACCGAGGTGTGGATCGACGTCGTGGACGGCCACGGCCCGCCGTGCTGCTGCGCCCAGCTCACGGCGACACCGGTCGGCCACCCGGCGAAGAGCACGCGCCCGGCGACCTCGCCGAGCACGGCGACGATGTCGCGCAGCTCCTCCCCCGGCTCCGCATGCACGGTGGCCGTGAGGCTCCCGCCGATGGCGCGGATCGCGTCGAGCGCCTCACCGACCGAGGTGTACTCGACGACGAGGACCGCGGGCCCGAAGCACTCGGCGAGCAGGGCGGACGGGTCGGCGAGGACGGTGGAGGTGGTCGTCGAGGCCACGACGGGTGCCGCGGCGCCCGGCTGCTGCACGACCTCGCCGGCCACGATCGACACGCCGTCATGCCCGGCCAGCTCGGCGAGCCGGTCGGCGTAGGCCGCTGCGATGCCTTCGGACAGCATGGGCATCGGGTCCGGAGTCCCCACGGCAGCCGCGACCAGCTGGGCGAAGCCGGAGCCCGCGGGCGCGAACACGACCCCCGGGTTCGTGCAGAACTGGCCGTTGCCGAGCGTCACCGAGGCCGCGAGGCCGGCCGCGAGCTCCCCCGCGCGTGCATCCAGCGCCGCGCGTGTGATCAGTACCGGGTTCACGGCGCTGAGCTCCCCGTAGAACGGGATGGGATCGGGCCGCCCTGCGGCGAGGTCGAAGAGGGCACGACCGCCGTGCAGCGAACCGGTGAACCCGACCGCCCTGATCGCCGGATGCCGGACGAGCGCGACCCCCGTCGCACGTCCGGCGACATGGCCGAAGACACCGTCAGGCGCGCCGCATGCATCGAGCGCGCGCACGACGAGTGCTGCGGTGCGCAGCGACAGCCGAGGGTGGGCCGAGTGCCCCTTCACGACGACCGGGCACCCCGCCGCGAGCGCCGAGGCGGTGTCGCCCCCGGCCACCGAGAAGGCGAACGGGAAGTTCGAGGCGCTGAACACCGCGACCGGTCCGAGCGGCCGCAGCATCCGCCGCAGGTCGGGTCGCGGCGGCGTCGACGCCGGTTCGGGGTGGTCGATGGTCGCTTCGAGGTAGGAGCCCTCGACGATCGCGTGGGCGAAGAGGCGCAGCTGCCCCGTCGTACGAGCGAGTTCGCCGGTGAGGCGAGAGCTGCCGAGGTGCGATTCCTCTGCAGCGAGCGCGATGAGCTCGGATGCGTCCGCGTCGAGTTCGTCCGCGACGGCGATGAGCCATCGGGCCCGGTCGGCGGCGCTCGAGTCGACGGTGCTCGCGAACGCCCTGCGGGCGTCGTCGGCGACCTGGGCGAGCGATGGGCCGGTCACGGGGCGACCGTCGTCTCGAGGCGATCGGCGAGCTCGAGGCCGGTCTCGAGCAGCTCCGCCAGTCGCGCCTCCTGCTCGGGCGTCGGGTCGACGAGCGGCGGGCGCACCGAGCCGACCTCGAGTCCCCGCAGTCGCAGCCCCGCCTTGATGAGGGAGACGCCGAAACCGGGCGTCTCGTCACGGAGCCGCACGAGAGGTGCGTAGAACTCGCGGAGCAGCGTCATCCGTGCCGCCTCGTCGCCGTCCGTGTATACGCGGTAGTGCAGGCTCGCCACCTCGGGGATCATCGCGAAGGCCGCAGAGGAGTAACGCGGAACGCCGATGCCGCGGTAGGCGCCCTGCATGAGCTCGGCGGTGAGGAGCCCGTTGAAGAACTGGAAATCGCGACCGGCGTCTTCGGCTGCGAGCACGATCGCCTGCGCGAGCCCGAGATCCCCGATTCCGTCCTTGAACCCGACGATCCTCGGATTCTCGGCGAGGCGCCGGATCGCGACATCCGTGTACCGGGCGGAGCCCCTGTGGTAGACGATCACCGGGAGCTCGCTCGCCTCCGCGATCGCCTCGACCCAGGCGACGAGCCCCTCGGTGGTGCCCGACACGAGGTACGGCGGCAACAGCAGCAGTCCGTCGGCGCCAGCCTCGGCGGCGCCGCGCGCGAGCCCGACGGCGTGACCGAGGGGCCCGCCTGCGCCGGCGATCACCGGCACGCGGCCGGCCACGGTCGCGACCGTGGTGCGCACGACGTCGAGGACCTCGTCGTGACCGAGGGCGTGGAACTCCCCGGTACCGCAGGCGGGGAACACTCCGCCCGGTGCGTAGGGCAGCCGCGACGCGACGTGCTCGGCGAGCATCTCGCGGTCGACCGCGCCCGATCGCGCGAACGGCGTGACCGGGAAGAAGAGCGCGCCATCACCCAGTGCGGGTGCTGGTGCTGGTGCTGGTGCTGGTGCTGGTGCTGTCACGATGGCCTCGAATCATGTGGGGCGGCGGTGTCCGGTGGTTCGATCACTGCCGAGGGTCGCCGCGCGCGCCTCGCCTCGTCGAAGACCTCGACGGCCCTGATCGCGGCCTCGAGGCGACGATCCGACGCGAGGCCGGCGTGATAGACGTGCAGTTCATCGGCGCCCGATTCGGCGAGGGCCGCCCAGTGGGCGGCGAATCCCTGCGGATCGCCGTCGAGGATCGTCACGTACGCGACTCGTCGATCGTGGCGGGCCGCTCGAGCGAGCGCGGCGCGGCCCTGCTCGACGTCGCCCCAGCATCCGACGTAGACCTGCGAGCGGCGGCCCGCTCCGGTGTCTTCGGCCGCGATTCGCAGCTCGACGTCGTGCTGTGCGGCGAGTGCGGCGACCTCCTCGTGGAGCGTGTCGACCACGCGCTCCCGATTCGCCAGGAGCCCGTCCATCCCGGGCGGATCCATCGCGCCGTCGACAGCGGCGCGCACACCGGCCCGGAATCCGTCTCGATCCGGGGCCGGCATCAGCCCGTCGAGGCACTCGTCGCACATGCAACGTCCCAGCAGTCCGATCTGGCGGGCATCGAAGTCGGCCCCCGCCGTCTTCTCGTGCAGCGACCCGTGCGGCAGCGCGAGCCACCCGAGGGCTTCCAGCCAGGCCGTGCCGCCCGCCGCGGTCGGGAATGCGGCGCCGGCCAGCTCGATCACGAAGCGGCGGCTCGCCGGCGAGCTGAGGCACAGCGCATGCGACAGCTCGTCGCCGAACGCATTGACCACGCGTGGCAGGTCGGGCCGGACACCGTCGAGGTGCCCGAGCACGATCCACGCATCGACGGCGATGCCGGCGCGCTGGAGCGCGTCGCGTGCCGGATCGAACGACCAGGGTCCTTCTGGGAGCGGGCCGAGTCGGCCGAGATAGCTCGCCGATGTGCGCAGCTCGACCACGCGATGCAGCGGATGCCTCGGGGTCGCGACCCGGGCCGCGTGATACGTGGCTGCGAGCGCGACCCGTTCGACGCCGCGCCGTGCGAGCGACGCCGCGGCATCGGGATCCCCCTCGACGTCCCAGGGGAACAACCGGAAGACCGCGGTCATCAGAACCGCGCGGGCGAGGGATCGAACGCGGGATCGAAGGTGCGCATGTACCCCGTGTCGTCACGCACCGTGCGGCCGGACTCGAGGTACTGCCGGTGCAGGCGATCGACGACGTCGTCGCGCAGCTCGACGCCGAGCCCCGGGGCATCCGGCACTCGCACGGCACCGCCGGAGAATGCGATGTCGCCGAGATCGACGATCTCGTCATCGGAGTTCCAGGGGTAGTGCGTGTCGCAGGCGTGGTCGAGCTCGGGCGTCGCCGCCGCCACGTGCACCATCGCGGCGAGCGAGACGCCGAGGTGCGAGTTCGAGTGCATCGAGACACCGAGGCCGGCCGCTCCGCATCGGGCGGCGAGCTCGCGCGTCGCGTCGAGCCCGCCCCACATATGGTGGTCGGCGAGCACGATGTCGACGCCGCCGAGCTCGACCATCTCGTCGAACTCGGGCCAGGTGGTGCCGATCATGTTGGTGGCGAGCGGCATGGGCGCCTGTGCGCGGACCTGGGCCATCGCATGGACGCCGGGTGCCGGATCCTCCAGGTATTCGAGCACTCCGTCGAGCGCGACGGCGACCTCGATGGAGGTCGGCACCGACCACCCGGCATTCGGGTCGAGCCGCAGCGGCACGCCGGGGAAGGCCTGCGCGAGCGCCTGTACGGCCGCGACCTCCTGCCCGGGTTCGAAGACGCCCCCCTTGAGCTTGATCGAGCGAAAGCCGTACTCGTCGATGAGCATGCGCGCCTGCGCGACGACCCCGACGGGGTCGAGCGCGGCTCCCCATCGGTCGGCCGGCTCCCCAGGGTGACCGGCCCACTTGTAGAACAGGTACGCGGCGAAGTCCACCTCGTCTCGCACCCGCCCGCCGAGGAGCTCGGCGACCGGGACCCCTTCGAGTCGGCCGTGGGCGTCGTACGCCGCGACGTTGATCGGCGAGCACGCGCGCATCGTGCGGTGCGATGCAGGATCCCCCAGCTCGGCCACGATCGCGTCGGTCAGTGAGGAGCGATCGTCGACCCGCATGCCGATGATCCGCGGAGCGATCCTGCGGAGATCCTCGATCACGGAGAGCTCGCCGATGGTCTCGCCGAGCCCGATCGTGCCGTCGTCGAGCCGCAGCTTCACGAGCGTGCGGAGTGCGAGCGGCTCGTGCACCCCCACCGTGTTGAGGAGGGCGGGATCGCGGAACGCGAGCGGGATGACTTCTACAGCCGAGATGCGAGACATATCCACCTGTCGATTATCGATTATCTGCCAGCGTAACAGATCGCGCTCGAGCCGCACGGCGTGCGCCGGCGTCGTCTCGCGCCGTCAGGCCACCGGGCCGGTCGACCGGCGCACGATGAGTTCGGCACCGAGCACGAGCGGCGCGCCGGCCTCCGGCTGCGGGTCTCGAAGGTGCACGAGCATCGTCGCCGCTGCCGCTCGACCGGCCCGCTCCCCCGGCACCCGGATCGTCGTGAGCGGCGGGCTGCAGAAGTCTGCTCCGAACACGTCGTCGCAGCCCACGATGCCGAGGTCCTCCGGCACCCGCACGCCGCGCTCCTGCAACCGGCCGAGCATGCCGATGGCGATGGCGTCGTTGAACGCGAGACACGCGGTGGCCCCGGTCAGCAGCACCGCGTCGGCCGCGGCGGCTCCCGAAGCACGGGTGGGCGTGAAGTGCCCCACATCGACCACGTCGATCCCGAGACGCCGACCGGCGGACGATGTCGTGTGCCGCCGCCGCGCACTCGACCACGAGCCCACCGGCCCGCCGACGAACGCCACGCGGCGATGCCCCAGTGAGGCGAGGTGCTCGAGGGCGCGGACCACGGCCGCGGCGGTGTCGACGACCACGGTCGCGACGCCCTCGGCACTGCGGTTGATCGCGACGAGCGGATGCAGCGCGGCGATGCTGCGCAGCTCGGCGTCGCTCAGGCGGGATGCGGCGAGGATGATGCCGTCGGTGGCACCGCGCAAGGCGGCGATCGCTGCCCGCTCGGCGTCCGCGGACTCCTCGGTGTCGACGAGGAACAGGCGATGGCCGGCCGCCCCCAGCTCGAGCTGGGTGCCGCGGATGACGTCGACGTAGTACCCGTTCGCGATGTCGGCGACGACGAGGGCGATCGACCCGGTGCGCCTCGACCCGAGCGCCCTGGCGTGCACGCTCGGGCGATAGTCGAGCTCCGCTGCGACGCGCTCGACGAGCTCGCGAGTGGTCTCGCTCACCCGCCCGGGCCGGCTCAGCGCGCGCGAGACGGTCGACGTCGCCACGCCGGCGCGCTCGGCGACATCGCGGATCGTCACCGCTCTGCGGTTCACCATGCTGCTGCCCTCCTGCACCGTTCGACGGCACGACCCGGCGAGCCTACGCGCGCATGGCAATTTATGGCAACCGTTTGTCGTCGCCGACGACGGCGACCTATCGTCGGCGGGAACCGAGAGGACCACCGTGACGGACACCATCGCCGCCGAGCAGCTCGCCAACCCCGACACGCGAGTGCTGCCCGCCGATCCGCGAACCCGCGGCATCGCCCTCGAACTGCTCCAGGAGGTCGCTGCGCTGCCGATCCTCTCGCCGCACGGCCACGTGCCGGCCGGCCTCATCGAGGCCGATCGCGCCTTCGCCGACCCCGCGACGCTCCTCATCACCCCCGACCACTACGTCACCCGCGTGCTGCACGCCGACGGTGTGAGCCTCAGCGAACTCGGACGCGGCGACTCCCCCGCGGACCCGCGCGCGGTGTGGCGCAGCTTCTGCGCACGCTGGCCGCTCTTCGACGGCACGGCGAGCGGACTCTGGCTGCGCGATGAGCTCGTCGAACTGTTCGGCGTCGCCGTCGAACCGTCGGCCGCGAACGCCGACGAACTGTACGACGTCATCGCCGTCCGGCTCGCCGAACCCGGATTCCGACCCCGCGCGCTGCTCCGCGACTTCGACATCGAGGTGCTGGCCACGACCGATGACCCGCTCGACGACCTCTCCGCCCACGCGGCACTCGCCGCGCTGTCCGACGTGCCGACGAGGGTCGTCCCGACGTTCCGACCCGATGCCTACGTGTCGGCGGCCCCCGGCTTCGCCGACCGCGTCGATCGGCTGACCGCGGCATCCGGCACCAGCGCCGACCACGCCGGGTACCTCGGCGCCCTGCGCACCCAGCGCGCACGCTTCATCCGGCATGGCGCGGTGTCCGCCGACCATGGCGTCCGAACGGCGCAGACGCTGCGCCTCGAGGCCGACGAGGCGGCGCGGCTCTTCGACCGGGTCCGCCGCGTCGACGCTGCGGAGTCCGATCGGGCGGCCTTCGAAGCCCACATGCTCTACGAGTCGGCCCGGATGAGCGTCGACGACGGCCTCGTCATGACCGTGCACCCGGGCGTCCATCGTGACCACCATCCGCCGACGCGACGCGCCTTCGGCCCGGACACCGGCCACGACATCCCGTTCGCGCTCGACTTCACGGGTGCGTTGCAACCGCTGCTCGAGGACTTCGGCACGGCAGCAGGCTTCCACCTCGTGCTCTACACGATCGACGAGACGACCTACTCACGCGAGCTCGCACCCCTCGCGGGCTTCTACCCGAGCGTCTACCTCGGCTCGCCGTGGTGGTTCCTCGACGCTCCCGACGCGATGCTGCGCTTCCGTCGGGCGACGATCGAGACCGCGGGGTTCTCGCGCACGGCGGGGTTCGTCGACGACACTCGCGCACTGTGCTCGATCCCCGCGCGCCACGACGTCGCCCGTCGCGTCGATGCGGGTTTCCTGGCCGGCCTCGTCGCCGAGGAACGCCTGTCCTTGCCCGCCGCCCGTCGCGCGATCCGCACCCTCACCGACGATGCCCCGCGACGGGTGTTCAAGCTGTGAGCGCGTTCCCCCGCCTCCACCGTGCACCCGGTGCTGCCGTGCCCCCTGCCCGCATCGTCCACCTCGGACTCGGCGCCTTCCACCGTTCCCACCAGGTCTGGTTCACGGCGAATGCATCCGACGCCGCCGAGTGGGGCATCGCGGCGTTCACCGTCCGCAGCCCAGCGGCGGCACGCCCGCTCGAGGAGCAGGGCGGCCTCTTCACGCTCGTCGAGCGCGGGCCCGATGGAGATCGGGCCTCGGTGCTGTCGAACCTCGTCGAGGCGCACGACGGCAGCGCGATGCACCGGTTCCGCGAGTTGCTCGGCGAACCGGCCGTCGCGGTCATCACCATCACGGTGACGGAACGCGGCTACGGCGTCGGCCCCGACGCCGCCTCCGTCGAGGAGTACCACGTTGATGACATCGCTCGGCTGATCGCCGGTGCCGATCCGGTGACGGCCATGGGACGCCTGTACGACGGACTGCGCCACCGCCATGGCGTCGGCGCCGGCCCGATCGCCGTCGTGCCCTGCGACAACCTGCCCGAGAACGGCGCACTCGTCGCCTCCATCCTCGGCATGATCGCCGACCGCGTCGACCCCGGTTTCCGGGCCACGCTGGAACGGGAGGTGTCGTTCGTCACCACCTCGGTCGATCGCATCACGCCGCGCACGACGGTGCACGACCTCGAGGCGGTCCGCCGCCTCACCGGGGCAGACGACCGGTCACCGGTCGTGGCCGAGCCGTTCGCCGACTGGGTGCTCGCTGGCCGATTCCCGGCGGGTCGGCCGGATTGGGAGTCTGCCGGAGCGACGTTCGCCGACGATGTCGGCCCGTACACGAGACGCAAGCTGTGGCTCCTGAACGGTGCGCACACGATCCTCGCGGCGCGAGGCCTCCGCCGCGGACACGAGACGGTCGCCGCAGCGATGGCCGACCCGGTGGTCGCAGCCGACGTCGAGGCCTTCTGGGCCGCCGCCGTCCGTCACCTCCCCGCCCGGCTCGATCTCGACCGCTATCTCGAGCGGCTCCGCGAACGGTTCGCCAACGCGCGCATCGAGCACCGCCTCCGACAGATCCAGCAGGATGCCCCGCTGAAGATCCGCCTCAGGATCACGCCCGTGCTCGAGGCCGAACGCGCCGAAGGGCGCGAGCTTCTCGCGGCAGACCGCACCATCGCCGACGCCGCAGCCCTCGATGAACCGATCCCCCGATCATCGGCCGATGCCGCGCAGAACGAAAGGACCACACCATCATGAAGATCACGGGAGCCGAGGTGCTCGTCTCGAGCCCTGGCCGCAACTTCGTCACGCTGCGCATCACCGTGGAGGACGGCACGACCGGGCTCGGCGATGCCACGCTGAACGGGCGTGAACTCGCGGTCGCCGCCTACCTGTCCGAGCACGTCGTCCCGCTCCTGATCGGACGCGATGCCCACGCGATCGAGGACACCTGGCAGTACCTGTACCGCGGCGCCTACTGGAGACGCGGTCCGGTCACGATGACGGCGATCGCCGCCGTGGACACCGCGCTGTGGGACCTGAAGGCCAAGTCGGCCGGCCTCCCCCTCTACCAGCTGCTGGGCGGCCGGAGCCGCGAGGGATGCCTCGTCTACGGGCACGCGAGCGGGGCCGGGCTCCCCGAACTCTTCGACTCGATCGCCGAGCACCTCGAGCAGGGCTATCGTGCCATCCGCATCCAGACCGGAGTTCCGGGCCTCGGCGCGGTCTACGGTGTCGCGGGCGGCGCGGCATCGGCCGGCGGGGCGGGGGCCGGAGGCATCCGCTACGACTACGAACCCGCCAAGCGCGGGCCGCTGCCGTCGGAGGAGGCGTGGGACACCCGCGCGTACCTGCGCCACATCCCCGGGGTGTTCGAGGCGGTGCGCAACGAGTTCGGCCCGGAGCTGCCGCTCCTGCACGACGCGCATCATCGGCTGACGCCGATCCAGGCGGCCAAGCTCGGAAAGTCGCTCGAACCGTACGACCTGTTCTGGCTCGAAGACGTGACGCCCGCCGAGAATCAGGCCGTGCTGCGCCGGGTGCGGGAGCACACCACGACGCCGCTGGCGATCGGCGAGGTGTTCAACACGATCTGGGACTACCGCGAGCTCTTCGAGGAGCAGCTGATCGACTACGTTCGCTCCCCCATCACGCACGCCGGCGGCATCACGGGTCTCCGCCGCATCCTCGACTACGCGTCGGTCTACCAGATCAAGTCGGGGGTGCACGGTCCGACGGATGTGTCGCCCGTCGGGCTCGCCGCCGCGATCCACCTCGGCGTCGCGATCCCGAACTTCGGCATCCAGGAGTACATGCGGCACAGTGCGGCCACCGGCGACGTGTTCCGAAGCGAGATCCGATTCGCCGGCGGGATGCTCGCGCCGGGCACGAGCCCGGGGCTCGGCGTGGAGTACGACGACGTGGTCGCCGCGGCGCATCCGTACGAGGCGGCGTACCTCCCGGTCAACCGTCTGCTCGACGGATCGATGCACGACTGGTGACTCGGCTCGCTCTAGGATTCAACATGTATCCTAGGCCGCGATGTCCACGAAAACGCCCTCCCCGAAGCCCGTCCACCCGCTCGCGCGCAAGCTCCGCGTCGCCCGCATCCTGAACGTCGTGCTCGGCGCGGTCGCCGCGTTCCTGCTCATCGTCGTGATCGCACTGTCGGTGCCGGGCGCCGGGCAGACGGCCGCCGCCGATGCCGCGAAGACGCCCGCCGCAGACGATGCCGGTGCGGCCGCCGGGGCCGGCTCCGAGCTCGCCACGCGCGACCCCGACGACCCGCTCGCGATCGGCGACGTCGACGCCCCGGTGGTGCTCGTCGAGTGGGCCGATTTCCGCTGCCCCTACTGCGCCGTCGTGACGAACCAGACGCTGCCGACCATCTTCGATGAGTACGTCGAGAAGGGCCTCGTGCGCTACGAGTTCCGCGATGTCGCGTTCTTCGGCGAGGAGTCGATCGACGCCGCCGTCGCGGCCCGTGCCGCAGGCGAGCAGGGCAAGTTCCCCGAGTACCTCGAGGCCGTCTTCGCGGCCGCGCCCGAGAAGGGCCACCCCGACATGCCCCGCGAGAAGCTCATCGGCTTCGCCACTGCGGCCGGCGTGCCCGACCTCGCGAAGTTCGAACAGGACCTCGACCGCGCCGACCTCCGCGACGCCGTGCTCGCGAGCACGGAAGAGGCCCAGAAGCTCGGTGTCACGAGCGTGCCGTTCTTCGTCGCGGGCGACCAGGCGCTCTCCGGGGCCCAGCCCATCGAGAACTTCCGCGCCCTCCTCGACGAACAGCTGGCCGCGGCGGGCGAGTGATCTCCCTCGGGCTCGCCGGCGCGCTCGTCGGCGGCATCCTCACCCTGCTGAGCCCCTGCTCGGTGATGCTGCTGCCGGCGTTCTTCGCCTACGCATTCACGAGCCCGAGCCGGCTCATCGCCCGCACCGGGGTGTTCTACCTCGGCCTCATCACGACGCTCGTGCCGATCGGCGTGCTCGCCGGCACGGTCGGTGCGTTCGTCAGCGCCAACCGCACGGCCCTCGTGACGGTGGCCGCGATCGTCATCATCGTGCTCGGCGCGGTGCAGCTCGTCGGCATCCCGTTGCCCGCATTCACCCGCAGCGGAGCGGCAGAGGGCACCGGCGCGGCATCCGTCTACCTGCTCGGCACCGTCTACGGTCTCGCGGGGGTCTGCGCGGGTCCGCTGCTCGGCTCGGTGCTGGCCCTCGCCGCACTCGGCGGACAGCCGCTCTACGGCGGCATCGTGCTCGCGGTCTTCGCCCTCGGCATGACGGTGCCGCTCTTCGTGCTCGCCTTCGCGTGGTCGCGGTCGCCGCGGCTCCGCGGCATGCTGCGCCCCCGCACGGTGCGCATCGGCCGCTGGACCAACACCTGGACGCAGATCGTCGGCGGCCTCCTCGGCATCGGCATCGGCGTGCTCCTCATCGTCACGGAGGGCACCGCCTCGCTCGGCGGTGTGCTCGGCGCCTCGCAGCAGTTCGCGGTCGAGAGCTGGGTGCTCGAGCGCACCGCAGGCGTTTCCGACCTCGTCTTCGCCGCCATCGCCATCGCGGCACTCGCGGGCGCCTGGGGCATCCACCGGTGGCGCAGGGCGGTGTCACGGCGAGCGGATGCCTCGGCCGACGACTCCCCCGAGGCGTCCGCCATAGCCGACGGCCATGACGCCGCGTGACCGCTGCCGCGAACTCGATCCGGGCAGCGGATGCACCGGCGCCGCTGCACCGCCATGATGGTGGAATGCCGACCGTCGACAGCGCCGCAGAGCGGGCCCGCGCGGCCATCCGCGCCGCCATCCTCGACGGCACCCACCGGCCCGACACGATGCTCAGCGAGAACGAGCTCGCCGTGCAGCTCGGCATGAGCCGCACCCCCGTGCGCGCCGCGCTCTCACGGCTGCAGGACGAAGGGTGGATCACGATCTACCCGAAGCGCGGCGCCCTCGTGCGCGGGCTCAGCGACCGCGAGACCGCCGACCTGGCCGACGCCCGGCTGATCCTCGAGGCGATGGGCGTGCAGCGGGCGACCTCCGCGGCCCGGCTGGCGCTCGCAGATCGACTGGAGCCGGGGCTCGCCGAGCAGCGCGCCGCCCTCGAGTCCCGCAACCTCGACGCGTTCGTGACGCTGACGATCGCGTTCCACCGCTCATTCGTCGAAGCCGGCGGCAACGCCACGCTGCTCGACGTCGGCGATCGGCTCGCCGACCGGCAGCGACTGCTGCTGAGCGCTCACCGCGATTCGCTCTTCGAGCGGGCCGACGAGGTCGTGAACGAGCATCGCGCCCTCATCGAGCGGCTGCGCGCCGACGACCCCGCGGGCTTCGCCGAGGCTCTGCGCACCCACCTGATGGAGACGCACGGTCCCGAACTCGGCCCGATCTGACGGTGTCGCGTCAGACATCGCACGGCACGAGCATCGAACGACTCGGCCCGATCTGACGGTGTCGCGTCAGACGTCGCGCGGCGCCGGCACCGAGAGGCTCGCCCGCTCGTTCAGCAGCTCGGGCACGAAGCCCGCCGCCTCCTTGTAGCGGTTCGCGATCTCGGCACGCTCCGCGTACGGCACCACGAGCTCGATGTCGCCGAAGCCTCCGGGCGCGCGCTCGTAGGCGAGCTGCATGACCTGCTCAGGTCCCATCGAGCGGTTGCTGAGCGTGATCGCCGTGGTGCGGGGCCGGCGCTCGGCCTCGTAGGCGACGAGCGCCTCCTCGGCTGAGTCGACGGTGCCGAGCTGGAACGCGAGCGTTCGGGCGTCGATGATCGCCTGCGACGCACCGTTCGAACCGATCGGGTACATCGCGTGCGCCGAGTCGCCGAGCAGGGTCTGCGTGCCGTGGGTCCAGCGCGGGATCGGGTCGCGGTCGACCATCGGGTACTCGAGGATCTCGTCGGCGGCCCTGATCACGGCCGGAACGTCGAGCCAGCCGAAGTCCCAGTCGGTGAACCGGCCGAGCACGGCGCTCGGGTCGGCGCCGCGGTTCCAGTCGCTCGCGCCCGGTTCCGCATCCTCCGAGCGGTACTCGGCGATGAAGTTCACGGTCTGCAGTCCGTCGTCGCCGACGGCCGACAGCGGGTAGGCGACGAACTTCTGCAGCGCATCGCCGGCCATGATCATCGTGAGCCCGTCGAGGTACGGCGCCACCCGCGCGGTGCCGCGCCAGAGGATCAGCCCGTTCCACACCGGAGCGCCCTCGTCGGGATAGTGCTGGCGGCGCAGCGCGCTGTGGATGCCGTCGGCACCGATCACGACGTCGGCCGTCATTCGCGTGCCGGCGTCCGGGCCGCCGACGATGGCGACGCTCGTGCGCGCGCCCTCGGTGCGGGCGTCGCCGACCGGGCTGCCCAGGCGGATCGCGTCGGCGCCGAGGCGCTCGAGCACGGCGTCGCGCAGCATGAGCTGCAGCCGACCCCGGTGCACGGAGTACTGCGACCAGTTGTAGCCGGCCGCGCGCCCGCGCGGCTCCGTCCAGATCTGCTGGCCGTGGCGGTTGAAGTACGAGAGGGTGCTCGTGGCCACGCCGAGCTCGGCGAGTTCGTCGCCGAGGCCGAGCTCGGTGAGCTCGCGCACGGCGTGCGGCAGCAGGTTGATGCCGACGCCGAGGGGCCGGATCTCTGGCGTCGACTCGTACAGCGTCACGTCGTCGATGCCCGCCGCATGCAGCGAGAGCGCCGTCGTCAGGCCGCCGATGCCGGCGCCCGCGATGAGGACGTTCATGGTGTGGATCTCCAGTTCGGTGGTTCGGTACGGCTCCGGCGCCTCAGTTCTGCGCGACCGGGTCCTCGAGTTCGCTCGCCTCGGCGGCCACGGCCTCGAGGTCCCAGTCGGGTCGTGGCACGGAGTCGATGAGCAGTCGCGTGTAGGCGTGCTGCGGGTTGCCCAGCAGTTCGATCGTGCGGCCGCGCTCGACGATCTCGCCGGTCTTCATGACGACCGTCTCGTCGCAGAGGCGGCGCACGACGGCGAGGTCGTGACTGATGAACAGCACCGTGAGGCCCCGCTCGCGGCGGATCTCCTCGACGACGCCGAGCACCTGCGCCTGTACCGACACGTCGAGCGCGCTCGTGGCCTCGTCCATGACGAGCACGTCGGGCTCGATCGCGAGCGCCCGGGCGATCGCGACGCGCTGCCGCTGCCCGCCCGAGAGCGTGCGCGGCCGTGCCTGCGCGTGCACGTCGCCGAGTCCGACCTGCTCGAGCAGCTCGATGACTCGCGACCGTGCATCCGTCGTGCTGAGACGGCGGTGCAGGCGCAGCGCGTCCTCGATCGCCTTGCCGGCAGTGATGCGTGGGTCGAGCGACAGGTACGGGTCCTGGAAGACCATCTGCACCGAGCGTGCGTGCTCGAGCCGCTCGACGCGCGAACTCGGCACCGAGGTGCGTTCGCGACCGGCGATGCGGATGTCGCCGGCATCGGCCTGCTCGAGGCCGACGATCATGCGGGCGAGGGTCGACTTGCCCGAGCCCGATTCGCCGACGACGCCGAGGGCGCCGCCCCGCGGGATCTCGATGGTGGCGTCGATGACGGCGCGCACCGGCTCCTTGCCGCGACGATACGTCTTCGAGATGCCCGTCGCCGACAGCATCGGCTCGGTCGAGGCCGGCGCCGCGCCGTCGATCGCCGCAGAAGCGGTCGCCGTCGAGGTACTCGTGCCTGCGGCATCCGTGCCCGCATCGGCTGCCGACGCCGTGTCGCGAGCGACGACGATCGTGGGCGTGGCCGCGACGAGTCGCTTCGTGTACGCCGCCTGCGGGTTGCGGAACACCTGACGGGCGTCGCCCTGTTCCTCGACCCGGCCCGCGCTCATCACGTAGACGCGATCGCAGATCGCGGCGGCGAGGTTCAGGTCGTGGGTGATGAAGAGCATGCCCATGCCGCGGCTCTCGCGCTGTTCGGCGAGCACGCCGATGATCTCGGCCTGCGTCGTGACGTCGAGCGCGGTCGTCGGCTCATCGCAGATGAGCAGGCGCGGCGAGCTCGTGAGCGCGCCGGCGATCATGACACGCTGCAGCATGCCGCCCGACAGCTCGTGCGGGTACTGCTTCAGGTGCTCTTCGGGGCGCGGCAGGCGCACCGCCTCCATGAGCGAGATGGCGACGGCCTTCGCGTCGGCCGCCGAACGGCCCTCGCAGAGTCGCATCGTCTCGGTGAGGTGGTCGCCGACCGTGCGCATCGGGTTGATGCCGGCGCGCGGGTCCTGGAAGATCATCGACGCACGGGTGCGGCGAAGGCTCAGCAGCTCGCTGCGGCTCGCGTCGAGCACGGACTGGTCGAGCAGCTGCACCGAACCGCCCATGGTCGCGCGGCTGGGCAGGAGGCCGAGCACCGAGCGGGCTGTGAGGGACTTGCCCGAGCCGGACTCGCCCACGAGACCGACCGTCTCCCCTTCGGCGACCGTGAGGCTGATGCCGTCGAGCAGTCGCTTGCCGTTCGGCAGGTCGAGCGTGAGCTCGGAGATGTCGAGGAGTGTCATGCGGGGATCTCGCCTCCGATTCGATCCGAGAGTTCTTCGCCGATCACGTTGACCGCGACGACGACGAGCACGATCCCGATCGCGGGGACGAGCGCGGGAAGGAAGTAGCCGCCGATCAAGCCGGCCTGGGCCTCGTTGACCATCGCACCCCAGTCGGCCGTGGGCGCCTGGACGCCGAGGCCGAGGAACGAGAGCGCGGCGAGCTCGGCGAGCACGTAGCCGAAGTTCAGGGTCGACTGCGCCCCGACGATCGGCATCACGTTGGGCAGCACGCGGCGCAGCGCGATGAACGCGCCGCCGAAGCCCTGCACCCGATACGCCGCGACGTACGGACGAGAGCGTTCGGACGCGATCAGCGAGCGGGTGAGGCGTGCGACGAACGGGGCGTACGCGATGCTCATCGCGACGATCGGGGCGACGAGGCCCTTGCCGAACAGCGCGACCGCCATGATCGCGAGGAGCAGCGCCGGGAAGGCGAAGATCACGTCGAAGATGCGGCCGAGCACCGAGTCGATCCAGCCGCCGCGCCAACCGGCGAGGAGGCCGAGCAGGATGCCGACCGTCGTCGAGAAGACGACGACGAGCAGCGGCGCCAGCAGCGCGGTGCGACCGCCGAAGATCATGCGGCTCAGGGTGTCGCGGCCGAGCGCGTCGGTGCCGAGCCAGTGGGCCGGGCTCGGCCCGGCCTGCACGTTCAGCAGGTCGACCTGGTTCGGCGGGTACGGGGCGACGAGCGGCGCGAAGATCGCGGCGAGCGTCACCACGCCGAGGAACACGGCGCTGACGAGGAAGGTCGTGCTCGAACGACGCACGCGCGGCGCACGCAGCACCTTCATGGCCATGGTTGGGGTCGTCATCGGGCACCAGCTCCTGCAGCGGCTCGGGGATCGATCCAGGGTTCGAGCACATCGATGATGGCGTTCACCACGACGAACGCCGTGACGATGAGCAGCACGATCGCCTGCACGACCGGGAAGTCGAGGCGGTCGACCGACTGGACGAGGAGCGTGCCGATGCCGGCGAGGCCGAACGCCGCTTCGACGATCGAGCTCGCGACGAGCAGGCCCGCGACGAGCACGCCGCTGACGGTGAGGATCGGACCGATCGAGTTGCGGAAGACGTGGCGCCGGATCACGGTGCCGCGCTTGAGGCCGCGGCTCGTGGCGACCTCGACGTGCTCACGGCCGAGCTGCTCGACCATGGAGGAGCGCGTGACCTTGCCGACGAGCACGACGAAGACGATCGCGAGCGCGATCGACGGCAGCACGAGGTGGTAGATCGTGTCGAGGAAGCCCTCGCCGGAGCCGAACGACGGGAACCAGCCGAGCTGCACCGCGAAGACCGCGATGAGCACGATCGAGCCGACGAACGACGGGATCGCGCCGAGCACGGTGAGGCCGATGAGCACCGACCGGTCGAGCACCTTGCCGCGGTTCAGCGACGCGACGATCCCGGCCGTCAGGCCGACGATGGCGATCATCGTGCCGGCCATGACGACGAGCAGGAGGGTGACGGGCAGTCGATCGCCGATCACCTCGGAGACATCCTGCCGGTACTGCAGCGAGCGACCGAAGTCGCCCTGCAGCACCCCGGTCAGCCAGTTGAGGTACTGCTGCCACGGCGGCAGGTCGAGCCCGTACTGGGCGGTGACCTGTGCCACGGCCTCGGGGCTCGGCTTGCGACCGCGAAGCAGGAAGCTGACGGGGTCGCCGGGCACGAGGAACCGGGAGAAGAAGACGAGCAGTGATGCGAGGAAGAGCGTGAGGAGCAGGGCGCCGAGTTTGCCCGCCACCCGGCGGAGCGTGGTCATCGGATGACCGCCGCTCCGCCGAGGTGGACCAGGCCGGGCCCGTCAGTGCTAGCGTGCGCCAATGGTTGCTGCCCAGGGGTAGTACAGGAAGGCGACCGACGGTGCGACACCGGTGATGCGCTCGCCCATGAACAGGGTCACAGGAGCCTCGAACATCGGCAGCCACGGCAGCTCTTCGTTCGCGATCTGCTGTGCTTCGGCGGTCTTCTCCGAGCGCGCGGCGGGGTCGTCGATCGTGAGGGCCTCGTTGACGACGGAATCGAACTCGGGGTTCGACCAGTTGCCGTAGTTGCTGAACTCGCCGGTGCGCAGCACGCTGTACATCTCGAGCGGGTCGGGGCTCGAGAGGTACCACGAGGTGTAGAACAGGTCGACGCCCTCGCGAGCACTCGGGTCGGAGAACAGCGCCGTGTAGGCGTTCGGCGTGACGGTCTCGATGTTGACCTTGAGGCCGATCGACTCAGCCGCTGCGGCAGTGGCCTGCGCGTAGACGTTGAAGTCGCTGCTGATCGGGGCGGTCACGTAGGTGAGCTCCTCACCGGTCGCGCCGGCTTCCTCGACGAGCTTCTTGGCCGCTTCGACGTCGTACGGGTACTGCTCGATGTCGCCGAATGCCGCCGTGATCGCGGCGTCGCTCGCTCCGTCCCAGACCGACTCGGTCGTGAGCGCGTCGGTCGTGGTGCCGTAGCCCTTGACCGCCGCATCGACGATGCCCTGCCGGTCGAGCGCCATGAGCAGCGCCTGACGCACGCGCACGTCGCCGAGCGGGCCCTCGAGGTCGGAGATGATGATGTTGTTGACCGCGGTGTTCAGGCCGAAGAGCATGTCGCCCTGGTCGGAGTCGAGGAGCTGCGGCACGGCGTCGGCGGGAATCATCCAGCCGCCGTCGACCTCGCCCGACTTCAGCGCGTTCGTGCGGGCATTGGCGTCGTTCATGAAGATGAACTTCACCTCGGCCGAGCGAGCGGTGAGTTCGGGGTCCCAGTAGCCGTCGTAACGCTCGAGCGTGAGGGACTCGCCCGACTGCCATTCGCCGAAGCTGAACGGACCCGTGCAGTTCACGCCGCCCGTCGAGTTGCCGTAGTCGGCGCCCTTCTCGGCGAGCGTGGCAGCGGACTCGATGACACCGGCGGAGCCGCCCATGCCGAGGTTGAACTGCGAGTCGGGACCGGTCATCGTGACGGTGACCTGGCGGTCGCCCGTCTGCTCGATCGAGGCGACGTTCTGGTAGTTCGTGTACCACGACGATCCGACGGCCGGGTCGAGGTGGCGGCTCATCGACGCCACGACATCGGCGGCGGTGAGCGGGGTGCCGTCGTGGAAGGTGACGCCGTCGCGGATCTCGTAGACCCAGGTCTCGGGCGTCGGGTGCGCGAAGGACTCGGCGAGGCTGGGCGACAGCGTCCAGTCGGGGTTCAGTCGCAGCAGGGACTCGCAGACGTTGGCGAGCACCATGTTGTCGGCGTAGTCGAAGGCGTAGGCGTAGTCCAGCGAGTAGGGCTCGGCGTAGTTCGCCCACGTGAACGAGTCGAGGTCACCCGAGGGGGCATCGGTCTGCGCGGTGAGCTCCCACTCGGCGGGCTGGGCTTTCTCGGGTTCGGCGGAGCTGCAGCCGGTCAGGGCCAGAGCTGCTCCGAGCCCGGCGGCGACGATCGACGTGACGCGACGACCGACGCGCCGGGAGGGCGTGACAGGTGATGGGGACATGATGGCTCCTCGTGGTCAGGCAGTGCGGGTGAAGGCGGACGTGCCCTCGATCCAGGTGGAGGTCACCGTCGAGCGGTGGATCTCTTCCATGGGGAGGCTGAAGGGGTTCGGTTCGAGCACGACGAGGTTCGCGAGGTACCCCTCGCGGATGTACCCGGTGTCGTGGTCGCGGTGGTTCACGTAGGCGGAGCCGGAGGTGTAGGCCGCCATCGCCGTCTCGAGATCGAGACGCTGGTGTTCGCCGCCGAGCGGCCCGGCGTCGAGGCCCGGGGCGATGCGGGTGACGGCGATGTGGATCGCGTCCATCGGGTCGGCGCTCGACACCGGCCAGTCGCTGCCCGCAGCGAGGCGGGCACCGTGGCGGACGAGGTCGCCGAACGGGTACTGGCGGGCCTCCTGCCCGTCTTGCAGGAACGGCAGGGTGAGGTGGTCGATCTGGTCTTCGTGGGTGGCCCAGAGCGCCTGCAGGTTCGCGACGGCATCGAGGACCGCGAAGCGCGCCGTCTCGGCCTCTGCGACGATCTGCAGGTGCGCGAGATGGTGCCGGCCGTCGGATGCCCCGTTGGCGGCGCGCGCCGCCTCGACGGCGTCGAGCCCCTCGCGAACCGCACGGTCGCCGAGTGCGTGCATGTGCACCTGCATGCCGGCGCCGTCGATCGCGGTGACCGCCTCCTGCAGCAGCTTCGGGTCGACGAACGACAGCCCGCTGTTCTCGGTGTCGTGGCCGTGTCCGTCGCGGTAGGGGGTGAGCATCGCCGCGGTCTGGTTCTCGGCGACGCCGTCGACCATGATCTTCACGGTGCCGAGCGAGAGCTTGTCCTCGCGCCCGAGGCCGGCGATCTCGGCCCGGGCGGCGATCATGCGGTCGAGCTGCTCGAGGCCGTCGGAGCGTTCCCACCACTGGGCGCCGACGACGTGCACCAGGAGCGTGCCCTCGGCGAGCGCGCGTCGGTAGGCGCCCATCGGGTCGCTGACCCCGGATGACTGGCCACCGACCATCGCGTCCTGCCAGCCGGTGATGCCGAGGGCGATGAGCTCCTCCTGCGCCTTGAGCAGCCCCCGGTAGACGAATTCCTCGTCCTCCTTCGGGCGCACGTGCTCGAAGAGCCCGCTCGCGCCCTCGTGGAAGGTGCCGGCCGGGCTGCCGTCGGCTTCGCGCTCGATGCGGCCGTCGACGGGGTCGGGGGTCGTCGCGTCGATGCCGGCGAGGCGGATCGCGGTGCTGTTCGCCCAGGAGCTGTGGTGGTCGCGGCTCATGAGCAGCACGGGCCGGTCGGGGACGACGGCGTCGAGCAGGCCGCGCACGGGCGCGCCTCCGGGGAAGTGGTCCATCGACCAGCCGCCGCCGAGGATCCAGGGCTCATCGGGGTTCTCGGCCGCGTACGCGGCGATCGTCGCGATCGCATCATCGGCGTCTTCGGCCTCGGTGAGGTTGCACTGCAGGAGCTCCACACCGCCGCCGACCGGGTGCACGTGCGCGTCCTGGAAGCCGGGGCTGAGGAGTGCACCATCGAGCTGAACGACCTGCGTTCCCTCACCGATGAGCGCATCCGCCTCGGACTCGGGAACGACCGCTGTGATGCGATCGCCAGTGACAGCCACGACGTGGCCCTGAATCGGTTGGCCGGTTCCAGTGAACACGGCCCCTCCGGTGAACAGCACATCGGCAGCTGACACGTCGCCCTCGCTTCCTCGTCGAACGGGTTGGTGAAGGTGACGTTAGCGATGCCCCAGCACTGCTGTCAACTGTGTTGACAACATTGCGCGCGCATTCGTTATGCTGACGTTATCGAGCGCGGCTCACGTCCCAACGGACCCCCAGGAGCGTGACACGATGGACTTCGAACTTCGAGGAAGAGGGCGATGACGACAGCGACAGGCTCCAACCGTGGCGGTGAGGCGCGCGCGTCGAACGGGCGGGCGCGCCTCGACCGCGACTCGATCGTGGCCGCGGGCCTCGAGTTGGCTGCGACTTCGGCGACATCGACGATCTCGGTGCGCGAACTCGGCACCCAGCTCGGCGCGGACCCGACGGCGATCTACCGCCATTTCCGCAGCAAGGAGCAGCTCATGGAGGCCCTCCTCGACGAGCTGACGCTGCGCGCCATCGCCGAGGTCACCGCCGAGAAGTCCGAGTGGCGCGAGCGGCTGCGCCAGCTCTCGAGCGCCACGCTGACGAACTACTCGGCCCACCCCGCCATCGGCGCCGAGGCGATCGTGCTCACGACCCACGGGCCGGGCGAGCTCGAGGCCATCGAGATCATGCTCGAGTCGTTCGCGGAGGCCGGTCTGACGGGCGACGACGTCGTGCGGCACTATGCACTGCTCGCCTCGCACGTGCTCTCGAGCGCCGCGGGCATCGCCAGGGGCCGCGCCGAGCGCGGCGACGGCCCGGAGCCCGGCCCGTGGTTCGACGGCCCGATCCTCGCCGACCCCCGCAGGTTCCCCCTGATCACGGCCTTCAACAGCGAACTCGCCGACCTCAAGGACGTCGACCTCTTCCTGCTCGGGGTCGAAGCCGTCATCCAGTCGGCCGAGCTGACAGTGGCGCGCAACGCGGAGTAGCGCTCCGCCGCCTCACCCCCCGGTCGAAACGCCCGTGGACGTGGCGGCGTCCGGGGACGGGCGCAGCGCCGCAGCACCCGGCAGCGCCCCCTGCGCGACGGCTCCGGCACGCCGCACCGCCCCCGGCGTCGAGCCGTAGTGCCGCTTGAACGCGCGGCTGAACGCGGCCTCCGAGGCGTAGCCGACCCGACCCGAGATCGATGAGACGGGATCGGTGGTTCCGATGAGCTCTGCTCGCGCCTGCTGCATCCGCCAGCCCGCGAGGTAGCGCATCGGCGACTCCCCCACCAGGGTCGCGAAGCGCTCCGCGAACGCCGAGCGCGACAGGTTCGCCTGCCGTGCGAGCTCGACGAGACTCCAGTCCTCACCGGGTCGCGCATGCATGCGCCCGAGCGCACGCCCGACATGCGGGTCCCGAAGGGCGGCGAGCCATCCGGTCGCCTCGGGATCCGAGGTGCGCAGCCAGGAGCGGAGCACCTGGATGACGAGCACGTCGGCGAGGCTCGTCATGACCGCCTCGCCGCCGGGCTGGACGTCCTCCGCCTCGCGGGCGAGCAGGCGCAGCACCGCCTGGAAGGCTCCCGCTTCGCCGTCGTCCCAGGAATCGAGCCGGATGAGCCCGGGGAGCTCGGCGACCAGGCGGTCGGAGAGCGGACCGTCGACCTGGAGCGCCGCGTAGGCGATCCGGGTGCGATCGCCGCCGCCGCCGAAGCGCATGTGCTCGTACGTGTCGCTCACCTGGTCGACGGGGATGTCGAACAGTGGCGTGCTCGAGACATCCGCAGCACTCAGCAGCCGGTGCGGGGCCCCACGGGTGATGAGGGCGACGCTGCCGGCCTCGAGCGTATGCCGCTCGCCCTCGATCTCGAGCACGCATCGTCCGGCGAGCACCACCGGCAGCATCATGAATCCCTCGAGCTCAGGGAACTCCACACCCCACGGCGCCGTGAGCTCGGCGCGGCAGTAGAGCGCCCCGGTGAACCTGAGCAGTTGCAGCCCGTCGCCCAGCTGATCGCCCGTGACGGGCGTGCGCGGATTGACCATGCGTCCAGCGTGGCATGCCGGTTCGCCGGCGATCCCGAATTTCGGACGAACGGCACAGTGCAACGGCCGTCCGGCGATTGTGCGTCCGTTCAGGTGCAGCGAGGCTGAACGCACAGTCCAGACGAGAGGAACACATCATGTCCACGAACTTCGCCGTCATCGGCGCCACAGGCAAGACCGGCCGTCGCGTCGCAGAACGCCTCGAGGCGGAGGGCCACGCCGTGCGCCGCCTGGCCCGCGGCACGAGCCCGTCCTTCGACTGGGAGCATCCGGAGGGATGGGTGCCGGCACTGCACGGCATCGACCGCCTGTACGTGACCTACGTCCCCGACCTCGCGGCCCCCGGCGCGGATGTCGCGATCACCCGCCTCGCACAACTCGCCGACGAGGCCGGCGTGCAGCGCATCGTGCTGCTCTCCGGCCGCGGCGAAGACGGGGCGCGTCGCTGCGAGGACATCCTGTCGGCATCGAACGTGCCGACGACGGTCGTGCGGGCGAGCTGGTTCGCGCAGAACTTCACCGAGGGCATGCTGAGCGACGCCGCATCCACGGGCGTGCTCGCGCTTCCGGCGGGCGACGTGCGCGAGCCGTTCATCGATGTCGACGACCTCGCCGCGGTCGCCGTCGAGGCGCTCACCAGCGACGGCCATGCGGGCCTCGTCCACGAAGTGACCGGCCCGGAGTCCCTGACGTTCGCCGAGGTCGCCGCCATCCTCTCGGAGGTCGCCGGTCGCGAGGTGGTCTACGTGCCCATGGGGTTCGAGGAGTTCCATGCCGCAGTCGCCTCGGAGGAGGGAGAGGCCGTCGCGACGCTCCTCACCGAGCTCTGCCGCGAGGTCTTCGACGGCCGCAATGCGGCCCCGACCGACGGGGTGGCCCGCGTGCTCGGCCGGCCGGCGCGCAGGCTGCGATCGGTGCTGACGGATGCCGCCGCCGCGACACCGGCCGGTCGGCCCGCGTAGCGGCCGACTCAGGGCGACGAGAAGAGCAGCCATGACCGACCACGCATCCGAATCCCGCTGGCAGGCGTTCTGGAACCGTGGCGGCTGGTGGAAGGCCCTCGGCGTCGCAGTCGTGTACCTGGCGCTCTACCTCGGCACCGGGTGGGTCGTCGACACCCTCGGGCGCGACGTGATCGACTTCGACGACCTCTTCGGCGACGCCCTCAGCGTCTTCCTCGCCGTCGGGCTGCCCGTCGTCGTCGGCTCCGCCGTCCTGCTCGCGTTCTCGTGGTCGCTCGGCTGGATCCCGAAGCCGCTCTTCACCCGGCAGCCGGTGCGCGGCAGCTGGTGGATGTGGGTCGCGCCGGCCATCGTGCTCATCCCCGTGCTGCTCCGTCTCTTCGGCACCGACTACAGCCGGTACACCGGCGGCGTCATCGCCGTCACCTTCCTCGTCGGCATCTTCGTCGGCATCTCCGAGGAGCTCCTCACGCGCGGTCTCGCCGTGAACCTGCTGCGCAAGCACGGCTACAACGAGTGGGCCGTCGCCGTGCTCTCGTCGCTCATCTTCGCGCTGCTGCACTCGAGCAACCTGCTCTCGGGCCAGCCGATCCTCACAGTGCTGGCGACGATGGGCTACACCTTCGTGTTCGGCATCATGATGTACCTCACGCTGCGCGTCACCGGCAACCTGATCTGGCCGATCCTGCTGCACGCGATCACCGACCCCACAGCCTTCCTCGCCACGGGCGGCATCGACGTCGCCGCGACCGCCGCGCAGAGCCCGCTCCTCGCCTTCGTGACCCCGGCGACGCTCCTGATGACGGTCTTCGCCCTCATCGCGCTCATCTTCATCCGCGGCCGCGCGACCGCCGACGTGCCCGGCCTGGAGACCGCGCCGCGCGTCTGACGCACCGCGTCGGCTCAGTCGACGAGCGCCCCGGCCGTGAGGTTCGAGACCACGCCGGTCATCGACCGCGCTCGGTCGGATGCCGCGAATGCGAGGTACTCCGCGACCTCGGCGAGCGACGGCAGCCGGCCGAGCAGCGTCGTGCCCGCGAGCCCGGCGAGCCATTCGTCGCGGCCGATGCCGCCCGCAGCCGCGATGCGGCCGAACATCTCGCCCGTGTACGAGGTGTCGTAGGCATCGGCCATCGCGTGCGGCCGCACGCAGACCACTCGCACGCCATCGGGCCCGAGCTCGCCGGCGAGCGCCCGCGAGAAACCCTCGAGGCCGGCGCTCTGCGCGGCGTTGCCGATGAGCCCGCGGCCGGTGAGCCGCGCCCCCGGCGTCGAGATCGTGAGGATCACGCCGCCGCCCTGCGCGATCATCGGCCGTGAGACGGCCTTGGCCGTGACGAAGTTGGTCTGCAGGTAGCCCGTGACGGGGTGCAGGTAGTCGGCGAGCGAGGTCTCGGCGATCGGCAGGCCCTGCACGTGGTCGAACCCCACGGCGTTCAGGGCGATGTCGATGCGCCCCGCGGCATCCGTCACCTCGTCGACGTGGCGGTCGACGGCCGCCTGGTCCATCGCGTCGACGACGGCGATGTCGACGGATGCCCCGAGCTCGCGTGCCGCGGAGGCCGCGGCCTCGAGCCGTGGCAGGCTGCGGCCGGCCAGGAACAGTCGTGCACCTTCGCGGGCGAACACGCGGGCCGCGGCGCCGCCGATCGATCCCCCGCCGCCGTGGATCACGGCCACCTTGTCGTCGAGCAGCATCATGCGTCTCCGTTCTCTGCGAGTGTTCGGGCGAATCGGTCGATGATCTCGGTCCAGCCCTCGGTGTGCTGCTGCACGGCCTCGGCGTCGGGCAGCTGCTCGTGGCGCACTTCGACCACGGTGGCGTCGCCGTCGGGCCGGAACGTCACCCGCACCACCGAGTCGGTGTGGTGCGTGGCGATCGAGCGCCAGGTGAACTCGAGCGTGTGCGGCCGATCGATCACGGTGTAGCTGCCCGCGTGCACGAAGGACCCGCCGGGGTCGTTCATCGTGATCGTGAAGGCCCCGCCCACACGTGGGTCGGCCACGACGTTCGACGGCTCGCTGCCGTCGCGCCGCATCCACACGGCGAGGCTCACCGGGTCGAGCCAGGCATCGAAGAGGCGGTCGGCGGATGCCGCGATGCGCCGGCTGACTGTGACGGCGGCGGTCATCGGGGTGCTCCGTCGGCGGTGACCTCATCAGCGTCGCTGAGCACGAACGCTTCGAGGGCTGCGAGCCGCTGCTCCCAGAAGTCGCGGTACTGCGTCATCCAGGCGACCGCATCTCCGAGCGCTTCAGCGCGCAGCGACAGCACGTGGTCGCGGCCGCGCACGTGCCGCTCCACGAGTCGGGCGCGTTCGAGCACCTTGATGTGTTTGCTCGTGGAGTTCAGCGAGATCGGGAACTCGCGCGCGAGTTCGGTGACCCGCGCGTCGGACACGAGGAGGCGATCGAGGATCGCGCGTCGCGTGGGGTCGGCGACAGCGCTGAGCACGGAGTCGAGTTGATATTCACCCATGTGGGTGAATATATGCCCGAGTCGAACCCGCGTCAAGGGTTCGACGACCGTGAACCGATTCCGGTGCGCGCCCGCCGGCGTCTCGCGAGGCCGCAGAACCGCGATGCCTTGACCCATGTCAACCGAGTGTTTATTGTTCTTCGATAAGATCGAAAAACGATAAGGAGCTCGCCGTGACCGTCACCGAGGCATCCGCTGCCCGACCGAACGCACGCACGCGCACGCCGCGCGGCACCTCGATCGGCATCGGTCTGATCTGGGTCATCGCGACCTTCGCCATGCTCTTCGACGCGCTAGGGCTGTTCTCGATGACGACGGGACTGTTCTTCGTGAACGCGCTGCAGGGCGATGTCGAGACGCATCAGTCGCTCACCGCGCTTCCGCAGTTCATCCAGGCTGAGCTCCGCGAGGGTGCACCGCCCGCCGATCTCACCGACCTCTCCATCTGGGTCCGCCTCCTCTGCGCGCTCCCCACGTTCATGCATCTCCTCGTGCTGCTGGTCTCGACGATCCTCGTGACCCGCGCCATCCGGGTCATCGAAGCCGGCCGCCCGTTCACGAGAACCGGCGTTCGCGCGTGGGCTCTGCTCGGCATCGTGCTCATCATCGGCGGCGGCATCCAGGGCGTTCTCGACACGGTCGCCGTCGGCGTCGCGTCCTCGCTCGCCCGTACCAACCCGGATGGCCACCCCGACGGCCCGTGGGCGCTCGGCGGCGACTACCAGGCGCTTGGCACGAACTTCCCGGACTGGCCCTGGATCTTCTTCGTGCTCGGGATCATCGCTGCGGCCGTCGCCGCCGCATTCCGCGAGGGCTCGCGCTTGGAGGCGGAGGTCGAGGGTGTCGTCTGATCGCGGCGACCGGATCGAGCACGGCGCGCCGCGGAACTCCGAAGACGGCGACCATCGCATCGTCGTGCACCTCGCCGAGGTGCTCGAGCGGCGCGGCATGACCCTCACCGAGCTCTCCGAACGCATCGGCGTCACGCTCGCCAACCTGTCGATCCTGAAGACCGGCAAGGCCCGTGCCGTTCGCTTCACGACCCTCACCGCGATCTGCGAGGCCCTCGACACGACGCCCGCCGAACTCTTCAGCTACGAGCCCCGCGACGGCTGAGCGACACCGCAGACGGTTCGGATGTCGGTCGGGGGTGGCAGGCTGACGGCATGGCGATCGAAGTACGCCCGGCGACGGAGTTCGACGACGTCGCAGCGGTCATCGGGCCGAAGAAGCCCACATCGAACGTGTGCTTCTGCCTGAGCTACCGGCTGCTCACGTCGAAAGAGAACCTGGCGCTGCGCGGGCCCGAGCGCGCCGAGCGCGTGCGAGTGCTCTGCGAGCTCGACCCGCCGCCCGGCGTGCTCGCCTACGAGGGCGACGAGGTGGTCGGTTGGGCGGCGGTGCATCCGCGCGCCGACACGAGCTTCGCGAAGAACCGCAGGATCCCGCACGTCGACGACCTCGACGTGTGGTCGGTCTGGTGCTTCCGTGTGCGTCCCGGGCACCGCAAGGCCGGCATCGCGCACCACCTGATCGCCGGCGCGGTCGAGTTCGCACGGGAACACGGCGCGCCGGCGATCGAGGGCTACCCCGTCGACAACCGCGGCGAGAAGGTCGACCTGACCATGGCCTACGTCGGCACCCGCGCACTGTTCGAGCGGGCCGGCTTCACGAAGGCGGCCGACACCGAATCGGTGGTGAGCGGGTTCCCGCGCGTGCTCATGCGCCTCGATCTGCGCTGAGCCGCGCCTCCTCCGACGCCTCGGCCTCCCCGGCCACCTCGGCCGGCGCGGCAGCTGCGGCCGATGCATCCGCCTGATCGCCCTGCGTCGCCCCGTGCACCGGGTGGCTCCGCTCGAGCGCGGCCCCCTCGACGTCGACATCGGGCAGCAGCCGGTCGAGCCACTTCGGCAGCCACCACGCTGCCGGGCCGAGCAGATGCATGATCGCGGGCGTCAGCAGCATGCGCACGATGAACGCGTCGAACAGCACGCCGATCGCGAGGCCGAAGCCGAGCGGCCGCACCATCGTCAGGTGCGAGAAGACGAAGCCGCCGAACACCGCCGCCATGATGATGGCCGCCGCAGTGACCACCGCACGACCGCCGCGGAGGCCCGCGACGACCGCGAGCCGTGCCGGTGTGCCGTGCACGTAGGCCTCCCGCATGCCCGAGACGAGGAACAGCTGGTAGTCCATCGCGAGGCCGAAGAGCACACCCATCACGATGATCGGCGCGAAGTTCAGCACGGGCCCGGGGTTGTGCACGCCGAAGACCTCGCCGAACCATCCCCACTGGAAGATCGCGACCGTCGCGCCGAACGCCGCGAACAGCGAGAGCACGAAGCCGGCGGTCGCGATGAGCGGCACGAGGATCGAGCGGAACACGAGGATCAGGATGATGAGCGAGAGCCCGACCACGACCCCGAGGTAGAGCGGCAGCACGCCGGCGAGCTTCGCCGAGATGTCGATGTTGCCGCTCGCACCGCCAGCGACGCCGAGTTCGACGCCGTCGAGCCCCTCAGCGGATGTCTCATCGCCGGCGAGCGGCGAGAGGCCTCGCAGCTCGTGCACGAGCGCCTCGGTCGTCTCGCTCGACGGCCCGTCGCTCGGCACGACCTGGAAGGCGAAGAAGTCGCGCTCGTCGGAGACACCCGCGGGCGCCACGGCGACGACGTCGTCGACGTCCGTGAGCCACTCGGCGAGATCGGCCTGGGTGGCGACGAGCTCGTCTTCGGCGACCCCGTCGGGCAGCGTCGCGGTCACGAGCAGGGGTCCGTTCTGGCCGGGGCCGAAGGCCTCCGCGACGGCCGTGTAGGCCCGGTAGGGCGTGGCATCCGGCGATTCGGATGCCCCGTCGGGCAGCCCGAGCCGCATCGAGAGCGCCGGGATGGCGACGATGAGCAGCACGACGATCGAGACCACCGCGGTCACGATCGCCCGCCACGTCGGCATGGCGACGAGCTTCGGCGCGGCGTGCGACTCGTGGCCGATCTCGGCCCGGGCGCGCTTGGAGAGCACGCGCCGTCCGATGAGGCCGAGCAGCGCGGGCGTGAGCGTCACCGCGACGAGCACGGCGATGAGCACGCAGACCGCACCGACCGTGCCCATGATGCCGAGGAACGGGATGCCGGTGACGTTCAGCGCGAGCAGCGCGACGAGCACGGTCGACCCGGCGAACACGACGGCGTTGCCCGCGGTGCCGTTGGCGAGCTGGATCGACTCGCGCAGCTCCATGCCGGCGAGCACCTGCCGTCGATGCCGGTTGATGATGAAGAGCGCGTAGTCGATGCCGACCGCGAGGCCGAGCATGACGCCGAGCACGGGTGTGACCGACGACATGTCGACGACGCCCGAGAACGCCAGCGACCCGGCGACGCCGATGCCGACGCCGATGAACGAGGAGATGATCGGCAGGGTCGCGGGCAGCAGCGCGCGGAACACGATGATGAGGACGAGGGCGGCGATGAGCACGCCGACGATCTCGCCGATGCCGATGAGCCCCTCGACCGACGCGGCGATCTCGGACGAGTAGTCGACCGAGACGCCATCGATGTCGGCGTCGTCGAGTTCGGCCGCGACCTCGGCCTTGAGCGCGCTCGACAGCGAGAAGAGGTCGTCCTCGAACATGATGACGCCGATCGCGGTGCTCTCATCGGTGGAGACCGTGCGGATCTCGGCGGCGGCGTCCATGAGCCGGGTGCCGTCCTCGAGCTCGGCGGCCGAGGCGTCGAGCTTGTCGGCACCGGCGTCGAGCTGGGCCTGCTGCGCGTCGAGCTCCGCGGCGCCCGCGTCGAGCTGGGCCTGCTGCGCGTCGAACTGGGGGGCCGCCTGCTCGTACGCCCCGGCGGCCTTCGCCTGTTCGACGGCGGCGTCGAGCTGCGCCTGCCCTGCGTCGAGCTGGGCCCGGGCGGCATCGAGCTGGACCTGACCCGCCTCGAGTTCGGCGCGGCCGGCCTCGATCTGCGCGGCGCCGTCGGCGAGCTGCGCCGCCTGGTCGGCGCGTTCGGATGCCGCGGCGAACGGGTCGACGACGTCGGCGACGCCGTCGATCTCCGAGATGTCGGCGAGGAGCGTCGAGATGTCCTCTCGCTGCGCGTCGCTGAGCGCCTCCCCGTCGTCGGTCTGGAAGACGACGGTGCCGGTGGCGCCGCCGAGCCCGTCGAGGCGCGCGTCGAGCTGTTCGGTGACCCGCTCGGTCTCGGTGCCGGGGATGCTCATGCTCTGCGTGAGGGTGCCGCCGAACGCGAGGAAGGCGCCTCCGGCGAGCGCGAGCACCGCGAGCCAGCCGCCGAGCACGAACCACGCGCGGCGCACGGAGAATCGACCGATTCGATACAGGAGTTCAGCCATGGTGCCGAGGCGCCCTTCGTGAGGTGACAGGTCGGCGCGTCATCGAGCCCACTCGAGGATAACCGACATCTGTCGGAGATCTCGCCAGAAGGTGCCAACAGTCCCATCGAGCGAACGGCATCGGACGCGGCATCCCGAACTGGCAGAATCGCCCTATGGACGTCAGAGTGGAGCGAACGCGGAGGAGCCTGCAGGACGCCCTGCTCGACCTCGCCCGCGAACGCCCGCTCGACGAGGTGACGGTGGCCGAGATCGCCGCCCGCGCCGGGGTCAACCGCAGCAGTTTCTACCAGCACTACTCCGAGAAGGAGACGCTGCTCGCCGACGCCCTCGACGCGGCGGCCGAGGCGGCCGCCGCCACCCTGCCCGGTCACTACGAGCCGCCGAGCGGGCCGCCGCAGGCCCTGGTCCAGTTCCTCCAGCACATCGACGAGCACGCAGAGCTCTACCGGTCGGTCTTCGGGGGGACGGGTTCAACCGCAGTGCTCGCCCGCCTGCGTGCCCGCATCGAGGCGATCGTGCGGGAGGGGCTCGTCTCCTCGCCGACCCCGGCCTACGAGGGAGTCCCACTCGACGTCATCGCGGCCGGCATCACGGGCTCCGCCCTCGGGGTCGTCGAAGCCTGGCTCATGCGCGATCCCCGGCCGTCGGTCGAGGTCGGGGCGGAGTGGGTCTGGCGCGCACTGCTCGGCCCCGGCGGATCCTGGGCGTGACGCCGTCGGTCGTCTCCGCTAGGTTGACCCCGACGAAAGGAATGCGATGACCTCCGCATCCGAACTCCTCGCTCTTCGCTCCGAACTCGGCGGTTCGCTCGTGCTTCCCGGCGACGCCGGCTACGAGGCCGCGCGCATGCCGTGGAACCTCAGCGTCGACCAACGGCCGGCAGCCATCGCCGAGCCGGCGGATGTCGCGGACGTGCAGGCGATCCTCCGCACGGCGGCGGCCGCCGGCCTCGGGGTGACGGTGCAGCCCAACGGCCACGGCGCCTCCGGCGACCTGAACGACGTCGTGCTCGTGCGTCCCACGCGATTCGACACCCTCATCGTCGACGAGCAGGCGCGAGTGCTGCGCGCCGGAGCCGGCGTCAACTGGGGCCGCGCGCTCGAGCAGCTCGACGGCACCGGGCTCGTCGCCCTCGCGGGGTCGAACCCCGAGGTCAACGTCGTGGCCCTCGCCATCGCCGGCGGCCACTCCATGTTCAGCCGCCGCTACGGCATCACCGCCCGGTCGATCATCTCTGTCGAGTTCGTCGACGCGGCCGGCACGCTGCACCGCGTGACCGACGCAGACGACGCCGAACTCATGTGGGCGCTGCGCGGCGGCGGCGGCCTGTTCGGCATCGTCACCGAGGTCGAGCTCGTGCTCTACCCCGGCGAGGCGATCTTCGGCGGCAGCCTGATGTTCCCGGCCGAGGCGGCCGAGGCCGTCGTCGTCGCCGCCCTCGAGCTCGCGCGCGACGAGCTCGAACTCGGGCTCGACATCGGCATGATGCACTTCCCCGACGCACCGCAGGCGCCGCCGCACCTGCGCGGCCGAACGGTGGCGACGATCGGGCTCGTGCACGTCGGCGACGAGGCGACGGGTCGGGCCTTCGCCGACCGCATCGTCGCGGTCGCCGAACCCATCGCCGACACGCTCACGAGCTTCACGATCGGCTCGCTCGCCGCCGTCGCGGCGGAGCCGGTCGACCCGATGCCCTCGTCCGACTTCGGTGCGGCACTCGACGGACTCGACGCCGCCGCCTTCGCGCACGACTTCGTCGACGCGTTCCTGCGCGGTGCCGAGCGGGGTCTCATGCGCGCCAGCATCCGTGCCATGGGCGGCGCGATCGCCGACGAGCTCGGCGCCGAGTTCGCCGCGGTCGGGGCGACGCAGGCCGACGCGTTGATGAGCTGCAGCGTGCTGCTCTTCGACCCGTCGCTCGATGCCGACGCCGCCTTCGAGCCGATGCGCGACCTCGCGGCGAAGTACCCGGGCGGCACGGTGCTGCCCACCTTCCTCAGTTCGGGGGCGACGCTGGCGGACGCCTACGATCGCGAGGTGCTCGACCGGCTCGCGGCCGTCAAGCAGCGCGTCGACCCTGGCGGCGTCATCCGCAGCAACCGCCCGCTCGGCTGACGCCCTGAACGCTCAGCCCTCTGGCCATCGCCGTCGAAGTCCGCGAACATGGGCGCATGGATGTCACCGAGTGGCTGCTCGACTCCGATCCGGCGATCCGCTGGCAGGTCATGCGAGACCTGCTCGACGCACCGCCCGACGAGACCGACCGCGAGCGCACTCGCATCGCCACCGAGGGGTGGGGCGCGAGACTGCTCGCCCTGCAACCCGACGACGGGTACTGGGGCGGTGACGAGTACGGCATCGACGGCGACCGCCGGAGCGTCACGTGGACGCTCCACCTGCTGCGGCGCCTCGGCATCGATACGCATGCCCCGCAGACCCGATCGGCGATCGCCCGGGTCCGCGACGGGGTGGTCTGGCGGGAGTGGGGCGACCTGCCCTACTTCCACGGCGAGGTCGAGGAGTGCGTGAACGGCGGAGTGCTCGCACTCGCCTCGTACTTCGGCGAGCTCGGCGCCGGCAGCGACCGCATCATCGAGCGCCTGCTGCAGGAGCAGCTCCCCGACGGCGGCTGGAACTGCGAGCCCCGCGAGGAGTCGGACCGATCCTCGTTCGACTCGACGCTGTGCGTGCTCGAGGGTCTGCTGGCCTACGAGCGGACCGTGCCCGACGCACCGCTCGAGATCGCGGCATCCCGCCGTGTCGGCGAGGAGTACCTGCTCGAGCGCGGCCTGTTCCGCCGCCGTTCGACGGGCGAGATCGTGCTCCCCCGCTACGCGAACCTCAAGTTCCCGCCCTATTGGACCTACGACGTGCTGCGCTCGCTCGACTACTTCCGCACGGCCCACGAGCGGCCCGACCCACGCGTCGCCGACGCGGTCGAGCTCGTGGTCTCGCAGCGCGGCGACGACGGCCGTTGGCTCGCGGGAACCCCGTGGCGCGGCGAGGTGCACTTCGCCGTCGACGCACCCGAGGGCGAGTCGAGCCGGTGGAACACGCTGCGCGCCCTGCGGGTGCTGCGCTGGTTCGAGCAGCGGTAGGCGTCAGCCGAGGCGGGCGTCGAGCCGGTCGCGGCGGAACTGGCCGACCGCCACGAGCACTGCGACGACCGCGGCGAAGACCGCACACATGACGAGACCGAGCGGCCCCGCGATCCACGCCGTCGGCACCGGAGACCCGGCTGCGATGACGATGCCGCCGAGCCCGGCCGCGGCGTTGAACGCGCCGTGCCCGAACACCGCCGGCCACACCGACCCGGTGCGGAGCCGGGTCCAGCCGAGCAGCACGCCGAGCAGCATGCACGCGAGGATCATGAGCAGCACCCCGGTGACGTCGGTGAGCCCGAAGTTGTAGCCGAGGAGGATCAGCGGCGAGTGCCAGAAGCCCCAGAACGCGCCGGAGACGAGCAGGGCCGGCCAGACGCCGAGCGGGCGGAGCGCGGGCAGCAGCCAGCCGCGCCATCCGATCTCCTCGCCGAACGCGAACGGCGCGTTGATGATCGCACCGACCGGGATCATCAGGAACTGCATGGTGACCAGCAGCACGATCGGCGGGGCCGGCGTGCCGGCAGGGAGCAGCGCGTCGAGCTGCTCGGCGAACCCCGAGAAGCCGACCAGGTCGAAGCGGGCGAGGCCGAGGATGCCGACGACGAGGAGCCCCGCCGCGATGAGCAACGGCAGCACGACGATCGCGGCGGCCGACATTCCGAGGGTTCGGCCGACCGGCCGGAGGGGCCACATGCCGAGGTCGCGCAGGATGCCGCGTGCGCCGCGCCGTCCGCGCTGCCGCCGCTGCACGAGCAGGGCGGCGACCGTCGCGATCGCCGGGGTGAACATCATGGCGGCCGCGATCACGGGCAGGAGCGGGTCGGCCATGCCCATGCCGCGCGCCCAGAGCGGTGCGGCGACGAGCCACGCGAGACCGCACGAGACGACCGCGAACACTGCCACGGCCGCCCATGGCACCCGTCGCGCCTCGACGGGCGCGTCGACGGACACTCCGTCGGGCGCCGCTACGGGCGCCGCGCGGTCGGGTGTCGTCGAGACGGTCGGGTCCGCACGTTCATTGCTCACGCGGTCCACGCTAGCGACGGGCGCGTGCGCACGGATCCCCCATGCGACGGAGTTCAGTGCTCCGCGTCGACCGCCCGCGCGGCCATCGCGTGACTCGCGACGATGTGCCCGTAGACGAGTCCCTGGCCGATCGTGGCACCGGCGCCCGGGTAGCTCTCGCCGAACACATTGGCCGCCGCGTTGCCGATCACGTAGAGGCCGCGGATGGGAGTGCCGTCTTCGGCGAGCGCGCGACCGTCGGCGTCGGCGGTGACGCCGCCGCAGGTGCCGAGGTCGGACAGGACGACGCGCACCGCGTACAGCCCCGCCGGGTTCAGCTGGCGGAGGTTCGGGTTCGGGGTAATAGTCGGGTCGCCGTAGTAGCGGTCGTACGCGCTGTCGCCTCGGCCGAAGTCGTCGTCGGCTCCCGCCTTGGCGAGCTCGTTGAACCGGCCTGCGGTCTCCCCCAGCGCATCGGCCGAGACGCCCATCCGCTCCGCGAGCTCGGCCCACGACGAGCCGCGCACGGCGATGCCGTGCTCGTACCAGGCCTTCGGGAGGGCCATGCGCGGGAACACCGCGCCGCCGAGCAGGTAGCTGTTGCGGTACTCCTGGTCGAAGACGAGCCACATGGAGCCGACCGGTCGACCCTCGCGCTCCCGCTCGAGCACGTCGTGGCCGAACGACATGTAGTCCTCGGCCTCGTTGAGGAACCGGTTGCCCGAGGCGTCGACGATGAACGAGCCGGGCAGCGAGCGCTCGGCGAGCATCACCGTGGGCCGCTCGCCCGGCAGCGGCGCGATCGCGGGGAACCACCAGGCCTGGTCCATCAGGGCGACGCCCGCGCCGAGCTCCTGCGCTGCGCGGATCGCGTCGCCGGTGTTGCCGTCGCTGCCGAGACTCCAGTCCTCGAGCGACTCCGACTGCAGGCTGCGCCGGAGTGCGAGGTCGTGGTCGAACCCGCCTGCGGCGAGCACCACGCCGCGACGCGCGGTGATCGTGATCTCCCGGCCCTCCCGGGTGACGACCGCGCCGACGACGGCGCCGTCGTCATCGGTGACGAGCCGTTCGAGGCTCGCCCCCGTCCACACCGGGATGCCGGCGCGCACGACGCCGTCGAAGAGGCCCGCCGCGAGTGCGCGACCGCCGGCCGCGTACTCGCGGCCGATGAGCTTGCCGCCGATGCCCTGGAACGCACGCTTGATCGCGACGCCGAAGCCGCGCACCGGCGACTTGGCCATGAGGTTCAGCCACTTGTAGTCGGCGCCGGTCACGGGCATCGGCAGCGGCGCCTCCATGACGGCCGGCCGGAGCCGGGCCCGCTCCGTACCGAGCCGGGCGACGTCGAACGGACGGCACTCGCAGCTGCGACCGGCAGCCGAGCCGCCGGGCAGCTCGGGGTGGTAGTCGGAGTAGCCCTCGGCCCACGTGAACTGCATCCGCGTCGTGCGTTCGAGCATGCGCACCGTGTCGGAGCCGTGCTCGAGGAAGCTCTCCCAGCGGGGTTCGGGGCTCGTTCCGTCGACGACCGCGCTCAGGTACATGCGGGCCTTCTCGGGCGAGTCGTTCGCGCCGAGTTCGTCGAGCACGGGGTTCGCGGGAATCCAGAACGCGCCGCCGGATCGCGCGGTCGAGCCGCCGACGAAGTCGGTCTTCTCGATCACGAGCACCTCTGCGCCCTGCTCGTGCGCGGAGAGGGCCGCGGCGAGCCCGGTTCCCGATCCGACCACGAGCAGGTCGATCGTCATGTTCTCGGTCATCTTCGACGAGCTCCGATTCATCGGCGGACAGTGAAGCCATCCTGCCTCACGTGCACGTCGTGCACAATAGGCACGTCGTGCCACTCACCGAACGCCCGTCAGGGCACGCGGTCAGAGGAAGAGCTTGAACCCCACGTGGGATGCCTCGAAGCCGAGCCGCTCGTAGAAGCGATGCGCATCGGCCCGGCGCGCATCCGACGTCAACTGCACGAGCGCCGCCCCGTGCTCGCGCGCATGGCCGACCGCCCACTCGATCATCGCCGAGCCGAGCCCCAGGCCCCGCAGCTCCTCCGCGACGCGCACGGCCTCGATCTGCATGCGGGTCGCCCCGCGCCTGGCGAGCCCGGGGATGACCGTGAGCTGCATCGTGCCCACGACGCGGGCATCGGCGGTCTCGAGCACGACCAGCAGCTGCGCGGAGTCGCCGTCGATCGCGTCGAACGCCCGCTCGTAGGGCCCGAGCTCATCGGCCGAGGCGGTCTCCTCGGCGGCGCGAAGCGAGTCCGCGGCGATGATCGCGACGAGCGCCGCGAGGTCGCCGCGCTGCGCGCGCCGCAGTGTGAAGGTGGAACCGCCGGCTTCAAGCGTCGCGAACTGCATCCCCCCAACCTCTCACGGCGACGGGCAGGCGGATGCCGCGGCATCCGCTCGAGCCGTCACTCCGCGTCCTGCCCGAGCCGCCGCAGGAGGGCCGCGAGGGTCGCCTGCTCCTCACGGCTGAGGCCTCGGAGCTCCTCGGCCTCGCGCTCGGCGAGCATGCGCATCGCCTCGTCGACACGCGTCGCGCCCTCGTCGGTGATCCGCACGAGCACGCTGCGCCCGTCGCGCGGATTCGGCCGGCGCTCGACGAGGCCGCGGCGCGAGAGGTTGTCGAGCCGATTGGTCATGGCGGCGCTGCCGATCATGGTCGCCTCGATGAGCTGCGCCGGGCTGAACTCATGGGGCGGCTCCGCCCGGCGGAGCGCGGCCAGCACGTCGAACTCCCAGACCGCGAGCCCGGCGCCGCTGAATGCGCTCGCCCGTAGCCGGCCGAGTCGATTCGCCACCCGCCGGAGCCTCGACATGACGTCGAGCGGCGTCAGGTCGACGCCGGGCAGGCGATGCGACCACGCGTCGATCAGCAGGTCGACCTCGTCGTCGCGTTCACCGCGCTCACTCACGCTCCGGGGCATACCAAACGGTATCCCGATGCGACCCGCCGAGCACAGTTCGGCCTCGGGAGATGACGGATGACCCGCTCACGGCGATCACCGATCGAAACTGCGTCAGACTGGAAGGGTACCGGCGCGCCCCCGCACCGGCCTGCTGGGAGGAACAGTGACCCTCGATCGAACCACCGTCGTCGACGGCCTGCTGCCGGCGGAGCTCCGGCGCGACTTCCCGTACCTCGATCAGGAGCTGAACGGGCATCCGCTCGCCTATCTCGACTCCGGCGCGACCGCGCAGAGACCCGTCGCCGTGCTCGACGCCGAGCGCGCCTACCTCGAGCACGCGAACGCCGCCGTGCACCGCGGCGCGTCGACGCTCGTCGGCACCTCGACCACCGCGTTCGAGGAGGCTCGCGAGACGGTCGCCCGCTTCGTCGGCGCCCGCCCCCGCGAGATCGTCTGGGCCTCGAACGCAACCGATGCGATCAACATGGTCGCGCTCGGCATGGCGGATGCCGCAGCCGGCCTCGGCGGCGCGGAGGCCGAGATCTTCCGGCTCGGGCCGGGCGACGAAATCGTCGTCACCGAGGCCGAGCACCACGCCGACCTCATCCCGTGGCAGCGACTCGCGGCGAAGACCGGCGCGACGCTCCGCTGGATCCCCGTGAACGACGACGGCACCTGGTCGATCGACGACGCGGCATCCGTCATCGGGCCGCGCACGCGGTTCGTCGCCTTCGGGCACGTCTCGAACGTCACCGGATACCTCGCGCCCGTCACCGAGGTCGTCGAGCTCGCCCACCGCCACGGCGCCCTCGTCATGCTCGACGCCTGCCAGTCTGTGCCGCACCGCCCCACCGACTTCGCCGAACTCGGCGTCGACTTCGCCGCCTTCTCGGCCCACAAGATGCTCGGGCCGACCGGCATCGGCGTGCTCTACGGCCGCGCGCACCTGCTCGACGCGCTGCCGCCCGCACGCACCGGCGGTTCGACGATCACGACCGTCACCATGGAGTCGGCGTCGTTCCTCCCCTCCCCGCAGCGCTTCGAGGCCGGCACGCAGCCGGTCTCCCAGGCCGTGGCCCTCGCAGAGGCCGTGCGCTACCTGGACGCGCTCGGCATGCAGAACGTGCACGCCCACGAGACGGCCCTCGCCGAACTCCTCGTCGAGGAGACCTCCCGGATCGCCGGCGTGCGTCTCGTCGGCCCGCCGCCCGGCAGCCCGCGCGCCGCCCTCGCGAGCGTCGACGTGCCCGGCGTTCACGCCCACGACGTCGGCCAGTTCCTCGACGCGCAGGGCATCGCCGTGCGCGTCGGGCACCACTGCGCCCAGCCCCTGCACCGGCGGCTCGGGCTGCGCGCGACGACGCGGGCGAGCGCCTACGTCTACACGACCGCCGACGAGGTGCGCCGCTTCGCCGCAGCGCTGGCCGAGGTCCGCGGCTTCTTCGGGGTCGGCGCATGAGCGACCTCTCCGGTCTCTACCAGGAGCTCATCCTCGACCACTCGCGCCGACGGCTCGGAGACGGCGAACTCGACGACCCGCACGCGACGCACCACGAGCTGAACCCCACGTGCGGGGATGAGATCACGATGGGCATCCGCCTCGATGCATCCGGCACCGCGATCGAGGCGATCGGCTGGACCGGCGACGGCTGCAGCATCTCGATGGCCTCGGCCTCGGCGCTGACCGAGCTCGCGGCGGGCGCCGACCTCGACCGCGTGCGCGAGCTCATCGACGGGTTCCGCACGATGATGCGCTCGCAGGGCGCCGGCGAGGCCGACGAGGATCTGCTCGGCGACGCGATCGCCTTCCACGGCGTCTCGAAGTACGTCATGCGGGTCAAGTGCGCGATGCTCGCGTGGGTCGCGCTCGAGGCGTGCATCGCCGCGGCGAGCGCCGGCGCACCGCGGCCGTCGCAGCCGTAACGCCCGACGAAACGACCGGGACGAGGCGAAGCGGCGCTGGACTCCGAGCCGAACGCGGAGCCCGGCGCCGACGGCGCGGAACGGAAGGGCCGACTCAGGACGAGGCGGCCGGCGTGCGGTGCACGCTTTCGCTCACCGCGGGCGACGACGCGGAACCGGCGCCAGCGGCATGCCCCCGAGTTCCGCGTCGATCCTGATGAGTTCGTTCCACTTGGCCGTTCGCTCACCGCGCGTGATCGAGCCGACCTTGACGAAGTCCGCCCCCCATCCGGTGGCGAGGTGTGCGACCGAGACATCCTCCGTCTCGCCGGACCGCGCCGACACGATGACCGCGAGCCCGTGCTCGCGCGCCGAACGCACCGCGTTCGCGGCGGCGGTGACGGTGCCGATCTGGTTCACCTTGATGAGGGCCGCGTCAACGGCCTCGTCCTCGGCGGCGCGAGCGATGCGCTCCGCGTCGGTCACGAGGTAGTCGTCGCCGACGACGAGCGTGCCCGGATCGGTCCCCGCGACGGCGAGTCGCATCCCGATCGTGTCGTCCTCACCAGCCGGGTCTTCGAGCGTGATCACCGGATAGTCGCGACAGATGCGGACGAGTTGCGCGATCCACTGGGAGGTCGATATGGCGACGCCGTCGTCGGGGACGTAGAGTCCGTGCTGATAGAACTGGGTCGCTGCGATGTCGAGTGAGATGCCGATGTCGACGCCCGGCACCAATCCGGTTCGCTCGATGCCGGCCATGAGCACGTCGAGCGCGTCCTCGGTGCCCGAGACCTCCGGCCAGTGCCCGCCCTCGTCGGCGACGCCACGTCGGGGACCGCGCGCGGCGAGCACGTCGCCGACCGCGCGGTAGATCTCGGCGACGTGCACGAGCGCCTCCTCGATCGAGGTCGCCGAGACGGGCACGACCATGAAGTCCTGCACGGTGGTGCGGTGGGCCGCGTGCGCGCCGCCGCCGATGATCTGGATCTGCGGGCGGGGCAGCCGGAGCGGTTCGGGGTCGAGCAGCTTCCAGGCCGGGATGCCCCGGCTCGCGGCAGCCGCGTGCAGGGCAGCCAAGGAGGTTGCAGTGGTGGTGTTGCCGCCGAGGCGCGGCCGATCGGGCTCGGGATCGAGCGAGTCGAGTGCGCCGAGCACCCGGTCGATGCCCGCCAGGTCGGCGACCTCGCGACCCACGAGTGCCGGCGCGACATGCGTCTGGACGAGTCCGACGGCGCGACGGACGTCCTTGCCCGACAGGGTCGGGCCGCCGTCGCGCAGCTCGACGGCCTCGCGTCGCCCCGTCGAGGCTCCCGCGGGGGCGATCCCGCGACCGCGCGCACCTCCCGTCGTCGTGATCTCGACCTCCACCGTGGGGATTCCGCGCGAGTCCCAGACTCGGCGGGCGACGGTCGATTCGATCAGGTCAGCCATGGGCGGCACCTTCCTCTTGCAGTGTTTCGTCGATCGAGCGGCCCGACCGGAGTGCGCTTCGCGCGAGCCGGCCGACGGTGCGTCTCGCGGCGTCGTCGAGGTATTCGACGGGCGAGGCTCCCGCTACGCGAGCGAGCATGAGCGCCGGGATGATCCGGGCGATCCGGTCTCGGAGCTGCTCCGGGGCCTCCCAGTCCGCTTCGGCGAGGTACGCCGACTCGAACGCGCGAGCGGCGTTCGCGAACGCCTCGGCGTCGGCCGGCCGGTGGATCTCCTTCAGCTTGAGGTGCGTGAGGCAGAACGCGGCGTCGAACGCCGGGTCGCTCCAGGTCGCGCACTCGGCGTCAAGGAACACCGGACGCTCGCCCACGAGGATGTTCTTCGGACTCACGTCGCCGTGCACGAGGGCGATCCGCGTGCCGCGAATCCCGTCGACGATCGCATGCAGCTCGTCGCGGACCTCGGGCACGGCCTCAGCGGTGCGCAGGAAGTACGGCTCGATCCGGAGCGATTCGAGCAGGTCCTGATGATCGAATCGCGCCTGCAGTTCGGGCGTTCGAGCGGATGCCCCGTGGATGCGGCCGAGGTCCCGGCCGACGGCACCGGCGAATCCGGCATCGACGTCGCCGGCCATCAGCTGCGACTTCCAGTTCAGGTGCGTGGCCGGGTCGAGGTACTCGAGGGCGATCGCGAACGTCCCCCGGTCGTACGCGAGCACCTTCGGACAGGCTCCGGGGACGACCGAGTCGACGTACGCGAGCCACGCCACCTCCGATGCGCCGCGATCGATGGGGGCGCGCCAGTCGGCCGCGACCTTGAGCTGCTCGAGCGGCCGCTTGACGACGAAGGACGTCGACCCCGACCGGATCAGCCAGATGTCCGAAGAGACCCCGCCCGACAGCGCCTCGATCTGCACCTGCTCTCCCGGCAGCCGCAGCCGCATGCGGTCGAGGAGATCGAGCGCGCCGCCCGGGTCCCCGCCGGTCGGGGCATCCGTCGTGGGCTCGTACGGTTCGTTCATGAGCGGCTCGTCACCGACGAGTGGACGGGTGCCCGTAGGCGGACTGCTCGAGCCCTCGGATGTAGCCGATCGCGAACAGCCGGCCGAGGGTCTCGTAACCCGGTCGATCGTTCGACTCGCCCTCGAGCGTGGGCACGTGGTCGGGGCGCATGGGGCCGCTGAACCCGATCTGCCGATAGGCCTCCATGGCGGCCGGCATGTCGGTCTGCCCGGCGTCGTGGAACGTCTCCTGGAACGCCTCGGGGGTGCCCTTGACGTCGCGGAAGTGCACGAAGTCGATCCGGTCCGTTCCGAACTCGCGGATGAGGTCGGGGATCGAGGTCGTCCCGTCGAGGATCTCGGGCATGAGCGCGAAATTGCCCTGGCAGAAGGTGATCGCGTTGTGCGACGACGGCACGAGTTCGACCATCCGGCGGAACGCCTCGACCGAACTCATGATGCGGGGAAGGTTGCGGTCCCACTGCTGGGGCGGATCGTCGGGGTGCATAGCCAATCGCACGCCTGCGGCCTCGGCCTCGGGCACGACCGCCTTCAGGAAGTACTCGAGCGCGTCCCACATCTGCTCGCGGGTCACTTCGCCGGGCTGCACGAGCGGCTTCCCGGCCTGCCCGATCGAGCGCTGGTATCCGGTGACGAGCGCACCGCCCCGGTCGCGGATCGCGATGTCGGTGCGGCCCCAGCTCGACAGCGCCATCCAGTTGTACGCCAGCGTCGGAATCCCGAGCCGGCCCATCGCCCGCACCTGTTCGATGACCTGGTCGATCTGCTCGTCACGACCGTCGAGGCCGAGGCGGGCCTTGTCGATCGGCGCAGTGTCCTCGGTGGCGACGAGCGTGAAGCCGTACCGGTCGTAGACCTCGATGTTGTGCTTCAGCGCCTGCTCGCCCCACGGGACCTCGGCCCGGTCGTCGGCCGTCCATCCGCCCGCGCCGACCGAGGCGAACATCCGCTGGTCCTGTTCGGCGCCGTTCAGCACGCCGACGACGTTGTCGACGCCGGCTTGGCGGATGAGGCGCCAGGACGTCTCCTCCGGTCGCGGCGGGAGGAACTCGCTGAGCTTGATCATGTCTGGTCGGTCCAATCGTGTGTGTGGGTTCAGTGCTTCGTCGGCAGCGTCGTCGCGATGCGGGCGAGGAGTCCGCCATCGACGCGGAGTTCCGCTCCCGTGACGAAGCTGGCGGCATCGCTCGCGAGGAATGAGGCGGCTGTGCCGATCTCGCTCGGCTGGGCGACTCGTCCGAGCGCATGAGAGGTGCCCCAGTCCGCGATGGTCTGCTCGACGCCTGCAGGCGTGCCGTCGGACCACATCGCCGCGGAGTGGCGGAGCATCGGCGTGTCGACCGATCCCGGCGCGATCGAGTTGACCCGCACGCCGTACTCCGCCTCGTCGACCGCCATCGCGCGACAGAGCGCGTTGAGCGCCCCCTTGCTGGCCGTGTACGCGGCGACCGAGGCCTGTGTCGCGGTCGCCTGGACCGAGGAGATGATCGTCACGGTTCCCGCGTTCCTGCGGATCTCCGGGAGCGTGGCGTGGGCGGCGAGGAAGACGCCCCGCACATTGACGGCGAACACCTCGTCCCAGGTGGCGACCGACGTGGACACGATGTCGCCGTATCGTTGGATCCCGGCGGCGGTCACGAGGTGGTCGAGGCGGCCGAACGTCTCGAGCGCCAGTGCGACCGCCGTCGCCGACGTCTGCTCCTCGTCGATCGGGCCGAACGTCCCGACCGCGGTCCCGCCGGCGGCTCGGATGAGTTCGACGGTCTCGTCGACGTAGTCCGCGGTGAGTCCGTGGACGACGACGGAGGCGCCCTCGCGTGCGAAGGTCTCGGCGATGCCGCGTCCGATGCCCTGGGAGCCACCGGTCACGAGCACGACCCGCCCGTCGTGCGGGTTCGAGGTCTGGTTCGTCGCCACCATCACAGCACCCCGTACGTGGCGAACGCCTCGGTGGCGCTCATGCCGTCCTCGATCGCCTTGCGGACGACGTTTTCGGCCGAGGCCTTCTCGAGTGCCGCCTCGATCACTTCGTCTTCGACGGCCTTCGGCACGACGAGCACCCCGTCGATGTCGCCGATGACGAGGTCGCCCGGATCGATCCGCACACCGCCGACGAAGATCGTCGTCCGGTAGTCGTGCACGATCGTGCGGACACTCGAGTCCTGGGCGTAATTGCCGTGGCTGAACACCGGGAAGCCCTGCCCGAGCACCTTCTCGGTGTCGCGGTGGTATCCGTCGACGACCGCGCCGACGGCTCCACGCGACTGCGCGGTCGCGGTGAGGATCTCGCCCCACATCGCGACGGGCGCGCTCGTGCGGGGTGCGATGTACACCTCGCCGGCCTCGAGCTGGTCGAGCGCCTCCGTGAGCCGGCCGAACGGCTTGGCCTGCGGGCCGTAGACGTCGGCGACGAGCGACGGCATGGCGCGGCCGGCGAGGCGCATCGTCGGCAGGAGTGGGCGGATCTCGGGCGGGAGGAACTGGTTCGTCCGGCCGAGTCGATCGAGGATGTCCCCCACAACCGCGGTGTACAGCCTGGTGTTGACGAGCTCGAAGAGCTCGGCGTCGTTGGTGTCGGTTCTCATGTGCGCAGGTCCTCCGCGTTCAGCCGATGGAATGGCGGCGCGTGCGCCACACGTTGACGAGGACGGCGATCAGGACGACCGCGCCCCGGACGACCTGCTGCGCGTAGGGGTTCACGCCCAGCAGGACCATCCCGTTCAGGAGCGCCGCGATGAACAGCACGCCGATCGCCGTGCCGACGACGGTGCCCTTGCCGCCGGTGAGGGCCGCGCCACCGATGATCGTCGCGGAGATCGCATCGAACTCGAGCCCGACGGCGATCGTGCTGTTGGCCGACGAGAGCTGCGCGCTCAGCAGCAGGCCGGTCACGGCGGCCGCGGTGCTGGACATCGCCATCACGAGGATCTTGATGCGGCGGACGGGGATGCCGGACAGCGAGGCGGCCTTCGAGTTGCCGCCGACCGCGTAGACCGATCGGCCGAAGACGGTACGACGGGCGATGACCGCGACGAGCACGCCGACGGCGACGAGGTAGATCGCCGGGACGGGGATCCCGAGGACTCGTCCGTCGCCCCAGTAGAAGAAATCGCTCGACGGGATCGGGATGGGGAAGTTGTTCGTGACGAGCTGGGCGAGCCCGCGGAGGGCGAGGAAGAGCGCCAGCGTCGAGATGAAGGTCGGCACGTTGAAGTAGGAGCGCATCGCACCGGCGAACGCCCCGATCCCTGCCGCGATACCGAGGACGAGGACGATCGCCAAGACCATCGGAACGCCCTGTTTCATCACGAAGACGCCGAGGAGCGAGGACGCGAGCGCCGCCATGGAGCCCACTGAGATGTCGATCTCGCCCGAGACGATCACGAGCGTCATCACGAATGCCACGATGCCGAAGAATGCGGCGTTCTGGAGGATGCTGAGCTGGTTGGACGCCGTGAGGAAGCTCGGCGTCATGATCGAGAGCGTCACGTAGAGCGCGATGAAGACGACCAGGAGCCCGAGGCCGTCCCAGCTCCGGACTCGCTGGAACAGTCGCACCCCCGAACTCGGTGTCGTGGTGGGAGCGGTGGTTTCAGTCATGTTCATGTTCCTGTCGCATTGCAAGGGCGAGGATCCGCTCTGCGGTCGCCTCGCGACCGATGAGCTCTTCGTGGACGCGGCCGTCTCTGAGGATGAGGACCCGGTCGCACACTTCGGCGATCTCCTCGAGTTCCGAGGAGACGAAGATCGACGACACGCCGCCGTCGGCCAGCTCGCGGATGAGTCGGTAGATCTGGGCCTTGGCGTGGAGGTCCACGCCACGAGTGGGTTCGTCGAGCAGCAGCACCCGCATCTTCGCGGTCAGGGCTCTGCCGATCACGCCCTTCTGCTGGTTGCCGCCGGAGAGCGTTCCGATCTCCTGGTCGGGCGACGACGCCCTGATGGAGAGCGCCGCCATCGAATCCTTGACGAGACGGGATTCCTTGATCGGGCGGAGCCAGAACTTCGGCAGCACCCGTCCGCGCGCGGTGAGAAGGAGGTTCTCGCCGACACCGAGCATCGAGACGATGCCGGCGGCCTTCCGGTCCTCCGAGGTGTACGCGACCCCGAGGTCGAGCATCCGCCGAGGATGCCGGCCGACGACGTGCCGACCGCCGAGCTCGATGCGCCCGGTGGCGTCGTGCCGCAGCCCGAACACGGACTCGAGCAGTTCGGTTCGCCCGGACCCGAGGAGCCCCGCGATGCCCAGCACCTCGCCTTCGTGCAGCGAGAGGGACACGCCGTGCAGCCGATGCGGGACCTTGAGATCCTCGACCCGGAGCACGACCGGCGCCTCGCGGCGATCACGATGCTCGAGTTCGGTGCCGACGTCGATGCTCCCGCTGATCAGCTCGGCGACCTGCGCCGATGACACACTGGCGACGTCGTGGGTCGCGACCTCGCGACCGTCTCGAAGGACGGTGAGCGTGTCGGCGACGAGCGGGATCTCCTTCATCCGGTGGGACACGTAGATGACCGCGACACCGCCGTGCGCGAGCCGACGGACGAGCCCGAGGAGCGCCTCGACCTCGGTCTGGTTGAGCGCGCTCGTGGGCTCGTCGAGGATGAGCACCTTCGGCTCGTCGACCAGCGCCTTCGCGATCTCGACGATCTGCTGTTCCGCCAGTGCGAGTTTGCCGACTTCGGCGGTGAGCGGGATATCCGCTCCCAGCAAGGCGAGGGCTCGCGCCGCGTGTTCGCGCAGTGCTGCGCCGTTCACGAATCCGCGTCGTCGAGGCCACCGTCCCATGGTGATGTTCTCGGCGACGGTGAGGCCGGGCACCAGGCTGAACTCCTGGTGCACCACGGCGATGCCGCCGGCCTGCGCGGCCTTCGGGTTCGCCCAGTGCACGGTCTCGCCGAGCAGCGTGATCTCACCGTGGTCGGGCTGGAGCGATCCGGAGATCAGGTTCACCAGGGTGGACTTGCCGGCGCCGTTCTTGCCGAGCAGGGCCCTGACCTCTCCGCGCTTCAGCTCGAAGTCGACGCCCTCGAGCGCCGTCACCGCGCCGAACCGTTTCGTCATCCCGCGACAAGCAAGGATCGTCTCGTCGTTCATTCCTGTCATCCTCATCGATGGTGGTGGTCGTGGTGGGCGAGGCGGAGGTCTGAGCCCCTCGCCTCGCCCGCTCGCGGGCCGATGCTGCTACTGGGCCGCGATGAACTCCTCAGTCGTCGCCGGGTTGGCGCGGTCGTAGACGATGCCGGGCAGTTCAACGCTGTGCGGGTCGTTCCTGCCTCCGTCGATGACCTTCTTCGCCATCTCGTACGCGCCCTCCGCGGTGCCGACCGGGTCCTGTCCGGTCGTGGCCTGCAAGACCCCGTCGGCCGAGGTGACGAACTCGGCGAGCTGCGCGGAGATGTCGGTACCGAACACCGGGATCGCCTTGCCGGACTGCTGCACCGCGATGGTGGCTCCTGCAGTGCCGCCCTCGTTCGAGGCCCAGATGAGGTCCACGTCGGAGTGCGCCGTCAGGATGTCCGTCGTCACGGGCGTCGCCTTGTCGACGAGGTACGCCTCCTGGTCGGTGACGGTGTTCACGGTGACGCCCGCCGCTTCGAGGGCCTCGAGGAAGCCGGCCTTGCGCAGCTTGCACGCCGAGGCGATGTCGCAGTTGAGGATCGCGAGGTTGACGGTGCCGCCGAGCTCGTCGTTGATGTACTTCGCGGCGACTTCACCGGTGCCGGTGCCGAGCGCCGTGTTGTCGGACTGGATGACGCCGTCCACGAGCGCTTCGTCGGTGGTGGGGCCCACGCAGTTGCCGTAGCAGATCAGCGCGATGCCCGCGTCCTTGATGGCCTGCATGGTCGCGATAGATGCCTCGTCCGCCGTCGGCTGCATGAGGATCGCGTCGACATCGGCCTGGATCATGTTCTGGGCGACCTGGCTCTCGGTCGCGGGGTCGTTGTTCGAGAGGCCGGTCGTGACGCTGCCGCCGTCGGCTGCGACGGCAGCTTCGAGCCCTGACTGGATGCCCTGGTAGTAGGTGTCGCCCTGCAGCATGATCAGGCCGACCTTGAGCGCGTCAGCTCCCGAGTCCGACTCGCTGCCCTCGGAGCCCTCGGAGCCTCCCGAGCATGCTGCGAGTGTGAGCGCGAGGGCGATCGCGCCCGCTGCTGCTGCGAACATCTTGGTTTTCCGCATTCGTCCATCTCCTTTGATCGGTGGCGGTTGCGGCAACTATAGACACTTGTATACTAGTCTGCAAGCGATCGAAGAAGATTGGGGCACGATGAACGCCGCACGAGAGAATCCGACCACCGAGCTCGGCGCCCGAAGCAATTCCCGTGTGCCGGGCCTCGCGGGCCTGGACGCCCCGAGGCAGTTGCGACGACCAGGGGCCTCGCGCGGCCGCATCTCCGACTACGTCTACGACGAGCTCTGCGAGGCGATCCGCTACCTCCGACTGGAGCCGGGTGCAGCACTGTCCGAACCTGCGGTAGCCGCCTGGCTGAACGTCAGCCGCGCCCCCGTGCGGGAGGCGTTCGCCCGCCTCGTCGAGCACGGACTCGTCAGCGTCGTGCCCCAGGTCGGGAGCCAGGTCGCACCCATCTCGATGCGAGAAGTCGGCGACGCCGTGTTCATCCGCAACGCGCTGGAGACGAGCGCATTCCAGCAGGCGATCGGCACTGCCGACCTCGACACCACCCGGATTCAGCAGCTCGTCGACGAGAATCGCGAGGCCGCCGCACGCAACGACATCGAGGCGTTCTTCGAGACCGACGAGCAACTCCACCACCAGGTGTTCACGCTCGCCGGCGTGCCGCATCTCTGGCAGTTCATTCGCGGCACGAAGCTGCAGCTCGACCGGCTCCGCCGCATGAATCTCGAAGCCGCGATCGCGAACGAGGAGATCGTCCACGAGCACCAGCAGATCGTCGACGCGCTGGCCCGGCGCGACGAGGCCGTCGGCGTGCAGGTGATTCACCAGCACTCGAGCCGCATCCTCGTCGACACCGAGAAGCTCCGCGACGAGTTCCCCGACTACTTCGAGTCCTGAGGGGCACCATGACCGAGCACATCACCATTGCAGTGAGCCGTCGAGCCGAATGCGGCGAGGGCCCGGTGTGGGATGCCGCGGCGAACGCGGTCCACTGGGTCGATATCCTCGCCGGCGAGATCCTCACGACCGACCTCGAGCGGGGCACCACCGTTGCGATGACGTATCCGGCGACGGTGGGTGCTGCGGCCCCCCGTACGCAAGGCGGTTGGGTCGCCGCCGTCGCGAGCGGCTTCGTCGCGATCGAGTCCGACGGGCAGGTCTCGCATCGCGTCGACATCCTGCCGCCCGGCATCCGGATGAACGACGCGAAGACCGACCCCCGTGGTCGCTTCTGGGCCGGCAGCTGCGCGACGGACTTCGCACCCGGATTCGGCGGGCTCTGGCGGCTCGACGAGGAGTGGCGTGCAACGCTCGTGCTGCCGAACCTCACCCAGCCGAACGGCATGGGGTGGAGCCCGGCCGGCGACGTCTTCTACCTCGTCGAGACCCAGGCGAAGCAGATCCTGAGCTTCCCATTCGATGCCGACACCGGCGCACTCGGCCCATCGTCGACGGTGCTGGTCGACGCCGTTGAGTTCACCGGGTATCCCGATGGCCTCACCGTCGACGCCGCGGGCAACCTCTGGGTCGCGGAGTTCGCCGGGTCGGCCGTGCACGAGTTCTCCCCCGACGGCCGACGCCTGCGCTCGGTGGCGATTCCCACCACCCAGCCCACCTCGTGCGCGTTCGTCGGATCGGCCCTCGACGAACTCTGGGTGACCTCCGCGGCGTTCCAGACCGATCCGGTCGCCGATCCGGCGGCCGGATCGGTCTTCCAGGTGAGCGGGCTCGGCACCGCCGGCATGGCGTCCGAACGGTTCCGAGGCTGACATGGCGATCACGCTGACCAACGACGCGTTGGAGGTCCGGGTCGCGCCCGAGCGCGGCGCCGACATCGTGCAGCTCATCGACCGCACGACCGGCACCCCCGTGCTCGCCGAGTCCCCGACCGGCCGAGTGACATCGACCGGCCCGTTCACCGGCGATTCGATGGCCAACTGGCTGAACGGTTACCCCGGCGGTTGGCAGCTGCTCGCCCCGAACGCGGGCCCGGAGCGGGAGCACGACGGTGTGCGGCAGGGCTTCCACGGCGAAGCCGCCCTGGCGCGGTGGACGGTGCTCGAGCGCGACGCCGCGTCATGCGAGCTCGAGACGAGCCTGCTCACCGCGCCGTTGCACCTTCACCGGAAGGTCGCCCTCGACGGCGCCGAGCTGTCGGTCGTCGACACCATCACCAACCTCTCTCCCGATCCCACGAGCACGCGCCTCGTGCAGCACCCGGCGTTCGGCTCACCGTTCCTCGACGGCGACAGCTTCCTGGTCGCCTCGGCCCACACGCTCCTGACCGACGCCGACGCCCCTGGCACGCTCGCACCGGCGGACGCCTCCGGTCCGCCCGACTCGCTCATCGCAGCCGGACCGATGCCACGAAGCATCCGTCTTCCCGCGCCGGGGTCGGGCGCGAGCCTGTTCGCCGCACTCACCGACTTCGAGTCACCCGAGGCGACCTTCTACAGCCCGAACCGTGGATTCGGCATCCGCGTCGCCTGGGACGCTCGGGTCTTCCCGCACGCCTGGCTCTGGATGGAGGCGAACGCAGGGTCGGGCTGGCCATGGTTCCGCCGGCTCTACGCCATCGCCGTCGAGCCTGCGAACGTCCTGCCCGGAGCGGGTGCCGTCGACGGCCGCCTCCGCGGCACATCGGGCGTGGAGATCCTCCCCGGCGAGCACATCACGACCAGCACCACACTCACCCGCCTGGCGCTGCCGGCACTGAATTGAGGAGAACCATGCGATTCGCACGACTTGGACAACCCGGGAAGGAGATCCCCGTGGCATCGATCGACGGGCACCTCCTCGACCTTCGCCCGATCACCCCCGACATCGACGCCGCGTTCCTCGCGAACGACCCCGTCGGCTCCGTCACGGCGGGCTTGGAACGCCTGACCGAACTCGACGGCGCCGGCGCGCTGCGGGTCGGCGCCCCGATCGCGCGACCGGGCACGGTGTACTGCATCGGCATGAACTATGCGGCGCACGCCCGCGAGGGCGGCGCTGAGCCGCCCGAGGATATCATCGTCTTCCTCAAGCCCGCCCACACGATCGTCGGCCCCGACGATGCGATCTCGCTCCCCCCGCAGACCTCGACGGTCGACTGGGAGGCGGAACTCGCGATCGTCATCGGAAAGCGCGCATGGCAGTTGCCGGACGCCGGGGCGGCTCGCGAGCACATCGCCGGATTCGCGGTCGCGAACGACCTCTCCGAACGCACCTGGCAGCTGCAGCGCTCCGGCGGCCAGTGGTCGAAGGGCAAGGGAGCACCCGGGTTCTGTCCGCTCGGTCCGTGGCTCGTCACCGCCGACAGCGTCGACCCGAGCGACCTGCACATCCAGAGCTTCGTCAACGGCGACGCCCGACAGGACTCGCGCACGTCGGACATGATCTTCGACGTCGACACCATCGTGGCGAACCTCAGCACCCACACCGTGCTCGAACCCGGCGATGTCATCCTCACGGGAACACCAGAGGGCGTGGCCGTCTCCGGTCGATTCCCGTACCTGCAGGCCGGCGACACGGTCGAGATCGCCATCGAGCACCTCGGCCGGCAGCGCCAGCACGTCGTCGCCGCAGCCGCGACGGTCGCCTGAGCGAGGAGACGACATGCCGAAGACATTCGAAGGCAAAGTGGCCATCGTCACCGGCGGGGCATCCGGCATCGGATGGGCCACGGTGCAGCGGCTGCTCAGCGAAGGCGCCCGCGTTGCGATCCTCGACCGAGACCCGGCGGCCGCCGACACGGCCGAGTGCGTGAGCCTCCGCGTCGACATCACCGATACTCCGGCGGTGGCCGAGGCGATCGACGCGGTCGTCGAGCGGTGGGGGCGCCTCGACGTCCTCATCAACTGCGCCGGCGTCGGCGCCTCGGGAACGATCGTCGAGAACGACGATGCGGAATGGCAGCGGGTGTTCGACATCAACGTGATGGGCACTGTTCGAGTGATCCGATCGGCGCTGCCGCACCTGATCGCCTCCAGACCGTCGAGCGTCGTCAACGTGGCGTCGGCGGTCGCGCTGACGGGGTTCCCGAATCGGGCGCTCTATACGGCGACGAAGGGCGCGATCGTCTCGCTCACCCGTGCCCTCGCGTCGGATCACCTCGACGACGGGGTGCGGTTCAATTCGGTGTGTCCTGGCACGACCGAGACACCGTGGATCGGGCGGCTCCTCGATGCGGCACCGGATTCCGCCGGTGAGCGCGCTCGCCTCGAAGGCCGCCAGCCGCACAGACGCCTGGTCGCAGCCGCCGAGGTGGCCGACGCGATCACGTACCTGGCGAACCCGCTCGCCCAGTCCACGAACGGCGTCGTGCTCTCAGTCGACGCCGGCATCCAGTCGCTCCATGTCCAGCGCTGAGGCGGCGACCGCCGGTGGCGGACTGAACGTCGGCGAGCCCGCCCTCGCGGACGCGGCGATCGTTCGTCAGGGTGCCGTGCCCGTGCTCCGCGACTCCGATGCCGACCGTGTCCACGCGCGCGCCGAACGATTGATCGAAGCCGGGCTGACCGTGATCGAGCTGACGGCCACCACTCCGGAATGGCCCGAACTGCTCCGTACGCTCACCACGCAGTTCCCGGCCGCGACCATCGGCGTCGGCACGATCACAACGCCCGACGACGTCGCGACGGCATGCGAGGGCGGGGCGCGTTTCCTCGTGAGCCCGTTTCCGGCCGAGTCCGCTCGGGTTGCCTCGAGCGCCGCCGGAACGCTCTTCGTCGGGGGCGGATTCACTCCGGCCGAGATCTCGGCCTCCAGCGGGAGCGGGCTGTGCAAGCTCTTCCCGGCGCATCTCGGTGGAGTGGCCTATCTGAAGACGCTCACCGCGATCCTGCCTGGTGCGCGCATCATGCCGACCGGAGGCATCGCCGTCACCGAGGTCTCGGACTGGCTCCGCGCCGGCGCGGTCGCCGTGGGAGTCGGCAGCGACCTGTCGAACGCGCCGGACCTCGATTCGGCGGTCGCCGAACTCGCGAAGCAGGTCGCCGAGGGGAGGCGCCGGTGATTCGCGCGGTCGCGATCGGCGAATGCATGGTCGAGCTCACGAGGCAGGACGCCGGGTCGGTCCGACTCGGGTTCGCCGGCGACACATTCAACACTGCGGTGTACCTCAAGCGCCTCGGCGGCAGCGGCGTCGAGGTGCGGTTCGTCACCGCGACCGGCGACGACGAACTGAGCGGCGATCAGCTCGCCTCCATGCGCTCCGAGGGCCTCGAGGTGGACGCTCACGTGGTGCCCGGAGCATCCCCCGCGCTCTACCTCGTCTCGACCGATGCGAACGGGGAGCGGACGTTCACCTACTACCGTGATGCGTCGCCGGTGCGGCAGTTGTTCGACGGCCCGGCCGACGAGCGCCTCACCGCGACCATCGCGGAAGCCGACCTCGTCTACTTCTCGGGTGTGACGCTGCAGATGATCACGGACAGGGCCAGGCGTGCACTCTTCGAGGTGCTCCGCGCAGCGCGGGAGCGCGGAGGGCGGATCGCATTCGACAGCAACTACCGTGCGCGCGGATGGTCTTCCGCGGATACGGCACGTGCAGCGATGCACGAGGCGATGCAGGTCACGGATGTCGCTCTCCCCTCTCTGACCGACGAGCGCGCGCTCCACGGCGGCTCTGCTGCAGACGTCATCGACCGATATCGGTCCGCGGGCGCGACCGAGGTCGTCGTGAAGGACGGTGCCGGGCCTGTCCTCGCCTGGGCCGACGGACGGCAGCTGACCGTTCCGGGTGCGCCGATCGCCCGGCCCGTCGACACGACCGGTGCCGGCGACTCGTTCAATGCCGGCTACCTGCACGCACGCAGCCACGGATCGTCCGTCTCCGACGCGGTGCGTGAAGGGCAGCGAGTTGCCGGCGTGGTGATCACTCGGCGGGGTGCCATCGTCGACCGGGAGGTGCTCCCCCACGCTCCGTGAGTGCGATGCTCAGTCGGCGATTCCGTCGACGACGCCGGCGACGCCGGTCGCCTCGAGCCGGCTCGGATCCGCGAGCACGTCGAGTCCGACGATCCGGTCGCCGTCGAGCTCGAAGGACATGATCGAGACGACGCGTCCGTGCATCACCGCGGCGACACCCGGTCGCCCGTCGATCAGGATCGGCGTCGAGTGCGCGGCGAGGCGACCCGAGAGCACCGCCTGCTCGGCGATCCTCCGCGCCCCCTCGACGAGCTGCACCGAAGTGCCGTAGTCCGCGCGGAGCACCGCGCCGTCGTCGAGGAGGTCGAGCAGCGCCCCGATGTCGCCGTGCTGCGCGGCGGCGAGCCAGGCATCCACGATCCGCCGGCCGCGTTCCCGATCGGGTCGCGCCGGCTCCTCCGCCCCGCGCACGCGTCGCCGCGCCCGGGACGCCAGCTGCCGGGCCGCCTCGGGCGAGCGTTCGAGGGCGACCGCGATCTCATCGAACGACTGGCCGAAGACGTCGTGCAGCACGAGCGCGATCCGCTCCGCCGGACTGAGGGTCTCGAGCACGACGAGCAGGGCGGTGCTGATGCGGTCGCTCTGCGCGGTGAGCTCCGCAGGGTCCGCGTCGACCGCGACGGGCTCGTCCCTCCATGGCTCGACCTGCCACGAATGCTCCCGCTTCCGCCGTGGTGCACGCAGCAGATCGAGGCTGACCCGCGAGACCACAGTCGTCAGCCACGCCTCGAGGTTGTCGATGCCCGCGGCATCCACCCGCTCGAGCCGGAGCCAGGTCTCCTGCACGGCGTCGTCCGCATCGGCGGCCGAACCGAGCAGCTGCGTGGCGATCGCCCGCAGCCGCGGCCGCTCGGTCTCGAATCGCCGGGCGAGCATTCTTCGATCGGTCATGTCACATCTCCTCGTGTTCGATCGTCGGGATATCGACGAGGGAACGCCCTCGGATGTGACATGAAGGGAACTCGACCAATGAATGCACCTCTGCTCGTGACCGGCGGTACCGGCAACATCGGCAGCCGGGTCGTGCCACTGCTGCGCGGGGCAGGTCGCGACATCCGCATCCTGTCCCGCCATCCGCGCGCGACCGAGCCCGGGATCCAGCATGTCGCAGGCGACACCGTCGCCGGCTCCGGACTCGCCGCCGCACTCGATGGCGTCGACGTCGTGCTGCACCTCGCCGGCGGGGCGAAAGGCGACGACATCGCCGCCCGGAACCTCGCGGCTGCGGCTCGCGAGGCCGGCGTGCGGCACCTCCTGCTCATCTCGGTCGTCGGCGCCGACCGCATGCCCATCGGGTACTTCAGGGCGAAGGCGGAGGCCGAGCGCGCGATCGCCGGCTCCGGCGTGCCGTGGACGGTGCTGCGAGCCGCGCAGCTGCACGACTTCGTGCTGCCGGTCGCGCGGGGCATGGCGCGGATGCCGCTGACCCCGCTCCCGGGCGGGCTGCGCTTCGAGCCGGTCGACGGCGGCGAGGTCGCCGCCCGGCTGGCCGAACTCGCGCTCGGCGCACCGGCCGGACTGGTCGCCGACCTGGCCGGACCGGAGGTGCTCGACGTCGCGCAGCTCGTCGCGACCTTCACCGAGGCGACGGGCGCTCGGCAGCGGCGCGGCGTCCCGATCCGCCTGCCCGGCGCCGTCGGACGCGCCTACCGTGCCGGTGACAACCTCGCAGGAGAGGGAGCCGACCGCGGCACGCGCACGTGGCGGAGCTTCCTGATGGAGCGTGAGAACCGAGCCGTGAGCGCCTGACTCTCGACGCCCCAGCCGGCGTTCCCGCCGTTACTCTAGTGCTAGAGTAACGCCATGAACGATGAGACCACCGACGGCGAGCTCCTCGTGCTCGGCCTCCTCGCCGAGCAGCCCCGCCATGGCTACGAACTCGATCGCGTCATCGACGAACGCGGCATGCGAGCGTGGGCATCGCTCGGCTTCTCGTCGATCTACTACCTGCTCACGAAACTCGATCGGCGCGGACTCATCCGCCCGGTGCCGGGCGAACCGCACGGACGACGTACCGTGTACGAACTCACGGAGTCCGGCGCCCGCCTCGTGGCCGAACGCACGCTCGACGCACTCGAAGCGCGGACGCCGCCGCATCCGCGCGTGCTGATCGGCGTCGCCAACACCGCCGACCTCCGCTCCGACCTCGCACAGGCACGGCTCCGGGCGCGCGCGGCAGGCCTCCGCGCCACGCGCGACGTGATGCAGACGCGCCGCGCTGCGCAGGAGCCGCTTCCGCCGCAGGCACGCGCGATCTTCGACTACGGCGAAACCATGCTCGCCGCAGAGCTCGACTGGACCGAGCGATTGCTCACCGACTGATGGGAGACCTCATGGAGAAGTTCGACGCCAAACGCGCACATCGCGAGCTGTACGCCCCGCCGACCGAGTTCGTCTTCGTCGACGTGCCCGAGATCCTGTATCTCGCGGTCGACGGGCACGGCGATCCCAACACCGCACCCGAGTACGCCGCCGCGCTCGAGGCGCTCTACGCCGTGGCCTACACGATCAAGTTCGCGAGCAAGGGCGCCGGCCGCGACTTCGTCGTCGGGCCCCTCGAGGGCCTGTGGCGCGCCGACGACGAAACCGCGTTCACCAGCCGCCGCAAGGAGGAATGGTCGTGGACCCTGATGCTCGCGCAGCCCGACTGGGTCACCCCGGCGGAGGTCGAAGCGGCCATCGCCACCGTCGGCGCCAAGAAGTCACTGCCCTCGCTCGGGCTCGTGAAGCCGTTGCGATACGCCGAGGGCCGGAGCGTCCAGATCCTCCACCGGGGGCCGTACGACGACGAGGCCCCCACACTCGCCCGGCTCCATGACGAGTTCATTCCCGACCACGGGCTCGCCTTCAACGGCGACCACCACGAGATCTACCTCACCGACGCCCGTCGCACGGCACCCGACAAGCTCCGCACCGTGCTCCGACAGCCGGTGCGCCCGGTCTGAGCCGCCGAGAGGGAGTGACCTACGGCGTCCACCACGGCCGCAGCGGCAGGCCGCCCGTGCCGCCGCGCTCGTCGGGCCGTACGGCGAGCACCTGGTGCAGCTGGATGCCGCCCGTCTCGAACGCGAGCCGCGAACCCGCCATGTACAGACCCCACACCTTCGCGGTCGGCAGCCCGACCTCGGCGACCGCTTCGTCCCAATGCGCGACGAGGTTCGCGCACCAGTCGCGCAGCGTCATCGCGTAGTGCAGGCGCAGGTTCTCCTCATGCATCACCTCGAGTCCGACGTCCTGCGCCTCGGTGATGATGCGTCCCGAACCGGTGAGCTCCCCGTCGGGGAAGACGTAGCGGTCGATGAACCCCTTCGCCGCGGGTTCCGAGCGGTTGTCGGGGCGCGTGATGCAGTGGTTCAGCAACAGCCCGCCCGTGCGAAGTCGCGACTGGAGGAAGGTGAAGTACGAGGCGTAGTTGCGAACGCCGATGTGCTCGAGCAGGCCGATCGACGAGATGGCGTCGAAGCCGGCCTCGGTGATGTCGCGGTAGTCGCCGTACCGCACCTCGGCGAGCTCGGTCAGCCCCTCGTCGACGATCGCCTGCTGCGCCCACGCCGTCTGCTCGGCCGACAGCGTCACGCCGAGCGCCCTGACCCCGCGGCGGGCGGCGTAGCGCACCATGCCGCCCCACCCGCAGCCGACGTCGAGCAGCCGGTCGCCGGGCTCGAGCCGGAGCTTCTCGAAGACGAGCCGGTACTTGTTCTCCTGCGCCTCGTCGAGTGAGGCCTCGGCGTCGGGATAGCACGCGCAGGTGTAGGTCATCGACGGCCCGAGCACCCACTCGTAGAAGGTGTTCGAGACGTCGTAGTGGTGGTGGATCGCCTCGGCATCGCGGCTCTTGCTGTGCCGCAGCCCCTCGGCGACGCGGCGCCAGCGCGGCGGCGCCTCCTGCGGGGGCGGCGCGATCGGGCGCAGGTGCTCGAGGCCGATCGACCGGATGACGTGGGCCATCGTGCGCGGCGGCGGCAGCTTGAAGACGAGCTCGTCGGCGAGCGCCTTCAACAATTCGTACGGGTCGCCGGGGTGCACGCCGTGGATGGCGATGTCGCCCGCGATGTAGGCGCGGGCGAGCCCGAGGTCGCCGCGCCCGGTGGCGAGGTAGGTGGTTCCCCGCGGGCTCTTCAGCTCGATCCCGAGCGCCGTGTCGGGCGGCCCGGCCGAGCTGCCGTCGTAGGCGGTGAACCGGAGCGGCAGCCGCCCGCCCGCGAAGATCTCGAGGATCTCCGCGAGGGTGAGCTTGCCCGAGGCATCCGGTGACTCATGGTGCTCGGAAGTCTCCGCCGCCGTGCCCTTGGTCGTGGTCATCGTCGTTGCACCGCCTTCGCGTAGAGGTCGAGGAGTCGGGAGCCTGGGTCGTAGCGCTGCTTCGCGGCCCGGTACGCGTCGCCCCCGTAGAGCGCGTCGAACTCGGCGCGCCCGTAGAAGGCGTCGGAGTAGAGCGACTTGTGGCCGTCGAGCGCGCTGACCTCGCGCTCGATGCTGCGGTTCGTCTCGCCCTCCGTCGCACCGACCGGCACCGTCGACCAGAAGCCCACGTTGACGTAGCTGCGGTGCGGTTCGAGCGGGTAGAGCGGCCAGGCGTCGTCGCCCCGGAGTCGCAGCGGGCACAGCCAGATCGGCTCGATCGGCACATTCTCGAGGAACCAGTCGAGGAACTCGGCGCACCGCTCGATCGGCACCTCGACGTCTTGGATGACGCGTTCGCGCGGCGGGAGGCCCTTGAGCCCTTCGAGGCGGTTGCCGAGGTCGTAGCGCCGTTCGAGGCGCATCAGCGTCGCGTACGACCTGCTGCGCCTGAGCCGTCGCGGCCAGAGCCGGCGAATGAGCGGATGCTGCGCGCCGAACGCCTCAGAGCACCAGAACCAGTCGGTGTCCCAGCGCCAGAGGTAGTCGCGGGTCGTGAGTCGGTCGTGCGTCGCCTTGCCGTCGTGCTGGATGGAGCGGTAGAAGATCCGCTGCCGGGTGTAGTCGCTGACGGGGCCGGATGCCGCGGTCCGACGACCGACGCACAGGTAGGCCTCCTCGGCGCTGAACACGACGCCGTCGAGGGAGTCGACGGCGACCCCGTCGAGCCGGCCCGTCCGGGCGATGCCCGCCATCGCGGCGACGAGGTCGGTGATGGCGTGGAAGCGCAGGTGCGTGAGTGCGACGAAGGGCAGCACGGGCTCGAGTTCGATGCGCAGGCGCACCGCGTAGCCGAGCGTGCCGTAGGAGTTCGGGAAGGCGCGGAACAGCTCGGCGTGCTCGCTCGGCGATGCAGTGAGCAGCTCCCCCGCACCGGTGAGGATGTCCATCTCGAGCACCGACTCGTGCGGCAGTCCGTTCCGGAACGACGTCGACTCGATGCCGAGGCCGGTGACCGCCCCGCCGAGGGTGATGGTCTTCAGCTGCGGCACGACGAGCGGCGCGAGTCCGAACGGCAGCGTCGCGGCCACGAGGTCCTCGTAGGTGCACATGCCGGCGACGTCGGCGGTGCGCGCCTCGACGTCGATCGAGATCACGTGCGTCAGGCCGGAGGTGTCGAGGCCAGGGGCATCCGTCGCCGCCCTCGACCTGAAGAGGTTCGACGTGCGCTTCGCGAGCCGTACCGGCGAGCCCTGCGGCACGGCCCGGTAGCTCGCGAGCAGGCGCTCCACGCCGTCGGCGTGAGCGGTCCGTGCGTCGGTCGCGAGTGCGGACACGCCTCCAAACTAGTCCGCGGTGCGGTCGTGCGCATCAGCCCGTGCGCATCGGATCGTGCCCGTCGGCGGGTGCTGGCAGACTCGGGGCATGACGACGGAGATCGGCACCCCCGGCGGCACACCAGAGCGCCCGGCACGCTTCTTCGCCACGCCGGCGGAGTTCCGTGCATGGCTCGAGGCCAACCACGACACGGCCACCGAGCTCTGGATGGGCCTGTACAAGAAGCACGTGCCCGATCGCGGGCTCACCTGGGAGGAGGCGGTGCCCGAAGCCCTGTGCTTCGGCTGGATCGACTCGGTCTCCCAGCGCATCGACGACGATGCACGGCGCCAGCGGTGGACGCCCCGCAAGGCCGCGAGCACCTGGTCGAGCGTCAACATCGCCCTCGTCGAGCAGCTCACGGCCGCGGGTCGCATGCACGAGGCCGGCCTCGCCGCGTTCGAGCGACGGCGCGAAGATCGATCGGGCATCTACTCCCACGAGAACCCCGACCAGGAGCTGCCGCCCGAGGCCGCGGCCCGGCTGGCCGCCAGCCCTGCCGCGTCCGCGTTCTGGCAGGCCGCGACGGCGACCTACCGTCGCCAGGTCACGCACTGGGTGCTCACCGCGAAGCAGGAGGCCACCCGCGAGCGGCGGCTCGCCCAGCTCATCGACGACAGCGCGGCCGGCCTGCTGGTCCCGTTCCAGCGCTACGGCGAGACCCCGAAATGGACGGAGCGGGCGGCCGAGGCGGCGCGAGCCGCGGCATCCGCTGCATCGGCCGACTGACCGCGCCGATCAGCCCCGATCGGCGAAGAAGCCGAGCGCACTCTCCCGGAACACGCGGGAGCCCGGCGCATTGAAGTGATGCCGCGCCGGCAGTTCGACGAAGGTGCCGTTCGGCGTGGCATGCGCCAGCAGCTTCGACTGCGCGAGGATCGCGTCGTCGCTGCCCGTGGCGAAGAGGATCGGCTGCAGCGGCGGGTGCGCGACGTCGGGATCGGCGTCGCCGAGCCGCATGCCCTCGGCGAGCGCGACGAGCGCGCGCAGGTCGTTGCCGGCCACCCGCTCGGCGAGCGTCACGTAGTTGCGGGTCACCTGGTCCTCGACCGGGGTGCCGTGCTCCGCGAACGCCCGTGCCTCCGCGATCTGCAGGCGCGCGAGCGGCCGCCCGTCGGGGATGCCGCCCAGCACGGCGCGCTCGACGTGGTGGGGCACCTGCACGGCGACCTGCCAGCCGACGCGCGCACCGAGCGAGTAGCCGGCGTACAGCACGGTGTCGAGCAGGTAGGTGTCGAGCACGGTCGTGATGTCGTCGACGAAGGCGTCCATGCCGTAGGCGGATGCCTCGTGCGGCTTGTCGCTCGCACCGTGGCCGCGCTGGTCGATGCCGAGCACCCGGTATCCCGCGCGGGTGAGGTCGCGCACCCACCCCGTGCTCACCCAGTTGTCGCGGCAGCTCGACGCGAAGCCGTGCACGCAGAGCACCGTCGGCGCGTCCTCCTCCCCCCAGAGATAGGTGGCGATTCGGATGCCGTCGCCCGACATCACGTACTGGGGCGAGGGCATCTCGGTGAGGGCTGGGAGTGCGGCATCCATGTCAGCCATTCTGGTCGTGTCGGCGGCCTCGACGGACCCGACGTGCCGCAGCGGCGGCGTGACAGCGCTCGGTCGTCAGAACCGCCCGGCGCGGGGCGCCGCCGTCATCGCGAGCTGGAGTGCGGCGATCATCTCACCGTCTTCGATGCGCCTGCCGAGCAGTTCGGAGATCACCGAGAGTCGCTGGTAGAACACCGACCGTGAGAGATGGCATGCCGCAGCGGCCGCGGTGCGATTGCCCGGGTGCTCGATGGCGGCCCGGAGCACCGTCATCAGGTCGCCGTCGCGCGTGCGGTCGTACTCGATGAGCGGCGCCAGCATCCGCTCGGAGTGCTCCATCAGTCTCGGGTCGTCGCGCATCGCGGCGACGAAGGCGGTGAGCGGCGAATCGTGCACGCGGCGAACCTCGAACTGTGTTGGTCGAGGGAGCGTCCGCGCCAGGTCCAGTGCCTCCTTCGTCGAGGCGACCAGCTCCTCGAAGGTGTGCGCGGGGGTGCCCAGGCACGCGGTCACGCGGGAGATCGGCCGGCCTCCACGGCGCCCCAGCTCGGAGACGAGTTGAGCGATGCGCTCGTCGCCGAGCTGTTCGGCCCGGTCGAGCGAGATGAACGCCACCGCGAATCGGTCGACGACGGTCGCCATGGCACGCATCCCGACCGCCTCGGCGGAGTCCCCGAGCGCGTCACCGAGGTCGTCGGGTCGGTCGGCGACGATTGCGAGGCCGGAGAGGTTCCGGCCGAACACGGGGAATCCGGATGCCTCGAGGCGCTGCGCGGCGCGCTCGGAGGAGGAGAACGCGCCGCGCAGCATCGTGTCGACGAGTTGCTTGGCCGAGCTGCGTTCCCAGCCACGGGTCGAGCCCTGGGTCATCCGGTCGATCGCGAGCGCGGCGGCGCCCGACTCGACGGCCGAGCGGACGAAGTCCGGCGCGCCGCCGGTGCCGGGCAGGGCGATCACGGTCCCCCATCGCAGGCCCCGTGCTTCGATCGGGGCCGCCACCCACGATTCGGAGCCCGCGCGACGATCGGCTGCGACGGCCGATCGATCCCGCCGGCTCGCGCGGAACTGCCAGTGCACGACCGGGTCGATCGATGCGTGCTCGGCGCCGTGCACGGCGAGCAGTTCGCGCGAGAGGTTCTCGACGACGATGCAGCGACCGGTCGCCTCCGCGAGGAACTGCACGATCGCCTCGATCGGCGCCCCGCGGAGGTTCATCGCCGTGAGGCCGCGGGTCAGCTCGAGCTCCTGCAGCTCGCCCTCGGGCTCGGGCTCGGCGGCCGGCGTCAGCCGCGCGGCGCGGGCTGCTGTTGCGTGATGCAATGGATTCCCCCGCCCTGGTTGAAGATCGGTCGCGCGTCGACGGTCACGACCGAGCGGCCGGGGTACGCCGCGCTGAGGATCTCGACGGCTTCCTCGTCGGCCGGGTCGTCGAACCGGCACGCGATCACTCCCCCGTTGACGACGAGGTGGTTCGCGTAGTTCCAGTCCACGAAGTCGGTGTCGTCGCGCAGCGTTCGCGGCGCGGGCAGCTCCACGATCTCCCACGGGGCACCACCGGGGGTCGAACTCGCCTCGATGGTCGCGCGGTGGCCGCGGCCGACCTCGAAGTCGGGGTGATCGGGGTTTCCCTGGCAGTGCATGAGCATCACTCCCGGCGACGGAATCGTCGCGAACATGTCGACGTGGCCGCGCGTGCCGAATCGCGCGTAGTCGCGCGTGAGACCCCGGTCGAACCAGATCACGTTGCCGGCGCCGAGCGTGCGGAGGAGCTCCGCTTCGACCTCCGCCTCGGTCCAGCCCGGGTTGCGGAAGGGGTCGAGCTGCACGGTGCGGGTGATGAGCACCGTGCCCTCGCCGTCGACGTGGATGCCGCCGCCCTCGTTCACCATGGGCGAGGCGATCCTCTCGACGCCGAGCGTCTCGGCGATGCGTGCCGCGACCCGGCTGTCCTCGTCCCACACGAGTTCGGGCTGCTGGCCCCAGCCGTTGAAGATCCAGTCGACGAGGGCGAGCTCGCCGGCCTTATCGAGCACGAAGGTCGGGCCCATGTCGCGGATCCAGGCGTCGTCGAGCGCGATCGGCATGAGCTCGATTCCCGCCGAGAGCATCGGCCGCGCGATCTCGAGCTGCTCGGGGTCGACCACCACGGTGACCGGCTCGAAGTCGATCGCCGCATTCGCGACGGCCGCCCACGCCACGCGCGCCGCATCGAGCTCGGCCGTCGTCTCGTGGTTTCCTGGCACGGGGAAGGCGAGCCAGGTGCGTGCGTGCGTCGCGGTCTCCGAGGGCATCTGCCACATGTTCGTGCTCCTTCTTGACTGAGTACTCAGTCAGTTCTGTCTGGGATTGTTGTTCGTGCGCCTCGCCAAGTCAAGCGAGGCGTCGCGCTACGGCGCGGGAATGAGCCGTTCGGCGGCGAGCTGCAACAGCCGCCGCGCCTCGCCGGTGTCCATCTCGCCGGTCGCCCAGCGCCCGTCGAAGCCCTCCACCAGCGTCGTGAGCAGCTGTGCGATGACGTCGGGGTCCCCGGCGCCGATATCGCCGCGCCCCTGGCCCTCGGAGATGGCATCGCTGAGCATCGTGGTCCAGCCGCGCGTGGCACGTTGGATGCCGGGCCGCAGCGTGGGCTCGTACACGGCGGCGGACCGGAACTCGCTCCAGACGAGCGAGACCTGGACGAGTTCCGGGACATCCTGGATCTCGTCGACGACGTGGCGGATCAGCGACTCGCGCAGCGAGGCGTCGTCGGTGTGCAGCACCGACCGGAAGCGCCGCGCCGCGTTGTCGAGGTATTCGAGCGTGGCGTCGAGGAGCCCGTCGCGATCGCTGAAGTGGTAGAAGAGCAGCCCCGGAGAAACCCCCGCCTCGGTGGCGACATCCGCCGTGCGCAGGCCGCGGATGCCGCGTCGGCTGATGAGCCGCGCGGTGGCACGGAGGATCTCCTCGCGCTTCTCGATGCGAGCCTCCCGACGGGCGATGGGTACCGACATGATCCCGTTCGACACTAGGCGACTCCGCCCACCACGGTCCATCGCCCCGCCACGCTCCCGGAGCGGTCGCGAACCGTCACGACGACCAGCGATCCGTACGGCCCGCGCCAATGACTGTGGAGTCGGTAGTGGCGGTCGGCCGCGATCACGACCACGGCGCGGAAGCCACTGTCCGTCGGCTCGGCCGCCACGGCGACACCGTCGACCGAGAGATCGACGGTGAACCCGTCGGCATAGCCGCTCACGAGTCCCTCGACGGCGATCTCCGTCAGGCCGTCTGCGCCGACCGGCCCCTTCGTCGCGTGCAGCTCGACTTCGATCGCGGTCGCGCTCCCGGCCGCCCCGCGGTTCGGGCGGTCGAGCGCATCGGTCGGCAGGACCGGGGTGCGCGGCGGCGCCATGCGACGCCGACCGGATGCCTCGAACGCAGACGCGTAGCCGAGCAGCTTCGAGTCCTCGTACGCCCTGCCTGCGAAGGTGAGGCCGACGGGCATCGCCGTGTCGGCCATCACCCCCATCGTCACGGTCACCGTCGGGATCCCGAGGTGGCGGATCACGGCGTTGCCGTTGGAGTAGGCGATGCCGTTGCGCCAGGCGATCTCGTACGAGGCCGGATTGACGTCCGCGTCGAACGGCGCCACATCGGCGTTGGCGGGGAAGACCAGCCCGTCGAGTCCGTTGGCGTCCAGCCACTCCTCGAAGTCGATGCGCCGGGTCTCCTCGAGGCCCCGCAGCCCGGGCGCGATGGCCGGGATCGCGCTCATGCTCGGCTCGCCGCCCAGGGCGAGGTGCACGTACGACCCGATGTCGTAGTCCTCGAAGGGGTCGGGGATCGACCCCGGCGGCACCGGGTAGATCTTGTCGCCGTCGACGACCGACAGCGACGAGAGGTGCGGGTCGCCATTGAGCCTGAGGAAGCGGTCCCAGCCGTAGGCCGTGAGCAGGCGCTCCTCCGCATCCTTGAACTCGAGCGGCACGAGCTCCCGCTCGTACATCGAGGGGTGCGGCTGCTGCTCGTAGTTCGTGTAGGCGGGGAAGGCGGTCTCGACGATCTCGGCGCCCTGCGCTTCGAGATCGCGCACGGCAGCGCGCCACAGGTCGATGATCGACCCGCGGGTCTCGATCGGTTCGGCGAGGTCGCTCTCGCCATTGACGAACATGGCCGGCACGCCGAGTCGGATGCCGCGGAGGCTCGCGGTCCCGGCGAGGTCGCGGTAGTCGTCGGGGCGCACCGCGTCGACCGGCGGCAGCTCCACGTAGGGCTGCTCTCGCCAGAAGTCGCCCGCGGGGTTCCCGTCTTCGCCGACGAGCGCGTTCAGCACCTCGAGCATGTCGGCCACGGTGCGGGTGTGCGGCACGACGACGTCCATCGTCGGGAACAGCGGCCAGTTGCCGCGCATGGAGATGAGCCCGCGCGACGGCGTGTACGCCACGAGGCCGTTGTTGGATGCAGGAGCCCGGCCCGACGACCAGGTCTCCTCGCCGAGCCCGAATGCCGCGAAGCTCGCCGCCGTCGCAGTGCCCGATCCGTTGGAGGACCCCGAGCCGTACGCTGCGGTGAGGTAGGCGCCGTTGTACGGGCTCTCGGCCCGGCCGTATGCACCGCGCTGCATGCCTCCATCCGCCATCGGCGGCATGTTGGTGAGCCCGACGAGCACCGCCCCCGCCGTCCGGAGCCGTTCCACCGCGAAGGCGTCCTCCGTTGCGATGAGGTCCATGAACGCCGGGGAGCCCGCCGCGACCGGCAGCCCCTTGACGCTGTAGCTGTTCTTGACGGTGAACGGGATCCCGTCGAGCGGTCCGAGGAGTCGTCCCTCGGCCCGGCGGGCGTCGGCCGCCTCGGCCTCCGCGAAGACCTCGGGGTTCAGCACGGGGACGGCGTTCAGCCGCACTCCGTGGCGGTCGTAGAAGCCGATGCGGGTGAGATACGCCGCGACGAGGTCGACGCTGCTCGTCGTCCGGTCGTCGAGCGCGTCACGGAGTTCGGCGATGGTCGCCTCCACGATGGTCGGCGATGTCGTCTCCTCCACCGGCTCTTCCGTGACGCTGCGACCGGGGTGCTGTACTTCGATGCCCATGTCACGAGCTTCGGGCAACGGCGAACCTTCGGGAGCGCGCTGACGGGGCATCCCGAACACCCTGTCCGCCGCGCGGCACCTTCGGCGACACCTCGCGCACCGACGCCTGCATCGCGCCTCGGCCGAAGGGACGAGGCAGGTCGGGCCGATCGCCCGATGTCGCGCCCGCGGGTGCCCGCGAGCATCGGGTCATGACCGAAGCATCCGCTCGCCCCACCACATCGCGCACGACCGCGACCAGCCGCCGGGAATGGCTCGCACCAGCCGGCCTCATCCTCCTCAGCCTCGTGCCGGTCGTCGCCGGCAGCATGCGGCTCACCGAACTCGCGAACGACCCGGTCGTGACGGCCGACAACGCGCGGTTCGTCGTCTTCCCTGCGCCGGTCGTGGTGCACATCGTCGGCGCGACCGTCTTCGCGCTGCTCGGCGCTCTGCAGTTCGCGCCGTCGCTGCGTCGTCATCGCTGGCACCGAATATCGGGGCGCATCGCGGCGCCCGCGGGCCTCCTCGCCGCCCTGTCGGGCCTCTGGCTGACGGTCTTCTCCGACCTTCCCGCCTCCGACGGGCAGGCGCTGCTCGTCATCCGCCTCGTGTTCGGCACGGCGATGGCCGCGAGCATCGTCGTCGCCTTCGTCGCGATCCGGCGCGGCGACATCCGCAGGCACAGCGCATGGATGACGCGCGGCTACGCGATCGGCCTGGCCGCGGGCACGCAGGTCTTCACGATGCTCCCGTGGTTCCTGCTGTTCGGCGTGCCCGACGTGAACGTGCGCGCCGCGCTCATGGCCGCCGGCTGGGTGATCAACCTCGCCGTCGCCGAGGTCGTCATCCGGCGCCGCGACGCCCGCGGCATGTTCCGTCCTTCCGGCCGATCCGCCCGTGTCGCAGCAGCCCTACGATGAGGGCATGACGAGCCTCGTCCGCTCGCTGTGGGATGCGCCGGCCGCGTCGCCGCCGCCGCCCCGCCGCGTCTGGCGCGACTGGGTGCTGGTCGCGGCCATCCCGCCGCTCGTGCTGCTCGAGGCGTCGCTGCGCACCGACGTGCCGTGGCGCTGGCTCTGGGCCGTCGTGCTGATCGCGCTCGTGCCGACCCTGCTCTGGCGGCGCACCCGGCCGTTGCCCATGCTCGTCATCGCGTTCGGCACCGGCGCGGTGGTCGCCGTGGCGACGGGCGGCGACCCGCAGCTCGCCGCGACCGCCTACATGCTCGTGCTCGTCTACGCCGCGTTCCGCTGGGGCGACGGCCGGGCGCGCATCGTCGGCGCAGCCCTCCTCATCGCCTCGACGACGCTCTCGCTCGTCTTCGGCCCGACGACGCTCACCGACCTCGTCGGCGGCACCGCCGTGCTCGTCGCCACCATTTCGCTCGGCGCGGCGTTCCGCTGGCGGGCGGGGTCGCGCGCCCGCGAACTCGATCGAGTGAAGGACGACGAGCGCGAACAGCTCGCGCGCGACCTGCACGACACCGTCGCGCACCATGTCTCGGCGATCGCGATCCAGGCACAGGCCGGCACTGTGCTGGCGGCCACCGACCCCGATGCCGCCGTCGCGGCGCTACGCACCATCGAGGGCGAGGCCTCGCGCACGCTCGCCGAGATGCGCTCGATCGTGCGAGTGCTGCGCCGAGCGGATGCCGCCGAGCTCGCGCCGGGGCCGGGCCTCGGCGATCTCCGGGGGCTCGCGACGGCCGACGCCGCCATCGACACCGACGCGCCGCTCGTCGAGGTGCGGCTCACCGGCGACGCCGAATCCGTGCCGCCCACGATCGGCGCCGCCGTCTACCGGATGGCCCAGGAGTCGGTGACGAACGCACGGCGCCACGCGCGCGGGGCCACCCGCGTCGAGGTGCTCGTGCAGGTCGATGCCGCCGGCATCCGGCTCGACGTGCACGACGACGGTGCCGCCGGGGCATCCGCTGCGCCCGGCTTCGGCATCGTCGGCATGGTCGAACGCGCGACGCTGCTCGGCGGCACCTGCACTGCGGGCGCCGCGCCAGAGGGCGGATGGACCGTGACCGCGGCACTCCCCCGCAGCGGGTGGTCGACATGACCGTGCGCGTGCTGATCGCCGACGACCAGGAACTCGTGCGGGCGGGGCTCCGGGTGCTCCTCGACGCCCAGCCCGACATCGAGGTGATCGCCGAGGCCGCCGACGGCGCCGAGGCGATCGCACTCGCGCAGCGACTCCGGCCCGACGTGTGCCTCCTCGACATCCGCATGCCGGGCACCGACGGCCTCGAGGCCACCAGGGCGCTCGCGGGCCCGGATGTCGCGGAGCCGATCCCGGTCGTCGTGATCACGACGTTCGACCTCGACGAGTACGTCTACGCGGCGCTGCGGGCCGGCGCTCGCGGCTTCCTCCTGAAGGACGCCGGCCCGGCGATGCTCGCCGAGGCCGTGCACGCCGCCGCGCGCGGCGACGCCCTCATCGCGCCGAACGTGACGGTGCGGCTGCTCGAGGCCTTCGCCGGGGCGGAGCCCGCGGGAGGTACGGGTTCGGCGGCATCGGCCGCGTCGTCGGTCCGACCCGGGATGGCCGGCGCGGGGGTACCGCGACCCGTCGAACCGCTCACCGCTCGCGAGCGCGACGTGCTCGCCGCCGTCACCCGGGGTCTCGGCAACACCGAGATCGCCGGCGAACTGCACATCTCGCTCAGCACCGTGAAGACGCACATCGCGAGCCTCATGACGAAGCTCGGCGCACGCAACCGGGTCGAACTCGCGATCTGGGCGCTCGGCGAGGGGCGCCGCCGTCGCGACTGATGCCCTCCGGGTCCGAGTGCTCCGTCCAGGGACTGACACCCCTTAGATCAGCGTGGCCGATCGGCGGGCCTCAATGAGCGCGGGTATGCCGTCGCAGAAGAACACGAGGTCGTCCTCTTCGCCGTTCTCCACTCGTCCGGCGATCTTTCCCATCACCAGCACGTCGATCTGGAAGTCGGGCTCGCCGATGACGAGGATCCACGGATTCTCGTCATCCCCGCCGCGGTACTCGCCGCCGAACGCTCGCCGCAGCGCCTCGAAGACGTAGGCGGACGCGAGCAGCAGACGATCCTCGGAGAGCGGGTCGCGGCGCCGGTGGAGTTCGCCGAGCATGTCGTCGACGGTGCGGAGTGATGAGCGCGAGTAGTCCAGGCCGGCGCGCGCTTCGGGATCGGCGTCGAGGACGAACTGGGCGGCCTGCGCGACCATCGCCTCCTTCGCGTCCGCTCGGGGCACTGCGCGGGCGAGTGCTTCGAGGGACTTGCCCTCATCGTTTCCGAGCTTCGCGAGCAGTCCGGTCAGGAGCAGCAGCCAGGAGATGATGTGCTGCCCGGGCTTGCCTGCGAACGTCGGCGCGAACACGATCCGTTCTCGAAGTTCGGTGCGTGCCCCGTCGACCGGCGTCAGCGTGTATTCGACGGTCTGCTCGACACCGCGCTGCTTTGTGCGCAGACGGAGCCGTCGTGATCGTTCGACGGCGACGAGCACGCAGCGCACCCGGTCGTCGTCGCACTCGGGCCCGTGCGTCTCCGTCCACGCTTCGCCGACCACACCCTGCAGCGGACCGCTCGGTGCGACGGACACCGGATGATCGGCGAACACCGACATCGATCGAGGGTCGAGGAGCATCGCCCAGAGTCGATCGGGCGTCGTCTCGATGCTCCGGCTGTTCGTGAACGAGCGATATCCCATGCACACATCGTCACATGCGAGCGGGCAGGAGCGGCCGCGCTCTCAGCCCTGGAAGTCCTCCGGATCCACATCGTCGAGGAACCGCTTGAATTCGTCGAGCCGCTCCTCGTCATCGGCTTCGGCGGCGAAATCGACCATCTCGGCAGGGATGCCGGCAGCCTCGAGCACATCCTCGGCGACCCAGATGGGTGCATCGGCTCGCAACGCGAGCGCGATCGCGTCGGACGGACGCGAATCGATGGTCTGCGGCCCAGAGGGGGTGGTGAGCGAGATCTCGGCGAAGAACGTGCCCTCGTCGATGCGGGTCAGGTCCACCCGCTGGAGCTCGGCCCCGACGGCGGCGAACAGTGTGCCGATGAGGTCGTGCGACAGCGGCCGGGGCGCCTGCCGCCCCTCGAGGGCGATGAGGATCGACGTGGCCTCCTGCGAGCCGATCCAGACGGGCAGTACGAGCCCGATGCCGGTCTCCTCGTGCAAGGGCTTCAGCAGCACAAGATTGCGTTGCAGGGAATCGAGCGCGATTCCGAGGACTCGGACCTGGACCACGGCGCCTCCCGTCCGATGATCGGGCGTGACCCTGCCATCGTACGTCGGGCGCCGCTCAGCCGCCCCGGCGACCGTGCCCGCAACACGGAGCGGGCCGTCCGCCCGAATCGCGGCGTACCCGACTAGGCTCGGCCTCGGCGGCAGCGAGGAAGGGCCGATGGGAGCATGGCGAACGCACTCACCGAAGATCAGCTCGCGATCGTGGCCGCGGTCCGCGAATTCACGGCGGCAGAGCTCGCCCCGTTCGCCAACGAGCGCGACCAGACGAAGCACTTCCCGGTCGAGGCGCTCGAGCACGCAGGCCGGCTCGGCCTCGGCGGCATCTACGTGCGTGAGGACGTCGGCGGATCCGAGCTCGGCCGATTCACCGCCGCGCTCATCTTCGAGGAGCTCGCCAAGGGCGACACCGCGATCGCGGCCTACGTGTCGATCCACAACATGGTCGCGTGGATGATCGACCGGTACGGTGACGACGAGCAGCGCTCGCGCTGGCTGCCGGGGCTCGTGGCGTTGACCGACCGCGGCAGTTACTGCCTCACCGAGCCGTCGGCAGGGTCGGATGCTGCGGCGATCACGACGTCCGCACGGCGCGAGGGCGATGAGTACGTGCTGAACGGCGTGAAGCAGTTCATCTCGGGCGCTGGGTCCTCTGCGGTCTACCTCGTGTTCGCCCGCACCGGCGAGCCCGGGTCTCGCGGTATCAGCGCGATCGTCGTGCCGGCCGGGGCATCCGGTCTCTCGTTCGGACCGGACGAGAAGAAGATGGGCTGGAACGCGCAGCCGACCCGCCAGGTCGTGCTCGAGGAGGTGCGGGTGCCCGTCGGCAACCGCCTCGGCGCGGAGGGCGACGGCTTCGCGATCGCGATGTCGGGGCTCGACGGCGGTCGGGTGAACATCGCCGCCTGCTCTCTCGGCGGCGCGCAATGGGCGCTCGACCAGACGCTGCGGTACGTGCAGGAGCGGGAGGCGTTCGGCCACCCTCTGCGCGAGCACCAGTCCGTCGTCTTCACCCTCGCCGACATGGCGACCGACCTCCACGCGGCACGGCTGCTCGTGCACGACGCCGCCGAGGCGATCGATACCGGGCGCCCCGACGCGACCGCGAGGTGCGCCATGGCGAAGCGTTTCGCGACCGATGTCTCGTTCACCGCCGCGAACAACGCGCTGCAGCTGCACGGCGGCTACGGCTACCTCTCGGAATACGGCATCGAGCGGGTGGTCCGCGACCTGCGCGTCCACCAGATCCTCGAGGGCACGAACGAGATCATGCGCGTGATCATCGGCCGCCGTCTCCTCGCCGGTGGTCGCTGACCCGACGCCGCCAGCGGTCGCTGCAGCCGGCCGCCCGCCTCAGTCCGCGAGCATCCCGTGGTGCAGCAGGTCGAGGTAGTTCTCGCTGACGCTCGCCGCCGTGTGGCTGCCGCCGGGCCGGAACCAGAACACCGTCGACCACACCGCGTCGCGGATGAAGCGGAACGCGAGCCGCGGATCGATGGTGTCGCGGAAGACCCCGGTGCGCTGACCCTCCATGATCTGGTCGAGCCAGATCTCCTCGATGCGCGCCGCCCCGTCGGCGAGGAACTCGAACCCCGGCAGGGTCATGAGGAACCCGGTCTCGTTCTGATAGATGCGCACCTCGTCGGGGCGCTGCTCGATCGTGAGGAACGCATGTTCGATGAGCTGGTCGAGGTGCTCGCGGGCGCTGCCGCCGCTCGCGGCGATGCGCTCGAACGCCGAGAGCGTGTCGTGCTGGAAGGTGTGCAGGATCTCCTGGAGCACCGCCTCCTTCGAGGCGAAGTGGTGGTACAGGCTGCCCGACAGGATGCCGGCTTCGTCGGCGATGTCGCGCACCGTCGTGGCCGAGTAGCCGCGCGACGCGATGAGGCGCGTCGCGATGACGATGATCTGGTCGCGCCGTTCGGACCCGTCTCCCACGTCAGCGCCCGCTGACCTTGCCGAACAACCGGGCGATCGGCGCCAGCACGAGCGGGCGCGCGGCGAACCACGCTGCGGCGATCACGACGAGCGAGGCGACGAAGATCCAGAATCCGGTCCAGTTCACGACGTCCTGGCTCGCGTACATGTGGTTGAGGTTGCGCAGCGCACCGGTCGCGAGGACGAGCCCGACGTGCACGATGATGAACAGCACGAAGTAGAGCATCACCGGGAAGTGCACGGCGCGCGCCCACTCCACCGGGTAGATGCGGTTCAGCGTCTTCGCGTTCTTCGGCCAGAGGCCCGACATGCGCACACCCGTGATCGCCGCAAGCGGTGCCGCGATGAAGACGGTGAGGAAGTAGGTGATCTGCTGCAGGCTGTTGTAGTTCACCCAGCCGTTCTCGGTCGGCCAGTCGAGTGAGAGGTACTGCAGCAGCGCCGAGATCGCGTTCGGGAAGACCTCCCAGCTGGTCGGCACGATCCGCATCCACTGCCCCGTCATGAAGAGCAGCACGACGAAGATCAGGCCGTTGACGAGCCACAGGATGTCGAGCGACTGGTGGAACCACAGGGGGAGGCTGATCTTGCGCTGCGGGTTCCAGCGCGGCGACCAGAACGCGGTCGGCCGCTTCTGTGTGCGCACCTGCAGGCCCGAACGCATGATGAGCACGATCAGGAACACGTTGAAGAAGTGCTGCCAGCCGATCCAGGCCGGGATTCCCAGCGGTGCCGTCTCGGGCAGCTCGTACTCGCCCGGGTAGCTCGCGATGAAGTCCTGCATCGGCGCGAGTCCGAGCAGCCAGTTCACCCCGACGACGACGGCCGTCGCGGCGAGCAGCAGACCGAAGCCGCCGATGAACAGCGCGCCCGCCCACTCCGCACGCGAGTACGGCCCGTACAGCTTGGGCCAGGGCTCGGCAGCAGGGCGAGCGGATGCCGCGGCAACCGTCGCGGCACGACGGGGCTGTGCCATCGGGGCCCGCTGGGGCGCCGGCGCGGGAGCCGCCGGTGCGGCCGGAGCGGCCGGAGTCGCCGGAGTCGCCGGAGCGGCCGATATCTCAGGGGCGGCGACCACGGGGGCCGCAGCAACGCGCTCGGGTCGAGCGGGCGCCGAACCGGCCGGCGGCCAGGGCTCGCCGTCGGGAATGCGGGGCAGTCCGCGGCGAAGCGCCACGCCTCCGCCAGCCGCCACGGCCCGTGACGTGACGGGCACGGCCGCAGCCGCGGCATCCGTTGCCGGGGTCGCGGTCGCGGACTCCGCAACGGCAACGCTCGCAGCCACCGGCGCCGGCGCGGCGGACGCGGGCGGCCACGGCTCGCCGCCGGGCACGCGGGGCAGCCCACGGCGCACGGTGCGAGCCGTCGAGACGACCGCGGCGGCAGCCACGGCGGTGGCAGTGCCGGCGGACGCCGCCGCCGCGACGGCGGGCGCGTCGGCCGCAGCCGGCGCTGGAGCAGCATCGACCGCAACCGAGGTCGCAGCCGGAGCCGCGATGGCCTCGGCGAGCTCGAATGCCGGGGGCCAGGGTTCGCCACCGGCGACGCGGGGCAGCCCCTGCCGCGTCGTGCGCCCGTACGTCGCCATCGCGCGCTACGCCTTCCGCGCCTCGAGCGCGGCGATCAGCTGCGGCACGACGGTGAACAGGTCGCCGACGATGCCGAAGTCGGCGATCTCGAAGATCGGGGCGTCCCCGTCCTTGTTGATCGCGACGATCGTCTTCGCGGTCTGCATGCCGGCCCGGTGCTGGATCGCGCCCGAGATTCCGAGCGCGATGTAGAGCTGCGGCGATACTGAGACGCCGGTCTGGCCGACCTGGTGCGACTGCGGCACGTAGCCAGCGTCGACCGCGGCACGCGATGCGCCGACCGCGGCGCCGAGCACGTCGGCGAGCTGGTCGACGAGCACGAACTTGTCTTCCGAGCCCAGCCCGCGACCGCCAGAGACGACCTTCGCCGCGCCGCGCAGATCGGGACGCGACGACGCAACGACCTCTTCCTCGAGCGCGCCCGTCACGGCGGCCTTCCGACCGGATGCCGCGACCTCGAGCCGCTCGATCGAGGCGGGCTTCGCCTCGGCGCGGGCGTCGATCGAGCCCTCGCGCACGGTGATCACGGGCGCACCCCAAGTGACGGCGGAGTCGACGTTGTAGGCGCCGCCGTACACGGAGTGCCTGGCCACGACGCCCTCGGCGTCACGGGCGACCCCGACCGCGTCGACGGCGAGACCCGAGCGCGAACGGGCGGCGTAGCGGGCGGCGATCTCGCGCCCTTCGATCGAGTTCGAGACGAGGATCGCGTCGGGTCGCACGAGTTCGGCGGCCGCGGCGAGCGCGTCGGCGCCCGGCACCGTGAGCTCGGTGCCGGCGGCGGCGTGCTCGGCGACGATCACGTGGGTCGCGCCCAGCGCGGCGGCGTCCTGGGCCTGCTGCTCGCCTTCGCCCGCGGCGGCGACGATGAGGGCGACCGGGGTGCCCACCTCGGCGGCTGCGCCGAGCAGGCCGGCGGCGCTCTTGGAGAGCGCACCCGACGGCGTGACGTCGAGGAGCACGAGGATCGAGTCTGCGGAGTAGTCAGTCATCGTGGTCCCTTTACGCGAGCCGGTTCTGGACGAGGTACTCGGCGAGGCGCTCGCCGGCATCACCCTCGTCAACGATCTTGGTGCCCGCCGTGCGCGGCGGCTTCTCGCCGAGCGAGATCACGATCGAGCGCGATGCCTCGGTGGTCTCGGCGTCGATGTCGAGATCGGCGAGCGAGAGCGTCTCGAACGGCTTCTTCTTGGCGGCCATGATGCCCTTGAAGTTCGGGAACCGGGCATCGGGCAGGGCCTCGGTGATCGAGATCACCGCCGGCATCGACGCGGTGACCTGCATGGTGCCGTGGTCGGTCGCCCGCTCGCCGCGCACCTCGGCATCGGCGATCTCGACCGAGTTCAGGCTCGTCGCGTTCGGCACGTCGAGGTGCTCGGCGATCATGGCCGGCAGCACTCCGCCCGATCCGTCGGTCGACTGGTTGCCGGCGATCACGAGGTCGAAGCCGATGCGCCGCAGCGCGGCGGCGAGCACCTCGGCGGTGAGCCCGAGGTCGGCGCCGAGGAGCGCCTCGTCGACGACCTGCACGGCGGCCGCTGCGCCCATGGCGAGGCCCTTGCGCACGGTCGCTGCTGCCGACTCGGGCGACATCGACAGCACGACGACCTCGGTGTCGGCGTGGGAGTCGGCGTAGGCGAGCGCCACCTCGAGCGCGCGCTCGCTGATCTCGTCGAGCACCGTCTCGCTCGCTGCACGGTCGGCGAGGCCGGTCTGCAGGTCGAGCTTGCGATCCCCGTACGTGTCGGGGACTTCCTTGACCAGGACGACGATCTTCATTCCGCTCCTTCGACGAGTTGCTTCATCCTAACCAAGCACTTGCTTGCCCGAAAAGGGGCCTGTTTTGTGGGATGCCGCCAAACACGGCCGCGACGACACCGGGCGGAGTCGTGGAACCCGCACAGTTCGTGCCCCTTCCAAGGGCGCCGGGTTACGCTGCGGGCATGAGTGGATTCCGACCCCCCTGTTGCAGATATCGCCTTCGCCCTCGAGCATGTCGTGGACTACGACGCCGTCGCGCAGCTGCCCGGCTTCGAGCACGCCGACCTCGAGACCGTCACCGAGATCCTCGACGAGGCCGGCAACTTCATGGCCGAAGTCGTCGCCCCGACCAACCGAGCAGGCGACCTCGAGGGCTCGAAGCTGAACGCCGACGGCTCCGTTACCACGGCCACCGGCTTCAAGGAGGCCTACTCGGCATACGTCGACGCCGGCTGGGGCTCGGTTCCGCTGCCCGAGGCGTTCGGCGGCGGCGGGTTCCCGCGCACGATCGGCCTCGCGCTCCAAGAGCTCATGGCGACCGCGAACATGGCCTTCGCCCTCGCGCCGCTGCTCACGCAGGGCGCGATCGAGGCGCTGCTGCACTACGGCAGCGACGAGCAGAAGCAGCAGTGGCTGCCGAAGATGGTCACCGGCGAATGGGCCGGCACCATGAACCTCACCGAGCCGCATGCGGGCACGGATGTCGGAGCGCTCACCACGAAGGCCGTCAAGCGCGAAGACGGCACCTACGCCATCTCGGGCCAGAAGATCTTCATCACCTTCGGCGACCACGACCTCAGCGAGCAGATCGTGCACCTCGTGCTCGCCCGCACGCCCGATGCCCCCGCCGGCACGAAGGGCATCTCGATCTTCATCGTGCCGAAGTTCCTCATGAACGACGACGGCTCGATCGGCGAGCGCAACGGCGTGCACACCGTCGGCGTCGAGCACAAGATGGGCATCCACGGTTCGCCCACCTGCGTGCTCTCGTACGAAGACGCGACCGGCTACCTCGTCGGCGAAGAGAACATCGGCATGCGGATCATGTTCGTCATGATGAACAGCGCCCGCCTCTCGGTCGGCATGCAGGGCCTCGCCGTGTCGGAGCGCGCCTACCAGCAGTCGCTCGACTACGCGCGGGAGCGCATCCAGGGCCGCGCGATCGGCGCCACCCAGGACTCGCCCATCATCGACTTCCCCGACGTGCGCCGCATGCTCATGACGCAGAAGGCATACATCGCCGCGATGCGCCGCATGATGCTGTTGACCGCGACGTACACCGACGTGTCGACGCACCACCCCGACCCCGCCGTGCGCGCCCGGGCGAACGAGATCGTCGGCCTGCTCACTCCGATCAACAAGTCGTTCGGCACCGACCTCGGCAACGAGCTCACCTCGCTCGCGCTGCAGATCCACGGCGGCATGGGCTTCATCGAGGAGACCGGCGCCGCCCAGCACTACCGCGACGTGCGCATCGCCGCGATCTACGAGGGCACGAACGGCGTCCAGGCCGCCGACCTCGTCGGCCGCAAGCTCCCCGTTCGCGACGGGGCATCCGCTCTCGAGTTCATCGCCTCGATGCGCGAACTCGACGGCGAACTCGCCGCGGCCGGCGACGAGTTCGCGTCGATCCGCACGCAGCTGAACGCCCAGCTCGACGCGCTCGAGCAGACGACGGTCTGGATGCTCCGCACCGGCGCGACCGACCCGAACGCCGTGCTCTCGGGCTCGACCCCCTACCAGCGCATCTGGGGCCTCGTGGTCGGCGGATGGCTCATGGCGAAGTCGGCGCTGGCAGCACGCGGACTCGACGACGACGGCACCGCCGAGACCCAGCTGCCGCTGGCCCGGTTCTACGCCGAGCAGCTGCTGCCGCAGGCCTCGGGCCTCGTCAGCGCAGCCACCGCGGGATCGCGCGACCTGTTCGCCCTCGGCGCCGACGCGCTCGGCAACGTGGCTGCTCGCGGAGTGCGCGTCTGAGCCGACCCGCTCATCACGACCGATGCGCCCGCCCTTTCGAGGGCGGGCGCATCGTCGTAGCGGGGATGCCGCGGCATCCGCGGGACTACCCGACCGACTCCGCGAACTCGCGTGCGACCGTCGCGATCTGGTCGACGTAGTCGTTGTCGTGGTTGTACGAGAAGACGGCTGCACGCCACCCCTCGGGGCTGGTCATCGGCCCCGACTCGCAGAGGTACCGCGCCGTGGTCAGTGCGGCGTCGTCGATCTGATTCGGGTCGGCGACACCGTCGGCGTTCGCATCGGTGCCCCACTTGGCCCAGGTCGACGGGATGAACTGCATCGGTCCGACCGCGCGGTCCCACGTGGTGTCGCCGTCGAGCTCGCCGTCGTCGGTGTCCGTGATCGTGGCCACGCCTTCGCCGTCGAGCGCCGGACCGATGATCGGCGGCTGCGCGTTGCCGTTGGAATCGAGCTTCGAGGCGCCGTGGCTGCCGTGCTTCGACTCGACCGCTCCGATGGCGGCGATCGTGGCCCAGTCGAGTCCGCACTCGGCGTCCTCCTCGGCGATCACGACGTGCGCGAGCGCATAGGCCGACAGCGCCCGCTCGGGAATCCCCGTGGCCTCGTTGACGCGTTCGAGCCATTCGGGATCGACGGACGGCATCGGCGCCAGCTCAGCACCCGAGAGGCCCGACGGCTCCTCGAGCGGGTCGGCGGCGTCGCCGGCCGGCGCATCGGGCTCCGGCTCGGGCGGTGTGGTCACCGGCGGCAGTACCGCCCGCGGCCCGTAGGCGTTCGGCGCGGCGAATCCGCCGGGATTGGTCGCCGTGCCGACGAGGTTGACCGCGACGACGGCACCGATCACCAGTGCGACGACTCCGGCCACGAGGCCGACGGTCGCTGCGGCGCGGCGCGCGAGTCGCCACTTCGACACCGGGGCTCGGCCCGGGTGACGCCCGCCGTACTCGTCGGCGTCGGAATCGTCATCCCAGGACATCGGTGGCTCGCTTCGTTCAGTCGCGGGTGCAGGGTTCCCACACGGTCGATCGCCGCCGACTCATTCGGGCTCGGCGTTGACGACCCGTTCGTTCAGGGTACCCGCGTGCCGCGACGACCGCATCAGCCATCCACAGGGCGCCGACCGTGCCGCGTTCGGCCCTGCGACGCTACCCCGCTCGTCCGATGCTCAGCCAGCCATCGGGCCCCGGCCGCTCCGTCGCACTGCCGCCGGCATGCCCGGAGCCGCCCTTCAGCGCCTCCAGTTGACGTTCGATCTCGGCCTGCGCCGAGACCGCGGCGAGCTGGCGCTCGATGTCCGCGTCGGGTGCCGCCGTCAGGTCGGTGAGCGCGCCACTGGCGAGCAGTTCATCGGTCGCGGCCGCGCGGGCCTGCATCTGCGCGACGCGATCGCGCGCACGGTCGAGGCTCGAACCGACATCCGTGATCGTGTTGCTGATGCCCGACACGGCCTCGTTGGCTCGCACCTGCGCCTCGGACGCGGTGTACGTCGCCTTGATCGTCTCCTTCTCGATGCGGAACGCGGCGACCTGGTCGGTGAGCCGGCGCTCCCTGTCTTGCAGCTGCGCCGTCTGGCGGTCGAGCGCGGTGAACTGCTGCTGCAGCTGGGCGACCTGCCCCTCGAGCATGGCGCGACGCTCGAGCGCGGCTCGCGCCAGGTCCTCGCGCCCCTGCGCGAGCGCCTCCGCGGCCTGCGAGCCCAGGCGCTGATAGCGCGCGCCCATCTCCTCGCCCTGCAGCTCGATGCGCTTCTTCGCGGTGGCGACCTCTGCGACCGCGAGGCGCACCTGCTGGAGCAGTTTCACCTGCTGGTCGTAACTGTCGTCGAGGGTCTCGCGCGGATCTTCCATGCGGTTGAGCGCCTTCGACGTCTTGCTCCGGAAGATCGTCCGCATCCGCGCGGAATTGCTGTTGGCGTTGCTCATGGTCGGTTCCCCTCATCTCGAACGGTGGAAGTCGTGGGTGGTGGCGTCACCCCGACGCGACCGTCGCGTCGGTTGAGCGCCTGCAGTTCCTCGATGCCCGACTGCAGCGCCGCGACCTCGCGGTCGACGTCGGAGCCGAGCGCGGACAGCGCGTCGTCGGTCGTGCCAGAGAGACCGGATGCCACGGCATCGCGCACCCGTCGAACGAGTACCTCGACCTGCTCGACGCGGCGGCGAGCCGCGGGAATCTCGTCGGCCAGCACGCCCGAGTTCGTCTCGGACTCCATCAGGCGCAACTGCAGGTCGAGCACTCCGCCCTCTTCGCTGATGCGTCGGAAGAGTCGCGGCAGTTCGCCGCGGGATCCGCCGGAGTCGACGGCGAGCGCGATCGCGGCACTGCCGCTGTGCAGGGCGTCGTCGAGCCGCACCCGCAGGGCGAGCACCATGCGTTGCGGCCCGTGACTCATGCGGGCCCGGGCGCGCAGCGCCGTGGAGCCGACCGCACGACTGCTGCGAACGCGGCGCACGAGCGCTCGCACGATGAGCACGAACGTCACCATGATGCCGATCGAGAGCAGCACGATCGCTCCGAGCCCGATCAAGATCGCTTCGATGCCGGTCACGTGCACCACCTCGCTCAGTTCGACGACCCTGCCGACAACGCGATATAACGCGTGTCGTAAAGATACCCCCGAAACGCCGGATCCGTGAGTGTCGGCCCTCGATTCGCAGGCAGCATGCAGATGACTAGTCGCTCACCGCGATCGACCGCAGCGCATACTGGCGCACGCGCACGAATCTGGTCGCGGCGCAGGTCGACAGCATCGGTTCGGAGCGGGTCTCCTCCAAATCGACGACGAGGTCGCCGCCCGAGCCGCCGGACCCGACGAGCCGAACGCGCCAGCCGGTGTCTGCGGCTTCCTCGGCGAGCGGCGCGTACGCGTCGATCCGCTCGTCGCCGAACGCCTCGCGGGCGAAGTGCTGGGCCGCCTGCACCGCATGCGGCAGCGAACTTCGCCCCCGATACCGCTCGGGCACGATGCGATCGTCGTCGAAGGCCTCGGCGATCCGCACCGGGTCGCCGTCGTCGGCGTATCCGTAGTAGAGCCCGTGCGGAAGAACCACCATGGTTCCCGCGAACCGGTCGCCGCCGAGGTGCGAGCACTCCCAGGTCTCGTCCGGGCGCGCTTCGGCGAGCGCCGCGACGACCCGGCGACCTCGCACCGCGCAGCATCGGTCGTGCCGGGCATGGGTGCAGACGCAGTAGACGGGTTGCGACGAGAGGGCGCCGGTCGACCCGTCGAGCGGCACGTCGAGGAGGGCCGTGGCATCTGCCACTTCGCCCCACGCGATGCTCTCACGACCCGGCCGCGAATCGACGATCGCCCACCGCTGCGTCGTCGGAACAGTGCGTCGACCAGTACGACGGATCGCGAGCGGTCGCATGCCCGCTCCTTCGATGCGGCGAACCAAGGCACGGCCGAGCCCCCGGTCGAACGGTTCGTCGAGCAGGGCATTCTGCCCCCAGCTGCCCGCCACCTCGATGAGGAACCAGCGCAGCCCGCGCGGACCGGTGCCGACGAGCGGATCGTTCCGCTCGCGAGCGTGATCGCTGCACGGCGCCCAGTGCTCGACGGCCAGAGTCACGCGGGTGCCACCACGAATCCCTCGCGCACGAGGCGTCGAACCACGACGACCGCGCTCTCCGCGTCGAGGCCTGGCAGTTCGCCGGCTGTGACGAGGTCGCCCGTCACGAGCCGGCGCACGGCCCGCTCCGCCTCGACCGGGAGCGACAGCGTCGTCATTCGCCCGACGATGCGCACCCGGTCGTCGATCGTCGTGACGCGCACCGGCAGCGATCCCCGCCACCGCACCGGGGTCGATGCGTCCAGGGTCGCGAGCGCCTCGAGGGTCGCCAGCGGTGCGACCGGCTCAGCGCGGGTGTCGACGTCGAACCGCGCATTGAGAACGGCCGTCGGCCGCGAGGCATCCGTCTGCTGCAGCGTCTCGACGAGCGACTGCACCGTCTGCGCGACGATCGGCGCAAGCGCCTCGGGGTTGCGCAGATCGACGCCGAGCGGCAACGAGCCGCGCAGGGCCGCGTCGTCTCCGACCTGACGCAGCAGCGCGTCGACGAGGTCAGCGCGCGTATAGGGCGCCATTCCGATGGTCAGGTGCACGGATGTCGCGCCGAGCGCGGTCGCCGAGTGGATCCACCCGCGCGGCAGGTACAGCGCATCGCCGGGTCGCAGCACCGCATCGATCACGGGTTCGCCCGTGGCCGCCCTGGCGACGGCGGCGCGGTGCTGTTCCCACGGCTGGGTCCGCAGTGGATCGACGTGCACCGGTGCGTGGATGCGCCAGTGCTTCTCGCCCGAGATCTGCAGCACGAAGACGTCGTGCGTGTCGTAGTGCGGGTCGAACCCGCGTGACGAGGGCGGGGTGACGTAGGCGTTCACCTGCGCCGGGTGCCCGACGTCGTCGATGAGCTCCCGCGTGAAGTCGATGATCGGCGGCCACAGCCGGTGCAGCCCCTGCAGCACGATGGTCGCGCCGCCCGCGAACTCGGCGAGCACCTTGTCGCTCGAGACTTGGTCGGCGATCTCGGCACCGAACCCGCCCGAGGCGGTGTACGCGGATGCCGCGAGCACCGAGCCCTCGTCCGCCATGCGGATGAACGGGGTGCGCACTCCCCGCCGGGTGACGAGTTCATCGACGGCGGCGGGCGAGAACAGGTCGTCGAAGCCATCGTCGAGGTCGTCGGCCGTGGAGAGCAGCGGCTCGCGACCCCAGTGCCGTTCGGCGAACTCGTCAGTCGGTACCCGGATGCAGCGTGCAAGCGCGGGCCGATGGATCGACCCGCGCTCGGGGCCGGTCACTACGCCGAGCCGTCGGCGCCGCCGTCGTGACCACCGGGGTTCGCGCCGCCGTCGGCAACGCCCTCCCCTGCGGCAGCGGATCCGTCGGCGCCGCCATCGTGACCACCGGGGTTCGCGCCGCCGTCGGCAACGCCCTCGCCCTCGGCGGCTGATCCGTCGGCGCCGCCATCGTGGCCCTTCGGGTTGGCGCCGCCATCGGCAGTGCCTTCGCCCTCGGCGCCCGGCTCGAGGGTGATGTCGTCATCGTTGATCGTCATGAGAGTTCCTCTCTTCGCCTGCTCGCTCAGCGTATCGAGGGCGGCCCGTCGACGGAATGGGTCGACGGCGCCGACGCCGCGAGGCGCATCGTCTCCCCCGCCCTGGCTGCGAACGCCGTGGCACCCGCGGTGATCGTGTGCCGCATGACCTCGACCGCCGCGGTCGGTGCGACATCCGCCGGGCGGGCGACACTGATCGTGCGCGTGAGCGTCGGCGCACCGAGCCGCACCGACCGCAGCCCTGGCCGGTCGATGAGCACCATCGCGGGCACGATCGCGACGCCGAGACCGCGCTCGACGAACCGCAGCACGGCATCCATCTCGGCACCCTCGAGCACCACTTCGGGCGTGAGATCCGCCCCGCGGAACGCCGCGTCGGTGGCACTGCGCAGGTCGTAGCTCGAGCTGAAGACGATCTGCGGCAACGCCGCGACATCCGCGAGTTCGATCCTGTCGCGCGCGGTGACCGCCGGCGCGCCGGCCGACGAGATCACCACGAGCTCTTCGACGAGGAGCGGCGTCACGGTGAACCGCTCGGCCGTCGCGGCATCCGAGGTGGTGATGAGCGCGAGGTCGAGCTCGCCGCCCGCGAGTTCGTCGAGAAGCCTGCGCGAGCCCTGCTCAGAGAGGTGCAGTTCGATGGCCGGATGCTCCGCGTGGAACGCACTGAGCACCTCGGCGACGAGGCTGATGCACAGGGTGGGGGTGGCGCCGAGCCGCACCCGGCCTCGCTCGAGGCCCGCGAGTTCGGCGAGTTCGCGGCGGACCGATTCGGCGTCGGCGAGCATGCGCCGTGCGAGCGGCAGCAGCGACTCCCCCGCCGTCGTCAGGGTGCTGCCGCCGCGGGCGCGGTGGAACAGCTCGGCGCCGAGGTCGTGTTCGAGCGCGGCGATCTGGCGGCTCAGCGAGGGCTGGGCGAGGTACAGCTCCTCAGCGGCTCGGGTGAAGTTGCCGAAGCGGGCCACCTCGACGAAGCTGCGCAGTTGCTCGAGGTTCATATCGATAACGTACGCGCATCGTCGCCGCGACATCCATGCACTGCGCGGATACCCGGGTCTGGCGCCGGAGGCCGCCGACACTCGGAGCCGTGCCGGTTACTCAGGGTACGTAACGCACGGGCTGATAACGTCCGTGAAGATCCCGGCAATTGGAGGCCCGCATGGCGACCGACCCCATCCGCGTGCTCTCGACACTGCCGATCGATGCCCCGCTCGGGCACGAGGGCAGTGAGGTGTGCAGCGTCGACAACCCCGCGAGCCGCGTCATCCGCGAACTCCTCTCCCGCGTGGGCGACAAGTGGAGCATGCTCGTCATCGGGGTGCTGCACGACGGCCCGCTGCGATTCACCGAACTGCAGCGCAAGATCGACGGCATCTCCCACCGCATGCTCACCCAGACCCTGCGAAGCCTCGAGCGCGACGGACTGGTCACGCGCACGAGCTACCCCGAGATCCCGCCCCGGGTCGAGTACGCGGCGACGGCGCTCGGCCGTTCCCTCTCCGAGCCCGTGATCGAACTCGCGCGCTGGGCCGCCGCCCACCACACCGACATCCTCGACGCCCGTGAGGCGTTCGACGATGAGCTCGAGGCCCGCGACATCCGATAGCTTTTCGATAGCCGAGACGTATCGTCACGACGATATTTATGCATTGGAGTAATCCGATGCACGAACCTAGCGTTGAGCCATGAGCACCCCGAGCACCACAGGCAGCACCGGTTCAGAACGTCGGATCTCCACGACCGTCCTCGTGATCGGCACCGGCGGATCGGGCTTGCGCGCCGCCATCGAACTCGCCGAGGCCGGAGTCGACGTGCTCGCCCTCGGCAAGCGCCCCAAGTCCGACGCCCACACCTCGCTCGCCGCCGGCGGCATCAACGCGGCCCTCGCCACGATGGATGCCGACGACAGCTGGCAGCAGCACGCCGCAGACACCCTCAAGGAGAGTTACCTCCTCGCCAACCCCCACACGGTCGAGATCGTGACCTCGGGCGCGGCCCGCGGCATCGAAGACCTCGAGCGCTACGGCATGCCCTTCGCCCGCGAAGACGACGGCCGCATCTCGCAGCGCTTCTTCGGCGCGCACACCTACCGCCGCACGGCGTTCGCGGGCGACTACACCGGTCTCGAGATCCAGCGCACGCTCATCAACCGGGCCGCCCAGCTGAACGTGCCGATCCTCGACACGGTCTACGTCACGCGCATCCTCGTGAACGACGACGGCGCGGTGTTCGGCGCCTACGGCTTCGACCTCGAAGACGGCACGCGCTACCTCATCCACGCCGACGCGGTCATCCTCGCCGCCGGCGGCCACAACCGCATCTGGCGGCGCACCTCGTCGCGCCGCGACGAGAACACGGGCGACTCGTTCCGCCTCGCCGTCGAGGCGGGCGGGCGCCTCCGCGACCCCGAGCTCGTGCAGTTCCACCCCTCGGGCATCATCGAGCCAGAGAACGCGGCCGGCACCCTCATCAGCGAGGCGGCACGCGGCGAAGGCGGCATCCTCACGAACGGCCTCGGCGAGCGCTTCATGCACAAGTACGACCCCGAGCGGCTCGAGCTCTCGACGCGCGACCGCGTGGCGCTCGCCTGCTACACCGAGATCAAGGAGGGGCGCGGCACCCCGAACGGCGGCGTCTGGCTGGATGTCTCGCACCTGCCGCGCGAGACGATCATGACGCGCCTCCCCCGCGTCTACCAGACCATGCTCGAGCTGCAGATGCTCGACATCACGAAGGAGCCGATCGAGATCGCGCCCACCGCGCACTACTCGATGGGCGGCGTGTGGGTGCGCCCCGACGACCACGGCACGGATGTCCCCGGGCTCTACGCCATCGGCGAGGCATCCAGTGGTCTTCATGGCGCCAACCGGCTGGGCGGCAACTCGCTCATCGAGCTGCTCGTCTTCGGGCGCATCGTGGGGCAGGCGGCCGCTTCGTACTCGGCATCGCTCGCGGCGCAGCAGCGCTCGGCGACCGCGGTGCAGACCGCGCGCGACGAGATCGCCGCCCTGCTCGCCTCGGATGGAACCGAGAACGTGCGCGCCCTGCAGCGCGCCATCCGCAACACCATGACCGAGCACGCCGGCGTCGTGCGCGACGAGGCCGGCCTGCTCGCCGGGCTCGCCGAGCTCGACGCGATCGAGGCCCGCATGGGCGACATCGGCGTGCACCCCGACATCGCCGGCTACCAGGACCTCGCCCATGCCTTCGACCTCAAGTCGGCCGCGCTGGCCGCTCGCGCGACGCTGACAGCGGCGCTCGAGCGCCGCGAGACCCGCGGCTGCCACAACCGCAGCGACTACCCCGAGACGGATGCCGCACTGCAGGTGAACCTCGTGTGGTCGCCGTCGACCGGCGTGACGCGCGAGGCGATCCCGCCCATCCCGGCGGAGATCGCGGCCCTCATGCGCGACGAGGTCTCGGTGGCCGGCAAGCTCGTGGAGTGACGGCGCACTCGTGGTGAGCCTTCCGTCCTGAAGCTCGAGCGCCGGTCGGCATGTTCTACTGGAGCTTCCGCCTCGCGCCGCACAACTTCAGGAATGCACATGAGTCACCCGCCCACGCCCGCTGACGATCTCGTCGGGGCGGTTGCGACGACGACCCTCGACCTGCGCTGGCTGCAGGCGTCGGAGTCCGAGGTGGCGGCCGCGATGGCGACCGTGCGCCGCGAGTCGCGGCCGAAGTGGGTTCCGACGAAGCGGCAGGTGCTCGTACACGTCAACGACTGTCTGATCCTCTGGTACCTCTTCATCGCGTTCACGACCATCGCGATGCGCGTCCACCTCTACGAAGTCCGCCGGGCCAGCGCCGAAGACATCGGCGACCTCCTCCTGGCGATCGCCATCCTCGCCGTCTGGCTCTTCGGCGCCTACCTGCTGCGGCGCTGGGCATCCCGGCCGCCGTCACCGCGCGCACGGATGAAGGAGTGGCGGCAGACCCTGACCGCGCTCGCCAACGGGTTCGAGCCGAAGCCGAGTCCGGTGGCGACGTTCTCCTCCCTCATCAGCGTGGAGCGCACCGCCGTTCGTGAGTACCCCCGATTCGTCGCACCGGGCGTCGAGCTCGGCAACCTCAGCTACCGTAGCTCCGGCCGCTCCGGCGAGTGGCACTACCTCGCCGTCGACCTGCCGGCACCGCTGCCGCACCTCATCCTGGACGCGACATCCAGCGGTCGCCTCAGCGGCGACCTGCCCGTCGGATTCGAACGCGAGCAGCGGATGTCGCTGGAGGGCGACTTCGACCGGTGGTTCCACGTGTACTCCCCGCACACGTACGGGAAGGAGGCGCTCTACGTGCTCACCCCCGACGTGATGGCGTCGCTCATCGACGAGGCGGCCGGCTACAACGTCGAGATCATCGACGACACCCTGGTCTTCTTCATCCCCCGCGCCGCCGACTTCTCCGACGCCGAACCGTGGGAGGCGGCATACGCGATCCTCACGAAGGTGGCTCCGCGCATCATCGCGAAGTCGCGACGCTATCTCGACGAACGCGTGCCCGGGCAGGAGACGCCGCCACTGCTCGCGAAGATCGCGGCCGCGCGCAAGAACCCGAAGGCGCGGTGGACCGAGCCGCGAGCGATCATCGGCCCCGACGGCCGGCGGCTCGAGATCCGCGACCGGCGCACCGGCCTCTGGTCCATCCTCGGCGCCGTCGGCTGGTACGCGCTGCTCACGTTCCTCTACGTCGTGCCGGGCCTCTTCGCGTTCGCAGGGTTCATGTCCATCGTCGACGGAAGGTGAAGCGCGAAGTGCTGACCGACACCGCCCGGGAGTTCCTCTCGGAGTACCACCTCGCCACGCTCTCGACCCTCGATCGGCAGAGGCGCATCCACTCGGTGCCGGTCGGCATCACCTACCTCGACGGGGTCGTGCGCATCATCGGCGGCAGCGGCTCGCAGAAGTTCGTCAACGCCGAGCGCAGCGGCCGCGCTAGCGTCAACACCGTCGACGGCGGGCGGTGGATCAGCTTCGAAGGTCCGGCCAGCATCAGCACCGACCCCGAGTCGGTCGCCTTCGCGGTCGCGCTCTACGCCGCGCGCTACCGGCAGCCGCGCCCGAATCCGCAGCGGGTCGTGCTCGAACTCACCGTCGAACGAGTGCTGGGCTCAGTTGGGATGCGCACGGGCGACGGCGACGTTCGCGCGACTCGATAGCCTGTTCGTTCACCCCGTTATCGAAGGAGATCCCGTGAGTATTCAGCGCATCGAGCCCGGCCCCCGCATGAGCCAGGCCGTCGTCCACGGCACGACGGTGTACCTCGCCGGACAGGTCGCCGAGGGAACCTCGATCGCCGAGCAGAGCCGAGCCGCCCTGCAGCGCGTCGACGACCTGCTCGCGAGCGTCGGCAGCGACAAGTCCAAGCTGCTCAGCGTCACCATCTACCTCGCCGACATCGCGACCTTCGCCGAGATGAACTCGGTGTGGGATGCCTGGGTCGACGGCGGCAACCCGCCCGCCCGAGCGACGGTCGAGGCGAAGCTCGCCACCCCCGACTTCTTCGTCGAGTTCTCGGTCATCGCCGCGATCTGAGCTGATCCGCGCGGCCCGGCTGGAGCCCTCGCTCAATGCACGAGCGAGCTCAACCAGATGACCGCGAGTCCCAGAACCATCGTGGTCGCCGCGCTGAGCAGCCGGAGGTACCAGGCGCCGCGGTTGCGCGAGGAATTGACCCAGCCGATGACGGCGAGACTGGCGATCCCGATCCAGAGCGCGACGTAATAGGCGACATACTCGTCGACCCACCCCAGCGTTGCAAGTCCGAGTGCCAGGGCCGGCAGCAGCATGGCCAGCAGCATCCCGACCGATCGCAAGGCCGCGCGAGCGACGGCCCGGCCGATCGGAACGGCACGCCCCTCCGCGCTGCGCCGGCCCGCGACGACGACGGCGTAGACATGGGTCAGCCAGAACACGCCGACCGTACCGACGATGAAGAGCAGCACTTCGAGATCGGTGTCGAACTTCCATCCGACGGCGATGAGTGCCGTGACGAGCACCAACCCGTAGACGGCGTGCTCGGTGTTGTAGGCGTCGAGCACGAACCTCACGGGGCGTGCTACCGCCTCCGCAGCGGTACGACGAGAATGCGCAGGGTCTTCGCCCATGCACTCAGATTCCCACGCAACGGTGTCTCCTGGCGAGCGCGGGGCGAACTCCGTCCGGTCCCGAACCCGACGTCAGGCCCGAGGCGTCCACCCCGACGGCAGCGGCCCGTCGATCGCCGCCCGCTCCAGGTCCGCCGCCGCTGACCAGCCCTGCGCGGCATCCGTCGAATCGAAGCCGCCGCGGGCGACGCGGAACCCGACGTCCTCGTGGTGCATGCGCGGCGCACCGCCCCGGCGAACGGACGCCCGCACGCTCCATGCATCGTCGGCGAATCCGCCGCCCCGGAACACGCGATACGCGTCGTAGCGAGCCGGGTCGAGCAGGTCCCAGCACCACTCCCAGACGTTGCCGAGCGTGTCGAAGAGCCCGTTGAGGTTCGGAAGCTTCCCGCCGACGTCCTGCGGCGCGGTCACGCCGTCGGCGCTCGTCCAGGCGACCTCGTCGAGCGGGCCGTAGTGCGGGCGCGTCGACCCCGCGCGACAGGCGAACTCCCACTCGGCCTCGGTCGGCAGGCGGAAGCCGTCGGCATCGACGTGCCAGGTGACGTCTTCGCCGTCGTACGTGTAGGCGGGTTCGAGCCCCTCCCACTCGGATGCCGCGTTGCAGAAGCGAATGGCCCGCAGCCAGCTCACGTCGGTCGCCGGGCGTCGCGGATGCCTCGCCGTCTCGCCGAGCATCTCGGCGAGCTGCTCCTGCGTCACCGGGTACACCCCGATCTCGAACGGCTCGAGGTCGACGCTCCAGCGCACCTTGTTGCGCGCGTCATGCAGGGCGACGATGCCGCCGTCGATGCTCGCCATCTCGATGTCCGCCACCGAGGCAGTCTCGCAGCACCTTGCCTTCGCCGTCGATTCACGCGCGGAGGTCGTCCCCGATCCAGAAGATGTGGATTGGCGAGCAGGGGTCTAGTGCTTCTTGTGCGCGGCATCCCCCTGGTGCCAGGCGCCCGCCTTGTGCGCCTGGTCTGCCTTGTGCGCCTCTTGCACCGCATCGGATGCGGCGCTCATGTCGTGTTCGTGCTCCTTGGCGTGCTTCTCAGCGCGCTTCTCCTTGAGCGTCTTGGTGGCCGGCTTCTTGACGTGATGATCGTGCGGTGATTTGTCAGGCATGATCTCTCCCCAATTACCCACTGTACGCCTCACTCCGGCGGTTCGGACGGTTCGCTCCAGCGCGAGATCGCGCGGGCGATGCGCACGCTACAGTTCAGGCCATGAAGGCCTACGAAACCGGTCATGCGGAGCCGGGTGAATACCTCGCTTCGCCGATCTACAGGGTCAACTTCTGGGAACGGCCCGCGCCGGGATTCGCGTTCAATCTTGACGCCTTCGTGCTCGTCGATGCTTCGGGCGTGGATGAGGTACTTCAGTGGGCCGCCAGCGGGGCACGCGGCCGCACCTATGAGGTCATGGTCGAGGCAGCAGAAGAGCCAGTCGAACCTGGACTGCAGATCCGAACGGCAGCGCTACTTCGCCTCGCCGGCGAGAACCCGAACGAAGTGACGCGCCAGGAGCCGCCGCGTCTCAGCCCGCCGGCGGCGTCGCCGACGGACTCGGCGCGGCATCCGGTGCCGTGAGCTCGGCGATCGCGCGCTCGAAGGCGGCGATCGTCGCGGCATCGACCGCGCCCGTCGGTTCGACGCCGAGCTCGGTCTGGAACGCCTGCAGCGCTGCGGTGAGTTCGTCCGTCCACACCCCGTCGACCGGGCCGTCCCAGAAGCCGACGAGCTTCAGCGTCTGCTGCACGGCGGCCGTCGACGCCAGCGAATCCTGAGCGGCAGCGCCGCCGAGCGCCACGAGTTCGGCCTGGAGCGCCGCGGCCGTCGCCTTATCGACCGTGCCCGTGACCGGCAGGCCGTTGGCCTCCTGGAGGTCTTCGATCGCCTGCACGGTCAGCGGCCCCGAGACGCCGTCGACGGCGCCGGTGTAGTACCCGGCCGTGGCGAGGTCCTGCTGCAGGGCGAACGTGTACGCACTGACCGCTGCCACAGCCTGCACCTGCTGATCGTCGGTGAGGCATCCGGCATCGGCGAAGAGCCTGAGCCACGCCATCTCGAGCGCGACCACTGCGCTGTTGAACTGCTCGGATGCGTCGGCCAGGGGCGTCTGCTCGGTGACGCCTGCTTGCACGTCATCGAAGTCGGCTTCGGCCTGCTTCACCCGGTCGACGGAGGCTGCCGGGGCCAGCGGCGTGCTGCTCGGGGCCGCGGTCGGAACGACCGAGGGTGTGCCGGATGGCCCCGCCTCGGCCGTGGCCAGCGCCGCCTGCGCCTCGACGAGCTCCTGTTGGGCCGCCACGAGCGCCTGCTGCGCGTCGACCGCGGCTTCGGCACCGTCGAACGCGTCATCGCGGGGATCGGCGAGATCGGCGCCCGCCGTCTGGACGTCGCCGACGGTGGGCGCGGTGTCGTTCAGCACGTCGCCGTACTGATCGAGCGCGTCGATGTAGTCACGACTCGCGCCGCAGAACTCCTCGGATGCCGCGTCGAACTCGGTCTGAGCGCTCGCCACCGCCTTCTCCTTCGCGGTGACCTGCGCCTTGGCCCGGTCGACACTGTCGGCACCCTCGGCGCATCCCGCGAGTCCCATCACGGCGAGGATCGAGACCATGGCAGTTGCGAGGAGTCCCGACATCCTCGCGCGATCTGTGTTCACGCATATCCCCCGATCATGTGGTGAAACTTGCTCACATCATGGCACCGGGGCGGGTCGCGGCGCGTGACATTCAGAGTTGTCTTTGCGATCACGGCCGGCGAACCGCATCCGCGGCGGGTCGAGGTTGCGCACGAACGCGCCGGGGTTGGAGGATGTTCGAATGTCTCTCTTCGACCATCTGGGAATCTCCGTCGATGATCTGCCCCGCTCGATCGAACAGTTCGACCCGGTGATGCAGGCGCTCGGATGCACTCGGCAGGATGCCGACAACGGCGTCTCCTGGTACAAGGGCGAGGAGGAGCTGATCCTCTTCCCCGCCCGCGAAGCGGGCAGCGGACCGCACCGGCACGGGCGGGTCGGCTTCCAGCACCTCGCCTTCCCCGTCGATTCACGCGCGGAGGTCGATCGCCTGCACGACATCGCGATCGGCGCCGGGTGGACCGCCGTGCGCGAGCCCAAGCCGTATCCGCGGTTCAACGAGCGCTACTACGCGGCCTTCGTCGAAGAAGACAACGGCATCCGCCTCGAGTTCATGCACAACCCGCCCAAAGAACCCGTCGCCGACTGAACTCACCAGCGACTGAGCTCGCCCTCGGCGGGCGCGCTCACCCACAACCACCGCAACGGAAGGAAGCCCCATGGCAGTGTTCGATGAGTCCGGAAACGACTCCACCAGCTACCCGCCCTGTGTCCTGCACGACGCTCGAGCCGAGGGCGGGCAGGTCTTCGTGGCCTTCGGCGAGGCCGCGTACCCGCCGCTCGTCGCGCTCGGATACCCCACCGACGGTCACGCGATGCGCAGCCTCGTCATCGCTGCGCGAGAACACGCGGGCCTTGCCGGCGAGCCCGACGAGATCATGTACGAAGCCGAGTTCGACCAGTGCTACCTCATCATCGACACCCTCGACGAGGCGGACACCACGGCCTCCGTGATCAGCCGGGCATTCCAGGATGCCGGCACCCTCGGGCAGATCGTCGACACCGCAACCAAGCAGAACCGCTAGCCGGCGCGATACCGACCGGACCCGACGTCACTCGGTGCCGTCGACTGCTCGTTCGATCAGCCGGGCCGAGGCCGCAGCACCGTCCGCGCCGCGATACGCCTCGCAGACCTCGTCGGCGGCTGCCCGGATCCCCGGGTCGTCGAGCACACGGCGCACCGCGTCGAGGAACTCGGGCCGGCCCACGTGCTTCGGAGACACGGCGATCGCGTTGCCGCGCCGCTCGCAACTGTGCACGTGCCAGGTCTGCTCGGGCTGGAGGCCCATGCCGACGAACGGCACGCCCGTGGCGCACGCGGTCTGCACGGTGCCCTGCCCGCCGTGCAGTACCGCGGCGTCGACCAGCCCGCCCAGGTGGTGCGCCGGCAGCAGCTCGGTGACGTGCACGTTCGCCGGCACCTCGTCGCCGGGTTCGAGGTAGTGCCGGATCGGCGCGACGACGTTGATCGGCAGCGTTCCGAGAGCGCGAGCGGCATCGAGCGCCAGCCGACGGTCGGCGGATGACCCGAGCCCGAGATAGACGAGCGGCTCGGGCGCTGCGGCGAGCTCGACGACGATTTCGGGCATCGGCGACTCGAGGCGGGCGAAGATCGGCCCGACGAGTTCGAATCCGTCGGGGAGTTCGAACCCCTCCATCTCCCACGGCATCTCGGTGATGAGGTTCCGGTCGGCGAGGAGCAAGTCGGAGACGGTGCGCAGCGGAGGGACGCCGTTCGCCTTCGCGACGGTCTTGAAGGCGCGCGGCGCGAGTGGCGCCGAGTTGTAGATCCACCGGAAGAACGAGGTCGCCACCCGGTCGGCGGCGCGCGCGAGCCATCCGCTTCCGCCGATGAGTCCGAGGTGCTTGGACTGCGCGACCTGCGGACGCGTGAGCGGGAACGGCACCGGGTAGAACAGCGGAACGCCCTCGGCGCGGGCCGAGATGAACGAGGTGAGGTTCGATCCCGTGACGACGGCGGCCGCGCCGAGCTCGCGGATCATCCGGCGCTCGAGTTCGACTCGCGCCCCGACCAGCTCCGACGTGAAGGGGCTGCGGAACGAGCGCCCCTGATCGAACGCGATCGCTTGGTCGCGCTGCGCCCGGGTCCACGACGGCTCGCACGCGTGGTAGTCGAACCCCGCGTCGCGGATGAGGTCGACGAAGTCCGTCTCGTACCCCATGAACACCACGCGATGCGCCGGGTCGAGGGCCTGCGCCACCTGGATCATGCGCGTCGTCTCGGCGAGGTTGAACGTCACCGGGCAGAACAGAACCGTGGCCATGCAAAGACGTTAGCGTGGCGCCCGAACCGTCGATCGGCCGACACCCGCACGACTGGCGGATGCTACGGAGCGGGGTAGTACCCGACCCGGTCACCGCTCCACGTGCCGATCCAGACTTCGTCGTCGACGGCGAGTGCGGTGGACGCCTTCTGCAACCAGACATCCACCGGGTAGCCGGCGACCTTCGTCGCGGTGAGATCGGACGGAGTGATCTCGAACACGCTCCACCCGGTGCCCGGCGACGAGTTCACGCCGGCAACGAGCAGGGTTCCGTCCTCGGTCCAGCGCAGGTTGTCCGGCGCGATGTCGACGGGAGTGCTCACCTTGGCAGCGGGACTCGCGCTGCGGTCGAACTGAACGATCTCGTCGGTTCCGTAGGCCGTCACGAAGATGTAGCGCTCGTCAGCGGACACCTCGATGCCGTTCGCGCCCGACAGTTCGGTACCCGGCACCGCAGTCACTGATCCGCCCGGATGCCACTCGTAGACCCCGCCGTTGACCTCGCCGCGATCGATCGCCCCGAAGCGGTCTGCGTTGGTCGGGTCGAGGAACTTCGTGGTCACGAAGCCGCCGTCAGAGAGCATGGCCACGGAGTTGGCGTACACGTCCGACGGCAAGGGCACGCAGCCGACCCAGGTGGGCTGCGGCTTGTCGCCCGTCGCGTCGATCTCCCAGGCTTGGATCGCCTCGACGGCGCCGTGCGTGGTCGCATAGAGACGGAACATCCCCGGCGCGGTCTCGCGGATGGAGAGCCCGTGCACCTCGAGGTGTTCGAGGTCGATCGACGGGCAGTTCGGGAACATCGTCGCGTCATTGCTCAGGGCGGGGGTCTCGCCGGGGAAGAACTCCTCGGCGACCTTCTCCTCGGAGTCGATCAGGGAGATCTTGCCCGCACCGGGAGTCCCGCCGGCCACCAGGTTCGATGCAAGCAGCCATGGGGTCGTGCCCACACGCACGAGGTCCTCGGCGTTCTGCAGCCCGCAGACGTAACTGATCGTCTCCTCAGCGTCGCACTCCGGTTCAGCGGATGCGCTCGCGCTGCTCGCCCCGTCGTCGCCCTGTTCGGTATCGCCCGGTGCGGTGCATCCCGCGATCAGCGCTGTCGTCGCGCCGATCAAGATCAGTAGATGCAGTCCCCGCAGTCTCCGCATGTTCTCGGCCATCATCGCTTCCGATGCTCGGCTTCAGAATTCGACACCGGGCCACGTGGAACCGGTGGAACTCCCCCGCTCCGAGGCTAGGCCTCGGCCGTCCGGCCGACAAGGCCGGGCGACCGGCCTCCATCAGTTGGGAGAACGTGGGCGCTGCAGCGCGCCGTCCGCAACCGTGCACGCCGAGCATCAATTTTCACAAACGCCGGTTTGTGAGCGCTGTCAGTATGGAGGTTTACTGACGGTTACCCATTTGAAGGCTGACGGCAGAGAACCACGCGGACCGTGCCTGAGCTCTGGGCGGTCGGGCGCACCTTCGCGGAGCCGTCCAGTGCGGACCTACTTCCTGGCGTCGCCGCCCGTTGCCTCGTGGATCTTGTCCCCGGCTTTCTGCACGGCATCCTGGACGGCATCGGTGACGTCGTCGATCTTGTCTTCCACCGCATCAACCACTCGCTCTGTCACGTTCTTCGTGCCCTGAGCGGCCTTCTTGATGCTCTCTCCTGCGGTCATCGCGACCTTCTCTCCAATACGTCGCCCAGCCAGGACGGCGCGCTAGCGTCGGGCGTCGACGGCACGCTGCCGGACGATTCCGAAAACGAGAGTGCCGATGAAGAGAACGATCCCGATCACACCCAGCCAGAGCAGGCCTTCGAAAACGAACCCAACGATCGACAACACCGCCCAAATCACTAGCAAGATGACGACCACCATCCACATACCCTCAGGTTACGCTCCTTCACTCCGAAGGGCACCGGCAACGGCAGTGTTCAGAAACGACGGCGGCTCGGCGCTGCAGCTCGCGATACACCGTGGTCCGTGAGATCAGAGTCACGGCTTCAAATCGTTTGGCCAGAGACGAACGCCCAGCCCATCCTCCAGTCGCGCTGTTGTGCAGACAGGCCGTACGCGGCCAACAAGGATGCCACGCCACGTTTCGATTCACCCCACAGGCAGCGGCCGATTCCCGGATGCTCCTGTCCCCCACAGCAACGCTGAGGTCTCGTAACGAGTTGCCGTGCAACGGCTGCCGCCGGATCACTCGACTCGCCGTTGGGCCACGGTAAGACGAGATCAACTGGACGATCACGAGCTGTGCCGACCATAGAACGCACTCTTACTCAAAGAGGCATGAGTTTACTCAAAGAGGCATGAGTTTCAGACTAGAAGTCCCAGTCCTCATCCTCGGTGACCACGGCCTTGCCGATCACGTACGACGAGCCACTTCCCGAGAAGAAGTCGTGGTTCTCGTCGGCGTTCGGCGAGAGCGCCGAGAGGATCGCCGGGTTCACGTCGGTGACGGTCTTCGGGAACATCGGCTCGTAGCCGAGGTTCATGAGGGCCTTGTTGGCGTTGTAGTGCAGGAACTTCTTGACGTCTTCGGTCAGGCCGACGCCGTCGTAGAGGTCCTGCGTGTACTGCACCTCGTTGTCGTAGAGCTCGTAGAGCAGCGAGAACGTGTAGTCCTTCAGGTCGTCGCGCTCCTCCTGCGAGAGCTTCTCGAGCCCCTTCTGGAACTTGTAGCCGATGTAGTACCCGTGCACGGCCTCGTCGCGGATGATGAGGCGGATGAGGTCGGCCGTGTTGGTGAGCTTCGCCCGGCTCGACCAGTACATCGGCAGGTAGAAGCCCGAGTAGAACAGGAACGACTCGAGCAGCGTCGAGGCGACCTTGCGCTTCAGCGGGGAGTCGCCCTGGTAGTACTCCATGACGATCGCGGCCTTCTTCTGAAGGTTCTCGTTCTCGACCGACCAGCGGAAGGCGTCGTCGATGTCCTTCGTCGAGCACAGCGTCGAGAAGATCGAGGAGTAGCTCTTCGCGTGCACCGACTCCATGAACGCGATGTTCGTGTAGACGGCCTCTTCATGCGGCGTGATCGCGTCGGGGATGAGCGAGACCGCGCCGACCGTGCCCTGGATCGTGTCGAGCAGCGTGAGCCCTGTGAACACGCGCATCGTCAGCACCTGCTCGTCGCGGGTCAACGTGTTCCACGACTGGATGTCGTTCGACAGCGGGATCTTCTCGGGCAGCCAGAAGTTGTTGACCAGACGGTTCCAGACCTCGAGGTCCTTGTCATCCTGGATGCGGTTCCAGTTGATCGCATTGACGTGGCTGACCAGCTTCAGCTTGCCGCCCGTGTGGGCGGGGTCGTTGCTGGCGGAGTTCACCGGGTCTGTGAGAGTCATGTCTGTTCCTTCTGAGCGGATGTCTCGTGGCTGCTGTCTTGAAGTGCTGGGGGTTTCGAGACGGGCGCTGGGCGCCCTCCTCAACCCACGACTACAACATGCAGCTGACGCACTCGGTCATGTCCGTGCCCTCGAGCGCGAGCTGACGCAGGCGGATGTAGTAGATCGTCTTGATCCCCTTCTTCCATGCGTAGATCTGCGCCTTGTTGATGTCGCGCGTCGTCGCCGTGTCCTTGAAGAACAGGGTGAGCGAGAGGCCCTGGTCGACGTGCTGCGTCGCCGCGGCGTAGGTGTCGATGACCTTCTCGTAGCCGATCTCGTACGCGTCCTGGTAGTACTCCAGGTTGTCGTTCGTCATGAACGCAGCCGGGTAGTAGACGCGACCGAGCTTGCCCTCTTTACGGATCTCGATCTTCGACGCGATCGGGTGGATCGAGGCCGTCGAGTTGTTGATGTACGAGATCGAACCGGTCGGCGGCACGGCCTGCAGGTTCTGGTTGTAGATGCCGTGCTCCTGGATGGAGGCCTTCAGCGCCTTCCAGTCCTCCTGCGTCGGGATGTGCACGTTCGAGTCGGCGAAGAGCTGCGTGACCTTCGCGGTCGCGGGCACCCACGCGGCATCCGTGTACTTGTCGAAGAACTCGCCCGAGGCGTACTTCGAGTCCTCGAAGCCGACGAACGTCTCGCCGCGCTCCTCGGCGATGGCGTTCGACGCGCGCAGCGCGTGGAACAGCACCGTGTAGAAGTAGATGTTCGTGAAGTCGATGCCCTCTTCGCTGCCGTAGAAGATGCGCTCACGGGCGAGGTAGCCGTGCAGGTTCATCTGGCCGAGGCCGATGGCGTGCGACTTGTCGTTGCCGTCTTCGATCGAACGCACCGAGGTGATGTGGCTCATGTTCGACACGGCGGTGAGACCGCGGATGGCGGTGTCGACCGTCTTGCCGAAGTCGGGCGAGTCCATCGTGAGCGCGATGTTCAGCGAGCCGAGGTTGCACGAGATGTCCTTGCCGATCTCGTTGTAGCTCAGGTCTTCGTTGTACGTCGTCGGCGTGTTGACCTGCAGGATCTCGGAGCACAGGTTCGACATGTTGATGCGGCCCTTGATGGGGTTCGCCTTGTTCACCGTGTCCTCGAACACGATGTAGGGGTAGCCGCTCTCGAACTGGATCTCGGCGATCGTCTGGAAGAACTCGCGCGCGTTGATCTTGGTCTTCTTGATGCGCGGGTTGTCGACCATCTCGCGGTACTTCTCGGTGACCGAGATGTCACCGAACGGCTTGCCGTAGACCTTCTCGACGTCGTACGGCGAGAAGAGGTACATGTCTTCGCCGTTCTTGGCGAGCTCGAACGTGATGTCGGGCACGACGACGCCGAGCGACAGTGTCTTGATGCGGATCTTCTCGTCGGCGTTCTCGCGCTTGGTGTCGAGGAACCGCATGATGTCGGGGTGGTGCGCGTTCAGGTACACCGCGCCGGCGCCCTGGCGGGCACCGAGCTGGTTGGCATAGCTGAAGGAGTCCTCGAGGAGCTTCATCACGGGGATGATGCCGCTCGACTGGTTCTCGATCTGCTTGATCGGGGCGCCGGCCTCGCGGATGTTGGAGAGCGAGAGCGCCACGCCGCCGCCGCGCTTGGAGAGCTGCAGGGCGGAGTTGATGCCGCGCGAGATCGACTCCATGTTGTCTTCGATGCGGAGCAGGAAGCAGGAGACGAGCTCGCCGCGCTGGGCCTTGCCCGTGTTGAGGAAGGTCGGGGTTGCGGGCTGGAAGCGGCCGCCGATGATCTCCTCGACGAGGTTGACGGCGAGCTTCTCGTCGCCCTGTGCGAGGCCGAGCGCGGTCATGACGACGCGGTCCTCGAAGCGCTCGAGGTAGCGCTTGCCGTCGAACGTCTTCAGCGTGTAGCTCGTGTAGTACTTGAACGCGCCGAGGAAGGTCTCGAAGCGGAACTTCTTCGAGTAGGCCAGCTCGTTGAGCTTGGTGATGAACTCGAACGAGTACTGGTCGAGCACGGCCTGCTCGTAGTACTCCTTCTCGACGAGGTAGTCGAGGCGCTCCTTCAGCGAGTGGAAGAAGACGGTGTTCTGGTTGACGTGCTGCAGGAAGTACTCGCGCGCCGCCTCACGGTCTTTGTCGAACTGGATCTCCCCGTTCGGACCGTAGAGGTTCAGCATGGCGTTCAGCGAGTGGTAATCCATGCCGCTCGCCGATCGCGGTGCGTCGATGAGCGCTACGCCGTCAGTTGCTGCTGCGTTTGCCAAAATGCGTCCAATCCATCATTGACGGCGCGAACGTCGTCTGGTGTTCCGAATACTTCGAAGCGGTAGAGGTGCGGCACCCCGGTCTTGGCGGCGATGACGTCGCCGGCCAGACCGAAGGCCGTACCGAAGTTGGTGTTGCCCGCGCTGATCACGCCGCGGATGTACGAGCGGTTGCCGGGGTCGTTCAAGAAGCGGATGACCTGCTTCGGCACGGCGCCTTTGCCGTCGCCGCCGCCATAGGTCGGCACGACGAGCACGTAGGGCTCGTCGACGTGCAGCGCTGCTTCACGCGCATACAGCGGGATGCGGGCCGCAGGGCGGCCGAGCTTCTCGATGAAGCGCTTCGTGTTGCCCGAGACGCTCGAGAAGTAGACCAGATTCGTCATGGTGCGTCCTTCGCGACTGCGTTCCCCACCGGTTCACTCCCCCGAGTTCACCGGTGCTCGCTATGCGAGGCGTGAGGCGAGTTCGTCGATCTTGTCGGGACGGAATCCCGACCAGTGGCCTTCGTCGGTGATGACGACCGGAGCCTGCAGGTAGCCCAGCTCTTTGACCTGTGCGAGGGCGTTCTCGTCGACAGAGAGGTCGAGCACTTCGTACTCGATGCCTTTACTGTCGAGGGCGCGATACGTCGCGTTGCACTGGACGCAAGAAGGCTTGGTGTAGACCGTGACCGTCATTGTTTTCCCCTCGTTCTCAGGCTCTGGAGGAGCCTGTCCCCCGGTGTTGCTTTTCGTACTTCAATACTACATCTAGTGTTCGTGGAACTCGACTGCCACAACATGCTGTAGTTACATTCGTGTAGTTATCCACCGGGTTATCCACGGGTTATGAACAGCGGATGCCTCGGTGACCGGCGGATTTCCGCGACTTCGACCGGGGTTATCCACACCCGCCGAGTTCGAAATCTCTTGCCCTGTGGACGGATGCCGGGCGTGTCGCGAATCGGAACCCTTGGGGGTGCTTCACCCCACCGACCCCTACATGTGGTGTTGTGACCCCAACACTGCCACCACCCACCGACATCACCGTGGTGCGACGCGCGGAGGCGGCGTAGCCTGACCTCGAGCGAGACGAAAGGGCATCCGATGACCGAGTTCGCGACCTCCGCCGACGGCACGCGCATCGCCTACGACCGGCAGGGCTCCGGCCCGCCCGTGATCCTCGTCGACGGGGCGATGCAATTCCGCGCGTTCGACCCGGTGACCGTCGAGATGGCGAAGGAACTCGCCGGCCACGGCTTCTCGGTCGTGCACTACGACCGGCGCGGGCGCGGTGAGAGCCCGGCGTCACCGCCGATCACGCTCGAGCAGACGCTCGACGACCTCCGCGCGCTCATCGACGAGGCCACCGAGGGCGCCGACGACGCGGTCGCCCTCTTCGGCAGCTCGTCGGGCGGGGCGATCGCACTCGCGGCCGCGGCATCCGGACTGCCGGTCTCGAAGCTCGTGCTGTGGGAGGTGCCGCTCGGTGCCGAGCTCGGCACCGATGGCGTCGAGTTCCTCGCCGGGCTGCGCGAGCGCATCACGGCCGGCGACGGCGACGCCACGATCGAGTACTTCATGAAGGACATGCCGCCCGAGTGGCTCGAGGCGGCGAAGGCCGGCCCCGGCTGGCCGATCATGACGGCACTGGGCCCGAGCCTCGAACCCGATTCCGAAGCGCTCGCCTGGACGCAGAGCGCGGCGCGGCCGGCGCTCTGGGCGGGCGTCTCCCAGCCGACCCTCGTGCTCGTCGGCGAGCAGACCCTCGACCTCATGACGCCCGCGGCCGACTCCCTCGTCGCGAGCCTGCCGCATGCCTTCCGTAGCACCGTGCCCGCCGCCGATCACGCGTGGGAGCCGAAGTCGATGGCGCTCGCGATCGCGCGCTTCCTCGTCGACGGCTGAGGCGGTCGTCTCTCAGCGAGGCCCGGTACTTCGGTACTTCGGTACCGAGTTCGCGAGACGAGAGATCGTCGCCGCCGCACTACTTCGCCCATGCCGCGCGGCACCGAGCAGCGCTGCTACGTCGTGGTCTTCGCGGCGACCTTCGCGGCGGCCTTGGCGGCCTGCTTCGTCGCCCGCACCTTGGCGAGCGACTCGCGGTCGACGATGTCGGCGACCGAGCGGAACGCCCCCTCGTCGCCGTACGACCCGGCGGCCTCGCGCCAGCCCGGCGCCTCGAGCCCGCACTGCTTGCCCAGCAGCGCGAGGAAGATCTTCGCCTTCTGGTCGCCGAAGCCCGGCAGGGCCTTGAGCCGCTTGAACACCTCGGCACCGCTCGGCTCGCCCTGCGTCCAGATCGCGGATGCCTCGCCGCCCCAGTCCTGCACGATCGCCGTCGCGAGCGCCTGCACGCGACCGGCCATCGAGCCGGGGAAGCGGTGCACCGCCGGGGTCTGCTTGAACACCCCGACGAAGGCCTCTGGATCGTAGCCCGCGATCGTCTCGGGGTCGATCGAGCCGATCCGCGTGCGGATCTTCTCGGGCCCGGCGAACGCCGACTCCATGGTCACCTGCTGGTCGAGGAGCATTCCCGTGAGCAGCGCGAACGCGTCGTCGCTGAGCAGCTCGTCGGCGGCCTGCTCCCCCGTGATGTGCAATGCCATGCGTCCATCCTTCCACTCGAGGGCCGCGGCATCCGCTGCGCTTCGAATGCGGACAGAAACCGACCGCATCGTTGTCTACCGTCGACGCAGGCGATTCGATGGGACGGATCGCACCGCACCCCTACGAGGAGTCACCATGGACTGGAAGATCGAACTCATCCACGTGCCCGTCACCGACGTCGACCGCGCGAAGGCGTTCTATGTCGACAAGCTCGGATTCAACGCCGACCACGACTACCAGGTCAGTGACGAGGTGCGGTTCGTGCAGCTCACGCCACCCGGCTCCGCATGCTCGATCGCGATCGGCACGGGGCTCGGCGGCACGCTCGAGCCGGGATCGCTCGACGTCATCCAGGTCGTCATCCCCGACGCCGACGCCGTGCTCGCCGACCTCCGCGCCAAGGGCGTCGAGGCCGAGGGCGTCGACGAGCAGGACTGGGGCCGCTTCGTCAGCGTGGCCGACCCCGACGGCAACCGCTGGACCCTGCAGGAACTGCCCGACTACAGCCAGCAGTCGTAGCTGCTTCGAGCGAGCGGATGCCGCGGCATCCGCTCGCCGTGCACACGACGACGGCCCCCGCTCCCGAAGGAGCGAGGGCCGTCGTGCTGTGAGTGGCGAGAACTAGCCCGCGTTCACGATGTCGAGGAGGTTCGGGTTGTTGGCGTACGCCTCAGCCGCGTTCTCCTTCGTCACGATGACCGGGTCCAGCAGGTACGAGGGAACGACCTTCTCGCCGTTGTTGTACTGCTCGGTGTCGTTGACGTCGACCTCTTCGCCCTTCTGGAGCTGACCGATCATCTTGATCGTCTGCTCCACGAGGAGGTTGGTGTCCTTGTTGATGGTCGAGTACTGCTCGCCCGCCATGATCGACTTGACCGACTCGACCTCGGAGTCCTGACCGGTGACGGTCACCGTCGCGATGTCCTTGCCGGCCTGCTTGGTCGAGGTGATGATCGCACGAGCGAGGTTGTCGTTCGGCGAGAGCACACCGTCGATGTTCTTGTCGCCGTAGTTCGCGGCGAGCAGCGAGTCCATGCGGCTCTGGGCGTTCTCGGCCTCCCAGCCCTGGGTCGCGGTCTGGGCGATGTCGGTCTGGCCCGAGACGACGACGAGCGTGCCGTCATCGATCTTCGGCTGGAGGACCTCCATGGCGCCATTGAAGAACACGGCCGAGTTGGCGTCGTCGGGCGAGCCCGAGAAGAGCTCGATGTTCCACGGTGCCTCGTGACCCGAACGCTCGGCGAGACCGTCGAGCAGGGCCTGGCCCTGGAGCTCGCCGACCTTGAAGTTGTCGAACGCGACGTAGTAGTCGACGTTCGGCGTGTTCTCGATCAGGCGGTCGTAGGCGATGATCTTGACGCCGGCGTCCGCGGCCTGCTGCAGCTGCGTGCCGAGCTGCTTGCCGTCCTTCGCACCGATGACGATGACCTTCGCACCGTTGGTGACCATGGCCGAGATCTGGTTCTGCTGCTCGGCGACGGTGTTCGACGCGGGTGCGTACTGCACGTCAGCCTCGAACCCGGCGTCGGCGAGGCCGTCCTCGAAGAGGCCGCCGGCCAGGACCCAGTTCTCCGACGTCTTGTCGGGCAGGGCGATGCCGATCGTCGAGTCGGCTGCGAAGCCGGCCGCACCGGTCTCACCGCCGGATTCTCCACCGCGGTCGGACGAGCAGCCGGCGAGCGCGAGTGCCGCCACTGCCGCGACCGCTGTGGCCGCAAGAGTGATTTTCTTCATTGATCTTTCACTTTCTCGATGGGAATTGCAGGACTTCTCGGATGGTGACGATGGTGACGATTCGAGCGGATGCCGCTGCTGGCGACTCAGCGCCGGGTGAGGTCCTCTGGCAGCGAGGACACGTTGGCCTGGCCCGTGGGGGCGACCGTCGGAGCCTCTTCGGGGGCCTGGGTCTCGAGGCGCGCCTTGCGGCGACCCGACCAGAGCCCGATGATCGACGGGCGGCCCTGGCGCTTGCTCCAGACGTCGACGCCGACGGCGAGGAGGAGCACGAGGCCCTTGATGATCTGCACCACGTCGGCGCCGGCGCCGATGAGCTGCAGGCCGTTGTTGAGGAAGGCCATCACGAGACCACCGACGATCGAGCCGATGACGGTGCCGATGCCGCCCGAGACCGCCGCGCCGCCGATGAAGACGGCCGCGATGGCGTCGAGCTCCCAACCGTTGCCGTCCTGCGGGCCGGAGGCCGTTGCACGGGCGACGTAGATCATGCCGGCGACGGAGGCGAGCACCGACATGTTCATCATCACGAAGAAGTCGACCCGGCGGTCCTTGACGCCTGAGAGCGTTGCGGCGAGGCGGTTGCCGCCGACCGCGTAGATGTGACGGCCGAAGATCGTGTTGCGCGTGATGAACGAGTAGAGGATGACGAGCACCACGAGGATGATGCCCGAGATCGGGAAGCTCGTGCCCGGTCGACCGGTGGCGAAGAGCCAGGCCGCCCAGAGGATGACACCCGCGAGCACGACGACCTTGACGACGCTCACCCAGAGGGGCGCCGAGTCGGAACCCATCTTCTTCTGCTGGCGACGCAGGTGGATCTCGTTCCAGACGATCCAGCCCGCACCGACCACGCCGAGGAGCATCGTCAGCACGTTGAAGTTGAACGGCAGCGCGAGCTCGGGCAGGTACCCGGCGCCGATGATGCCGAACTCCTGCGGCACCGGCGTGGTCGTCGACTGGCCGATGAACTGGTTGCCGCCGCGGAAGATGAGCATGCCGGCCAGGGTCACGATGAATGCCGGCACCCCGATGACCGCGACCCAGAAGCCCTGCCAGGCGCCGATCGCCACGCCGACCGCGATGCCGAGCAGGATCGCGAGCGGCCACGGGAAGTTCCACTCCGCCATCGACTTCGCCACGATGATGCCGGTGAACGCCGCGACCGATCCGACCGACAGGTCGATGTGGCCCATGATGATGACCATCACCATGCCGATCGCGAGGATCAGGATGTAGGAGTACTGGTTGACGACGTTGATCAGGTTCGTCGGCGAGAGCGTCAGCCCGTTCGTCCAGATCTGGAAGATCACGATGATGACGATGAGGCTGCCGAGGATGCCGAACTGTCGGAGGCTGGACTGGCCGCCTCCGAAGATCTTGCGGATGTCGGAGAGCCCGCCCTTCTTCTGGGCGGCAGGGTCCTTCGCCGTCGTGCTCATGCGTTCGCCTTCTTCTTGGCGGAGGTCATGCTGCGCATGAGCGCCTCCGGGTTCGCTTCGGATGCGGGGATGTTGTCGGTGATCTGGCCTTCGAACACCGTGTAGATGCGGTCGGCGATGCCGAGCAGTTCCGGCAGCTCGCTCGAGATGAGGATCACGCCCTTGCCCTGCGCAGCGAGCGACTGGATGATCGTGTAGATCTCGTACTTGGCCCCGACGTCGATGCCGCGGGTGGGCTCGTCGAGGATGAGCAGGTCGGGGTCGGTGAACATCCACTTCGCCAGCACGACCTTCTGCTGGTTGCCGCCCGAGAGCTTGGAGACGCCCGCGTCGACGCTCGGCGTCTTGATGCGAAGCTGCTTGCGGTAGTCGTCGGCGATGCCGAACTCCCGCGAGTCGTCGACGACACCGCGCTTGGCGATCTTCGAGAGCTTCGCCGAGACGATCGATCGCTTGATCGTGTCGAGCAGGTTCAGCCCGAGCTGCTTGCGGTCTTCGCTGACGTAGGCGAGGCCGTGCTCGATCGCCGACTCGACGTCTTTCAGCACGATCTCCTGGCCGTCCTTCACGATCGTGCCCGAGAGGTAGTTGCCGTAGGAGCGCCCGAAGAGGCTCATCGCGAGCTCGGTGCGCCCGGCGCCCATGAGCCCCGCGAGGCCGACGATCTCGCCGCGCCGCACGTTGAGGCTCGAGCCCTTGACCACGAGGCGCTCGGGCACCTGCGGGTGCTGGATCGTCCAGTCCTTCACTTCGAAGAAGACGTCGCCGATGTGCGGGGTGCGGTCGGGGAAGCGGCTCTCGAGCGAGCGGCCGACCATGCCACGGATGATGCGGTCCTCGTCGACGCCGCCGGCATGCACGTCGAGGGTCTCGATCGTGTGGCCGTCGCGGATGATCGTGATCTCGTCGGCGACCGCCTCGATCTCGTTGAGCTTGTGCGAGATCATGATCGACGCGATGCCCTTGCCCTTCAGGCCGCGGATCAGGTCGAGCAGGTGCTGCGAGTCGTCTTCGTTGAGCGCCGCCGTCGGCTCGTCGAGGATGAGGAGCTTCACCTCTTTGACGAGCGCCTTCGCGATCTCGACGAGCTGCTGCTTGCCGACGCCGAGGTGCTTGATCTGCGTGTCGGGGTCTTCGTCGAGTCCGACTCGTGCGAGCAGGTCGATGGCCCGCACCTTCGCCGCGCGCCAGTCGATGCGACCGCCGTGGTTGATCTCGTTGCCGAGGAAGATGTTCTCGGTGATCGACAGCTCGGGGATGAGCGCGAGCTCCTGGTGGATGATCGCGATGCCGGCGTTCTCGCTCTGTCGGATGTCGCGGAACTGCACCTCCTCGCCGCGGAAGATGATCTGCCCCGTGTAGGTGCCGTGCGGGTAGACCCCGGAGAGCACCTTCATGAGGGTCGACTTGCCGGCGCCGTTCTCGCCGCAGATCGCGTGGATCTCGGCGGGCATCACCGTGAGCGAGACATCCGACAGCGCCTTGACGCCGGGGAACTCCTTGGTGATGGAGCGCATCTCGAGAATCGGCTGCGGCATCATCGGGTGCCTCCCGACCTGCGGTGACCCGCAGGGGGTGTCGTCGGCGACTGGTTCACGTGCGACCTCGATGTCATTCGTTCGGGGGCGGTTCCTGTGTGCGATCCGTGTGACCGTTCACATCGAGACCAATGGTGCATCCGAGATGCGGCGCTGTCAAGCCGAGTCAGTCACGCTTGCATAACGGGGGCGGCGGCCGGATGCCTCGGCCGACGAGCCGCGCACGACGAGTCGCGGCACGATCTCCTCGACCTCGAGCACCTCGCGCCCGTGCACCTGGTTCAGGAGCAGGGCCACCGCACGGCGCCCGACCTCGCGGAAGTCCTGGTGCACCGTCGTGAGCGGCGGCCACACGTGCTGGGCCACCGGGATGTCGTCGAATCCGACCACGCTGATGTCGCCCGGCACATCGAGGCCGGCGTCGCGGAACGCGTGCATGAGGCCGATCGCCATCTGGTCGTTCGCCGCGAACACGGCGGTGAAGTCGCGGGCGCGACTGAGCTCGCGGCCCGCGAAGTACCCGAAGTCGGCGCTCCAGTCGCCGAGGATCGGCGGGTGCAGCGAGAGGTCGGCGTCGTCGATCGCATCAAGGAATCCGCGCATACGCGCCTCGGCCTCGATCCAGTCCTGCGGGCCCGCCAGGTGCACGATCTCGCGGTGCCCGAGGCTCACGAGGTGCTGTGTGGCGCGGCGCGCACCGGTGACCTGGTCGACCGAGAGGGCGAGGTGGTCGCTCCGCCCGGTGGACTGCAGGCTCACGAACGGCACGCCGATGGGCGCGGCGGCGAGCACGTCGAAGACCCGCACCTGCGGAGCGATGACGACGAGACCCTCGATCGCCTGCAGCATGAGGTGCTCGAGCGCGTCGGTGATCCCCTCGGGCGTGACGTCGGCGAGGTTCGCGGTGTTGACGTAGTAGCCGTGCTCTCGCGCGGCGTCCTCGATCGCGGCGATGCTCGTCGCCGGGCCGTACTCGGAGCTGCGCGCCGCCAGCACGCCGATGGTGTGCGAGCGGCTCGTGACGAGGGCGCGCGCCGCCCGGTTCGGCCGGTACTGCAGCGTCTCCATGGCGAGGAGCACGCGCTCCTTCGTCTCGGGCCGGATGCTCGGATGGTCGTTCAGCACCCGCGAGACGGTCTGGTGCGACACCTCGGCCAGGCGCGCGACATCACGGATGCTGGGCGCCCGCCCTCTGGGAGTCTCAGGATTCACTGCCAACCCATTCACCCCGATGTGCACGTTCACATCAGCGGCGCTTCCATTATGCACGCGGACGTCGTTTCGCGCGCCATCGAGACGTGTGACAGTCACATGGCGGGCGTCGGCGCAGCGCCCCGGGGCTCAGCTCGTGGCCGACGATGCGCCGAGCGGTCGCACCCGACCGGCGAGGAGCACGGCGACCAACGCGATCGCCAGCGTCACTGCGAAGTCCGCGGCGAACATTCCCGAGCCGAGCGCGCTCGAGATGAGCGCCGTGATCGCGAGCGCGATGGCCGCGCCGAGCGACTCGGAGATCGTGAGGGCGGCGCTGTTGAACCCCTGCGCCGAGACGGGTGAGAGCGCGAGCACCGCGACCGAGAACCGCGGGTACATGAAGCCCATCGCACCGCCCGCGAGGGTCCACGCGGCGAACGCGATTGCCGGCGCCAGCGTGAAGAGGGCGACCACGAGCACCACGGCGAGGGAGATCGCGAGGCCGATCGTGCCGAGCACCACGGCCTGGGTGTTCGACACGCGATCGGTGAGCCGCCCCTGCAGCCACGACGCAACCGCCCACGAGATGCCGGCGCCGGTGAGCACCGCGCCCGCGAGGCTCGGCGAGAACTCGTAACGTTCGATGAAGAGGTACGGCAGGTAGATCTCGCTGCCGAAGAAGGCACCGGCGACGATGAGCTTCAGCAGCACGGTCGCGGGCATGCCGCGCGCCGCGCGCAGGGTTCCCGGCGGCAGCAGCGGCCGCGCCGCCCACGCCGCGAGCGCGATCGCCGCGGCCGCGACGACCCAGCGCCACGGGTCGCCGAACTCCTTCGAGAGCGACACCCCGAGCGCGGCGGCGGCGGTGAGCACGGCCCAGCCCATGCGGCTGACGCTCCACTGCACCGACGAATCCCCCTGCACCTGGTCGCGCACGCGCAGCACCGGCGGCAGCATCATCGCCGCGGCCGGCACGACGAGCACGATGACGCCGAGGAACACCCAGTGCCAGCTGAACGTCTCCGCCACGACGCCGGCGAGCGCCGGACCGATGATCGACGGGATCACCCAGGCCGCGGCGAAACCCGCGAAGACCCGGGCCCGGATCGCCTCGGGGTAGACGCGGCCGACGATCACGTAGAGCGGCACGATGACCGCCGCGCCCGAGAGCCCGTGCACGAAGCGGCCGACGATGAACACCTCCATGTTCACCGCGGTGCCCGCGATCACGAGGCCGACGACGAACAGCGCCGCCGAGACGAGCAGCGACGGGAGCGGCCCCGAACGGTCGGTCCAGTTGCCCGCGATGACCATGCCGACGATGCCCGCGGCGAGCGGCACGGCGAACGCGAGCGCGAAGAGGGACTCGCCGTCGAGCTGCTCGGCCACAAGCGGCATGATCGTCGTGACGGCCATCGCCTCGAACGCCGCGAGGAAGATGAGCGAGAACATGCCGATCGAGAGCCAGCGGTAGGGCTTCGACAGCGGCCCCGACGCAGGCACCGGCGCGACCGGCGCAGCGGATGTCTCGGCGCTCGCCGCGATCGAGGCGCCCGTCGACTCGTGGTCGGTCGAGGGCGGCGCGGGTGTCTCAGCGGTGGGATCGGTCACCCTGTCGAGCCTACGACTTCAAGGGGACTTGAATTCAAGCGGATGCCCCGGGCGGCGCACCCCGCGGGTTGAGGAGCGAGCGCAGCGAGTGTCTCGAAACCTGGCTGCCCGAACACGGGGTTTCGAGACGGCGCTGGCGCGCCTCCTCAACCCACGGGTGCTCAGAACTCCTCGTGCGTGTCGGGGTCGGCACCCCAGATGCGCCCGCGCGACAACGCGGAGATGGCATCGACCTCCTCGGTCGTGAGCGCGAACCCGAAGACGTCGAGGTTCTCGCGCCGGCGCGCGGCATCCGACGACTTCGGAATGGGCACCGCCTCGAGCTCGACGTGCCAACGCAGCACCGCCTGCGCCGGCGTGACGCCGTGCGCCGCGGCGATCTCGGCGATGACCGGCTCCTGCAGCAGCTCGGTGCGCTTCGCGAGCGGGCTCCAGCTCACGGTGCGGATGTCGTGCTCGTCGTGGAAGGCGCGCAGCTCCGCCTGCGGGAAGTACGGGTGCAGCTCGACCTGGTTCACGACCGGCACGATGCCCGTGCTGTCGATGAGGCGTGTGAGCATCTCTGGCGTGAAGTTCGAGACGCCGATCGCCCGTACGAGCCCCTTCTCGCGCAGCGAGATCATCGCGCGCCAGCTGTCGAGGTACTTGCCGAGCCGCGGCAACGGCCAGTGGATGAGGTACAGGTCGACCCAGTCGAGGTCGAGACGCGAGCGCGACTGCTCGAAGCTCGCGATCGTCTCGTCGAAGCCGTGGTGCTTGCCCGGCAGCTTCGTCGTGATCACCAGGTCGCTGCGATCGACGTCGGTACGGCGGATCGCCTCGCCGACGGCCTCTTCGTTGCCGTAGTTGAACGCGGTGTCGATGAGTCGGTAGCCCTCGTCGATGCCCGCGGTGATCGCGTCGATTCCCGCCTGGTCGTCGAGCCCGACGGTGCCGAGTCCCATCGCCGGAATCGAGTTGCCGTCGCGGAGGGAATACGCGGGTGCGATCATCTGTCCATCCTCACGCACGCGGACGCCGGATGCCAGACGCGGCGCGGCGACTCGCCGAAGTCAGTCGGCGGCGGGAATCTCGGCGAAGGCGCGCACCGGGAAGGTGCCGAACCCGGCGACCCGCGGCGGCACCGCCGTGAAGCGTGCTCCGCGCACGGGCACCTCGGCGAGCGCGGTCAGGTGCTCCACCACGTGGATGCCCGCCGCCAGCAGGATCGAGTGCGCCGGCCGCTCGCCGGCCGACTCGGCGTCGTCGATGTTGAGCGAGTCGATGCCGACGATCGCGACGCCCGCGTCCGCGAGGTGCTGCGCGCCCGCCTCGGTGAGGAACGGTGCGCCGTTCCCATAGTCGGGCGTGCCGAAATGACGGCTCCAGCCGGTGTGCAGCAGCACCGCCGTGCCCGCGAGATCGCGGTCGAGGAAGACCTCGGCGGGGATGCCGCGCTCCGCGGCATCCGTCAGTCTGAACACCTCGGCCGGGATGCCGACGAGCGTCTCGAGCGACAGGCTCGCGAGGTCGCCGCCATCGGCGTAGCGGTGGAACGGACTGTCGAGGTAGGTGCCCGTGTTGCCGGCCATCGCGATGACGTCGATCTCGAACTCGGTGCCCGGCGCGTAGTGCTCGCGCGAGGCCTCTCGTGTGAGGTGCGGCGTGATCACCGGCACCGGCAGCCCCGGGTAGGTCACGAGTCCCGCGCTGATCGTGTGGCTGAGGTCGACGAGGCGACCGCGCTGCGTTTCGCCGGGCGAAGCGGATGCCTCGGCGCCGACGCCCCGCGATCCCTTGTGCGCCTCCTCGACGACTTCGAGGTTCGAGAGCTCGACGCTGCCGACGAGCGCGAGCCCGAGGTGGCGCACGAGCAGCTCGCCGATCTGCGCCTGGGTGAGGTGCTGCGACGGCAGGTCGAGCCGGAAGGCCTCGGCGTGCAGTCCTCCCCCGTTGACGAAGGCGATGTCGGCGTCGAAGTGGGCGCGGTACTCGGTCATTCGGTCTCCTGTGCGACGGGCTGGGCCGGGTGAGCGATCATGGGTGCGCCCCGCCGGCGGGCGCGCACGCGGCGCACGACCGTCACGAGCACCGCGGCGGCGGCGAGCACGAGCGGCACGAGGAGGTTCGCCCAGGCGAGCACGAGGAGCCCGGCGGTCATCACCGTCGCGACGACCGCGAGCCACCAGCCGAACGACCAGCGCTTCAGCAGCAGGGTGGCCGCGAGCATGCCCGCGGCGTAGATGGCCACCATATTGCTCGTGTGGATGAGGATGAACCCCGTGAGGTCGAGGTCGTTCAGCAGCATGAGGCCGAAGTAGCCGATGATGAGCACGCCCGTGAGGGCGAGCGCGCGGCGCGGCACCTCGCCGTCGGCGGCGCCCTTCGCGAAGAACTTGGGCAGGTCGCCGTCGCGCCCGAGTGCTGCGCCGAGCTTGCCGAAGGCCGGCAGGTAGGCGTTCATCACGCCGAGCGTGACGATCGCCGCGACGATGGCGACGAGCACCGGGCCGATGCCGGGTGCGGTCGTCTCGACGAGGTCGAGCAGCGGCACCTGACCGTCGCCCGCCCGGTCGCCGAGCACCGCGACCGTGACGAACTGCAGGGCGAGGTAGCCGGCGCCGACCACGACGACCGCGATGCCGGTGGCGAGCGGGATGATCTTGCGCGGGTTCTTGAACTCGCCCGCGATGTGGGTGCCGACCTCCCAGCCGGCGAAGGCCCAGACGAAGAGGCTGATCGCGACGCCGACCCCGCCCCAGCCGTTCGGCAGGAACGGCTCGAAGTTGGATGCCTCGACGGCGGGGAACGTGACCGCGACCACGCCGACGACCACGGAGATGAGGAGCCCGGTGAGCACGAACTGCACCCACCCGGCGACGCGCACGCCGAACCAGTTGACGATGAACGGGGGCACGAAGACCGCGAAGCCGATGATCGGCACGGCCGAGCGGTCGATGCCGAGCACCGCGACGACGTACTCGCCGCCGAGCACGGCGAGCACCGGTGCGCCGATGCAGACGCCGAAGTAGAACCAGTACCCGGCCATGCGGGCGGCGGTGTCGCCGAGCGCGCGGCGCACGTAGCTCGCGACGCCGCCCGCATCAGGGTAGCGCGAGGCCAGCGCGGCGAAGGTGCCGGCGAGCGGGATCGACAGCACGAGCACGACGGCCACCGCGACGATCGAGGCCGGGCCGGCAGCCGCGGCGGCGAGCCCGGGCAGCACGAGGATGCCCGTGCCGAGCACGCTCGCGATGTACAGGGCGGTGCCCTGCACGAGGCCGAGGCTGCCGCGGTGCGGCTGGGAATCGGCGGGCGCCGAGGCGTCGGATGCCGCGTTGACGGCCGGTGCTGCGCCGGGGGCCACGGCGGTCTCGTTCGAAGTCACCCGCTCATTCTGGAGCATCCCGCCGACACGCGTCGCTGGCAGGAATGACACAGTTCATCGAAATACTGCCAGCACCCAGCTACCGAAGTCGCACGTCGCCGCGACCCACGGTGGATGTGCGCCGGGTCGGCATCGACTGGGCTGGGCGCATGATCACGAAACGCACTCGAACAGCGGGCCCGATCCTCATCACCGCCACGATCGGCACGGCAGCCGTCGCCGCCCTCACCGCCGCCGCATCCCTCGCGATCGGCCCCACCGACGATTACGCGCGGATCTTCCCGCCTCGTTGGCTCTCCTTCCTCGCCGTGACCCTGGTGCTGGTGTCGCTGCTCGTTGCGCGGATGACGAGCTCGAAGCGCGGGACGCGCGCGGCGGGCGTGCTCGGCTGGGCCGCGGCGGTGTTCTTCTTCGGCGCATCGGGAGGGGCCGTCCTCGACGGGTTCCGCGCGTTCTTCTGGGCCACGGGCATCCCCTCCGGCGATTTCGCGACCGTCGACTGGCCTGGCGCGACCGCCCGGGCCGCGAGCCTCCTCGCCGCACTCGTCACCGTCGCCTGGGCATGGCAACTCCGCACCGATCCTGCGGGGGCCGCCGCCGGTGCCGCGGCATCCGCTCGCACACGGATCGCGGTGGCGTGGTGCGCCGTTGCCTTCGCCGTTCCCTATCCGCTGCTGAAACTGGTGTGGTGGGTACAGGATGACTCGAACCCTCCGGTCGACGTCACCGCCGGCTTCCCGGTGATGGAACTCCTGTCATTCGGCTCGGCCCTCGTGCTCGTGCTGCTCCTGACCTCATCGCGGCGCGTGCCCCTACCGGCATGGCTGCTCGTCGCCGGCGGCTGGTGCGCGTCGATGGCACTGCTCAGCATGGGGTTCCTCATGGTGTTCGGTCTGCTGGCGCAGGCGACCGGAGTCGCGGCGGGTTCCGTCGTGTTCGCAAGCGATGGGGCGACCCTGATGGTGCTGTGCGTCTACGGCACGTGGCTCGCGCTCGGAGTGGTGATGCTCACCGCGACACTCGGATTCATCGATGCTCGCGGTTCGACTCGCGATGCCGAGAATGCTCGCGCCCATGCGAGCATCGCCGCATAGGTTGGAGGCGTGACCATGACACCGGCGCGCCACGACGCGCTCATCGCCGCCGTTGCCGCGATGGTGCTGCTGCCGCCGACGGTGCTGGTCGCGCTCACGTCGATTCCGACCCCGGGCGCCTGGGTCGTGGTCGCGCTCGCGGTGGTCGGGCATGCCGCACTGCTGTGGCGGCGCTCGCACCCGTCGGCTGCCCTGCTCGTGATCGCGGCGTGCGTCGGCGGCGAGGCCGTCGTCACGGGCCTGTTCTTCGTCCTGCCATCGTCGCTCGTGTTCGTCATCGCGGTCTACGCCGCGACAGCGTACGGAACACGCTGGATGCCGCTCGTGACCGGGCTCGTCGGGTCCGTCGCCGCGGCGTGCCGCTATGCCGCGGACCCGATCGTCGTCGACTCCGGATTCGGGCCGTCGCCGTGGCTGCTCTTCGTGCTCTTCACCGCGGTCGTGCTCTGCGCGTGGACGATGGGTCTCCTTCGACGGTCCCAGCTGCTGGCGACAGAGCTCGCCGAACAGCGGGCCGAGAGCGAACGCCGCGAGCGCACACAGCGCGAGGCGCTCGCGGCCCATGAGGAGCGCGCCCGCATCTCGCGCGACATGCACGATGTGCTCGCCCACTCCCTCGCGGTGATCGTCAGCCAATCACGGGTCGCCAGGTTCGACGAGGCGCGAGCGACCTCGGCGCTCACCGTGATCGAAGACACCGCACGCGATTCGCTGCACGAGGTCAGGGTGCTGCTCCGAGGCATCCGCGATGACGAAGCTCCGCCCGATGCGCGGCCGCTCCCGCAGCCGACCCTCGCCGAGCTCCCCGAGCTGATCGAGCGGGCGCGTTCGCTCGGTTGCGTCATCGCGCATTCGACGGAGGGCACGGCGACTCCGATCGGGGCGGCCGCGCAAGTTGCGATCTACCGCGTCGTGCAGGAGGCGCTCACCAACGTCGCCAAGCACGCGCACCCCGGCGCGATCGTCGACCTCGCAATGAGGTGGGACGCCGACCGGCTGTCCGTGATCATCTCGAACGACCGGGTGCGCATGCCCGGCCGCGCCCGGACGCTCGAGCCCGGACTGGGGCTGCTGGGCATGGACGAACGACTGCGTGCGGTCGGCGGAAGCCTCACGACCGTCGACGCGGGCGACGGCTGCTTCACGCTGACCGCCACGGTGCCGACGCAGGCGGAGCCCGCCGCATGATCCGCGTACTCGTCGTCGACGACCAGGATCTCGTGCGAGCCGGCATCGTCGCGAGCGTCGATGCCCAGACCGACCTCGAGGTCGTCGGCGAGGCCGCGACGGGCGCCGAGTCCGTGCGTGCGACGGCGCGCCTCTCCCCGGATGTCGTGCTGATGGACATCAGGATGCCGCAGCTCGACGGCGTCGACGCGACCCGCGAGATCCTCGAACACCACGCTGACACACGGGTGCTCGTGCTCACGACGTTCGATGCCGACGAGTACGTCTTCGGGGCACTGCGCGCCGGGGCATCCGGGTTCCTGTTGAAGGACGCCTCGGTCGACGAGCTGGCCGCTGCGATCCGAGCGGTGCACCGCGGCGATGCAGTGCTCGCCCCATCGACGACGAGCCGGTTCGTCGAGCTCCTGCTTCCCGGGATGCCCGATCCCGGTCGGCGCGCGGCCGCCGAGGCGAGCTTGACCGAGCGCGAACTCGAGATCGTACGGCTCGTGGCGCAGGGCCTCGGCAATGCCGAGATCGCCCGAACCGTCTACCTCGCCGAGGCGACGGTGAAGACGCACATCGGTCGGGTGCTCACCAAGCTCTCGCTCCGCGACCGCGTGCAGATCGTCATCTGGGCCTACCGGAACGGAATCGCGCCCGTCTAGCTGTGCCCTAGTGTCCGCGAACCTGGGAGACCGCCGCCTCTCGATCGATGAAGTTCGTGAGCTCGCCGATCGAGGCCATGAGCGGTGCCGGGAACAGGACGAGCGTGTTCTTGTCGACCCCGACCTCGACCAGCGTCTGCAGGGTGCGCAGCTGCAGGGCGAGCGGATGCGACATCATCGTGTCGCTCGCGACGCCGAGCTGCACGGCCGCGAGCGACTCGCCCTCGGCGGCGATGATCTTCGCCCGCTTCTCGCGCTCGGCCTCCGCCTGCTTCGCCATGGCGCGCTTCATCGAGTCGGGCAGGAGGATGTCCTTCAGCTCGACGAGCGTGACCTCGACGCCCCAGTCGAGCGTCGTGACATCCAGGATCTCGCGGATGTTGGCGTTGAGCGCCGCCGTGTCGGCGAGCGCCTCGTCGAGATGGTGCTGGCCGACGACGCGTCGCAGCGTGGTCTGCGCGATCTGCTCGATCGCCGACTTCACGTTCTCGATCGCGATCACGGACTTCACCGCGTCCGCCACCCGGTAGTAGGCCACGGCCGACACCCCGACGGTGACGTTGTCCTTCGTGATGATGCCCTGCGACTGGATCGGCAGCGTCACGATGCGCAGCGACACCTTGATCATCACGTCGACGATCGGGATGATGAACCGGATGCCCGGCTCGCGCACGCTCTGCAACCGGCCGAATCGCAGCACCACGCCGCGCTCGTACTGCTTCACGATCTTCACCGACATGAAGAGGAGGACGATCGCGAGGATTCCGACGATGATCACGGTGACCCAGAACCAGACCATGGGAGTTCATCTCCTGCGGCGCCGGTGACGTGCCGAGCGCCTGCTCCCATTCTCCCACTCCTCCGACCGCGCTCGCCCGCCGAGCGGATGGCGCGCGAGCGGATGGCGCGGGAAGCGGTCGCCGCTACAGGCGGGCGAGCGCTCCGTCGATGTCGGCGAGCAGGTCGGCGACGTCCTCGATGCCGACCGACAGACGCACGATCGACTCGGGCACCTCGGCATCCGTGCCCTTCACCGAGGCGTGCGTCATCTCCGACGGGTAGTTGACGAGCGACTCCACGCCGCCGAGCGATTCGGCGAGCTGGAACAGCTCGGTCGATTCAGCGAACCGGCGCGCCGCCTCGCCGCCGCCCGCGAGGGAGATCGAGAGCATGCCGCCGAAGCCCGACATCTGCCGGGCGGCGAGCTCGTGCCCCGGGTGCGACTCGAGCCCCGGGTAGTACACGCGCTCGATGCCGGCGTGCTCGTCGAGTCGCCGGGCGATCGCCATGGCGTTGCTGCTGTGCCGATCCATGCGCACGCCGAGTGTCTTGATGCCGCGCGAGGTGAGGAACGCGTCGAACGGCCCCGACACGGCTCCCGCCGCGAACTGGGTGAACGTCACGCGCTCGGCGAGGTCGGCGAGCTCGGGGCGGCCGGTGCCGTCGCCGAGGCCGGCGCCGAACACGAGCGCGCCGCCGACGACGTCGGAGTGCCCGCCGAGGTACTTCGTCGTCGAGTGCACGACGACGTCGGCGCCGAGCGCGAGGGGCTGCTGCAGCGCGGGCGAGGCGAAGGTGTTGTCGACGACCACGAGCACGCCCGCGGCGCGGCCGAGTTCGGCGAGCGCCGCGACATCCGAGATCTTCATGAGGGGGTTCGACGGCGTCTCGATCCAGAGCACCTTCGTCGACGGTTCGATCGCGGCCCGAACCGCGTCGAGGTCGCTCGTGTCGACGGTCGTGTGCCGCACGCCCCAGGCGCCGTGCACCCGGCGGATCAGCCGGTGCGTGCCGCCGTAGACGTCGTTGCCGATGACGACGTGGTCGCCCGGTGCGAGCACCGTGCGCAGCAGCGCGTCTTCGGCGGCGAGGCCCGAGGCGAACGACAGGCCGAGCTCGCCGCCCTCGAGCGCCGCGAGCTGGGTCTCGAGCGCGGTGCGCGTGGGGTTGCCGCCGCGCGAGTACTCGTAGCCGCCGCGGAGCCCGCCGATGCCGTCCTGCACGTAGGTCGAGGTCTGGTAGATCGGCGGGATGACCGCGCCGGTGGTGGGGTCGAACTCCTGCCCTGCGTGGATGGCGAGGGTGTCGAAGCGTGCCTGGTCGTGCATGTCGGAATCTCCTGAAGTGCGTGGTGACGGTGTGTTCGAGGCCGCCGGTCAGGCGGAGAGGTAGGAGAGCAGGTCGGTGCGGGTGATCACGCCGAGGGCCTTGCCGCCGTCGGTCACGAGCATCGCGGGGGTCGCCGAGAACGACGAGCGAGCGGATGCCACTGGCTCGTTGACCCCGATGAGCGGCAGCGGCTCCCCCACGACGCTCGAGACCTTGTCGATGAGCTTGACCTGCCCCGAGAAGACCTGGTCGAGCAGGGTCTCCTCGTGCAGCGCCCCGAGCACCTCGCCGAGCACGACGGGCGGCTCCGCGGTCAGCACGAGCAGCTGCGAGACGCCGGTCTCGGTCATGCGGTCGATCGCCTCGCGCACCGTGTCGTTCGGGTGCACGTAGACGAGCGGCGCCGTGCGGTCGGCCTTCGCCGCGAGCAGCTCGGCGATCGTGTGGCCGGCCGGGGCGTTCGAGAAGCCGTAGGCGCGCATCCACTTGTCGTTGAAGATCTTGCCGAGGTAGCCGCGGCCGCCGTCGGGCAGCAGCACCACGAACACGTCGTCGGGGCCGGCGGATGCCGCGGCCTTGAGCGCAGCCACCACGGCCATGCCGCTCGAACCGCCGACCAGGATGCCCTCTTCACGGGCGAGCCGGCGGGTCATGTCGAACGACTCGGCGTCGGAGACGGCGATGATCTCGTGCGGCACGGCGGGGTCGTAGGCGGCCGGCCAGAAGTCCTCGCCGACGCCCTCGACGAGGTAGGGACGGCCGGTGCCGCCCGAATAGACGGATCCCTCGGGGTCGGCGCCGATGATGCGCACGCGATCTTCGGACACCTCACGCAGATACCGGCCGGTGCCGGTGATCGTGCCGCCCGTGCCGACGCCGGCGACGAAGTGCGTGACCGTGCCGTCGGTGTCGCGCCAGATCTCGGGGCCGGTGGTCTCGTAGTGCGAGCGCGGCCCGTTCGGGTTGGAGTACTGGTCGGGCTTGAACGCACCGGGGATCTCGCGGGCGAGCCGGTCGGAGACGCCGTAGTACGACTCGGGGCTGTCGGGCGCGACGGCGGTCGGCGTCACGACGACCTCGGCGCCGTAGGCGGTGAGCACGTTGCGCTTGTCCTCGCCGACCTTGTCGGGGCACACGAAGATGCACTTGTAGCCGCGCTGCTGCGCGACGAGCGCGAGCCCTACCCCCGTGTTGCCCGAGGTCGGCTCCACGATCGTGCCGCCCGGTTTCAGCTTGCCCTCGCGTTCGGCGGCATCGATGATGCGGCCGGCGATGCGGTCCTTCGACGAGCCGCCGGGGTTCAGGTACTCGAGCTTCACCAGCACCGTCGCATCCGTCACCCCCTCGGTGACGTGGTGCAGCTTGACGAGCGGGGTGTCGCCGACGAGATCGATGATGGTGTCTGCGTACTTCATGGTGGTGTCCTTGCTGTCGGCTCGTTCCGCTCGGTCTGCGGACGTGAGCGGCGAACGATCGTGCGTGCGTGCGGGGTCGGTCGACGTCGTCGTCAGCGACAACACAGCGCGAGGATCACGAGGCCACTCTATCCGCTCGCGCCGTCGAGCCGAAGCGGGCGGGCGGATGTCGCGACCCGGTGTTCTCCCAGCCTGCGCGTTCATATGATTGAAGCGACAACCATGCGAGAGAGGCCAACGTGTGAGCGCGACCCCGCCCGTTCCCCCCAAGGTGAAGCAGCAGAACTCCATCAAGCAGCAGCGCGCCGCTGAACGCGAGCGCAAGCTCGCCGAGTTCAAGAAGCGCGAGGCCAAGGCCAAGCGCAATCGGCGAATCGGGATCTGGTCGGCGGTCGTCGGCGGTGTCGCCGTGGTCGGACTCGTCATCACCGCCATCGTGCTCACCCCGCAGCCCGTCTCCTACGGCGCCGGGAGCGACGGTGCCGAGATCGAGGGCGTCGAGACGTTCGACAACGGCGCCGGCCACGTCGAGGGCGTCGTCGACTACGCCCAGACCCCGCCCACGGGCGGCGAGCACAACCAGGTGTGGCTGAACTGCGGCGTCTACGAGCAGCCGGTGCCGAACGAGAACGCGGTGCACTCGCTCGAGCACGGGGCGATCTGGATCACCTACGACCCCGAACTGCCCGCTGCCGAGCTCGAGGCGCTGAAGACGCACCTGCCGTCGAGCTACGTCGTGCTCTCGCCGTTCGACGGGCTCCCCTCGCCGATCGTGCTGAGCGGCTGGAACTCGCAGCTCGCGCTCGACAACGCCGACGACGAGCGCATCCCCGCGTTCTTCGAGGAGTACTGGAAGAGCCAGAACGTGCCGGAGCCCGGCGCCCTCTGCACCGGTGCGTTCGACGCTCCGGGCAAGGTGTCGTGACGGAGCTCGCCGATCCGGTGATCCCCGCCGGCATCGCCGACGACGCCGCGCGCGAACGGCGCCGGGGCGGGCGAGCCGCCGTCATCGCCGTGGCATCCGTCGCCCTCGTCGTCGTGGCGATCGTGGCGTTCTCGATCGGGCGGCTCTCGACGCTCGCCGAGCCCACGCCCACCAGTACGAGCGCCGAGGCCGGGTTCGCCCGCGACATGCAGGTGCACCACCTGCAGGGCGTCGAGCTCGCGATGATCGTGCGCGACGCCACCGACGACGAGGAGGTGCGTCTGCTCGGGTACGACATCGCGACGACGCAGGCGCAGCAGGCCGGTCAGATGTACGGATGGCTCGCCGAGTGGGGCCTTTCGCAAGCGGGCTCCGAACCGTCGATGACCTGGATGACCCGCCCCGCCGTCGACGGCGCCGCCGGTCACGACGCGCACACCGACGCCGAGGGCGGCGCGCACACGCCCGGCGCACCGATGCCGGGGCTCGCCACACCCGCGCAGGTCGAGGAGCTCCGCGGCCTCACCGGAGTCGAAGCCGAGCGCCGCTTCCTCGACCTCATGATCGCCCACCATCAGGGCGCGGTCGAGATGGCCGATGCCGTGCTGGCGCGCTCATCGAACGAGGTCGTGGTCGCGCTCGCGCGCTCGATCGTCGACAGCCAGACCTCGGAGATCGAGCTGATGACCGAGATGCTCGCGGAGCGCACGCCCGCAGCATAGGCACGATCCGCGTCGGCGCGGCCCGACCCGCGAGCTGTGCAGCTAGCCGCGCCCGCCGAGCGCCCCGCGCACGATGCCGGCGGCGGCGAGGGCATCGGATGCCGCGCGCCGCCGGTTCTCGATCGCCTGCCCGATGTCACGCGCGACGGCCGGATTCGAGCGCACGATCTCGTCGATCACGGCGAGCGGCATCACGAGGAGCGTCGTGACCTCGGCCGCGACGGCGCGGACGAACGACGGCTCGCGAGTGAGCACCGTCTGGCCGACGGATTCGCCGACCTCGGCCCACCCCGAGTCGATCGCCCCGCGATCGGTCACGATCGAGAGGGCGAGCCGGCCGTCGACGACGACCCGCAGCATGTCGGGCACCCGGTCGGGCTGCTGCACGACCTCCCCGGTGCCGTACCGCTCGAGGTGGCACGCGGGTGCGAGCCGCGCCCGATCCTCGGCGCTCAGCCGGAACGCGGGCGCGATCAGCTCGAATGCGGCGTCGAGCTGCGCGGGCTCGGCGACGGGGTCGGTCGAGTCGCCGTCGAGCGAGAGGCCCCGCCGGCGCGCCGCGTACCAGAGCCATGCGAGCAGGAGCGACACCGCGTCATCCGCTGCCGCTGGGCCGGAGACCGGCACCTCGACCTCGTACTTCGCGGCTCCCAGGTACCGTGCTGCGGGCTGCTCGCCGCGGGCGGCCATCGGCAGCCCGCGCGCGACGTCGACGACGAGGTCGATGACCTCGTGCGGCGGATCGTCGGTCGAGAAGGTCACGGTCGCCATCGCGCGGTGCAGCTCGGTCGGGAGGCTCAGGTTGGTGAACGACGCGTTCGCGAGCGAGGCGTTCGGCACGATCTGCACGCCGGCGCCGGTGTCGATGTGCACGGCGCGCCAGTTCACCTCGATGACCCGGCCCCGGACACTCCCGGTGTCGAGCCAGTCGCCGAGCTTGAACGGCTGCTCGAAGAGCAGCAGCAGGCCCGAGATGATGCCGCCGACGGCGTTCTGCAGGGCGAGGCCGATGACGATCGAGGTGACGCCGAGCGCGGCGATGAGCCCGCCGACATCCGCGCCCCACACCCAGGAGAAGAGGATCGCGAGGCCGACGACGATGAGCACCAGGCGGCCGAGGTCGACGAAGATCGACGGGATCCGCTCGCGCCAGCTGCCGGGCTTCGCATTGGCGAAGAGGGCGACGTTGAGGGCGCTCAGCACCAGGAGGATGACGAGGAAGCCGAGCACCGTGGCGACGACGCGAGCCCACACCTGCTCTGCGGGCGACTGGAGCGCGAAGATCAGCAGGCCGAACAGCGCCCCGACCGGCACGACCCAGTTGCGGAGCAGCCGAACGGGCTTGGCGGCGGCGCTGCCACGGCGGGTCAACCAGCCGAGCACCTCGGTGAGCACGACGAGCAGCACCGGCACGCCGATGGCGAGCACGACGCCCCAGAACAGCCATCCCTCGCCGAAGAGCTCGTCCACGAGCTACTCCACCCGCCACACGGTCTCGGCGCCCTCGGCGGTCTCGATCCTGCCGGCCGAGACGATGCGCACGCCGTCCTGCAGTCGGTCCTTCACCGCCTGGCTCACGTAGATGCCGGGCCGGCCGTCGACGCTGCGCACCCGGTAGGCGAGGTTCACGGCGTCGCCCCAGAGGTCGTAGGCGAGACTCGTGCGCCCGACGAGCCCGCTCGTCACGGTGCCGGTCGCGATGCCGGCGCGCAGTTCGACGGATGCCTCGTTCGACGCGTTGAACCGTTCGACGACGGAGCGCAGCTCGGTCGCGAACTCGACCGCGCGCCGCACGTTGTCGACCCGCGGCACGATGAGACCGGAGCTGGCGAGATACCCGCCGTGGAGCGTGCGCACCTTCTCGACGCCGGTGCGCTCGGCCGCCTCGTCGAAGCCGCGCATGAGCGCGTTGAGTTGCGCGATCTCGTCGTCACTCGACAGCGACGCGGTGAAGTCATCGAAGCCGATGAGTTCGGCGAAGATGACGGAGACGTCCTGATGCACCTCGGCGATGGTCTCCTCGCCGTCCTGATAGCGCTTCGCGACGGCCTCGGGCATGAGCGTGTGCAGCAGGCGTTCGTTCTCGACGCGTTGCTCCTCGATGAGCTCCTGCTTGATGCGCAGGCTCGAGCTCATGTCGTTGAAGGCGTTGCCGAGGTCGCCGAACTCGTCGCGCGAACCGGCCGGCACCTGCACGGTGAGGTCGCCGCCGGCGACGCGCCGCACGGCGTCCGACAGCCGCCGCACCGGCCTCGTGAAGACCTGGGCGAGCAGCATCGAGAGCACGCTCACCGCGAGCAGGATCGCGAGTGTGGAGATCACGAGGGTGCGCGTGAAGTCCGTGACGGGGGCGAAGGCCTCCTCCGTGTCGATGCGGGCCACGGCGACCCAGTTGAGCCCGTCGATGTCGACCGGAGTGTACGCGGTGATGTTGTCGCGGCCGAGGTAGCCCCTCGAGATCGACGTGCCGGACTTGCCCTGTTGGGCCAACCGGACCGAGTCCGTGGTGACCGGCTGCAACAGCACGGTGCCGCCGACCTCGATCTCGCGTTCGACGAGATCGGATGGCGTGCCGTTCGCCACCGCGAGCTTCGCGTACGCCTCGGGGTCCTCGATGAGCAGGCGCGAGGTGCTGCGCATCAGGTCGTCGCTGCCGACGACGTAGACCTCGCCGGTGTCGCCGAGCCCCTGCTCCTTCCAGCGCTCGTCACCCGTGAGCACGTCATTGAGCACGTTGATCGGGATCTGCGCCGCCATGGCGCCCGTCACCCGCTCGGAGTTGCCGATCGGTGAGACCACCCAGATCGCGGGCACGTTGAGCGACGGGATGTACCGCTCGTAATCCGTCGTCGCGAGCGCGTTCACCGAGTTCGTGGCCATCACCTCGCGGTAGGCCTCCGCGAGCTGCGAGTCCTTGAGCGGCCCCGTCATGACGTTCATGCCGAGGTCGGGGCCGGAGTAGGCGGCGTAGACGACGTTGCCCTCGGTGTCGAGCATGAGCACGTCGTCGTACCCCGAAGCGTCGATGATCCGCTGGAAGTAGTCGTGGTACCGCTCGCGTGCTGCCGACCACTGGCTGCCGTCGCCGGCATCGCCGGCGTTGATGGCGGCGTCGAAGTCGAGTTCACCGCCGGGGAACCGGTAGACCTTCGAGGTGTACTCGTATTGCAGGTACTGACCGGCCGTCGACTCGGGGATGAACGCACCCGCCGCGTAGGTGCCACCGGCCCGCTCCGACAGTGCCTGGTTGAACTCGTCGACGTAGTACGTCTCGAGCTCCGCCCGCTGCTCCTCCGTGAGCGGGCGCGACTGGGCCTCCTCGAACGCCGCGTTCAGCGCGATCGAGGCGTTCTGCGCGCTGAGGTTGCGCGAGTCGAGGGTGACGCCGGTCTGCATCCCCGTGAAGACGCGCTCGAGCTCGCCCGTGCGCAGCTCGCGGATCGTGGTCAGCTGGTCGACCGCCGCTGCCCGCAGCGACTCGCGGCCGCTGACGAAGCCGATGACGCCGACGATGACCGACGAGACGAGGCTCACCCCGAGCAGCATGATGAGCAGCTTCGACTGGATGCTGAGTCCGACCCGGCGCGGCTTCGACGCACGCGGTTTCGGCTCTCTCGACGCGCGCGGTGCGGCCGGCGGCACGGCCGGCGGTGGCGTCGTCACGTCGTCGGCAGCGGATGCCTCGGGCGGCGCGCCTCGTTCGGTCGTCGACACGTCGCCCCTCTCGGCCCCCCGGCAAGATGCTCCACACTCTACTGGCGGAGGGTGCACCGATCGCAAGGGGTTCGAGCGAAGTCGTGTCCCCCGAAATCGCCGGTGAGGGCGCTCAGGCCTCGAGCACCGGCCGCTCCTCCTGCTGACGGTAGAGCGAGGCGTAGACGCCCTCGGCGCCCACGAGCTCGGCGTGCGTTCCCTGCTCGACGATGCGCCCCGCGACGACCACGAAGATGACGTCGGCCGACACGACGGTCGAGAGCCGGTGGGCGATCGCGATGGTCGTGCGGCCTCGTGCCGCGTCGTCGAGCGCCTCCTGCACGACGCGCTCGGAGATCGTGTCGAGGGCGCTCGTCGCCTCGTCGAGCACGAGCACGGCCGGGTCCTTCAGCAGCACGCGTGCGATCGCGATGCGCTGCTTCTCGCCCCCCGAAAGCCGGTAGCCGCGCTCGCCGACCACGGTGTCGTAGCCCTCGGGGAACGAGGCGATCGTCTCGTGGATGTTCGCGGCCCGCGCCGCGGCCTCGAGCTCGGCGTCGCTCGCGTCGGGCCGTGCGTATCGGAGGTTCTCGCCGATCGAGGCGTGGAAGAGGTAGGTCTCCTGGCTGACGATGCCGATGTGCGAGACGAGCGACTCCTGGTCGAGCTCGCGCACGTCGACGCCCGCGAAGCGCACGGCCCCGCCCGACGCCTCGTACAGGCGCGGCACGAGGTAGGAGACCGTCGTCTTGCCGGCGCCCGACGGCCCGACGAACGCGGCGAACTGCCCGGGCTCGATCGTGAAGCTCACCGCGTCGAGCGTCGGCCGCGAGTCGTCGTCGGCGTCGGGGTATCGGAACGAGACCTCGTCGAACTCGACGCGACCGAGCGCCGGGCCCAGCGGAACCTCGCGGGCGTCGGGCGCATCGGTGATCGCCGGCTTCAGGTCGAGGTACTCGAAGATACGCGCGAAGAGGGCGCTCGAGGTCTGCAGGTCGAGGGCGACCCGCATGAGGCCCATGAGCGGGAACAGCAGGCGCGCCTGCACGGTCGTGAATGCGACGATCGTGCCCGCCGTGACATCCGCTGCACCGCCGGCGATGAGCCAGCCGGCGACCAGGTAGACGATCGCGGGGATCGACGACATGAAGATGTTGACCATCGCGAAGAACCACTGCCCCGTCATCTGCTGCTTGACCTGCAGCTGGATCTGGTTGGCGTTCTCGTCGGCGTACCGCTCGATCTCGCTCTTCTGCCGGGTGAAGCTCTTCGACAGCAGGATGCCGGAGACCGACAGCGTCTCCTGCGTGATCGCCGTCATCTCCGAGAGCGACTCCTGCGTCTTGCCGGCGATGCGCGCCCGCACCTGGCCGACGCGGCGCTGCGCGATGACCATGAACGGCATGAGCACGAGCGCGATGATCGTGAGCTGCCAGTTGAGGATCAGCATCGCGATGAACGCCGAGATCACGGTCACGGTGTTGCCGAGCACGCTCGACACCGTGTTCGTCAGCACGCCCGCGACGCCGCCGACGTCGTTCTGCAGGCGCGACTGGATGACGCCCGTCTTCGTGCGGGTGAAGAAGCTCAGCTCCATGGCCTGGAGGTGCGTGAAGAGTCGCACGCGCAGCGTGCCCATGACGCTGTTGCCGATGGTCGCGGTGAGCCAGGTCTGCCAGACCCCGAGCAGGGCCGAGACGACGAACACGGCGATCATCGCGATGACGATCCACACGAGCACCGGCAGGTTCGGGCCAGACACCTCTCCGCTCGCATCGACCGGGAAGAGTCCGTCGTCGAACGCGCGCTGGGTCAGCAGGGGCGGGATGATGGCGAGCGCCGCGCCGATGAGCACGAGCACGACCGTCGTGACGAGCGCGGCCGTGTGCCCGGCGAAGAGTTCGGCGATGCGCCCGAGCAGGTTCGGGATCTTCGGCGCCTCGGCGTTCGCGGCCCGCTGCGCCTCCACGTCGACGGCGAACCCCCGGCGGGGCCCGCCCCCGCCTCCGCCGGCGCCGCGGCCGCCTCCAGCTCCGCCGCCGCCGCCGCCGCCGCCTCGAGGCCCTCCCCCGTGCATGCTCATGCGGCCAAGCCTAAGCGGCACGTGCGACGGCGTCTTCGCCGCTGCTCGGGCGGAGCTGCGACGCACTGTTCGCCGCCCTCGGCAGTCGGAATTGACCCCGAACTGGGGTCAATTCGCGTGGCCCGACAGGAATAGCGTGAGAAATGCTCGACTACACCCTTGAGCGAGCATCGCAGTTCCCACCCGAAGGGAGTGCTCCATGTCCATTTTCCGACCCACGACCCGCCTGACAGCCGATCGTGCACCGTTCCGGTCAGTCCTCGCGGTGATCACCATCGCCGGACTCGCCACGATCGGCGTGACCGCATTCGCGGCCCCGGCTGCCGCCGGGGAGTCGGCGGCCGCCGCCGAATCGACCCCGCCCGCCGACCCGCCGCCCGAAGTCGCCGACCCCGGTGATGCCGCCGACCAGGCGCAGCCACCCGCCCCCGACCCCGCCCCGCCCGCGCCGACTGAAGACGCCGCCGCGGTTCCACCTTCGGATTCGGCCGCACCCCCTGAGCAGGATGCTGCGCCACCCGGCGACACGGCGACCGCCGAGGAACCGGCCGCAGCCGCGTTCGCGGCGGCGCTGCTGGTGCCCCCGGGCGACGAGGTCGTCGACAAGGTCGAGATCTGCCACGCGACCGCCTCGTACAAGAACCCGTATGTGGTGAACGAGCCAGCCGCCGACGGAGACGTCTCGGGCCACGCCGATCACGTCGGCCCGATCTTCTACGTGGAGATCCCGAAGCACACCGAATGGGGCGACATCATCCCGCCGTTCTTCTACGACGACGGAGGCGAGGTACCCGCCTACTTCCCCGGCCTGAACTGGGATGAAGAGGGCCAGGCGATCTATGAGAACGACTGCGTCATTCCGACGCCGGTACCGGCGCTGATCATCAACCCCGTCGGCTGCGTGCTCCACAACGGCACCGGACAGCTCGAATTCACCCTCGGGCCGCTGCAGGAGAACGTCGACTACCTGGTTGAGGTGTGGAACAGCGACGGCGACCTCGTCGCCGACGCGAGCTTCTCCGATGAGACCGGAGACGTCGAAGGCTCATTCGCCCTCCCGCCCGGTGACTACTCGGTCACGCTCTCGCAATCGATCATCGAGGGCGAATGGGAGATCCTCGACGAGCAGTTCTTCACCATCGGCGCCTGCCCCGAGCTCGACGTGATGGTCACCCCGGGCGACTGCGTGATCGGCGATGAAGGCACGGCCACCGTGACGTTCACGGGGCTCATCGTCGGCGAGTCCTACTCGTGGGAGGTGACGGGCGAAGGCTACGCAGCCTCCGACACGTTCGAGGCGACCGCTGACACCGAGGTCGTCATGGTCGAGGATCTGCCGCCCGGCAACTTCATCGCCGCCATCGAATGGGACGGCGACGGAGATCCGGTCTTCGACTGGGTCGGCTTCGCGATCGAACCCTGCCAACCGATGATCACCGTGACCGTGACGGAGTGCCCGGCACCCGGCGGTACCGGCTCGGCACAGCTCACGCTCTCCGGCCTGGTCCAGGGAGTGGAGTACGAGGTGAAGGTCACCGACCGCGGCACGCCTGACGGCACTCCCTACGGCGGCGTGCACGTCGTCATGGGTGACGCTTCGGGCAACGCCCAGCTGCTGATCTCATCGCTGCCGGCGGATCACGCGTACACCGCGTGGATCAACGGCGTCTTCGAGGCCACCTGGGAGGAACCGCCGTTCATCGGCGGTGGCGGGTTCACACCGCTCGAGTCGGTGATGCTCTCCGCGAGCGTCGACTTCAGCCTGCACCCGTGCCCGGCGGCGCCGGTCACGCCGGCAGGGCTGGCCACCACCGGCAGTGAAGGCGTGGGCGGCCTGCTCGCCGGATCGATGCTCCTGCTCGCCCTCGGCAGCGCGGCGCTGTTCGCAGCGCGTCGTCGAGCGATGGGAATCGGTGACGTGAGCTGATCACGACGCAGGAAGAGCGGCGGGTACCCGATGGGTGCCCGCCGCTTCCCACGTCACCGTGGCGCCGAGCACGCTCGCCCGTCTCGCCTATCCCTTCGTGGCACCCGCGAGGAGGCCGCGCACGAAGTAGCGCTGCAGGCTGAAGAACACGATGAGCGGAATGACGATCGAGACGAAGGCCGCCGCCGTCAGGCGCTCCCAGTCCTGTCCCCGGGTGCCGGCCATCTCGGCCAGACGTTGGGTGATCGGCGCGACGTCTTGCGTGCCCCCGGAGAAGATGAGCGCGACGAGCAGGTCGTTCCAGACCCAGATGAATTGGAAGATCGCGAATGAGGCGAGCGCCGGAGTCGCGAGCGGCAGCACGATGCGGAAGAAGATCTGACCGTGCGTCGCGCCGTCGACCTTCGCCGCTTCGATGATGTCGGCGGGGATGTCGGAGATGAAGTTGTGCAGCAGGAAGATGGCGAGCGGCAGGCCGAACATCGCGTGGGCGAGCCAGAGCGGGAGGTAGTTCTGCTCGGGAATGATCGGCACGATGTCGTGCAACCACGCCTGCATCGGTCGAAGCCAGTTCGAGAAGATCTGCAGCAACGGCACGAGCGACATCTGCAGGGGGATGATCTGCAGGGCGAACACGAAGATGAACAGCCAGTTCACCCACTTGAACTTGATCCAGGCGAACGCGTATGCCGCCATCGCCGCGAAGACCAATGTGATCAGCGTGGCGACCACCGTGATCGCGATCGAGTTGACGATGTAGGCCCCGAGTTGCGGTGACGACGACGACGACGAGAAGAGCACGTCAGCGTAGTTGTCGAGGGTGAAGCCGGGGTTCTGGAAGATCGTCCACCACCCCGTCGTGTTGATGAGCTCCGCAGGCCGGAACGACGAGACCAGCAGCCCGAACGTCGGGATGGTCCAGAGCACCGCGATGACGAGGGAGACGATCGTCGCCGTGCGCGAGGTCAGGCGCTTCTTGACGCGCGCCGCCTTGCTACCGGGCTGGGTCTCGGCGAGCTCGGCGGCCTCGCCGTCTGCGAGGGCCTTGCCGATCGGGAGCTCGGCGGGGGCGACGCTGCTCATCGGATCTCCCTCTGCTTGCGAAGCACATTGACGTTGTAGATGATGATCGGGAGGACGAAGACGAACAGGATCAGCGCGAGCGCTGAGCCGCGGCCGACCTCGCTTGCTCGGAAGGCCTGCGTGTACATCTCGTTCGCGACGACGCTGGTGTCGAAGTTGCCTGCTGTCATCGTTCGCACGATGTCGAAGACCTTCAGCGTCGCGATCGAGATGGTCGTGAACACCACGACGAGGGAACCTCGAATGCCCGGGACGGTCACGTTCCTGAACCGCTGCCAGGCATTCGTGCCGTCGAGTTGTGCTGCCTCGACCTGTTCGGAGGGGACGCCCTTGATGGCGGCGCTGAGCAGCACCATCGCGAAGCCGGTCTGGATCCAGATCATGATGACGATGAGCAGGATCGTATTGATCGGGTCGGTCTGCATCCACTGCACCGGTTCGCCGCCGAACGCGACCACGATCGCGTTCAGCAGGCCGATCTGCTCGCGATCGCCCGAGCGGTACTCGTAGACGAACTTCCAGATGACGCTGGCTCCGACGAACGAGATCGCGATCGGCATGAAGAGGATCACCTTGTAGTACTTCTCACCGCGCGACTTGTCGATGAACACGGCGTAGGCGAGGCCGATCGCCGTCGAGATGATCGGTGCGAGCGCCACCCAGATGAACGTGTTGATGAGCGTGCGGATGGCGGCGGGCTGGGTGAACATCCAGATGAAGTTGTCGAACGTCCACTCACCGCTGTTGTTCTGGAACGCGAGGAGGCTCGTGCGGATGGCCGGATAGACCAGGCCGATCACGACGAACAGCATCGCGGGCAGCAGGAACAGGGCGAGCTGCCAGTAATCGCGACCCTTCTTGGGCGCCTTGTCGATGAAGAAGATCAGCAGGCCCACGACCGCAGCGAACACGGCGAGGCCCATCACCACCTGCAGGATCTTGCCGAGGAGATCGGCCGTGGTCATCGTGCCTCCCGATGTTCTTCATTGAAACTGGGCCGTTGGTGGAACCGGGGTGACGAGGGGCGGGGTTACGTGCCCCGCCCCTCGATCATGCCGCGCCCGTCGCTCGCGCGGGCGTGATGCGCGGGCTAGCTCGCCGGCCAGCTCGCCTCGATGGCGTCGACGACCTGTGTGGTGCTCTCGCCTCCGATCCACGCGACGATGCCCTTCCAGAAGGAGTCGGCGCCGACGGCACCGGGCATCAGGTCGGATCCATCGAACCGGAACGTCGTCTCGGGATCTTGGAGGATCTGGATCGTCTGCACGAGCAGCTCGCTCGACGCGTTCTCGGGATCGACACCCTTGTTCGCACTGACGGTACCGCCGATGCTCACGCGGATGTTCGCCCAGGTGTCGCTCGAGAGGAACGCGCGGAACGCCTCGACCTCTTCGGCCTCGCGGAACGCGACGACGAACTCACCGCCGCCCGTCACCGCCTGGGGGTCGTCGGCGTTCGCCGGCGGGGTCAGGAAGCCGAACACGTCGCCATCGGACGCCACCGAGACCTCGTCCCCGCCCTCGGGGTTCCAGAAGGTCTCGTAGAACGATGCCTGGTGGTGCAGCGAGCACTCGCCATCGAGGATCGGCAGACCGCCGGTTCCGAAGGCCTCGGTCAGCTGCGTCGACACGTCGCCGATGCCGCCGTTCACCATGTCGTCGCTCTTCAGGTACTCGCCGACGGCATCGAACGCCTCGACCACCCGTGGGTCGTTGAACGGGATCTCATGGGTCACCCACTGGTCGTACACGTCGGGGCCATGCATGCGCAGCATGTAGTCCTCGATCCAGTCGGTGGCCGGCCACCCGGTCGCGTCACCGGACTCGAGGCCGACGCACCACGGCTTGTGTTCACCCTCTGCCGCGATGGTGTCGGACAGTTCCTTGAGTTCGTCGAGCGTCTTCGGAATCTCGTACCCCTTCTCCTCGAACTCCGTCGGCGAGTACCAGACGTAGCCCTTGACGCTCGCCATGAGCGGGGCGGCGTAGAGGGTGTCTTCATAGCTGCCGTACGGCTTCCAGTCCTCAGCCCACCATTCGTCGACGTTCGCCTCGACCGGCTCGGAGGCCGGGATCAACCAGCCACCCTGGGCGAGTCGCGCGAGCAGGCCGGGCTGCGGCACGAAACCGACATCGGGCGCGTTGCCGCCCTCGGCGAGCACCGCGATCTGGGCCTCGAACTCCTTCGATCCCTGGTACTCGACGTCGATGCCGGTGCAGGTCTCGAAGTCGGCCCACGACTCGTTGAGTCGATCTGCCTCGATGTCGACGATCGTGCTGGCGGCGGTGACCTCGGCGCCGTCGAACGTGCCGTATTGCTCGTAGTCGGCGCAATCGACCTCGGCCGCGTCGTCATTCGCGGCGTCTCCGGTGCAGCCTGTGAGTGCGAGTCCAACCGCCGCGGCCGCCACCACGGGGGCCATCCAACGGCGATGCCGTCTGATTCTCATGTCATCTCCTCGTCGAGTGAATGTGGTGCAGGCGAAGCCGGGAACCGGTTCCAGCCTCCACGCTAGAACACCCGCCGCCCTCCTCACAAGGGATGGGAGGTCACGGTTCGGCCACTCCCCCGTGGCGCCGCACCGACGGGCAGAGAGCGCTCCCACCCGCTCGTCGCTGCGAGATGCCGATCATCTGGCGCCGTTCAGGAAACGGTTCCATAATCGCCCGGGCGACAGTACACTCTGGCTCGAAGCAGCCCGACGAAGGGAGGCGAGCATGGTCGCCATCGGCGATGTCGCACGCCTGGCCGGCGTCTCGAAGGCCACGGCCTCCCGGGCCCTCTCCGGCAACGGCTACGTCGCCGACGAGACGCGTCGGCGCGTCGAGTCGGCCGCAGCCGACATCGGGTACATCGCCTCACCCGACGCGGCGAGCCTCGTCACCGGGCGCACCAAGAACGTCGGTGTGGTCATCCCGTTCGTCAATCGCTGGTTCTTCGGCGAGGTGCTCGAGGGCATCGAGCGTGCGCTCCTCGCGGCCGGCTACGACCTCACGCTCTACAACCTCTCGGAGCGCGGCCGCCCCGAGCGCACGCGGGTGTTCGAGTTCTTCCTCGCCCGCAAGCGCGTGGACGCGGTCATCGCGGTGGGCGTCGACCTCGACGAGAGCGAGGTCGCCGCGCTCGAACGCCGCGAGAAGGCGCTCGTCTGTCTCGGGGGCAGCGGCGGCGCGGCCGCCCGTCTCTCCATCGACGATCGCGCCGTCGGTCAGCTCGCGACGGAGCACCTGCTCCACCTCGGGCACTCGCGCATCGCCCACCTCGCGGGCATCGGAGCGGGCGGCCAACTCGACACCGTGCACGGCCGGCGACGACACGGCTACCTCGATGCCATGGCCGCGGCGGGCCACTCGCCCTCGCCGGCCGACATCGTCGAGACCGACATGACCATGCCGGGCGGCTACCGCGCAGCGCTGCAGCTGCTCGGGCACCCCGGCCCTCGACCGACGGCGCTGTTCGCGGCATCCGACGAAGTGGCCTTCGGCGCCATGCGCGCCGCCGAGCGGCTCGGCATCACGGTGCCCCGCGACCTCTCGATCGTGGGCGTCGACGGGCACGAGTACGCCGAGATGTTCGACCTCACGACCGTCGAGCAGTACCCCGGCGAACAGGGCCGGTCGGCCGTCGACGTCGTGCTGCGACTCCTCGGCGACGAATCCGTCGCCGACCCGCTGCCCGACTCGGGCGCGCCGATGCCGACCCGCCTCGTGGTGCGGTCGAGCTCGACGGCGGCTCCGCGCTGAGCCGCCAGCGGGCGCGAATGGCTGAGCGGATGCCTCAGGCGGCGTCGCCGACCGAGATCGCCTCAGCCTCCACGGCCCGGGGCTCGGGCGCGCCGTTCACCCGGCGCAGCGCCCGATGCCCGAACAGCACGATGAACAGGGCCACGAGCACCGATCCGGCCGCGGCGAAGTACGGCGCCCCGGGCGAGATGAGATGCGCGAGCTCGGCGGCAGCGGGCGGTGCGATCGCACCGCCGAGGAAGCGCACCGCCGAGTAGGCGCTCGACGCGACCGAGCGCTGCAGGTCGGTCGCCTCCATCACGCACTCGGTGAGCACGGTGTTCAGCACGCCGAGCACGAGGCCGCCGACCACGATGCACACGACGAGCAGGCCGGGCTCGTCGATCACGAAGCCGGCGGCCGCGAGCACGACGGCGAGGGTCGGCAGCGCGATCCACAGCACGGTCGTGCGCGGCATCCGCGCCGTCAGCACCGGCGCAAGGAAGACCGAGGTGATCGCGAGCGCGACGCCCCACCCGAAGAAGGTGAAGCCGAGCCCGAGCGCGTCGAAGCCGAGCGGGAACGGCGAGTACGCGAGCAGCACGAAGAAGCCGATGTTGTAGAAGAGCGCTGCGCCGGCGAGCACCGCGAGCGCCGGCTGGCGCAGGGCCCGCAACGGCGCCGAGAGTCGCGTCGGTTCGGGCCGCTGTGCGCCCGGGTCATCCGTGTCGTCCTTCAGGAAGACCACGACCGCGATGAAGCCGATCGCCATGAGGGTCGCCGTGCCGAAGAACGGACCGCGCCAGCTGAGGTGGCCGAGGAGCCCGCCGAGGAGCGGGCCGATCGCGATGCCGAGGCCGAGCGCCGCCTCGTAGAGGATGATCGCCGAGGCGGTGCCGCCCGACGCCGCGCCGACGATGGTCGCGAGCGCCGTGGAGATGAAGAGGGCGTTGCCGAGCCCCCACCCTGCGCGGAAGCCGATGATCGACTCGACGTTCTGCGAGAGACCGGCGGCCCCGGCGAACACGACGATGATGCCGAGGCCGATGAGCAGGGTCTTCTTCGCACCGATGCGACTCGAGACCCAGCTCGTGCCGAGCATCGCGAGACCGGTGACGAGCAGGTAGCTCGTGAAGAGCATCTCGGTCTCGGTGGGCGTGGCCTCGAGGCTCCGGGCGATCGCGGGCAGGATCGGGTCGACGAGTCCGATGCCCATGAACGCGATGACGCTCGCGAACGCGACCGCCCAGACGGCCTTCGGCTGCTTCAGGATCGAGGCGGATGCACCGTGGCCGGCGCTCACGCGACGTCTCCGGTGCTCACGGCGTCGCGAACCCGCTCGAGGCGCGTGCGCACGATCTCGACGGCCGCGGCGAGCGTGTCGAGCTCGGCGGCGTCGAGGTCGGCGAACGTCGGGGCGAGCGCGTGAGCCAGTTCGCTGCGCCAGGCGTCGAGCTCGGCGAGCCCGCGCGGGTCGACGGAGATGAGCATGGCCCTCGCGTCGTTCGCATCGACGATGCGGCGGATCCAGCCGCGCTCGTCGAGCGCGTGCACGAGCTTCGTCATGGTCGGCTGGGTGACGCGACTGACCCGCGCGAGTTCGCCGAGCCGCATCGGCCCGAGGTCGCGCAGCACGCTGAGCGTGCGCCAGACGGCGGGCGACTCGGTGTTGCCGGTGACGGTCGCTGCGAGCCTGGTGAGTCGGTGGTTCACGGAGACGAGGTCGCCGATGACCGTGGGGAGGTCGGGTTGCGTCATGGCATCGATTATACATAGCCGAGCTATGCAAACTGCGCGCAAACCGCGGCGAAACGGAGGCCCACCTCCGGCGCGCCGCCGCGACAGTCGCCGGGATCACGGTCAGGATGTCATGCGCGGCGCTGCGAACCGCTTCGCCACGCCCCCTGCACGCACCATCCCTGCACTGTTCGATCGAAGGAACCACATGACCACCAGCACCGCAGCCACTCCCCTGTCCGCGCCCCTCTACGGAGCGTCGTTCGGCCAGGCGATCAGCCGCTTCTTCAAGAAGTACGCGACCTTCTCCGGCCGTGCGAGCCGCAGCGAGTTCTGGTGGTGGTACCTCTTCAACACGATCATCGCCGTCGTGCTCTACGTGATCGCGGCGATCGGCGGCTTCAGCGGCGCCACGATCTCCGAGACCGGCGGAACCCAGCCCGGCCCGGGGTTCGCGGTCGCCCTGATTCCGTCCGTGCTCTGGCTGCTCGCCACCTTCGTGCCGTGGCTCGCCCTGGCATGGCGACGCCTGCACGACACGAACCGTTCGGGCGGCTGGTACTTCATCGGCTTCATCCCGCTCGTCGGCGGCATCATCCTGCTCGTCTTCTTCATCATGGACTCCGACCCGGCGGGCGAGCGCTTCGACCGCTGACACGCCGTGGGCCTGACGGCCTGAAGAGACGACGGATGCCCCGTGGCTCATTTGAGCCACGGGGCATCCGTGTGTTCAGGTGACGCAGGTCACCTCAAGCTGCGACCCTCTCGCGAGGGCGCGGATTACTTGAGGGTGACGGTTGCGCCGGCTTCCTCGAGGGCAGCCTTCGCCTTCTCGGCGGTCTCCTTGTTCGCGCCCTCGAGCACGGCCTTGGGAGCACCGTCGACGACGGCCTTGGCCTCGCCGAGGCCGAGCGAGGTGAGCTCGCGGACGGTCTTGATGACCTGGATCTTCTTGTCGCCGGCAGCCTCGAGGACGACGTCGAAGGAGTCCTTCTCCTCGACCTCTTCAGCAGCAGCGCCAGCGCCACCGGCAGCGGCGACGGGAGCGGCCGCGGTGACCTCGAACTTCTCCTCGAACGCCTTCACGAACTCGCTGAGCTCGACAAGCGTCAGGCCGGAAAACTGCTCGAGCAGCTCTTCAGTGGTGAGCTTCGCCATGATGTATCTCCTAGATATTTGGGGTTTGTAGAACGAGATCGTCGGGCGCTTACGCGGCCGCGGTCTCCAGCTTTTCGCGAAGCGCGTCGATGGTGGCGGCAGCCTTGCCCATCGTCGCCTTCATCATTCCCGCTGCCTTCGCAAGCAGAACCTCACGGCTCTCGAGCGAGGCGTACTTGTTGACCTCGTCGGCGTTGAGGGTCTTGCCCTCGAAGACGCCGCCCTTGATCACAAGACTCGGGTTTGCCTTGGCGAAGTCACGAACGGCCTTGGCAGTGGCGACGAAGTCGCCGTGCACGAAGGCGACGGCGGACGGACCGGTGAGGTCGTCGTCCAGCGTCGTGATCCCCGCGTTGTTCGCGGCGATCTTGGTCAGCGTGTTCTTCACCACGGCGTAGCTCGCGTCCTGACGGATGTTGCCGCGCAGCTGCTTGAGCTGGGCAACCGTCAGGCCGCGGTATTCGGTCAGCAGAACGGCGGTCGAGCTCTCGAACAGGTTCGTGAGTTCGGCAACCGAGGCTTCCTTGTTCGCCATGGCCACTCCTTGTGTACTCAACATGCATCGCGGTGGCGGTGCACGGCCTGGAGCGCTGGAACGTTCGTGGGAAAAGAAAAAAGCTCCAGCGCAGTTGCGCGGAGCTCGGCCCGGATCACCCGGAATGTCTTCGTCACACCTGCGCGGGCCCTTGCTTTCACAAGACTTCGATCGTGAACACATTGCTGTGCGCACGACGACCAGCGGTCTTCGGCTCCGTACAGGCTAACGGATGCCCCGGCCACTCGCAAATCGCGGGCGATCAGGCCGATCCCCTCGCCGATGTCGGCGGACGGGAGCAGACTCGCGAGCATGGAGATCACACACCTGAATCCAGAGACCCTGCACTCGAACCCGGCCTTCAGCCAGGGGGTGCTCGTGACAGGCGCGCACCGCACGCTGCACGTGGGCGGCCAGAACGGCACCGATCCCTCAGGGGCGATCGTCCCCGGCGGACTCGGCCCGCAGACCGAGCAGGCGATCAGAAACGTGCTCACCGTGCTCGCCGAGGCCGGCGCCGACCAGAGCAACGTCGTGCGCCTCGCGGTCTACCTCGCCGCCGGGCAGTCGGTCGACGAGGGGTACGCCGCGTCGGCGCGCGTGTGGGGGCCGTATCCGACCGCGCTGACGGTGCTGATCGTGGCGGCGCTCGGCCGCCCCGACGCCCTCGTCGAGCTGGAGGCGACCGCCGTCATCGAGTGACCCCGGTGCTCCGTCATTAGTTGACATAGGTCTACTATCTTTTTATAGTTGACGATAGTCAATCAATTTCAGGAGTCACATGGCACTCGCCTCGCGCAATCGCGCGCCCAAGAAGCCCGCACCACGGAAGAGTCCGGATGCCGCGGCATCCGTCGAACTCACCGAGAGCGGCATGACCCACCGAGAGGTGCTCACCGCCCTCTCCGGCCTGCTGCTCGGCATGTTCGTCTCGATGATCGCCTCGACGGTCGTCGGCAGTTCGCTGCCCGTCATCATCTCCGACCTCGGCGGCGACCAGTCGGCGTTCACCTGGGTCGTCACGGCGACCCTGCTCGCCACCACGGTCTCGACGCCCATCTGGGGCAAGCTCGCCGACCTCTTCAACCGCAAGCTGCTGCTGCAGCTCGCCCTCGTGATCTTCGTCGTCGCCTCCGCACTCGCCGGCTTCTCCCAGGACGCCGGCACGCTCATCACGATGCGCGTCTTCCAGGGCCTCGGCGCCGGCGGCCTCGCCGCCCTCAGCCAGATCGTCATGGCCGACATCATCAGCCCGCGCGAGCGCGGCAAGTACGCAGGCCTCTTCGGCGCCGTCATGGCCGTCGCGACGGTCGGCGGACCGCTGCTCGGCGGCGTCATCACCGACACGCTCGGCTGGCGCTGGAACTTCTTCGTCGGGCTGCCCATCGCCGTCGCCGCGCTCATCCTGCTGCAGCGCACGCTGCACCTGCCGAAGCGCCCGAAGACCAAGGTCTCCATCGACTATCTCGGCATCGTGCTCATCTCGGCGGGCGTCTCGCTGCTCCTGCTGTGGGTCACCTTCGCCGGCAACGACTTCGAGTGGATCTCCGTGCCGAGCCTGCTCATGGTCGGCGGCGCGGCACTCCTGCTCATCATCGCGATCGTCGTCGAGCTGAAGGTCACCGAACCGGTGATCCCGCTCAGCCTCTTCAAGAACCGCACCTTCACGCTCTCGGTCATAGCTTCGATCTCGGTCGGCGTCGCGATGTTCGGCACCTCTGTCTTCCTCAGCCAGTACATGCAGCTGGCTCGCGGCGCCACGCCGACGGAGTCGGGCCTCCTCACCATCCCGATGATGGCGGGCGTGCTCATCTCCTCCACCGTCATCGGCGCGCTCGTCAGCCGCCGCGGCAAGTGGAAGGCGTTCATGGTCGTGGGCAGCGCGCTCATGATCGTCGGCGTGCTGCTGCTCACCCAGCTGCAGTACGACACGGACTTCTGGTACGTCGGCATCTCGATGTTCGTGCTCGGCGCGGGCGTCGGCATGGTCATGCAGAACCTCGTGCTCGTCGTGCAGAACACCACGGCCGTGAAGAACATGGGCGTCGCCACGAGCGCCGTCACCTTCTTCCGCAGCCTCGGCGGCACGATCGGCGTCTCGGTGATGGGGTCGATCCTCGGCACCGTCGTCGCCGAGAACATCAAGACCGGCATCGGCGGACTCCCGCCCGAGCAGCAGGCCGAAGCGGCTCAGACGCTCGGGTCCGGGGCGATCCCGCAGATCAGCCAGCTGCCCGACTTCCTGCGGGTCATCGTGGAGTCGGCCTACGGCACGGGCATCGGCAGCGTCTTCGTCGCCGCCGTGCCGCTCGCGATCATCACGCTCATCGCCGTGATCTTCCTCCCCAACGCCGACCTCGGCACCCAGAGCGCCATCCAGCGTGCGAAGGCCGAGCAGCGATCGGGCACACCCCTCGAGCGCGAACTCGAGCAGGCGGGCGAGGAGATGTTCGAGGTGAGCGAGGGATCGGTCGCGGTTCCCGTGACCGGGTCGTTCACGGCCGTCGACGCCGATGCGGGCACGAAGGGCGGCCGAGCCTAAAATGACCGGCATGACCGCCGAACCCGAGATCGACGCCGAGCGCGCCATCGCCGCCGTCGAGCAGCAGTTCGGCCGGCTCTTCCACCGGGTGCGCGCCAACTGGAAGCTCTACGCCTCCATGCTCCACCCCGACCTGCCGCCGCTCGGCTACAAGGTGGTCTCGAGCCTCGCCGCGAGGGGGCCCGCACACGCGGGCGCCCTCGCCGAGGAGCTGCACACCGACAAGAGCGTGCTGAGCCGCCAGATCCGCATGCTCGAGGAGCTCGGGCTCATCGAGTCGCGGGTCGACGAGCACGACGCCCGCGTGCGGGTGCTCGCCGCGACGCCCGAGGCGGCGGCGCGGGTCGCCGAGATCCGCTCCGGCAGCCAGGCCGAGCTGCGTCAGCGGCTCGGCACCTGGGAGCCGCAGGAGATCGCGACGTTCGCCGAACTGCTCGGGCGCCTCAGCGACTGACGTCGGGCACCGCCGGCAGCGCACGCCCCGTCACCGGCTGCCGCCGTCGGAGTGAACGTGTCACGTCGGAGGCAACGGATTCAGTGCCTCCGAGGCGAGCCGCTCACTCCGACGGTGTCGCCGCATCGACGGCGGGCAGCCGCACCGTGAAGCGGGTTCGACCCGGTTCGCTCACGACGTCGACCGTGCCGCCGTGGGCGAGGGTCACCCCGCGCACGATCGCCAGCCCGAGGCCCGTGCTGCCGGCGATGCGCGATCGCGACGAGTCGCCCCGCGCGAAGCGCTCGAAGAGCGAGTCCTGCAGCGCAGGCGGGATGCCGGGGCCGTCGTCGTCCACCGTGAGCACCACGTCGTCGCCATCGCGGCCGAGCGAGGCCACGATCGCGGTGCCGTCGGGCGTGTGCACGCGCGCGTTCGCGAGCAGGTTCGTCACGACCTGCCGCAGTCGCGGCTCATCGCCGACGACGATCGCCGGGACATCCGGAAGCCGGACCTCCCAGTCGTGCCCGGGTCCGGCGGCCTGCGCATCGCCGACCGCCTCGACGAGCACCCGTCCGAGGTCGACCGGCTGGGCCGCGAGCTCGCGCCCCTCATCGAGACGGGCGAGGAGCAGCAGGTCTTCGACGAGCTCGGTCATGCGCACCGACTCCGACTCGATGCGTCCGATCGCGTGCAGCACGTCGGGCGGAAGCTCGCCGCCGTGCAGGCGGGTGAGCTCGGCGTAGCCGCGGATCGACGCGAGCGGCGTGCGCAGCTCGTGGCTGGCATCGGCGACGAAACGACGCACCTTCTGCTCGCTCTCCTCGCGTGCGGAGAGAGCGGATGCCACGTGGCCGAGCATGCGGTTGAAGGCGCTGCCGAGGCGGCCGACCTCGGTGCGCTCGTCGTCGACGGGCACACGTTCGGCGAGTGCCACGTCGCCGCGGTCGAGGGGCAGTTCGGAGACGTGCTGGGCGGTCGCGGTGACCTCTGCGAGCGGGCTGAGGGCTCGACGCACGATGATCGAGCCGAAGCCGAGCGCGATGGCGAGCCCGGCGAGCGCGACGAGCGCGATCGTCCAGGCCAGTTGGACGGTCTGGGCGTTCAGGTCGGCGAGCGGGAGGGCGAGCACGACCCGGAACTCGGGCTGCACCTGCACCGCGAGTGCGCGATAGTCGCCGAGGGCGCCGGCCGTGATCGTGTGCGGCTGCCCGTCGGCGAGCACCTCGGCCAACGGGACCGTCGCGCCCGCCCCCGGATCGGGCAGCTGTCCGAGGGTCGAGATGTACTTCGCGAAGACCCTGCCGTCGGGAAGGACGATCGCGCCGAGCGTGCCCTCGGGCTGACCCGGGACTCGCAGGAACTCGTCGACGCTCGCCTCCGGATCCCCAGTGACCCCCGGACCGGCAACCTCGGTCGCCCTCGACGCCGTCGCGCGAAGACTCGCGTCGAGGCGCTCGACCGACGACGAATGGAAGACGAAGACGGTCACGATGCCGATGGCGGCACTCACCGCGACGAGCAGTGCCGCCACGACGACGAGGAGTCGCCGATGCAGCGTCCACGGATGACGGCCCCTCTGCGGACTCGTGCCCTCCCCATCCACGACGTCATCGGTGTCGGCGTCGGTGTCGGTGATGTCGTCGGCGTCGAGGATGTCGTCGAGCTCAGGGCCGTCGTCGACCACCGGGGTCGTCCCCGTCGCGGTCGCCCGAGCCGACGCCGCGTAGCCGGGATCGCCCGGCCGCGTCATCCGGTGGCCTTCAGCATGTAGCCGGCGCCGCGCACGGTGTGGATCATCGGCTCGCGGCCCGCGTCGATCTTCTTGCGCAGGTACGAGATGTAGAGCTCGACGACCGACTCCTTGCCGCCGAAGTCGTAGCTCCAGACGCGGTCGAGGATCTGCGCCTTCGAGAGCACACGCCGCGGGTTGCGCATGAGGAAGCGCAGCAGCTCGAACTCGGTGGCGGTCAGCTCGATCGGCGTGCCGCCGCGGCTGACCTCGTAGGAGTCCTCGTCGAGGGTCAGGTCGCCGACGACGAGCACCGGATCCTTCGCCTGGGCGAGCATGAGTGTCGAACGCCGGATGAGTCCGCGCAGACGTGCAACGACCTCTTCGAGGCTGAACGGCTTCGTGACGTAGTCGTCGCCGCCGGCCGTGAGCCCGGCGATGCGGTCGTCGAGCGAGTCCTTCGCGGTGAGGAAGAGCACGGGCGTCTCGGTGCCGTCGGCCCGCACGCGCTGCAGCACCTCGAGGCCGTCGATGTCGGGCAGCATGATGTCGAGCACGATCGCGTCGGGGCGGAACTCACGGGCGATCCTCACCGCCGTCTGGCCGTCGCCCGCGGTGCGCACGTCCCATCCCTCGTACTTCAGCGCCATCTTGAGCAGCTCGGTGAGCGAGTGCTCGTCGTCGACCACGAGCACGCGCACCATCGAGCCGTCGCCCTTCGCGATGGCGGGGGCGCGGTGCGGGGTCGCTGCGGCGTTCGTGCTCATGACTCCAGTATCCGCGCCCGGCTATGCGTTTCCTATGACTTCGTCGAGCGGATGCTGCGTGGCCGTCGTCCGCCCGCACCCATCGACGCCTACGGTGGATGAAATGAGCACGCCACCCGAACGCCCCGCCCGCGAGATCTACCTGCGGCGGCGGCTCGTCGCGGGCGGTGCGGCCCTCGTCGCCGTCGCGCTCCTCGTCTGGCTCGTCATCGCGATCGTCACGGCGGTCATCGCCGCCGCGGCCCCGACCGGGCCGGGAACGCAAGGGGGCGACGGCAGCCACCCGAACGAGGCGGCACTCGAACTCGATGCCGAACTGCCGACGCCCGTGCTGCGCCAGCTCCAGTACGTGCGCGACCGATGGGACGCCGACTCGAGCGAGCGCTACGGCGTGCTCGGTGTCGACGACTGCGTGAACTTCACCTCGCAATCCCTCATCGAACGCGGCTGGGAGGTCGACGAGGAATGGTGGTACTCGGAGGACGGGGACGCCTACGCCCACTCCCCCGCCTGGCGCTCGTCGACGCTCTTCCGCGACTACCTCGCCGCCCACCCCGAACGGGCGACGGCACTGTCCGACGGCCAGCGCGAGCAGGTGAAGCCCGGTGACATCGTGCAGTTCGACTGGGACGACTCCGGCGACCGCGACCACACCGCCATCGTCACCGCGGTTCGCGAGGGCGACGACGGCGAGATCGAGGTGTACTACGGGGGGCACACGGACGCCACATGGGATCGATCGGTCGACGACCATCCGAAGCACCCCGAGACGAAGGTGTACTACTGGAGCGTCGCGGACTGAACCGACAATTCGGGTGATGTACAGGCGAGGTCCATACGCTGGCATCGATGTCCCCCTCCCCCAACACCCGTGAAATCCGCAACCGTCGCGTCCTGGTATTCGCCGGGATCGCCGCCGCCGTCCTCGCCGCAGGCGGGGCGGCCATCGCGTGGGCGACCGTGCAGGCGGGAGCCGACGAGGCCGCGGCGGACGGCGCCGCCGTCACGATGAGCGGGCCGGGCGGCGGCGCCGGCCGCGATGTATCGCAGGCGGACATCGAGGCCGCCGACTTCTCGGCCTACTCCGACGGTGTCGCCGCCCAGCTCACCTACGCCGCAGAGCACTGGACCGACTCCGAGAGCGACACCTACGGCTACGTCGACGAGAACGACTGCGTGAACTTCACGAGCCAGACCCTGCTCGCCAGGGGCTGGGCCGAGGACGACGAGTGGTGGTTCGACGAGTCGGGCGACCCGTACAGCCACGCCGACGCCTGGATCAGCTCGACGGCCATGCACGACTACCTCGAGGAGCACCCCGAGCGCGCGACCGCGCTCACCGACGACGAGCGCTCCTCGGTCGAGGTCGGCGACGTCGTGCAGTTCGACTGGGACGACTCGGGCGACCGCGACCACACCGGCGTCGTCACCTCGGTCGAGACGAACGCCGACGGCTCCGTCACGATCCTCTATGCGGGTCACACCGACCCGACGTGGGACCGTTCAGTCGACTGGGCGATCACCGAGCTGCACCCCGGCGGTGTCGCGTACTACTGGAGCATTCCCGAGTAGTCGAGCTCGGGCAACCGGAGGCCCGCCTGCACGAGGGCGGCGAACGCCCCCAGCACGAGCACGTTGACCCCGACGGTGAGCCAGAACGCCCGGCGGAAGCTGCGCTTGCGCGTCTTGTGACGGAAGAGCTGCTGGGCGACGAGCGCCCCGGGCCAGCCGCCGGCGAAGCCCATCATGAGCAGCGCCGACTCGGAGGTGCGCGGCCCGCCGCGCTTCGCCGCGCGCTTGTCGAGGCCGTAGGCCGCGAGGGCCACGAGACTCGCGACGGCGTACCACCCCGCGATCCACCAAGGCAGAGCGCCGACCGCGACCGTGATCGCGAGCGCCGCGGCGAACACCGCCAGCACCGTCCAGCTGAGCGACGACGGCAGCGGCCTCGAGAGATCGCGGTCGGGGCGAGACGGGTTCGGGGCGAGACGCACAGACCCGATCGTACGGCCGCCGCTACTGGTTCGAGAAGGCCGCGTCGAACGACGCCGTCGGCTTCGGCCAGAGCAGCGAGCGGATGAATCCGACCGCCTCCGCCGCCCCGTGCAGACGATCCATCCCGGCGTCCTCCCACTCGACCGAGATCGGGCCGGCGTAGCCGATCGCGTCGAGCGCGCGGAACGAGTCCTCCCACGGCACGTCGCCGTGCCCGGTCGAGACGAAGTCCCAGCCCCGGCGCGGGTCGCCCCACGGCAGGTGCGAGCCGAGCACGCCGGCGCGGCCGTTGGCCGGGCGCATCCGCGTGTCCTTGCAGTCGACGTGGTAGATGCGGTCCTTGAAGTCCCAGATGAAGCCCACCGGGTCGATGTTCTGCCACATCATGTGCGACGGGTCCCAGTTGAACCCGAACGCCGCGCGGTGCCCGATCGCCTCGAGGGCGCGCACCGAGCTCCAGTAGTCGTACGCGATCTCGGAGGGATGCACTTCGTGCGCGAACCGCACGCCCTCGGCGTCGAAGACGTCGAGGATCGGGTTCCAACGCGCCGCGAAGTCCTCGAAGCCGGCGTCGATCACCGAGGCGGGCACCGGCGGGAACATCGCCACATACGGCCAGATCGACGAGCCGGTGAACCCGACGACGGTGTCGACCCCGAGCGCCCGGGCGACGCGCGCCGAGCGCTTCATGTCCTCGGCGGCACGCTGCCTGACCCCCTCGGCGTCGCCGTCGCCCCAGGTGTAGGGCCGCACGATGGCCTCGTGGCGGAAGTCGATGGGCGCGTCGCAGACGGCCTGGCCGGTGAGGTGGTTCGAGATCGCGAACACCTCGAGGCCGTGGCGCTCGAGGATCTCCCGCCGCTCGTCGAGGTAGCCGGGCTCCTCCTCGGCGCGCTTCAGGTCGAGGTGGTCGCCCGAGCAGGCGATCTCGAGCCCGTCGTAGCCCCACTCCGCCGCGAGCCGCGCGACCTCCGCGAACGGCAGGTCGGCCCACTGCCCCGTGAAGAGGGTGACGGGGCGGGTCGCGGATGCCGCGGCATCCGTCGCTGCTGAACGCTGCTGCTCGGCGCCGTCCTGAGGTTCTCGAGGGGTCATCGTTGCTCCCGTTCGTCTTGGAGTGCGGTCAGGTAGCGGATGCTCCGTTCCGCCAGTTCGTCCTGCGATGCGGCGAGCGGTCGCCACACCGATGCGGCGACCGCGATCGTGTCGTTGTCGGCCGTGAAGCTCTCGAGGCCGAGCGGGCCGGAATAGCCCACGTCGTCGAGGGCGTCGAGGAAGGCCGGCCAGTCGGTGTGGTCGTCGCCGACGGCACCGCGGTCGTTGCCGCAGACCTGCACGTAGGCGAGGTGCTCCCCGGCGAGGCGGATCGCGTCGCCCACGTGCTTCTCCTCGATGTTCAGGTGGTAGCTGTCGAGCGCGAGCCCCAGTCCGGGGCCGAGAAGCGGCCCGAGCGCCTCGAGCGCCTGCTCGACGGTGTTGACGAGGCTCGTCTCGTAGCGGTTGAGCGGTTCGATCGCGAGCCGGATGCCGCTCCGCTCCGCCGCCCGCACGACGGGACCGAGGCTGCCCTGCAACTCGCGGTAGCGGGCCGCGCGCTCCTCGTCGTCCATGCGCCAGGTGCGGCCGGTCGCGGCCGTGAACGGGCCGGCGACCACTCGGGCGCCGAGCCGCTCGGCGACGCCGACGCAGTGCACGAGGTAGTTCTGGGTGGCGACGACCTCGGAGCCGGGCGCCGCGATGAGGTTCCGCCCGGGGCCCATCGCCCCGATCACCACGGGCGCGAGCCGGTGGTCGCGGAGCACGTCGGCCGCGGTATCGGGCGACCAGTCGCCCGGCGTCTCGACCGGCAGCTCGATCGCGCCGAAGCCCATGCCCGCAGCCTTCGCGGCGAGCTCGACGAGCGAGTCGTCGTCGAGGGGCGAGGTCCAGACCCAGGTGTTGACGCCGATGATGCGGCGCATGCTGCCTCCTTGCGAGCGTGCGATCGAATAGGCGATCGGGCGGCGGAGGGTGACCCACCGCCGCCCGACCAGATTAGGCGGTCACGCGCTCATCCTCACGGGATCACGCGGTCCTGCCAGACCTGCGGGTAGCCCGGCAGGTCTTCGCCGCCGAACTTCGCGTAGTGCCCGTCGGGCATGCCGTCGTTCGCCTCGAGGTACTGGTCGACCTCTTCTGCGGTGATCGGCGACTGCGGCAGCACCCACTCCTTCGGGATCTCCTCGCCCGCGAAGATCTTCTGCGCAGCGAGCAGCGGCGTGCGCCACTGGAAGTTGGAGTACACCGGTGCCAGACCCGTGAGCCCCGTCTCCTTCCACTTGCGCAGGAAGCTCATCTCGTCCTCGCCCGTCATGACGGGGTAGTCGACGCCGGCGTCCTCGAATGCCTCGATGGCGGCGACGGCGCCGTCACCGGCGTCCATCCACACGCCGTCGACGTCGCCCTTGGCGAGCTCGTCGGAGATGATCTTCTTGATCTCGGCGGGGTCGGCTCCCGTGAAGTAGTCGACCGCCTCGATGTCGTTCTCCGAGAAGAGCTTCTCGGCCGCCGCCCAGCGCTGCTCGAGCACGTCGACGCCCGGGAGGATCCGGAGCGCGACGACCTTCGAACCCGGTTCGAGCTCCTCGATCAGGAACTCGGCGGTGTCGATGCCCCACGCGAATCCGCCGATGGGGTGGATGAACGTGACGGGGCAGTCGGTCTGCACGCCGCGGTCGAAGACCACGACGGGCTTGCCCGTGTCGCACGCACGCTCGACGGCCGGGGTCATGGCCGCCGTGGAGTTCGGCGAGATGATGAAGATGTCGCAGTTGCCCTCGTTGATGAAGTAGTCGATGTCGGCGATCTGCGTGTCATCCGAGTCCTGCGCGTCGCGGGTCTCCATCTCGGAGATGACCCCCGCTTCCTGCAGCACCTGCAGCTGCTGGTTCATGGTGATCCAGCCCGTCTGGCGCCACGGGTTGGAGATCGAGGCGTTCGCGAAGCATGCCTTCTTCGCGCCGGTTCCCGCGTACGCCGACGTGTCGGTCATCTCGGCGTTGATGTACTGCAGCCACGGCTGCCCCTCTGGCCCTTCGGGCACGACGGACCGTTCGGCGTACTGCTTGTCGTAGAGCTCCTGGTCGAACCACTCGACCGCTTCCTCCGTGGTTCCGGCGTCATCAGACGGCGCGGCCACGTTGGGATCGGTGGTACATCCGGCCAGCGCGATCAGCGCGAGAGCGCCGACCATGGCGGATGCCACTGCATACCTGCGTCGCATCACGAACCTCCCTTGGTTTCGTTGTCAGCCCTCTGCGTCGAGGGAATGGGTGCAGGGCGAGCGGATGCCGCGGCATCCTGCTCCTCCGCCGGTGCCGGCGAAGTCTGGGGCGCGGGCTCCGGTGACGGAGTCGGCGGGATCGTGGGCGCCTCGAGGGCGCGGCCCTTGCGACGGGCGCGAACGGTGGTCGCGGCGTACGCGACGGCGATGATGATGATCGCGCCCTGCACCGCGTCGCGATAGGTCGAGGGCACCCCGGCGAAGTTCAGCAGCGTGAAGAGCGCCTCGAGCGCGAAGGCGCCGGCCGCCGCTGCGACGACCCAGCCGCGACCGCCGCCGAGCACCACGCCGCCGAGCACGACCGCGGTGATCGCGGTGAACTCGTAGCCGCGGCCGACGCTCGGGTGCACCCCGGCGTAACCGACGAGCAGCACGCCCGCGACGGTCGCCGAGAGCGAGGAGATGATGAAGGTCGACGTCTTCACCCACCAGTTGCGGGTGCCCGAGTACCTGGCGGTCGTCGGATTGTCGCCGAGGGCGATGATGGTGCGGCCGAACGGACGGCGCGCGAACCAGATCGCGACGAGGAGCACCACCGCCAGCACCACGACCGACCAGGGCAGGATCTCGATGACGGGCAGGCCCCTGATGCCGCCGCGGCCGATCTCGCGGAAGCCGTCGGCCGGGTTGCCGGTGGCCGCGCCGCCGGTCCAGTAGAGGGTCGCGCCGAGCAGGGCGAGCATCATGCCGAGGGTCGCGATGAAGCTCGGCACCTTGAGCAGCGTGACGATGAGGCCGTTGATGAGGCCGATGAACGCCCCGAACACGAGCATGAAGGCGAGCACGGGCAGCGACTTCGCCTCGTCCTGCCCGATGAGGTTGCCGGCGATCACGACCTGGGCGGTGACGACCGAACCCATCGAGAGGTCGAACTCGCCGCCGACGATCACGAAGTACTGGCCGATCGCGACGATCGCGACGGGCGCCACGCGCTGCACGAAGCGGATGAACTGCGACGGCTCCGCGAACGACGGATTCAGCAGGGCGATCGCGACGAGCAGCACGATCAGCAGCAGGAACACCGCACCCCGGGGGCTGACGAGCATGCGGCCGAAGCCCGCGAGGCGCTGGCCGGCGGTGGGCTGCCCGGTGGTCGCGGCGCTCATGCCGATGCCTCCTTCTCGTGCGCGACGGCCGGCGGGGCCGCGTCTTGATCACCCGGCCGCTCGGGTTCGGCGGCCCCTGATCCGAATCGCGGGCGCCGCCGGTCGAGCGAACGGCTCGTGTACACGGCGACGGCCGCGACGATGACGATGCCGCGCACGACGTCCTTCAGGAACGGGTTGACCTGCATGACGCTCATCACGTTGTCGACCACGGCGAAGATCGCGACGCCGCCGATGGTGCCCCAGATCGAGCCGCGGCCGCCCATGAGCAGGGTGCCGCCGAGCACGACCGCGGCGATCGAGAGCAGGTCGTACCCGCCCTGGGTGCCGACGGTCGGGCTGCCGACGCCGAGCCGACTCGCGAGCAGCAGGCCGGCGAACGCGGCCGTGATCGAGCACAGCATGTGCGCGACGATGACCGGTCGAGCGGTGCGGATGCCCGAGAGCCGCGCGACCTGCTCGTCGCCGCCGACGGCGAACATGTGGTTGCCGGTTCTGGTGCGGGCGAGGAAGAACGCCCCGGCGAGTGCGACCGCGAGCATGATGAGCGTCGACACGGGCACCGGACCGATGCCGGTCGCGCCGATGAGCTGGAACTCCCACGGCACCTCGCCGCTCGTGCCCTTGTAGTTCGTGTCGAGGTAGCCCTTGATGATGAGCCCCGTGCCGAGGGTCGCGATGAAGCCGTTGACCTTGAGCTTCGTCACGATGAGGCCGTTGGCGAGGCCGATGAGGGCGGCGACCACGAGCACGGCGAGCACCGCGACCGGGATGTTCGCCGGATCGCCGGCCATCATGTCGGCGGCGATGAGGCTCGACAGGCTCACGACGTAGGGCACGGAGAGGTCGAGCGAGGCGCAGAGGATCACGAGCGTCTGGCCGATCGCGACGAAGCCGAGCACGCTCATGCCGGTGAGGATGTCGCGGATGTTGCCGGCGCTGAAGAAGTTGCGGCCGACGCTCGCGACGAGGATCGCGCCGATGATGATCACGCCCACGAGGGCGATGCCCACGATGAGGCTCGCGTCGAGGCGACGACGGCGGCCCCGGCGAGCGGATGTCGCGGTCGCGGCGCTCATCGGCCGGGCTCCTGTTCAGCGTCATCCGCCGCGGCGCTGCCACTGGCCGGACTGCTCGCATCGTCAGCGTCATCCGCCGTGCCGACGACCTTCGCGCCGCCGACCTTGAGGGTGCCGGTGGCGGCCGAGAGGATCGTGGCCTCGTCGCTGCGCGCGGGCAGTTCGGCCGAGGCCCGGCCGTCGTGCATGACCACGATGCGGTCGGACATGCCGATGACCTCGGGCAGTTCCGAGGAGATCATGAGGATGGCGACCCCTTCCTTCGCGAGCCGTCGCATGAGCGTGTAGACGGCGACCTTCGCGCCGACGTCGATGCCACGGGTCGGCTCGTCGAGCAGCACGACGCGCGGCTTCGTGGCGAGCCACTTCGCGAGCACGACCTTCTGCTGGTTGCCGCCCGAGAGGTACTGCACCTCCTGGTCGACGCCGCGCGAGGAGACCTCGAGCGAGGAGAGCACGCCCGGCAGCTCGCGTCGGGCCGCCGTCGTGCGCCGCGCGAAGACCGAGCGGATGACGAGCAGCGCGTTGTCGCCGACCGACTGGTTCAGCGCGAGGCCCTGGGCCTTGCGGTCCTCGGTGATGAGGGCGACGCCCGCCTTCACGGCCTGCCGCGCCGAGGTCATCCGCACCGGGCGGCCGTCGAGCCGCAGCTCGCCGCGCGTGAACTGGTCGATGCCGAAGAGCGCTTCGACGAGCTCGGTGCGGCCGGAGCCCTGCAGGCCCGCGACGCCCACGATCTCGCCCGCCCGGAGTTCGAGGTCGATGTCGTCGACGTAGGCGTTGCCCGCGCCGCGCAGTTCGAGCCGCGGCTCCCCCACAGCCGTGCCCTCCTCGGCCGCGGGGAAGTAGGCGGAGATCGGTCGGCCGACCATGCGGCGCACGAGCTCGTCGGTGTCGAGTTCGGCGGCCGGGCCGCTCGAGACGAGCGCGCCGTCCTTCAGCACGGTGATCGTGTCGCAGAGGTCGAAGATCTCCTTCAGCCGGTGCGAGACGTAGAGGATGGCGACACCCCGTTCGGAGAGCCGGCGCACGATCGTGTAGAGCAGTTCGACCTCGTGGTCGGCGAGCGCGGCCGTCGGCTCGTCCATCTGGATCACCCGGGCGTCGACCGAGAGCGCCTTGACGATCTCGACGATCTGCTGCTCGGCGACGGTGAGCGTGCGCACCGGGGCATCCGCTTCGATCGAGTCGATGCCGAGGTCGGCGAGCAGTGCCCGGGTCTCCGCGAGCATCGCCTTCCGGTCGACGAGGCCGTGACGCCGCGGCTCGCGGCCGAGGAAGACGTTCTGCGCGACGGTGCGCTCCGGCAGGAGATTGAACTCCTGGAAGACGGTGGCGAGCCCCGCGCGTGCGGCCTCGACCGGGTGGCTGAACGCCACCTCGTCGCCGCCGAGGGCGACGCTGCCGGCGTCGCGCTCGTAGACGCCCGCGAGGATCTTCATGAACGTCGACTTGCCGGCGCCGTTCTCGCCGACGAGGCCGTGCACTTCGCCCGGGTGGAGCGTGAGCCCGACCCCACGCAGCACGGTGACGCCGAAGAACGACTTCTCGAGGCCCGTGGCCACGAGCACGGGCTCGCCGTCGAGCACGGCGCTGCGGCCGGCCCCGGCCTGCGGCTGCTCCGCGGTCATGCCGCCACCTCCACCCAGTTGCCGCTCGCCGCCGAGGCGAGCACCGCCTCGGTCACACGCACGGCGCGCAGCCCGTCGTCGAATCGGGGCAGCCCCTCGGGTGCCTGCCCGCCGATCGCGGCGTACGCGTCGGCGACGAACGCGTTGAAGGCGTCCTGATAGCCCATCGGATGCCCCGCGGGCACGAGCGACAGCCGCGCCGCGTCCCCGGCGAGCCGCGCTGGGTCGCGTTCGATGATGCTCGACGCGTCGGTGCGCCCGAGCCACAGGGTGTCGGGGCGCTCCTGCTCGAAGCGCACGCTCGCGTCGGTGCCCGAGAGCTCGATCGAGAGGGCGTTCTTGCGACCCGGCGCGACCTGCGACACGAGCAGCGTGCCGACGGCGCCGGAGGCGAGCTCGACGACGACCGCGACGAGGTCTTCGGTCGCGATGTCGTCGTGCATGGCCCTGGCCTCGTAGACGGTGCGGGTCGAGGCGCTCAGCCGCTCGATGCGCTCGCCCGAGACGAACTCGAGCAGGTCGACGAGATGCGAGCCGATGTCGGCGAACGCCCGCGAGGGGCCGCCGAGTGCGGCGTCGACCCGCCAGTCGTCGTCGTGGGGCGCGGCCAGCCAGTCCTGCAGGTAGGCGCCCTGCACGCTGAGGAGACGACCCGTCTCACCGCGGGCGACTCGGGCCCGCGCCTCGCGGGCCATCGGGTGGAAGCGATAGACGAAGGGCACGGCGGCCACGAGTCCGCGCTCCTCGGCGAGCGCGGTCAGCTCCGCGGCATCCGTCGCCGAGGTCGCGAGCGGCTTCTCGCAGATCACGTGCTTGCCGGCCTCGAGGGCGGCCCGGGCGATCGCCGCGTGCGTCGCGTTCGGCGTGCAGACGTGCACGACGTCGATGTCGGGATCGGCGAGCAGTTCGTCGACCGAGTCGAAGGCCGAATCGAGGCCGAGTCGTTCGGCGGCGTCGCGAGCACGATCGGCAGAGGAGGACGCACCGCCGATGAGCTCGGCCCGGGCGGCGCGAGCGGCCCGGGAGTGCACGGCGGCCATGAAACCGCCGCCGACGAAGCCGGCACGCATCGTGCGGGCTGGGGCGGTGACATCCGTTGTCATGGTCGCCATGCTGACACACTCCCCGCACCTTTTGCTAGCCCCCCGTCAAAAGTTGCCGGAGTCGTTACACCTTCGAGATTTCCCGAGACGACAAGCTGGTGTGCTTTACTCAGTGCATGGTCGACATCAGCCGGGGCTCGGCACTCGGGACCTCGGGGGCGAGTGAACTCTTCCAGCTGCTCCGCGACGGAGCGCCGCGCACGCGCGCCTCGCTCGCGGCCAGCACGGGCCTCGCCCGCTCGACCATCGCGGCGCGCGTCGACGAGCTCATGGGGCTCGGGCTCGTCTCCCCCGTGGCCGACGCCGCATCGACCGGCGGTCGGCCGCCATCGCAGTTCGCTCTGAACCCGGGCGCGCGCATCGTGCTCGCCGCCGACCTCGGCGCCTCGCACGCCACGATCGCCGTCACCGATCTCGCAGGAACCGTGCTCGCCGAGCACGGCGAGCCCATCGACATCGCGCAGGGGCCGGAGGCCGTGCTCGGCTGGATGGTCGACGCAGGGCTCGCACTCATCGACGGACTCGGCCGCGACCGGCACGAGCTCGCCGCCATCGGCGTCGGCGTGCCGGGCCCCGTCGAGCACTCCACCGGGCGACCGGTCAATCCGCCGATCATGCCCGGCTGGGACCGCTTCGACGTGCCGGGCTGGGTGCAGCAGCACCTCGAGGTGCCCGTGCTCGTCGACAACGACGTGAACATCATGGCCCTCGGCGAGCGCGCACTCGCCTGGCCGCAGGTCGAGCACCTCATGTTCGTGAAGGTCGCGACGGGCATCGGCTCCGGCATCATCTCGGGCGGCCTCCTGCAGCGCGGGGCGCAGGGCATCGCCGGCGACATCGGTCACGTGCGCGTCGCGCGCGGCAGCGACGTGCCCTGCCACTGCGGCAACCGCGGATGCCTCGAGGCCCTCGCCTCCGGCCCCGCCATCGCCAGGGCGCTCCGCGAACAGGGCATCGAGGCGAACTCGGGCAACGACGTCGTCGAGCTCGTCAAGCGCGGCGACATCGACGCGATCCAGGCCGTGCGACAGGCGGGCCGCGACATCGGCGAGGTGCTGACCGCCTGCGTGAGCCTCGTGAACCCCTCGGTCGTCGCGATCGGCGGTTCGATGGCGCGGGCCGGCGAGCACCTCATCGCCGGCGTGCGCGAGGTCGTCTACACGCGCTCGATGCCCCTTGCGACCGAACACCTCGTCATCGTGGCGTCGGCCGCCGCCGAGAACGCGGCCGTGCTCGGGGCGAGCATGCTCGCGATCCACCATGCGCTCTCGCCCGAGGGCATCGACGCCCTCGCGGCACGCTGAACCGAGCACGAGCACACGCGCGCGAGGTCGGCTCGCTGACAGGCGGGAGCGGTACGCTCGACAGGTGCCAGACACCCCCTTCGCCCTCTTCGATCTCGAGGGCGAGACGACGGCGGTCGCGGTCGACGAGCGCCCGCGGCATCCGTGTCATTCGCGTGTCGTGGCCGATTCGAGCGACCGGGTCGCGTGGCTCCGGGCCCGCTCGCGCGGCATCACTGCGACGGATGCCGCCAAGCTCGCCTCCTTCGCATCGGTGCGCTCCGCGGCGTGGGAGAAACGCAACGGCAGTTCGTTCGGCGGCAGCCGCTTCACCGACCACGGCAAGGAGCGCGAGCCCGTCATCGCCGAGTGGGTGCGACGCACGCACGACATCGAGCCGTCGAGCCTGCTCTTCCACGCCGAGTTCGAGCGCCGTCACCTCGCGACGCCCGACGGACTGCGGGTGACGCCCACCGGCGCGCTCGAACTCTGCGAGATCAAGACCACGTCGCGCGCCTGGCGCGGCATCCCCCGCAGCTACCTCCGCCAGGTCTGGTGGCAGCAGTACGTGCTCGGCGCCGATCGCACCCTCGTCGTCTGGGAACAGCACGACGACTTCGTTCCCATTCGCGACGAGCCGGAGTACCGTTGGGTCGATCGTGACGATGATCAGATCGCGATCCTCGTGCGACTGGCCGACGAACTCATCGCAGAGCTCGGCGGGCGGCGCACGTGAGACGCGCGATCGTTCGCCCGTCGCTCCACCGCGCATGGACCTTGCGTTCCCCACTGCCGGGAGGTTCCCCCCGATGACGACCGTTCTTCTGCACGGCCTCGGCGCCGATCGACGCCAACCGCTCGAACTGTTCACCCCCGCCGTGCACGCCGCGGTCGGCCCCGACGAACTCATCGTCGCGCCCGACATCCGTGCTCACGGCGGGTTCCTCACCGTCGGCGAGCCCGACGACTTCCGTCTCGACCGGCTCGCCGCGGAGGTCGCGGCGTCGGTGCGCGAGGCGATCGACGATGCCGGCCAGCCGTCGCCCGAGGCATCGGCCCCGCTCACGGTCATCGGCATCTCGCTCGGCGCGGCACTCGCCCTCCGACTGGCGCTCGACGAGCTGCTGCCGATCGAACGCGCGGTGTTCGTGCGCCCCTCGTTCAGCGACCTGTCGCTGCCCGAGAACCTGCGGCCCTTCCCGGTGATCGGCCAGATCCTCGCCGATGCCGGCCCTGCAGGCATCGACGAGTTCCGCGAGCGGGCGGTCTTCCAGCATGTCGCCGCGGTGTCGCCGGCCGGCGCGCGCGGGCTGCTGGCCCAGTTCACGGCGCCGGATGCCGCGCGGCGGGCGATGCGCCTCGTCGAGATCCCGCGCAACCGCGCGTTCCGCGACGACTCGGAGCTCGCGGGGCTCGAACCCCGCGGCATCCGCTCGCTCGTCATCGGGGCGCCGCGAGACCCCGTGCACCCCTACGCGCTCGCCGAACGCTGGGCGGCCGGCCTCGGCGCGCCGCTCGTCGAGCTGCCGGCCCGTGACGATGGACTCCAGGCGCAGACGGCCCTGGTACGCGAGGGCATCGCCCGCTGGTTGCAGCACACCCGCGCCTGAGGCGGCACGACCGCGCGAGTCCGCGAGGTCAGCGAGCGACCGGCGACGCCTCCGCCATCGCAGCCTGCTCCTCGGGCGCGGAACGGTAGGGCCACGCCGCCCGGCTGATGCCGAGGATGCCGCTTCCGACGAGCAGGATGAACGCGGCGATCGCGATGACGTAGACCGTGACGCCGTCGTAGCCGACGCCCGGCTCGATGGCGGGGTTCAGGAACGGGTACGGGTACCAGCCGACGATCGCGCCGCGGATCATCGTGTAGACCACCCAGACGATCGGGACGATCGCGATCGTCCAGATGCGCTTCCACGCGATCGGCCGGCGCCCCGGAGCGAGCACCCAGTCGAGTACGACATAGAGCGGGGCCCAGACGTGCAGGATCTCGTTCGACCACGGCACGGTGGCCGCCTGATCAAGCGCGAGGTCGCGCAGCAGCAGGTTGAAGACGACGAACGTCGTCGCCATGTAGGTCACGATCGAGGCCCGGGCGAGGTTGTACCAGCCGGGGTCGCTCGAGCCGCGGAACGCGTACCAGGCGCCGATCAAGAGCACGATCGCCGACAGGGCGTTGGAGAGGATCGTGAAGAAGCTCAGGAAGTTGATGACGAAGAACACCGGATCCGGCACCATCGAGAGGCTCTTGGCGAACTGGCCGACGATCGCGACGATGATGCCCGCCGCCGCCGCGACCCTGATGATGCCCCAGACGGTGCGCATTCGCTCTCCCCTGCTCGGTGGTGCCCCCGGTCACCCGGCGGTCGGTGCGATCATAGCGAGGACGGATACGGTGCGATGAGCAATCTCGAGAGGGTGTGTCGATGCGGGCATTGGTGATCGATCGGACGGGCGGACCCGAGGAGCTCCACATCGCCGAGGTGCCCGACCCGATCCGCATCAGCGACGAGGTGGTCGTGCGGGTCGTCGCGGCGGGCGTGAACCCGATCGACGCGAAGACCAGGTCGGGACGCGGGGTCTCCCGCGCCATCTCCGCCTACCCGGCGGTGCTCGGCGGCGACTTCGCCGGCGTCGTGGAGTCGGTGCCCTACGCGGCGCATCCGCTGCAGCCCGGCGACCGGGTGTACGGCATGGGGCGAGTGCCGCGCGTCGGCGGCAGCTACGCCGAACTCATCTCGGTCGGCTCGATGAGCGTGACCCGCATGCCGTCCACCCTCTCGTTCGCCGAGGCCGCGGCAGTGCCGATCGCGGCGCTCACCGCATGGGGCGCGGTCGTCGACACGGCCCGGGTGCACGACGGGCAACGGGTGCTCGTCCACGCTGGCGCCGGCGGAGTGGGTCACTTCGCGGTGCAGTTCGCCGCGTACTTCGGCGCGGTCGTCACGGCCACGGCCTCTGCCCGCAACGCCGACTTCCTGCGCGAGCTCGGCGCACGCCACGTCATCGACTACGCGGCGGAGCGATTCGACGAGATCGTGAGCGACCAGGACGTGGTCATCGACCTGATCGGCAACGTCACGGATGCCACGGGCTCACGCTCGCTCGACGTGCTGCGGCCGGCCGGGCTGATCGTGACGGTGCCCACCGGCTCCTGGCCGACCATGGCCGAGGAGGCTGCGGCCCGGGGCATCCGTGCCACCGGCTACTCGGTCGCGCCCGATGCCCGCACCCTCTCGGTGATCACGCGCCTCATCGACGACGGCGCCGTGCGCGTGCACGTCGACCGCGAGTTCCCGCTCGAGGACGGTGCGGAGGCGCATCGACTGCTCGAGGCCGGGCACGTCCGCGGCAAGGTCGTGCTGCGGGTCATCCCCGACCCGGCCTGAGCCGGGCGGGGCGAGCGGAGCGCGCTCGCGCTCGGCTCGGGCCGCTCAGCCCGCGCGTGCGTCGAGCAGGGCGCTGCCGAGCTCGCTCCTGAGGTAGAGCACGCTGTGCCCGTACCGCGTCGAGACGAGCAGCCCGGCGTCGCGGAGCGCACGCAGGTGCTGGTTCACGGCCGACGGGGTGACGCCGAAGCGCACACCGAGCTCGGTCGACGAGGCGGGGTCGCCGAGGGCGGAGAGCAGGCTCGCCCGTGTCTCGCCGAGGATCGCGGCGATGGCGGCGGGGTTGGCGACGCGCTCGTTCTCCCAGAGCGCGCCCTGACCGCGCGCCGGATACATGATCATCGGCGGCCCGTCGCCGATCGGCGCGGAGCCACGGCGCGTGAACATCGTCGGCACGAGTGTGAGGCCGAGACCGTCGATCGGCTGCACGCGGTCCGCCGGGTCCTTCAGCCGTACCGACACGACGCCGCCCTCGTAGTCGACCGTCGAGGAGATGTCGTTCAGCATCGTCGAGAGACCGCTCTGCGCGATCTGGCGACCCCGGTGCACGACGTCGGCCTCGAGCACCGCCCGCATGCGCGGCCAGTACGGTGCGAACGAGGCATCCCAGAGCTCCCGCAGGGCCCGCACGATGCGCCGGATGGCGACGCGCGGCGAGCCCTCGAACACCGGCGGCACGTACCCGTGCACCGCGACGAGGTCGCCGATGAACGTCTCGGACGGAGTCGCCAGCAGTTGCTCGAACTCGTCGTCGAGCCGCGTGAGCGGCGACTCGGGGCGCGGGTTCAGGAAGTCGGGCGTCCACAGGCGGTCGTCGATGAGCCAGCGCAGCGCCTCGGCATCGAGGTCGGCGCGTGCCGCCTCGGTGCGACGCAGCCACGGCAGCTGCAGGGGGAAGCGCGACGGGTCGCCGATGGCGCGCAACGACAGGCCGAGTTCGCAGAGCGGCGAGATGCCGAAGCGCACGGCGGCGACGTCGCCCTCGTTGAGCACGTATCGCAACATGTAGCGAAACGCTACATCAATTTCTCGCGCCCGGCGGGTCTGCCAGAACTGTACGAGTGAGCCCTACCTCCCCCACGACCCCCGACACCGGAACGGTGCCGACCATCGGCCCCGAGACCCCCGGCACGGCCTCGCTCATCACCCGCATCGCGGCATCCGTCTCGGATCCGGTGCTGCGCATCCTCGTCGGCGCGACCCTGATCTCGCGCGTCGGCCGCGGCATCTTCCTGACCGTGACGGTGCTCTACTTCACCTTCATCGTCGGCCTCGCGCCGCACGAGGTCGCGATCGTGCTCGCCGCGGCGAGCGCGGCCGGCGTGATCGCCTCGCTCGGCGGCGGCTGGCTCGCCGACCGGTACAGCGCCAAGCGCCTCCTCATCGTCTTCACCGCCATCGAGGGCGTCGCGCTCATCGCCTACGTCTTCGCCGGCGACTTCATCACGGCGCTCGTGATCGCCGTCGTCTGCGGCCTCTTCGAGCAGGGTGCGAACTCGACGCGCTCGGCGATCATCGCGCGCGCCTTCACCGGCGAGAGCCGGGTGCACGCCCGCGCCGTGCTCCGCACCGTCACGAACCTCGCCATCGCCGTCGGCTCGGGACTCGGCGCGCTCGCCCTCGCGATCGGCACCGCCGAGGCGTACCGTTTCCTCATCGCCGGCGCGGGCGTGCTCTACCTGCTGGGGCTCATCCAGCTCGTTCGCCTGCCGTCGCGGGTCGACGCCCCCGCTCGCCAGCCCGTCGCGCCCGTGACGACCGCGACCGGCTCGTTCGACGCGAGCGCCAGCGCCGAGGCCGCCGCCGCCGAGCGCCGCGCGTGGCGACGGCACTCGCCCTGGCGGGACCCGCGCTACCTCGTGCTGACCGCACTCAGCGCGATCTTCGGCATGCAGTTCGGCGTCGCGGAGCTCGGCGTGCCGCTCTGGATCGCCCGCGAGACCACGGCCCCCGAGGCCGTCGTCGCAGCACTCCTCATCCTCAACACGATCATCGTCGTGATCTTCCAGGTGCCGCTGTCGCGGGGCACGCACGACCTGCGCGTCGCCGCCCGCGTCTCGGGCATCGCAGCGTGGCTCATGGCTGCGGCGTGCCTCGTCTACGCCTCCGCAGCGGGGCTCCCGATCGGCTTCGCGATCACCGTGCTCGTCTTCGCCGCGATCATCCACGCCTTCGCCGAGGTGCTCTCGCAGGCGGGCGGCTGGGGCCTCAGCTTCGAGCTGGCCGACCCCGTGCAGGCCGGCAGCTACCAGGGCGTGTTCGGCATGGGCTACACGGTCGGCGCCCTCGCGGCGCCCCTCCTCGTCAACGCCACGGCGATCTCGCACGGGTTCTCTGGGTGGGTCGTGCTCGCGGTGATCTTCCTGACCTCGGGCCTCGGCACCTGGTGGCTCGCCCGGCGCGCGGCGCGAGCCGCCGACGCAGCAGTCGGCACCGCGGCATCCGCTGCGTCGTAGCGACGCGCCGACGCGCCGACCGCGTCATGCCGCCGACTGCGCGGCGAGCTACTGCGCGACGAGCGGATGCTCCATCACCCAGTCGTCCTCGACCCGGCCGCCCACCACGAAGTGCTTGTCGCCGACCTTCGCGAACCCGTGCCGCTCGTAGAACGCGATCGCCCGGGCGTTCTCCTCGTTCACGCCGAGCCATGCGGTGGCCGCCCCCGACGCCCGGGCCGCCTCGAGCGAGGCGCGCATGAGCGCCGCACCGGTGCCCGTGCCGTGCGAGCCGGCGAGCACGTAGACCTTGCTGAACTCGATCGCCGGTCGGGCCGTGACCGCGCGAGCGGCGTCGGGGTCGCCGGGTTCGCCCGCGACGAGCATCGTGTAGCCGAGGAGGCGCGGCGCGTCGGCCGCACCGGCCGCACCGGCGTCGTCGGCCTGCGGAGGCTCGGCGACGAGCAGGATGCGCTCGGGGTCGGCGAGGTAGCCCACGAATTGCTCCACGCCGAAGTTGCGGGCGATGAAGTCGGCGATCGCCTCGGCGGTCGTGTGCGGCGGGCAGGCCAGCGGGAACGTCTCGGCGGCGAGCGACGCGAGCGCGGCGGCATCCGTCATCGCGGCAGGTCGGATGCGGACGGCGGTGTCGGTCGGCTGGGTCACGAGCACCGATTCTGGCAGACGCGCCGGGCACGACGAAGGGGCCGCCACGACCGCGGCACCTCCGGGATCGCCGGATGCGGTCGGGACGGCCCCTTCAGGCCTGGTCTCAGAGGAAGTTCTCCCTCAGAGGAAGCGCGCGTAGGCGCCGACGGTGAGGAAGGTCGGGAACTCGGGCTCGAGCGCCACGCTGCGGAACACCGAGATCGCGTCGTCGAACCGGTCGCCCTCGAAGCGCGGCAGGGCGGCGACGGCCTCGGCCATGAGGCGCACGATCGAAGTCTGGTCGATGCGCGTGCCCTCGGCCGTGACCGTGTTCTCGTTCAGCCACTGCCAGATCTGCGAACGCGAGATCTCGGCCGTCGCTGCGTCCTCCATGAGGTTGTCGATCGCCGCAGCACCTGTACCGCGCAGCCACGACTCGATGTAGCGGATCGCGATCGAGACGTTGTCGCGCACACCGCCCTCGGTGACCTCGCCGCCGATCGACGGGATGTCGAGCAGCTCGGCCGCCGTCACGTGCACGTCGTCGCGGAGGCGGTCGACCTGGTTCGGCCGGTCGCCGAGCACCGCGTCGAACTCGGCGCGGGCCGTTGCGATCAGGTCGGGGTGCGCGACCCACGTGCCGTCGAAGCCGTCGCCGGCCTCGCGGCGCTTGTCGGCCGAGACCGCGGCGAGCGCGCGCTCGGTGACCTCGGGGTCGCGCCGGTTCGGGATGAACGCGCTCATGCCGCCGATGGCATGCGCCCCGCGCTTGTGGCAGGTCGACACCAGCAGCTCGGTGTAGGCGCGCATGAACGGCACCGTCATCGTGATCGCCTTGCGGTCGGGCATGACCCAGCGACGACCGCGCGAACGGAACGTCTTCACGATCGAGAAGATGTAGTCCCAGCGCCCGGCGTTCAGGCCCGCGCAGTGGTCGCGGAGCTCGTAGAGGATCTCGTCCATCTGGAACGCGGCCTGGATCGTCTCGATGAGCACCGTCGCGCGCACCGTGCCCTGTGGGATGCCGAGCCGGTTCTGCGCGTAGACGAAGATGTCGTTCCAGAGCTTCGCCTCGCGGTGAGACTCGAGCTTCGGCAGGTAGAAGTACGGCCCGCGGCCGGCGGCGATGAGCGCCTGCGCGTTGTGGAAGAAGTACAGCCCGAAGTCGACGAGCGAACCCGAGGCGTGCATCGCGCGCCCCGCCCGGTCGTGGAACTTCAAGTGCTTCTCGACGAGGTGCCAGCCACGCGGGCGCATCACGATCGTCGGCGTCTCCTCGGCCGTGACGCGGTACTGCTTGCCCTCAGGACTCGTGTACTCGAGACGGTCGCGCAGCGCGTCGAAGAGGCTCAGCTGGCCCTCGATGACGTTCGCCCAGGTGGGGCTCGTGGCGTCCTCCTGGTCGGCGAGCCAGACCTTCGCGCCCGAGTTCAGCGCGTTGATCGCCATCTTGCGATCGGTCGGGCCGGTGATCTCCACGCGGCGGTCCTCGAGGCCGGGGCCGGGCCCGGCGACGCGCCAGTCGGCGTTGTTCCTGATCGACTCGGTCTCCGGCAGGAACTTCGGGTCGCGGCCGTTCGCCGCGTCGACGCGGGTCTGCAGCCGCACGGCGAGCAGCTCGTGCCGGGTGCCGGCGAAGCGGTCGTGCAGCTCCGCCAGGAAGGCGAGGGCGTCGGGCGTCAGGATCTCGTCGTACCGCTCGCCGAGCGGCGCGGTGATCTCGATGCGCGGTTCGACGGTCTGGAAGCTGCCGGCGGCGCGCTTCGGTTCGGGGAGGCGAGCGGATGCGGCATCCGTTCGCTCTCGTTCGAGCGTCATGCTGGGTGTGGTGTTCATGGTCGTTGCTCCTCTGAGTTCGTGTGCCCGTGAGCGGGTCAGTGGTTGAACTGTTCTTCCTCGGTCGATCCGACGAGGGCGAGGGTTGCGCTGTTGGGGTTCAGCGCGGTGGCGATCTGGTCGAAGTAGCCGGTGCCCACCTCGCGCTGGTGGCGCGTGGCGGTGTATCCGGATGCCTCCGAGGCGAATTCCGCCTCCTGGAGTTCGACGTAGGCCGACATGTGGCGCTCGCTGTAGTCCTTCGCGAGCGTGAACATGCCGTGGTTGAGCGAGTGGAAGCCCGCGAGGGTGATGAACTGGAATGCGTAGCCCATCGACGCGAGCTCGCGCTGGAACTTCGCGATCTGGTCGTCGTCGAGGTGGCGCTTCCAGTTGAACGAGGGCGAGCAGTTGTAGCTCAGGCGCTTGCCCGGGAACTTCGCGTGCACGGCCTCGGCGAAGCGACGCGCGAGGTCGAGGTCGGGCTCGGCCGACTCGACCCAGAGCAGGTCGGCGTACTCCGCGTAGGCGAGGCCGCGGGCGATGACCGGCTCGATGCCGTTCTGCACCTCGTAGAAGCCCTCGGCCGTGCGCTCGCCCGTGACGAACTGCTTGTCGCGCTCGTCGTGGTCGCTCGTGAGCAGCGTCGCGGCGAGGGCGTCGGTGCGGGCGATGATGATCGACGGCACGCCGGCGACATCCGATGCCAGGCGTGCCGCGTTGATCGTGCGGATGTGCTGCGACGTGGGCACGAGCACCTTGCCGCCCATGTGGCCGCACTTCTTCTCACTCGCGAGCTGGTCCTCCCAGTGCACGCCGGCCGCACCGGCCTCGATCATCTGGTGCATGAGCTCGTAGGCGTTCAGCGGGCCGCCGAATCCGGCCTCGGCGTCGGCGACGATGGGGGCCATCCAGTCGCGGTCGTCGTTGCCCTGCTCGATCTGGCCGGCGCGGAGCAGCGCGTTGTTGATGCGGCGCACGACGGCCGGCACGGAGTTCGCGGGGTAGAGCGACTGGTCGGGGTAGGTCTGGCCCGAGAGGTTCGCGTCGGCCGCGACCTGCCAGCCGCTGAGGTAGATCGCCTTCAGGCCGGCGCGCACCTGCTGCACGGCCTGGTTGCCGGTGAGGGCACCGAGCGCGGCCGACCACTGCGGGTCCTCCTGCGGGGCGAACGCCGTACCCGTGTTCTGCTGGATGTCCTGCCAGAGCTTCTCGGCGCCGCGCTTGGCGAGCGTGCGCTCCTCGCGGACCGGGCCGCGGAGCGCGATGACGTCTTCGGCGGTGTAGTCGCGGCTCACGTCGCTCCACCGCGGGTTCGCGTCCCACTCGAGCTGCAGCTCGGCTGCGGTCTGGGTCTGGTCGCCGGGGCGGTTCGTGCTCATGGTGGTGCTCCTTCGGTGCAGCGGGCGGATGCTTCGTGGTGCTCCGTTCGGCGTCTGCTTCGGCGCCGTCGGGGTGGCTGTGCATCCACTCTGCGCTCGCTCGGAGGGGCCGACCCGACGATTCGGGGGGTGAACTTTCGGCGTTCTTCTGCGCGCCAGAAGTTCCCGCTCTCGCGCGCACTCCTGCACCCGCCCGACACCCACACCCACACCCACACCCACACCCAGCGCCGAGATGACACTTCTCGTCGGCTCAACATGGGTGCGATCGACAAGACGTGTCACCTCGACGCGACGAGGGTGCCGGTCCACCCCCGTTCCGCGAGGGCGCGAGCGGTGCGAGCGATGAGCTCGGCTCGGGGCGTCCCCTTGGTTATTCGGGAGACATGTCATCTCGACGCGCGCGTCGAGTGGGTGGTGGGGTGGCTGAAGTGGATGGGTGAGGGGTGCTGGGGCGCGTCAGCGCGGGAAGCGCACCACGGCGCGCAGGCCGCCGCCCGCCCGCGGCGCCAGGTCGAGTTCGGCGTCGTGCCGGGCGACGATCGCGGCCACGATCGAGAGTCCGAGCCCGCGTCCCCGGTCGGATGCGTCGCGCGTGCGCCCGCCGCCCCGAGCGAAGGGGGCCGTCAGGGTCGCGACGGTCGCTGCGTCGAGTTCCGCCCCGCTGTTCTCGACCGCGAGGGTCGGCACGGGGCCCGAGGCATCCGTCGTCACCGTCACGAACCCGCCGGGCTCGTTGTGGCGGATCGCGTTCTGCGCGAGGTTGACGACGAGCTGGCGCAGGAGCACCTCGTCACCCTCGACGAGGGACGCCCCGGCCCCGGCCCCGGCCGACAGCGTCAGCCGCACCCCCGCTTCGTCCGCCTCGGCGCGCGCCTCGTCGACGACGGATGTCGCCACGGCGGCGAGGTCCACCGGCCCGACGGCGCCGGACTCCGTCGACTCGAGCTCGGAGAGGTCGAGCAGCGCCTCGACGGTCGCGATGCTCCGCTCGTTCATCTCCCGCAGACGCTCGAGCAGCTGCGCGTCGCCCGCGGCCCGTGAGCTCAGCGCCACGTCGAGCATCGTGCGGGTCGTCGCGAGTGGCGTGCGCAACTCGTGCGACGCGTTCGCGGCGAACCGGCGATCCGCGTTCGCCGAGCGCTCGAGCGCATCGAGCATTCCGTCGAAGGTGTCCGCGAGGTCGGTGATCTCGTCGCGCGGCCCGGTGAGCGCGATGCGGTGGTCGAGGTGGCCGCGCGAGGCGCGATGCGCGGCGACGTTCACCTCCTGCAACGGCCTGAGCATGCGGCCGGCGACGAACCAGCCGGCCCAGGCGCCGCCCGCCGCGAGGAGCGCGAGGGCCCCCACCGACACCCAGAGCAGCAGTTGCAGGATGTCGGCGCGCGAGCTCACCACGACGGCCGCCTCGGTCGTCGACAGGGAGAGGATTCCCGGGTCGTAGGCGACCGCACCCGGGTCGGCGTACGGCTCGGCCGGGGCGGGGGTCGCCGGCAGCTCGGTTGCGGTGGTGGACTCCGCCGGCGTGGCCACGGTCGCATCCTCGAGCGTGGAGGCCGGCGCAGCAGTCGCCGCGAACTCGTAGCTCGGCACCAGACCGACGACGAAGGCGACGATCACGAGCAGCACGGCGCCCGCTGTCGTCAGCAGCAGCGCGTAGGTCAGCGCCAGCCGCGCCCGCACGGTCAGGCGGTAGGTGCGGGGCACGGATGCCGCGCGCTCAGCCATGGGCCGAATCGATCGCGTAGCCGGCGCCGGGGTCGGTGCGGATCATCCACGGCTCGCCGAGCTTTCGGCGCAGCGTCGAGATCGTCACCTTCACCGAGTTCGTGAAAGGGTTCGCGTTCTCGTCCCACGCCTTCTCGAGCAGCGTCTCCGCACTGACCACTCCGCCGCCGGCGCGCATGAGCACCTCGAGCACCGAGAACTCCTTGCGCGAGAGTCGCACGAACCGGCCGTCGCGGAAGACCTCGCGCCGGAACGGGTCGAGCACGACGCCCGCGGCCTCGAGGCGCGGCGGCAGCGCGGTGAACCGGCGGCGGCCGAGCGCCCGCACCCGCGCCACGAGCTCGGGGAACTCGAACGGCTTCGCCAGGTAGTCGTCGGCGCCGAGTTCGAAGCCGCCGACCTTGTCGCCGAGTCGGCGGGCGGCCGTCAGCATGAGGATCGCCGGGCGTTCCTCGCGGGCGACGAGGGTGCGGCACACGTCGTCGCCGTGCATGCCCGGCAGGTCGCGGTCGAGCAGCACCACGTCATAGTCGTTGACGTCGATGCTGAAGAGGGCGGCTTCGCCGTCGGCGGCGACATCCGCTGCGATCGCCTCGAGCGCGAGCCCGGCGCGCACGGCCTCGGCGAGGTACGGCTCGTCCTCCACGATCAACACGCGCACGTGCCATTCCCTTCGATCTGCGGCATCCGGAGACTCCAGTACACCCCGTCGGGCGTAAGGAGAACGTCAATGCCGACCTTTACTCCACTACAACCGCTCTGAGTGTGTGCTGAGTCCTGCGCCAGTCTCGGCGCGATCGAAAGGACTCCCCCATGACCACACGTTCCTCCCGCGGAGCCCGCGCAGGGCTCGCGTTCACCGGCCTCGCCCTGCTCCTCGCACTCAGCGCGTGCGCCCCGAACGCATCGGATTCCGCCGACCTCAAGTCGGGCGACTCGGATGCCGCCTACGAGGAGTGGTCGGCCGACTTCGCCTCCTGCATGAAGGACGAGGGCATCGACATCCAGATGGCCACGTCCGCCGACGGCAGCAGCACCTCGAGCGATTCGACCGAGGCCGTCGACCCCGACGAGGTCGACCTCGACGCGATGGCGGCGGCCGAGCGCACCTGCTTCGACAAGGTCGGCGATCCGCCGCCGATCCCCGGCATGCCCGACGCCGACGAGCTGAACGAGGCCTCGCTGCGCTTCTCAGCGTGCCTGCGCGAACGCGGCTACGACTTCGACGACCCCAAGATCTCGTCCGACGGCTCGGTCGGCATGACCGAGGCGATGTCGGCCGACGAGATCGACCCCGCCGACGCCGAGGCGTGCAACAAGGAGGCCGACTTCCCGACGGTGGGCGAGGAGTGACCGGCGACCAGCAGGCGACGGATGCCCCGGCCGCCCCGCAGCCCGGCCGGCGTCGCCGCGCCCCGTGGCTCATCGCGGGCGCCTGCATCGCGGTGCTCGGCATCGCCGGCACCATGCTCGCAGTGACCTGGTCGGCCTCGTCGTCGGATGACGGCGACGCGGCGAACGCCGACGCCGATGTCGCGACGACCCCCGTCACCCGCGGCGACCTGACCGAACGCGTCCGCCTCAGCGGCCGTCTCGGCTACGGCGCTTCGCAGGAGCTCGGCACGAGCCTCGGCGGCACGATCACCTGGCTGCCCGACGCGGGCGCCGTGCTCGACCGCGGTGCCACACTGTTCCGCGTCGACGACGACCCCGTCGTGCTCCTGCTCGGGGCGCTGCCGATGTGGCGCCAGTTCGCCGAGGGCATGGACGACGGCCCCGACGTGCTGCAGCTCGAGCAGAACCTCGCCGCGCTCGGCTTCTTCGAGCGCGAACCCGACCAGGAGTTCGCCGGCTCGACCGCTGCGGCGATCGAGCGCTGGCAGAAGTCGCTCGGCCTCGAGCGGACCGGCACGATCGAGCAGGGGCGTGTCGTGTTCGCGCCCGCAGGGGTGCGCGTCGCGGAGCGCAAGGCGCAGATCGGCGCGGGCGCAGGGGCATCCGTCATCGCGGTCTCCGACACGGTGAAACGCGTGAGCGCCTTCATCGCCCCGAACCTCGAGGCGATCGCCCCGGTCGGCACGCCGGTGCAGCTCACGCTGCCGGGCGGCGCGACCGTGCAGGGCACGGTGAGCGCGGTCGGCGCGCCCGTCGAGCAGGCCGATGACAAGGGCGAGAAGAAGCTCAAGCTGCCCCTCACGATCACGCTCGACGACCCGGCCGCCGCCGACGGACTCGACGATGTCGGCGTCAACGGCGTCCTCACGGCGGTCCGACGCGAGGACGCCCTCCTCGTGCCGGTCACCGCGCTGCTCGCCCGCACCGGCGGCGGATTCGCCGTCGAGGTCGTGGAGAAGGGCACCGTGAAGACGGTGTCGATCGAGCTCGGCCTGTTCGCCGACGGCCTCGTCGAAGTCACCGGCGGCAAGCTCGAGGCCGGCGACGAGGTCGTGGTGCCGGAGTGAGCGCGCCATTGATCCGGATGCGCTCGGTGACGCGCACCTACGGCTCGCCGCCCACGGTCGCGCTCTCGCACGCCGACCTCGACATCGAGCGCGGCGAGATGGTCGCGATCGTCGGTCCGAGCGGCTCGGGCAAGTCGACGCTGCTGAACCTCATGGGCACCCTCGACCGGCCGAGCTCGGGCGAGATCCACATCGACGGGTACGACACCGGTGCGATGGACGACGCCGAGCTCTCGGGGCTCCGCGCGCACACCATCGGGTTCGTGTTCCAGCAGTACCACCTCGCCGAGGGGGTGAGCGCGCTCGACAACGTCGCCACCGGACTCCTCTACGCCGGGGTGCCGAAGGCTGAGCGACGTGCGCGTGCCGCCGTCGCGCTCGAGCGCGTGGGTCTCGCCGCGCGCTCCCACCACCGCCCGAACGAGCTGTCGGGCGGCGAGCGCCAGCGCGTCGCGATCGCGCGGGCCGTCGTCGGCGAACCGGCGCTGCTCCTCGCCGACGAGCCGACGGGTGCGCTCGACACCCGCTCGGGCGAGGCGATCGTCTCGATCCTCGCCGAGCTCAACGCGGCGGGAACGACCGTCGTCGTGATCACCCACGACCCGCAGGTGGCCGAGCGGATGCCCCGGCGCGTCGGCATCCGCGACGGGGTGCTGTCGGCCGACAGCGGCGCTCGGACGGGCGTCCGCGCAGGCGTCCCTGCCGGCGTCCCTGCGGGAGCCCGCTCGTGAACGGCCTTCGCTCCCGCCTCCGCACCGCGGATCTCCTCGGGCTCGGCCTGCACGGCCTCCGTGCGAGACCGATGCGCGCGGTGCTCTCGGCGCTCGGCATCGCGATCGGCATCGCCGCGATGATCGCCGTCGTCGGCATCTCGACATCGAGCGAGGCGCTCGTCAAGCAGCGGCTCGCCGCACTCGGCACGAACCTCCTCACCGCCACGGCCGGGTCGGACTTCTTCGGCCAGGACGCCGAGCTGCCCGCCGATGCGATCGATCGCGTCCGGCGCATCGACGGCGTCGAGCAGGCGAGCTGGAGTGCCACGCTCGCCGACGTGCACGTCTACCGCAACGCCCTCATCGATCCGGGTGCCACGGGCGGTCTCACGGTGGTCGCCGCCGACCTCGATCTGCTGAATGCGACGGGCACCGAGCTCGACTCGGGCGTGTGGCTCAACGGCGCCACCCAGCAGTTCCCGGTCGTCGTGCTCGGCGCCACGACCGCGGAGCGGCTCGGCATCGTCACCATCGGCAGCGCCGTCGAGATCGGCGGGAAGCAGTTCACGGTCGCCGGAATCCTCGAGCGGTCGCCGCTCGCTCCCGAGCTCGACTCCGTCGCGATGGTCGGCGGGCCGATCGCCGCCGAGCTCTTCGGATTCGGCGGTTCGCCGACGGTGATCTACGAGCGCTCGGCCGATGACCTCGTCGAGCAGGTGCGCGACCTGCTGCCCGCCACGATCAACCCCGAGTCGCCGACGCAGGTGAAGATCAGCCGGCCATCCGACGCGCTCGCGGCGAAGAACACGATCGACCAGGCGTTCACGGGCCTCCTCGTCGGCGTGGGGTCCATCGCCCTCCTCGTCGGCGGCATCGGTGTCGCGAACACGATGGTGATCTCGGTGCTCGAACGCCGTCAGGAGATCGGCCTGCGCCGCTCGCTCGGCGCGACGCGCGGGCACATCCGCTCGCAGTTCCTCGTCGAGGCGATCCTGCTCGCCCTCTGCGGCGGCATCGCGGGCACGGCCATCGGCTGGGTGATCACGGCGATCGTCGCGGGGGCGAACGGATGGCTCGTCACCGTGCCGCCCGCAGTGCTCGCCGCCGGCGTGCTGGCGACGGTCGTGGTCGGCGCGGTGGCCGGTGCGCTCCCGGCTGCGCGCGCCGCGCGCACCTCGCCGACGGCCGCGCTGAACGCCTGACGCGGCGACCCGAAACTCCAGACGGACTGTCGGGCGGGCGCCGCCCGCCCGATGGTTTGTCCCGTTCGCCGTGGCTCGCATTGCGCGCACCGGGTCGCCCGGATTGAATGGGCCTCCTGCGCGATGGCGTGCGGGTGAACTGGAGGTGCTGGCAAGTGACCACGGCAACGACGACCGAGGCGGAGGCGACCACCACCGCATCGCCCGGCGCAGAGGCTCCCGGAACGGTCGTCATCGACGCCGTCACCAAGCGGTACGGCGATTCGACCGCCGTCGACCGGCTCTCGCTCACCATCGAGGCCGGCGAATTCATCTCGCTGCTCGGGCCCTCGGGCTGCGGCAAGACCACGACCCTCCGCATGATCGCGGGCTTCGAGGAGCCCGACGCCGGAGACATCCGCGTCTCGGGCCGTTCGCTGCTCGGCGTAGCGCCCTACCGGCGCGACGTCAACACGGTGTTCCAGGCCTACGCCCTCTTCCCGCACATGTCGGTGGCCGAGAACGTCGCCTACGGGCTGCAGCAGAAGCGCACCCCGAAGTCCGAGATCCGCGAGCGGGTCGTCGACGCCCTCGACCTCGCCCAGATGCGCGGCTTCGCCGACCGCAAGCCCACCCAGCTCTCCGGCGGCCAGCAGCAGCGCGTCGCGCTCGCCCGCGCCCTTGTGAACCGCCCCTCCGTGCTGCTCCTCGACGAGCCGCTCGGCGCCCTCGACCGGCAGCTGCGCGAAGAGATGCAGCTCGAGCTGAAGCTCCTGCAGTCGCGCCTCGGCATCACCTTCGTCTTCGTCACGCACGACCAGGGCGAGGCGCTCTCGATGAGCGATCGCATCGCGATCATGCGCAGCGGCCGCATCGAGCAGCTCGCCGACGCCGACACGGTCTACGCCCGGCCTGCCTCGGCCTACGTCGCGGCCTTCGTGGGGCAGCAGAACTTCTTCCGGGGCACGGTCGTCGAGGGTGGCGCCGTCGACTCGGCACATTCCCTCGTGTACAACATGTCCGCCGAGCTGCCTGTGGGCAGCACGGGCCTCGCAGCCGTGCGGCCCGAGTTCGTCAGCATCGACGCTGATGTCGCAGCCGGGGCATCCGATGCATCGAACACAGCACGGGGCACGCTGATCGGCGTCTCCCACCTCGGCGAGACCATGCAGTACCTCGTGCAGCTCGGCGACGACCAGAGCCTCATCGCACGCCGCCCCTCACCGGAGGCTCCGCAACTGGCCATCGGCGATGCGGTCGTGTGCTCGTGGCGCGCCGAGAGCGTGCTCCTCTTCCCAGCCGACGATGCGGCGAGCGCGAGCGGCTACGTCGCTCCGCCGACCGTCTGAACGCCCGAGGAGTCACGATGTCTTCCGAACCCGAGATCCGCATCCTCGCGCCCGTCGGCGCGGCGAAGACCATCCGCCGTGAGCTCTCGCGGCGCCGTTTCCTGAGCTTCGCCGCCGCCGCGGGCTCAGCCGGTCTGCTCGCCGGGTGCGCCCCGTCATCGTCGGCCACCACTGCGCTCGCCTCCGGCGGACCGCTCGAGAGCAAGCTGTCGATCTACACCTGGGGCGACTACGACGCCCCCGACGTGCTCGACGCCTTCACGGCCGACCTCGGCCCGAAGATCTCGCTGAGCGCCTTCAACTCCAATGAGGAGATGGTGGCCAAGCTCGTCGGGGCGCGCGGCACGAGCGGCTACGACATCGTCGTGCCGACCGGCACCTTCGTCGCCCAGATGGCCGAGCACGGGCTGCTGGCCAAGCTGAACCACGATCTGATCCCGAACCTCAAGCACGTCGATCCGGCATTCCTCGGCCGCACCTGGGACCCCGACAACGAGTACTCGATCTGCAAGGCATGGGGCACGACCGGCTTCGTCTACGACGTCACCCTGATCGACCGCGAGCTGAAGGACTGGAACGACTTCATCGACGCGGCGAAGCACGAGGCGAGCGGCAAGACGTCGCTCCTCGACGACCCGTCCGAGCTCACCGGGCTCTACTTCTGGGCGAACGGCATCCCGTGGACCACGACCGATCCCGAGCACCTCGACGCCGCTGAGGAGTTCCTCGTCGACCTCGCGCCGCACATCTCGGCGTTCGACTCCTACCCCGGCGGTAGCGCCATCCCCCAGGCGACGCAGATGCTCATGCAGTCGTACAACGGCGACGCCCGACTCGGCATGCTCGAGAGCCCCGACCCCGATCGCTGGAAGTTCGTGCTCGGCTCACCGGCGACCGAGATCTGGATGGACAACTGGGCGATCGCCGCGGGTGCTCCGAACCCCGAGGCCGCGCACGCGTTCATCGACTACGTGCTCTCACCCGAGAACGCCCTGTCGGAGCTCGACTACATCGGCTACCACACCGGTGCGAAGGACATCGAGCAGGCGGCGGCCGATGCCGGACTGCCGATGCTCGACCTGGTGTTCTTCACTCCCGAACAGCTCGCGACCATGCAGGAAGGCGAGTTGACCGAGGCGCAGGAGCGCATCGTGCAGATCTGGAACGCGACGAAGGCGGCGGCTGGTGCGTAGACGACTCCCCGGATTCCTCCTCGCGGCGCCCGCGTGGGCGTGGCTCGCGATCTTCTTCGTCGCCCCGGTCGGAATGGTCGTGTGGTTCAGCTTCGGCTACAAGCCGAGCATCTTCGCCACGCAGGCCACCGACAAGCTGTCGTTCGACCGCTATGCGGAGGTGCTCAGCCCGACGTTCTTCGCGACGTTCCAGAACACGCTCTGGGTCGGCGTCGCCGGCACCGTGCTGTGCTTCCTGATCGGACTGCCCGTCGCCTACTGGATGGCGGTGAAGGCTCCGCCGTCGCGGCGGGGCCTGCTCGTCGCCCTCGTGATGGTGCCGTTCTGGACGAACTTCCTCGTGCGCACGATCGGCTGGCAGGTCATCCTCTCGCCTGAGGGCTGGATCTCGACGGCGCTGCAGACGGTCGGCTTCGAGCCGCTCGCGATCCTGAACACGCGGGGCGCGGTGCTCCTCGGCGTCGTCTACAACTACCTGCCGCTCATGATCCTGCCGCTGTTCGTCGCGTTCGACCGCGTCAACGGGCCGCTCCGCGAGGCCTCGAAGGACCTCGGCGCGGGCAAGTGGACGACGTTCTTCCGCATCACCCTGCCGCTCGCCCAGCCCGGCATCATCGCGGGCGTGCTGCTCGTCTTCATCCCGCTCATGGGCGACTACATCACCGCGACCGTGCTCGGCGGGGCGAAGGGCAACATGGTCGGCCAGCTCGTCGCGAGCCAGTTCCAGACCGCGCAGAACTGGGCCCTCGGCTCCGCGATGGCGGTCGTGCTGATCATCGTCATCCTCCTCACCGTCGCCATCGGTGCGGGGATCGTGTGGCTCGTCACCCTGCCGATCCGGGCGAGTCACCGGCTCGTGATCGGTGCTCCTGACACCGCTCCGGCATCCGTTTCGATTCGAGAGGAGGTCGCGGCATGAGTGCTCCAGCAGCGCAGCGACCGGTGCGGCGGCCGCGCAAGGCGTGGTCGGATGTCGCGTTCAACGTGTGGGGCATCCTGGTGATGGTCTTCCTGTTCGCCCCCATCGCGGTCATCATCGTCTCCTCGTTCAATGTCGGGCGACTGCTGGTCTCGTGGGACCACTTCGGATTCGACTCGTTCCTCGCCCTGCTCGCGAAGCCGGCGATCCGCGACGCGGTCTGGATCTCGGTGCAGACGGGCTTCATCGCCGCCCTCGTCGCCACGGCGCTCGGCACCCTCGCGGGCATCGCGATGGCGCGGCATCCGGGCAAGTGGGTGTGGTGGTTCATGGGACTGCTGCTGCTCGTCTCGGTGACACCCGAGATCGTCGACGCCGTCGCGCTGCTGCCGTGGACCGTCTTCCTCGGCCAGGACCTCGGCATGTCGATCTTCAACGACGGCATCGTGCGCCTCGTGATCGGCCACTCGCTGTTCTCGATCACGGTCGTCTCGTACCTCGTGCGCGCGAGGCTCGTGGGCCAGGAGGCGCAGCTCGAGGAGGCCTCGGCCGACCTGTACGCGACGCCGACCCGCACGTTCCGCAAGGTCACCCTGCCGCTCGCCATGCCGGCGGTCTTCGCCGGATTCATGCTGTCGTTCACCTTCAGCCTCGATAACACGGTCATCGCGGCATTCGTCTCGGTCTCGGGGTCGACGCCGTGGCCGGTCTACGTGCTGAGCGCGCTGCGCAGCGGCCTGAAGCCCGAGATCGCAGCGGTCTCGACGATCATGCTCGTGCTCACGCTCATCGCGCTCGGTCTCGTCGCGCTCGTGCTGAAACGCTCGGGAGACTCGGCGGCCGACATCGCCCGCACGATGGGCGGCGGCTGACCGTTCGAACACGAGAACAGGGGCGGGAGCATCAGCTCCCGCCCCTGTTCTCGTTCAGCGGTGCGCTCGAGGCGCCGCCGGTCAGAGCGAGCAGACCTCACCGAGTTCGGCGATGCCCGTCTGCAGCGCGGTGACCTGCTCGCTGAGCTTCGACAGGTCGGCGTTCGCCGGGTCGGAGACGACCACGTCGAGGAACGCGGTGTACTCGGTCATCGCGCCGGAGGCGCCGTTCGCGGCGTCCACGACGTCGGCGTTGGTCACCTTCGCGGCGGCCTCGCGCATGCTCGCCTCGGTCGTCTTCAGCGCGGCGACGGCCGTGGTCGGGTCGCTCGTGAGCGTGGCGACGTTCTCGGCGCTCGAGAGCTCGACGAGCTCCTCGAGGCTGCCCTTCATGAGGTCGCATGCCTCCTGAGGCGTCTGGTCCGCGGCGACCTCGGCCTTGGCCTCGGGCTTCGCCTCGGCCGAGTCACCGGCGTTGGATGCACCGGCGCAACCGGTGAGCAGCAGGGCGAACAGGGCGAGCGAAGCCGCGGCGATCGGGCGTGTTGCAGTCATGTGTGATTTCCCCTTCGGATCGGGGCCGATCCGACCCCCCGGCCATCCAACCAGTCACCGCAACCTCGCGACATGGGGAGCACTCCCCATCGACACGCTCCGCCGAGCCAACTCAGGCTGCGGATGCCTCGTTCCTCACCGCCTCGATCACGCTCGAGTGCTCCGGCACCCAGCCGAGCGCGCGCGCCTTGCCGCCGGTGGCGCGCTGGTCGAGCAGGAGTGCGTCGGCGAATGCCGCACCGAGCCGAGCGCGGGTGAGCTCGACGGGCTCGGGGGCGACGCCGGCTCGGCCGGCCACGGCGTCGGCGAGCGCCAGCACGGTCGTGGGGTTGCCGTCGCTGCCGACGATGCGGCCGAGCGGGCCGTCGTGGGTGAGCGCGAGCTCGTAGAGCCGCGCGAGGTCGTCGACGTGCACCCAGGTCCAGTGCTGCGTGCCGTCGCCGATGAGCCGGAGCTCGCCGCCCTCGCTGCGCGGGGCGTCGGTGATGAGGCCGGCGAGTCCCCGGCCGCGCCCGTACACGACGCCGGGCACGACGATCGCGGCATCGACGGATGACGCGAGAAGCCGCTCCTCGAGCGGCACCCGCCAGGCGACGAGCTCGGGCGCGTCGAGCGGGCCGTCCTCGTGGATCGCCTCGCCCGAGCCGTAGGCCCAGATGCCGCTCGTCAGCACGAACCGCTTCGCGGTGCCGCCGAAGCGGTCGATGACGGTGTCGATGACCGTCGTGTTGAACGCCTCTGCGCCCGCGTCGGGGGCGGCGGTGTGCACGGCGGCGTCGACGTCCTCGAGCACGGAGCCGAACCACGAGGCATCCGTCACCTCGCCTTCGACGGCCGCCGCACCGCGCGCGGCGACGCGCGCGGCGGCCGCGGGAGTGCGGACGACGGCGACGACGTCGTGCCCGGAGGTGACGAGCGTGTCGAGCACGGAGGATCCGATGTAGCCGGTTGCACCGGTCAGGAGAATTCGCATGGGGACCACGGTATGCATCGGATACTGGTTACTTCAACGGAACCGATCTCGAGGGAACCGAGGTGCTCATGCCGACGTCGCTGCTGGAGGAGAACGACGGGACGGACGCGTCCGCGAAGGACGTGCTGAGCCCCGATTGCCCGAGCCGGATCGTGTTCGGCCGCATCGGCGAGCGGTGGACGATGTTCGTCATCCTCGCGCTCGAACCCGGACCGATGCGTTTCACCGCGCTGAAGGCCCGTGTCGGGGTGATCACGCCGAAGGTGCTCACCGAGACGCTCCGAGCGCTCGAGGGCGACGGCCTCGTGTCACGGCGGGCCTTCGTCGAATCGCCGCCCCGGGTCGAGTACGCGCTCACCCCGCTCGGCAGGTCGCTGCTCGAGCCGATCGCGGCGATGCGGGCGTGGGCCGAGGCCCACGTGCCCGAGGTGCTCGAGTCGCGCGATCGGGCGCTATCGTGACCGTGTGACCACCGCGCTCATCATCGTCGATATCCAACGCGACTACTTCGACGGGGGCGCCCACCCGCTCGTCGGTCCCGACGCGGCTGCGGCGTCGGCCGCCCGGCTGCTCGCCGCCTTCCGCAGCGCCGGCGACCCCGTCGTGCACGTGCAGCATGTCTGGGACGCCCCCGACGCGGCGTTCTTCCGCCCGGGCACGCCGGGGGTCGAGATCCACCCGGCGGTCGTGCCGCTGCCCGGCGAGCCGGTCGTCACGAAGGCGGCGCCGAACTCGTTCCTCGGCACCGACCTCGGCGAGCGCCTCGCGGCCGCCGGCGCCGACGAGCTCGTCGTCGCCGGCATGATGTCGAGCATGTGCGTCGACGCCACGGTGCGCGCGGCATCCGACCTCGGCTTCGGGGTCACCGTGGCGCACGACGCGTGCGCGGCGCCCGACCTCGAGTTCGACGGCGTCGTGATCCCGGCGGCGCAGGTGCACGGCTCGTTCATGGCGGCGCTCGACGGAAACTACGCCAGGGTCGTCACGACCGACGAGCTGCTCACAGCCCGGTAGCCGCGGCTCGCAGCGCGAACCCTTCGGTGTCAAGACCCGTGTCGTGTGTTCATTCGGTCGAGGGTGGCGAGAACCAGCGCCCCGGCAACCGGAAGCGCAGATCAGGGCCGCTCACTCAGGCGTCGTCCACTTGCCGTAGCGGGCATCCATGCCCGTCAGGCTGACGCCCGCCTGACCCGCGTTCGTGGCACTCAGTGGCTCGAGCCCCGTAGCAGCAGCCCTGAGGTCGACGATCTCCTCGCCCTCCGGAGTCTCCGCACCCGCCGTCAGCGTGATGCCATTCGGCTCCCAAGGCAGCGACCGCCAGATCGCCTGGACCACGGCATCCAGCTCTTCGGAGGTGAAGGGCTCGGCCGAATCAGTCACGATCGACAACTCGAACCCGTAGCCGAAGCCGTTGCGCCACCGGCTGAGGTCCTCGACCTCCACGACCCTGGGCGCTGCCGCCGTCACGGCATCCGACACGTCTCCGAAGTCCACTGTCATCTCCTCTGAATGTTCCGGCCCTGGCAGCACAATGCTGCAGCCCGCCAGCGCACCGCTCAGGAGCGATCCTGCCAGCACGACCGTGAGCAGTCGGCGCCTTCCCGTTCCCTGTCGCATGATGCTCATTCTTTCCAGTGGTGGTACGAGACGTCCACGTACCCATCCTCGTTGAAGAAGTTCGCGAGGTCGGGGTGGCTCGCCTGCACCTCGGCGAGATGATCCTGATAGGTTCGCGAGTACTTCAGGGCGTTATGGGCACCGACATCCACGCCCAGCACCGCATCTGGGTCCGGCGGATCGACGTTGATCGTCGTCCAGTTCGATCCGTGCTCCGTGCCGAGATCACCCGCGACGAGGTCGAGGTTGGGCACCGGGTCGCCGTTGTGCTGCACAGAGACCACGTCCACGGAGTCCGGGATCGGCATGTGGTCGATCGGCGCTCCCGAGACGACGACCGCCTGCCAGTTGTAATCCGAGTTGTAGGCCGCGAGGTGGCCGGCCATGATGCCGCCCTGACTGAAGCCGACGAGCATGACCGGATCGTTCTCACCGATTCCGGCCTGATCCATGGCCTCGAGCACGGCTCGCTCGTACTGCGTCTGCAGCGCAGGGGTCAGGATCAGTGCGAGGTTGCTGTCGAGGTCGTTGACGGCGCCCTGGTCGCCGAACCGTGACAGCCACTCCTGCGTGCTCGGGAGAGTGACCGTGTAGTACCAGCCGTCGGGGCCGAGCACCTTGGTGATCTTGACGACCGTGTCGGCATTCTTGCCGAGTTCGTCTACCTCGCCGGTGCCGTCGAGCACGTTCGCCAGAGTCGGATCCTTCGGCATGTCCGCCGGCAACGCACCCGCATACGGGTCGGTCTCACTCACCTTCGGCGTGCCCTTGCGCACGTCGGACACGATGCTGGCGATGAGGAAAGCCGCGAGCACGCCGACCACCACCGCCGCCACGATGAGCCCGACCGTGCCGAACAGCGCTCCCACCGCGTGGATCAGGAGGAGGACGACCAGAGCGCCCAGGATCGCGACGATCGTGTCGGCGATCTTCTTGAGCAGATCGACGACCCCTTGCAGGAAGTCGCCGATCCACTCACCGATGCCCGCCAGGAAGTCGCCGATATCCGAGAAGAAGTCGCCGACTCCGTCCCAGAACCCCTCGTTCGTCGAGTCGATCGCCGCGTCGATCTTGCGGATCGCTGCCTCAGCGGCATCGTTCATCGCCTCGCGCGCCGCCTCGATGCTCGCCCTGGCGTCGCTCACCGACGCCACGGCGTCGTCGGCGGCACGCTGTGCGCCGGGGAGCTGGTCGGTCAACGAAGGTGACGGGTCGTCAGCGGCATCCACCCTGTCGTTGAGGTCTTCGAGCGCCCTGTCGGCGCTGACCTGCACGAGCAGCGCGTCGTCGAGGTCGTCTTGGGCGCTCTCGGCGCGGGCGTGCGCGTCGGTGAGCGCGACCGCGTACTCGGTGATCGCATCGGCCGTGCCCTTGTACCGGGGATGGATGCGCTCCAACTCCGACGAGATCTGCTCGTTCTGCTCATACAGCGCGCGGACGGCCTTCCCCTCGTCGTCGTCGACGATGCCGCGCAGCTCGTTGATCACCTCGAGGATGACCTCGGCCGAGGTGACGAGGGTCGCCGCGCGCCAGGCCAGCTCGGCCGGCCTTCCCGGGAGGACGCTCATGGCCTAGTCCCCTCGTCCTGAGCCATCGTCGTGTCCAGGTCCCTGAACGTGTCGACGATGGCCTGCATGAAATCGGCCTGCGACCGCAGATTCTCGCGCAGTTGCTCCCGCGCGATATCCCATTTGCCGCCGAAGTCGTCGATCTTGTCGCTGAGCCCTCCGTGACCGGTGAGCCCGCCGAGGTCGTCCGCGAAGGCCTCTGCATCGTCGAAGGTCGTCGCGAGCCCCTTCGCCGTGTGAGCGGTCGATTCGAGCCGCGCGAGGTCCATCCTGACGTCGGTCATGCCGCTCCCCCGTTCTCGTCATTCGTCGCAAGTCCGGTCGATGGGGAGATCTCCCCGATCCGGCGGCAGCCGCGTCGACGTGACGGTGCGCGCCGCGGCATTGCGGGCGACGAGTACTTCCGAGGTTCTTCGACGCCGAGGCATCCGATTCATTCGTCGAACTCGCCCAAGCACGGCGAGATCGCAGAACTTCTGCACTTCTTCCGTTTGTGACATCAGGCGCCGCGTGTCACGATCGAAGGCATGATCACCGCAGATCGCAGTGCGCCCCCCTCCCCCGACCTCGCCGAGCCGAGAGCCGGTGAGGCCGGTGAGGCCGACGAGGTCGACGCGCTCACGCTCGGCCGCCGCATCCGCGATCGCCGCACGGCTCGCAGCATGACCCTCGGAGAACTCGCCGCGGCGATCGACCGAGCGCCGAGCCAGGTCTCCGCGATCGAGAACGGCAAGCGCGAGCCGCGACTCTCGATGCTGCGCACCATCGCCCTCGCGCTCGGCACGACCGTCGACGAGCTGCTGCGAGCGGATGCCCCGTCGGAGCGCGCCGCCCTCGAGATCGCCGTCGAGCGCGCCCAGCGGGGGCCCGTCTTCGCGGCCCTCGGCCTGCCGTCGTTCCGCGTGGCGAAGGGCATGAACGACCAGACCCTGCAGACGATCCTGAGCCTGCACAACGAGATCGACCGGCTCCATCGCGAGCGCGCGGCGACACCCGAGGAGGCGCGGCGGGCCAACGCGCAGTTGCGGGCAGAGATGCGCGCCCGCGACAACTTCTACCCCGAGCTCGAAGCGAAGGCCTCCGAGCTGCTCGAGGCCGTCGGCCACACCGGCGGCCCGGTGTCGCACCAGCTGGTCGCCGACATGGCGAGCCACCTCGGCTACTCGCTGCACTACGTGGGCGATCTGCCGCACTCGACCCGTTCGGTGACCGACAAGCGCAACGGGCGTGTCTACCTGCCGACGCAGCAGTCGCCCTCGCGCGACTCCCGCTCGCCGATCCTGCAGGCGCTCGCGAGCCACCTGCTCGACCACGAGGAGCCTCGCGGCTACGCCGACTTCCTGCGCCAGCGCATCGAGACCAACTACCTGACGGCCGCGATCCTGCTGCCCGAGCAGGCGGCCGTGCGCTTCCTCACCGAGGCGAAGAACCTGCGCCGCATCTCGATGGAGGAGCTGCGCGACGCATTCGCCGTCTCGTACGAGACGGCGGCGCACCGGTTCACGAACCTCGCGACGGCGCGGCTCGGCATTCCGGTGCACTTCACGAAGGTGCACGAGTCGGGCACGATCATCAAGGCCTACGAGAACGACCGCGTGCGTTTCCCGAGCGATGCCCTCGGCGCGATCGAGGGCACGACGATGTGCCGCAACTGGACGGCCCGCACGGTGTTCGACGTCGAAGACCGGTTCAGCCCCTGGTACCAGTACACCGACACCCCGTCGGGCACGTTCTGGTGCACCTCGCGCATCGAGAAGGCGAAGGAGGGCGAGTACTCGGTGTCGGTCGGCGTGCCGTTCGAGCACGTCAAGTGGTTCCGCGGCCGCGAGACACCGCATCGTGCGGTTTCACGGTGCCCCGACCCCGCCTGCTGCCAGGCGCCGACCGGGCTCGCCGATCGGTGGGCGGATGCCTCGTGGCCGGCCGCCCGCACCCCGACGAGCCTGCTCGCCGCCCTGCCGACGGGCACGTTCCCCGGTGTCGACCAGACCGAGGTCTACCAGTTCCTCGAGTCCCACTCGCCGCGCTGAACGGGCCATCCGGGTACAGCAGCGGGTCGCTACCTGGTCAGTGACTCGGGACGGTGACGTGCTCGATCGCTTGACCTGCAGCACCTCTAGCTGATCGAATGGCGGCGTCCGTGGGGAACGACGAGGGGGAGCTCGATGGTACAGAAAACCAATCGCGTCATCATGGCGCTGAGTCTGATCGTGTTGTCAGCTGGTGTAGCGATCGCCGAAACAACACCGGCCGTCGCGGCGCCAGCGGAACGCGCGGCCAATGTCGGAATCTTGAATGTCTGGCAGTACAACTACTACCAGAACCACTTCAGCAATGAGTTCACCTGCAAATCGAGGGGTGAGACGATGCTTGACACGGTGCAAGGGATGCTCAACTACGCGTGTCACAAGAACTCTGGCGAACCCAAGTGGTCCATGGATGTGCTGTGGAGTACCGCTTGATTCCGATCGAAGGCGGCCTAGTGCGGGCCAGCGGCACACTCGAGCTAGTCGGCATGGATGAGGGGATCCTGTGGGTAAGTCCCTCATGGAGTCCGAGTTCCCGAAAGCGGCTGACGGGGGGTGACGTATCCGTTCGATTCAGAGCAGGATTGCACCCTGCAGCCGATGGACTCGTTGTGGTCACGGGGCTCTGGCTCGATGGTGAAATCGTCGATGCAGAGGCGCTGGACACGGATGCGCCGACCGTACCGTTCTGGCCCGCCGGACCCCACACGACTCGCGCGAGCGAGCTGAGCGAAGCCGAGTCGGAGAGAGTTATCGCAAACCTGGTTGCTCACAGCGATGCTGTCGTACTTGCACTCGGGAGCACGCGGGAAGCGCAATGGCTACAAGTGCTGTGCGGCACAGACAAACTCATGCGGGCGCATGAGGAACTGACCACCGCCGTCGAAATCTACACCGCGATCACACCCGCTGGTACGGGGACCTTCGAGAATTGAGCACCAAGATCTGATCGAGGTGGGGAGGTCGGAGCCTTGAACGCTGCGCCACCCGAAGCAGATTGTTCTGCTCGCCGGCGATGGTGGCGGTGATCTGCGCGAAGTCTGCCCAAGGAGGTCTCAGAGTGTTACGGCGATCCAGCCACCGTGTCCGACGGCGAGCGGATGTCGAGACAGGACGAGCTGGCGAACGTGCAGGGTCGCACGAAAGGATGGAAGCACCACAACCGCATCGGAGTGATCCCCGTGGGAACCACCGTCTTCGAACGACACCAGCCGCCGGCATCCGTCATCGCCCATTCGCTCGAGAACACCGCACGCTCGGTGTTCTGGCTCGACGACCTGCCCGAGGGGGCCGTGGGCGGTCGCCCGAAGCTCACCGGCGACCACGTCGCCGACCTCGTCATCGTCGGCGGCGGCTACACGGGCCTCTGGTCGGCGGTGCTCGCCAAGCGCCGCACCCCCGACGCCCGCGTCATCCTCGTCGAGGCGAAGAGCGTCGGCTGGGCGGCATCCGGTCGCAACGGCGGCTTCTGCGAGGCGAGCCTCACGCACGGTGACGAGAACGGCGAGGCCCGCTGGCCGAAGGAGATGCCGACGCTCCACCGCCTCGGCATGCAGAACCTCGACGCGATCGAGGCTGCAGAGGCCGAGTACGGCATGGACTTCCACTTCGAGCGCACGGGCATGCTCGCGCCGGCGATCGAGGAGCACCAGGTCGAGTGGCTGCGCGAGTGGCACGCCGAGTCCGTGAAGAAGGGCGAAGAGGGCGTCGTCTTCCTCGACCAGGAGGCGGTGCAGGCGTCGGTCGCATCGCCGACCTACCTCGCCGGCGTCTGGGAGCAGCGCACGAACGCCATGGTGCACCCCGCGCGCCTGGCTTCCGAGCTCGCCCGCGTCGCCGAGGAGCTCGGCGTCGAGATCTTCGAGCACTCGCCCGTCAAGCGCATCGACACGCCGGGATCGACCGGTGCGGTCTCGGTGATCACCGACGGCGGCCGCGTCGACGCCGCGCACGCGGTGCTCGCCACCAACGTGTTCCCGTCGCTGCTGAAGCGCAACCGCCTGATGACCGTGCCGGTCTACGACTACGTGCTCATGACCGAGCCCCTGTCGGAGGGGCAGCTCGCCGACATCGGGTGGAAGGACCGCCAGGGCATCGGCGACATGGCCAACCAGTTCCACTACTACCGCCTCTCGAAGGACAACCGCATCCTGTTCGGCGGGTACGACGCGATCTACAACTACGGCCGCAAGGTGCGCTCGGAGTACGAGAACCGGCCCGAGAGCTGGCAGAAGCTCGCGAGCCACTTCTTCACGACGTTCCCGCAGCTCGAGGGGCTGCAGTTCAGCCACCAGTGGGCGGGCGCGATCGACACGAGCACCCAGTTCACGGCGTTCTTCGGCACCGCGCGCGACAACCGCGTCGCCTACGCCGCCGGCTTCACCGGACTCGGCGTCGGCTCGACCCGGTTCGCGGCCGAGGTCATGCTCGACCTGCTCGAGGGCCGCGACAACGAGCGCACGCAGCTCGAGATGGTGCGCAAGCGCCCGCTGCCGTTCCCTCCCGAGCCGGCCGCGTCGATGGGCATCAACGCGACCCGCTGGTCGCTGAACCGCGCCGACCACAACCAGGGCAAGCGCAACGTGCTGCTGAAGACCCTCGACGCCCTCGGATTGGGGTTCGACTCATGAGCGACGACCTTCGCCTCCTCGCCGGTGCGGTGACGGATGCCCCGGGCCTCGTGCTCGAGCACGAGCCGGTGCCGGCCGACCAGGTCGTTGCGGGTTCGCCCGCGACCGGCTACCAGGCACTCGACTCGTCGGACGCCGGCGAGATCGGCGTGTGGGAGATGACGCCCGGCGCGATGCGCGATGTCGAGGTCGACGAAGTCTTCGTCGTGCTCGCGGGCGCCGCGACGGTCGAGTTCGAGCACCCGATCGCCGACCCGATCATCCTCGCCCCCGGCGCCGTCGTGCGCCTCGAGGCGGGCATGAAGACGATCTGGACGGTGCGCGAGACGCTCCGCAAGGTATTCATCTCGCGCTGAGGCGCGACGAAGGAGGATCACAGAATGGCGAAGTACCGAGTACAGAACCCCGCGACCGGCGAGATCGTCGAGACGTTCGACGTCGCGACCGACGCGGAGATCGAGCAGACCCTCGCGGCGGCCGATGCCGCGTACCGCGACTGGCGCGGCCGCAGCGTTCAGGAGCGTGCCGCGGCGGTCAAGCGCGTGGCGGAGCTGTTCGTGGAGCGCAAGGACGAACTCGCACGGCTCATCGCCCTCGAGATGGGCAAGTCGCTGGCCGAGTCGGTCGACGAGGTCGAATTCGCGGCCTCGATCATCGACTACTACGCCGTCTACGGGCCGAGCCTGATCACCGACCACGAGATCCCGAGCACGATCCCCGGCAAGGCGATCATCGAACAGCTGCCGGTCGGTGCGCTGCTCGGCGTTATGCCGTGGAACTTCCCGTACTACCAGGTGGCCCGTTTCGCGGCGCCGAACCTCGTGCTCGGCAACACGATCATCCTGAAGCACGCCGACATCTGCGCGCGCTCGGCTCTCGCGGTGCAGGCGATCATGGAGGAGGCCGGCATCCCGGTCGGGGGCTACCAGAACGTCTTCGCCTCGCACGACCAGATCGCGACGATGATCGCCGACCCCAGGGTGCAGGGCGTCTCGCTCACGGGCTCCGAGCGGGCAGGCGCCATCATCGGCGCGCAGGCCGGACAGCACCTCAAGAAGTGCGTGCTCGAGCTCGGCGGCATCGACCCGATGGTCGTGCTCGACTCCGACGACGTGGCGAGTGTCGCGAAGGCGGCCTGGGACTTCCGCGTCTACAACGGCGGCCAGGTGTGCAACTCCAACAAGCGGCTGATCGTGATGGACGACATCTACGACGAGTTCGTCGCCGAGCTGCGCCGTCTCGCGGACGGGCTCGAGCCGGGCGACCAGCTGAACTTCGGCGAGGGACAGTATGTGCCGCTGTCGTCCCGCACCGCCGCCGAGACCGTGAACGCCCAGGTGCAGAAGGCCGTCGCCGCGGGTGCCACGCTCGAGGCCGGTGGCGTGCTGTCGGACGGCCCCGGTGCGTACTTCTCGCCCGCCGTGCTGACAGGTGTGCCCCGCGACTCCGAGTCGTACCGCGAAGAGATCTTCGGCCCGGTGGCGACCGTCTACCGGGTGCACAGCGACGAGGAGGCGATCGAGCTCGCCAACGACTGCGACCTCGGCCTCGGTGGCTCGGTGTTCTCGACCGACGAGGCCCGCGCCGCCCGAGTCGCCTCGCGACTCGAGGTCGGCATGACGCACGTGAACATCATCGCGGCCGAGGCTGCCGAGCTGCCCTTCGGCGGCGTGAAGCGCTCCGGGTTCGGCCGCGAGATGGGCCCGGTCGGCATCGGCGAGTTCGCCAACCGGCGTCTCTCCTTCGTCGCGAAGTAGTCGGCACGAACGCGGCGGGTGCAGCGTCACCCGCCGCGTTCGCCGTACCACGGCGCGGACATCTGCACCTGCTCGGACGGGATGACTCCGGATGCTCCGAAGTTGCGCGGATCTCCGATGATGCGGCTCGCGACCGATCAGCCGACGGCGGTCAGGTGTGACCGGAGCCGCTCGAGGTACTGCTCGAGCCGCTCGAGGTACGCCTCGGCGCTGCCGCCCAGCAGCCACTGGATCTGCAGTCCGTCCATGACCGCGACCGCCTCGGCCGCGATCGCGTCGGCGTCGAGGTCGGTCCGCGCGGTTCCGGAGCGAGCCGCCGAGGCGATCGCGCTCGCGATCTCGTCGGTGAGCTGCCCGTAGTGACCCTGGAACCAGTCGGCGACAGGGCTGTCGAGGGCGACCGCCTCGCCGAGCAGCACGGCGAACCCGCGCGTGCGGGTCTCGTCGGCGACGTCGCGTCGGGCGACCATCAGTAGGGTGTCGAGCACGTGCAGGGTGGCGGTGTCGCGACCCGCCTGCACGAGCGCTTCGTCTTCACGGGCGTCGAGCACCGCGCGCAGCAGATCGAGCTTCGTCGGGAAGTGGTGGATGAGGCCCGCCTTGGTCAGGCCCGCGGCCTTCGCGATGCGGTCGAGCGACGAGCCGTTGAAGCCCTCGCGGGCGAAGGCCTCCGAGGCCGCCTCGAGGATCCTCGTGCGGGCCTGATCCCCCCTGACGAGGTGCGGCGCACGCGCGGTCGTTGCGTTCATCTGCCGCCTCCCCTGATCCGGAACTCATCGTATCGTCTGGTATTACCTACCATCTGGTTGGTAGGGTGTGAACTCCCTCACGACGAAGGAGTCGACGATGTCACAGCTACCGCTCTCCACCACTGCCGAATCCGCTCCCCCGCGACCGCGGCCCGGCGGCGGGTTCTTCACGATCTACGTGCTCGCCTACCTCGGCGCGTACGTGGGGATCATGGGCCCCGGCATCCTCGCCCTCTACACCCGGCTCACCGAGCTCTTCCCGCCGGCCGGCGAAGGCGTCACCTCCGTCGGCGCGCTCGCGATCGTGTCCGCGGCCGGCGCCATCGCCGCAGCACTCGCGAACCCGTTCATCGGCCGCCTGAGCGACCGCACGACGTCGCGCTTCGGCATGCGCCGTCCGTGGATCGTGGTGAGCGCACTCGTGTTCGCCCTCGGCCTGCTCATCGTGACCTTCGGCCCGGCCGAACTCACGACCATCGCGATCGGCTGGACCGTGAGCCAGATCGGCTGCAACGGCCTGCTCGCCGTGTACACGGCAGTGCTCCCCGATCAGGTGCCCGAGCGGCACCGGGGCACCGTCGCGGCATGGCTCGGCGTGGCGATGAACGTCGCCGCCCTCCCCGCGGTCTGGCTCGTCGGCCTCTTCGCCGCCGGCACTGTGACCTTCGACGACGCCGGAGCGGTCATCGGCGGCGAGCCCGGCAGCCCGTGGCGGTTCCTGGCGCCACTCGTCGTCGCACTCCTCACTGCTGCAGCGCTGTTCTTCGCGCTGACGCCGTACGACCGGCACCTCGCCAAGTCGGAGGTGACCCCCTACTCGCTCCGCGACTTCTTCGGCTCCTTCGTGTTCGACCCCCGCAAGAGCCCCGACTTCGCCTGGGCCTGGATCAGCCGGTTCTTCTTCATGCTCGGCATCGCGTACCTGCTCGTCTATCAGACGCCCTACTCGCAGCTGCACCTCGGATTCGAGGGCCCGGAGCTCGACGCCGTCGTGCTCTGGGGCACGCTCGTGATGGTCATCGGCTCGGTCATCACCGGATACGCCTCCGGCAAGCTCTCCGACGTGTTCCGGCGCCGCAAGGTCTTCGTCGTCACCTCGGCGCTGATCTACGCGGTCAGCCTGCTGTTCCTCGTGTTCGCCGCACCCGATCACTCGGGCCTGCCGATGGCGCTCGTCGGCCTGTTCATCGGCGGACTCGCGCAGGGCGTGTACTTCGGTGTCGACCTCGCGCTCGCAACCGATGTGCTGCCCGACAAGGATGCGGATGCCGCGAAGGACCTCGGCGTCTTCAACATCGCCTCGGCGGCACCCCAGTTCGTGGCCCCGTTCATCGCGCCGTTCTTCCTCGGGCTCACGTGGCTCGGCCAGCAGCCGGGCATGAACTTCGCGGCGCTCTTCCTGTTCGCCGCGCTCTTCTCCGCCGTCGGCGCGCTGCTCGTCATGCCCATCCGCCGGGTTCGCTGATGGCGGCTGCGACCGATCCGATGCACGCGATCGACCTCGACGCGGACATCGCCGGCCGCATCGCCCGTCTCTCCCTCGAGCAGAAGGTCGCGCTGGTCTCCGGCGCGACCTTCTGGTCGACGGCCGCGATCCCCGAGATCGGGTTGCGCGAGATGGTGATGTCCGACGGGCCGAGCGGCGTCCGCGGCGAACGCTGGACCGAACACGACCCATCCGCTTCACTGCCGAATGCCACCGCGATCGCCGCGACGTTCGACGCCGACGCCGCGGAGACGGCCGGCCGCATCATCGGCGGGGAGGCCCGCCGCAAGGGCGTGCGCATCGTGCTCGGCCCGACCATGAACCTCCACCGTTCACCGCTCGCGGGGCGCAACTTCGAGTCGTTCGGCGAGGACCCGGCCCTCAGCGGTGCGATCGCGGCGGGCGTGGTGCGCGGCATCCAGTCCGCCGGCGTCGCCGCGACGGCGAAGCACTTCGTCGGCAACGACTCCGAGACCGAGCGGATGACCGCCGACGTCGTCATCGACCGCGACACCCTCGAGCGGGTCTATGCCGCCCCGTTCGCCGCGGCGGTCGAGGCGGGCGCCTGGGCCGTCATGAGCAGCTACAACGGCATCAACGGCACGACCGGCACCGAGTCCCCGCTGCTCGACGAACTCCTCCGACACGACTGGGGATTCGACGGCGTGGTGATCTCGGACTGGGACGCGGTGCGTTCGGTGGTCTCCAGCGCGAAGGCGGGCACCGACCTCGCCATGCCGGGCCCCGCGACCCAGTGGGCGGAGGGCCTCGCCGCCGCGGTCCGAGCGGGCGACGTCGACGTGGCCGACCTCGACCGCAGGGCGGCGCGCCTGCTGCGGCTCGCAGCCCGGGTCGGCGCGCTCGACGATCTCCCCGCCGCAGGCCCGGACCCCGCCGCAAGGGCGAGCACGACACCGGCAGCACCCGCGGCCCCGGCAGCACCGCCGGCACCGGCCCCCGACGATCCGGAGCTCCGCGAGGCGCTCACCGCCCTGTCGGTACAGAGCATGGTGCTGCTGGAGAACCGCGATGCGACGCTCCCGATGCCGCGGTCGACCACGCCGAGGATCGCCGTGATCGGCGCCGCCGCCCGGCGGGTCCGCATCGGCGGCGGCGGGAGCGCGACCGTCGTGCCCCCGCACGTGGTCTCGTTCCTCGACGGCGTGCGCGCCGAGTACCCGGGCAGCGAGGTGCGCTTCGCCACCGGGTGCGATCCATTCGAGCTGCTCACCGCGATCGGCACCGAGAGCACGACGAGCGATGGCCGTCCCGGCATCGAGGTCGCGTTCCTCGACCGTGACGGCGCCACGATCGCGACCGAGCAGCGCCTGACCGGAGCTCTCGTCTACGGCCTCGGCTTCCCCGACGGTGTGGACGAGGCATCCGTCGCGACGATCGTCGCGAGCGCCCGCGTGCGCGAGCCCGGCGTGCGCAGGATCGGGTACGCGGGTGTCGGGCGGTTCACGCTCGAGGTCGACGGCAGGGTGGTCTCGAGCCGCACGCTCGGCCTCGAGGACCCCGACCCGATCACCGCACTCAGCGCTCCGCCGCAGCACGTCGAGACGCTCGAACTGCCCGACCGCCCGGTGCTGATCGAGCTCTCCTTCGAGCCGGAGGCCGCGAGCATCGTGGCGTTCCGCCTGGGCCTCGACCACGAGGCCAGGACCCCCGAGGCATTGCTGGATGAGGCGAGGGCCCTCGCCGAATGGGCCGACGCCGCGGTCGTGACCGTCGTCACGACCGAGACCGACGAGTCGGAGGGCTTCGATCGCACGACGCTCGCGGTGTCGCTCGGCCAGGACGCCCTCGTCGAGGCCGTCGCGCAGGCGAACCCCCGCACCACGGTGGTCGTCAATGCCGGCGCCTCGATCACGATGCCGTGGCGAGACCGTGTCGGCGCGATCCTCGTCGCGCACTTCCCCGGGCAGGAGGCGGGCACCGCCCTGGCCCGGGTGCTGAGCGGCACCGCCGAACCGGGCGGGCGCCTTCCCGCCACCTGGTTCGCACACGACGATGCGGGCTTCCCGAGCACGCAGCCCGTCGACGGCGTCCTCCGGTACGACGAGGGGGCGGCCTTCGGATATCGGGCTCGCACCGCACCCGACGCGGTGGCGTACCCGTTCGGGCACGGGCTGGGATTCACCGAGTGGCGGCGCAGGCCTGCATCGGGCGTCTGGCGCGACGACGCCCTCGAAGTGCGGCTGCAGGTCGCGAACACCGGTGCGCGCGCCGGCGCGCAGCTCGTGCAGCTCTACGCCGAGGTCGACCCGGTCTCCGCTGCGGACTCCGGACTCCGCTTCCTCGGAGCGGCCCGTGTGCAGGCCGCCGCGGGCGAGACGGTCGATGCGAGCGTCGCGGTGTCGCGTCGCGCCGTGGAGCGAGTGCTCAGCCCGGTGCCGCCGCGAGGTCTCCGCATCGGGTTCTCGAGCGCCGACCTCGACCCGGTCGAGGTGGTGGCGGAGCAGCGCTGACGCTACGCCGCCGCGGAGATGACATCGGTCGACGGTCCGACCGGCTCGATGCGGAAGGTGAGCCCGAATCGCGCGAGCAGCTCGGCATCACCGGCCAGCACGACCGCGCCCGACGCGTCGCCCGCCAGCACCCCATGGAGTGCCGCCGGTTCGAGCTCCAGTTCGAGCACGGCCGACGGCACCGGCTCGAACGCCGAGCGCCGGCGCGGCTGCGGAAGCGCCCCGGCGCCGACCGGTGCGACATCGAGCGTGCCGCCGACGACGATCGCGGAGACCGAGGTCCCGGCCACGTGCAGCACGTACTCGGTCGGCGGCAGGGACGCCGCGGCATCCGCTCGGAATGCGGCGCGGAGCGCGACGGCGAGCGCGTCGTGCGTGACCGCCTCGCCCTCGGCCTGATCGCCGAGCACCGACCACCCCCACCGCTCGAGGGCGATGACGACGGGTTCGAGCCCATGGCCGAGGGCGGTCAGCTCGTACCCGCCGCGCACCGTCGGGACGCGGCGCACGACGCCGGACTCCTGCAGCTCCTTGAGCCGATCGCTCAGGATGTTGGTCGGGATGCGCGGCAGCCCGGTCTTCAGGTCGCCGTACCGGCGCGGCCCGACGAGCAGGTCGCGGACGATGAGCAGCGCCCATCGATCCCCGACCCGCTCGAGAGCGCGGGCCACTCCCCCGTACTGGCCGAAGCCGCGCGCCCCGCGTGTCGCCATGTTGTGTGCGTCAGGCCGTGGCCGACGGCGCAGCAGCGCCCTGCCCGGCCATGTAGGCGTCGGGACCCTGCTCTGCAGCGGCCGGCTCCATGAAGAGGAACCCCAGGATGTTGCCGTCGGGGTCTTCGAGGTCGCGCGAGTACATGAAGCCGTAGTCCTGCGCCTCGCGCGGCTCGCTGCCGCCGGCGGCGAGCCCCTTGACGAGCACCGCGTCGACCTCGTCGCGCGAGTCGCGGGTGAACGAGATGCTCGTCTGCGCATGCGTCTTGGGGTCGATGATCTGCTTGTCGGTGAAGGTGGCGAGGTAGTCGCGCGTGAGCACCATGAAGTAGATGTTCTCGTCGAGCACGACGCACGCGGCGTTGTCATCGGTGAAGAGGGGGTTGATGCGGAACCCGAGCGCCTCGTAGAAGCTCTTGGAGCGTTCGAGGTCGGTCGTGGGCAGGTTCACGAAAATGCTGGTCGTGGTCATGATCGCCTCCATGGGATCGTCAGTGTCTACCGGATGATTCACATCCAGCTTGCTCTTTGCAAGTGCACTTGTCAATAGCAAGTAGAACAGAATCCGCTGCTCGGATCAGGGGCACGGCGCTCAACGCTCGGCGCTCAGCGCTCAACGCTCGGCGCTCAGCGCTCAGCGCTCAGCGCTCGGCGCTCAGCGCACGACGCTGCGCCGCACGAGCAGCGCGAGATGCAGCGCCGTCAGCGTCTCGCCGTCGTCGAGGTCGACCCCGAGCAGGTCGCCGATGAGTGCGAGCCGCTGGTAGAACACCGAACGGGACAGGTGCGAAGCGGATGCCGCGGCCGTGCGGTTGCCCGGATGCGCGAGCACCGCGCCGAGCACGTCGAGCAGGTCGCCCTTGCGCGCGAGGTCGTAGTCGATGAGCGGCTCGAGCATGCGTTCCCCGTGCTCGAGCAGCCGGTGGTCGTCGCGGAGCGCCGTCACGAGTCGCATGAGCGGACGGTCGTCGGATCGTCGCAGCACCGGGCCGCGAGCCGAACGCGGCGCCGGGCCGCGAGCCAGGTCGATCGCCTCCTGCACCGAACCGAGCAGGGCGTCGAGATCGCTCGCCTCGGAGCCGATGGACAGCACGAGCCGGTCGAGCATCACCGCGTCGCCTGCGGCGAGCGCGATCGCGAAGGCCCTGGCCGATGCGTCGTCGAGGGCGCGCGTGGCCGGCAGCGAGAGCAGGACGATCGTGGCCGTGGCTGCGGCGGCGCTCTCGGGCGCCACCCCGGCCAGCGCCCGTCCGCCGAGCTCGCGAGCCGCGGCATCCGCTGCCGCCGCCGTGACCGCGCCGCCGGTCACCACGACGCCGAAGAGTCGCGCGCCCTCGAGCGGCAGGCCGGCGGCCTCGATGCGCGCCGACGCCGCGGGCAGGCCGGCGAACCGGCCGTCCAGCAGGCCGTCCACGAGGCGCTGACGACCGATGCGCACCCACTCGTCGGCGGCGCCGTCGGCGAGGCGGCCGAGCGCGAGCGCGATCGCGCCCTGCTCGAGCACGCTCGTGCTGCCGGCCGGATGCGCCGGACCCGGCAGGGCGATGAGGTGGCCCCAGCGGATGCCTCGCGCCTCGACCGGCACGATGAGCCAGTCGTCGGAGGAAGCGCCGTTGCCCTGGGCGCGCTGCTCGTCGTGGCGTCGGTGCGCCAGCCGCGACCGCGTCTCCCACCGGGTGAAGAGGTCCACCTCGGCCGCGAGCGGCACGTCCGCGGCCACGACCTCGTGGGCGAGGTTCTCGAGCACGACCGCCGCGCCGAGCGTCTGGGCGAGCTGCTGCACGATGAAGTCGGGCGGCGACCCGCGCAGCGCGAGCGCGGTGAAGCGCTCGCGCACCTCGTCGCGGGCGCGCAGCGCCGCCGTCTGCTCCGAGATGATGCGACTGTGCACCGCTTCGGTGAGCGCCACGAACTTCACCTCGCGGTGCAGGGCCACGAGCGCGAGCCCGCGCTCGCGCGCCGCCGACTCGACGACGGCTGGCACGTAGCGGTAGTGCACGCCGAGCTCGAGCACGAGGCCGGCGATGCCCACGTCGACGAGTCCGCCGATGAACGCCGCGAGCTCGGCGGGCTCGGTCGGCCACCCGGAACCGGTCGACAGCAGCAGCTCGCCGCCGTTCAGCAGCCGGGCGACGCCGGCGCTGTCGGAGACGTGGGCCCAGCGCACGTGCGCATCGAGCGCATCACCGCCGGAGAGCACCTCGGGGATGCCGTGCGCGACCGCGGGGATCGCGAGGATCTCGCGCACGGTCGGGAGGCCGTCATCGGCCGGCTCGAGCACCGGACGGTTCGTCTGAATCGCCTCATCTTCGCGACGATCTGCCACCGGAGTCGCCTTTCTTCCTCTGTCACACTGGGAATACGAAGCCTAGCCGACCTCGGCCATTCTGTCCGATATCGGCACCGCCGCGACCGCCGCACATCAGTGAAGGAACTGCCAATGAGCATCACCGAGACCGCTTCCTCGCCCGCATCCGCCCCCGACGTGCCACTGCTCGGACACTGGGTCGACGGCGCGCTGCGCGCGTCGACCTCGGGCCGCACGGCCCCGGTGTACAACCCGGCCACCGGCGCCGTGCGGGCCGAGGTCGCGTTGGCCGACCAGGCCGAGATCGACGCGGCGATCGCGTCCGCGCAGGCCGGGTTCGAGGTGTGGAGCGGCTACTCGATCGCGAAGCGGCAGAACGTGATGTTCGCCTTCCGCGAGCTGCTGAACTCGCGCAAGGGCGAGCTCGCGGCCATCATCACCGCCGAGCACGGCAAGGTCGTCTCCGACGCGATGGGCGAGATCCTGCGCGGCCAGGAGGTCGTCGAACTCGCCACCGGGTTCCCGAACCTGATCAAGGGCGCCTTCTCCGAGAACGTCTCGACCGGCATCGACGTCTACTCGCTGAAGCAGCCGCTCGGCGTGGTCGGCATCATCAGCCCGTTCAACTTCCCGGCCATGGTTCCGATGTGGTTCTTCCCCATCGCGATCGCCGCCGGCAACGCCGTGGTCCTGAAGCCGAGCGAGAAGGACCCCTCGGCGGCGCTCTGGCTCGCACAGCTCTGGAAGGAGGCCGGCCTGCCCGACGGCGTGTTCACCGTGCTGCAGGGTGACAAGCTCGCCGTCGACGGGCTCCTCACCTCGCCGGTCGTGCAGTCGATCTCGTTCGTCGGATCGACTCCGATCGCCCAGTACATCTACGAGACCGCCTCGAAGCACGGCAAGCGCGTCCAGGCGCTCGGCGGCGCCAAGAACCACATGCTCGTCCTGCCCGACGCCGACCTCGATCTCGTCGCCGACCAGGCGGTCAACGCCGGGTACGGCGCCGCCGGCGAGCGCTGCATGGCGATCTCGGTCGTGCTGGCCGTCGAGCCCGTCGCCGATGAGCTGATCGCCAAGATCAGCGAGCGCATCGCGACGCTGAAGATCGGCAACGGCGCAGGCGTCGACGGCGTCGAGCCCGACATGGGCCCGCTCATCACCGACGTGCACCGCGACAAGGTCTCCTCCTACGTCGACATCGCCGAGAACGACGGGGCGACGATCGTGGTCGACGGCCGCGGGTTCACCGTCGACGGCCACGAGGACGGCTTCTTCTTCGGCCCGACCCTGATCGACAACGTGCCGACCACCTCGCGGGCGTACACCGAGGAGATCTTCGGCCCGGTGCTCTCGATCGTTCGCGTGAACACCTACGACGAGGGTCTCGACCTGATCAACTCGGGCCAGTTCGGCAACGGCACCGCCATCTTCACCAACGACGGCGGCGCCGCACGTCGCTTCCAGAACGAGGTGCAGGTCGGCATGATCGGCATCAACGTGCCGATCCCGGTGCCCGTCGCCTACCACTCGTTCGGCGGGTGGAAGCAGTCGCTGTTCGGTGACGCGAAGGCCTACGGCACCCATGGCTTCGACTTCTTCACCCGCGAGAAGGCCGTGACCAGTCGTTGGATCGACCCGGCCACGCGCAGCGACTCCGCGCACGGCGGCATCAACCTGGGCTTCCCCCAGAACCACTGACCCGTTCTCTGAGGAGCAACCACATGACCGACACCATCACCGCCGAGACCGAGGCCGTCTACACCGACCGTTTCGGCACGGTGCATCCACTGCCCGACGCGGCAGCCGAGGCGCAGGTGCGCGCCGAGGACCGCGCGCACGTGTTCCACTCGTGGAGCGCGCAGGCGCTCATCGACCCGCTGCCGATCGCCGCAGGCGAGGGCTCGACGTTCTGGGACTACCAGGGCAACGCGTACCTCGACTTCTCGTCGCAGCTCGTGAACCTGAACCTCGGCCACCAGCACCCCGACCTCGTCGCCGCGATCCAGCAGCAGGCGGGTCGCCTCGCGACCATCCAGCCGTCGATGGCCTCGGATGTCCGCAGCGAACTCGCCCGTCGCATCGCCGAGGTCGCCCCCGGCGACCTCGACAAGGTGTTCTTCACCAACGGCGGCGCCGACGCCAACGAGTACGCCGTGCGCATGGCCCGCGCCGTCACCGGGCGCCGCAAGGTGCTCTCGATGTACCGCAGCTACCACGGCGGCACCGCGACCGCGATCTCACTCACGGGCGACCCGCGCCGCTGGGCGAACGAACCGTCGGACGGCTCGGTCGCGCACTTCATGGGCCCGTACGCGTACCGGTCGTCCTTCCACTCGGAGACCCCCGAGCAGGAGGCCGAGCGTGCGCTCGCCCACCTCGAGCAGCTCATCGTGCTCGAGGGCGCGAACACGATTGCCGCGATCATCATCGAGACGATCGTCGGCACCAACGGCGTGCTCGTGCCGCCGCCCGGCTACCTGCAGGGTGTCCGTGCGCTGTGCGACAAGTACGGCATCGTCTACATCGCCGACGAGGTCATGGTCGGCTTCGGCCGCATCGGCGAGTGGTTCGCAGTGAACGCGTTCGACGTCGTGCCCGACCTCATCACCTTCGCGAAGGGCGTGAACTCGGGCTACGTGCCGCTCGGCGGCGTGGTGATCTCGCAGCGGATAGCCTCGCACTTCGACACCGTCTCGTTCCAGGGCGGACTCACGTACTCGGGCCACCCGCTCGCGTGCGCCGCCGGCGTCGCGACGTTCGAGGTGTTCGAGCGCGACGGCATCCTCGAGCGCGTGCGCGACCTCGGCGAGCGGGTCGTGGAGCCCCGCCTGCGCGAGATCACGGCGAAGCACCCGTCGGTCGGCGAGATCCGCGGTGCAGGACTGTTCTGGGCGATCGAGCTCGTGCGCGACCCTGCCTCGCACGAGCCCCTCGTCCCGTTCAACGCAGGCGGAGCGGATGCCGCGCCGATGGCGGCCGTCGCCGCCGCCTGCAAGCAGGCCGGGCTGTGGCCGTTCATCCACTTCAATCGGATGCACGTGGCGCCGCCGCTCGTCATCACCGAGGAAGAGCTCGTTCGCGGGCTCGACATCATCGACGAGGCGCTGACCATCGCCGACGGCTACGTCGTCTGACGCGTTCTCGCTGAGGAACGACCTGCTTGATGCAGGGGATCCTGCGGCACAGGGGCTCACTGGCCCCTGTGACCCGGGATCCCCTGCATTTCGTCGTTTCGGGGCGCTCGAGACCCGGAAGCGGATGCTGCGGGCCCGGCACGACCCGGTCGGCTAGCCTGAATCCCATGGACTCACGGGCGGCGCCCGGCGGCATCGGCCGGCGAACCTTCATCGCCGCCTCGCTCTCCGGCATCGCGACGCTCGCGCTCGCGAGCTGCACCTGGCCCGAGCCGAGCCCGAGCCCGCCGCCCACGACGGCGCCTCCGACCACCACCGCCCCGCCCGCACCGACGAACGGCGTCCCGCTGCCGAAGGCGATCCGCCGTTCGCGCTGGGGCGCCGACCCGTTCGCGCGCGGCGCGTTCAGCTTCGACTCGGTCGGCAGTACGGCCGAGCTCAGGCAGGCGCTCGCCGAGCCCGTGGGCGAGCGCCTCTTCATCGCGGGTGAGGCGACCGACCCCGACCGGCCCGGCACCCTCGAGGGCGCCCGCGCTTCCGGCGCGCGTGCCGCCGCCGGCATCACGCGGCTCGGCGATCCCGGCGAACGGGTGGCCGTCATCGGCGCGGGACTCGCCGGACTGACCGCGGCCCGCGATCTCGTCGACGCCGGCTTCGAGGTCGTCGTGATCGAGGCGCGCGACCGGCTCGGCGGCCGAATCCAGAGCGTCGACGCCACAGGCTTCGACGCCCCGATCGAGTTGGGGGCCGTCTTCACGGGCGACGACGCCGCCGTGGTCGACGCGCTGCACGAGGCATCCGTCGACACCGTTCCCTTCGTCCCCGAGGTCTCGGCGACGACGCCCGAGGGCCTCCGCGTCCCGATCCCCGCGACGGGCCCCGACGCCATCGCGACCGCGCAGCAGTGGGCGGCCACCCAGCCCCGCGACGTGTCGCTCGCGACCGCCCTCACCGCATCGGGGGCGACGCCGCTCTCGGCCGTGCCCGATGATTCGGGCGTGAGCCCCGCCGACTGGCTCGCGCACACCATCAACAGCGGCGTGGCGCCCTCGACGGGCGCGATCACCTCGGTCATCTCGGCCGCCGGCTACGACCCCGAGCGTCTCGACGACGTCGGAGCGCTCGTCACCGGGCGGCTCTCCGACTACGTCGACACGCTCGCCGAGCCGCTCGACATCGCCGTGTCGAGCGTCGTCACGCACATCGCGTACACCGATCGCCGGGTCAGCCTCCGGCTCGACTCGGGCGAGTCCCTCACCGTCGATCGCGCCGTGGTCACGGTGCCGCTCGGCGTGCTGAAGACCGACACGGTGCGATTCAGCCCGGCGCTGCCGCTCATGCACCAGCGTGCGATCTCGCTGCTCGGCATGGGCGTGGTCGACACGGTCTGGCTGCGCTTCGACGACGCGTTCTGGCGAGCGGATGCCTCCGGCGAAGCGGATGCCGCGGGCGACGAGCCGACCCCGATCCCGAACGTCCTCACCGTCGTCGGCGCGTCCTCCCCGGTCGCCACCTGGATCGATGCGGGCCTCGAGTCCGGCGAGCCGATCCTGCTCGGCCTCATCGCTGCAGTGCAGGCGACTCGGCTCGAAGCGCTCGACGATCCGTCGTTCCAGGCCGAGGTGCTCGATGCGCTCGCGCCCTTCGCCACAGCATCCGGTTGATCGCGACGAGCCCCGCCGTCAGGGACACGAAGATCACGAGCACGAGCAGGCAGTAGAGGGCGACGCCGACCGGCCCGCCGACCTGCGCCTCGTCGAGGAAGAAGTACGGGTACCAGCCGATGTCCGCACCGCGGAACAGGGTGTAGACGAGCCAGATCGACGGGAAGACGAGCACCCAGCCGACCGTCGACCACGGCACGCGGGGGTTCACGGCCATGATGCTGTCGACCGTCCAGGCGATGAGGGCGAGCGCGGGCACGATGAAGTGCAGCACGGTGTCGGACCACGGCACCTCCATGCGGTAGTCGCGGGTCGAGGCCTGCGCGACGATGATGCCGAAGACGATGCCCGAGACGAGCACGTACACCGTGACCATCGTGCGGAGGACGCCGAGCCACACCGGATCGCGCGGCGTCAACAGCGCGAACGCCGCCGCGATGCCGAGCGTCACGACCGCGGCGAACGCGGACTGCACGGTGAAGTAGCTGAAGAAGTTCGCGGTCGCGAAGAACCGGAACCCGAGCACGTACTGGAAGTTGCCGATGAGGGCGACGACCTCGAGCACCGCGATGAGCACCCGGAAGACGCCGAGCCATCGCCGGGCGAGCTGCACCCGAGGCACCTCGTCAGCGCTGGTGCGTCGCGAGCCGGGCATGCTTCAACGCTAGCCGCCCCGACCCGGAGAGCAGCGGTGGACGGCGGCGAACCGGGATGAACCGAGCGCGCCGCCTCAGTCGAGCGGGCGCAGGATCCGGTCGAGGAACCGCCGGGTGCGCTCGTGCGTCGGTTTCGTGAAGATCGTGCCGGGTTCGCCGCGTTCGACCACGACGCCGCCGTCCATGAAGAGCACCTCGTCGGCCGCCTGCCGCGCGAAGCTCAGCTCGTGGGTGACGACGACCATGGTCCATCCCTCGTCGGCGAGCTCCTTGATGACCTGCAGCACCTCCCCCACGAGTTCGGGGTCGAGCGCGCTCGTCGGCTCGTCGAAGAGCAGCAGCTGCGGCTTCAGGGCGAGGGCCCGCACGATGCCGACGCGCTGCTGCTGCCCGCCCGACAGCTCGAACGGGTAGGCGTCGCGCTTCTCCGCAAGGCCCACCCGGTCGAGCAGGGCGGATGCCTCGGCGACCGCCTGCGCCTTCGGCACCCGCTGCACGCGCACCGGCCCCTCGATGACGTTCTCGATGACCGTCATATGCGGGAAGAGGTTGTGCTGCTGGAAGACCATCGCCGAGCGGTCGCGGAGCGCGAAGCGCTGGGCCTTCGGAACCGGGGCGGCGAAGTCGACGACGGGCCCGCCGGCGAAGTCGATCGTGCCGGCGTCGGGCGTCTCGAGTCCGTTGAGCGAGCGCAGCACGGTCGTCTTGCCCGAGCCGCTCGGCCCGATGAGCACGACGACCTCGCCGCGCCGCACCTCGAGGTCGATCGAGCGCAGCACCTCGTTGTCGCCGAACGACTTGCGGATTCCCCGTGCCGCGAGCAGCACGGAGTCGTCGGGCGCCGCGGCAGGGGCCAGCGGATCAGTGGGCGACATAGCGGTCCAACCTCTTCTCGAGAACACCCTGCCCGCTCGAGAGCACGAGGCAGAAGAGCCAGTAGATGAGTGCCGCCTCGAGGTAGAGCAGCATGAACTCCTGGCTGAAGGCGGCGATCTCCTGCGACACCCGGAACAGCTCGGTCACGAGGATGAGCGAGGCGAGCGAGGTGTCCTTCACGAGCGAGATGAAGGTGTTCGACAGCGGCGGCACCGAGACTCGGGCGGCCTGCGGCAGGATGACGCGGCGCAGCGTCGTGGCGTGCGACATGCCGATCGTGTACCCGGCCTCCCACTGCCCCTTCGGCACCGAGAGGATCGCCGCGCGGATCACCTCGGCGCCGTACCCGCCGACGTTGAGGGAGAACGCGATGATCGCGCTCGGCCACGGGTCGATGACGAGTCCGACCGAGGGCAGTCCGTAGAAGATCACGAACAACTGCACGAGGAGGGGCGTGCCACGGATCACCGAGATGTAGAACCGTGCAATGCCCGAGACCACCCGGTTCTTCGACAACCGCATGAGCGCGGTGCCGAGTGCGAGCACGAGACCGATCGCGAATGAGGCGAGGGCGAGCGGAATGGTGCCGCTCACCCCGCCCCACACGATCGGCCAGAAGGAATCGAGGAACAGCTGCCAGCCGCTCATCGCCTCACCGCCTTCGTCTGTTGCAGGACGAGGCTACTCGGAGACGTCGGCGCCGAAGTACTTCTCGCCGAGTTCGGCGAGCACACCCTCGGCGCGGAGCTCGGCGAGGGCCGCGTCGACCGCGGCGACGAGATCCTTCTTGTCCTTCGTGAAGGTGAGGGCGCTGAGCGAGGGGTCGTCGGTCTCCGCCGCGACCTCGATGCCCGACTGGCCGTTGGTGTTCACGAAGTCGAGGTAGGTGAGCTTGTCGTTGACGGTCGCGTCGACCCGGCCCTGCTGCAGCAGCGCCACGGCCTGCGCCCAGCCCTCCACGGCCTCGACGTTGGCACCCGACTCCTGCGCGAGCGTGTACCAGTTGCTCGTGAGCGACTGCGCGGTGGTCTTGCCGGCGAGGTCGTCGAAGCTCGAGATCGAGGAGTCGCCCTCCTTCACGACGATGACGCCCGGCGAGACGGTGTACGGCTCGCTGAAGAGGTACTGCTCCTCGCGCTCGGGGTTGATCGACACCTGGTTCGCGATGACGTCGAACCGGCTCGCGTCGAGGCCCGCGAAGATCGCGTCCCACTGGGTCTCCTGGAACTCGACCTCGAGGCCGAGCTTGTCGGCGACCGCCTCGGCCAGCTCGACGTCGTAGCCGACGAGGTCGCCGGATCCGTCTTCGTGGAAGCTGAACGGACGGTACGTGCCCTCGGTCGCGACCGTGAGCGTTCCGGCCTTGACGAGTCCGAACTCGTTGTCGGTCGCTGCTTCGCTCGACGCAGGCGCTCCGCTCGAGCAGGCGGCGAGGGCGACGACGGCGACGGATGCGGCGGCCAGGCCGAGCAGGGTGCGGACGCGGGGTGCGCGAGACATGTGGAGCTCCGTTCGTGGGGAGTGCTGAGCGGCGACGTGGTGCCGTGCCGCGTGGTCGAGTCCATCACGGCCTCGCCCCGAGAGGAAAACGGCGTTACCCCGCGTTTCATTCCCACAGCCGAAACGGCTACTCGGGAGCGAGGGAGGCAGTAAGTTGACAGATCCTCAGATATGAGTAGCGTCGGTGACGGTGGACATTCTGCTGTTTCCGATGCTGCAAACGGAGGAATCATGTTCAAGAAGGCACTCGCCGCGGCCGGTCTGGTCGTGGCATTCGTGTTCGTCCCGACCGCCGCGAATGCGCTGGACTGTATCAACGTCAGCAAGCCGCCGGCGGCGTGCGGCGCCGTCTGCACCGACGGCCCCATCATCGACGGGAACTGGGCATGGCTGCCCAGCGTCTTCCCCGGCGCCGACGAGGTGTGGGCGTTCGTGCCGCCGGGCACGGTCCAAGGGTTCGGCCTTCCCGGCGAGAAGGGCAACTACCAGAACGGCGAGGGCTTCGCCCTGCTGGTGAACGCCATCTGCGACTCGCAGGGTTCGGTGTTGGTGCACCGCCAGACCGAGCACGGCATCCAGCTCGGGGAAGGGTGCGCGGCTCCCTGATCGAGCGGGTCCCCGACGGTCACGACCCGACGATGACCACGCCGTCTTCGCGGCGAGGAACGCCGAGCGGGTTGCCGTCGGCGAGCTCTGGCGGGAGCACAGCGGCGGGTGCGTCCTGGTAGGCGATTGGCGTGAGCCAACGGCGGATCGCGGTGGCCCCGACTGAGGTGTGCACCGATGCGGTCGTCGCGGGCCACCCGCCGCCGTGGTGCTGCGCCCAGGCGATCGCCACGCCGGTCGGCCAACCGTTGTAGACGATGCGGCCCGAGACCCGGCCGAGCGCGCCGGTGAGGCCGGCGACGTCTTCGCCCGGGGCGTGGTGGATGGTGCCGGTGAGCGAGCCGTCGAGCACGGCGAGTGCGGCCATCAGCGCGGCATCGCCTGTGTATCGCACGAGCACCGTGAGTGGGCCGAAGCACTCCTCGAGGAACGTGTCGTGCGCGGCGACGAAGCGGTCGACCGTGGTGGCGACGACGACGGGCGCCGAGGCATCCGTCGCTCGATCGCCGGCGAAGACGACCTCGACGTCGTCGCGCGCGGCGAGCGCCGCCGAACCCGAGTCGAACGCGCTCGCGATGCCGTCGGTGAGCAGCGTCTGCGTCGGCGCGTCGACGAGGGCGCCCGCGAGCGCGGCTTCGAATCCCGATCCCTCGGGCACGAAGACGAGCCCGGGCTTCGTGCAGTACTGGCCGCCGTCGCGGGTGAAGGAGCCGGCGAGCCCGGCTGCGATCGCTGCGGCATCCGCTGCGGCTGCCGCGGGCGTGACGACGACCGGGTTGATCGAGCCGAGTTCGCCGTAGAACGGGATCGGCGCCGGCCGCGCCGACGCGAGGTCGAAGAGCGCGCGCCCGCCGCGGGTCGAGCCGGTGAATCCCACCGCCGCGACGAGCGGATGCCGCACGAGCGCGGTGCCCGCGTCGAAGCCGTCGACGAGGGCGAGGGCCGCTCGAGGCGCACCGGCCTCGCCGAGCGCCGAGCGCCCGATCTCGACGACCCGCCGGGAGAGTCGCGGATGCCCGGGGTGCGCCTTCACGACGACCGGGCAGCCCGCAGCGAGCGCCGACGCCGTGTCGTTGCCCAGCACCGAGAACGCGAACGGGAAGTTCGAGGCGGCGAAGACCGCGACGACTCCGAGCGGGCGCAGCATCCGGCGCAGGTCGGGGCGCGGCGGCGTGAGCGAGGCGTCGGGCGAGTCGAGCGTGGCCTCGACGTACGACCCCTCACGAGCGACCTCGGCGAAGAAGCGCAGCTGCGTCGCCGTGCGCGTCACCTCACCGGTGAGGCGCGCCGCGCTGAGGTGCGTCTCCTCCGCGGCGAGGGCGACGAGTTCGTCGCGGTGCGCCTCGACGGCCTCGGCGAGCGCGGCCAGCCACCGGGCGCGGTCGTCGCGGGACGAGCGGTCGAAACCGGATGCCGCGGCGAGGCGCACCGCGATCTCGACCGTCGTCTCGGGGTCGGTCACGATCACCTCGTCGGCTGCGCGTCGCTGCTCGTCGCGCGGCGCGATGCCCGCGGTATCCGCTGCCCTGCTCGTCTCACCCATGTCGTCCTCCGACACCTCCCTGCTCAGAACGCGTTCAGCCCGGTGAGCTCGCGGCCCAGGATCAGCTGGTGGATCTCGTCGGTGCCCTCGTAGGTGCGCACCGATTCGAGGTTCGCCGCGTGCCGCATGACGGGCCACGCGTTCGTGATGCCGTCGCCGGCGAGGATCGCGCGCGCCTCGTGGGCGATCGCGAGCGCCTCGCGCACGCTGTTGAGCTTGCCGACCGAGATCTGGGCGGGAGTGAGCGTGCCGTGCTCCTTCAACCGCCCGAGGTGCAGGGCGAGGAGGATGCCCTTCTCGACCTCGAGGAACATGTCGGCGAGCTTCGCCTGGATGAGCTGGTTCGCGCCGATCGGCTTGCCGAACACCTCGCGGTCGACGGAACGTGAGATCGCCGCCTCGAGGCACGAGCGAGCGGCGCCCATCGCGCCCCACACGATGCCGTAGCGCGCCTCGTTCAGGCAGCCGAACGGACCCGAGAGGCCCTTCGCACCCGGCAGGATCGCGTCGCCGTCGACCCGCACGCCGTCGAGTTCGATGTCGCACTGCACCGAGGCGCGCATTGAGAGCTTGCCGTCGATCGGCGTCGCCGTGAAGCCCGGCGTCGAGGTCGGCACGAGGAACCCGCGCACCGCACGGCCGCCGTCGCCACCGCCGAACTCGGGGTCGTCGACCTTCGCCCAGACGACGGCGACGTCGGCGAGCGAGGCGAGGCCGATCCAGCGCTTCGCGCCGTCGAGCACCCAGCCGTCGCCGTCGCGGCGCGCGGTCGTGGTCATGCCGGCGGGGTCGGAGCCGCCCTGCGGCTCGGTGAGGGCGAAGCATCCGATGAGGTCGCCGGCCGCCATGCCCGGCAGCCACCGCTGCTTCTGCTCCTCCGAGCCGTACTTGTGGATCGCGCTCATCGCGAGCGAACCCTGCACCGACACGAAGGTGCGCCAGCCGCTGTCAGCGGCCTCGAGTTCGAGGCACACGAGGCCGTAGGAGACGGCGTCGGCGCCGGCGCATCCGTAGCCGTGCAGGTGCATGCCGAGGAAGCCCAGGTCGCCGAGTTCCTTCACGAACTCGCGGCGGAAGTGCTTGGCCTCGAAGTCCTCCTCGATGACCGGCAGCAGGCGGTCCTGCGCGAAGGCGCGGGCCTTCAGCTGCCACTCGCGCTCCTCGGAGCTGAGCAGGGCGTCGAGGTCGAACACGGCGTCGATCGAGGGTGCGGTGGTCATCGGTGCGGTCCTTTCGCGGGGGTCTGGTGCCAGTCGGCGCCGGCGTGCTCGTCGAGCGCGGGCGGCGGAGTGCGGTACACGGCGGGGCTCGCCGAGAGGCCGATCGGGTTTGCGACCGTGCGGCTCGTGGCGGTGCCGTTCGGGGTGGGGCCGGCGTCGATCTCGGCCACGGGGTCGAGGCCGAGCGCCTCGCCGAACGCGATCGCCTCGGCGACGTCGTTCACGGGGCCGGCGGGCACGCCGGCCGCGCTGAGCGCATCGACCCAGTGCGCAGCGGATGCCGCGGCGAGGCGCTCCTCGATCGCCGCCGTGAGCTCGGCGCGATGCGCGACCCGGTCGACGTTGCCCGCGAACCGCGGATCGCCCGCCAGCGCGGGGACGCCGAGCACCGCGGCGAGCGCCCGGAACTGCTTGTCGTTGCCGACGGCGATCACGAGCTCGCGGTCGGCCGCGTGGAAGACGGCGTAGGGCGCGATGCTCGGGTGGGCGTTGCCGAGGCGTCGCGGCGGGGTGCCGGTGGCGAGCGTCGAGGCGGCCTGGTTCGTGAGCGCCGAGAGCAGGCCCTGCATGAGGTTCACCTCGACGCGTTGGCCGAGCCCGCTGCGGTCGCGCTCGCGGAGGGCGAGCAGGATGCCGGCGACCGCGTTCTGCCCGGTGAGCACGTCGACGAGGGCGACGCCGGCCTTCGCGGGCTCGCCGTCGGCTGCGCCCGTGATCGACATGAGCCCGCCGACAGCCTGCACGAGCAGGTCGTAGCCGGCGAGCGCAGCGCCCTCGCCCGTGCCGAAGCCCGTGATCGAGCAGTAGACGACGCCCGGGTTCGATGCCCGCACCGCGTCGTAGGAGAGCCCGAAGCGATCCATCACGCCCGGCCTGAAGTTCTCGATGACGACGTCGGCCGAGGCCGCGAGCCGGCGCGCCTCGGCGAGCCCCGCGGCATCCGTCAGGTCGAGCGCGACCGAGCGCTTGTTGCGATTGACGCTGCCGAAGTAGGTGGCCTGGCCGCTCGCGTCGACGGGCGGACGCCAGTGCCGGGTGTCGTCACCGGCCGGTGACTCGATCTTCACGACGTCGGCGCCGAAGTCGGCAAGCATCATCGTGGCGTAGGGGCCCGCAAGCACTCGCGAGAAGTCGGCGACGCGCACGCCCGAGAGCACTCCGTCGATCGCCTCGTCGGCCCGCCGCTCGTGCATCCCATCCGCCTTCGCATGTCGGCGGCCACCCGGGCCGCTCAATCATCCTATATCGCTTCTTTTCGTTGCGCAGCGACGCCGTCACCGACGCCGTCCCCGTCCGTTCGTGGATCGTCGCAGCATCTCCTGACAACCGGTGGTGAGAAACGAGGGCGGAGCGCTCGACTAGCCTGAACCCATGGAGTCGAGGGTGGGACCGGGCGCGCGCGAAGCCGTGTTCGCCCAGCTCGCCGACACCGGCCGCGCCGAGCAGGTCGCGCAGCGCCTCACCGACGGCATCGTGCTGGGCGTGCTCGGCGCTGGCGAACGCCTGCCGAGCGAACCGGAGCTCGCGCGTCGCTTCGGCGTCGCGCTCATCACTGTGCGCGAGGGACTCGGCATCCTGCGCGAGGCCGGTCTCGTCGAGACCCGTCGCGGCCGCGAGGGCGGCAGCTTCGTCGTCGCCGACGACGCCGACCACCGTTCGCTCATCACGACCCGGCTGCGCGGACTCGCCATGGTCGAGCTCAGCGACATGGCCGTCTACTTCGGCGCCATCCTCGCGGGCATCGCCGAGCGCGCCGCCGAGCGGGCGTCGGCCGGCGACGCCGAGCGCCTCGAGGCATGGCTGACTGCGGCGGACTTCGGCACCGCGGCATCCGCTCGCACGAACCAGGGCGGCTTCTTCCTCGAGGTCGCCGTGCTCAGCCAGTCCGCTCGCCTCGTGCGCGAGCAGATCCGGCTGCAGGCCGAGTTCGGGCCGCTCCTCCTCCTCGGCCTCGACGACGAAGCCCAGCGAGCGGATGCCACGGCCCGCGACCGCGACATCGTGCGCGCCGTCGCGGCGCACCGGCCGGCCGAAGCCCGCACGGCGGCCGGCGATCTCGTGCGCGGACTCTCGGTGCCGTTGCTCGCGGCGAAGGCCAGGATCGAACGGGGAGGCGAGCTCGATGAGCCGATCAGCGCGTGACGTCGCGGCGGAGGTCGGTGAGGTGTTCGCCGCCGTCTTCGACCAGCTCGCCGCGTGGCGGGCCCCCGTCGAGCAGGTCATCGATCGCGCGGTCGATGTGCGGCCCGCCGCGCTCGACGCGGTCGTCGCCGAGCTCGTGCTCCCCCGCCTCACCGAACCCGAACCGCTCCTCGTCGGAGCCGGCTTCATCGCCGACGGCGAGATCGTGCGCGGCCGCGACGTGCACTTCGCGTGGTGGCTCGGCCCGCTCGACGCGAACCCCGTGCTCGGCTCCACGACCGAGCCGACCCGCCTCGACCTCTCGACCCGCGGGTACACCGAGTACCTCCGCGACTTCCGCGCACTCGAGTGGTACCGCATCCCCGCGACCACGCGGCACGCGCACGTCACCGGGCCCTACGTCGACCACCTCTGCACCTGCGACTACATCCTCACGATGACGATGCCGGTGCACGCCTCGGGCACGGCCGAGTCCGGCGACGGCACGCCGGACGCCGACGCGTCGAGCGGCGCCCGCATGGTCGGCGTCGTCGGAGCGGATGTCTCGGTGCGCCGCCTCGAGCGGGAGCTGCTCGCCGCCTTCCTCGACGTCGACGCCCCGCTCGCCCTCGTGAACGACGAGGGCCGCGTCGTGCTCTCGACCGAGCCGACCCTGCAGGTGGGGCAGCTGGCCGACCGCGACGGCCCCGGCGAGCCGTGCCCCGGCACGCCGCTGCGAGTGCTCGTCCACCCGGCGGCATCCGGGTCGATCTGAATCATCCGCTGATATATCTTTGAAGTCGAGCGTATGCACGGCGGCAGACGAGCTCTGGCGTGAGTGCAGTGTGTGCACCCCGAGAAGGAGAAACCCATGCCCTATGCCGTGACCAACCCCGCCACCGGCGAGACGGTCAAGTCCTACGACACCATCACCGACGAGGGCCTGCAGGCCGCCATCGCCTCGGCCACCGAAGCGCACCGCACCTGGTCGAAGAACACCACGGTCGCCGAGCGCGCCGCCCTCGTCCGCCGTGTCGCGGAGCTGCACAACGAGCGCGCCCAGGAGCTCGGCGAGATCATCGTGCGCGAGATGGGCAAGCCCATCGAGCAGGCCGTCGGCGAGGTCGAGTTCTCCGCCGCGATCTACGAGTACTACGCCGACAACGCCGAGTCGCTGCTCGCCGACGAGAAGATCGACCTGCTCGCCGGTGAGGGATCCGCTCTCATCCGCCGCTCGTCGCTCGGCCCGCTCCTCGGCATCATGCCGTGGAACTTCCCGTACTACCAGGTCGCCCGCTTCGCCGGCCCGAACCTCATCATCGGCAACACGATCCTGCTGAAGCACGCCGAGCAGTGCCCCGAGTCGGCCGCCGCGATCGAGCAGATCTTCCTCGACGCCGGCTTCCCGGTCGGCGCCTATGTCAACATCTACGCCTCGCACGCGCAGATCGAGACCGTCATCGCCGACCCGCGCGTGCAGGGCATCTCGCTCACCGGTTCCGAGCGCGCCGGTGCGATCGTCGCAGAGATCGCCGGTCGCCACCTGAAGAAGGTCGTGCTCGAGCTCGGCGGCTCCGATCCCTTCATCCTGCTCTCGACCGATGACCTCGACGCCGCGGTCGGCGCCGCCGTCTTCGCCCGCGTCGACAACAACGGCCAGGCCTGCAACGCGGCCAAGCGGTTCATCGTCGTCGAAGACCTCTACGAGCCGTTCCTCGAGAAGTTCACCGCCGCGATGAGCGAGGTCGAGCAGGGCGACCCCGCCCAGGTCGGCACCGCACTCGGTCCGCTGTCGTCGGCCAAGGCCGCCGAGGGCCTCGCCGAGCAGGTCGAGCGAGCCGTCGCGCAGGGCGCCACCCTGCACCACGGCGGCGCGCGCGAAGGCAACTACTACTCGGCGACGATCCTCACCGACGTGCAGCCCGGCTCCGACGCCTTCCACGAGGAGTTCTTCGGCCCGGTCGCCCAGGTCTTCAAGGTCGCCGACGAGGACGCGGCCGTCGAGCTCGCGAACAACACCCCGTTCGGCCTCGGCTCCTACGTCTTCACGACCGACTCCGAGCAGGCGCTCCGCGTCGCCGACAAGATCGAGGCCGGCATGGTCTTCGTGAACCTGGTCGGCGCCGACGGCGCCGAGCTGCCCTTCGGCGGCGTCAAGCGCTCCGGCTCGGGCCGCGAGCTCGGCCGCTTCGGCGCCGACGAGTTCGTCAACAAGAAGATGATCCGCATCGGCTGATCACCGCGCGCGAGACGGATGCCCCGGAGCCTCGGCCCCGGGGCATCCGCCGTCTCAGCGCTTCTTCTTCTCGTCGATCTCGTCGCGGCGCAGCAGGATGATGCGGTCGACGAGCGAGTCGGGCAGCGGATGCTCCGGCGTGAACCGGATCGTGCCCTTCGCCCACGAGTACCCCTCGAGCTCCGACGCGACCGCCTCGATGACGGGCGGACTGTACGGGTAGAGCCCGATGTGCGCCTTGGCCTTCATGATGCTGAGCAGCGGCGAGTCCCGGTACCGCAGGGCCGGCATGCCGTAGCTCACCCCCTCGACCGCGTCGGGCACGAGCGAGACCGCCCTCGCCCTGATGCGTTCCATGACGTCCCGATCGGGCGCTTCGAGCCCGGCGATGTAGTCGCTCACTTCCCCCATGGCGGCCATGCTACGCCGAGCGGATGCCGCGGCATCCGTCTGCTCGCGAACCCGTGCCGAATCAAATCATCCGGGACTATAGCTTTACGACCGGATGTCTGGCTATGCTGGCGCGACACCACGACGATGTGGTGTCGCCGGTTGGGGGCGGCCGGCGCAGCGATGACAGTGGAAGGCAGCAATGTCTGAAGATCGCGGGCCCGCAGCGGGCCTCTCCGACGGCGAACACCTCAGCGTGCTCGGCTACGAGGACACGTTCAACCGATCGATGAGCCTGTGGGCGAACTTCGCCCTCGGCTTCACCTACCTCTCGCCCCTCGTCGGCGTCTATTCCCTCTTCGCAGTTGCGCTCTCGATCGGCGGGCCGCCCTCGATCTGGTGGATCGTGATCGTCGGCGCCGGCCAGCTGCTCGTCTCGTTCGTGTTCGGCGAGGTCGTCTCGCAGTACCCGATCCACGGCGGCATCTACCCCTGGGCTCGGCGCCTCTGGGGCCGGCGCTACGCCTGGATGGCGGCGTGGGTCTACATCTGGGCGATGATCGTGACGATCACCTCCGTCGCGGAGTTCGGATCCGGGTTCGCGGCGAGCCTGTTCGGCATCGAGCACACCAACGACTCCACGCTGTGGCTGACCCTCGGCTTCCTCGTCATCGCCCTCGCCATCAACTTCACCGGCACGAAGTGGCTGGCCCGCGTCGCCCGCATCGGCCTCGCCGCCGAACTCATCGGCGTCATCGGCCTCGGCCTCTACCTCCTGTTCTTCCAGCGCAAACAGGAGTTCAGCGTCTTCTTCGACACCATGGGCGTCGAGGGCGACGGCAGCTACGCGGCGGCCTTCATGGGCGCCGCCCTCGCCGGCCTGTTCCTCTTCTACGGCTTCGAGGCCTGCGGCGACGTCGCCGAAGAAGTCGAGAACCCGGCGCGTCGCATCCCCAGGGCGATGATGCTGACGATCCTCGTCGGCGGCGTCTCCGCGCTGTTCTCGTTCGGCGGCTACGTGCTCGCCGCCCCGAACCTCGCGGAGATCGTCGCCGGCGAAGACGCCGACCCGATCCCCGGCATCCTGGAGGCGACGCTCGGTGCCGCCGGCGCGAAGGTCTTCCTCGTGATCGCGATCACGGCGTTCCTCTCGTGCGTGCTGAGCCTGCAGGCCGCCGCGAGCCGTCTGCTGTTCTCGTTCGCACGTGACGGCATGATCCCCGGTCACCGCTGGCTTGCCCGCGTCTCGCCGAAGAGCAAGGTGCCGACGAACGCGCTCATCGTGGCGTGCACAGTGCCCGCGCTCATCGCCGTGCTCATCTGGGCGAACAACGACCTGCTGGTTCCGATCACGGCGTTCGCGGTGCTCGGCATCTACGTGGCGTTCCAGATGGTCGTGCTGGCCTCGCTCCGGCAGCGGCTCAAGGGCTGGCGGCCGGCCGGTCCGTTCTCGCTCGGTTCGTGGGGCTTCCTCGTGAACGTCCTCGCGCTCGCCTACGGGATCTTCGCGATGGTGCTGCTCTCGCTGCCCGGTTCCACGGGCGACTTCTTCACCGACTACGTCGTGCTGATCGGCCTCGGCGTCGTCGCCGTGACGGGGCTCGCCTACCTCTTCATCGCACGGCCCGACCGCAAGTCCGATGCGCCGTCGGACGACGCGATCGCCGTCGCCGACGAGATCCGCCTGCGCACCGACGCGACCCGCGTGGTCGACGTGCACTGACCGGACTCGCGCACCATCCGGTGGCGGGCAGCGAGCCGAGGCTCGCCTGCCCGCCATCGGGCTGACCGGCCTCGCGCCGCCCCGGGCCTCGCCCGATTTCCTGATTGACCGCCCGGTCAAAGCGTTCTACCGTGGGAGTGACCCCCGAATGGGAGCCACCGACCTTGAGGAGGCTGGTTTCTATGAAGAAGTGGACGCGATGGGAGGACTGGGTGGCCGTCGCCGCCGGTCTCGCCGTGGCACTCTCGACGATGTTCCTCACCCCGATGGGCTCGTCCGTCGCGATCATGGCCGTGCTGGGCGTCGCGCTCGCGATCGCGGGGCTCGTCAACCTCGCGTGGCCGGGCATGGTCGCGATGGAGTACGTCCAAGGCGCCATCGGCCTACTGCTGATCGTCTCGCCGTGGATCGGCGGATACGTGGACACCATGACCTTCGGTGCCGCGTGGATGTCGTGGATCTCCGGCGCGGTCGCTGTGGTCGTGGCCGCACTCGCGATCCGGCCGAGCATGCGTGCACATCACGACGCCGTCACTCACTGAGCCGCTGATCGAGGACGGCAGCCGGCCTGCCGTCCTCTCGACCCCCGTGGAGGCTGATGGTGCCGGAGCATCGGAGCGCTCGTGAGCGCATCCTCGATGCCGCCGAACGGCTCTTCGCCGACCGGGGCTTCGACGCGACGCCGACCTCGACCGTCGCCGCGCTCGCCGACGTGCCCAAGGGGCTGCTCTTCTACTACTTCCCGGTGAAGGCCGACCTGCTCCGCGCACTCGTCGCCGAGCGCCTCGACCTCGGTCCGATCGACCCGAACGCCCTCATCGCGCCCGGCGACCCTGTGGGCGCCCTGCTGAACCTGGCCGGACGGCTCTCGGAACTGCAGGCCGACTCCGAGGTGCTGCGGGTGATCATCTGGCGCGAGCAGCGAACGCACCCCGAGGTGCGTGCACGGCTCCGCGAGCACCGACTGCACGTGCAGGCGATCGTCGAGCGCGTGCTGCGCGGCAGCGTGCTGAAGCCGATCGCCGCCCGCGCGGTGCAGGCCGCGGCGGCGGCGTGGGTCGCCATCCTGGCCACGAGGCCCTTGCCGGATCACCGGGAGACGGACACCGGGCAGGAGGCACACGAACTGCGCGCTCTCGCCGAGCTCATCTGCGCCGGCCTCGGCTCACCTGCACTCGCCTGATCGAGGCACGACGCTCACGGCGACCACTCCCAGCCGTGGTGCCGATCGCCGTCCTCCTCCTCGGCCGGCCCGCCCGGTCGATGCCGCTCGTGGCGCACGAGCAACCAGACGATGATGCCGGCCAGCACAGCAGTGAAGGCGACGAGCCCCCATGCGCCGAGGCGCGCCAACCAGATGCCGATGCCGATCGCGACGACGATGACCCCGCCGCCCGCGACGATCGCCGCCATGCGCTCGCTCATGACTGGATGCTACCGCCCTCGGCGGCGCCGTGGCACGATCGGATGCCTTCCCTCTGCGCTCGCTGGCGGCCTACGCTGGTCGGATGATCCGTCGACACGTCATCGTGCACGGGTACGTGCAGGGCGTCGGGTTCCGCTACTCCGCGCTCATCGAGGCCCGCCGCCTCGGTGTCGCCGGTTGGGCGCGCAACCGCCCAGACGACACGGTCGAGGCGGAGATCGAGGGCGTCGAGGCATCCGTCGGCGCGATGCTCGACTGGCTCGCGACCGGCCCGCCCGACGCGATCGTCGAGCGCACGGATGTCTCGGCGTGCGAGCCGACCGGCGAACACGGGTTCCGCATCACCGGGTGAACGACGAAGGGCCCGCCGGCGGGCATCGGGCCAGTCCCGACGCGCAACGACGAAGGGCCCGCCGGTAACCGGCGAGCCCTTCGTGCAGTCTGCGGTGAGACTAGATGGCGTTGACGTCCAGCGGGATGCCGGGGCCGAACGTGGTCGACACGGCGCCCTTCTGGATGTAGCGGCCCTTCGAGCTCGACGGCTTCAGACGCAGCACCTCTTCGAGCGCCGCGTTGGCGTTCTCCTCGAGCTGCTCCTGGGTGAAGGAGGCCTTGCCGACGACGAAGTGCACGTTGGCGTGCTTGTCGACGCGGAACTCGATCTTTCCGCCCTTGATGTCGGAGACGGCCTGGCCGACGTTCGGGGTCACGGTGCCGGTCTTCGGGTTCGGCATGAGGCCACGGGGACCGAGCACCTTGCCGAGACGGCCGACCTGGCCCATGAGCTCGGGGGTCGAGACCGCCGAGTCGAACGCGGTGTAGCCGCCGGCGACCTTCTCGATGAGCTCGGCGCCGCCGACCTCGTCGGCGCCTGCCGCGATCGCGGCCTCGGCCGCGGGGCCGGTCGCGAACACGATGACGCGGGCGGTCTTGCCGGTGCCGTGCGGGAGGATGACGGTGCCGCGCACCATCTGGTCGGCCTTGCGGGGGTCGACGCCGAGCTTCAGCGCGACCTCGACGGTCGAGTCGAACTTCGCCGAGCCGGTCTCCTTCGCGAGGGCCACGGCCTCGCTCGGGGTGTAGAACTTGCCGTCTTCGATCTTCTCGGCCGCGGCGCGGTAGGCCTTGGACTTCTGTGCCATGTTGCTTCTCCTTGAGAGAGTGTGGTCATCTGCGCCTGGCGGGCGCTGCCACTGAATGCTGAGTTCTGGTGAACGGATGCCGCGTGGCACCCGTAGCGGTCTCGGTTGCCGCTGTGCGGCACCTCGACCCGGCGCTATTCGACCGTGATGCCCATCGAGCGAGCGGTGCCCGCGATGATCTTCGACGCTGCGTCGAGGTCGTTCGCGTTGAGGTCGACCATCTTCGACTCGGCGATCTCGCGCACCTGGGCCTGGGTCAGCTTGCCGACCTTGGTGGTGTGCGGGACGCCGGAGCCCTTGGCGACGCCGGCGGCCTTCTTGATGAGCTCGGCGGCGGGCGGGGTCTTCAGGATGAAGGTGAACGAACGGTCTTCGTAGACCGTGATCTCAACGGGGATGACGTTGCCGCGCTGGGCTTCGGTCGCCGCGTTGTAGGCCTTGCAGAACTCCATGATGTTCACGCCGTGCTGACCCAGGGCCGGGCCGATGGGCGGGGCCGGGTTCGCGGCGCCGGCCTTGATCTGAAGCTTGATCAGACCGGTGACCTTCTTCTTCGGTGCCATGATTTCTCTCTTTCTGTTCGAACGCCCCGGTTGCCGGGGCACTCTCCCGCAACCCGGCCGTTCCGGGATGCGGTGATCTGTGTGCCAGACGCAGCACAACCCTCCGATTGTACCGGAGGGCCGCTGCGTGCTGTCTGGGAGGTGTTAGAGCTTGGTGACCTGGTCGAAGCTGAGCTCGACCGGGGTCTCGCGCTCGAAGAGCGAGACGAGCACGATGAGCTTGCCGCTCTCGGGCTTGATCTCGCTGATCGTGCCGGGCAGGCCCGCGAACGAGCCGTCCTTGATCGTGATGGTCTCGCCGACCTCGAAGTCGACCTCGGCGGGGATCGCACGGGCGGCACCGGAAGCGGCGCCGGCCTTCGCGCCCTTGACGGGGGCGACGTCCTTGATCTCGACGAGGCTCTTCAGCATGCCGAAGGCCTCTTCGAAGCGGAGGGGGGTCGGGTTGTGCGCGTTGCCGACGAAGCCGGTGACACCGGGCGTGTGGCGGATGACCGACCACGAGTCCTCGTTGAGGTCCATGCGCACGAGCACGTAGCCGGGGATGCGGACCCGAGTGACCATCTTGCGCTGGCCGTTCTTGATCTCGACGACGTCTTCCATGGGCACTTCGACCTGGTAGATGTAGTCGGCCATGGCCATCGACTCGCGGCGCTGCTCGATGTTCGCCTTCACACGGCGCTCGAAGCCCGCGTAGGAGTGGATGACGTACCACTTGCCGGGGAGGAAGCGGAGCTCGGCGCGGAACTCCGCGTACGGGTCGGCCTGCTCCTCGTCTTCTTCGATGACGGCTTCGACGGCGGCCTCGGCCTCTTCGACCGAGTCGATGTCGAGGGCGTCGTCGACCACGGCGTCTGCCTCGGGGTCGCTCGACTCGGCGATCGCGTCGAGCACTGCGTCGAGGTCGACGTCATTGCCCTCGTCGTCGACGACGTGCACGGCACGCTGCTCGGCCGCCTCGACCGAGTCCTCTTCGTGCTCGAGGGTGTTGCCCGTCTGCGCCTCGTCGTCTTCGGCCGACTGCTCGGCAGCCGTGGCCCAGTCGACGTCGTCGCGCTCAGTCCTTGACACTTCTCTCAATCCTTTTCTCCGGGGCGCCAGCGGCGAACCGGATCCATCGAACCCGAAGGTCCGATCAGACCCCCGGTGTTCCGAAGACGTACAGCACCAGCAAGCCGAACACCTGATCGAACGCCCACACGATCGCCATCATGATGACGACGAACACGAGCACGACAGTGGTGAAACTGACGAGCTCCCTGCGGGTCGGCGTGACGACCTTCTTCAGCTCGGCGATGACCTGCCGGATGAACAGGGCGACGCGCGAAAAGGGATTCCGACGCGCAGCGCGATCGCGCTTCGCATTGGCGACGACGTCCTCACTGGGTTCGTCGATTACTTTGCGTGCCACCTCGTACACCTTTCGTGGGCCGGCAATCACTGCCGGCTCGCAGGGCGGACAGGACTCGAACCTGCAACCTGCGGTTTTGGAGACCGCTGCTCTACCAATTGAGCCACCGCCCTATGGAACGACCGGGTGACCGGGCTGCTCCACTGGTTGCCGAGCACCACGATTCACTACGTTTCTCATCAGGTGAAAGCCCGAAAATAGGCGCAGAGAATCTTGGCTGACTTCAACAACCTCACCAAGTGTATGCGACGCCGCTGGCAGAGTAAAGCCGAGCGGATGCCTCGGCGCGCGCGAGCCGCCGGCGGCCTCCGAGTTGCCCGCCCCGACGGCCCGATCGGCATAGATTGGGCGTATGACCATCGACCGCGCCTCGCGCCTCGTTCCCGAGCCGCGCAGCAGTGCCGAGGTCACCGGCGAGCACTCGCAGTTCCGGCTCGATCTCGAACGCATCCGGTTCTCGCCGTACTTCTCGCGCCTCTCCGCCGTCACCCAGGTGATCGCGCAGCCGGGCGCCGGTCCGCTCATCCACAACCGGCTCACGCACTCCATCAAGGTCACGGCCGTCGCTCGGGCGATCGCGGTCAAGCTGACGGATACCGCGTCGCCGGCCCGCGACTTCGCACTCGAGCACGGCTGCGACGCCGTCGTCGTGCAGGCCGCGGCGAGCGCCCACGACCTCGGCCACCCGCCGTTCGGCCACCTCGGCGAACGCGTGCTCGACCGCCTCGCCCGCGAGACGCTCGGACTCGTCGACGGCTTCGAGGGCAATGCGCAGAGCTACCGGATCCTCACCGCGCTCGACGTCAGCGAGGCGGCCCCGCGCGGACTCAACCTCACCGCCGCGGTGCGCACAGCCGTCGCGAAGTACCCGTGGACCCGCTACATCGACGCGGAGCCCTTCGGCGACGGCCCGCTGCCGCGCGGCCTCCGCCGCACCGGGCAGGGCGTCGACGTGGCCAAGTACTCGGCATACGGCATCGACGCTCTCGACCTCGACCAGGCCCGCGCCGGGCTACCGCCCATGCAGCAGTCGCTCGAGTGCTCGATCATGGACATCGCCGACGACGTCGCGTACTCGATCCACGACGTCGACGACTTCTACCGCGCCGGCGTGCTCAGCCAGGGCGCCGTCGCGCGCGAGTTCCGCGGCTGGGTGGAGACCTGGTCGCAGCTCCGCGACCTCGACGACGCCGCCCTCGCCGCGCGCTCGGCCCCGCCGGGCAGCGCCCTCGAAGCACTGCGCCGCAAGTTCGCCCGCGACGATCCGTGGGTGGCCGACGACGACGCCTTCGCCGAGGCGGTCGACGTGGTCGCCGACGATCTCGTCGACGGCCTGCTCGCGACGCCGTTCGACGGTTCGATCGCCTCCGAGCGCGCACTCTCCTCGTTCACGAACCGGTGGATCAGCCACCTGCAGTCGTCCGTCGTCCCGGCGCCGCACGACGTCGTGCGCTCGGGCCTCGTGACCCTCGATCGGCGCGCCTGGCACGAGGTCGAGATCCTGAAGTTCGTGCACCGGCACTTCATCCTCGACCGCGCCGACATCGTCATGTACCAGCGCGGCCTCAGCCGGGTGCTCGCCCGGGCCGTCAAGGGGCTCACCGCGTGGGCGACCGACGAGCACGACCGCGATCGCGTGCCGCAGCGGCTCAAGGAGCTCGTGGACATCGCGACCGACGGCTACGCGGCGCTCCGCGACGGACGACCCGACGGCGTGCCGATCCCCGCGGCCGGCGACGTGCGCCGGCTCGGAGTGGGTCGCGGCGTGGTCGACTACGTCGCCTCGCTCTCCGACGACCAGGCCCTCGCGGTGTCGGAGGCGCTCGACGGGCGGCCCGACCGACTCTGGGACATCGGCCAGAACCTCTGATCCCTCGCGCCGCCCCCTACCCGGGCGTGGAGGCGCGACGTGACCGCCGCCACGCGCTCACCGCGATGCAGAGCGCTCCCCCGGCGATGAGCACGCCGCCGGCGATCGCCACCCACCACGCCGTGTCGGCGGGGATGTCGAGGTAGACGCTGATGCCGAGGATCCTCGAGAGCCCCCACGGCAGCAGGGCCATCTCGTCGTTCCAGGCCGTCAGCGCCGTCTCGAGACCGATCAGGCCGACGAGCGAGCCGAACACGGCGAGCACCACGCCGATGCCCGCGACCACGGCGCCGACCGCCCGCAGCGCTCCCCGCTCGACGGCGAACGCCCAGGCCGCGGCGACCACGACCCATCCGAATGCCGCGAACGCGACGGCGATGTACACCGAGCGTGCGAGCGGATTCGTCCAGAAGGCGAACCAGTACCCGCCCGGCCCCGTCGGCGAGAGCACGACGAGCAGGAGCGCCACCCGGAGCGTCGCGGCGCCGCCGACGGCCGCGAGGACCGGCCATGCCGAGCGCCGGCCGAGCGCGAGCCAGAGCACGCCGGCGAACAGCGCCCAGCCGCCGAGCGTCACGAGCAGGTGCGACGGGGCGAGGAACCAGGTCTGGATGCCGCGACTCAGGGCGAGGAGGACCGCGGGGACCGCCACCAGCAGGATGCGGTCGAGCCGCCCGAGCCCGCCGACGACCTCGCGGGCGCGCCACGGCCGGGTGCCGGCCACCCAGAGCGCACGGGCGGCACGGGCCCCGGGCCATCCGGCACGGGCGTAGCCGCCCGCGATGCCGTAACCCAGCCATGCGGCGAGCAGCACGAGCGCGATCCGCGCGGCCCACGCCATGGGCAGGTCGCGCACGGCCCGCTCGACGCCGAGCTCGGCCGCGGTGAGGTTGTACGCGGGCAGGTACGGGTTGCCGGCGTACGCGGCCTCGTGGGCGGCGGCGGATGCCTCGAACGCTCGCCGTGCGGCATCCCACCGCTCGTACACGGCCGGGTCGCCCGTGTCGTGCCACTCGGCCTGCCTGAGGAACATCTCGCGGTAGTCGCCGAGCATCGCGGAGGTGTTGGCCTGATACTCGAGGGTGTCGAGGAACGCCGTACGCAGTGCGGGGTCGCGCCAGCTCGCGGCATCCGTCGTCTCGATCGCGGCCCGCATACGCTCGACCGACGCGATCGCGCGGTCGCCGCCCGCGATCGCCTCGTCGAGCTCGTCGCGGCTGATCTCGTAGATCACGTTCAGCACGGCACTGTCGCCGGTGAGGATGTCCCACTCGAAGATCCACATCATGGGCGGCGGCTCGAGGCCGATCGCGAAGACCCGGCGGTCGGCGAACGGGCCGATGTAGAGCCCGTCGGTGACGGCCGTGCGCGACTGCGCCATCGCCTCGCCGATCGCCTGCACCGTCGCCGGGTCGTCGGAGAACCAGCGACGCGCCCAGTCGGCGGTGATCGCGGCGGGGTCGGTCTCGGGGTCGCGCGCGAGGCGCCCGGCGAGCTCGGTGTTGAGCTCGTAGAGCTGCCAGAACCCCGCCTTCAGCTCGAGCGAGAGCGGGCCCGCGCGCCAGGGGCCGCCGTCCTGCGTCCACGTCCAGATGCCCTCGACGTGCGGGTTCGCCGCGATGAACCGCTGCAGCGCCTCCTGGTAGAGCACGCCGAGGTCGTTCGGGAACGCGCCGAAGTTCTCGAACTCGCGTCGGCTCTGGAACTCGACGATGCGCCGCTGGTCGCCGATCTCGAGCGTGTGGTTCAGCGGCAGGTGGCTGTAGAAGTCGCCGAGCGTGTACTTCGTCGAGACGATGAGCGCCTCGGAGTCGATGCCGCCGAGCACCGCCTCGTATGAGGCGTCGTTCGTGTGCATGTCGCCGACGGCGCCGACGCCGACGCTCCACGAACGGAAGATCACCTCGCGGTCGACGCGCTCGGCCTGCTCGGTGAAGGCCGTGAGCATGGCGCGCACCGAGTCGACGGTCGTGACCGCGAGCTTCGAGTAGTAGTCCCAGCCCGGCAGGTCGTAGACGCGGCCGGCCTCGCCGATGCGGATGAGCACGCCGTCGAGGAAGGGCATCTCGGCGTAGAGCTCGTCGAGACCGGCGGAGTACACGTCCCAGAACTCGGGATCCTCCGTGGCGAGGCTGCCGAAGCGATCGACGAGATACGCCTCGAGCGGCGTTGTGAGCGTCAGCATGTCGGTGCGGAAGTACACGTCGAGCCCGGCGTCGTGCGCGTACTCCCACATCGGGCCGAATGCCTCGCGCATGGCGTGCGCACGCGCCACGTGGGCGTCGGCGTCGTCGTAGACCTCGGTGCCGTCGCCGACGCCCGAGAAGGTGAGGTACTCGATGAACCCGGGGATCGCGATCGCGTTGTAGCCCTCGGCGAGCGCGTGCTGCACGTACGCCTCGAAGTCCGTGCGGGCGACCTCGAGCGCGGTCTCGTCGATGTACGGCGCCTCGGCGAGGATGACGTCGGCGAAGGCCTTCGAGTTGTGCGAGTAGTCGTCGCCGGCCACCCACTCCGCCTCCTCGACCGTCACGCCGACGGCGCCGAGGTCGACCATGCGGAACCCGAGGCGCGACTCGACGGTCTCGCCGAGGCGCTCGGCGACCGATCGGCGGTCGCGCACCGCGGCGGCGAGGTCGTAGACGCCGAGCACGGCGCCGGCCTCGGATGCCGCGACCACGCGCAGCGCGTCGGGCGTGCCCTCGAGCCGGTACGACTCGTCGTCGTCACCGCCCGCGCCGGCGACGACCTCGAGGGTGGCCGAGCCGTCGGTGGTCTCGGCCTCGGCGACGGCGCCGCGCAGCTCGCCGACCGCGAGCTCCATGCGGAACGAGGGCGGCGCGGTGATCGACGTGAAGTCGGGCGGGGCGATCGACAGGGTCTCTGGGGCGGCCTCGAGCACCTCGGCCGGGATGTCGGAGGGCTCGCTGCGGATGCCGAGCTCGTCGGCGAGCACGACGGCGACGCCGGCACCGAGGGCCACCAGCACGGTGAGCGCGACGCCGGCGAGGACACCCCGTCGGGTTCGCGCCATCACGAGGGCAGCGTAGCAACGGTGGGACGCGCGTCCCAGAGAAATCTCGCGCCACGCGGCATCCGCTCACGGAACGGGGCCGTGCGGATGCCGCGTGGCACCCGCACGGCCCCGAAGCCGTTGTGCGGTCAGGCCGAGGCGCCGGCCCGACGACGAGTGACGAGCACCGCACCGGCCGCGAGCAGCAGCGCGCCGCCGACGAGCGGCAGGGTCGCGTCGAGGCCGGTCTCGGCGAGCGCGGCACCGGTCGTGGTCGTGGGTGCTGCGACGACCGTGAAGGTCACCGCGATCAGCGTCCTGTCGCTGCTGGTCTGGGGAACGAGGGTGAGGGTGTGCTGACCGGGGGGAAGTGCCGCGAGCGTCTCCACGGTCAGGGCCACGGTGACGTCGCCGCTCGCGTCGGCCTGGAACACGCCGACGGCGATGGGCGTCGAGTAGGCGTGGACATCGAAGAACTGCAGGCCGAGCCGAGTCGCGGTGTCGACGGGGATCTCGCCGGGGGTGCCCTGGGTGAACGTGCCGGCGTCGACGGGCGTGTTCGGGTCCCCGTCTCCGAGGTAGGCCTCCAGCGCAGCCGAGTCCCGGAAGGGAGCCTCGCCGATGGGCTGTTCCACCGGTGCCGGGGTGAAGCGAGTGATGGTCGAGCCCCACTTGATGTGGTGGAGCCTACCGCTCACGCCCGCGTCGACGAACACGCCGTAGCCGAGGAGCACGACGTCGGCGTCGTCGGCCGCCGACGAGTTCTCGATCGCGGTGAGGATGTTCTCGAGCGAGTCGGTGGCGTTCGCATCGTACGCGCCGGGGATGGCGCGGCTCGTCGTCCACTCGTCGCCGAGGGCGACCTGGTCGGTGCTCGTGGACGCCGGCCGGAGCGTCGTGAACTGCTGGTCGCCGGCGGCGTCGTCGAAGAACAGCGGGATCTGGAAGTAGGCGTTGAAGCTGTTCCACCAGATGCCCGCATCGATCAGCTCGCGCAGGTCGCCGTTGTCGGCCGCCGCATCGAAGCCGTTGAGGATCTGCACCTTGCCGGTGATCTCGAGCCGGCCGAGTTCGAGATCACCGTCGCTATCGGCGAAGGAGCCGCCGGAGGCACCATCGTGCCAGCCCACGTAACTCGTCTCGTCGGGGCGGATGTCGGCAGCGCCGACATAGGCGATCTCGGTCGGCTCGACTTCCGCCGCCTGGGCCGGCACCGCGCCTGCGAGCGCGAGACCACCGCCCATCGCGATGGCCGCACCGAGTGCGGCGAGTCTGGTGGTGCGACGTTCGAGTGACATCGAAGGATCCTGTCTGTGGGGGCTGTGAATGCAGGTGCGAGTGTGTACTGGTCGAGGAGCGCGACGATGCGCTCCTCGATTCGAGTGCAGACGTTTCGGGCAGCCTAACCGGAGTGCCGTCTCCGGTTAACCCCCCGTTCGAGGGTGCCGACCACGCGTCGCCCCTGTCACACGGCATGGCCCACGCCGTAGGCTGTTCAGCGTGACCGACCACCCCCGCCTCTCCGCCCGCATCGCCGCCATCGCCGAGTCCGCGACCCTCAAGGTCGACGCCAAGGCGAAGGCCCTCCAGGCCGAGGGACGCCCGGTCATCTCATACGCGGCGGGCGAGCCCGACTTCGCGACACCCGAGTACATCGTCGAGGCGGCGCTCGCGGCGACGCACGACCCCAAGAACTACCGCTACACGCCCGCGGCCGGTCTTCCCGAGCTGCGCGAGGCCATCGCGGCGAAGACGCTACGCGACTCGGGGCTCGAGGTCTCCCCCGGCCAGGTCGTCGTCACCAACGGTGGCAAGCAGGCCGTCTACCAGGCGTTCCAGACCCTCCTCGACCCGGGCGACGAGGTGCTCGTGCCGACCCCCTACTGGACCACCTACCCCGAGGCGATCAAGCTGGCCGGCGGCCGGCAGGTCGACGTCTTCGCCGGCGCCGACCAGGGCTACCTCGTCACCGTCGAGCAGCTCGAGGCGGCACGCACCGACCGTACGAAGGTGCTGCTCTTCGTCTCCCCGTCGAACCCGACGGGTGCCGTGTACTCCCCCGAGCAGACTCGCGCGATCGGCGAATGGGCGCTCGAGCACGGCATCTGGGTCGTCTCCGACGAGATCTACCAGAACCTCACCTACGCCGACGAGCCCGACGGCGTGCCGCCGCGCGCCGTCTCGATCGTCGAAGCGGTGCCCGGGCTCGCGAACCAGACGATCCTCGTCAACGGCGTCGCGAAGACCTATGCGATGACCGGCTGGCGCCTCGGCTGGATGGTCGGCCCCGCCGACATCATCAAGGGTGCGGCGAACCTGCAGTCGCACCTCTCGTCGAACGTGTCGAACATCTCGCAGCGCGCCGCGATCGCCGCCCTCAACGGACCGCAGGACGCCGTGGAGGAGATGCGCCGGGCCTTCGACCGTCGCCGCCGCACGATCGTCGCCGAGCTCTCGAAGATCGAGGGCATGACCGTGCCGGTGCCGCAGGGCGCCTTCTACGTGTACCCCGACGTCTCGGGGCTGCTCGGCCGCGAGTGGGGCGGCGTCACGCCGACGACCTCGCTCGAGCTCGCAGACCTGATCCTCGACCAGGCCGAGGTCGCCGCGGTGCCCGGTGAGGCATTCGGCCCCTCGGGCTACCTGCGCCTCAGCTACGCCCTCGGCGACGCCCCGCTGCTCGAGGGCGTGCAGCGCCTGCAGCGCCTCTTCGCCTGACGCTCGCGGGTTGAGGAGCGCCCGACGAAGGAGGACGCGTCTCGAAACCCGTTGTTCGAGCAGGCAGGTTTCGAGACGCTCGCTTCGCTCTCTCCTCAACTCACGGGATTCGAGAGCGCGGTGCGCGCCTCGGCGGCGAGCTCGTCGGCGACGGTGCTGAGCAGGATCGACCGCAGGTTCCACTGCTGCCAGAAGAGGGGCACGTCGATCGGCTCGCCGCCGATCCGCACGAGCCGCCCCTCGGCGAGCTCCTCGGCCGACTGGAGCCCCGGCAGCATGCCCCAGCCGAGGCCGAGCCTGACCGCGGTCGCGAAGTCGCTCGACGCCGGCACGTAGTGCCTCGGCGGCCCGTCGGGGTCGACGCCGAGCGCCGAGAGGTGCGCGCGCTGCAGGTCGTCGCGCCGGTCGAAGTCGACGAGCGGCGCGTCGGCGAGCGCGACCGCGAGCGCCGCCGACCGCCCGTGCGACCCACGCTGCGGTGCGAGCGACCAGCGTGCGGCGAAGGCCGGCGTCGCCACGGCCTCGTAGCGCATGACGCCGAGCGGGCGCGCGAGGCATCCGGCCACCGGAGTCGACTGCGAGGTCACGGCCCCCATGACCGTGCCCGACTCGAGCAGGCCGGCGGTGAAGTCCTGATCGTCGCGGTGCAGGTCGAAGACCACCGGGTGGCGCTCCCCCACTCGGGCGAGCGCCGGCAGGAACCAGGTCGCGAGCGAATCGGCGTTGACCGCGAGGGCGAGCGAGATCGGCCGAGCGGATGCCTCGTCCAGCCCGAACTCCGCGAGGGCGTCGTGTTCGAGCAGGGCGATCTGACGCGCGAGTCGCACGATGGGCGCGCCGGCCTCGGTGGCCCTGACCGGCTTCGACCGCACGACGAGCACGCGGCCCAGCTGCTGCTCGAGCGCCTTGACCCGCTGGGAGACGGCCGACGGCGTGATGCGCAGCCGCCGGGCGGCCGCGTCGAAGGTGCCCTCGTCGATGACGACGGCGAGCGTGCGGGCGACGTCGAGCGGAATCTCCATCTGAAGCCATGCTAATGCCGATGAAGAATCTTGAGCTGGAGTGAAGTAACCTCGATGGCATACGGTCGCTTCGTGCCCCTCTCCTCCCTGCTCGCCGGCTTCGGCCTCGGTCTCTCGCTCATCGTCGCGATCGGTGCGCAGAACGTGTTCGTGCTGCGGCAGGGCATCCGGCGCGAGCACGTCTTCGCGGTGGCCGCGATCTGCGCGCTGAGCGACCTCGCGCTCATCGTGGTCGGCGTCTCGGGCATCGGCGCCGTGCTGACGGCCGTGCCGTGGCTCGTCGACGTCATCCGCTGGGCGGGGGCGGCGTTCCTCGTGGCCTACGGGCTGCTGGCCGCGCGTCGCGCGATCCGACCGAGCGGCGAGACGCTCGAGGCCGAGACCGCCGAGCGGGAGGTCGAGTCGGCCGAGGCGGATGCCGCCGGGCTCGTGCGCGCCAGGGCCGGGACACCCACGGCGGTCGCGAACCCCGCGGCATCCGCCTCGACGACGCTCACCCGCCGGAGCACCGGCCTCGCCGCCGCGGTCGTGACCTGCCTCGCCCTGACCTGGCTGAACCCGCACGTGTACCTCGACACGGTGTTCCTGCTCGGCTCGGTCGCGAACACCCACGGCGACGGGCGATGGGCGTTCGCCGTGGGGGCCGGCGTCGCGAGCATCGTCTGGTTCTTCGGCCTCGCCTACGGGGCGCGCCTTCTCGGCGGCGTGCTCGCGAGTCCTCGGGCATGGCGCGTGCTCGACGCGGCCATCGCGGTCGTCATGGTCGGGCTCGGCGTCATGCTCGTGCTGCCGCACTGACGCGGCGCATCCACCGATCGGTGGATGCCGGAATCGAACCGTCGGGGGCTGCCGCTCGCCCCGCCGTCGCGAGAGGCTTCCGGTATGAAGACGACACGCACGGATGCCGCGGTGCGGATCCGCGGGCTCAGCAAGGTCTACGGCGGGGTGACCGCCGTCGACGAGCTCGACCTCGACATCGCACGCGGCGAGACGTTCGCCCTGCTCGGCCCGAACGGCGCCGGCAAGTCGACGACCGTCGAGATCCTCGAGGGCTACCGGCTCCGCACCTCGGGCGAGGTGAGCGTGCTCGGCGTCGACCCGGCCCGCGGCGGCCTCGACTGGAAGTCGCGCATCGGCATCGTGCTGCAGTCGAGCGGCGAGACCGGGCTCCTCACCGTCACCGAGATGCTGCGGCACTTCGCCTCGCTCTACCCGAACCCCCGCGACGTCGACGAGGTCATCGCCGCCGTCGGCCTCGAGGCGAAGGCGAAGACCCGCATCGCGAAGCTCTCGGGCGGCCAGCAGCGCCGCGTCGACGTCGCGCTCGGCATCGTCGGCCGACCCGAGCTGCTCTTCCTCGACGAGCCGACCACGGGCTTCGACCCCGAGGCGCGGCGGCGGTTCTGGGGACTCATCCGCTCGCTGAAGGCCGAGGGCACGACGATTCTGCTCACGACCCACTACCTCGACGAGGCGGCGCAGCTGGCCGATCGTGCCGGCGTCATCGCCGGCGGCCGGCTCGTCGACGTCGGCGCCATCGACGAGATCGGCGGCGCCGACGCACGCCGGCCCATCGTGCGCTGGCGCGACGCGGCCGGCACCGTTCGAGAGGTGCGCACCGACGAGCCGGGGCGGCACGTGGCATCCGTCGTCGCCGGACTCGGCCGCGAACCGGTCGGGCTCGAAGTGATCCGGCCGACGCTCGAAGACATCTACCTGGGCCTCGTGCAGAGCACGGCGCCCGCCACGACCGCCGAGGAGGCCCTCGCATGAGCACCAGCCTGATGGCCCAGAGCACGTCGCGCATCGGCGTCGAGACGAAGACGTACTTCCGCGCTCCCGACACCCTGTTCTTCACCTTCTTCTTCCCGTTCGTGATGCTCGCGATCTTCACCGCGGCCTTCAGCGCCGCGGGCGAGGTCGGCCCTCCCGGCGCGCAGATCTCGGTGGGGGCGTCGTACCTGCCCGGCATGATCGCGGCGGGCATCCTGCTCTCGGGCGTGCAGAACCTCGCGATCGACATCGCGCAGGAGAAGTCGAACGGCACGCTGAAGCGACTCGGCGGCACGCCCCTCTCGCCGGTCGGCTACTTCCTCGGCAAGATCGGGCAGGTGTTCGTGACCGGCACGCTGCAGGCGGCGCTGCTGATCATCGCCGGAGCGCTCGTGCTCGGCATCGAACTGCCGACCGACCCGGCCAAGTGGCTCACGTTCGCGTGGGTGTTCGTGCTCGGGCTGACGACCTGCGCCCTGCTCGGCATCGCCCTCTCGGCGCTGCCCCGCAGCGGGAAGAGCGCGAGCGCCGTCGTCATCCCGGTCGTGCTGCTGCTGCAGTTCATCTCGGGCGTGTACCTGCAGTGGAACATGCTGCCGACGTGGCTGCAGGACTTCGCGAGCCTGTTCCCCCTCAAGTGGATCGCACAGGGCATGCGCTCGGTGTTCCTGCCGGAGGCGTGGGAGTCACTCGAGCAGAACGGCTCGTGGAACCTCCCGGGCGTCGCGATCGCCCTCGGCATCTGGCTCGTCGTCGGGTTCGTGCTGTCGCGCCTCACCTTCCGCTGGATCCGGCGCGACGCCTAGGGCGCGTGCCAAACTCGCAGCATGCTGAACAGACGGTGGTGGGATGTCGCGGCGATCGCCGTGGCATCCATCCTCGTGCTCTTCACCCTGTTCGACCCGCCGCCGTACGGACCGAACGACTGGGGCGTCTGGGCGACGACGGGTGCGTTCCTCGTCTTCTACTTCGCCTACGCCAGGGCCCATGTCGGAGTCGACCGGCTCGCACCGCACCTCGTGATCTCGATCGCGTTCGCCATGCTCGTCGGCGTCGGCGCCTCGTTCGAACCCTCCTTCGCGATCATTCAGGTGTTCGTCTACCCGTTCATCTGGACGACCGCGCCGTCGATCCGCAGCGCGCTCGTGTCGAACGTGCTCATCGGCGTCGCGCTCGCAGCAGGCTACGTCGTGCATTTCGGCCCGAGCGGCATCGTCGCCGGGGTCATCAGCGCAGCGGTCTCGGTCGGCTTCAGCATCGCGCTCGGGCTCTGGATCACGAACATCGCCCGCTACGGCGATGAGCGCGGCCGTCTGCTCGAGGAGTTGCAGGCCGCGCAGGGTCAGCTCGCCGCGATGCACCGCGACGCGGGCGTCGTCGAGGAGCGCGCGCGGCTCGCCCGTGAGATCCACGACACCATCGCGCAGAGCCTCACCGGCCTCGTCATGGTCGCACAGCGCACGGGCACACGGCTCGACGGCGTCGACGGCACCGCCGCGGCATCCGCTCGCACCGACGTCGAGCTTATGGAGCAGATGGCGCGTGAGGCGCTCACCGAGGCGCGCGGCCTCGTCGCCTCGCTCGCGCCGGTCGAGCCGGGCGCCGGACTCGGCGACGCACTCGCGCGGCTCGGGGCGAGCTTCGAGCGGGAGACAGGCGTCGTCGTGACCGTGTCGGCGAGCGCGACCGGCCTCAGCCGCGAGCACGAGGTCGTGCTGCTGCGCTCGGCGCAGGAGGGGCTCGCGAACGTGCGCAAGCACGCCCGGGCCCGGCACGCCGCCGTGACGGTCGAGTCCGTCGACGACGAGGTCGTGCTCACGGTCGCAGACGACGGCGTCGGTCCGGGGGCGGCGGCGCCGGGCGCATCCGGATTCGGACTCTCGGGCATCCGCGACCGCACCGCGCTCGTCGGCGGCTCGTTCGCGATCGAGGCCGGGGCGGACGGCGGCACCGTGCTGCGCGTCGGCATCCCCCGAGCGGATGCCGCGGCCGATGCCGCCCCGACCGACCCCGCCCAGGAGGAAACCGCATGAGCATCCGCATCGTCGTCGCCGACGACCACCCCATCGTGCGCGCCGGCATCATCGGCCTGCTGGAGTCGGAGCCCGGGCTCGAGATCGTCGGCGAGGCAGCCGACGGCGCCGAGGCACTGGCGGTCGCGGCATCGGAGCGCCCCGACCTCGTGCTCATGGACCTGCGGATGCCCCACCTCGACGGCGCCGCCGCGACCGCCCGCATCGTCGCCGAGGTACCCGGCACCCGCGTGCTCGTGCTCACGACGTACGAGACCGACGACCACATCCTCGCCGCGATCGAGGCGGGCGCGAGCGGGTACCTGTTGAAGGCGGCGCCGCAGGCGGAGATCGTCGCGGGCATCCGCGCGGTCGCAGCGGGCGAGACGGTGCTGGCCCCCTCGATCGCGGCGAAACTCGTCTCGCGGGTGCGCGCCGACGCGGCATCCGTCGCCCCGCCCACGCTCTCACCGCGCGAACTCGAGGTGCTGCGTCTCGTGGCCGACGGCCGCTCGAACCCCGAGATCTCCCGTGAGCTGTTCATCGGCGAGGCGACGGTGAAGACCCACCTGCTGCACGTCTTCGAGAAACTCGAGGTGAACGATCGCACCCGTGCCGTGACCCGGGCGATGGAACTCGGACTCCTCTAGCCAGGCCCCACGGGGATTTCAGGGCGGGCACAGCGCCGGCGTCCTACGCTGGAGGAGGCGTCCGCGCGCCGCGGCAACGATGGACTTGCCCGTGATCGTGCGCGCAGATGGCCGTGAGAGGCGCGAATGAATCCGTACGAACACCGCCCGTGGCTCGCCCACTACGCAGACGACGTGCCGTCGACGATCGATGAGCCGACGCAGACCCTCGTCGACATGATCGACGACGCGGTGCACCGATTCCGGCGGCGCACCGCACTCGAGTTCTTCGGCGCGGAGACGAGCTACCGCGAACTCGGCGAGCAGATCGCCTCCGCCGCCGAGGGGCTGCGCAGGCTCGGCGTCGTCGCAGGCGACCGGGTCGCCCTCGTGCTGCCGAACTGCCCGCAGCACGTGGCCGCGTTCTACGCGGTACTGCGGCTCGGCGCGATCGTCGTCGAGCACAACCCGCTCTACACGCCGCCCGAGCTGCGGCACCAGTTCGAGGACCACGGCGCCCGCGTCGCGATCGTCTGGAACAGCGTCGCCGACACGGTCGCCGAGTTCCCCAGCGACATCCGGCCCGCCCACATCGTCGCGGTCGACCTGACGAAGGCGCTGCCGTTCGGCAAGCGGATGGCGCTGCGCCTGCCGATCCCGAAGGCCAGGCGCTCCCGCGCCGCCCTCACGACGAAGCCTCGGGCCCGAGGGCTCGTGGAGTGGGAGCGCCTCACCTCGCGGCGGGCGCTCGGCAAGCGGCATCCGCGCCCCTCGCTCGACGACACGGCCGTGCTGCAGTACACGAGCGGCACCACCGGCACGCCGAAGGGCGCCGTGCTCAGCCACCGGAACCTCCGCGCCAACGCGATGCAGGGCCGCGCGTGGGTGCCGGGTCTCGCCGAGGGCGAGGAGGTGTTCTACGGGGTGCTGCCGCTCTTCCACGCCTACGGCATGACCCTCTGCCTGACCTTCGCGATGAGCATCGGCGCGCGGCTCGTGCTGTTCCCGAAGTTCGATTCGAGCCTCGTGCTCGACGCCGCACGGCACTCCCCGCCGACGTTCCTCCCGGCGGTGCCGCCGATCTACGACCAGCTCGTGAGCGCGGCCGCGCATCACCCGAAGGCCCTCGAGCGCATCCGCTTCGCGATCTCCGGTGCGATGAGCCTGCCGATCGCGACGGTCGACCGCTGGGAGACCGCGACCGGCGGGCTCCTCGTCGAGGGGTACGGCATGACCGAGTCCTCGCCGATCACCCTCGGCAACCCGATGGGGCCGACGCGGCGACCCGGCACCGTCGGGGTGCCGTTCCCCAGCACCGAGATCCGCGTCGTCGACCCCGACGACCCCGAGGCCGACCGCCCGGCCGGCGAGGCCGGCGAGCTGCTCGTGCGGGGCCCGCAGGTGTTCCAGGGCTACTGGCGCCGCCCCGCCGAGACCGCCGAGACGCTTCGCCCCGGCGGGTGGCTGCGCACCGGCGACATCGTGCACGTCTCCGACGACGGGTTCGTCACGATCGTCGACCGCGTGAAGGAGCTCATCATCACGGGCGGCTTCAACGTCTCGCCGTCCGAGGTCGAGGCGGCACTGCTCGCCCACCCCGACGTGCGCGGCGCCGCCGTCGTCGGCCTGCCGCGGGAGTCGGGCGGCGAGGCTGTCGCCGCGGGCGTGGAGCTCCGCGAGGGCGCCGTCTTCGACGAGGCGGGGCTGCGCGACTTCTGCCGCACGAGCCTCACCCCCTACAAGGTGCCGCGCAGCATCGAGCTGTTCGATGAGCTGCCTCGTTCGCTCATCGGCAAGGTGCTGCGCCGCCAGGTGCGGGACGAGATGCTCGAACGCGCCTGACGCGACGAAGCTCCCCTCCAGCACGTCGGAGACGGCGGAGGGGAGCTTCTCCCGAGCTACGGGCTCAGCTGATCTTGCGTCGGTAGATCGAGATCGCCCAGAAGTAGGCGACCACGAGGATGCCGACGAGCCAGGCGAGGGCGATCCAGATGTCGCTGCC
>NZ_LMIR01000004.1:0-442916 GCF_001429165.1 Agromyces sp. Root81
TCAATAATTTGGCATTGAACATAGTGCACGCTGTTGAGTTCTCAAGGAACGGACGCACCCGACACACAACCCTCAACGGATCGAGCAGCCGGAGCAATTTCGTTCTCATCCGGCCATCCAAAAGGACGCATCCGAACGCTTCAAACACAAGAAGACGATGTCATCAAGGTTTGGGATCTTCGTGCCACTTGAGGAGGAGAACCAGACGCTTTCTCAGCAGTCCCGCTCTTCCGCTCCTGTGGGGCAACGAGTGATTACATTACGGGGAATCCGACAACCACGCAAACTCCACCAACATCCCGGGCGTGTCGCACCACAAAGCCCCGAAACACCGGGAGCCCCGGCCTCCCACCGAAGTGAGCGACCGAGGCCCCGGAACGCCGTTCCCAGCAACTATTCGACGAAGACACCTGCAAGCGTCTTCTTGCCACGACGAAGCACCGCCATACCGCCGGCACCAACACGACCACCAAGCGTCGCCGCCTCATCGTCGATGCGCACGTTGTCGAGCGACACTCCCCCTTGGGCGATGGCGCGCCGGCCCTCGCTCTGGCTCGAGACCAGCCCGGTGTCGACGAGGAGCTGGATGATCGAGGCATCCGTCGTCGCGGTGGTGTTCGGGAGTTCGCGAAGCGCGGCCTCGAGCGTCGTGCGGTCGAGGCCGGCGAGATCGCCCTGCCCGAACAGCGCGCGCGATGCGGCGATCACGGCTTCCGTGGCATCCGCACCATGCACCAGGGTGGTCACCTCGGTGGCGAGCACTCGCTGCGCCTCGCGCTTGAACGGCTCGGTCGCGACGAGCGCTTCGAGCTGCTCGATGCGCTCCCGGCCGAGGAACGTGAAGATCTTCAGCCGCGAGATGACATCGGCATCGTCGGTGTTGAGCCAGAACTGGTAGAACGCGTACGGGCTGCACATCGCGGGATCCAGCCAGATCGCGTTGCCCTCGCTCTTGCCGAACTTCGTGCCGTCGGAGTTCGTGACGAGCGGCGTGCCGATGGCATGCACGCTCGCGCCCTCGACGCGGTGGATGAGATCCGTGCCGCTCGTGAGGTTGCCCCACTGGTCGCTGCCGCCCGTCTGCAGCGCGCAGCCGTACTGACGGTAGAGCTCGAGGTAGTCGAAGCCCTGCAGGATCTGGTAGCTGAACTCGGTGTAGCTGATGCCGGCGTCGGAGTTGAGGCGCGAGGCCACCGCGTCCTTCTTCAGCATCGTGCCGACGCGGTAGTGCTTGCCGATCTCGCGCAGGAAGTCGATGGCGGAGAGCCCGCCGGTCCAGTCGAGGTTGTTGACGAGCCGAACCGCGTTCTCGCCCTCGCCCGAGAGGAACCTCGAGACCTGCCCTTGCAGGTACCCGACCCACTCGGCGACGGTCTCCTTCGTGTTCAGCGTGCGCTCCGCCGTGGGCCGCGGATCGCCGATCAGGCCGGTGGATCCGCCGACGAGGCCGAGCGGCTTGTGGCCGGCGAGCTGGATGCGACGCATCGTGAGGAGCTGCACGAGGTTGCCGAGGTGCAGACTCGGCGCGGTGGGGTCGAACCCGCAGTAATACGTGATCGGCTCGCCCGCGAGCAGCTCTTTCAGCGCAGCCTGGTCGGTCGACACATGCACGAGGCCGCGCCAGACGAGCTCCTCCCAGACGTCCGCGAAGGAGGCGTCGTTCTGCTGGGTGCTGAGGATCATCGGGTCTGACACTCCGTCAGAGTATCAGCGAGTGGATTAGGTTCCATCTCTAACCCGATCGTGATTAAGGATGTATGCTTATTCACGCCTCGATAAAGTCTGCACACTGAAGGAGCTGACATGATCGTCGTCACGGCCGACCAGGTCTCCAGTCGCACGCAAGCCGATCTCGCCGGCGCCGAGCGCGACCGGATCCAGCGCGAACACGGCGCGAGGCTCCTGCTGCCGGTCGCCCGCAACGCGGGTGACGAGATCCAGCTGCTCACCCGCGACGCCCGGACCGTCGTCGAGGTCGTGTTCGAACTCACCCGCGACGGCGCGTGGAGCGTCGGCATCGGCTGCGGCGAGGTGCGCACTCCCCTGCCGAGCGACATCCGAGAGGCGAGCGGCGAGGCGTTCTTCGCCGCCCGCGATGCGGTCGAGCGGGCCAAGAAGAGTTCGCCGCGCCTCGCGGTCGAGGCAGCGCACGACGACGCCGCGCACGTCGAAGCCCTGTTCAAGCTCGCCCTCCTCCTCCGCGAGCGCCGGTCCGACCAGGGCTGGGAGGTCTACGACCGCATCGTCGCAGGTGCCATGCAGTCGGAGATCGCCGACGAACTCGGAGTGAGCGCGCCGGCGATCAGCTCGCGCATGAAATCGGCCAATATCCGTGCAGAGCTCGACGCCGTGCCGGCGCTCGCTAGGCTGCTCGAGAACCTCGACAGCTCGACGGGAGCCCGCGCATGATCCACTTCGACGTCATCGCCGACGCCATCACCTGGTCGGCTCTCGTGATCTCGCTGGTCGCCGCGGCGGCGCTCTCGGTGCTCGCATACCTGCGCCCGCGCCGCGCGTACATCTGGTTCGCCGCAGGCGCCCTCGGCGTGGCACTGCTCGCGGCGGCATCGGCGGGCGAACCCGCGCAGTTCGGCCTGGCCCCGCTCATCACGGTGCTCGGCCTCACCGTCGCCGTCTTCGGCGGCAGCCCGGCCGCCGCCACCGCGCTCGACCTCGCGATGGGCGGCACCGTGGCACCGGGCCTCCACGGCGGCATCATCGTCGCCGAGAAGCGCTCGGCCGACGAGGAGCACCGCGGCGTGCAGTCGACCGCCAAGCGCGAGGTGCTGCGCGGCGGACTCACGATCGGCGTGCTCGAACGCCTCGCCTCGGCGGGCGCCATCATCGCCGGCTTCCCCGAGGCGCTCGCGATCGTGGTCGCCGTCAAGGGCGTCGGCCGCTTCACCGAACTCGAGGCGCCCGAAGCGCGCGAACGCTTCATCATCGGCACCTTCGCGAGCCTCATCTGGGCGTGTGCCGGCGCACTCGTCGTGCACCTCGCGCTGCGCTGAGTCATCTCGCGCCGCACTGACCAGCGACCATGCCCTGACCGGCATCGAGGGCAGCGGATGCCACGTGGTGGCCGCGGTCACTCCGCTGCGAGCTTGTGCCGCCGATACGGCGAGACGCCCTCGTCACCGGGCAGCCAGAACCGCCACGGATACTGCAAACCACCGCCCGCGCCGCCGACGCCCGTGCGCGGGCCGCTCGCGGCATGGAGCGGCGCCTGCAGCACCTGCAGGGTGAACGGCCGTGCGAGCAGGTCGCTGCCGCCCGCGTCGAGCGGCACTCCGAGCGCCTTCGCGAGCCGGCCCGGCCCCCTCGCGAGGTCGCGATCGTTCACGCCGGGACGACGGCGCCTCGCCAGGTCGAGTCCGTCGACGACCGTGGCCCCGCGCATGAGCACGCCCGACGAGGAGCCCTCGGGTCGCGCGACGATGTTCAGGCAGACGTGCATGCCGTAGCTGAAGTACGCGTAGAGGTGCCCGGGCTCGCCGAACATCACCGCATTGCGCGGCGTGCGACCCCGGAACGCGTGCGAGCCGGGGTCCTCGCCGAGGCCACGGTACGCCTCGAGCTCCGACAGACGGATCGACACCCGCCCGTCGGGCGCGTCGTAGCCCAGCACCGCTCCGAGGAGGAGCGGTGCCAGCACCACGGGGTCCTGCTCGAAGAACTCCCGGCCGGGGGTGACGAGTCCGCTCAGCTGCGCGCCTCCGGAAGGCCCGCCACGAGGTGGCGAACGCGATCTGCGAGGCGGGAGAACTGCTCGGCGACCCGCACGGGGGCGGTGCCGCCGATGCCGTCGCGGCTCGCGACCGATCCCTCGACCGTGAGCACCTCGCGCACGTCGGGCGTCAGGTGCGGCGAGATCGCCGCGAGCGCGGCATCGTCGACGGCGTCGAGCTCGAGCCCGTGCTCCTCGGCGTACCGCACGAGCGAACCGGTGATCTCATGGGCATCGCGGAACGGCACCCGGCGCTTCACGAGCCACTCCGCGACATCCGTCGCCAGCGAGAAGCCGGCCGGCGCGAGCTCGGCCATGCGCTCGGTGTGAAAGGTGAGCGTCGCGACCATGCCGGTGTATGCCGGCAGCAGCACCTCGAGCGTCTCGACGGAGTCGAAGACGGGCTCCTTGTCCTCCTGCAGGTCACGGTTGTAGGCGAGCGGCAGGGCCTTCAGGGTCGCGAGCAGGCCCGTGAGGTTGCCGATGAGTCGGCCGGACTTGCCGCGCGCGAGCTCGGCGATGTCGGGGTTCTTCTTCTGCGGCATGATCGACGACCCGGTCGAGTAGCCGTCGTGGAGCGTGACGAAGCCGAACTCGCGGGTGTTCCAGAGGATGATCTCCTCGGCGAAGCGCGACAGGTCGATGCCGATCATCGCCGTGATGAAGGCGAACTCGGCGACGACATCGCGGCTCGCGGTGCCGTCGATCGAGTTCTCGGCGGGGCTCGCGAGGCCGAGGTCGCGGGCGACGGATGCCGCGTCGAGACCGAGCGTCGAACCCGCGAGCGCTCCCCCGCCGTAGGGCGAGACATCCGCTCGCTTCGTCCAGTCGACGAGGCGTTCGAGGTCGCGCGACAGCGCCCAGGCGTGCGCGAGCAGGTGGTGCGCGAGCAGCACCGGCTGGGCGTGCTGGAGGTGCGTGCGCCCAGGCATGATCGCCGTGCGGTGGGCGTCGGCCTGCGCGGCCAGCGCGTCGATGAGGTGCACGAGATCGCGGCCGATGGTCGCGGCGTGGTCCTTCAGGTACAGGCGCACGAGCGTGGCGATCTGGTCGTTGCGACTGCGCCCCGCGCGGAGCTTGCCGCCGAGTTCGGGGCCGACGATGGCGATCAGCGCGGACTCGAGCGCGCCGTGCACGTCTTCGTCGGCCTCACCGGCGACGATCTCACCCGAGACGACGCGGGCTTCGAGCGTGTCGAGGCCGGCGAGCATGGCGTCGAGCTCGTCCGCCTCGAGGTATCCGGCCGCGGCGAGCGCACGGGCGTGCGCCCGGGAACCCGCGAGGTCGTAGCCCGCGAGCTGCCAGTCGAAATGCGTCGACTTCGAGAGCCGCTGCAGTTCGGGCGAAGGCCCTGATGCGAAGCGTGCGCCCCAGAGCGAGCCTTCGTTGGTGCCGTGCGCCTCGGTCGTGCCGTCGGTGGCGTCGCTGCCTGTCATGTCGCTCATCAGGCGTCCTTCCTCGCGAGCAGCCAGACGAGCAGTGCCTTCTGCGCGTGCAGTCGGTTCTCGGCCTCGTCCCAGATGATCGACTGCGGGCCGTCGATGACGTCGGCGCTGACCTCGTAGCCGCGGTCGGCGGGCAGGCAGTGCATGAACACCGCATCGGATGCCGCGAGCGACATGAGTTCCGCGTCGACCTGGTAGCCGCCGAAGGTGGCGACGCGATGCGCCTTCTCCTCCTCCTTGCCCATCGACACCCAGGTGTCGGTCACGACGACGTCGGCACCGGTCACGGACTCGCGCGCGTCGGTGACGACGGCGACGGAGCCCCCGGTCGTCGCGGCGATGCGCTCGGCATCGGCGACGACGGATGCCTCGGGGGCGAACTCCGCCGGAGCGGCGATGCGCACGTGCATGCCCGCGGTCGCGCCGGCGAGCAGGTACGACTGCGCCATGTTGCTGCGGCCGTCGCCGAGGAAGGTGACCGTGAGTCCGGCGAGCCGGCCCTTGTGCTCGCGGATCGTGAGCAGGTCGGCGAGCAGTTGGCACGGGTGGAAGTCGTCGGAGAGCGCGTTGACGACGGGAACGGTCGTGCCGGCCGCCATCTCTTCGAGCCCGGACTGCGCGTAGGTGCGCCAGACGATCGCGGAGACCATGCGCTCGAGCACGCGTGCGGTGTCGGAGGGCGTCTCCTTGCCGCCGAGCTGGCTGTTCGCGGTCGAGATGATGAGCGGGGAGCCGCCGAGGTCGGCGATGCCGACGGCGAACGAGACGCGCGTGCGCGTGGACGACTTGTCGAAGATCACGGCGACCGTCTGCGGGCCGGCGAGCGGGGTCTGCGACCAGCGGTCGGCCTTCAGCTGTTCGGCGAGGTCGAGGATCTCGGTCTGCTCGGCCTGGGTGAGGTCGTCGTCACGGAGGAAGTGGCGGGTCATGGATGTGGTCCGTTCGTGGAGGTCGGTCGGGTCAGTACGGGTGAGCATCGGCGAGGGCACGCGCGAAGCGCACCTCGAACTCGTCGATCTCGGCGTCGCCGATGATGAGCGGCGGCGCGATGCGGATGGTGGTGTCGTTCGCGGCGTTCACGATCAGGCCGTGGCTCATCGCGTGTGCGACGACATCACCGGCGACCGGATGGGTGAGGGCGACGCCGATGAGGAGGCCGCGGCCGCGCGTGCCTGCGACGAGCGGGGAGCCCATCGCCTCGATGCGGTGCCGCAGCTGCGGGCCGCGCACGGCGGCGTTCTCGACGAGGCCGGCACGCTCGATCTCGCCGAGGACGGCGTTCGAGACCGCGGTCGCGAGCGGATTGCCGCCGAACGTCGAGCCGTGCTGGCCCTTCTGGTAGAGCCCGGAGGCGTGGCCGAACGTCACGAGACCGCCGATCGGCATGCCGCCGCCGATGCCCTTGGCGACGGTGATCGCGTCGGGCGTGATGCCGTCGTGCTGGAAGCCGAACCACTCGCCGGTGCGCCCGGCGCCGGTCTGGATCTCGTCGACGATGAGCAGCGCCCCGTGGCGGAGCGTCAGCTCGCGTGCCGCCTCGAGGAAGCCCTCCGGCAGCTCGACGACACCGGCCTCGCCCTGGATGGGCTCGACGAAGACGGCCGCGACCGCGTCGTCGATGGATGCCTCGAGCGCCGCGATCGTCGCCGGGATGTGTTCCACTCCCCCGGCCATCGGCTCGAACGGCGCCCGCATGTGCGGCTTGCCGGTGAGGGCGAGCGAGCCCATCGTGCGCCCGTGGAAGGCGTCGACGAGAGCGATCACGCGCGTGCGCGCACCGCCCGAGTTGTTCAGCCGGGCGAGCTTGAACGCGGCCTCGTTGGCCTCTGCGCCCGAGTTGCCGAACCAGGCGCGCCCCTCGGGGCCGGCACCGGCGAGCCGGACGAGCCGTTCGGCGAGCTCGAGCGCGGGCTCGGTCGTGAAGTAGTTCGACACGTGTGCGAGCTTCGATGCCTGTGCGGTCACGGCCTCGACGAACACGGGATGGGCGTGCCCGAGTGAGTTGACCGCGATGCCGGCGAGGAAGTCGAGGTACGTCGTGCCCGCGGCATCCGTCACCCAGGCGCCCGAACCGTGCTCGAGCTTCGCGAGCGGCATGCCGATGGAGCGCATGATGCGCTGGTCGAAGCGCTGCTGCCAGTCGTTCATGCGGCCACCACCTCAGTGCCGATGCCGGACTGTGTGAAGACCTCGAGCAGGATCGAGTGCGGGACGCGGCCGTCGATGATGGCGGCCTTCGCGACGCCGCCCTCGACGGCGGCGAGGCACGCAGCCATCTTCGGGATCATGCCCGACTCGAGGCTCGGCAGCAGTTCGACGAGCGAGGGCACGTCGATGACGGAGACGAGCGAGTCGCGGTTCGGCCAGTCGCGGTAGAGGCCGGCGACGTCGGTGAGGATGACGAGCTTCGCCGCACCGAGCGCGACGGCGAGTGCCGCAGCCGCGGAATCGGCGTTCACGTTGAGCGACTGCCCGGTCACATCGCCGTCGGGGGCGATCGAGGAGACGACGGGAATGCGCTCGGCAGCGAGTTCGGCGAGCACCGCGGCGGGGTCGACCGCGACGACGTCGCCGACGAGACCGAGGTCGACCTCTTCACCGTCGACGACTGCGCCGCGCCGGCGCCCGGTGAAGAGCCCGGCGTCTTCACCCGAGAGCCCGGATGCGAGCGGGCCGTGCTCGTTGATGAGCGAGACGAGCTCGCGATTGACCTGGCCCGAGAGCACCATGCGCACGACGTCCATGGTCTCGGGAGTCGTCACGCGGTAGCCGCCGCGGAACTCGCTCGGGATGCCGAGGCGCTCGAGCATCGCCGAGATCTGCGGGCCGCCGCCGTGAACGACGACGGGCTTGATGCCCGCGTAGCGCAGGTAGACCATGTCCTCCGCGAACGCGCGCTGCAGCTCGGGGCTCACCATGGCGTTGCCGCCGAACTTCACCACGATCGTCTCGCCGTGGAATCGCTTCAGCCAGGGCAGCGAATCGATGAGCACCTGCGCTTTCGCGCCGGCCTCGTTGGTGTCTTCGGCTTCTGTGTCGTCGCTCATGCTCAACTCGCGTAGGCGCTGTTCTCGTGCACGTAGTCGTGCGTGAGGTCGTTCGTAAAGATGGTGGCGGATGCCTCGCCGGCGTGCAGCTCGATGAGCACGTGCGTCGCGCGCGGCGTGAGGTCGACCTCGTCTCGAGGGGCGTCGGGACGTCCGGCGTGGCAGACGCGCACCCCGTTCATCGAGACGTCGACGAGGTACGGGTCGAACGGCGCGCTCGTGGTGCCGATCGCGGCGAGCACCCGGCCCCAGTTGGGATCGTTGCCGAAGATCGCCGCCTTGAAGAGGTTGTTGCGGGCGACCGATCGGCCGACCTCGACCGCGTCGTCTTCGGTCACCGCACCGACGACCTCGATCGCGATGTCGTGGCTCGCGCCCTCGGCGTCGGCCTGCAGCTGCAATGCGAGGTTGCGGCAGGCCTCGGTGAGGGCGGCGGTGAAGACCTCGAGGTCGGGCGTGACACCCGATGCACCCGAGGAGAGCAGCGAGACCTGGTCATTCGTCGACATGCAGCCGTCGGAGTCGAGCCGGTCGAAGGTCACGCGAGTGGCGGCGCGGAGCGCGGTGTCGAGGTCGAGCGCCGGCAACGCGGCATCCGTCGTCACGACCACCAGCATCGTCGCGAGGCCGGGGGCCAGCATGCCGGCGCCCTTCGCGATGCCGCCGATCGACCAGCCGTCGCCTTCGACGACGACCTGCTTCGGCGTGGTGTCGGTCGTCATGATGGCGCGAGCCGCGTCGTCGCCGCCGTCGGTCGAGAGTCGGGCGATCGCCGACAGCACGCCCTCTTCGAGCACCTCGCCGTCGAGCTGATCGCCGATGAGCCCCGTGGAGCAGACGAGCACGTCGCCCGCTGCGACGCCGAGGCCCGCGGCCGCGGCCTCGGCCGTGCGGTGCGTCACCTGGAAGCCCTCCGGGCCGGTGAAGCAGTTGGCGCCGCCGGAGTTCAGCACGATCGCCGAGACGATGCCGTCGGCCGCGACCTGCTTCGACCAGATGATCGGATTCGCCTGGGCGCGATTGGAGGTGAACACGACCGCCGCCTGCTGCGCCGGGCCGCGGTTCACGACGAGCGCGAGGTCGAGCGCACCCGAGCGCTTGATGCCCGCGGCGATGCCCGCCGCCTCGAATCCCTGCGGGTGGGTGACGGTCACGGGGCGACTCCGTTCACGGGAAGTCCGGTCGACTCGGTGAGGCCGAGTGCGATGTTGGCGGACTGGATGGCGGCACCGGCGGTGCCTTTCACGAGGTTGTCGACGGCGGCGACCACGACCACACGGCCGGCGTTCTCGTCGATCTGCAGGCCGAGCAGCGCCGTGTTCGCACCGAGCACGTCGGCCGTGCGCGGGAACTGGCCCTCGGGCAGGAGCTGCACGAAGCGCTCGCCGGCATAGGCGTCCTCCCACGCGGCGCGGACCGCAGCGGCATCCGTGCCCGGCACGATGCGCGCGGTCGAGGTCGCGAGGATGCCGCGCGACATCGGCACGATGACCGGCGTGAACGAGATCGTCGGATCCCCGCCGCCCGCCCAGCGCAGCGCCTGCCGGATCTCGGGGATGTGCCGGTGCACGCCGCCCACCGAGTACGGGTTCGCCGAGCCGAGGATCTCGGAGCCGAGCAGGTGCGCCTTGAGGCTCTTGCCCGCTCCCGAGGGACCGACCGCGAGCACCGAGACGATGTCGACGGCCTCGATGACGCCTGCGCGGATGCCGGGCGCGAGCGACAGCGTGACGGTCGAGGCGTTGCAGCCCGGCGCCGCGATGCGCTTGGTCTTCGCGAGCCGGTCGCGCTGCGTGCCAGACAGGCGCGGCAGCTCGGGGACGCCGTAGGTCCACGCGCCGTGGAACTCGCCGCCGTAGAACGCCGCCCAGTCGGCCTTGCTCTCGAGCCGGTGATCGGCACCGCAGTCGATCACGAGGGTCTCGGCCGGCAGCTGCGCGGCGATCGCACCGGATGCCCCGTGCGGGAGCGCGAGGAACACGATGTCGTGACCGGCGAGGTTCGCGGCCGTCGTGTCCTTCAGGGTGAGATGCGTGTAGCTGCGCAGGTGCGGCTGCACCGCGATGAGCGGCTGGCCGGCGTTGGAGTGCGCGGTCACGGTGCGCACGTCGAAATCGGGATGATCGGCGAGGAGGCGAAGGATCTCGCCTCCGGCATAGCCGGACGCGCCGGAAACGGCGACGGTGAACGTCATGGTTCCACCTTAAAGGTCGAAGCGGTCGAGGTTGGCTCCCGGCGGCGCTCGCGACCTGAAAGGTCGAAGCGGTCGAGGGATGGCTCCGGCGACACCTGCTGACGGCCTCGTTGCCGCATGCGGGGTCGCCTAGAGTCGGCGCTCGCCACGACGTCGGCTGCGCACCACGACGACACGCGAGACGCGTGCGGGGGCGGCGAACCGAGCGGCGGACATACAGCGACCCTATCCGGGGCGGGTCGTGCCGCGCAAACGCGCGGTCGCGAGGGCGGAGTCGCGGCGGCGACATGCCGTCGTCGTAGCGGCGGCATCCTGAGCCTGAGTCAACGGGGGCGGCCCAGGGTTCACCGCCGACGCGAGGAATTCGGCCATTCCGAGGGGTGGTCGGGTCTCCACCATCCTCGGGATTGCCGATCTCCTCGAAATCGCGCAGGCTCAGCGGATGCCGCAGGAGTGCTTGGCTCACATCAGAGGTGGGCTTGCCTGCGCCGCCGAAACCCGACACCCCGAACCACGAGCGGCCGACCGGCGAGTCGCGCGGCCACCGAATCGATGGCCGCGACGACGTCGCCGACGGATCGCGCCCTGGCGGTCATTCGCGGATGGTGGCCCCGAAACGGTCGTTCGCGAGCGCGGCGCCCGCGAGCTTCGCCTCGCTCGCCTCCGCAGCGGTGAGCGTGCGGTCGTCGGCGCGGAACCTGAGCGCGAACGTCAGGCTCTTCGCCCCGGCGGGCACACCCTGACCGCGGTAGTCGTCGACGAGCGCGACGTGCTCGAGCAGTTCCCCGGCACCCTCGCGGATCGCGGCGGCCGCCTCGGCCGCGGCGACCTCGACGGGCACGATGAGCGAGAGGTCCTGCGTCGCGGCGGGCATCGTGTCGATCGTTTGCGCTTCGACGGTCGGCTCGGTCAGGGCGATGACCGCGTCGAGGTCGAGCTCGACGACCGCCACGACCCGCGGCAGGTCGGCATCGGCCGCAAGGGCCGGCAGCAGTTCGCCGGCGTAGCCGACGAGCGTGCCGTCGACGCGCAGTTCGGCCGTGCGGCCGGGATGCATCGCCTGGTGCGAACCCTGCGAGATGTCGATGCGGGCACCGGTCGCGAGCTCGACCTGACGCACGACGTCGAGCGCGTCGGCGATGCCGGCGGCCACGGCGGGCTGACGCGGCTGCTTCGCCACGACATCGCCGACGATGAGCGCGCCGAGGTGGCGCGGCTGCGGCGGGATGCCGGCGTCGAGCGCTGCGAGCACCTCGTCGCTCGGCTTCTCGTTGCCGACGGGCAGCTCGAGCGAGCCGTAGGTGCGACCCGGCTCGGGCAGGAAGACCGTGCCGATCTCGAAGAGGTCGAGATCGGTGAGTCCGCGCGAGAGGTTGCGCCGTGCAGCACCGATGAGGCCGGGGACGAGCGAGCGCCGCAGGAACGGCACCGTCTGGTCGAGGGCGTTCGCGATGCGCACGGAGACCACGGGCGCGCCGTCGGCGCTGCCGAACACGGCGTTGTCGGCCTCGGAGACGAACGGGAACGAGAGCACCTCGGTCGACCCGGCCGCCGCGAGCGTGTCGGCGGTGCGCCGACGCAGCCGCTGCGAGCGGGTGAGGCCGCGGCCGGGAGGCGCGACGGGCAGCACCGAGGGGATGCGGTCGTAGCCGATCAGGCGGGCGACCTCCTCAGAGAGCTCTTCGCGACCGGTCAGGTCGGGGCGCCACGCGGGCGGCACGACGGAGAAGCCACCGTCGACGGCGGTGATCGCGCCGCCGATCTCGGCGAGTGCGTCGTGCACCTCGTCTTCGGTGTACTCGACACCGATGATCGACGAGACGAAGCCCTCGGGGAGGAAGATCGCCTCGCGCGCCGGAGCCGTCGAGATCAGGGAGCCCCCCGCATCGGCGGTGCCGCCGGCGAGGTCGACCATGAGCTGGGCGACGCGCGACACGGCCGCGGCCGCGATCTCGGGGTCGACACCGCGCTCGTAGCGCTTGGCCGCCTCGCTCGGGAGCTTGTGGCGACGTGCGGTGCGCGCGATCGACACCGGGTCCCAGTTGGCAGCTTCGACGAGCACGTTGCGCGTCTCGTCGCCCATCTCGGTCTCGGCACCGCCCATGACGCCGCCGAGGCCGATCGGCCCGCGGTCGTCGGTGACGACGAGGTCCTCGACGTGGAGCGTGCGCTCCTTGCCGTCGAGTGTGGTGAACTTCTCGCCGGCCGTCGCGCGCCGCACGACGATGCCGCCGCGGAGCTGGTCGAGGTCGTAGCCGTGGATCGGCTGGCCGAGTTCGAGCATGACGTAGTTGGTGATGTCGACGAGTACCGAGATCGAGCGGATGCCGGCGAGCTTCAGCCGCGCGATCATCCACGCCGGCGTCGGGCGGGCGGCGTCGACGTCGCGCACGATGCGCGTGGCGAAGACGGCGGAGCCGACCTTGCCGCGAATCGGAGCCGCGTCGTCGATCACGACGGAGAACACGGCGGCCGAGCCGGGTCCGGTGGGCACAGGCGCCGGCGCCGACTGCTCGACCGGGTCGCGGAAGCGCGCCCCCGTGGCGTGGGCGTACTCGCGCGCGACACCGCGGATCGAGAAGGCGTAGCCGCGGTCGGGCGTGACGTTGATCTCGATGGCGGCATCGTCGAGGCCGAGCAGCGCGATCGCGTCGGTGCCGACGGGCGCGTCGACGCCGAGGGTCGAGAGGCGCAGGATGCCGTCGTGGTCCTCGCCGAGGCCGAGCTCGCGCGCCGAGGCGATCATGCCGTCGGAGACGTGCCCGTAGGTCTTGCGGGCGGCGATCGGGAACGGACCGGGCAGCACGGCGCCCGGCAGCGTCACGACGACCTTGTCGCCCACGAAGAAGTTGCGGGCGCCGCAGACGATGCCGTGCACGGCTTCGCCGCCGTCGGCCGCCGTCTGTCCTTCAGGGGCGACGCGCACCTGGCACCAGCGGATGGTCTTGCCGTTGGACTGCGGCTCCTCGACGAACTCGAGCACCTCGCCCACGACGATCGGACCCTCGAGGTCGAACGTGTGCACGTCCTCCTCTTCGAGACCGACCTTGACGAGGGCGGCGTGCACGTCTTCGGGCGTCGTGCCCGGCACGAGTTCGACGTACTCGGCGAGCCAGCTCAGTGGAACCCGCATGTCTTAGACCACCATTCCGAACTGCTGGGAGAAGCGGATGTCTCCCTCGACCATTTCGCGCATGTCCTGCACGTCGTTGCGGAGCATGAGCCCGCGCTCGATACCCATGCCGAAGGCGAACCCGGTGTAGACCTCGGGGTCGATGCCGGCGGCCTTCAGCACGTTGGGGTGCATCATGCCGCAGCCGCCCCACTCGATCCAGCGCGCGCCGCCCTTGAAGGTCGGGTGCCAGAAGTCGAGCTCGGCCGACGGCTCCGTGAAGGGGAAGAAGCTCGGGCGCAGGCGGATCTTCGCCTCGTCGCCGAAGATCGACTTCACGAAGTGATCGAGGGTGCCCCTGAGGTGCGCCATCGTGAGGCCCTTGTCGACGGCGACGCCCTCGAACTGCATGAAGACCGGCAGGTGCGTGGCATCGAACTCGTCGGTGCGGTACACGCGGCCCGGTGCGAGCACGTACAGCGGCAGCTCGCGCTCGAGCATCGAGCGGATCTGCACGGGGCTCGTGTGCGTGCGCAGCACGAGGTGCGACTCGGGCGGGTCGACGAAGAAGGTGTCCTGCATGGCGCGCGCCGGGTGGTCGGCGTCGAAGTTCAGCGCGTCGAAGTTGAACCACTCGCTCTCGACCTCCGGGCCTTCGGCGATCTCCCAGCCCATGCCGGTGAAGACGTCGCACACCCGGTCCTGCAGGAGCGAGAGCGGATGCCGCGAGCCCGGCCGGTACCGCGAGGCGAGTGCCGTGACGTCCACCGTCTCGGCGGCGAGCTGCGCGGCGGCCTCGGCCTCGACGATCTCGGCCTCGCGCGCGGCGAACGCCTGGTTCACCCGGCCGCGTGCGCCGCCGACGAGCTTGCCGAGTGCGGCCTTCTGCTCGTTCGGGACGTTGCGCAGTTCGGCGTTCAGGAGCGCGAGGGCGGACTTGTCGCCGGTGTGCTCGGTGCGGACCTGTTTCAGCGCGGCGGAGTCGCCGGCCGACGCGATGGCCGCGAGGGCTGCGTCGACCGCCGCTTGGACGGCGCTCTCGGTGATTTCACGGGGCTCGGACACGAAGACCGAGTCTAGTCGTCCCCGGTGCCGAGCTCGGGCTCGGCGGGCATTCCCACTGCGTCAGAGGCTGCCCGGCTGCACGTACGACTGCTTCGCCGCTGCAGACGCCTGCACGACGAGCAGACCCTGAGTGGGGTCGACCGGCTGGCCGCCCTTCGGGCCACGCCGCCCGCCCCCGCCACTCGCCGTGCGCCGTGAGAGCCAGCGCGCGAACCACGACAGCGAGAGGTTGATGACGAGGTAGACGACCAGCGTCACGAAGAAGAGCGAGAAGAGGTAGCGGTTGCCGTAGAACGCCGAGAGGTTGTACATCGTCGTGCGGATGAGCTCGTTGTACCCGACGATGAAGCCGAGCGCCGTGTCCTTCAGCAGCACGACCAGCTGCGCGACGATGATCGGCAGCATCTGCCGGAACGCCTGCGGGAACTCGATGAGCATCTTGGACTGCATCTCACGCATGCCGACGCTCAACGCGGCTTCACGCTGGCCCCGGGGCAGCGACGCGAGGCCGGCTCGCAGCGCCTCGCCGATGATCGCACCGTTGTACAACGCGAGCGCGCTGACGACGGCCCAGTACTGTCCGGTCGAGGCGACCAACAGGATGAAGAGCATCATGAGCAGCACCGGCATGCCCCGGATGAATTCGAGCAGCACGGCGGTCGGCACACGCACCCAGGCGATCGTCGAGCTGCGCAGCAGGGAGAACACGACGCCGAGGATGAGTGCGAGCACCGCGGCGACCGCCGCCGCCTGCAGCGTTCGGGTGATGCCCCCGACGATCGCGCCCCACACCGCCGGATTCGCGTAGATGTCCCAACGCGTCGGATCGAACTGTCCGGGAAGGACGAGGCCGCCCGACGCCTCGCGCGGTGCGGCGAGCATGCTGATGACCCAGACGAGGCCGCCGAGCACCAGGACTCCGGCGATGATCGAGATGATGAGCGAGCGGCGGCGGGCCCGAGGTCCGGGCGCGTCGAACAGGACGTTGGCTCCGGTCATCGCGCGACCACCCACTTCTTCTCGAGCTGCACGGCGAGGAGGCCGAGCGGAATGGTGATGGCGAGGTAGAACATCGCGACGCCGACGAGGATGGCGATGACCGCGTCGCCGTTCGCGTTCGCGAGTTCCTTGCCGATCGTGAAGAGCTCGGCGACGAAGAAGCCGCCCGCGACCGACGTGTTCTTCGTGAGGGCGATGAAGACGTTGATCAGCGGGGGCACCGTCATGCGGAACGCCTGCGGCAGGATGATGAGCCCGACCGACTGGGAGAATCCGAATCCGAGGCTGCGGGCGGCCTCGGCCTGCCCCACCGGTACGCCGTTGATGCCGGATCGCAGTGCTTCGGCGACGAACGGCGACGTGTAATAGGAGAGCCCGATGATCGCGAGGATCATGTAGTCGAGGTCGACCCCGAAGTACGGGAGGATGAACGCGCAGAAGAACAGCACCAGCGTCAGCGGCGTGTTCCGCGCGAGTTCGGTGTAGGCGGTCGCGAACCAACGCAGCGAGGCGATCGGCGAGATCCGCATGGCGGCGACGATCGTGCCGAACAGCAGCGAGAGCAATCCCGAGGCGGCCAGCAGCGTCAGCGTCTTGCTGAATCCGTCGAGGTACCTCGGAAGATTGTCGATGACGACGTCCACGCACGTCCCTTCGTCGTTCGGTGGAGACGGACGCGGTCCGGGCGGATCGCCCGGACCGCGCACCGATCAGTAGCGGTCGACTGCCGGCGGCTCGACGTAGGGAAGCACGGCGCCGGCCGTGGAGTTCCACGCCTCCTCGTAGCGGCCGTCCTCGTACGCCTCTTCGAGCACGTCGTTGATCCAGTCACGGAACTCGGTGTCCTCGAGCGCGAGCCCGATACCGTACGGCTCCTCGGTGAACGGCTCTCCGACGACCTTGAACTCGCCTTCGTTCTGGGCCGCGAGACCCGCGAGGATGACGTTGTCGGTCGACACCGCGACGACCTGCCCGCTGCGCAGCGGCTCGAGGCAGTTCGAGTAGGTGTCGGTGAGGAACGGAACCGCACCGATCTCGGTGAGCTTCGCGGCCGGGGTCGAACCCGTCACGGAGCAGACCGGCTGACCGACGAGGTCTTCCTCGCTCTTGATGTCGTCGTTGTCGGCGAGCACGAGGATCGACTGACCGGCCATGTAGTACGGGCCGGCGAAGGAGACGACTTCCTTGCGCTTGTCGTTGATCGTGTAGGTGGCGACGACGAAGTCGACCTCGCCGTTCTGGATGAACGGCTCCCGGTTCGCTGAGACCGTCTCGACCCACTCGATGTTCTCTTCATCGATGCCGAGTTCGCTCGCGATGATCTTCGCGATCTCGACGTCGAACCCGACTGGGCTGTTGGTGTTCGGGTCGAGCAGGCCGAAGAGCGGCTGGTCGAACTTCGTGCCGATCGTGACCTCGCCCGCCTCGGCGAGCGTCGCCATCGTGGTGCCGGCCTCGAACGTGGGGGCGGGCTCGGCCGAGGGCTCCTCCGCACCGCCACCGTCACCGCCGGCGCAACCGGCAAGTGCGAGCGCCGACACCGCGGCCGCCGCGACGAGTGCGATTCTCATGCGTTTCATGTCTCTGCCTCTTCTCCTGTGTGGTGGTTCCTCGCCGCTCGTGGCAGCGCAGGTCTAGTGCTCGAGGATCTTCGAGAGGAAGTCCTTCGCACGGTCGGTCTGCGGGTTGTCGAAGAACTCGGCGGGTGCGGCCTCTTCGACGATCTTCCCGTCGGCCATGAAGAGCACCCGGTCGGCCGCCTTGCGGGCGAAGCCCATCTCGTGCGTGACGACGATCATCGTCATGCCGTCCTTCGCGAGGCCGACCATGACGTCGAGCACCTCGTTGATCATCTCGGGGTCGAGGGCGCTCGTCGGCTCGTCGAGGAGGATGAGCTTCGGGTTCATGGCGAGCGATCGCGCGATCGCGACGCGCTGCTGCTGACCGCCCGAGAGCTGGGCCGGCATCTTGTTCGCCTGGTTCGCCACGCCGACCCGCTCGAGCAGCTCCATCGCCTTCGACTCGGCGTCTTTGCGCGACATCCGCTTCACCCGGATCGGCGCGATCGTGATGTTCTCGAGCACGGTCTTGTGCGCGAACAGGTTGAACGACTGGAAGACCATGCCGACGTCGGCGCGAAGCTTCGCGAGCGCGGCACCCTCTTCGGGCAGCCGCTCGCCGTCGATCGAGATCGTGCCCGAGTCGATGGTCTCGAGCCGGTTGATCGCTCGGCAGAGCGTGGACTTGCCCGAGCCGCTCGGACCGATGACGACGACGACCTCGCCGCGGTTCACGACCGTGTTGATGTCGTTGAGCACGTGCAGCTCGCCGAAGTGCTTCTCGACGTGGTCGATGACCACGAGCGGCTCGCCGCGACGCACCGAGATGTTCGAGGTCGGCGGGGCAGGCTGCGTTGGCTCCATAACCCCCAAGTTAGGGCCAGCAACGGCCGGGCGACAAGGAGTTGGGCAGTGGTTACCTAACCGTGATCAGCAGTGCGCTGGGCGAAGGCGCTCTCGTACAGGCAGACGGATGCCGCGGTCGCGAGGTTCATCGACTCCGCATGCCCGTAGATCGGCACCGTGACGACCCGGTCGGCGAGCTCGAGCTGCTCGTCGGGCAGGCCCCGCGCCTCGTTGCCGAACAGCCATGCCGTCGGCCCGGCGAGCACGCCGTCGTTGCGGGCGGACAGCAGGTCGTCGCCCTTCACGTCGGCCGCGAGCACGGTGAGGCCGGCGGCGCGGGCGCGCACGAGCACGTCCTCGAGTTCTGCGCCGATGGCGACGGGGAGGTGGAAGATCGACCCCGTCGAGGAGCGGACGACCTTCGGGTTGTAGAGGTCGACGGTGCGACCGGTGAAGATGACCGCGTCGGCGCCCGCTGCATCGGCGGCGCGCACGATGGTGCCGGCGTTGCCGGGGTCGCGCACCTCTTCGAGGATGGCGACGAGCTTCGGCTTCGCGGCGAACACGTCTTTCACCGCGGTCGGGAACTGGCGGCAGATCGCGATGAAGCCCTGCGGCGTCACGGTGTCGGCCATCGAGTCGAGCACCTCTTCGGTGACGTATTCGATTTCGACGTCGGCCGAGGCGGCGGCCTCGACGATCTCGGCGTGCCGCTCGAGGGCGGTCGGCGTCGCGAACAGCTCGACGACGAGCTGAGGGCGGAAGGTCAGCGCCTCGGCGACGGCCTGCGGGCCTTCGAGCAGGAACAGCCCGCTGTCGACACGTGCCGCCTTCTTGGCGAGCTTCGCAACGGCGCGGACACGCGGCGAACGGGGATTCTCGAGCATGGTCCCAGTCTATTGCCGGGATGCGGAACGGCCCGGCACGCCCCGCTCGTTCGAGCAGAGGGTGCCGGGCCGTTCGAAGCTGAAGTCGCTGCTGACGCGGCGGTCTTCGGAGCCGAGGTGTCGGCTGCCGAAGAATGCAGCGCCTTCTTACGCTGCGGTCTTCGGAGCCGAGGTGTCGGCTGGGAGGGCCTTCTTGGCCGACTCGACGAGCGCGGCGAACGTCGCGGGCTCGTTGACCGCGAGGTCGGCGAGGATGCGACGGTCGACCTCGATGCCTGCAAGGCCGAGGCCCTGGATCAGGCGGTTGTACGTGAGGCCGTTCGCGCGCGACGCGGCGTTGATGCGCTGGATCCAGAGACGACGGAAGTCGCCCTTCTTCTGGCGGCGGTCGCGGTACGCGTAGACGAGGGAGTGGGTGACCTGCTCCTTGGCCTTGCGGTACAGACGCGAACGCTGGCCGCGGTAACCCTCGGCGCGCTCAAGGATGACCCGGCGCTTCTTGTGGGCGTTGACCGCCCTCTTCACTCTTGCCATGACTCTGTTTCTTCCTTAACGGGTCTCGCGGCTCAGTGGCCGAGAAGCTTCTTGATGACCTTGGCGTCGGGGGCCGACACGACCTTGTCCTGGTTCAGACGGGCCTTGCGCTTCGAGGACTTGACCTCGAGGTTGTGGCGCATACCGGCCTGCTGCTTCTTGATCTTGCCGCTTCCGGTGATCTTGAAGCGCTTCTTGGACCCGGAGTGGGTCTTCTGCTTCGGCATCTCGTATTTCTCCTTGGTTCTGCCGTCACGAGTGACGGACGGGGATGTTTGGCTCAGCCCTCGACGGGCTCTGCCGTCTGCGCGTCACCCTCGGCCGGGGCATCCGCCGCCGGTCGGGACTTCGTCGCAGCACGCTGTGCGTTCGCCTCGGCCTTGGCCTCGGACTTGTTCTTGAGCGGCGCGATGACCATGACCATGTTGCGGCCGTCGATCGTGGGGTTGTGCTCGACGGTGCCGTACTCGACCACGTCTTCGGCGAAGCGCTGCAGCAGGCGGACGCCCATCTCGGGACGCGACTGCTCGCGACCGCGGAAGAGGATCATCGCCTTGACCTTGTCGCCGGCCTTGAGGAAGCCGATGGCGCGCTTCATCTTGGTCTCGTAGTCGTGCTTGTCGATCTTGAGACGGAACCGCACCTCTTTGAGGATGGTGTTCGCCTGGTTGCGCCGGGCCTCTTTCGCCTTCTGCGCAGCCTCGTACTTGAACTTGCCGTAGTCCATGATCTTCGCGACCGGCGGCTTCGAGTTCGGAGCGACCTCGACGAGATCGAGATCGGCCTCCTGCGCGAGCCGCAGGGCCACCTCGATCTTCACGACGCCGACCTGCTCTCCGGCAGGCCCCACGAGTCGAACCTCGGGGACGCGGATACGGTCGTTTGTACGGGGATCGCTGATGCGTGTTCTCCTCTACTCAAGCTGTTTCGCTCTGTCGGAAGGCGGTTGCCGCCCGACGACGAAAGGAGAAATTCACGCATCCGCGCACGGAATCCCACCGTGCATCTCATGCGGCACCCTACCTACTCTCACGTCTTGCGACAGGAGAGCGGAGTGCAATCGACCCGGTAACCTTGATGAAGCGGTATGCGCGGGTGGGAGAATCTCCACTTTCGTACCGGGGTGAAGCCCCGGAGCCCGAAGTAGTCTAGCAGAGGAAGTCCGTGAACAGTAGTTCAGACGAAACCACGGTCGAGGGCGCCACCCGCGACATCGCCGAGGTCCCCGCAGTCGAGATCATCACGACCGCCGCAGTGCACCTCATGAGCGCCGCCGCCGTGAAGGTCGGACTGGCCGAAGACCCCGAAGACCAGATCGACCTCGACGAGGCGCGCAAGCTCATCAACGCCCTCGCGGGGCTCATCACCGCCGGCGCGCCCGAGATCAGCGACATGCACGCGCGCTCGCTGCGCGACGGGCTCCGTTCGCTGCAGCTCGCGTTCCGCGAGGCATCCGTCATCCCCGACCCCATCGGCAAGGGCCCCGGCGAGAAGTGGACCGGTCCGGTCAGCTGAACCGACCCGACCTGATCCGCCCGTGCACTAGCGCTGGCAGTTCGGGCACCACCAGGTCTCACGCAGTTCGAGCTCGGTGCGCCCGAGCCTCCCGTGCTCGATGAGCGTGCCGCAGCGGCGGCAGGCCTCGCCGCCTCGGCCGTGGACCCAGAGCTGCCGGCCTCGATGGGTGTCCCCGGTCGTCGTGCGCGCTGCGCGATCGCGATTGGCACGGATGACCCGGCTCGCGAGCGCCACGAACGGCTCGAGTTCGACTTCGCCGACGGGCCGGTCCGGCAGGATGCCCCGGAGGAAGCAGACCTCGTTGACGTAGACGTTGCCGAGCCCGGCGAGGTTGCGCTGCTCGGCGAGTGCGACCGCGATCGGCATCTCGGGCGCGCTCGCGAGCCGGCGCACGGCCTCCGCGGCGTCCCAGTCGGGGCCGAGCAGGTCGGGGCCGAGGTAGGCGAGCCGCCGCGCTTCTTCGGCCGCACCGAAGAGCTCGAGGGTGCCGAGGTCGAAGCCGACGGCCGTGGCATCCGGTACCTCGATGATCGCCCGCGCCTGCCATGCCGGCCGTCGCCACGCCTCGCCGTGTCCGAACACGCGCCACTCCCCCTCCATCTTGAGGTGCGAGTGCACGACGACATCGCCGATGCGCATCAGCAGGTGCTTGCCGCGGCTCGCGACGGAGTGCACCGGCTCACCGGCGAGATCGATCTCGGCGAGCGCGGGCACCCGGAAGTCGGTGCGGGTGACCGTGCGCCCGGCGAGGGCTGCGTCGAGCAGTCGCGCGGCCCGGAAGACGGTGTCACCCTCTGGCATCGAAGCGGAGCCCTCTCGGCGTCTCACGGAAGCCTGCGGCGCGGAGCGGCCGGTCGAGTACGGAGCCGAAGACCGCCGCGCCGTTCACCGTCTCGACGCGGAGGCGCTCGGTGCGGCCTCGGGTCAGCGCGGCGGCGAGCGCCGCGGCCCCTGCCTCGAGCGATGCCTCGTCGTCGGTGAAGACGAGCGTCGTGCGCCCACCGCGTTCGAGGTAGAGCACCGTCTCGCCGTCGACGATGACGACGAAGGCGCCGGCCTTGCGCCCGGGCCGGTGCGCACTCTCGCCGGCGAGCTCCGGCCAGTCGAGTGCGGCGCCGAACGGATTCGCCGGATCGGTCGCGGCGAGTGCACGGGCCTCGCCCTTCGGCGCAGCCCGGAGCCGGTCGACCGCCGCACCGGTCGCGAACTGCGCACCGCCCTGGCCGTCGATGAAGTAGCCGCGGCGCACCCGCCCGGAGTCTTCGAAGCCCGAGAGCGTGCGGTAGGCGAGCGCGAAGCCGCCGACGTGGGCCTCGGCCATGACCGAGCCACGCGTGACGATGCCGTATCGCTCGAGCAGCGCCTCGCCGAGCGCATGCGCCCGGGGCGTCGCCGCCGAGCTCGCGAGCGGCAGCACCGACCATCGGCCGGCCGCCCGAGGCGGATTGGCGCGCGCCGCTGCCGTGCGGCCGGCCTGTACGCTCGCCGCGAGCGAGCGTCGTGAGAGCGATCCCGCCCTGAGCCGGGCCCGTGGGGTCGGCGCCGCGGTCTTGTGCGCTCCCCCGCCCGCGAGCAGGCCGCGCACCGGCGCGAAGGTGTCGTTGGTGACGAGCCCGGCCCAGACGAGCCGCCAGAGCGCGTCGGCGAGCGCGCGGTCGTCGTCGGAGCCGACCGCCTCGGCGAGCTGCCGGAAGAAGAATCCGCCTCCGCCGCCGAGCACCGCGATGAGCTCGGATTCGAGCGGATCGAGCGGCGCGGCAGCGGGCGCCGGCAACGTGAGCTCGGCCGTCTCGGCGAGGTGCAGGCTGATCCAGCCGTCGTCGCCGCCGAGTGCCCCGTTGCCGGCCCAGAGCACCTCGCCCGAGGCGGTCAGCTCGTCGAGCATGCCCGGCCGGTAGTCGGCGACACGTGCGGGCAGCACGTACGCCTCCCACGCCGAGGCGGGGATGCGTGCACCCTCGAGCTGCTCGATCACCGCGGCGACGCCGTCGACCCCCGCGAGGCCGCCGCCCACGTGCTGCCACGCCGGCAGGAAGCGCGCGAACTCGCGGGGCTCGACCGGTTCGACCTCGTTGCGGAGCACGGCGAGCGAACGACGCCGGATGCGCCGGAGTACCCCGCTGTCGCACCACTCCATGCCCGAGCCGTGCGGCAGGAACTCGCCTTCGACCACTCGGCGCTCTCCGCCGAGTCTCGCGAGTGCAGCGGATGCCACGACCTGGCCGATGCCGAAGCGTGACGCCACGGACTGCGCCGTGAACGGCCCATGGGTGCGGGCGAACCTGGCGACGAGATCGCCGAGCGGGTCGCGCACCGCCTCGCCGAACACCTCGGGCAGCCCGGGCGGGATCGGCACCCCGAGGGCGTCGCGGAGCCGACTGACGTCTTCGACGGCGACGAACCACGACTCCCCCGCGAAGCGCACGGGCGCCGCCCGACGCGCTGCGATGAGCGCATCGAGGGCCGCGGCGGCATCCGTCTCGTCGTCGACCCGGGCCGCTACCTCCTCGCCGGTGAGCGGCCCGAGATCGCCGAGCAGGTCGGCGACCCCCTCTTCGCCGCGCGCGACGCGCTCGGGGTGGAGCCGCTGGAGCATGCGCTCGACCTCGTCGACCACCTCGGGGTCGAGGAGCTCCCGCAGCTCGACCGTGCCGAGCAGTTCTGCCAGGAGTGCCGGGTCGAGCGAGAGCGCCGCGGCACGCCGCTCTGCGAGCGGCGCGTCGCCCTCGTACATGAACGCGCCGACGTAGCCGAAGAGGAGGCTCGAGGCGAACGGGCTCGGCGACTCGGTCGTGACATCGACGAATCGCAGCTCGCGGCGCTCGATGCGCTCGGTCAGCCGCGTCAGTGCCGGCAGGTCGTAGACGTCCTGCAGGCACTCGCGCACCGCTTCGAGCACGATCGGGAACTCGGGGAAGTCGCGCGCGACCTCGAGCAACTGCGACGCCCGCTGGCGCTGCTGCCAGAGCGGCGACCGCTTGCCGGGGTTCGAGCGCGGCAGGATGAGCGCCCGCGCCGCGCACTCGCGGAACCGGGCCGCGAACAGCGCTGAGCCGCCGACGTTGGCCGTGACGAGCTCGGTGAGCTCGGCCGGTTCGAAGGCGAACAACTCGGCGCCGGGAGGTTCGTCGCCCGTGTCGGGCATGCGCAGCACGATGCCGTCGTCGCTCGCGACGGCGTTGGCATCGACGCCGCTCTGTTCGCGCACCCGTGCCCCGATCGCGAGCGCCCACGGCGCGTGCACCCGCATGCCGTACGGCGAGTGCAGCACGATGCGCCAGTCGCCGAGCTCGTCGCGGAACCGTTCGACCACGAGATTCGTCGCGTCGGGCACCACGCGGGTCGCGTCGCGCTGGTCGTCGATGAACTTCACGAGGTTCGCCGCGGCTCGTTCGTCGAGTCCGGCTGCGCGGCTGCGGGCGAGGGCGCCGGATGCCGGTGCGCCCGAGAGCTCGGCGATGAACCCGCCGATCGCCGCCCCGAGCTCAGCGGGGCGGCCGATGCCGTCACCCCTCCAGAACGGGAGCCGCCCGGGCTCGCCGAACGCGGGAGCGACGAGCACCCGATCGTGCGTGATCTCCTGAATGCGCCAACTCGTGGCGCCGAGTGCGAAGACGTCGCCCACCCGCGACTCGTAGACCATCTCCTCGTCGAGCTCGCCGACGCGGCGGCCCGGGCCGGCCTCGCCGACCATGAAGACGCCGAACAGGCCCCGATCGGGGATCGTGCCGCCGCTCGTGACCGCGAGGCGCTGCGCCCCGCGACGGCCCACGACGGTGCCGGCGTCGCGGTCCCAGACGATGCGCGCACGCAGTTCGCCGAAGCGATCGGACGGGTACCGCCCCGCGAGCAGGTCGAGCGTGGCGTCGAACGCCGACCGGGGCAGCGCCGCGTAGGGCGCCGCCCGTCGCACGAGCTCGAACCAGGCCTCAACGTCCCACTCGTCGAGCGCCGTCGCGGCAATGGTCTGCTGCGCGAGCACGTCGAGCGGATTCGCCGGGATGCGCAGCTCTTCGATGGCCCCGCCGATCATGCGTTCGGCGACGACCGCCGAGTGCAGCACGTCGGCGCGGTGCTTCGGGAAGATGAGCCCCTTCGAGACCTCCCCGACCTGATGGCCGGCTCGGCCGAGTCGTTGCAGGCCGCTCGCGACCGAGGGGGGCGATTCGACCTGCATGACGAGGTCGACCGCGCCCATGTCGATGCCGAGCTCGAGGCTCGAGGTCGCGACGACGCAGCGTAGCCGACCCGACTTGAGGTCGTCTTCGACGAGCGCGCGCTCCTCTTTGCTCACCGAACCGTGATGCGACCGCGCGATCACGGGCGGCGCCCCACCCGTGATGCCCGAGGCGCCGACCAGGTCGGCCGGCGTCCGCTTCGCAGCAGCCGCGGGCACGGCGAGCGCCTCGACCGGCACGGCCGTGCGATCGGCCCACAGCTCGTTGAGTCGCGCCGTCAACCGCTCGGCGAGGCGACGGGAGTTCGCGAAGACGATCGTGGAGCGATGCGCGAGCACCTCGTCGAGGATCGCCTCCTCGACGTGCGGCCACACCGTGCCAGCCCCCGTCTCGCCGGCGAGATCGGAGAGGTCGTCGACCGGCACCGTGACCCGGAGGTCGAACCTCTTGCCGGAAGCCGGCGCCACGATCGTGACCGCTCGCGTGCCGCCGAGGAACCGGGCCACCTCTTCGTGCGGACGCACCGTCGCCGACAGGCCGATGCGCTGCACAGGCTCGGCCGTGAGCTCGTCGAGCCGCTCGAGCGAGAGCGCGAGATGCGAACCGCGCTTCGTGCCGGCGAGCGCGTGGATCTCGTCGACGATGACCGTCTGCACGCCGCGGAGGGTCCCACGGGCCGCCGAGGTGAGCATCAGGAAGAGCGACTCGGGCGTCGTGATGAGGATCTCGGGCGGGTGCGTGACGAGCCGACGCCGTTCGGCGGGTGGCGTGTCGCCCGAGCGCACCCCCACCGAGACCTCGGGCACCTCGAGGCCATGTGCGGCGGCCGTGCGGGCGATGCCGACGAGCGGCGCCCTGAGGTTGCGTTCGACGTCGACGCCGAGGGCCTTCAGCGGCGACAGATAGATGACGCGCGTGCCGGTCGTGGCCGCCTCCGCCCCCTCGTGATGCAGCCGATCGATCGCCCAGAGGAATGCGGCGAGCGTCTTGCCCGAGCCGGTCGGTGCGACGACGAGCGAATGCTCGCCGCGCGAGATCGCCTGCCACGCGCCGTTCTGCACCGTCGTGGGCGCGTCGAAGGACTCGGTGAACCACGCCCGTGTCGCGGGCGAGAACGCGTCGAGCGCCTCAGTCATGCCTCCATTCAAGCGGATGCCGCCGACGTCGCGTCCGCCGGAGGGTCTACGACTCTCGGGCCGGGCCGGGCTCCGCCTGGACCACGGCGAGCGCTCGAGCGACGGCGTCGACCGTGCGTCGCACCTCTGCGGCATCCGTTCGCCAATTGCTCACCGAGAACCGTACGACGGCGCGGCCCCGCCAGCGGGAGGTCATCGCGAGCACCTCGCCCTCGTTCCAGAGCCGCTCGCTGAGCGCCTCGGTCGCCTCGTCGCTGTCGAGGGCGATGCAGACCTGGGTGAAGACGACCTCGTTCAGCACCTCGACGCCCGGCAGCGCGCCGACCCCGTCGGCGATGCCGCGTGCCGCCTCGGCGAGGCCGTCGACGAGTCGCGCGACACCGTCGCGGCCGAGCGAGCGGAGTACCGCCCACGTCGGCACGCCGCGGGCACGCCGCGACAGCTCGGGCGCCTTCTCGTGCGGGTCGGCGCCGACCTCGGTGGCCTGCAGGTAGCTCGCATGCATGCCGAGAGCGCGGCGCATCGCCGCAGGGTCGCGGACGATCGCGATGCCGCAGTCGTACGGCACGTTCAGAGTCTTGTGCGCATCGGTCGACCACGAGTCGGCGGCCTCGAACCCGAAGGTCAGGTGCCGGAGCCTCGGCGACGCCGCCGCCCACAGTCCGAACGCGCCGTCGACGTGCACCCACGCGCCGGCCGCGTGCGCGACCTCGATCGCGGCCGCGAAGTCGTCGAACGCGCCGGAGTGGATGTTGCCGGCCTGGAGCGCGACGATCGCCGGGCCCTCGCCCGAGGCGAGCACCGCCGCCAGCTCGTCGACGCGGATGCGCCCCTGCTCGTCGGCCGGCACCGTGATCGGGGCGCCGAGACCGAGGTAGCGCGCCGCGAGATCGACCGTGCCGTGGCGCTCCTCGCCGGCGATGTACCGCACGGCCGGCGCCCCCGCGAGCCCATCGGCCTCGACGTCCCATCCGACCCGGTGCAGCACCTCGTTGCGCGCGGCCGCCATGCACGAGAACTGCGCCATCGTGGCACCCGTCGTGAAGCCGACATCGCTCTGCGTCGGCAGGCCGAGCAGCTCGAGCAGCCACTCCCCGGCGAGCTCCTCGACGGCGACCGCGCCCGGCGTGATCGCCCGCAGCCCCGTGTTCTGGTCCCACGCGGAGACGAGCCAGTCGGCGCCGAGTGCGACGGGCTGCGTGCCGCCGATCACCCACCCGAAGAAGCGCGGCGAGCCGATCGCGATGAGCCCGGGCTCCACGCTCTCGGCGAGCCGGGCGATCACCTCGAGGTCGGGCTCCCCCGCCTCTGGCAACTCACGACCGAGCCGGTCCTTGATGTCGTCGGCGGTCGCCTGCGGAGGGATCGCCCGTTCGCGCACACCCGACAGCCACGCCCGTGCGTGGCGGCCCGCCGCCGCGATGACTGCGTCGTACGAGGCATCCGCTGCTGGAGCGGCCTCGACGAGGCCGCCCGTCGTCGTGTCCTGATCGCCCATGACCCACCTGGATTCCGTGCGCCGCGCGCACACCACCGATTGTGCGCCGCTTCGCAGGCGTGGTCAACGGCCGATCGACCGCGGCGGAGCTAGTGCGCCGGTGTGCCGACGAGCTTGACCGTGAGCGAGTCCACCGACGTGGCGATGACGTCGTCGGCCGCCCAGCGCCTGGCGAGTCGTGCGGTGATCGCGTCGAGCTCCTCGCGGCTGAGCCCGCCGACGAGTTCGAGCCGCACCACGAGCTCGGGCCCGGTCAGGCGAGCGGTCGGATCGCCAGGGAGCAGGGTCACGCCGAGCACGGCGAGTTCGCGCTCGATCGAACTCCGGAACGCCGCACCGACCGTCGGCGATTCGAACGGCGGCTGCCAGTCGTGGGACTGCGCGACCGACCAGACCGCGGGGCGCCGAAGCACGAACTCGGTCGGCGAGCCCGGGTCGAGCACGACGAGGTCGGTGCCGTCGTCGGCGGCCGCGAGGGCGACGCGCACGCCGTCGGCGGGTACGGGCCGTGCGAGCGGATTCCAGCGCGACATCGCCTCGACCGAGGCGAACACGGGCAGCACCTTGCGACCGTCGGGACCCTGCACGGTCACGATCGAGAGCTCCTGGCTCTTGTCGACCGCGAGGCCGTGGGCGCCGACCTCCGACCCGCCGTCGCCGAGTTCGGCGAGCAGCGGGATCAGGAGGCGTGAACGGGCGAACTCCGCGACGACGGGCGCCTGACCGGCTTCGCCGGAACGGAACGCGTCGAGCGCGGCGAGGAGGGCCTCCGGCGCCCTGCCGTCGTCGGAGGCGTGCGTGTTCGGCTGGAACGAGCGCCCCGCCCACGGCACTCCCGCCGAGTCGGCGGCCGCTGCGGCGTTGTCGCCGGGGTGCCCATCGCCCACGTCGCGGCTCACTGCGAAGCGACGTCCAATGCCTCGACGAGCGTGAAGGCACCTGCGTACAGGGCCTTGCCCACGATCGTGCCCTCGAGGCCGAGCGGTACGAGCTGGCGGAGCGCCACGATGTCGTCGAGGCTCGAGATGCCTCCGGATGCCACGACCGGACGGTGCGTGCGCTCCATCACCTGGCGGAGCAGGTCGAGGTTCGGGCCCTGCAGCGTGCCGTCCTTCGTGACGTCGGTGACGACGTAGCGGGCGGCGCCGGCCTCTTCGAGCCGCTCCATGACCTGCCAGAGGTCGCCGCCGTCCTTCGTCCAGCCGCGGGCGGCGAGCGTCGTGCCGCGCACGTCGAGTCCGACCGCGATCGCCTCGCCGTACTGCGCGATGACGGAGGCGGCCCACTCGGGGTTCTCGAGCGCTGCGGTGCCGAGGTTGATGCGCTTGGCGCCGATCTCAAGTGCGTGCTCGAGCGACTCGTCGTCGCGGATGCCGCCGGAGAGTTCGACGTTGACACCGCGCACCTGACGGATGGTCTTCTTCAGCACGCTCGCGTTCGAGCCGCGTCCGAACGCGGCGTCGAGGTCGACGAGGTGGATCCACTCGGCGCCCTGATCGGCCCACTCGACCGCAGCGTCGACGGGGTCGCCGTAGCTGGTCTCGGTGCCGGCCTCGCCCTTGGTCAGGCGCACCGCCTTGCCGCCGGCGACGTCGACCGCCGGAAGCAGCACGAGGCGGAGGGTCTTGTTGAATTCACTCATTCACTGTCCTAGTCATCGCGGTCGCGCCTTGCGAGTCGGCACAGTCACAGCATCCTAGTCCCGCCGGTTCGGAGCGGACTGCACATGACGGCCGAACGGCTCAGCCGAGGGTCCCGATCCAGTTGGCGAGCAGGCGGATGCCCGCCTCGGCCGACTTCTCGGGGTGGAACTGGGTGGCCGTCAGCGGGCCGTTCTCGATGGCGGCGAGGAATCGACCGCCGTGTTCGGCCCAGGTCAGCGTGGGCGCGGGGAACGGCGGCTCGACGTCGAGCAGCCACTCCTGCGCCGCGAAGGAGTGCACGAAGTAGAACCGTTCGTTTTCGATGCCGGCGAAGAGCGCCGAGCCTTCGCCTGCCTCCACGGTGTTCCAGCCCATGTGCGGCAGCACCGGCGCCGGCAGCTCGGTGACGGTTCCCGGCCACTCGCCGAGGCCCTCGGTGTCGACGCCGCGCTCGACGCCGCGCTCGAACAGCACCTGCATGCCGACGCAGATGCCGAGCACCGGACGCCCGCCGGCGAGGCGGCGATCGATGATCTCGCCGCCGCGCACCGCGTGCAGCTGGTCCATGACGGCCTTGAACGCGCCGACGCCGGGGACGAGCAGCCCGTCGGCTTCGAGCGCCGCGGTGCGGTCGGCAGTCACCGTGACCTCCGCGCCGGCGTGCTCGAGCGCCTTGGCGGCCGAGTGCACGTTGCCCGAGCCGTAGTCGAGCACCACGACACGAGGGCTGCGGGTCACAGCGCGCCCTTGGTCGACGGCACGCCCGACACCAGCGGGTCGAACGCCTTGGCCTGGCGGAAGGCGCGTGCGAAGGCCTTGAACTCGGCCTCCGCGATGTGGTGCGGGTCACGGCCGCCGAGCACCGTGACGTGCACGGTGAGCGCCGCGTTGTAGGCGATCGCCTCGAAGACGTGCCGCACCATCGAGCCGGTGAAGTGGCCGCCGATGAGGTGGAACTCGAAGCCGGCGGGCTCGCCCGTGTGCACGAGGAACGGGCGACCCGAGATGTCGACGACGGCCTGCGCGAGCGCCTCGTCGAGCGGCACGAGCGCGTCGCCGTACCGGGAGATGCCGCGCTTGTCGCCGAGGGCCTGCCTGATGGCCTGCCCCAGCACGATGCCGACGTCTTCGACCGTGTGGTGCACGTCGATCTCGAGGTCGCCGCTCGCACGCACCGTCAGGTCGGTCAGCGAGTGCTTCGCGAACGCCGTGAGCAGGTGGTCGTAGAACGGAACGCCGGTCTCGATGTCGCTCGTGCCGGTGCCGTCGAGGTCGATCGAGAGGTCGATGCTGGATTCGCTCGTCTCGCGCTGCACCCGGGCAGTGCGCGAAGGGCTCGATGCGGTCATGGATCCATCCTATTCGGGGCCGAAACGGCGATCGCTTCGAGGAACGCGGTGGTCTCGGCCTCGGTGCCCGCCGTCACGCGCAGGTGGCCGGGAATGCCGATCTCCCTGATCAGGATGCCGCGCGCGAGCAATTGCTCGAAGACGGCGTGGGGGTCGTCGACCCCGCCGAACAGCACGAAGTTGGAGCCGCTGCGGTACGGACGGAACCCGAGCCGGGCGAGCTCGTCGGAGATGCGCTCGCGCTGCCCCCTGATCTCGTCGACCATCGCGAGCATCTCGGCCGAGTGCGCGAGGGCGCCGAGCGCCGCCGCCTGGGTCAGGGCCGACAGGTGGTACGGCAGTCGCACGAGCCGGAGCGCGTCGATCGCGGCGGGGTCGCCGGCGAGGTAGCCGACGCGGGCACCGGCGAAGGCGAAGGCCTTGCTCATCGTGCGCGAGACGAGCAGGCGCGGCCGGCCCGCGAGCAGCGTGAGTGCGCTCGGGGTGCCTGGGGCGGCGAACTCGATATACGCCTCGTCGACGACGACGATGCCGCGGGCGGCGTCGGCGACCGCTTCGATCGTCTCGATCGAGAGCGGGGTGCCGGTGGGGTTGTTCGGTGCGCAGAGCAGCACGATGTCGGGGTCGTGCTCGCGCACCGCCGCGACGGCGGTCTCGGGGCTGAGCTCGAAGTCGTCGTCGCGGTCTGCGGTGATCCACTCCGTGCCGGTGCCCGAGGCGAGCAGTCCGTACATGGAGTACGTCGGGGCGAAACCGAGGACCGAACGGCCGGGTCCGCCGTACGCCTGCATGATGTGCTGCAGCACCTCGTTGGAGCCGTTCGCGGCCCAGATCTGCGCCGGGTCGAGCCCGTGCCCGAGATATCCGGCGAGCGCTCGGCGCAGGGCGCTGAATTCGCGGTCGGGGTACCGGTTGAGCGTCAGGATCGCTGCGGCGACCCGGGCGACGACATCGTGAGCGACGTCTTCGGGGATCGGATGCGTGTTCTCGTTGACGTTGAGCGCGACCGGCACGGCCTGCTGCGGAGCCCCGTACGGGGTGCGACCACGGAGGTCGTCGCGGATGGGGAGGTCTTCGAGACTCGTCACCATGCAAGCCTAACGAGGCTCACCCGAGTGTTTCAGCCGGTCGTCACGGAGCGGTCGTCACTGGGCGAGCGGCAGCGCGAGCCGCTGTCCGGGCTCGACCACGGCATCGTCGAGGCCGTTGAGCAGGATGATCTCGTCGATGACCTCGCGCACGTCGCCGCTGGGATCGATCGACTCGGCGATCGCCCAGAGCGAGTCGCCCTGACCGACGGTCACGTACTCGAAGACCGCGCCGGCGGAGTCGACATCGGCGGCAGCAGCCCCCGAGCCGAGCACGACGACGAACGCCCAGATGACGAGCGGCAGGGCCGCGAGGCCGGTGAAGACGATGCGCCCGCGGCGGGTCAGACGGAGTCGGGTGCGCACCACCGCCCTCTGCAGCTGCGCCGTCTGCACCTGCGCTGTCTCCACCTGCTCACGCGGGAGTGCCCGCGAGGGCTGGAAACCGGTCGTTGCGATCGCTGCGCTCATCTCACACCTCCTGTAGGAGTCGCATCCGGCTCTCGGCCGGGAGAGCCGGATGCGAAACTCTGTTCCGAACATACATTCGAATTTCGTGCATTGCAAGGATGAAACTCCGGAAACCCGGGAAACCGGATCTCCGACACACTCGAACAGATGTTTGCCGCACGCACGCGAGACGGATACAGTTTCGAATGTCTGGGAGACAGTCGACCAGACACCACCGACATCCGGCCGCTTGGCCGTTACGAGGGGCGGAGACGTTGAGCACCGACATCGACGACGTGCAGGCAGCAGGCAGGCCCCGCCGCCGCAAGAGTCTGAGCGCCAAGCAGATCGCCATCCTCGAAATGATCCAGCGCTCGGTCTCGAGCCGGGGCTACCCGCCGAGCATGCGCGAGATCGGCGACGCGGTCGGCCTCTCCTCGCTCTCGAGCGTGACCCACCAGCTCAACCAGCTCGAGCTCGCCGGCTACCTGCGTCGCGACCCCAATCGCCCTCGCGCCCTCGAGGTGCTCATCGAGCTGCCGGGCGTCACCGACCGCACGGCGACGTCGTCCGATCCCACCCCGGTCGGCGACGCGGCGATGGTGCCGCTCGTCGGGCGCATCGCGGCGGGCGTGCCGATCACCGCCGAGCAGCAGGTCGACGAGGTCTTCCCGCTCCCCCGCCAGCTCGTCGGCAAGGGCGAGCTCTTCATGCTCAAGGTCGTCGGCGAATCGATGATCGACGCCGCGATCTGCGACGGCGACTGGGTGGTCGTGCGTTCGCAGCGCACCGCCGAGAACGGCGAGATCGTCGCCGCGATGCTCGACGGCGAGGCCACCGTCAAGGTGTTCCGCCAGCGCGATGGCCACACCTGGCTGCTGCCGCGCAACAGTGCGTTCGAGCCGATCGTCGGCGACCACGCCGAGGTGCTCGGCAAGGTCGTCGCCGTACTGCGCGCGGTCTGACGCCGCGGCGTCGGTCGAGCGAGCGGATGCCGCCCGCTACGCGGCGGAACGTGCGACCGCGTGCGTGCCGTCGCCGCCGGCCGGCGCGTGTTCGCGCAGCCACCCGAGCACAGCGTCCATGAAGCCGGCGTGATCGTCGCGGAACACGGTGTGCCCGGTGCCCTGCACCGTCTCGACGGTCATGCCCTGGCGCCGCAGCTGCCGGGCGACCTTCGCCGTGATGAGCAGGCTCTTCTCAGCGAGCACGACGAGCGTCGGCGCCACGAGCCGCGCCGGCGGCACGAGCGGCCGGGTGTCGGTGAAGCCGAGGATCGTGCGCTTGTCCCAGTCGCGCAGCGTCGCGAGCTCGATGTCGACGTCGGCGGCGCTCCACTTGGGGTTCATCCGCACGAGCGCGGAACGGCGCGGCCTCGGCGCCACGGCGAAGAAGGCCTTGAACGCCCAGCCCTTCACGCCCTTGGGGAACGAGAACGCGGGGTCGATGTAGATCGCCGCGCGCGGCGCGAGTCGATCGGCCACGATGCTCGCGACGAGTCCGCCGAGCGAGTGCCCCATGACGATGTCGGGCGGGCCGTCGAGGAGCGGCTCGAGCGTCTCGACGACGTCACTCGCCCAGGCGGCGGGCGAGTAGCGCACCGCGCGGGGGCTGCGCCCGTGTCCGGCGAGGTCCACCGCGAGCACGCGGAATCCCTGCGCCTCGAGTTCCGCGGTGACGCGATGCCAGGCTCGCGAGTCCGACATGATGCCGTGGATGAGGATCGCGGTGCGCGCGCCCCCGCCGGATTCGTGGACCGCGAGTTGCATGGCCCCGACGATACGTGCCGCTCCTGTGCATCGCCCCGGCGGGAGCCGAGCGGATGCCGCGAGCCGCGACATCCGCTCGACCGTCGTCACCCGACCGGAACGGGTGACGCGATGCTCGCCCGCACGGCCCGCGTCGCCTGGACGATGTGCCGCAGCGATTCGACGGTCTCGTCGTACCCGCGCGTCTTCAGTCCGCAGTCGGGGTTGACCCAGAGCCGCGTGGCCGGGATCGCCCCCGCCGCTCGCTCGAGGAGCGACTGCACCTCGGCGACGCCGGGAACGCGCGGCGAATGGATGTCGTAGACGCCAGGGCCGATGCCGTGATCGAAGCCGCTCGACTCGAGGTCGTCGACGACCTCCATGCGGCTCCTCGCTGCCTCGATCGAGGTGACATCGGCGTCGAGGTTCTTGATCGCGTCGATCACGACGCCGAACTCCGAGTAGCAGAGGTGCGTGTGCACCTGCGTCTCGGGAACCGCACCGCCCGTCGCGAGGCGGAACGAACCGACCGACCAGTCGAGGTAGGCGGGCTGGTCGGCGCGCTTCAGCGGCAGCAGCTCGCGCAGCGCCGGCTCGTCGACCTGGATGATGCGGATGCCGGCGGACTCGAGGTCGGCGATCTCGTCGCGCAGGGCGAGCGCCACCTGGCGGGCGGTGTCGCCGAGCGGCTGGTCGTCGCGCACGAACGACCAGGCGAGGATCGTGACCGGTCCGGTGAGCATGCCCTTCATCGGCTGCTCGGTGAGCGACTGGGCGTAACTCGACCACTCGACCGTCATCGGCGCGGGCCGCGAGACGTCGCCCCAGAGGATCGAGGGCCGAGTGCAGCGCGAGCCGTACGACTGGACCCAGCCGTGCTTCGTCACCGCGAAGCCGTCGAGCAGTTCGGCGAAGTACTGCACCATGTCGTTGCGCTCGGGCTCCCCGTGCACGAGCACGTCGAGGCCCAGGTCCTCCTGCAACCGCACGACGCGTTCGATCTCGTCGCGCATGAGACCCGTGTACTCGGCGGTCGACAGCTCGCCCTTCACGAGACGGGCCCGTGCACGGCGGATCTCGGTGGTCTGCGGGAACGACCCGATCGTCGTCGTCGGCAGTTCGGGCAGCCCGAGGGTCTCCTGCGCGGCGACACGCTCTTCGTAGCCGACTCGGGCGAAGTCCTGCTCGCCGAGCCCGGCGAGCCGGTCGCGCACCGAGGGCACGCGCACGCCGGGTGCCCCGTCGCGATCGGCGAGGGCAGCGGATGCCGCGGCCAGCTCGTCCTCGATCGCGTCGCGCCCCTCGACGAGGCCGCGACCGAGCACGGCGACCTGGCCGACCTTCTGATCGGCGAACGCGAGCCAGGAGGCGAGGCGGGTGTCGAGCTCGTCCTCGTCGGCGACGTCGTGCGGCACGTGCTGGAGCGACGTCGAGGTCGACACGGCGACAGCCGACGAGAGGTGCTGCAGCGCCGTCACGCGGTCGAACGCGGCAGCGAGGTCGCCGCGCCAGATGTTGTGGCCGTCGACGACGCCGGCGACGAGGGTCTTCGCGGCGAGCGACTCCGCCGTCGCGGGGTCGAGCCCGCCCGGCAGGCCGCCGCGCACGAGGTCGAGGCCGATCGCCTCCACAGGGGTCGCCGCGAGCGCCGGCAGGGCATCGTCGAGCGAACCGTAGGGCGCGGCCACGAAGATCGCCGGACGGCGCTCGAGCGCACCGAGGGCGTCGTAGGCGACGGCGACCGATTCGACCACGCGGGCGCGATCGACGTCGATGCTCTCGCTCACGAGGGCGGGCTCGTCGAGCTGCACCCACTCCGCGCCGGCCTCCGCGAGCTGATCGAGCAGCGCCGCGTAGACGGGCACGAGGTCGGCGAGCCGCTCGATCGGTTCGAAACCGGCGGCGGCGCCGTCGGCTGCCTTCGCGAGGAGGAGGAACGTCACCGGGCCGACGACCACGGGACGGGTCGTGAAGCCGGCCGCCTGCGCCTCGGCGAACTCGGCGAGGATGCGCTCGGCGTGCAGCGTGAACTCGGTGTCGGGGGCGATCTCCGGCACGAGGTAGTGATAGTTCGAGTCGAACCACTTCGTCATCTCGAGCGGGGCGTCGTCGCCGACGCCGCGGGCGATGGTGAAGTACCCGGCGAGGTCGACTCCGCCGTGCTCGTCGGCCAGCCCGGCGAATCGGGTCGGCAGCGCGCCGACCGTGACAGCCGTGTCGAGCACCTGGTCGTAGTACGAGAACGTCTCGGGGATCGCCGAGTCCGTGCGGCTGAGGCCGAGTGCAGCCAGGCGCTCACGGGTCGCTGCTCGCAGTTCGGACGCTGTGCGTTCGAGCTCCTCGGCCGTGATCGATCCGGCCCAGAACGACTCGACGGCGCGCTTCAGTTCGCGGCGGCGCCCGATGCGCGGGTACCCGAGGATCGTCGCGTTCGGGAATGCGGGTGCAGGGGTGGTCATCGTGCGGTGTTCCTTTCGTCGGCGAGCCGGTGTGCTCGAAGCCCGAGGCGGTCGACGACGTCGAGCACCGCCTCGTGGCGGTTGAAGGTGTACAGGTGCAGTCCGGGTGCGCCGCCCTCGATGACGTCGGAGGCGAGGCGGGTGGCGAAGGCGATGCCGAGTTCGGTTTGCGCCGCGGCATCCGGCTCGATCTCGAGGTCGATGGCGAGCTCGGCCGGGGGCTCGACGCCCGTCAGCTCGGTCAACCGCGCCAGCCGTGCCGGGGTCGTGACCGGCATGATGCCGGGCAGGATCGGGATCGTGACCCCGCCGGCGCGGGCGCGCTCGACGAATCCGAGGTAGTCGTCGGCGCGCCAGAAGAGCTGGGTGATCGCGAGGTTCGCCCCGGCGATCTCCTTTGCGAGGAGCGTGTCGACATCGTGTCCGAGGTTTCGCGACCGCGGATGCCCCGTCGGGAACGTGGCGACCGCGACCCGCTCGGGACGCGGTCGCGCCCTGATCCGCGACGCACCGGGGTTGCCGGGCACGTCGACCTGCCCGAAGGGCTCCCGCTCCTCCTGCACCCGGTGGATGAGCTGCACGAGCTCGGCTGCGCTGCCCAGGTCGCCGATGCCCGCGTCGGGGTCGGCGTCGGCCGGCGGGTCGCCGCGCAGCGCGAGGAAGCTCGTGATGCCCGCGTCGAGGAACTCGCGCACCAGCCGGTTGGCCTCCGCGTGGGAGGAACCCACGCAGGTCAGGTGCGCCATCGGCTCGACGTGCGTGTGCTCGAGCATGTAGCGGAGCACGGTGAGGGAACGCTCCCGCGAGCTGCCACCCGCCCCGAAGGTCACGGAGATGAACGCCGGGTCGACCTCGGCGAGCCGGTCGATCGTGCGGCCGAGGGCGAGCGCCGCCGCATCGGTTCGCGGCGGGAAGAGCTCGAAGGAGAGCGGCAGTCGGGGGCGACAGTCGGCGCCCGCTGCGTCGGTTGCGGTCGATGCCATGGTGCTCCTGCGTGGCGAGCGGCAACGGGAGGAACACGGCAGGCCGCGTTCCCCCGGGCCGGAACGGCGGGTGGATGTCGCGGGCGGGTGCCGGGCTCGGCGGTCGCTCCATGTGATCGGCATCGGCCGGTCACAGATCGATCAGGTGCGACGATACGCCGCGGCGGGAAGCGCCGCACGACTGTGACGCACGGTGACGACGAGCGGTCGCCGAATCAGCGTCGCCGAGGCATCCGTCGCCGGATCACGGGTCGCCGAAGCCCCGCTCCTGACGCGCGCGTGCGGGCTTCGAGAGCGGATGCCCCGGGTCAGGCCCCTGCGGATGCCGCAGCGAACTCCTCGAGCTGGCCGGCCAGCTCGGGCGACGCGAGGGCGCGCACGCGGGTGCCCTCCTCGTCGTACTCGATCGAGAGCACCCGACCGGTCTCGTGCAGGTTCGACACGACGTCGCCACGGTCGTAGGGCACGAGCAGGTCGATCTCGACGGCGGGGTCGGGCATCAGCCGCGCGATCGCCTCGAGCACCTCGGGGATGCCCTCGCCGGTGCGCGCCGAGGCGAAGATCGCACCTGGTTCGAGGCCGCGGAGCACGAGGCGGTCTTCGGGAGTCACGAGATCGGCCTTGTTGAAGACGATGAGCTCGGGGATGTCCCGCGCGCCGACCTCGCCGATGACGTCGCGCACGGTGGCGATCTGGCCGGCGGGGTCGGGGTGGGCCGCGTCGACGACGTGCACGATGAGGTCGGAGTCGCCGACCTCTTCGAGCGTCGACCGGAACGCCTCGACGAGCTGGTGCGGGAGGTTGCGCACGAACCCCACGGTGTCGGCGATCGTGTACACCCGGCCGTCGGCCGTCGTGTTGCGGCGCACGGTCGCGTCGAGGGTCGCGAAGAGGGCGTTCTCGACGAGCACGCCGGCTCCCGTGATGCGGTTCAGCAGGCTCGACTTGCCGGCATTCGTGTAGCCGGCGATCGCCACGGAGGGCACGGCGTTGCGCTTGCGATTGGCCCGCTTCGCCTCGCGTGCGGGCTTCATGCCCGCGATCTGCTTGCGGAGCTTCGCCATGCGCGAGTGGATGCGGCGGCGATCGAGCTCGATCTTCGTCTCACCGGGGCCGCGGGAGCCCATGCCCGCGCCGGCGCCGCCGACCTGGCCACCGGCCTGGCGGGACATCGACTCGCCCCAGCCGCGCAGGCGCGGCAGGAGGTACTCGAGCTGCGCGAGCTCGACCTGCGCCTTGCCCTCGCGGCTCTTCGCGTGCTGGCTGAAGATGTCGAGGATGACCGCGGTGCGGTCGATGACCTTGACCTTGATGGCGTCTTCGAGGGCACGCCGCTGGCTCGGAGCGAGCTCGGTGTCCGCGACGACCGTGTCGGCGCCGAGCGAGGCGACGATGTGCCGGAGCTCGTCGACCTTGCCGCGGCCGAGATAGGTGCTGGGGTCGGGATGCGGCCGGCGCTGCAGCACGCCGTCGAGCACCCGCGCACCCGCGGTCTCCGCGAGGGCGGCGAGCTCGCGCATGGAGTTCTCGGCCTCCTCCTGCGATCCCTGCGAGTACACGCCGATGAGCACGACGTTCTCGAGCCGGAGCTGCCGGTACTCGACCTCGGTGACGTCTTCGAGTTCGGTGGAGAGTCCGCCGACACGGCGCAGGCCCGCCCGCGCCTCGCGGTCGTACTGCTCGCCGTCGGAATCGGAGCCCGCTGCGGCTGCCGAATCGGGCGACATGAGCGCCTCGGCGGCGTCGGATCCGAAGCGGGTCACGCCGGCCTTGGTCTCCGCACCCCTGAGCACCCGCTCGACGGCGTCGTCTGCGGCAGTCTGTTCGGCATCATTCATCGCATTAACCCTAGTTCCCATCGCTGCGATAGGTTCCCCTGTATGGCCTCCGAGCACTACTTCTCCTCTCGACCGGGCGGCGAGGCCACTCTCCGCACCATCACCGTGACCCTCGCGGGGCGCGAGCTCTCGCTCTCCACCGCGGGCGGGGTCTTCAGCCCCGAGCACCTCGACACCGGCACCCGCATCCTGCTCGACCGCGCTCCGGCGCCGCCGGCGAGCGGTGATCTGCTCGACCTCGGCTGCGGCTGGGGGCCGATCGCGATCTCCCTCGCGCTTCGTGCGCCGGATGCCACGGTGTGGGCCGTCGATGTCAACGAGCGCGCGCTCGACCTCGTGCGCCGCAACTGCGCTCGGGTCGGCATCACGAACGTCAACGCGGTGCTGCCGGGCGACGTTCCCGACGACGTGCGGTTCGGCGGCATCTGGTCGAATCCGCCCATCCGCGTCGGCAAAGCCGAGCTGCATGCGCTCCTCGAACGCTGGCTCCCCCGGCTCGACGACGACGCGAGCGCCTGGCTCGTCGTCGCCAAGCACCTCGGTGCGGAGTCGCTGCAGCGCTGGATCGGCGACGAGCTCGGCTTCGACATCGACCGTGCCGCCCAGGACAAGGGCTTCCGGGTGCTCGAGGTGAGCGCCGCGGCATCCGCTCGCTGACCGACTGACCGCAGGTCGGGCGGACCGCGGATCAGGCGAGGCTGAGCACTCCGTCGAAGACGAGTTCGGCCGGCCCCGAGAGGGCGACATGCTCGCCGTCGTCGGCCTGGAACATGCGCACGCCGAGCACTCCGCCCGGCACCTGCACGCGCCAGCGGTCGGGGGCGGCTTCGCCGGCCCAGTACCGCACGGCGAGGGCCGAGGCCACCGCTCCGGTGCCGCAGGAGAGCGTCTCGCCCGAGCCGCGCTCGTGCACGCGCATGCGGATGCGCCCGACGCCCTCTTCGACGAGCGGCTCGGCCGGCACGACGAACTCGATGTTGGCACCCGCCTCCGGTGCGGGCTCGATGACCGGCTGGTAGGCGAGGTCGAGTCCGTCGAGCTCATCGTCATCGGCGAGGGCGACGACGATGTGCGGGTTGCCGACGTCGATGCCGAGGCCGGGCCGGGCGACCGGCAGGCTCTTGCCGCGCACGAGCGGCTCACCGCCTGCGAGGCGCCAGAGCCCGAGGTCGGCCTCGAAGCCCGCCACCGTGCGCCGCACGGTCCGGACGCCGGCGCGTGTGCCGATGGCGATCGAGTCGTTCGCACCCAGGTCGGCGAGGCCCTGGTCGATCAGGTAGCTCGTGAAGACGCGGATGCCGTTGCCGCACATCTCGGAGACGGTGCCGTCGGCGTTCCAGTAGTCCATGAACCACACTGCGTGCGGATTCTCGGCGAGGGCGGCAGCGCCCGCCTCGAGGTTCGCCGAGCGCACGGCGCGGATGACGCCGTCACCGCCGACGCCGAACCGGCGGTCGCACACCGCGGCGATCTGGGTCGGGGTGAGTTCGGACTCCCCCTCGGGATCGCTGAAGAGCACGAAGTCGTTGCCCGTGCCCTGGCCTTTGGTGAACCGCAGATCGAACGCCATCGGATCAGTCTATGGCCGCGAGCCGGGCGAGCTCGGTGCCCCTGGCGACGGGGTCGTCGGCGTCGATCGTGACGGCGTCGCGGTAGCGCTTGAACCAGCTCACCTGACGGCGGGCGTACGTGCGGGTGAGCTGCTGCGTCTCGGCGATGGCTGCCGACCGCTCCAGCCGGCCCGTGATCTCGCCGAGCGCCTGCGCGTACCCGATCGCCTTCCGCGCGGTGGTGCCGCGCTCGATGCCCGCGGGGATCAGCCCGCGCACCTCGTCGACGAGGCCGTCCCGCCACATGCCCTCGACACGCTCGTCGAGGCGTTCGACGAGCGTCGCCCGGTCACTGCGGAGGTGCACGATGCCGTGCGCGCGCCACGGCACGGGTTCGTCGGGCAGACGAGCGGCCTTCGGCTCTCCGGTCACCTCGATCACCTCGAGGGCGCGCACGAGCCGGCGTCCGTTCTGGGCGTCGACGCTCGCGGCCGTCACGGGGTCGATGTCGCGGAGGCGCGCGTGGAGCAGTCCCGGGCCCTGCTCGGCGAGCTCCGCCTCGAGCCGCGCGCGCACCGCGGCATCCGTGCCCGGAAAGCGGAAGTCGTGGATGACCGACGAGACGTAGAGACCCGAGCCGCCGACCAGGAGCGCGACCGCGTCGCGGGCGAGCACCTCGTCGACCGCGGAACGGGCCGCCGACTGGTACTCGGCGACGGATGCCTCGTCGACGACGTCGAGCACGTCGAGCAGGTGATGCGGCACGCCGCGTCGCTCGCCGAGCGGCAGCTTGGCCGTGCCGATTTCCATGCCGCGGTAGAGCTGCATGGCATCCGCGTTCACGACCTCGGCCGCGCGGCCGACCCTGCCGTAGGCCTCGGCCAGGTCGAGGGCGAACGCGGACTTGCCCGTGCCGGTCGCCCCGACGATCGCGATGAGCGTCACGTCAGCGTTGGCCGTCGGTGGGGTCGTAGATCGGCATCGTGCCGACGCCCGGCGAGACGAGCGGCTCGGCGCCGCGAGCCCGCAGGGTGGGCAGGCCGAGGGAGACGCGGCCCGCGACGGATGCCCCCGGCTCTGCCGGCACGCCGCAGCTCTCGGCCTGCGCACGATCCCAGGCATCGCCCGCACGGGTGCGCCGGATGCGCAGCGGCGCATCGTCGAGCGAATCGGCGATGAGATGGAACGGTGCGGCCTGGGTGATCGTCACGGAGACGACGTCCCCGGGTCGCGGCAGTTCGGACCCCGCCGGAACCTCGAAGTGCACGAGACGGCTGTCTTCGGCGCGACCGCTCAGGCGGTGCGTCTCCGCGTCCTTCTTGCCCTCGCCGGTCGCGACGAGCACCTCGACGGGGCGGCCGACGAGGCGCTGGTTCTCCTCCCACGAGATGCGGTCCTGCAGGGCGGCGAGGCGTTCGTACCGCTCCTGCACGACCTCCTTCGGGACCTGGTCCTCCATTGTGGCCGCGGGAGTGCCGGGGCGGATGGAGTACTGGAAGGTGAACGCCGAGGCGAAGCGCGCCGCCTCGACCACGCGCAACGTCTCTTGGAAGTCCTCTTCGGTCTCACCGGGGAAGCCGACGATGATGTCGGTCGAGATCGCGGCGTTCGGGATGCGGGCGCGCACCCGGTCGAGGATGCCGAGGAACTTCTCGGAACGGTACGAGCGACGCATCGCCTTCAGGATGCGGTCGGAGCCCGACTGCAGGGGCATGTGCAGCTGCGGCATGACGTTCGGCGTCTCGGCCATCGCGTCGATGACGTCGTCGGTGAAGGCGGCGGGATGCGGACTCGTGAAGCGGATGCGCTCGAGGCCCTCGATCTGGCCCGCCGCGCGGAGCAGCTTGCCGAACGCCTGACGGTCGCCGAACTCGACGCCGTAGGAGTTGACATTCTGGCCGAGCAGGGTGATCTCCATCACGCCGTCGTCGACGAGCGCCTGCATCTCGGCGAGGATGTCGCCGGGCCGGCGGTCCTTCTCTTTGCCACGGAGCGCCGGCACGATGCAGAAGGTGCACGTGTTGTTGCAGCCGACCGAGATCGACACCCAGCCGCTGTAGCTGGAGTCGCGCTTGGTGGGCAGGGTCGATGGGAAGACCTCGAGCGAGTCGAGGATCTCGAGCTGCGCCTCGTCGTTGTGGCGGGCTCGCTCGAGCAGGCTCGGGAGGGCTCCCATGTTGTGGGTGCCGAAGACGACGTCGACCCATGGCGCCTTCTCGAGGATGACGTTCTTGTCCTTCTGGGCGAGGCATCCGCCGACGGCGATCTGCATGCCGGCGTGGCGACGCTTGACCGCGGCGAGGTGGCCGAGGTTGCCGTAGAGCTTGTTGTCGGCGTTCTCGCGCACCGCGCAGGTGTTGATGACGACGATGTCGGCTTCTGCGCCGTCTGCGGGCACGTAGCCGGCGGCTTCGAGGGATCCCGAGAGCCGCTCGGAGTCGTGCACGTTCATCTGGCACCCGAAGGTGCGGACCTCGTACGTACGCGGCGACGCTGCCGCTTCAGCGACCTGGTCGCGGGGCATCTCTCGAATGGAGACGTCGTGATGGGTGCTCATGATCGCACCAGTTTACGAGCCTTCCGCTGCGAGTGCCGCCGTCACCGCCTCGCGCACGACGTCGCCCGGGTAGCCTCGCCGCTGCAGGAACGCCGACAACCGGCGTTCGGCGGTCTGCCGGTCGAGGCCGTGCAGCTGACGTGCCCGGCGCTCGGCCACTGCACGTGCGTTCTCGAGTTCGGTCTCGGGGTCGAGGTCGTCGACCGCCGCCCGAGCGAGCGCACTGTCGACGCCGCGACGCCCGAGCTCCTGCATGATCGCGCCGCTGCCCTTGCCGCGGCGCACGCCGTGACTGTGCACGAGCTGCTCGGCGAGCTTGGCGTCGTCGAGATAGCCGAGTCGCTCGTAGCGCTCGATCCACTCCTCGACCTCGATGTCGTCGAGTCCGTGCTCGACGAGCACCGCTCTCACCTCCGACACCGAGAGCGCCGAGCGGCGCAGGCGGGAGATCACCAGCCGGTCGATGCGCTCATCGCGCTCCGGCCCGGTCTCTTCGGGCTCCGACTGCTCGCCCGGCTCGTCGTCGCCCGACGCGCCTTCGACCGACACCGGGCGAAGTCGCCCGCGCCCGCCGTCGGACTTCGGACGACGCCGTGGCGCCGCAGCCGGCGGCGCCTCGGGCTCCGCCTTCGCCCACGGCAGGTACGTGACCGGGGCGAGTCGTTCTGTTGATGCGTCGCTCATTTCAAGCTCACCCCGATCATGCTCGTTGTGGGAACTCAGGCGCCCTTGCGGCCGAGCTTCGGTGCGATGGGTTCGACATTCGCCGGCGCCGCCGCACCCGCCGGCTGCCCGATGCCGAGCTTGACGAGGATCTTCTGCTCGATGTCAGCCGCGATATCGGGGTTCTGCAGCAGGAAGTTGCGGGCGTTCTCTTTGCCCTGGCCGAGCTGGTCGCCGTCGTAGGTGTACCAGGCACCCGACTTCTTCACGATCGCCTGGTCGACGCCGTAGTCGATGAGGCTGCCCTCGCGGGAGATGCCGACACCGTAGAGGATGTCGAACTCGGCCTGCTTGAAGGGCGGCGCCATCTTGTTCTTGACGACCTTGACGCGCGTGCGGTTACCGACCGCGTCGGTGCCGTCTTTCAGGGTCTCGATGCGACGGATGTCGAGACGCACCGAGGCGTAGAACTTCAGCGCCTTGCCGCCGGCGGTCGTCTCGGGGCTGCCGAAGAACACGCCGATCTTCTCGCGCAGCTGGTTGATGAAGATCATCGTGGTGTTCGTCTGGCTGAGACCACCCGTGAGCTTGCGGAGCGCCTGCGACATGAGGCGGGCCTGGAGGCCGACGTGCGAGTCGCCCATCTCGCCCTCGATCTCGGCACGGGGCACGAGCGCCGCGACCGAGTCGATGACGATGAGGTCGATGGAGCCGGAGCGCACGAGCATGTCGGCGATCTCGAGCGCCTGCTCACCCGTATCGGGCTGCGAGACCAGGAGCGCGTCGATGTCGACGCCCAGCTTCTTCGCGTACTCGGGGTCGAGCGCGTGCTCGGCGTCGATGAACGCGGCGATGCCGCCGTTGCGCTGCGCGTTGGCGATGGCGTGGAGCGTCAGCGTCGTCTTACCCGAGGACTCGGGACCGTAGATCTCGATGATGCGGCCGCGCGGGAGCCCGCCGATGCCGAGCGCGACGTCGAGGGCGATCGAGCCCGTGGGGATGACCTCGACGGGAGCGCGGTCTTCACTGCCGAGGCGCATGACCGAGCCCTTGCCGAACTGGCGGTCGATCTGCGCGAGGGCGGTCTCGAGTGACTTCTCGCGGTCTGCTGGTGATGCCATGGGTGGGGCTCCTTCGATGCTCGATTGCTGCTGCCTCTAGGCTGTCGTTCCACGTTGCGGGCGCTGACCGATCGGTGCTGACCCGCGGCGTCGTGCGACAAGGCGGTTGCGGTGTGTTCCGACGCATCGACCGTATGGCCGGCCACCGACATCCGACGCCGATCACGACGAGGATGTGGACAGCTGCGCTGTTCCTCCTGCTGTTGAGGAGCCTATCGCAGTCTCCGAACGCATGTTCGAAGAACCGCCCGCGTGTCGAACACGTCTTCGGACGCGATGACGAGTGCGGTCGAGGCTCCAGCTGGGGGCCAAACCGCCGTCGCTACGGCTGCCGCGGCGCGCGCGACTCCCCCGGCACCGGTCGCCCGGCGCCGTGCCGGCGCTCCTCTGGGACATCCGTCGCCTCGCAGAGCGCGAGCCAGACCTCGCGGGGCCGAACGCCCGCCGCGAGCGCCTCGCGCGCCGTGCGGCTGCCGAGCGACGTGAGCACGAGGTCGCCCACGATCACGCCCCCGTACCCGGGGCCGAACTCATCGGCGACCGCGGCCTGGAACTCGCTCAGCTTCACGGGGCACCTCCGGACAGACGATCGGCCGGTCCGAGGACCGGCCGATCGGCGTTGCAATGTATGTGAGTGGTCAGCGGACCATCATGTCGGCGTCGAACTCGGCGACGAGCTCGTCGGGCAGACTGTCGGGCACCACCGAGAGGCCTTCGAGCACCGCGATGCGGTCGCCGACCTCGTGCATGATCACCGAGATGGGCGTGTCGAGCGCGTCGGCGACGGAGGCGAGGATCTCGGAGGACGCCTCTTTCTGGCCTCGCTCCACCTCGCTCAGGTAGCCGAGCGCGACGCTGGCCTTGGACGCGACCTGACGAAGGGTGCGACCCTTCTGCAGACGGAAGTCCCTCAGCACATCGCCGATCTCCTGTCGAACCAGGACCATCGGGAACCTCCTTCTCTCTGCCTGCGGCTCCCCCGGAGCCGGAAACGGGAGCGTCAGTCTAGCCGACTCTCCGTTGTACCAATCTAGCGTTGCACACTGGGGCTTTCGTGTGAACCTGCCACATGTAACAGGGTGTTCACGAAGACTATTCCGCGTCCTGCGGAGAAGATCGCTCGACCCGGGCGAGGGCCGCGTCGATCGCCGCCCGCACGGTCGCGATTCGGATCTCGGCACGCGTGCCGCGGAGCGAGAGCTCGAGCACCTCGACCTCGCCGTCGAAGGCGATGCCGACGAAGACGGTGCCCGGCGGCTTGCCGTCCTGATCGCTCGGGCCGGCGACTCCCGTCGTCGCGATGCCGAGATCGGCGGGCCGGCCGTCGACCGCGAGCACCCCCCGCACACGATCGGCCATCTGCCGGACGACCTCGGGATGCACGGCCCCCTCGGAGGCGAGCAGTTCGGCGGGCACACCCAGCACCGAGTGCTTGACCGACGTGTCGTAGGCGACGACGCCGCCGTGCACCACGACGGATGCCCCCGGTACGCTCGTGAGCTCGGCCACGACGAGCCCGCCCGTCAGCGACTCCGCGACGGCGACCGTGAGGCCGCGAGAGGTGAGCCCGGCGATGAGCCGGGTCGCGGGGTCGACCGTGGCGCGAGGCATCCGCTCGGTCGTCTCAGCTCGCGTCTCGGGGAGCGCGAGCCAGGCGCACGGCGTCGCGCACGTAGAGCAGGCCCGACCAGAGGGTGAGCACGAGGGCGACCGCCATCGTCGCCCAGTTGAGCCAGTAGATCCAGTCGCCGACGATCGTCCACAGCGGCAGGAGCGCGAGGGAGATCGCGACCGACTGCGCGAGGGTCTTGAGCTTGCCGCCGGATGACGCGGGCACCACGTTGCCGCGGCGCAGCTCGACGAGGCGCCACACGGTGATGCCCACCTCGCGCACCACGATGACGATCGTGACCCACCACCACAGTTCGCCGAGGATCGACAGACACACAAGGGCGCCGCTCGTGAGGAGCTTGTCGGCGATCGGGTCGAGGATCTTCCCGAGGTCGGTGACGAGTCCGCGAGAGCGAGCGAGCCACCCGTCGACCCAGTCAGTCGAGATCGCGACGATGAAGATCACGGCGCCCCACCAGCGCATCGGACCGTCGGCTCCCGCGTCGGCGAGGAGCAGCCAGAAAACCAGCGGCGCCATGAGGATGCGGACGACGGTGATCGCGTTCGGAAGGTTCCAGTTCGCCGATCGCGCGGGCGTGCCGGCGGAAGAGGTCATAGGCACAGACTACCGGCCGGGCGGCCTCGCGGACCCGACGGGCCGCAGCCAGACGGGCCGTCCACACGAGCCCTTGCCGTGCAACCGATCTCCCGGCCATGCTGATCGGATGACACGACCATCCCCGGCTGCCGACGACCAGCGCATCGCCCTGATCCAGAAGCACGCGATCCGAGCATTCCGTGCTGCAGGGGTGGACGGCCCGGTCGTGCCGGACCCAGGTGATGCGCTGAACACCTCGATCCGTTCGACCGCGGGCGCCGAGTACGGATTGGCCAACCTCACGTTGACGTGTCTGTCTCTGCCGCGATGGCGATGGAAGGGCCGGATCCGATTCCATGTCGCCTCGATCGTCTCTGGAACGGCCGCGCAACAGCCCTTCGATCTGACCGACCCTGAGACGCGGGTGGGCCTCAGGTCTCGTCTCATGCCGGACGACGGTCTCCCCAGGACGTTCGACTATGCGCGCCGAATCGCGCCGGGTCTCAGGGAGGCGTTGTGCGTCGACCTGCCGACCACTGTCGGGTTCGTCAGCGATGAATCGATCGCAGGGCACGATGCCGAGGCGCTGTTCGCTGGGGCGGTCGCAGTTGCAGTTCGAACGCATCGATTCGCGCGAGGAGATCGCGCCCGGGGTGACGGGGATCACCGGCGAATCGTTCTTCATCGCAAGCCGCGTACTCGACCCCCGATTCATGGCAGCCCAGCTCGCTCAGGCTCCGCGAGGCTTGGTGTTCTTCGCGCCCAGCCGTCACGAGCTCTTCATCGCCCCGATCCGCGGCGCCGAGTCGGTGGAACCGATCTCGAACCTCGCCCGCCTCGCGGGCCGAATCGACCCGGCTTCTCGTCCCGGTTCACTCTCGGGATCGCTCTACTTCACAGATGGCGTGCAATTCCAGCTCATCAGCGATGCGGGCGAGAGCGGTGACGTCGCCGTCATCGCGGACGGGCCGTTCCTCGACGCGATCAGCGTCTGAGGGCTCATTCGGCTCAGTCCCGCCCGGTGAGGCCCCAGGCGTCTTCGTCGGTGTCGCCCTCGACCTCGGGGAGCCCCTCGCTCATGCGGGCGACCGGGTCGTCGTAGCGGGAGTCGGGAGCGTCGTACGCCTCGGTGGCCGCGATACCGCCGCCGAGCGGACCGGCCTGGGCCGCAGCGGGCGCCGCAGCAGGCCGGGCAGCAGGCGCAGCGACCGGCTCCTCGCCGCGGAGCCGGGCGAGCACGCCGGGCAGCTGCTCGGCGGTCACGAGCACGTCGCGCGCCTTCGAACCCTCGGACGGGCCGACGATCTCGCGCGACTCGAGCAGGTCCATGAGGCGGCCGGCCTTCGCGAAGCCGACGCGGAGCTTGCGCTGCAGCATCGAGGTCGAGCCGAACTGGGTCGACACCACGAGCTCGGCGGCGGCGAGCAGCAGCTCGAGGTCGTCGCCGATGTCGGAGTCGATCTCCTTGCGGGGGGCGGATTCCGCGACATCCTGCCGGTACTCGGGACGAGCCTGCCGGGTGACGTGCTTGACGACCCGCTCGATCTCGTCTTCGCTCACCCAGGCGCCCTGCACGCGGAGCGGCTTCGACGCCCCCATCGGCAGGAAGAGCGCGTCGCCCTGGCCGATGAGCTTGTCGGCGCCCGGCTGGTCGAGGATGACTCGCGAGTCGGTGACGCTCGTCACCGCGAACGCGAGCCGCGACGGCACATTCGCCTTGATGAGGCCGGTGACGACGTCGACCGACGGGCGCTGCGTCGCGAGCACGAGGTGGATGCCGGAAGCGCGGGCCAGCTGCGTGATGCGCACGATCGAGTCCTCGACGTCGCGTGGCGCGACCATCATGAGGTCGGCGAGCTCGTCCACCACGACGAGCAGGTACGGGTACGGCTTGAGCTTCCGCTCGGAGCCGGCCGGCAGCACGATCTCTTCATTCACGACGGCCTTGTTGAAGTCGTCGATGTGACGGAAGCCGAACGACGCGAGGTCGTCGTACCGCATGTCCATCTCCTTCACGACCCACGAGAGCGCCTCTGCGGCCTTCTTCGGGTTCGTGATGATGGGCGTGATGAGGTGCGGCACGCCCGCGTAGGGGGCGAGCTCGACGCGCTTCGGGTCGATGAGCACCATGCGCACGTCGGAGGGCTTCGCCCGCATCAGGAGCGAGGTGATCATCGAGTTCACGAAGCTCGACTTGCCCGAACCGGTGGAACCGGCCACGAGCAGGTGCGGCATCTTCGCGAGGTTGGCGACGACGTAGCCGCCACCGACGTCTTTGCCGACGCCGATCGTCATCGAGTGCGTCGCGTTCGCGGCGTTACCGGAGCGCAGCACGTCGCCGAGCGTCACGATCTCTCGGTCGGCGTTCGGGATCTCGATGCCGATGGCGCTCTTGCCGGGGATCGGCGAGAGGATGCGGACCTCGTTGGAGGCGACGGCGTAGGCGAGGTTCTTCGACAGCGCGGTGACCCGCTCGACCTTGACGCCGGGGCCGAGCTCGATCTCGTACTGCGTGACGGTCGGGCCGCGGGAGAAGCCGGTGACCTTCGCGTCGACCGAGAACTGGTCGAGCACGCCGGTGATCTGGCGAACGACGTCGTCGTTGGCCTGGGAGCGCTTCTTGGCGGGCGCGCCGGCTGCAAGGGTCGACGCAGCAGGCAGATGGTACGGACGATCGGGTTCGGATGCCCCGTCGGCATCGAATTCGGAGGGCTCGGCGCCTGCGCCGCCGCCCGCCGGGCCGACGGGCACGTCACCGGCGTCGTCGAACACCGCGAGCACGTTCGTGGCCCCGGCGTCGTCGCCGCGCAGACCGGTGCCGCCGCGCGGCACGTCGCCCGTGAACTGCTGCAGGGCGGATTCGGCGCGCTCGAGGTCGCCGAGCACCTCGGTGTTGTACGTGGCGGGGCCGCCCGTGCCCTCGATGGCCGACTCGAAGCTGCCTGCCGCAGAGCCTGCGCCGAACACCTCGGTGAGCCCTTCGACGCCCTGGGCCTCGAACGCGGGATCCTCTTCGCGGTTCGATTCGTTGCGGCGCCACCACGGCAGCATGCCGCCCTTCGGCTCCTCGTCGTCATCGCCGCCGAGCGCGTCGATGCCGTCGAGTTCGGTCTGCACCGACTTCTTGCGCTCGCGCTTGGTCGGCTTCGGGCCGACCTCGGTCACGGGTTCGTCGTGCGTCGCTCCGAACAGCCACTCGTAGAGCTCGCGGAAGCGCGCCGGGATGCGGTTCGGCGGGGTCTTCGTGATGATGAGCAGCGACAGGACGAGCAGCACGATCACGACGATCGTGGCGCCGGCCTGCGTGATGAGCGCGGTGAGAGGCGCGGCGACCATCCAGCCGAGGATGCCGCCGGCACGGGCCAGCACGGCCATGCCCTCGCGCGGCTCGGGCTGGCCGCCGAAGATGTTGCAGAGCGCCGAGACCGTCAGGAGCAGGAGGCCCAGCCCGATGCCGATGCGCGTGTTGTCGTGCACCGAGCTCGGGTGCCGGAACAGCCAGACCGCGAACATCAGCATGACGACGGGCAGGGCGAAGGCCACGCGGCCGAACAGGAGGCCGAAAGTCCACGAGTCGAGCGTCTGCGCAACGGGTTCGTTGATGAGGAACCACTCGATCACCGCGCCGATGATCGCGAGCACGACGATGAAGAAGGGCAGGCCGTCGCGCCGCTCCTCCTTGGAGAGCGTCTCGGGTCCGAGCGCGCGCGCCGCACCACCCGTCAGGTGGGCGAGCCCCATCCACGCACGGACGAGGAGGTTCGGTCCTTCGGGGGTCGGGGGCGCCTTCTTGGCGGCCGCGCCGCGGGTGCTCGCCGCCGGCAGCTTCTTCGTGGGTGCAGTGCGGGCACTCGAAGCACGCGAGGACGCGCCCGAGGCACGCCCATTCGACCTGGTGCTCGTAGCCATGTGCATAAGGCTACGGCCGCGCGCCCACACCGGGCGACAGCGCGGCGCGAGTGTTCGGGATCCGCCGCGCCGTCGGTCTCCCCGGCGCGCAGCGGAGTCGCGGCATCAGCCTCGCGACATCAACGCAGCGAACGCACCATCGTGTCGCGTCCGGCGGCGGAGTCGACCACCACGAACCCTTCGGAGCGGTACAGCGTCTCGGCGAAGTTGCCGTGCTCGACGCTGAGCGCGAGGCGAGCGAAGCCCGCCGTGCGCGCCGTCTCGGCGAGCGCCTGCATGAGCGCCCGGCCGACTCCCTGTGCCCGCCAGAGCGGCCGAACGCCGATGATGAGCTCGGGCACGCCGACCGCGACGAAGCCGTGAGCGGCCGCATCCGCGGCGAAGAGCCGGTACCAGGCCGCGCCGACCGGTCTGCCCTCGCCGTCGAGGGCCACGACGCCGCGATCGGCCGGCCGTTGCCAGCCGGCGACGTACCCGCGCGACGCGGGATCGGCGAGCACCGTCGGCCGCGGCCGGGTGCCTCCCGACCGCCAGTTCGCCGCCTCGACCACCATGTCGGCGAGGAAGGATCCGTCGTCGGGGATGGCCGGCCGCACCGTGAACGCCGCCATGCGCGGATGCTACGCGCGGGGTGTTACGGCGGTGTTTCGCGCCGCCCCCGCGCCTCAGAACCTGATCGCATCGATCACCTTCACCCGAACCGCGCCGAGCGCCGGCAGGAGTCCGGCGAGCGCCCCGACTGCAACGGCGGCCGCGATGCCGATCAGTGCCGCCTCGACCGGGAACCCGGGCATGTCCTGCACCTCGGCGCCGCCGAGCGCCATGCCCATGAGCGGGCTCCGCACGAGCGCGATCGCCGCGCCCACGCCGACGACTCCCGCGACGAACGTGCCGACCACGGTCTCCATCAGCACCGAGAAGAACACCCGCCCGGCCGTGGCACCGAACGACCGCCTGATGCCGATCTCGCGGATGCGTCCACGCACCGTGACGAGTGCGATCGTGAGGAGGCCGAGTGCACCGAGCAGCAGGATGACGACCGCGACGCCGATGACCATGAGCTTGAGTGGCAGGAACGGATCGCCTTCTTGAGCGGCGTAGTCGCTGCGCCATCCGTCGACCGTGGCGCCCTCACCGAGCTCGGACTTGAACGTGCGCTTCACCGACTCGGTGAGCTCCTCGGCCGAGCCGTCTGGAATCCACATCTCGTACGACGGCATGTAGGGACCCGTCATCGGATCAGGGGTCGCGGGCTGCAACGGAAGGAAGGAGTCGGTCAGCATGAACCCGGTCGGTTCGGAATCCCATTCGCTCTGCGCGGGCGTCACACCCGTGATGACGCCGGTGACCCGCCCGTTGCCGACCAGCTCGATCGTGGGGTGCGTCGAGAGCGCTGGGCTCCCCAGCCGCTTCCAGAAGGCTTCGTTGACGATGACGGCAGGCGCCAGACGATCGGCATCGCGTTCGGTGAACCAGGCACCCTCTGCCAGGCGGACACGGTGCATCAGCCCGTAGTCGGGATCGACGACCTGCATGGCCACCGGCACCGCGCCATCGGCGAACTGCACCGTGAGGTTGCCGTACCCCGACCGGCTCGCGTACTCGATCCCATGCCGCTCGAGCGTGGTCTGCCACGCGGCGGCCACCGCCTCGTTGTCGGGCGTTCCACTCCCGGTGCTGACGTTCATCGACACGGTGGCGGGTCGGCCGCCGAATCGCTCCGACGTCTCACGACCCGCCTGTTCGGCGATCGCGCCCGCCCCGACGACGGTCGTGAGCGCGCACACCGCGACTGCGACGCCGATCAGCGAGAGCAGCACGCGTCCGCGGTGGATGCGAAGTTCTTCGAGGGCCTCGACGATGGTGCTCACGATGCCCGTCGCCATGCGCGCGAACCAGCCGGTCATGCGGCGGCCTCGGCTTCTGCCTCGACGGTCGTGCTCGCGTCAGCGGCATCCGCTGCCTCGAGCCTGCCGGCCTGCAGCAGGAAGTGCCGGTTCGATCGCGCCGCGATCGCGGGGTCGTGCGTGATCGTCACGAGCGCGGCGCCCGTCTCGGCCGCGACGGCCTCGATGAGCGCCATCACTTCGGCGCCCGTCTCGAGATCGAGGGCGCCCGTCGGTTCGTCGGCGAGGATGAGCCGCGGCTTGCGCACGAGCGCCCGCGCGATCGCCACGCGCTGCTGCTCGCCGCCCGACAGCCGTTCGGGCTTCGTCGTGAGCCGTTCGCCGAGTCCGACGCGTTCGAGCATGTCCCGGGCGATGCGCTCGCGCCGCCAGAACTCCCGGCCGCCCGAGTAGAGCAGCGGGGTCTGCACGTTCTCGAGCGCGGTGCGGCCCGGCAGCAGGTTGAACTGCTGGAACACGAAGCCGACCTCGCGACCGCGCAACCGATCGCGAGCCCCGCTGCCGATACGGCGCACATCGTGGCCGAGGAAGGCGAGCTCGCCCTCGGTCGGGGCGTCGAGCAGGCCGAGGAGATTCAGCAGGGTGGACTTGCCCGACCCTGAGCGGCCGACGATCGAGACCCGGTCGCCCTCGGCGACCGTGAGGTCGACGCCCGAGAGGATCGTGAGCGGACGCCCGTCGGGCAGCTCCACCGTGCGGCCGACGCCGCGTGCTTCGACGAGCGTCATTGGGTCGGGGTTCCGCACATCATCGAACCGTCAGGACCCTGCACGCAGGTCTCCTGTCCGGTCTCCCCCGGCGCTCCGGGCACGAACTGCAACACCTGGTCGCCCTCGGCGACGCCCTCGACGACCTCGACCTGCGTACCGTCGCTGAGGCCGAGTTTCACTGGCTGCTCGACGCGCTCGCCGTCGGGCGTCACGAGCCAGACGACGCCCGTCTCGGCACCGCCCTCGACCGCGGTGATCGGCACCACGAGCACGTCGGCTGCACTGCCCGCCGAGATCTTCACCTGGGCCGAGAGTCCGGGGAACACGCGCACGTCGCCCGGCACCGCGCAGCGCACGGTCGTACCGCCGCCGGATGCTTGGCCGCCCGTGCCGCCCGCACCGCCATCGCCTCCCGCTCCGGCGCCGGCGCCGGTCGAACTGCCGGCACCCGACAGCGGCGTGGTGATCACGAGGCCGCCGCACGTGAACGGCGCCGGGCCGCCCGCGATCGTCACGAGCGCCTCGGTCGGCGCGCTCGTCAGCCGGTACTGCTGCTCGGGGCTGAGCGTCGCGGTGACGTTGAAGCTCGGCGGCGCCACCTGCCCCGTGACATCGCCTGTCGCGACCGGCTGACCCGTGATGACGTCGAGCGAGGACAGCACGCCCGCCGACGGCGCCAGCACCTTCTCGAAGTGGAACGAGGGCTTCGGCGTCGTCATCGTCGGCATGCCGTCGGGCCCGACGGTCTCGACCGGCTCGACCTTGTCCTCGACCTTGATGTCGTAGAGCTTCTGCCCGGCGGAGACCTGCTGCCCCGCGGCGACGAACACCTCATCGACCGCACCCGTGCCGGTCGCCTTGACGGGCGCCGACGCATCCGCGTTGACCGTGCCCGTCAGCACCACGTCGTTCGCGATCGAGCCGCGCGCGACCGCCACCTGCGGTTCGGACACGCTGCCGGTCGGCATGATCGCCTCGGCGTCGGCCTCGGCGCGATCGGGGAAGAAGGCGAGCTTCGCGAGCGCGATCGCGATCACCGCCACCAGCACGATTCGAACGGTCGGGAAGATCCACTTGCGCCAGACGCCCACGGCACTCCTTGTCGGGTCGCCCGGGCGGGAAGGGTCGCCCGGGCATCTTTCCCACCCTATGGAGTCGACCCGACTCGCGGAATCCCCCTCAGGGAGGATTCGGGGTCATCCCCGAGTCCCGGCTTCCGCGAAGCACCGGAATGCGGAACGGCCCGTCCGAAGACGGGCCGTTCTGCGGTGTCGTGAACGCCGGACTACGCCTCGATGACGAGTGGCACGAGCATCGGCCGACGACGCAGGCGACGGTTCACCCAGCCGCCCATCACCCGCCGCACGATCTGCGACAGCGCGTGCGAGTCGCGCACGCCGTTCTGTGCGGCCTCGGCGAGGGCGTCGATGATCTTGGGCTTGACGTCGTCGAAGACCGAGTCGTCCTCGGCGAATCCGCGCGCGTGGATCTCGGGACCGGTGATGACGCGGCCCGTCGAGGCGTCGACCACGACGATGACCGAGATGAAGCCCTCCTCGGCGAGGATGCGGCGGTCCTTCAGGTCGGCGTCGGTGATCTCGCCGACGGTCGAACCGTCGACGTACACGAACCCGAGGTCGAGCTGGCCGACGGCGCTCAGCACGCCGCCGCGCAGGTCGTACACCGTGCCGTTCTCGCCGATGAAGGTGTTCTTCTCGGGGATGCCGGTGTCCTGCGCGAGCTTCGCGTTCGCGAAGAGGTGGCGGTACTCGCCGTGGATCGGGAGCACGTTCTTCGGCTTCAGGATGTTGTAGCAGTAGAGCAGCTCGCCGGCGGCCGCGTGGCCGGAGACGTGCACCTTCGCGTTCGCCTTGTGCACGACGTTCGCACCGAGCTTCGTGAGTCCGTCGATGACGCGGTAGACCGCGTTCTCGTTGCCGGGGATCAGGCTCGACGCGAGGATCACCGTGTCGCCCTCGCCGATCTCGATCTGGTGGTCGCGGTTGGCCATGCGCGAGAGCACGGCCATCGGCTCGCCCTGCGAACCGGTCGACATGTAGACGATCTCGTCGTCGGGGACGTTGCCGGCCTTCTTGTAGTCGATCAGCACGCCCTCGGGCACCTGCAGGTAGCCGAGCTCGGCAGCGATGGTCATGTTGCGCACCATGCTGCGGCCGAGCAGCGCGACTCGACGGTGATTCGCCCACGCGGCGTCGAGCACCTGCTGCACCCGGTGCACGTGGCTCGAGAAGCTCGCGACGATGACGCGGCGCGGTGCACGGTTGATGACCTCGTCGAGCACGGGGCCGATCGAGCGCTCGAGCGGCGTGAAGCCCGGGACATCCGCGTTCGTGGAGTCGACCATGAAGACGTCGACGCCCTCTTCGCCGAGGCGCGCGAACTCGCGCAGGTCGGTGAGGCGGCCGTCGAGCGGCAGCTGGTCCATCTTGAAGTCGCCCGTCGCGAGCACGGTGCCCGCGTCGGTCTTGATCGCCACGGCGAGCGCATCGGGGATCGAGTGGTTGACGGCGATGAACTCGAGACGGAACGGGCCGATCTCTTCGCGCCCGCCCTCTTTCACCGTGAGGGTGTACGGCTTGATGCGATGCTCTTTGAGCTTCGCCTCGATGAGCGCGAGCGTCAGCTGCGACCCGATCAGGGGGATGTCGCCGCGGAGCTTCAGCAGGTACGGCACGGCGCCGATGTGGTCCTCGTGACCGTGGGTGAGCACGACGCCGACGATGTCGTCGAGGCGGCTCTTCAGGAAGCCGAAGTCGGGCAGGATCAGGTCGACGCCCGGCTGGTGCTCTTCGGGGAAGAGCACGCCGCAGTCGACGATGAGGATCTTGCCGTCGATCTCGTAGCTGGTCATGTTGCGGCCGACCTCCCCCAGGCCGCCGATGGGGATGATGCGGAGCGTTCCGGCCTCGAGCGGGGCGGGATCGATGACGACGTCGGGCATGGGCCCTCCTTCTGTTGCGGTGTTCAGTTCGGTGCCGGCCCTGTGACCGGCGGATGTCTCGGGCGGATGTCAGAGCGGGCAGGTGCGCGCCGCGGCATCCGCTGGTTCAGCGGGTGGTTCCGGCGACCTTCGGCAGCGCGCCACCGGCTGCGGCGTTTCGGTCGGGACGGAAGTTGTGGAAGTCGACGCCCGGGATGCCCGTCACGTGGTCGATCTCATCCTCGATGAGGGCGGCCTCCCACTCTTCGGGACCGACGAGGGGCAGGCGCACGCGAGGGCTCGAGATGCGGCCGAGGCCGTGCAGGATGTACTTCGCCGCGACGGTGCCAGGCACGTGGGTCATGGTGGCCCTCACGAGCGGCTCGAGCTGCTGGTGGGCGGCCGTGGCCGTGGTGAGGTCGCCGCGGTTCACGGCGTCGACGATCGTGCGGTACGGCGCCGGCGCGATGTTCGCGGTGACGCCGATGAGGCCCGTCGCGCCGATCGCGAGGTGCGGCAGCACGTTCGCATCGTCGCCCGAGAAGTACATGAGGTCGGTCTGGTTCAGCACCCGGCTCACCTCGGAGAAGTCGCCCTTGGCGTCTTTCACGGCGAGGATGTTGGGGTGCTTTGCGAGCCGCAGGATCGTCTCGTACTTGATGGGCACGCCCGTGCGGCCGGGGATGTCGTAGAGGATGACCGGCAGGTCGGTGGCGTCGGCCACGAGCCGGAAGTGCGTGAGGATGCCGGCCTGTGTCGGCTTGTTGTAGTACGGCGTGACGATCATGATGCCGTCGGCGCCGACGCGCTCGGAGTGCTTGTACAGCTCGATCGCGTGCGCGGTCTCGTTCGACCCGCCGCCCGTGATGATCTTGGCGCGGCCCGCGGCGACATCCTTGCCGACCTCGACCAGCCGGATCTTCTCGGGGTCGGTGAGCGTCGAGGTCTCACCCGTGGTGCCCGTGACGACGATGCCGTCGGCGCCCGCCGAGATGACGTCGTCGATGTGCTTCTCGACCCCGGGCCAATCGACTTCGCCGTCCGCCGTCATCGGCGTGACGAGCGCGACGAGCACTTGTCCGAAGGGATTCTCTGAGGTCACGCTCTCCAGCGTATCGGTTCGGCCCCGCGGGGCGGGTCACGGCGGCGCTCGCCCCGCTCTCACCGCTGCGCCCTGCAGCTGCCAGTCTCGGTCGGGAGCTTCCCCATGCCCTTCCTGCGGATATACGATCCGGCGCGCCGCCAGGGTCCGCAAATCCGCGGGGTGTCGGATCGTATATCCGCAGTTCTGCACGACGGGCGGCGGGAGGCGCCGCAGAGAAGTTGCTCGGACCAGCGACGGGTGACAGAACCACGACCTCGGATCAGCCGGCCGTGCGAATGCTCTCGGCCCAACTGTCGATGTGCAGCCCACGACGACACTTCTCGAGGATCGCCGCTTCGACTGCGGGCCAGTCGTACACGACGAGCGCGTAATCGAACCGAAGGGTGTCGAAGCCGAGTCCGGCCGCCACGGCGTCACGCACCCGGTCCTTATGGCGACTCTCGGCGCCCTCGTGCCCCGGTCGCCCGTCGACCTCGATGATCAGACGGTCGCCGAGCACGAAGTCGACGCGACCGACTCCGACGATCTCGACCTGCGCCGTGAGCGTGATCCCGAGCCGATGCAAACGCACCTTCATCAGTGATTCGAGGCCGCTCTCCGACTCCGCACTGGCCAGGTCGACGAGCCAGGATCTGGACTCGGCGATCCGCGACCTCAGTCGAGAGAGGTCGGTGCGCGACAGTCGCCGCAGCCGGAGCGCTGATTCGAGTGCGGCGAAGAATGCGTCCTCACCGATGCACAACAACAGCTGAGTGAGAGCGTCGACGAGGCAGACACGGCCTGCCGAGACATCCGCTTCGCCCCAATGACTCACGCAGGTGCAGCCGACGTGAGGAAATGCGTGTCCATGGGGCGGGAGGGCGACATGCACCTGCTCGTCGTTCGGCAGCACCCAGAGGCCGGCCTCGCGCGCCACGGAGACGCAGCCGAGCACGCCACCGTGGGCGACCGCGGTGCGGAGTTCGTCGGGCGCGTCACTCGCCACATACACGCCGCGGCGTGCACGTTCGATCCCGCCTGAGCGCACAGCACGCGCAATCGCCGCGCGCCCGATGCCGTGCGCCGCGAGCTCGCGAGCACTCGCCAGTCCTCCGAGTCGGGCGCAGACGGCAAGGACTGCTGTCGATGAAGTAGCCGCCATCGGGCGAGCATGCCGGTCGTCCGGACGACACGGGCGCCGGGTGCAGCATCGGTGTCCGAGCCGGTCGGTCACCACCTTGTGGAGGAGAAGTCGGCGCTGAGGGTCGGCCCACCTGCGGGCGCGCTACTGCGGATATACGATCCGACACGCCGGTACCTCTTCAGAGTTCGCGGCGTGGCGGATCGTATATCCGCGGGAATGACGGCCGGTTGGTGAGGCGCCGGGCAGGGCGACAGAGGTCAGGCGTCAGGCGTCAGCGACAGAGGTCAGGCGTCAGGCGTCAGGCGTCAGGCGTCAGGGGCGCTCGTAGCGGCGGAACTGGTAGCCGACGCCCGTGCGGGAGACCCGCGTTCCGGCATCGTCGGTGTCGACCAGCCGCCAGCTCAGGTCGATCGACGGGGCGTAGGCGTCGCCGGGGATGTCGAGGTCGAGCTCGGTGACCTCGAGACGGTCGGCGCGATCGATCAGGCGAGCGTAGAGCTCGCCGCCGCCGATGCCCCAAATCCATTCGGGGTCGGCTGCCGCGGCCAGCGCGAGCGCCTCGTCGATCGAGCCCGCACGAACCGCCCCCGAGGCCGCCCACCCCTCGTTGCGGGTGACGACGATGTTCACGCGCCCCGGCAGCGGCCGGAACCGCTCGGGCAGCGAGTCCCAGGTCTTCCGGCCCATCACGACGGGGCTGCCGAGGGTCGCGGCCTTGAAGTGGGCGAGGTCTTCTGGCAGGTGCCAGGGCATCACGCCGCCCGCCCCGATCACGCCGCCGTAGGCTTCGGCCCAGATGAGGCCGAGCTTCGGCCGCGAGGCATCCGTTCCGCTCATACGGCGACGGCCGCGCGGATCGGCGGGTGGTGCTGGTAGCCCTCGACGACGAAGTCCTCGTATTCGTAGTCGAAGACCGAGTCGGGTGTGCGCGCCAGTCGCAGCGTCGGCGGTGCGTACGGCTCGCGGGTGAGCTGCTCCGTCACCTGCTCGACGTGGTTGTCGTAGATGTGGCAGTCGCCGCCGGTCCAGACGAAGTCGCCGACCTCGAGCCCGGTCTGCGCGGCGATCATGTGGGTCAGCAGCGCGTAGCTGGCGATGTTGAACGGCACTCCGAGGAACATGTCGGCGCTGCGCTGGTAGAGCTGGCAGCTGAGCTTGCCGTCGGCGACGTAGAACTGGAACAGCGCATGGCACGGCGCGAGCGCCATGTCGGGGATGTCGGCGGGATTCCACGCCGAGACGATGAGGCGACGCGAGTCGGGGTTCGTGCGGATCTGCTCGATGACGTCGGAGACCTGATCGATCGTCTCGCCCGACGGAGTCGGCCACGAGCGCCACTGCACGCCGTAGACGGGGCCGAGTTCGCCCGAGGCATCCGCCCATTCGTCCCAGATGGTGACGCCGTGCTCGCGCAGCCAGCCGACGTTCGACGAGCCCTGCAGGAACCACAGCAGCTCGTAGGCGATCGACTTGAAGTGCACGCGCTTGGTGGTGACGAGCGGAAAGCCCTGCGAGAGGTCGAACCGCAACTGGCGGCCGAACACGCTGCGCGTGCCGGTGCCCGTGCGATCGGTCTTGACGGCGCCGTGCTCGAGCACGTCGCGCAGCAGGTCTTCGTACGGGGTGGGGATCGTCTCGGCCATCCCGACAAGGCTAACCCGCCGCAGGCACAGGGCGGCAGAGGCGGGCGGGATGCCGCGGCATCCGTCATGCATGGTCACACTCCGCCCGGCGCGACGCGGCCTGCGTACGCTCGACCGCATGAACTGGCTCCCCGCCTTCGCGACCGGCGCAGCACTCGTCGCCGCCGCGACCGTGATCGGCCTCGCGTGGCGCTCACGGCAGGGAGTCGCCAGGAGCGGCTCCGGCGACGTCGTGCGCCCGGCCGACCTCGGCGTCGCCGCGTTCGGCGAGCGGGCCACCCTCGTGCAGTTCTCGACCGAGTACTGCGCGCGCTGCCCGGCGACGGGGCGCCTGCTGACTCAGCTCGCCGGCGAGCACGAGGGTGCGGCCCACGTCGAGGTCGACCTCACGCATCGCCCCGACCTCGCCGGCCGGTTCCGGGTCACCGAGACGCCGACGACCCTCCTGCTCGACGGCGACGGCGCGGTGCGCGCCCGCATCGCCGGGCTCCCCCGCCCCGCGGCGGTTCGCGAACGACTCGACGACCTCTTGAGGAGCCCCCGTGCCATCTCCGACTGATCCGGCATCGGCAGGCCGTACGCCCGCCGGCATCGACCCGCGCGGCCCGCGCTTCGGCGCCGCCATCACGGCGACCCTGCTGCTCATCACGTTTGTGCTCGCGATCGCGGGCGCGGATGCCGCGGCGTTCTGGCTGCTCGTCGCGGCCACCCTGCTCTTCGCCTGGGGTGCGTTCGCCGGCGTCCGGCGGCATCCGTACGGCCTGCTCTTCGCGAAGCTCGTCCGGCCGCGCCTCGCGGCACCGGCCGAGCTCGAGGACCCGCGTCCGCCGACCTTCGCCCAGGGCGTCGGCTTCGCGGTCGGCCTCGCGGGCGTGCTGCTCTCGCTGCTCGGCGTCGAATACGCGGTGCCGATCGCCGCGGCGATCGCGTTCTTCGCCGCGTTCCTGAACGCCGCGTTCGACTACTGCCTCGGCTGCCAGATCTATCTGCTTCTGGCGCGGGCCCGGATCGTGCCGCGAACCTGAACTGCGGCGGCACTCGCAGCTAGGCTGGGAGCCCGGCTCGACGAGGAGGATCACATGGCAGTCACGAGTGAAGCGACCACCGTCTGGAAGGGCACGCTCTTCGAGGGATCGGGCGATGTCGCCCTCGATTCTTCGGGCCTTGCCAGCTTCCCGGTGAACTGGAAGGCGCGCGCCGAGGGCGTTGCCGCCACCACGAACCCCGAAGAGCTGCTCGCCGCGGCGCACTCCTCGTGCTTCTCGATGGCGCTCTCGCTCGGCCTCGCGCAGGCGGGCACGCCAGCCGAGAGCATCCAGACCACTGCGGCGGTCACCTTCGAGGCCGGCAAGGGTGTGCTCGGCAGCCACCTGCTCGTCAGCGCCCGCGTGCCCGGGCTCACCGAGGAGCAGTTCGAGGCCCTCGCCGAGGACGCGAAGAAGAACTGCCCGATCTCGCAGGCGCTCGCCGGCGTCCCGATCACGATCGAAGCCGAACTCGCCTGATCCATGCGGGTACTCGTCGCCGGCGCATCCGGTTTCATCGGCACCGCGCTCGTCTCCGCACTGACCGCCGATGGGCACGAGGTCGTCCGCCTCGTGCGACGTCGCGCCCAGGGCGCCGATGAAGCGGCGTGGTCGCCGGCGGCGGGCATCATCGACTTCACCGTCATGGACCGCGTCGACGCGGTCGTGAACCTCTCGGGGGCCTCGCTCGCGCGCCTGCCCTGGACGAGGTCGTATCGCGTCGAGATCCTCGAGTCGCGCATCACGGCGACCCGCACGCTCGCCGATGCGATGCGCAAGGCGCGGCAACCGCCCGCGGTCTTCCTCAGCGCCTCGGCCGTCGGGTACTACGGCGATCGCCCCGGCGAGCTGCTCACCGAGTACTCGAGCGCCGGCACCGGCTTCCTCGCCGAGGTCGTCGGGCGGTGGGAGGCCGCTGCGCACCTCGCCCCCGAGGAGACCCGCACCGTCGTCTTCCGTTCCGGCGTCGTGATCGGGCACGGCGGCGCCATGAAGCGTGTCGGCACGCTCACTCGGCTCGGCGTCTCGGGCCGTCTCGGCACCGGCGGCCAGCACTGGCCGTGGATCGCGCTCGACGACGAGGTGGGCGCGCTCATGCACCTGCTCGGCTCTTCAGTCTCGGGTCCGGTCAACGTGGTCGGTCCGACACCGGCGACGGCCGATCGGGTGATGAACGCGATGGCCGAGCGGATGCATCGCCCCTACGCCCTCGGAGTGACCGAGCGCATGCTCGGGGTCGCCCTCGGTCGCGCCGCCGACGACCTCCTGCTCGCGAGCCAGAAGGTGCGGCCGCAGCGGCTGATCGACGACGGCTACCGGTTCCGCCACGCCACGGTCGAGTCGGCGCTCGACGCGATGCTCAGCGCACCGCACACCACGGCCCGATAGAGCCGCTCGCGACGTCAGCGCTCGGCTCGGGAGAGCTCGATCGCATGACGCACCGACTGGCGGGCGCTCTTGCGGTCGCCCGCGGCGTCGTAGGCGAGTCCGAGACGGAGCGCCGCCTGCCACGACTCGGGAGCCTCGGCCGCGGCAGCGCGGAAACCGTCGAGCGCCGCGCCGGCAGCGGCGCGCTCGGGGCGTCCGCTCGGCAGGAGCGGCAGCTCGAGGTCGAGCCCGCCCTCGGCGTCGAGCCGCTTCACGAGTTCGTGCGAATGGATGCCGAAGCTGAGCTCGCGCCACAGCGCCCACAGCGCGATGAGCGGCAGCACGAGCAGGGCGACGCCCATGGCGATCGCGACCGGCTCGCCCGTGGCCATGAACTGGACCGCGCGCCAGCCCACGAGCGCGAGGTAGAGCACGAGGAGCGCGGCCATGATGAGCGCGCCGATCTTGGTGGTCATCGGCTCGTGCCGGGCAGTCCGAGGTCGAGCAGCTTGTCGAGGCCGACGGTCACGCCAGATGCCCCGGGGGCGCTGCGGAGCGCGAGCAGGATGCCGGTCTCGTACGAGCTCGGCGAGAGCGTGGAGTGCGTGATCGTGAGGGTCTCGCCGTCGCCGCCGAACACGACGCGCTGCTCGGCCGCGACCCCGGCGAGGCGCAGGCTGTGCACCGGCACACCGCTCACGAGCTGGCCGCGAGCGCGCTGGTCGGCGTGCGGCGCGGCGACCGGGCCGCGGGCCGCGCGGGCGTCGCCGATGAGCTCCGCCGTGCGCACTGCCGTGCCCGAGGGCGAGTCGACCTTGCCGGCGTGGTGGGCCTCGACGATCTCGATCGAGTCGAAGTACGGTGCCGCGAGCGTCGCGAAGGCGGTGCCGAGCACGCTGCCGATGGAGAAGTTGGGGATGAACAGCACGGCACCCGCGTCGGCGTGGCCGCGCACGAAGGCGGAGATCTCGGCGATGCGGTCGCTCGACCATCCGGAGGTGCCGACGACGATCGGGATGCCCGCGCCTGCGGCGAACTCGACGATCTCGGCGCTCGCACCGGGGTGCGTGACATCGAACGCCACGTCGGCGCCGAGCATGAGGTCGAGGCTCGAACGCGAGTCGAGTGCGGCGTGGAGTTCGAGGTCGTCGGCCTCCTCGATCAGTCGAACCGCCAGCTGCCCCATCTTGCCGGTGGCTCCCGCCACGGCGACCCGTATCGTCACGGTTTCACCCTAGCAAGCGGCGGCCGGGCGACGGCCGCCGGAAAGCGACGGCGGAACGAGGCATCCGCTGCCCTTCGCGCCATAGTGTGGGGGCATGCTGCGTTACCGAGACGCCAACGTGACCGATGCCGACGCGCACGCGCTGCTCGGCGACTACTTCGCCGAGCGTGCCCTGGGGTTTCCGGCCGAGCAGGGCGAGTACCGTCCGACGTGGCCCGATGCAGCCCAGTTCACGCCGCCGGCCGGCGTCTTCCTCCTCGCCGTCGACGACACGGGCACGGCGGTCGGATGCGGCGGGGTGCGACGAATCGAGCGCCGACCCGAGACCCTCGAGGTGCGCTTCGAGGTCAAGCACCTCTGGCTCGCGCCCGCGGCGCGCGGCGGCGGCGAAGGGCGTCGCCTGCTCGCCGAGCTCGAGCGCCGGGCGATCGAGTACGGCGCGCAGGAACTCGTGCTCGACACGAACGCGAGCCTCGAGGCCGCAGGCGGACTCTACCGCTCGAGCGGGTACGTCGACATCGAGCCGTACAACGCGAACCCGAACGCGACGAACTGGTACGGCAAGCGCGCCGACTGACGCGGGTCGCAGCGCAGGGCTGCGGGAGCGCTCAGATCGAGTACGGCTCGGGCAGCCCGGTGCGCAGCTCGGGCGGCAGGTGCGCGATGTCGTTGTGCGCCACGAGGCTCCACGGGCGCCCGGGCTTCTGGGTGAGCACGGTGAGCGCGCAGTTCGCCTGGTTCAGCGAGACCCAGCGCCAGTCGGGCGCGCCGAGCACCTCGCGCACGAACCAGGCGATCACGAAGTTGTGCGTGATGAGCAGCTCGTGCCGGTCCTCACGGTGCGAGCGGAGGAACTCGGCGGCCGCATCGGCCATCTGGGCGCTCCCGGCCTCGATCTCGGCCTCGGTCACCGAACCGAAGAAGGCGTCGTACGCCTTCGGCGTCTCGGGCGCCGGCCCCGACGGGATGCAGTCGAACAGGAGCGGCGAGGGCTCGGGGTTCAGCGCAGGCATCTTCGCCGCGATGATCTCCGCCGTCTCAGCGGCCCGCTGCAGCGGCGAGTGCCACGCGTTGTCGAACGGCACCCCGCCGAGACGTTCGGCGAGGAGCTCGGCCTGGCGGCGCCCACGAGGTGACAACGGTCCGTCGGGCAGGCCGTGCTCGGCGTCGAGCTGCTCGCCGTGCCGGACGAGGTAGAGATGGTTGGCCACGGATATCGATTCCTCTGGTGCGGGTCGGGTGCCGCGGTCAGGCGACGTCGGAGCTCGGGGCGACCGCTTCGGTCGCGCCCGTGAGGGCTGCCTCGTCGATCGCGCCGACGGCGACGAGCGAGAAGGCGCGTGAGGCGAGGTCGCCGGCGAGCTGCTGCACGTCGTCGGCGGTGACGAGTGCGATGCGCCGCAGGGCCTCGTCGAGGTCGACGAACTCGCCGAGGGTCAGCTCGGCCCGGCCGAGCCGCGACATCCGCGTGTCGGAGTCCTCGAGGGCGAGCGCCGATGCGCCCGCGAGCTGGCCGGAGGCCCGGCGCAGTTCGTCGGCCGTCACGCCGTCGGCGGCGAGACGCTCGAGCTCTTCGCGCATGAGTGCGGCGACGGTGCCCGCCTTCGACGGGGCGCAGCCCGCGTACATGCCGAAGAGGCCGGCATCGGAGTAGCCGGGCGCGAAGGAGTAGACCGAGTAGGCGAGCCCGCGACGCTCGCGCACCTGCTGGAAGAGTCGCGACGACATGCCGGAACCGAAGATCGCGTTCAGCACGCTCATCGTGGGCCGGCGTTCGTCGGTCGCGACGAGTCCGGGAACGCCGAGGAGCAGGTTCACCTGCTCCGTCGGTCGGGAGACGACCGTGATCTCGGGGCCCACCGCGAGCGCGGCGGGCGCGACGGAACGCCGTTCGACGGGCTGCCCGGCGGCCGACGGGTCCCACCCGGCTGCCGCCAGCGCACGGTCGAGTTCGGCCAGCAGCTGGTCGTGCTCGACGGCGCCCGCGACCGTGACGACGAGGTCTTGCGGGCGGTAGTTCGCCCGGTAGTGCTCCCACACGCCATCGCGGGTGGCGCTGCGGATGGTCTCGGGATTGCCGCCGATCGGGCGACCGAGCGGGTGGGCGCCGAGCACCGCTTCGAAGAATCGTTCGTTGGCGACGTCGCCCGGGTCGTCGCCCGCCATCGAGAGCTCCTCGAGGATCACGCCGCGCTCGCTCTCGAACTCCTTCGGGTCGAGCAGCGAGGAGGTGAACATGTCGGCGAGCACCTCGACCGCCATCGGAAGGTCGCGGTCCTGCACCTTCGCGTAGTAGCAGGTGTACTCCTTCGCGGTGAGCGCGTTGTGCTCGCCGCCGACGGCATCGAAGGAGATCGCGATGTCGAGGGCCGAGCGCGCGGCCGTGCCCTTGAAGAGGAGATGCTCGAGGAAGTGCGTCGATCCGTACGTCGCGGGGTGCGCGGCATCCGCTCGCTGCTCGTCGCGCGAACCGACCGCGACCCAGAAGCCGATGGTCGCGCTGCGACTGCCCGGCACCTGCTCGCTGAGCACTCGCACGCCCGATGGGAGCACGCTGCGCCGAACTCGCGCGTCGCCTGCTGCGGTGAAGGAGAGCTCGGCCTGGCCGAGTGGGAGGTCGACAGCGCCGTTCATCCCGATCAGCCTATGCCACGCGCGTCGGGAGCGCTCGGGTTGCGAGCGCCTGGTCGACGACCGCCTCGGTCGCCGCGCTGCTCAGTCGGACGCGCGGTCGAGTTCGACGATCTCCGAGCGCTGCAGTTCGACGGATGCCGCGGCCATCAGCGCCTCGACCTGATCGGGTCGGCTCGCACTCACGACGGGCGCCACGACGGTGGGCTTCGCCAGCAGCCAGGCGAGGGCGATCGTCGCCGGCTGCACACCGTGGGCGAAGGCGATCTCGTCGACGGCGGCGAGCACGCGGTGACCGCGCCGACCGAGGTAGCGCGCCTGGCGCTCGCCCCTGGCGTCGTGACGCACATCGGCGCGGCGGCGCACCTGGCCGCCGAGGAATCCGCTCGCGAGGCCGAAGTAGGGCAGCACGGCGAGCCCCTGGGCGTGTGCCACAAGCTCGGGCGCCCCCTCGAAGGGCCGGCGCTCAAGCAGGTTGTACTTCGTCGTGAGCGCCTGGAACCGGGGCAGGCCGTTGGCGGCGAGCACACGCGCCTCGATGAGTCGCTCCGGCGAGAAGTCCGCTGCGCCGATCGCGCCGACCTTGCCTGCGGCGATCAGGGCGTCGACCGCGCCGAGGCTCTCTTCGAGCGGCACTGCGGCGTCGTCGCCGTGGAAGTAGAGCAGGTCGATGCGCTCGATGCCGAGTCGCAGCAGGGAGTCGTCGACGGCTGCCGCGATGTCGGCCGGCGACAGCCCGCGGTGGTCGGGGTGATGGCCGACCTTCGTCGCGATCGCCATGCGGTCACGGGTGCCGCGCGAGTCCATCCACTTGCCGATGATCGACTCGCTGCGACCCGCAGCGTAGCTGTCGGCGGTGTCGACGAGCGAACCGCCGATGCCTGCGAACCGGTCGAGCACGTCGAAGGCCTGCTCGGTGCTGAGCGTCCAGCCGAAGGTGCTGCCGCCGAGCGCGAGGGGGTGCACCTCGATGCCGGTGTCGCCGATCGGAACCCGGCGCGGAACGTTGATGGGGCCGGAGAGCAGGTTCGAGGCGAGGACCTCGACGTGCAGTCCGTCGAACGTGTCGACCTGATCGTCGTGCGCCGGCGCATCCGCCAGCACGAGGGCTGCTCCTGCACCGTTCGATTCGTGCGCCCGATAGACGTGTCGTCGTGCCACGTTCCCCTCCTCCCCAGGATTGACTCCGACACTACGTCTCGTTCGACGCTCGGCGTGCGCGATCCGCGGAACAGCAGGTGAACCGTTATCGAATCGTTTTGCTCACTCGCCCGCTCGACGAACGAGCGAGACAGCCTGTCGGAGCACCGGAGCATCGACCATTCCGCCCCGGAAGGCGAAGACTCCGCCGTGCTGTTCGGCCGCCTCGAGCACGGCGCGAGCCCACTCCAACTGCTCCGAATCGGGCCGGTACGCCTCGCGCACGACCTCGATCTGCCCGGGGTGGACGCACGCCGTCGCCGCGAAACCGACGGCCACCGCGTCCTCCGCTTCGGCCCGCAGCCCCTCGAGGTCGCCGATCTCGAGGTGCACGGTGTCGATGGCGGCGATGTCGTGCGCCCCCGCCGCGAGGCACACCTGGGACCTGGCGTGCCTCGCGACGTCGCGGTATCGGCCGTCGGGGAAGCGGCTCGACGAGCCGCCGAGCGATGCTACGAGGTCCTCGGCCCCCCACATGAGCGCCGAGACGTTCGGCAGCGCGGCGACCTCGTGCGCCGCGAGCACCCCTCGGGCGGTCTCGCAGAGCGCGATGACCTCGAACTCGGCGAGGTCGACGAGGTCGGCGGTGCCCTCGCACTTGGCGAGCATGACGGTGCGGTAGTCGGTCTCGACGAGCGCCGCGAGATCATCGGCGAACTCGGGACTCGCGGCGGGGTTGACCCGCACGATGACCCGCTCCGGGTCGAGCGGCGTGCCGAGGATCGCGAGGCGCGCCGCGTGCTTGGCGTCGGGGCCGACCGCGTCCTCGAGATCGAGGATCACGGCGTCGGCACGGTCGAGGGCCTTCCCGAAGCGGTCGGGCCGGTCGGCCGGGCAGAAGAGCAGGGCCGGGCCGAAGCGGAAGGTCGGATGCGTCATCCGTTCGCCCCCTCATCGTTCCGGGCCGCCGCCGAGCCGGCAGCCGGCAGCCGCTCCCCCGCCTCGCGGAGCCAGACGAGCATCGTGCGCGATGCGGTCGCGACGACCTCACCGTGCTGATTGCGAGCCGTGTGGGCCAGCACCACGACCCCCTGGCCCGGGCGCGAGGCCGACTCGCGCTTGGACTCGACGACGCTCTCGCCGTAGAGCGTGTCGCCGACGAACACCGGGTGCGGGAACGCGACCGCGCCGAACCCGAGGTTCGCGACGAGCGTGCCCTGCGTGAGCTGGCCGACCGACTGGCCGACGAGCGTCGAGAGGGTGAACAGCGAGTTGACGAGTCGCTGGCCGAACGGCTGCTCCGCCGACCACGCCGCGTCGAGGTGCAACGGCTGCGGGTTCATCGTGAGCGTCGTGAACAGCACGTTGTCGGCCTCGGTGACCGTGCGACCCGGCCGGTGCAGGTAGCGCACCCCCTGCTCGAACTCCTCGAACCAGAGTCCGCGCTGCACGACGTCGCGGAGCGGCGCCGTCTCACTCGAAGCATCCGTCATGGCGGTCCTCCTAGCCGATGCCCAGCTCGCGTGCGATGACCATGAGCTGCACTTCGTTCGTGCCCTCGCCGATCTCGAGGATCTTCGAGTCACGGTAGTGCCTCGCCACGAGCGACTCGTTCATGAAGCCCATGCCGCCGAAGATCTGGGTGGCGTCGCGCGAGTTCAGCATGGCGGCGTCGCTCGAGACGAGCTTGGCCATCGCGGCCTCCTTCTTGAACGGAAGGCCGGCGTCGACCCGCCGAGCCGCGTCGTGCCAGGCGAGGCGCGCGGTGTAGACCCGGGCCTGCATCTGGGCGATCGTGAAGGCGATGTACTGGTGCGACGCGATCGGCACGCCGAAGACGTTGCGGGTCTTCGCGTAGGCGAGCGCCTCGTCGAGGCAGCCCTGCGCGACGCCGGTCGCGAGCGCGGCGATGGCGATGCGGCCCTCGTCGAGCGTGCGCAGGAAGTTGGCGAAGCCGCGGCCGCGTTCGCCGAGCAGGTTCGCGGCGGGCACGCGCACGTCGTCGAAGGTGAGCGGATGCGTGTCGGAGGCGCGCCAGCCCGACTTGTCGTAGCCGGGGTCGACCGTGAAGCCGGGCGTGCCGTTCGGCACGATGATCGTCGAGAGCTCCTTGGAGACCGAGCCGTCGGGGCGGGTGCGCTCGCCCGTCACCGCGGTGACCGTCACGAACCTCGTGATCGGCGTGCCCGAGTTGGTGATGAACTGCTTGGAGCCGTTGACGACCCACTCGTCGCCGTCGAGCACCGCGGTCGTGCGGGTGGCGCCGGCGTCGGACCCGGCCTCTGACTCGGTCAAGCCGAACCCGGCGAGTGCGCGGCCGGCGACGAGGTCGGGCAGGAGTTCGGCCTTCTGCTCGTCGGTGCCGTGGCGGAAGACGGGCATGGCACCGAGGCCCACCGCGGCCTCGAGGGTGATCGCGATCGACTGGTCGACGCGGGCGAGTGCCTCGATCGCGAGGCACAGCGCCATGTAGTCGCCGCCCTGGCCGCCGACTTCCTCGGGGAAGGGCAGGCCGAAGAGCCCGAGCTCGCCCATCTGCGCGACGACGTCCATCGAGAGCGTGTGGGTGCGGTCGGCCTCGTACGACTGCGGGGCGACGACGGTGTCGGCGAACTCGCAGACCATGTCGTACAGCTGCTGTTCCTCGGCGCTCAGCTCGGTGCTCACGGTCGTGCTCCTCATTCCTGGTGGGGTGCGGCCGGGTGCGCGCCCTCGTGGGGTGCGCCCGACGATGCGGGGACGGATGTCGGGACCTCGGCGGATGCCGGGTCGGCGGAGGCCGCGGAGGCCGCGGAGGCCGCGGAGGCGGCGGCCGCGAGCTGCGGCTCCACCCGGGCGACGGACTGGTCGCGGGAGACCTGCTCCCCCACAGCGACGGCGAGGCGCACGATGCCGGCGACCGACGCCGTGACGCGGTGCTCCATCTTCATCGCCTCGATCGCGATGACGGCGTCGCCGGGCAGCACGGCGTCGCCGTCGGCGACGAGCACCGCGGTGACGGTGCCCGGCATGGGCGCACGGAGTTCGGGGTCGGCGAGGCCGCCGCGTTCGATCATGGCGAGACGGGCATCGAGCGCGGCGCGCCGGTCGGCGGCGGGCACGCTCCAGATGCCGGTCGGCGTGTGCAGCCAGACCGCGCCGTCGGCGTCGATCGCGACGACGTCGGCCGTCTCCGCGTCGGGGCCGGGCTGCATCGCCGGCCGGCCGAAACGCCAGTCACGTGCGGTCTGCCAGGCATGGGCGCCGACGGCCCGGGCCGCGTCGATCACCTCGGCGTCGCGAGCGGCCGCGGCAGCCGCGAGCACCTCGGGCGGCGCGGCATCGGACTCGGGGTCGGGCATCCGGTCGATGAGGCCGGTGTCGAGGTGGCCGCGCTGCACGGCGGGGTCGGCGAGGAGGCGGCGGAGGAACCCGAGGTTCGTCTCGACGCCGAGCACGACGGTGTCGGCGAGCGCAGTGTCGAGCCGCGCGAGCGCCTCGACGCGGTCGGCGCCGTACGTGATGACCTTCGCGAGCATGGGGTCGTAGTCGGCGGTGATCTGCTGACCCGAGCGGATGCCGCCGTCGACCCGCACCCCGACCCCGCTCGGTTCCCGCCAGACGAGCAGTTCGCCGATCGAGGGCAGGAAGCCGCGCTCGGGGCTCTCGGCGTAGACGCGTGCCTCGATCGCGTGGCCCGTGAGGTGCACGTCATCCTGACGCAGCGCGAGCGGCTGGCCCGCTGCGACGCGGAGCTGCTGCTCGACGAGGTCGACGCCGGTCACCAGCTCGGTGACGGGGTGCTCGACCTGGAGCCGGGTGTTCATCTCGATGAAGAAGAACTCGTCGGGCGCGGCATCCGACACCAGGAACTCGACGGTGCCGGCGCCGCGGTAGTCGACGCTTCGAGCGGCATCGCACGCCGCCTGCCCGATGCGGGCGCGGGTCTCGGCGTCGAGCAGCGGCGAGGGCGCCTCTTCGATGACCTTCTGGTGGCGGCGCTGCAGCGAGCACTCGCGCTCGCCGAGGTGGATGACGGCGCCGAAGTCATCGGCGAGCACCTGCACCTCGATGTGCCGCGGGCGCTCGATGAGCCGCTCGAGCAGCAGTGTGTCGTCGCCGAACGCGGCGATGGCCACGCGCCGGGCCGCGGGCAGCGCGGCGGCGAGCTCGCGGGCGTCGCGGGCGATCTGCATGCCCTTGCCGCCGCCGCCGGCGCTCGGCTTGACGAGCAGCGGGTAGCCCACCGACTCGGCGGCCGCGGCGAGCGCGTCGTCGTCGAGCGAGGGGTCGGCGATGCCCGGCACGGTCGGAACGCCGGATGCCTCGACGTGGCGCTTCGCGCGGATCTTGTCGCCCATGACCTCGAGCGCGTCGACGCCCGGTCCGACGAAGACGATGCCGGCGTCACGGCAGGCCTCGGCGAAGCCCGCGTGCTCGGAGAGGAATCCGTAGCCGGGGTGGATCGCCTCGGCGCCGGTCTCGCGCGCGGCGGCGATGATGCGGGCGGGGTCGAGGTAGCTCTCGGCGGCGGATGCCGGGCCGATGCGGACGGCCTCGTCGGCCAGTCGCACGTGCGGTGCGTCGGCGTCGGCGTCGGAGAAGACGGCGATCGAGCGGATCCCGAGGCGGCGCAGCGTGCGGATGACTCGCACGGCGATCTCGCCGCGATTGGCGACGAGCACCCGATCGAACGGGCGCGGCGGTCGTACCTCGGTGCCGGCGTCACCCGTGCCCATCCGCGCCTCCCTGCGCTCGACGTGCGCGAACACAGTTAACGCGCACTAACTGGATTCGATGTTAGTGGGCGTTAACTGAAATCACAAGGGGCGACTCGCGACACGGCGACGACGAATGCCCCGCCCGGGCGCCGACCGGTCGGGCGCCGACCGGCCGGGCGGTCGACGTCCGGCCGCTCGCCGTCAGACGCCGGCCGGCACGAGCGCCGCGGCGATACGATCGACGCCGAACTCGAACGCCCGGTCGACGTCGCCGCCCAGACGGAACGCCCCGGAGAGCTCCATGCTGATGAAACCCGTCACCCACGCGGTGAGCGTGCGCGCGGCATCCAGCGCGTGCTCGGGGCCGGCGAGCTCGGCGGCGACGGCGAGCAGCGGTGCACTCGCCTCGCGGAGCGCCTCGACCTCGAGCCCCGAGTCGTCGCCGGGCGCGAAGACGAGCCCGTAGGCCGCCGGTCGCTCGTGCGCGAAGGCCCGCACCGTCCTTGCGAGCCGAGCAGTCTCGGCGAGCGCCGCGTCGCGACCGCCCGCGCGGTCACCGCGCTCACCGCTCGCCGAGCCCGCATCGCTCTCCGCCTCGAGGCGCTCGCCGAGATCGACGACCGCCGCCGCGGCGATGAGCCGCACGAGGTCGCTCCGGTTCCGCACGCGCTTGTACAGCGACGGAGCCCGAACACCGACGCGTTCGGCGACGGCCTGCATGGTGAGGCCTCCGAGCCCTTCCTCTTCGAGGATCTCGCTCCCCGCGGCCAGGATCGCCCCGAGCGAGGTTCGTTCCGGTGTCGGCATCTGGGATTCCCTTCGACCATTCGACTCTAGGCTATTGCGCATAGCCATGATGGCTATGTATCATAGCCATCAACCAATCCCCCATCACAAGCGAGGCATCTGATGAAGCTCGGCCCCTCCCTCCACCGCATCGGCTCCGACATCGTCGCGGTCTACCTCGTCGACACGCCCGAGGGCGTCACAGTCATCGACGCGGGGCTCGCCGGGCAGTGGAGCGAGCTGACCGCCGAGCTGGCCGCGATGGGCCGCTCACTCGGCGACATCCGCGGCGTCGTGCTCACTCACGGCGACTCCGACCACATCGGCTTCGCCGAACGCCTGCGCCGCGACCACGGCGTGCCGGTCTTCGTGCACACGGCCGATGCGGCCCGCGCCCGCGGTGAGGAGTCGACGAAGCCGGAGTGGGGCGGCATGAAGCTCGGGGCGACCTCGAAGTTCCTCTGGTACGCCCTCACGCACAACGGCCTCCGCACGACCCCGCTCACCGAGGTCACCACGGTCAACGACGGCGACGTGCTCGACCTGCCGGGTGCACCGCGCGTGATCAGCATGCCGGGTCACTCCCCCGGCAGCGTCGCGATCCACGTGCCGGCCGCCGACGCCGTCTTCGTCGGCGACGCACTCACCACCCGCCACGTGCTGACCGGCGCGACCGGGCCGCAGCCCGCACCGTTCACCGACGACCCCGCCGAAGCGCTCGCATCGCTGCGCCGCCTCGAGGGAATCGGCGTCACCTGGGTACTGCCCGGCCACGGCATGCCGTGGAACCGCGGCGTCGACGAGGCGATCCGCGAGGTCGAGGCCGCCGCGGCGCGTCAGGCCTGAAGCAGGAACGGATTCTGGTCGGGTCGGCTCCTCCCGCTCTTCGGGTCGATCTCCCTGTCCCTTGTCTCGATCACGGTCCATACGAGGAGATCTGCGATTCCGAGGGCCAGTGCGGGCTCGGCCGTCCTCGAGACAACAGATCTCCGCGGAATCGCACGAGCTCAACGAGTGCGATGCAATCCCTGCGCCACGGCGCGCACGATGTGATCCTGAACCGTCTGCCATCGGTCGACGATCTGGGAGTAGCCGACCCGGATCACGTGGTAGCCGAGCAGCATCAGCTCCGCATCGTGCTCGATATCGGACTCGCGCTGCTCGCCGACGTGATGGCCACCGTCGATCTGCAGCACGAGGCGTTCCCCGATGAGGAAGTCCACCCGATGTCCCGCGATCCAGACCTGAGGCACGAGCGGGATCTTCATCCATGCCAGTCGTGGCACTACGAACGACTCCAGGCCGGAGTCGGAGAACGGGAGTGCCGACCCGAGCACGTTCCGCACTGCCGTCGGAAGGGGCATCCGTTCGAGCGCCTGCCGATCGAGGAGACCTCGACGCAGCGCAGACTCCCACACCGCGAGGGCCGCCTCGAACGGCTGACACTGCGCCACGAGGACGAGGACGTTCTCGATCGGGTCGGTGAGGGCATCGGGATGCCGCGGCACGAGCGGCTTCGCCCAATGCACGGTCGCATCCCTCGGAGTGGCGCATCCCGAGTGCGCGGGCGCGGCGACGTGCGGTCGGTCCTCGTCGAGTACCCAGAGTCCGAGACGCCGCGCCTGACTGATGCACGAGACCACCACCCCGGCACGAGCGGCAGCGACGAGATACGCATCGGCACCGGGGACCGCCACCCAGCCCTTGCGCACCCGGGCCAAGCTTCCGCTCGCGAGAGCCCGGTCGATTCGGTGCCGACTGTAGCCGGATCGGATGAGGTTGCGTGTGCGGACGACCCCGCCCATCGCAGACGCGTACACAGTGATCGGATCGGTCGCATGATCGGGTTCGACCGCGGTGGCGCTGTTCACACCGTCGACACTGAGCGAGGCTCGAGCGGACACGGATGTCACGGGCAGATCCGTGCACAACTCGGGTCCTCGGGCGAATGTGGAGGAGGCGTGCGGCAGCGTCGAAAACGAGGGGATCCGCGATTGCGAGGGCCTATCCCGTCCCACTCGCCCTCGGAATCGCCGATCTCCTCGCATCTGCAGGGGTGCGGGGCGCGGCTTGGACGGAAGGAGTGGCGCGAGGGCCACTCCGTGCTGAACAGCCGACCTACATGCGGAACAGCCCGAACGCCGGCTCGGGCAGCGGCGTGCGGCTCGCGAGCTCGAGCGCGAGGGCGAGCACCGTGCGCGTGTCCTCCGGCGCGATGATGCCGTCGTCCCACAGTCGGGCGGTCGAGTGGTACGGGCTGCCCTGGTCGTCGTACTGGGCACGGATCGGGTCCTTGAACGCCTGCTCCGCGGCATCCGACCAGGTCTCGCCCTTCACCGCGAGCTGGTCGCGCTTGACGGTCGAGAGCACGGATGCCGCCTGCTCCCCGCCCATCACCGAGATGCGGGCGTTCGGCCACATCCAGAGGAACCGGGGCGAGTACGCCCGCCCGCACATCGAGTAGTTGCCGGCGCCGAACGAGCCGCCGATGACGACCGTGAACTTCGGCACGCGGGTCGTCGCGACGGCCGTGACCATCTTCGCGCCGTGCTTGGCGATGCCGCCCGACTCCGCATCGCGGCCGACCATGAAGCCCGAGATGTTCTGCAGGAAGAGCAGCGGGATGCCGCGCTGGTCGCACAGCTCGATGAAGTGCGCGCCCTTCATGGCCGACTCGCTGAAGAGCACGCCGTTGTTCGCGACGATGCCGACCGGGTGGCCGTCGATGTGCGCGAAGCCCGTCACGAGCGTGTCGCCGTACTCGCGCTTGAACTCGGCGAACTCGCTGCCGTCGACGAGACGCGCGATCACCTCGCGCACGTCGTACGGCTGCTGCACGTCGACCGGCACCGCGGCGGTGAGCGTCGACGGATCGACGGCCGGCGGCCGCGGCTCGCGCACGGCCCACGCCCGCGGCGCCGGCTCGGGCAGGGTCGCGACCATGTCGCGCACGAGCTCGAGCGCGTGCTCGTCGTCTTCGGCGAGGTGGTCGGTGACGCCCGAGACGCGGGTGTGGAGTTCGCCGCCACCGAGCTCTTCGGGGGTGACGATCTCGCCGATCGCCGCCTTCACGAGCGGCGGGCCGCCGAGGAAGATGGTGCCCTGGTTCCGCACGATCACGGTCTCGTCGCTCATCGCGGGCACGTAGGCGCCGCCGGCCGTGCAGGAGCCGAGCACCGCGGCGAGCTGCGGGATGCGCATCGACGAGAGCTGCGCCTGATTGAAGAAGATGCGACCGAAGTGGTCGCGGTCGGGGAACACCTCGTCCTGCAGCGGCAGGAAGGCGCCACCCGAGTCGACGAGGTAGATGCACGGCAGCCGGTGCTCCTTCGCGACCTCCTGGGCGCGCAGGTGCTTCTTCACCGTCATCGGGTAGTAGGTGCCGCCCTTGACCGTGGCGTCATTGCAGACGACGAGCACCGGGCGTCCGTGCACGAGCCCGACGCCCGTGATGATGCCGGCGCCCGGCGAGTCGCCGCCGTAGAGCCCTTCGGCTGCGAGCGGGGAGAGTTCGAGGAACGGGCTGCCCTCGTCGAGCAGGCGGTCGACCCGGTCGCGCGGCAGCAGTTTGCCGCGAGCGACGTGGCGGTCGCGGGATGCCTCGGGGCCGCCCAGCGCCGCCGTCGCGAGGCGGGTGCGCAGCTCCGAGAGAAGCTCGGCGTGGGCCTCGGTGTTGGAACGCGCGGCATCGGCGCTCGGGTCGATGCTCGTCTGCAGGATGGACATTCGTTCCACCAGTCTTCGTCGACGGCGCGCCCCCTTGTGGCCGGCGCTGAATTTCGGTTAGTGTGCACTAACTCGATTCCCGATGTTAGCGAGCATTAACCGAGATGGCAACCACACCGAGCACGGCCGAGATCGTCGGCGAGCCTCTCGCGGGCGCACCGGCCGTCGGCGCCGCGACCGAACGCAGCCGGCAGAAGGCCGATCGCCGACAGGCGATCCTCTCCGCGGCCGCGACGCTCTTCGCACAGCGCGGGTACGCCGGTGTCACGATCGAAGACCTCGGTGCAGCCGTCGGCGTGAGCGGCCCCGCCGTCTACCGCCACTTCCCCGGCAAGGCCGCCGTGCTCGCCGCGATCCTCCAGGGCGCGAGCATCACGCTGCTCGACGGCGCCGAGCGGGTGCTCGGCGCGGCATCCGACCCCGCATCAGCGCTTCGCGAGCTCATCGCGTTCCATGTCGACTTCGCACTCGGCGACGCCGACGTGATCCTCGTGCAAGACAGGGAGCTCGAGCAGCTCGACGTCGACGCGCGTCACGAGGTGCGCCTCCTCCAGCGCCAGTACGTCGAGCACTGGGTCGACACCCTCCACAGACTCCGGCCCGATCGGGCCGAGACGGAACTCAGGATCCGGGCACACGCCGCCTTCGGCCTCCTGAACTCCACTCCGCACAGCGCCCGCATCCCTGGGCGCAGACCCGCCGACGGCACCATCCGCGGCATCCTGGAGGAAATGACATGGGCGAGCCTCATGTCGTGACCCTGCGCGCCACCCGCGCAGGCGATCTCGACGCACTGTTCGCGTTCGGTGAAGACGAGAGGGCCGTGCACATGGCCGCGTTCACGTCACCCGATCCGAGCGATCGCGCGATGTTCGACGCCCATTGGCGTCGGCTCCTCGCGGACCCCACGGTCGACACCCGCACCGTGCGCGCGGATGGCGTGATCGTCGGCAGCGTCGGCCGATGGTTCGAAGACGGCCGTGCCGAACTCACCTGCTGGATCGACTCGGCGCACTGGCACGAGGGCATCGCCACCCGGGCGATGCGGTTGTTCCTCGACGAGGTGCACGAGCGCCCGGTGCGCGCCCGCGTGGCCGCCGACAATGCTCCGTCGATCGCACTGCTCGAGAAGCTCGGCTTCCGGCACGTGGGCACCGAGACGAGCTTCGCGAACGCGCGCGACGCCGAGATCGAGGAGCGCGTCTACACGCTCGATTGAGCCCGAGCGGATCGCACCATCGACCCGGTCAGCTGCCGGAGCGCGCTCCCTGCTCCGCGGCGATGCCGGCGATGCGTGCGGCGAGCTCGAGGTCGCGCGAGGTGACCCCGCCGACGTCGTGGGAGCTCAGCTCGAACTCGATGCGACCCCACCCGAGCTTGACGTCGGGATGGTGGTTCAACTCGTCGGCCACGACGGCGACCGCGTCGAGGAATCGAACGGCGCTCGCGAAGTCCGCGGTCGAGTAGGCGGCGACGAGCCGATCGCCGTGATGGCCGAATGCACCCCCGGCCAACTCGTCGGCGGTCTCCCCGGGCGAGAGGATGCTGCGTGCGTTCATGCCACCATCCTCTCGCCGGGCCTTCGATGCCGCCACCGGTGCTCGCACCGGGGTTCGCCTCACACCATGGTCAACGCGACACCCGGCTCCCGGAGGATCGCACCGACGTCGGCGAGGAAGCGCGAGCCCTGCGCCCCGTCGACGAGCCGGTGGTCGAACGAGAGGCTCAGGGTCATCATCTCGCGGAGCGCGATCTCGCCGCGGTACTCCCACGGCTGACGGCGCACCGCGCCCATCGCGAGGATCGCCGCCTCCCCCGGGTTCAGGATCGGCGTGCCCGCGTCGATGCCGAAGACGCCGATGTTCGTGATCGAGATCGTGCCGCCCGAGAGATCGGCCGGGCTCGTGCGCCCGGCGCGCGCGGTCTCCGCGAGCGCGGCGATGGCGTCGGCGAGCTCGGCGAGCGTCATGCGCTCCGCCGCCTTCACATTCGGCACGACGAGGCCGCGCTCGGTCGCGGCGGCGATGCCGAGGTTGACCCCGCCGAACCGCACGATCTCCTGCGCCTCCTCGTCCCACCGGGAGTTGATCTCGGGGGTGCGGCGAGCCGCGATGCACACGGCCTTCGCGACGACCGTGAGCGGCGTCACCTTGCGGCCCGCGAAGTCGCGATCGTCGCGCAGCCCGCGGAGCAGCTCCATCGTGGCCGTCACGTCGACGGTCAGGAACTCGGTGACGTGGGGCGCGGTGAACGCGCTCCGCACCATCGCCGCAGCGGTGTGCTTGCGCACCCCCTTGATCGGGATCCGCGTCTCGGCGGGCGCTTCGGCGCGACCGGCCGCCGTGAGCGACGACACGTCGTCGGGCACCGGCATCGCGAGAGCGGATGCCGCGCGCTCGACGTCGTCACGAGTGATCAGGCCGCGCTCGCCGCTGCCGTCGATCGTCTCGAGGTCGAGGCCGAGATCGCGGGCGAGCTTGCGCACGGGCGGCGTCGACCGAGGGCGTTCGGTGCGCGCCGTCACAGAGGCGGCCGCCGCAGCGACCACCGGCTCGACGCGCTGAGATTCGGGCACCGACGGCACGAGGTCGGCGGCGAGCGCCCCGCGCCGGGCGCGGCGCTTCGGTCCACTCTCGGCCGCGGCGCCGTAGCCGACGAGGTTCGGCCCTGGCGCGGCGTCGGCCGCGGCATCCGCATCGGGGCTCGGCGAGGCCTGGACGGTGTGCGCCGCAGACGCGGCACCTGCGGCCGGCGCCGAGCCAGGGGCATCCGCCTCACCGGTGTCGCAGGAGAAGAGCGGGGCGCCGACGTCGATCGTCTCCCCCTCTGCCGCATGCAGCGCCGTGATGACGCCGGCGTACGGCGACGGCAGCTCGACGACGGCCTTCGCGGTCTCGACGTCGGCGATGATCTGGTTGAGCTCGACGCGATCGCCCACGGCGACGCGCCAGGCGACGAGCTCGGACTCGGTGAGACCTTCGCCGAGGTCGGGCAGCGGGAAGCTCCGGATCATGCTCACGCCTCCACCCCGCTCAGCGAGTTCGGCCGGCCCAGCACCCGGTCGACCCCGTCGAGGATGCGGTCGAGGTCGGGCAGGTGGTGCCGCTCGAGCTTCGCCGGCGGGTAGGGGATGTCGTGGCCGGTGACGCGCACCGGCGCGGCCTCGAGGAACTCGAAGCAGCGCTCGGTGATCGAGGCCGCGATCTCCGCCCCCACCCCGCCCTGCTGCCCGGCCTCGTGCGTGATCACGAGCCGGCCGGTGCGGCGCACTGAGGCCTCGATGGTCGCGTAGTCGACGGGTGCGAGCGAGCGCAGGTCGATGACCTCGATCGAGACCCCGTCTTCGGCGGCGGCAGTGGCGACATCGCGTGCCGTCGGCACGAGCCCCCCGTAGGTCACGAGGGTCACGTCACTGCCGGTCGTCACCGTCGTCGCGACGCCCATCGGCCGGGCGTCGGCGAGGTTCGCCGTCTCGTCGACCTCGCCCTTCACGTGGTAGCGCCGCTTCGGCTCGAAGAACAACACGGGGTCGTCGCTCGCGATCGCCTGGCGGATCATCACGTAGGCGTCGGCCGGGTTCGAGCACGCAACGACGCGCAGGCCGGCGGTGTGCGCGAAGTACGCCTCGGGCGACTCCGAGTGGTGCTCGGCCGCGCCGATGCCGCCGCCGAACGGCACCCGGATCGTGATCGGCATGCGCACGTTGCCGTGCGAGCGGTAGTGCAGCTTGGCGACCTGCGCGACGATCTGGTCGAACGCCGGGTAGATGAAGCCGTCGAACTGGATCTCGATGACGGGGCGGAAGCCGCGATACGCGAGTCCGACCGCGGTGCCGACGATGCCGGCCTCGGAGAGCGGGGTGTCGACGACCCGCTTCGCCCCGAACTCCGCCTTCAGCCCGTCGGTGACGCGGAAGACGCCGCCGAGGGTGCCGATGTCCTCGCCCATGAGCACGACCTTGTCGTCGTCGGCGAGCGAGCGCCGGAGCCCGGCGTTGAGGGCCTTCGCGAGCGTGAGCGTGGTCATCGTGCGCCTCCTTCGGCGGTCTCGGATGCCGCAGCGCCCGTCTCGTCGAACATCGCGAGGTAACGCGTGTAGTGGTCGCGCTGGCGCTCGACGTGGCTGTTGGGCTCGGCGTAGACGTGGTCGAAGACGGTCAGCGCCTCGGGGTCGGCGATCGTCGTGAGCGCGGCACGGAGCTCAGCGGCCGCGCGGTCGGCGTCGGCCCCGACCTCGCGCTCGAGACCGGCGACGTCGACACCGGATGCCTCGAGCAGCGCGAGCACTCGTGCGAGCGGGTCGCGTTCGCGCCATTCGGCGAGCTCCTCGTCGGTGCGGTAGCGCTTCGGGTCGTCGGCTGTCGTGTGCGGCCCCATGCGGTACGTGACGGCCTCGATGAACGTCGGCCCCTCGCCGCGGCGGGCGCGGTCGAGGGCGATGCGGGTGGCCGCGAGCACGGCGAGCACGTCGTTGCCGTCGACGCGCACGCCCGGCATGCCGAAGCCGTCGGCGCGGCGGGCGAGGTGCTGCTTCGACTGCAGGCCGACCGGTTCGGAGATCGCCCACTGGTTGTTCTGGCAGAAGAAGACGACCGGGGCGTCGAAGCTCGCGGCGAAGACGAGCGCCTCGTTGACGTCGCCCTCGCTCGTGGCGCCGTCGCCGAAGTAGGCGATGGCCGCGGCGTCAGAGCCCTCCCATGCTGCGCCCATGGCATAGCCGGTGGCGTGCAGCGTCTGGGCGCCGATGATGATCTGCGGCACGGCCATGCCGTGCTCGAACGGGTTCCAGCCGGAGGCCGTGCTGCCGCGCCAGACGGAGAGGAGGTCGGCAGGTGCGACGCCGCGGACCCACGCGAGCGCGTGCTCGCGGTAGCTGGAGAAGATGAAGTCGTCGTCGCGGAGCGCGCGGCCCGAGCCGATCTGCGCGGCCTCCTGGCCGGCGAGCGGCGGCCAGAGCCCGAGTTCGCCCTGCCGCTGGAGCGCGGTGGCCTCGGTGTCGATGCGACGCACGATCGCCATGTCGCGGTAGAGGCGGCCGAGCGCACCGAGGTCGATGTCGGCGATCCACGGATCGAACTCCGCGTTCGCGTGGCGTTCGCCCGTGGGAGTCACGAGCTGCACGAAGTCGTCGGGCCTCGTCAAGAGGCCGGTGGCGTCTCGGTCTGATGGGGTCATCGTCGATCCTCGCTGTCGGCGGGCTCGCTTCGTGGGCTGCCCGCGCCCGGCGACTCTGCCGGATACCCAGAGCGTACGTCGATCTTGCACACAGCTCAACCAACAAGAGTGCCGCTGAGCATGTTGCACGGTTCGCTCGACCGTTCGACTGCTATCGTGTGGCGTTATGACCGGTTACGACGCTGTTGACAAGGCGCTGCTCACGGCGCTCGCCCCCGACCCGAGGGCGACCGTGGTGGCGCTCGCCGACCGTCTCGGCCTCTCGCGCAACACGGTGCAGGCGCGCATGGCGCGCCTCGAGGCATCCGGCGCCTTCCTCTCCTTCGAGCGCAGCATGGACCCGGCGCCGCTCGGGTACCCGATCGAGGCGTTCGTCTCCGTGCACGTGCGCCAGAAGCTGCTCGGCGACGTCGTCGACGAGATCGGGCGCATCCCCGAGGTGATCCAGGCGCACGGGCTCTCGGGGTCGATCGACCTGCTCGTGCGAGTGGTCTGCCGCGACGCGCACGACCTCTTCCGCATCGACGGCGAGATCCTCGCGATCGACGGCGTCGAACGCACCGAGACCTCGCTCGCGATGGGCGAGCTCATCCCCTACCGACTGGCGCCGCTGCTCGAACGCTGAGGCGGCAGCGCGCGTCAGCCGAAGAGCTCGATGTGCTCCTCCTCCGGCCCGAGCTCCGGTTCCGAACGGAGCTCGAGGACGGAGCCGACGCGTTCGAGCTCGAGCACGACGATCTCGTTCCTCCCCGCACTGAGCAGCGGGCCGGGCACGTAGAGGGTCACCTGCGGTCCGACCTCCCAGTAGCGGCCGAGCAGGAAGCCGTTGATCCAGAGGAAGCCCTTCCCGAAATCGGGCAGCGCGAAGAAGGCGTCAGCCGGAGCTTCGAGGTCGAGGGTGGCGCGGAAGAACCCGGGGCGGGTGTCTCCCTCGTGCTCCGAGACCTCGGCTTCCGCGTCGGCGAGTCGGCTCGCCGCCGGCGTCACCTCGGCGAGTTGAGCCGCGCCCCACTCCGCGATCGGCAACGATAGGCTCTGCCAGCCCTGCACGAGTCGACGGTCGACCTGCACGGTGCCGAGGATGCCCTTGCCTTCGCCGAGCATCGGCCCGTAGTTGATGCGCCCCTGGTTCTCGACGAGGATCTCGAGCTCGACCCGCTCTCCCCGGCCCTCGACACCGATCCCGTCGAGCGCTTCGACCTCGTCGACGATGCCGACGAGGCGGCCGTCGATCCACACGTGCGCGCGATCGTGCAGGCCGCGGATCGTGAGCGTGCTCGATCCGGTGGGGAGAATCGGGTGCGCTCGGTACAGCACCAGGCCGGCGTCCTGTCCGAGCTCCTCGAAGCTGCGTGGGGCGGGCGTCACCGGCGCGCCGGGTGCACCACCGACGGCGCGAAGCGCCGGAAGCAGGTCGGCCGCAGGCGTGAACGGAACCCGTGCCGCCTGCAGCACCGGCCGATCGGCCGGGGCCGGCGGCGGCTCGATGCCCGTGAACGCCGTGAGGCTCGAGCGGAGCACCCGGCCCTTCGCCGTCATGCGCCCCTGTTCGCTCACCGGGGCATCCGAGTCGTAACTCGTCGTCGTGGGGGTGAGTACCCGTCCGTCATGGTTCGCCCCCGACCACAGGCCGAAGTTCGTACCTCCATGTGCCATGTAGATGCTGACCGATCCGCCCAGCGAGAGGATGTCGTCGACGACGCCCACCGCACTCTCCGGCGCCCGCACATGGTGCCGGCCACCCCAGTGGTCGAACCAGCCGTTCCAGTACTCGGCGCAGAGGAACGGCTCGCCATCGCGCCGCGAGCGGAGCAGCGCAGCCGCCTCACCCGCACGCGAGCCGAACGTCGCCGTCGCGAGCACGTCAGGCAAGGTCCCGCCGTCGAGCATGAGTTCGGTCGGACCGTCAGCCGTGTACAGGAGTTCGTCGATCCCGCGCTCGACCAAGGCCTGACGGAGCCAACGCAGGTAGCCGAGGTCGTCGCCGTAACTGCCGAACTCGTTCTCGAGCTGCACGGCGACGATCGGCCCGCCTCGGCCAGCCTGCAGGCCCGCGAGGCGCGGGATGAGTTCGTCGAACCACTCGGCGACCGCGGCAAGGTACTGCTCGTCGCTCGACCGAGGACGCAGCCCGGGCCGCGCAGTGAGCCAGGCCGGGAATGCCCCGTTGTCCCATTCGGCGCAGATGTACGGTCCGGGCCGCACGATGACGTCGAATCCGAGTTCACCGGCGAGGCGGATGAACGCCTCGAGGTCCCGCCATCCGCTGAAATCGGCCGGCCCGTTCGTACGCTGGTGGAAGTTCCACGCCACGTACGTGTCGATCGTGTTCAGTCCGAGCGCCGCCAGCCGCTCGAGCCGGTCGCGCCACAGCTCGGGGTGGACGCGGAAGTAGTGGATCGATCCGCTCAGCACGCGATGCGGTCGACCCGCGCGGAGGAGTTCGCCGTCGCGGAAGGTGAGCAGCGGCACGGATGGCTCGGCGGGAGAGTCGTCGAGCGAGGTGCTGTGGAAGGTGGTCACTTGATGGCTCCGGCGGTGAGGCCCGCACGCCAGAAGCGCTGCAGGCAGAGGAAGGCGACGACGAGGGGGAGGATCGACAGGAACGCGGCAACGACGACCGTGCCGGCCGGGATCTGGCCCTGCGACGCGGACCAGCCGGCGAGACCGACGACGACCGGTTGCAGCGAGGTGTCGTTGAGCACCATCGCCGGCAGCAGGTAGTTGTTCCACACCTCGACGAACTGGAACAGGAAGATCGTCACGAGCGCCGGCGCCATGATGCGGGCCGAGACCGAGCGGAAGATGCGGAACTCCCCCGCGCCGTCGAGCCGTCCGGCCTCGATGAGCTCGTCGGGCACCGCCTGCGACGCGAAGACGCGGGCGAGGTACACCCCGAACGGGCTGACGACCGACGGGAGCAGCATGGCGAACGGCGTGTTCAGGAGGCCGACCTGGTTGAACATCAGGAACAGCGGAAGCGTGAACATGATCTTCGGGATGAGCACGGCAGCGAGGATGGCGCCGAACACGACGCCGCGCCCCCGGAACTCGTACTTCGCGATCGCGTACCCCGCCATCGCCGAGATGACCGTGCCGAAGAGTGCGGCGGTGCCGGCGTAGAACACGCTGTTCAGCATCCAGCGACCGAAGATCCCGTCGTGGGCCTCGAAGACGAGCGCGATGTTCTCGAACAGCGCGAACCCGTCGAACCACAGGCCGCTGCCGCTGAACTGGTGGCCGGCCGGTTTCGTGCTCGCCACGACGAGCCACCAGACCGGGGCGAGGAAGTAGAAGGTCGTGATCGCAAGGACCGTCATCACGCCGATCCGGCTTGCGAGGCTGGTGTCGCGCTGCCCACCCGGGCGAGCACCGGAATCGCGTTGCTTCGGCGGGCGTGTTGCGGAGACGAGTGTCGGCGTCATCGCTCGCCCCTGCCCGTCACCTTGAAGAAGACGAAGGAGGCAACGCCGACGAGTACCGCGAGCACGACCGACTGGGCTGCAGCGTACGGATAGTTCTGCGCGGCCACAGAGGCCTGGGCGGCCATCAGCGGCGTGTAGGTCGAGGTGATCGCGCCCCCCGAGATCGGCTTCAGCACCGTCGGCTCGTTGAACAGCTGTGCGGACCCGATGATCGAGAACACCGTCGTGAGAATGATCGCGGGCCGGACCATCGGAATCTTGATGCTCCATGCGATGCGCGTCGCCGAGGCGCCGTCGAGCTTCGCGGCTTCGAGCATCTCACCCGGGATGGTCTGCAGCGCCGAGTAGATGATGAACATGTTGTAGCCGGTCCAGCACCAGGTCACGACGTTCGCGACCGACCAGAGCGCGAGCTCCTCGCTGAAGAACGGGATCGTGAAGCCGAACGCCTGCTCGAGGAAGCCGTTGATGGGGCTCGTGACCGGTGAGTAGAGGAACGACCACATGACCGCCGCGACGACCGTGGGCACGGCGAACGGCAGGAAGCTCGCCAGCCGGAAGAACCCGCGCCCCCTGGCCGACTTCGAGTCGAGCAGGAGCGCGATCAGCAGGGCGAGCCCGAGCATGATCGGCACCTGCACCGCGCCGAAGACCAGCACTCGACCGAGCGATGCGACGAACTCGTCATCGCTGAACACACGGGCGTAGTTGGCGAACGGATCGAAGGAGAGCGTCGGTGCCGCGAGTCCCAGACCGCTGCGCTGCAACGTGAACAGGCTCTGCACGAACGCGAAGACGATCGGCGCGACGTACATCGCGGCGAACAGCGCGAGGAAGGGCAGTAGGAACAACCATGGCGTGCGCCATCTGAGCGTGCGGGCGCTCGCTCCGTTCGCGGTGATCGCGGTCATTTCACTCCTGTCGTGATGCACCGTAGTGCGGTCGTGGCACGGTTCCTGTGGATGGCGGGCCGGGCTCTTCGGCCCGCCATCCACGATGCGGTGGAGACGCGTCGGATGCTACTCGGCGACCGAGAGGCCCTGGGCATCAAGACCCGCGACGGTCTTCTCCTGCGTCGCCACGAGTGCATCCGCGATGGTGCCGTCGCCGGCCCACGCCTTGCTCAGTGCGTCGTCGAGGTAGCCGACCGTCTCGGGCATCGTCGGGCCCCACACCCATCCGTTCGCGACCTGTGCGAAGGACTCGGCGAACACCTCGTAGATCTTCTGGCCGCCGAAGTAGTCGTCACCCTCGCTCAGCACCGGGAGGCTCAGCAGTTCGGTCGCTGCGGGGTAGAGCCCCGCCGTCGTCACGAGTGCGCTGAACGTGTCGGGGTCGGTGCTCATGAAGTGCGCGAAGTCCCAGGCGGCTTCGGGGTTCTCGCACCCCTTCAGCACGGCCGTGCCCGACCCGCCGACGTTGCCGGTCACTTCATCGCCCGCGTTCCACTGCGGCATCGGGGCGACCGCCCACTTGCCCGCACCATCGGGTGCGCTGCCCTTCAGGACGCCGGCGATCCAGACGGCGCCCACGTGCGTCGCGATGCTCCCGTCGCCGATACCGGTGTACCAGGACTGGTCCCACATCGGTGCCGGGCTCATCAGGCCTTCGTCCACCATTCCCTGCCAGTACGAAGCGACCTGCTCACCTTCCGGCGAGTCGATCGAAACATCCCATGCGTCGCCCTCGACGCCGAACCACGGCGCTTCGGCCTGCCAGTCGAAGCCGGCGTAGTCGTAGTTGAGGTACGTCGCGGAGATGAACTTGGACGGATCCGCGGCGTGGATCGTCTCTGCAGCGGCCTTGTACTCGTCCCACGTCGTCGGCACCGCGAGGCCGAGCGACTCGAAGACCTCGGTGTTGTAGAACATGGCCATCGGCCCTTGGTCGACCGGGGCGCCGAAGACGGCGTCGCCGACGCTCATCGCCGACCAGGTCGCCGGGCTGAATTCGTCTTCATCAGCGGCGGCGATCTCGGAGACGTCTTCGAGTGCGCCCTGTGCGGCGAAGCTCGTGAGCGTCTCGTAGCCGACCTGCGCGAGGCACGGCGCGTTGCCTGCGGTGACGGCGTTGAGCATCTTCTCGTAGCCGCCCTTCGCTCCTGAGGCGACTTCCTCGTAGTTGACCGTGACGGCGTCCTGTGACGCGTTGTACGCGTCGACTGCTTCGGCGTAGCCCGGCGCCCACCCCCAGAAGTCGATCTCGACGGGAGCGTCGGCGCTCGGCAAACCACCCGAAGTGCATGCGGTGAGCGCGATGCCCGTCGCGAGTGCGCCGGCCAGACCGACCGAGCGAAGTGCTGTCTTCTTCACTGAAATCTCCTTCGAATGCAGAGGGACTGGCCGAGCGGCCGCCGGGACGAGTGTTGCACAGATTGTTACCGATAACAACAACCGAGTTCCCGAGCAGCGCGCGGTTTCTTTGACATCCGGCGAATCGAGCCGCGGAAGCCATATGATCGATAACATCTCAAGTGGCATGGCGACCATGCCGCATCCAACGCACTGGGAGCACCGATGCCGAGCACCGAACGCCCGACCAGCGGCCGAACACCCGACATGGGCGATGTCGCCGCGCTCGCTGGAGTCTCGAAGCAGACCGTCTCCCGAGCGCTCAGCAACCACCCCAACGTCACTCCGCGCACACGAGCCAAGGTGGAGGCCGCCGTGGCCCAGCTCGGCTACCGCCGCAACGCCGCGGCGAGCACCCTCTCGTCTGGCCGCAGCCGCACGATCGGCATCGTCAGCATGCCGACCGTCAACTACTCGAGCGCCGTGTTCAGTTACAGCATCGAACGCGCCGCCCGCGCCGGCGGCTACTCTGTGAGCGTCGCATCCGTCACATCGCTCTCGCCGGACTCGATCGCCACCGCGATGTCGCGACTCGCGGAACAGGCCGTCGAAGGCATCGTGCTCATCGTTCCCATGATCGTCGGCAGCGAGGCGACGGAGGCGATCAGCCGCCGCATCCCGACCGTGACGATCGACGGATCGCGCTCCGAGTCGACGCAGGTCGTCGCCGTCGATCAGACCGAGGTCGGTCGCCTCGCCACCGAGCACCTCCTCTCCCTGGGTCACGAGACGGTCTGGCACCTGGCCGGCCCTGACGAATGGGTCGAGGCCGGAGAACGCGAGGCGGGGTGGCGGGACACCCTCGAATCGGCCGGCCGCACTGCTCCCCCGATCCTGCGCGGGGACTGGTCGCCGGAGTCCGGATACCAGGCCGGGCTCCTCCTGGCCCGCATGCCGGAGGTCACGGCGGTGTTCGCCTCGAGCGACGAGATGGCCTTCGGGGTGATCCGTGCCCTGCACGAACAGGGTCGGCGCGTGCCGCACGACGTCTCCGTCGTCGGGGTGGACGACATCGCGTTGGCGGCCTACTGCAGCCCCGCGCTCACGACCGTGCGGCAGCCGTTCGAGGAGATCGGCGCACTCGCTGTGGAGCACCTGCTCGAGAACATCGCCGATCCGTCTTCGACGCGCGAGCCGACCATCGTCGCCGCCTCGCTCATCGCGCGCGGCAGCACAGCACCGCCCGCCTGATTCCGAGCGCGGGTCGCGGCTCTCTCGTCGATCGATCGCGCGCGTGCTATCGTCTGGCGCCATGACCGGCAACAGCACTGGTCGAACGCCGGACGCGGGGCCGATGCGCATCGCGGTGCTCCGCTGCGAGCGGCTCCCCCGCTTCGTGACATGGGAGATCCCCGACGTCGAGTCACTGTTCGACGACGACCGCCGGCTCCTCGAGGCGTTCTCCGCGCTCGGCGCCGATGCCGAGCCCGTGGCGTGGACCGACCCGGAGGTCGACTGGGATGCCTACGACGCCGTCGTGCTCCGGAGCACTTGGGACTACGTCGACCGCCTGCCGCAGTTCCTCGAGGTGATCGCCGCCATCGAACGCTCGAGCGCCACCCTGCTCAATCCAGAGGCGCCCGTACGGTGGAACGCCGACAAGCACTACCTCGACGATCTCGACCGACTCGGCGCGCCGATCGTGCCGCTCATCCGCGGCACGCCCGCCGCGGGGGCACTCCTTCACGCGCAGATCGCCGATGCGGGCTGGCACGAGCTCGTGCTGAAGCCCGCGGTCGGCGTGGGCGGGTCGGGCGTCGTGCGAGCGACCGCCGCGACGCTCCACTCCGAGCTCGACGCGTTGCCGCCCGAGACCGAGGTGATGGTGCAACCGTTCGCCAGCGCGATCCTCGACGAGGGCGAACTCTCGTTCATCTACCTCGGCGACAGGCTGAGCCACGTGCTGCGCAAACGACCGGCGACCGGTGACTTCCGAGCGCACGGGATCTACGGCGGCACCGTCGAGGCGACTTCTGCCGATCCGGCGGATGTCGCGGAGGTGCACTCGTTGCTCGCGCGCCTCCCGTTCGACCTGCTCTACGCCCGCTTCGACGTCGTGCGCGTCGACGGACGGCTCGCCGTGCTCGAACTGGAACTCATCGAGCCGATGCTCTACTTCGGCCTCGCACCGGGCAGCGCCGAGCGACTCGCCGAAGCGGCACTCGCGCGACTCGGACGCCGCCCTCGCAGCTGAGCAGATCGAATTGCAAAGAAACCCTTGCAAAGGTTTCTTTGCAGCGATACCTTTGCAACATGGCATCCACGAACCCCGACGACATCACGGCCCAGCCGAGCAGCAGCCGTCACCCCGGCATCGATCACGTGCTGCCCTCCGCGAGCCTCAAATCGCTCGCGCATCCGCTGCGCGTTCGCATCTACGACGAGCTCTCGGCGTACGGCCCGCTCACTGCGAGCGGACTCGGCGAACGGCTGGGCGAGTCGAGCGGCTCGACGAGCTACCACCTGCGCCAGCTCGAACGTGCCGGCCTCGTGCGCGAAGACACCGCGAGGGGCAAGGGCCGTGAGCGCTGGTGGGACCGCACCCCGGGCTCGATCTCGATCCCCGATGCGCGATCGATGCCGCCCGGCAGTGCCGACCGCCTCGCGGTGAAACTCGTGGAAGACGAGTGGCTCCGCACCCGCGACCAGAACTTCCGCGAGTTCGTCGCCGAGGGTGAGAACGTCTTCGCCGCCGAATGGCTCGACATCGCGACCTTCGACACGATCAACCTGCGCCTCACGCCCGCACAGCTGCATGAGCTCGTCACCGACATCGACCTCGTGCTCAAGCGATACATCGACGCGTACAAGCGCACGCCATCGACCGGCTCGCGGCCGGTGCAGATCCACATCAACGCCTTCCCGCTCATCCGCGGGGAGCCGACCGACGACACCTCACCGCGCGTCACTTCACCGAAGGAGCAACGATGAACACCGCTCTCCTCTCCTCCAGCTCCGGACTGCTCTCGGGCTGGGCGGTGCGCAGCGGACTCGGCCTGGCGAGCTGGGGCATGCAGCGCGCGGCCCGGCGCACCGACCGCGACCGGCTCCAGCGCCGCCTCGAAGCGATGGCCGCCGCCGAGGCGGCCCTCGCCGAGCGCGACGCCATGCACCGCAGCGCCGGCTTCCTGCCGCTCTGAGCTGCCAGGCTCCGGGTCGCGCTGCGCTCCCCATCGGTCGGGTCGGTCGCCACTGCCACGGACTGCTCCGCCCGATCGGATCGCATCAAGCTGATCAGTCCGAGATCGCGCAGATCTCCGAAGTTGCCTAGCCCACAAACGACGGATGCCCCGCCCGAACGAATCGGGCGGGGCATCCGCCGTATTGACTGCGACTTACGCGTCGACGCCCTCAGCGGGCTCTTCGGCGTGCGTGCCTGCGGTCTCGCGACCCTCGGTGTCGGCCTCTTCAGCCAGTACCGGGGCGAGCGACAGCTTTCCGCGGTCGTCGATCTTCGTGATCTCGACGAGGATCTTCTGGCCGACGCCGAGCACGTCTTCGACGTTCTCGACGCGCTTGCCACCGGCGAGCTTGCGCACCTCGGAGATGTGCAGCAGGCCGTCCTTGCCGGGCAGCAGCGAGACGAACGCGCCGAAGGCGGCGATCTTCACGACCGTGCCGAGGAACTGCTCGCCGACCTCGGGGTTCGTCGGGTTGGCGATCGCGTTGACCTGGGCGCGGGCGGCCTCGGCCGAGGGGCCGTCGGTCGCGCCGATGTAGACGGTGCCGTCCTCCTCGATGGAGATGTCGGCGCCGGTCTCGTCCTGGATCGCGTTGATCGTCTTGCCCTTCGGGCCGATCAGCTCGCCGATCTTGTCGACGGGGATCTGCACCGAGATCACGCGGGGCGCGGTCGGGGCCATCTCGTCGGGGCCGTCGATGGCGGCGTTCAGCACGGCGAGGATCGTCGTGCGGGCGTCCTTCGCCTGCGTCAGCGCGCCGGCGAGCACCGAGGCGGGGATGCCGTCGAGCTTCGTGTCGAGCTGGATCGCGGTGACGAACTCCGACGTGCCGGCGACCTTGAAGTCCATGTCGCCGAGTGCGTCTTCGGCACCGAGGATGTCGGTGAGCGCCGCGTAGCGGGTCTCGCCGTTCACGGTGTCGGAGATGAGGCCCATCGCGATGCCGGCGACGGGTGCGCGCAGCGGCACGCCGGCGTTCAGGAGCGCGAGGGTCGAGGCGCAGACGGAGCCCATCGACGTCGAGCCGTTGGAGCCGAGCGCCTCGGACACCTGGCGGATCGCGTAGGGGAACTCCTCGCGCGTGGGCAGCACCGGCACGAGTGCGCGCTCGGCGAGTGCGCCGTGCCCGATCTCGCGACGCTTCGGCGACCCGACGCGACCGGTCTCACCGGTCGAGTAGGGCGGGAAGTTGTAGTTGTGCATGTAGCGCTTCTTGGTGACCGGGCTCAGCGAGTCGATCGACTGCTCGAGCTTCAGCATGTTCAGCGTCGTGACGCCGAGGATCTGGGTCTCACCGCGCTGGAAGATGGCCGAGCCGTGAACACGGGGAACGACCTGCACCTCGGCGTCGAGCGGGCGGATGTCCGCGAGCCCACGACCGTCGATGCGCACGCCCTCTTCGAGCACGCGCGAACGCACGACGTGCTTCGTGACCGACTTGTAGGCGGCGGAGACCTCGGCGTTGGCCGACTCGGGGAGCTCCCCGGCCTCGACCTTCGCGGCGACCTGCTCCTTGACGCGCGACTTCAGCGCGTCGTCGGCGTCTTGACGGGCGACCTTCTCGGCGATCTGGTAGATGCCCTTGAGCTCTTCGAGCGCGATCGCCTCGACGACGGCCTTCGTCTCGGCCTGGTAGGGCGGGAACGTCGGGTAGTCGGCGGTGGGCTTCGCGGCGGTCTTGGCGACCTGCTGCTGCGCCTCGACGAGCTGCTTGATGAAGGGCTTCGATGCCTCGATGCCCTGCGCGATGACGGCCTCGTCGGGCTTGACGCCACCGGCCTGGATGAGGTTCCACGCGTTGTCGGTCGCCTCGGCCTCGATCATCATGATCGCGACATCCTGCGAGCCGTCGGCCTCGGTGACCACGCGACCGGCGACCACCATGCTGAACACGGCCTCTTCGATCTGCGAGTACTTCGGGAACGCGACCCACTGGCCGTCGATGAGGGCGACGCGGACGCCACCGACCGGGCCGGAGAACGGCAGGCCCGAGAGCTGCGTCGAGAGCGACGCGGCGTTGATGGCGAGCACGTCGTAGAACTCGTCGGGCTCGATCGCGAGCACGGTGACGACGACCTGCACCTCGTTGCGGAGGCCCTCGACGAAGGAGGGGCGCAGGGGGCGGTCGATCAGGCGGCAGGTGAGGATCGCCTCGGTCGAGGGGCGGCCCTCGCGACGGAAGAACGAGCCCGGGATGCGACCCGCGGCGTACATGCGCTCTTCGACGTCGATCGTGAGCGGGAAGAAGTCGAAGTGCTCCTTCGGCTGCTTGGAGACCGAGGTCGCCGAGAGCAGCATGGTCTCTTCGTCGATGTAGGCCGCTGCGGAACCCTGCGCCTGCTGCGCGAGTCGTCCGGTCTCGAAGCGGATGGTGCGGGTGCCGAACTTGCCATTGTCGATGACGGCTTCGGCGAACGTGATTTCAGGACCTTCCAAGAGGTCGTCTCCTTTGTTTACCGTCGCACCCCGTGTGGGCGCGACTCATCCAGAGGAGCAGGAACAGGCAATACGAATCGCATCAGCCGATGCGTTCACGCTGGCCACCAGTAGAAGTCCACCAAACCCAAGATTTGGTAATCCACCACAGGGGACCAGCTTCCTGCCGGCCTGCTCCAACCGATCGCCCGCACGAATCGCACGGGCAACCTCCCCCAATGCTAGCAGAGCGCCCGTTTTCGGCCCGTGAACAGCGGATGTCGCGTGGCGCGGGCCGGCTCGGCGCCGCCCGGGCGTGCGCGAGCACCGGGCATCCGTGCCAGACTCGAACGCATGAGTTCCGACGAGCAGACCAACCAGGGCCCGTCCGACGAGGCGAAGCGCAAGTTCCGCGAAGCACTCGATCGCAAGAACAACGCGGCGAAGAAGCGCTCAGGCGAAGCCCACCTCGACGGTGGCGGCGCAGCGCAGCACACCCAGGGTCCGGCCGACCACAAGCGCGAGTTCCGGCGCAAGAGCGGCTGATCGGGTTCACTCCCCCGACGCCGGCGTCGGGATCGCGGCAACCGCCGTGCTCTGAGGCGCGTGCTCCGTCGTGCGCACGATGACGGGCAGGAGCTGGGCGCGCTTCGGCGCACGCCCGTCGCCGGCCGCGCGCCCCGCGAGCCTGCGCCGGAGCCACGGAAGTGCGTGCCGCCGGAGCCATTCGGCGTCGCCGACCGCGGCACCGGCGAGCTCCTCCTCCTGATCGTGCACGGCATGCTCCAGCTCGCCGAGCACGCTCGCGTCGCGCACGCCGAGCACACGTGCCGCGGCGTAGGCGATGCCGCGATGCCCTGCGGCGTTCAGGTGCACGCGGTCCTCGGCCCACCGCTCGTCGTCGACGAGTCCGGGATGGGCGTCGACGTCGAGGAGCATCGATCCCGAGGCCTCGGCAAGCTCGCGCAGGCGTGCGTTGTAGACCCGGAAGCGGCGTGCGAAGAACCGGGTCGCCGGCCGGCTCGGCAGGAACGGCGTCACGAGCAGCACGTCGCACCCGGTCGCGCGGAGCCGCGCCACGGCGTCGCCGAGCTCGCGTGCGAGCCGCTCCGGATCGGCCCGCCGCCCCACGAGGTCGTTCGCCCCGATGAGCACCGACACGAGGTCGGCCCCGAGCGCCGCGGCCTGCGGCAGCTGCTCCTCGATCGCGTCGCGCACCTTGCGACTGCGCACCGCGAGGTTCGCGTACGCGATCGGCTCGCCCGCCGAACTCGTGACGGCGAGCAGCATCGCGAGTCGGTCGGCCCAGCCGCGGTACTCCCCCGCCGGCACGCGCGACTCGTCGCAGAGCCCTTCGGTCAGCGAGTCCCCGACCGCGACGTAGCGGGACCAGCGTCGCGGAGTCGGGGTCGGAGTCGCAACGGGCGGTGCGGATGCCGCGGGGCCGGCGACTCGATCGAGCGGCTGCGGCGCCGAGGCATCCGTCGCCGCGACCTTCACCCGGCCGGTCGCCTCCTCGTAGTGCCCGATGAGTTCGTCGCCGAGGCGGTCCCAACCGCGCCCGGAGACCGACGCGCGCGCCCGCTCGCCGAAGGCGCGGCGCTTGGCGTCGTCGCCGGTGAGGTCGCGCACCCGTTCGCGCAGCTCGTCGAGGTCGCCGGGGCGGTAGAGCCATCCGTTCGCACTGTTCTGCACGAGGTCGACGGGGCCACCGCGACCGGTCGCGACGACCGGCACGCCGCTCGCCATCGCCTCCTGTACGGTCTGGCAGAACGTCTCGCTCTCGCCGGGGTGCACGAAGACGTCGAGGCTCGCCATGGCCCGCGCGAGCTCGTCGCCGCCGAGGAATCCGGTGAACCGGGCCTCCGGCAGCATCCGCTCGAGCAGCGGCCGCGACGGACCATCTCCGATCACGACGAGTCGGACTCCCGGCAGTGCGGCGAGCGCACCGAGATCCTCGACCTGCTTCTCGGGCGCGAGGCGGCCGACGTAGCCGACGAGCACCTCGCCGCCGGGCGCCATCCGGCGTCGCCACGCCTCGTCGCGCCGAGCCGGTGCGAAGCGATCGGTGTCGACGCCGCGGCGCCAGAGCCGGAGCCGGTCGACGCCGAGGGACTCGAGCTTCTCGACCGCCGACGACGACGGCGCGAGCGTGAGCGTCGCCCGCCGGTGCAACCGGCCGAGGTGGCGGCTGAGCGAGGGAGCCGCCCCCGGCACCCCGTAGCGCTCGGCGTACGACGGGATGTCGGTCTGGTACACCGCGACGCTCGGGATGCCGAGCGACTCGGCGGCGAGCACGCCGCGCCAGCCGAGCACGAACGGCGAGGCGAGGTGCACGACATCGGCATCGTGTGCGCGCATCACCTCCGCGAGACGGTGCGCCCCGGCGAGGGTGACGCGCACATCGGGGTAGCTCGGCAGCGGCACCGATGGGAGCAGCACCGCTCGGGCACCGTAGAGCGTGTGATCGATGGGGCCGGACCGCGGAGCGATCACGAGGGCGTCGTGGCCCCTCCGCTCCAGGTGGCGCAGCGTCTGCAGGAGCGAGTGCGTCACGCCGTTCATGTGCGGGAGGAACGATTCTGCGAGGAGGACGACCTTCACGCCTCCAGCGTGGGGGGTGCGCGGTCGCCGCTCGGACCGAATCGCAGGTTCGAGCCGAGGATTCATCAGTTGGTCGACTCCCGTTCGCCTTGCTCGTGGCCGGGGCGCCGGACGAGCCGGTGACCACAGCGCTGCAGCGGTCTCCGAGCTCGGCACGAGAGGATGAGCAGCATGAGCGTCCGAGAACCGCAGGGGATGCCGCGAGGTCGCCTCCTCCCGAGCGCGGTGCTGCTGGACTTCCACAACACACTGGCGATCGCCCGGTCGGTCGAGGACTGGATCGGCGGGGCGCGCTCGATGGTCTCCGGCGGAATCGGCGCGCCGGAGCGGCTTCCCGAGATGATCCGGAACGTCTGGGGGGATGCGAGAGAGCTCTTCCCGGCGCTGGAGTGGGATCTCGACCCTGCGGCCCATCGGCACGCGTTCGTGTCGACGCTGGGCCGCGGCGACGGCGTCTCCTCGGAGTTCGCCGAGGCGCTGTACGAGACGATGCCTCGCCAATGGGTGCTGAATGCGGGCGCCGCGGCCTTCATCGTTCGGGCCTCTGCTGCTGGGATACTACTGGGGCTCGTCTCGAACATCGCGCTGGACGTTCGACCGGCTCTGGAAGGCTGGGGCATCGCATCCGCGTTCGGGGCGGTGATCCTGTCCTACGAGGTCGGGTACGCGAAACCCGACCCGCGGATCTTCCAACTCGCCGCCGACTCGCTCGGCGTCGATCCCACCGCGTGTCTCATGATCGGCGACTCCGCTCACGACGATGGCGGTGCGTCAGCGCTCGGAATGCAGTGCATGATCACTCGACCGGAACAGATGCGGCACGTCTTCGAACTCGTCTGCCCGCCATGAGCGTCGCGGTTCGCGGCCTTCGCGGACCCCTCGCTTTCCGACCGCGCACGGCGGATGATGGGTGGCGTACGCATGCACGCCACCATTCGAGGAGGAATGCCATGGCATCCGTCGCACGAGTCACCACCATCACCGTCCGGTCCGAGACCGGGTTCGACGACGCGGTCGCCGCCGGCGTCGCGAGGGCGTCGGAGACGCTGCGCAACGTGACCGGCGCGTGGGTCAAGGAGCAGAAGGTCGACGTCGCCAACGGTGCGGTCACGGCCTGGTCGGTCACGCTCGAAGTGACCTTCGTGCTCGACGACTGAGCCGCGCCTCGTCGAGGTGTGCACACCCGGTGCAGCGGAACGCCGCCCGCACCGGGCGATGCCGTGCGCGATCGAGCCGTCGCGCTCCGGTCGCCGGTCGGTCGCATGCCGTTCACCTCGGCCCGCTAGAACGAGCAGGTGGATGACGCGTGGCTCACCGGACTGGCCGCATCGCCGTGGCTCCTCCCCCTGCTCTTCCTCCTCGTCGTGGGCGACGCGTTCCTCGTCGTGCTGCCGAGCGAGACCCTCGTCGTGGCGCTCGGCGCCCTGTCGGCGACGACCGGCTCCCCCGAGCTCTGGCTGGTCGTGCCCGTCGCCGCGGCCGGTGCGGTCGTCGGCGACGGGCTCTGCTACCTGATCGGTCGGCGCGTCGGCCCCGACCGCTGGCGCTGGCAGCGCACGGACCGCGTCGCCGCCGCGATCGAACGGATCCGCACTGCCGTCCATCGACGCACGGCACTGCTCGTCTTCACGGCTCGCTACGTTCCGTTCGCACGCATCGCGGTGAACCTCGCGGCCGGAGCCGGACGCGTGCCGCTCCGACGGTACCTCCCGTTGTCGGCCGCCGCCGGCGTCGCCTGGGCCTGCTACAACGTCGCGATCGGCGCGATCGTGGGCAGCGTCCTGCGCGATTCGCCGTTGCTCGCGATCGCCGTCTCCATCCCGGTCGCCATCGTGCTCGGGGTCGTCGTCGACCGCACGCTCGCGATGCTCGATGCGCGCCGGGCCCGGGTGAACGTCGGTCGGGGCGAGCACTGATGACGCCGGGGCATCCGCTCGCTAGCATGTGGCCGACCGTCTCAGGTCTCCCGCAGGAGTCTCGATGTCCGAATCCCTGGAACCGCACGACTATGTGACACTCCGTCTCGACGCTGCTCCATTCAGGCGGGAGTATCGGGTGTTCCCGACGAGGGAGGGCCTCGACCCCGCACCGCCGGAACCCGACTCCGCCTTCGGGGCCGACGGCACGGCGGCGGCCGAAGACCTCAATCCGCGCGTGTTCCTTCCGGAGCGGGCCCACCCCTACGCCGCGCGCGGATTGCGGGTCGCCCTCGCCATGAAGGGCGGGGTGAGCCTCGCCGTCTGGATCGGCGGCGCGATCGCCGAACTCGACATCCTCCGTCGCATCCGCATCTACGGTGTCGGCACCGACCCGCGGCCTCGTGCGCTGCTCATCCGCCCTCGCATTGCGCCTCCGACGGAGGCCGAGGCGGCGGCGGAGGGTCCGCTGCTCGACCGCGCGGATGCCTACGCGCGCCTCCTCCTCGCCCGGGGCTACGACCGTGTCGAGTACGACGTGCTCGCCGGCGCGAGCGCGGGCGGCCTCAACGGCGTGATGTACGCGGTCGCGCAGCGCGCCGGCGTCGGGCTCGAGGGCATCCTCGGAACGTGGCTCTCCACTGGGTCGGCCTGGGAGCTGCTCCAGACCGGCCGGCCGGCCTCGTTCGACTCCGTCTTCCGCGGCGACGAGTACTTCTGGCCTGAGCTCGTACGAGCGCTCGGGCGCATCTCGCGCGGCCAGGTCGGCGCGGGGGCCGACGACGCCGAAGCCGCCGCGGTGAACACGGCGCATCCCGCGCTCGCGGCACCGCACGTCGTCGTCGACCTGTCGGCGACGCTCATCGACGCGAAGGACACGAGCGAACGGAGCGCCGCCGAAGGGCATGCGCACTTCCGATTCGTCGGCACCGATCACGACACCGTCGCCGACCGCGGCATCCCGGGCATCGTCGGCACCGAGGGCGAGAGCAGGAGCGACGCCGAGGCCCGTCGCCTCGCGCTCGCCCGGCTCGCCTATGCCGCCCGCGCCACCTCGTCGTTCCCCGGTGCGTTCGAGCCGGCGCTGATCTACTCGGGCGACGAAGCCTTCGACACCACGGAACCCGCCAGTCCACCCGACATGCGCAACGTGTTCAGCGCCCACCGCGAGGACGGTCGAACGCACCCGTTCAGGGTGATCGACGGCGGCGTACTCGACAACATCCCGATCGACCGCGCTCTGCGGGCCGTCCGCAACATCCCGGCCAACGAGCATGTGAACCGCGCCCTCGTCTACCTCGACCCATCGCCGAAGGAGAGCTCGCGTTGGCTGATCCGCGCGACCGCCTACGAGGGGCCCGCCCCTGAGCTTCCGCCGGACCCTGCAACGACGCGAACCGACCCGCTCTCGCGGTTCCTGTTCCCGATTCTCACTGCGGTCCGCAAGCGCGCCACCGGCGAATCCGGCGAGGACGAGATCGACGCGGTCTACGAGGCCCGAACCGCATCACTCGTGCGCAAGGGACGCGACGAGCTGCTCGCCGTGCGGCTCGACGCACGCACCTCGGCAGAGGAGGATGAGCTGGGACTCCCCTCGGCGAATCGCTCGATCGCCGCGTTCGCCCGACTGCGCTCGACGACCGACGCCGAGTTCCTGCGCATGGTCTTCGGCCGACCCGGCGAGTGGGCGCTCGGCTCGAACCTCGTTCGGCGACCGGTTCGTCGTGCCCTCGACCGAACGAGCATCGGCCGATTCGAGAAGGAGCTCAGGGACATCCTCGATGCCTTCAGTCGTGGCCGGCTCGAGGACGGCCTGCCCCAGGATGCGGTCTCGGGCGGCTGGCAGACCCTCGTCGATGCCGCATTCTGCGCGCTGACGTGGGTGCGGGCGCTCGAGGACCAGAGCTTCCGCAGCATCTCGCTGCACGCGTTCGATGCGGTGCTCCGCGAGACGGACGGCACGCGCACCGTGTCGCGGGCACTGCTCCGCGAGCGCCTGTACGCGGTGATGAGCGAGGCGCGCGACCGGCGCGACGGCGCCGTCGAACGCACGCTCGATGCGGTCGACGCGATTCCGTCGGTCGAGTCGCCGCTCGCCGCCGACCGCGTGCGTCGACTCGCCCTGATCTGGCTGACCGCGAACGCCGAGGGGCCGGTCGATCGCGAACGCCTGTGGGCGAGCCTCGACGAGATCGTCGTCTGGCTCCAGCACGCGAACGGGGCACTCGCCGGGCAGGAGCGCTGGGCCGAGAGCCCATGGCACCGGATGCCTCCGGCGGGCCGGCCGCTGCCTGCCCGCGACCTGCCACTGATCTTCGCGGGCAGCGGCATGCCGACGGCGATGTCGACAGTGCGCTTCCACCGCATCGGCTCGGACACCCAACCGGCCGCGGTCGACGAGTTCCGCACCCTGCTCGATGCCCAACTGCTCGAGGGCTATCGGGCGGCACTGGGCAAGCCGGTCGACGAGTTGAACCACGAGACCGTCGCCCGTCTGCTCAACGAACGCGAGCTCCGATCGTCGTCGAAGCTCGCAGGGCTCAGGATCGCCAACTTCGCCGGCTTCCTCAGCGAGGACTGGCGTCGCAACGACTGGTGGTGGGGCCGCCTGGACGCATCGGCGGGGGTCATCGAGCTGCTCGAGAGCATGGAGTCGGCGCCGGGCCCTGCAGCACCCGATTCCGCGCCGGCGCTCGAACTCGCCACGGTGCACGGGGCGCTCCTCCGCGAGATGAACGCGAGCACGGAGCGACCGTACCGCCGCCGTGTCGAGGCCGACACGCCGACGGCGATCCGCGCGCAGATGGTGCGCGGCACGCAGGATCTCGAGTCGCTGCCGTCCGGGTACCGCGTCGCGCTCGCCTCACGAGCGGCACGCAACGCCTCGACGGCGCTCGTGCGCGGCAGCGCCGCGCTCTCACCGATGAGGGTGTCGCAGTGGCTCCTGCGCCCCCTGCTGATCTTCGCGCCGTCGCTCCTCTCCCCTCCTCGCCTCATTCTCGCTCTGCTCATCGTCGCGTGCGGGCTGATGCTCGTGGTGCGCGAGATGACCGGGGCACTCGGCGAATCGGCAGGACTCCGACCTGGTGCCGGCATTGCGGCGATCGCGACCGCCGTCGCCGCACTGTTCGCCGCCAGCCGGCTCCTCTCGGCGGCCGCGGCACGCCGGCGCCGGCGGCAGGCGATCGCCAATCACACGGTCGCGGAGACGCGTGCGCGCGAAGTGATCGCCACCGCCGAGCAGCGTGCGCGAGTGCCGCGCACGATCCTCGTCGCATTGACGATCGTGCTGCTCGGGGTGTTCTTCCTCGCCTCGTTCCGGTTCGGGCTGTGGACCCTGCCGTTCTGGGTCGCGCTCGCGGCACTGCTCGGAGTGACCGAGGTGACGAATCGACAGCTGCAGACGGTCGCCGCCGCGCACCGCGTCCGCCCCGGGCGCTGGGTCGCTCTCTGCGGCTTCGCGGTGCTCGCGATCGCGGTGACCGCCGTGCTGCCGCCGCTGCTCGACGACCTCGCCGACCTCGCCGACCGCGCCGACGGGATGCCGCCGGTGCTCGGCCAGATCATCTGGCGAGCGATCGCGGCGGCGATCGTCATCGCGGCGTTGACGGCGACGCTGCTCGCCCAAGCGCTCCGCCCGCTCCGGCTGCTCGTCGTCATGCTCGTGACGGTGGTCGCGACCGTCGTGACCGTGGCGGTCACGACGTTCGCCGCTTCGCTCGACGACCGGCCGCTGCCGGTCGGCGATGCCACGGCCACGGCGATCGACGCCGGCATCGCCGCGGCGCAGGGATGGGCGGCTTTCGCGATCGCGGCATGGGTCGCCGGCACCGTGCTCTGGTGGGCTCCGTGGTTCCGCGGTGGGGGCACCGCCAAGTCCGTGATGCCCCCCGACGACGTGCACGACCTCGAACCGGGGTCGCTCGTGCAAGCCACGGACGGGTGATGAGGAGGCCTCCGACAGCGGCAGCGCGAAGCGGGAAGAGCGTGCCCTTCCCGCTCCTCATTCCTTTCGATCTCGAACGTGCCGGGAATGGCGAGGGACGCGCCGCTCGTGTCATCCATGATGAAGACGTTCGACCACACGACCGACATGAGTGTCGCGGTCTGCCCGGGCGGGCAGCTCAGCACCGTGGAGGCTGCCGGGGCGTTCAATGCGAGAGACCCCGTGAGGTTGCCGTTCTTCGGGACTTCGAACACGCCGCTCGAAGAGAGATCCGAGCTGATCGTGGTCTTCTTGGGATCGCTGGGCACCTTCTTGCCGTTGACGACGCACGAGTACTCCGCGTCGAGGCGTGCCGTGGCCTCAATCGTCACGATGGTGCCGGCGGAGAGGCCGGCCTCCTTGAACTTGACGGTGAGCGTCGTGCCCGACGCGGACGCGCTCGTGCCGCTTGCGATGAAATGCGGGTTGCCGCTGGCCGATGCAGCGCCGGCACCCACCAGCATGAGTGCGGCCGCCGCTCCGATCGGCTCGCGTGCACGATGTCTGCGCCGGCCGCTTCCTGAACTCGACGCTACTCCGGCGGACGTACCCGCAGTACCTCCAAATGAGGTTCACTCACTTATTCGATACGCCCAACGTGCTCCCGACTGCCCGGGTTCGGGCCGCCGGGAGCACGATCTTGTCGAGAGCTACTCGCCCGCGAGTCCTCCGATGAGGTGCCCGAACGGTCGGTCGAGCGCGAACGGGTCGCGCACGTTCGCCGAGCGATCGCTCGCCGCGACGAGCGCGGCAAGCTCGGCGGAGGCCCGCTCGATGCGGGCGGGCAACGTCTTCACGCTGTCAGCGGACTCGCCCCAGTCGCCCGTCGCCGCGAACACCCCCGTCGGCGCGACCACCGCGTGCAGGTAGGTGAACATCGGACGCAGCGCGTAGTCGAGCGCGAGCGAGTGCCGCGGTGTGCCGGCAGTGGCACCGATCACCACGGGCAGTTCGGCGAGCGCCGCACTGTCGACCACGTCGAAGAACGACTTGAAGAGCCCCGAGTAGCTCGTCGTGAAGATCGGCGTGACGGCGATGAGCCCGTCGGCACCGGTCACGGCTTCGATGACCGCCTCGAGCTTCGGGCTCGGAAAGCCCGTGAGCATGTGGTTCATGATGTCGGTCGCGACATCCCGGAGCTCGAAGGTCTCGACGGTCGTGTCGATGCCCTGCTCTGCGAGCCTGGCGACGGTGGCGTCACTGAGCTTGTCGGCGAGCATGCGCGTCGACGAGGGCTGGCTGAGACCAGCGGAGACGACGGCGAGTGTGCGGGTGGTCATGATCAGGCTCCCTTCACGGCGGCAGCGCCGAACGCCGCGCCCTTCGGCGCTGCGCTGGTGCCATCGGCGGCCTTCGCCGCATTGCGTGCGGCGACGAGCGAGTCGTGCGTCGGGGCATCCGGAACCGTCTCGGGGCGGTTCTTCGCGAACTCGCGACGCAGCACCGGCACGACCTCCGAGCCGAGCAGGTCGAGCTGCTCGAGCACGGTCTTCAGCGGCAGGCCGGCGTGGTCCATGAGGAAGAGCTGGCGCTGGTAGTCGCCCACGTAGTCGCGGAAGCCGAGGGTCTTGTCGATGACCTCCTGCGGGCTGCCGACCGTGAGCGGGGTCTGCGAGGTGAAGTCCTCGAGGCTCGGGCCATGGCCGCAGACGGGGGCGTTGTCGAAGTAGGGACGGAACTCGCGGACGGCGTCCTGCGAGTTCTTGCGCATGAACACCTGTCCGCCGAGGCCGACGATCGCCTGCTCCGCGGTGCCGTGCTCGTAGTGCTCGAACCGCTGACGGTAGAGGGCGACCATGCGCTGGGTGTGCGAGGCGGGCCAGAAGATGTGGTTCGCGAAGAAGCCGTCGCCGTAGTACGCGGCCTGCTCGGCGATCTCGGGGCTGCGGATCGAGCCGTGCCAGACGAACGGGGGCACGTCGTCGAGCGGGCGAGGCGTGGACTGGAAGCCCTGCAGCGGCGTGCGGAACTGCCCGTCCCAGTCGACGAAGTCCTCGCGCCACAGGCGGTGCAGCAGGTTGTAGTTCTCGAGGGCGAGGTTGATGCCCTGCCGGATGTCCTTGCCGAACCACGGGTAGACCGGGCCGGTGTTCCCGCGGCCGAGCATGAGGTCGACGCGGCCGTCGGCGACGTGCTGGAGCATCGCGAAGTCCTCGGCGATCTTCACGGGGTCGTTCGTCGTGATGAGCGTCGTGGAGGTCGTCAGCTGGATCTTCGAGGTCTTCGCCGCGATGTAGGCGAGCGTCGTGGTCGGCGATGAGGAGAAGAAGGGCGGGTTGTGGTGCTCGCCGAGCGCGAAGACGTCGAGGCCGACCTCTTCGGCGTGCTGGGCGATCGTCAGCACATCGGTGATGCGCTCGTGCTCGCTCGGCGTGCGCCCCGTCGTCGGGTCCTGAGTGATGTCGCTGACGGTGAAGATTCCGAACTGCATGGTGCCCTCCTGGGCTCTTCCTCGTGGGAGATTCCGTGTTGCATGCTTTTGCATACACTTTCCGCAACGGATGCCCCCCGCACACTATTCCCGATCGATCCGCGCAACGCACACCGGGCGCCACGGGCCGGGGCCGGACAGCGCCGGGCAGCGTCCCGACGCATGCGAAAGGCGGGGGTGCCATCGGCACCCCCGCCCCGTTCCGCTGCGACTCAGTCGCCCGAGGAGTGCTCGTGCCCTCCGTCGCTGCCGACCGTACCCTGGGGCCCGGCCGGAGCCGGGAGGGTGAGGCCGCCCGGGATGCTGCGTCCCACGACGCCGTTGACCGACTCCGTTGAGTAGGAGTAGGCGAGCACGGCGAGCGCGATCGCATCGGCGTTGACGTCGAGCGCCTCGAGGTTCACGTTGTCGATGTCATCGCACGCCTGGTGGTAGCACTGGTCGTACGACTCACCGGCGACACCGCCCCAGATCACCTGCTGCGCCGGGGTCTTGACGACCTCTGCGCCCGTGAACAGGCCGCCGGCCGGGATCCCGTTGAAGATGAAGGCCTCGTAGTCGCTCCGGCCGCTGAACTCGGCATCGTCGTACGGCTCGCCGACGCTCGTGAAGTAGCTCTCGAAGAGGTCTTCGATCTGCACCGAACCCTCGGGAACCGTGACCGGCGCCTCGAAGCCCGACTCGTCGCCGTCGTACACCATGAAGATGTAGTTCGGCGAGGCGATCATGTCGAAGTTGAGGTACAGGGCGATGCGGTCCTTCTCCGCCTGGCTGAGCCCGGCGACGTACTCCTCGGAGCCGATCAGGCCGCTCTCCTCGGCACCCCACCATGCGAGGCGCACGGTGTTCTCCGGCTTGACCTTCGACATCTGCTCGGCGATCTCGAGCAGTGCGGCCGATCCGCTGCCGTTGTCGTTGATGCCGGGTCCGGCCTGCACCGAATCGAGGTGCGCGCCGGCCATGACGACGTTGTCGGCGTTCCGACCCGGCTTCTCAGCGATGATGTTCTTCTGCGCACGCTGCTCGGGCGCCGGCACGAAGACTCGCGCCGTCGAACCGTCCTGCGACAGCGCGACGCCCTGCTCGTAGCTCGCCCCGACGACCGGGATGCCGACGACATCCGGTCCGCCGAGCGTGCCGACGATGAGGCCCATGCGCGCATCGTTGTCTTCGTTGCCCTGGTTGAAGATGACCACGCCACCGGCCCCTGCGGCCTCGGCGTTCACGGCCTTCTGGGCGAACGAGCACGACCCCCGCTGGATGAGCGCGATGCTGCCCGCCGGTATTCCGTCGAAGTCGGTCGGCTCGCAGCCGCTGGAACTGGTGTTCCCGAGCCCGAGCTGGAGGTCGACCGCCCACACGTCGGCGGTCAGGTTGCCGGCACCGCTGCCGGTGAATGGCCCGGTCTCGTACGTCGCGGCGATCGGAGTGATCTGCTCGAGCTCCGACGGGCCGACGAACGTGTAGGGGAACTCGTCGATCGACACGTTCCACCCGGCGGCTTCGAGCTTGTCGACCACGTAATCCACGCTCGCCTCGTAGCCGGGCAGGCCGGCGGCGCGATTGCCCCCGTTCGCATCGGCGATCGCCTGCAGCGCCTCGAGGTGCTCCATCGCACCGTCGGCGCTGACGCACTCGGTCAGCTTCTGGATGGTGTTGTTGGTGCGATTGTCGCACCCGTTTCCGGCTGGTGCGGCGAAGGCCGCACCCGTGGGTGCGAGCGCCAGTCCGGCGATCGCCGCGGTCGCGATCACCACCGTCTTGGCGCGCTTGGAAAGTGCTGCAGATGGGTACATCGTCTCCCCTTCCGTGCCGGTTCGTCTCCATCGACCCCCGGTCGGGCGCCAGCATATGCGTTCCATCCCGCCGTCCGACAGCCCCAGTTCCGAATCGGGCACCACGACGCAGGGATCGAGCGTGGTGCGGCGTCCCCGTGGCTAGACTCGCCGTGATGGGCACGATTTCGGTCATCATCCCGAGCCTGAACGACGCGGAGTTCCTCGCCGCTTGCCTCGACGCGCTCGCGAAGCAGACCCGATCCCCCGACGAGGTCGTCGTCGTCGACAACGGCTCGACGGATGGCACGGTCGACGTCGCCCTGGCCGCGGGCGCGCGGGTGGTGCACGAGCCGATGCGCGGCATCTGGCCGGCGACGGCAGCCGGATTCGACGCGGCATCCGGCGAACTGCTGGCCCGCCTCGACGCCGACTCCGTGCCGGCTCCCGGATGGCTCGCCGAGGCCGAGCGGCGCATGGCCGAGCCCGACCGGCCCACCGTTGTGACGAACGGCGGCGCTTTCTACGGGCGGAACGCCGTCGTGCGATGGATCGCCCGCAACATCTACATCGGCGGCTACTTCACCGTGATCGGTCCGCTGCTGGGGCATCCGCCGATCTTCGGCTCGAACTACGTGCTGCGCGCCGAGGCGTGGACCCGGCTCCGCGAGGTCGTGCACCGCGACCGCGCCGACGTGCACGACGACCTCGACCTCGCGTGGTGGATGCAGCCCGGCATGACGGTCGTGCGCGACCGGCGGCTCGTCGTCGGAGTGTCCGCGCGGCCGTTCGACAGCTTCGACGGGCTCGCCCGCCGGGTGCGCATGGCGTTCCACACCATGTCGGTCGAGTCGCGCGAGTGGCCGCCGCTCAGGCGACGCGCCGAACGACGCCGCGCACCGGTCTGGGTCTGGGAGGCGATGCCGGTCGAACCCGAGGTGGCGGATGCCGCCGACCCTGACGGCGAGGAGCCGCTGACGGCGTAGCGAGCCGACGCCGACGCCCGTGCTACGGCGTGAGGTCGGTGGCTGCGAAGAGGTCGAGCATGTCGCGCACGAGCTGGTGCGGCGCCGTCTCGCATGGGCTGTGCCCCGTGGGATACACCGCCAGGTGCGCGCCGATCTCACGGGCGAACCGTTCGTGCAGTTCCCTCGGCCAGAGATCGTGCTCCCCCACCGCGACGAGCATCGGAATCGTCGATGCCGCGAGCTCGGCCCGCAGGTCGGGGGTCTGCATCATGAGCGCGATGATGTCGTCGACGCTCTCGCGCCGGGTCAGCGCGAAGCGCTGGCGCACGAACTCCAGCCGCCGCGGCGGCACGCGGTTGAGGTTGTTCCGGATGCCCCACAGCATGAGCGCGGCGCCCTGGTGCGGTGACGTGAACGCGCTGACCGGGCCGATGCGCTTGACGCCGCGGAACGCCTGGCCGGGCTCGGGTGGCGCGCTGAGCAGCGTGAGGCTCGCGAAGCGCCCGGGCCGCTCATGCAGTGCGAGCTCGGCGAGCGTGCCGGCGAAGCTGTAGCCGAGCACGTGCGCCGGGCCCGTGCCGTCGTCGAGCACCGCGAGCAGGTCGTCGAGGAAGAGGCGTTCGTCGTACCGCTGCCGCGGTGGGTCGAGGTTCCACGGCCCGGCCCGCCACGACTCGTATTGCCCTGCGAGATCGAACGATTCCGCCCGGTAGCCGGCCGCCGCGAACAACGGCATCATGAGCACGAAGTCCTCTTTCGACCCGGTCGCACCCGGCACGAGCACGACGCGCGGCCCCGAGTCCGGGCCGAGTGCGACGCGCGCGAGGGAGCCGCTCGGCGCCTCGAACGTCGTGTGCTCTGCACCTTCGGGGAAGACCCGCCAGTCGAGGTCGGGGATCGCCTCGTCGGCACGATGCGCCTCGTCGACGGCGACCTCGGGTTCCGACGGAATGTCGGCGACCGGGCCGCGCCGACGGAATGAACCGAGCGCGCCTCCGAATGCGACCACACATTCACGATAGCGGCGACCGCCCTGATGGGGTGCGGAAAACCGGCGCGCGGGTCGTCGACCGTCGAGCCGGCTCACACCTCGCGCAGAGCGAACACCGAGCACGGCCACAGGCAGCGCGTTTAAGCTTGGGGGCATGGCAACCGTCGCGCTCACCCTGGACACCTTCGAGAAGACCATCCTCGAAGGCGGCACCGTCTTCGTCGATTTCTGGGCCGGGTGGTGCGGTCCGTGCATGCAGTTCGCCCCGAACTACGAGGCGGCCGCCGAGGCGAACCCCGACTTCACGTTCGCCAAGGTCGACACCGAAGACCAGCAGCAGCTGGCCGCAGCCATGAACATCACGTCGATTCCGACGATCATGGCCTTCAAGGACGGCATCGGCGTGTTCGCCCAGGCCGGCGCACTCCCCCGGCCGATGCTCGACGAGCTCATCTCGCAGGTGCGAGCGCTCGACATGGAGCAGGTGCGGGCAGACCTCGCCAAGCAGGAGGCCGAGGAGGCCTCGGCCTGAGTCGAGCCGCCGAGCGGCCACTTCGGCCGGCGGCTCCGGCCGATCACTCCGCGGCCGGCTCCCCGAGACCTTCGAGACCGCTGAGGTCGAGTTCGACCCCGTAGGGTCGCGAGGCGCCGGTCACGAGCGCCGGCACGCGCACGTAGCGGCCGCGCTCATGCAGGCCGTCGAGCAGTTCGCGCCACCGGTCGTCGGCCGCTTCACCGAGGAATCCGGCGTGACGCGGACGGTCGCCGCCCACGAGCTGCACGCCGATGCGGTAGCGCCGCGAGAGCCACCGACTCGCCCGCGGCACGAGCACCGCGTGCTGCTCGGGTCCGCCGTGCAGCCGCGCGAGCTCGATCGCGGGCTGGTGCCTGTGCGCATCGGCGACGGGCGCGACCGCCCGCACCTCCCGCTCCACGCGCGGCGCATCGACGAGCTCGAGACCCTCGAGGGTCGTGAGATCGCCCCACTGGTCGGGATTCGCTCGGCGCGAACCGCGAACGAGGCCGACGAGCAACCAGGCGATCGAGGCGGTCACGAGCAGCACGAACGGCCAGAACAACCAGGGTTCGGCCTCGGGTCGGACGAGGCCCGTCAAGAGGAGGAGCACCAGCACCACGAGGTATGGGAGCGGTTCCCATGCGAGCAGCGGCTTCGAACGGGGTGCGGGCATGTGCTTCAGGCTATCGCGGGCACGGATGCCCCGGCGCCCGGCGATGCCGCGGCATCCGCGCTCAGCGCAGTTCGGGGAGGAGCTGCGCCACCTCGTCGAGCACCGACTCGTCGCCGGCGTAGAGGCCGTGCTCGCGAGGCCAGTGGGCGACGACGTCGGTGAACCCGAGTTCGGCCGCGCGTCCCACCGCGTCTTCGAACGCCGCCGCGCTGGCGAGGCTGTACCGCTCGTCGGAGTCGAGGGAGAGGATGCGATCGATGCTCGACACCTCGCGTCCGACGCTCTCGCAGGCCTCGTCGAGACGTGCACTCAGCTCGGCCACTCGCCGCCACCAGGCATCCGTGCCGTCGACGGTGCCGCCGGTCGTCACCCAGCCGTCGCCGATCCGCGCCGCGAGTGCAAGACTCTTCGGGCCTTCGGCCGCGATGTGCAGCGGCATCCGCGGTCGCTGCGCGGGTTCGCCCACCATGCGGGCGCCCGATGCCGTGAACCACTCGCCGTCGAACGAGATGCCGTCGGACCCCGGCTGCTCGAAGCGCAGGAGCACGTCGAGCCCTTCGGCGAACTCGACGAACCGCTCGAAGCGCTGCCGCGGCGAGTACTCGGGCTGGCCGAGCACGAAGGCGTCGAAGCCCGTGCCGCCCGACCCGACGCCGAGCAGCACGCGGCCACCCGAGATCTGGTCGACCGTGGCGACATCCTTTGCGAACGGCACGGGATGCCGGAAGTTGGGGCTCGCGACGAACGTGCCGAGCCCGATGCGCTCGGTGACCATCGCGGCGGCCGTGAGCGTGGGAACCGTGGCATGCCAGCGCTGCCCGGCGAGGGTCTTCCACGAGAGGTGGTCGTACGTCCACGCTTGGTCGAAGCCGAGCTCCTCGGCGCCGCGCCAGTAGCGCACCGCCTCGGGCCAGTCGTACTGCGGGAGGATGACGATGCCGAAACGCATGGTCCGAGTCTAGGCAGCGCGCCCGGCGTCGGCGGGCACCGGCACGAGGTCGATGTCGAGCGCCACGGCCGCGGCGTCGCGTGAACGCTCGAACCGCACGAGCACGATGCCGCCGAGGATGAGCAGGCCGCCCACCGCCTGCAGCGGCCCGATCGCCTCGCCGAGCACGAACCACGCGACGATCGCGGCGAAGATCACCTCGGAGAGGCCGAGGAACGACGAGAGCCGCGTGCCGAGCAGGCGGATCGCGCTGATGCCCGCGACGTAGGCGAACGCCGTCGAGACGAGGCCGACCGTGAGCACCGGCACCCACCACGGCGCGATCGTGCCGAAGTACGGCACGTCGACGAAGCTCGCGGTGAACGGCACGAGGCCGACGGCACCGGCGGCGCCGAGCACGACGGCGCCCACCACGAAGCCGCTCGCGGCGAGGGCGATCGGCGGCACCGAGGCATCCGCTCGCTCGCCGAGCACGTAGTAGACGCAGACGCCGACCATCGCGACGCCCGCGAGCAGCAGGCCGACGACGTCGAGGCCGCCGCCGCCCGGACCGATCACGAGGAACAGACCGGCGATCGCGAGCACCGACCCCGCGATGACGACGAACTGCGGTGCACGGCGCTGACGCGCCCAGGCGAAGAGCACGAGGGCGACCGGTGCGAGGTACTCGATGAGCAGGGTCGTGCTGACGGGGATGAGCGCGATCGAGGCGTAGAAGGCCACCTGGGTGCCGACGACGGCGATGAGCGCATAGGCCAGCACCGTCCACCGGGCGCGCCACAACGGCCGCAGGTCGAAGCGCAGGGCGATGAGGCCCGGCAGCAGCAGTGCGAGCGCGGCGACGCTGATGCGCGCGAAGACGGCGGCTCCGGGCGACCAGCCCGACTCGAGGAGCGGCTTCACGACCGCACCGCCGGCACCGAAGGCGAGCCCGGCGCCGAGGCCGAGCACGATGCCGAGGAGTCCCTTCGAACCGCGCATCGGCGTCTCCTTCCTGTGGCGGGTGTCGCGGCCGCGTCATGACCGAACGACGTTATGCTCGTGACAGTACCGGCAACGGATGTCAGGAGTCAAATGATTTTCACCGATGACACGATCGCGGCGTTGAACTTCGTCGCCGCCCTCGCCGACACCGTGCCCGAGGCCTCGGAGTCGGGCGACGACGAACTCGCGACGCCCGAGCAGCTCGCCGTGATCCTCGACGCCTGGTGGTACTCGGGTCGTCGCGACGGCACCGCTGCCGAGGTCGCAGAGGTCGCCGCCGCGCGCGACCGGTTGCGCGCCCTCTGGCGCCTCGACCGCGACGACGCCGTGACCGAGGTGAATGCGATCCTCGCCGAGGCGAACGCCCTGCCCCGGCTCGTGCGGCACGACGACCTCGACTGGCACGTGCACGCGACCAGCCAGGATGCACCGCTGAGCGAGCGCATCCTCGTCGAGGCGGCGATGGCGTTCGTCGACGTCATCCGCGCCGACGGCATGGATCGCCTGCGCGCCTGCCAGGCCGACGACTGCGCGGGCATCTACGCCGATCTGTCGAAGAACGCCTCACGCCGGTTCTGCAGCACGCGATGCGGCAACCGCATGGCCGCGCGGGCGCACCGCGCGCGCGCCGAGTAGCTGACGCTCGCGTCATCGCCCCCGGCGCCTCCGAGCCTGGACGCCTGCCCGCTCCACCTGCCACCCCGCTCGAAGCCCAATTGCGGATATACGATCGGACGCGCCGCTGCAGACCGGTCGTGATCGGCGTGTCCGATCGTATATCCGCAGGAATGTGCACGGATGGCCCATGATCGCGGCAGCGCACCTCGCCCGGAATCACGAAAGCCCCCGGCCGGCTCGTGAGAGCTGGGCGGGGGCTTCCGCAAGAAGTTCGCGGTATCAGCGAGAGTCGACTAGCGGCGGAGGCCGAGACGCTCGATGAGCTTGCGGTAGCGGTTGATGTCCACATCGGCGAGGTAGCCGAGCAGACGACGACGCTGACCGACGAGGAGGAGCAGGCCACGACGCGAGTGGTGGTCGTGCTTGTGCTCCTTCAGGTGCTCGGTGAGGTCCTTGATTCGCTTCGTGAGGAGCGCGATCTGGACCTCGGGGGATCCAGTGTCACCGGGGTGCGTCGCGTACTCTTCGATGATCGCCTTCTTGACATCAGCTTCAAGTGCCATAGATGGGATCCCCTTTCTTCTTGTTGCGCGCTGCCCGTGGCAGAATGCCCGGGCTCTCTTTGTGCGCGGCCGTCATGACGGCAACCTCAATACTCTACCAGAGCGGATGCCTCGCGGCCGACCTGCCCGATCCGTCAGCCGAGCTCGACGACCGCCTTGCCGAGCACTGCCCCCGACTGCAGCCGCGCGAGCTGGTGCGGCACCTGCTCGAGCGGGTGCGGGCCGTCGATGATCGCCCGCAGCTCCCCGCCCGCGGCGAGCGCGGCGATCTCGGGCAGGTCGCGGTTCGGCACCGCCGCGAGCAGCCCGACGTGCCTGGCGGCCTCCGGGACGGTCGCAGCCGGCCGACCGGCGCGCGCACTCGCGACGAGCACTTGCGCGATGCGGCGCGGGCTCCCCCCGATGTAGGCAGCGCGCCCGCCCTCGGCGAGCAGCCCGATCGTCTGCGCCGGCGGCAGCGCCCCGACGACGTCGAGCACGAGGTCGAAGGGATCGCGCGGCTCCTGCCCGTCGCCGACGCCCGTGGCCACGACATCGGCGCCGAGCCCGGCGAGCGCGTCGAGCTTCCACATCGCCCGCTCGACCGCCGTCACGTGCGCCCCGCCGCGCTTCGCGAGCTGGATCGCGAAGGTGCCGACTCCCCCGCCGGCGCCGACCACGAGCACGCGCCGCCCGCTCAGCGCGCCGTTCGGAGCGACGGCTTCGGCACCGCGGAGTGCCTGCCAGGCCATGCTCGCGGCCTGCGGCAGCGCGGCCGCGGTGAGGTCGTCGAGTGCGGGCGGCCTCGGCACGAGGGCATCCTCGCGCGCGACGACGACCTCCGCGAATCCGCCCCAGCCCGAGGCCGAGAGCTCGCCGAAGACCGCGTCGCCGACGCGGTGCCGGGTCACGCCCGACCCGACGGCGATCACAGTGCCCGAGACATCCGAGCCGATCACCCGGTGCTTCGGGCGGAACGGCGCCTCGAGGCGCACGAGGGTCGCGCCGGTGGCGAGGTCGACGTCCCACGAGTTGAGCGAGACGGCGGTGATGCGCACGGCGACCTCGCCGGCTCCGGGCTCCGGTTCTGGCAGCTCGGCGAGCCGAAGCACACGCTCGGGCGGCCCGTACCGGTCGAGCACGATCGCACGCATCGGATGGCCGTCCTCTCGTCGACGCAACTGGTTCGAGGATAGCGACGCACGCGCGTCGGCCGTGCGCGGGCCGTCGCCTGCTTGGCACAGCGGATGCCCCGGGGCAGACTGACCCCATGGGGTTCGTCATCAAGCGGGTCTACGACCAGGCCGAGGCATCCGACGGCGTTCGCGTGCTCGTCGACCGGCTCTGGCCGCGCGGCGTGAGCAAGGAACGCGCCGAGCTCGACCTGTGGGACAAGGACGTCGCACCCTCCCCCGAGCTGCGCACCGAGTGGCATCACCATCGCGAGCGGTTCGACGAGTTCGCCGAGCGCTACCGGGGCGAGCTCGACGCGAACGACGCGGCGCGGGCGCTGATCGCGCTCGGCGGGGAGCACGATCGGGTCACGCTGCTCTTCGGCGCGCGCGACGAGCAGGTCAACCACGCGACGGTGCTGCTCGAGTGGCTCGGCGAGCACGGGGCATCCGTCGACGGCTGATCTTGCCGCCGCCACCCGGTCGGCGTAGCGTGCGAACCGATCGAAGGAAGTGAGCAATCATCATGATCACGATCAATCGAACACGCACCGCAGCACTCGGCCTCACGGCCATCGCCGCCCTCGCCCTCGCCGGCGCGGGCGCAGCGCAGGCGGCCCCGCCGGGAACCCCCGCGATCCCGCTCACGAGCGGCCAGGAAGCGCCGCACCCGACCGACGGCGGCGGCGCGCACGGGTTCTTCAGCTACGAGATCGACGGCGACGAGCTGTGCTACACGCTCGAGGTCTCCGGCCTCTCCACGCCCGCCGCGGCAGCGCACGTCCACCTCGCCCCGCGCAACGTCGCCGGCCCGGTCGTGGTGCCGCTCGTCGTCGAGAACTCGACGGACTTCGACATCTCGACCTGCGTGCCCGGCGACCCTGCGGTGCTCGCTGCGATCGAAGCGGACCCGTCGAACTACTACATCAACGTGCACACCCCGATGAACCAGCCCGGGGAGGTGCGCGGCCAGCTGAAGTAGCCGCGCGATCCGAGCGAGCGGATGCCGCGGCATCCGCTGGTTCGAGGCGCTACCGCGCCAGCAGGAAGATCGCCGGCCAGCCCGTGTGCGCGTAGACGATGACGGCGAACACGACGGCGTCGAAGAGCATGTGGACCACGAACACGTAGGTCAGCGACTTCGTCAGCTTGAACGTGTAGCCCTGGATCAGCGCGAACGGGATGGTGAGCAGCGGCCCCCACGACTGGTAGCCGAGCTCCCACAGGAAGGAGACGAACACGATCGACTGCAGCAGGTTCGCCTGCCACGACGGGAAGTGCCGCCGCAGCAGCACGAAGACCGTGCAGATGAAGAAGAGCTCGTCCCAGGTGCCGACCGCGACGACGCCGACGAGGAGGCGCGCGATCTGCTCGGGATCGGTCACGGTGGGCCAGTTCTCGTAGACGCCGGAGGAGATGAAGTAGAACGGCAGGATGAGCCAGCCCGCGACGGTCACGAAGATCAGGTAGAGCCACTGCGTGCGGTTCCAGCGCCTCCCGGTGCGCCACGGGAAGCGGATGACGTGCTCGCGGTACAGGAAACGCGAGATGACGTAGGGCACGAGCACGGCGAGTCCGAGCACGACCGCGAAGCGCAGCATGCCCTCGTTGCTGAGATCGGCCTTCAGCGAGATGGTCGAGATGATGACTTGCCCGACGGCGATGAGGGCGAGGTCGGCGAGCAGCCGCTCGGTACGGCCCGAGCGGTCGCAGAGCCACGCGGCCAGGAGGCCGACGGCGAGCATCGCGTACCCGGCGATCGGCACCATGAATCCGAAGAGCAGCACGGCGGCGCCGCACACGAGGATCGCGGGCACGAGGGCGATCGGATGCGTCCGCAGCTCGGGCGGTTCGACGGTCTCGGCGAGGTTCGTGCTCGGCATCGGGGCCCGCTACTCGTCGCCGCCGAGCTCGCCGCGCCGCGCCGCAGCGACCCACTTGGCGAGGAACACGGCACCGGCCTCGTCGTGGATGAGGTCGCCAGCGGTGAGCACCGGGTAGCCGGTTACCGGAACGCCCTCGGCCGGGCGCACGTCGACGTGCCGCACCCGCTCGCCGCGTTCGTGCAGCCAGTCGGCCATGCGGTAGTCGCCACGCGAGTCGCCCATCGTGCGCCAGTGCTGCGGGCGGATGCCCCGCTCTTCGAGCAGTTCGACGGCCCGCGCGGCCCCGAGGTCCTTGCCGAGTCGCACCGACTCGACATCGGTCGAGATGATCGTCGGGTCGATGCGCCAGTGCACGCGACCAGCGGCATCCGGTCGCTCGTCGCCCTCGCGCACCGTGCCGAAGCCGCGGGCGGTGAGCGACTCGCCCGCGTGCGCGTCGAACCGCGGCTGGGCCTCCAGATAGTCGGCGGATGCCACGTGCACGTGCTGCTCGACCGAGACCATCGCCCTCTTGGTGTCGTCGAAGAACGCGAACTCGTCGAAGTGCGCCTCGACGTAGGCGCGCATGTCGGCGGCGAAGTCGGCGGGCATTGCGAGGTCGAGGTCGACGAACACTTCGCCGAGCCCGTCGTGGTCGATCGCGGCCCAGACCGCCCCCTTCTCGCAGATCGCCCAGACGGGCGCGCCCGGCCCGAGGCCCTCGGCCAGGAGCGGCGGCACGACCTGCTCGGCGATGAAGGCGTCGGAGCGGCCCGTGTTGAAGATCACGGGGTTGCCGGCGTTCGCGAGCTCGGCGAGGTCGCGGGCGATCGACGGGATCGCGATCGACCGCGTCACGGGGCTCGCGATGGGGCCGTCGACGTCGAGCAGGAGGCCGAGGAGCGGGGCATTGGTCACGCGTCCAGCCTATGGCGCGGCGCCCTCGGCGCGGCCCCCGGCCGATGTCGGCGGGAGGGTGCGAGCCGCCGTGGGCGCGGCGCCATGCGGATGTCGCCGGCAGGTGCGAGCATCGTGCCATGCAGCAGATCGTGCCTCCCTACCTGCTCGACCGCATCGCCGAGGCCGCCGGCCCGCGGTTCCCGATCGCGGCGGCGGCGGCGAGGCGCGCGCTGCTGCGCGAGCGGCCCGCGCGCCTCGGCATCGAACCGCTGCCCGAGCTGCCGAGCGTGCTCCCCGACGCCCCGTCGATGCCCGACCGGCGCATCTCCGACGCCGAGGGCCGCGAGAAGCTGCCGGGGCGGCTCGTGCGCCGCGAGGGCGAGCGGGCAACGGGCGACGAGGCCGTCGACGACGCCTACGACGGCCTCGGCGACACGCACCGCTTGTTCGACCGGGTCTTCGGCCGCGACTCGATCGACGGCGCGGGCATGCCCCTCGAAGCCACCGTGCACTTCGGCGACCGCTACGACAACGCCTTCTGGGACGGCGAGCGCATGGTGTTCGGCGACGGAGACGGGGAGGTCTTCCGGGGCTTCACCGACTCGCTGAGCGTCATCGGCCACGAGCTCGCCCACGGCGTCACCGAGCACACCGCGAAGCTGCGGTACCGGGGCCAGTCGGGGGCGCTCAACGAGCACGTCTCCGACGCGTTCGGCGCGCTCGTCGAGCAGTACGCCCTCGGCCAGGACGCCGGCGCCGCGAGCTGGCTGATCGGCGAGGGCATCTTCACCGACGAGGTGCAGGGGCGGGCGCTTCGGTCGATGCTCGAGCCGGGCACCGCCTACGACGACGACGTCCTCGGGCGCGACCCGCAGCCCGCCCACATGCGCGACTACATCGACACCGACGACGACAACGGCGGCGTGCACCTGAACTCGGGCATCCCGAACCGGGCGTTCGCCCTCGCCGCGACCGAGCTCGGCGGCTTCGCCTGGGAGCACGTGGGTCGCATCTGGTACGACGTGCTCACCTCGGGCCGCCTGCCGATCGACGCCGACTTCGCGCTGTTCGCAGCCGAGACGGTGCGTGCGGCGCGCGAGCGCTTCGGGCGCGACAGCCGGGAGGAGCGCGCCGTGACCGGCGGCTGGTCGGCGGTCGGCATCGAGGTGCCCGGCGAGTAGCGTCACCACCTCCGCGGCCGCTGCCGCGGAGTACCATCGGCCCCATGGACGTCATCGTGTCCCGGAGCGGCGGCCTCGCCGGCATGAAGCTCACCTGGGAGGTTCGCGTCGACGAGCAGCCCGATCCTGACGAGTGGTACATCCTCATCGACGAGATCCCGTGGGGCGAGCCGCCTCCGCTGCCGCCAGAGCCCGACCGGTTCGTGTACCGCATCCGCTGCGAACCGCATGAGGCGACGCTCGCCGAGCGTCAGCTCACCGGGCCGTGGCGTCAGCTCGTCGATCGGGTGCAGGAGACAACGGATCCGGAGCGGCAGGGGCCGCGAGCTTCGACGCCACCACGCCCCACGCGATGAGTCCCTGCGCCGCGAGGTACGTCGACATGACGGCGAAGTCGTGGCCGGCGAACTCGTACCCGGGCAGGAACCTGCCGAGGGCGAGCACCGAATCCGAGACGATGAAGAACGCGCCGCCGAGCGCGATCCACCTCCCGTGCATCGACGCGCACATCGCCATCATGCCGATCGCGGCCGCGTAGAGCGAAATCGGGGCGGCGAGCATGCCGGCGTGCGGCAGGAGCAGGCCGAGCATGACGATCATCCACGCCCAGTACGCGTACGACCACGCCGGCGGGCGGCGACGAGTGCGGGGCATCCGCAGGAAGAGCACGATGTAGACGACGTGCGCGAGCAGGAACGAGCAGAGCCCGGCCACGAACCATCCGTCGCCCGGGAACGAGAGCAGCACGTCGCCGCCCCAGGAGAAGGCGATGGCGGCGAGCAGCAACGGCACCGGAGCCCGGAGCGGTCGCACGAGGGCCACCACCGCGAGGGCGAGGAGCGGCATCAGCAACGCCTTCGTCGCCGTGACGCTCCAGGCCGGGCCGAGATACAGCAGCACGAGGTGCAGGGCCGACGCCACGAGGTACGGGGCGAACGCAACGAAGGGCGATCTGCAGCGGATCACGTCGTGCCTTTCGGATGTCCGGCCGTAGACCGGCCGCATGCCAGACTACCGAAGTGCTGCTTCCGGCGATCGACCCCTCGTCCCTCACTCTTCCCGTCTCGAGCGAGGAACTCGCCGTGCAGCGTCGGCGAGACCTCGCGGCCGCCCGCACCAACCGCGGGAGGATGATCGCGTTCGCGATCGGTCTCGGTGTGTTCGGCATCGGATTCCTCGCACTGACCGTGTACGGGATCGTCGCGGCGCAGGGCCCGGGGTGGGTGATCGCGTTCGCGGTGTTCGCGGCGTGGGCGGTGTTCGGGTCGATCGCGGTCGGCCGCCTCGCGCGCATGCCCGCGGCCACGGGCGAACCGGCCAAGGGCGAGGCCCGACTGCATCGGCTGGCGGAGCTGAACGGCCTCGTGTACGAGCCGAACGTCGAGCCGCGGCTGGCCGGCCCCCTCTTCGAGCGGCTCAGCGGGCGACGGCGCAACACGCGCTTCACGACGACGTCGGGGCGCACGGTCGAGGTCGGCAACCTGCTCTACCCGCAGGCGAGGGCCGGCATGTCGGTGTCCGTCACGATCCGCGCGGGCGGCGTGGCGAGCACGACGGCAGACGACGGGTCGTACTGGCGATACGTCGCCGTGCAGCTCGACGCGCCACTCCCCCACATGGTGCTCGAACCGCAGGGCCGACAGACGGATGCCGCGACCGAGGCCGCGACCGGACGACGCGCGTTCCCCGTCGACTTCGACGAAGACCAGCACCTGTCGCTCGAGGGCGACTTCGACCGGTACTTCAGCCTGTTCGTGCCGAAGGAGTACGAGCGCGACGCCCTCTACATCTTCACGCCCGACCTCATGGCGACGATGATCGACGAGGCGCCCGGCATGCACGTCGAGATCGTCGACGACTGGGTGATCTTCAGTCGCAACGGCCGCGCCGACTTCGGGTCGCCGTCGACGTGGTCGGCGATCGATCGCACCGTGAACCGTGCGGCATCCGAAATCGTCGAACGCGGCGGACGCTACCGCGACGAGCGCACGGCCGGTGGAACGCCGACGGCCGGCAGGGAGAGGGTGCTGCGCACCGTGGCCCCTGCCGGCCGTCGACTCGAGCGGTGAGCGTCAGCTCACGCCGAGCAGGTCGATCACGAAGATGAGGGTCTTGCCCGACAGCTGGTGGCCGCCGCCGGCAGGGCCGTAGGCCTGCTGCGGGGGCACGGTGAGCTTGCGACGGCCGCCGACCTTCATGCCGGGGATGCCCTCCTGCCAGCCGCTGATGAGCGCCTGGAGGGGGAAGTTGATCGACTGGCCACGACCCCACGAGGAGTCGAACTCCTCGCCGCTGTCGTACTCGACGCCGAGGTAATGCACGTCGACGGTCGAGCCGGGCTGCGCCTCCGCGCCGTCGCCGACGACGATGTCTTCGATCACCAGCTCGACGGGAGCCGGCCCCTCGGGAGCGTCGATCTCGGGCTTGCTGTTCGTATCGGTCATGGGTCAAGCCAAACAGGTTCGCGGCGCCGTCGCAATCGCGGACAAGCGTCCACCACCCTCTTGCGCTGACTGCGAACACGTTGCACTCTGGAGTCCTAGAACTCGCCGCCTGGTAGAGATGTCGGCAATGCCACACCACAGGGCGGCGAGTTTTTTCGTGCCCGGCGGGCGAGCGGATGCCTCAGCTCAGCAGGATCCGGCGGTCGACCACGACGGCGTCGAGCAGCGCCTGCTCGTCGGCGAACGTGCGCTCGCTCGCGAGCCCGGTGGCGATGCGCTGTCGGGTGAACGCGAGGTGCGTGGCATCCGTGATGAGCTGCTTCATCACACGGGTGCGAGCCGGGGTCTGCGCCTTCGCCCATGCCTTCGCCTGGCGCCGGCCGCCGGGCGTCGCGAGCATCTCGACCTCTGCCAGGCTGAACCAGCCGGCGGCGCCGTACTCCGCGAGCCGGTGCCGGGTGACGCGCACCTCCTGGCGGCGGAGGAGCACGGTGAGCACGATCGCGGCGATGAAGATCGGCACCTGCACGGTGAAGTAGAGCCCGATGGCGTCGTCGGCGAACGTGAGCGAACCGTTCCAGAGGGCGTGCAGCAGCACGGCACCGAGGAGGCCGAGCAGGAACCACCCGACGACGCCGGCTCCCCCACCGCGTCGGGCGCCGATGCCGATCGCGAGGCCGGTGCACGCCGTGAAGAGCACGTGCGCGAAGGGCGAGAACAGGCCGCGCACCACGAAGGTGGCACCCAGGGTCTCGGCGCCGCCCTCGGCGAGCGCGGCGCCGAAGTAGAGCACGTTCTCGGTGAATGCGAAACCGGCGGCGACGGTCGCCGCGTACACGAGCCCGTCGACCGGACCGTCGAAGTGCGATCGCGAGAAGGCGAAGATGAGCAGCACGCCGAGGCCCTTCGCGAGTTCCTCGACGAAGGGCGCCTGCACGACCGCCTGCAGCGCCTCGTCGGGTGCCCCGCCGGGCTCGGCGAACGCGAGGGCGAGCTGCACCCCGAGGTCGACGACGAGCGCGATCGCGACCGAGACGGCGGCGCCCCAGAGGAAGGCGAACCAGAGCGCCCAGCGCGGCTCGGGCTCCCACCGGTCGACCCAGCGCACGGCGAGCAGCACGAGCGCGAGCGGCACGAGGGCGAGCACCGAGCCGATGAGGAGCGTCGGCACGCCGAGGCCGACGGCCAGATAGGCGACGACCAGGAGGCCGACGAAGGCGGCGACCACGATGCCGATGATCGCGAAGGCCAGTCCGCCGCTGCGGGCCTTCGGCGGCGCGGTCCAGATCGGCGGCGCGGGCGACGGGTTCTGGGCGGGTTCTGGGGCCACTGAGGTCACCGGGGCAGCCTACCGAGCAGCCGGTGCATTCGGTTCGAACATGACCCCGGGGTTCAGGATTCCGGTGGGGTCGAAGAGCGCCTTGATGCCGCGCTGCAGTTCGAAGGAGTCGTCGCCGAGCTCGTCGGCGAGCCAGCGGCGCTTCAGCACGCCGACGCCGTGCTCACCGGTGAGCGTGCCGCCGAGCGCGACCGCCGTGCGGAACATGTCGTCCGCGGCGGCCCACACATGCGCCGGCACCTCGTCACCCGTGAACACGAAGTTGGGGTGCAGGTTGCCGTCGCCGGCGTGCGCGATCGTCGGGATCTCGATGCCGTGGCGACGGCCGATCTCCTCGATCGCGCGGAACATCTCGGGCAGCCGCGAGCGCGGCACGGCGACGTCCTCGATGAGCACCTGGCCCGATGCGGCGAGCGCGGGGTGCATCGCCCGGCGGATGCCGAGGAGGCGGTCGCCCGTCGCGGCATCCGACGACAGGGTCACCCGGCCACCCGACTCGGTGAACAGGCGCGCGATCTCGGCCGCCTCGTCGGCGGCACCGGCGCCGTCGCTCTGCGAGAGGAGGAACGTCTCGGAGGGGGCCAGCGACTCGAGCGGGGTGCCGGCGAGCTCGGCCGCACCGAGGTACGCCGCGACCCGCGACAGCCCTGCGGCGTCGATGAGTTCGAGCACCGCCGGTCGCAGGCGGGCCGCGGTAACGCGAGCGGATGCCGCGGCGGCCGCCTCCACGTCGGGGAACACTGCCGCGACCGTGACGGTCTCACCGCGCGTGATCGGACGCAGCCGCACCGTCGCCTCGACGATGACGCCGAGGGTGCCCTCCGAGCCGGTGAAGAGCGCCGTGAGGTCGTAGCCCGTGACGCCCTTCACGGTGCGATGGCCGGTACGCAGGAGGCGACCGTCTGCGAGCACGACCGCGAGGCCGAGCACCGCTTCGCGGGTGACGCCGTACTTCGCGCAGAGGAGGCCGCCCGCGTTGGTCGCGATGTTGCCGCCGATCGAGGAGATCGCGCGGCTCGCGGGGTCGGGCGCGAACCAGAGTCCGCGCGAGGCGATGGCGTCGTTCAGGTCGCCGTTCAGCAGGCCGGGTTCGACGACGGCGAGCTCATCGGCCTCGGAGATCTCGAGCACCCGGTTCATGCGCGACAGGTCGAGCACGATGGCGCCGGGGCTCGCGATGGCTCCGCCGGCCAGGCCGGTGCCCGCGCCGCGCGGCACGACCGGCGTCGACGTCTCGTGGGCGATGCGCATGACGGCCTGCACCTCGGCGACGGATGCCGCGTGCACGACCGCGATCGGCGGGGTGGCGCTACGCCACCCCGAACGGTCTTCCCGAGTGGTCTCGAGATCGGCAGGTGCGGTGGAGACGGAGGCCCCGAGGGCGTCCTGCAGGAGGGTCACGACGGCGTGCGGCATCCCTCCACCATACGGCGCGCGCTCGTGTCCGATTTCCGCTGGTCGATGTCGTCGGCTCGTGCGAGGCTGGTGTCATGACGAGCACCGCGACCACCCGCCGCCACCTGCACGGCGACCCGCTCGACGACCCGGAGTTCGCCGAGCGGTACCGCGCGATGCAGGCGCGCGACGCCCGCTTCGACGGGCAGTTCATCACCGGAGTGCACTCGACGGGCATCTACTGCCGGCCGAGCTGCCCGGCGGTCGCGCCGAAGGCGTCGAACGTCAGCTTCTACCTCACCGCGGCCGCCGCGCACGAAGCGGGCCTCCGGGCGTGCAAGCGATGCCTTCCCGACGCGGTGCCCGGCTCGCCCCAGTGGGACCTGCGCGACGACCTCGCCGCCCGAGCCATGCGCCTCATCGCCGACGGCGTCGTCGAGCGCGAGGGCGTGCCGGGTCTCGCCCGCCGGCTCGGCTACACGCCGCGGCACGTCACGCGGGTGCTCACCGGCGAGCTCGGCGCGGGCCCGCTCGCGCTGGCGCGCGCGCATCGGGCGCAGACCGCGCGGGCGCTGCTCACCTCGACGACGCTGCCCGCCGCCGACGTGGCCTTCGCCTCGGGGTTCGGCAGCATCCGCCAGTTCAACGACACCATCCGCGAGGTCTACGAGCGCAGCCCGCTCGAGCTCCGCGCCACGGCGCGGATGCGCGAGCGACGACCGGTCGCGGCCGATCCGGCGCGGCGCCCCGGGCAGGGCTCGATGCCCGGTTCCCTGCCCGGCTCGGCATCCGACTCGGTGCCCGACCTGGCCCTCGACGGCGGCGTCGTGCGGCTGAGGCTGCCGGCTCGGCCGCCCTTCGACGCGGCCGGCGTCTTCGACTGGCTCGCGGCTCGAGCACTCGACGGCGTCGAGCTGGCCACCGCCGACCGCTACGAACGCACCCTCGGCCTGCCCGGCGGCCCGGCCGCCGTCGCCTTCACCGCATCGGGCGACGCCGCGGCGCCCGGCATCGACGTCGAGGCGCGCCTCGCGACCCTCGCCGACCTGCCGCCGCTCGTCGCACGGGTGCGCCGGCTCTTCGACCTCGACGCCGACGCGGTGGCGATCGACGCGGCCCTCTCACGAGACCCGGCGCTCGCGGCATCCGTCGCCGAGACCCCCGGCATCCGCGTGCCCGGATGCCTCGATCCCCACGAACTCGTCGTCCGCGCGCTCATCGGGCAGCAGGTCTCGGTGAAGGCGGCACGCACGGCCCTCGCGAGACTCGCCGACGAGCTCGGCGAGCGCGTGGCCGGGCACGCCGAAGGTGCACCGTCGACGCTCTTCCCGACCGCCGCGGCGATCGCCGAGCACGGCCACACGGTGCTGCGGGGTCCGGCTGCGCGCGTGCGTACCATCATCGACGTCGCGACCCGGCTCGAGACGAGGTCGCTCGTCGTCGCCTCGGAGCGCGAACGCGATGAACTGCAGGCCGATCTCCTGGCGGTGCCCGGCATCGGCCCGTGGACGGCCGGCTACGTCGCGATGCGCGTGACTCGCGCACCTGACGTGCTGCTCACGGGCGATCTCGCGCTGCGGAACGGGGCAGAACGGCTCGGGCTGCCCTCGACGGCGGGCGACCTCGCCGCCGTCGGAACCCGGTGGGCGCCGTGGCGCAGCTACGCGTCGATGCACCTGTGGCGCGCCGCCGCCACAAAGATCTGATGTCTGCGCTCGTTCCGGCGTCGGCACGCGATACGATCGCGGCATGGCCGTCACCGACGAAGCGATTCTGCACATCAAAGAGATGATCATCTCGGGTGAACTCGCCCCCGGTGATCGGCTTCCTCCCGAGAAGGAGCTGAGCGACCGGCTCGGCCTGTCCCGCTCCTCGCTCCGCGAGGCAGTGAAGGCGCTCGAAGTGATCCGCGTGCTCGACGTCCGGCGCGGCGACGGCACCTACGTCACGAGCCTCGAACCCCGCCTGCTCCTCGAGGCGATGTCGTTCGTCGTCGACCTGCACGACGACCAGTCGGTGCTCGAGATCTTCGCGGTCCGGCGCATCCTCGAGCCGGCCGCGACGGCGCTCGCCACGCGCAACGCCGACGCCGACGACGTCACGCAGCTGCGCGGGATCGTCGACAGCATCGACCACGCGGCGGGGGTCGAGGCGCTCGTCGAGCACGACCTCGAGTTCCACCGCGCCATCGCCGAAGCTGCGGGCAACACCTACCTCGCGAGCCTCATCGACTCGCTCTCGAGCCACACGGTCCGCGCACGCATCTGGCGCGGCATCACGCAGGAGAACGCGGTCGAGCGCACGCTCTCCGAACACCACGCGATCCTCGACGCGATCGAGGCCGGCGATGCCGACCTCGCCTCCGCGCTCACGGTGGTGCACGTGAGCGGCGTCGAACAGTGGCTGCGCTCCGCGCTCTGAACGGCCCGCGGCCCGTGCCCTCCCCACCGGGCACGACAACGGGGGCGCCGGTCGAAACCGACGCCCCCGCGACATCCGCGGCCTACTCGTAGAGGACGGCCTGGATCTCCTCGTCGTCGATGTTCGTGGCGTCGTACCAGTAGAAGCCCGTGTCGATCGTCTTCGGCAGTGTCTTGCCGTCGAGCGCCTCGACGGCGGCCTTCACCGTCTCGTAGCCGATGCCGACCGGGTTCTGCGTGATCGCACCGGCCATGAGGCCGTCGCGGATCGCGTCCATCTGCGCCTTGCCCGAGTCGAAGCCGATCACGGTCAGCGTCGAGGAGTCGAGGCCGAGCTCCTTGACCGCCTGCACGACGCCGATGGCCGAGCCCTCGTTCGAGCCGTAGATGCCCTTGAGGTCGGGGTTGGCCGCGAGGATCGCCTTGGCGAGGTCGGCGGACTTCGCCTGGTCGCCGCCGCCGTACTGGATGTCGACGATCTCGATGTTCGGCTCGTTCTCCTCCATGTAGTCGACGAAGCCGTCGCGACGCTCCTGGCCGGTGACCGAGGTCTGGTCGTGCACGACGAGGGCGACCTTGCCCTCGTGGCCGATCGCGTCGGCCATGTGCTTGGCTGCCTCGGCGGCCGCGGCGAGGTTGTCGGTCGCGGCGGTCGTCAGCGGGATGTCGCTGTCGACGCCCGAGTCGAACGCGATGACCGGGATGTTCGAGTCCTTCGCCTGCTGCAGCAGCGGGCCGGCCGCCTGGCTGTCGAGGGCCGCGAAGCCGATGGCATCGGGGCTCTTGTCGAGCGCGGTCTGCAGCTGCTGGATCTGCTGGTCCACGTCGGCCTCGGTGTCGGGGCCTTCGAAGGTGATCTCGACGTCGAACTCCTCGGCGGCCTGTTCGGCGCCGGACTTCACGGCCTGCCAGAACTGGTGCTGGAAGCCCTTCGAGACGAGCGCGACGTACGGCTTGTCGCCGTCCCCTTCGCCGGAGGCCGAACCGCCGCCGTCGCTGGCGCAACCCGAGAACACGAGGGCTGCGGCAACGGCGCCGACGATGACGCCCATCGTTCGCTTCTTGAACATGTCACTCCTTGATGTGTGGGTATTCGTGATGGTGCAGATGGTGCAGATGGTGCGGGATGAAGCCGGAACGACGTCAGGTCAGGACCGCCGACGTCGCAGCATGTCGAGGTACACCGCGACGAGGATGACGATGCCGACCGCGACCGACTGCCATTCCTGCGGGACGGAGATGATGCGCAGGCCGTTCGTGAGCACGGCCATGATGAGGGCGCCGATCACGGTGCCGATGATCGAGCCCTTGCCACCCTGCAGCGACGTGCCGCCGATCACCACGGCCGCGATGGCCTCGAGCTCGAGGCCCATGCCGCCGGTCGGCTGCGCCGAGGAGAGGCGCGAGGCGCTCAGCACGCCCGCGAGACCGACGAAGAGGCCGGCGAGCGTGTAGACGATGATCTTCCAGCGACGCACGTTGACGCCCGACAGGGCGGTCGCCGCCTCGTTCGACCCGATCGAGAAGGTGTAGCGGCCGACGATCGTCTTCGAGAGCAGCACCGCCGCGATCACGATCATGACGATGAAGATCGCGACCCCGAGCGGGAAGCGGATGCCAGGGACGATCGACAGGTTCATGATCGACTGGAATTCGGGGGTCTCGTTGAAGTAGATCGGCTTCGTGCCCGAGATCACGAGCGAGAGGCCGGCGGCGATCAGCATCATGCCGAGCGTCGCGATGAACGGCGGGATGCCGAGCACCGAGACGTTCACGCCGTTGATCAGGCCGATGAGACCGCCGAACAGGATCGTCGCCGCGACGCCCGCCCAGAGCGGCCACCCGAGGTAGGTGAGGAACACGCCCGCCATGACCCCGCAGAGCACCATGCCGGTGCCGATCGAGAGGTCGATGCCGCCCGTGATGATCACGAAGGTCGTGCCGAGCGCCAGGATTCCCGTGACGGTGGCTGCCGTGAGGATCGACACGAGGTTGTTCGCCGTGAAGAAGTGGGGACTCGCGAACGAGAAGACCGCGACGATCACGATGAGGCTCGCGAAGGCGAGGAGCTGCTGGAGCGAGCCGCGCAGCCAGGCGAATCGAGGCGCCCCCGCCTCGACGGCGGCGAAGGCCGTCGTCGACGGGGTCGGTGCTGACGGTTGCGTCGTCGTCGGGCTCATCGTGCGATCGTTCCTTCGCTGGTGAATCGGGTGGCGTAGTCCATGAGGTTCTCCTGAGTGGCCTCGGCGTTGTCGAGCACCGCCGTGAGGCGCCCCTCGGCCATGACGGCGATCCGGTCGGAGAGCCGGAGCACCTCGGGCAGTTCGGAGGAGATCATGATGATCGCCTTGCCCTGGTCGGCGAGCTGGCGCAGGAGGGCGTAGATCTCCTCCTTCGCACCGACGTCGATGCCGCGGGTGGGTTCGTCGAAGATCAGCACCTCGCAGTCCTTCGCGAGCCACTTCGCGATGACGACCTTCTGCTGGTTGCCGCCCGAGAGGTTCTTCACCAGCTGCGCGGTCGACGGGGTCTTGATGCGGAGCTTGTCGACGTACTCGCGACCGGTCGCCTCGATGCGCGAACCGCTCACGAACCCGAGGCCCGAGACGTAGTCGCGGAGCGAGGCGAGCACGATGTTCTCCCGAACGCTGCGTTCGAGCAGCACGCCGAGTTGCTTGCGGTCCTCCGAGAGGTAGCCGATGCCGTGGCGCGCGGCCTCCGCCGGGTTCGCGATCTTCACCGGGCGCCCGTGCAGGCGGATCTCCCCCGCTTCCGTGCGGTCGGCGCCGACGATGGCGCGGGCGACCTCGGTGCGGCCGGCACCCATGAGCCCGGCGAAGCCGAGGATCTCACCGGCGTGCACGTCGAAGCTGACGTCGCGCAGCAGGTGCTTCGTGGAGAGGCCGCTCACCGAGAGCACGGGGTCGCCGGTCGTGGTCGCCGCCGGTGGCCGCTGCTCGCCGACGATCTCGCGGCCGACCATGAGGGAGATGATCTCCTTCGGTTCGGTCTCCGCGGTCACCCGGGTGCCGATGTAGCGCCCGTCGCGCAGCACGCTGATGCGGTCGGAGATGCGCGCGAGCTCCTCCATGCGGTGCGAGATGTAGATGACGCCGGTCTCGGGCGTGCGGAACCGCTGGATCAGCTCGAAGAGCACGTCGACCTCGGCGTCGTTCAGCGCCGCCGTCGGCTCGTCCATGATGAGCACCTTGGCATCGAACGAGAGGGCCTTGGCGATCTCGACCATCTGCTGGCGCGCCACGGTCAGTCGTTCGACCGGCTCAGCGGGGTCGAGCGCGAGCCCGAGCCGGTCGAAGAGGTCCTGCGCCCTGCGGTTGAGCGCGCGTTCGTCGAGGAACAGGCCGCCGGCCCGGTGCTCGCGGCCGATGAAGATATTCTGCGCGACCGTCAGGTCGGGCATCAGGTTGAACTCCTGGTGGATGATCGAGATGCCGAGCTCCTGCGCATGACGCGGGCCCTCGATCGTGAGCTCCCGGCCGTTGAGCCGGAAGGTGCCGGCGTCGGGCGTGTAGATGCCGGCGAGCAGTTTCATGAGCGTCGACTTGCCTGCGCCGTTCTCGCCGACGAGGGCGAGCACCTCGCCGTGCCTGAGGTCGAGTCGAACGTCGTCGAGGGCCTGCACGCCCGGGAATCCCTTGCTCACGCCCTTGACGTCGAGGAGCGGAGCCGTCGTGACCGTCGCGTCGTCCATCATGCCGCCCCGGTCGGCGTGTACTCGTTCACGACGCCCTTGCGGAGGACGAGGTTGCCGTAGGGCCTCAGCTCCCCGGTGCGCACGATGAGCTGCGCGGCGATGGCCCGGTCGTAGAACGCGAAGCGCTCGAGCTCCTCGACGCGGTCGGCCGTGGTCTCGGCCGCCGCGACGAGTTCGTGCTGCACGGGCAGCCGCTCACCGCCCTCGGCGGCCATGAGCAGCACCGAGGCGCCCTCGTAGGAGTCGAGCGGCAGGACGGTGCGGATGGCGCGGACGACGTCGGCGGCCGCGAGCGCGGAGGCCTCGAGGACCAGTGCCCCGACGCGATGCGCGGGGAAGTTCGCGTCGGCGACGACGAGTTCGTCGCCGTGACCGAGCCGATCGAGTGCGGCGAGCAACTCGCCTCCGAGGATCGGGTGGATACCACTCAGCACGTGCGCCTCTCTTCCTTGAGATTTCGGGATGAGTGTACTACTCATCCGATGTTTCGACGGGTCTTCACCCGATTATGTGGTGTTCCTGTGGGTTTCCGCGTAAAACATCAGATTATTCGGGCGGAGTAGACGCGTTCCGCCGTGCCGCCGAGCACCGCGTCACGCTCGTCGGGAGCGAGCGCCTCGAGGCATCCGCTCAGGACCGCCCAGGTGGGCGGGTAGCCGCCGTGCGGCACCGACATCGGCCAGTCGCCGCCGTACATCAACCGGTCGGGGCCGAAGGCGTCGAGCGCGATCTCCCAGAGCGGCTGCACGGTCGCCGCGCCGAACGCGACGCCCGGCAGGTGCAGACCCGAGAACTTCGCGACCGTGTTCGGCAGCGCCGCGACCGCCTCGAACTCGCTGCGCCAGGCGCCGAAGTCGTCGCGGCCGAGGGGCGGCTTGCCGAGGTGGTCGACCACGACGGTCAGCTCGGGCAGGTCGTGCGCGAGCGCACGCGTAGCACCGAGGTGCCGCGGCCACGCGTCGGGGATATCGAAGGTCATGCCGCGCCGGGCGAGCTCGGCGAGCGAGGCCCGCACCTCGGGCAGCTCGAGGAAGTCGTCGCGCGGGTCGCCGTGCACGAGGTGCCGGATGCCCCGGAGCGCCGCCTCCCCCTCGAGCGCGTCGAGCGCGGCGAACGCCGCGGCGCGGTCGTCGAGCGGAACCCAGCCGACGACCCCCTCCACCCAGTCGTTGGCCGCGGCCACGTCGAGCATGAAGCGGGTGTCGGCGAGCGAGTCCTCCGCCTGCACGAGGATCGCGGCGTCGATGCCGGCCGCGTCGAGTTCGGCCCGCGCCTGCTCGGCGCCGAAGTCCGCGTCGAGCGGCCCGAGCTCGGGTGTGATCCACGCGTACTCGCTCACGCTGCGATCCCACAGGTGCAGGTGCGCGTCGATCGTGCGGGCGGCGGCGGTCACGGGATCAGCCCTTCGTCGCGCAACCGGGCCCACAGGGCGTCGGGGACCGCAGCGTGTGCCCGGGCCGCGTTCTCGACGATCTCCGCCGGTCGGGCCGAACCCACGACGACCGATCGCACGGCCGGATGCCGCAGGGGGTACTGCATGGCCGCGATGGGCAGATCGACGCCCGCTTCGCGGCACACCTCGGCGAGCCGCATGGCATGCGCCAGCACCTCGGGCGGCACCGTGCCGTAGTTGTACCGCCCGCTCGCGCCCGGCGTCGCAGTCGACAGCAGGCCCGAGTTGTAGACGGCCGCGGCGACCACGCCGACGCCGCGCCGCTCGCAGAGCGGGAGCAGCTCGGCGAGCGCCGGCTGCTCGAGCAGGGTGTACCGCCCGGCGATCATCACGAGGTCGAGGTCGCCCTCCGCCACGGCGCGCGCCGCGGCATCCGCCGAGTTGGTGCCGATGCCGACGGCGCCGACGACGCCCTCGTCGCGGAGTCTCGCGAGGGCCGGGAGTCCTTCGCGAAGACCACGGTCGAGGTCGTAGGAATCGGGGTCGTGCAGGAAGGCGACGTCGATGCGATCGAGGCCGAGGCGTTCGAGCGAGTCGTCGATGCTCCGCCGCACACCGTCTTCGCTGGGGTCGAAGCGCCGCACCGTCTCGTCGGGCACGTCGAAACCGTGCTCGAGGTCGCGCCCACCGGCGAAGTCGGGGTTCGGGTCGAGTACCCGGCCGACCTTCGTCGAGACGACGAACTCGTCGCGAGGCTTCGCGGCGAGGAACGCCCCGAGTCGTCGCTCGCTGAGTCCGAGGCCGTAGTGCGGTGCGGTGTCGAAGTATCGGATGCCGCTCTCCCACGCCGTATCGAGGGCGGCGAACGCGTCCTCGTCGCTCACCTCGCGATAGAGGTTGCCGACGGACGCCGCGCCGTAACCGAGCGGCCCGAGCCGCTCGGACGAGGTGACGTCGGCGGTCATGCGCGGGCCTCGCTCACGACATGGGCGCCGCGCCACGTGTACTCGTCGACGGATGCCGCGAGCATCTCGGTGCCGGCACCCGGCGCCGTCGGCGTGAGGTAGCGGCCGCGGCGCACGACGGCGGGGGTGACGAAGTGCTCGTGGAGGTGGTCGACGAATTCGATCATGCGTCCCTCCATCGTGCCCGAGAGCGCCACGTAGTCGAACATCGAGAGGTGCTGCACGGCCTCGCAAAGCCCGACGCCGCCGGCGTGGGGGCAGACCGGCACGCCGAACTTCGCGGCGAGCAGCAGGTTCGCGATGTTCTCGTTGACGCCGCCGACGCGCGTCGCGTCGATCTGCATGACGTCCATGCCGCCGGCCTGGAGCAGCTGCTTGAACACGATGCGGTTCTGCACGTGCTCGCCGGTCGCGACCTTGATCGGCGCGATGCCGCGCGCGATGGCGGCGTGGCCGAGGATGTCGTCGGGGCTCGTGGGCTCCTCGATCCACTCGACGTCGAACCCGGCGAGGGCGCGCACCCATTCGATGGCCGTGTCGACGTCCCACCGCTGGTTCGCGTCGATCGCGATCGGGTAGCCCTCTCCGACGGCGGCACGGGCGATGCCGAGCCGGCGTATGTCGTCGGCGAGGTCGGCTCCGACCTTCAGCTTGATCTGCGGATAGCCGTCGGCGACGGCCTCGCGGCAGAGTCGGTCGAGCTTCTCATCGGAGTAGCCGAGCCAGCCCGGCGTCGTCGTGTAGGCGGGGTAGCCGACCTCGAGCAGGTGCGCGGTGCGCTCGGCCCGGCCGGGCTCTGCGGCGCGGAGCAGCTCGAGCGCCTCGCCCGGAGTGATCGCGTCGCTGAGGTAGCGGAAGTCGACGAGCTCGACGAGTTGCTCGGGCGGGAGCTCGGCGAGCAGGCGCCAGAGCGGCAGGCCTGCGCGCTTGGCCTTGAGGTCCCAGAGCGCGTTGATCGCCGCACCGATCGCCATGTGCATGACGCCCTTCTCGGGTCCGAGCCAGCGCAGCTGCGAGTCGTGGGTGAGCAGTCGCCACGCGGCGCCCATGTCGTCGAGCAGTGCCTCGACGTCCTGGCCGATCAGATGTCCGCGGAGCGCGTCGAGCGCCGCGACCTCGACGTCGTTGCCACGTCCGATCGTGAAGACGAAGGCGTGGCCCTCGAACCCGTCAGCGGCATCCGTGCGGATGGTGAGATAGGCCGCCGAGTAGTCGGGGTCCGGGTTCATCGCGTCCGACCCGTCGAGTTCGAGGGAGGTCGGGAAGCGGATGTCCCGGGTTTCAACACTGGCGATGATGCTCATGGCGTCCTTTCGTGGCGAACCCGAGCATAAACATCGGATGTCTCGTCTGTCAATCCTCCGAACTTGTGCGAGAATCTCGGAGAACCGGCCAGTGCATCACCGAGAGTTCTGATGTTCACTCAGCGCCACGATGGAGAGGACCAGCAAATGAGATTCGCCCGGCTCGGCAACGTCGGCACCGAGATCCCCGTCGTCATCGACGGCGAGCGCACGCTCGACCTGCGCACGATCACCACGGACATCGACGGCGCCTTCCTGAGCGGCGACGGCATCGAGCGCGCTCGCGCAGCGGTGGCCACCGGCGGACTCCCCGAGCTGACCGACGCCGCGAGCCTCCGCATCGGCGCACCCATCACGCGCCCGTCGGCCGTCTACTGCATCGGCATGAACTACGCCGCGCACGCCGCCGAGTCCGGATCCGAACCGCCCGAGCGGATCGTCATGTTCATGAAGTCCCCGAACACCGTCGTCGGCCCGTTCGACGACGTCGCGATCCCCCGCGGCAGCGAGAAGACCGACTGGGAGGTCGAGCTCGGCATCGTCATCGGTCGCCGCGCGAGCTACCTCGACTCCCCCGCCGACGCCCGCGCGCACATCGCCGGCTTCGTGATGGCCAACGACCTCTCCGAGCGGGACTGGCAGATCGCCGTCTCCGGCGGTCAGTGGTCGAAGGGCAAGAGCGCACCCGGCTTCTGTCCGACCGGCCCCTGGCTCGCGACGGACGACGAGCTGAACGCCGACGACGTGCGCCTGCGCAGCTTCGTCAACGGCCAGCCGCGCCAGGACTCGCGCACGAGCGACCTCATCTTCGACATCGACACGATCGTCTGGACGCTCAGCCAGTACCTCGCCCTCGAACCCGGAGACCTCGTGCTCACGGGCACGCCGGAGGGCGTCGCCCTCTCGGGGCGCTTCCCCTACCTCGCCGCCGGCGACGTCGTCGAACTCGACATCGACGGCCTCGGCCGCCAGCGCCAGCAGTACGTCTCCGCCTGACCTTGATCGACACAGCCCGGAAGGACCTCCACACATGAGCAACGAATTCACCGGATTGGTCGCGATCGTCACCGGCGGCGCGTCCGGCATCGGCGCCGCGATCGCCGCGCGCCTGCAGCAGGGCGGCGCCCGCGTCGCCGTCTTCGACCTGCAGCCGGATGCCGCGGCGCACGCCGACCTGGCGATCGCCGTCGACGTGGCCGACGACGCGAGCGTGCGAGCGGGTGTCGACCGTGTCGCGGCCGAACTCGGCCGCATCGACATCGTCGTCAACAACGCCGGCATCGGCGCGCAGGGCACGATCGAGTCGAACTCCGACGAGGAGTGGCACCGGGTCTTCGACATCAACGTGCTCGGCATGATGCGAGTCGCCCGCGCGGCACTCCCTCACCTCCGCGACTCGCCTGCGGCATCGATCGTCAACACCGCCTCGATCGCGGCGACGGCGGGACTCCCCCAGCGCGCGCTCTACAGCGCGAGCAAGGGAGCGGTCGCCGCACTCACCCGCGCGATGGCCGCCGACCACCTGCGCGAGGGCATCAGGGTGAACGCCGTGAACCCGGGCACCGCCGACACCCCGTGGATCGGTCGCCTCATGGCCTCAGCCGACGACCCCGCCGCGGAGCGCGCCGCCCTCGAGGCACGACAGCCGCACGGCCGTCTCGTGACGGCCGACGAGGTCGCGGGCGCCGTCGCGTACCTCGCCAGCCCCGCCTCGGGGTCGACGACCGGCGTCGAGCTCGCGGTCGACGGCGGCATGCAGGAACTGCGCCTGCGCCCGGCGGGCAGCTGACGCGGCATCCGCTCGATTTTGTCGACGTGGCGGTGCATCCGACCGCGTTCGTTGTACATCGCGCACAGTCGGTCCGCCTCGTCGCCCGATAGCCTGAAGAGGTGAAGTTCGCGCACCTGAGAGTCGAAGGCCAGACGACACCTCGACTCGCGGCGGTGATCGCGGAATCCGCGCTCTTCCTCGACGAGTTCATGGAGCTGCCGCCGCGCGACCTGCAGGACCTCATCGAGCGCGGCCCCGAGGGGCTCGCCGAGGTGCGCGAGGTCGTCGACACGGCCGTCTCGCTCGGCGCCGAGCTGACGCAGGTTGCCGGGCTGCGGCACGCCTCCGCGGTGCTCCGACCCGCGCAGGTCATCGCGATCGGCGCCAACTACGCCGCCCACGCCTCCGAGCTGAAGCTGCGCTCCGAGACCGCGATGACGATCTTCTCGCTGTGGCCGAACTCCCTCACCGCGCACGGCGCGACGACGACCTGGCCCGAAGACCTCACGACGCAGGTCGACTACGAGGCCGAACTCGGCGTGATCATCGGGCGTCCAGCCCGCGGCGTGCACGTGCGCGACGCGCTCGACTACGTGTGGGGCTATACCGTCGTCAACGACATCACGGCCCGCGACATCCAGTTCAGCGAAGCGCAATGGTCGCGCTGCAAGTCGTTCGACGGCTTCACCCCGACCGGGCCGGTCGTCGTGACGGCCGACGAGATCCCCGATCCGCAGAACCTCTGGCTGACCACGAACCTCGACGGCAGCATCATGCAGGACGCCTCGACGAACGAGATGGTGCGTAGCGTCGCCGAGATCATCTCGCTGCTCTCGCGGTCGGCGACGATCCCCCCTGGCACCCTCATCTCCACCGGCAGCCCCGGCGGCGCGGGCTACTCCCGCAAGCCCCCGGTGTTCCTGCGCGACGGCTCGACCGTCACCGTCACCGTCGAGGGCATCGGCTCCTTGACGACGCACTGCCGGGTCGTCTGACCCTCGGGTGCCGCGGCCGCATGGCGACCGCGGCACCCGAGGCGGCCCTCATTCCGACGGCTCGCCCTGCAGGTCGATCAGCGGGATCGCCATCGTGATCGGGCGGATGCCCGAGAGCTTCGACGGCTGCAGCTGGGCCATGACGGCCTCACGGCTCATGAGCCCGGCTTCGACGACGAGGTCGGCGACCGGCCGGCCGGTCTTCAGCGCGAGCTTGGCGATGTTGGATGCCTCGGCGTAGCCGATGAACGGGATGAGGGCCGTGATGACGCCGACGCTCGAGGCCACCATCGCCTCGAGCCGCTCGATGTTCGCCGTGATGCCGTCGACGCAGTTGACCCGGAGCGTCCAGCACGCCTGACGCATCCAGGTGATCGACTGCAGCAGCGAGTGGGCGATGACCGGCTCGAAGGCGTTCAGCTGCAGCTGGCCGTTCTCGGCGGCCATCATGACCGTGACGTCCGCGCCGGCGACCGCATAGGCGACCTGGCTGACCGCCTCTGGGATGACCGGGTTGACCTTGCCGGGCATGATGCTCGAGCCCGCCTGCCGCGGCGGCAGGTTGATCTCGCCGAACCCGGCCTGCGGGCCCGAGGAGAGCAGGCGCAGGTCGTTGCAGATCTTCGAGAGCTTGATCGCGCTGCGCTTCAGCGCGCTCGAGAAGGTCATGAACACGCCGGTGTCGCTCGTCGCCTCGATGAGGTCGGGCGCCGACTCGAGCCGGAGCCCCGTGATCGCGCTGAGGTGGCGCACGGCGGCCGCCGCGTAGCCGGGGTCGGCCGTGATGCCGGTACCGATGGCGGTCGCACCGAGGTTCACCTCGGAGAGGAGCTTGATGGTCTCGCTGAGGCGCTCGTGGTCTTCGCCGAGGGTCGTCGAGAAGCTGTGGAACTCCTGGCCGAGGGTCATCGGCACGGCGTCCTGCAGCTGCGTGCGGCCGACCTTCAGCACCTCGTGGAACTCGTGACCCTTGCGGCCGAACGAGACGCGCAGCAGGTCGAGTTCGCGCAGCATCGTCGTGAGCGAGAACGTCATCGCGAGCTTGACGGCGGTGGGGTAGGTGTCGTTCGTCGACTGGCTGCGGTTGACGTCGTCGATCGGGTGCAGCACGTCGTAGCGGCCCTTGGGGTAGCCCGCGATCTCGAGCGCGAGGTTCGCGATGACCTCGTTCGCGTTCATGTTGGTCGAGGTGCCCGCGCCGCCCTGGATGACGCCGACCACGAACTGCTCGTGATGCTCGCCGTCGATGATGCGCTGGCAGGCCGCGTCGATCCATTCGGCCTTCTGCTCGGTGAGCACGCCGACCTCGCGGTTGGCCCGGGCCGCGGCCTGCTTGACCGAGGCGAGGGCGACGACGAGGTCGGGGTAGACCGAGATGGGTCGCTTGGAGATCGGGAAGTTCTCGAGTGCACGCATCGTGTGCACACCCCAGTAGGCGTCGGCGGGGACCTCCACCGAGCCGAGGGAGTCGGTCTCTGTGCGGGTCGGCGGCTGCGCACCGCTGCCGACGAGCGTCGGATCGGTATACGTGTCGTCGGGGGTCTCGGGCTCGTGCATCTCTTCCTCCACGGAGTCGTGCGCGAGTGGACGTCGAGGGTGTCGACGCCCCCGCAACCGGCTCCATCGCCTGGGGTCTGCGCGGGGTCGCCGCGCTCGTACTCGTCTTCGAGCCTATCGCCGCGGGATGCGCCAGACGAATGCGACGGAGGGCCCGGCCGATCAGGCCGGGCCCTTCGTCGTGCCGGCGACTCCACAGGAGGAGGAGCCGCGCGGCGGCGGCGGGGCGCCCCCACGCCCCGTCGCCGGCTTCTCAGACCCGGTCGGGTTCGTCGACGCCGTCGGTCGCGAGCAACTCGCTCTCGACCGCTCCGCCGTAGCCCTCGGCCTGCGGATCCCCGTGGAGGCCGCCCGACACGGCGTACTCCTCTTCGGGCGACAGGATGAGTCGGTGCCGGCCCCACAGTGCGAAGATCGCGAGCATCACGGCGTACACGACGCCGATCGCGATGATCGCCGGCACGAAGGTCGGGTTCAGGAGGAAGCCGAGGAAGATGAGCGCGGCGATCACGGCCGCGACCACGGCCCCGGGGACGCCCCACGGGCTGCGGTACGGGCGATTGGCGTTCGGGTACTTGCGGCGGAGGATCACGAACGCGACCATCTGCAGCAGGTACGCGAGCACCGCGCCCCACACGGCGATGTTCAGCACGATCGCACCGGCGACCGCTCCGGCCCCTGCGGCGTCGACCTGGGCGAGCAGGTCGAGCGCGATGAGGGCGACGAAGCCGATGACCGCGCCGGCGACGAGGGCGACCCACGGCGTCTGCCGCTTGCCCGTGAGCGAGAGGAACTTCGGGTAGTAGCCGGCGCGCGAGAGCGAATACATGTTGCGGCCGTAGGCGAACATGATGCCCTGCAGCGAGGCGAGCAGGCCGATGAGGGCGAAGAGCGCGAGGAGTGCAGCCAGCTCGTCGCCGACGATCGCGCGGAAGCCGTCGAGCAGCGGCTCCCCCGCCGTGCCCGTGGCCTCCGCGCCGACGACGCCGGTGTTGAGGAACAGCACGAGCAGGCCGGTGACGATGAGGGTCGCCCGAGCGATGAGCCCGGCACGCGGGATGTCGCGCACGGGGTCGTGCGACTCCTCCGCAGCGAGCGGCAGTTCCTCGATGCCGAGGAAGAACCACATCGCGAACGGCAGGGCGAAGAGGATCGGCAGCACGCCGTGCGGCAGGAACGCGGTCTGTCCGGCGTCGGGCACGATGTCGAAGAGCTTGTCCCACGAGAACTGGCCCGAGAAGATCGCCATCGCGCTGAAGACGAGCAGGATCGCGATCGAGATGATCGAGACCACGATCGCGAACTTGAAGGAGATGCTCGCGCCGGCCGCGTTGATGCCGATGAAGACCAGGTAGAGGATCACCCACCAGATCCACTGCGGCATCGAGAAGCCGAGCAGCTCGCTCGTGATCGCGTCGGCGTACGAGCCGGAGAAGAACACGATCACGGCGGTCGTCGCGACGTACTCGATCGTCTCGGCGAGGCCGGTGACGAATCCGCCCCACGGCCCCATGGCCGCCCGGGAGAACGAGTAGGCGCCGCCCGTGTGCGGCATCGCCGACGACATCTCGCCGATCGAGAAGATGAGGCCGTAGTACATGACGACGAGCACGGCGAAGGCGATGAGCATGCCGCCGAAGCCCGCGAAGTCGATGCCGAAGTTCCAGCCCGAGAAGTCGCCGGAGATGACGGCCGCGACGGCGAGGCCCCAGAGGCCCCAGACCCCTGCGGTGCGGGTGAGCTTGCGTTTCTCGAAGTACCCGGCCTCGGCCGTCGTGTACTTCACTCCCGACACTTTGAGCGTGTCCTTGGTCATGGCGGTTCCCTTGCTCTCTCGAAGCGCGGCCGCAGCAGCGCGGGGGGTGGGATGCGTTGGCCTGAACTATAGAGCGCCCAATGGTTGCTCGTACAGACCTTTCTCGAACAACTTTGTTCGAACCCACCCCGAAGTCGGCCGAAACCACTGAACCCGTTCCGCCCACCGTGTGATGTAATGGTCGGCAACACCAACCATTCACCGACTCGAGGAGGCGTCAACGGATGACGGCACCCACCGGATACCTCACCCTCGACGCCCTGCGGGGCGCGGTCGCCGACGGTCACGTCGACACCGTCATCGTCGCGTTCACCGACATGCAGGGCCGCCTCGTCGGCAAGCGCGTCTCCGCGCGGCTCTTCCTCGACGACGTCGCCGCGCACGGCGCGGAGTGCTGCAACTACCTGCTCGCCGTCGATGTCGAGATGAACACCGTCGACGGGTACGCGATGTCGAGCTGGGAGCACGGCTACGGCGACATGGCGATGATCCCCGACTTCTCGACCCTGCGCATGGCGCCCTGGCTCGAGGCGACGGCGCTCGTCACGGCCGACCTGCAGTGGCTCGACGGCGCCCCGGTCGAGGCCTCGCCCCGGCGCATCCTGCAGCGACAGCTCGAACGTCTCGCCGAACGCGGGCTCACCGCCTTCGTCGGCACCGAGCTCGAGTTCATCGTCTTCGACGACTCGTTCCGCACCGCCTGGCAGAAGGGCTACCGCGACCTCACGCCGGCCAGCGACTACAACATCGACTACGCGCTGCTCGCCTCGACCCGCATGGAGCCCCTGCTCCGCGACATCCGGAACTCGATGGACGCCGCCGGCATGTACTGCGAGGGCGTGAAGGGCGAGTGCAACCTCGGCCAGCAGGAGATCGCGTTCCGCTACACGGATGCGCTCGGCACGTGCGACAACCACTCCGTGTACAAGAACGGTGCCAAGGAGATCGCCGACCGGCACGGCAAGTCGCTCACCTTCATGGCGAAGTTCAACGAGCGCGAGGGCAACAGCTGCCACATCCACATCTCCCTGCGCGGCGCGGACGGCGAAGCCGTCTTCAGCGACCCGGATGCCCCGCACGGCATGTCCACCCTCTTCCGCCGGTTCCTCGCCGGCCAGGTGGCCGCGATGCGCGAACTCACGCTCTTCTCCGCCCCGAACATCAACTCCTACAAGCGCTACGTCGCCGGCAGCTTCGCCCCGACCGCGATCGCCTGGGGTCTCGACAACCGCACGTGCGCGCTGCGCGTCGTCGGGCGCGGGCTCGGCATGCGCGTCGAGAACCGCGTGCCCGGCGGCGACGTGAACCAGTACCTCGCCGTGGCCGCCCTCATCGCGGCAGGGCTCGCGGGCATCGACGGCGAACTCGAGCTCGACGACATGTTCGAGGGCAACGCCTACGAGAGCGACGTGGCGCGCGTGCCCGCGACCCTCCGCGAGTCGGCCGAGCTGTTCGCCGGTTCGGCGATCGCCCGCGAGGCATTCGGCGACGAGGTCGTCGAGCACTACCTGAACAACGCGCGCATCGAGCTCGCCGCCTACGACGCGGCCGTCACGGACTGGGAGCGGGTGCGTGGCTTCGAACGACTCTGAGCGGATGACCGCTGCACCGATGCCCCAGAGCCCGGTGATCGGCATCACCACCTACCTCGAGCAGGCGCAGACCGGGGTGTGGGACGTGCGCGCCTCGTTCCTGCCGAAGGTCTACATCGACGCGGTGACCGACGCCGGCGGCATCGCGGTGCTGCTCCCGCCGCAACCCGCCGACGCCGCCGTCGCGCGCGCCGTGCTCGGCACGCTCGACGGTCTCATCGTCTCGGGCGGCGCCGACGTCGACCCCGCGCGCTACGGTCAGGCGCCGCACGAACGCACCGGAGCGCCGCGCACCGATCGCGACGACTGGGAGGACCACCTGCTGACGGCGGCGATCGACCTCGAGCTGCCCTTCCTCGGCATCTGCCGCGGCGCCCAGATGCTCAACGTCGCGCTCGGCGGCACGCTCGTGCAGCACCTGCCCGACGTCGTCGGCAGCGACGCGTACCAGCCGGGCCCCGCGCAGTTCGGCGAGACCTCGGCGACCGTCGAACCCGACTCGCGCCTCGCGGCGGTGCTCGGCGACGCCGCGACCCCCCTGCCGATCCACGTCTACCACCACCAGGCGCTCGACGCGGTCGCCGACGGCCTGCGGGTGACCGCACGCACCGACGACGGCGTGATCGAGGCCGTCGAACTCGAGACCGTGCCGTTCGGTATCGGGGTGCAGTGGCATCCCGAGGAGAACGCGGCCGACCGCCGGCTCTTCGCCGGCCTCGTCGAGGCGGCCCGCGAGCACCGCGCCGCCCGCACGGCGAACGCCCCTTCCGAAAGGACCCCGTCGTGACCCACACGATCGTCAACCCCGCCGACGAGAGCGTCGTGACCACGGTCTCCGCCGCCTCGATCGAGGACACCGACGCGGCGATCGCGCGCGCGGCCTCCGCCCAGCGCGAGTGGGCGCGGGTCGCCCCGGCCGACCGTGCCCGGCTGCTCCGCAGGTTCGCCGATGCCGTCGACGGCGCCGTGGAGGAACTCGCGGTCATCGAGATGCGCAACTCGGGGCATCCGATCAGTCAGGCGAGGTGGGAGGCCGGGCATGTGCGCGACGTGCTCGAGTACTACTCCGCGTCGCCCGAACGCCTCTTCGGCCGGCAGATCCCGGTGGCCGGCGGTCTCGACGTCACCTTCCAGGAGCCGCTCGGCGTCGTCGGCGTGATCACGCCGTGGAACTTCCCGATGACGATCGCGTCGTGGGGCTTCGCACCTGCCCTCGCGGCCGGCAACGCCGTCGTGCTGAAGCCCGCCGAATGGACGCCGCTCACGAGCATGCGCCTCGCCGAGCTCGGCCTCGAGGCCGGCCTGCCCGACGGGCTCTTCCAGGTGATCCCCGGCCAGGGCTCGGTCGTCGGCCAGCGCTTCGTGACGAACGAGACCGTTCGCAAGATCGTCTTCACCGGATCCACCGAGGTCGGCAAGCAGATCATGGCCGGCTGCGCCGACCAGGTGAAGCGCGTGACGCTCGAACTCGGCGGCAAGAGCGCCAACATCGTCTTCGCCGACTCCGACCTCGAGCGCGCCGCCGCGACCGCGCCCTACGGGGTCTTCGAGAACGCCGGGCAGGACTGCTGCGCCCGCAGCCGCATCCTCGTCGAGCGCAGCGTCTACGAGCGCTTCATGGAGCTGCTCGAGCCGGCAGTCGCCGGGGTGCGGGTCGGCGACCCGGCCGACGAGGGCACCGAGATGGGCCCGCTCGTCGCGGCGGCCCACCTCGACCGCGTGCGCTCCTTCGTACCGGATGACTCGGAGCTCGCGTTCCGGGCCTCCGCCCCGACCGGCCCTGGCTTCTGGTTCCCGCCGACCGTGCTCACGCCGTCCCGCGACTCGCGCACCGCGCGCGAGGAGATCTTCGGCCCCGTCGTCTCGGTCTTCCCGTTCGACGACGAGGACGACGCCGTGCGCTTCGCGAACGCGAGCGAGTACGGTCTCTCGGGCTCGATCTGGACCCGAGACCTGAGCCGCGGCATCCGGGTCGCCCGTGCGATCGAGTCGGGAAACCTCTCGGTCAACTCGCACTCCTCGGTGCGCTACTCGACGCCGTTCGGCGGGTTCAAGCAGTCGGGCCTCGGCCGCGAGCTGGGACCCGACGCACCGCTGGCCTTCACCGAGACCAAGAACGTCTTCCTCGCCGTCGACTGACGACCCGAACCCTACGACAGGAGCACCATGACCGACCTTCCACGCATCGACCTCACCCAGCGCCTCGCCGGCCGTGTGGCCGTCATCACCGGCGGCGCCTCGGGCATCGGCCTCGCGACCGCCAAGCGCCTCGCCGCCGAGGGCGCGCACGTCGTCATCGGCGACATGGACGCCACGACCGGACCGGCCGCCGCCGAGCTCGTCGGCGGCCTCTTCGTGCAGGTCGACGTCACCGACGAGGTCCAGGTCGACCACCTGTTCGACGAGGCCGCCCGCGTCTACGGCTCGGTCGACATCGCCTTCAACAACGCCGGCATCTCGCCGCCCGACGACGACTCGATTGAGACGACCGAGCTGCCCGCCTGGCAGAAGGTGCAGGACGTCAACCTGAAGTCGGTGTACCTGTGCTCGCGCGCGGCGCTGCGGCACATGGTCGCCCAGGGCCGCGGCTCGATCATCAACACGGCCTCGTTCGTGGCGGTGCTCGGCTCGGCGACCTCGCAGATCTCGTACACCGCATCGAAGGGCGGCGTGCTCGCGATGAGCCGCGAGCTCGGCGTGCAGTTCGCCCGCCAGGGCATCCGCGTGAACGCCCTCTGCCCGGGCCCGGTGAACACTCCGCTGCTGCGGGAGCTGTTCGCGAAGGACCAGGAGCGTGCGCAGCGCCGTCTCGTGCACATCCCCGTCGGCCGCTTCGCCGAGCCCGAGGAGCTCGCCGCCGCGGTCGCGTTCCTCGCGAGCGACGACGCCTCGTTCATCACCGGCTCGACGTTCCTCGTCGACGGCGGCATCAGCTCGGCGTACGTCACTCCGCTCTAGGCTCGAAGCATGGGCGATGCGGTGGACGACGAGCAGGCGGAACCGGCCGAGGTGCTGAGCGCCGGGCTGCTGCTCACCCCGGCGCGCCCGGCCAACGCCTTCGAGGAGACGGTGCAGCGACTGCTGCAGTCCATCCGGCTGGGGCTCATCGGGCCGGGCGAGCGGTTGCCCGCCGAGCGCGAGCTCGCGAGCATGCTCGAGGTCAGCCGCGACACGCTGCGCGAGGCGATCGCCTCGCTCGCCGACGCCGGATGGGTCGTGGCCCGCCGCGGGCGCTACGGCGGCACGTTCGTCTCCGACGAGCTGCCCGTCGCGCTCCCGGCGACGCCGGGCACGGCCGACGACCCGTTCGTGACCTCCGGACGCCTGGAGGACACGCTCGCACTGCGGTCGGTGATCGAGGTCGGTGCAGCGAGGCGCGCCGCGGAGAGCGAGCTGTCGGCCAACGACCGCGAGCGTCTCTGGCAGGCCTACGAGGAGTGCAGCGCCGCTGCGGGCGAGCAGTACCGCATGGCGGATTCCCGCCTGCACCTGCTGATCGCCGAGGTGCTCGGCGCGCCGAGCGTGATCCCGCTCGTCGCCGACGTGCGCATGCGGGTCAACGAGCTCCTCGACGGCATCCCGCTGCTCGCGCCGAACATCGCGCACTCGAACGAGCAGCACCGTGCGATCGTCGGCGCCATCCTCCGCGGCAGTCCCGACGACGCCGCGAGCGCCATGGCGGAGCACCTCGAGGGCACGGAGGCGCTCCTGCGCGGCTTCTACGCCTGAGCGGATGCCGCGGCATCCGCTCGCTCGCTTCGCCGCCGCCGAACGCGGAAACGGGCCGCCTCCCGAAGGAGGCGACCCGTTCACCTGCGAACTCAGAGGAACGCGAAGGGCAGCATCGCGAGCCCGAAGGCGACCGAGCCGAGCGCGACGAGCACGGTGCCCGCGAGCATCACGGCGTTGAGCACGATGCCCCAGATGGCCATGGTGCGCGACGCGGGTTCGCGACTCAACGCCAGGATGCCGAGGACGAGCCCGATCGCCGGCACGACGAAGGTGGAGCTTGCGACGATGGAGACGAGGCCGAGCACGAGGCTCGAGATGCTGAACCCGCGCGTCTCCGCGGCCGGCGCGGCGTAGGGGTTCGGCTCCGCGAACGGCGCCTGGGTTGCGGTGTCGGTGACGGTGGTCATGTGATCTCTCTCCTGTTCGTGGGTGCCCGTCGTGGGCATACAACCAAGCTACGGATGCCGCGGGGACCGCGGTATGGGGCTATCCCCCCGGTACGATCTGATGGATCCCCACCCTTCGACTCCCCCGAAACGGAGCAGCATGACTCTGCCCTGGACCCTCCATGGCGACGGCAAGAACGTCAACCCGGGCGAGGTCGTCGCCCCCGGCGAACGCCTCAGCTGGCCGCGCACGATCGGCCTCGGTGCCCAGCACGTCGTCGCGATGTTCGGCGCGACCTTCCTCGTGCCGATCCTCACGGGCTTTCCGCCCGCGACGACCCTGTTCTTCTCGGGTCTCGGCACGATCCTCTTCCTCGTGATCACGAAGAACCGCGTGCCGAGCTACCTCGGCTCCTCCTTCGCGTTCATCGCCCCGATCAGCGCCGCGATGGGCGCGAAGGGCATCGCCGACCCGATGGGCGCCGCGCTCTTCGGCATCGTGGTCGTGGGCGTGCTGCTCGCCCTCGTCGGCCTCCTCGTGCAGTGGGTGGGCACCCGATGGATCGACGCGCTCATGCCACCCGTCGTCGCCGGTGCGATCGTCGCGCTGATCGGCTTCAACCTGGCGCCCGCCGCGAAGAACAACTTCATGCTCGCCCCGCTCACCGCGCTCATCACGCTCGCCGCGGTGCTCATCGCGAGCGTCGCGTTCCGCGGCATCCTCGGTCGCATGTCGATCCTCGTCGGCGTCGTGATCGGCTATGTCGCCGCGGCGATCCAGGGCGAGATCGACTTCGCGCGCATCGAGGGCGCCGCGTGGATCGGCCTGCCGACCTTCCACCTGCCGGCGAACCCCTTCGCCGACGCCGCAGTGTGGGGGTTCCTGCCCGCCTTCCTGCCGGTCGTGCTCGTGCTCATCGCCGAGAACGTGGGCCACATCAAGGGCGTCGCGCAGATGACCGATGCTTCGGTCAACAGGTCGACCGGGCGCGCGCTCTTCGCCGACGGCCTCGCCACGACGATCGCCGGCTTCTTCGGCGGCTCGGGCACCACGACCTACGGCGAGAACATCGGCGTCATGGCCGCGACGCGCATCTACTCGACGGCCGCGTACTGGATCGCTGGCATCGTGGCGGTGCTGCTCGGCCTCTCCCCCAAGTTCGGCGAGGTCATCAACACCATCCCGGCCGGCGTGCTCGGCGGCGTCACCACCGCCCTGTACGGCCTCATCGGCATCATCGGCGTGAAGATCTGGCTCGACAACAAGGTCGACTTCGCCAAGCCGGTCAACCAGTTCACGGCCGCCACGGCCCTCATCATCGGCATCGCGGACTTCACGTTCGCGATCGGCGGGGTCTCGTTCAACGGCATCGCGCTCGGCACGATCGCCGCCATCGTGGTCTACCACCTCATGAACGGCATCGCCAAGGCGCGCGGCACGAACTGAGGCGCACGGCTCGCACGAGCCGGTGCGCGAACGACGGATGCCCCTGGGCCGATCGGCCCCGGGGCATCCGTCGTCTCTGCCGGCAGTTCAGGCGCCGAGCAGCGCCTCGACCGGCCCGCGGGCGAAGTAGACGAGGAAGCCGGCTGCGACGATCCAGAGCAGCGGGCTGATCTCGCGGGCCCTGCCCGACAGCGAGCGCACGACGACCCAGGCGATGAAGCCAGCACCGATGCCGTTCGCGATCGAGTAGGTGAGCGGCATCACGGTGATCGCGAGGAACACCGGCAGGAGCACCGAGAACTCCGAGAAGTCGATGTGCTTGATCTGCGCCATCATGAGGGCACCCACGATGACGAGCGCCGCCGACGCGACCTCGGTCGGCACGATCGAGACCAGCGGCGTGAAGAACATCGCAGCGAGGAACAGCAGACCCGTCACGACGTTCGCGAGGCCCGTGCGCGCGCCTTCGCCGATGCCGGCGCCCGACTCGATGAAGACGGTGTTCGATGACGACGAGGTGTACCCACCGGCCACGGCGCCGACGCCCTCGACGATCAGTGCGGACTTCAGGCGCGGGAAGTCGCCCTTCTCATCGGCGAGCTTCGCCTCCTTCGAGAGACCGGTCATCGTGCCCATGGCGTCGAAGAAGTTCGTGAAGACCAGGGTGAAGACGAGCATGACGGCGGCGAGCACGCCGATGCGCTCGAAGCTGCCGAACGAGACCTGGCCGACGAGCGAGAGGTCGGGCACGCTCACGGGCGAACCGGCGAGTTCCGGAACCGAGAGGCTCCAGCCGCCCGCGTTGAACTCCTCGCCCGCGAACATCGGACCGATGTTCCAGATCGCCTCGACGACGACCGCGAGCACGGTGCCCGAGACGAGGCCGATGAGGATGCCGCCCTTGACCTTGCGCGCCACGAGGATGCCCGTGAGCAGCAGGGTGAAGATGAAGACGAGGGTCGGCACGGTCGCGACGGAACCGCCGATGCCGAGGCCGACGGGCGGCGACGATGCACCCGTCGAGGTGACGAAGCCGGCGTTCACGAAGCCGATGAACGCGATGAAGAGGCCGATGCCGACCGTGATCGCGAGCTTCAGCTGGATCGGCACGGCGTCGAAGATCATGCGTCGCAGGCCCGTCGCCGCGAGCAGCACGATGACGAGGCCGTTGATGACCACGAGACCCATCGCCTCGGGCCACGTGACCTGTCCGACGACCGAGACCGCGAGGAACGAGTTGATACCGAGCCCAGCGGCGAAGCCGAACGGCAGCCGGGCGACGAGACCGAACAGGATCGTCATGACGCCGGCGGTCAGTCCGGTGACGGCGGAGACCTGGGCGAACCCGAGCTGGTCGCCGTCGACGTCGACGCCGGACGACAGGATGATCGGGTTGAGGATCACGATGTAGGCCATCGTCACGAAGGTGACGATGCCGCCGCGCACCTCGGTCGCGACGGTGGAGCCGCGCTTGGTGATCTCGAAGAAGCGGTCGACGGGGTGGGCCGGCCTCTCGCTCTGCGGAGCCGTTTCGGGGGTCGTTTCAGTGGTCATCCGGGAACCTTCGATGAGGGACGCGCCGGAGTGCGGCGCGACGGGTGGACTGGTGTCGATCAGGTGAACAGTTTGATGACGTGCTCGCCCACGATCAGGTAGAGCCCGTAGATCACGGCGAGGCCGCTCACGATGAAGCAGACCCACGCACCGACGAGCGCTGCGCGTTTCTGGCCGTCGCTCAACGGGCTCTTCTTCGCCGCCTTGGCCGCCCGCTTCTCAGCCTGGCGGATCTCGGCGGGCGTCACCACGGTGATCGCGTCGGTGAACTCGGCCGGCGTCACGATGGGCGTGCGGCCCGAGATCGTGAGGAGCCGGACGCCGAACGAGTAGGCGGAGACGACGACGACGGTGCCGATCATCGCGGTGACGAAGACGAGGAGGAACGCGAACCAGTCGATCACGAGGTCACCTTCTTCTTCGGCTTCGGGTTGCGCTTGATCTTCACCGCACGGCCCGAGTGGGCGACTTCGCTCACCACGTTGTGGTGGGAGACCTCGTTGCGACGAGACCAGAGGAAGATGCCGGCGATGACGGAGACGCCGACGATGGTGTCGATGATGATGCCGACGACCCCCAGGTGGGCGACGACCGCGGCAAGGGCACCCACGCCGCCCGCGGCCGGCAGGGTCAGCAGCCAGCCCACGCCGATGCGGCCGGCGGTGCGCCAGCGCACCTTCGATCCTCGACGGCCGAGGCCGGAGCCGATGACCGAGCCCGAGGCGACCTGCGTGGTCGAGAGGGCGAAGCCGACGTGGCTCGACGCGAGGATGGTCGCGGCGGTCGCGGTCTCGGAGGCGAAGCCCTGTGCGGGCTTCACATCGGTCAGGCCCGTGCCGAGGGTCTTGATGATGCGCCATCCGCCCATGTAGGTGCCGAGCGCGATCGCGATGGCGCACGTGACGATGACCCAGAGCTGCACCTCGGCGCCCGCAGGCTGGAGGCCGGCGGCGACGAGGGTGAGGGTGATGACGCCCATCGTCTTCTGCGCGTCGTTGGTGCCGTGCGCGAGCGCGACGAGCGACGACGAGAAGATCTGCGCATGGCGGAACCGGTCGCGGCCGTCGGGCTTGCCGTCGTAGCGACGGGTGATCGCATAGGCGAGCTTCGTCGCGGTGTAGGCGATGAGCCCCGCCGTCAGGGGCGCGAGCAGCGCGGGCAGGATGACCTTCGACATCACGACCGCGAAGTCGATCGCGCCGACGCCGAACCCGACGAGCGCCGCGCCGATCAGGCCGCCGAAGAGCGCGTGGCTCGACGACGAGGGCAGGCCCAGCAGCCACGTGATCATGTTCCACACGATCGCGCCGATGAGGCCGGCGAAGATGAGCTCGGGTGTGATGAGCACACCGTCGTCACCCTCCTTGATGATGCCGCCCGAGATGGTCTTGGCCACCTCGGTCGACAGGAAGGCGCCGATGAGGTTCAGGATGGCGGCGAGGCCGACCGCGACCTTGGGCTTCAGCGCGCCCGTGGCGATGGGCGTCGCCATCGCGTTGGCCGTGTCGTGGAACCCGTTGGTGAAGTCGAAGAAGAGCGCCAGTGCGATGACCAGCACGACGATGAGGGTGAGATCCACCGGCGTCTTTCTCTGGGATCGGTGACTCCCGAGCTGTGGGAATTCACCAGATGTTCAAGGGACGTGCCTTGCAGAAGCAAGTCCGCCATGCACGAATCGATCCTACGTGACGGTGCTGCGCTCCTCCACCACCGTAGCGAGGTCGGCGCCGAACACGAACGTGCGCCGCACCGTGCCGCCGGCGAGCACCTCGGGCAGCCACCGGCTCGCGTCGTCCCACATCTCGTCGAGCGGGATCTCCCGCACGTCGAACCACTCGGGGTCGAGTTCGTCCGACGGCACCGGCTCGCCCGCCCATCGTCGGCTCACGAAGACGTTCGACTCCTGACTCCAGGCCTCCCGATGCGGGAAGACGTAGCTGAGCACGCCGCGCGGCTCGAGGTCGGCCGCCGCCACGACGAGACCCGACTCCTCGAAGACCTCGCGCACCGCGGCATCCGTCGCCGACTCGCCCGGCTCGAGCTTGCCGCCCGGCGCGACGAAGTAGCCCATGCCGAGCCCGTGCTTCTTGCGCCCCAGGAGCACCTCGATGCGGCCTCCCTGCTCGCGCAGGAGGTAGCAGACGCACACCTGGGGCAGCGGCACGCTCAGCCGAAGAGGATCCTCGCCTCGTCGTAGCGCGACTGCGGCACCCGGTTGAGGGTGCCGACCGCTTCCGCGATCGAGACGGTGTGGATGTCGGTGCCCCGCAGCGTCACCATCGAGCCCCATGCCTTGTCGTAAGCGGCGTCGACGGCGGCCATGCCGAGGCGGGTCGCGAGCACGCGGTCGTACGCCGAAGGGGCGCCGCCGCGCTGGATGTGGCCGAGCACGGTGGCACGGGACTCGATGCCGGTGCGCTCCTCGATCATCGGGGCGAGCTGCTCCGAGATGCCGCCGAGACGCGGCCGGTTGAATGCGTCGAGGCCCTTGTGCGAGTGCGCCTCGCTCATGCCCGGCAGGGTGAAGCCCTCTGCGACGACGACGAGCGGCGCCCGGCCGCGGTCGCGCACCGACTCGACCCACTCGCAGATCTGCTCGATCGACTGCGGCTGCTCGGGGATGAGGATCGCGTGCGCGCCGCCGGCCATGCCGGAGTGGAGCGCGATCCAGCCGACGTGGCGGCCCATGACCTCGAGCACCATGCAGCGGCCGTGCGAGTCGGCCGTCGTGCGCAGGCGGTCGATCGCCTCTGTGGCGATCTCGACCGCGGTGTCGAAGCCGAAGGAGTAGTCGGTGGCTGCGAGGTCGTTGTCGATCGTCTTCGGCACGCCGATGACGTTGATGCCGCCCTCGTCGTGCAGGCGGCGGGCCGCGGTCAACGTGCCCTCGCCGCCGATCGCGATGATCGCGTCGATGCCCTGCTCGTCGAGCATGCGCTGGATGTTCTCGGGGCCCCCGCCCTCACCCTCGAAGGGGTTGGTACGGCTCGAACCGAGGATCGTGCCGCCCACCTTGGCGAGGCCGCGCACGTCGTGACGGGTGATCGGCACGATGTCGGTCTCGACGACGCCCTTCCAGCCCCATCGGAATCCGACGAACTCGGTCTCGTGCGAGATGACGCCCTTCAGCACAGCTCCGCGGATGACCGAGTTGAGGCCGGGGCAGTCTCCGCCCGACGTGAGGATGCCGATCTTCATGCGCGTGGGACTCCTTGTTGCTCTGGGGGTGACGTCGCCGGAGCCGCTTCATCGGGGCACCACTCCGGGAAGTCTAGCGAACCTCGACTTCCCGTTCCGACTCCGGCGAGCCCTGCCGCGCGGCGCGGCACGGGCAGCACCCGACCGCGCTCGCGCCTACAGCGCGCCGTCGAGCGCCTGCCTGAGCAGGTGCTGGAGTGCGTCCATCTGCACCGAATCGGCCGAGCCGGCCTCGACGTCGCTGCCGTCGAGCGCTCGCGCGGCGAGCCCCTGCTTCGAGTCGATGAGCTCGGCGATGCGGGCGTCGATCGTGTGCGCCGCGATGATGCGCCACGCAGTGACCGGTTCGTCCTGACCGATGCGGTGCACGCGGTCGATCGCCTGGGTCTGCTCGGCAGCGGTCCAGCTGAGCTCGGCGAGCACGACGTTCGACGCGGCCTGCAGGTTCACTCCGACGCCCGCCGCGGTGAGCGAGCAGACGGCCACGGCGACCTCGGGGTCGTTGTTGAACGCGTCGATCGCCGCCTGGCGCGCGAGCGCGGTCTGGTCGCCGCGCAGCGACACGGTGCGCAGCTCGCGGGCCGCGAAGGCGGCCTCCGCCTGGTCCATGACGTCGATGTGCTTGGCGAAGAAGACGACCTTGCCCACCGAGCGGGCGAGCTGGGCGGCGTAGTCGGCCGCGAGGCCGGCCTTCGCCTGGCCGATGCGCCGCACCATGGTGAAGACGTTCTCGCCCGACTTCGTCGACTTCGACTCCTCGAGCTCGGCGCTCGCGACGGCACGGATGAACTGGTCGCGCTGGTCGTCGTCGAGATCGCCGACGCGCAGGTGCCGCGCCTCGACGAGGGCGCGGAAGCGGCCGGCGAGACGGTTGCCGAGCTCGCGCTCCGCTGCCCGCACCGAACGACCGAGCTCGTCGTCGAGTTCCACGGGGAGATCGGCGATGCGCTTGGCGGGCAGGTCGGCGGCGACGTCGACCTTGCGGCGGCGCACGATGCCGAGGTCGATCACGGCGCGGCGTGCGGCGCTGTAGAAGCCGGGTTCGGCCGGCGTCAGACCGGTCTCCTCGAGCCTGCCGAGCAGTTCGGGCGAGGGCTTGTCGCCCTCGATCCAGCCGAGGAACTTCCAGATCGCCCGGAAGTCGTCGACGTCGTTGATGAGCGGCGTGCCGGTGAGCGCGAGCAGGAGCGGGTCGCCGCCCGGCGCGGCGCTGCGGATGCGATCGGCCAGCGCGAGCACGTTCTTCGAGCGCTGCGACTGCAGGTTCTTGATGAAGTGCGCCTCGTCGACGACCATGCCCTTGAAGCCGAGTGTCGACAGCCACGCCATGTGCCGGTCGAGCACGTCGTAGTTGACGACGACGACGTCGGCGAAGGCGTCGAGGGTGTCGCCGTCGCCGTGGATGACGGTCGCGCGACGGTGCGGCGTCCACCGCTCGACCTCGCGCGCCCAGTTCATCTTCACGACGTTCGGCACGACGGCGAGCAGCGGGTAGGCGCCGGCGACGGATGCCGCGAGCACTGACTGCGCCGTCTTGCCGAGGCCCGGCTCGTCGGCGAGCAGGAACGTGCGGTGCCCATCGCGGGCGCTCTCGATGAAGCGCGCCTGGTGCTTCATGAGTTCGAGCCCGCGCGGCGCGAGCCGGTCGACCTTCGGCGCCTCCGGCAGCTCCATCGTGGCGGCCTGGCCGCCCGAGCCCACCTCGAACGACTTGAAGAGCGGCCCGAGCAGCTCCCAGTTCGCGAGCCGGCGCACCGGCACCACCGGAGCCGGCTGCTTGGAGAAGTCGGGCGGGAGGAACGGGTTCGCGAGCTGTCGCGAGCGAACGGATGCCGGGATCACCTGGTTCTCGCTGAGCACGGGCGCAGCCGCGGGCTCGCGGGTGATGATGAGCTCGTCGGGCGAGAGCTCCGCGCCCGACTCGAGCAGCCAGTCGCGGCGGAACCGCTGCGCGACCGTGGAGATCGAGGCGTCGGGCTCGAGCAGTGCGATGAGGCTCGTGTCGCGGGCCGCGGTCTTCGCGAGGATCTGCGCGATGCCGTCGAGTCGTTTGAGCAGCTCGGAGCGCGCGGCATCCGTCACCTCGGTGTCGGCCTTGACCCTGGCGCGCTCCTCGCGCATGAGGAGGGCGATCACCTGGAACTTCGTGCGATTGGTCGGGCCGAGCTTGCCCTTCTGCGCCTTCTGCTCCACCTCGCGCACCTTGCGGGCGAGGATGGGGATGATCGGTGCGTCATCGTCGCGCGAACGCGTCCGCTGTCGCTGCCTCGTCTGGGCCAATGGTCCTCCAGTATCTGGGCCGAATCCGGCACGCCCCTCGACATCGTCGGATGGTCGAGACCGCTCGGCTGCACCGAATCGCTCGGTGCTCGCGGCGGGCGGATCCCGAACCGAGCAGCGCATGAGCTCAGGTTCGAAACAGACCCAGCTCACGCGGTCGGACGTGGAACGGATTCGCCGTGCGCAGGGCCAGTCTAGCGTCAACCCGGTGCAAGATCGGCGCGACAGGCCTACCCTTGCCCTATGGACGGTCTCGCAGGTGCGGGCGACAGCGTCTCGCCCGATGACGATTTCACGGTGTCGCAGGACACCGAGTTCGACGAACTCGAAGACGCCGCCGACGACGACGAACGGGCGATCGACGACAGTCTCGACGACGAGGTGCCCGGCGTCGATGCCGAGCGCCGGGTCGACCTCGCCGACGAAGGCGTCGCGGCAGCCGAGGAGTAGCGGCCGACGCGGTGACGGGTCAGACCCCGCCGCCGCCTCCCCCGCCGCCTCCGCCGCCCGAGGAGCCGCCGCCGCCCGAACCGCCCGACGACGAGCTCGCGCTCGAGCCGGTCCACGAGGCGCTCGACGCCGCCGAGAACGTCGAGATGCCGCTCGCGAAGACGCCGGCGTTGAAGCCGTCGCGTCCGGCGTACCACGTCGGCTCGCTGCCGATCTGCTCGTGCAGCGCGGAGAGCACCCGGCTCCACTCGCGCTCCAGGCCGAAGAGCACGGCGTAGGGCAGCAGCCGCTCATTGAGCTTCAGCACCGTGACCGGGTCGAGTTCGATGGTCGAGACGGATGCCGCCGCGGCATCCGTCGCCGCTCGCCCCGCATCGGATGCCGCGGGCTGCTGCACCCGGAGCGCACCGCTCGGGCTCTGCAGCACGCGCAGACGGTCGGCCTCGGCGAGCCGGATGTAGAGCCGCAGGCCCATGAGGTGGTCGCGGATCGCGCGCCCCTGCTCGGTGAGCGGGCGCACGCTGACGACGGTGACGATCGTCACCGCGGCCGCGACGATCGCGACCAGGAAGCAGACGGCGGGCCAGAACCCGCCCATCTGATTCTCGAGCGCCACCACGCCGAGGATCAGCGAGGCCGTCGCGGCGATGGCGGCGCCCACGACGAGGAGCACTCGGGGCCCCACGCCGGGGCTCCAGCGCAGTCCCGACGACGTCACGCGCTTCGCGACCTCCGAGCGCAGCGCGAGCAGTCGCCTGCCGAGCGCCGTGTCCTGCGCGAGCTCCCGCCGCTCGCCCACGAGACGCCGGCCGAACAGCGCGCTGACGACGGCCTCCGCATCGGCGTCTGCGGGGCCGGCCGCGCCGCGGTACTCGACGGCGTACTTCCGACTGCCGGATTCGACGATGCGGAGCTGCCCGGCGACCGCCTGCTCGAGGATCGTCGCAGTGACGCCCTTCTCCGGCGCACCGACGAGGTCGGCCGCGACCATCGTCGAGACGCCGGCCGGCGGTTCGTACTCGGCGATGATGGTGCCGCGTCCTGGATGGCTGCGCCAACGCGTGCTTCGCAGGACGATGGCCGCGACGGCGGCGAGCGCGGCGAACCCGGCGGCGATGGCGCCGGCGATCGCCGCGGGCGATGCGCCGAACGACTCGTCGCGCGGCACGAAGGTGCCCTCGGCGAACCCCGCTGCGATGGTGAGGTTCTGGTACGGCCCGAGGTCGAGCGCCTCAGCGCTGATGACGAGCGGCGACTGCCCCTGCTCGAGCGAGTCGCAGGGCGTGGTCGAGCCGCCGGAGCCACGGTAGCAGGCGGCGGCGCCCGTGAAGGCGGCGGCGACGTCGTCGCTGAGGTGCAGTTCGGCGCTCACCCGCCCGAAGGGCTGCGCCCACCCGATGCCGTTGACGTCCCAGTAGAACTCGTCGATGTCGGCGTCGTCGGGCTGCAGCGCGACGTTGTGCTGCCGGTAGCCGATCACGTACGTCTGCTCGCCGTGCACGTAGTCGTCGGCGCGGATCGTGACGTAGACGAAGTCCTCGTCGTCATCGTCGTCGGACGACTCGACCTCGAAAGAGCGTGGAGCGCCGGTGCCGTCGGTCACCGTGATCTGCTCGATGTCGGTCGGGTGGCCGCGGTACGAGCTCGGAATCGCGCGGCGGATTCCGCGGTTCTGATCGAACTCGGGGAACCGGGCGACGATGGTCTCCGTCGTGTCGAGGACCGAGTGCCCGCCCTCGTCGCGCGAGAGTTCGTAGACGGCGTCGAAGGAGTCGAAGGTGAAGTCGTCGACGCCGGTCGCGCCGAGACCGGTCACGGATGCCGCGGGCTCGGCGAGCTGCCGCGACGAGCCGATGCCCGTGGCGGCGGATGAGCCGGTCGCGACGCCGGCGGCGACCGCCGGGAACGCCCCCGCGAGCGCGGCGACGAGGCCGACGGCGGCTGCGGTGATGCCGACGAGTGCTGCTGAACGAGAGCGGCGCATGCACTCACGATAGTGCCGCGCGGGCTCCGATCGGCGGCTGCCGATCGGAACCCGCGTCGGACCTCACGCCCGGCGGAGCCGCAAGCTGTTGAGCACGACGAACACGCTCGAGAACGCCATCGCCGCACCCGCGATCATCGGGTTCAGGAAGCCCGCCGCCGCGAGCGGGATCGCCGCCACGTTGTAGGCGAACGCCCAGAACAGGTTGCCGCGGATCGTGCGGAGCGTCGCCCGGGCGAGGGAGATGGCATCGGCGATCGCGCCGGGCTCGTCGCGCGTGAGGGCGAGGTCGCTCGCCGACGCCGCGGCATCCGTTCCGCCGCCCATCGCGATGCCGAGGTCGGCCGCGGCGAGCGCCGCCGCGTCGTTCACGCCGTCGCCGACCATCGCGACCCGTCGGCCGTCGGCCTGTTCACGGCGCACGATCTCGAGCTTGCCCTCGGGGCTCACGCCCGCGTGCACCTCGTCGATGCCGAGTGCGGCGGCGACGCGTGCCGCGGGGCGCTCGGCGTCCCCGGTCACGAGCGCCGGACGGAGTCCGAGCTCACGCAGGCGATCGACCGCCTCACGTGCGCCGTCGCGCACCCGGTCGCCGACTTCGATGAGCGCCTGCACCTCGCCGGCCCGGCCGACGGCGACGAGCGTGTCGTCCGAGGCCGCGGCACGCGCCTCGAGCGCGGCGGGCATGCGGTAGCCGAGCCCGACCACGAAGGCCGGTCGCCCCGCTGCTGCGGCGACGCCGTCGACGTCGCCCGTCACGCCGAGGCCGGCGTGGGCACGGAAGTCGGTCACCTCCGTGTCGCGCCAGGCGGAGCCCGAGGCATCCGCCCCGTCCACGATCGCCCTGGCGATCGGGTGCTCGGAACCGTGCTCGAGGGCTGCGGCGAGGTCGAGAGCCGACGCACTGCCGGCGCCGTCGGGCCCGTCGGCGGTGGAGACGGCGGTGAGGCTCATGCGACCGGTCGTCAGGGTTCCCGTCTTGTCGAGCAGGATCGTGTCGACGTCGCCCGCCCGGTCGAGCGCCTCCGGGCCGGTGATCAGGATGCCGCGCTCGGCGCCGCGACCGGTGCCGACGAGGATCGCCACCGGAGTGGCGAGACCGAGTGCGCACGGGCAGGCGATGACGAGCACGGCGACCGCCGCCGTGATGGCCTGCTCGACGGGGCTGCCGGTGGCGACCCAGACGATCGCGGTCGCCGCGGCGAGCGCGATGACGATGGGCACGAACACCGCCGAGATGCGATCGGCGAGACGCTGGGCGTTCGACTTGCCGAGCTGGGCGTCCTCGACGAGGCGCGCGATCTGCGCGAGCCTCGTGTCGGAGCCGACGCGCTCCGCCGACACGACGAGGCTGCCGCCGTGCACGATCGTCGCCGCCGTCACGGCGCTGCCGGGAGCGACGTCGACGGGAGCGGGCTCACCGGTCAGCATGCTCTCGTCGACGCCGGCCTCGCCGCGAACGACGATGCCGTCGGCCGCGACGCGCTCACCTGGGCGCACGACGAACCGGTCGCCGGGGCGGAGCGCCGAGATCGGCACCCGCTCCTCGCGCTCGTCGGCCTCGCCCCGCAGCACGGAGACCTCGCGCGGCGCGAGTTCGAGGAGCGTGCGAAGCGACTGGCCGGCGCGACGCTTCGACCGCGCCTCGAGCACGCGCCCGAGCAGCAGGATCGTGATGACGCCCGCGGCGACCTCGAGGTAGATGTCGCCGCCGGGTGCGCCGCGCACGCCGAAGGTCCACTCATGGGTCATCCCCGGCATGCCGGCGTGCCCGAAGAAGAGCGACCAGAGCGACCAGGCGAAGGCGGTGAGCGTGCCGAGCGAGACGAGGGTGTCCATCGTCAGCGAGCCGTGGCGCAGGTTCACCGCCGCGGCGCGGTGGAACGGCCAGCCGCCCCAGACCACGACCGGCGCGGCGAGCACGAGCGAGAACCACTGCCAGTACGTGAACTGCAGCGCCGGCACCATGGCGAGCACGACGACCGGCACCGTGAGCACGGCCGAGATCACGAGACGGGTCATCAGCGGGTCGGATGCCGCGGCGGCCGCGCCGCGCCCCCGTGCCGCGCCGCTCGCCCCGCGCTCCCCCGCCGCGCCGCTCGCCCCGCGCTCCCCCGTGTCGCCCGACGCAACTGCGGATATACGATCCGACACGCCGTGCGCGGCCTTCGGACCCTCGGCGTGGCCGATCGTATATCCGCTGTTGTGCAGAGGCGCCGGGGGCGAGGCGGGTGGAGGAGCGGCGGCGGAGGATGCCGGGAGGTGCGCCGTGTAGCCAGCCTGGCGCACCGCTTCGACCAGCTCATCGATCGAGGTGCTCGACGGGAACCGCACGCGGGCCTTCTCGGTCGCGAGGTTCACCTCGGCCTCGACCCCGTCGAGCCGCCCGAGCCGTTTCTCGACCCTCCCGACGCAGCTCGCACACGTCATGCCCTCGATGCCGAGGTCGATCGTGCGGGTCTCCTGCTGCAGCAAATCCGTCACTCTCCTTCATTGATGGTCGATTTCCGAATCCCAACAGTACCCCCCTGGGGTATCTGGCGCAAACGAGGTATCCTGTTCAGGTGATCGAGGACATCAAGAAGCGCGCACTGCACCGCACGAAGATCATCGAGGGCCAGCTGCGCGGCATCGAGAAGATGATCGAGAACGACGACTACTGCGTCGACATCATCACCCTCTCCCTCGCCGTGCAGAAGTCGCTCGGCTCCCTCAACAAGCTCCTCGTCGAGAACCACCTGCGCACGCACGTGACCGAGATGTACGAGGCGGGCGGGGAGCAGCGCGAGGCCGCGGTGGCCGAACTCGTGCGCATCTTCGAGCTCTCCAACAACCGGGGGTAGGCGAGCGGATGCCCCGCATCGAGCTGGTCACGGGCGACATCACCGTGCAGCGGGTCGATGTCATCGTGAACGCGGCGAACTCCTCGCTCCTCGGCGGCGGCGGCGTCGACGGGGCGATCCACGCAGCCGGAGGGCCCGAGATCCTCGCCGAGTGCCGGCGGCTCCGCGCGACCACCCTGCCCGACGGACTTCCCACGGGCGACGCCGTGGCGACGACTGCCGGCCGCCTTCCGGCGCGCTGGGTCGTCCACACGGTCGGTCCGGTCTGGCCGGGCGACGGCCCGGAGGCCGATGCCAGGCGCATGCTGCTCGCCGCCGCCTACCGCAACTCGCTGGATCTCGCCGAGTCGCTCGGAGCCGCCTCCGTCGCCCTCCCCGCCGTTTCGGCCGGCGTCTACGGCTGGCCCGCAGCGGATGCCGCGCGCGTGGCGCTCTCGACCGCGGCCGACGCCACGACCGCCGCGGACCTCCGATTCGTGCTCTTCTCCCCCGCCATGCACGGCGTCTTCGCCGACGCCGCGGCGGCCCTCGGCCTCGCCGTCGCCACCGATTGACCCCCGAACGGGGGAGATTCGGTAGACTCCGGGCGATGTGGTGTCGCTGGTGGCATGCCTCATGACCATGCGCTTCGAGGTGCTGGGTCCGCTCGTGGTGCGTCTCGACGGCCGTGACATCACACCCCGCGGAGCCCGCACGCGCACCCTGCTCGCCGCCCTCCTCGTCGCCGACGGCGCCCGCGTGACCGACGACCGATTGAGCGAGCTGCTCTGGGGCGACGACGGAACCGCCGCCCGGCTCCAGCTGCTCGTGCACCGGTTGCGAGCGACGCTCGACCACACCGACCGCCTCCTGCGCGAGCCCGACGGCTACCGGCTCATCGCCGGCGACGACGAACTCGACACCGCCGAGTTCGAACGCCTCGCGGCATCCGACCGCGGCCGTGCCGCCCTCGCGCTGGTGCGGGGCCCCGCGTTCGACGGGTTCGACGGCGAGCCGTTCGAGTCCGCACGCGTGCGCGCTCGCGATGCGCAGCGGACCGTGCAGCACCGAGTGCTCCGCGCCGAACTCGAACGCGACGATCCGGCCGGGCTCCTCGCCGAGATCGGCGCCGCGGTCGCTGCAGACCCGCTCGACGAAGAGCTCGTCGCCCTGCACATGACCGCGCTCGCCCGCTCCGGGCGCCAGGCCGACGCGGTCGACGCCTACTTCTCGCTCCGCTCGACGCTCGCCGAGGAACTCGGGATCGACCCCGGCGCCGAGATCGACGAGCTGTACCGGCGCCTCGTGTCGGGCGACACTCTCGACCCCACGCCGGCACCTCGACAGCTGCCGGCCGCCGGCGCCCTCGTCGGCCGCGACGCCGAACTCGAACGGCTCGACCTGCTGACCTCGACGGATGCCGCAGGCATCGCGGTCATCTCGGGCACGGCGGGTGCCGGCAAGACGGCACTCGCCCTCGGCTGGGCACGCCGGGCGCGCCGGCACTTCGGCGACGGCAGCCTGTTCGTCGACCTCCGCGGCTTCAGCGAGACACGTCCGCGAGCCGCGAGCGAAGTGCTCGCGGGCTTCGTGCGGGCTCTCGGCTACCGGTGGAACCTCCCCAGCGACGTCGAGGAGCTCGCGGCCCTCTTCCGCAGTCTCGTGCACGAACGGCGCATGGTGATCGTGCTCGACAACGCGAGATCGGTCGACCAGGTTCGGCCCCTGCTGCCCGGCGGCGAGGGACCCGTGGTCGTCGTCACGAGTCGCGAAGGGCTCGTCGGGCTCGGCGTTCATGTTCCCGTCCACCACGTCGAGCTCGACGCCCTCGACCGCGACGCCGCCGTCGAGCTGATCCGCACGCTGGTACCGGATCGGGTGCGCCGGGCCGATGCGGAACGCCTCGCCGCGCAGTGCGCCGGGCTGCCGCTCGCCCTGCAGATCGCCGCGCGCATCGCCGTCACCCACGGGCACGGCGTCGAACGGCTCGCCGACGACCTCGACGCCCACCGCGACCACCTCGATCGGCTGGACACCGGCGACGACTCCCGGTCGGGCCTGCGCACGGTGCTCTCCTGGTCGTACGAAGCCCTCGACCCGCGGGTGCGACGGGTGTTCCGGCTGCTCGGGCGCCTCCCCGATCCGGGTGCGCCCGAAGCCGCGGTCGTCGCCCTCATCGGCGGCGACCCCGGTGACGCACGCACCGATCTGCGGTCGCTCAGGCGCGTGCATCTGGTGGACGTCGACGAGCGCGGGCGGCACACCCAGCACGACCTGCTGCGGGCGTATGCCCGGGAGCTCTCGGAGGCCGAACAGGGCGCGGGTGCGGAAGCCGATGCCCACGACCGCCTCCTCGCATACTACGCCGCGGGCTGCGCCGATGCCGCGGCGGTGCTCGTGCCCCGATGGGGACCGATGCCGACGGCGAGTGACGCCCGCGAACCCGACGACGCCGCGGTGAACGCGGTCTCCCCCGCCACCCGACCCGGCCCGTTCCCCGACGCCGTGGCCGCGCGCGCCTGGCTCGACGACGAGCACGGTGCGATCGCCGCGGTCGTCAGGGCGACTGGCCCGGAGTCGGACGCACGGGCGATCACGATCGTGCTCCGGCTTCGGCCGTACCTGGCCGCGCAGGGATGGCTGGCCGAGGCCCGGCTCCTGTTCGCCGACCTGCTCGAGCGCACCACCCGTCGCAACGACCTGCTCGGGCAGGCCACGGCACTGCGGCTGCTCGGTTCGCACGACGCGCACATCGTCGACTACCCCTCGGCCACCAGGCGCCTCACCCGTGCGCTCGAGTTGAGCCGCCGACTGGGCGACCCGACCGGGGCGGCGATCGCGCTGAACAACATCGCCGAGATGGAGCGGCTGCTCGGCGACCCGGCCCGCGCCGTGGAGCGCCTCGAGGAGGCCGTGCAGATCAACGCCGAGGTCGGCGACGTCGCCCGTGTCGGCCTCGGGCACGGCAACCTCGCGCTCGCCCACAACGCGCTCGGCGACCACGAGGCGGCGGAGGCGGCGAGCCGGCTCGCGCTCGAGGCGGCCGACCGGATCGGCTCGGAGCGCGTTCGCTGCCTCGGCCTCCGTGCGCTCGCCGATGCGAAGCTCGGACTCGGCTCGACGGCCGAGTCGGTGCGCATCGCCCGCCGCGCCCACGAACTCGCACGGAGCATCGACGACCTGGAGATGGAGGGCTGGTCGGCGGAGGTGCTCGGCAGGGCGCTCTCCGCGAGCGGAACGCCCGACGAGGCCGAGCGCATGTTCGAGGCGGCGATCGACGCGAGCAGGCGGAGCGGCTCGCTCGCCCAGCTGGCACCGGCCCTGCGCGCGCTCGCGGAGCTCCGCGAGGGGCGAGCGCCCGAGGAGGCGGCTCGCCTCCTCGAGGAGGCGATGGCGATCGGCGAGCGGTTGCGGAACGGAGCGACCGCTCCGATCGAGCCGTGAGCAGCCGTGCCCGATCCGGCACGAGCGTCACGCCAGGCGCGCTCGCGGCATCCACGGCAGCGCCCCCGGGCCGGTGGCGCCGATGAGACTCATCGCGGAGCCTCCGTCCCCGTCTGCGTCGGTGTCTGCAGGCTTCGGAGTCGACCCGCGCCGACGCCCGCCGCCGCCACGGCGACGACCACGAACAGTGCCGAGACGAACATCGCCGGTTCGATGCCGACCGACTCCCCCACGCCGGGCACGAGGCCGGCCGTCGTCACGAGGGCGATGCCGACCGCGCCGCCGATGTTCTGCGCCGTCGTCAGCAGGCCGGCGGTGGTGGCGCGGGCCTCCTCGGGTGCGGCATCGACCGCGGCGACCGACACGGCCGGGAACGCCAGGGCGAGCGAGCATCCCACGCCGAGCATCGCGGGCAGCACTCCGACCCACGGCGGCGCGGCGAGACCGACGAATCCGAGCCACGTGAGGCTCGCCACGAGCACCGCGGCACCGATGCCCGCCGTGGGCCGAGCGCCGATGCGGGTCACGAGTCGGGCGCCGCTGCCGGCCAGCATGCTGAAGGCCAGCGGCTGGGGCAGGATGAGGAGCGCGACGACGAGCGCCGTCGCCCCGCTCTCGACGAGTCCGAGGCTCAGCACGTACATCGACGCGACGACGCCGGCGAACACGCCGGCGAGCGCGAGGCACGCGGCGCGCACGCCCGACGAGCGCACGACCCCGCTCGGGAAGCCCCGCACGCCCCGTCTGGCGATGAGCGCGATCACGACGCCCCCGAACACGGCGAGCTCGATGCCGGCGAGGAGCGCCGGCAAACGTCCGATCGCCCCGACGAGGTGGACCCCGATCATGAGCCCGGCCGTCAGCAGCACCGCTCCGACGAGATCGGGACGCTCGGTCGATCGGGTTCGGCCGGCGCGGATGCGCCAGGTTGCCGCGAGCACCGCGAGCACCACCGGAATCGAGACGAGGAAGCTCGCTCGCCAGCCGAGCACCGTCACCACGAGACCGGGCACGACGAGACCGAGCGAGAAGCCGACGGCGCCCATCGCGCCGTACAGCGCCACCGCCCTGTTCCTCGCCGCACCGTTCGGGAGGCCCTCGGTGATGAGGGCGAGCGCCGCGGGCGCGCTGAGGGCAGCACCCGCGCCCTGCACGAGGCGCCCGGCGACGAGCACCCACGCTTCAGGAGCGAACGCGCACACGAGGCATCCGACGCCGAACAGTGCGATGCCGAGCAGGAACACGCGACGTCGATCGAGCGTGTCGGCGAGGGAGCCGGCGATCGGCAGGAGCCCCGCGTAGGCGATCAGGAACGCGCTCGCCACGAGCGCCAGTTCGGCGGAGCCGATGCCGACCTCGTCGCGCATCGCGGCGATCTGCACGTTGATGCCCGAGGCGCTCATGCCCTCGAGCAGCAGCGCGAGGCAGACCACCACCATGCGAGCCCGGGAGAGCGGCGCGCCCGAGGCGCCTCCGCTCTGCTCGCTGCCGCTTCCGCTTCGTCGATACCTCGTGCGCATGCCCCGCTCCGATCGCTCTCGTCTGGTCGAGAGACATCGTGGGACGGGCGCCTTTCAGCGCGCTTTCATCACGTGGCACGGCCGTTCAGGTGCCGGGCGCCGTGAGTGCCAACCAGTCGTCGAGCAGACTCGGCTCGTCCGTGATGATGCCGTCGACGCCGAGCGCGCTGACCTCCTGCCAGTGCTCGTGGCTGTTGAGGGTGTAGCAGAGCACGGCGATGCCGGCCTCGTGCAGTGCCACGAGCGCGGCGGGCTGGGCGGTGACGGATTCCACGGTCGTGCCGAACCCGATGACCCCGAGCCGCTCGGCGAGCGGCAACGGGTTCGCCGGCAGCTCCCTGATCAGCATGATCCGGGGAATGCTCGGTGCGACGCGCTGCAGGGCGAAGAGCGTCTCGAGGCTGAAGCTCTGCAGCACCACGCGGCCGCGCACGCCGTGAGCCTCGATGAGTCCGGTGACCGCACGGATGCCCTCGGCGCCCCAGTCCGCCTTCAGCTCGATGAGCGCTCGCGCGTCGCTGCGCTCGGCGAGGGCCTCGAGGAACGCGTCGAGCGTCGGGATGCGGGTGCCGGCGAACTCCTCTCCGTACCAGGCGCCGGCGTCGAGTCGTTCGACGGCAGCAGCGTCGAGTTCGCCGACTGCTCGCGAGTCCCCCGCGATGCGCTCGAGCGTCGTGTCGTGGAAGAGCACCGGCACGCCGTCGCGCGTGAGCTGCACGTCGGTCTCGACGAATGCGAGCTCGTCCATGGCGAGTTCGAGCGAGGGCATCGTGTTCTCGGGGGCCTCGGCTCGGTCACCGCGGTGCCCGACCGTGAACGCGGGGTCCCCTGGCTCGCGCAGGGCGCCGAAGACGTCGATCGCGTAGACGGTCGGCGGCACCTGCGCGAAGAGGAGGAGGCCGGCGAGCACTGCGGCGGCGAGACTCGCGAGCGTGATGCGCACGCCCCGGGGCGGCGGGCTCAGCAGGCGCGGATGGCGCCGGGAGGCGGCGGGTTCGGACGTCCGGGTGGCGGCAGCGGCTCGGGTGGGCCGCCGACGCCGGGTCGCCGAAGCGACCGTGTCGAGGGGGTGGAACACGGGTTCGGGCCTTTCCACCGTCGCGCGCCGTTGCGCGATCGGTGCAGGTCACTCTAGCAAGACCGTTACCGTTTCGTTACAGAATTTCCGGTGGAAGTCCGCCCCCGTCCGGGGCACCGCGGTCGCGCGGCGCGATGGCGCGCCGAGCGACCCGTCACGCCTGCTCGTTGCCCCGCCGGTCGTTGCCGCTCGCCCGCGCGAGCAGGTGCTGCACGTGCGTCTCGTCGGCCCGTTGCAGTGCGGCGACGAGCCGCGCGGCATCGCGCCCGCCGACGGTCATCACAGCCTGACCGCCGCGGGAGACGATCACCCCGCCCTGCTTGGTGAGGCGGTACTTCGAAGGGGTCGGTCGCGAGCCGGCCCCGCTCGTCTGACGCGCCATCGCGTCCGGACATCTCGCTCCTATCGCAGGCTCTTCGTGTGCCAGACCGTCTTGGTCTCGGTGAACGCGGCGATGCGGCCGAGCGCGGGCGCGGCGGCGTCGGGGCCCGACTCGGGTCGCAGCACGCGCTTCAGCGTGTCGGCCGCGTCGATCTCGAGCGACACCCAGTCGAGCGCGCCGGCGCCCACGAGGTCGAGCGCGTTGACGTCCGCGTGACTCGCGAGCCACGGCGCGATCTCGGCCGGCGATCCGGTGAGCACGTTCACGACGCCCTTCGGCACGTCGCTCGTCGCGAGCACCTCGGCGAGGCTGATCGCCGAGAGCGGGAATCGCTCGCTCGCGACCGCCACGACCGAGTTGCCGGCGACCAGCGCCGGCGCCACGGCCGAGACGAAGCCGAGGAGCGAGGAGTCCTGCGGCACGACGATCGCCACGACGCCGGTCGGTTCGGGCACCGAGATGTTGAAGTACGGTCCGGCGACGGGGTTCGCGTTACCGGCGACCTGGGCGAACTTGTCGGCCCAGCCCGCATACCAGACCCAGCGGTCGATCGCCTCGTCGACCTGAGCGGATGCCGCGGCGCGCGTGACCCCCTCGGTCTCCTCGATCTCGGCGACGAACTGCGCCCGACGCCCCTCGAGGAGCTCGGCGATGCGGTAGAGCACCTGGCCGCGGTTGTACGCGGTGGCGCCCGACCAGCCGGAGACGGCGGCCCGTGCGGCGACGACCGCGTCGCGGGCGTCCTTTCGGGAGGCCAGCGCGGCGTTCGCGAGGAACGAGCCGTCGGCCGCGAGCACCTCGTAGGTGCGGCCCGACTCGCTGCGGGGGAACGCTCCCCCGATGTAGAGCTTGTACGTCTTCGGCACGGCGAGGCGGCTCATCGCTTCGATCCCTTCGTCGTGGTCTTGGCTGTTCGGGCGGGCTTCGCGACCCGCGAGCGCTTCGCGGGTGCCGGGGCATCCGCTTCGATGGCGGCCGTCGACGCGGCGCCGAGTGCGCCGCGACTGGCCGACGACTGGCCGATCGGGGCGGGCGACAGGTAGGCGCCGAGACCGTGGCGACCGCCCTCGCGGCCGTAGCCCGACTCCTTGTACCCGCCGAAGGGCGATGCGGGGTCGAAGCGGTTGAACGTGTTCGCCCAGATGACGCCGGCCCGCAGCTGGTCGGCGACCGCGAGGATGCGGCTGCCCTTGTCGGTCCAGATGCCCGCGGAGAGCCCGTAGGGGGTGTTGTTGGCCTTCGCGATGGCCTCGGCCGGGGTACGGAAGGTCAGGACCGAGAGCACCGGGCCGAAGATCTCCTCGCGAGCGATTCGGCTCGAGGTCTGCACGCCCGTGAAGATCGTGGGCGCGTACCAGAAGCCGTTCTCGGGGATGTCGCAGGGGGCGGTCCAGCGCTCCGCACCCTCGGCCACGCCGATGTCGGAGAGCGCCCGGATGCGCTCGAGCTGCTCGCGCGAGTTGATCGCGCCGATGTCGGTGTTCTTGTCGAGCGGGTCGCCGAGGCGAAGGGTCGACAGGCGCGACTTCAGCCGGTCGACGACCTCGTCGTGGATGTTCTCCTGCACGAGGAGGCGGGAGCCTGCGCAGCAGACGTGCCCCTGGTTGAAGAAGATGCCGTTGACGATGCCCTCGATCGCCTGGTCGATGGGCGCGTCGTCGAAGACGATGTTCGCGGCCTTGCCGCCGAGTTCGAGTGTGACCTTCTTGTCGGTGCCTGCGACCTGCTTGGCGATCGCGCGGCCAACCCCGGTCGATCCGGTGAAGGCGACCTTGTCGACGCCCTCGTGGCCGACGAGCGCTGCGCCGGTGTCGCCCGCGCCCGTGATGATGTTCACGACGCCGGCGGGCAGCTCGGCCTGCTGCAGGATCTCGGCGAAGATGAGCGCCGTGAGCGGCGTCGTCTCCGCGGGCTTCAGCACGACGGTGTTGCCGGCGGCGAGCGCCGGGGCGATCTTCCACGCGAGCATGAGCAGCGGGAAGTTCCACGGGATCACCTGCGCGGCGACGCCGAGCGAGCGCGGGTTCGCGCCGAGGCCGGCGTGATCGAGCTTGTCGGCCCAGCCCGCGTAGTAGAAGAACCAGGCCGCGACGAGGGGCACGTCGACGTCGCGCGACTCCTTGATCGGCTTGCCGTTGTCGAGCGACTCGGCAACGGCGAGCTCACGAGCCCGCTCCTGAACGAGGCGCGCGATGCGGAAGAGGTACTTGCCGCGGTCGCGACCGCTCATCTTCGACCAGGTGCGGTCGTAGGCGCGGCGGGCCGCGGCCACCGCGGCGTCGACGTCGGCGGCGTTCGCGTTCGCGATCATGGCGATGCGCTCTTCGGTCGCCGGGCTGATCGTCTGGAAGGGTTCGCCGCGGCCGTCGACGAACTCGCCGTCGATGAAGAGGCCGTAGCTGTCACGGAGCGAGAGGATCGCGCGCGACTCGGGGGCGGGTGCGTAGTCGAGGAAGCTCATGATGTCCGTCTCAGTCGATCGTCACGTAGTCGGCGCCGGAGTAGTGCCCCGACGCGATCTTCTGCCGTTGCAGCAGCACGTCGTTCAGCAGGCTCGACGCGCCGAAGCGGAAGAGGTGGGGCTGCAGCCACTCTTCGCCGACGGTCTCAGCGACCGTCACGAGGTACTTGATGGCGTCTTTCGACGAGCGGATGCCGCCCGCCGGCTTCACGCCGATGCGCTGGCCGGTGGCCAGGTGCCAGTCGCGCACGACCTCGAGCATGAGGAGCGTGACGGGCAGCGTCGCCGCGGGGGCGACCTTGCCGGTGGAGGTCTTGATGAAGTCGCCGCCCGCGAGGATCGAGAGCCACGATGCGCGGCGCACGTTGTCGTAGGTGACGAGCTCGCCGGTCTCGAGGATGACCTTGAGGCTCGCGCTCGTGCCGTCGGGTCGCCGGCAGGCTTCCTTGACGGCGGCGATCTGGTCGAAGACGAGACCGTAGCGACCGGCGAGGAATGCGCCGCGGTCGATGACCATGTCGATCTCGTCGGCGCCCGCCGCAACCGCCTCGGCCGTATCCGCGAGCTTGATGTCGAGCGAGGCGCGGCCGCTCGGGAACGCCGTGGCCACCGCGGCGACGGAGATCAGTCCGTCGTCGGGGTCGCCATGCGCGCCGCCGAGCGCCTCGATCGCATAGGGCACCATGTCGCCGTAGACGCAGACCGCTGCGACACGGGGCGTCGAGGCGTCGGACGGGTCGGGATTGACCGCCTTCGCGACGAGGGAGCGCACCTTGCCCGGCGTGTCGGCGCCTTCGAGGGTCGTGAGGTCGATGAGTTCGATGATGCGATCGAGCGCCCACTGCTTGGAGCTCGTCTTGATGGAACGGGTGCCGAGCCCGGCTGCGCGCTGTTCGAGGCCGACGGCGTCGACGCCCGCGATGCCGTGCAGGTAGCGCCGCAGGGTCGCATCGTCGGGCTCACCGCCGAGCACGGCGATGGCCCGCTCGCGGGCTGAGACGAGGGAGGTGCCTGACATGAGAGGAGACCTGGCTTTCGTGAGTGGTGCGATGGGACGGCCTCAGCCGTCGAGGAGATGGAGGGCGGTGGCCTCGTCGGTGACGAGCACCGAGCAGAGCCGGCTGCGCACGACCGCGTCGGCCACGGCGTGCTTGCCAGGGCCCGAGATGACGGCGATCGCGAGCTGTGCGCGGCGCAGTTCGTCGAGGGTGAGCCCGACGGTGCGCGCGTCGAGCGCCGGATCGACGATGTTGCCGTCGGAGTCGATGTAGCGGCCGACGACGTCGCCGACGGCGCCCTTCTGCACGAGCAGGTCGACGTCGGGCACCGAGAGGTAGCCGCTCTCGACGTGCACCGAGGAGTGGTCGGCGGCTCCGGCGCTGAAGAGGTAGGCGTCGGCGGATCGAGCGAGGTCGATGACGCCCGCGACGACGCGATCGGACTCGATCGCCTCTTTCGTCTCGAGCCGTTCGAGGATCGCGGGGCTCGGCAGCAGCGTGGCGCTGCCGCCGCCCTTCTGGGCGATGCCGACGGCGGTGGCCGCTGCGGTGCCCGGCCTGCGGTTGAGGCTGACGCCGCCGTTGATCTGCACGACGTTGACGCCGGTCGCCCAGCCTTGGCGCAGGTGCTGGGAGATCTCGAAGAGCGTGCGCCCCCAGCTGACGCCGAGCGTGCGCGGCACCGGTCGCAGGGCGGTGAGGTAGTCGGCGGCGGCCTGAGCCGTGCGCGCCTGCAGCTCTTCGGGCGAGGTCACGCCTGCGGTCGAGACGACGATGGCGTCGTCGAGGCCGCGCTCATCGCGCAGCCGCCGTTCGATCGGCAGTCGCCTGGCCCGGGGGTGCAGGATCTCGATCCGGATGAATCCGCGCTGCTTCGCCTGTGCGAGGAGCCGCCCGACCTTCCACCGGGTGAGGCGCAACGCCTGCCCGATCTCGTCTTGGGTCTTGTTCTCCTCGTAGTAGAGCTCAGCAGCCCTGATCGAGAGCAGTTCGTCGATCTCGTCCATGCGCCTCCTCGTTCGCCCTCCAGCGTAGGCAGCCCGGTGCGCATCGGCAACACTCGCAGCAGATCGTGCTCATATGAGCAGCCGGTCGTCGGATGGCGCGCGCGCTCGCAGCACGTCCCGCACGGGCCGTCCGCGGGCGCGGTGCGGTCGGCGGGACCGGTGGCGCCGGCCCGTCGGCGGGAACCGTCGGCGTCTGCCGGTCGATCGTCAGCGACCGAGCGAGTGCTCGTCCTCGAGGTAGCGCGGGCGGGCGACGACCGCACCGGCGATGGCGGCGGGCACGGCCGAGGCGAGCAGGAGGATGAGCGGCCAGGTCCATCCGCCCGTCCACTCGTGCAGCAGTCCGACGAGGAGCGGGCCGACGGCGACGATCAGGTATCCGCCCGACTGCACGAAGCCCGAGAGTGCGACCGCGCCGGCGTGCGTTCGCGTGCGCAGGTTGATGAGCACGAGCGCGAGCGGGAAGAGCAGCGGACCGATGCCGGCCAGCGCCACCCAGAGCCACGTCGCCCAGGCGGGCGCGAGCAGCAGCCCGAGGTAGCCGGCCACGGACGTCGCGACCGCGACCGCGACGAGCAGCCCGACCTTGCCGTAGCGCGCAGCGAGGAGCGGCACGAGGAGCCCGGCCGGCAGCCCCATGGCCGCGTACAGCGAGAGCAGTGCGCCGGCCTGGGCGGGCGAGACGCCCGCGATGTCGTGCAGGATCGTCGGCAGCCACGCGAACGCGGCGTAGGCGTTGAACCCCGAGACGGCGAAGACGATCGTGAGGGACCACGCGAGCGGCGAGCGCATCGCGTACCGGAGCAGGCCCGGATCGGCCTCCTCTGGCAGCGCCTCCGCGGCCCGCTTCGGGTGCAGCAGCATCGCGATCCACGGCACGAGCGAGATCGCCGCGACGAACGCCCACTCCCCGAGGGAGACCCGCCAGCCCGCGGCATCCGCCACCGGAACGGCGATGAGCGGCGGCGTGAACGTGCTGATCGACATCGCCGTCACGTAGATCGTCGTGACGAGGCCGATGCGGTCGGGGAAGTAGCGCTTCACGAGGGGCGGAAGCAGCACGTTGCCGACGCCGATGGCCGCGAACGTCACGGTCGACGCCGCGACGAGCCAGAGCGCGGATCCTGCGAGGCCGCGCCCGGCGAGTCCGAGCGACAGCACCACGAGCGCGGCGACGAGCGTCACCTCGAGTCCGAATCGCTTCGCGACCATCGGCGTCAGGATGCCGAACAGCGCGTAGCAGAGCGGCGGCAGCATGCCGAGGAAGCCCACGATCGCGGGTGCGAGCGGCACCTCGGCCTCGAGCTGTCCGAGGATCGGCGAGAGCGACGCCACCGCGGTGCGGAGGTTGAACGCCACCAGCACGATGCCGATGAGCGCAAGAGACCGACCCGCCCACAGCGGTCGGGGCGGAAGCGGAGTCATCCCCTCGAGTCTAGAGGCGGGCCACGGCTCTCTCAGACGGCGAGGATGACGCGCGACCGCTCGACATCGTCGCGGATCGTGTCGACCAGCGCCTCGATGCTCGTGAACGCGACCATTCCGCGGATGCGTTCGACGAACTCGACGTCGACGACGTGGTCGTAGAGGTCGAGCTCGCGGTCGAGCACGTACGCCTCGACCTGCTTCTTCGCGACGCCCTGGAAGGTGGGGTTGTCGCCGACCGAGATCGCGGCGGGATACCGGGTGCCCGCGTCGGTGAGCCAGCCCGCGTACACGCCGTCGGCGGGGATCAGGCCTTCGGATTCGGGCGACAGGTTCGCCGTCGGGTAGCCGAGCTCGCGGCCCCTGGCCGCGCCGTGCACGACGATGCCCGTCACCGTCGGCGTGTGGCCGAGCAGTTCGGTCGCGTGGCGCACATCGCCCTCGGCGAGCAGCTCGCGGATCCAGGTCGACGAGACCCGCCGCTCCCCTGCCGGGCGCACGTCGTCGACGACGTCGACCGTGAATCCGAACTTCGCGCCGAGCTCGATGAGCAGGGGCACGTCGCCGGCACCGCGGGCGCCGTAGCGGAAGTCCGCGCCGACGAGCACGGCCTTGGCATCGAGCGCGTCGACCAGCACCCGCTCGACGAACTCCGTCGCGGGCACGGAGGCGAGCGTGCGGTCGAACGGCAGGAGCAGCGTGGCGTCGACGCCCGTCGTGGCGAGCAGCTCGAGCTTCTGTCGCACGCTCACGAGCGAGTCGGGGCACTTGTCGGGTGCCAGCAGCGCGAGCGGGTTGCGGTCGAACGTGACGACGATCGTCGAGAGCTCGCGCTCCTCTGCGATGCCGCGGGCACGGGCGATGACCGCACGATGACCCTGGTGGACGCCGTCGAACTTGCCGATCGTCACGACCGACGGGCCGATGCCCGCCGGCACGGCGCCGAGTCCCTTGAAGGTCTTCACGAGGCATCCGCTCTCGAGGTCGGGCGGTGCCGGGCCAGCCACCACATGCCGAGCACCGGCAGCACGAGCGGGATGAACAGGTAGCCGCGGCCGAACCACGACCACACGGTGTCGTGCGGGAAGAGCTCGGGGAAGACGATGCTGAGCGTGCCGATCACGATGACGCCCGTGAACTCGAACACGATCGTCGCCCACGCCACGCGGTACCAGACGATGCCGGGGCGTACGAGCGCGATCGTCGCGACGACGTAGACGACCGCGGCGAGCGCGGAGAGCGTGTAGGCGAGCGGCGCCTCGTCGAACTTGGAGGCGATCTGCACGAACGAGCGGCCGAGCGCCGCGAGCGCGAGCACCCCGTAGACGGCGACGAGCACTCGCCCGATGCCGCTCATCCGTCGGCCCTGTCGTGCCTCCGGGTGGGCACTGCGCACGTCACTCATGTCGATCGATTCTCTCAGACCGGCGCTCACGCCTGCTGCACGGTCCAGATCTGGAACATGCGGTACACCATCACGCCGACGGCGAGCGCGGCCACGCCGAGGATCACCGTCGACCAGCGGTTGCGTTCGAGCAGTGCCCAGAAGGCCGCGGCGGGCGGCAGGATGAGCGCGCCGACGAGGTAGGTGCCGAACTCGAGCACGCTGCCGCTCGGTTCGTTGCCGAGTGCCGGCTGCACGAACGCGACCACGACCTGCACCAGGAGCAGCACCTCGACGAGCGCGAGCGCGCCGATCGTGAGGTCGCTCGGCACCCGTCCGGCGAGCCCCATGCCGATGCAGAGCAGCCCGGCGACGACCGCCACCGCGAGCTGCACCCACGTGAACCACTCGATCATGCGTCGGCCTCCTGCGATTCGGCGGGCGGGAACCCGGTGACGACCTTCAACTGCCGACCGCGCGGCTCGACGATGGCGACCAGGTGGTCGGCCGGGTCGATCGCCGCAAACGCAGCGGGCAGCGGCGCATCGGCATCGGATGCCTCGAGGCCGGTCACCGCCGCGATGTCGACGCGCTTGCCGTGGCCGAGGTCGATCGCCTGCTCCGCCGTGAGCGTCACGACGGGCAGCGCCCGCCGCGCGGCATCCGCGGGGCTCATGATGGCCGACGCGACGTCGAAGCCCTCGAGTTCGCCCGCCTCGTCGACGCTGAACCGGCCGATGCGCGAGCGTCGGAGCGCGGTGAGGTGGCCGCCGGTGCCGAGCGCGGCACCGAGGTCGCGGGCGAGGGCGCGGATGTACGTGCCCGACGAGCACTCCACGCGCACGTCGACGTCGAGATGCCCGTCGCCGGCGCGGAAGGCGAGCGTCTCGAACGCCGAGACCGTCACCCGGCGCGGCGCCAGCTCGACGGTCTCGCCGTCGCGCACCCGCTGGTAGGCGCGCTTGCCGGCGACCTTCACCGCGCTGACCGCGCTCGGCACCTGTTCGATCTCTCCCGTGAGCGGCTCGATCGCCGCCAGCACCGCCGCTTCCGTGACGGCGGCGACGAGGTCGGCCGGGGCGGCGTCGAGCGCCTTGCCCTCGGCGTCGTCGGTCGTCGTGTTCCAGCCGAGCCGGATGGTGGCGAAGTACTCCTTGTCGAGACCCACGAGGTAGTGCAGGAGGCGCGTCGCGCCGTTCACGCCCAGGACGAGGAGGCCGGTGGCCATCGGGTCGAGGGTGCCGGCGTGGCCGATCTTGCGGGTGCCGGCGAGGCGGCGCATGCGCGAGACCACGTCGTGGCTCGTGATTCCCTGCGGCTTGTCGACGAGGAGGATGCCGCTGTTCACGCGGTACAGGCTAACAGTCGTGCACGGCTCGTCGGCGCCGCGCGCCTACGCTGGAGCGGTGAAGATCGGCATCATCGGCGCTGGCGCGCTCGGCGGCACGTTCGCGGCACTCCTCTCGCAGGCCGGGCACGACATGGAGGTGACGGCACGCGGTGCCGGCCTCGCGGCGATCCGCGAATCGGGCATCGCCCTGAGTGGCGCCTACGGCGAGGTGCGGGCTCGCGTCGCGGCCGGCGAGCGGCTCACGACGGCTCCCGAGCTCGTGCTCGTGTGCACGAAGGCGCAGGACGCGGCATCCGCCATCGCCGCGAACGCCGAGCTCATCGGCGAGGTGCCGGTCGTCGTCGTGCAGAACGGCCTCGACGGGGTCGCGACCGCCGCGCGACTCCTCCCCCGCGCCTCGTGCATGGGACTGCTGTCGATCATCGCCGCCAACTACACCGAACCCGGCGTCGTACGCATCACGACCCCGGCGACGAGCTACCTCGGTCGCGGTGACGGACCCGCCGACGCCGAGTGCACGCGCATCGCGGCGCTGCTCTCCGAAGCGGTGCCCGTCGTCGCGATCCGCGGGTTCCGCGGCGCGCAATGGACGAAGCTCGTCGTCAACATGCTGAACGCCGTGCCCGCGATCGTCGGTCGCAGCGTGCAGGACGTCGTCGACGATCGCCGCCTGCGCAGGATCGTCACGGCCTCGATGCGCGAGACGGTGCGCATCGGCGTCGCACAGGGCGTGAGCTTCGGCACGTTGCAGGGTCTCGGCGACCGCCGACTGCGACTCTTCGCCCGTCTGCCGCTCGCGATCGGGCAGGTGCTGCCGTGGCTCATGCGCGTCCGCATGGGCGGCGTGCCGAACCTCGGATCCACGCAGCAGAGCCTGCGCCGGGGGCAGCCGACCGAGGTCGACTTCCTGAACGGCGCCGTCGTCCGCGAGGCATCCGCCGTCGGCCTCGACGCGCCCGTGAACCAGGCGCTCACCGTGCTCGTGCACGAGGTCGAGCAGGGCGGTTCGCTTCCGGCCGAGCGCGTGCTCGCCGACGTTCCGGTCTAGCGACAGCGGAAGGGCGCGAGCGGATGCCGCGGCGCCCGCAGCCCGGCTCCGGCCCGCGATGGGCTGCCGCTGCGCGCCGCGCCGCCGGCACGATGAAGGGGGCCCGGCGAACCGGGCCCCCTCAGTGTGCGTCAGCGTGCGTTACGCGCGCTTGCGGCGGATGCGCGCGACCACGAGGAACGCGAGGCCGGCGATCACGATGATGCCCGCCACGATCGCGATCGGCGTACCGGCGAAACCGGTGCTGGCGAGGCCCGTGCCGTTCGAGGAGGCGGGGCTGCCGCCAGGGGTGGTCTTCGGCCCGGTGGCGCACTCGGGAGTGGCCTTCGGGTACGAGATCGTCACCGGCAGCTCGGGGTTGACGACGAGCTTCGCCGTGATGGCGCCGCGGGTCCAGGCGAAGTTGTCGTCGACCTGGATCCACTTGCCGTCGGCGTACGCCCAGCCCGGCCATCCGTTGGCCTTGCCATCGGCGTCGACCGACGCACCGGGCCAGAGCACCTTGCCGTCGAGCGCGCCGTTCTTGAGCTCGCCGAGCTTGATCGTCTCGGTGTTCTTGCCGTCGGTCAGCACGAGCGAGGCCGTGTTCCCGGTCGACTGCTTGTCGGGGTCGTTCAGCTCGACGTCGAAGAGGATCCACGGCGAGTCGGCTTCACAGGTGCCGGTGGCGACCGAGCCCGTGAGGGTCGGAGCGATGCACGCGACGTTCGTGAACGTGAACGGGAACGACTTCTCGATCGAGCCGTCGGCGAACTTGTGGCCCTTCGTCGCCGTGGCGATCGCGGTCGATGCGCCGGTCTTCGGGTCGCCCTCGGTACGCCAGGTCACCGATGCGGTGTCCTTCGGCAGGTCGACGCCGTCGTTGTCGACGCCGCAGACGTCAGTCGACTTCGGAGCAGCAGGCACCTCGACGACGATCGGGCACGGCTCGTTGTCGTACTCGAAGTCCCAGACGGTCTGCTGGCCCGGGGCGAAGACGAATCCGTCCCTCGCGGTCGCGGTGGCCGTGATCTTGCCCGATGCCTCGGAGCCGGTCTGCGCCCAGGTGTAGGTGTCGGTGTCATTCGGCAGTACGAACGTGCCGTTCGCGGCACCGCACGTGTCGGAACCGGTCGGCTTGACGTCGATCGTCACGACGCCCGGGGGGCAGGCCTCATTGTCGTAGTCGAAGTCCCAGACCGTCTGCTGGCCGTCGGCGAACACGTAGCCGGGCTTGATGACCGCGGTCACCGTGATGTGACCCGACGCCTCGGAACCCGTCTGCGACCAGGTGAACCCCTCGCCCGCCTCGGGCAGGTGGAACACGCCGTTCTCAGGACCACAGGTGTCCGAACCGGTCGGAACGGCTGTGATCGTGACCTTCGTCGGTGCGGGCTTCGTGCAGTTCTCGTACTGCAGGAGGCTCTGGTCGCCCTGAGCGGCGACCTTGATGAGCTTGCCCTTGTTGTCGAGGTAGCTGAACGCCGGGTAGATGTCGCCGTTGTCCTGGTGATCGATGTGGCCGGCCTTGAAGAAGGCCCTGACCGAGGTCTCGATGCGCACGTACGGGTTCGTCGTGCTGCCGGTCGCGTGACAGAACTCGATCTTCTTGACCGGCTGGTCGCCGCAGGTCTCGTCGTCGACGGTGATTCCGCCGGAGTTCGACTGCTTGGAGCCGTTGTCCCACTTCGCCGAGAGCTCGAGCTTGTAGGTGCCTTCGGCGACGTCGTTCTGCGTGAACGTCTTCACTTCGCGCTTGCCGAGCACCGTTCCCACGGGGACGAGCGCTTCATTCGAGGACTTCGTGATCGTCTCGACGCGCTTCTCGGAGTTCTCGACCGTCCAGGTGATGTCGAACGTTCCGGTCACGACGTCGCAGGTGGCGGTCGCGCTGATCGTGTTGTGGTGCGCGCTCGCGGGCGCTGCGACGCCGACGAGGGCGAATCCCGCGCCGAGCGCGAGTGAGGTCAGGATCGCCGCGATGCGGCGGAACGGGCGGCGTGACGACCATCGCACGCGAGTGCGGGTATCGCCGTCGGCATGCGCCAGAGCGGCGCGGAGCTTGCTCATTCGGGGTGTCTCCATCGGTCGGCCCGGCAGGGTCGGCGAATCCGAGGTGACGGAGGCGCTCGGGGGCGCACAGCAATGTCGACGGGCGCGAGAGCGCTCGTCGACTGGCGTCGGATGGTTCGGGTGGTGAATCGGGTTCGCGTAGCCGGGGGGGCTGGGCTGTGTCCCCCATTATGTCCCCTCAAACGGGGACATGTCACCCATTTCTCGACTGGGGTACGAAATCACTCCCGAACGGGGGACAAACCACCCGGACCTTGGCCGAGACGTTCAGTGGCCGTCGAGGAATCGGCGCCTCGGGTGCTCCGGCTCCCGGTTGTCGACGACGACGGATGCCACGAGGCGCGGGTCGCTCTCCGCGTACGCGATCTCGTCGGCCGGGTCGATGGGGTCGCCGTCGAGGGCGATCCGCACGTCCCAGAGCTCGGCGAGCCGCTGCCGCAGCAGGAATCGGCCGTCGATGACGAGGATGGCGTCGTCGGGGCCGGTGATCCACTTGGGTTCGACCCATGCGTCACGCGTCGGGTCGAACACGCGGGTCACGAACGCGGTGGACCCGCCGAGGCGGAACGGCTCGACGAGCACCCGGCGCAGTGCCGACTCGTCGAAGCCGTACCGGTAGTAGCGCTCCGGTGTATCCGCGCCGAACACGGCCTGCGCCTCGCGCGAACGGTGGAATCCCTCCATGCTCGCCCGGAAGGTGGCGTGGTCCCGTTCCTCGAGCACGGCGGCGAGGTCGTCGCCGAACGCGGTCTTGCCGCTCTGCAGCGGCCCGTCGATCGCGACGATCATGCGCCCGCGACCGTGATGCTGCAGGATCTCGTCCGCGATCGAGCGGAGGAAGGTGACCCGGGGCGTCGTGACGAGTCGCATGCGATGAGCCTAGCCGCGCATCATCCGCCTCGTCGTAGGCTGGACGGATGCCCCGAACGCCGAGCTCCGACGCGATCGCGCCTGCGATCGTCGACTGGTTCGCGGATGCCGCGCGGCCCCTGCCCTGGCGGGCGGCCGACGTCTCTCCATGGGCGGTGCTCGTGAGCGAGTTCATGCTGCAGCAGACGCAGGTCGCCCGGGTGGTGCCGCGCTGGGAGGCCTGGATCGAGCGGTGGCCGACCCCCGCAGCCCTCGCCGCCGAACCGCCGTCGGAGGCGGTGCGCGCCTGGGACCGCCTCGGGTATCCGCGCCGGGCCCTCTGGCTGCATCGGGCCGCGGTCGAGATCGTCGAGCGCCACGACGGCGAAGTGCCGAACGACCTGGGCGCCCTGCTCGCCCTGCAGGGCATCGGCCCGTACACGGCCCGGGCGATCGCCGCCTTCGCTTTCGGGGAGCGGGTGCCCGTCGTCGACACGAACACCCGCAGGGTCATCGCCCGCGCGGTGACCGGGCAGGCCGAACCGGGGCCGCCCGCGACGACGCGCGACCTCACGGCGATGGAGGAGCTCCTCCCCCGCGACGATGAGTCGGCACGCCGCTTCAACGCCGGAGCCATGGAACTCGGTGCCACGGTGTGCACCGCGCGCGCACCGCAGTGCGAGGCCTGCCCGATCGCCGCCGCGTGCGCATGGCGGGCGGCGGGCTACCCTGCCTACTCGGGTCCGAGGAAGGCCGGGCAGGCCCGGTTCGAGGGCTCCGACCGCCAGGTGCGCGGCCTCGTGATGCGGGAGCTGCGCGCAGCGCACCGCCCGGTCTCGCGGGTCGAACTCGAGCCGGTCTGGGCGGAAGCCGAGCAGCTCGAGCGTGCGCTCACGAGCCTTGTCGCCGACGGACTCGCGATGTGCGAGCCCGACGGCTACCGCTTGCCCGAGGCCTGATCAGCGGGCGGAATCCGCCTCGTCGACGGACTCGTCGTCCTCGTCGAACTCGCGCGGCTTGACGTAGGGGTCCGCCTCGCCGGCGTACTCGGCGGCTGCCGCGAGTTCGGCCGTCTCTGCGTCGCGCGTCTGCGCCTCGCGGAGGAGTGCGCTGATGTGCTCGGCGTTCTCGGGGATCGCGTCGGCGATGAACTCGAGCGACGGAGTGAGTCGTGCCGTGATGTTGCGGCCGACCTCGCTGCGGAGCATCCCGGTCGCCGCCTTCAGCGCCTTGGCCGAGTCTTCGCGCTCCTCATCGGTGCCGTACACCGTGTAGAAGATGCTCGCGTGCTGCAGGTCGCCGGTGACGCGCACATCGGTGATCGTGACGAACCCGAGCCGCGGGTCGCGCAGGCCCTTGTCGAGTCGCTTGGCGACGATCTCCTTGATGCGATCGGCCATCTTCCTGGCCCGTGCCGGATCCGCCATGTCCCTCAGCCTTTCTTCTCCCCAGGGCGATGCGCCCTTGGGGTCCCTGATTCTTCACTCCGGTGAATCGGGGTAGGGGTCCCCGCTCTTCACCGGAGTGAAGAATCAGGGACCCCATCCACGAGTTACGCGCGGGGCTTCTCCCGCATCTCAATCGTCTCGATCTCGTCACCGACCTGGATGTCGTTGAACTTGCCGAGGCCGATGCCGGCCTCGAAGTCCGTGCGGACCTCGGTGACATCGTCCTTGAAGCGACGCAGCGACTCGATCGCGAGGTTGTCGCCGACGACGACGCCATCGCGGATGACGCGAGCCTTGGCGTTTCGCGTGATCGTTCCCGACCGCACGATGACACCGGCGATGTTGCCGAACTTCGAGGAGCGGAACACCTCGCGGATCTCGGCGACGCCCGACTGGACCTCTTCGTACTCGGGCTTGAGCATGCCCTTCAGCGAGTCCTCGATCTCGTCGATGGCGTTGTAGATCACCGAGTAGAAGCGGATGTCGACACCCTCACGAGCCGCGCGTTCGCGCGCCTTCGTGTCGGGGCGCACGTTGAAGCCGACGATGATCGCGTTGTCGATCGTCGCGAGGTTGACGTCGCTCTCGGTGATGGCACCCACACCGCGGTGGAGGATGCGCAGCTGCACCGAGTCGTCGACCTCGATCTTCATGAGCGACTCTTCGAGCGCCTCGACGGCACCCGACACGTCACCCTTGATGATGAGGTTGAGCGACTCGACCTTGCCCTCTTCGAGTGCACGGGTGAAGTCCTCGAGCGAGATGCGCTTGCGGGCCTTGGCCAGCTGGGCGTTGCGCTCTGCGGCTTCGCGCTTCTCGGCGATCTGACGCGCGGTGCGGTCCTCCTCGGTGACGAGGAAGGTGTCGCCGGCGCGCGGCACGCTCGAGAGGCCCTGCACCTGGACGGGGCGCGACGGAGTCGCGGCGAGCACGGGGTCGCCGTTCTCGTCGACCATCGCACGGACGCGGCCGTAGGCCGTGCCTGCGACGATCGCGTCGCCGACCTTCAGCGTTCCCGACTGGATGAGCACGGTCGCAACCGCACCGCGGCCCTTGTCGAGCTTCGCCTCGATGGCGACACCGCGAGCGTCCTTGTTCGGGTTCGCACGCAGGTCGAGACCGGCGTCGGCGGTGAGGAGCACTGCGTCGAGCAGGTCCTGGATGCCGATGTTCTCGCGAGCCGAGACGTCGACGAACATCACGTCGCCGCCGTACTCCTCGGCCACGAGGCCGAACTCGGTGAGCTGCTGGCGCACCTTGGCCGGGTTGGCGTCGGGCTTGTCGATCTTGTTCACCGCGACGACGATCGGCACGTTCGCCGACTGCGCGTGGTTCAGCGCCTCGACCGTCTGCGGCATGATGCCGTCGTCGGCCGCGACCACGAGGATCGCGATGTCGGTGACCTGCGCACCACGTGCACGCATGGCGGTGAACGCCTCGTGACCCGGGGTGTCGATGAAGGTGATGGCGCGGTCGATGCCCTCGTGCTCGGTGTGCACCTGGTAGGCACCGATGTGCTGCGTGATGCCGCCGGCCTCGCCTGCGACGACGTTCGCGTTGCGGATCGCATCGAGGAGTCGGGTCTTACCGTGGTCGACGTGACCCATGACGGTGACGACCGGGGGACGCTGCTGGAGGTCTTCGTCGGTCTCGTCCTCGAGCTCCTGGTCGAGGTCGATGTCGAAGCCCTCGAGGAGCTCGCGGTCCTCGTCTTCAGGCGAGACGACCTGGATCTTGTAGCCGAGCTCCTCGCCGAGCACCTGGAAGGTGGCCTCGTCGAGCGATTCGGTCGCCGTCGCCATCTCACCGAGGTGGAACAGCACCGTCACGAGCGAACCGGGGTTCGCGTCGATCTTGTCGGCGAAGTCCGAGATCGAGGAGCCGCGACGCAGACGGATGACCGTGTTGCCGTCGCCGCGGGGAACGCTCACGCCGCCGAGCGACGGGGCTTCCCGCATCTCGAATTCGGCCCGCTTCGTCCGCTTCGACTTGCGCGACTTGCTCTTGCCGCCGCCACGACCGAAGGCACCTGCGGTGCCACCGCCTGGGCCACGGCCACGACCGCCGCCACCCGCGGGGCGCGGGCCGCCGAAGCCGCCGCCGGGTGCGCCGCCGGGGCGCTGGAAGCCACCGGCTCCACCGGGACGTGCGCCGGCGCCTGCGCCTGCACCACCGGGGCGCTGGAAGCCGCCGCCGGGGCGACCGCCCGCACCGGCCGGACGCGGAGCGCCGGGACGCGGCGAACCGGGTCGCGGCGCCTGCGGGCGCGGGATGTTGCCGGGGCTCGGGCGCTGGCCCATGCCCTGCGCGCTCGAGAAGGGGTTGTTGCCCGGGCGCGGCTGAGCCGGGCGCGAGCCCATGCCCTGCGAGCTCGAGAAGGGGTTGTTGCCGGGGCGGGGCGTACCGGCGCCGGGACGCGGTGCGCCCGGACGCGGTGCTGCCGCTGCACCGGGCTTCGGGGCGCCGGCGGCGGGCTTGGCCTCGTCGCCTTCGGTCGAGGGTGCCGCAGGGGCATCCGTCGACTTCTCGGCTGCGGCCTGCGCTGCGCGCTCCTCGGCCTGGGCCTGGCGCTCGGCGACCGTCAGCGGCGCCTCGGCGACCGGGGCCTCAGCGACCTCGACCGGCGCCGGGGCCTCGGGTGCGGCCGGACGCTTCGGAGCCGGCTTGGGGCCGGGCTTGGCGCCGGAGGACGCTGCGGGTGCAGCGGGAGCCGGAGCGGCAGGAGCCGCCGAAGCGGCCGCGCCTGCAGCCTCGAGCGCCGCCTTCAGGCGACGTGCGACGGGGGGTTCGATGGACGACGAGGGTCCCTTGACGTACTCGCCCATCTCCTTGAGCTTCTCAAGGGCGATCTTGCTGTCAACACCGAGTTCGGATGCGATCTCGTGTACGCGTGGTTTGGCAGCCACTTCTCTCCTGTTCCGGGCTGCACCCGGACAGGGGCAGCCGTCTAATGACGGACGGGGCTCATTTCGAGCCGCTCATGAGTTGTTGTCACTCATTGGTAATCACTGCGCCGTTCAGCCTGTTCTCTACGTTGCTGGTGTCCACCTCGCCGCGAATGCGGAGTGCACGCCCGAAGGCGCGTCGCCGCACGGCGAGCCGGTAGCACTCGAGTGACGGATGCAGCCACGCACCCCTGCCCGGAAGCACAGCCGCATCATCTGCGATGACGTGGGAGTTCTGGGTGACGACCCTCAGAAGTGAGGACCGTGGGGCACGCGAACGGCATCCGATGCACGTTCTGACGGGTTCCATCTTACACTCTGCGCTGTCCGGCCGCCGACGGCGGCCGATCGGTGGATATGGCGACGGCCGCTCGGCGGCCGTTGGACTCAGTCCGACTCGAGGACCGAGTCGGGCTGGATGTCGATCTTCGCGCCCGTCAGCTTCGCGGCGAGGCGGGCGTTCTGGCCCTCCTTGCCGATGGCGAGCGAGAGCTGGTAGTCGGGCACGAGGGCGCGCACGGCGCGCGTCGCCTCGTCGATCACGAAGGCGCTCGTGACCTTCGCCGGGCTCAGCGCACTCGCGACGAAGGTCGCGAGGTCGTCGTTCCAGTCGACGATATCGATCTTCTCGGCGCCGAGCTCCGCCGTGACGGCGCGCACGCGCTGGCCGAGTTCGCCGATCGCGGCGCCCTTGGCGTTGACGCCGGGCTGCGTGGCGCGCACCGCGATCTTCGTGCGGTGGCCGGCCTCGCGGGCGAGGGAGACGATCTCGACGACGCCGGAGGCGATCTCGGGCACCTCGAGTGCGAAGAGCTTGCGCACGAGAGCGGGATGCGTGCGCGAGACGGTGATCGAGGGGCCCTTGAGGCCCTTGGCGACGCTCGTCACGTAGACGCGGATGCGCTGGCCGTGGAGGTACTCCTCGCCGGGCACCTGCTCTTCGGGCGGCAGGATCGCCTCGACCGTGCCGAGGTCGATGTGCACCATGCGCGGGTTCGGACCCTGCTGGATGATGCCGGCGACGATGTCGCCCTCGCGTCCGCGGAACTCGCCGAGCACGGCGTCGTCGGCGATGTCGCGCAGACGCTGGTTGATGACCTGCTTCGCGGCGAATGCGGCGATGCGGCCGAAGTCGCTCGGGCTGTCTTCGGCCTCGCCGACGACGTTGCCCTCTTCATCGAGCTCGGGAACGAACACCGAGACGTGGCCGGTCTTGCGATCGAGGTGTGCACGCGCGCCATCGGGATTCGCGTGGCCGTGCTGGTCGGGGTGCGTGTGCTTCAAGTAGGCCATGAGAATGGCCTGCTCGATGATCTCCACCAGCTCGTCGAATGGGATCTCTTTCTCGCGCTCCATCATCCGCAGCACGCTGAGGTCGATATCCATGAACCCGGCCTCCTCTATTCAGCTCTCACGCCGCTTCCCCTCGGAGCGGACAGGACTCTACGGTACCGGATGTCCGGCCCCTCGGGCAGCCATGCCGGGCGCTCCGGCGCAGGCGATGGAGGGATCGCGCCTCAGTCCGGCGGGGTCGGCGGGCTGTTCACCCACACGAGTTCGGCCTCGCCGTCGCCGTCGTTCGCCACCCGGTGCGGAGTGCTGCTCGAGAACACGATGCTGTCGCCCTCGGCGAGCAGGTGCACCTCGTCGGCGAGCTCGACGCGCACTCGCCCGCGCAGCACGAGCAGCACCTCCTCCGATTCACCGTGGCGATACTGTGTCGGGCCGGTCGATCCGCCGGGTTCCATGGTCACGGCGTACATCTCGACATGCCCGAACGGCGGCTCCGTCAGGAACGACTTCGTCATGCCGTCGCTCGCGGTGAGCGTCCGGCGCGCGTCGGCACGCACGACCCGCGCAGCCGAGACCGGGCCCGGTTCGACGAGGTCGGCGAGCCCGACGCCGAGCGCGTCGGCGAGTCGGCGCAGCGTCGAGATGCTCGCGTTGGCGCGGCCCGTCTCGAGCTGGCTGATGAACCCGGAGGTGACTCCGGCCTGCTCGCCGAGCGCGCGCTGCGAGAGGCGACGGGCCACGCGATAACGACGGACCTGTTCGCCGACATCGTTGCCGGTCACTCCCCCACCTCCAAGTCACAGATCACGGATGCCGCGCGGCGCCGGACCGGCCGCCGTCGCGAGAAGTTGGGGGTTGACGCACTGACGAGACATCCTGCTCAATTGCACTAAGCAACATGTTAAGCAGCACCGATCTCAAACCCACCACGGATTGCGAGGCTCTCATCATGACAGGTTCCAGAGGCACCACCCCGCTCAGCGCACGGCTCGGCCGCATCATCCGCGCCCATGCCGAAGCCGACCGCACGGGCGTCCCCGTCGACGACGTGCTCGGGCGCGAACCCGAGTCGTCCGGGGGTCTCAGCCGGCGCAACGCCCTCATCGCCGGAGGTGCGATCGGCGCCGGCGCGGCGCTCGCCATGGCGACGCCCGCCCACGCCGCAGCGGCCAAGCCTGGCCCGACGCCGCGCGTCGTGATCGTCGGCGCCGGCCTCGCGGGCGTGCGCGCCGCCCATTGGCTCTGGCGGGTGAAGGGCATCGCATCGACCGTCTACGAGGGCAGCGCCCGAGCCGGAGGCCGTTGCTACAGTCTCCGTGGCCACTTCGACGACGGCATCGTCGTGGAGCACGGCGGCGCCCTCATCAACACCGACCACAACGCCACGCGCAACCTCGCGTCGAACCTCGGCCTGAGCCTCGATGTCGTCGCCGGCGGCAGCTACCAGGGCTGGGACGACAAGTACTGGATCGACGGCGCCGATTACCCGTACGACGACGCGAACGCCGACTGGGGAGTCGTCTACCAGGCCTTCAAGTCCGCACTCGCGAGCGCGCCGTACTGCCAGACCTACGACAGCCACACCGCGGCCGGTGTCGCCCTCGACCAGCTGAACGTCGACCAGTGGCTCGCCGCGAACGTGCCCGGCGGCCTCTCGAGCCGCTTCGCCAAGCTGATGCAGTCCAACGTGATGAGCGAGTACGGCCTCGAGCCGCACGAGCAGTCCGCGCTGAGCCTCGTGTACCTGCTCGGGTGGAACGCGCAGAACAGCCTCTCGCCGGTCAACGGCGCCGACGAGAAGTACTCGGTGAACGGCGGCAACGACCTCCTCATCTCCCGCATGCTCGAAGAGCTGCCCGCGAACACCGTGCGCTACGGCTACAAGCTCACCGCCGTCAAGCGCAACGCCGACGGCACCGTGCGCCTCAGCTTCCAGGTCGGCAACACCACCGTCGACCAGACCGCCGACCGCGTCATCCTCGCGCTGCCGTTCACGACCCTGCGCGACTGCGACCTCAGCCAGTCCGGATTCTCGGCGCTGAAGCTGCGCACGATCAACGAGGTCGGCCTCGGCGCGAACGCGAAGGTGCACGTGCAGGTGAGCCACCGGCCGTGGGTCGACCAGGGGTACGGCGGCGCCGCCTACACGAACACGAGCGGATTCCAGTGCGGCTGGGACGACACGGCCGACCACCCCCTGCCGACCGGTGTGTTCAACTTCTTCCCGTCGGGCGACCAGGTCAAGGCGTGGACGGGCAACGCCTTCGGCCCGGCGGGCGCATCGCAGGTCAGCGGCCTCCTCGCGCAGGCCGAGCCGATCTTCCCCGGCATGACCGCCGCATACACCGGCAAGTCCTACCGCGACTTCTGGTGGGCGAACCCGTGGTCGAAGGGCTCGTACACGGTGCTGCGGCCCGGGCAGTACACCTCGCTCTTCGGCGCCGGTTCGGTGCCGGAGGGCAACGTGCACTTCGCGGGCGAGCACACGAGCGTCGAGTACTTCGGGTTCCTCAACGGAGCCGTCGTGTCGGGCGAGCGCGCCGCGAAGGCGGTCGCGGCGTAGAGCCGGGTTCCCGGGTGACGGATGCCCCGCGGCATCCGTCACCTCCGTCGAGTGCTGCGCGTCCCAGCTACGCGCGCCAGACCTGCACGACCGAGGGTCGCGGCGCGGCGACGAGGCCGGTGTCCGGGCGGTGCGACGGCACGTAGTCGGGGAAGTAGGAGGTCGGCGCGCCGACCGTGCCCTCCTCGCCCGGGTGCTGCACGGCGACGAAGACCATGCCCTCCTGGTCATGGATGACCGGCCCGCAGGTCTCGGCGTCGCGCGGCACCGAGAGGAACTGCTGCACGCGGCCGCGGTCGGGCCCCTCGAGCGGCACCTTGAAGAGTCCGTCGTTGAATCCGATCTTGCTGGGCGCGCCGTCGGTCGAGATCCAGAGGTTGCCTTCGGAGTCGAACGCCACGTTGTCGGGGCAGGAGATCGGCGACACGAGCTCCTTCGGGAACCCGGCGAAGTAGGTGTTCTGGTCGACCGCCGGGTCGCCGCAGAGCAGCAGGATGCTCCAGCCGAATGCGGTGCCCGACTGGCCGGCGGTCTCGGTCAGCTCGATGATGTGCCCGTTGCGGTTGCCCGTGACCGGGTTGGCCTCGTCGATCGTCGCGAGTGACCGCGACGAGTTGTTCGTGAGGGCGACGTACACCTTGCCGGTCTTCGGGTTGGGCTGCACGTCCTCGGGGCGGTCCATCTTCGTCGCGCCGACGGTGTCGGCAGCGAGGCGCGTGAAGACGAGCACCTCCTCGGTGCTCATGCCGGAGATGACGCTCTCGCCGTCCTGCGTGAGCGGGATCCACTGGCCGGTGCCGTCGAAGAGGCCGTCGGCGGGGAGCGCTCCGGTGCCGGTGATCTCGGCGGCCGGCGAGTTGCCCGTGAACTTCGCGACGTACAGGTCGCCCTCGCTGAGCAGCCCGAGGTTGTTGCGGCGCGCGACGGGGGTGCGTCCCGGGTCGAACGTGCCCTTGGAGACGAACTTGTAGAGGTAGTCGTTCGTCTGGTCGTCGCCCATGTATGCGACCGCGCGGCCGTCCTCGGCGATGATGACGTTGGCGCCCTCGTGCTTGAAACGGCCCATCGCCGTGTGCTTGCGCGGCGTCGAGGCCGGGTCCTCCGGGTCGATCTCGACGATCCAGCCGAAGCGGTTGGGCTCGTTCACGAAGCCGGCGTCGTGCGCGTCGAAGCGCGGGTCGATGCGTTCGAACGTGTAGGTCGACTTCGCGCTGGGCGTGGCGCGGTAGCGCTTCTGCCCCGCGGTGTCGGCGGCCCAGGCGAAGTAGCCGTCGAAGTTCTCCTCGCCCGAGAGCGCGGTGCCCCACGGCGTGGTGCCGCCGGCGCAGTTGCCGAGCGTGCCCTTCACCCAGCGGCCCTCGCCGTCCTCGGCGGTCTTCACGAGATCGGTGCCGGCCGCGGGGCCGGTGAGCTCGAATACGGTGTCGGCGGTGATGCGGCGGTTGCGGCGACCGTCGACGAGGTAGCGCCAGGGCTGGCCGAGCTTGCTGCGCCGCAGCTCCACGACCGAGAAGCCGTGGGCGGCCTTGTAGATGACGGCGCGACGGTCGAGCTCGGCGGTGTCGCTCGTCGCCGGGAACATGATTCCCGGGTTGACGTACTCGTGGTTGTTCACGAGCACGCCGGTGCGACCGCTCCGATCGGCGATGATGTCGAGGTAGTCGCAGTTGTAGCCGAACTGGCCCGCCTGTGCCTCGGGCGTCTGGTTGTCGAAGTCGAGGGCCGGCACGCTGGAGAACAGCGGGTCGCCCCAGCGGATGATCGGCGCCCACGTGTACCCCTCCGGCACGTTGAAGTCGTCGACGATCTTCGGCACCGGCGAGATGGCGTCGAACGGCAGGCCGCCCGGGGCGCCCGAGGCTCCGCCACCGGGGGCGGCGACGGCCGCGCCGGTCGGCGTCGCGGCGGCGAGCGCGATGCCCACGGCCCCCGCGGCACCGAGCCCGAGCAGCGCGCGCCGCGACAGTGCGGCGGAGGCGATCTCGCGGAAGGCGGGGTTCGAGGACGTGTTGCACTCGGGGCCGAGACAGGCGTTGCCGCACTTGAAGTGGCACGTCACCGGCGAACGCTTGCCGCGCACGTGATCGGCCATCGGAAGCAGCTGGATGTCGGTGATCGTCACGGATCGGTCCTCACGTTCGTGGTCGGGATTCCACTCTGCAGAGTGCTCGCGGAAACCGAATCCGCATCAGACGACGGTTGAACGCGCGGTGAACCCGCAGTGAACGATGCCGCTCCACGACGCGACATCCACTGCACGGGACGAGCGAGCCGCACCAGCAGCACTGAACCGCCCGCTCCCACCAGGTGGGAGCGAGCGGTTCAGGTGACCGAGCCGGCGTCAGGCGAGTGCTGCAGCGACCTCGCCGATCGGCACCTGCGTGCGCTCGCCGCTCGCGCGATCCCACACCTCGACGATGCCGTCGGCGACGCCGCGACCGACGATCACGATCTTCGGCACGCCGATGAGCTCGGCGTCGCCGAACTTCACGCCGGGCGAGACCTTGGGGCGGTCGTCGAAGAGCACATCGCGACCGGATGCCTCGAGCTCCGCCACGATCGTCTCGGCCGCGTCGAAGACCGTGTCGTCGCGGCCGGTCGCGACCACGTGCACGTCGAAGGGCGCCACGGCGGAGGGCCAGATGAGGCCCTTGTCGTCGTTGTTGTCTTCGGCGATGATCGCGAGGATGCGGGTGACGCCGATGCCGTAGGAGCCCATCGTGACGGTCGCGAGCTTGCCGTTCTCGTCGAGCACCTTGAGTCCGAGCACCTCGGCGTACTTGCGCCCGAGCTGGAAGACGTGGCCGATCTCCATGCCGCGGGCGAGTTCGACCGGGCCGGAGCCGTCGGGCGCGGGGTCGCCGGGCAGCACGTTCGACGCCTCGACGGTGCCGTCGGCGACGAAGTCGCGGCCGGCGACGAGCCCGAAGACGTGCTTCTGGTCGACGTTCGCTCCGGTGATCCACTCGGTGCCGTCGACGACACGGGGGTCGACGAGGTAGCGGATGCCGGTGGCGGACTCCTCGCCGAGCACGGCGCCGCCCTCGGACCACGGGCCGATGTAGCCCTTCACGAGACCGGAGTGCTTCGCGAAGTCGGCGTCGGTCGCGGGCTCGACCTCGCCGGGGGCGAAGGCCACCTCGACGCGCTTCATCTCGACGTCGCGGTCGCCGGGCAGGCCGATCACGACGAGCTCGCGGGTGCCATCGGGCTGGACGACGGCGAGCACGACGTTCTTCAGGGTGTCGGCCGAGGTCCAGGCGCGCCCGTCGGGCCGCGGGTACTCGGCGTTCGCGAGGTCGACGAGGGTCGCGATCGTGGGGGTGTTCGGGGAGTCGAGCACGAGCGGTGCCGGTAGCCCGTCGAACGGGATCGACTCGGGCACGATCGTCTCGAAGGCCTCGACGTTGGCCGCGTAGCCGCCGGCGGAGCGCACGAAGGTGTCTTCGCCGACGGGGGTCGGGTGCAGGAACTCCTCGCTCTTCGAACCGCCCATCGCCCCGGCATCCGCCTTGACGATCACGTACTCGAGCCCGAGCCGGGCGAAGATGCGCTCGTAGGCGTCGCGCTGGGCCTGATAGCTCGCGTCGAGCCCCTCGTCGGAGATGTCGAAGGAGTAGGCATCCTTCATGGTGAACTCACGGCCGCGCAGGAGGCCGGCGCGGGGGCGCGCCTCGTCGCGGTACTTGTCCTGGATCTGGTAGATCGACAGCGGCAGGTCCTTGTAGGAGTTGTAGAGGTCCTTCACGAGCAGCGTGAAGACCTCCTCGTGCGTTGGCGCGAGCAGGTAGTCGGCGCCCCTGCGATCCTGCAGGCGGAAGAGCGTGTCGCCGTACTCGGTCCAGCGGTTCGTGACCTCGTAGGGCTCGCGCGGCAGCAGCGCGGGGAAGTGCACCTCGTGCGCGCCCGCGGCCGTCATCTCCTCACGGATGATCGCCTCGATCTTCGCCTTCACTCGCAGTCCCAACGGCAGCCAGGCGAACACGCCTGGCGCCTGGCGCCGGATGTAGCCGGCGCGCACGAGCAAGCGGTGGCTCGTGACTTCGGCGTCGGCGGGGTCTTCGCGGAGCGTACGGAGGAAGTAGTTCGTCAGACGTGTGGGCACCCGACGATTCTACTGAGCACTTGGATGCCTCCTGCCCGGGTTCGCCCGGAACGACTCAGGTGAGGTCGGCGTCGATCACTTCGGCGCCGGCCTCCGCGAGGTGACGGTTGACCTGGTCGGCCCAGTTGATCAGGTCGAACAACGCGGTGTCGAGACTCTCGAGCACTTCCACCACGGGAGCGGGCACCTCGCCGTCTGCGAACTCCTCGATGAGCCGGTAGGCGTCGTCCCGGGCGTTGGCAGCGTTCTCGATGTGTCGGGTGTTGATCGTCATCCCGGCACTCTATCTGCGACCGGCTTCGCGGGGCTGCTCGTAGGCTGGGGGCCATGCCGAGCCGCCGAACGCACGTCACGGACTCCGTCGCGCAGAGCGAACTGGCCGTCGCCCTCGCCCGGCTCCGTGCCGAGCTGGACCTGCCGGAGGCATTCGCGCCCGAGGTGCTCGCCGAGGCCGAGGCGGTGCGCGCAGACGATCCCGGCGCCGACCTGCGCGAACTGGCGTTCATCACGATCGACCCGGCGGGATCGACGGACCTCGACCAGGCGCTCCACATCGCACGACGGGCGACCGGGTTCCTGGTGCACTACGCGATCGCGGATGTCCCCGGCTGGGTGATCCCCGACGGCGCCGTCGACCGTGAGGCCCGGCGCCGGGGCCAAACCCTGTACGCCGCCGACGGCCGCGTGCCGCTGCATCCGGTGGTGCTCAGCGAAGACCGTGCATCGCTGCTGCCCGGTGTGGACCGCACCGCATTCGTCTGGGCGTTCGAGCTCGACGAGCGAGGCACGGTGACCCGCACACGGCTCACCCGGGCGACGATGCGTTCACGCGAACAGCTCACCTACGAGCAGGCGCAGGCTCGCATCGACGGGGGCGACGGCGATTCCCCGCTCGCGCTGCTGCGCGAGGTGGGGCTCCTCCGCATCGAGGTCGAGCGCGCCCGCGGCGGTGCGAGCCTCAACTCACCCGACGAGGAGATCGTGCGCACCTCGGGCGGCGGCTACTCACTCGAACGCCGGCATCCGCTGCCGGTCGAGGAGTGGAACGCCCAGCTGTCGCTCATGACGGGCATGGCCGCCGCGCAGCTCATGCTCGAGGCCCGTGTCGGAGTGCTCCGCACGATGCCGAAGCCGAGCGAGGAGCGCATCGCCGCCTTCCGTGCGCAGACTCACGCGCTCGGCCGACCGTGGCCGGAGCCCATCTCCTACGGCGAGTACCTCCGCGGGCTCGACCGCGACGATCCCGCCGCGCTCGCCGTGATGCAGGCGGCATCCGGCCTCTTCCGCGGCGCCGGTTACCTCGCCCTCGACGGCACGGTCCCGCCCGACCCCGTGCAATCGGCGCTCGCGGCGCCGTACGCCCACGTCACCGCACCGCTGCGGCGACTCGTCGACCGCTGGGGCCTCGTCGTGTGCGAGGCGCTCTGCGCCGGGCGCGAAGTGCCCGAGTGGGCGCGCTCATCGCTTCGCGAGCTGCCCTCGCTCATGGGCGCCTCGGCGCAACGTGCGAGCCGCCTCGACGCCGAGTCCATCGCGCGCGTCGAAGCGGCCTTGCTGAGCGCGCGAGTCGGAGAGCGCTTCATCGCGACCGTGCTCGAGGTGCGCGGCGAGCGAGCGGTGCTCCAGCTCGCCGATCCGGCAGTCACCGCCACCTGTCCCACGCCCGACGGGGTACGCGCCGGCACCGAACTCGAAGTGGAGCTGCTCGCGGCCGACATCGCCACGGGCACGATCGAGTTCCGCGCGGCCGTCGCTGCCTGACCGGCCGGGCCGCTCGCAACGCGGCGCCCGTCAGACGCCTTCGACGTCCTCCTCGTCGCCGAGCGCGAACGTCTCGAGGTCGTCCTCCGCCTCCGTCGCAGCATCGTCGGTGCCCTCATGCAGGGTGCCCATGCCGTCGGGGTAGCCCGCCGTGTCGGGGTACTCGAACTCGCTGCCGTCGCCGCTCATCGCGGTCTCCTCTCGCGATCGGATGCCCGGGGCATCCGCTGCCGCCCACGATACGCTCGGGCGGCGCGCACGACTACGGGGTGACGACCTCTGGAGTGCCGACCGGCGCGTCGGCGCCCATCTCGTCGGCGATGCGGTTGGCCTCTTCGATGAGCGTGGCGACGATCTCGGACTCGGGAACGGTCTTGATGACCTCGCCCTTCACGAAGATCTGGCCCTTTCCATTGCCGGATGCCACGCCGAGGTCGGCCTCGCGGGCCTCGCCCGGGCCGTTGACGACGCAGCCCATGACGGCGACGCGGAGCGGCACCGTCATGCCTTCGAGACCGTCGGTGACGTCGTTCGCGAGCTTGTACACGTCGACCTGGGCGCGACCGCACGACGGGCACGAGACGATCTCGAGCTTGCGCTCGCGGAGGTTCAGCGACTGCAGGATCTGCAGGCCGACCTTGACCTCTTCCACCGGCGGTGCCGACAGCGAGACGCGGATCGTGTCGCCGATGCCCTCGCCCAGGAGGATGCCGAACGCCGTCGCCGACTTGATCGTGCCCTGGAACGCCGGGCCCGCCTCGGTGACGCCGAGGTGCAGGGGCCAGTCGCCCCGCTCGGCGAGCATGCGATAGGCCTTGACCATGACGATCGGGTCGTTGTGCTTGACCGAGATCTTGAAGTCGTGGAAGTCGTGCTCCTCGAAGAGGCTCGCCTCCCACACCGCCGACTCGACGAGCGCCTCGGGCGTCGCCTTGCCGTACTTCTCGAGCAGGCGGGGGTCGAGCGAACCGGCGTTCACGCCGATGCGGAGGGAGACGCCCGCGTCCTTCGCCGCCTTCGCGATCTCGCCGACGCGGTCGTCGAACTTGCGGATGTTGCCGGGGTTGACGCGCACGGCGGCGCAGCCGGCGTCGATCGCCTGGAACACGTAGTTCGGCTGGAAGTGGATGTCGGCGATGACCGGGATCTGGCTCTTCTTGGCGATGATCGGCAGGGCCTCTGCGTCGTCGCGGCTCGGCACGGCGACCCGCACGATGTCGCAGCCCGACGCGGTGAGCTCGGCGATCTGCTGCAACGTGGCGTTGATGTTGGTCGTGGGCGTCGTCGTCATCGACTGAACGCTCACCTGAGCGCCGCCGCCGACGAGCACCTTGCCCACCTTGATCTGGCGCGACTTGCGTCGCGGGGCCAGTACCTCAGGGACTTTGGGCATTCCGAGATTCACAGCAGGCACGAGACGAGTCTACTTCCGTACGGGTGGTCGGCGGATGCCACGCGGATCTGTCGACCCCGAGATGCGGTGGGCCGGCCCAGTCGATCACTCGGACAACATCGCCACCAGCGCGTCGCGGAACGCCTCGGGGTGCTCGAGGTGCGGCGAATGCCCGCAGTTCTCGAGTTCGAGCTCGGTGACCCGGCCGCCCGCATCCGAGTAGCGATCCAGCACGGCACGGGTCTGGGAGATCATCGGCTGGGCCGGCGCGACCTCCTCGCCCGGCCAGCCGGGGATGATGCCCGCCGCGCCCAGCTGGTTCAGGTCGAAGAAGGAGGCGTCGCCCACGATCGCGTCCTGCGCGCCGTGGATCCAGAGGATCGGCGGCTTCGCCGCGAGGTCGACGATGCCGCTCGTGTCGAACACGGGCGGCGCCATGGTGTTCAGCACGCCGCGGCCGCCCGGCGCGAATCCCGGCCAGTTCTCCGACGGGGTCGAGTCCCCCGGGTAGTTGTCGAGGCCGATCGCCGTCGTCAGCATCGACTCGACCCAGACGTCCTCATGCTCGGAGACGAAGCCCGGCGCGACATAGCTCGAGCGGTACACGGCACGGGGCGACCCCGGCTCGTCGCTCCGATCGCCGGCCTCGAGCCTCGCCACGAAATCGGGGTTCACTCCCCCGCCGCCGGTGCCTGCGGCATCCGCCGTCTGGAGCGAGCCGTCGAGCACGGTGCCGCCGAATCCGTACGGCGACACCGTCGACTGCAGCGTGAGGCTCGCCACGAGCTCGGGCCGGTCGAGCAGGAGCTGCATGACGACGCCGCCGCCCATGCTCCAGCCGACGAGGTGCACGGCGCCGAGATCGAGGGCGTCGATGACGGATGCCACGTCGTCGGAGAAGTCCCGCAGCCCGCGGGTGGCATCGACCGGCAGCGTCACGCTGTCGCCGAAACCGCGCAGGTCGACGGCGTACGCCGCGATCCCGGGCGGCAGTGCGAGCATCATCGGCTGCCAGAACAACGACGACGACACGTTGCCGTGCACGAAGACCACGGACGCCGACGGGGCGTCCGCCCGCCGTTCGAGCACGCCGGCGACGAGGCGCGGCGTCTCGACCCGGCGAGCGACGATGCCGGGGAAGATCGTCTCGACCATTGCGCGCGAGTCCGTTCAGTCCGTGATGAGCGGGGGCTCGGTGGCGGCGACGACCTCGTCGACCGTCACACCGGGGGCGCACTCGACGAGCCGCAGCCCTTCGGGCGTCACGTCGATGACGGCGAGGTCGGTGATGATGCGGTCGACGACGCCGCGGCCGGTGAGGGGCAGCGAGCACTCGTGCACGATCTTCGGCGAGCCGTCCTTGGCGACGTGCTCCATGAGCACGATCTTGCGGCGCGCGCCGTGCACGAGATCCATCGCACCGCCCGGGCCCTTCACCATCTTGCCGGGGATCATCCAGTTGGCGAGGTCGCCTGCAGCGGAGACCTGCATGGCGCCGAGGATGGCGGCGTCGATCTTGCCACCGCGGATCATGCCGAAGCTCGTCGCCGAGTCGAAGTAGGCGGCACCGGGCAGCACCGTCACCGTCTCCTTGCCCGCGTTGATGAGGTCGGGGTCGACGGCGTCGTCGCTCGGGTACGGCCCGACGCCGAGGATCCCGTTCTCGGACTGCAGGAGGATGGTGACCCCGTCGGGCACGTAGTTCGGCACGAGCGTCGGCAGGCCGATGCCGAGGTTCACGTAGGAGCCGTCGGCGAGTTCGCGAGCGGCCCTGGCGGCCATCTCGAAGCGGGTCAGTGCCATCTCAGTTCCCCTCTCGCACGGTGCGACGTTCGATGCGCTTCTCGATGTCGGAGCCGACGACCACGATGCGGTCGACGTAGATGCCGGGCAGGTGCACGGCATCGGGGTCGAGCTCGCCGGCCTCGACGATCTCCTCGACCTGCGCGATGCAGATGCGCCCTGCCATCGCGGCGAGCGGCGAGAAGTTGCGCGCCGACTTGTCGAAGACGAGGTTGCCGTACCGGTCGCCCTTCAGCGCGTGCACGAGCGAGTAGTCGGTCGTGATCGCCTCCTCGAGCACGAACTCGCGCGGCGCTCCGCCGACGTCGAACGTCTGCACGGGCTTCACGGGGCTCGCGACGGCGATCGTGCCGTCGGCGTGGTAGCGCCGCGGCAGCCCGCCCTCGGCGACCTGCGTGCCGACGCCGGTCTGGGTGAAGAACGCGGCGATGCCGCTGCCTCCGGCCCGCAGCTTCTCGGCGAGCGTGCCCTGCGGCGTGAGCTCGAGCTCGAGCTCCCCCGAGAGGTACTGCCGCTCGAACTCCTTGTTCTCACCGACGTACGACGAGGTCATCTTGGCGATGCGCTGCTTCGCGAGCAGCACGCCGAGCCCCCAATCGTCGACGCCGCAGTTGTTCGAGACGACGGAGAGCCCGTCGACCCCTGCGTCGAGCAGGGCCTGGATCAGCACCATCGGGATGCCGCAGAGTCCGAATCCGCCGACGGCGAGACTGGCCCCTGAAGGGATGTCGGAGACCGCCTCTTGAGCGGACCCGACGACTTTGTCGAGTGTCACGATGCACCTTCCTGTGTTTCCGCCGCCTCGATGCGGGCACGGATCACAGGGATCACGCTACCCGCGCCGGGCTCGGTCATCACGATCGTGTAGTGGTTGACGTCGGCGACCTCGTGCACGGCGAGCTGCGGCATCCGCTCGGCCCAGTCGGCGAGCATCGACTCGGGATACAGCGGCGCCTGGTCCTGGAGCCCGCGTGCAGCTCGGAAGAAGTCGACCGGGCCGGGCAGCGCTGTCAACGCCTCCACGTACCCGTTCGCCCCATCGAGCTGCACCACGTTCTCGGCGACCGCTTCCGCCACGGCGGAACTGCGGAGGTTCGGCTCCTCGCCCTCGAGGTCGTACTCGACGTAGCCCACGATCGCATCGTTCCAGTACGGCCCGAGCGCCGGATGCCGCCGCCAGAAATCGACGTAGTCGGCCCGCGAGCGGAAGGTCATCGAGAGCCGCTCGAGTGCCGGGCCGAGCATCACGGCCGGGAGCTGATCTGCGGGCACGCCCGCCGGATTCGGCACGGGCAGCCCGCCGTCGACGAGCGCGACGCCCGCGACCCGATCGGGATGGCGCTCGGCGAACCGGACCGAGACGAACGCACCCATCGAGTGGCCGACGACGAAGGCGCGGTCGACGCCGAGCGCGTCGAGCATCGCCGCGATGTCGTCGGCGTGGCGCTCGATGCCGTACGGCCCCGGCAGCGCGTTGCTGCGGCCACGACCGCGCAGATCAGGTGCGATCACGCGCCGGCCGTCGAATCCGTCGGCGACGACGTCCCAGCTGCGATGGGTCGCTGTGATGCCGTGCACGGCGAGCACCGGGAGCCCCGTGGCATCCGCTCGCCACTGCCCCCCGGAGAACATTCCGCCTTCGACCGGCACTGCGAACGAGGTTCGGGTCATCGGGCACTCCATCCGCCGTCGATCGTGTAGCTCGCACCGGTGACCATGCCCGCGGCAGGTCCGGCCAGCCAGCGTGCCAGGCCGGCCACCTCATCGGGTTCGACGAGTCGCTTGACCGCGGACTCCGTCAGCATCACCTTCGGCAGCACCTCCGCATCGGTGAGGCCGTGCAGCCTCGCCTGGTCGGCGATCTGCCGCTCGACGAGCGGGGTGCGGACGTAGCCCGGGTTGATGCAGTTCGAGGTGACGCCGTGTGCACCGCCCTCGAGCGCCGTGACCTTCGAGAGGCCCTCGAGACCGTGCTTGGCCGCGACGTAGGCCGACTTGAACGGCGAGGCCCGCAGCCCGTGCACGCTCGAGATGTTGATGACCCGGCCGAAGCCGCGTCCGTACATGCCGGGAAGGACGGCCCGGATGAGCAGGAACGGCGACTCGAGCATGAGTCGCATGATGAAGGCGAAGCGCTCGGGCTCGAACTCCTCGATGGGGCGCACGTGCTGGATGCCGGCGTTGTTGACGAGGATGTCGGCGTCGAGCGAGAGGTCGGCGAGCGCGGCCGTGTCACTGAGGTCGACCTGCCACGCCTCGCCGTCGAGGTCCGCCGCCAGGCGCTCGGCCGCCTCGCCGTCGAGATCGACGATGGTGACGTGGGCACCTGCGTCGGCGAATGCGCGGGCGCAGGCCTCCCCGATGCCGCTCGCTCCTCCGGTGACGAGCGCACGGCGCCCGCTGAGATCGGTCACGATTCCTCCATGTCTGCCGCGCCGCTGCGCGGACCCGTTCCATCTGTGTCCTTCGGGCCGCCGCCACGGGTCGGTCGGCCGAGCGCGCCTTCGATGAACCGCATCATCTCGTCGAGCACATCGGGCGGCACGGCTCGAGTGCCGCTCGCCGTCGGATCGGCGTCGTCGCCGGGCGCGGCGTCGCCGTCGCCCCAGAGCACCCACCGCATGCCGATCATCTCGCCGATGCCCATGAGCGCCCATGCGGCCACGGTCGGGTCGATGTCGCCGATCTCGCCGTCTTCGCTCGCCTCGCGGAGCCCGTCGATGTAGCCCTCCACGATGCGCGTGTAGTGCAGGCGCAGGGCATCGGGCGAGACGAGTTCGGCCTCGCGCACGACGCGGTAGAGCGCTGGATGCTCCGCCGTGAACCTGAAGAACGCCGCGAAGCCCGCGCGCTCGGCCTCGATGCGGTTCGTCGCCCCGCGCGTGCCCTCGCTCATGGCCTGTCGCACGCGATGGTTCAGGTCTTCGACGAGCTCGTTGAAGATGTCGAGCTTCGTGTCGAAGTACAGGTAGAACGTGCCCTGCCCGACGCCGGCCCGGTCGGTGATGCGCGAGACGGATGCCTCGTGGTAGCCGTTGGCCGCGAAGACGTGTTCGGCGGCCTCGAGCAATCGGCGGCGGGTCTTCTCGCCGCGTGCGGTGCGGGGTGCGGCACTCATCGTGCATCCTCTCGAAGGTGCGTGGCTTCAGAACCGGCATCGGCGGCGGCGATCTTCGCGGCGCGCTCGACGAGCACTCGCCGCAGCACTTTGCCGGCCGTCGATCGCGGCAGTTCCTCGATCAGGTGCACGTCGCGCGGCACTTTGAACCTGGCGAGCGAGTCGCGGGCGAAGTCGGTGAGCTCGGAGGCATCCGTGACGCGGCCGCGGCCGACGACGACCCATGCCGCCCCCACCTCGCCCCAGCGGTCGTCGGGGACGCCGACGACGGCGACGTCGGCGACGGCCGGGTGGCGCCTGAGCACCGCTTCGACCTCGGCCGGCGCGACGCTCTCGCCCCCGGACAGGTAGATGTCCTTGATGCGGTCGATGATCGTGAAGTACCCGTCGGCGTCGCGGCGCACGAGGTCCCCGGTGTGCAGCCATCCGTCGCGGAGGACGGCCTCGGTGCCGACCGGATCGCGGAAGTACCCTGCGAACACCGATGGTCCGCACACGAGCAGCTCCCCTTCGGCTTCGCCGTCGAGATGTTCTCCGGTCACGGGATCTGCGACGGCGACATCGACGTGCGGGTAGGGCTTGCCCGCCGATCCCGCATACGCGCGGGCGTCCTCGTCTCGCAGGCAGAGCACATTCGGCGAGGCCTCGGTGAGGCCGTAGCCCTGCGCGAGCGTGACACCGCGGGCATGCCAGACGTGGAGCAGGGCCTGCGGTATCGGCGCACCGCCGACGACCGCGTGCTCGAGGCTCGAGAGATCGGTGCGCGCGAAGTCGGGGTGCTGCGCGAGGAAGAGGTAGTTCGCCGGCACCCCCATCATCGTCGTGATGCCGCGCTCCTGGATGAGGTGCAGCACCCGGCCGGGTTCGAACGTGCGCTCGAGCACGACCGTCGCACCGGTCCACCACGCGAGCAGCAGTTGGACGTTCCATCCGCCGACGTGGAACTGCGGCATCACGGCGAGCACCGTGTCAGCCGCGCGGAGCTCTGACGTGCGTGAGAACGACAGGTTCGTCCAGAAGCAGTTGGCGTGCGTGAGCACGGCGCCCTTCGGCGTGGATGTGGTGCCGGAGGTGAAGATGATGAGGAGTGCGTCGTCGTCGGCGACCTCGAGACGAGTGGACGGCACCTCCGCACCGCTGCGAGCGGGCGCCGGGACCTCGGTCTCGACGCCCTGCGCGCCGAGCGCGGTAGTGGGGATGCGTCGCACGACCCGGGCGAGCGTCGCCCTGGCGAGCGACTCGAACTCGCTCTCGACGAGGAGCAACGCGGGTTCGACGATCTCGAGCTGGGCGGCGAGCTCCTGGGCGGCGAGTCGCCACGAGAGGGGAACGAGCACGAGGCCGGCCTTGGCGCAGGCGAAGAAGAGCACGACCTGGTCGGCGCTGTTGCCGGTGAGGGTGGCCACCCGGTCGCCGATCGCGAAACCGGCCTCCCGGAACGCCGCCGCGAGCCGATCGGCCCGCTCATCGAGTTCGCCGTAGGTGACGACGACGCCGCGGTCGTCGATCGCGATGCGCTCTGGGGTGGTGCGTGCACGATCACGCGTCCAGCGTCCGAGAGTGTGGCGTGCGTCAGGCATCTGCGGTCTCCTCCGCTTCGGCCGGGTGCTGCTTCCGGCCCGTCCGCATGCGCTGCGGGATGCCGGCGATCCCCCCGGGCAGGAACAGCACCACGAGGATGAAGAGCGTTCCCAGAATGAACAACGGCTCGGAGAGCGGGATCCGGAGCACGTCTGGCAGGGCCGCGATCGCGTCCGAGCCCGCAAGCGCCGTCAGTCGCTGGTCGAGCAGTGTGTAGACGATACCGCCCACGATCGCGCCCCAGCGATACCCCACCCCGCCGAGCACGACGATCACGAGGAGATTCAGCGTGAAGTCGACGGTGGCGATGCGAGGCGTCGCACCGGACTGCAGCAGCACGTACCCCATCCCGGCGACCGCCGCGAGCACGGATGCCACGATGAAGATGAGGAGCTGCAGCCGATATGGGCGGATACCGAGCACCCGCACGCGCAGTTCGTTCTCGCGTGTCGCCTCCGCGACATGACCGGCGCGGCTCTTCTCGACCCAGAGCACGACGAGATAGACGAGGACGAGCACGCCGAGCGCCACCCAGTAGAGGTTGCGCGTGTTCATGACGCCCACGAGTGCGTCGGGCACGTTCGTGATGTCGAGTGCGAGCCCTTCATCACCGCCGGTGGCGCCTCCGGGGTTGCGTCTGATGAGCACGGAACCCGCTTGGGCGAACGCGAGTGTGACCATCGCGAAGGCGATGCCGGTGACCCGAAGTGCGAGCGCCCCGACCGTCGCGCCGAGCACGAGACCGGCGACGAGGGTCACGATGATCGACACGAGGAAGATGAGCTCGCTCGGCCATTCGACGGGTGCGAAGGCGTCGAGTGCCATGCCCAGCCCGTACGCGCCCGCTGCGAAGAACAGGGCGTGGCCGAACGACAGCAGACCCGCGAGGCCGAACATCATGCGATAACTCAGGGCGAGTGCCGCGATGAGCATGGCGTAGGCGAGGAGCTGCAGCGTGCCCGGCGTGTAGGTCGGACCGGGCAGCACGCCAGGGATGTCGATCGCGAGGAGTGGGAGCAGCGCGAGCAGCACCACGAGTGCCGTGCCGCCGAGCGCGAGCCAGAGGGGCCGGCGGGCGGATGCCGCGGTGCCGGCCGGTGCCGTCGTGGAATCGGATGCCGCGGCATCCGTCGTCTGCCGGGCGGAGCCCAGCGTCTGTCGATCGTTCATGCGACCTTCCCCAGGAGTCCGCGCGGGCGGACGAGCAGCACCGCGGCGAGGGCGATCACGACGACGAGGTCGCCTGTGCCGCCGAGGTAGAAGTTGGCGAACTGCTGCAGCACGGCGACGAGCACCGAGGCGATCGCGGCGCCCGTGAGCGAACCGAGCCCGCCGATGACGGTGACGATGAACGCGAAGATGAGCAGCGTCGAACCGAGATGCGCCGACACGTAGCCGTAGTACACGGAGGACAGGACCCCGCCGAGCCCGGCGGCAGCCCCGCCGATGGCGAAGACGAGCGTGAACGAGCGGCGCACGTCGATGCCGAGCGCGGTGACCATCGAGCGGTTCTCGACACCGGCGCGGATGATGAGGCCGTACCGGGTCCTCCGGAGGAAGAGCACGATGCCGCCGAGCACGAGGAGTGCACAGGCGATCAGCAGGAACCGGTCGTTCGGGATCTTGGCACCGAGGATCACGGTGGTCTGGCCGAGCCAGTCGGGCTTCTCGGTGTAGATCGGGTCGGTGCCCCAGATGCCTTCGAAGAGCGCGACGCTCGCGAGCGAGAGGCCGACGGTCACGAGGGCCTGCTCGATGTGGCGTTCGTAGAGCCGTCGGATCAGGAGGTACTCGGTGAGAGCGGCGACGATCGCGCCGACGGCGATGCCGACCAGCGCCGAGACGGCCAGCCCCAGCCAGGTGCCGTCGGAGACGCGGCGCCCGACCTCCCAACCGAGGAACGCCGAGATCGTGAGGAACGAGCCGTGGGCGAGGTTCAACACGCCCATGAGGCCGTAGATGAGCGAGAGCCCGCTCGCCACGAGGAAGTAGAGGGCGCCGAGTCCGAGGCCCGTGATGACGAGGAGGACGACGGTGCTCATCGGCTGCTCCCTTCTGCGGCCGCATCCGCATCGTGGACGCCGAGGTATCGCTGGATGCGATCCTCGTCGTCGAGCAGGTCAGCGGCCTCGCCCGTGAAGACGACGCGGCCGCCGGAGAGCACGACGACCCGGTCGGCGAGCGCCCTGATGACGTGCAGGTTCTGTTCGACGAGGAGCATCGGCACGGTACGTGCGGCTTCGGCGAGCGCGACGGCGACCTCATCGACGATCTTCGGGGCGAGGCCCTTCGTCGGTTCGTCGACGAGCAGGAGCCGGTTCTCGTTCACGAGCGCCCTGGCGAGGGAGACCATCTGCTGTTGCCCTCCGGAGAGTGTGCCTGCACGTTGTGCACGGCGATCGTGGATGTCGGGGAAGAGCTGTGCGACGAAGTCGCGGCGCGGCCGGTCGTCGCGTTCGGCGAGTCTGAGGTTCTCGCCGACCGTCAGGGAGCCGAAGACCTCGCGGTCCTCCGGCACGTAGCCGACGCCCTGTTGCACGATGCGGTGCGTCGGGAGGCGGTCGATGCGGTGCCCGTCGAGCGTGACCTCGCCGGTGCGATCGATGAGCCCGAGGATGGACCTGATCGTCGAGGTCTTGCCGACGCCGTTGCGCCCGAGCAGGGCGGTGACGCCCGTGGCGGGCACCTCGAACGAGACGTTCTCGACGACCTGCTGGCCCGCGATGCGACCCGACAGCCGGCGCACGGTGAGGATCGGCGCGCTCACACCGCCTCCCCGAGGTAGGCGGACTGCACGGTCGGGTTCGCCATGACCGCTTCCGGGGTGTCGACGGCGAGCAGCTCGCCGTGATGCATGACGGCGACCCGGTCGACGAGCCCGAGCACGACCTCCATGTGGTGCTCCACCATGAGTACGGTGCGCCCGCCCCGATGCAACCCGCGGATGACCTCCGTGAGGGCGGGCACGTCGCCGGAGGAGACCCCCGCCATCGGCTCGTCGAGGAGGATCACCTTGGGGTCGGTCGCGATGAGCATGGCGATCTCGAGCTTGCGCTTCTCACCGTGAGCGAGCTCCGCCGCCCCGGCGTCGGCACGATGCTCGAGTCCCACCTCGGCGAGGCAGTCGAGTGCACGTCGGCTCGCATCATCGCTCGCCCTCGGAATGCGGAAGACCGAGGTGGCGCCGCCCAGGTGCGCCTGCGCGGCGAGGCGCACGTTCTCCCGTGCGCTGAGGCCGGGGAACAGGCTCGACGTCTGGAATGTGCGCCCGAGTCCGGTTGCCGCCCGGCGATGGATGGGCACCCGTGTGACGTCGGCGCCGTCGATGGCGACGCGGCCGCCGGTCGGGCGGATGACGCCCGAGATGACGTTGAACAGGGTGGTCTTGCCTGCACCGTTGGGGCCGATGACGCCGAGCATCTCGCCCGGCGGCACCTCGAGGGAGACGTCGTGGAGGATGCGGGCGCCGCCGATGCGGAGTCCGATGTGCTCGAGGCTGAGCATCGCTTCGTTGGTCATGGTCGCCTTACTGCGAATCGGGAAGGAGCGGCGGCCGCGTTCGGGTGCGCGGCCGCCGCGCTGGTCACTTGCCGGCGACCGGTGGTGCGACCACTTCCGCGTCGACCGTGTCGACCAGCTCGGGCACCCAGCTCGTGCCGTCCTGCACGAGCTTCGCCTGATACATCTGCTGGATCATGGCGTGGTCGTCGGCGCGCACGGTGATCTCGCCCTTCACCGAGTCGAAGGTCCAGCCCTCGAGTGCGGCGATCATGCCGTCGACGGTGTCCCCGCCCTCGCGCACGGCCTGCACGATGAGCTGGGCGGTCACGAAGCCGTCGGGCGAGAACAGGTCGGGCGTTGTGCCCTCGGCCTCCATGTACTCGATCATCGCGGCCTCGGCGTCGGTTCCCGTCGCTCCCTCGAAGTAGTGGCTCAGGAACGAGATGTCGCTCGAGGCCTCGCCGAAGGCGCCGAAGGTGGCGACATCGCCGAGGCCGGTGACGACCGGCACCTGCTCGAACACGCCCTGCTGCTGGAGCGCGGTCCACATGGCACCGGACGATGCGCCGGCCCACGCCACGAAGACGAGGTCGGGCGCGCTGTCGATGATCTGCTGTGCGAACGGCGTGAACTCGGTGGCGTCCTCGGCGACGAGCACTCCCTCGACGTTGGCGCCCTGGCCGCCGAGCACGGCCTGCACGCCGGCGAGGTTGCCCTGGCCGAATGCGTTGTCCTGCGCGAAGACCACGACCTTCTGGCCTGCGGGGTCGCCGATGAAGGTGCCCGCTGTGGCGACGTCCTGGTAGGTCTGGCGACCCGATCGGAAGGTGTACTCGTTGACGCCGGTGATGGCGTCGGCAGCTGCGGCGCCGGAGATGTAGAGGACCTGGTTCTGCTCGGCCTGCTCGGCGAGCGCCGTCGCGATGCCGGATGCCGCAGTGCCGGCCAGAATCTGGTAGCCCTGCCCAATGAAGTCCTTCGCCTTCGAGACGGCGGTGTCGGGGTTGCCCTGGTCGTCGGCCCACTCGATCTGGAGTTCGCGACCGTCGACCATCCCGGTGCCGTCGGTCGCGTAGTCGAGGCCCGCCTCGAAGCCCGCGGTGTACGCGGCGACGTAACCGGCGAGCGGGCCGGTCTGGCTCGTGATCATCGCGATCTTCACGGGCTCGGCGGAATCCGTCGCCCCCGACTCTCCCGTGGCGGTCGGGGCGCACCCGACCAATGCAATCGTGGCGGCGGCGATGACGGCCGTCGCAAGATACTTCTTCGTAGCCCGCATGGATGTGTGCCTCTCAACGTTGAACGGCTGAATCTGGTGTGGATCGATGTGGTGCAATTCGCAAACCTGACAGCTGGTTCAGGTCTCAGGAAAGTACAATAGGCTCAGAGCAGCGCAGCTCGCAACCCGAACGAAGGAGTCCTGGAAATGAGCATCCCCGACGTCGTGATCATCGCGGGGGCACGCACCCCGTTCGCCCGCATCAACGGCAACCTCGCGGGCCGGACGGCGGTCGAGCTCGGCACCGTCGCGATCCGCGGCGCACTCGAGAAGGCCGGTGTCTCCCCCGACGACGTCGACGCCGTGCTCATGGGCCAGGTGCTCCAGGCCGGCGCCGGCCAGAACCCCGCGAAGCAGTCGGCCGTCGCGGCCGGCATCCCCTGGCGGGTGCCCGCCACCACGATCAACAAGGTCTGCCTGTCGGGCCTCGTCGCGATCACGGATGCCGCGCGGCTGATCCGTCTCGGCGAGGCATCCGTCGTCGTGGCCGGCGGCCAGGAGTCGATGACCAACGCCCCGCATCTGCTTCCCGGCTCCCGCCGCGGCCAGGCCTACGGATCGTGGGAGCTGCTCGACCACGCCGCGCACGACGGCCTCACCGACGCCTTCGATCGCGAATCGATGGGCGCCTCGACCGAGCGCTTCAACGGCCGCTACGGGATCACCCGCGACGCGCAGGACGAGATCGCTGCGGCATCCCATGTGCGCGCCGGTGCTGCGCAGGCCGATGGGCTCTTCGCCGACGAGATCGTGCCGGTCGAGATCCCGCAGCGCAAGGGCGACCCGGTGGTCGTCGCCGAAGACCAGGGCGTGCGACCCGACTCCACGGTCGACGTGCTCGCGAAGCTGCGACCGGCGTTCAGCGCAGAGGGATCGATCACGGCGGGCAACTCCTCGCCGCTCTCCGACGGCGCCGCCGCGGTCGTCGTGGCGAGCCGCGAGTGGGCCGAATCCCGCGGACTCCCCTGGCTCGCGCTCGTCGGCGCGGCCGGACAGGTCGCCGGCCCCGACAACTCGCTGCACGCCCAGCCGGCCAACGCCATCGCCGCCGCGCTCGAGAAGTCGGGCGGCACGGCCGCCGAACTCGACCTCATCGAGATCAACGAGGCGTTCGCAGCGGTCTCGCTCGAGTCCGCTCGCGAACTCGGCGTCTCCGCCGACATCGTCAACGTGCACGGCGGCGCGATCGCCCTCGGCCACCCGATCGGCGCATCAGGCGCGAGGCTCGCGCTGCACGCCGCGCTCGAGCTCTCCCGTCGAGACGGCGGCCGGGCCGCCGTCGCGCTCTGCGGCGGCGGTGGCCAGGGCGAGGCGCTGCTGCTCTCGCGCTGACGCCGACGCGAACCCGTCCTGCACGCCGGGCGACGCCTGTGGCAGCATGATGCCACCGGCGCCGCCCGCGCGCCGACGGGAGGGGCGCAGCATGGCCGATCGTCAGACGAGCGACACGGGCGCCGCGGCATCCGCTCACCCGCCGCTCGACCACCGGCTGCGGCGCATGGTGGGCCGTGATCCCGACGAGGCGCACCGCACCGCGACGCCGCTCGAGCTGCTCTTCGACCTGACCTTCGTCGTGGCGTTCAGCCAGGCCGGCACGCAGGCCGCGCACCTGCTCGAGCTCGGGCACTTCGCTCCAGCTGCCATCGGGTTCACGATCGCCGTCTTCGCCATCTGCCTCGCCTGGATCAACTACTCGTGGCTCGCCTCGGCGTACGACAACGACGACGTCTTCTTCCGCGTCGCGACGATGGTGCAGATGCTCGGGGTGCTCGTGCTGGCGCTCGGACTGCCGGACATGTTCCATTCGATCGACGAGGGCGAGCACCTCGACAACGGCGTGGTGGTCTCCGGCTACGTGATCATGCGGGTCGCGACCGTGGCGATGTGGTTGCGGGTCGCGCGCCACGACCCCGAGCACCGGCGCAGCGCGCTCGCGTACGCGACGGTCATCGGCGTCATCCAGGTCGGCTGGGTGACGACGATCTTCATCAACCCGTCGCTGCCCGTCATGCTCGGCCTCTTCGTGGTGCTCGGCACGCTCGAGCTGCTCGGCCCCTACGTGATCGAACGTCGCGTCGGCGCCACGCCCTGGCACGCGCACCACATCGCCGAGCGGTACGGCCTGCTCGTCATCATCACGCTCGGCGAGGTCGTGCTCGGCACGATCCTCGCGATCTCGGCCGTCGTCGAACAGCAGGGCTGGAGCGTCGAGGCGGCCCTCGTCGCCTTCGGCGGCACGGCACTCGCGTTCGGCATGTGGTGGGTCTACTTCACAATGCCGTCGGCGAAGGTGCTGCATCGGTTCCGACGACGAGCGTTCACATGGGGCTACGGCCACCTCGTGATCTTCGGCTCGATCGCCGCGACCGGTGCGGGGCTGCACGTCGCGGCGTTCGAGATCGCCGGGAAGGCGCACATCGGCGAGGTGGCGGCGCTGCTCACGGCGGTCGTGCCCGTCGGGATCTTCCTCGTGGCGCTGTTCACGATCTACTCGCTGCTGCTGCTCGAGTTCGACCGGTTCCACATCCTGCTGTTCGTGCTCAGCATGGCGGCGCTCGGCGTCGCGGTGCTCGCGGTCGTCGCCGGGGCGAGCATGGGCACGGGCATCGTGCTCACCGCTTGCGCGCCGCTCGTCGTGATCGTCGGCTACGAGGCCGTCGGGCACCGGCACCAGGCGGCGGCGCTGCACCGCGCGCTCGACAAGTAGCGGGCACGACGAACAGCGGGGCGGATGCCGCGGCATCCGCCCCTCGAAACGCGCTCAGGAGGCGTTCGGCCGGTTGGCGCGCAGCACCTCGAGGCGCGCGCGGTACTCGGTCTCGTCGATGTCGCCCTTGGCGAAGCGCTCGGAGAGGGTCGACTCGGCACTGCCCGTGCGCATCCACGGCGGGCCGTACGACCCGTCGGGGCCGCCGGCGTTCGCCCAGTAGCGACGGCGGCCCCGCGTGACCAGGAAGATGATCAGGCCGATGACGAGGAACCAGAAGATCGGGATGAGGAAGAAGACCCATCCGAACCCGGCCGCCCATGGGCCGGCGTGGGTGACCACAGAGGTGGTGGCGAGGGTGGCGAGCATGATGTTTCCCTTGATCGTGCGGCCTGCGGTTCAAGCCGTCGATCCGAGTCTCGCGAGCCGGACGTCTCCGCGAATCCGCCCGGCGGAGTCACTTCGACTGCTCCCCCGGGAGCATGCCGGGCGCCTCGGCTACTGCCACCCGGGCGCGACGAGCCCCGACTCGTAGGCGACGACCACGAGGTGCACGCGGTCGCGTGCGGCGAGCTTCGACATGATGCGCGAGACGTGCGTCTTCGCCGTGAGCGGGCTGAGCACGAGCCGTTCGGCGATCTCGTCGTTCGTGAGGCCGAGCCCCACGAGGCGCAGCACCTCGCGCTCCCGATCGGTGAGCGCCGCGAGCCGCGCTGCGTCGGGTGCGTCCCTGAGCCCCGTCGACACGCGTTCGAGCAGCCGCTTCGTGACGCCGGGCGAGAGCAGCGCATCGCCGCTCGCGACGACCCGTACGGCGCGGATGAGGTCGACCGGCTCCGTGTCCTTCACGAGGAACCCGCTCGCCCCCGCCCGCACCGCCCGCGCGACGTACTCGTCGAGCTCGAAGGTCGTCACGATGACGACGTGCACCCCCGCGAGCGCCGGATCGGCGGCGATCTGCTCGGTCGCCCAGAGTCCGTCGCCGTCGGGCATGCGGATGTCCATGAGCACGACGTCGACCGGCTCGCGGCGCACGAGCTCGAGCAGTTCGGCACCGGTGGACGCCTCGCCCACGACCTCGACGTCGTCTTCGGCCGCGAGCAGCGCGCGGAATCCGGCGCGCACGAGCACCTGGTCGTCGGCGAGCGCGACGCGGATCATGCGGTTCCTCCCCACGGCAGCCGCGCGGTGACGCGGGTCCCCCCGAGCGGCGAGGCGCCGAGTTCGACCGACCCGCCGAGCAGCGCGGCGCGCTCGCGCATGCCCAGGATGCCGCTGCCGTCGCCGTGGTCCGCGGCGTCGAACTCCTCGGCGTCGGCACCCGCGACGACGACCGGCCCGGCGCCGTCGTCATCGACCGTGAGCACGAACTCGTCGCCCTCGCGCTCGACCGTGACGACCGCCTGCGTGGCGCCGGCGTGGCGCACGACGTTGGTGAGCGCCTCCTGCGCGATGCGGTAGCCCGCGAACTGCACGGCACGGCGCGGCGACTCAGCGAGCCGGTCGACGAGGTGCGCGTCGAGTTCGGGCGAACGGATGCCGCGGACGAGCCTCGGCAGCTCGGCGAGCTCCGCCTGCGGCACGAGCGGCGCCTCGCCGTCGCGGATGACGCCGAGCACGGTGCGAACCTCGTCGAGTGCCGACTTCGAGGTCTCCTTGATGCTGGCGAGCGCGGTCCGGGCCTGTTCGGGATCGCGATCCATGAGGTGCAGGCCGACGCTCGCCTGCACGTTGATCTGCGACAGGGCGTGCCCGATGACGTCGTGCAGCTCCCTGGCGATGCGCACGCGCTCGCGCTCCTCGGCGCTCTGGCGGCGACGCATCGCCTCGGCACGGAAGGCGGAGGCACGCGCGCGGCGCACCCGCACGAACCATCCGATGCCGAAGCACACCGCGAGCACGAGCGTCGTGAACGCGATGCGGAACGGATGCCACGCCGTGCCGACCACCGAGGCCAGCACGATCGCCGCGATCCATGCCACGACGACGGAGGTGACCGCCCAGATGACCGCGCCGCGAGCGACGGCGAGCACGATCGCGAACGCCACGGCGATGTAGGGCGGCCCGAGATCGGGCGACAGCACGAGGTCGGCGAGCGCGGCGGCGGCGACCACCGCGACGGTCGGGCCCGGGTACCGCCTGGCGCCGAGCAGCGCGAGCGGGCCGGCTGCGGCGAGCGCGACCTGGGCGATGCCCGCGGCCCACCCCGCGTGCGTCCAGACCGCGATGCCGATCGCGGCCGGCACCTGCACGAGGAGACTGATGACGACCGGCGCGAAGAGCACGAACCCCGGCGGCGGCTGGAATCGTTCGGGGCGACCGCCCCACGACGTCTGCCACGGCGGCGGTCCGTCCCAGTTCTGCGACGGCATGCCCAGATCGTATCGCCGCCGTCGCCCACCGGAATCGACCCCGCGGAGACTCACTCGCTACTCCCTGCGGAGTACGAGCGGGTGCGTGCCGCGGTGCGGGCGATCAGGGGTGCGCTCAGAGGAGCTGCACCGGCTTGACGATGTCGGCGTAGATCAGGAGCGCGCTCATCGCACCGAACACGACGACGACCGCGAGGGTCACCGGCATGAGCTTCGCGAGGTCGACGGGGCCCGGATCGGGACGCCGGAACAGCTTGGCGAAGCCGCGACGGATGCCCTCCCAGAGCGCGCCGGCGATGTGACCGCCGTCGAGCGGGAGCAGCGGGATGAGGTTGAAGACGAAGAGCGCGATGTTCAGCGAGCCGAGGATGCCGATCATGGTGGCCGCCTTCGAGGCGATGGGGATCTCGTCGATCGTCGCGATCTCGCCGGCGAGCCGGCCGACGCCGACGACCGACATCGGGCCGTTCGGGTCGCGCTCCTCGGGTCCGAATGCGGCGTTGGCGACGTCGATGATGCGCTGCGGCAGGTTCAGGATGATTCCGGCGACGCCGGCCACGTTCTCGCCGACGGCGGGCAGCACGGCCGTCACCGGCTGCTGCACGATCACGGTCGCCGGGCCGATGCCGACGAACCCGGCCGGTTCGGTCAGCGGGGTGCCGGAGGCATCCTTCACGATCTCGCCCTCGTCGTCGAACACGTACCGCTCGCTCAGCATCGGGGTGACGTCGAGTTCGACGGTCTCGCCGTCGCGCTCGACGACGAACGCGACGGGCTCGTCGGGGTGCTCGCGGATGATCGCGGTCGATTCGTTCCACGACTCGATAGGTTCGCCCGCCACCGAGACGATGCGGTCGCCCGGCTCGATTCCGGCGGCGGCGCCGGGAGCGGCCGGGTCACCGGCCTCGCACGTCTGCCGTTCGCTCGTCGCGGGCAGGGCGCATGCGGAGACGGATCCGACGGTGGTCGAGGCCTGCGCGACGCCGAAGCCCATGAGCAGCACGCCGAAGAGCACGATCGCGAGCAGGAGGTTCATGAACGGCCCGCCGAACATGACGATGATGCGCTTCCACACCGGCAGCAGGTAGAACGCGCGGTGCTCGTCGCCGGGCGTGATCGACTCGGTGCTCGAATCGCGGGCGTCCTGCACCAGGTCGCGGAAGAACCCGGTGCTGTCGGCGTGCACGCGGTCGCCCTTGGCGGGCGGGAACATGCCGATCATCGAGATGTAGCCGCCGAGCGGAATTGCCTTCAGTCCGTACTCGGTCTCGCCCTTCCGGCGCGACCAGATGGTCGGGCCGAAGCCGATCATGTACTGGGTGACCTTGACGCCGAAGATCTTCGCGGGAACGAGGTGCCCGATCTCGTGCAGGCCGATCGACACGGCGAGGCCGATCACGATGATGACGACGCCGATGATGAAGGCGAGCACGGAATCCACGGCTGCAAGCGTAGTGCCGCTTGCTTCGAGTGCGCTGGCGGTCGGCTGTGAGCCCACCGGCGGAGTCGTGCGGCCGATGCCCGCCGCGCGCGTCAGGCCGAGATGCGCGCGATGCGCGCCTCGGCGGCACGCCGGGCACTGCGCTCGGCATCCGCGAGCGAGGCGACGGAGAGCACCGCGTCGGATGCCTCGTGGTGCTCGACGACGTCGCGCACGGTGTCGACGATGTCGAGGAAGCCGATGCGCCCCGCGTGGAACGCCGTGACCGCCTCCTCGTTGGCCGCGTTGAAGACGGCGGGGTACTCGCCGCCCGCGCGTCCGACCTGCTTGGCGAGCGCGACCGCGGGGAACGCCTCGCCGTCGAGCGGCTCGAACGTCCACTCCTGCGCGCGCGTCCAGTCGAGCGGCGTGCCGACGGCGGCGACCCGGTGCGGCCAGTCGAGGCCGAGCGAGATCGGCAGGCGCATGTCGGGCGGCGAGGCCTGCGCGATCGTCGAGCCGTCGACGAACTCGACCATCGAGTGCACGATCGACTGGGGGTGCACGACGACGTCGATGCGGTCGTACTCGACGTCGAAGAGCAGGTGCGCCTCGATCACCTCGAGTCCCTTGTTGACGAGCGTCGCCGAGTTGGTCGTCACGACGAGGCCCATGTCCCACGTCGGGTGCGCGAGCGCCTCGGCCGGCGTGACCGCCGTCAGCTCGTCGCGTCGGCGGCCGCGGAACGGGCCGCCAGAGGCCGTCAGCACGAGCCGGCGCACCTCGTCGTCGGTGCCGGATCGCAGCGCCTGCGCGAGCGCCGAGTGCTCGGAGTCGACGGGCACGATCTGGCCGGGCTGCGCGATGCGGGTCACGAGGTCGCCGCCCACGATGAGCGACTCCTTGTTGGCGAGGGCGAGGGTCGTGCCGCGTTGGAGCGTCGCGAGCGTCGGCCCGAGCCCGACGGAGCCGGTGATGCCGTTCAGCACGACGTCGGCGTCGACGTCGCGCACGAGCTGCTCGGCCTCCTCGATGCCGACCGCCGTGTGCTCGACGCCGAACTCGGCGGCCTGCGCCTCGAGGAGCGAACGATTGGACCCGACGGCGAGCCCGACGACGTCGAAGCGTCTGGGATTCGCTCTGATGACGTCGAGGGCCTGGGTGCCGATCGAACCGGATGAGCCGAGGATGATGACGGAGCGCACGTCCCCACTGTATCCGGAGCGCGCAGCGGCCTGTCGTGGGGCGGGCGCAACGACGGCTGGCGCCTCAGGCGGCTAGGAGAGCACGGCCACCGATGCGGCCCGGCTTCCGGGCACCTCGACGTCGTGGAAGCGGATGCCGCGCCATCCGGACCCGAACTCGGGCGGGCTCACCTCGATGCGGCCGACCCCGTCGTCGTCGCTCGGCATGCTGAGCGCCAGCCGGGACGGTTCGATGAAGTCGGTGTGGCCGACCGCGCGCAGCAGCGCGGACTTGCGCGCCCACAGCGTGGCCCGGGCGATCGCCCGGGCGGCGGGGTCGAAGCGGTCGAGCGCGGTGCGCTCGCTCGCGTGGAACGCCGCCTCGTCGATCACGGCCCCGCTCTCGAGTGCCGCCGACTCGACGCCGACGCCGACCGGATGCCTCGTGGCCGCCGCACTCACGATGACGTCGCCCGCGACCGCGACGTCGGCGTACCACGGAGCGCCCGACGGCGTCAGGGGGTAGGCGACCGAAGGCCGGCCGTGTCGCGCCCCGCACTCGACGCAATCGTGCACGAGCTCGACATCGTCGGCGGGCACACCGGTCGAGTGCGCCAGCAGTCCCCGCAGCACGGTGTCAGCGGCGGGACCGCGGCGCCCGCGCATCACCACCACGATGCGCACGCCGGAGGCCTCGAGCTCGATGAGCTCGCCTTCGGCTGCGACGTCCATGTCCCCATCCTCTCGCACCGGCATGCTCCCACCAGTGCGGAAGCGCCCGACTCGCGGGCGGATCGGATATGCCGCGGCGTGCATGTCGTCGCGCGTAGGGTCGAACGGTGACAGAGATCGAAGGCGATGCCGTGCCCGCTCCGGTCCGGAGAGGCGGGTCGGTTCCTGCTCCGGTCCAGGGAGGCGGGGCGTTTCCTGCCCCGGTCCGGCAGGGTCCGCTGTATCGGATCGTCCGAGGCTTCCTCCGCCCGCTCGTGCGCCTCATCTACCGGCCGACGATCACGGGGGCCGAGCACGTGCCCATGCGAGGACCCGTCATCCTCGCCTCGAACCACCTCTCGTTCGTCGACAGCATCGTGATCCCGCTCGCGTCTCCGCGACCCGTGCAGTTCCTCGCCAAGTCGAGCTACTTCACCGGCACGGGCTTCTCGGGCTGGGTCTCGCGCACCTTCTTCGGGGCCATCGGCGCCGTCGCCGTCGAGCGCGGGGCGGGCTCGCAGGCCCAGGAGGCCCTCGACGCCGGGCGGCGCATCCTCGAGGCCGGCAACGCCTTCGCCCTCTACCCCGAGGGAACGCGATCGCTCGACGGACGCCTCTACCGCGGCCGCACCGGCGTGGCGTGGCTCGCGCTGACGACGGGCGCCACGGTCGTCCCGGTCGGCCTCATCGGCACCGAGGAGATCCAGCCCGTCGGCGCGAAGCTGCCCCGAGTGCGTCCGGTCACGGTGCGATTCGGCCAGCCGCTCGACCTCAGCCGCCACGGTCAGGCGACCTCCGGTCGTGCTCGTCGTGCAGCGACCGACGAGATCATGGCGGCGATCCACGCGCTCAGCGAGCAGGAGCTCGCGGGCGTGTACAACGAGACGCCGCCGCAGGGCGCACTCGCCAAGCTCGCCGACCGGGTCGTGCCGCGCGAGCGGATCTGACCGGATTCCCAGCCTCTCCCGGCCTCATCCCGGTATCGTCAGTCCGATGCGCCCTGCCTCGATCATCAGCCGCGTCGCCGCGACAGTGGCCGTCGTGCTCGCGCTCGCGGCGTGCAGCGGCCCCGGCGACGTGCAACGGGCCGCCGCCCCGAGCGCCGACGCGGCCGCCGTCGTCGATCTGCCGATCCCGCCCGCCACGGAGTTCGACCCCGGGCACATCGTGAGCGACGACGCGTTCTACGACAGCAGCGCGATGAGCGAAGCGGAGATCCAGCAGTTCTTCGAGGGCCTCGACTGCCGCCCGAAGGACGGAGTGCCGTGCCTCGCCGACTACTCGCAGAGCACGACGACGCAGGCCGCCGCCGGCCCGGGGCACTGCGCCGAGTACCGCGGCGGCGTCCGCGAGCGCGCGAGCCGCATCGTGTCGAAGGTCGCCGTGGCGTGCGGCGTGAGCCCGAAGACCCTGCTCGTCCTGCTCCAGAAGGAGCAGTCGCTGCTCACCCGGCCGAGCGAATCGGGGTACCTCCGTGCGACAGGCTACGCCTGCCCCGACACGGCCGACTGCGATGCGAAGTACTTCGGCTTCTTCAACCAGGTGTACAACGCCGCCTGGCAGTTCCGGCAGTACACCGAGCAGCCCGACCGCGCCTACCGCGTCGGCGCCGTCGACGTGCAGTTCCATCCGGATGCCGCGTGCGGCACGTCGTCCGTCGCCATCGCCAACCAGGCCACGGCGAATCTCTACAACTACACGCCGTACCAGCCGAACCCGGCCGCAGTGGCCGACCCCGAGGTCGGCGACGGCTGCTCGGCGTTCGGCAACCTGAACTTCTGGCGGCTCTGGCACCGCTGGTTCGGCGACCCCGAGGCCGAGCGCTACCCCGGTTTCCTGCCGCCCTGCAGCAGGCTCGTGGGCGGCCATGCGTGCCCGATCCCCGAGGCGACGCTGCCGGCCGCGCCGCCGCTCCGGCTGACCGCCGACTGACGCCGCCGAGACTCAATCGGCGCGGGCCGCCACGATGGTGGCCGGCTCGTGTCGCACCGGGAAGGCGACGGACGCGGCGATGAAGCATTTCTCGGCCGCCTCGGCGTGGATCCTGCGGGCGAGTTCGAGCATCGAGGCATCCGCCACCTCGACCTGCGGCCGCAGGACGGCCTCGACGAATGCGCCGCCGCCGCGGCCGTCCTCGCGCATGAGCCCGACGGCCCGATCGGTGTAGCCGCGCACGACCACGCCGTGCTTCGTGGCGACGTGCAGGTACGACAGCATGTGGCACTCGCTGAGGGCGGCGAGCAGCAGCTCCTCGGGGTTCCACCGTTCGCGGTCCCCGTGGAACACGCGATCGCTCGAGCCGGCGATCTCGTGCAGCTTGCCCTCGGTGCGGACGACGTGCTGGCGGCCGTAGTCCCGGTAGCCGGACGTGCCCGTTCCGCGGTCGCCCTGCCACTCGACCTCGATCTCGTAGCGGTGTTCCCCGAGCATCTTGCCTCCGATCGCGCGCGCGGCTCGCGCCATCCGATTCTGCACCCGATTCCGGTCTCGGCGCGGCGATAGGGTGGAGGCACCATGACTGATACCCGCATCGACGCCCAGACAGCCGCCGCCCCGGTCTACACCGTGCCGCAGGAGCGCAAGATCGTGACCGCCGTTCCCGGTCCGAAGTCGCAGGAGCTGCAGGCCCGACGATCGAAGGTCGTCTCGGCCGGTGTCTCCTCCGCCCTGCCCGTCTACATCGAGCGCGCGAACGGCGCGATCCTCGTCGACGTCGACGGCAACCGGTTCGTCGACTTCGGCGCCGGCATCGGCGTGACCACGATCGGCCACACCGAGCAGCGCGTCGTCGCGGCTGCGGCCGACCAGCTGCAGGACGTCATCCACACGCTCTTCACGATCACCCCCTACGAGGAGTACGTGCGCGTCGCCGAGCTGCTCGCCGAACACACCCCGGGCAACTGGGAGAAGAAGAGCGTGCTCGTCAACTCGGGCGCGGAGGCCGTCGAGAACGGCGTGAAGATCGCCCGCAAGCACACCGGCCGTCGCGCCGTCGCGGTGCTCGACCACGCGTATCACGGCCGCACGAACCTCACGATGGCGATGAACTACAAGGCGATGCCGTACGCGACCGGGTTCGGCCCGCTCGCCGGCGACGTGTACCACGCACCGAACTCGTACCCCTATCGCGACGGGCTGTCGGGCGAAGACGCCGCCGCCCGCACGATCGCCTACCTCGAGAAGGTCGTCGGGGCGAGCGACCTCGCCTGCCTCGTCGTCGAGCCCATCCAGGGCGAAGGCGGGTTCATGGTTCCCGCCGACGGGTTCCTGCCGACCCTGCAGGCGTGGTGCACCGAGAACGGCGTCGTCATGATCGCCGACGAGATCCAGTCGGGCATGGCCCGCACCGGTCGCTATTACGCCAGCGAGCACTTCGGCTGGGAGCCCGACCTCGTGCTCTCGGCGAAGGGCATTGCGGGCGGCCTCCCCCTCGCCGCGGTCACCGGCCGTTCCGAGATCATGGATTCCGCCCAGCCCGGCGGCCTCGGCGGCACCTTCGGCGGCAACCCCGTCGCGTGCGCCGCGGCGATCGCCGTGTTCGAGTCGATCGAGGAGCACGACCTCCTCGCCGAGGCGCAGCGCATCGAGGCGACCTTCCGCGCCGGCCTCGAGAAGCTCGCCGAGCGCTACGACGTGATCGGCGAGATCCGCGGCAAGGGCGCGATGATCGCCATCGAGCTCGTGCAGCCCGGCACCGCTGCGACCACGAAGGCCCCGAACGCCGAAGCCGTCACCGCGATCGTCGCGTACGCGGCCCAGCAGGGCGTGCTCTTCCTCAACGCAGGCACCTACGGCAACGTGCTGCGCTTCCTGCCGAGTCTGGCGGTGAGCGACGCGCTCATCGAAGACGGGCTCACCGTGCTCGACGACGCCCTCGCCTCGCTCGGATAGTGCAGGTGACCGGCACATTCTCAGTCACTGACTCCGTCGAACTCGCCGTGGTCGAGCGTAGTGGTTTCATCGAGTCCCGGCACGCGGGTTCCGCCGTCGTGCTCTCCCCCGAAGGCGAGGTGCTGCGCGCCCTCGGCGACGTGGTCACCCCGATCTTCCCCCGGTCCTGCCTGAAGCCGTTCCAGGCCGTCGCGGTCATGACCTCGGGGGTCACCCTCCGCGGTGAAGACGCGGCGATCGCCACCGCGAGCCACTCCGGCACCGCCGCGCATGTCGCGCTCGTGCGTCGCCTGCTCGAGCGGGAGTCGCTGCCCGAGTCGGCGCTCGGCTGCCCGCCGGCTGCTCCGTCCGACCAGGTGGCGCGTGAACAGCTCATCCGCTCGGGCGGCCAGCGCGAGCGGGTCTACATGAACTGCTCGGGCAAGCACTCGGCGATGCTCCTCGCGTGCGTCGCGAACGAGTGGCCGCTCGAGGGCTACCTCGACGTCGATCATCCCCTGCAGAAGCGCGTGCTCGACGTCATCGAGCGGTTCACGGGCGAGCGCCCCGCGGCGACCGCGATCGACGGCTGCGGCGCACCCGTGCACGCGATCAGCCTCGGCGGACTCGCGCGCGGCATCCAGAAGATCACGACGGCGGCGGCCGGTTCGCCGTTCGCGCTGTACCGTGAGGCCGCGGCGCTCACCGAGGCGGTACGGGAGCACGCATGGGCGGTCGGCGGACCCGGCCAGCCCGACACCGTCGCCGTCGAGCGGCTCGGCGTCTTCGCGAAGGTCGGCGCCGAAGGCGTCATGGTCATGACCGCGCCCGACGGCACGACGGTCGCCCTCAAGGTGCTCGACGGCTCCTCGCGCGCCTCGACGATCATCGCGCTGCGCCTGCTCGCGCAGTCGGGCGCGATCGACCACGAGGCGATCGACGCCGTGCAGACCGAACTCGATCTCTGGGTCATGGGCGGCGAACAGCGCGTCGGGGCGATCCGCGCCACGATCTGATCCGACTCGAGCGGCGACCGCGCCGTGCAGGCACAACGATGACGGATGCCGCAGCGGGATCATTCCCGCTGCGGCATCCGCTGCTCGCGCTACCCGCCGGTTCGGGTCAGCCGAGTTTCGCGAGCCGTTTCGCTCGCGCCGTGCGCGAGACCTGGGCGACGATCACGAGCACGAGCGCGAAGAGGAACACCGCCGACGCGATGACGTTCGCCTCGGCCGGGATGCCGCGCGACGCCGAGATGTAGATGTACTTCGGGAAGGTCGAGACGGCGCCCGAGTTGAAGTTCGTGATGATGAAGTCGTCGAAGCTCAGCGCGAACGACAGCAGCGCCGCCGCGACGATGCCGGGCAGCAGCAGCGGGAACGTCACCCGCCAGAACACCTGCGACGGCGAGCCGTAGAGGTCTCGGCCCGCCTCTTCGAGGGCGGGGTCGAGACTCGCGACGCGGGCCTTGACCGTCACCACGACGAAGCTGATGCAGAACATCGTGTGCGCCAGGATGATCGTCGTCATGTCCTTCGCCACGCCGACGGCGAGGAACTGGGCCGCGAGCCCGGCGCCGAGCACGACCTCGGGCGTCGCCATCGGCAGGAACAGCAGAAGGCTGATCGCACCGCGGGCCCGGAACCGGTAGCGCACGAGCGCGATCGCGATCATCGTGCCGAGCACCGTCGCGATGACGGTCGCGGCGACGCCGATGATGATGCTGTTGCCGAACGCCTCGCACACGGCACCGCCCTCGACCGTGCACACGTTCAGCCACTTGTCGAGCGTGAACCCGCGCCAGGCGATGTTCGACTTGATCGAGTCGTTGAACGAGAACACGAAGGTGTAGACGATGGGGATGAGCAGGAACACGAACGCGATGATCGTGTAGGCCGGCAGCAGCCAATCGCCCAGCCCGAGGCGACGCGGACGGACCCGGCCTCCGGGGCGGCGCGACTCCAGCTCCTGGCTCTCGTCGAATCCGCCGAGGACGGCGGCCGCTTGGACTTCTCCGCTCACAGCAGGTCCTCCGTTCCGGATCGCTTGACGTAGATGCCGACGATCACGAGGATCGCGGCCATGAGGATGATCGAGAGCGCCGCGGCCGCCGGATAGTTCAGCAGCACGAGGAAGTTCGCCTCGATCACGTTGCCCATCATCTGCGTGTCGGGCCCGCCCAGGAAGTCCCGGCTCGCGTTCACGTAGTCTCCTGCGGCGGGGATGAACGTGAGCAGGGTGCCGGCGACGATACCCGGCATCGACAGCGGGATGGTGACCTTGCGGAAGACCGTGAACGGGTTCGCGTAGAGGTCGCTGCCCGCCTCGAGGTAGCGCAGGTCGAGTCGCTCGAGCGTCGTGTACAGCGGCAGCGTCATGAACGGGATGAAGTTGTAGGTGAGGCCGAAGATCACCGCGAACGGGGTCCCCGTGAAGTGCGCGTCGGGTGCCATGAGCGAGAGCGCCTTCAACGAGGTGATGATGAACGACTCGTCCGAGAGCAACTGCTTCCACGCCAGCGTGCGCAGCAGGAAGCTGATGAAGAACGGGGCGATCACGAGCACGAGCATGAGCGCCTGCAGCATCGGCCACCGCCGCGCCTTCACGCCGATGAAGTAGGCGAGCGGATAGCTGAAGAGCAGCGCGAACACCGTGGCCGCGAGCGCGTACCCGAAGGAGCGCACGATGTGCGGCCAGTAATCGCTCATGACAGTGACGTAGTTCTGCCAGTTGAACGCGTACTCGTATTGGCCGATGTCGCCGAATTCGGCCGGCGCCTGCAGCGAGGTGAGCAGGAGCGAGATGAGCGGCGTGACGAAGAACAGCACGAGGTAGAGCAGCCCGGGAAGCAGCAGGAACAGGGCGATCCTGCTGCGCTTCCTCGGCGCCTGCGGCACGACCTCCGCGGTCTGGAATGCGGCGAAGGCCATGATCAGCCCTCCTCGAGCTCCGCGACGAGAGCCTCTCGGCGTTGCGCGGCGATCGAGGTCGTGTCGTCATCGGCGGCGAAGCGACCTTCGGTCTCCGGTACGTCGTCGAGGCCGAAGCCGTGCTCGACGGGCCACGAGATCCAGACCTCTGCGCCCTCGCCGACGACCGGACCCGCCCCGGTGTTCTGCGCGAACACGGTGACGGTGCCGACTCCGGGAACCGAGACGATGTACTGCGTGCTCACCCCCGAGAACGACGCGTCGATGACCCGGCCGGGCCCCAGCGTGTTGTGCTCGGATGCCTCGGCCGGCGCCTCCCGGAGGAGGGTGACCTTCTCCGGTCGGACGCCGACGGTGACCCGCCCCTGGTGCCGCTGCGCCCGTGCCGTCGGCACGACCACGCGTGCGCCGCCGATGTCGACGGTGATCGCGGCATCCGTGGCACCGGAGACGTCGCCGGTGAACAGGTTCGACTGGCCGAGGAAGTTCGCGACGAACGAGGTGCGCGGCAGCTCGTACAGTTCGGCCGGGGCTCCCATCTGCTCGATCGCGCCCTTGTTCATGACCGCGACGGTGTCGGCCATGGTCATGGCCTCCTCCTGGTCGTGCGTGACGTGCAGGAAGGTGAGCCCGACCTCCTCTTGGATGGTCTTCAGCTCGAGCTGCATCTGTCGGCGCAGCTTCAGGTCGAGTGCGCCGAGGGGCTCGTCGAGGAGGAGGAGCGCCGGTCGGTTCACGATCGCCCGTGCGAGGGCGACGCGCTGCTGCTGGCCGCCCGACAGCTGCGCGGGGCGGCGCTGGGCGAGATGATCGAGCTCGACGAGACGCAGCGCCTCGTGCGCCCGGCCGAGCGCGTCGCCGATGCGGCGGCGCTTGAGCCCGAATGCCACGTTCTCGAGCACCGACATGTGCGGGAAGAGCGCGTAGCTCTGGAACACCGTGTTGACGGGGCGCTCGTGCGCCTTCGTTCCCGTGACGTCCCGCCCGCCGATCAGGATCCGGCCGTTCGTCGGTTCCTCGAGCCCTGCGACGAGTCGCAGGGTCGTGGTCTTGCCGCAGCCCGACGGGCCGAGCAGGGCGAAGAACGAACCGGCGGGGATCGTGAGGTCGAGCTCTTCGATCGCCGTGAAGCCGGGGAACCGCTTCTGGATGCCGACGAGCTCGAGATCAGCGCCGCGTTCGGCGAACTCGCGTACCGACACGCTCACGCTCCCAGGAGGATGCTCTGGAACTGCGCCTGGTACTTCTGCTCCTCGGCGCCGTTGAGTGAACGGAAGATGTGCGCGTTCGAGAGCGTCTCTTCATTGGGGAAGATGAGCTGGTTCTCTGCGAGCTCGGGGTCGATCGCGATGGCGGCCTCCTTCGCGCCGACGACCGGCGTGATGAAGTTCACCCACGCCGCCACCTCGGCGGCGACCTCGGGCTCGTAGTAGTAGTTCATGAGGGTCTCTGCGTTCGTCTTGCGCGGCGAACCGATCGGAACGACGAAGTTGTCGTTCCACAGCGTGCCGCCCTCGGTCGGGATCGCGAACTCCCACTTGTCGCCGGCTTCGGCGTTGATCACAGTGATGTCGCCCGACCAGCAGATCGCGGCGAGCGTGTCTTCGCTCTTGAGGTCTTCGAGGTAGGAGTTGCCCTTGATGTTGCGCACCTGACCGGACTCGACCTGCTCGCGGAGCACCTCGATGGCGGCGTCGAACTCCTCGTCGCCCCAGTCCCCGGCGATGTCGACGCCGTTCTGCAGCATGATGAGGCCCATCGTGTCGCGCATCTCGGAGAGCACGCCGACACGGCCCTTGAGCTCGGAGTTCCAGAGGTCTTCGACCGATGCGATCCCGCCGGGGATCGCCTCCTTGTTCCAGCAGATGCCGGCGAAGCCGCCCTGCCAGGGCAGCGAGTTGGTGCGCCCCTTGTCGAAGTCGGGGTCGCGCAGGGCGGGGTTGAGGTTCACGATGTTCGGGATGTTGTCGTGGTTGAGCTTCTGCGTGTAGCCGAAGCGGATCCAGCGGTCGGCCATCCAGTCGGTGAGCACCGAGGTGTCCGCGCCGATGTCCTGGCCGAGGGCGAGCTGGTCCTTGACCTTGCCGTAGTAGGTGTTGTTGTCGTCGACGGCGACCTCGTAGTTGACCGCGATGCCGGTCTCTTCGGTGAAGCGCTCGAGCGTGGGGTAGGCGCCGCTGTCGTCTTCGTCGATGTAGGCCGCCCAGTTGGCCCAGTTCACCGTCTTGTCGGTGGCCGACTTGTCGGCGGCGGGCGTGGGCTTGCCCTGTGCTCCACCGGTGGAGCAGGCGGCGAGTGTCAAGGCGGTCGCTCCGGCCCCTGCACCCGCGAGGAGTGTGCGCCGATTCAGCTGCACTTGACGAGCTTGGGCGATGAGCGCTCGCATCATCGGATCCTGGGGAAGGGGACGTTGGCTCACGGGGGACTCCGTTTCAATTGCTGCAGTGCAAGGGTGGGAAGATACTGCCACAGTGCAGGGCGGAAATCACTCGGTGATGTCCGAATCGTTAATTTCTGCGAACAAGTCGTGCGGAATCAGCACTTCTCGGTCAATTGCTCGACCGATTCAGTGGTGCGTGCCCGAAGACCCAAGTCGCACGCCGTGGCTTGCTCCCGGGCTCGAGCACCCAGCACTGACCCGCGTCGTCGAGCAGCGGGGGAAGCTCGCGGTCGCGCACGACGGCCCGGTACTCGGCCGAGCCGCCGTGCACGACGATCACCGCCTCCTCCTTGAGCGCGGCGCCCAGCGACCAGCTCGCCGCCCAGGCGTCGCCGTCGCCCACGATCACGGGCGGCGGTGCGTCGACGGGAAGCGCGGCGATGGCGGCCCTCACGACGACTTCGCCGCCCGTGGTGAGGAGCAGCGGCGGGCGCCCGGCGGCGTCGATCGCCGCCGCGGCCGCCCGCGGCGCGGCCGAGACCACGGCGTACGGGAGATCCGCGCGAAGCTCGAGCGACGGCGTCGCCGCGCTCGCTCGAGGCGGGCAGGGCGGGACGTCGACCACCTGGAGCCTGCGGCCGTGCCATTGCCCGGACCCCGGTGCATCCGCCGCCCGCCAGAGCTCTCCGCGGCCTCCCGCCTGCACGAGGTCCGACCGCGTCGTATGCCGGAGCAGCAGGCGCGACCCGAATGCGTCGCGCAGCCCGGCACCGAGGGCCTGGACCTGCGTCGCCGCTGCGGCGACGGCCACGCCGCGAGCGCGGCCTTCCCTGATCAGGGACTCGACCATCGCGAACGCGGCATGCCGGTAGTCCTCGGGCCACGCCCGGAAGCAGGTGTCGAGGTCGTCGATCACGACGAGCCCGGGTACCGCCGCACCGGCGCGAACAGCGGCCTGCGCCCCGCACAGGGCATCCCAGACGGTGCTCGGCCGGTCATCGAGGCGCAGCGTGATCACGGCGGCCGCCCCTGCAGCGGCGCGCTCGATCGCGGCCAGCGCGGTGCTCCGCCCGCTGCCGGGAGCACCGAGCACGAGGAGCGCGCCGTCGCGGTCGGGTGACCACCTCGCGACGCTGCGTCGTTGTCGCTCGGGATCGTCGACGACACCGAAGGCCAGCGCGCCATCGGTGGCCGGCCCGGCACGGTACCGCTCCCCCGGCCCGCGTTCCACCGAGGAGTCCGCCTCGGGATCGGGGTCGTTCACGAGGCCGGCGACCGCCTCGGGCGCGATGCGAGCCGGAAGCCGATCGAGCCAGGTGCGTCGCGCGCCGGGGAGTCCGGCTGCGGCGGCGCCGACCTCCTCGATCAGCGCCGGCATCGCGATCGCGCTCTGGAAGAGCATCGGAACGCCGTCGCCGCGGTCGATCACGCCCCGTCCGGGTGTGCCCGGCGGAATCCGCGCCGCGGCCGAGGTGCCGACCACCGCCTCACTGTCGGAGGGCTGCAGCACGCGCAGCGACACGCGGATGGCGCAGTTGGCGGTGACCTGCTCGCGAACGACTCCGTTGGGGCGCTGCGAGGCGAGCACGAGGTGCACGCCGAGCGACCGTCCGCGCGCCGCGATGTCGCCGACGACCACGCCCAGATCGGGGAAGCGCTCGATCATCGCCTGGAACTCGTCGATGACGATCACGAGTCGCGCCAGCTGGACCGCGCGGTCGAGCTCGGAGATGTCGCGGACACGTGCCATGGACAGCACGGTCTCGCGGTGGGTCAGCTCGGCCCGCAGGCTGAGGACGGCCCGCTCCGCCTCGGACTCGTCGAGGTCGGTGACGATGCCGGTGACGTGCGGCAGCCGACGGACGGGTTCGAACGCCGCCCCGCCCTTGAAGTCGACGAGGAGGAACGAGACGATCGACGGCGGATGGGCCGCGGCGAGCGCGACGATCCACGCGAGGAGGAACTCGCTCTTGCCGCTGCCGGTCGTGCCGGCGACGAGTGCGTGCGGGCCGTGCCTCGCGAGATCGAGCTCGAGCACCTCGTCGAGCCCGACGCCGACGGCCACGGCCAGACCAGAACGGTCGGGTTCGGTGAGACCCGGGCGTCGGAGCCCGTCGAGCGGCAACCGCTCGGGAAGCCCGCTCGAGCGATCGTCGAACCCCGCCCGTGCAGCCGCGGCCGCCGCCGAACGTGCCCAGTGCACGACCTCGACTGCGCCGAGGAGCGACGGGATCATCGTCGCCGCCGAGGCTCCGCCATGCCGGGAGAGGCTGGCCGCGCCGGGGGCCTGGAGCCTGACGACCGCGCCGAGGCCCGGCGGCAGCTCGGTCGCGGTGCGCGCGACCGCGACCACTGCGCTCCGCTGCTCGTCGCGCGACGCGCCCGGCGACATGTTTCGCAGCCCGCTCCCGGGCCCACCGTCGACCGGCGCCGACGGCGGCGCGACGTCGCGATCGATGACGACCAGCCCGGCGCGACCGCGTTCGCCCGAGTGCGGCAGCGACTGCAGCCACTCCCACGGCCCGCCGACCCGGTCGGGGCCGATGACGGTGAACCGCTTCGGATGCGCATGGTGCGCGAACTGCACCACGCAGGCGCGCGCCGCTGCTCGGGCCAGGTGGAGTTCCCCGACGAACCCGATGCCGGCGCCGGCATCGGCGAGCACCGGCGCATCGTCGAGTCGAGCCGCCTCGAGCAGCAGCTCCCGGTCCGCGGCATCGATCGGGGCGCCGTCGACCCTGAGCGTGCTCGCGGCGACACCACGTCCGAGCACGAGAGGCGGCGGCGGGCCGTCGCGCCAGGCCGAGTGCTCCGCCTCCAGGATCAGACGGCGCGACGAGGGCGATCGGTGCCACGCCGCCTGTCGTTCGAGGTGCTGCCGTTCGCGGATCTCGGCCGCGAGCTCGTCGAGACGACGGCGACGCTCGTCGGCGGACCGCCGTCGCTGCCGCCGAGCGGAGCGACGCGCATCGACCATCGACGCGACCGCGACGAGCGGGCCGAGTGCCGCGAAGACCAGTGAGAACGGCGATCCCGTGACCGCCCACAGCGCGAGCGCACCGATCACGGGAGCGAGCGACGCGATCAGCGGGAACCCCGCCCGCGCCGCTTCCGCAGGGGCGGGCGGCAGCGCGAGCGGGGTGTCGAGCGAGTCGGGTGCGGTGTCGAATCGGTCCACGCGGCGATCGAATCACGGGCACGGGACCCGTCGACGGAATCATCGCGCACCTGTGGACGATCCCGGTGCGACGCCGACTGTCGAGGACGTGTCGGAGCCGGCCGGCTCAGGAGACGACGAAGAACTGCTCGGCGAGCTCGACCCGGCTCCCGCGAGGCACCAGATAGCGTCGCCCTGGTTCGCACCGCATCGCACCGTCGTCGGGTCGCCGCACGATGGTGCCGTTGCCCGAGAACCGGTCGGCGATCCAGAACGTGCCGTCGTGGTCGCCGAACTCGACATGCGTCTTCGAGACCGAAAGCGAGCGATCGGCGATCTGCACGAGGTGGTCGAACACCTCACCGGGCTGAGGCAGGGGGCGCCGGCCGATCAGCCCGGTGCCGAAGACCATGCGGGTCTCCCCCGTGCTGAACGCCAGGGCGAACCGCGCAGCGATCGCCGTCGCCGGAGCGGCCGACGCGAGCAGCTCGCCGCCCGCGCCATCCGCCTGTTCGATCGCCGTCGCCGCCCGGAACCCGTCGACCGGGATGCTGATCACGCCGCTGTTGCGGCGCACCGGACGCTCGATCACCGTCGTGTCGCCCGGCCTCGGGTCGGGCCGACGCCGCGACTCGGGAGTCGCGCTCGTCGAACTGCCGCATTCACCGCAGAACATCGCCCCATCGGGGAGCTCCGCCCCGCAGATCCGACACGTCACGACCGTGCTCCTCTCCGGGTCACAGCGTACCCGCCGAGCGAGGTGAGCGAGACCCACGCCCGCAGCCGCTCGCGCAGCGACCGCGGTTCTCCGAGCCGCCGCTGCAGTTCGTCGACCGACTCCCACACCCGGAGGTCGTCGCCCTCGGCCGGGCCGTCGGGCGCGAAGACCGAGCGGTCGACGACCGAGGCGAGCACGAGCGGCGCGAGTCCGCCGACCGTCGCCGCCTGTTCGGCCCGCGTCGCGGTCGGCCGGATCGGGTACCCGTAGTCGGCGGCGGAGTCGGCGAACTCCTGCCAGCCGCCCTCGATGCGCTCGACCGCGGTCGGCGCCCTCCGCCGCAGACGCCGGCGTCGCATCTTCGCCACGATGATCGCGAGGAACGGGATCGCGAGGATCGCGAGACCCGCGAGGACCATCCCGGCGACGCCGAGAATGCCGAGCAGTGCCTGGATCCAGGCGTCCGCCGTGTCGTCGGGCTCGTCGGGCGGCGTCTCGGGGTCCTTCGCGAGGTCGTCGACCGGCGTGCGCTCGGCCGGCGGCGGCAGCGCCGACTGCGGCCGCGAGACGATCGTCGGCTGGTCGGGCTCGCGCGGGGGGATCTCGCGCGGCACGGGGTTCGGGTCCACCGCGATCCACGCACCGTCGGCCCGCTGCACCTCGATCCAGGCCTGCTTGTCGCCGCTCACGAAACGGGTGACTCCCTCTGGCACGGGCTCGACTGCGGCATCCGTCTCGGTCGACGAGTCCTCGGTCGACGAGTCCTCGTTCGACGATTCCCCGTCCGACGAACCCGCCTCGTCGGCCGCATCGGACGCATCGGCCGTGCCCGGCAGGTAGCCGACGACGACCCGTGCCGGGAATCCGATGCGCCGCGCCATGAGGGCCGCGGCCACGGCGTACTGCTCGCCGTCGCCGACCATCGGCTTCTCCGTCGCGAGGTCCGCGAGCCGGTCGAGCGAGTGCCCCGAGCGGCTCGCCACCTCGTCTTCCAGACCGTGACTGACGTAGCCGTTCGCGTGGAAGCCCTCGATGACAGCCTGCAGGCGCTCGCCGGGGTCGTCGGAGGCCGGCGCCCATGCATCGAGCAGTTGTGCGAGGTCCTTGGGCAGCTCGGGCACCGCGGGCAGCACGCTCGTGCCGGGGCTCAGCTCGCCGAGCTCGTCGGGATCGACCGGCACCACGGACGCGGCGACGTACCGATCGCCGGCCTGCAGCGGGCTCTGCACTGCTCCCGTACTCGTGATCTCGTTGTAGAAGAACGATTCGGTGAGCACCTCGGCACGGGGCCCGCCGAACACCATGCGCTCGAGCCGGCCGACACCGGGCACCCACACCTCGGAGTAGCCGTCGACCTCGACCTCGACGGCGAGCCGCTCGGTGTCGCCGCTCGTCCCCGACTGGTCGAGCCGGTACGGGACCCGCGTGAACCGGCCGGACGCCGACTCCCCCTCGGCCCCGCCGACCGTGTAGACGATGCCGTCGTAGGAGTCGAGCGTCGCCATCCGCACCCCGGCGCCCTCGGGCAGCCCGCGCACGTCGAGCATCGACTCGTCCGCGATGTCCTCGCGGAATGCCGCCCGGAACCCGGCGAGCGGGCTGTCGTGCTCCCGCGGCTCGAACGGCGGCTGCAGTTCTGCCCGCACGACGTTGCGCGGCGGCACCGGCATGGCGACGGATGCCGCGGTCGCCCCGACGACCGCGATGGCCACGAGCGCAGACGCCCCCAGCACACGTCGTGCATCGGTGAGCGCGGCCTCGACCCGGCGACCGCTCGTGATCGCGCGGCGGTCGGCGATCGACACGCGGACGAGCCAGGCCACCGCCGTGATGAGGAATGCGACGCCCGCCTCGACGGCGAGGGCCGAGTGCACGACGCCGAGCGCGATGCCCGCGATGAGGAGCACGGCCGGCGGCAGCGCGGCCGCGGCGGGCCACCGACTGCGCAGGGCGATCGTGATCGCGGCGGTCGCGGCGATCAGCCCGAGGAGGAACGGCGGCACGAGCAGCGCCTGATACGAGCCGACCGGCACGGAGATCGTGACGAGCTGCTTCCACGAGAGGGCGGCACCTGCGAGCAGTTCGACGAGCCCCGCCGGGCTCGGCAGTACGCCGCCGATCGCGCGTCCGGGCACCGCCGCCGGCACGCCGAGCACCACGAACGCGCCGAACACGGAGAGCACGACGACCCACGTCGGCAGTCGGAACCGGGCGCCCACGACGCCGATCGCGACGCCCGCTGCGATCGCGATCGCCGCGGCGACGACGAATGCCGGACTCTCGTAGACGGGCCACCACGGCACCATCGCAGCGGCGAGCATCGCGACGACGAGCACGACCGTGACGAGGGTCGGCCCGAATCGCCGGGCGCCCGCCGGGGTCCGGTTCTTCATGAGACCGACGCCGATCTGGCGAGCATGGCACGGAGGTCTTCGAGGTAGCCGATGCCGAAGACGGTCAGCCCGGCGATCGTGCGCGCGCTCGCCTCGCCCTCCGGCGAGCACTGCACCGCGACCGTCTCGACCCCGGGCGGCAGTCGCGTCGCCGCGGCGCGCAGCGGAGCGACACCGCGGGCGGTGCCCGTCACGAGGAACGCGAGCGAGACGCCCGCGAGCGTCTCGGCCGCGGCGCGGGCGACGTCGGGCAGCATCACCGCAGCGGCATCCGTCTCGACGAGGCACAGCGCGTCGAGCAGCCGGTCGCGCGAGACCGTCGGGAGCTCGCGCATGGCGCTGCGACCGTCACGGGTGCTCTGCTGTCGACCCGAGACCACGAACGAGACCGTTCTGGCGTCGCGGATCGCCCGCGAGCCGACGGATGCCGCGGCGCTGACGGCGAGCTCGAACTCCGCAGCATCGGAGTACGCTCCGGGATCGAGGTCGAGGAGCACCATGAGCCGGCTGCGCCGCGTCTCCTCGAACTGGCGCACCATGAAGGTGCCGGTCTTCGCCGAGCTGCGCCAGTGGATGAAGCGCCGATCGTCGCCGGGCACGTACTCGCGCAGGGCGTGGAATGCGATGTCGCTCGCGGTCAGGTCGCGCGTCGGCGTGCCCTCGAGATCGCGGATGAACCCCGTGCTGAGCGCGTTGATCGGCACCGTTCGCGGGTGCACGTGCAACTCCGCGGTCTCCGACCACACGAACTCGCGTCGCATGAGGCCGATCGGGTCGGCCCGCACGGTGCGCGCAGGACCGACCGGAACGACGCCGCGGCGCTCGGTCGGAATGGGGAACTGCTCGTCGAACACGCCGCCGCGGGGCAGCCCCGGGAGCACTCGTTCGACGATGCGACGGCCGACGGGCAGCTCGAGCTGGACCCCGCCGAACCGGCGTCGACCCGGGTTCGCGGCGATGAGCCGCGCCTCGGCGGGCTCACCCACGACCACTCGCGGCGACGGCAGCACGAGCTGGATCGTTCCGGCGCCGCGGCCGATCAGCCAGATGGATGCCGCGGCAACGAGCACGGCGAGTCCCCATCCGAGCGCGATCAGCTCGAGCAGACCCCAGGTGTAGCCGGCGACGAGTGCGACCACGGCGGCGATGACCACCGCCCAGCCGAGCGGAGTCACGACCCCCTGCACCGCCCGTGACGCCTGGGCGATCGCCGCGCCCGCGCGGCGCGCCGCTCCGACGGCGCGCCCGATCACGACCGCGAGCAGACCGGCCTTCCTGGCCTCCTCGGGGATCGTCGTTCGGGTCTGGGTGAGCGTCACACCGCCTGCCTGGTCGAGGGTGGTGGCGTCTCGATCAACACCTGCGCGATCAGGTTCGAGGCCGTCACGCCGTCGAACTCGGCCTCGGGGTCGAGGATCAGCCGATGGGCGAGCACCGGTTCGGCGAGCGCCTTCACGTCGTCGGGCACGACGTAGTGGCGCCCGCGACCGGCCGCGTGCGTCTTGGCCGCTCGGATGAGGGCGAGCGCACCGCGCACGCTCACGCCGAGCCGCACCTCGCGGGCGGTGCGCGTGGCATCGACGAGACGCGAGACGAAGTCATGGATCGTGGGGTCGACGTAGACGGTGCGCGCGAGGGCGGCCATCTCCACGACCTCGTCGGCGGCGAGCTGGGAGGAGACGCGCTGCTCGTGCGCTCGCTGGTCGGCGCCTTCGAGGATGCGGATGGTCGACGCGTGATCGGGGTACCCGATCGAGGTGCGCATCAGGAAGCGGTCGAGCTGGGCCTCGGGCAGCCGGTAGGTTCCGGCCTGCTCGACTGGGTTCTGCGTCGCGATGACCATGAACGGATGCCCCACGGGATGCGTCTGCCCGTCGACGGTGACCTGCCCCTCCTCCATGACCTCGAGGAGCGCGGACTGCGTCTTCGGGCTCGCCCTGTTGATCTCGTCGGCGAGCACGATGTTGGCGAACACGGGTCCGGGGTGGAACTCGAACACGCCCGATCGCTGGTCGTACACCGTGACGCCCGTGATGTCGCCGGGCAGGAGGTCGGGCGTGAACTGCACGCGGTTGCTCGTGCCGTCGATCGACTGCGCCATCGCCCGGGCGAGCGACGTCTTCCCCGTGCCCGGCACGTCGTCGAGCAGCAGGTGCCCTTCGCTGAGGAACGCCGTGAACGCGAGCCGGATGACGCGGTTCTTGCCGAGCAGCACCTCCTCGACCGCACCGACGAGACGGTCGAGCGTCGCGGCGAACCGGGCCGCCTCATCCGGGGTCATCGTCATCTCTGCTCCTTCTCAGCGGTTCTGGTAACGGACGACGACGCCCGCGATCTCAACATCCAACCAGACGAGGTCGCCGGGCTTGGCTTCGGGGATCTGACAGCTCGTCGGCGACTGCGCCGGTCGGCCGTCGCGATCGCGGTCGATCCCGCACGTGAACGTCGCCGGGATGCCCGAGTTCACCGGCGCCGAGGTCCATGACCAGGTCTTCGTCGCCTCGTCCCAGACCCTGCTCGGCAGCGCGAACGTCAGCGACGGTTTCGCGTCGCCCGGCAGCACGCCCGACCACGGACCGCAGCTGCCCCAGATCGAGCACGTCCGCACCTGGAACTGCACGGACTCGCCGAACGGGCGGGAGAAGAGATCCTGCGCCCACCCCGAGCCGTTGAAGCTCTGCTGCGTGCCGGGGATCTGGGAACCGTTCGCATCGACGGCCACGATGTCGTAGCGCCAGGCCCCGGGCGAGACGCCGGCGATGTACCGGTCGTAGACGTCGGCGGTGCGCATCTCCATCCGGCTGTCGACGTCACGGATCCTGTCCGGTGCCGGTCGCACGACCGTGCCGGCGACCTCGGTGTTCACGCATGCGGCGCGGTTGTACCCCCACACGACGAAGGAGTACTTCGTCGACTCGGTCGCGGTGCCGGCGAACTGCACCGTCGTGGTGCCCGGGCCGACGGAGATCACGTCCGCGACGGAGCCGCCGCTCGACGGCGGCACGACCGTACCGGGAGCCGGACTGGTCACCGAGCAGGCCTGAGCACCGCCGGGTACGCTCGACGCTCCGTCGACGAGCCGCTGCACGAAGTAGCCACCGATGGGATCGCCGTTCCCGGCGAACGCGTCCCACGCGACCGTGACCGTGCCGGCCGCGGCATCGCCGTTGACCGAGATGCCTCCGGCGACCGGCGAGCCGAACGGCGTTCCGCTCGTGCCGGCCTCGGTCCAGACGGCGAGCGCCGGGTACGCCTGGTTCCTCGCGCTGACCGTGATGGGCACCTGGCTGCCGTTCTCGAGCGGCTGGGATTCCGTCGAGCAGAGCGTTGCCGTGCATGCGGTGCCCGCCGCGACCTCCGTCGAGACGCCGGCGACGGTGACCACGTACGACCGGACCGAGCTTCCGGATCCGGTGGGCGCCGGATCCCATTCGAGGCGCAGACGTCCGTCGAGGGGCATCGCACGCAACCCGCTCGGAGGAGGCGGAATGACATCGGACCAGATCGGGCCGGGAGCGTCGACGGGGTCGGAGAGTCCGATCGCGTTCCTCGCCCTCACCCGGACGTGGACGGCGTTCGCCTGGCCGTTGCCGGGCGTCGCCACCGTGCAGGTGGTCGCGGCGCAGTCGCTCGTGCTCACCACCTCGCCCGTGCCCGCATCGACGAGCTGGATCTCGTATCCCGTGATCGGCGAGTTGTTGAACGCGCCGGCGCCGAAGGCCACGTCGAGCGTTCGATCGCCGAAGCCCGTCACCTGCGCGGCGGTGACGGGGTCGGGGCGATCCTGCACGGAGATCGTGACCAGGCCCCATGCGTACCGGCTGGCGTCGCCGGTGGCGTCGGCCACCTGGTACTGCACCGTCGAGTTCACGGGTGCCGCACCGGGCTCGACGGTCACGTTCAGCGTCGAGCGGTCGTCGCTCGGTTCGATCGAGACGCCGTCGGGCAGGTCGTCTGCGTCGAGCCCGCGCACGTCGACGACTCGGAGCGGCACGTCGGGGAACGGGTTCGTCGACCGGTCGTTGTCGAGCACGTCGATCGATGTCGTCCGTCCGCGGGGTGCGATCGCGCTGTCGGGTGCCGGCCGGGCGATCGGCTTCGTCGACGGCACCACTCGCAGCTGGATCCGGCCGGGCTTGCCTGCACCGGCGTCGTCGGCGACGCCGATGGCGACCGCGGTCTCGGTGCCCTTCTGCGTGGAGGCATCCGCGTCGATCGTGAGTTCGCTGCCGTCGAATGAGAAGTGGAACCCCTCGACCGGCGGCGGCAGAAGTTCGAACTCGAGCTCGTCCAGGGACTCGGGATAGGGGTAGTTCGTGAGTTTCACCAGGTCGATGCGCTTGGACTCGCCCGGCTCGAAGTCGATGACCCCGCCGGTGAACACCGGAGGCTGGTTCTCCGTCGGCCGCACGGTGATCGGGATGACGATCGTGCCGGTGCGCGCGGAGGGATCCGCCGCCGACTCGCCGTCGGTCACGGTGAACGAGAGCGAGGCCGGACCGAAGTACCCGTCTTCGCTGCGGTACCTGAGCGTGTCCTGGTCGACGACGAGCTCCGACCCGTCGCTGTGCGACGCGCGCACGGTCGCGGTGTCCGTGATCTTCACCGGCCGCCCGGAAGCTGCGATGACGTGGTCGGCGAGGTCGAGGGTGACCTCTTCTCCGCTGACGACGCGCACGGCCGGGGCGTCGGTGCGCAGCTGCGGCAGTGCATCATCGCGGCCGGGCACCCAGATGAAGGCGTAGCTGACGACCGACGGGTCTTCCGGGTGGGCCACGGAGAACGGGATGACACGGCGTCGGTCCTCGACCTGCACCCGGATGCTGCCGTTGCGGCGCACCTCGACGCCCTCGTCGTAGCCGTCGACGAGTCCGACCTCGAGGTCGGCCACGTCGGCGTCGGCGAGGAAGACATTGCGGAGCACCGGCACGTCGACCTGGTCCTTCTCGAGGATGTCGCTGAGGGTCAGCACGGTGTCGGATGCCTCGGGGCGAGCGAGCGGCGCATCGTCGCGGGCCTCGATGCGGAGGAAGTTCGAGGCGCTGACGAACTGCTCGTTCTCGATCGTGTACATGAAGCCGTATTCGCCCTCGCCGGCCGGGATCTCGACCTCGATGCGGTCGTCGACGAACTCGGCCGCCGCTTCGCCCTCGGTGGGAGTCAGGCCCGTGATCGACAGCGCGCCGCCGTCAGGGTCGGAGTCGTTCTCGAGGACGCGCACGGAGATCGTGCGGCCGGGCCGCACCTCCACGAAGTCGGTGACGGCGATCGGTGCACGCGCCCCGTCGAGGCGGGGGGCGATGCCGACCCTGACGGTGCCGACGGCGCGTTCGCCGAGGGCGTCGACGACCTCGTACTCGAAGTCCTCGGTGCCCGCCGAGTACTCCCCCGCCTGGTATTCGAGCCAGTCGGGACCGTGAGCGGTGACGCTGCCGAGGTCGGGGTTGTCGCCCTGACCGAGCAGTTGCACGCTGTCGCCCTCGGGATCGGTTCCGCCGAGCGGCACCGGGATGCGGATGGTCTCGCCCGCGAGCACGCGGGCGGTCACCGTGGCGGGCACCGGTGCCGTGTTGGTCTCGGGGTCGGCGGCACGGACCGACATCTGCACGATCGCCGTCGCCGTCTGCGGGCCCGGCCCGGCGATCCGGTACGTCGCCTCGTACTCCCCGGGCGTCTCGGGGGCGAAGTACCGGAGACGGTCGCCGGCGACGAAGAGGAGACCCGCCTCGGGCTCACGCTCGAGCACCGGCTCGAGCGTGATCGGGAGCGCGTCGGGATGCTCGTCGTTGGCGAGCACCGCGATGTCGACGACGTCGCCGGTCCGTGCCGAGATCTTGTCGGGCACCGCGACCGGCGGTTGGGGGATCTCGAGCTGCGGCACCTCGACGATGGTCACCTCGCCCTCGGCTTCCGCGAGGCCGTTGCTGATGCGGTACCCGAACACCGTCGACCCGGTCTCGAGCGGGCCCGAGAGCGTCACCCGGAGGATGCGATGCTCGATCACCTCGACCTGCACGCCGGCCTCGGGGGCCGGTTCGCCGAGTCCGGTGAGGATCAGCACGCCGCCGGTCGGGTCGATGTCCGTGGCGAGCACATCGACGTCGACTGGCTGCTCGACGCGGAGGAACGCCGTGTGCGGCACGGTGATCGGGGTGGTGTCGAGCTCGGGCGGTGCGGAGACGTCGACCCTGACGCGCCCCGTCGTCGTCCAGGTGCCGTCGGTCACCGTGTACTCCAGATAGTGGGTGCGCACCGCCGAGCTCGCGAATCGGAATGTGCCGCCGTCGAAATCGGGGGTGAGCTGCGCATCGGGCTTGGCAGGCACCGCGCTCAGCTGGATCCGGCCCGAGCCGCCGCGCACGTGCCGCAGCGGGTCGACGCGCACCTCCTGCCCCTGTGTCGCGAGCACCACGAACGGGTCGGCCACGAGCGGCACGTCACCGGGGGCGCGCACGCCGACTCCGAGCACGCCGACCGCCGTGTCGCGGCCATCGGACATCTCGAGAGAGATCGTCCGCTCGCCGCCGGCGCCGCCCTTCTCGTCGAAGACGACCACACCGTCGGCGGTCGACGACAGCGTGTCGGGCGCGGCCGTCGTCGCCCGCTTGAGGAAGAACGGATCGCCGTCGGGATCGACCCAGTCGCCGAGCACCGCGGTGCTCACACGCCCTCCGGTCTGCACGAACGCCTTCGTCTGCCGCTGTTGCATCGGGGGCGAGTTCTCGTCAGGGTCCCGTACCGTCACGCTGACCATGGCATGAGCCGTGCCGCCGAAGCCGTCGTTGATCGTGTACCCGAACGAGATGACCCCGGATGCCTCGTCTCCGAGCGTGAGCTGCAACTGCTGATTCTCGGCGATCCGATCGATGCCGACGCCGGGCGGAAGCTCGCCGTCGACGGAGTCGACGACGACGACATCGCCGTTGGCGTCGTAGTCGTTGAGCAGCACGGGCAGCGACGTCGTCCGCCCGGGGCGGGCGCCGAACTCGTCGTCGGCCGCCACGGGCGGCACCTGGCTCTTCTCGATCGTCGGCGGCGTCTCCGGGTCGTTCTGCTCGACGGTCTCCTCGTCGCGTTCGATCTCGAGCAGGTCCTCCCAGTTGTCGATGAGCCCGAAGTCGGAGGCGACGGCCCAGGTGCGGCCGCTCCGGCGCTCGTTCAGCACGAGCGTCGCGCCGTTCGCGACGAAGGCGTAGTCGCCGATGGCCGGTGCCGACTTCAGGTCGACGTCCGGCTCCTCGTCGGTCCCGCAGGAGCGCCACGCCGTGCCGGAGGCCCACGCGGCGTAGAGGCATCCGTCGTGCACGAATGGAGCGGCGGGAAGCGCTGAGCGCCCGTCGACACGCATGCGCGGCGCTTCGCCGTCGAGCCCGACGCTGACGAGGCCCTTCCGAGTCGCGATCACGACCTCGTCTCCGTCGCTCGACGGGGTCTGCAGCACGGGCTCGTCGTTCGCGGCGATGAACTCCCGGAGGTCGACAGCACCCCGATCGAGGTGGAGCATCCGAGCGTCGACGTCGAGCACCGCCCAGCGGTCGGCGACCGAGGTGATCTGGACGTCGGGGTCGTCGGCGTCGGGAGCGATCTGCCAGCGCGCTGCGACCGTCTCGGCCTCAGCCGCATCGACCAGTTTGATGTCGCCCGTCGACGGGGAGTAGGCGAAGAGCGTGCCGTCGGGATCGACCGAGATGACCGAGCCTGCGCCGAATGCGAGCATCGGTTCCGAGTCGGCGTCGAACTGCGCGAACTGCGCGATGGGCGTCGTCCAGAGCTTGCCGCCCGATGTCACGACCACGCGGGAACCGGCCAGGGCGAGGGCGGCATCGTCGGGTGGGACCGCGACGGTCTCGGTGAGGCTCGACGTCGTCGCATCGACCATGCGCACGGTTGCGAGTGCCGTATCGAGCACGAGCACGGTAGAACCCTGTTGCACGATCTCGGCGCCGGTGGAGCCCGTCTCGACGACCGAGTTCAGTTCGTGAAGGGCGGTGTTCGCGCGCCCGACCGACTGGTGCTCGCCACTGCCGACCCACACCGCCGCGTCGCCGAGGTCGACCCGCTGCGAGGCGTACCCGCCCGAGGCGATCGCGACTCCGGCGACGAGGGCCACCACGGCCGTCGTCGCCGCCGCCGTGATGGCGACGGATCGCGGCTTCGGGACGCGGGACAGGTCGGGGAGCTTCGGCATCACGACCCCTGATCGACGTCGACGGACACCTCGACGCAGCGTTCGGCGCTCGACGCGCCCGACTTGCCGTCGCGCATGACCGTGACGGTCGCGCAGACCCGGTCGCCGTCCTCCGCCTGCACCGTCACCTGGGGTTCGCGCCGCACCGGGAGCGCCTCCCCGTCGACGGTCACGACATACGCGTCGGAGGTCTGGAGACCGGGGTCGTTCCAGGAGAAGGTCACGCTTCCGTCGGCCGCGGAGCCCTGCACGTCGGTCACGACCGGGATCGATCTGGTGCCCTGGATCACGGCGTAGGCGCCGACGCCGACGAGCGCGACCAGCAGCACCGACACGAGCGAGATGCCCCACGCCAGACGGCGGGCGGTCGGCGGCGTCGTGCGGCTGCGGCTCAGGCCGGCGTCACCGGGACGGGAGTCGGCGCCGCTGGGCGCTGGATGGTGGGACCCGGCGCGGGAGCGTCGTCGGCGGCCCCCCACATCACCGGTGCCGAACGCGCCGCTGATGCGGGTCTGCTCGTCGACATCGACCGCGGTCGCGAGCGCCCAGTCGTCCATCGCGACCTCGAGCTGGGTCTGAGCGAGCCCGAGCTCCTCCTCCACCGCCTGCAGGTCGCGGATGAACTCGAGCACGCTCGACTGCCGCGCCGACGGCTTGCGCGACATCGACCGTACGAGCACCTCCTCGAGGCTCTTCGGAACGTCGATCCGGCCGGTGGGGGCCACCTTCGCCTTGTCGATGCGTGCCATGAGGGCACCCGAGCTGTTGTCGCCGCCGGTGACCTCGAACGGACTGCGCCCGGCGAGGAGCGAGTACACCGTCGCACCGAGCGACCAGACCTCGCTCGCGACGCTCCCGGAGATCTCGTCATGCAGCACCTCGGGTGCCGACCACGGGATCGACAGCCCGACGGCGTCGCCGGTCTCCGCCTCGCCGAGGGTCGCGGCGATGCCGAAGTCCGACAGCACCGGGTGGCCGTATGCGGTGGTGAGGATGTTGGACGGCTTGATGTCCCGGTGCAGCACGCCCTGACGGTGGGCCGTCTCGACGGCGCTGGCGATGCGGACCCCGACGGAGAGCACCTCGGCGATCGGCAGCTGCACGGCCCGGTACCGCTGCCCGAGCGAAGCCGAGCAGTACTCCATCACGAGGTACGGGCGGCCGTCGGCGGCGACGCTCGCCTGGTACACGGTGAGGATCGACGGGTGCGACGAGAGCTGGGCCATGAGGTTCGCCTCGGCCTGGAACATCTGGCGCAGGTCGTCGTTGACGACCTCGGCGAGGAGCACCTTCACGGCGACCAGTCGCCTCGGCATGTTCTGCTCGTAGAGGAAGACGTCGGCGAAACCGCCCGATCCGAGCACGCGGATGAACGCGAACCCCGGCAGGTTCGGCGGTGTGGACGGCAGTCGACGCGACACGATCCTCCTGCCCTGCTCGGGGTCGATGCTGCGCCGCCCCGGTTGCCGGCGGCGCCCGGTGCCCATCATTGTATCCGCGGGTGACGGATGTCTCGTGGAGCCGTGGACAGGTCGAGCACCCGCCCCGGGGCATCCGTCAGCCGCGCTCGAGCTCGCCGTCGACGGGCTGCTTCGCATTCGCCGGCCTGGCGACCTTCAGCACGTCGACGACGATCGCGGTGACGTTGTCGCGACCACCATTGCCGAGGGCGGCCTCGAGCAACTGCCGCGCGGCCTTCTCGGCCTTCGCATTGGCCACGAGGAAGTGGCGGATCCCGTAGGTCGTGAGCTCCTTCGTGAGCCCGTCGGAGCAGATCAGCAGTCGCATGCCCGGCTCGACGGCGATCGCCCGGTAGTCGGGGATGGGCGCCTCGTGGAATCCGACGGCGCGCGTGATGACGTTCGAGTGGGGATGCGTGTCGGCCTCCTCGCGCGTGATCTGGCCGGCGTCGACGAGCTCCTGCACGATCGAGTGGTCGACCGTCAGCTGCTCGAGCACGCCGCCGACCAGGCGGTAGACGCGCGAATCGCCGATGTTGAAGACGATCCACGCGGGCTCGTCGGAGATCGCGCCGAGCGCCGCACCGGTGACTGTGGTGCCGCTGCCCTCGTCGGTGACACCGGCCCCGCGGCCCATGTCCTGCACCGCGAGCCGGAGCGCCTGGTCGATCTCGGGGGTGCCGACGAGCGCCTTGCCGCCGTGCTCGGCGAGCCGGGTCACGACCGCAGCGCTCGCGAAGTCGCCAGCGGCGTGCCCGCCCATGCCGTCGGCGACGGCGAAGATCGGCGCCTGCGCGATGAAGCTGTCCTCGTTGACCTCTCGGCGGAGCCCGGTGTCGGTGACCGCCGCCCACGCGAGGGTGATGTCGGTGCCGTCGGGCAGCGTGATCCGGTGGCGGGCGTTGCCATTGCCGATCTGGGTCACCTGTGAAGCCTGCTGTCTGTTCGGGTCATGCGCCGGGAGCACCCTGGGCGCAGAGGATCTCGATGATCGTATCGTCTCCGAGATCGAGGAGTGTGCCGGGGAGCACCACGATGGATTCGCCGGAGCGCAATCGGCGAGCGCCGGAGTTCGTGCGGAGCATCGTGCCGTTGGTCGAGTGCAGGTCGGTCGCGACGAGCCGGGCGCCGACGAGTCGCAGCTCGAGATGCGTCCCGGAGACGACCGACGCGGGAGAGGCGACGGCGAGCAGTTCCGGCTGCGGGCCGGGCGCCGCCACGCGCGGCCGCAGCGGACGCCGCCCGATGAGCACGGGTGCGGTGACCGTCAACGGCGACCCGGTGCCGACCCGGAATCTCGGCCCGCTCGGCACGACGGGCTGCGCAGGCACGACCGGCGCCGACCCGTTCGTCTCCGCCTCGCTCGCCTCCGCCGATTCGACGCCCGGTTCGGGCGATGGGTCGGACCTGCCGCTTCCCCGCCGGCGTTCGGCCGTGCGGGCGGTCACGATCGTGTCGGCAGCGGCCTCGTGCGCGTCGGCCTCGCGCGGGAGGACCTCGCGTTCGGCGACCTCGTGCTCGTTCGACCGAAGGAGGCGCGGTGCGAGCACGGTGTCGGCATCGAGCCACGTCTCGGTCGTCGCGGCGTCCGCGGGTCCCGCTTCGGCGGCCCACTCGACCGACGAGGCGCTCAGGCTCGCCCGCGGATGCGCCACCGGCGAGCCTGCGCGCTCGATGCGGTCGAGGGGCGCCGCGGCATCCGTGATGCGCAGCGCGACCACGTCGTCGAAGTCGGCGAGGTGCCACGGCCGGATGCCACGGGCGTCGAAGCGCCGACTGCCGCCCGGTGACGCGAGGTCGACGACCGCGTCGCCGCGCACCACCGCGGTGACGCTCGTCAGGGCATCGTCGGGCCACCACACGAGGCCGAACGAGGACACGGGGTCGACTCGGCCCGAAGGGATGAGTCCGACGAGCGTCTCGAGCGACAGTGCTGCGTCGCCTGCCGCCTCGGCGAGCGACGTGAGGACCCGTTCAGGAGCCGGGGCCGCGATCGCGGCGATGAAGCGGTCGCCCACGATCACATCCCACGCGCGCGCGCCGGCCACCGCCGCACTCGAGACTGCGCCTCCGACCATGCCGAACATTCTGGCACCGCTCGGCGCGGTGCACGAGAGGCCGCCATGAGGTGCGGGTGTCGATCCGCATGCGGTCGAAGTCGGGGTGCTTCGGGCCCGATGACCCGTGCTCGCCGCGATCCGCAAACGAAAGCGACCGTTTGCTGTGGATTCAGTCGATTTCGCGCCTGAATTCAACGGAATCGCTTGCACGGGGCATCCTTCACTGTCACAATCGTGCCATGACGAACACCGGGCGTTCTTCGCAGTCCCGACCCGTGCAACTCGACGACGTCTCGAAGGCGATCGTCGAGCAGCTGCAGGCCGATGGACGGCGCTCGTACGCCGATATCGGCAAGGCCGTCGGCCTGTCGGAGGCTGCCGTGCGCCAGCGCGTGCAACGGCTCACCGAGTCGGGCGTGATGCAGATCGTCGCTGTGACCGACCCGATGCAACTCGGATTCACCACGCAGGCGATGATCGGCATCCGCACGTCGGGAGACACCCGCGTGCTCGCCGCACGGCTCGCGGAGATCCCCGAGATCGACTACGTCGTGCTCACCGCCGGCAGCTTCGACGTGATGGCCGAAGTGGTCTGCGAGAACGACGATGAGCTGCTCGAACTCCTGAACACGCGCATCCGCGTGATCGAGGGCGTGCAGTCCACGGAGACGTTCGTCTACCTGAAGCTCCAGAAGCAGTTCTACAACTGGGGCACTCGCTGAGAAGGGCGAGCGCTCATCGAAGAAAGGAAGGCCATGACCGAAACGGTCTATGACAACGATGCGCTGCAGCAGAAGGCGAAGGATCATCTCTGGATGCACTTCTCCCGGCAGTCCACCATGGAGACGTCGGGGGTGCCGATCATCACCCGCGGTCAGGGCCACCACGTCTACGACGTCCAGGGCCGGGAGTACTTCGACGGGCTGGCCGGCCTCTTCGTCGTGAACGCCGGCCACGGCCGCGCGCGTCTCGCCGAGGTCGCCGCCAAGCAGGCGGAGCAGCTGGCGTTCTTCCCGATCTGGTCGTACGCGCACCCCTCGGCGATCGAGCTCGCCGACCGGCTCGCGGGCTACGCGCCCGCCGACCTGAACCGGGTCTTCTTCTCGACGGGCGGCGGTGAAGCCGTCGAGACCGCCTTCAAGCTCGCCAAGTACTACTGGAAGCTTCAGGGCCGGCCGACGAAGCACAAGGTGATCTCCCGCTCGGTCGCGTACCACGGCACCCCGCAGGGCGCCCTCGCGATCACCGGCATCCCCGGCATGAAGGAGATGTTCGAGCCGGTGACCCCCGGCGGGTTCCGCGTGCCGAACACGAACTTCTACCGCGCCGCCGAGATGGGCGCACCCGCCGACGACCTCGAGGCCTTCGGCCTCTGGGCTGCGAACCGCATCGAGGAGATGATCCTCTTCGAGGGCCCCGAGACGGTCGCCGCCGTCTTCCTCGAGCCCGTGCAGAACTCCGGCGGCTGCTTCCCGCCGCCCCCCGGCTATTTCAAGCGCGTGCGCGAGATCTGCGACCAGTACGACGTGCTCCTCGTCTCCGACGAGGTCATCTGCGCCTTCGGCCGCCTCGGTCACATGTTCGCGTGCGACGCCTACGGCTACGTGCCCGACATGATCACGTGCGCCAAGGCCATGACCTCGGGGTACTCCCCCATCGGCGCGACGATCGTCTCCGAGAAGATCTACGCCCCGTTCGCCGAGGGCAACACGTCGTTCTACCACGGCTACACCTTCGGCGGTCACCCGGTGTCGGCCGCGGTGGCGCTCGAGAACCTCGACATCTTCGAGGAGGAGGGGCTGAACGAGCGCGTTCAGGAGAACTCGCCGCTGTTCCGGGCCGAGCTCGAGAAGCTGCTCGACCTGCCCATCGTCGGCGACGTCCGCGGCGACGGGTACTTCTTCGGCATCGAGCTCGTGAAGGACAAGGAGACGCGCGAGACCTTCGACGACGACGAATCCGAGCGGCTGCTGCGCGGGTTCCTGTCGAAGGCGCTGTTCGACGCCGGGCTCTACTGCCGCGCCGACGACCGCGGCGACCCCGTCATCCAGCTCGCGCCGCCGCTCACGATCGGTCCGGCCGAGTTCGCCGAGATCGAGCAGAAGCTGCGCGGTGTGCTGACCGAAGCCTCCAACCGCCTCTGATGGCGGGAGCTCCCCCGACGGTGACGGATGCCTCACCGGATTCCTCCCGTCGGGTGAGCTTCTGGCTCGACGACCTGGTCGTGCGCGGACTGGACGATCTCCGTCCGCGCACGGCCCTCACCGCGAGCGCCCGGTTCGACGTCTGCCTCATCGGAGGCGGACTCACGGCGCTCTGGACGGCCTACTCCCTCGCGAAGTCCGATCCGAGCCTGCGCATCGCCGTGCTCGAGCGGGAGGTCGCGGGATTCGGGGCGTCGGGCCGGAACGGCGGTTGGTGCTCCGCCCTGTTCCCGCAGTCGGCCACCTCGATCGAACGCGATCACGGGTACGACCAGGCGGTCGCGATGCGCCGCACGATGCTCGACACGGTCGACGAGGTCGGCCGGGTCACGGCTCGTGAAGGCATCGACTGCGATTTCGTGAAGGGCGGAACGGTCACGTTCGCGCGAAGCGCCTCGCAGCGCGAGCTCGCCGCCGCCGAGGTCGAGGACTCGCGCCGCTTCGGCGTCGACGCACTCGAGTACTGGGACGAACGCTCGGTCGGCGCGCGGTTCGGAGCCACCGGACTCGACGACCGCGCGCCCGACGCGATGTTCGATCCCTCCTGCGCTCGCGTGCATCCCGCGAAGCTCGTGCGCGGCCTCGCGCGCGTGGTCGAGGCGCTCGGCGTCTCGGTGTTCGAGCAGACCGAGGTCGTGGGCTGGTCCGCGGGCCGGGTCGGATTCCGCTCGCTCGACGGCAGCGAGGCGGAGGGCACGGTCTCGGCGCGCCACGTGATCGTCGCGACCGAGGGATACGGCGCGCATCTGCCCCGCGTGCGCCGGCGCATCCTCCCGCTCTACTCCCTCATGATCGCCACCGAGCCCCTCGCCGACGACATCTGGGACGAGATCGGCATCGACCACGGCCAGACATTCAGCGATTACCGCCACCTGCTCGTCTACGGGCAGCGCACCGCCGACAACCGGTTCGCGTTCGGCGGTCGCGGAGCGAGCTATCACTGGGGCAGCGCGCTCGATCCCTCGTTCGAGCGCGTGGAGTCCGTGTTCGAGCGCCTGGATGCGGCCCTGCGCGATCTCTTCCCCGCGATCGGCGACGCGGCGATCACGCACCGGTGGGGCGGTCCGCTCGGCGTCGCGCGCGACTGGAACCCGACCGCGAGCTACAACCAGCGAACCGGTGTCGGTTTCGCCGGCGCCTACGTCGGCGACGGCCTCTCGACGACGAACCTGGCGGGCCGCACCATGTCCGACCTCGTGCTCGGGGTTCGGAGCGACCTCACCCGGCTGCCCTGGGTGAATCACCGCTCTCCCCTGTGGGAACCCGAGCCGCTGCGGTACCTCGGTGCGAATCTCGGAGTGCTCGGCATGCGGCTCGCGGATGCCGAGGAACGCCTCACCGGGCGGCCATCGCTGCTCGCGGGTGCGGTCGGCCGACTCACCGGCCACTGAACGCCCACTCGGGAAGCGCGCCGCTGCCGACGAGCGTTGCGAGCAGCCCCGCCATCGAGTGATCGGGTTCGAGCTCGAGTGCGCGATCGATGAACGCCCCCGACGCCGACCCCCGGCCGAGCGCCCAGGCCAGCCATGCCGCGATGCAGAGCGGGCCGACGCGATGGGTCGACGGCGCATTCGCGATCAGCGGGCGCAGGAGCGCGAGCGCCCGCTCCACGCGCCGCACATCGGGGCGAAGCGTCGACTGGCCCGTCATGAGGCGCGAGAGCAGGTCGCTCACCTCGCCGATCGTTCCGTTCGCCAGTTCTCGCACGACGAGCTCGTCGACCGTCTCGTTTCGTTCGGCCGCACGATCGGCCGTCGCCACGGCGTCGTCGTGCGCCGCCTCGCCGATGAGCGCGCCGAACCCGAACTGGAGCATCATGGCGTCGCGCATCGCGGGGACGGAGGCGAGGTGCAGGAACCACGCGAGGCGGAGCGGCGGCTGGTCGGCATCGCGTGCCAGCAGCGATTCGACGAGGGCCACCGGGTCGCCGAGGTCGCCGAGCCGCTCGAGCGCGGCCGCTCGGGTGCGTCCCGTGAGGTCCTCGAGCGCACGGGCGATGCGGTCGGCGGCTTCCGGGTCCGCGTCGGGCAGCCGGGCACTCTCCGACGGCGAAGAGCCCACCTCCCCGACCTCCGTGGCGAGCTGCGTCACGGAGCTCTCCTCGATCAGGGCGAGCGGATGGCCCGTAGCGGGCGTCGACCGGTCGAGCAGCGACCCCCAGCCGTCGGCGGCCCGGCAGAGCGCATCTCGGACGAGGAACCCGGCCTCCTCGGCGCGAGCGGTGAACATACCGAGGAGCGCCCGCTGGGGCATCCCGCGTCCGGCTCCGAACCTGGCGTCGGTGTACACGATCGGCACGGCGGCGTCGACCCCGTGCATGCGGCACAGCGTCCCGACGATCGTGGCGATGAGCGGTGCTCGATCCCGAGCCCGCCGCGGCAGGTCGTATCGCAGCACGCCGGCGGTGCGGTTGCCGCTGAATGCCACGCAGACGAGCGACCGCTCGGGGCGGAAACCGGCCAGCGAGGGAACGAGGGCGAGGAAGTCGTGCGCCGCTTCGGCGCGGATGATGGTCGTCATGCGGTGAGCCTGCCCCGCCGCTTCCCCGATGGGACGAGTCGAACGGCGTTCCGTCTCCGGTCCCGACGGATCCGCCCTGTGGAGGGAGAGTCGCGCCGTCTCCTCCTCCACAGCGCGGCGTCGCGCACGGATCACCCGATGTCCGATTCCCGCGAGCCGGTGTCGGATGCCGCGGCTACGCTCGAATCATGACGAACGTGTATCTCATCCGCCTCGACAGCCCGATCGGGCGTCTCGAGCTCGTCGCCGACGACGATGCCGTCACGAGCCTCTCCATCGAGAGCGGCGGCGTGCTCCCCCACGATGACGCCCCCGAACACCCCAACGACGTGCTCCGTGCCGCTCGCGAACAGCTCGAAGAGTACTTCGCCGGCCGGCGCCTCGACTTCGACATCCCGGTGCGGCTCTCCGGCACACCGTTCCAGCAGGCCGTCTGGGCCGAGCTCGAGCGCCTGCACTGGGGCGAGGCCACCTCCTACGGTGCCCTCGCCACCGCCGTCGGCAAGCCCGGTTCCGCCCGTGCCATCGGCGGCGCCGTCGGCGCGAATCCCGTGCCGATCATCGTCGGCTGCCACCGCGTGCTCGCGAGCGACGGGCGCATCACCGGTTACTCGGGCGGCGAGGGTGTTCCGACGAAGCTCTGGCTGCTCGGTCACGAGCAGATCGGCTTCGCCGCGTGAGCGTCATCCCGAGACCCGAGATCATCGTCGGCGACGACGGGCTGGCCAGGTGCGGCTGGGGTGCTTCCGACCCCGAGTACCGCCGCTACCACGACGAGGAGTGGGGCACACCGCAGCACGACACTGTGCGGCTCTTCGAGAAGGTGTGCCTCGAGGGATTCCAGGCCGGCCTGTCGTGGATCACGATCCTGCGACGTCGTCCGGCCTTCCGCGAGGTCTTCCACGGATTCGATGCAGCACAGGTCGCCGTCATGACCGACGACGACGTCGTGCGCCTGCTCGGCGACGAGCGCATCATCCGCCATCGGGGCAAGATCGAGGCGACGATCCAGAACGCCCGGGCAACCCTCGAGCTCGATGTGCCGATCGACGAACTGCTGTGGAGCTTCGCCCCCGCGCCGCGAACGGCGCCGCCGGTCAGCTTCGCCGAGGTGCCCGCGACGACGCTGGAGTCCACGGCGATGAGCAAGGAGCTGCGCCGTCGCGGGTTCCGATTCGTCGGCCCGACGACGATGTATGCGCTCATGCAGGCGGCCGGCATGGTCGACGATCACCTCGCGGGTTGTCACCGTTCGGCATCTGCGGTCGCGGCATGAAGCCGTCCCGCAGCAGCGCGCGATACTGGGTCAGGCGACGAGTTCGAGTTCGCGAACACCCGCAGCGTCTCGCTCCGGGCTGAGCGAGAGCGAGAAGCCCGCTTCGTGCGCCCACGCGATCAGTTCATCGATCGAGGCCGGGTGCGGCCGAGACCTCAGCAGGGCGCGGGTGAAGAGACCCTTCGCCTGCTTGTTGAAGTGGTTCAGCGCACGCCTCCGGCCCGAGCCGTCGACCGAGACGACCCGCACGAACGCCGCACCGGCGCGCACGGGCGCCGGCCCGAGTTCGACATAGGCCTCTGAACGGAGGTCGAGCACCACGCCGGTCTCCGCCGCGAGTGCAGCCGCGATCGGCTCTCGCCAGAGGGCCTTCAGCCGCACTCCCGGCAGGCGCGAGTCGTGCGAGAGCCGGTACGCCGGGATCAGGTCCATCGCCCCGAGCAGTCCGAACAACGCGGAGTGCACGACCACATGGTCCGCGGCGTACGCACGTGCCTCGGCATCGAGCGACGCCGCGTCGAGGGCGTCGAAGAGCACGCCGGTGTAGCGATCGAGTACCGGCATCGTGGGCGAGGCCAGCAGGTTCCGGTTCCGCTCGACCTCGTGCGCCTGGCGTGGTCCCAGTTTCAACGCCCGCATCATGTCCGCGGGCTCGTGGGCGAGCGCGACCACCGCGGCGGTCGTCTCCGCCCGGATCGGTGTGAGCGAGCCGAAGGAGAGGGTGCGCAGGTCGAGCGCGACCTCGGCACCGCCGTCGCGCTTGGTCTCGGACGGCGGAAGCAGGACCCGCACTACGAGCCGATGAAGGCGAGCGCCGCGTCGACGTTCGAGCCGAGCGAGCCGATGCTGTCGATCGTCACCCGAGGAAGTGCGGACGACGGACCGGTCCAGGCCGCGTAGCCCTCGAGGCTCTGCTCGACGGCACGCCATGTGGTCTCCTCGAGGTGCGGGAGGCCCCGCTCGCGCTTCTCGAGACGCGAGCGGTGGAGCGCCTCATCGGAGCACACGACCTCGATCACCCGGAGTCGCACGTCGGCACGCTCAGCGAGGTCGCGCCACTGCAGGCGCGCCGCCTCGCCGGCGTTGACGGCGTCGACGATCACCGTGCGACCGGAGTCGAGTTCCTTCTCGGCGATCTCCTCGGCCACGAGGTAGGCCGCGAGACCGGTCGGCTGGTCGGCATCGATGCCAGCCCGCAGGATCGCGGACTCGATCGGGTCGACCGACACGACCGTGGCGCCGAGGCGGGCGCCGACGATCTCACCGATCGTCGACTTTCCCGCACCCGGCAACCCGGCCATGACGATGAGCTGGGTGACACTCAGGTCACCGAACTGGCGTTCGATCGGCTGCTCCCCCTGCATCCGTTACTCCTCAGACGAGTTCGGCGCGGGACGCGACGACCTGCACCGCGTTCGCCTGCACCGACAGGAATCCGTCGTCAGCGTTGGCGGTGATCTTCTCACCGCCGGGCAGGGTGACCCGCACCTCGCCGCGGGCGAGGATCGCGAGCATCGGCTCATGACCCGGCAGAATGCCGATCTCGCCTTCGACGGTGCGTGCCACCACCATGGTCGCCTCGCCCGACCAGACCTGCTGGTCGGCCGAGACGACACTCACGTTGAGGCTGGCCATGCTCAGCCGTTCTCCTTCTGGATCTGCGCCCACTTCTCTTCCACGTCGGAGATGCCACCGACGTTGAAGAAGGCCTGCTCGGCCACGTGGTCGAACTCGCCCTTGGCGATCGCGTCGAACGACTCGATCGTGTCCTTGAGCGGAACCGTCGAGCCCTCGACACCGGTGAACTTCTTCGCCATGTAGGTGTTCTGCGAGAGGAACTGCTCGATGCGGCGCGCGCGCGACACCGTGATCTTGTCTTCCTCGGAGAGCTCGTCGACACCGAGGATGGCGATGATCTCCTGCAGTTCCTTGTTCTTCTGGAGGATCTGCTTGACCGTGGTGGCGACGCGGTAGTGGTCCTCGCCCAGGTAACGGGGGTCGAGGATGCGCGAGGTCGAGGTCAGCGGGTCGACGGCCGGGTAGAGGCCCTTCGACGCGATGGCGCGGGAGAGCTCGGTCGTCGCGTCGAGGTGGGCGAAGGTGGTCGCCGGAGCCGGGTCGGTGTAGTCGTCGGCGGGCACGTAGATCGCCTGCAGCGAGGTGATCGAGTGACCACGCGTCGAGGTGATGCGCTCCTGGAGAACACCCATCTCGTCGGCGAGGTTCGGCTGGTAGCCCACGGCCGACGGCATGCGACCGAGAAGCGTCGAGACCTCGGAACCGGCCTGCGTGAAGCGGAAGATGTTGTCGATGAAGAGGAGGACGTCCTGCTTCTGCACATCGCGGAAGTACTCCGCCATGGTCAGTGCCGACAGGGCGACGCGCAGACGCGTTCCCGGTGGCTCGTCCATCTGGCCGAACACGAGGGCCGTCTTGTCGAAGACGCCGGCCTCTTCCATCTCGTGGATGAGGTCGTTGCCCTCACGGGTGCGCTCGCCGACACCGGCGAACACCGACACACCACCGTGGTCCTGCGCGACGCGCTGGATCATCTCCTGGATGAGGACGGTCTTGCCGACACCGGCACCACCGAAGAGACCGATCTTTCCACCCTGCACGTACGGCGTGAGGAGGTCGATGACCTTGATGCCGGTCTCGAACATGGAGGTCTTCGACTCGAGCTGGTCGAATGCGGGAGCCTTGCGGTGGATCGGCCAACGCTCGGTGATCTCGATCTGCTCGCCGGGGGCCGCGTTCAGCACCTCGCCGATGACGTTGAAGACCTTGCCCTTGGTGACATCGCCGACGGGAACCGAGATCGATGCGCCGGTGTCGGTGACCTCCTGGCCACGGACGAGACCATCGGTCGGGTTCAGGGCGATCGCGCGGACCAGGTCGTCGCCGAGGTGCTGGGCGACCTCGAGGGTCAGCACCGTGGTGTTGCCGTCGATCGTGATCTCGGTCTTCAGCGCGTTGTAGATCGGAGGGATCGAGTCGTGCGGGAACTCGATGTCGACGACGGGGCCGGTGACCCGGGCGACGCGGCCGACGGCGCCGGCCACAGGCGCGGCCGCGGCCGGGGCGGTAGCGGTGTCAGTCATGTGTTCTCTCTCTTCGTAAGGGGCTACTTGGCGGACGACAGCGCGTCAGCGCCGCCCACGATCTCGGAAATCTGCTGGGTGATCTCGGACTGGCGCGCATTGTTCGCCAGACGCGTGTAGTCGGTGATGAGCTTGTCGGCGTTGTCGGAGGCCGACTTCATCGCCTTCTGCGTCGCAGCGTGCTTGGCCGCGGACGACTGCAGCATCGCGTTGTAGATGCGGCTCTCGATGTAGACCGGCAGGAGACCGTCGAGGACGGTCTCGGCATCAGGCTCGAACTCGTAGAGCGGGAAGACCTCGTGCTTCGTCGAGGAAGCCTCGGGGGTCTCGTCGCTCTCGACGACCTCGAGCGGGAGGAGACGCGTGACCACCGGAACCTGCGTGATGCGGCTCACGAAGCGGTTGTAGACGATGTGGATCTCGTCGACGCCGCCGTCGCCCGCGTCCCGGAGGAACGCCTCGAGCACCGCGTCGGCGATCTCCTTCGCCGTGTCGAAGTCGGGGTTGTCGGTGCCGCCGATCCAGCTGCGCTCGAAGGAGCGGTGCCGGAAGTTGAAGTAGCCGACGGACTTGCGGCCGACGAGGAAGTACTCGACCTCCTTGCCCTGGCTCTTCAGGAGCTCGGTGAGCTCCTCGGCTTCACGCAGCACCTGCGAGTTGAACGCGCCGGCGAGGCCGCGGTCCGACGTGAAGATCACGATCGCGGCGCGATCGATGCGCTCCGGCTCGGTCGTCAGCACGTGTGCCACGTTCGAGTAGCTCGCAACGGCCGAGACTGCCCGCGTGATGGCGGTCGAATAAGGCTCCGACGCCGCAACGCGCGCCTGGGCCTTCTGGATCCGCGAGGCGGAGATGAGCTCCATCGCCCGCGTGATCTTCTTGGTCGTCTGGGCAGACTTGATCTTCTGCCGGTAGACCCGAAGCTGCGCTCCCATGTTTCTCCTGTGTCCTGTCTTCCTGGTACTGAGGCTCTCGACTCGACCCCGTGAGGTCAGTTCCCGTCGAGAGCCTCAGGGAACCTCGGAATGACTAGCGGCGACCCTTGACGATCTTCTCCTGGACGACCTCTTCTTCAGCGATCGCCTCGAACTGCTCGGATCCGACCGAGGCGAGCGGCTTGCCCTCGCCGGTCTGGAACTCGAGCTTGAACGCGTCGACGGCTGCGGCGAGCTCGGCCGCGGTGTCGTCGGAGAGCACGTTGGTCTCGCGCAGCGAGTTCAGCACCTCGGTGTTGCGCGCGAGGTAGTCGTGCAGCTCGCTCTCGAACCGGAGGATGTCCTCGACGGGAACCTCGTCGAGCTTGCCGTTGGTGCCGGCCCAGATCGAGACGACCTGCTTCTCGACCGACATCGGCGAGTACTGCGGCTGCTTGAGCAGCTCGGTGAGGCGTGCGCCTCGAGCGAGCTGACGACGGCTGGCCGCGTCGAGGTCGGAGGCGAACATCGCGAACGCCTCGAGCGAGCGGTACTGCGCGAGCTCCAGCTTCAGCGTGCCCGAGACCTTCTTGATCGACTTGACCTGTGCGTCACCGCCGACTCGGGAGACCGAGATGCCGACGTCGACAGCGGGGCGCTGGTTCGAGTTGAACAGGTCGGACTGGAGGAAGATCTGGCCGTCGGTGATCGAGATCACGTTGGTCGGGATGTACGCCGAGACGTCGTTCGCCTTGGTCTCGATGATCGGAAGACCCGTCATCGAGCCGGCGCCGAGCTCGTCGGACAGCTTCGCGCAACGCTCGAGCAGACGCGAGTGCAGGTAGAAGACGTCACCGGGGTACGCCTCGCGTCCCGGCGGACGACGCAGGAGGAGCGACACGGCGCGGTAGGCCTCGGCCTGCTTCGACAGGTCGTCGAAGATGATGAGGACGTGCTTGGAGTCGTACATCCAGTGCTGGCCGATGGCCGAGCCGGTGTACGGCGCGAGGTACTTGAAGCCGGCCGGGTCGGACGCGGGAGCCGCGACGATGGTCGTGTACTCCATGGCTCCGGCGTCTTCGAGGGCGCCCTTCACCGAGGCGATGGTCGAGCCCTTCTGGCCGACGGCGACGTAGATGCAGCGAACCTGCTTCGACGGGTCGCCCGTCTCCCAGTTGGCCTTCTGGTTGATGATCGTGTCGATCGCGATGGCCGTCTTGCCGGTCTGGCGGTCGCCGATGATGAGCTGGCGCTGGCCGCGGCCGACGGGGATCATCGCGTCGATGGCCTTGATGCCGGTCTGCAGCGGCTCGTGCACCGACTTGCGCTGCATGACGCCGGGCGCCTGCAGTTCGAGCGCACGACGGCCTTCGAGGCCGGTGATCTCGCCGAGGCCGTCGATCGGGTGGCCGAGCGGGTCGACGACACGGCCGAGGTAGCCCTCGCCGACGGGGACGGAGAGGACCTCGCCGGTGCGGGTCACCTCCATGCCCTCTTCGATGCCGGTGAACTCGCCGAGCACGACGACGCCGATCTCGTCTTCGTCGAGGTTCTGCGCGAGACCGAGCGTGCCGTCCGCGAAGCGGATCAGTTCGTTCGCCATGACCGAGGGAAGGCCTTCGACGTGCGCGATGCCGTCGCCGGCGTCGGTGACGTACCCGACCTCGGTCTTCTCCGCCTGGCCCGGCTCGTACGACGAGACGAACTCCGAGAGAGCCGAACGGATCTCGTCGGGGCTGATGGTGAGTTCTGCCATTGTCTTTTCCCTTTTTCTGTACCGGTTGTACAGCTACTGGTGTGTCGCGGCGCGGACGCCGGTCGTTTCAACCGGCGTCAGCCGGCAAGCTTCTGCCGCAGCGAGCTGAGGCGCGAGGCGACGCTGCCGTCGATGACGTCGTCGCCGATCTGCACGCGGATCCCGCCGAGCACGGCGGGATCGACGATGGTGTCGAAGCGGACACGGCGGCCCGCCTGGGCGACGAGGCCCTGCTCGAGCCGGCCCAGCTGGGCGGCGGTGAGCGGGACGGCGCTCGTGACCGTCGCGATGTCGAATCCGCGCTGGTCTGCGACGACGGATGCCCCGTGCCGGAGCAGCTCGCCGATGCGGCGACCGCGAGGCTGCCGCACGAGGTGCTGCACGATCACGACCGTCTGCGGCGATGCCTTGCCGACGAGGAGCCGGTCGACGATCTGCGTCTTGGCGGCGACCTCGCCCAGCTTCGACCCGAGCGCGAGCTCGAGCTCGGCGTCGCTCGCGACGGCCCGCTCGAACGCGAGCAGCTCGGCGTCGAGGTCGACGCCGTCGGGAGCGGAGTCCGCGGCGACGCGGATGCCGATCTCTTCGACGCCGGCCAGGAAGTCGTCGCCCGACGACCACCGGCGCGAAGCCGCGCTCACCAGGAGCGAGGCGGCCTCGGCCGGGATGCGGGAGCCGAAGACGGCACCGACGAGCGCGCGCTTCTGCGCGACGTCGGCCTCGGGGTCGATGAGTGCCGTGCGCAGGTGCGCGGACTCGCCGATGATCCGGCCGGCGGCGAGGAGTGCCTCGGCGACCGGAAGCTCGGCGCGGCCGAGCTCCGCCAGCGCGGCCTTCGATCCGGCCAGGGCCTCTCTCGTAGCGCTACCCATGGACTACTTCTTCCCTCCGGCGGCGGCCTCGGAGGCCTCCAGGTCGGCGAGGAACCGGTCGACGACCGCGGTCGCCTTGGCGTCGTCGGAGAGCGACTCGCCGATGACCCCTGATGCGAGGTCGATGGCCAGCGTGCCCACCTCGGTGCGGAGCGTGACGAGTGCCGTCTGGCGCTCCGCCTCGATCTGCGCCTGTGCGCTCGCGGTGACGCGTGCGGCCTCGGCGGTCGCGGCGTCCTTCGCCTCGGCGACGATCTTCTTGCCGTCGTCGCGAGCCGTCTCGCGGATGCGACCGGCTTCGGTGCGCGCGTCGGCGAGCTGGGCGGTGTACTCCTCGAGTGCCGCCTCGGCCTTGCGCTGCGCCTCGTCGGCCTTCGCGATGTTGCCCTCGATCGCCTCGCCGCGCTCATCGAGCAGCTTCTGCACGCGCGGCAGCACGTACTTCCAGAAGAAGATGAGGATGATGACGAAGCACACCGACGACCAGATGATGTCGTACAACTCCGGAATGACCGGACTCGGGCTCGCCTCGGCGCCCTCGGTTGCAGCGCTCAGTACTGCATGAAGCACGTTGGCCTCCTCAGTTGCGGCGGGTGGATCAGACGAAGATGAAGTAGGTGGCGATGCCGATGAAGGCGAGCGCCTCGGTGAAGGCGATACCGATCCACATCAGCACCTGGAGGCGGCCGGCCAGCTCGGGCTGACGGGCGACGCCCTCGATCGTCTTGCCGACGACGATGCCGACGCCGATGGCCGGGCCGATCGCCGCGAGGCCGTAGCCGACCGTCGCGATGTTGCCGTTGATCTCAGCGAGAACGGTGGTTGCGTCCACGTTGGGTTTCCTTTCCTAGGGAATGTTCTGGGCGGATGCCCGGGCTCAGTGCTCTTCTGCGACCGCGAGCTGGATGTAGACCGCGGTGAGGAGTGCGAAGACGTACGCCTGCAGGACGGCGACGAGGATCTCGAACAGCGTGAACGCGAAGCCGAAGGCCAGCGTTCCGACACCGAGGAGGGTCCACCATCCACTCATCTGCACGACGAAGAACTGAGTCGCCGCGAAGAAGAGCACGAGCAGGAGGTGTCCGACGATCATGTTCATCATGAGTCGGAGCGTGAGGGTGATCGGGCGGATCACGAACGTCGAGATGAACTCGATCGGCGTGACGATGATGTACACCGGCCACGGCACACCCGAGGGGAAGAGCGAGTTCTTGAAGAAGTTCTTGGGGCTCTTCTTGACACCCGCGTAGATGAACGTGATGTACGCGACGATCGCGAGCACGAGCGGCACGCCGATGACGGAGGTGCCGGCGATGTTCAGGAACGGGATGACACCCGTGAGGTTCATGAACAGGATCATGAAGAACATGGTCGTGAGGATCGGCAGGAACCGCTTGCCGTCCTTCTTGCCGAGCAGGTCGTCGGCGATGTTGACGCGAACCATGTCGAGACCCATCTCGACGAGGCTCTGGAAGCGACCGGGCACGACGCTCATGCGACGGGTGCCGAGCCAGAACACCAGCAGCAGGGCGATGACCGCGACCCAGCGGACGAGGATGATGCGGTTGATCTCGAAGTTGGTGTCTTCGAAGAGCAGCGGCCCGGGGAAGAATTCGTCGATCGACGGCCCGTGGAAGCCACCATCGTCGGTTGACATCGGAACCAGCAGGTTCAGAGCGTTAGCTAGCAGCGCTTTCTCCTGTTTCGGGGCGTGGAGCTCGGCTCTCGCGGCGACGAACATGGACCTCGGCAGCCCGTGCGCGAGCAGGGCAGTACCGTGGGGGGATCCCCATTACTCTAGCAATACTTCGGGCAGCAGACGAATCGCCGAGGCGGTCTCACTCTTCGGTGGGCGCCTTCGGCAGTTCGACGTCGCTGACGTAGGGCAGTCGGGACTTCGCGACGACGATCACGTCGACGGCGAGCGAGGCGAGCACGCCCGCGACGAGGCTGAGGAAGAGCGCGGTCGTGTTCAGCCAGTCGGCCTCGCGCAGCACCACGACGAGCACGATGAAGACGACGAACTTCAGGATCCAGCCGCCGAGCACGATGCCGAAGAACGCCCCGACGAAGAGATCGCTCGAGGCGAAGCGGTTGGCGGCGAGGATGCTCGCCGCGGTGATGCCCATGAAGACCACGGCCATGAGCGTGCCGATGAGCGCACCCAGCAGGCCGGGCACCCCGGCGAGCAGGAAGCCGAGGATCGCACCGACGACGAGGATCACTCCGGCGAGGATGCCGCCCCACACGAGCGCCCTCCGGAGTACGGGGTTCGAGGTCGGGGTGCGGTCGGCTTCAGCTCGTGCGTCGTTCATCGTGCTCCAGGTTCGGGGTCGCTGGATTCTACCGAGCCGTCCTGAGCACTCGCCGGGCTCTGCTCCGGGCCGGCAGCAGCGGATGCCTCGGCTCCGGCGAGCTCGTCGAGGCCGGCGACATCCGATTCGGGGAGCTCATCGAGCGGCTCCGCCTCGGCCGCGACGGTGAGTCGCTTGCGGCGGCCGAGCGGAGCGAGCGTGATGACCGCGCAGACGACGAAGCCGATGAAGATAGCGAGGAGTGCCCAGAGCGACGAGATCTTGAGGTAGACCGGGAAGACGTAGGCGAGCAGGCATCCGATCGAGGCGACCGCGGTCCATGCGTAGAGGATCAGCACGGCGTGGAGGTGCGAATGGCCCATGTCGAGCAGGCGGTGGTGGAGGTGCTTGCGGTCGGCGGAGAACGGCGACTTGCCGGCGCGGAGGCGCCGCACCACCGCGAGCCCGAAGTCGAGCAGCGGGATCACGAGCACGGCGAACGGCAGCAGGATCGGGATGAACGCGGCGACGAACTGGTTGAGGCCGACGCCGGTGGGGTTCAGCTGCCCCGTGACCGCGACGGCGGAGGTGGCCATGAGCAGGCCGATGAGGAGTGCACCCGCGTCGCCCATGAAGAGCTTCGCGGGGTGCCAGTTGAGCGGCAGGAAGCCCGCACACGCGCCGACGAGGATGATCGCCACGAGCGAGGCCAGGTTGAAGTAGTTCGTCGGCGAGGTCTGCTGCACGAGCAGGTACGAGTAGAGGAAGAACACGCCGTTGGCGATGAGCGCGACGCCGGCGACGAGGCCGTCGAGCCCGTCGATGAAGTTCACGGCGTTCATCACCAGCACGATCACGAACACGGTGATGATCGCGAACATCCACGACGAGCCGACGGTGATGCCGCCGATCGGCAGCGACACGATCGAGACGCCCTGCCAGGTGATGAGGCCCGCGGCGAGGAACTGCGCGGCGAGCTTCGTCGTCCAGTCGAGGTCCCAGATGTCGTCGGCCACTCCGACGATCACGATGAGGAGCGCAGCGCCGAGGATCGCGAGGATCTGCCCGGGGTTCTGGAAGACGATCGCGATGTTCGAGAACCGCGATGAGCCGAGGGTCGAGACGAAGGCAGCGGCGCCGAACGCGATGAGGATGCCGACGAACATCGCCACGCCGCCGAGGCGCGGCGTCGGCCGGGTGTGCACGTCGCGCTCGCGGATCTTCGGGTAGAGCTTGTACTTCAGGCTCAGTTTCCAGACGACGATCGAACCGCCGAACGTGACGAGCGCCGTCAGCAGGGCGATGGCCAGGAAGAGGGTCATGAGGCGGCGGCGTCCGCATCATCGGCGGATGCCGCGGCATCGACACGCTCGTCGGCCGCGGGGGTCGCGGGCTCGACGGCCGAGTCGTCAGCGGCAGCGGGTGCAGCGGGCTCGACGGGCACGGCCGGTTCGACGAGCTCCTCCCCCACGACCTCGACGATGCGCTCGCGGGTGATCACGCCGGCGCGCACGATGCGGAGGCGTCCGCCCTCGTGCGAGAGCGCCGTCGCGTCGACGATCGTCGACGAGGTGTCGCCGGGCCGCTCGCCGACCGACTCGTAGGAGGCGCCTGCCGGGCCGCCGTCGAGGTACACGGCGATCGAGTCGCCGAGCATCTCCGCGGCGTCGGCGGCGGTCGTCGCGGAGGGCATGCCGGAGCGGTTCGCCGACGAGACCGCGAGCGGCCCCGTCTCGGCGAGGAGTTCGAGGGCGATGGGGTTCGCGGGCATGCGGAGCGCGACCGTGCCGCGCGTGTCGCCGAGGTCCCACTGCAGGGAGGGCTGGGCGTGCAGGATCACCGTGAGCCCGCCGGGCCAGAACTCGCCGACGAGCTGCCTCACTGCCGGCGGGACCTCGCTCGCGAGGGCGTCGAGCGTCGGGATGCCGGGAATCAGCACCGGCGGCGGCGAGGTGCGCCCGCGGCCCTTCGCATCGAGCAGCGCGGAGACCGCCTTCGGGTCGAACGCGTTCGCGGCGACGCCGTAGACCGTGTCGGTGGGGATGACGACGAGCTCCCCCCGCCCGATGGCGCTCCGTGCGAGGCGCATGCCGGTGAGGAGCTCTGAGTCGACCGAACAGTCGTAGATGGCAGTCATGACCTGCCGATTCTAGACCAGGGCCCCATGACAGGACGTCGGTGAACGGCGGCGCCGTCCTGAGCCTGTCGAAGGGATGCCGCGGCGCAAGCGTGCGCCGCGGCATCCGCCGTCGCCCGACCGGCTCAGCGGCGGCCCGCCCTGCGACCGAAGAGCCAGCCGCCCCACACGACCGAGACGATGACGATGCCGACGCACCAGCCGAGCGCCCACCAGGCCGAGTCGCCGATCGGCGTGCCCATCAGCAACCCGCGGATCGTCTCGATGACGGGCGTGATCGGCTGGTTCTCGGCGATCCACTGCAGCCAGGTCGGCATCGTCTCGACCGGAACGAACGCGCTCGAGAGGTACGGCAGGAAGAGCAGGATGAAGCCGTAGCCGCTCGCCGCCTCGGGGCTCGACGCAGCGAGCCCGATCGCCGCGAAGAGATACGTGATCGCGAGGATGTAGAGCGCGACCAGACCGAGCACGGCGAGCCATTCGAGCGGGGTCGCGGTCGGGCGGAACCCGACGAGGAGCGCGACCGCGATGACCACGCCCGTCGCCACGAGGTTGCGGGCGAGGCTCGCGACGACGTGGCCGGTGGTGACGGCGCCGCTCCGCAGCGGCATGGTGCGGAACCGGTCGATGATGCCCGTCGTCATGTCGCGGGAGACCGAGATGGCGGTCGACGAGGCGCCGAATCCCGCGCAGAGCAGGATGATTCCCGGCACGACGTAGTCGACGTAGCCGCCCGACGGGTCGATCGCGTTGCCGAAGATGAAGGTGAACATCAGCATGAGCATCGTCGGCAGCAGCACCGCCATGAGCATCGCGTCGATATCGCGCACCGAGTGGCGGAAGCTGCGGGCGATGAACGTCGACTCGGCGGTGAACGCGCCGAGTTTCGCTCGAGCGGGGGCCGGCGCGATGCCGGTGCCCGGGGTCGACGTGGTCGCGGTGGTGGTCGTCAGTGTCGTCATTATGGTCACTTCGATTCGATGAGCTCGGGGGCGGATGCCGCGGCGCCGGCGGTGATCGCGAGGAACACGTCGTCGAGGCTGGGTCGCCGGATGGCGACCTGCGTGCCGTCGATCGCCGAGGCCGGCGAGCGGTCGAGCAGGTCGATGGCCGCGCGCAGCCCGTGCACGCTGCCGTCGGTCGGCAGTTCGAGGAGCAGTTCGCCGTCGGCGCCGCGGAGTTCGACGACGTCGCCGCCGATGCGCGCCTTCAGCTCGTCGGCCGTGCCCTCCGCGGCGATGCGGCCGCGATCGAGCACGGCGATGCGGTCGGCGAGCCGGTCGGCCTCCTCGAGGTACTGCGTCGTGAGGAAGACCGTGGTGCCGGCTGCCGCGAGCGAGCGGATGACGTTCCAGAGTTCCTGGCGGCTGCGGGTGTCGAGACCCGTGGTCGGCTCGTCGAGGAACAGGATCGGCACGTCGACGACGAGGCTGAGGGCGAGGTCGAGGCGTCGGCGCATGCCGCCCGAGTAGGTGCCGACACGTCGGCGCGCGGCATCCGTCAACTCGAAGCGTTCGAGCAGTTCGGCGGCTCGGTCTCGTGCCTGCGGTCGACCGAGTCCCGACAGCCGGCCCATCATGACGAGGTTCTCGGTGCCCGTCAGCACCTCGTCGACGGCCGCGGACTGCCCGGTGAGGGCGATGCGCTGCTTCACCTCCTCAGGAGAGGCGGCGACGTCGAAGCCCGCGACCCGCGCGATGCCGGCATCAGGCCTCACGAGCGTCGTGAGGATGTTGATGGTGGTCGTCTTGCCGGCGCCGTTCGGCCCGAGCAGGGCGAACACCGATCCCGCCGGCACGCTGAGGTCGAGGCCGGCGAGCACTTCGGTCGACCCGAACCGCTTGCGGAGCCCGTGCGTGTCGATCGCGACTGTCATGGATCTCTCCTGTTCTCTCTTCTGCGCCTGCCGATTGTTGCGTATGGCGCAAACTGTTTATGTGATGCACTGTTGTTTAAGTAATACACAGTTCTAGACTGTCGTCAACACCATCTCGAGAACGGACCCCCAGTGAGCCCTGAGCGTGTGAGCCCCGAGCGACGCGATCCCGAACTCCCGCGAGGGGTGGCGCTCGCCTGGGGCGTCGCGGCCAATCCGCAGCGCGGGCCGAAGCGGGAGCTCTCGATCGAGCGCATCGTCGACGCCGCCGTCGAGATCGCCGATACGGAGGGGCTCGGCGCCGTGTCGATGAGCCGGGTCGCCGCGTCGCTCGGCTTCACGACGATGTCGCTCTACCGCTACGTCACGAGCAAGGACGACCTGGTCCTCCTCATGCAGGAGGGCGCGGTCGCTCCGCCCGTGCCCGACGAGGTGGTCGAACGCGGGTGGCGCGACGGTATCACGGCGTGGGTGCTCGCGATGCGCGCCGCCTACCGCGAGCACCCCTGGCTCGTCGACATCCCGATCTCCGGTGCACCGATCACGCCCAACAGCCTGCTCATCGTCGACTGGTTCCTGCGCGAGGTGCGCTCGCTCCCCTTCAGCGACGGGGAGAAGATGTCGACTCTGCTCCTGCTCACGAGCTACGCGCGCGCCACCGGTGCGCAGGAGCGGGACCTGGGTGCCGCGGCCGCGGCGGCGGCCGACCCGGCGGATGTCACAGGTGCGAGCTTCTTCGAGGCGCTCGCCGAGCTCGTGACCCCCGAGCGGTTCCCCTACCTGAGCCCGCTCCTCGCCGCCGGCGGCTACGTCGCCGAACCCGGCACGGACGCCGACGACACCGACGAGGACTTCTCATTCGGGCTCGAACGCATCCTCGACGGCATCGAGTACCACGTGGGGCGGGTCGAGTCGGGCGCCGTCGTCGTGGCGGCGGAGCCGCTGCCCCCGGCACTCGACCTGCCCCGCGACAAGCAGGTCCGAGAGGCTGCGAAGGCCCGCCGCGAAGCCGAGAAGGCGCTGCGCGAGGCGCAGAAGCGCGAACGCGAGGCGATCAAGCACGCCCTTGAGCGCGAGAAGATCGCGCTCGAGCGGGAGAAGCACGCGCGGGAGAAGGCCGAGCGCGCCAAGTAGCAGGACGGCGGTTGCCGGCCGGAGCGCTGCAGCCGGGGCACGGCGGTCGGAGCACAGCCGACCGCTCAGCGCACCGCCGTGGTCGCCCGATCGCGGGTCGTGAGGTCGCGGTGGTGGGCGATCGCCCGCCATCCGTCGGCCGCGAGCACCGCGGCGATCGCCGCCGACTGCTCCTCGCCGTGCTCGATCACGAGCACTCCCCCGGGCCGGAGCAGTGCCAGCGCACGTCGGGAGAGCACGCGCACGACGTCGAGTCCGTCGGCGCCGCCGTAGAGGGCATGCTCCGGGTCGTAGAGGCGCACCTCCGGATCGCGCGGCACCTCGCTCAACGGCACGTACGGCGGGTTCGAGACGACGACCGCGACCCGGCCGTCGAGTTCGGGCAGCGCCTCGGCGAGATCGCCGAAGACGAGCTCGAGGTTCGGGGCCGCGACCTCGTCGACGTTGCGCCTCGTCCAGACGAACGCCGCGGGCGAGTTCTCGACCGCCCAGACCTTCGCGTGCGGCACCTCCGTCGCGAGCGCGATCGCGATCGCGCCGCTGCCGGTGCCGAGGTCGATGGCGATCGGCTCGGGCTCGGCGGCCGAGGCGAGCGCGTCGATCGCGAGCTGGGCGACCTGCTCGGTCTCGGGCCGGGGCACGAAGACGCCCGGCCCCACCCGGAGTTCGAGGTTGCGGAACGCGGCGCGCCCCGTGATGTGCTGCAGCGGCTCGCGCTGCGCTCGGCGGGCGATGAGCACGGCGAGCGCCGCGGCATCCGCTTCACTCACCTCTCCGCCCACGACCATGCGCGCCTGCACCGCGCCGCGGGAGAGGCCGAGCACGTGGCCGATCAGGAGCTCGGCGTCGACCTCGGGATCGGGGACGCCGACCGATGCGAGCGCCGCGACCGCCTCGTCTCTGAGCTCGCGCAGGGATCGCGCTCGGGCGTCGGGGGTCGTCGTATCCACGCAATGGAATGTAACGCACTCGCCTCCGTACCGGCCGAACCCTAGGCTGGGGCCGTCTTCACCACCCGATCCGAGAGGCAAGCCCATGGCGCAGATCTACGAGAACATCACCGAGGTCGTCGGCCGCACTCCGCTCGTGCGCCTGAACCGCCTCACCGAGGGCGCGGGTGCAACGGTGCTGGCCAAGCTCGAGTTCTACAACCCCGCCGCGAGCGTGAAGGACCGCATCGGCGTGGCCATCATCGACGCGGCTGAGAAGTCGGGCGAGCTGACCCCGGGCGGCACCATCGTCGAGGGCACGAGCGGCAACACCGGCATCGCTCTGGCACTGGTCGGCGCGGCCCGCGGCTACCGTGTGATCCTCACGATGCCCGAGACGATGAGCGTCGAGCGCCGCGTGCTGCTGCGCGCCTACGGTGCCGAGATCGTGCTCACCCCCGGATCCGAGGGCATGAAGGGTGCGGTCGCCAAGGCCAACGAGATCGTCGAGGCCACGCCCGGCGCGATCCTCGCCCGCCAGTTCGAGAACGAGGCGAACCCCGCGATCCACTACGCCACGACCGGCCCCGAGATCTGGGCGGACACCGACGGCGGCGTCGACATCCTCGTCTCGGGCATCGGCACGGGCGGCACGATCACGGGCGCCGGTCGCTACCTCAAGGAGCAGAAGCCCGGCCTGCAGGTCGTCGCCGTCGAACCGGCCGACTCCCCGATCCTGACCCAGGGCACGCCCGGGCCGCACAAGATCCAGGGCCTCGGCACGAACTTCGTGCCCGACGTGCTCGACCGCGAGGTCTACGACGAGGTCATCGACGTCGCCACGAGCGATGCGATCGCGATCGCGCGCAAGCTCGCCACCGACGAGGCGATCCTCGGCGGCATCTCCTCGGGTGCCGCCGTCTGGGCCGCGCTCGAGGTCGCGAAGCGACCCGAGAACGACGGCAAGACGATCGTCGTCATCGTGCCCGACTTCGGCGAGCGGTACGTCTCGACGGTGCTCTACGAAGACCTCCGCGACTGAACGACCGAGCCGCCCGGCGCGACGTCCACGACGCGGCGTCGGGCGCGCGTTTCTCCCGATCGACGTGCGGACTGATTGACTATCGACGTGAACTTCTTCCGAGCGCTCCGTGAGGACATCGCAACCGCGCGCGCGCACGACCCCGCCTCCCGCGGCGACCTCGAGGTGTTCCTCGCGTACTCGGGGCTGCACGCGATCTGGGGCTACCGCCTCGCGCATGCGCTCTGGCGCGGCGGGCTCCGCCTGCCCGCCCGACTCGTCTCGCAGCTCGTGCGGTTCCTCACGGGCGTCGAGATCCACCCCGGCGCCACGATCGGGCGGCGCTTCTTCATCGACCACGGCATGGGCGTCGTCATCGGCGAGACGGCGGTCGTCGGCGACGACGTGATGCTCTATCACGGGGTCACCCTCGGCGGGAAGGCCGCACGCGGCGCCGATCGCGGGGCCAAGCGCCACCCCACCCTCGACGACGGCGTGACGGTCGGCGCCGGCGCCAAGGTGCTCGGCGACATCACGATCGGCGCGTGGAGCGCGATCGGCGCGAACGCGGTCGTCACGAAGGACGCCCCGGCGCACTCGCTCATCGTCGGCATCCCCGCCACGTTCAAGCCGCTCACGCACGAGACGGCCGACGCCGCACGCGGCATCCACGACTGGCACATCTGAGACCTCGCCGCCACGCGGAACGAGCGGATGCCCCGGACACTCGAGGTGTCCGGGGCATCCGCTCGTCGTGGTGGTTCGTCGCTACTGGTCGCCGAGGTGGGCCAGTCGCGCCTCTTCGTCGGCCTGGATCGCCGATTCGATGATCGGGTCGAGCGCGCCGTTCATGACCTGGTCGAGGTTGTACGACTTGTACCCGGTGCGGTGATCGGCGATGCGGTTCTCGGGGAAGTTGTACGTGCGGATGCGCTCCGAACGGTCCATCGATCGGATCTGCGACTTGCGGGCGTCGGACGCCGCGGCCGCGATCTCCTCCTGCTGACGCGCGAGGATGCGGGCGCGGAGCACGCGCATCGCGGCCTCTCGGTTCTGCAGCTGCGACTTCTCGTTCTGCATCGAGACGACGATGCCCGTCGGCAGGTGGGTGATGCGCACCGCCGAGTCGGTCGTGTTGACCGACTGGCCGCCGGGGCCCGACGACCGGTAGACGTCGATCTTCAGGTCGTTCTGGCTGATGTCGACCTCTTCGGGCTCATCGACCTCGGGGAAGACGAGCACGCCCGTCGTCGAGGTGTGGATGCGCCCCTGCGTCTCGGTCACGGGCACACGCTGCACCCGGTGCACGCCGCCCTCGTACTTGAGGTGCGCCCAGACGCCCTGCGAGGGATCGGTGGCGTTGGACTTGATCGCCACCTGCACGTCCTTGTAGCCGCCGAGGTCGGACTCGTTCTGGTCGAGGAGCTCGACCTTCCACCCCTTCGACTGGGCGTACTGCACGTACATGCGCAGGAGGTCCGCCGCGAAGAGGGCGCTCTCCGCGCCGCCTTCACCGCCCTTGATCTCCATGATCACGTCGCGGCCGTCGTCGGGGTCGCGCGGGATCAGGAGCCGCCGGAGCCGCTCCTGGGCCGATGCCAGCCCCTCTTCGAGGGCGGGCACCTCCTCGGCGAACGCGTCGTCCTCCTTCGCGAGTTCACGCGCGGCGGCGAGGTCGTCTTGGGCCTCGAGCCACGCCGAGTGCGCGGCGACGATGCGGCTCAGCTCGGCGTAGCGCCGATTGACCTTCTTCGCCCGCGCGGCGTCGGCGTGGAGCGCCGGGTCGGCGAGCTCCTCTTGCAGCTGACCGTGCTCGGCGAGCAGGCTCTGGACGGACTCGAACACGCGAGCCTCAGCGGTGGTCGGTCTCGTGCCCGTGCGAGTTGCCGTGACCGGTGGCGACCGGCATCGACTTCTGCATGAGCATGAGGAACTCGACGTTCGACTGCGTCTCCTTCAGGCGACCGAGCACGGCTTCGAGCGCCTGCTGCTGCTCGAGGCCGGCGAGGGCGCGGCGCAGCTTCCAGGTGATCTTGACCTCGTCGGGCGAGAGCAGCATCTCTTCGCGGCGCGTGGACGACGCGTTGACGTCGACCGCCGGGAAGATGCGCTTGTCGGCGAGCTGGCGCGAGAGGCGCAGCTCGGAGTTGCCGGTGCCCTTGAACTCCTCGAAGATCACCTCGTCCATCTTCGAGCCGGTCTCGACGAGCGCGGTGGCGAGGATGGTCAGCGAGCCGCCGTTCTCGATGTTGCGCGCAGCACCGAAGAAGCGCTTCGGCGGGTACAGCGCCGAGGCGTCGACACCGCCGGAGAGGATGCGACCGGATGCCGGTGCGGCCAGGTTGTACGCACGGCCGAGACGCGTGATCGAGTCGAGCAGCACGACGACGTCGTGACCGAGCTCGACGAGGCGCTTCGCGCGCTCGATGGCGAGCTCGGCGACCGTCGTGTGGTCCTCGGCGGGGCGGTCGAAGGTCGAGGCGATGACCTCGCCCTTCACCGTGCGCTGCATGTCGGTGACCTCTTCGGGGCGCTCGTCGACCAGCACGACCATGAGGTGGACCTCGGGGTTGTTGATCGAGATGGCGTTGGCGATCTGCTGCAGCACGATCGTCTTGCCGGCCTTCGGGGGTGCGACGATGAGGCCGCGCTGGCCCTTGCCGATCGGGGCCACGAGGTCGATGATGCGCTGCGTGAGCTTGGTCGGCTCGGTCTCGAGGCGCAGACGCTCCTGCGGGTAGAGCGGCGTGAGGCTCTGGAACTCGACGCGGGCTGCGGCCTCATCGGTCGTCTGGCCGTTGATCGAGTCGACCTTCACGAGCGCGTTGTACTTCTGGCGGCTGTTCGAGTCGTTGTCGCGCGGCTGCTTGATGGCGCCGACGACCGCGTCGCCCTTGCGCAGGTTGTACTTCTTCACCTGGCCGAGCGAGACGTAGACGTCGCTCGGACCCGGGAGGTAGCCGGTCGTGCGCACGAAGGCGTAGTTGTCGAGCACGTCGAGGATGCCCGCGATGGGGATCAGCACGTCGTCGTCGAGGATCTCGGGCTCGAGCTCGTCGCCCATGCCCTGGCCGCGGCGCTTGCGGTCGCGGTAGCGGTTGCGACGGCCGCCTTCGCCGTCGAGCTGGGCCTGGGGGTCGCGCGACTGGCCGTCGCGCGACTGGCCGTCGCGGGCCTGGCCGTCGCGGGCCTGGCCGTCACGGGCCTGGCCGTCACGGGCCTGGCCGTCACGGGCCTGGCCGTCACGGGCCTGGCCATCACGGCCGCGGCCTTCGCCCTGCTTGGCCTTGTCCGCGTCGCCCTGACGGGGCTCGCCGGACTTGGCGCCCTGCTCCTCGCCCTTGCGGCCCTGGTCGGCGTTCTGACGGTCGTTCTGTCGACCGGCCTGACGCTCGCCCTGCTTCTGCTCGCCCTTCTGGGCGTCGTCGCCGCGCTCGGCGCGCTCGGCACGATCGCCACGCTCGCCGCCGCGACGACCGCGGTTGCGGCTGCGGCCCTGGCGGGGCTCCTCAGCGGGGGCGGCTTCGCCGTCGGTTTCGTTCGGCTGCGCGGCGCGGGCGCCTTCGCCGGTCGCCGCTGCGAGCTCCTCGCGCACTGCGGCGCGAGCGGCCTCACGGGCGTCGTCGGTCTCGGGAACGAGGCCGACGCCGGCGCCGCCGCCGTTGACGTGCTGCACGGCGGAGGTCGTCGCGCTCGTGGCACGACGGGGCTGACGACGCTGGCGGGTCGGAGCGATGGTCTCGGGCGCTTCGGCCACGGCCTCCGTCACGACGGACGCCGCTGCAACCGGAGCCTCGGGCTCGGCGGGTGCATCGGTCACGGCGGGCACGTCGAGTTCGACGGGCGCGGTCGCCACGGGCGCCGCGGTCTCGATCTCCTCGACCGGCGCTGCCGGCTCCCCGCCGGCTGCCGACTCCTGGTGGGCGGAGATCAACTCCACGAGTTCTCCCTTTCGGCGCTTCGAGCCGCCCGCGAGACCGAGGGACGCGGCGAGCTCCTGGAGCTCGGCGACCTTCATGGCGGACAGACGGGCGGTGTTGGCCACGCGGTCGGCGTGGTCGGTTCCGTTGGTCACTGGGTATGTTCCTTTCCCCTGTCGCAAGAGTTGCGGATTCAGGAGAGCTGATCGCTGACACGAGCGATGCCGGTGCGCACGAAGGCGCAGACACGCGCGAGAGCGAAAGCAATAGATTGCCGGGAATTGCACGAGCGAGCTGAGACGCGAACAGTGCGTCACCTGCCGGGTGCGTGGTCAGTCTACCATCACCGAACCGTTCGTCCCGCCACACGACGCGCCTGCGGAATGGATGTCACGCGGCGGTGTCGCCTGGGGAGGCTGCCGCCTTGCGCTCTCCGGTCTACCGCAGGGGGCGGCGTCACCTGGGGAGGCTGCCGCCTTATGCCTGGCGGTCTTCCGCAGGGGGCGGCGTCACCTGGGGAGGCTGCCGCCTTATGCCTGGCGGTCTTTCGCAAGAGGCGGTGTCGCCTTTCCGGGTCTCCCGCGGACGCTTCGCGGCGCCGGGGCGCCGCGGAAGCTGGGGCTGCCGCCTTGCGCTCTCCGGTCTTCCGCAGGGGGCGGCGTCACCACGCGCGGTCTGCCGGATCCCGCCGGCTGCGCCGACGACGGCGACGATGTCGCCGTTGGGCTGCCGCCTTTCGCGACGGTTCAGACCGCTACGCGCTCTGAACCGTCGCGCCCTTGAAGTCCACGGCGAGCGGCAGCGCCTGCCAGGCGGTGTCGGCCGACGACTCGACGAGGGCGATCGCGGCAGCACGCTCGCTGGGATCGCTCGCGAGGACGAGGATCGACGGTCCTGCGCCGGAGACGACCGCCGGATGCCCCGCTTCGCGGAGCACTCGGATGAGCCGATCGGTCTCCGGCATCGCCGCGGCACGGTAGTGCTGGTGCAGCTTGTCCTCGGTCGCCTGGAAGAGCAGCTCGGGGCTCTGGATGAGCGCCGCGATGAGCAGCGCCGAGCGCGAGACGTTGAACACGGCGTCCTCGTGCGGCACCGACTCGGGCTGCAGCGACCGCGCGAGCGCCGTCGACATCTCGTGCTCGGGCACGAGCACGAGCGGCGAGACGCCGCGATGCACGATGAGCTTCTTGTGCCGAGGGCCCTCCGGCGTCACCCACGCGATCGTGAGTCCGCCGAAGAGCGCGGGAGCCACGTTGTCGGGGTGTCCCTCGAGCTCGGTGGCGAGCTCGAGCAACTCGTCGGCGCTGAAGTCGACGATGCCCTCGAGCAGCCCCTTCGCGGCGACGACGCCCGCGACGATCGCCGCACCGGAGGATCCGAGGCCGCGGCCGTGCGGAATGACGTTGTGCGCCACGAGCTTCAGCGCGGGCAGCGGCACACCGGCACGTGCGAAGGTGTGCGCGATCGCGCGCACGACGAGGTGCGACTCGTCGAGCGGCACCTCGCCCTCGCCGACGCCGTGCACCTCGATCTCGACCCCCGGGACATCCTGTGCCGTCGACTCCGCCGGAACCGAGACCTCGAGCTCGTCGTACCTCGCCAGCGCGAGCCCGAGCGTGTCGAACCCGGGGCCGAGGTTGGCCGAGGTCGCCGGCACCTTGACGATCACGCGGCGGCCGATCAGCGACGGCGCCGCATCGGTGTGCTGTGCGGAAGCGGTGGCGGTCATGAGGCGAGCCCGAGCACCGAGGCGATCTGCGCGGTGTCGACCGGGACGATCGTCGGCTGCACGTCGGAGCCGTCGGCCGTGCGAAGCGCCCACTGCGGGTCCTTCAGGCCGTGGCCGGTGACCGTGAGCACGACGCGCGCGCCCGCCGGGATGACGCCGGCGGCCGAGCGCTCGAGCAGGCCGGCGACCGAGATGGCCGACGCGGGCTCGACGAAGATGCCGACCTCGGCCGAGAGGATGCGCTGGGCCTCGAGGATCTTGTCGTCGTCGATCGCGCCGAAGTACCCGTCGGTCTCGTCGCGCGCCTGGAGCGCGAGCTCCCACGACGCCGGGTTGCCGATGCGGATGGCGCTCGCGATGGTGTCGGGGTCCTTCACCGGCTCGCCGCGGACGATGGGCGCGGAGCCCGAGGCCTGGAACCCGAACATGCGGGGCATCCGCGTGGCATTGCCGGCCGCGATGTCCTCACGGTAGCCGCGCGTGTACGCGGTGTAGTTGCCGGCGTTGCCGACCGGGATGAAGTGGAAGTCGGGTGCGTCGCCGAGCACCTCGACGACCTCGAACGCCGCCGTCTTCTGCCCCTCGATGCGGTCGTTGTTGACCGAGTTCACGAGATGCACCGGATAGTTGGCCGCGAGGTCGCGGGCGATGTCGAGGCAGTCGTCGAAGTTGCCCTGCACCTGCAGCAGCTCCGCGTTGTGGGCGATGGCCTGGCTGAGCTTGCCCATCGCGATCTTGCCTTCGGGCACGAGCACGGCGGCCTTGATGCCGGCATGCGTGGCGTAGGCGGCGGCCGACGCCGAGGTGTTGCCGGTCGAGGCGCAGATGACGACCTTGGCGCCGTGTTCGACGGCCTTCGTGACCGCCATCGTCATGCCGCGGTCCTTGAAGGACCCCGTGGGGTTCATGCCCTCGAACTTCACCCAGACGTCGGCACCCGTGCGGGCCGACAGCGCAGGGGCGGGCAGGAGCGGCGTGCCGCCCTCGCCGAGGGTGACGACGGGGGTGGCGTCGGTGACGTCGAGCCGGTCGGCGTACTCGCGGATGACTCCGCGCCACTGGCGCGAACCTGCCTTGGGGGTGATGGGGGTGTTCACACTGCTCCTTCGACTCGGAGGACGGACGCGACGGATGCGACGACGGGGCTCTGAGCGAGGGCGGCGACGGTCTCGGCGAGCGCGGACTCCTTCGCCTCGTGCGTCCCGATCACCAGCGTAGCCCGCTCCGAGCCCTCGCTGACGGTCTGCTGCAACTGCTCGACGGAGACGCCGTGATCGGCGAACGTGCGCGCGATCTGCTCGAGCACGCCGGGCTCGTCGGCGACCTCGAGGGTGATGGCGTACCGGGTCGTGATGCGGCCGATGTCGAGCACGGGCAGTTCGGCGTGCGTCGACTCGGCCGTGCCGGGGCCGCCGATGACGTGCCGGCGGGCGATGGCCACGAGGTCGCCGAGCACGGCGGACGCGGTCTGCACTCCCCCGGCGCCCGCGCCGTAGAACATGAGCGGGCCGGCGGCTGCGGCCTCGACGAACACGGCGTTGTTCGCACCGTGCACGGCGGCGAGCGGATGGCTGCGCGGCACGAGGGCGGGATAGACCCGTGCCGAGACGCCCTCTTCGCCGGTCTCGGCGTCGGTGAGGCGCTCGCAGATCGCGAGGAGCTTCACGACGTAGCCCGCGCGCCGGGCCGAGTCGACCTGCTCGGCGGAGACGCCCGTGATGCCTTCGCGGTGCACGGCCTCGACCGGGACGCTCGTGTGGAAGGCGAGGCTCGCGAGGATCGCCGCCTTCTGCGCCGCGTCGTAGCCGCCGATGTCAGCGGTCGGATCGGCTTCGGCGTAGCCGAGCTCGGTCGCCGTCGCGAGGGCGTCTTCGAGCGAGGCACCCGTCTGGTCCATGCGGTCGAGGATGAAGTTGGTGGTGCCGTTCACGATGCCGAGGATCCGGTCGACGCGGTCGCCGGCGAGGCTGTCGCGCAGCGGACGGATGATCGGGATGGCGCCGGCCACGGCGGCCTCGTAGGAGAGCTGCGCCCCGACCTGCTCGGCGGCGGCGAAGAGCTCGGGGCCGTGATTGGCGAGCAGAGCCTTGTTGCCGGTGACGATGTCCGCGCCGGAGGCGATCGCCTGGAGCACGAGCGTGCGGGCCGGTTCGATGCCGCCCATGAGCTCGATCACGATGTCGGAGCCGAGGATGAGCGTGTCGACGTCGGTCGTCAGCAGTTCGCGCGGCAGTTCGACGTCGCGTTCCGCTTCGAGGTCGCGCACGGCGATGCCGACGAGCTCGATACGGGCGCCGATGCGCTGGGCGAGCTCGTCGGAGTGCTCGAGCAGGAGGCGCGCCACCTGCGAGCCGACGGAGCCCGCGCCGAGCAGGCCCACTCGAATGGAGCGGTACTCGATCATGCAGGGTTCCCTTCGATGGGGCGGTCGTTCGATGCGTCGGATGCCTCGAGCCCGGCGTCGCGCGCGAGCAGCTGCTGCTCGGTCTCGCCGTGCACGATGACGCGCGCCACGCCGCCTCGCACGGCGACGACGGGCGGACGCGGCACGTGGTTGTAGTTGGAGGCCAGCGACCAGCAGTAGGCACCCGTCGCCGGCACGGCGAGCAGGTCGCCGGGGGCGACGTCGCCCGGCAGGTACTCGGCGTCCACGACGATGTCGCCCGACTCGCAATGCTTGCCCGCGACCCGCACGAGGGCGGGCGCCGCGTCGGAGACGCGGGAGGCGATGCGGGCGGAGTACTCGGCGCCGTAGAGGGCGGTGCGCGCGTTGTCGCTCATGCCGCCGTCGACCGAGACGTAGTGGCGCACGCCGCCGTCGATCGGCACGGGCTTGATCGTGCCGACCGTGTAGAGCGTGATCCCTGCGGGACCGATGATCGAGCGGCCGGGCTCGAAGGCGAGCTTCGGCACGGGCACGTCGTGCTCGCGGCATCCGTCGGCGACGGCACGGACGATGCCCATGGCGATCTCCTCGATGGGCGCCGGCTCGTCGGCCGCGGTGTAGGCGATGCCGAAGCCGCCGCCCAGGTTCAGCTCGGGCACCGGAGCCTCCCGCGACAGCTCCGCGTGCACGCCGATCAGGCGTTCGGCCGATTCGGCGAAGCCGGCGGCGTCGAAGATCTGCGAGCCGATGTGGCAGTGCAGGCCGAGGAACGCGAGCGAGGCGTGCGAGCGGATGCGGGCGCCGAGCTCGACCGCGCGATCGAGGGGGACGCCGAACTTCTGGTCCTCGTGGGCGGTCGCGAGGAACTCGTGCGTCGAGGCGTGCACGCCGCTGTTGACGCGGAGCCGCACGGGCTGCACCCGGCCGGCGCGCGCCGCGGCATCCGCCACCCGCTCGATCTCGATCTCGCTGTCGATGACGATCACGCCGACGCCCACGCCGACGGCGCGCTCGATCTCGGCGGCCGACTTGTTGTTGCCGTGGAAGCCGATGCGGGCCGGTGCCGCGCCCGCCGCGAGCGCGACGGCGAGTTCGCCGCCGGTGCACACGTCGACCGCGAGTCCCTCGTCGGTCACCCAGTGCACGATCGCGCCGGAGAGGAACGCCTTCCCGGCGTAATAGACCGTCACGGTCGTGCCGATGGACGCCGCGGCGTCGTCGAAGGCTCGCCTGATGCGGGCGGCGCGGGCGCGCACGTCGGACTCGTCGACGACGTAGAGCGGGGTGCCGAACTCGGCGACGAGCGATGCGGCGTCGCGGCCGGCGATCACGATCCTGCCGGATGCATCGCGCGCGGCGCTGGACGGCCAGACGAGGGGCGCGAGCGCGTTGGCGTCGTCGGGCACGCTGGGCCCTCCGGGGACGGGTGCGGTGGATGCCACGGGGAGAACCTCACGGACGAAAGACGATGGCATGGATCGCTCGCGGCGAGCGAACCCGGATCGGTTCCTGAAGCCTGCTGTGCGCGCCACCTTGTGGGCCGGCGTACCGCGAGTCTATCGAGGCGTGCATGCCGAGCCGAATCGACGGCCTCGCGCCCACGCCGCGACGAGGATCACCGCGCGAGCTCTAGCCGCACGTGCCCGTCTGCTGGAGGGACGCGGAGTCGAGCACGATCCCATCGGCGTCGAGCCGCACGACGGCCGCGTCGGGCGAGACCGCGACCGAGTCGAGCTGCACGCCCTGCGGCAGCCGGTCGGCGATGCACACCTCGAGCGGGTTGCCGCCGAGGAGCCGCTCGACGACGCCCGACACGTCGATCGACGCTCCGACGGCTCCGACCTCGACACCGGCCGGCTCGAGGAGCACGGAGTCGCCGGCCGCGATGGGGGTCGCCGTGACCTGGTAGGTGATCGGCAGGCCGAAGACCTCGAGACGGCCCTCGTAGCCGACGGTGCCGTCGCCGAGGGTGAGCCCGGTCTCGATGCCCGCGACCGAGACGAGCTGGTTGATCGACGCCTCGTCGGCGGTGATCGTGGCCGTCAGCCGCTCGACGGGCGCGTCGAGGTCGACCGGCATGCCCTCGGCGACGACCGAGACGGCCACCGGTGCGCCGTCGACACTCAGCTCGGGGGCGGTGAGCTCGACGTGCTGCATCGTTCCGGTGAGGTACTGCGCGATGACCGAGAACCCGCCGATCGTCACATCGATGTCGCCGTCGACGCCGTCGGGCAGGTTCGCCTCGATCTCTTCGGCGACCCGCTCCTCGGCGATGCCCCGTGCGACGTTGTCGACCACGACGACGAGCGCGACGAGCACCGCGAGCACGACGCCGACGATGATCCAGATGCGCGCCGCACGGCCGAGCCCTCGGCGCGCTCGAGGTTCGCGTTCGCCGGCGGTGGAGGGGGCGGTGGCGGGGGCATCGCCCTGCGCTGCGGCGGCCGGAGCAGCGGCCGGGGGTGCGATGACCTCCGTCGGCTGCGCGTCGGCGATGTCACTCGGCAGGACCGCGGTCGCCGCCAGCGCCTCGTCGGTCGCGCCCGGATCGGCCGCCGGCGTCTCGTCGGTCGCGCCCGGCTCGGCCGCCTCCGCCGGCGAGGGCGGGTCGGTCGGGTCGGTGGGCTCGGCCGCTTCCGCCCGCCACCACGCCGCCTCGGAGACCTCGTCCTGGTCGTGCTCGTCGCCGTGCTTCGCCATCGGGGCCTCCGGGGTCGGGGTGGGTCACATGCGTTCGGGTGCCGACACGCCGAGCAGCTCGAGGCCGTTGCGGAGCACCTGGCCCGTCGCGTCGTTCAACCAGAGCCTCGTGCGGTGCAGCTCGCCGATGGGCTCCTCGCCGAGCGGCAGCACACGGCAGTTGTCGTACCAGCGATGGTAGAGCCCGGCGAGCTCTTCGATGTACCGGGCGACCCGATGCGGTTCGCGGAGCTCGGCAGCCTGGGCGACGATGCGCGGGAACTCCTGCAGCGCGCCGAGCAGCGCCGACTCGGTCTCGTGGGTGAGAAGCTCGGGCGCGAACGACGAGCGGTCGAGGCCGACGGATGCCGCGTTGCGGTCGACCGCGCAGGTGCGGGCGTGGGCGTACTGCACGTAGAAGACAGGGTTGTCGTTCGTGCGACGCTGCAGGATCTCGGGGTCGATCGTGAGCGGCGAGTCGGCTGGGTAGCGGCCGAGCGTGTAGCGCAGCGCGTCGGTGCCGAGCCACGCCTGCAGGTCGTCGAGCTCGATGATGTTGCCCGCGCGCTTGGAGAGCTTCGCCCCGTTGATCGAGACGAGCTGGCCGATGAGCACCTCGATGTCGCGCTCGGGGTCGTCGCCTGCTGCGCCCGCGAGCGCCTTGAGCCGGTGCACGTAGCCGTGGTGGTCGGCGCCCAGCAGGTAGATCTTGTGCCCGAAGCCGCGGTCGCCCTTCTCGAGGTAGTAGGCGGCGTCGGCCGCGAAGTACGTGTAGACGCCGTTGCTGCGGCGGATCACCCTGTCTTTGTCGTCGCCGAAGTCGGTCGTGCGCACCCACACGGCGTCGTCGAGGTCGTACACGTGCCCCTGGGCGCGCAGGCGCTCCACGGCGGTGTCGACGTCGGAGAGTCCGTCGTCGCCCTTCGCATGCAGGCGGCGCTCGCTCGTCCACACGTCGAAGTGCACGTTGAAGCGGGCGAGCGAGGCGCGGATCTCGGCGAGCTGCAGCTCGTAGGCGATCTCGGTCGCGGTGTGCAGCGCGACGGCGTCGTCGAGCTCGAGCAGCTTGGGCTCGCGCTCGAGCACCCGGCGGGCGAGCTCGCCGATGTAGGCGCCGGGGTACCCGCCCTCCGGGGTCGGTTCGCCCTTCGCCGCGGCCAGCACCGAGGCGCCGAAGTTCTCCATCTGGTTGCCGGCGTCGTTGATGTAGTACTCGTCGGCGACCTCTGCGCCGGCAGCGCGGAGCACCCGGCCGATCGAGTCGCCGAGCGCGGCCCAGCGGGTGTGGCCGATGTGCAGCGGACCGGTGGGGTTCGCCGAGACGAACTCGAGGTTGATGACCTGGCCGGCGAGGGAGTCGCTCCGGCCGTAGCCGGGGCCGGCCTCGACGATGGTCTTGGCGAGCGCGCCGGCGGCCGCGGCATCGAGCCGGACGTTGATGAAGCCGGGGCCGGCCACTTCGGCGCTCGCGACGCCGTCGACGTCCGCGAGGCCCGCCGCGAGTTCGGTCGCGAGTTCGCGGGGGTTCGTGCCGAGCGGCTTCGCCACGCGCATCGCGATGTTCGAGGCCCAGTCGCCGTGATCGCGGTTCTTCGGGCGCTCGAGCACGACGTCGTCCGCCGTGAGACCGAACTCGACCTCGTCGCCCGCGCCGCGACGTCGCTCGACGATGGCGAGGACGAGAGCGTACAGGGCATGCGAAAGATCGGCGGGAGTCACCCGCAAATCCTACCCGCCGCCATTGATAAGGTTCGTCACATGCTGCGCTCGTCCCTCCTGTCCCGCACTCGTCCCGCCGCCGCCGCGGCACTCATCGCCGCGGCATCCGTGATGCTGCTGAGCGGATGCACCGGCGAGACCTCGGCCCCCGAGAAGACGACCGCCCCGCCGAAGGCGAGCGAGACCCCCGGCGCCTCCGCCGAACCGACCGCGACCGCCGAACCGCCCGTGCCGTTCGCGATCGAGTGCGACGCGCTGCTGACACCCGACCAGCTGTACGCGTTCAACCCGAACTTCGGCACGGCGCCCGACTTCCAGCCGAAGGGCGGGGACATCGTCGCCGTCGTCGACGAGGCGGGCACCGCCTGCGGCTGGCTGAATCAGACGAGCGGGGAGATCATCGAGATCGCCGTCGCCACTCCCCCGGCCGCCACGCTCCTCGCGCACCAGAACGCCGCCGCGATGGGGTCGACCCCCGTGCCCACGTACGGCACCCCGCCCGAGGTCGAGGGCTACTTCAGCCAGGCGAACGGCACCGGTGAGGCGCAGGTCTTCAGCGGCCCGTACTGGATCGTGATCGAGTCCTCCGCGCTCTTCGAGCCCGGTGACGCGGGACAGCTCGTCGCCGACGTGCTCGGCAACCTCCCCGCGGCCTGATCGCGTCCGAGCGACCATGAGATCAACACAGGGCACACCGTCGTGGCTCGGAGCGGTCAACGATCGCGTCGGACTCTCGGCCCTGCTCGATCACGGCCCGCTCACCCGCAACCGCATCTGCGAGCTGGTGGGGGTCTCCAAGCCGACCGCGTCGATGATGATGACCCGGCTGATCGCCGCCGGCGTGGTGGAGGAGCGCGGGCAGGTCGCCGGCAATCCCGGCCGCAGCGCCACGCTGTACGCGGCGCGCACCGACCGGCCCCTCGGCGTCGCGATCGCGATCGAGGCCGACGAGCTCCGCGCGTCCGTCGTCGACGCTGCGGGCGGTGAACGGCCGGTCGTCCGCGCGGCCCTCTCCCGCGACCCCGCCGAGCGCGACGCCGTGCGCGAGGTCGCCGCGGCGATCCGGGGTGCGAGCGAGGCGGCGGGCACCGATCCCGACGTCGTCCACACGGTCTGCATCGGCACGGCCGGGTACGTCGACCCCGGCGAGGAGGGCACGCTCTTCAGCGAGACCCTGCCCGGCTGGCCGACCACGGGCCTGCGCCGCCTGCTCGAGGCCGAGCTCGGTGTCTCGGTGTTCGTCGAGAACGACGTGAACCTGGCGGCGATCGCCGAACGCGAGTCGGGTGCGGGCGAGGGCCGGGACGTGTTCGCACTGCTCTGGCTCGGCAACGGCGTCGGCGCGTCGTTCGAGGTCACCGGCGACCTGCACCGCGGCAGCTTCGGCGGCGCGGGCGAGATCGGGTTCCTCCCGCTGTCGGCGGCCGCCCAGGCGCTCGACGAGCACGCCGTCACGAGCCAGGACCTCGCAGGAGCCGTGGCGGTGCGCCGCATCGCGGCCGCGCACGGACTCCACGCCGCCGACCACCGAACGACGCTCGAGGCGATCGCCGCGAGCGATGATCGCGACGCGATCATCGAGGACCTCGGCGAGCGTGTCGCCCATATCTCGCTGCCGCTGCTCGCGACGCTCGATCCCGGTCGGCTCGTGCTGGCCGGCCCCACCGCGATCGTCGGGGGCGAGCCCCTCGCCGATGCGGTGGAACGAGGCATCCGTCGCATCAGCAGGTGGTACCCCGAGGTCGTCGCGACGCGCATCGACGACGACCCGGTCCTGCACGGGGCACGCGCCTTCCTCACCGCCAAGGTGCGCGACGACCTGCTCGGCACCGTCGCGCGGCTCAGCCTCTCCTGACCCGCCCGAACGCGGCCCGACGGGTCGGGAACGGGTGCGCGAAGTGGTAATGTCTCTAGCTGTGCGCCTCCGTAGCTCAGGGGATAGAGCGCCGGTTTCCGGTACCGTAGGTCGGGGGTTCGAATCCCTCCGGGGGCACGAAATCGAGTAGCCTCGGCCGTCATCGGCCGGGGCTCTTCTCGTCTTCCGCACCGTCGCCTTCCGCCGTGCGGATCGAGCCTGAGGACTGATCATGGACGCGGCGCGCGGCCTCCCCATAGACTCGGGATCGTCCGCTCGGACGGGGGAAAGGCACTGGTGCATGCGCGCAGTACGCAAGTGGTCCGCGACGCTCACGATCGTCGCAGGGATGGTGATCGGCACCGGCGCGACCGGCCTCGCCTGGGCTGAGGACCCCGTCTCGTTCCCGCCGTCGTCGCCCGTGGTCGACACCGTCGACGCTCTGGGAGGCGGTACCGACGAGGTCGTCGCCGCACTCGACGCCGCTGCCGACCGCAGCGGCCGCCAGCTCTTCGTCGCGTATGTCTCGACCTTCACGAACCCCGCTTCGGCGGCCGAATGGGCCGACGAGACGGCGATCGCCAGCAACATGGGCAGTGAGGACTACCTGCTCGCCGTGGCCGTCGACGGCGGCGCCTACTACCTGTCGGCGGCGAGCGACGCCTCACTCTCCCCCGAGGAGCTCGACCGCATCAGCCTCGAGGTCATCGAGCCGGAGCTCCACGACGGCGACTGGGCCGGTGCTGCGGTCGCGGGCGCGAACGCCATCGCCGGCGACGCCGCCGGTGGCGGAGGCGGAGGCGGCTGGGGCTTCGTGTGGTTCATCGTGATCGCCGCGGTCATCGTGGTGATCATCGCGATCGTGCTGTCACGGCGCAAGAAGAAGCGTGACGCGGCCTCGGGCGAAGGCCGGGTGCCGCTTCCCTCGATCGATGAGCTGCGCCGCCAGGCCGGCAGCGCCCTCGTGCAGGTCGACGACGCGGTGAAGACGAGCGAGGAGGAGCTCGGCTTCGCCGTGGCCTCCTACGGCGAGGCCTCGACCGAATCGTTCCGCACCGCGCTCGACACTGCGAAGGCGAAGGTCGCCCAGGCGTTCACCCTGCAGCAGCAGCTCGACGACGCGACCCCCGATACCGACGAGCAGCGTCGCGAGTGGTACGGCGGCATCATCCGGCTCACGACGGAGGCCGATGCGCTCCTCGACGAGCAGGCCGAGCAGTTCGACGAGCTGCGTGCGCTCGAGCGCGATGCACCGGCGCAGCTCGCCCGCGTGCAGGAGGCGGCGACCGCCGCCGAGGCGACCATCGACCCGGCCGAGCAACGTCTCGCCGCGCTCGGCACGCAGTACGCGGCATCCGCCACCGCCCCCGTCGGCGACAACCTGACGCAGGCGCGATCGCGCATCGGCTTCGCCCGCGAGGCGCTCGCGGCCGCGAGCGCCGACGTGGCGTCGGGCGACGCGGCGCAGGCCGCGGTCGGCATCCGCGCGGCCGAGGAGGCGGTCGACCAGACCGCGCTGCTGACGGCGGCGGTCGAGCGGCTCGCCGTCGATCTCGCGGCCGCCGACACGGCGGTGGCCGCCGGCGTCGACGACCTCGATCGCGACGTCGTGACCGCCAGAGGGCTGCAGAACGCCGACGCGGCGGCGATCGCCGATCGGGTCGCGGCGGAGTCCGCGTCGATCCGGGCAGCGATCACCGCACCCGGGCGCGACCCGATCGCCCTGCAGGCGAGGCTCGAGCAGGTCGACGCCGAGATCGACGGCACGATCCAGAGCGTGCGGGATGCCGCGGAGCAGGCCGCCCGCGTGCAGGCGCAGCTCTCCCGGTCGCTCACGAGCGCGAGGTCGCAGGTGCAGGCCGCCGAGGACTACCTCGTCGCCCGGCGCGGTGCGATCGGCGCGGAGGCGCGCACCCGTCTGGCCGAGGCCGGGCGACTCCTCGTCGAGGCCCAGGGCGGCGCAGCGACCGACCCCGCCGCCGCGCTGGCGTCCGCCCAGCGCGCGGAGCGACTCGCGGCGGAGGCCATGTCACTCGCCCAGCGCGACGTCGGCGGCTTCGGCGGCATGAGCGGCGCCGGCATGAGCGGGTACGGCGGCGGCGCCGGCGGCTCGGGCGGCGGCGATGTCTTCGGCGCGGTGCTCGGCGGCATCCTCATCAACTCGGTGCTCGGCGGCGGGGGCGGCGGCGGCTTCGGCGGCGGGCGCAGCAGTGGCCGCTCCGCCGGGAGCTTCGGCGGCTCGGCGACGCGCTCCCGGCGCGGAAGCGGAGGCCGATTCTGAACCACCCGACCGCCTACTGACCTCCGACCGACCACGAACCGGCACGACCGAACCCTGATCACCACGAAAGGAACGACCATGGCAAAGCAGTCCATCTTCGGACGGATCTCGCAGCTCCTGCGAGCCAACATCAACGGCCTCATCGACCAGGCGGAAGACCCGCAGCTGATGCTCGACCAGATGGTGCGCGACTTCACGAACTCCATCGCCGACGCCGAGGCCGCCATCGCCGAGACGATCGGCAACCTGCGCCTCCTCGAAGACGACCACCGCGAAGACGTCGAAGCCGCGCGCGAGTGGGGCGAGAAGGCCGTCGCAGCGAGCCGCAAGGGCGATGAACTGCGCTCGGCCGGCGATGCATCCGGTGCCGACAAGTTCGACAACCTCGCGAAGGTCGCGCTCAGCCGCCAGATCTCCTCCGAGAACGAGGCCAAGTCGGCCGAGCCGCAGATCGCCGCGCAGACCGAGGTCGTCGACAAGCTGAAGTCGGGCCTGAACGGCATGAAGGAGAAGCTCGTCCAGCTGCAGAACAAGCGCTCCGAGCTCGTCGCCCGTGCGAAGACCGCTCAGGCGCAGAAGCAGGTGCACGACGCCGTCAAGTCGATCGACATCCTCGACCCCACGAGCGACATCGGCCGATTCGAGGACAAGATCCGCCGCGAGGAGGCGGTCGTCCGCGGCCAGGCCGAACTCGCCGCGTCGAGCCTCGACTCGCAGTTCAACGAGCTCGACGACCTCGGCGAGCTCACCGAGGTCGACGCCCGGCTCGCCGCGCTGAAGGCTGGCGGCTCCGGCCAGGGCGCCCTCGGCGGCTGAGCCGGGAGCCCGGGACCGTTCGGATGACACGGCCGCGTCGCGCGAGGATTCGCGCGGCGCGGCCGTTCCCGTGTCCGCCGGGTGCAGCGACGGTGGAGGCTCCCCCGGGCAGGCGCGAACGGCCGCCGCTCGCGCGATACTTGAGGACATGCCCGCAACGTTCGTGGTGGTCCCGCTCTGGCAGGGATCCGTCTCCTCCCGTGCCATGAGCCACGCCGACGGCGCCGACGCCATCCTCGGCGATCTCCCGACCTCGTCGACCATCGTCGTCGAGGTGCCGGTCGAGGCCGGTGAATCGCTCGGCACCGGCGTGCAGCGGTACAGCACGCTCGTGCGCGTGCGCGAGCGCACCGCCAAGGCACTCGCCCGCGTTCCCGACTGGGCGCTCACGATCGGCGGCGACTGCGGCGCATCGCTCGCGTCGGTCGGTCACGCCTCCGCGCGCGCCGACGGCGACCTCGCCGTGCTCTGGCTCGACGCGCACCCCGACCTGAACACGCCCGAGTCGTCGCCGTCGGGCGGCTTCGGGGGCATGACGCTGCGGGCGATCACCGGCGAGGGCGCCGAAGGGCTCGCCCTCGACCCCGAGACCCGCATCGCGCCCGAGCGGCTCGTGCTCGGCGGCATCCGTGCCATCGACGACGAGGAGAGCCGGTTCATCGAGGCGCACGACGTGACGACGCTCACCGTCGAAGACCTCTCCGACCCATCGGTCGTGGTCGCCGCCCTCGAGGCGACCGGCGCCTCGCAGGTGTTCATCCACATCGACCTCGACGTGCTCGACCCGGCGGCGCTCGCCGGGCTCTCGTACCCGATGCCCTTCGGCATCGGTGCCGCCGAACTCGTGGCGCTCCTGCGCGCCGTCGCAGCCCGCTTCCCCATCGCGGGCGCGGCCATCGCCGGATTCGCGCCGGCGTCACCGCAGGCGGCCGACGACGACCTGCCCACGATCCTGCGACTCGTCGGCGCGCTCACCTCGGCCGCCGCCGCGCCGCGCTGATCGCCTGCCCCGTGACGCCCTCTTCTGCCTAGGCTGGGCGTCAGGCGTCGGCGAGTGCCGGCACGCCGGAGGGGAACGGGATGGAACGCGAAGTCGACGTCATCGTCATCGGCGGCGGGCCGGTCGGTGAGAATGCGGCCGATCGGGCTCGAGCCGCCGGGCTCGAGGTCGTGCTGGTCGAACGGGAACTCGTCGGAGGCGAGTGCTCCTACTGGGCGTGCGTCCCGTCGAAGACGTTGCTGCGCAGCGCCGCCGCACTCCGCGCCGCCCAGCGCGTCGACGGCGCGAGGCAGGCGGCGACCGGCCGCCTCGACGTGCCGGCGGTGCTCGCCCGACGCGACGACTGGGTCTCCGACTGGAACGACCAGGGCGGCGCCGACTGGCTCGAGAGCATCGGCGTCAGCCTCGAGCGGGGTCACGGCCGCATCGACGGCGTGCGCCGCGTCGTCGTCGAGCGCACTGGCGGCGAGGAGGTCGTGTACCTGGCCCGTCACGCGGTGATCGTCGCGACCGGGTCCGATCCCGTGATTCCGCCGATCGAGGGCCTCGCCGAGGCCGCCCCATGGACGAGCCGCGAGGCCACGAGCGTCACCGAACCGCCGGCGAGGCTCGTCGTCATCGGCGGCGGGGTCACGGGGGTCGAGATGGCGACCGCCTTCGCCGGTTTCGGCACCGAGGTCACCGTGCTCGCCCGCAGCGGTCTGCTCGGCGCCATGGAGCCGTTCGCCGGAGACGCCGTGGCGAATGGGCTGCGGGGGCTCGGGGCATCCGTTCGCCTCGGCAGTCGGCCCGCCCGTGTCGAGCGCGACGCAAGCGGCGAGGTCGTCGTCACCCTCGACGACGGCGACGTCCTGACGGCTGACGAGGTCCTCGTGGCCACCGGCCGCCGGCCCCGCTCCGAGCGGCTCGGCCTCGAGACGATCGGCCTCGAACCCGGCGACTGGATCGCCGTCGACGACACCATGCTCGCCACGGGAGCCACCGGCAACGACGCGCAGCCGTGGCTCTACGCCGTCGGCGACGTGAACCACCGGGCGCTGCTCACACATCAGGGCAAGTACCAGGCGCGCGGCGTCGGCGACCTCGTCGCCGCGCGCGCCCTCGGCGTGCCCGAGCAGACGCTGCCGTGGGGCGCACACGTCGCGACGGCCGACCACACGGCCGTGCCGCAGGTCGTGTTCGCCGAGCCCGAGGCCGTCTCGGTCGGCATCACGGCGGCGGGTGCCGAGCGCGACGGGCGCCGGGTGCGCATCGCCGACGTGTCGTTCGCGTCGGTCAGCGGCGCCGGCATCCTCGCCGACGGCTACGAGGGGCGGGCGAGGCTCGTCGTCGACGCCGAGCGCGGCACGGTCGTCGGCGCGACGTTCGTCGGGCAGGACGTCGCCGAGCTCCTGCAGTCGGCGACGATCGCGATCGTCGGCGAGGTGCCGATCGACCGGCTCTGGCACGCCGTGCCGGCCTTCCCCACCATGAGCGAGGTCTGGCTGCGACTGCTCGAAGCCCTCGGCAGACCTGCCGCAGCGGATGCCTCGGGGCCGGCTGAAGCCGAGCAGGACGCCGCCGACCGCACCGACGACGAGGCGGCGGCATGAGCGGCGACGCGAGCGGCATCCGGAGCGGCGCCGTGAACGGCATCCGGCCCGAGCGTCCGAGCGACCGCACGATCCGCATCCCCCTGACGGACTCCCGCATCAGCCGTCTCGGCTACTGGTGGGCGACCGCCGTCGGCTTCACGTGGGGCTTCATCTGGAGCACGGGCCCGATCGAGCGCCGGCACGGGCTCATCGTCTTCACCGGCATGCCGAAGTGGACCTTCGGCCGCGGAGGATCGTGCGTCGGCGGCTGCTACCTCACGAACCGCAACGCCGGCGAGCGCGTGCTCGGGCACGAGGCGGTGCACAAGGAGCAGTGGCTGAAGTACGGCATGCTCTTCCCGCTGCTCTACTTCGTCGCCGGCCGCAACCCGCTGAAGAACCGCTTCGAGATCGAGGCGGGCCTCGAGGCGGGCGGCTACCTGCCTACCCCTCGGCGCGGCCGAGCTTCCAGTACCCCATGAAGGCGACTCGGCGCCGATCGACGCCGAGTCCCTTCACGAGGTGGCGGCGCAGCGTCGTGATCGCGGTGGCCTCGCCGGCGAGCCAGGCGTAGACCCCGCCGTCGTCGGCGGCCGCGGGCGCCTCCCAGACGAGGTCGTCGTCGTCGAGCGCGGGCAGTTCGCGCGCGGTCGCCGGGGCCGCGGCCGGCACGGCGGCCGCGGCGGGGTCGGCGGCGACCCACGCGTCGGCCCACGCGGTGACCGCTTCGACGAGGCGCGCGCCGTACCCGGGCTCGCCGTCGTGCCCGTGCGCTGCGGCGTCGCGGGCCAGCCAGTGCACCGCGACGCCGGACGGACCGCGCAGCTCGAGCGCGTCGGCGGCCTCGGGCACCTCGAGGAACACCGCTCCCCGGGAGTCGTCGGGCAGCTGTTCGAGGATCGCGCCGACCGCGGGCACCGCGGTCTCGTCGCCCGCGATGAGCAGGGTGCCTGCGGCGCCCGGGCGCCACTCCCATCCGCCCGACTCCTCCTCGCTCGTCGCATCGGGCGCGATGACGAGCAGGCGGTCGCCCGGCTTCGCCGTGCCGATCCACCGCGACGCGGGGCCGCTGTCGCCGTGGGCGACGAAGTCGACGTCGAGCTCCCCCGCCGCGGGCCGCGCCTCGCGGATCGTGTACGTGCGGATCGGGTTGCGGCGCTCGTCAGGCAGGGCCCGCCACGCCGAGTACCAGTCGCCCTCGAACGGCACGTGGTCGTATCCGCTCGACGCGAGCGGGAGCACGACCTTGATGCGCTGGTCGGGGCCGTCCCAGCCGAGCTCCCTCAGGTCGTCGGAGCGGAACGTCACGCGCACGAAGTGCGGCGACATCCGCGTGATCTGGGCGACCTGGGTGTCGAACACTCGGTATCCGGGCTTGGCCATGCGAACTCTCTTCCGTGGGAATGGCGGGTCAGGCGCTCCGGCGCGAACGCCACAGCAGCCAGACGAAGTAGGGGGCGCCGACGACGGCGGTGAGGAGGCCAGCGGGCAGCTGCGCCGGGGCGATGACGGTGCGTCCGAGGGTGTCGGCGACGCACACGAGCAGCGCCCCGAGCAGTGCCGCGAGCGGCAGCACGAGCGCGTGGCGGGACCCCACGAGCGCTCGCGCCGCATGCGGCGCGACGAGACCGACGAAGCCGATGACGCCCACGGCCGAGACGGCGGTCGCCGTGAGGGCGACGCTGACGGCGAGCAGGCCGAGCCGAGCCGAGCCGAGTCGCACGCCGAGCACCCGCGGGGTGTCGTCGTCGAACGCGAGCAGGTCGAGCTCCCGGCGCGCAGAGACGAGCAGGGGCACGGCGACGAGGATCACGATCGCGAGCGGGATGAGCTGCGGGAAGGTGCGCCCGTACGTCGAGCCCGACATCCAGGTGAGCGCCTTCGCCGCGTTGTACGGGTCGGTCGCGATGATCAGCATCGAGGTGATGGCTCCTGCGGCCGCCGAGACACCGAGGCCGATCAGGATGAGCCGGGTCGAGGCGAGACCGCCGCGCATCGCGAGCCCGAAGACGATGAGCGCGGCGAGCGCGGCACCGGCGAGGCCGCCGATCGTGACGCCGAGGAACGTCGCGAACGGCCAGAAGGTGATCACGAGCACCGCGCCGACGCCGGCTCCCCCGGTGACGCCGAGGATGGCAGGTTCGGCGAGCGGGTTGCGCGAGACCGCCTGCACGACCGTGCCGGCGAGCGCGAGGGCGGCACCGGCGAGGATCGCGGCGGCGACCCTCGGCGCACGGGTGTTCATCACGAACTCGACGAGCGGCCCGGCTTGCCCGGTCGCCCAGTTGAGCACGTCGCCGCCGAGCATCTTGGCGTCGCCGAGCAGGAGCGAGACGAACGCGAGCACGACCAGCAGCACGGCGGATGCCGCGATCACGAGCCCGCGACCACGGGGCGAGAGCCCGGCGCCGATGACGAAGCCGGTGCCGCTCTCGGAGGAGGCGCGAGCCCGAAGCGCCAGGGCGATGAGGAACACCGCGCCGAAGATCGTGGTGACGACTCCCGTGGGCACCTCGACCGCCGCTTGCCCGCCGAACGCGAGACGCAGCAGCACGTCGGCGCCGAGCACGACGATGACGCCCATGACGGCCGCGGCGGGGATGAGCAGGACGTGCTTCTGCATGCCCGGCACGCGCACGGCGATGAGCCGCACGATGGCGGGAGCCGCGAGGCCGACGAAGCCGATCGGCCCTGCGACCGTGACCGCCGCCGCCGAGAGCAGCACGGCGATGAGGAGGCCGACGAGTCGCGTGCGCCGCACCTGAACGCCGAGCACCGTCGCCGTGTCCTCGCCGAGCGCGATGAGGTCGAACTGGCGGGCGAAGAGGAAGAGTACGGCGACCGCGAGCAGCACGACGGGCCCGAGCTGGAGCATGGGGGCCATGCCCGTCTGCGCGAGCGTGCCGTTGCCCCACGAGTAGAGGCCCTCGGTGCGCTCGGGGAAGAGCAGGAGCAGCATCGTCGTGAGCGCCGTGAGCGCGAGGGCGATGGCGGATCCGGCGAGCACGAGGCGCACGGTGCCGCCGCCGCGACCGCCGCCCGCCGACAGCGCGAGCACGACGCCCGCTGCGGCGAGGCCGCCGACGAAGGCGACGACGCCGCCGCCCGCGACCGGGAGGACGATGCCGAACGCCGCGACCGCGACCACGGCGAGGTAGGACCCCGCATTGACCGCGAGTGTGTCGGGCGAGGCCAGCACGTTCCGCGAGATGCTCTGCATCACGAGCCCGGCCACGCCGAGGGCGATGCCGATGAGCACGCCGGCGGCGAGACGCGGCATCCGTGAGGCGAGGAGTACTGCGGCCGACTGGTCGTCGGAAGCACCCGTGAGCAGCCCGAGCAGCTCGGGCAGGCCGACATCGGCCGAGCCCTGCGTCACGTGCACCGCGGCGAGCAGCGTCGCGACGACGAGCCCGAGCGCGATCAGGAGCACCGCGCCGAGGCGGGGCCGGGGGGCCCCGCCTCGGGCGGGAATCAGCGCTTCAGCCTGTTCAGCCGGCAAGGGTGGCGACGACGGCATCGATGTAGTCGTTCATCGACGAAGGGCCGCCGAACATCCAGACGCCGTCGGGCAGACGGTGCACGTTGCCGCTCTGCACGAACGGCAGCGACAGCCAGACGGCGTTGCCGGCGAGCTCGTTCTGGTACGCGTCGGTCTCGCCGTTGGCGATGTAGAGGAATTCCACGTCGCCCATGGCGGTGAGGCCCTCGACGTCGGTCGAGTCGAGGCCGTAGTCGGCGTCGCCCGTACCGGTCCAGGCGTTCTCGAGGCCGAGCTCCTCGGTGACGGCGGTCAGCAGCGCGCCCTCGGCGAAGGGACGGATCGAGACCTGGCCGCCCGTGGCCCACGAGTCGCTCATCATGAACGGAGCGCCCGTGAGACCGGCGGTCTCGAGCGCGGCCTTGCCCTCGGCGAGCTTCTCGTGGAAGCCGGCGAGCAGTTCCTCGCCCTCGGCGACGCGTCCGGTCGCGGTCGCGATGCGCTCGAGGTTCGACTCCATCTGGCCGATGGGGTTCGACGCGTCGGCGCCGCGCACCACCATCACGGGCGCGAACTCCTCGATCTGGGCGATCACCGACTCCGACAGGTCGGTCGTGGTCAGCACGAGTTCGGGAGCGAGTCCGGCGATGGCGTCGACCGAGGGCTCACCGCGGTCGCCGACATCCGTCACGCTCTCGTCGAGCGTCTCGGCCTTCACCCAGTCGCCGTAGCCCTCGATGTCGGCGACGCCCACCGGCATGACGCCGAGCGCGACGAGGTTCTCGGCGGTGTTCCACTCGAGCGCCACGACCTTCTCGGCCGGCGCTGCGAGCTCGACCGACTCGCCGCGGTCGTCGGTGATGGTGATCGCGGCCTGGCCGCTCGCCGCTCCGGCGTTCTCGGTGGTGCCGCAGCCGCTGAGCAGCAGCACGGAAGCCGCGGCGATGGCGGTCAGGGCGATGGTCGGCCGGGTGACGGCAGCGGTTCTCATGGTGTCCTTCGATCGGCGCGCGGGCAGAGGTGTCCCACGCGATGGGGGGGGATCAGGTCGGGCCGCGCTAGGCGACGGCGAGTCGTTCGACGCGTTGACGCGTGTTGTAGCGGCCGATGGGGCAGGTCGTGATGCAGCCGCGGTCGTCGACCTCGACGTCGACGCGGATGCCGTAGGCCGAGCTCAGCACGTCGGAGACGAGCACCTCGGCGGGGGTGCCGACGGCGCGGATGCGGCCGGATTCGAGCAGCACCACGCGGTCGGCGACGGCCGCGGCCTGGTCGAGGTCGTGCAGCACCACGCCGATGGTGACCCCGTGGTCGTCGGCGAGTTCACGGATCAGGTCGAGGAGCTCCACCTGGTATCGGAGGTCGAGGTAGGTCGTCGGTTCGTCGAGGAGGAGCACGCTGGTGTCCTGCGCGAGGCACGAGGCGAGCCAGACGCGCTGCAGCTGGCCGCCGGAGAGCCGGTCGACGGGCTGCTCGGCGAAGGCGGCGACCCCGGTGAGCTCCATCGCGCGAGCGACGATCCCGGCGCCCTCGGCGTCGCCGGCGATCCAGCGGCCGCGGTGCGGGTGCCGACCGAACTCGACGAGTTCGCGCACGGTGATGCCGCCGGGCGTCGGCCGGCTCTGCGCGAGCATGGTCACTCGTCGGGCGAAGTCCCGGCCGTTCAGGCTCGCGGCGTCGATGCCGTGCTCGACGAGGTCGTCGGGCTCGGCGCCGTGCGCGCCCGCGCTGATCGTGTGGCCGTCGTCGGCGGCGAGGAGCACGCGGCCGGCGTCGGGCCGGTGCAGGCGGGCGAGCGCACGCAGCAGCGTCGACTTGCCGCTGCCGTTGGGGCCGACGAGCGCGGTGACCTTGCCCGGTTCGAGGTGGATCTCCGCTCCGTGCACCACGGGGGCGCCGTCGTAGGAGAGGGTGAGGTCGAGACCGAGCATGCCTCCACTATAGGTGAGGCTTACCTAACTTCGTCAAGCCGGGTCGTCGCACGACGATGCGACGCGTGCTCGCGCGACGTTCACCACAGCTCGGGATGCCGCCCGCTCCGCCGCACCCGGCGCTCGAGTTGCGCGGCGAGCGCGAAGAGCGTCGCCTCCCCGCCCGGGCGCCCGATGAGCTGCACGCCCATCGGAACGCCGTTCGCCGTCTCCGAGACGGGCACGGTGATCGCCGGTAGGCCCGAGACGTTCACGAACGAGGTGAACGGCGTGAACTGCACCTGCTGGGCGAAGTTGCGCTCGCCGTCGTCGGGGTCGTACCAGCCGACCGGGCGGGGCGTCATGGCGAGCGCGGGCGTCAGCACCGCGTCGAACGAGGCGAACCGGCGGATGGCCCGCTCCTCGAACCCGGTCAGCCACGCGAGCGCCTCGGCGAGCTGCCGTGCGGGCACCGCCCGCCCGCGCTGCAGCAGCCAGCGAGTCAACGGTTCGAGCATCGCCTCGGCCTCGCCGTCGACGGGAATCGTCGCGGCGCCGGCCTGCCAGATCGTGCGGAACGCCTCGGAGTAGCCGGGCTCCGGCATCGGAGCCATCGCCTCGAGGCCGTGCCCGAGGCCGTCGAGCACCTCGATGCCGAGGTCGAGCGCTGCGCGCGCCTCGGGGTCGATCACGATGTCGTAGGCGTCATCCCACGGTGAGTCGGTCATGACGCCGATCTGGAACCGGCCCTCGCCGCGGATCGCCGCACCGAGGAACGGCCCGTCGTCGCCCGGCGCACGCACCGCGTAGCGGTGCGCCGCGGGATACCCGGCGGGAGCGATCATGCCATCGAGCAGGAGTGCGGCATCGGCGACCGTGCGGGCGAGCGGCCCGGCGACGCCCAGCCCGCCGAGGCTCGAGAGCCCAGAACCCGCCGGCACTCGTCCGCGGCTCGGCTTGACGCCCACGAGGCCGCACGAGGCAGCCGGGATGCGGATCGATCCGCCGCCGTCGGACCCCGGCGCGAAGGGCAGCATGCCGGATGCCACGGCCGCCGCCGCTCCCCCGCTCGAGCCGCCCGCGCCGAGCGCGAGGTTCCACGGGTTCCGAGTCGGAATCGTGCCGACTCCCTCGGTGTACGAGGGCAGGCCGAACTCCGGCGTCTGGGACTTGCCGAGGCTGACCGCGCCCGCCGTGTCGACCGCCTGCACGAGCTCGTCGTCGGCGTCCGGCACGAAGTCGGTGAAGACGCGGGAGCCGAACCGTGCCGGCACCCCGGCGCGCAGGTGCAGGTCCTTGTCTGCGAGCGGCAGCCCCCAGAGCGGCGCCGTCTTCGGCACCTCGGCGGCCACGTGGCGCGCCCGTTCGAGCGCGGCCTCGGGGGTGACGGTCGCGAAGGCGCCGACCTCGGGGTTCAGCCGCTCGATGCGGGCGAGGTAGTGCTCGGCCAGCTCGACGGGCAAGACGTCGCCCCGCTGCAGCATCTGGTGGAGCTCGAGGGCGGTGTGGTCGTGCAACGACGTCATGCTCCGAGCCTACGGCCGCGTGCGGTGCGGCGACGCTATCGTGGGGCCATGCAGGCCATCACGAGGCATCCGCTCGTCTCGGGCGCCGCGTGGGCGGCCCTCTTCGGCGCCGTCATCGTCGTCGCCGTGTTCCTCGACTGGCCGACCTGGGCGTGGTCGCTGCTCGTCGTGCTGCTCGTCGCACCGAGCCTCACCGCGACGATCGTCGTACTGCGGGCGACGCCGCGCGACCACCTCGAGCACCGCACCTCGGTGTTCGGCCACTTCTTCGCGCGCTACCTGACGCTCGTCTTCGCCTTCTTCGCCTGGTCGGGCTCTGTGGTGCTCGGCGCCGCCATCTCGACCTCGATCCAGCTCGCCGCCGAGGGCAAGGAGGAGGAGCTGACGGGCATCGGCTTCGACGTGCTCGCCGCGCTCACTCCCATCGCGGCGACCGTGCTCTGGGCCGCACTCGTGGTGCGCTGCTCCTGGTTCCTCGCACGGCTCCGCGGCTGGAGCGAGGCGCCCGAGACGAGCGAGGTGCCCGATTCGCTGCTCTCTGGCCGCCCGGCCCTCCGCCGGGTCGCGATCGGCCTCGCCCACCCCGGCCTCCTACTCGCAACGGGGCTCGCCTCAGCACTCCTCGCGATGCTCGCCGCGGAGGTCGAGCTCAGCTTCTTCACCTGAGCACGGCGCGGCGCCCGTGCGCACGGGTGCCCGCGCCGCAGCATCCGCTCGGCTACTTGAGCGACTTCTGCAGCAGCACCGTGCCGAGCCAGCGGTCGAACTTGAAGCCGACGCGGCCCATGCGACCGATCTCCACGAAGCCGAACTTCTCGTGCAGCGCGATCGAGGCCTCGGCGCCCTGGTCGGCGATGACGGCGATCATCTCCTTGAGGCCCGCCGCCTTCGACCGGTCGATGAGCTCGCCGAGCAGCACCCGACCGAGTCCCTTGCCGGATGCCGCGGGGCCGAGGTAGATCGAGTTCTCGACCGTGAACCGGTAGGCCCGCTTCGGCTTCCACGGCGCGACGAGCGCGTAGCCGAGCAGCCCGCCGCTCGGCGACTCCGCGACGATGAACGGCATGCCGAGCTTGTCGAGGGAGGCGAACTTCGTCTTCCACTCCTGGAGGGTCATGGCGTCCTCGTCGAACGTGACCGTGGAGTTGGCGACGTAGTAGTTGTAGATCTCGCGCACCGCGGGCAGGTCGGCGGCACGGGCCTCGCGGATCGTGTACTCGAACGGTGCTTCGACGGGTACGGGCTTCCGAAGGTGGGGCGGCAGCACGCGGCGCTCCTGGTATTCCTCTTCGAGCATGCGGCCAAGGGTACCCGCGGCGTGTTGCAGCCGGGTTACACGGTCGCCGATCCGGTCACGCCGGCAGGCGCCAGTCGACCGGGGCCGCGCCCTGCTCCTCGAGCAGCGCGTTCGCCCGGCTGAACGGCCTCGACCCGAAGAACCCGCGCGACGCGGAGAGCGGGCTCGGATGCGCCGACTCGATCACCGGCGTCTCGCCGAGCAGAGGTCGCAGGCGCTGCGCGTCACGCCCCCAGAGGATCGCGACGAGCGGAGCATCGCGCGCGGTCAGCGTGCGGATCGCGTGGTCGGTGACCTGCTCCCAGCCCCTGCCGCGGTGGGAGCCCGCTGCACCGGGCTCGACCGTCAGCACGCGGTTCAGCAGCATCACGCCGTTCTCGGTCCAGTGCGTGAGGTCGCCGTGCGGCAGGGGCGGCACGCCGAGGTCGTCGACGAGTTCGCGGGAGATGTTCGCGAGGCTCCGCGGCAGCGGGCGCACGTGCCGGTCGACGGCGAACGAGAGGCCGATCGGATGCCCCGGGGTCGGGTACGGGTCCTGCCCGACGATGAGCACGCGCACGTCGGCGAGCGGTGCTCGGAAGGCGCGCAGCACCTGCTCGCCCGCCGGGAGGTAGCCGCGGCCCGCTGCGGTCTCGGCGCGCAGGAACCCGCCGAGCTCGGCGATCGTCGGCGCCACCGGCGCGAGCGCCGCGGCCCACCCCGGGTCGACGAGCCCGGCCCCGAACTCGTCAGGCGACTGCACCGAGTCCACTCAGACGCCGATCGTGGAGACCAGCACGCCGCCCTCGGTCGGCAGCACCCGCCAGACGCTGCCCTCGCCCTCGGAGCCGAGGCGGCCGTCGCCCACGATCAGCGCCGTGCGCTCGTCGATGCCGAGCCCGCCCCCGATGAGCCCGGATTCGACGGCGGCGACCAGTCGGGAGAGCATGCCGCGCTGGGCGACGTGCACCTCGATGGCGACGTCGACCAGGCCGATCCCGGACTCGATCTCGAGCTCGAGCCCCGGCTCCTCCGGGTCCTCCGGTGCGACGGGCACGCCGCCGATGCGCGAGCCGCTCCCGAGGGAGCCCTCCGCCGCGACCATCGCACCGGCCGAGACGCCGAGGTAGGGCACGCCGGCGGCGACCTGCCGACGCAGCTCGCCGAACAGCGGTTCGAGTCCGGCGCGCACCTCTTCGACGACGCCGCCGCCCACGGCGATGCCGTCGACGTCGGCGATCGCGCTGAGCGCGACCGGCTCGCCGGGCCGCCCCGCGGTCGCAAGCGCCTCGATGCCGTCGCCGGCCGCGGTCAGGAGCTCGGCGAGCGCCGCGGCCTTCTCCTGGGCCTCGGGGTGCAATGAGATCACGGCGATGCGCGGCCGGGCGCGGCCCGCTGCGCTCGCCCGTGCGGCGGCCTCGGCGACGAACGGCGCGTACAACGCGGCATCCGCGATCGTGGTCGCCCCGCCGCCGATGAGGTGGATGCTCACGCGGCGCCCTCGACGACCTCGACGGGCGGCAGCGCCGACCACGGGAAGACGATCCAGTCGTCGGTGCGGCGGTAGTCGAAGTCGGGCGCGAGCACCGTGTGCGACTTCGTGTAGAGCGTGGCGGTGCGCACGTCGGCGCCCTCGTCGGTGAGCAGCGCGAGCACCTTGGCGAGCGTGCGCCCCGAGTCCGAGACGTCGTCGACGAGCAGCACGCGCTTGCCGCCGAGCGCCGGCGCGTCGAGCATCGGCGGGTGCAGCACGGGCTCGGGCAGGCGCTCGTCGATGCCCGAGTAGAACTCGACGTTGATCGAACCGCACGCCTTGGTGCCGAGGGCGTAGGAGATCGCCCCCGCGAGCAGCAGTCCGCCGCGGGCGATCGCGATCACGACGTCGGGGCGGAAACCCGAGCGGAGCACGTCGCGGGCGAGCGTGCGCGCCGCCTCGCCGAACTCGTCCCAGGTGAGGATCTCGCGCTGGATGCCATCGGATCCGAGGGCTGCGTCGTTGGCATCGAAAGTCATGCCATCAGGGTATCCGTCGAAGCTGCGTGCCGGCGCGGCCGAGCGGATGCCGCGGCATCCGCTCGCCTCAGCTCTCGCGTTCGGTCAGCGGGTCGTCGGGCGCCTCGGCGAGCAGATCGGCCATCGGGATGGGGCCCTCGACGGGCTCCTCCTCGGGAGTCGTCGCGGACGCAGCCCCGCTCGCCGTGATCGGCGCCTCGTGCGAGATCCGCACGAGCCCGATGCGTTCGTTGATGAGCGAGATGATCGTGGCCGACGCCGTGCCGACGATCGCCACGCCGCCGGCCATGAGCAGCACCGCGTAGAGCCGCCCGGGCACCGTGACCGGATAGGCGTCGCCGTAGCCGACGGTCGCCACCGTGACGACCGCCCACCAGAGGGACTCGCCGAAGCTCGTGATCGAGGCACCGGGGGCGTTCCGCTCGACCGAGAGGGTCGCGAGCGAGATGAAGTAGATGAACAGCACCGAGTAGCAGATGGCGTAGATCACGATGTTCGTGCGCACGGCGGCGCCGCTCTTGCGTTGCAGGTACGGCACCTCGCGGAGCAGCACGAGCACCCGGAACGCTCGGAACACGGGCAGCAGGGCGGAGAGCACGTCGATCGGATGCGTCCCGATGAAGTGCCACTTGTCGCCGCGCGGGGTCAGTGAGACGCGCACGATGAGATCGGCGATGAACACGATCCACGTGATCCCGAGGATGACCATCAGCCAGAGGCGCACCTCGGGGGGCAGATCCTGCACGAGCACGATCACCGAGTAGGCGACGATGAACGCCACACCGAGTGCGAAGAGCGCCACCGTCGTGCGCTGCTCCCACCAGATGCGTCGGGGCGCGGGCCTCGACCGATGCACCATGATCAGGCCCCTTCCGGGCGGACGGCCAGCGGCCCCTTGGTGAATCGGTACGGCGCGGCCTGGGCGACGGGCTTGACGACGATGAGGTCGAGATCGACGTGCCGGGGTTTCAGCACTGCGTCGGTGATCACCGCGGCGATGTCCTCGGCCACGAGCGGTTCGGGCACGTCGTCGTAGACGGCATCCGCTCTCGCACGGTCGCCGCCGAAGCGCACGAGCGCGAACTCGTCGGTCTTCACCATGCCCGGCGCGATCTCGATCACGCGCAGCGGTTCGCCGTTGAGCTCGAGCCGCAGCACCTCGGTGAGGGCGTGCGCCGCGAACTTCGCGGCGTTGTACCCGCCCCCGCCGACGTAGGCGGTGTGCCCGGCGATCGAGGTGACGTTCACGATGTCGGCGACCCCGCGTTCGACGGCCCCGCGGCGCAGCAGCGGCAGCAGGGCGCTCGTCACCCGCTTCAGGGCGAGCACGTTGACCTCGAACATCCACGCCCAGTCGTCGACGTCGGAGTCCTCGACCGAGTCGAGCCCCTTCGCCCCGCCCGCGTTGTTGACGAGTGCGTGCACGTGGCCGGTCTCCGCGAGGTGGTCGCGCAGGCGGTCGACGTCCTCCTGCTTCGTGAGGTCGGCCACGACGACGGATGCTCCGGTCTCCTCGGCGAGCGCCAGCAGGCGCTCCTCCCGGCGGGCCACCCCGACGACGCTCCACCCGGCGGCCCGGAAGGCGCGCACGGTCGCCTCGCCGATGCCGGAACTCGCACCCGTCACGACCACTCGCAGCTCGCTCATGCGCCCATTCTGCCCTGCCGCGGGCCACGCGTGCGGTTGAATGGACTGTGATGCATACCCGGCCGCAGGCGACTCCGACCAAACGCAGACGTGTACCCCTCTGGGACAACGCACGCTGGATCGCGATCACGCTCGTGGTCATCGGCCACGGCATCCTCCCGCTCATCGGCGAGTCGAACTCGGCCTACAGCGTCTACCTGTTCATCTACTCGTTCCACGTTGCGGTCTTCGTCACGGTCAGCGGGTACTTCGCGAAGTCCGGCCCGCCGAACGCGAGGGCGCTCCGTCAGATCCTCACCGACATCGTCTTCCCGTTCCTCATCTTCGAGACGATCTGGACGATCATCAAGTGGCTGCTGGGGAGCGACTTCTCACTCGACTACGCCACGGCGTCGTGGACGCTCTGGTTCCTCATCGCCCTCGCGGTGTGGCGCATCGTGCTGCCGTACCTCGTGCTGCTGCGCTACCCGCTGCTCATCGCGATCGCGATCTCGATCGGCGCCGGGTACACCGAGTCGATCGACTCGACCTTCGCCCTCTCCCGCACGTTCGGCATGCTCCCGTTCTTCGTGTTCGGCTGGAAGCTGCGGCAGTGGCAGCTGACCGGCCGCTGGCTCGAGCTCCGCTCCGCGGTGGCCTGGCGCTGGCGGGCGGGCGCGATCGCGTTGTTCGGAGTGACGCTCGTGCTCATGCCGCTCGCGATCGAGACGTGGCGCGACCTGAAGCTGCGCCGGTTCATGCTCTACGACGAGTCGTACCAGGCGATCGGCTACGACGAGCCGTGGTCCGGCGCCATCCGGCTGGGACTCCTGCTGGTCGCGATGCTCCTCTCGGTCGCGTTCCTCGTGCTGATGCCGCGCCGTGCGCACTGGTTCACCCCGTTCGGCACCGCGACGATGTACATCTACCTGCTGCACACCTTCGTGCTCTTCCCGTTCCGGGAGACGGGGGTGCTCGCCGGAGACCAGCCGTTCTGGGTGCTGCCGGCGATGATGCTCCTCTGCGTCGGGATCTCGATCGTGCTCTCGCTGAAACCGGTGCGCCGGGTGTTCCGACCGCTCGTCGAGCCGCGGGCGCGGTGGATGTTCCGCCCCGAACCGTCGACGGCGACCGGCACGATCGTGCTGCCGCCCGACGGCGGACCCAAGTAGCGGCTCGGCCGAGCTCATGCCGCGCGGCGAGCGGATGCCTCGTGCGTGACGCCGTGTTGCGGCCCCCGTTGCCCGCTCCTGCGCGCCCGCCTAACGTGGCTCGAAAGCCGCGGCGACCCGCCCGAGCCGTTCCCTGAGGAGACTCCAATGACCGAGACCGCCGACTGGCGCTTCGAGACCAAGCAGGTGCACTCGGGTGCCGCGCCCGACCCCGTGACCAACGCCCGCGCCACGCCGATCTACCAGACCACGTCTTACGTGTTCAACAGTGCCGAGCACGCGCAGAACCTGTTCGCGCTCGCCGAGTTCGGCAACATCTACACTCGCATCCAGAACCCGACGCAGGCCGTCGTCGAGGAGCGCGTCGCCGCCCTCGAGGGCGGCACGGGCGCACTGCTCGTCGCCTCGGGCCAGTCGGCGGCCACCTTCGCGGTCCTGAACATCGCCCAGGCCGGCGACCACATCGTCTCGTCGTCGTCGATCTACGGCGGCACGTACAACCTCTTCAAGTACACGCTCGCCAAGCTCGGCATCGAGGCGACCTTCGTCGAGAACCAGGACGACGCCGAGGAATGGCGCCGCGCGGTGCGCCCGAACACGAAGCTCTTCTTCGCCGAGACCATCGGCAACCCGAAGATCAACGTGCTCGACATCGGCCTCGTCTCGGGCCTCGCCCACGACGTCGGCGTGCCGCTCATCGTCGACAACACGATCGCGACCCCGTACCTCATCCGCCCGTTCGAGCACGGCGCCGACATCATCATCCACTCGGCCACGAAGTTCCTCGGCGGCCACGGCACCACGATCGGCGGCGTCATCGTCGACGGCGGGCGCTTCGAGTGGTCGAAGAACGTCGAGAAGTTCCCGGGCCTGACCGAGCCCGACCCGTCGTACCACGGTGCGAGCTACACGGCCGCGGTCGGCGACGGCCTCGCCTACATCATCAAGGCGCGTGTGCAGCTGCTCCGCGACCTCGGCGCCGCGATCTCGCCGAACAGCGCCTGGCTGCTCATCCAGGGCATCGAGACGCTCTCGCTCCGCATCGAGCGCCACGTGCAGAACGCCCAGGAGATCGCGGAGTGGCTCGACAACCACCCCGACGTCGCGAGCGTCAACTACTCGGGCCTGCCGTCGAGCCCGTGGTACGCCGCGGCCAACACGTACGCGCCGAAGGGCGTCGGCGCGGTGCTCTCGTTCGAGTTGAAGGGCGGCGTCGACGCCGGCCGCGCACTCGTCGACAACCTGTCGCTGTTCAGCCACCTCGCCAACATCGGCGACGTGCGCTCGCTCGTCATCCACCCGGCGTCGACGACGCACTCGCAGCTGACCCCCGAGCAGCAGCTCACGACCGGCGTCACACCGGGCCTCGTGCGCCTGTCGGTCGGCATCGAGAACATCGACGACCTGAAGGCCGACCTCGAGGCCGGATTCGCCGCAGCGCGCGCCGCCACGGAGGCCGCGCGCGTCTGACACGCTGCGAACGACGGATGCCGCGGGCCTGCACGGGCTCGCGGCATCCGCTGTCTCTCCGGCTCGTCGCGTTCAGCCCGCCGAGCGGTCGCGGACGGCGACCACATCGCCGCCGTGGTCGCCGTCCGCGACGTCTCGGCGACGACCGGCGCTTCCGCCGACGTAACAATGAGCGGCGGCCCCGTGACCTCGGGAAGAATCGAAGCATGGACTGGCAGACGACGGCCGACGCGGTGCCCGCGAGCATCGTCACCGAGGCGCGGGCTGCGTCGCTCACCGGCCGCGCCCCCGCGACCGGCGCCTGGCGGGAGGGCGACGCCGTCGGCGACCGCCGATTCGCGAACATCGGCGACGTGACCCTCGAGTCGGGCCGTGTGCTCCCCTCCGCACGCATCGCCTACGAGCAGTGGGGCACGCTCTCGCCCGCGCGCGACAACGCGATCCTCGTGCTGCACGCGCTGACCGGCGACAGCCACGTGGTCGGCCAGGCCGGCCCCGCGCATCCCAGCGCCGGCTGGTGGCCGGGCATCGTCGGCCCCGGCCTCGCGATCGACACCGATCGCTGGTTCGTCGTCGCGCCGAACGTGCTCGGCGGATGCCAGGGCTCGACGGGACCGGCTTCGCTCGCACCAGACCGGGCGGAATGGGGCATCCGATTCCCCTTCCTCACCATCCGCGACCAGGTGCGGGCGCAGATCGCCTTCGCGCGCGAACTCGGCATCGAACGCTTCGCCGCGGTCGTCGGCGGCTCGATGGGGGCCATGCACGTGCTGGAGTGGGCGATCATGGCACCCGATGCCGTGGAGCGCATCGCGGTGCTCGCGGCGCCCGCTTCGACCTCCGCCGACCAGATCGCCCTGAACTCCGTGCAGATCGAGGCGATCCGCACCGATCCCGCATTCCGCAGCGGCGAGTTCTACGACGCCCCCGACGGCGATGGCCCGACGCGCGGCCTCGCGCTCGCCCGGCGCATGGCGATGCTGAACTACCGCACGGCGAGCGAGCTGAACCAGCGCTTCACCCGCAGCTGGCAGTCCGACCTCGATCCGCTCGGCGGCGAAGGCCGGTTCGCGGTCGAGTCGTACCTCGACTTCCACGGCAACAAGTTCACGCGCCGCTTCGACGCGAACAGCTACATCGTGCTCACCCAGGCGATGAACTCGCACGACATCGGGCGCGGGCGCCGCGGCGTCGAGGCGGCACTGGCCCGGGTCGAAGCTCGCAGTCTCGTGCTCGGCATCGACAGCGACCGGTACTTCCCGCTCAGCGGCCAGCGGGTGATCGCTGCCGGTCTTCGCGGCAGCGTCCACGGCGACTCGCCCGTCGTCGTCTCGTCCGAATACGGCCACGACGCCTTCCTCATCGAGGACGACGCGATCGCCGCTGCGATCGGCGGACTGCTCGACGCCTGACGGGTCGCCGTCGAACCGGCCGACCCCGGCTCTCCCACGAAGCGCACCGACTCCGATACCCTTCGAGTGTGACGGCGCCGGAACCCGCGGTGGCCGATCACACCGAGGCGGTGTCATGAAGCGCATCCACAAGGAACGCGACCGGTTGCTCCGAAAACTCGCGAGGGTCTCCGGGCTGAGCGGCACGGTCGGCGCATTCGCGTGCCTCCTCGTGCCCGGCGCGTCGACGGGCCTCGAGCTCGCACTCGCCGCGCTGCTGAGCCTCGGTGCCGGTGTCTTCCTCGTGCTGCACACTGCTCGCGGGTCCCTCCCGCCGGCGCTGGCCGCTGTGGCCTGCGCGATCGCGCTCATCAGCGTGCTCGGCGCTGCGCCGGTGATCGACCCGGTCGCCGTCGTCGCGATGGCCCTCACGGCGGCGATGACGGCCTCCGCGGTTGCGATCACCCTCATCGTGCGCCCCGACGGCCCCGTCATCGTGCTCGGCCTCGCGGCAGCGACGCTCATCGCCGTGGGCATCGTCGCCGTGACCGGCCATGCGATGCAGGGCGTGGCGATCGGCGCGCTCATGGGGTGGGCCGCCAACGCCTCGATCGGCATCTGGCTCGATCGATCGATCGCCGTGGCATCCGATCGCATCGACGAGGTCGGGCGCGCCCACGAGGCCGAGCGGCTCGCGAGCGAACTCGAGTCCCAGCAGCGGCAGGACGCCCGGGTGCTGCACGACACCGTGCTCGCGACCCTCAGCCTGCTCGCCCATTCGGGAGTCGGCGTCGGGGCGGGCGCGCTCCGCCAGCAGGCCGGCGATGACGCACGGCTGCTGAAGCAACTGCGGCTGGGGGCGCCGCTCGATCGCGGCTCGACCGCCGTGTTCTCGCCCGAATCCGACGACGACAGCCTCGGCATGACCTTCGAGTCGGTGCGCCAGCGGTTCGCGCGCATGGGACTCGACGTGAACTGGCACGGCACCGGCCGGCTCGCCCTCCCCCGCGACACGCTCGACGCCCTCCTCGGCGCGCTCGGCGAGTGCCTCGAGAACGTGCGCAGGCACGCGGGCGTCACCGAGGCCGATGTCACGGTGAGCGACGACGAGCGCACGGTGCGGGCGATGGTGACCGATTCCGGCTCGGGATTCGAGCCCGGAACGGTCGACGGCGCCCGGCTCGGCTACGCGGAGTCCGTCGTCGGCCGCCTGAACATGGTCGGCGGCCGGGCGAGGATCTTCTCCTCGCCCGGATCCGGCACGACCGTGATGCTCGAGGTGCCGAAGCCATGAGCGACCAGCAGATCGCCGGAACCACCATCGGGCGCCAGTTCCGCCGCCCATCGCGCTCGGCCCGCGCGGCCGGCGACGTGCGGGACAGTCACGGCGGACGGCGGCTGGCCACCGGCATCACGATCGCGTCGGGCTTCATCGTCATCGGTCACCTCGCGCACGCGATGATGATCGCCCCGCTCTTCCCTCCGGGCCCCGGCCCGTGGCCGGCCTGGCTCGCACTCGTCGGCGTCGTGGTCGTGGGCGTCGTGTCCCGCCTGGTGTCGCGGAACACTCCCCTGCCCGACGTGCTCTACGTCGTGCTCCTCATCGCGCTCATCGCTCCGGTGTGGCTCGACGTGTCCGCGACGGCGGGGCTGTTGCACCTCGGGGTGACGCCGACCGCGGCAGCCGCGGCCGGTGCGGTGCTGATGCCGGTGGCGGCGATCCGGGGGACGCGCGTCCCGCTCCTCGTCTCGTGCGCGATCGGCGCCGTGATCGCCGGGTCGGCGCTCCTCCAGATCACGACGGCGGGGCACTACACGGTGACGGGGCTCGCCGTCGCGGCATCCGCGGTCCTGCCGATGGTCGTCGCGGTGATCGCGATCAGCGGGTTCCGGCGGCTGGTTCGGCGCGAACTCGACCTCTCGCTCGTGCAGAGCACCGTCGCGACCCCGCGCACCGCGGTGGGCATGCGCGCCTCCGAGGAACTCGCACAGCTCGACTTCGACGCGGAGTCGCTGCTCGACGACGTCGGCTCGGGGCGCATCGCGATTCCGTTGCCGCCCGAGGCCGCCGAGCGCGCGGGCGACCTCGCCGCCCGACTGCGGGTGCGTCTCATCGAGGGACGCAACGACACCTGGCTCCGGCATGCGGTGACGGAGTCCGCCTACCTCAGCAACCGGGTGACGGTCGACGATCCCGGCGGCCTGGCCGGACTGCTCGAGCACGACCAGCGGGATGGGCTGCTGCTGGCGCTCTGGTTCCTCGTCGGCGAGCAGTCGAAGGGCACCGCCGAGCTCGCCGCGCACGTCACCTGTCGTGAAGCCGGCGAGGTCTCCGACCCTCGATCACCCGATGTGCAGCTCTCGATCGACGTCTCCGGCGTCGTTCAACGTCGCGTCGATCCCGCAACTTGGGATGCACTCGGTACAGTCGGTACACACGATGTCGTTACGGGCCCCGAGTCATTCCGGATCGACATCGACTGCCGGGTCGACCCGAACGTCTCGGCAGGCGTCACGACCGTCCACGGGGCGGCCCGTCGAAGGGGAAGCTGATGGCTGAGACCGCTCCACCGATCCGTCTGGCGATCGTCGACGACCACCGCATGCTCCTCGGAGCCCTCTCCGAGTGGATCCGCACCGCGGCACCCGACATCGAGCTGCTCGCTGCGGTGCCCTCGTGGTCGGAGCTCCTCGCCCACCCCGAGTTCCCCGTCGACGTCGTCCTCCTCGACCTCGACCTGCGCGACAACATCCCCATCTCGCTGAAGCTGTCGATGCTGAAGTCCGCCGGAGTGCAGACGATGCTCATGAGCACGTACTCCGAGCCGACCGTCGTCCGCGAGGCGCTCGGCTCCGGTGCGCTCGGCTACCTCGTGAAGTCCGAACCCGTCGAGACGATCATCGAGGCCATCCGCGCCGCACGCATCGGCGAGTCCTACCTGACGGCCGAGCTCGAGCTCGCGCTCAGCGACGAGGGCACGGCCCCGAAGCTCTCCGCACAGGAGCGCCGGGTGATGGCGCTCTACGGCGCCGGCCAGCCGGTCAAGGCCGTGGCCTTCCAGCTCGGGATCTCCGAAGAGACGGCGAAGAGCTACCTCAAGCGCATCCGCGAGAAGTACCGCGCATCGGGCTACGACGTCGGCACGAAGGTGGCGCTGCGCAAGCGAGCGATCCTCGACGGCATCCTGCTGCAGTCCGACTGAGCCGGGACACGCCCAGAAGCGGGGTCAGGACTCGACGGCGTGCATCGCGCCGGTCGCGTACGGCACCGGGACCCCGCGACGGGCGCGTGAGCGGTCGAGGGCGAACGAGGCCACGGCGAGCAGGGCGCCTGCGATCGTGAGCACGAGCCCGATCCAGATCGGAGCGACGTAGCCGAGTCCCCCGGCGATCGCGATGCCGCCGAGCACGGCGCCGAGGCTGTTGCCGATGTTCAGGGCCGAGTGGTTCAACGCCGCGGCGATCGACTGGCTGTCGCGCGCGACGTCCATGAGCCGCGCCTGGATGGTCGGTGAGAGGGCGGCGGATGCCCCGCCGACGAGCAGCACGCCGGCGAACAGCCCGATCGGGCTCGACGCGGTGAAGCCGAGCAGCACGAGCGCGCCGGCGAGCACGGCGAAGAACAGGTACATCGATCGGCGCACGCTCCAGTCCGCGAGCCGACCGCCGGCGAAGTTGCCGATCGTCATGCCCACGCCGAATGCGATGAGCACGACGGGCACGAGCTGTTCCGGCAGCCCGGTGACGTCGGTGGTGAGCGGGGCGATGTAGCTGTAGACCGCGAACAGCCCGCCGAAGCCGATCGCACCGATGCCGAGGGCGAACCACACCTGGGAGCGCGAGAACGCCCGCAGCTCGCGTTTCATCGTCGCGCCGGGGTCGCCGGCCTGCCACGGCACTGCGACGAGCACCGCGACGAAGGTGAGGGCGAAGATCGCCGCAACGGCGAGGTAGGCGGTGCGCCATCCCGCGAGCTGGCCGAGCCAGGTGATCGCCGGCACGCCGATCACGTTCGCGATCGTCAGGCCCGAGAGCACGAGTGCGACGCCTCGGGCCCGCTTGCCGGGCCCCATGAGACTCGCCGCGACGAGCGAGGCGATGCCGAAGTAGGCGCCGTGCGGCAGCGCGGAGATGAAGCGGGCCACGAGCACGAGTTCGAAGCTCGGCAGCACCGCCGAGGCGATCGTGCCGAGCGTGAAGGCGGTGAGCAGGGCGAGGAGCAGTCGCTTGCGAGGCCAGCGCGCCGCTGCGGCGGCGATCGTGGGTGCGCCGACGACGACGCCGAGCGCGTAGGCCGAGATCATCCAGCCGGCGTTCGCGTTCGCCTCCGCGGTCGACTGCGCGGAGAGCTCCGGCAGCAGGTCGAGGGCGATGTTCGGCAGCAGGCCCATGGCGACGAACTCGGTCGAGCCGATGCCGAAGCCGCCGAGGGCGAGCGCGAGGAGCGCGAAACGGATGCGGGCCGGCGACCGTGTCGTCGGCCCGTCGTCGGAGAGGGTCACCCATCGATTCTCGCACAGGAATCGAATCGATTCGATGCACCATTCGATGCACTACTCCCACGACTCGCGAGCCCGGTGCTCGCCGGGTCGGAGACGCAGCCTCGGCGCAAGGCCCGACCATCGCCGCTCAGGCGTCGGAGTCGAGCTCCTCCATCGCCGACTCCAGCCGCACGAGCTTGCCCTCGAGTTCGCCCGAGTAGCCCGGACGGATGTCGGCCTTCAGCACGAGCGACACGCGCGACCCGTACTCGCCGACGGCCTCGGTGGCGCGTCGCACCACCTCGAAGACCTCGTCCCACTCCCCCTCGATCGTCGTGAACATCGAATCGGTGCGGTTCGGCAGGCCCGACTCCCGCACGATGCGCACCGCCGCCGCGACGGCGTCGTGCACCGACCCGTCGCTTCTGCCCGTGCCGCTCGGCGCGACTGAGAATGCCACCAGCATGATTCGTCTCCTTCAGCTCTCGTCGGAGACCATTGTCCCGCGCGCCGCCCCGACCAGCGGCGCCGCCGTCCGCCGCGCACCGAGCCGCCACAGCGAGCGGATGCCCCAGACGAGGAGCACCACGAGCAGGAGCGACTTGGCGGTCAGCAGGAACACGAACGCGGGATCGGCGATCAGGAGCCATCCGTACCAGTACGGGTAGATGATGTGCGTGAGGAGCGCGATCGCCGCAGCGAGGAACGCCGGCACGATGAACCGGGCGGGGCGGTAGACGAGGCCGAGCACGACGGGCGCGGCCAGCCACGTGACGAACTGCGGCGAGCCCACCTTGTTCGCGAGCATCAGCACCACCACGAACGCGAGTGCGAGCGGTGGCAGCAGCCGTCCGAAGGCGGCGCCGCGTCGCACCGCGCGCATGCCGATGAGCACGACGGCGAGCACTCCGAGCGCCATGACCGGGGTCGTGAGGGCTGCCGCGGCATCCGCACCGGGCCCCTGGATCTGGAAGGTGAGGATCTGGCGGTCGTAGACGATCCGCACCGTCTCGGACCCTGCCACGATCTGCCAGAGCCAGACGACCGCGAGCGGCGCCTCGATCTGCAGGCCTCGCCCCGCCTGTTCGACGATGAAGCCGACCGCATTCGGCCCGGCGCCGGCGAGGAGGCTCACGCCGACGATGCCGATGCTGAGCGCGACCGCCACGGTGAGCACCTCGAGCCGTCGGCGCGCGGCGATCACGAGGGCCGCGACGAGGGCCGCCGGCCAGACCTTGATCCACGCGCCGACCGTCAGCAGCACCGCGGCCACTCGAGGCCGGCCGGCGGCCCAGAGCAGGCCGGTGATGGCGAACGGCACGGTGATCGCGTCGATGCGGCCGAACGCGATCGGGCCGAGCAGGGCGAGGAACCCCAGCCACCACCACGCAGCGAGCCGTCGCGGGCGCGACAGGCGCGCGCGGCCGATGAGGACGCCGAACGCGATGGCGTTCAGCAGGGTGACCATCGCGAGCCAGGTCTGCGCATAGAGTGCCGAACCGAACGCGAGCGCGACCGTCATCGGTGCGAAGGCGAGGATCGGGTACACCCACGGCGCGTCGATGCCCATGCGAAGCCACCCGTGGGCGGCGTTCTCGGCCCACACCCGGTACACGGCCGTGACATCGCCGAGGGGGTAGCCGACCGCCGCCAGGTTCAGCCAGATGAGCGCCGCGTGCACGAGGACGAAGCCGGTCCAGAGTGCGGCGCGGGTACCGAGCCAGCCGCGGATGCGGTGAGCGGATGCCTCGCGCCCATCGCCGTCCGTCATGGCGAAGAGCCTAGCCGAGCGCGACATTCGACCGGGCGTCACCCGCGAGTTCCTCGCGCGGTTCCTCTCCGACTGATCGGCGCCCGGTGACGGCCCGGGCTCAGCGGGCGAGCAGCGCCCCGACGACGCGCGGCACCTGCTGGGCGATGTCGAGCGCGGTCACGGGGCCGCCGTCGACCGCGGCCGTGGCCCGTCGCGCCGCCTCGCCGTGCATCCACGCAGCGGTCGCCGCGAGGGGGGTCAGCACCTCCGCGTCGGACGCGAGTCGTTCGTGATGCGTGGCCACGAGCGCACCGAGGATCCCGCCGAGCACATCGCCGGTGCCGGCCGAGGCCAGCCAATGGGTGGCGGCGACGACCGTGGAGCGGTCGCCATCGGGGTCGCAGATGTGCGTGACCGCGCCCTTCAGCAGCACGGCGACGCCGAGCTCGCGTGCCGCGCGAAGGGCCCATTCGGCCGGCGCCTCTCGCACCTGTGCAACGGACGTCTCGATGCCGCGCGAGGCGAGCAGCACGGCGAGTTCGCGCGTGTGCGGCGTGATGACCGTCGGCGCGGTGTGCGTGCCGACGAGGTCGAGCGCCCCGGCGTCGAGCACGACCGGCAGGCGTGAGGCGAGCGCCCCCTGCAGGTCGCCGAGCAGCATGAACGAACGCCGCTCGGCGTCGATGCCCGAGCCGATGAGCCAGGCCTGCACGCGGCCGGGGGCGGTGACGGTCTCCGGGCGACGGGCGAGCACCGCGGTGCGCACCGCACGCGGCCCGGTGTAGCGCACCATGCCGAGGCCGGTCCGGTGGGCGGCCTCGACGGAGAGCACCGCAGCGCCGGGGTACTCGGGCGAACCCGCCACGACACCGAGCACGCCGCGAGAGTACTTGTCGTCAACCGCTGTCGGCGCGACGATCCACTTCGCCGCATCGGCGGCGGTCCATTCCTGCCACGTCTCCATGCTCCAACGATAGGTTGAGGAGGATGACTCCGACGATTCCCGCACCGATCAGCCTGGCTCCCCGCGTCGTCGTCTTCGACTACGGCGAGGTCATCTCGCGCGAGCCCACCGACGCCGATCGGGCCGCCCTCGTCGACCGGGCCGGTGCGACCGCGGACCCCGAGCCGTTCTGGGCGTCGTACTGGGCGCACCGCCTCGGCCTCGATCGGGGCACCACGTCGATCGCCGAATACTGGCAGGCCGTCGCCACCGACCTCGGGGCCCGATGGAACGCGATCGACGTGCACGAGCTCTGGGCGATCGACCACCGGGGCTGGCTCTCGGTCGACCCCGGCACGCTTGGTGTCCTGCACGCCCTCGCAGCGGGCGGCACGCGCCTCGCGCTCCTGTCGAACGCGGGCGCGGACTTCTCGGGCTGGCTGCGCCACGGCTCGTTCGCGCCGCTCTTCGAGCGCGTGTTCGTGAGCGGCGAGCTCTCACTCGTGAAGCCCGACGCGGCGATCTACGAGCACGTCATCGACGAACTCGGCATCGAGGCATCCGACTTCGTCTTCATCGACAACAAGGCCGAGAACGTCGACGGCGCGAAGGCCGTCGGCGGCGACGGGCACGTGTTCACGGATGCCGCGTCGCTCGAGGCCTGGCTCCGAGCCCTCGCCTGACCCGCCGCCGAGTCAGCTGCGCTGCCCGACGGCCAGGATGTTGCCCTCGCTGTCGGTGAACCAGGCGGATCGCATGCCGTCGATCTCTGCGACGCCGTCGACGGTCTTCAGGCCGGGCAGGTCGTAGTCGGCGAACTCGACGCCACGCGACTTCAGCTCCGACATCGCCGCGTCCAGATCGTCGGTGTCGATGCCGAATGCGGTGTTCCTGGCGGTGCCGGCGAACTGCGTCTCGTAGACGAGCACGCGCCCGCCGCCGATCTCGAAGAGGACCCCGGTCTCGTCGGTCATGACCGGGTCGAGGTCGAAGGTGTCCTTCCAGTACCGGACGGCCCGTGCAAGGTCGGATGCCGGAAGAACCGCATAGGCGCGCGCAGACTCGAACATGATATGTCCTCACTTTCGTGACTGCTGCGGAGTCTACGCGCGCGGGCAGGCGGCGGGCAGTCCCCCATCCGGGAGATCGCCGGCCGCCTGCGCCGCGCGCGCAGCGGATCAGCCGCGTCGCGTGGCGTCCTGCACTTCGCCGACGAGCTCCTCGATGATGTCCTCGAGGAAGATGACGCCCGTCGTGGTGCCGTCCTCGTCGAACGCGCGCGCCACGTGGGTGCCGAGCCGGCGCATCGTCGACAGGGCGTCCTCGAGGTCGGTGCCCGCGTAGATCGAGACGAGACGTCGCACGCGCTTCGCGGGGATCGGGTCGTCGAACTCGTCGTCGTCGAGGTCGATGACGTCCTTCAGGTGCACGTAACCGTCGGGCTCGCCCGCCTGATCGAGGATCGGGTACCGCGAGAAGCCGCGCCGGGCGACAGCCCGCTCGACGTCGGCCGGCGTGGCCTCGGACGGCAGGCTGACGAGCGCATCGAGCGGCACCGCGACATCCTGCACGCGCTTCGTCGTGAACTCGAACGCCGCCGTGAGCGTGCCGCTCGCGTCGTCGAGCACGCCCTCGCGACGCGACTGGTCGACGATCGTCTGCACCTCTTCGAGGGTGAAGGTGGAGGCCGCCTCGCTCTTCGGCTCGACCCCGAAGAGCCGCAGCACGGCGTTCGCCGTCGCGTTCAGCGCGACGATGATCGGCCGGAAGATGCGGGCGATGAACACGAGCGGCGGCGCGAGCAGCAGCACCGCGCGGTCGGGGACCGAGAACGAGAGGTTCTTCGGCACCATCTCGCCGAAGACGACGTGCAGGTAGGAGACGAGCACGAGCGCCACGATGAAGGCGATCGTGGAGACCACCTCGGCCGACCAGCCGGTCAGGTGCAGCGGCACCTCGAGCAGGTGGTGGATCGCCGGCTCGGAGACGTTCAGGATCAGCAGCGAGCAGACCGTGATGCCGAGCTGGCTCATCGCGAGCATGAGCGTGGCGTGCTCCATCGCCCAGAGCGCGGTCTTGGCGCTGCGCCTGCCCTGCTCGGCGAGGGGCTCGATCTGCGAGCGCCGCGCCGAGATGACCGCGAACTCCGCGCCGACGAAGAAGGCGTTGGCGATGAGCAGCACGATCAGCCAGGCGATGCCGGCCCAGTCGCTCATCGTGCTCCCCCATCGAGCTCGTCGACGTCGGGCAGCGGGTTCGGCACGAACCGCACGCGGTCGATGCGCCGCCCGTCGAGGCGCTGCACGACGAGCGTGCCGTCGTCGATGAGCACCTCGTCGCCGACCACGGGCAGTCGCCCGAGCTCGGCCATGACGAATCCGGCCACGGTCTCGTAGTCTCCGTTCTCGGGCACGCGGATGCCGGTGCGCTCGAGCAGCTCATCGGGTCGCAGTATTCCGGGGAAGCTCACCTGGTCGCCCCGCCGCACGACGCCCGCGCGGGTGCGGTCGTGCTCGTCGGAGACCTCGCCGACGAGTTCCTCGACGAGGTCTTCGAGGGTCGCGACGCCGGCCGTGCCGCCGTACTCGTCGACGACGACGGCCATCTGGTAGCCGCGGCCGCGGAGCTCGCCGAGCAGCGTGTCGAGCTTCATGGTCTCCGGCACGCGCAGCGCCTCGGACTGCAGGGCCGAGGCCGGCACCTCGCCGCGCTTCTCGCGCGGAACGGCGACCGCCTGCTTGACGTGCACGAGGCCGACGACGTCGTCGAGGTTGTCGTCGTACACCGGGAACCGGGAGTACCCCGTGGTGCGCGCGAGCTCGAGCACGGCCTCGGCCGGCTCCTGGCGCTGCACGGCGGCGACCGCGGGGCGCGGCGTCATCACATCGGATGCGTCGTGGTCGGCGAATCGCAGGGTGCGGCCGAGCAGCGTCGCGGTGTCCTGTTCGAGCAGCCCGGCGCTCGCCGAGCGCCGGACGAGCGACGAGAGCTCCTCGGCCGAGCGTGCACCCGACAGCTCCTCCTTCGGCTCGATGCCGACCGCACGGAGCAGCCCGTTGGCACTGCCGTTCAGGAGCGAGACCGCCGGCCGGAACACCCACGTGAACGCCGTCTGGAACGGCATCACGAGCTTCGCGGTCGCGAGCGGGAGCGCCAGTGCGAAGTTCTTCGGCACGAGCTCGCCGAGCACCATCGACAGCAGCGTCGCCACGACGATCGCCGTGATCGTGCCGATGGGGCGCACGAACGCCTCGGGGAGGCCAATCGCGGTCAACGGGCCCGCGAGGAGCGACGAGATCGCCGGCTCCATCGTGTAACCGGTGAGCAGCGTGGTCAGGGTGATGCCGAGCTGCGCACTCGACAGGTGGGTCGAGGTGATCTTCAGCGCCGAGATGGTGAGGCCGAGTTTCGTCTCACCACGCGCACGCCGAGCTTCCAGGTCGGCTCGGTCGAGATTGACGAGCGCGAACTCACTGGCGACGAACAAGCCCGTGCCGATCGTGAGGAGGAACCCGATGCCGAGGAGAATCCACTCAGACATCGCCACCTCCGCGAGCAGTCACGGGCGGGGGTCTATGACCGGGGGCAGCGGCAGAGGGAGGATCGTCCATTGTCGCCTCAGTATATCGGCGCGACCCGTTCGATCCCCCGTGATCACGGGAGGGTCGCCGCCCGTCTCACCAGCTGACGGGTAGCGCCTTCCCCTCCTCGTATCCTGCGGCCGACTGGATGCCGACGAGCGCACGGTCCCGGAACTCCTCGAGGGTGCGGGCGCCGGCATACGTGAACGAGCTGCGCACACCGGAGGTGATCATGTCGAGCAGGTCCTCGATCGACGGGCGAAGCGGGTCGAGGTAGATCGCCGACGACGAGATGCCCTCGGCGAAGAGCTCCTTGCGGGCGAGCTCGTAGGGCGAGAGGCGGTCGAAGCGCTCGCGGACGGCCTTCGTCGAGGCCATGCCCCAGCTCTCCTTGAACAGGCGACCGGATGCATCGTGGCGCAGCGTGCCCGGCGCCTCGATGGTCCCGGCGAACCACGAACCGATCATGACCGAGGCCGCGCCCGCTGCGAGCGCGAGCGCCACGTCGCGCGGATACCGCACCCCGCCGTCGGCCCAGACGGCCGCTCCGAGCTCGCGTGCGGCCTCCGCGGTCTCGAGCACGGCCGAGAACTGCGGTCGACCGACCGCGGTCATCATGCGGGTCGTGCACATGGCACCGGGTCCGACGCCGACCTTCAGCACGTCGGCGCCTGCCTCGACGAGGTCGGCGACCGCATCGGCGGTCACGATGTTGCCTGCCACGATCGGGATGTCGAGCCCCAGGTCGCGCACGATCGACACGGCGCGGATCATGCCCTCCTGATGCCCGTGCGCGGTGTCGATCACGAGCATGTCGACGCCCGCGGCGGCGAGCGCGGTCGCCTTCGCCGCGACGTCGCCGTTGATGCCGATCGCGGCGGCGACGCGGAGACGACCTTCGGTATCGACGTTCGGCTCGTAGATCGTGCCGCGCAGAGCGCTCCGGCGGCTGAGCGTGCCGACGACACGCCCGTGCTCGAGCACGGGGGCGAAGTCGAGGTCGGCATCGATCATGAGGTCGAACGCCCGGCGCGGCGTCGACACGTCGTCGGCGTCGAGCGAAGCGAGCCCGCCGTGCACGAGGTCGCCGAGGCGGGCGTCGGGCAGCGCCGTCGCGAGGCGGTCGGCGGGGATGCAGCCGACGTAGGCGCCGCGGGAGTCGTGCAGCACGATGCCGTGGCCGGCAACCGGAGGGAGGGCCGCGAGGGCGTCGGCAGCCGTGGCATCCGGACTGAAGTCGTGCGGGGTGTCGAAGCGCGGCGACTGCGCCTTCACCGCGCGGATCGCCTCGTCGAGGTCCTGCAGGTGCATGTCCTGCGGCAGCACGCCGAGCCCGCCGCGGCGGGCGAGCGTGGCCGCGAGGCGGGGGCCGGTGATCGAGTTCATGTTCGCCGACACGATCGGAACGGAGGCGCCCGATCCGTCGTCGGGCGCGAGCGAGACGTCGAGCCTGCTGGTGATCCCGGACCGGGTCGGCACGAGGAACACGTCCGAGTAGGTGAGGTCGTGGCTGGGTGTCGTCCGGTAGAACTCCATGCCGCCACGCTACCGCCGAGCCGCCGTCGGCGCGCGGGTGCTCTCGGCCGCGTTGTGGGGATTAGGCTGGGAGGCGGTGATTCGTCATGCCCGCGCGTGTGGCGACACCACCGAAGCAGGTAAATCCAGTATCAATGGAGAGAGTGGGCGAGAGGCTGTGTCGAGCCAATTGACCGGGTCGGGATCCGACGAGACGACGTCGGGCGAATACGGAGCCAACGAATGGCTCGTCGACGAGATGTACGAGAAGTTCCTCGTCGATCCCCAATCGGTCGACAAGACCTGGTGGCCGGTGCTCGAGCACTACCGCCAGGTGAAGACCGAGGGCGGCGAACTCCCGGTCACCGCCCCGGCGACGGATGCCGCGCCATCCGCCCCACCCGCAGGCGCCGCCGCACCGGCAGCGCCCGCCGCGCCATCCGCGCCCGCGACTGAGGCCGCAGCGCCTGCCGCGACGGCCGCCGAGCCGGCCCGGCCTGCCACCGCACCCGTGCCCGTCATCGGGCAGACCCCCGCCGCCCGCACGACCTCGGTGGCACCGCGCACGCAGCCCGTGCCGGCCGACGTGCCGGTCACGAGCCCGCAGCCCGTCGTCGCCGACGCCCCGAAGGAAGACGAGGTCGTCACCCTCAAGGGCATGCCGAAGGCCCTCGCGGCCAACATGGACGCCTCGCTCACCGTGCCGACCGCCACGAGCGTCCGCACGATCCCCGCGAAGCTCATGATCGACAACCGCATCGTGATCAACAACCACCTGCGGCGTTCCCGCGGCGGCAAGATCTCGTTCACCCACCTCATCGGGTGGGCGCTCATCCAGGCGCTCAAGGAGTTCCCGAGCCAGAACGTCTACTACTCGGAGCCCGACGGCAAACCGAGCCTCGTCAAGCCCGCGCACATCGGCCTCGGCATCGCGATCGACATCCCGAAGCCCGACGGCACTCGGGCCCTCCTCGTCCCCGCGATCAAGCGTGCAGAGACGATGTCGTTCAACGAGTACCTCGCGGCCTACGAGGACCTCGTGCAGCGCGCCCGCCAGAACAAGCTGAAGGCAGACGACTTCGCCGGCGCCACGATCTCGCTCACGAACCCTGGCGGTATCGGCACGGTGCACTCCGTGCCCCGCCTCATGAAGGGGCAGGGCTGCATCATCGGTGCTGGTGCCCTCGAGTACCCCGCCGAGTTCCAGGGCGCCTCCGAGAAGACGCTCTCGAACCTCGCGATCGGCAAGACGATCACGCTGACCTCGACCTACGACCACCGCGTGATCCAGGGCGCCGGCTCGGGCGAGTTCCTGAAGAAGGTGCACGAGCTGCTCATCGGCCAGCGCGGCTTCTACGAGAACCTGTTCGCCGCGCTCCGCCTCCCCTACGAGCCGATCCGCTGGGCGCCCGACATCTCGGTCGACATCGCGAGCGCGATCGACAAGACCGCCCGCGTCCAGGAGCTCATCAACGCGTTCCGCGTGCGCGGCCACCTGATGGCCGACATCGACCCGCTCGAGTACGTGCAGCGCTCGCACCCCGACCTCGACATCGCGACCCACGGCCTGACCTTCTGGGACCTCGACCGCGAGTTCGTCACCGGCGGCTTCGGCGAGAAGCGCACCGCCCAGCTCCGCGACATCCTCGGCGTGCTCCGCGACTCCTACTGCCGCACCATCGGCATCGAGTACATGCACATCCAGGACCCCGTGCAGCGCAAGTGGATCCAGAACGAGGTCGAGCGCTCGTACGAGAAGCCGACGCACGACGAGCAGATGCGCATCCTCGGCAAGCTCAACCAGGCCGAGGCGTTCGAGACGTTCCTGCAGACGAAGTACGTCGGCCAGAAGCGCTTCAGCCTCGAGGGCGGCGAGTCCGTCATCCCGCTCCTCGACGAGATCCTGCAGGGCGCGGCGAAGGAGGGCCTCGACGAGGTCGCCATCGGCATGGCGCACCGCGGCCGCCTCAACGTGCTCACGAACATCGCGGGCAAGACCTACGGCCAGGTGTTCCGCGAGTTCGAGGGCACCCAGCAGCAGTCGAAGGGCTTCTCCGGCTCGGGCGACGTCAAGTACCACCTCGGCACGCAGGGCACGTTCACCGCCGATGACGGGCACCAGGTCCCCGTCTCGCTCGCTGCCAACCCCTCGCACCTCGAGGCCGTCGACGGCGTGCTCGAGGGCATCGTGCGCGCCAAGCAGGACCGGAAGCCGATCGGCACGTTCTCGACGCTGCCGATCCTCGTGCACGGCGACGCCGCAATGGCCGGGCAGGGCGTCGTGCTCGAGACGATGCAGATGTCGCAGCTGCGCGGCTACCGCACGGGCGGCACCATCCACGTCAACATCAACAACCAGGTCGGCTTCACGACGGTGCCGGGCGACGCCCGCTCGTCGATCTACTCGACGGATGTCGCGAAGACGATCCAGGCCCCGATCTTCCACGTGAACGGCGACGACCCCGAGGCCGTCGTGCGGGTGGCTGAGCTCGCGTTCCGCTACCGCCAGGAGTTCAAGCGCGACGTCGTCATCGACCTCGTCTGCTTCCGCCGTCGCGGCCACAACGAGGGCGACGACCCCTCGATGACCCAGCCGCTCATGTACAACCTCATCGAGGCGAAGCGCTCGGTGCGCAAGCTCTACACCGAAGCGCTCGTCGGCCGCGGCGACATCACCGAGGCCGAGTACGAAGAGGCGCACCGCGACTTCCAGGACCGCCTGGAGCGCGCCTTCGCCGAGACGCATGCCGCGCAGACCGGGGCCATCCCGATCATCGGGGCGACCGAGTCGGCCAGGCCCGAGGAGCCCGTCTCCGGCGAGCTCGAGACCACCGGGGTCTCGACCGAGGTCGTGCAGGCCATCGGCGATGCCTTCAACAACAAGCCCGCCGGCTTCACGGTGCACCCGAAGATCCAGCAGCTCCTGACGAAGCGCCTCGACATGAGCCGGAACGGCAAGGTCGACTGGGGCTTCGGCGAGCTCCTCGCACTCGGCTCCCTCCTCCTCGAGGGCACGCCAGTGCGCCTCGCCGGCCAGGATGCGCGCCGAGGCACCTTCGTACAGCGCCACGCGGTGCTGCACGACCGGGCGAACGGCCAGGAGTGGCTGCCATTGCAGAACCTCTCCGAGAACCAGGCCCGCTTCTGGATCTACGACTCGCTGCTCTCGGAGTACGCGGCGATGGGCTTCGAGTACGGCTACTCCGTCGAGCGCGCCGACGCCCTCGTCATGTGGGAGGCGCAGTTCGGCGACTTCGCGAACGGCGCGCAGACCATCATCGACGAGTTCATCTCCTCGGCCGAGCAGAAGTGGGGCCAGCGCTCGAGCGTCGTGCTCCTGCTCCCCCACGGCTACGAGGGTCAGGGCCCCGACCACTCGAGCGCCCGCATCGAGCGGTACCTGCAGCTCTGCGCCGAGAACAACATGACGGTCGCACGGCCCTCGACGCCCGCGTCGTACTTCCACCTGCTGCGCCGTCAGGCCTACGCGCGCCCGCGCCGGCCCCTGATCGTCTTCACCCCGAAGGCGATGCTGCGGCTCCGCGGTGCGACGAGCGAGGTCGCCGACTTCACGAGCGGCCGCTTCGAGCCGGTCATCGACGACGGCCGCATCACCGACAAGGCCGCGGTCAAGCGCGTCGTGTTCGTCTCGGGCAAGATCTACTACGACGTGATCGCCGAGCTCGACAAGCAGCAGAACACCGAGGTCGCGGTCGTGCGCCTCGAGCAGCTCTACCCGCTGCCCGCCGGTGAGCTGAAGGCCGTCGCGGAGTCGTACCCGAACGCCGAGCTGGTGTGGGCGCAGGACGAGCCCGAGAACCAGGGCGCCTGGCCGTACTTCATCATCGAGACGAACAAGCTCGGTGCGCGTCCCGTCCGGGTCATCGCCCGAACCGCAGCGGCATCGCCCGCCACGGGTTCCGCGAAGCGGCACGCGACCGAGCAGGCCGAGCTCGTGCGCAACGCGACCACGCTCTAGCCGAAGCGGCGCGACGAACGAAGCGAGCGGATGCCCCGGGGCATCCGCTCGCTTCGTCGTTCCAGCCGCCCGTCAGCGCGGCTCGCGGGCGCCCCGGGGCTCGCGGGCGAGGCGGCTCGGCCACCAGATGGCCGGGCCGATGTCGTACGCGAGCGCGGGGATGAGGAGCGAGCGCACGATGAAGGTGTCGAGCAGCACGCCGAACGCGACGATGAACGCGATCTGCACGAGGAAGAGGATCGGCAGGACTCCGAGCGCCGCGAAGGTCGCCGCGAGCACGAGGCCGGCCGAGGTGATGACCCCGCCCGTGGCGACGAGGCCGCGGAGGATGCCGGCGCGGGTGCCGTGCGCGAGCGTCTCCTCGCGAACCCGGCTCATCAGGAAGATGTTGTAGTCGACGCCGAGCGCGACGAGGAAGACGAAGCCGTAGAGCGGCACCGTCGGATCCGCGCCGGGGAAGCCGAAGACGTTGTCGAAGACGATCGAGGAGACGCCGAGCGCCGCGGCGAACGACAGCACGACGCTCGCGACGAGCAGGAGCGGCGCGACGATCGAGCGCAGGAGCAGCATGAGGATCACGAAGATCACCACGAGCACGAGCGGCATCACGAGGTTGCGGTCGTGCACGGCCGCTGCTGCTGTGTCGAGCGCGATCGCCGACGTGCCGCCGACGAGCACCGTCTCGTCGATCGCGTCGAGGCCGCTGCGCAGCTCGGTCACGACCGCCTCGGCCTCGATCGAGTCGCCCGCGTAGTCGAGCGTGGCCTGCAGCATGACCTCGCCGTCGCGCACCGTCGGCGCCGCCTCGACGCCGGGCACCCGCGACGGCGCCACCCCGTCGGCCGTGACCACGAGCGAACCGCCCGGCGCATCGTTCGCGACCACCGTGAGGGCGGTCACACCGTCGGTGTCGAGGATGACACCGGCGACCTCGTCGATCTCACCTTCGGGCGCGATGATGACCGCGGGCGTGCCGGATCCGGCCGGGAAGTGCTCGCCGAGCACCTGCTGACCGTCGCGGGCCTCGGAGGCGCCGAGCACGAACTCGCTCTGCGGCACGCCGTCGGCGTCGAGCTGGGTGAGTCCGAGCGCCATCACGCCGAGCAGCAGCGTCGAGGTGATCCAGACGATGCGGGGCCGGCGCTTCACGAGACGCGCGACGGCGGGCCAGAGGCCCCGCCGGGTCGTGACGTCGTCAGCCGCGTCCGCCGTGACGTCGGCCGCGGCATCCGCCGACGCCGCAACGGGGCGACGCGGCCAGAACGCCGCGCGCCCGGCCCACAGCATGAGCGCCGGCAGCAGCGTGAGCGACGCCGCGACGGCGCACGCGATGCCGATGGCCGCGACGGGCCCGAGCGCCTTGTTCGAGTTGAGGGCGCTGAACAGGAGCATCAAGAGGCCGGCGATGACGGTGCCGCCCGAGGCGAGGATCGGCTCCCACGAACCCTTCAACGCCGCCCAGGTGGCGTCCCACTTCCGCTCGTACCGGGCGAGCGCCTCGCGGTACCTGGCGATGTAGAGGAGCGAGTAGTCGGTCGCGGCACCGATGACGAGGATGAACAGGATGCCCTGCGTCTGCCCGGTCAGCAGCACAACATCGGCCTTCGCGAGGGCGACCGTCGCGAGCACGGCGACCGTGAGGGCGGCCATGCTCGTGCCGAGCACGATCACCGGCAGCAGCGGCGAGCGGTAGACGATCACGAGGATCAGGAGCACCGCGGCGAGCGCGGTGAGCAGCAGGATGCCGTCGATGCCGGAGAACGCGCCGCCGATGTCGGCAGCGAGACCGGCCGGCCCGGTCACCGCCACGGTCAGCCCGGAAGCCGCGGCGCCGCTCAGCCCGTCATCGAGGGTCGATCGGAGTTCACCGACGGTCTTGCTCGCCTTCACCTCGGTGTCGAGCGAGACGAACACCTCTGCGGCTTCGCCGTCCTCCGAGACGATGGCCGGCGAGACGCCGTCGTCCACGACGCCAGGGACGGCCTGGAGTTCGGCACCGATGTCGTCGAGCAGGGCGAGGTCGTCGTCGGTCAGCCCGCCGTCGCGCTCGACGACCACGATCGCCGGGACCACGTCGTCGCCGCGGAACTCCGCCTGCAGATCCTGCACACGAGTCGCCTCCGACTCGGCGGGGAGGAACTGCGACTGGTCGTTGGTCGCCACCTGCGACACCTGCCCGAACGCCGAACCGCCGGCACCGAACAGCGCGAACCACACGAGGATGAGGACGGCGGGGATGAGGACGCGGACCCAGGTCGGCGGGCGGTTCGACCGCTTCGGCGGAGCTGGGGCGTCGGAGGTGCGGGCAGGAGTCTCGATCACACCGTCGACGCTACGGACGCGCCGAGCGGCGCACATCGAACGAACGATTGACGTGCGGCGATCCGGTCACCCGCCCGGCATCGTCACCGCCGAACGGTCAGGCGACGGTGTGGGTCGACTGGTACAGCCGGATCTGGGTGAGCACCTGCACCCGCAGCTGCTCCGGAGCGCTCTCGCGGCACGCGCGCTGCACGACCTCGGTGATCGCCACGCCGACGCGCAGCTCGGCCTGGCAGTCGGCGCAGTTCGCGACGTGGTCGCGGATGTCGGATGCATCCGCCGCCCGCAGCTCGTTGTGCAGGTACTCCTCGAGTTCGGCTCTGGCCTTGTCGCAGCCGCAGTCGGTCATCGTGGGCTCCTCGGCATGCTCTGACTCTTCGGCATCTTCTGCCTCCTGGTGGGTGCGGTCGCCTTCTCGCCCGCTGCGAATCCTTGCTCGCGGGCGTAGTCGGCGAGGGATTCGCGAAGCAGACGCCTGCCACGGTGCAGACGGCTCATCACGGTCCCGATGGGGGTGTTCATCATGTCGGCGATCTCCTGGTAGGAGAAGCCCTCGACGTCGGCGAAGTACACGGCGAGCCGGAAGTCCTCGGGCAGCGCCTGCAGCGCGTCCTTGACGGCGCTGTCGGGCAGGTGGTCGATCGCCTCGGCCTCGGCCGATCGGCTCGACCGCGCAGTCGTCGACTCGGCGCCGCCGAGCTGCCAGTCCTCGAGGTCGTCGATCGTGCCCTGGTACGGCTCGCGCTGCTTCTTGCGGTAGCTGTTGATGAAGGTGTTCGTGAGGATCCGGTACAGCCACGCCTTCAGGTTCGTGCCCTGGGTGAACTGCCCGAACGCGGCGAACGCCTTGACGAACGTCTCCTGCACGAGGTCCTGCGCGTCGGCCGGGTTCTTCGTCATGCGAAGGGCGGCCGCGTACAACTGGTCGATGAACGGCAGTGCCTGTTCCTCGAAGAGCTCGCCGAGCGGGCGGGCGGCCTCCTCGGCCCCGGAGCCCTCGGCCCCGGAGTCAGCGGGCACAGCGTCGTTCGGCGTCGCGTCGATCTGGTCGGCAGTCATCACCGGCCATCCTAGATCGTCCACCCCGACGACAGCCGGGCGTTCGAGCACTCCCATCGACATGCGCAACACCGTCTCCTTCCGCGTTTCCGGACGCTACTGTTGATAACCGATGCAGATTTCGAGGTATTCCGCACCCGAGTTCGATCCGTACGGCGAAGCGAGGCAGACCGAGACGGATGACGGGTGGCGCGCGCCGCTCGCCATCGCGCCGCTGTCCTCGGTGCTGGCCCTGCCGGGGTCGAAGTCGCTCACCAATCGCGAGCTCGTGCTCGCGGCCCTCTCCGACGGGCCGTCGACGCTCCACGCTCCCCTCTGGTCGCGTGACAGCGAACTCATGATCGAGGGGCTCCGTGCCCTCGGCACCGGCTTCGAGCGGATGCCCGGGCGCGGCGGCTTCGGCGACGACCTGCGCGTCATCCCCGCCGAGGAACTGCTCGGCTCGACGACCATCGACTGCGGGCTCGCGGGCACGGTCATGCGATTCCTGCCGCCGGTCGCCGCGCTCGCGCTCGGCCCCACGACCTTCGACGGCGACGAGTACGCCCGCCGCCGCCCCATGGCCGGGGTGATCCACGGGCTGCAGGGCCTCGGGGTCGACCTCGACGACGACGGGCGCGGCACGCTGCCCTTCACGGTGCACGGCACCGGCACGGTCGGCGGCGGACCGCTCGAGATCGACGCCTCGGCGTCCAGCCAGTTCGTCTCGGCCCTGTTGCTGTCCGCCGCGCGCTTCGAGCACGGCATCGACCTGCGGCACACGGGCGAACGGCTGCCGAGCCTGCCCCACATCGAGATGACGATCGAGACGCTCCGGGCACGCGGCGTCGAGGTCGCCGGCCCCGAGCCCGGCCGGTGGATCGTCGAACCCGGCGCCATCCGAGCGATCGACGTCGACATCGAACCCGACCTCTCGAACGCCGCGCCGTTCCTCGTCGCGGCGCTCGTCGCGGGCGGCTCCGTCACGATCACCGGCTGGCCGGCCGAGACGACGCAGGTGGGGGCGCAGCTCGCCGGCATCCTGCCGCTGTTCGGCGCTCGCGTCGAAGTGGAGGCGGACCGGCTCACGGTGCACGCGCCCGCTCGGAGCGACGACGGCCGAGGCATCCGCGGCGTCGAGCTCGACCTCTCGGAGGCCGGCGAGCTCGCACCGAACCTCGTGGCGCTCGCGGCCCTCGCCGACGAGCCGTCGACGATCCTCGGCATCGGCCACATCCGCCATCACGAGACCGACCGTCTCGCGGCCCTCGCCGCCGAGATCAACGGCCTCGGCGGCAAGGTCACCGAACTCGACGACGGCCTGCGCATCGAACCCGCCCCGCTCCACGGCGGTCCGTGGCGTGCCTACGCCGACCACCGCATCGCCACGAGCGGTGCGATCATCGGCCTCGCCGTGCCGGGCGTCGTCGTCGACGACATCGCATCGACGGGCAAGACACTCCCCCAGTTCACCGCGCTCTGGGAGCAGATGCTGGCATGACCTGGTGGAGCACCGACGACGACGAGGACGACGAGCCGGAGTTCGACGAGTCCGATGTGCGTGTGCGGCCGAGCCGCCGGGGCAGCCGCCCTCGAACCAAACAGCGCCCCGAGCACGCCGATGCCGTCGTCGGCATGGTGATCGGGGTCGACCGCGGACGCTACAGCGTGCTGATCGACGAGAACGGGCCCGACGAACGGGTCATCACGGCCGCGCGAGCGAGCGAGCTGCGCCGCAAGTCCGTCGTCACGGGCGATCATGTCGATCTCGTCGGCGACACGACCGGCGATCCCGGCACCCTCTCCCGCATCGTGCGGGTCGGTGAGCGCACCACGCTGCTCCGTCGAAGTGCCGACGACACCGACGAGGTCGAACGCGTCATCGTCGCCAACGCCGACCAGATGCTCATCGTGGTGGCCGCGGCGAACCCCGAGCCCCGCATCCGCCTGCTCGACCGCTACCTCGTCGCGGCGTTCGACGCCGGCATCCGGCCGCTCCTCGTCATCACCAAGACCGACCTGGCCGACCCCGAGGAGTTCCTCCGCAACTTCGCCGGGCTCGACCTGACGGTGTTCCTGAGCGGCGAGGACGAGATGCCGCTCGACGAGATCGCCGGCGTGCTCGTCGGCCACCGCACCGTCTTCGTCGGCCACTCGGGCGTCGGCAAGTCCACGCTCGTGAACGCGCTCGTGCCGAGCGCGAAGCGCGCCACCGGCCACGTCAACGTCGTCACCGGCCGGGGCCGCCACACCTCATCGTCGACGGTGTGGCTGCGCTTCGACGCCGCCGATCTGCCGGGCGCCGACCTGCCTGGGGCCGAGACCGGCACCGGCTGGGTCATCGACACCCCGGGCGTGCGCTCGTTCGGGCTCGGCCACGTCGACCGCGCGAACATCCTGCGCTCCTTCACCGACCTCGACCGCCTCGCAGAACGCTGCCCGCGCGGGTGCACGCACCTGCCCGACGCGCCCGACTGCGCCATCGTCGAGGCCGTCGAGGCCGGCGAGCTCGGCGAGACCGGCCCGGCCCGTCTCGAGTCCCTGCAGCGCCTGCTCACGACCTTCGCGGGCGGCGCGGCGGTCTGACACGGCCCACCGGCATCCGTCGACCTGCCTACCATGGAGGTATGACCGATGCACGACTCGCCCCCGGCGACCTCGCTCCAGATTTCACCCTGCTCGACCAGAACGGCGAACCGGTCACCCTCTCGGCCCTGCGGGGCTCGAAGGCGGTGCTGTACTTCTACCCCGAGGCGATGACCCCGGGCTGCACGACTGAGGCGTGCGACTTCCGCGACAACCTGAACTCGTTCGCGAGCGCGGGCATCCGCGTCCTGGGCGTCTCGAAGGACGACGTCGCCAAGCTCGCGAAGTTCGCCGAGCGCGACCGCCTGACCTACACGCTGCTCTCCGACACCGACCTCGCCGTGCAGCAGGCGTACGGCGTCTGGGGCGAGAAGTCGCTCTACGGCAAGATCGTCGTCGGGTCCATCAGGTCGACCTTCGTGATCGCCGAGGACGGCCGCATCGAGCGCGCCTTCTACAACGTGAAGGCCACGGGCCACGTGGCGCGCCTGCGCCGCGAGCTCGGCCTCGACGGCTGACGCCGACCCTACGCAGGACCCGGAATCCACTCGCCCCCGGGGGTCACGCCGTGGCGTGATCCTCGGGTCGGGTGTACGCCAGGCGCACGGGCGTCCACAGCAGGAGGCCGATGACCGTGATCGCCGGCACCAGCAGCGCCCAGCCCACGTCAGGGCGCGCGAACAGGCCCTGGAACGCACCGACCGCGACCGACACCTGCAGGATCTGCCAGACGATGGCCGCGGCCCTCGACCACGGCGCCTGTCGGAGCGAGCCGAACGCGACCGTCACGACCCAGATCGCACCGATCGCGACGAGCACGAGCAGTGCGATCGCCGTGGCGTACGACGACGGTTCCAGCGAGAACAGGTCGATGAGGAGCCAGATCACGAGGGCGACCATCGCCGCCGCCTCGAGGAAGAGCAGCACGCTCACGACGACGAGCGCACCGCGCACACCGGACCGGGCGGCGGGAACCTCCGGCACCGACTCGTCGTTCGCATCGATGGGGGCGTCATCGCGCCGATTCACAGGGTTATCCCATACACAGCTATTGATTCGATCTCTCCGCTATGCGACCATTTATGAGGCCGAATTGATGCTCACAGGGACGTGAGCCGATCAGTCACTGATCCTACTTCCCGAGATTCGGCTTTCCCCCTGCAGCAGCCGGTTTCGGCAAGCGCAATCGTGCGCGTCTGCGATCGAAGTACACCCCGCAAGGAGCATCCCCATATGGATTGGCGCGACAAGGCCGCCTGCCTCACCGCAGACCCGGAACTCTTCTTCCCGGTCGGCAACACGGGTCCTGCCGTCGACCAGATCGAGAAGGCGAAGACCGTCTGCGGTCGCTGCACCGTCACCGAGATCTGCCTGCAGTACGCCCTCGAGACCGGCCAGGACTCGGGCGTGTGGGGTGGCCTCAGCGAAGACGAGCGCCGCGCCCTCAAGCGCCGCGCCGCCCGCGCCCGCCGCGCCTCCTAGCGCGCCCGGCGGCCGGAGACGCGGCCGCCGATCCGCTCGCCATCTTCACACGGCCGACGACCCTGCCCGTCGCCGGTGCTCCGCGACCCCGACGACTCCACGACTCACTGCGCCGCGGTGATCCGCTCGAGCTCGGGGATGAGCGCCGCGAACGCGCGGGACCGATGGCTGTGCGCGTTCTTCACCTCGGGCGCGAGCTCTGCCGCAGAGACCTCGAACCCCTCGGGCACGAAGATCGGGTCGTACCCGAATCCGTGCGCGCCCGACTCCTCGAGGGCGATGCGCCCAGGCCACAGCCCCACGGCCGCGTACTCGTGCTGCCTGCCGGCGGCCTCGGGCACGACGAGTGCGATGGTGCAGTGGAAGCGGGCGGTGCGGTCCGGGTCGCGGATGTCGCCGAGCTGGGCGAGCAGCAGGTCGAGGTTGGCCTGCGCCCCCTTGCCGGGCCCCGCCCACCGGGCCGAGAAGATGCCGGGCGAACCGCCCATGACGTCGACCGCGATTCCGGAGTCGTCGGCAAGGGCGATGCGACCGGTGTGCGCCGCCGCGGCGCGCGCCTTGATGAACGCGTTCGCCTCGAACGACGTGCCGTCCTCGACGGGTTCGGGGCCGTCGTAGGCGAGCACCGTGAGTCCGGGCATCCGCTCGCCCAGGATCTTCTGGAACTCGTCGACCTTGTGCTGGTTGTGCGTCGCCAGCACGATCTCGAGGCTCATCGGCGTCACTTCCCGGCTGCGGCGATCGCCTCGGCGAGCACGCGCTGCTGGATGAGCGTGAGCTCGGCGGTGCCGGCGAGGGCGAGGTCGAGCAGCGAGTCGAGCTCCCGGCGGTCGAAGGGCGCACCCTCCGCGGTGCCCTGCACCTCGACGAAGAGCCCGCGGCCGGTCGCCACGACGTTCATGTCGGTCTCGGCACGCACGTCCTCGACGTACGCGAGGTCGAGCATCGGCGTGCCGTCGATGATGCCGACCGAGACCGCGGAGACCGTGTCGATGAGCGGACGGGCGCGCTGGCCGATGAACTTCTTGTCGCGGGCCCACTCGATCGCGTCGGCGAGCGCCACGTAGGCGCCCGTGATCGCCGCCGTGCGGGTGCCGCCGTCGGCCTGCAGCACGTCGCAGTCGATCTGGATCGTGTTCTCGCCGAGGCCCTTGGTGTCGACGACCGCGCGCAGGCTCCGGCCGATGAGGCGGCTGATCTCGTGGGTGCGGCCGCCGATGCGGCCCTTGACGGCCTCGCGGTCGTTGCGCGTGTTCGTGGCGCGGGGCAGCATCGAGTACTCGGCCGTGACCCAGCCCTTGCCCTTGCCGTTCATCCAGCGGGGCACGCCGTTCGTGAACGATGCGGTGCAGAGCACCTTGGTCTTGCCGAACGAGATGAGCGCACTGCCCTCGGCATGCTCGCTCCAGCCGCGCTCGATGGTCACCTCGCGCAACTGGTCGGCGGTGCGTCCGTCGGCGCGGATGATGGTGGTGGGCTCGGATGCCTCGGTCATGCGTTCTCCTGTCGAAGCCGTACGTGGTCTGGAATCGTGACGGCACCGGTCTGCACGAGCTCGACGCTCGGGATCTCGGGGCCGATGAGGCGGTGGGCGAGGTCGAGGAACGCGCTCGTGGAGCGTCCGGTGGCCTCGTAGCGGTAGCTGGGCGGGGTCGCGGCGCGGCGCTCGGTGCCGGTGCCGACGAGCACCCGGTAGACGTCGTTCGCCGTCTCGACGTCGCTCGAGACGAGGGAGACCTCCTCGCCCATGACGTAGGAGATCGCGCCCTTCAGGAACGGGTAGTGCGTGCAGCCGAGCACGAGCGTGTCGATCCCGGCGTGCTTCAGCGGCGCGAGGTACTCCTCGGTGATCGCGAGCAGTTCGTCGCCGGTGGTCACACCGGCCTCGACGAACTCGACGAACCTCGGGCAGGCCCGCGAGAAGAGATCGAGGTGCGGAGCCGCGGCGAACGCGTCGTCGTAGGCGCGCGAGGCGATGGTGCCCGCCGTGCCGATGACGCCCACCCGACCGGTCTTGGTCGTCGCGACGGCGCGGCGCACCGCCGGCTGGATCACCTCGACGACCGGCACGTCGTAGCGCTCCCGGGCGTCGCGGAGCATCGCGGCCGAGGCCGTGTTGCAGGCGATCACGAGCATCTTCACGCCCTGCGCCACGAGGTCGTCGAGCACGGCGAGCGCATAGCCGCGCACGTCGGCGATCTTCTTCGGGCCGTAGGGCGAGTGCTCGAGGTCGCCGATGTAGAGGATCGACTCGTTGGGCAGTTGGTCTTTCACGGCCCGGGCGACGGTGAGCCCGCCGACCCCGGAGTCGAAGATCCCGATCGGTGCATCCGTCACGACATGCAAGCGTAGCGCTCCACGCTGAACGCGCCCTCCTCGATAGGCTGGGCGGGTGACCGGGTCTGCTGCGCTCTTCACCGATCGATACGAACTGACGATGGTGGATGCCGCGTTGCTCGACGGCACCGCCCATCGCGAGAGCCTCTTCGAGGCCTTCGCAAGGCGCCTGCCCGACGGCCGGCGATACGGCGTCGTCGCAGGCACGGGGCGCCTGCTCGAGCTGATCCGGCGCTTCCGCTTCGACGAGGCCGACCTCGAATGGCTGCGCGAGCACGAGGTCGTACGACCGGCGACCCTCAACTGGCTCGCCGACTACCGGTTCACGGGCGACATCTGGGGCTACCGCGAGGGCGAGGCGTACTTCCCCGGCTCGCCGCTGCTCACGATCCAGGCGACGTTCGCCGAAGCCGTCATGCTCGAGACCGTCGTGCTCTCGACCCTCAACTACGACTCCTCAGTCGCGAGCGCCGCCGCTCGCATGGTCTCCGTCGCCCTCGGCCGGCCGATCGCCGAGATGGGTTCGCGGCGCACGAGCGAGCGAGCGGCCGTCGCCGCGGCCCGTGCCGCGTACATCGCGGGCTTCGACGCCACCTCGAACCTCGAGGCCGGGCGCACCTGGGGCATCCCGACCATGGGCACGGCAGCACACGCCTTCACGCTGCTGCACGACACCGAGGAGGCGGCGTTCCACGCCCAGGTCGAGGCCTTCGGGCCGAAGACGACCCTGCTCGTCGACACCTACGACATCACGAAGGGCGTCGAGCTCGCCGTGAAGGTCGCCGGCCCCGAACTCGGCGCCGTGCGCATCGACTCGGGCGACCTGCCGACCGTCGTCGCCGCCGTGCGCGAGCAGCTCGACGCCCTCGGTGCCGTCGACACGCGCATCACCGTGACCAGCGACCTCGACGAGTTCACGATCGCCGGTCTCTCGGGCGCTCCAGTCGACGCCTACGGCGTGGGCACCGCCGTCGTCACGGGTTCGGGTTTCCCCGCCGCCGGCATGGTGTTCAAGCTCGTCGCCCGCCGCGACGACGCCGGCGAGTGGGTGTCGGTGGCGAAGGCGTCGACGCAGAAGGCGAGCGTCGGCGGTCGCAAGAACGCCGCACGCCGACTCGACTCGACCCTCACCGCGCGCGAGGAGCTCGTCTTCGTCGGCGACGGTCCGGGCGGCGAGGCGGAGTACGAGGCGGGCAGCCAGTTGCGCCCGCTCATGGTGCAGCTGATGTCGGGCGGCGAGGCCGACCCCGCGTTCCTCGGGGCGGCGGGCACCGAGGCCGCACGCTCGCACCGCGCCACGGTCATGCAGGAGCTGCCGATCGAGGCGTTCCGCCTGGGTCGCGGCGAACCGGTGATCCCCACGACGTACCACTGAGCGGAGGCGGGGCGCGCCCGGTGATGCCGGCCGCGCACTCGCGGTTGGCGAGCCGCTATTCGGCCTTCATCTTCTCGTAGATCTCCTTGCAGGTGGGGCAGACGGGGAACTTCTCGGGGTCGCGCCCCGGGGTCCACTTCTTGCCGCACAGCGCCTTCACGGGCTTGCCCGTGAGCGCCGACTGCAGGATCTTGTCCTTCTGCACGTAGTGCGAGAAGCGCTCGTGGTCGCCGGGCTCGATGGCCTCGTCTTGCAGGAGCTTCTCGAGTTCGCGGTCGAGGACGTCGGTGCCACCGCCGGGCGTACCGGGGTCGGCGATGCTCGCGCGCACGAAGGAGATCATGCGTTCGATTCTACGCGCGGATCGAGGCACCGAGGATCTCGGGGCCGCGGGCGTCGAACACCTTGCCGCCCGCGATCACGCCGATCACGAGCACGGCGAGACCCAGCCCGATGCCGCAGGCGAAGGATGCCGCGTGCCACGCCGGGTCGACGAGGATGCCGAGCGCCGCGAACACCACGGCGGGCAGCGCGATGAGGAGCGAGCCGAGCATCGTGATGGACTGCACGAGCGCCGTGATGGTGCCGGTGGCCTGCGGCTGCTGGAAGGGGCTGTCGCCCGGCTTGACGGCCGGGTAGGGGAATCGGGCCGAGGTGATCGATCCGACGCCGAGCCCGGCCAACAGGAGCGCGGTGCTCACGCCGAGCAGCGACGGCAGCAGCCGCCAGTCGTTCAGCACGAAGACCGTGACGGCGCTGCCGAGGCCGATGACGAGCACGCCCGCGATGAGCACCGGCACGAGCCGGCCGATGCGGTCGGACGCGCCGCGCACACCTGAGACGACGTGCAGCCAGACGGCGGTGGAGTCGTAGGCGGTGTCGTTGTGCAGGCTCCAGCCGAGGAAGAGGCACATGAGCGGCACCGGGATGAGCCAGAGGTAGTCGGTCGGCACGCCGGCGAGGCTGAGCGGCACCAGCACGATGACGGGCACGATCGGCACCATGACGAGCGAGACCCAGTAGCGGGCGTCGCGGAACCAGTACGTGAAGCTGCGCGCTGCGATGGCCCCCGCGACGCCGTGCGGCAGCCGGTCGAACCATCCGAGTCCGCGGTAGCTCTTGGCCGAGGCCTCACGGCCCGGCGTCACGAGCATCCGGGCGACGAGAGACTGCCAGCCGAACCAGATGACCACGAGGGTCGCGGCTGCGATGAGGAGCTTCAGGACTGCGGGGCCCCATTGACCGCTCGCCGCGTCGCCCGGAATCGCGAAGACGGCGCCGAGCGGCGTCCACGAGAGCACGCCGGCGAGCGACTCCAGGACCTGCACACCGGAGCTCGCCCAGTCGACCGAGACGAGCACGACGATGAGCGGCGAGGCCATGACGATGAGCAGCAGGCCGAGCACTCCGCTGAGTTCGCGGGCACGCCGGGTCGCGAGCAGCAGCGAGGCGAGCCCGGTCGAGACTCGCGCCAGCAGCAGGCAGGTGGCGAACGCCATCGCCGCTGCGATGAGCGCGAGCAGGGTCTCCCCGACGCCGCGCGACCAGGTGACCACCGTGCCGAGGAGCACGATCGCGAGCACGAGCGCGGGGATGCCGACGACGGCGGCGACCGCGAGGCCGATCGCGAGCGAGCGGTCGGGCAGGCCGAAGAGCGAGAAGCGCCGGGGATCCATCGTGTCGTCGACGCCGAAGATCAGCGGCACGATGATGAAGCCGAGCACGGTGACCGCACCGGCGACGACGAAGGCGTCGCGGATGAGCTCCACGTCAGGGGCGAAGCGCAGGCCCACGAGCGAGGCGAACAGCAGCGCTGCCAGCCCCAGTCCGTAGATCAGCCCGATGACGATGCCGACGACCTGCCAGGGGCTGCGTCGGAAAATGTTCCCGAGCAAGCGCAGTTTCAGTCGGAGAAACTGTGCTGTCATACCCCGACTCCCCAGTGTTTACTGGGCTGTTCGGTCAGTGTCGCCTGTGTCATCCCCGCGAAAACCCCGCGCTCCCCTTGTCGGTTGTTGCTCCGGTGAGTCTAGTCTCTACGCCTCGTTCCACGAGCGCGGATGTACCCAGTTCGAGGGCAGTGAAGACTTTAAACACCACGACAATCGCCGTCCGCGTCGGACGTGCACCCTAGGATCTGGCTAGGGAAGCCCATCGAAGGGAATGCAGTGAAGCTACGCGCAGTGACGATTCAGCGGTTCAGGAATTTCGTGGAACCCCAGCGAATCGAGATCGAGGAAGACGTTACAGCGCTGGTCGGGAAGAACGAGTCCGGTAAGACGACCATCCTGAAGGCACTTCATCGACTGAACCCCGCCAACGGGGAATCCCGTCGATTCGATCTCGTGACCGAGTACCCGCGGTGGCGGTTGGCTAGGGATCGGCGGAACGACGCCAACCTAGAGTCCACCTGTCCGGTCAGTGGCGAGTTCCTAGTCGAGCAGTCAGACATCGACGCTCTCGATGGCAAGCTCTCGGCGCCGTTGCTTCCCACGAGCAAGGTGATTGCTGAGCGGTCGTACTCCAACAACTACTACGTGTGGATCGAGACTGATCTCGCGGATGTGATCGCCGCAGCTGCGACCGAGGCCTCGGTCGATGAGGACGACGTCGCTGAGCTTGTCAAGGAACCGACCCTCGATGCCGCCATCGCAAAGGCGAAGGAGCTGGCGAAGACCCTGAAAAGTTCCGAAGCTGCACGATCGAAAGCCGTCGGATCGTTCCCGGCCGCAGCCGAGAAGTACCGCTACCACTTCGGCTCGGGGGCTCCTATCGAGCAGGAGCAGCGGGAGGCAATCGCCAGATTGATTCCGAAATTCTTCTACTTCTCCAACTACAGCGTTCTGCCCGGCGAGACCGATCTGACCGAGCTCTCTCGCAAGCTAGACGCCGGTGAAGAGCTACACGAGCAGGAGCAGACAGTCGTGTCGCTCCTCGCGCATGCGGGCGTGGCGCCGGAAGACTTCTTGGATTCGAACTACGACAGCCGAAAGGCCGAACTTCAAGCAGCTGCGGGAGACCTCAGCAGCGAGGTATTCAAGTACTGGAAGGTCAACACAGACCTCGCGGTGGTCTTCGGGGACGACAACGTATCCGTGCTAAACCCGGCAACGAACACGCCTGAGAATCACCGCATACTGAAGATCGAGCTTCGCGACGCGCGGCATGGTGACGTCGAAACGAACTTCTCGACTCGGTCTACCGGGTTCCAGTGGTTCTTCTCGTTCTTCGCCGCGTTCAGCGAGTATCTCCACACGGACAACCCCGTGATTGTGCTGTTGGACGAGCCGGGTACGAGCCTCCACGGCGAGGCACAAAAGGATTTCGTCGACTATATCTTCAACGAGCTCGGGGCATCAAAGCAAACGCTCTACACAACCCACTCACAGTTCATGATCGACCCTGAGGTGTACGAAAAGCTGCGGGCCGTTCACGACAAGGCAACTCGCGAAGACAAGGAGGGAGGCGTCGCCGTGACGCACGTCAGCTTGTCCGCTGACCGCGACACGATCCTGCCAGTCGAGTCAGCACTGGGCTACACGATTAGCCAGCACCTGTTCCTCGGCTCTGGCCCACACCTCGCAGTCGAGGGCAGCAGCGACTTCATCTATCTCATGCGGCTTAGCGCGTACATGGAGCAGAACGGCAAGACTCCGCTTAGCCCCAAGCTCGCGATCATCCCGGTCGGCGGCATCTCGAATATGCCAGCGTTCGTCGCCCTGATGGGCCGTCGGCTGAAAGTCTCGGCACTAGTCGACGGTGCGACTACGGCCGCCATCGTCGCACGGTCGCGCAAGGCAGCCGTGGAGAACGGCGTCGACCCGAAGACGATCGTCACGATCGGAGACATCGACTCGACATTACCCGCGACGGCGGACATCGAGGATTTGTTCGCGCCGTCTGATTATCTGCGTCTGTACAACTGGGCCTTTGGCCGCAGCGTGAAGGAATCAGACCTCCCGGCGACTCCGGTGCCGATCATCAAGAAACTCCTCGATCTGCACGGCGCGTTCGATCACGCGCTTCCGGCTCATGCCCTGACTGACAATCAGCCCGAGTTCTTCGCGTCGATCAGCTCCGACACGGTCGAACGATTCGAGAAGGCGTTCTTGAAGTTGAACGAGGCCATCGAGTAGCCCGGTGGAAGAGCCGATCGGCTCGCCGGAGTTAGAGCGCGAGCTTCTGGTCATGCGTGAAGACGACCTCGACGACGCGGACTACCAAGTGCGAGAGGTCTACGCGCAGTACGGCCTGACCAACTACTCGTCTCAGGTGTTGGAGAAGGGGATCCTCAACACGCTTGTGTTGAAGGCCAATTCCGAGTCGCCCACGCCAACCGCGCAGAACTTCGACGTGCTCTTTGCGAAGTATGCGCGGCTGCCCTTCGGTCAATTGCTTGCCTCATTCCAGAAGGCGCTGCCGGCGGAGACCGAGGCCTACGACGTACTCGCACGCGCTTTGCCCTTGCGAAACTTCATCGCTCACACCTTCTTCTGGGATCGTGCGGTGGACTTCCACTCGTTCTCAGGGCGTGAGGCGATGTTGTCCGAGTTGATGAAAGCTCGCGAGGTGTTCGAGTCTGCAGATGCTCTCGTAAATCAGGTCACGCGACGCGTTGCCGCTGCCGCTGGCATCGATGCCGACACCTTCGATCGCAGGCTTGCAGAGGCAACCGACGACCTGCACGCTCGCATCCCAACCGACTAGCCTTCGGCGGCGAACGCCTCGAACATCTCGATCTGCGTGGCGTAGTCGCTCGGGTACAGGTGCGCGTAGATCGTGTCTGTAGTCGAGACGTTCGCGTGGCCCATCCAGCGCGACACCTTCCACGGCTGGAAGCCTGCGGCGAGCATGAGGCTCGCGAAGGTGTGGCGGAGGTCGTGAAAGCGCATGTGCGGCGTGACCCCGAGTCGCTTGGCTGCGGGGACAAGGTGGCCCATCCGAACCGCCGTCGTGGACACCGGGCGAGAGAAGTCGAGCGGGCTGCTGTCGGCGGGGTGCGGTCCGAACCGGAGCCCTGCCCAGAACAGAGCGTCGGGGTCGCCGCTCTTGGGGTGCTGCACGAGGTAGAGCCTCAGGTCTGCCGTCAAGCTGCGCGACAGTAGCGGCACGTCTCGCGACGACCGGGCAGACTTCGGCGGAACCACGGTCCACTCCCCCGCGATCCGCTTGAGCGTCCGGCGAACCTCCACATGGCCGGCTGACAGGTTGAGGTCGCGAATCCGCAGACCTGCGATCTCGGCTGCGCGGAGCCCGGTGTTCGCGGCGAAGCGGATGAGCAGCCCGTACTGCGAGCCGGGCGCGTGGCGGTCGACCTCGGCAGCGACAGCCTCCACCTCAGCGATGGTCAGGAAGACCGGCTTGAAGCTCTCCCGGTGGACCATCCGGGGCAGGATGACTGCGGGAGACGGGTTGTGCGCGATGATGCGATGCTTCACGGCGAACGTGAACACCTTGTTCACTGCGATGTAGTGGTTCCGGATGGTATTCGGGGCGAGCCCTTCTCCGGCGAGCGCGGCCACCCACGCCTGAACGCTGGCGGAGTCCACCCGCGCGATCCGCTGCCCACCGAAGGTGTCGTAGATGCGCCCGTTGTAGAGCGCCTCGTACTGGAGAAGCGTGCCGCGCTTGAGGCGAGGAGCCTGCGCCGCAAGCATGGCCTCTGCGACCTCGCGGAACGTCTTGCCGCGCGTCAGCGCCTCGGTTGTCGCGCCGGTCTCCTTTGCAGTCTCGACCTTGTGCGCGTGCCGCTCAGCGTCGCGCTTCGCGGTGAAGGTGCGCTGCCGGTCCTTGCCGCCCTCACGCCAACGCACTTCGTAGGCTTTGCCGCCCTTCCGCGTGACCTCGCGAACGTGTGCCATCAGCGGTTCGCCACTCGGAAGCCGCACTGCACGAGAATGACGGCGATCTGCCGGTTCGTGTATCCGGCGCGCTCCATGATCCGGATGATGTCGCCGGGCGTCATGGCGGTCATGCCGCGACCCCTTCCCACCGGCGGACTACGCCACCGACGACAGTGTGCGTCCATCTCCCGGAGCCGCTCACGGTCGGCACCCCCTCGCTCTCCAGCCGCCGGGCGATGGCCGAGTACGAGAGTCCCGCCCTGTGGTGTTGCAGGATCGCGGCCTGCACGTCGGCGCTGATCTGGGAGGGCTTGCCGAGTTGAATACCTTCGGCCTTCCGAACAGCGAGGGCTGCTGAGGTGCGCTCACCGATGACCTCGCGCTCGAACTGAGCGAACTGCATCATCACCCCAGCGAGCATCCGGCCGACCGCGGTGCCCGTGTCGAGGTCGAAGTCCAGCACGGCGATTGCCCACCGGTGGCGACGGGACACGTCGAGAAGCTCTCCGAAGTCGATGACCGAACGTGAGAGCCGGTCGAGCTTCGCCACGACGAGACCGTCCGCTGTGCGGCGCTTCCGGGTGCGTAGCTCTCGGAGCGCTCCTGCGAGGCCCGGACGGTTCGTGTCCTTGCCGGAGAGTCCATCGTCCTCGTACCAGCCGACGATTTCCCAGCCCTTCGCGATTGCGGCGGCCGTGATCGCTTCTCGCTGCGCCTCGATGCCGAGCGAGGTCTCTCGGTTCCGATCAGCGCGGCTGACTCTGAGGTAGGCGAGCATCCTCGTCATCGTGTCTCCTTTGGTCGTTTCGGATCGGTGTCGGACGTCACCGCTCGGGAAAGCGAACCCTGACAACAGCTGCATCACTACTCGTCGCGGCGAATCAGAGCTGCTGGCGATGTAGGGCCGTATCGCGCGGTACGCCAGCCCCGCGCCTGCCTTCCTGCCGTACTCGCCGCAGATCGCCAGCAGATCGCAGCCGTCATCGCTGCCTCGCTCGATCCGGGCGTAGGGGCTTCAGCCGGCTCGGGTTCGGCTCGTACCAGGCCGGTGCCTCGCTGCCCTCGGAGGGGAGCGTCGGGGCCTGGCCCTGCCGCTTGAGGCGGGCGCGGGCCGCGTCCCGTTCAATGGCTGCGTCGTCGCGGGCGGGATCGTCTTCCACAACCTCGGCGTCAACGATGTCGGCGGGGTCAGGATCCTCGACAGTGATGTACTCGATCATCCCGGTGGCTTCGAGAGCGAGCTCCCATGCGGGCTTCACGCCGACCTCGATAGCGACCTGCTGAGTGCCGACGATATTCGCCCGGTCGAGCAGGTCACGTGCGGCGGCGAGTTGGACGTTGTAGGGCACTTTCTTGTCTTGCATGATCTGCACCAGACGAGCCGCCGCGCGGTCGCTCGCTTCAAGAATCCGCACCTGAGCAGCCGCCCGAACCTGAGGCGCTGCCCCTCCATGCATCCTGCAAACCATCGAGCCCGTCATCGGCGGATTCCGACATGGCTCACCGTCAGACCTCCTCCGTGCCTTGCATAGGGTCGGGTCTTGCATCAGCTCATTCATCTACTTCTCCACTTCTGTCGTTCTTGTTCTGGACGGTGAACCCAGCCGAGCAACACGACGCCGACACGTCGTACCAAGTGATGTCGCTCGGCTGGGGGCTTGTGGGACGGGGCTCACGATGGGACCCCGTCAGGTTCGGCCTTCCGCCGATTCCGTCTCTTGATAACGTGCTCGCCCGAAGAAGTCGCGAAGGCCTCCGTGTTCAAAATTCCGACTTCTTCGGTGTTTCCGCGGAATTCTTCGGCACGGTCGATTTCTTCGGAGACCCACTCCCAGCCGCCGCCCATGCCGGTCTTCACGGACTGAATCGGAGGGCGGCTCTTCCGCCTTGCGCGGGTCAGCTGGGACTCGGTGAACCCCGCCTGCTTCCCGGCCTCGATTCCGTCGGTGGCGGCCACACGACCGCCCGATGCACGCATGAAGTCCGCCAGCCACTCCGCCACCTCGTTGGTTTCGCCGAGGGGTCGGTTGATGATCTGCGCGACGGTGGTGGTCGTCTCGCCGATGATGCGAACGCGGGCGACGTGCCCGATGTCGCCGTCATCGAGCTCTACGACGGTGTCCACGAGTTCGTACGCGAGAGAGTGCTCGATCTCGCGGGAGTAGTTGCCCTTGTCCTGTGACATGACGATCTCGCCGCTGTCGTCGTCGCGGGCGAACAGCAACACGGCGCGCGCGGCGTCTCGGTAGGCGTGGCTACCGGAGAGCTTGTCGGAGGCGTTACCGGCGCCCTTGTTGAAGTGCATGATGCCGACGACAACGGCGTCTGTTTCACCGGCGATCTTCGCGAGCGGGTCGAGAACCATTCGTACGATCTCGCGCTTGTGGTCGTCGCCTTGGATCGTGGAAGTGATCGGATCGAGGATGACGAGCACAGGGGCGGTCTGCTGCTGAATCGCATCAAGGATCAGCGGTGCGTCTTCGGGCAGGTTTGGCACGCGCTCGCCGGTCTCCGCGTCTTCGGTGAACCCGATGGAGAGTTGATAGAACCGCGTCATGTCCGCGCCCGCCGCGATGAGGCGAGGCTTCATCTGGGTCTCCCAGTGATCCTCGACGCTGACGTAAAGCACGACAACTCGCTCGCCTTTGAGGTCACCGTCGAGACGACCATGCTGGGCCTCCACAGCCAGCCAGATCGCGAAGCTCGACTTTCCGACACCGCCACGCCCAGCGAAAAGGGTGATCGCGCCGAGCGGGATTCGATCTGTCCAGAGGAACTTCTGGCGCCGCGAAATGATGTCGGCGGCGGCCCGAAGCACCACCCGACCCGGCGCCGAAGAATTCCGCGTGTTCTCGGAAGAAGTCGCCTTTGTGAGCGCGGCGTTCTTGGCGACGTCTTCGGCGGCGTTCTTCAGGTCGGTCAGCGCACTCACGGACGCCGGAATGAACTCGTCCATGCCGTGGTCACCGACATGGTCGGCGGCATCCTTCCCAGCCGCAGGCAGACACAGCTCAACCTCAACTCCGACGTCGCGAACTGAGTCGTAGACCTTGATGGCGTGCTTGTATCCAGCAAGGTCACGGTCGGCCACGATCCGGATCGTGCCCACGAATCCGGCGAGATGAGCGGAGTGCTCCGAGGTCCACTTGCCTGCGCCGCCGTGGTTGCACGTCGCAACAGTGAACGGACCGTAGGCGGCGCGCATCGCCTGGCAATCCTTCTCGCCCTCAACGATCCAGATCACATCGTCGGCCCTACCGTGAGCTACCAGCTCGGCAACGTCCGGCAGGTTGTATGGCACTGGCTTGATGCCCTGCATGTTCTTGATGCGCCGCTCGGGATGCCTCGGGTCGGGCCGCTGCTGGTAGAAGCTCTTTGGATCGGTTCGGACAACCTCGTAGAGCAAGAGCCCGTCTTCGTCCTCGTACCTGTAGGTATCAACGATGGTGCGCGGCTGTTCGAGGTCTTTCCATGTCAGATCAAGCGCGGCGAGCACGTCGACCGAGTCGCATCCGGCGTGGCACTTCAGGATGACTCTGCTGTCGCCCCAGCCGACGGAGAGCGACGGGTTGTCGTCGTCGTGTGCAGGGCAGGGAATTGTGTACTGGTCGCCAACGCCTTCAATGACTCGATAGCGATGGTGATTTGGCAACATGACACGCTCGGCGGTCATGAGGAACAGTGCCAGTGGGCGTGGCACTTCACGCGCAGTCACAGAATCGCCTACCGAACTGCGCGGAAGGTGGAGCGCTCAAGGAATTCGCGAAGGTGCTCGTCGCTGAACTGGACCTTGCCGGCGAGCTTGATGCCCGAGAGCTTGCCCTGTTCACGAGCACGGCGCAATTGGCGATCTGTAACGCCGAGCCCTCGTAGAATCGGCGAATCTGGCGCGGTGTAGTAGTCCCAGTATTGCGGGGTACTGGGGTGCTCGATGGACATTCGGTTCTCCTCTCGGTGAGGAGGACGAAACGCTCGGAGGCAACAAAAAAGACCTCGAAACGTACCGCCCTCTTCGGGTGGTCTTCACGTTTCGGGGTCCTTCCCCTAGCTCTCCGTAGCGCGCTACGGCCCAAGCACTTCTGTTCAGTTGTGTGATGCGAAGCTACGCACCGGTTCGCTCTGTGTCAACTCGGGCCGTTGGCGCTCGCCGGAGTTGAGCGGGCGAATTAGAGCTATCGGATTTCACTTACGCGCCGCTCAGCGTGCGAATTTCCAAACTCTGCACATCGCGCGGCGAGCCTCATTCGCCGGTAGCGTCCGAGCGGTTCGGTTGGCTCACCCGAGATCCAGACGTTGGTGCCGAGGTCGGCGGCGTCCAGCGCTCGGAGCAGTTCCCACCCGACCAAAGCGCGCACCTGAGCGAACGGGTGACGGCTGCCGAAAACCGACTCCAGTTGCCGAGCGATGTAGTGCCCGCTCGAATGCGGCAGGACGCCTCGGCTGCGGAACAGTGCAAGGCGCACGGTCGCCTCGTAGAGAATGCCGGAGCCTTGCGGGCAGTCGAAGGGCTCGGGTGCGTCGATGCGGACGGTGGCGCGCTCAGTGTTGGTGAGCAGTCGAGTCGGCGTCTCATGACGGGACAGGAGCTCAGCCGGCTCATGTGGATAGTTCAGGCTGCGCTCCCAGTAGGTGGGCAGCGAGTCGTCCGGATAGCGGTTCAGCGTAGCGTTGAGCTCGTTGATGATGGGCATGTGGTTCCTCCTTCAGGCGGGCGGGTAGCGAGTAGGGCTCCCGCCCGCTGTCCATGTTCAGGCGTCAGATCGGCAGAGTTGGACGGATCAGCGGCCAGTTCGTCATGAGCGCTGAGTAGGCGGCGTGCGGGTCTGCTGCGCGAGCCTGATGCCATTCCGCCTCGGCTTCTGCGCTTTCGAGAGCAGCGATCGCGTGCTCGGCGTGGCGTCGGAGCGCTTCATACCGGGCCGCGAGCTCTGGGGTAGGGCGAGCGCCGTCCTTCAGTGGGTATCGGATCTCTTCTGCGAGCGCGTCCACGATCTCCGTGGCCGCCTCGGTGTGGATCGCGCTTGAGTCAAGGAACTGCTGCGCAGTGGCGACGATCTGTCCTTCGTAGCGCCTGATCCCGTCCATGACGGCGGCGTCCACTGCCGAGACGGCCTCTCGTTCGGCCTCCGTATTCGGAAAGCTCTGCTGGCGCACGATCTCCCGCGCTTCGTCCGGGTGAATCTTGTCCATTTCATTGCTCCTATCGGGTGCGCTTCTGCGCGAGTTCAGCGACACGGTCACGGGCGGTCTGGCGCTTGTCGTCCTCGGCGAACGCCTCGGCCCACACTTCATCGAGCTTCGCGAGGGTGTCGCGCAGGGCGTCGGCCTTGGCGCGGTACTGGCCGCGCTGGCGGTCCAGCCTGGTGGCCATGACCGGCCCCGAGCTGGCCGGGAACTTCGGAAGGGTCACTGGGATTCCTTTCTCTTCGACGCCGCGAGGCGTCCTCTTGTGGGAGTGGGTTCAACGCGTGACGTGCTGGCCGGCAGGACGCCCTTCGCGACGAGATAGCCGCGCAGAGCGTCCGTCACGAGCGCCTTCTTCGAGACGCCCGACATCCGCACAAGACGGGTGAGCGCCCGATCAATGTCGTCGGGGATCAGCTGGTCGAGCCGACTCCCCGGCATTGCGTTAGTTGACATAAGTCAACTTTACCGGGCGGTCGGCTACCGCCGCTGGAGGCACGAATCGAGGTCTGATCTGGGCGTTATGGACATCCTTGCCGCGCGTGCGGAGAGCGGATCGAGGTTGACTTGAGCGCAGGAGGAACCATCATGCGCAAGCGCCCTGAAGACTTTCAACCGTTCGACCCGAACCAGCCCGGCGAGTACTCGTCTCCCGAGTTCGGCCGCGATCCGATGGGCAACCGTCGACCACTCACCGGCAAGGAGCAGCTACAGGTCATCCGCTCATCCCGCGCCCGGGATCAGTCCCGCGCCCAGGTCGTCCGCGACATGACCCGAAGGCGCTACCCGAACGGCTGACCGACTACACGCCGCTGTAAGGCGACGGGGAGGCCAACGCTCGCCGGGCTACCGACCCGCGCCGTTCGCCACGCAGCGACCGTGCAGCCGACAGAGGAGGCCGGGGGGTTCGGCCCTCCCGGCCTCCGTGCTGCGATCAGAACGGCGTCTCGTCCGAGTACCGAGCCTCTGGCACGTTCAACCCATCGCCCGGAGGATCCGGGAAATAGTTGCACTTGAACGTCTGGTACGCCTCTTCAAAGAAGACTTCGAACGATGGGCGCGCCTCCATCGCCTGCCACTGCGTGAACACCACATAGTGCATCGAATCCATGGCATCCGTCACGTGGCCCTGGTACTCGTCCTTGGTGAGCTTGATCTTCATGCTGGTTCCCTTCTCGACGCCATGCCCTGTGCGCGGCAGGAGGTAAGACTGCACGCGAAGTCGAGAACTGACAACGAGCCCGAACTGCACCGTTACCGACCGTCTCTGACTGGCGCGCCACATCCACTGACCGGCGCATCGGTCATCGTCGGTCGGCAGAAGGCGCGCAACGGTTAGCGCCGGGTGGGCGTCGAAAGTCACCTGCGTTATCGAATCGTTACGGACCGAAAGACGCCCTCGCGACGGGACCAGCTCAGGAGAATTGCTTCGCTTTGTGAGCGATTCGATCTTGCTTGACGTCCCGAAAGAAGGCGTTCGACTGCGGGAGCCAGACGAGCACGATCCCTGCAATCGCCAGAGCCATCACGAGAATGGCGATGCCGTCCAAGATGTACGGCGGAAGCAGCAAAGCACCGAACAGCACCGTGGCGACGATCCGTGCCCAGTTGAAGCCTCGCCTCAGAAGCAGCGTGAAGGCGACGCGAAGAGCGATCGATATTGCGCTCACAACAACACCGAAGACGACTGTCGCAATCGCGATCTCCGGCGTCACCTGCAGCTCCTGGCCGTCGCGCTCGAAGCTGTGCACCCACTCCGCCATGTACCCGTCCCAGTCGAACACGGCCAGCGACCAGACAACGGTCACCGCCTGAATGATCGACAGGAGCAGCAGAGTCCAGAAGCCCACTTGAACCGCAACGGGAACCGGGCGGCCGATCTTGAAAGGGTCTGAGGCAGGCCGAAACGCGCGGGCGGGCTTGAGGGCGCTGGAACGTGGCACACACGAATGCTAGTGCGACGATTCGATCCGCGCCTCAGGCTGCGCAGTCCCTCGTCAGAAAACCCCGCGAAATCCCCGCGCCCGCGCCCCGCTGAGGCGCTCCGGCGCACCCCATCGCCGCCCGATACGGCCCGGCCTAGAAGGTCCAACTTCCCCGGAATTCCGGGCGAAAGCGGGTGACGTGAGGGGTGCTTCGGGCGACGTCGGTTGACGTCAGGAAACGGCTGCGCTCAGTCGGAGAAACTGTGCAACCATTCCATGCCTTCCGCAGCCTTGCGTCCGCCGGCGAGCTCGACGAATCGGTCTTCGAGGGTCTGTCCGGCCCGTACCTCGTCGAGCGTGCCCGCCGCGAGCACCCGCCCGGCCACGATGATCGCGGCCGAGTCGCAGACGCGCTCGATGAGGTCCATGCCGTGGCTCGAGAGCACGACCGTGCCGCCGCCCGCGACGTATCGCTCGAGGATCTCGGTGAGGTTCGCCGCCGACACGGGGTCGACCGACTCGAACGGCTCGTCGAGCACGAGGAGTCGCGGCGAGTGGATCATCGCGCAGGCGAGGGCGATCTTCTTCGTCATGCCGGCCGAGTAGTCGGCGACGAGCCGGTCGACCGCATCGTCGAGGCCGAATGCCGTGATCAGGTCGGCGCTGCGCTCGCGCACGGTGCGGCTGTCGAGGCCGCGGAGCACGCCCGAGTAGTAGAGGAGCTGCGCACCGGTCAGCCGGTCGAAGAGCCGCAGCCGGTCGGGCAGCACGCCGGTGGCGTGCTTGGCGGCCTGCGGGTTCGCCCAGGCGTCGATGCCGTGGATGCGCACACTGCCGGCGTCGGGACGGAGGAGTCCGGTGACCATCGAGAGCGTCGTCGTCTTGCCTGCGCCGTTCGGTCCGACGATGCCGAAGAACGATCCGGCCCGCACGTCGAGGCTGATGCCGTCGACGGCGGTGTTCTCGCCGAACCGCTTCACGAGTCCCTCGATCGCGAGCACCTTCGGTGCACCGGCCGGCGGAGCCGTGCGCGCAGGTCGCAGCATGCGCTTCTTGCGCGCTGCCGACTTCTTCGGTGCGGCGATCACCGCGACGGCCTGCGCCGCGCTCCCGGATGCCGCGGGCGCGTCGACGGCCGGAGCAGCAGGCGCCGACGGGGGCGCAGGGGCCGCCGGCGCTTCGAGCGTGGGCGTCTCGGCGACGGCGGCAGCGCCGGCCGCCACCACGGCGGCGGAGGCCGCAGCGGCAGCCGCAGCTGGCCGCTTCGGTGCGCGCTCGACGGTGTCCTCGTCGATCTCGGATCGGACCGTGCGGGACTCGGGCGCCACCGGCGGCTCCGAGACTGTTGCGGCCGAGGTGTCGGGGGCCTTGCGTACCGGGCGCTCGGCCGCGGTCGTCTCCGTGGTCAGCGCGGCGGCGACCCGCTGCGTCTGGCGCTGCGTCGCCGCGGTCGCGGCCGCTGCGGTGCGTGCGCCGGAGGCGCCAGTGCTCTTCGCCGCGGATGCACGCGGGGTGCGCGCGGTCTTCGCCGCCTCGCCGCGTGCGGCGGCGGCCTTCGCCGACGCCGTGCGGGATGCGGCCGTGCGCTTGGACGCGGGCGGGCTCTCGAGTGCCTCGCCGTCGGCGGCGGGCTCTGCGGCCGGCTTCTTCGCCGCGGCGGTCCTGGCTGCTGCGGTCTTCGCGGCGGTCGTCTTGGCCGCGGCCGTCTTGGCCGTCGCCGTCTTCGCGGCGGTGCTCTTCGCGGCGGTGCTCTTCGCGTCCGTCGTCTTGGCGGCCTCGGTCTTCGCCGCAGCGGTCTTGGCCGCCGTCGTCCTGGCGGCCGGGACCTTCTTCTCCGCGGTCGTCTTGGGCGCGGTCTTCCGCGCAGGGCGCACGGCCGCCGCCGCCGAGCGCTCCGGCTGGGACTGCGTCGATTCGGACGCCCCCGCGCCGGTGCCTTCGGCAGTTTCGTCGTCGTGTTCGGAGCGCGAAACAGAAGTCACCCAGACAACCTATCAACCCGCTCCGCTTCCGCGAACGTCGCCACGTGCGGTTCTCAGGAGGAAACTGGGTATCGGCTGAGTGTCGTATCACGATCGCACTACGACCTTGTCCCCCGGATGGTGGGCGGCATGGGCCCCCCGATATCCTGAGGATCGGCATAACGGCGTGTCCATATGTGAACTTCCGGATGAAATCCGGGCGAATCCTCGGCGACGAGGGCGAGCGCCCGGGGCATCCGACCCACCGAAGGAGATGCAGTGACCCAGATCGTGATTCTCGCAGCCGGCATGGGGAGCCGGCTCGGGCGATCCCTCCCCAAGCCCCTCACCGAACTCAGCGACGGCCGCACCATCATGCGGCAGCAGTTCGACAACATCGAGCACGCGTTCGGCGCGGACGCCAACGTGACGATCGTCGTCGGCTACAAGCTCGAGCACATCATCGAGGCGTTCCCGCAGGCGTCGTTCGTCTACAACGAGGAGTACGACCAGACGAACACCTCGAAGAGCCTCATGCGCGCCCTCTCGGCGTCGCAGCCCGGCGGCGTGCTGTGGATGAACGGCGACGTCGTCTTCGACCCCAGCATCCTCGACCGCGCGCTGCCCTACATCGCACGCGACCAGTCCTTCGTGACCGTCAACACCTCGAAGGTGTCCGACGAAGAGGTGAAGTACACGACGAGCGCCGAGGGCTACATCAAGGAGCTCTCGAAGACCGTCAGGGGCGGACTCGGCGAGGCCGTCGGCATCAACTACATCTCGAGCCGCGACAAGGCCACGTTCCTCGCGCAGCTGCACCGCGTGGGCGACCAGGACTACTTCGAGCGCGGCCTCGAGCTCGCGATCGAGCAGAACGGCATCCTCGTCGAGCCGATGGACATCTCCGACCTCTACGCGGTCGAGATCGACTTCGCCGAAGACCTGGAGCGCGCGAACCACTTCGTGTGACCTGCACCACAGCGCTGAACGACAGAAGAGAAGAGAGCGGATGCCTCGAGGCATCCGCTCTCTTCTCTTTCTTCGTCTCAGGGGCGCTCAGCGCCCCGTCGTGAGAGTGCGGGCCACGCCCGCCCTGGCCAGCGAGGCGGCGATCACGCGGCCGAGCCAGGTGAAGGCGATGGGGCTGAGTGCGAACATCGCGAGGTAGAGCGACCAGAACCAGGGCGCGTAATGCTCGGGGCCGAGGGCGATGAAGGTGCCCGCCGCGAGCAGCAGGCCGGATGCCCCCGCCGCGACGTAGTACAGCCACGGCGACCAGTTCTTGTACCGGGTGATGAAGAAGGGCAGCTCGAGCAGCGCACCGACCAGGAGGCCGGTGCCAAGGAACCGGAGGATCCAGTGGGGAGCGAACGCCGCACCGACGAGACCCGCGATGAAACCGGTGAGTATGCCCACGCCCGGGCGCTTCAGGAGCGCGAGCGCCACGGCGCTCGGGAGGAAGTGCGACCCGATCGTGATGCCGTAGAGCATCGGGGCGATGCCGGCGATGAGTCCGGCGGCGTATCCCGCGCCTGCGGCGAACAGGCCGCCGCCGACGCCGATCGCGGCGCAGCTCAGAATGACGCGGGTGCTGGTGCGGTGCACGAGGCTCCTTCCGACTGGGCTCGGCACTTGCCACCCGTCTGCAGACAAATCTACCCCGGTGCGGCATCTACGATGAGAGCGTGACGAGCACGGTGCCGAACGCATACGGTGATGCCCATCCGCTGCAGCGGACGCCATGGGCTCGCTACCGCCATTCGCTGTGGCTGCTCACGACGCGCGACCTGAAGGTGCGCTACTCGACGTCGGCGCTCGGCTACGTGTGGTCGGTGCTCGACCCGCTCGTGATGGCGGGCATCTACTGGTTCGTCTTCACACAGGTCTTCCAGCGGCCGGTGGGCACCGACCCCTACATCGTGTTCCTCCTGTCGGCGCTGCTCCCGTGGATGTGGTTCAACGGTGCGGTCTCGGATTCGACGCGCGCGTTCTTGAAGGACGCGAAGCTCGTGCGCTCGACGATGATCCCGCGGACGATCTGGGTGAACCGCATCGTGCTGTCGAAGGGCATCGAGTTCCTGCTCGCGCTGCCGGTGCTCGCGCTGTTCGTCGTGATCTTCCATGCGCCCGTCCACTGGGAGCTCGCGCTCTTCCCGCTCGCGATCGTGCTGCAGGCGATCCTGACCGCGGGCGTGGCCCTGATCGTCGCGCCGCTCGTGGTCTTCTTCCGCGACCTCGAGCGGGCGGTCAAGCTCGCACTGCGCTTCCTGTTCTACGCCTCCCCCATCATCTACGGCGTCACCGACCTGCCGCCGGAGCTGCACTTCTGGGCGGCGTTCAACCCGCTCTCGGGCATCTTCGGCATCTACCGCGCCGGGTTCTTCCCCGAGGAGCTCGACTGGTTCAACATCGCGATCTCCGCACTCATGTCGCTCGCGATCCTCGCGGTCGGCCTGTGGGTGTTCCGCTCGGCCGAGCGCCAGGTACTGAAGGAGATCTGATTTGGATGCCACGACCGCCGATTCCCCGGCCCCCTTCGCCATTCGCACCACCGGTCTCGGCATCCGCTTCCGGCGCAATCGCCGCGGTCGCCGCTCGTTCAAGGACCTCCTCGCCGGCCGCCGCCGTCGCACTCGCCCCGGTGAGTTCTGGGCGCTGCGCGACGTCTCCATCGAGGTTCGCCCCGGTGAGGCCATCGGAGTCGTCGGTCGCAACGGCCAGGGCAAGTCGACCCTGCTGAAGCTCGTCGCGGGCGTCATGATCGCCGACGAGGGCACCGTCGAGATCACCGGCGGCGTCGCCCCGCTCATCGAGATCACCGGCGGCTTCGTCGACGACCTCACCGTTCGCGACAACGTCTACCTGACGGCCGGCCTGCACGGCATGACGAACGCGCAGATCGATGCGAAGTTCGACGAGATCATCGAGTTCGCCGACATCGGCGATTTTCTCGACACGCCCTACAAGCACCTCTCGAGCGGCATGAAGGTGCGCATCGCGTTCGCGGTGATCTCGCAGCTCGAGGAGCCGATCATGCTCGTCGACGAGGTGCTCGCCGTGGGCGACAAGGCGTTCCGCGAGAAGTGCTACCGACGCATCGACGAACTGCTCGCCGGCGGCCGCACGCTGTTCTTCGTCTCGCACAACGAACGAGACCTCCGCCGATTCTGCACCCGCGGCCTCTACCTCGACAAGGGCGCGCTCGTGCTCGACGGACCGATCGACGAGGTGCTCGCCCGCTACAACGCCGAACACGGCGCCGAGTAGCTGGACCGCGCGAGCTGAAACGCACGGGCGGGTCTCGTAAGATCGACCCCACTATGGCAGAGCGCGTGCACACGATCACCTCGATGGGGCCCGGCGGTCCGAACGAGCAGACGGCCGACCAGGGCCGCGCCCACGGTGTCGAACGCGGCATCGACCGCGTGCTCGCGGTGCAGCGCCCGATCGTGGTCGCCCACCTCCGCGCCATCCGTCGGCGCTCGCCCGGTGCGAGCCCCGAGCAGATCGTGCGCATCCTCGAACGCCGTTACCTCGCCGCCGTCACGACGGGCGGCGCCGCCGTCGGCGCGACCGCGGTGATCCCGGGCATCGGCACCGGGGTGACCCTCGCGCTGTCGGGCGTCGAGACGGCCGGCTTCCTCGAGGCGACCGCGCTCTTCGCGCAATCCGTCGCCGAGGTGCACGGCATCGCCATCGACAACCCCGACCGCGCCCGGGCGCTCGTCATGACCCTCATGCTCGGCAACGAGGGCGTCGACCTCGTGCGCCAGCTCGCCGGGCAGGCCTCGGGTTCCGGCGCGGCACGCAACGTCTACTGGGGCGAGCTCATCACGAACAGCATGCCCAAGGCGATCATGGGGCCGGTGGCCGACAAGCTCCGCAGCGTCTTCATCAAGCAGTTCGCGGTGCGCGGCGGCGCGGGCATCATCGGCAAGGCGATCCCGTTCGGCATCGGTGCGGCCATCGGCGGCGGCGGCAACCACGTGCTCGGACGCCGGGTGCTGAAGCAGTCACGGCTGGCGTTCGGCCAGCCGCCCGCGACGCTGCCGCTCGACCTCGAGCCGCGCGAGGGCGACTCCCTCCTGACCTCGGTCGCGTCGCGACTGTCGCGCGCCGGCAACGCCGTCGGTGGCGTGGTGCTTACCGCCGGCCGCGGCATCCAGTCGGCGGGGCAGGCCGCGGGGCGGGCCGCACGCGGGGCGATCACCCGACGACCCGACGACGGGGCGGCCCCGGAATCCGCCGACAGCACCGGAGAGTCTCCCGACGCCCCGTAGTTTCGCTATATTCAGAATATGCTGAATCTGGATCGCACCCTCGTCCGCGAGGGCGCGACGCTCCGCTTCGCGATGCTCGACGGTCATCGGCGGCCGGTCGTGCTCGTCCACGGCGCCGGCATGGATCACTCCATGTTCGATGCACAGGCGATCGCCCTCCATGAGGCCGGCCATTCGGTCGTCGCCTTCGATCAGCGCGGCCACGGCGGTTCGCACCTCGAACCCGGCACGCCCTTCACCGGGCCGGCCGCGCTCGACGATCTCGCGGCACTCCTCGACCACCTCGCCCTCGACGATCCCGCCCTCGTGGGACATTCGCTCGGCGGCAACGTCGCGCAGGCGCTCGTGCGCCGGGATCCGGGCCGAGCAGGAGCGCTCATCGTGATCGACTCCACCTGGAACACGGGACCGCTCACTCGCGGCGAACGCGCCGCGCTCCGGCTCGCCGCCCCCGCATTGTCACTCATTCCCGCGTCGCGACTGCCCGGAATGCTCGCTCGCGCCTCGGCGGTCACGCCTCGCGCGATCGCGATGACCGAGGCGATGTTCGCGCGCATGCCGAAGCGCGCGTTCCTCGACGTCTGGCGCGCGACGGTCTCGTTCGTCGAACCCGATGCCGACTACCGCGTGCCCGTCCCGCTCGGCCTCATCCGCGGCGAACTGGATCGCACGGGCAACATCGCGACGGCGATGCACGCGTGGGCGAGAGCCGAGGGCATCGGCGAGCGGGTGGTCACCGGCGCCGGCCATGTGGTGACGTTCGATGCGCCCGAGGCAACAACGATCGCGATTCGCGACCTGCTCGCATCGGCCCCCCATGCCTGAACACGACGAGCGCACCGAGTTCATCGAGTCGATCGGCGATGCCCTTGCATCCTGGCATCTCTCCCGCGCGACAGGGCGCGTGTACGGGTTCCTGCTGCTCAGGACCGGACCGGAGACCCTCGACACCATCGGGGCCGAGCTGAGCCTCAGCACCGGCGGCGTCAGCACCGCGGTCCGCGAACTCGTGTCGTGGGGGCTCGCACGAACGCTCCCCCAGCCCGGCAGCCGCCGCCTCCGCGTGGAGGCCGTCGGCGGATTCGAGCAACTGCTCGCCGCGAGTCACGAACGCACGCGAACCTTCATCCGCACGCTGCATTCGGGAGCGGCGCTCACCGAAGGCGAACACGCGCGCGAACGTCTCCGCGCCGTCGTCGGCCTCTTCGAGGGCTACGTCGACGCGGGTGACCAGATGCTGCGACGGCATCGCGTCGCGGACGGCGATTCGGGGAGCTGAGTCGGCTGGGTGCCATCCCGACGTCGAAGGACGTCGAAGACTACGCCTCGATCTCCTCGTCGTCCTGCTCGAGGGCGCGCACGTCGCTCTCGTCGACCTCGCCGTCACCGGCGTGCAGGGCGGCGAACCGCTCCCACTCGGCCATGAGATGGTCGACCGCGCCGTGGAACCTCGCGGTCGTCACGCCGGGGGTCGTGTCGCCGAAGTACCGCTCGACCCAGTACTGCAGTCGCTCGAGCGCGGAGTCGTCGTGCGACACCTCGTCGACGCGAGCGACCATCATCGCGGAATCCGCGGCATCGAGCCATTCGCATGCCTGCAGGTAGCCCGACGCGTCGATCTGCGCCTCGGGGTTGACCGGGCGCGTGACGAGCAGCGGCTTGCCGGCCGCCAGCCGGTCGTAGACCATCGCCGAGATGTCGACGATGGCGACGTCGGCGGCGGCGAGCTGCCAGCCGAGCTTCGGACCGTTGTCGAAGAAGTGCCGGGCCGTCGGATCGGCGGCATTCGCCGCCTCGATCGCGGCGATGATCGCTCGGTTCGCGGCGCCGTACTCGTGGTCGACGACGCCCGAGCGCGGGTGCGGCCGGTAGATGACCCGATGCCGCCCGGTCGCGAGCAGCCCCTGCACGAGGGCGACGCCGTGCGACGCGATCGAGCCGTAGGCCGCTGCGTCCCGGTCGCCCTCCCAGGTGGGCGCGTAGAGCACGACCTCGCGCTCGTCGGGCGTGTACGGCAGCGTCGTGCCGTCGAGGTAGTGGTCGGCCTGCGGGCGCCCGATCGGAATCGCGCGCTTGTCGAAGTCGTAGTCCCAGAGCACCTTCTCGAGCCGCGCCCTGGCCGCGTCGCCCGCGATCAGGGAGTAGTCGTAGGCCTTGAACTGGTTGGTGGTCATGTACATCTTGTCGGACTCGCCGTGATTGATGAACACGTGCCACCGGCGGCCGTACCGCATCATCTGGAAGTTCTTCGCGTTCTGGTTCACGTAGAAGATCAGGTGCAGGTCCTGCTCGGCGATCACCCGCTCGAGGTCGGCGACGCGGCGCACGTAGGCGACCGGAACCGGCGACTCGTCGAGCAGCTTGAGCGCGGCACCCGACGCGCGGCTCAGGATCAGCACGGGGTGGCGCTCAGCCAGTTCGGCGAGCGGGGCGTACCACTGCCGCAGCTGGTAGAGGTTGACCTTGCCGTCGGCGAAGTAGACGCCGATGCGGAATCGGTGCGCCGGCAACGGCTCCTGCTCGGCCAGCTTCACGCCGAGCGAGCGCTGCGCACGTCGGGACCACATGATGTCCTTGGCCAGTTTGACGGCGCGTCGCGCGTCTTTCCTCAATCCCACTGTCCAAGGGTAGCGAGGCCGGGCTGAGCGGATGCTCCGTTCCCGGTGCCGCGGCAGCACCGAGAGCCGATCGTTACCGGGTCACACGACGGGCGGGCGACCGGCGAGGGTCATCCGCCAGACGGTACGCCAGCGCATCGGGCGCCGCTCCCCCGGGTGCTCGCGCCATCCGGCGCGCCATCCGGCGAACCATGCCTTCAGCGCCGCGGGCTGCCTCGCCCACCGCAGCACCTGGATCGCGGTCCACGAGCCGACGTAGAACGGCACGAGCACGGCCGGCAGGTTGCGGCGTGCGAGCCAGACGCGGTTCCTGGCGTTCAGCCGGTAGTAGTACGCGTGGCGAGCGGGGTCGATGACCGGATGCCCCGCCTCGAGGTCGCCGGCGTACCACGCGACGTGCCCGGTGTCCCAGACCCGCCAGGCCAGCTCGATGCCCTCGTGCGCGTAGAAGAACGGGTCGGCCCAGCCACCGGTCGCGTCGAACACGGCACGCGGCATGAGCACGGCGCCCTCCCAGCACGAGAAGACGTTGCTCGAGTGCGCCGGGTCGCCCTTGCGGATCCGCGGGATCCACCGGCGCGGAGAGACACTGCCGGTCGGGTCGACGACGCGCGGCTGGAGGAGGCCGATCTCGGGCCGCTCGGCGAGCGTGCGGCATCCGTCGGCGAGGAAGGTCTCGCTCGGCAGGAAGGCGTCGTCGTCGAGGAAGAAGAGGGCCTCGCCCGTCACGAGCGGCACCCCGCGGTTGCGACCGGCCGGGATGCCGAGGTTCTCGGGAAGGTGCAGCGTCTTCACGCCCGCAGGCAGCGACGGCGCGGCGGTGGCCGGGTCCCAGCCGTTGCCGACGCAGACGACGTCGGTGACGACGCCCTGCTGGTCGAGGATGCTTCGGATGCCTCGTGCCAGGTCGTCGGGCCTGGTGCCCATGGTGAGCACGACCACGCCGACGCGCGGCGGAGCGGAGCGTGCCGCGTCAGGACCGGACACGACGAGAGGCCATGATCGCGACGAAGTGCCCGATCAGGGAGAGCAGGGCGAGCGGCAGCAGCACGGCGAGCACGACGCGGTCGGTGATCGGCTGGCCGACGAACAACCCGACGATCGCCGCGGCGAACACGATGAGCGTGAGCTCGACCGAGTGGTACAGGCGGTGGAACGGCAGGAATCGGGCCGCCTTGCGGAGCTTGGCCACGAGTCCGCCGCGCGGCGCCGTCTCGCCGTGCGTGTCGGCGAGCTTCGCGAGTCCGGCGTTCGCCCGGGCGACGTGCACCATGTCGTTGAGCGCCTTGTTGAGCACGATCACGAGCGCGAGGAGCGCCGCGATCGTCGTCCACAGGAAGTCGGCGGGGAACTCGAGCGGGTAGGCGGCCGCACGGATGCCGAGCGCGAGCGGGATGAGCGCCTCGGTCGAGTAGTGACCGACTTTGTCGAGGAAGACCCCGGCGGGCGACGAGGTGCGCCGCCAGCGCGCCACCTCGCCGTCGCAGCAGTCGACGAGCATCTGCAGTTGGCCGAGCACGACCGCGAGCAGGGCACCCCAGATGCCGGGGATCAGGAGCGCCGCGGCCGTCGACCAGCCGACGAGGATCATGAGCCCCGTCACGCCGTTGGCCGAGATGGAGGTCTTCAGCAGCATCCACGTCAGGTACGGCGAGAGATTGCGCAGGTACAGCGACGCGGTCCAGTGCTCGGCGTTGCGACGACCGCGCACCTCGGGAGGCTGGGTCACCTCGCGCAGCTCGGCGATGCTCGTGGGTCTCGTGGTGTACGGACCGGTCTGTGACATCCGCGTCACCTTCCCGTGTGCCTGGCGATGTTGCTCGTCAGCGAGAGGTACCCGAGCACGAAGCCCATCCCCCACGAGACGTGTATGCAGGGCAACACTACGAGAAACCATGCGGCCGTCGCCGCGCCGCGCCCACGTGCGTAGACGATCATGGCCGCGAGCACGAAGAGCAGGTACACGGCCGGCACGACGAAGCCGATGAGCAGCCACGGGGTCGCGCCGAACACGGCCTGCAGGATGCCGCAGAGGCCGAGGAGGAGGCCGACCGCGACGCCGACCACCATGGCGGGCGGCACGAAGTAGCGGATGCCGTTCGCCGACGGGAACCGACGTGCGAGTTCGCCGCGCCAGAGCCCGGTGGAGAACATCTGGCGTGCGAGCCGGTCGAAGGTCGAACGGGGCCGATAGGTCACCGCGAGCCGCGGCGTGAACCAGACGACGCCGCCCGTCTCGCGGAGGCGCCGATTCAGCTCCCAGTCCTGGCCGCGCTTGATGGACTCGTCGAAGAGGCCGACCCTGAGCAGCGCCGCGCGGCGGAACACTCCCAGGTAGACGGTCTCGGCCGGTCCCTCAGTGCCGCCGACGTGGAACGCGCTGCCGCCGAGGCCGACCTTGGTCGTGTAGGCGAGGGCGACGGCGCGCTCGAAGGGCGTCTCGCCGCGCGCGTCCATGATGCCGCCGACGTTGTCGGCTCCGGTGCGCTCGAGCTCCTCGACCGCGATGCGCGCGTAGTCGGGCGGGAGCATCGAGTGGGAGTCGACCCGCACCACGACGGGGTACTGCGCCGCGCGGATGCCGATGTTCAGCCCGGCGGGCGTCGAGCCGACCTCGTTCTCGAGCACGCGCACGCGGTCGTCGCGCGACGCGAGGTCGGCGACCAGCTCGCCGGTGCCGTCGATCGACGGGCCGAGGGCGATGAGCACCTCGACGGGCCCCGCGTAGTCCTGCACGAGGATCGACTCGACGGCGGCACGAACGTGCGAGGCATCGTTCAGCACCGGCATGACGTAGGAGACGCCGAGGAGCGATGCGGGCATCGCTTCAGGGTGGTGCTCGGGCATGGTCCTCACTCGCCGCTCGGGTCGATCGAGCCTAGCAGCCGTGCCTCCGAGCAGTCGGCCCGGGCACGGCGACGAGCCCGGGTCCTCGCGGACCCGGGCTCGTCGTGCGATCGTCGCCTGATCAGCCCTCGAACGTTCCGAGGGTGACCGTGACCGTCTGCGACTCGCCGTCGCGGATGAAGGTCAGCTCGGCCTCAGCGCCGCCGGGCAGCGCCCGCACCTGGGCGGTGAGGTCGGTCTGGTCGGTGATCGGTACGCCGTTGAACTCGGTGACGACGTCGCCCTTCTGCAGGCCCGCTGCGGCAGCCGCGCCCCCCGCGGGGGCCTCGGAGATGAGCGCGCCGACGGTGTCGCTCGACCCCTCGGCCTCGGCCGAGGTGACGGTGGCGCCGAGGAGACCGTGGGTGGCTGCGCCGTTCTCGATGATCTCGTCGGCGATGCGCTTGGCGAGGTTCGACGGCACGGCGAAGCCGACGCCGATGTTGCCGGCCGTCTCGCCCTGCGCCGATCCGCCCGTGGAGAGGATCGCGACGTTCACGCCGATGAGCTCGCCCTCGGAGTCGAGCAGCGCACCACCGGAGTTGCCCGGGTTGATCGCGGCATCCGTCTGGATGACCGGGAGCGAGACGCGGCCCGCCGATGCGCTCGGCTGCTGGGGCTCGCCGCCCTCGGGGTCGGGCAGGTCGAAGAAGAAGTCGAACGGGCTGCCTTCGCCGCCCTGGTCGCCTTCGCCCTGCTCGCCGCCGTCGCTCTGCGAGTCGTCGGGCGTCGCCGGCGCCGCCGAGGAGGCGACGTCGATCGAGCGGTTGAGCGCGCTCACGATGCCGTTGGTGACCGTGCCCGCGAGGCCGAGCGGTGCACCGATCGCGATCGCCGTGTCGCCGACGTTGAGCTTGTCGGAGTCGGCGAACTCGAGCGGGGTCAGGCCCGAGGCGTCCACGAGCTTGATCACCGCGAGGTCGGAGAGCGGGTCGGTGCCGACGAGCTCGGCCGTGTAGAGGTGACCGTCGTTCGTCTTGACCTGGATGGCGGGCTCACCGGTCGCGCCGTCGAGCGTCACGACGTGCGTGTTCGTGAGCACGTAACCGTCCTCGGACAGGATGATGCCCGAGCCGGTGCCGCCGGACTGGCCGCCGGACACCGAGATCGTGACCACGCTCGGGCTCGCCTTGGCGGCGACGGCGGTGATCTGGTTGACGGAATCGGTGTCGTTGACGACGATGTTCTGCGCCGAGTTCGCGCTCTCGCTCGTCGGCGAGCCGTTGTTGTTCGTGAGCAGCGCGTTGATGCCGGCACCTGATGCACCGCCGATCAGGGCAGCGGCAACGATGGCCGCGGCGACGCCGAGTCCGACTCGACGCTGCTTCGGCGCAGCGGGGGCGGTGCCGTCGGCCGGGACGCCGGCGAGCGGAACGGTCGGCTGCGTCTGGTTCTGGGGGGCGGCGGGGCCGCCGAAGGCCGGGGGAACCTGGCCGGGTTGTGCGGGGGCAGCGGCGACGGGCTGGGCCGGCTGCTTCGTGTACTGGGGGGCCGAGTACGGCTGCGGCTCCTGGCCGGGCTCGTAGACCGTGCCGGTCGCCGCGGGTGCAGCTGCGGGAACCGGCGCTGCGGGCGCGACCGGTGCGGTCGGCGCGGCAGGGGTCGCGGCAGGCGCTGCCGGGGCGGCGGGCGCCGCGGCATCCGGCTCGACGGCGGGGGCCGCGGCCTCGTTCTGCGCCGCCGAGGCGTTCGCAGCAGCGGAAGTCTCAGGGGTGACGGGCGCAGCGCTCTCGGCGGCCGCGGGCGTCGGCGTGACGTCGTCCTCGCGGGGCTCCCCCGCGGCTCCGTTCGTGGTGTCGGTCATGGTGTGCTCCTTCCAAGCGATGCCAGCATCCCGAAGCAAGCTGTGTGCCCGATCGGCGGAGTCTATGACTCTGCTATCCCCGGGCCGGGATTTCTCCGAATGCTGCCCGGGAGCGTCGCTGCCTGCGCCAGCGTACCGGCTCCACCCGCACGTACGGTGAGAACGGAAGCGATCTTCGCACCGGGCGGCGCAGCTCCTCGCGTACGGTGTGAGCGTGAGCGATTTCTCCCCCGCGTCGGGCCTCGCGCCCTGGCAGCGCACCGCGGCCGGCGCCGGCCTCCTCGCCTCAGACGGCACGATCGCCGCGACGATCTTCGCCGAGATGAGCGCCCTCGCCTCGCGCACCGGCGCGATCAACCTCGGCCAGGGATTCCCCGACGAAGACGGGCCCGTCGAGGTGCTCGAGGCCGCCCGGCAGGCGATCGCCGACGGCGTCAACCAGTACCCGCCCGGCACCGGCATGCCGGTGCTGCGCGAGGCGATCGCCGCCCATCAGCGCCGGTGGTACGGCATCGAGCTCGACCCGGCGACCGAGGTGCTCGTGACGGCCGGCGCGACCGAAGCGCTCGCCGCCACCCTGCTCGCCTTCGTCGACACCGGCGACGAGGTCGTGACGTTCGAGCCCTACTACGACGCCTACGCGGCGATCATCGCCCGAGCCGGCGGCGTGCACCGCACCGTGCCGCTGCGCTGGTCTCGCGAACTGGGCGCGGCCTGGCGACCCGACCACGACGAACTGCGTGCGGCGGTCACCGACCGCACGCGCGTGATCCTCGTGAACTCCCCGCACAACCCCACCGGCGCGGTCCTCGACACCGAGACGCTCTCCCTCATCGTCGAGCTCGCCGAACGTCACGACGCGTTGATCGTGACCGACGAGGTCTACGAGCACCTCACGTTCGGCGCCGCGCACACGCCGATCGCGACGCTGCCCGGCGCCCGCCCGCGCACGATCTCGATCTCCTCCGCGGGCAAGACCTTCTCGACCACCGGCTGGAAGATCGGCTGGGTCACGGCGCCCGCAGAGCTCGTGACGGCGGTGCTCGCCGTCAAGCAGTACCTGACCTACGTGAACGGCGCCCCGTTCCAGCCGGCGATCGCGACCGGGCTCGGCCTGCCAGACGCCGTCTTCGCGGATGCCGCGGCAGCCCTCTCGGCCAAGCGCGACCTGCTCGCGAGCGGACTCGCAGCAGCGGGCTTCGCGGTCTCGCTGCCCGAGGCCGGGTACTTCGTCATCGCGGATGCCGCACCGCTCGGGTACTCCGACGGCGCGGCGCTCTGCCGGGAACTGCCCGGACTCGTCGGCGTCGTGGGGGTACCGGTCGCGGCGTTCGTGCACCCCGACCGGCAGAGCGCGTACTCGAGTCTCGTGCGCTTCGCGTTCTGCAAGCGGCGCGAGGTGCTCGAGGAGGCCGCTGCTCGGCTCGCCGGGCTCAGCGCGGGGTGACGTCGAAGCGGCGCAGTGCGAGCGCGGGGTTGACCCGGCGCACGGCCTCGATGCGTTCCTTCGAGACCCAGGCCACCGCGACATCCGTCGTCTCGCCGATCGTGACGAGCTCGACGCCCATGGGGTCGACGATCATGCTGTTGCCGGCGCTCACCGGCGGTGCGTGGTCGGCCGCGGCGACGTAGACCGTGTTCTCGAGGGCGCGGGCGGTCGTGAGCACGCGCCAGTGCGCCTCCTTCAGCGGCCCGCGCACCCACTCCGCCGGCATGCAGACGACGTCGGCGCCGGCATCGACGATGCGGCGTGTCACCTCGGGGAACCGCGCGTCGTAGCAGGTCTGCAGGCCGAAGCGGATGCCGCCGGCCTCGAAGGTCTCGGGCGGCTCGATCGCCCCCGGGGCGACCCAGGCCGACTCCTGCTGCCCGAACGCGTCGTAGAGGTGGAGCTTGCGATACCGGGCGACGATGCCGTCGCCCGGGGCGACCGCCACGACGGTGTTCGAGACACGCCGCTCATCGCGGGCGAGCCGCTCGATCATGCCGGCGACGAGGTGCACGCCGAGACGGTCCGCGACCGCGGCCAGGTGGGTCGTGAACCCGCCCTCGAGCGGTTCGGCCGCCGTGAGCCATGCTTCGCCGGGTTCGGGGGTGAAGTAGCTGGAGTACTCGGGGAACACCACGACACGGGCGCCGCGGCCCGCGGCGAGCGCGGCGAGCCGCTCGATCTCCGCACGGTTGCCGGCGGCGTCGTCGCTCGGCGCGAACTGCGCGACGGCGACGCCGAGATCGAGGGGCGTCGATGGCACTTCGGACATGTCGCCAGCGTAGTCGGGAGCCGACCTGGCATCGACAAATGCACCGGAAGGTGTTGCGGATCCGGGCGATCGTGATTACAGTCACCAAAGCGGTTTGCCAAAGCGGTTTGCGTCTCGAACCCCGGCTGCCGTCACCACACGGATTTCAATGAGGAAGGGTGGGTCGATGGTCTCGATCTCGGATGTCGCACGGCTGGCCGGAGTCAGCCCCACGACCGTGTCGCACGCGCTGAGCGGCAAGCGCGCGGTCAGCGACGAGGTTCGCGAGAAGGTGCACCGCGCGATGAACGAGATCGGCTACGTTCCGACGCGTTCGGCGCAGAACCTGGCACTCGGCAGCACTCGGATCCTCGCCCTCGTGGTCCCCGACATCGGCATCGAGTACTTCGCCGAGCTCGCCAAGAGCGTCGAACACGCGGCGATGGAGCGCGGGTACAACCTCATGCTCGCCACGACCACCTTCGAGTCGGAGCGGGAGGCGCGGTACATCGAGATGATCAAGTCACGTGCCGTCGACGGCATCGTGTACGCCGCCGGCGCGCTCCTCGAAGACCACGAGCGCGATGCGCTGGGCAGCGGCCTGCCACTCGTCCTCGTCGACGAGGAGGTCGCCGGTGTCGACCTTCCGACGTTCGTCTCCGACAACGAGGAGGGCGGGCGCCTGGCCGCCGAGCACCTCGCGATGCTCGGCCACCGACGCGCCCTCTTCTTCGGAGCCGACCACTCGCCCGTCACCGGTCTGCGACGCTCGGCCGGCTTCGTGAAGAGCTGGTCGGCCGTCGACGGCACCACGGTGCACGACCTCACGGGCGATTTCACGGAACCGAGCGGTCGCGCCATGGTCGCGCGCCATGCGCATCGCTTCACGAGCGGTGAGATCACCGCGGTGTTCGCCTACAACGACCTCATGGCGATCGGAGTCATGAACGGGCTTCGCGCGCTCGGTCTCTCCGTTCCCGACGACGTCTCCGTCATCGGGTTCGACGACAGCTACGCCGGCACATATTGCTGGCCGACGCTGACCACGCTTCGGCAGGACGTCGTCGGCATGGGCTCGATGGCCGTGAACACGCTCATCGACTCGCTCGAGTCGAAGGAGCGGCTCACGCCGACCAGCACGTTCCTGCCGGTCGGCCTCGTCGTCCGCGAGTCCACGGGAAAGGTCCCCACTCCGTGAACACGCCTCGCTACTCCGTCTTCTTCGGCGATGTCGCCCAGGACGAGTACTTCGCCGCGCCGTACTTCCCGCACGCCGGCGACAAGGTGGTCGTCGAGAGCCTGCCGTCGCAGTTCGGCGGGATGCTCGCCAACGCGGCCTCGATCTTCGCGAACTACGGCATGCCCGCTTCGTTCATGTCGCATCTCAATCCCGGACCGCTCAGCCGGAAGCTGCTGGATCAGCTCGCCGGCCTCGGCCTCGGCATCGAGCACGTCGTCTTCGACGAGCGGGTTCCCGATTCGCGATGCCTCATCCTGCTGGCCGAGGACCAGCACATCGTGATCATCCCGAACCTGGGCATCACCCACACGGAGATCACGCCCGCGGCGTTCGAGCACATGGCCGGGGCGGAGTTCGTCGTCACCTCCATGACCGACGCCCAGCCGTGGCGCATGGGCCCGCTCCGCTCCCTCGAGATCCTCGGGGCGCTGCGCGAACGCGGCGCGAAGGTCGTCATGGACCTCGACACCTTCGACCAGAAGGATCACGCCACCGCCCTGTTCGACCTCTGCGACATCCTCTTCATGAACAGCCTCGGCGAGCGCCGCTTCGTCGAGAGCGGACGCGACATCCGATCGCTGCTCGACGGAGCCGCGACGGCCGTCGTCGTCACCCGCGACAGCGACGGCTGCGAACTGCACACGCGAGACGGCGTGTTCACCGTGCCCGGCTTCCCGGTCGACGTCGTCGACGTCACGGGTGCCGGCGACACCTTCTCGAGTTCGTTCCTCTATGCGTACTCGCGAACCGGCGACCCCCGCGAAGCGGCGGAGTTCGCCAACGCGGCGGCGGCACTCTCGGTCGGCAAGGCCGGCGCCCGGGGCGGGATGACCACCCGCGCCGAGGTCGAGGCGTTCCGCCGAAGCTACATCCGCACCGCCTGAACCCAAGCCGACACCGACGTCGGCTCGACGAAAGGATCCACCCCCATGGCCTCCAACGGCTACTTCGCACGGCTGCTCCGCGGCTACGGCAGACTCACGATCTTCATGATCCCGATCGGGATCGCGATCAACTTCGTGGGCGGCCAGATCGCGCTCCTCCTCAAGCTCCCGGTCTACCTCGACAGCATCGGCACCATCCTCGTCGGCGCCACCTGCGGCAGCCTGCCGGGGGCGCTCGTCGGGCTCCTCTCCAATGCGATCAACTCGATCACCTCGCCGCAGACCTTCGCCTACGGCATCCTCAGCGTCATCTTCGGACTCCTCGCGGGATGGTTCGGCCGCATGGGCTGGTTCCGCAGTTTCTGGCTCTCGCTCCTGAGCGCCATCCCCTTCGCCCTCGTCGGCGGTGTCCTCGGCGCCCTCATCACGATCTGGGTGTTCGGAGGCCTCGCCGGCGACGGCACCGGCATCGTGATCGGCACGCTCGTCGCGCTCGGCATGGACCTCACGACGGCAAACTTCGCCGCACAGATGCCGATGGACATCCTCGACAAGGTGCCGACCGTGCTCATCGTCTACGCGATCATCCGAGGCATCCCGAAGCGCCTCTTCGTGAAGCTGCCGCTCGGCTACGTTTACCTCGGAAAGCCCGCCCCGAAGCTCGCCCCGGCCACCGCCCCCGCGACGACCGAGCAGCAGGCGGGTCCGCGCTCATGAGCACCGCCACGCTCGCCGAGGTGGCCGAGACGTACCGGCATCCAGAATCCCTCGGCAATTTCCTCCGCGACCGCAACCCCATCACGTTGCTCGTCGCCCTGGTCTCGCTCGCCGTCGTCGCCGCCGCGGTTCCGGGACTGATCACGCCGTTCGCGGTGTGCGCCGTCTTCGTGCTGCTCGCATTCGCGGGTGGGGTGGGCCCGGCCTACACCGCGACCTACCTCAAGCTGTGGGCGGTCGTCGGGTTCATCCTGTTCCTGCTCCGGGCGCTGCTGCTCGACGGAGAACACGTCTACTTCACGTTCGGCAACCTCCAGGTCACGGCTGAAGGCGTGTACGAGGGGCTCCGCTTCGCCGCGGTCGTCATGGCGATCTGCGGAGCGGTCACGCTGTTCTTCGCACTGGTCACCATGCGGCGGCTGATGCTCGCGCTGGAAATGCGCGGCGTGAGTCCTCGCGCCAGCTACGTGCTGCTCGCGTCGTTCCAGTCCATGACCGATCTCGGTGCGACCGCGAAGGTGGTGCTCGATGCGCAGAAGGCGCGCGGCATCGAGACCGAAGGCGGGCTGATCACTCGGGCGAAGGCGTTCTTCCCCGTGCTCGCCCCGGTGTTCCTCTCGGCGATGACCGCCACGGAGGAGCGTGCGATCGCCCTCGACGCCCGCGCATTCAATTCGCCCGCCGCCCACAGCCACCTCGTGCAGCTCCCCCGCACAGCCACATGGGAGTGGCTGGCGGCCGGCCTGTTCGCCGCCGTCGCCACGGCATGCGTGATGGGGAGGTTCCTCGGATGGCTCTAGCATCACTGCGCGACGTGCGCTTCACGTACGCCTACTCCGACCGGCCGGCGCTCGACGGCATCACGCTCGAGATCGAATCGGGCATGGTCCACGGAATCGTCGGACTGAATGCAAGCGGCAAGACGACGCTGTGCAGCCTGATCCGCGGCATCGTGCCGCATTTCCACAAGGGCGAGCTCGAGGGCTCGGTGGAGATCCTCGGGCGCGACCTGCTCGAGTGGGATCCGGCCGAACTCTCCCGCACGATCGGTTGCGTGTTCGACAACCCGTTCACGCAGATCAGCGGCATCAGGGAAACCGTCTTCGAGGAGATCGCGCTCGGCCTGGAGAACCTCGGCACCCCTCGAGCCGAGATGATCGAACGGGTCGAACGCGTCGTCGAACAACTCGGCATCGAAGCCCTCGTCCGGAAGAATCCGAACGGCCTCTCCGGCGGCCAGCGGCAGAAGGTCGCATTCGCCTCCATCATCGCGATGGACGCCGACGTGATCGTCATCGATGAGCCCACCTCGCAGCTCGATCCGGACGCCACCGACGCCGTCTTCGGCATCATCGCCGACCTGAAGGCGCAGGGGAAGTCGATCGTGCTCGTCGAGCACAAGATCGACCTCCTCGCCGAGTACGCCGATCGGTTGACCGTGCTCCGCGCGGGACGCATCGTGACGACGGGAGCGGCCAGGGACGTGCTCACCTCCGACGAGCTCATCGCCGCCGAAGTCCCCGTTCCCGAGGTCACCGAGCTGTCCCGGCGACTCGACGCGATCGGACGACCGTTCGTTCGGACCCCCATCACGAGTGCCGAGGCAGCTGCTGCGGTCTCGGCGAGGATCCAGGAGGCATCCAATGCCCATTGAGCTGTACCGCGCCGCCTTCGCCTACCCCGATGGTTCGCCGGCGCTCTCCTCGGTCACGCTTCGCGTGGGCGATGGCGAGCGACTGGCGATCGTCGGTCAGAACGGCGCGGGCAAAACCACGACCGTCAAGCTGATGAACGGGCTGCTCAAACCGACGCATGGAGAAGTGCGTGTCGACGGGGTGCTGACGACCGACCGGACGACCGCGCAGATCGCCCGCATCGTCGGATACGTGTTCCAGAACCCCGACGACCAGCTCTTCGCGAGCGATGTGCGCACCGAGATCGAGTACCTCCCGAGGCACTTGGGCTGGCCGGATGAGATGCGCACCGAGCGTGTGGAACGGGCGATCGACATCACCGGCATCCGCCCCCATCTCGACGCGAATCCCAAGGACCTGCCCATGGCGATCCGCAAGTTCGTGGCGATCGCCGCCGTGCTCGTGGGCGCATGCCGCTACATCGTGCTCGATGAGCCGACGGCGGGTCTCGACGCTCGAGGCCTCGACCTGCTGCGCAGCATGCTCGACCATCTTCGCGACGATGGCACCGCCGTGGTGACGATCACGCACGACATGCGATTCGTGATCGACACCTTCGATCGCGTGGTCGCGATGGCCGACGGCACGGTGATCGCCGATGGCCGATGCGCCGACGTCTTCGCCGACGACGAGGTGCTGCACCGGGCCAGGATCAAACGCCTCATCGTGGCGCAGATTGCCCGCGACCTCGAGCTGAGTCGAACGGCGCTCACCGTCGACGACGTCGTGGCCCTCGTACCCTGAACCCCTTCCGAACCAGAACAGGAGCCATCGTGCCCGCTTCCCCATTCCTCGAATCCTTCAGCTCCGCTCACCCGGTCCTCGCCATGCTCCACCTCAAGGGCGAGTCCGCCGCGGACCGGATGGACCGGGCCCGCCGGGAGATCGACCTGCTGTGGTCGAACGGCGTCGACGCGGTGATCGTCGAGAACTACTTCGGCGACACCGACGACGTGGTCGCCGTCTGCGACTACCTCCGCACCTCACGACCCGAGGTGGTGTTCGGCGTGAACGTGCTGAACGACGACGCACGCGCATTCGACATCGCGGATGCATTCGGCGCCAGGTTCATGCAGTTCGATTCGGTCGCCGGTCACCTCCCCCTCGATGAGGACGCCGATTACGCCGCATGGTTGGCCGAGAAGCGCGCCTCCTCCTCCGCGTTCCTGCTCGGCGGTGTGCGATTCAAGTACCAGCCCTACCGCTCGGGGCGCAGCCTCGAGGAGGACCTGCTCCTCGGCGACGAGCGCAGCGATGCGATCGTGATCACGGGCGACGGGACCGGGCTCGAGACCCCGACGGCCAAGATCGCCGCATTCCGCGACATCCTCAGTCCGGATGCCGCACTCATCGTGGGCGCAGGAGTGACGCCCGACTCATGCGCCGCCCAACTCGCCATCGCCGACGGCGTGATCGTCGGCAGCTATCTCAAGGACACGTACGCGGACACGGGAGATGTGGATCCCCAGCACGCACGGGTGTTCGTCGACGCGGTTCGACAGCTCATTCCCTCGCGAGCCTGACCGAGGAGCGGACGCGAACATCGGCCCGGAGCCCCCCCCAGCCCCGGGCCGCTGCTCGTCCGGCTAGGAGTTCGCCTGCGCCATCTCCCGGCCATGCGCGGTGATCGCGTAGATCACGAGCACGTTGATGCCGATGACGATGATCGACCACCAGGGCTGGGCCGGCACGAGGAAGAGCTGACCGAGTGCGCTCAGGCACGCCAGGATGATCGCGATGACCCGGGCCCACATGGCTCCCGAGAGCAGGGCGATGCCCGTGAGCACGAGCAGCAGGCCGATGATGAGGTTCCACCAACCCCATCCGGTGATGTCGAAGAGGAAGAGCCCCTCTTCGGTCACCGTGTAGTACGTGTTGGAGCCGAGCAGCGCGATGAAGGCCTGAAGTGCGCTGAACGCCCCGTTCAGGATGAGGATGATGGCTGCGAAGCCGATCCATCCGATCCATCCGGTCTGCTGTGGTGCAGTGCTGCTCATGATGGTGATGCCCTCCTGCTCGGCGCCGCCGACGAGTCGTCGACCTGCGTTTCGGTTGAACATTCGTCAGCGTGGCCCTGTTCAGCACGCCGGTCATCACACAGATCGCATGAATGCCGCGACGAACGTGCATGAAACCGGAACACGGCGTCTGCTTCGGGAAGAACCGACACACCCCGATATGGGCGTTGTCCGCAGCCCTGCCGGTCAATATGCTTCGACCGTGCGCGGAGAAGCCGCGGCGTCGGAGACGTCGGACGTCGAGCTCGAACAGCAACTGCTCGACGCGAAGCTGTCCGCCCCGGAGCCGCCGGCCCGGGGCCACGTCAGTCGCGCCGCCCTGATCGATGACGCCCGAGCGAGCGGCCGTCGATTCGTGGGCGTCATGGCTCCCGCAGGATACGGAAAGTCGAGCCTGCTCGCGGAATGGGCGCGCCGGGAGAGTCGCCCGGTGGCCTGGGTCTCGCTCGACCGCTACGACGACGATCCGGCCGCGCTGCTGACACTGCTCGCGGCCGCATTCGCGCGGATCGAGCCCGGCACGGCCCGACTGCCCCAACGTGTCACCGGGCACGGCGCCGCCCTGCTCGGTCGCGGGGCCCCGTTGCTCGCCGCCGCATTGCGGCACGCCGCCTCGCCCTTCGTGCTGATGCTCGACGACCTGCAGGAGGTCCGCGACCCCGCGTGCCACGACGTGCTGAGCGTGGTCTTCGCGGGCATCCCCAGCGGCTCGCAACTCGTCGCCGCCAGTCGCGGCGAGCAGCGGCACCTGGCGCGCGCCCGCGCGGCCGGCGACGCCTTCGAGATCACGGCGAGCGAGCTGGCGCTCGACGCGGCCGGTGCCCAGACCGTCTTCGCGAGCACGCAGCTGCCGCTCTCGCCCGGCGACGCGCTCGAACTCGTCGAACGCACCGAGGGCTGGCCCGTCGGCGTCGTGCTGGCGGCCGCGATCGCGGGCGACTCAGACCGGGACGGCGGCGAGCCGTCGAGAAGCGTCTCGGGCGACGACCGCTACGTCGCCGACTACCTCTACCGGGAATCGCTCGTCAACCTGCCGGAACATCAGCAACGATTCCTCCGGCGCACGGCGGTGCTCGACACGCTGTCGGCACCGCTCTGCGATGCGATCCTCGACACGCACGACGCCCAGCTCGTGCTCAGGGAGTTGGAGGCCTCGAACGTCTTCATCGTGCCGCTCGACCGCAGCCGAGGCTGGTACCGCTATCACGCGCTCTTCCGCGAGTTCCTCCTCGGCGAGCTTCGTCGTCTCGAGCCGCAGGCCGTGCCCGGCCTCCAGAGCCGGGCCGCGAGCTGGTTCGAGACGCACGGGTCTCCGGCCATGGCGATCGAACTCCTGCTCGACCAGCCCGGCGAGCGTGAACGAACGGCACGCCTGGTCGCAGCCACGGCGCTGCCGAGCTACCAGGCGGGGCAGCTCGCGACCGTGCAGCGCTGGATGACCGCGATCGGCGACCCGGCGATCGAGGCGTATCCGCCGCTCGCCGTGATCGCGGGATGGGTCATGGCGCTCTCGGGCAGGTCGGCCGAGGCCGGACGGTGGGCGTCGGTGCTCGAACGGGTCTCGTACGAGGATGAGCCCGACGACGGGTCGGCATCATTCGAATCCGCGCACGCGATGCTCAGGTCCGTGATGTGCCCCGACGGCCCCGCACAGGCCCTGGCCGACGCGGAGTTCGCCTGCGCGGCCGAGCCGAGCTGGAGCCCGTGGCGCGATCAGGCGCTGCTCCTCCTGGGGGAGGCACGACTTCTCACCGGCGACACCGCAGGGGCCGTAGGGGCATTGCGCGACAGCATCGCGGTCGCGGCGGCCCTGGGCAACACCGAAGGGCTGGCGCTCGGCGCGGCCGAGCTCGCGCTGCTGGCGATGGACCAGGGACGGTGGGACGAGGCTTCGGCACTGGTGGAGTCCGCGATCGACGCCATCGACGAGCAGCACATGTACGACTACGCGACCGCCGTGCTCGCCTTCACGCAGTCGGCGCGGCTCGGGCTGCACCGCGGAGATCTCCACGCCACGCGGCGTGAGCTCACCCGCGCGATGCGGGCCCGACCGACCTGCACCCATGCGATCCCGTACCTCGCCGTCCGGGCGCGCCTGCAGCTCGCCAAGGTGTTCTGGGCCATGACCGACCAGTCGACCGCTCATCACCTCCTGCGCGAGATCGACGACATCCTGCTCGTCCGGCCGGGGCTCGGCACCCTCGTCGAGCAGGTCGACGAGTTCCGTCGCGTCGTGACGGCGAGCGAGCAGCAGGGCGAGGGCGGCGGCCCGCCGCTCACCCCCGCGGAGCTGCGCCTCCTCCCGTACCTGCAGACCCACCTCTCCGTCCGCGAGATCGGCGAGCGGCTCTTCGTCTCGCGCAACACCGTGAGTTCCGAGCTCGGATCGATCTACCGCAAGCTCGGCGTCTCGGCTCGGAGCGAGGCGGTCGATCGCGCGACGCAGCTCGGGCTGCTCGGCTCGGGGCTCTGAACTCCGGCTCCCTACCGCGGGCCGATGTCGCCGAAGACCTCGATGTCGACGTCGTGGCCGAGCGCCAGCGCGATCTTCGGCGCGGCGGCGACGACGCGCGGCAGTCCGATGACGGGAATGACCCCGACCAGCACGTCGACGATCTGCGCCGGAGTGCTGCCGGCGCTGATCGCCGCGTCCACCTGGGCGCCGAACGACGGCTCCGCCCCGCCGATGGAGACGAGTGCGGCGATCCTGGCGAGGGCCAGGGCCTTGGGGTCGAGGCGCCCGGGGCCGTCGACGACATCGTCGAAATCGTCGTCGCCGAGACGTTCGTCATTGATCGCCAGCCTTCGAAGCCGGTCGGTGTAGTCCATGACGTCCGCCCTCCCTGCTGATCGTCGGGGGCATCCGCTGGTCGCCGGAGGCCTCCGGATCACAGGTAACCCCGGCGCCGCTCCGGCCGCATCACGCACAACGGATGAATCGCGCATGAAAAAGGAGAGCACCCCTGCTCTCCACTCTCAGGATATCGGAGGGAGGGGGCCTTGCCGCAAGGCCCCCTCCCCGGCGCATACTGGTCGGCCGGGCGGAGGCATCCGCTCACGACCCCTGAGGAGAAGCCCTGACCACGACCGTGTTCGACCTGCCCGACCGTCTCGCCGCGAAGACCGACCCTGCGCTCATCGCCGACGACGAAGCACACTTCGCCGCCATCGCGGTGAGCCTCGAGGAGTCGATCGCCGAGGCATCCGCACGACTCGATCGGGTGCGCCGCCAGCCGGGCGGCAGCGGCCAGGCTGCGCTCGACCGCGACCTCGAGATCCACCGGCTGACCGCGCGGATCCGGACCCTCCGCCGCTTCGGCCTCGACCTCTGCCTCGGACGCATCGTGGGTGCGGATGCCCCCAACCCCGTGTACATCGGCCGGCTCGGCCTGACCGACGCCGCGGGGCGCCGGCTCCTCGTCGACTGGCGCTCCCCCGCCGCCGAACCGTTCTTCGCCGCCACGCACGGCGATCCGATGGGCCTCGAGAGCCGCCGCAGGTATCGCTGGACCCGCGGCCGGATCAGCGACTACTGGGACGAGGTCTTCACGCCCGACGGGCTCGAGGGGCGCGCGGCGCTCGACGACCAGTCGGCGTTCATCGCGAGCCTCGGCAGCTCCCGATCGCCCCGCATGCGCGACGTGCTGAGCACGATCCAGGCCGACCAGGACGCCATCGTCCGCGCGGGATCCCGTGGCGCCCTCGTCGTGGACGGCGGCCCCGGCACCGGCAAGACCGTGGTCGCCCTGCACCGCGCCGCCTACCTGCTCTACTCCGACCCGCGGCTCGGACACCGCCGCGGCGGGGTGCTCTTCATCGGTCCGCACCAGCCCTACCTCGACTACGTCGCCGACATCCTGCCGGGTCTCGGCGAGGAGGGCGTCGAGACGTGCACCCTCCGGGACCTCGTTCCTGAGGGCGCCGGAGCGGCGCCCGAGCCCGACCCGGTCGTGGCGCGCCTCAAGTCCTCCGCCGGGCTCGTCTCCGCGATCGAGGCGGCCGTGGGCCACTACGAGCGGCCACCCGTGACCGGCATGACCGTCGAGACGAACTGGGCGGAGGTCTGGCTGGACGCCGCGGACTGGGCGGAGGCGTTCGATGCACCGGAGCCGGGCACGCCGCACAACGAGGCGCGCGGCGAGGTCTGGGAGGAACTGCTCGGCATCCTCGTGGCGAACCACGACGGGGTCGATGAAGCATCGGAGCGGATGATCCGCGCCTCGCTCCAGCAGAATGCGGCGCTGCGCACGGCCTTCAATCGGGCGTGGCCGCTGCTCGATCCGGCCGGGGTCGTCGGCGACCTGTGGTCGGTGCCCGCCTACCTCCTGGCCTGCGCTCCCTGGCTGAGCGCCGAGGAGGTGCGCAGCCTGCAGCGCCCCGATGCCCGCGCCTGGACCGTGTCCGACCTGCCGTTCCTCGACGCCGCGCGACTGCGCATCGGCGACCCCGACGCGGCGCTGCAGCGTCGACGGCGCGAGGCGGTCGCCGCAGCGCAGCGCGAGGAGATGTCCCGGGTGATCGACAACCTGATCGAGGCCCAGGTGCACGATGACGGGGAGGGCGTGATGACGATGCTGCGCGGCCAGGACGTGCGCAACTCGCTCTTCGACGAGGCCGGGTTGCCGAAGGCCGAGCCCGACGATCTCGCGGGCCCGTTCGCGCACATCATCGTCGACGAGGCCCAGGAGCTGACGGATGCCGAGTGGCAGATGCTGCTCGCCCGATGCCCGTCGCGCAGCTTCACCATCGTCGGCGACCGTGCCCAGGCCAGGCACGGGTTCACCGAATCCTGGCGGGAACGTCTCGCGCGAATCGGACTCGACCACGTCGCCGTCTCGACGCTGACCATCAACTACCGCACGCCCGAGGAGGTCATGGCGGCGGCCGAGCCCGTCATCAGGGCGGCCCTGCCCGACGCCAACGTGCCGACCTCGGTCCGCCGGAGCGGCATCCCCGTCGCCAGTGGATCGGTCGCCGAACTCGACGGGATCCTCGAGGCCTGGCTCGCCGGGCACGCGGAGGGCACCGCGTGCGTCATCGGCACGGGCGGACTCGACGTCGCCTCGTTCGGGCCGCCGTCCCGGGTGCGATCGCTGACGCCCGAGCTGTCGAAGGGACTCGAGTTCGACCTCGTGGTGCTCATCGATGCCGACGCGTTCGGCGACGGCATCGAGGGCGCGGTCGACCGCTACGTCGCGATGACGAGGGCCACCGGCCGGCTCGTCATGCTCACGAGCCCCTGACTTCCGGCGGCGCGCAGCGGCGGCGTCAGGCCCGCTCGAACACCGCGGCGAGCGCCTGGCCGCCGCCGATGCACATGGTCTCGAGGGCGAACCGTCCGCCCAGGGCCGGCAGCTCGTGCGCGAGCGTCGCGAGCATGCGGATGCCGGTTGCGCCGATCGGGTGCCCGATCGAGATGCCACTGCCCCTGGGGTTCACCCGCGGGTCCTCGGCGTCGACGCCCCAGTCGGCGAGGCACGCGAGCACCTGCACCGCGAACGCCTCGTTGAGCTCGATGAGATCGAGATCCTCGAAGCGGATGCCGGCGCGCTCGAGCGCGAGGTTCGACGCGGGCACGGGCGCGACGCCGAAGCGCAGCGGGTCGGTGCCCGCGACGGCCCACGACACGAGTCGCAGCATCGGCACGAGACCGAGCTCGGCGGCCCGCTGCGGCGTGGTGACGATGCACGCAGCCGCCGCGTCGTTCTGCCCGCTCGCGTTACCGGCGGTGACGGTCGCCTCGGCATCGCGGCGTCCGAGGATCGGCCGAAGCCCCCCGAGGGCGGCGAGCGAGGTGTCGGCGCGCGGGTGTTCGTCGCGATCGACGAGCACCGAGCCGCGACGTCCCGGCACCTCGAGGGGCACGAGTTCGGCGTCGAAGGCCCCCGCCTGCTGGGCGGCGACGGCCCGCTGGTGCGAACGGAGCGCGAGCGCGTCCTGCGCCTCCCGCGAGATGCCGTACTCGGCGCGCAGCAGTTCGGCCGAGCCGACGTTGCCGTCCGGCGTCGGGAAGCGCCGGCCGCCGACCGTCTCGCGGCCGCGGGACAGCGCGTCGTGCAGCAGCAGACCGGCGCCGGAGACGCCTCGGCGACCATCGACGGTGTAGAGCGGAGCATTCGACATCGACTCGACACCGAGTGCGACGACGGCGTCGGCGACCCCCGTCTGCACCTCCATGGCCGCGTTGAGCACCGCCTGCAGGCCGGAGCCGCAGCGGCGGTCGAGTTGGTAGCCGGTCGTCTCGACGCCGAACCCGGCGTCGAGGGCGGCGACGCGGCCGATCGCCGGCGCCTCCATCGTGGGGTAGCCCTGTGCGGCGACGACCCCGTCGATCGCCGCGGCGTCGACCCGGCTGCGTTCGAGCAGCGCGGTCAGCACCGTCGTGGCGAGCTCGAGTGCCGGCACCGCGGCGAGGGCGCCGCCCATGCGTCCGACGGGGGTGCGCAGCGGCGAGCAGATGACGACCTCGCGCAGTTCGGGCATCAGGCCCCCGCCTCGGGGGCGACGACGACGCCGGGGGCCGCGACGCCCGTGTCCGCGACGACGGCGTCCGCGACGGTGAACGAGGCGCCCGTGGCATCCGTCACCTGCTCGATCGTGACACCGGGCGCGAGTTCGACGAGCACGAGCCCGTCGCCGGTGACGTCGAACACGGCGAGGTCGGTGACGATGCGGTCGACGCAGGCCTTGCCCGTCAGCGGCAGGGTGCACCGTTCGACGATCTTCGGCGAGCCGTCCTTCGCCACGTGCTCCATGACGACGATCACGCGCTCGGCGCCGTTCACGAGGTCCATGGCGCCGCCCATGCCCTTGACCATCTTGCCGGGCACCGCCCAGTTGGCGATGTCGCCGTGCGCCGAGACCTGCATGGCACCGAGCACCGCGGTCGTGATGCGCCCGCCGCGGATCATGCCGAAGCTCGCCGCCGAGTCGAAGTACGACGCGCCGGGCAGCACGGTCACGGTCTCCTTGCCTGCGTTGATGAGCTTCGGGTCCTCCTCGCCCTCCCATGGGTAGGGCCCGACGCCCAGCACGCCGTTCTCGGAGTGCAGCACGACCTCGACGCCCTCTGGCAGGTGGTTCGGGATGAGCGTCGGCAGGCCGATGCCGAGGTTCACGTAGGTGCCGTCCTCGAGTTCGCGGGCGGCGCGGGCGGCCATCTCGTCGCGGGTGAGCGGCATCAGCGTTCCGTTCCGGCGGCCGCGGGCCGGGGCCGCACGGTCACCTTCTCGATGGGCAGGTCGGAGGACTGCACGGGCGTGAGCGCGACCACCCGGTCGACGTGGATGCCCGGCAGGTGGATGTCGTCGGGGCCGAGCACACCGGGCTCGACGAGCTCGTCGACCTCGGCGATCGTGATGCGGCCGGCCATGCCCGCAAGCGGGTTGAAGTTGCGGGCCGCCTTCTCGAAGCGGAGGTTGCCGTGCCGGTCGCCGACGGCCGCGCGCACGAGGCCGTAGTCGGTGCGGATGGCGCGCTCGAGCACGTACTCCCGCGGCGCGCCGAAGACGTCGAACGGCCGCAGCTCCTTGGGATCGCTCGTGATCGCGACCGAGCCGTCGGGGGCGTAGCGCAGCGGCATGCCGCCGTCGGAGACGGCGGTGCCGGCGCCCGTCGCCGTGTAGAACGCGGGGATGCCGACGCCGCCGGCGCGGAGCCGTTCGGCGAGCGTGCCCTGCGGCGTGAGTTCGACCTCGATCTCGCCGGCCAGGTACTGGCGGCCGAACTCCTTGTTCTCGCCGATGTAGCTCGCGATGACGCGGCGGATGCGGCCGGCGGCCAGGAGTTCGCCGAGCCCCCAGCCGTCGACGCCGCAGTTGTTCGAGACGACCTCGAGCCCGCCGACGCCGAGGTCGAGCAGGGCGCGGATGATCGTGATCGGCACGCCCGACAGCCCGAAGCCGCCGACGGCCAGCGACGCGCCCTCCGGGATGTCGGCCACCGCCGCGGCGGCGCTCTCGTAACTCTTGTCCATGGAATGGATCCTCCGGGTCAGTCGTTCGGGTCGGGTGCCGCTGCGACATCGCCGGCGGCGGCGTCCGCTTCGGCGGCATCCGCTTCGGCGAACACCTCGCGCGCGATCGCGAACGCCTCGTTCGACGCCGGCAGCCCCGCGTACAGCGCGGTGTGCAGCAGCACCTCGGCGATCTCGTCGCGGGTGAGGCCGTTGCGGAGGGCCGCGCGCACGTGCATCGCGATCTCGCCGTGGTGGCCGCCGGTCGTGAGGCTCGCGAGCGTCGCGATCGACCGTGCGCGACGGGAGAGTCCGGGTCGCTCCCACACCTCGCCCCAGGCGTAGCGCGTGAGGAAGTCCTGGAACGCGGCGGTCTCGGGCGTCGTGGCGGCGACGGCGCGGTCGACGTGCGCGTCGCCGAGCACACTGCGGCGCACGCGCATGCCGCGGTCGTGGGCGACGGATGCCGCGGCCGCGCGCTCCGCGAGGGCGAGGTGCTCCGCGATGAGTCCCGCGGCCTGCTGCGGTCGCTCGAGCACGGCGAGGTGCGATGCATCGTCGAGCGACACGTGCCGCCCGCCGGGGATCGCGTCGGCGAGCGCCTGCATCGAGGCCGGGGCGGTGACCGCGTCGTGCCCGCCGCTGACGGCGAGCACCGGCACGGCGACCGCGGCGAGGTCGGCCATGCGGTCGAAGGTCGCGAGGGCCTCGGTGCACCGCGCGTACGACTCGTCGTCGACGTCGACGAGCGCGGCGAGCGCCCGTGCACCGGCGCCTGTCGCGTCGCGCTCGAGGAATCCATGGACGAACCAGCGCGATGCGCTGCCGGTGACGAGGGAGGCGGTGCCGCTCGCACGCACCGCAGCCGCACGTTCGAGCCAGCCGTCGTGGGTGCCGATGCGCGCGCCGCTGCAGCTCATCACGAGGCTCAGCACCCGGCCGGGGCGGGCGAGCGCGAGTTCGAGCGCGACCGCGCCGCCGAGCGAGACGCCCGCGACGTGGAACGCCCCGCCGCCCGCCTCGTCGACGACCGCCAGCACGGCGTCGGCGAGCTCGGCGATCGTGAACGGCTCGGACGCGGCGGGGCTCGCGCCGTGGCCGGGGAGGTCGATGCGGAGCACGCGGAGCCCGGCGGTGCGCCCGTCGGCGCGAAGTGCGTCGGTCACGCCCTCCCACAGGGCGGTCGTCGTGCCGAGCGAGGGCAGCAGCACGAGGAGCGGGTTCGACGCTGCGGGTGCGGTGCCCGGTGCGAACGCCCCGAGCAGTCTGGGAACGGTCATGCGTGCTGCTCCTGGTCGGCGATGCGGGTGAAGCGGGTGACGGCACGGTCGACGATGCGATCGGATGCCGCGACGAGCACGTCGTGCGACGGGCGCTCGCCGGCCGGGCCGGCGTGCTCGAGCAGCTCGGCGGCGCGCTCGCGGTCGAATTCGAGACCGCCGAGGAGTCGGGCGCCGGCGGCGGAGGCGGATCGCGCGAGTCGCACGAGTCGGCGCTGCGACGCCCACTCGGCGTGCCAGCGGCCGGCGGAGCGCTCGTCGCCGGCGATCGCGGCGGCGGCGATCACCTGGAGCAGTCCCGGCGTCTCGGTCGCGGCCGCGGTGATCGCGACGGCGTCGACGGGGTTGCGCTTGTGCGGCATCGCCGACGAGCCGCCGCCGCCGGCGAGGCGGACTTCGCCGATCTCCTCGCGGGAGAGGAAGGCCGCGTCGCCCGCGATGCGACCGAGCACGGCGACCACGGCGGCCGCGGCCGAGGCGACGGCGAGCACCGGGGTGCGCTCGGTGTGCCAGGAGCGGTCGGGGTCGGCGAGCCCGAGCCGGGCCGCGAGTTCGGCGCGCACCGCCTCGGAGCCGTCGAGGCGTGCAGCCGCGGCATCCGCTGCCGTGCCGGTGCCGACGGCTCCGCCGAACTGCACGGGGAAGGCGACCGCATCGATCGCGGCGACGGCCGATGCGAGACCGTCGAGCCAGCCGGCGGCCAGCACGCCGATCGTGCTCGCCTCGGCCTGACGCGCCAGGGAGCGGGCGATCCGCGGGCTGTGCCGCTCGAGCTGCGCACTCGCCACGAGCCCGCTGCCCGCCTCGACGAGGAGGGCGCGGGCCTCGTGCAGTGCGTCGCGCGCGACGAGCATGAGCGCCGTGTCGACGATGTCCTGGCTCGTCGCGCCGAGGTGGAGCGGCGCCGTGTCGAGCCCCGCCGCCGAGAGCTGCGCCTGGAGCGCCGGCACGAGGGCGACGACGGGCACGCCGTCGCGGGCGACGCCGTGCTGCAGCGCAGCCCGGTCGAGGGAGGCGGCATCGAGCGCGGCGGCCGCGTCGTCGAGCGGCTCGCCGAGCACGCTCCCCCACGCTCGGAGCAGCCCGCGCTCGACCTCGACCATGGCGGCGAGCACCGCATCGTCGTCGGTGCCGGCGCTGTCGGCCGCGCCCGGATCGATGAGTCCCCAGTCGGTCATCGCTGCATCCCCTCGCGTCGGCCTTCGTCGCCGTGGTCGAGGACCGCGAAATCGAGGAACACGGTCTCGCCCTCGCCCTGCAGCCGGATGTCGAATCGGTACGAGGCCGGCCCGTCGGACTCGGCGACGAGGGTGTGCCGCCGCGCCGGGTCGATGGTCGAGAGCAGCGGATCCGTGCCGTTCGCCGCGGCCTCGTCGTCGAAGTAGGCCCGAGTGAAGAGGTGGTGCAGCACTCCGCGCGCGAAGACGGTCACGAGCAGGTACGGCGCGAGGCCCTCCCGAGTCGCGCCCGGCTTGATCGTCGTGAACGCGAAGCGGCCGTCGCGGTCGACCGCCGCCCGCCCGAAGCCCGAGAACCCGTGCTGGTCGCGCTCGAGCACGCCGCGCTCCGTGGAGGGGCGGCCGGCGGCATCCGGGCCCCAGATCTCGACGATCGCGTCGGGGATCGGGTCGCCGGCGCCGTCGAAGACCGTGCCGTGCAGGCGGATGGCGTCGGGCTGCCACGCTGCGCGCACCGCCGGGCCCCCGGCGTAGGGCAGGGCGTAGCCGAAGAAGGGGCCGACGGTCTGCGCGGGCGTCTGCAGCGGCTCGGGCGCCGGCAGGTTCGATTCGTCAGGCGCATTCGCGCGCGCACGCAGCGAAGGCTGGTCAGGCATGGTCGGCGTCCTCCGGTTCCATCCAGGTCGATCTCGGCCCCGTGAGCACCACGTCCCAGCGGTAGCCGAGTGCCCACTCGGGCTCGCTCACGTCGTGATCGTATGTCGCGACCAATCGATCGCGCGCGCGCTGGTCGGTGATCGACTGGTAGATCGGGTCGAGCGCGAAGAGCGGATCGCCGGGAAAGTACATCTGCGTCACGAGCCGCTGGGTGAACGCGGAGCCGAAGAACGAGAAGTGGATGTGCGCGGGCCGCCACGCATTGCGGTGGTTCTTCCACGGGTAGGCGCCCGGCTTGATGGTCGTCAGCCGGTACGAGCCGTCGTCGCCCGTGATGATGCGCCCGACACCCGTGAAGTTCGGGTCGAGCGGCGCCGGGTGCTGGTCGCGCTTGTGCACGTACCGGCCCGAGGCGTTGGCCTGCCAGATCTCGACGAGCTGATTTCGGACGGGCCGGCCCTCGCCGTCGAGCACCCGCCCGGTGAGGATGATCCGCTCGCCGAGCGGCTCACCGGTGTGCTGGATCGTCAGGTCGGCCTCCTCGGCCGCGACATCGGTGTGCCCGAACGCGGGCGAGACGAGCTCGATCTCCTCGGGATCGGCGCGCACGAGCTCGCGCGTCGGATGCCGCAGCTGCGTGGAGCGGTACGGCGGGAAGTCGCGCGGCGGGTGGGCGGGCACAGGGGCGCCGGATGCCGCGGCCTCCTGTGCTGCGCGGTGGAGCGCCGCGATCTCGGCGCTGATGCCCTGCTGGGTCTCGCCGGGCTGGGTCTCGCCGGGCTGGGTCGCGTCGGGCTGGGTCTGTTCGGGCTGAGGTGCTGGTCGTGGCATGGTCACTCCGTGAAGGGAAGGCCGGTGTACTGCTCGGCGAGGCTCCGGCGGGCGGCGAGGGAACCGGTGAGATGGTCGAGCTGCCCCACCTGGCTGCGATAGCGGAAGGCGCGCGCCGAGGCATCCGGAACCGCGTGGTGCACGTGCAGCATCTCGGTCATCCACTGCGAGAAGTGCTGCACCTTCCACTGGCGGGCGAGGGCGCGATCGCTGTACCGGGCGAGGCCGGTGTCGTCGCCGGCGCGGTGGTCGAGGATCGCCTGCCCGAGCAGTGCCACGTCGGCGAGCGCGGAGTTCAGCCCCTTCGCACCGGTCGGCGGCACGATGTGACCTGCGTCGCCGGCGAGGAACATGCGGCCGTGCTGCAGTGTCGACGTCACGAAGCTGCGCATCGGCGTCACCGACTTCTCGGTGATCGGGCCCTCCTGCAGCTGCCAGCCCTCGAGACCGAGCCGCTCGTGCAGCGCATCCCAGATGCGCGCATCGCTCCAGTCGTCGATCGACTCGTCGGGCGCGACCTGCACGTAGAGGCGCGAGACCTCGAGCGAGCGCATCGAGTGCATGCCGAAGCCGTGGGGGTGCAGGGCGTAGATCAGGTCGTCGGTCGACGGCGGAACGTCGGCGAGGATGCCGAGCCAGCCGAACGGGTAGCTGCGTTCGAAGACCTCGATCTCGCCGGCGGGGATGCTGCGGCGGCAGATGCCGTGGTACCCGTCCGCGCCGACGACGAGGTCGCACTCGATCTCGGCGGTGACGCCGTGGTGCGTGTAGTTCACCGTGGGACGCGGGCCGGTGACGCCGGCGGGCTGCACGCCATTCGCCTCGAAGACGATCGTCGAGCCGATGCGGTCGTGCTCCGCGAGCAGGTGGGCGACGAGCGCCTGCTGCCCGTAGACGGTGACGGTGCGCCCGACGAGGTCGAGGAAGTCGATGTGGTGGCGCTGCCCCTCGTACTGCAGGTAGATGCCGTGGTGGGTGAGGCCGCGCTCGCGGAGGTCGGCGTCGAGACCGTGCTGGGCGAGCAGATCGACCGAACCCTGTTCGAGCACGCCGGCGCGGATGCGTCCGAGCACGTGTTCGCGCGTCTGCGCCTCGAGGATGACGAAGGGTACTCCCGCCTGGGCGAGGAGATGGCCGAGCAGGAGGCCCGCCGGGCCCGCGCCGATGATGGCCACTGAGGTGGATGCTGGCACGTACCGGCCTCTCGCGTCGTCGGGATGGTCGTGACGAGCTTCGCGCGAACGACCTCGTCGCCGGTACCTCCTTCCACTGGGCGGAAGGACTCAGTCGACGTGCGCGCGATACCCGAGCGCCGACGAGATGCCCCGCGCGGCCATGCGCACGCCGAGGGAGATCTGCGGCTCGGCCAGCCGTTCGACGTGCGCGACGATCGACACGGCGGCGAGCACCTCGCCGGTGGCGTCGCGCACCGGGGCGGCGATCGAGAACGCGCCCGGCGTGAGCTCCTCGACCGTGGTCGCGATGCCGGTCGAGCGGATCTCGGCCATGCGCCGGCGCAGCCCCCGCTCGTCGGTGATCGTGCCGGGCTGGTACGCGCGCGGCCCCGAGGCGAGCAACTCCTCGAACACCTCGGGCGGCGCGTACGAGAGGAGCACGAGCCCGACGCCCGTGGCGTGCAGCGGCAGGCGCGAGCCGATGTCGGAGATGGCCGGCACCGCCGCCGGGCCGGAGAGCCGCTCAAGGTAGGTGGCGCCGAGCCCGTCGCGGATCGCGAGGTGCACGTGCTCGTGCGTCGATTCGAGCAGGTCCTCGAGGTAGGGCATCGCCACCCGCCGCAGCCGCATGGCGGTCGGCTGCCGGACGCCGAGCCGCCAGACCCGTACGCCGACACGGTAGTTGCCGTCGTCGCCGCGCTCGAGGCCGCCCCATTCGACCCACTCGGCCACGAGGCGGTGGGCCGTCGACAGCGGCAGGTTCGCACGCCCGGCGATCTCGCTCAGCGAGAGCTCCTCGCGGCCCGTGAAGGCGTCGGCGATCGCGAAGACCTTGCGGGCGACCGACCGCCGATCACCGCCTCCACCCGCCATGCGTTCACTTTACGACGCCGGCGTCGACACGACGCAGACGTCGACGGTGCCACGACATCCGCGTCGTCCGGTGAAGCTGCGCGGGAGCATATGCCTCAGGGGTTTCGTTCGATCTCGATGATGCGACTCGTGGCCTCGACGACTGCAATGGCGCATGGAGCGCCGCTGCGCTCCGCCACGATCCACCAGGGGAAGGACCCACCATGACTGACGCAACCAACGACGACGCCCCCGTACTCGAACTGCTCGCGCAGATGACCGCCGACTCGTTCGAGGCATCGACCCTCGACCTCCAGACGCTGATGCTCGTGCGCGTCGCCGCCCTCGTGGCCGTCGATGCCGCGCCGGTCTCCTATGCGCTCAACCTCGACGTCGGCGGCGATGTCGGCCTCGATGCCGAGAACCTTCGCGGTGTCCTCACCGCGATCGCGCCGATCGTCGGCACGGCTCGCGTCGCGGCCGCCACCGCGAACATCGTCAAGGCACTCGCGGCGGAGATCGCGCTCGACGATCTGGAGATCGCGCTCCTCGAAGAGGACGACGACGACGAGCAGTCCTGACGCCGGCTGCGCGTGATCACGCAGCGGAGACGGGCGGCGCGCCACCTGGCGTGCCGCTCGCCTTTGCGGCTTTGCGTGCCTTGCGTTCGGCCTTGGCGTCGGCGTCGAACTGCGCCATGACGGCTCTCGTCTCGTCGAGTTCGCCGAGCATGGGCCGGATCCAGCTCATCTGCGGGTTCGAGTCGACGAGGATGAGGCGCACCAGCAGGGTCAGCGGAATGGCGAGGATCGCCCCGATCGGACCGATCACGACGGCCCAGAACAGCACCGAGAAGAACGTGATCGTCTGGCTCAGGTTCACGGCCTTGCCGATGACCCGCGGCTGGATCACCGACTGGATGACGCCGTTGATGATGGCGTACACGACGATGACGACGAGGACCATCGGCCAACCGCCGACCAGGGCGGCGAAGATGATCGGCGGGATGAGGGCGATGAAGTAGCCGATGTTCGGGATGAACGAGCACACGAACGCGAGCAGACCCCAGATGAACGCGCCGGGCACCCCGATGATGAGCAGGGCGATCCAGTCGACGACGCCCTGCGCGAGCCCGAGCACCGTGGTCGCGACCATGTACCGGCGCACGTTCGCCCCGTAGGTCACGAGGGAGGCGACGATCAGCGGCCGCGCCGGGTACAGCTGCTTGAGCAGGGTCGGCACGAACCCGGCATCCATGCCCATCAGCAGCAGCATGGTGAAGATGATGACGAGCAGCGACACCCACCCCGTGAGTCCGCCGATCAGTCCGCCGAGGAAGCCGAGCAGCGCCGACGGGTCGAAGCTCGCGAAGATGCTGTCGACCTCGCCGGCGGCGACGCCGATCGAGGACAGCCAGGCCGCGACATCCTGCCCGAACGCGGCGATCTGATCACTGAAGTCCGCCAGCAGGGCACCGAACTGCCCGAACGCGACCAGCATCGCGTACCCGAGCGCGAGCAGCAGACCGATGACCGTCACGATCACGGCCCCGGTCGCGATGCCCCGGGACACTCCGCGCTTCTCGAGCCACACCCGCAGCGGGTGCACGCAGATCGTCAGCACGACGCCCAGGAAGAACGGGGCGAAGATGCCCGCGATCGCCGCGAGACCGAACGCCGCGATGGTCGCCCCACCGATCCCCATCATGATGAACGCATTCCGATGCAGGTTCGCGGCCTCCGCGACCGCAGTCGGATCCGCGTTCTCGCCGCCGGACGAGCTCTCCGCAGTTCGCTTCCTGTTCCACCGCATGATGCTCTCCGATCTCGGTCGCGTCGTCCGTCGGCTGGATGCCTGCCGCCAGGCTGATTCGCGACGCCGGTCCCTTTCCGGTGCGCGATGACGCTACCGAGCCGCGCGGCAGTCCGAATCATTCGATCTGCGTGATGCAGCACGGTTGCGCCTCCCGTGTACTGTCCCCGGCTCGGTGCGAGCAGAAGAACGAATCGGGCGACCGCATGACCGACATCATCGACCGGGATCTCTCCCGATCAGAGCGACGCCGCTACATCGTGCGGGGGCTGCTCCGCGCGCTGGTCATGACCGTCGCGATCGTGGCGCTGTACTTCCTCCTGCCGCTCGACCGGGTCGGCGTGCTGCCGTTGTGGGCGACGCTCCTCGTCGCACTCGTCGTCATGCTGGGGGTCACGTACTGGCAGACGCGAGCCATCGTGCGTTCGACGCAGCCGGGACTCCGCGGCATCGAGGCGCTCGCCGTCATCGCCCCGCTCTATCTCCTGCTGTTCGCGGCGAGCTACTTCGTGATGGCGCAGGGCGACCCGGCCGCGTTCACGGCCGAAGATCCGACTCGCGTCGACACGCTCTACTTCACCGTCACCGTGTTCGCCACGGTCGGGTTCGGCGACATCAGCCCTGCGAGCGAGACGGCGCGGCTCCTCGTCATGTTCCAGATGATCCTGAACCTGATCGTGCTCGGCGCCGGCATCCGGCTGCTCACCGCTGCCGTGAATCGAGGTCGCGAGTCCAGAGCGGATGCCGCCGCCGAAGCGCCGCCGCCCGACGGCGCGGAGGCGTAGCCCGACGCGTTCAGCGTGGATTCAGCGGTCCGGCCCACGATCGGGTCGACCGGAGTGGAGAGCGCATGCATCCCTCACGTCACGCCGACCTCCCAACCGCCGATTAGGATAGCCTTACCTCCCTCGATAAGGATCTCCCTTCATGCGAATCAGACTGTTCCGTGCAGCCATCCTCCCCGTCGCAGCGGCCTCGCTGGTGCTCGCCGGGTGCGCCGCAACCGGCGAAGCTCCGGATGCCTCGACGTCCACCGACGCCCTCGTCATCTACAACGCCCAGCACGAACAGCTGACCGAGGAGTGGACCGCTGCGTTCACCGAGGAGACCGGCATCGAGGTGTCCCTCCGCAATGGCGGTGACAGCGAACTCTCGAACCAGATCGTGACCGAAGGCGCGGCTTCGCCTGCGGACGTGTTCCTGACCGAGAACTCCCCGGCGATGTCGCTCGTCGAGGAAGCCGGGCTCTTCGCACCCGTCGACTCGACGACACTCGACCTCGTGCCCGAGCAGTACCGTCCGTCATCGGGCGCGTGGACGGGCATCGCCGCCCGCTCCACCGTGCTGGTCTACAACCCGTCCTTGATCACCGAGGCGGAGCTTCCGCCATCGCTCATGGACCTCCAGGATCCGGAGTGGAAGGGTCGCTGGGGTGCCGCGCCGAGCGGCGCCGACTTCCAGGCGATCGTCTCTGCGATGCTCGCCACCCAGGGCGAGGACGCCACGAGTGCATGGTTGGACGGCATGCACGAGAACGCGACCGTCTACAACAACAACATCGCCACGATGAAGGCCGTGAACGCGGGCGAGGTGCCGGTCGGCGTGATCTACCACTACTACTGGTACCGCGATCAGGACGGCACCGCAGAGAACAGCGCCAACACGAAGCTGCACTACTTCGGCAACCAGGACCCGGGCGCGTTCGTGAGCGTCTCCGGCGGCGGCGTACTGAAGTCCAGCACGCACGCCGACGAGGCGCAGCAGTTCCTCGCCTGGCTCGCCGGCGCCGCAGGCCAGACGATCCTCGGCGAGGGCTACAGCTTCGAGTACCCCGTCAGCACGGGCATTCCGGCGCGCTCCCCGCTTCCCGCCCTCGACTCGCTGAACGCCCCTGCCATCGACCCGTCGACCCTGAACGGGCCCGATGTCGTCGAGCTCATGACCGAAGCCGGTCTGCTCTGACACTGACCGGAACGCCGAAGCCGGCGGGAGCGACGGACCGCAGGCGTCCTCCCGTCGGCCTCGTCGTGTTCGCCGTCCTCTTCGCCGCGGCCGCCCTGATCCCGGTGGGCTACGTCGTCCAGGCCGCGTTCGCCATCGGCTGGGAGCAACTCGCCGAACTGGTCTTCAGGCCCAGGGTCGGCGAGCTGCTCGCGAACACGGTGCTGCTTGTTCTGCTCGGCGTCCCCTGCACCGTCGTACTCGGCGTCGGCGGAGCCTGGCTCGTCGAGCGCACGACACTGCCGGCGCGTCGCCTGTTCGCGGTGCTCCTCGTCGTGCCGCTGACGATCCCCGCCTTCGTCGCGAGCTACGGCTGGGCCAGCGCCATCCCATCGATCAACGGACTCGGCGGCGGCTTGCTCGTCGCCACGCTCGCCTACTACCCGCTGGTCTACCTGCCGGCCTTGGCCAGCCTCCGAGGACTCGACCCCGCACTCGAGGAGTCGGCACGTTCACTCGGAATGAACGGGTGGAGGGTGTTCTTCCGAGTCGTCCTGCCGCAGTTGCGGCTGGCGATGCTCGGCGGCGGGCTCGTCGTCGCGCTGCACCTGCTCGCCGAGTACGGCGCGTTCGCGTTCCTCCGTTTCGAGACGTTCACCACCGCCATCGTCGTCGCGTACCAGGCGGGCTTCGCCGGCCCGAACGCCGCCGCGCTCGGTGTCGTGCTCGCGACGCTCTGCTTCGTGGTGCTCGTGTTCGAGGCCGCGGCACGTGGGAGACTGCGCTACTCCCGCGTGGGCAGCGGCACGCAGCTGCCTGCACCCCGGATCGCGCTCGGTCGGGCCACGCCGTTCGTCGTCGCCGCGCTCCTCGCCCTCGCCACGGCCGCGGTCGCGGTGCCGCTGGCCAATGTCGGCCGGTGGTTGTTCGCCACGGACGCCGCCGACTGGCAGCCGCTGCTGAACGCGACGTGGCAGACCGTGCTGCTGTCGGTGGGCGGAGCCGTCGCCGCGCTCGTCGTCGCATTGCCGATCGCGTGGATCGCCGCGCGCTATCCCGGCCGAACGGCCCGCGCGCTCGAGGGTGCGTACTACGTCGCCAGCAGCCTGCCGGCGATCATCGTGGCGCTCGCTCTCGTCACGTTCACCCTGCGGGTGCTGCCTGTGATGTACCAGACGGTGGCGACGGTGATCGCGGCGTACGTGCTCATCTTCCTGCCACGCGCATTGGTCTCGGTGCGCGCGGGTGTCGCGCAGATCCCCGAGGGCTTCGAGGAGGCCGCCCGATCACTCGGCGTCTCGCCGTTCATGGCGAAGGTCCGCGTGACCGCACCGCTGCTGCTCCCATCGCTGGCGGCCGGCGCCGCCCTCGTGGCGCTCGGTGCGGCGAACGAGCTCACCGCCACCCTCCTGCTCGCCCCCACCGGCACGCGTACCGTTGCGACCGGGTTCTGGGCGGCGGCTTCGGCCATCGACTACGCCGCGGCGGCGCCGTACGCCCTCACCCTCGTTCTGCTGTCGGTACCGGCCGTCGCCCTGATGTTCGCCCAAGTCAAAGCTCGGAGGAGCCGTTGAGTCTGCAGTTGACCGACGTGTCGAAGTCGTTCGGCACCCAGCCGGTGCTCGAGCGGGTGAGCTTCGACGTCGAGCGCGGGGCCCGCCTCGCGATCGTCGGCGCCTCCGGCAGCGGCAAGAGCACGCTGCTCCGGATCATCGCCGGGTTCGAGCAACCGGGCACCGGTGAAGTCCGTCTCGAGGGTCGACTCCTCGCCAGTCCGACGACGACGATCAGTGCCCACCGTCGCGGCATCGGCTACGTGGCGCAGGACGGGGCGCTCTTCCCCCACCTCTCGGTGCGTGGCAACATCGGGTTCGGCGTGCCACGCTCCCCCATCCGGGAGGAGCGGATCCGCGAGGTGATGGATCTCACCTCGCTGGACCCCGATTTCCTGGACCGTTACCCGCACCAGTTGTCGGGCGGACAGCAGCAGCGTGTGGCCCTCGCCCGTGCGCTCGCGCCCGACCCGAAGGTGATCCTGCTCGACGAACCGTTCTCGGCGCTCGACACCGGTCTCCGCGCCCACACCCGGGCTGCGATGACCCGCGCCCTCGCGCGCAGCGGCGTCACGACGATCCTGGTCACCCACGACCAGGAGGAGGCGCTGTCGTTCGGTGACCAGCTCGCCGTGATCGCTCGCGGCCGACTCGTCCAGGCCGGCCGCCCCGCAGAGGTGTTCGATGCCCCGGCGAGCGCGGAGATCGCCGAGTTCCTCGGTGCCGCGCTGTTCGTTCCGGCGCATGCGAACGACGACGCTCGGGCGGTCTGCGCATTCGGAGTGGTGCCGGTCCGCCACGACCGCAGCGGCGGTGCGCGCTCGGTGCGCGCGATGCTGAGACCGTCCCAGCTGCGGGTCGATGAAGCCGCCGGAGACGGCAACGCCACGGTGGTGTCGGCGCGGCCGAGCGGCACCGCCGTCGAACTGGAGCTGCGACTCGGAACCGCCGAAGGATTCTCGCTCACCCATCGCGTCCCGCTGTACGAAGCCGACCGCTTCCCAGTCGGGCGGGCGGTGTCCGTCCACGTCGCCGGTGGCGTGGTGCTCTACCCCGATGCCGCAGCTTCGGATCCGGTGCGCTCGGCGCTCGCACCCTGAACGCGAGCGCCGACGCGAGCGCGCAGTAGCTCGAAGGAACGCCCGACCACTCGGTAGAGGTACCAGGCCGCGACGCCGACGACCAGCGACAGGACGGTGCCGACCAGCGGGGCGCTCGCCTCCCACGCCGGGTACACCACCCAATGCGTCAGGTAGATGAACAGGGATGCCCCCGCAAGCAGCCGGACCACGGGCACGAGCGGCCGCGGCAACCGGAGCTGCGGCGCCCAGATCAGCAGCAGCAGACCGAGCACGACGACCGCCTCGCGCGCCGGCTCGCCGAAGAATCCGAAGGTGGCGACCACGACGGCCGCCGAGACGATCACGCGCTTCCACGTCGTGTCGGCGCGGGCGATGACCCAGCCGAGCATCAGGCACCAGAGCACGATGACGGCCGTGTACCGATCGACGCGCTGCGCCTCGACCCCCGTCGACGCGAAACGTACCGCGATCGTCGCGGCGAGCAGCACCACGGCGAACGACCAGGGATGCCGGCGCTCGAGCCGGTCGATGGGGCGGATCGCGAACAGCAGCGCGAGACCGAGCATCGACCAGACCGCTGCTTCGAGGAACCAGAACTGCCACTGCTCGTTCCACCGGCCGTCGCCGGGAACGACGTTGTTCACGAGCAGCGCGGTCGTCCACGTGTACTTGCCGCTGATCACCGCGATCGCACCGATCCAGATGACTGCGGGAATCGCGATCTGGGCGGCGCTGCGCAGCAACCGGCGCACGCGGGTCGCTCCCGGCACGTCGGCGAGCTGGAAGCGCGCGAGGTTGTATCCAGCGACGGCGAGCAGCAGGTGGGCGCCGCCCTTCATGCCGATCAGGTCGGCGTGCGTGGCGACGATCAGCACGATCGCGATCGCTCGGAGCACCGCAGGCGTCTCCATGCGAGGAAGCATCGGCTTCCGACGTGGGTGATTCCGTCTCCGAGCGGATGCCGCGGCACCCGCCGCCGCCACGGGCGAGTCGTGCGGCGGTGCCGCTCCGCCCGCAGCCTGAACCGTCACCGCAAGCTGCTCGCCCGAGAGCGAGGGCCAATCCCGCGGCAGGCGGCCGAGGAGGTCCTCGAGCCGGAGCGAGACCTCCACGTAGCTCAGCGAGTCCCCGCCGAGGCCGGCGAAGCTGTCGTCGACGGTCGCGTCGGCGCGGCCGAGCAGTTCGACGAAGACCTCGCGAACGTCCTCCGCGACGGTCGCACCTGCCTCGGCCGGAACCGGCTCGTCGAGGCGCTGATCGAGCAGGGTCGCGTACCTGGTGAGCGCCCCGAAGTCGGGCTTGCCGCTCGAGGTGCACGGGAACTCGCCGATCGGGTACGCACGCACCGCGTGGGCGGGGATGCCGAGCAGGGCGGCGGCGCGGGAACGGGCCTCATCGACTCGTCGCTCCTCTCGTACGAAGACGAGGAGCCGCTCGCCGGCGCTCGAGGTACGCGACTCGATGCCCTCCTCCGCGAGCAGCCGCTGGACGGCGTCGAGATCGACCCGCAGTCCGAACACCTTCACGAACCGGTTCATCCGGCCGACCACCTCGAACAGGCCGTCGGAACGCTGCTTCGCAAGGTCGCCGGTGCGGAGCTCGTGCACGGTGCGTCCGAGCGCGAAGTCGGCGGGACTCTCGGCATAGCCGAGCATCACGTTCGGCCCTTCGTAGACCAACTCGCCGATCTCAGCACCGGGCTCCGCGTCGATGCGCATCCGGCCGCCCGGGATCGGCCGACCGATGGCGCCTGCCGCCTGCTCGGCGACCTCTGCCGGCACGTATGCCATGCGTGCCGTCGCCTCGGTCTGGCCGTACATGACGAAGAACTCGAACCCGCGCCGGTCGCCGAGACGGGCGAATCGGCGGATCGCCTCCGGGGCGAGACGGCCTCCGGCTTGTGTCAGGTAGCGGATGCTGTCGGGGAGCCGCTCGGCGAACCCTCCGGCCTCGAGCAGTTCGAACGTGTACGGCACTCCCGCGAACGAGCTGATGCGGTGCGTGCTCGCGTCCTCCCAGAACGCGGCATCCGTCACCGAACGGTCCGTCAGCATGAGGCTGGCGCCGGCGACGAGGTGACTGTTGACGACCGACAGTCCGTAGCAGTAATGCATGGGCAGCGTCGTCGCTGCGCGGTCTGCCGGAGTGAGTCGCAGGTAGTCGGCGATGGCGCGCGCGTTGCTCACGAGGTTCTCCCGCGACAACCGCACCAGCTTCGGGGATCCGGTCGAACCGGACGTGCTGACGAGCATCGCCAGGTCGGGCGAGAACCGATGGGAGGTTCCGACGCGCACTTCGTGCAGGATCGGTCCGTTGCCGGCCCCGGCGGCGATGACGTCGGGATCGAACCGCTCGGCGAGGTGCGCCCGGTGGCGGACCGAGGCTTCGTCTTCGCCCGGTGCGACGAGCAGGATCGGGTGCCGGTCCTCGAGGGCGGCGAGGTAGGTGATCAGCGGCTCGACATCGTTGGAGGCCTGGAGCATGACGAGCCGACGTGTTGCTCCGAGTTCGCGGCGGCGATCGGCGACCCTCGCAGCGAGTTCTCCGTAGCTGAGCGCGCCCGATTCGGTGATGAGCGCGAGGTCGTCGTGAGCGCCGCCGAGCAGCATCGAGTGCTGTACAGGCATGGTCGTGAGCACGGCGGATGCCTCCAGACGAGCGAACAGGGGGATGAGGTAAGCCTACCCTAAGCCCGATGCGCAGCCGCGTTCACCAGCGTCGACGCACCGTGCCCTTCGGCCCCGCCACCAGGCTCGCGGCCGGTACATCGTCGGCCACGATCGTGCCGGCCGCGACGACGGCATCGCGACCGATGCTCACGCCGGGCAGGATCATCGCGCCCGCACCGATCCACACGTTCTCGGCCACATCGATCGGCGCGCCGCTGAGGAACCGGCGCCGCTCGCCGGGGTCGACGGGGTGGCCGACGGTGATGAACGTGACCTTCGGGCCGATCATCACTCCCTCGCCCAGCCGGATGCCGGCGTAGTCGAGGAACGTGCAGCCCTGGTTGATGAAGACGCGCTCCGCCAGCTCCAGCCGGAGACCGTGGTCGGTGTAGAAGGGCGGATAGATCGTCAGCCTTGCCGGCAGCGGGCGACCCAGGATCTGCTGGAGCAGTGCCACCTTGCCCGCCTCGTCGCCGAACGGGAGGACGTTGAGGCGGGAGGTCAGCTCGGTGACCTCCCGCACTCGCTCGTTCATCGCCGTGAACTCGTCGCCCAGCACACGCTCGCCCCTCGCGAGCAGCTCCGGGTCGTGGATCGTCATGAAGCGGTCGTCGGCCATTCGACGATTGTCGCGCTGCCCACCGACGTCAGGAATGGAGCGCGTGTTCTTCGGATATCGCGTTGTCGCTGAGGAGTCGCTCCCGATGAACTGGATCGCAGCACGCGTCGATGGCGACGGCGGCGAGCAGCAGCGCGCCATCGAGCACTGCACGATCTCCTGCAGGTCCGCGCGCCGCCGCTGCGAACTCCGGCGTATGCAGCACCAGCCCGGCATCGCCGAGACCGACCATCGGATGGATCGATGGGAACACCTGGGAGATGTTCCCCATGTCGGTCGATCCGCCGCGGTGCGCGACTCCGGCCGGGCTCCGCCCGACGAGATGCGCATTCTCGACATAGAGCTCGGTGAGCGGCCGGTCGATGCGCAAGTCGTGATAGCTCAGCTCGTCTTGGGAGATCTCGACCTCGCACCCGGCGGCAAGGGCCCCGGCCCGGATGCAGTCCTCGACGCGGTCGCGCACACGGCGGAGACCCGGGAGGTCGGTGGCGCGGATCATCCAGATCCCTGCGGTGCTTCCGGGGATGATGTTCGGCGCGCCGCCGCCATCGACCACGGTGCCGTGGACCTGCTGGCCGGGCGCGAGCTGTTGCCGCGCGAGACCGATGGCGGTGAGCGCGACGGTCATCGCGTCGAGTGCGTTCACACCCTCGTGCGGAGCGATCGACGCGTGTGCTTCGCGACCGGTGAAGCGCGCCTCGATGACCGCTGAGGCGTAGGGGTTCATGCTGGCTTCGTCGACGGAGCCCGGGTGCACCATCATCGCGAGGTTCGTGCCCGCGAATGCCCCGGCTCGCAGTATGCGGATCTTCCCGCCCTCGTTCTCCTCGGCGGGGGTTCCCAGGAGCCGGATCGTCGCGCCGAGGTCGTCCGCCAGCGGGGCGAGCGAGACGAAGGCGCCCACCGCGGCAGCCGCGATGATGTTGTGTCCGCAGCCGTGCCCGATGCCGGGGAGCGCGTCGTACTCCGCGCAGATGGACACGACGAGCTCACCCGTACCGACCTCGGCGGCGAACGCGGTCGGCATCCCGGCGATACCGGTTTCGATGCCGACATCCGGAACCGTGCTCGCGATCTCGAGAAGCCATCCGGCAGCCCGTACCTCGCGCAGCCCGGTCTCCGGGTGTTCGGAAATGCGATGACTGAGCGCGATGAGGGAGTCGGTCTCGCGTCGCAGAGTCCCGTTCGCGTGTGACTTCAGCTCGGCGGCTCGCGACATCCGGCCCTCGTCGTTCACGACCTCGTTCGGTGGCCCCGCGGATTCCGACGCCCTCATCGTTTCGCTCATCGTCGCACGCCTCCTAGAGGAAGGCGACCCAGCGCTTCAAGAGCGGGATCCAGGTCTCGTCGAGCTCGGGATCGGCCAGCCCGAACGGCGCAGTGACCGCCTCAGCGGTCATCCCGATCCGTGTGAGTTGAGCGTCATCGCCCGTCGCCCAGCTCTTCGCAGTCGTGGCGTCGGCTTCCGGATGGAACTGCACGCCCCACGCCTTCGACCCGACGCGGAACGCCTGGTTCGGGCAGGAGCCGCTGCTCATGAGCGAGACCGAACCCGGCGGCAGCAGCGTGACTTCCTCGAAGTGCCATTGCATCGACCGGGTCTGCTTCGGCAACTCCCCGACCAGCGGGTCGGATGCTCCTGCCGCCGTCGTCTCGATCTCACTGAGTCCGATCTCGGGGCGGATCCTGACCGGTTCGACCGTACCGCCTGCGACGACGGCGAGCAGCTGCCCGCCGAGGCAGATGCCGAGATACGGCAGCTCCCGGTCGAGTGCCTCCTGAATCAGCCCACGGACCCGCGGGAGCCATGGAGCGGTGCCGTCATCGTTCGGTCCCGGCGACCCGCCGAGGACGATGAGGCCCTCCACGTCGCCGAGCGCTTCGGGGACATCGACTCCGATGCCCGGGCCAACCGTGGTGACCGTGACGCCGAGTTCCTCCAACGGGGCGGCGAATCGCCCGATTCCGGCGTTGTCTTCGTGCTGGACGATGACGACACGGCGCATCGTGCTTCCTTCCGTGTGGACCGAGGGCTCGAGGTCGAGTGCCGAGATGACTGCTTCAGTGCTCACAGTCGTCCTGCCTCGACGATGCGGTGGAGGAATTCGCGGGTGCGCTCCTCGCGCGGCGCGGTGAAGATCTGGTCGGGCGGGCCGCTTTCGAGGACGCGGCCCTCATGCAGGAACGCGATGGTGTCGGCGACCTCACGGGCGAAGCTCATCTCGTGGGTCGCCATGACGATCGTGAGGCCCTCAGCAGCGAGATCCTTCACGATGTTGAGCACCTCGGCGACCAGCTCGGGGTCGAGTGCCGACGTGATCTCGTCGAGGAGGATGACGTCGGGGTTCATGGCCACCGCGCGCACGATGGCGACACGCTGCTGCTGGCCGCCCGAGAGCTTGTCGGGGTAGGCGTTCGCCTTGTCGGCCAGCCCCACTCGTGTGAGCAGCTTCATCGCGTAATCGTCGGCCTCGGCCTTCGAGACGCCGAGTACACGGCGCGGCGCAAGGGTGATGTTCTCGAGCGCGGTCATGTGCGGGAAGAGGTTGAAGCTCTGGAAGACGATCCCGATCCGGGTGCGGATGGCGTTCAGGTCGACGCCCTCTCCCGAGATCACGTCGCCGTCGAGGGAGATCTCGCCGCCCTGGATCTCCTCCAGTCCGTTGATCGTGCGCAGCAGGGTCGACTTGCCGCAGCCCGATGCTCCGATCAGGCACACGACCTGGTGCTTCTCGACCTGCAGGGTGATGCCGTTGAGCACCTGGTGATCGCCGTACGACTTGTCGACGTCGGTCAGTTCAAGGAATGCCATGTCGGTCAGCTCCTGGTCTTCGCGCGGGAGTCGCGTTCGATGAGCCGGTCGACGAACCGGGTCTGCGGAATGGTGATGATGATGAAGATGATCGCGACGACGGTCACCGACGACAGATTGAAGTAGTTTCCGGCGTAGATCTTCGCCTGGGTGAACGCCTCGACCGTTCCGATGATCGTGACGAGCGCGGTGTCCTTCTGCAATCCGATGAAGTCGTTCAGCAGAGGCGGCATGACACGGCGAACGGCCTGCGGGACGACCACGAAGCGCATCGTCTTGCCGTAGCTCAGCCCGAGGGAACGAGAGGCCGCGACCTGCGACCAGTGCACGCCTTCGATACCGGACCGGTAGACCTCGGCGACGTACGCGCCGTAGATGAGCGTGAGTGCGAGCACAGCAGACCAGAACGGCCCGAGGTCGCTGAGGAACGGAATCTGCGCGAGCGGGAGACCGAACCCGATCAGGTAGATCACGACGATGGACGGGACCGCTCGGAAGATGTCGATGTACGTCGTCGCGATCCAGCGGATCGGTCGCCCGGCGACGCCGGGAGTGAGCTTCGCCAGCGCGACGAACAGCGCCCAGACGAGGATGAGGACCTCGGCCACGATCGCGATCTGCACGTTCACCCAGAACCCGACCAGGATGTCCTGCAGACTGCGCAGCATGAACGGCACGTCGAAGAACGTCGTCTGCACGGCGTGGTCGTTGGCTGCCAGGAACTGCGCGAAGACGGCGACCGCGATCAGCGGCAGCGTCCAGCCGGCGGCGACCCATCCGGACTGGGTGGCGCGGGACCGCGCGGCTCGCGCGGCGGCGAGATCACCAGCGGCGTCGGCGCGCGCCGCTTCGGTTCGGTAGCGGATGCCGCGCAGGAGCGGCAGCCCGGCGATGACGGCGAGGGCCACGACGAGCCAGAGCGCGATCCCGATCACGACTCGCCAGCCTTCGTCGGCGACGGCAGGCAGCTCGAGCGCGGTCCACACCGTGAATGCGACGGTGAAGAGCCACACCAGGCTGCCGATCAGCATGACCGACCCGGAGGTGTCGCGACGCTGCGCCAGCGGGCTGCTCACGCGCACCGGACGGGTGGCGGTGCCGAGACTCACCGGACGTTCCAGACTGGAACGGTGGTGGGGTCGATTCCGTACGCGGCGCCGAGGTACTTGGACTCAAGCTCCGCGAGGGTGCCGTCCTCCCTCATCTGGGCGAGGATCTCGTTGACGACTGCAGTGTTCGGCGAGGCCTTCGGCAGCAGCACACCCATCTTGGTGCCCGTCTGGACCTGGGCGACAGCGAGGAGCTTGCCGCCCGAGGCGTTCACGGCCCCCAGCGCGACGGAGAGGTCCTGGATCGCGGCATCGATCTGACCTGCGGCGACCGCGGCATCGAGCTCGTTGTCACCGGGGTACACCGCGATCTGCTGCGTGGGCTTCATCGTCTCGGTGACGAAGAGCTGCTGCGTGGTGCCCTGCTTCACGCCGAGTTTCGCATCGAGCAGGTCGTCCTCGGTGAGTTCGGAACCGCTCTTGGTCACCACGGCCGTGTTCGCGTCGTGATACGCGTCGGAGAAGTCGAAGATCTTCGCCCGCTCCTCGGTGATGCCGATCTGATTGAGCGTGAGGTCCATCTCGCCGCCCTTGCCGGCGATCAGCGCATCGAATGACGCGTTCTGCAGGATGATCGTGTCGATGCCGGAGCGGTACGCGATGTTCGCGAGGATGCAGTAGTCGACGCCCGAGTCGATCTCGTCGACGGTGTCGCCGTTGTACCAGCCGGGGCTGGGCAGATCCGCACGCACCAGGAGCTCACCGGGCGTGACCGTGTCGAGGGTGAACTCGCCCTTCTCGCCGGCCAGCGGGCATTCGCCGTACGGCTTCTTCGCGTCGGCTGCGTCACCGGAGCCCGTTGCACTGCACCCGGACAGGGCGAGCGAGGCGGCGACAGCGAGGACGATCCCGGTCAGGAGCTGCTTCTTCATCGAAGTCCTTCAATCTCGTGGAGATAAACCGGTTCAAACCCATCAGATTGACGAGTGGAATAAACCGGTTTACTTTTGGTGTGGTTAGTATCATCCCTGACGCGCACGGTGTCAAACCCGACGCCGGCCCGCCACCCGGGAAAGGTGACAATGAAGCCGCAGAAGGTCGCGATCCGCGACGTCGCCGAGGCTGCCGGTGTTTCGACCGCCACGGTGTCCCTGGTCTACAACGACAAGGGCAAGATCGCCGCAGGGACCCGGCGCAAAGTACTCGAGGCGGGCGACCGGCTGGGCTATCAGCCGGGCTGGATCAGCAAGGTGTTCCGCTCCGGTCGAACCCACGTGATCGGGGTCGCGGTCAGGCACGGCGAGAGCCTCATCTGGGAGCAGACCTACCTTCCCTACTACCGGGGGATCATCGCGGGTGCCGCGATGGAAGCCCTCGAACACGGCTACTCGATCGCTGCTGTCCGGACCGACGAGTCCGGGCGGCTGAACGAGCCGATTCCGCTCGACGGGCTCATCGTGGTCGACCCCGCTCCGTCCGACCTGATCATCCGACACGCGCTGGAGCAGGGTCGTGCCGTCGTCGCTGACGGCGGCTACAGCGACGCGGATCCGAGCGCACGACTCAGGTCCGTCAGGTCCGCCTTGGAGGAGGGCATTCCGTCAGCGCTCGATGCGCTGGCCGGACACGGCTCGACTCGGCCGGCGTTCTTCCGCGGAGGCGCCGACGACGAGTACACGATCAGCTCGCAGCGCGCCTACGAGACGTGGTGCTCGGAGCGCGGCATCGCTTCGAACGTGTACCTCCTCGGGAGCGATCAGTCCCCCATCGAGGGCGCCCGGGAGCTGCTGTCCGGCTCGCACGGCGCGGTCGACGGCGTGCACTGCCTCAACGCGACCTACTCGAGCGCGATCACCGAAGCCGCGGCGGAGGCCGGCCTCGTCGTGCCGAAGGACCTCGCCGTCTCCGTCGTCGGTGAAGCCAGCGCCGCACTCGATCCGCGCCTGGTGTACTTGGACCTGGATCCCATCGAGATGGGCGCCCGGTGCGCACGTACCCTCATCGAGCTCCTCGAGGGGGGTTCGCCCGACGATGTCGTGCTTCCGATGGCACTCACTCAGCCGAAGAGCTGAGAGCTGAGAGCTCGGCGGGGATTCGCGCTCGCTGCCAGAGAGCACGGCGAACCCGGCAGGGGCAGGATCGGCATATGTTCGGGCAACCACGGCCGACGGGACGTGGTCCACCCCGATCGAGAATCGCCGCTATGGTCACTGAGGCGGTGCACCTCGGTGCACGCCTCGTCCCGTCCGTCTGGACGAGCCGCCTGCCCGTCGAAGCATCACGGGTGGGGGCATCCGAGCCTGAACCGGTGGAGGCAACACGATGACCGCATTCCCGACATCCGAGATTCCGGGCACCGCCCGCGCGGTCAGCCCCATCGACGGCCGCCTGCTCGCCGACGTGCCGACCGCATCGATCCATGACGTCGACACTGCCGTCGCGACGGCGCGAACCGCCTTCGAGCACTGGTCGGAACAGACTCCGTTCGAACGCTCGACCGTCCTGCAGGAATGCGCGGCCCGGATCCGGAGCGTCGCCGGCGAAGTGGCACGGCTCCTGACGCTCGAGAGCGGCAAGCCGCTTCCCGAAGCCGAGTTCGAGGTCGCAGCGGCGGCGGAGGTGTTCGACTACTACGCCGGGCTCGCCCGAACACGCGGCGGGCGACTCGCCCCGCAGATGAGCCGGACCTCGACGAGCATCGTGATCAAGGAACCGATCGGCGTCGTCGGCGCGATCCTCCCCTGGAACTACCCGCTCCTGCTCTGGTCGTGGAAGGCGGCACCGGCGCTCGCGGCTGGAAACGCGGTCATCAGCAAGCCCTCCCCCGAGACGATGCTGTCGCTGCCGCTCCTGGTCGAATCGCTCGATCTGCCGGCCGGCGTGCACCAGATCCTGCAGGGCGGCGCCGACATCGGCGAAGCGCTCGTGCGCCACCGCGGCGTCGACAAGATCGCGTTCACCGGGAGCTCGGCCGTCGGCAAGAAGATCATGGCGCTCTGCGCCCAGGACGCCAGACGTTGCTCGGTCGAGATGTCGGGCCACGACGCCATGATCGTCTGGGACGACGTCGACCTCGACCTCGCCGTCGAAGCCGCACTGTTCGCGAAGTTCGCCAACAACGGTCAGGTCTGCACCGCGTCCGAGCGGTTCTTCGTGCGCGACACGATCATCGACGAGTTCACGGAGCGCTTCGCTGCGCGCATGGCCCAGCTCGTCATCGGAGATCCACTCGATCCCCGCACCGATGTCGGCCCGTTGGTCGGCGAAGCCCACCGTCAGCGCGTCGTCGACTACTGCCGCCGCGCCCGTGAGGCGGGCGGGGAGATCCTCGTCGGCGGCGCGTCGATCGATGGCCCGGGTGCGTTCTTCGAGCCGACGCTCATCCGCGGGCTCAGCCATGAGGCGATCAACGACCTCGGCGAGATCTTCGGTCCTGTGGCCCCGGTCACTCCCATCAGCACCTTCGAAGAGGGCATCGCGTTCGCCAACGACAACCGGTTCGGCTTGAGCTGCAACGTGCTCGTCGGCGACCTCGGATTGGCGATGAAGGCCTCGTGGGCGCTGAAGGTCGGCACCGTCTGGATCAACAATCCGCTCCCCGACAACTACGCCGCCCCGTTCGGCGGCTTCCGCGAGGCCGGAATCGGGCGCGAACTCGGCGAGGAAGGCCTCGATGCCTACACCGAGAGCAAGCACGTGTGGATCGAGCACGGCCTGACCGAGCAGCCGCACTGGTTCAGCGCCAGGCGCGCTCCGAACGAGATCGCCCACTGAGTCACCGCCGCCGATCCGAGTCGACACGTGGCCCGACCTCGCGTCACTCGGGCGGCGGTGCCTCTTGAATCATCGGAACGAGCAGTACCGGGCGGTCCTGCCCCATCGCGAGCGCCTTCGCCAGTGAGCCGGTGAAGAACTCCTCGACGCGATGGAGGGCCCCGTGCCGCCTCGTGCCGACGATGAGCATCCGCGAGCCGACATCCGCCGCCAGTCGAGACAATGCGCTTGCCGGATCTCCTGCGAGCACTCGGAAGGACCACTGAACGCGGCTCTCGGCGAGTGCCGCGGTGAGCATGTCGCTGATCGCGGCCGCGACGGCCGACATCTCCTCGTCGATCTCGGGATCGAGCGAGTCGCGCGTGCGCGGTTCCGTGTACTCGAGTTCGACGAGGGCGCTGTTGAGCTCGACATAGGCGAAGATGACCGCGCAGTCCATCGAACCCGCTGTGCGTTCGGCCGTCTCGATGAGCCGGGATGGGAGACCGGGCTTGATGCCCACCACGATCGGGCCGTCTTCGAGATGCGTTGCCGATTCCGACATTTGCTTCCGCCAGTTCTCCGATGAGCAGCATGGACGCCTTCGCGTCAGTCAAACACGACCGCCGACCCGTGCACCAGTGGCACTGGTGCCGGCATCGCTACATCGGCGTCTCCAGGATGATGGCCGCCTGCTCTTCCACCGGGTCGGCGAGGCCGTGCGCCGCCAGGTAGTGCTCGGCGTCGAGTGCTGCCGCGCATCCGGTGCCGGCCGCCGTGATGGCCTGACGGTAGCGCTTGTCGACGAGGTCGCCGCAGGCGAAGACGCCCTCGAGGTTCGTATGGGTCGACGGATGCTGCACCCTCACGTAGCCGTCGTCGTCGAGTTCGACCTGGCCCGCGACGAGCTCGCTGCGCGGGTCGTGGCCGATCGCGATGAACAGGCCGGTCGCGTCGAGCGCGGCATCCTCACCGGTCGTAGTGTCTCGCAGCCGGAGGCGCTCGAGCCCGTCGTCGCCCTCGGCGGCGACGACTTCGGCGTTCCAGTACGGGCGGATTTTCGGGTTCGCCAGTGCGCGCTCCTGCATGATGCGCGAGGCGCGCAGCGAATCACGGCGGTGCACGAGGGTGACGGAGTCGGCGAAGCGAGTGAGGAACATCGCCTCTTCGAGTGCCGAGTCGCCGCCGCCGACGACCGCGATGTCCTTGCCTCTGAAGAAGAAGCCGTCGCACGTTGCGCACCAGGAGACGCCGCGACCGGTCAGTCGCTCCTCGCCCTCGACGCCGAGCTTGCGGTAGGCGGAGCCCATCGCGAGCACCACGGCGTGCGCCTGATACTCGACGCCGTTGATCGTGCGGATGGTCTTGACCTCGCCGGTGAGTTCGACGTCGGTAGCGTCGTCGTAGACGATGCGGGCGCCGAAACGTTCGGCCTGATCCCGCATCTGCTCCATCAGGTCGGGCCCCATGATGCCCTCGGCGAAGCCCGGGTAGTTCTCGACCTCGGTCGTCGTGGCGAGCGCGCCGCCCGCCTCGACCGAGCTCGCCAGCACGACCGGCGCGAGACCAGCACGGGCGAGGTAGACCGCGGCCGTGTAACCCGAGGGACCTGAGCCGATGACGACGACGTTCTCGATGGCCTGGTCACTCATTGCAGTGTCCTTCCAGTGTCGACCGGAACGATCTCGGCGAGGAGCGCCTCGACGCGGTTGCGGATGTCGTCGCGGACGCGGCGCACGGTCTCGATGTCCTTGCCCGCCGGGTCCTCCAGCTCCCAGTCCTCGTAGCGCTTGCCGGGGAAGATCGGGCAGGCATCGCCGCAGCCCATCGTGATCACCACGTCCGACTCCTTGACGGCATCGACGGTGAGGATCTTCGGGGTGTTGCCGGTGATGTCGATGCCGTCCTCGGCCATCGCCTGGATGGCGACCGGGTTGATCTGGTCCTTCGGCTCCGACCCTGCGGATCGAACCTCGACACCGTCGCCGCCGAGGGCGCGAAGGTACCCCGCGGCCATCTGGGAACGGCCGGCGTTGTGGACGCACACGAACAGGACGGAGGGCTTCTCAGTGCTCATCCTCAAATGATAGACGTGTATCTATCATTTGGCTACCCGTCGATCTCAGAGGGTGGTGAGCAGCTCGCGGATGCGGCGCTCGATGTCGTCGCGGATCTCACGCACCTCGGCGAGGGGCTTCCCCACCGGGTCGGGGAGATCCCAGTCGAGGTATCGCCGTCCGGGGTAGATCGGACACGCGTCGCCGCAGCCCATCGTGATGACGACGTCGGCCGCGCGGACGACCTCGTCGGTCAACGGCTTGGGATACTCGCCGGCGAGCGGCACACCGATCTCGTCGAGGGCGGTCAGGACGGAGCTGCGCACTTCGCCGGCCGGATCCGAGCCCGCGGTCCGAACGCGAACCCGGTCGCCGGCGAGGTGCCGGAGGATCGCCGAGGCCATCTGCGACCGACCGGCGTTCTGCACGCAGACGAACAGCACCTCCGGCACGGAATTGCCCGGCGAGGTGTCATGACGGGCGAGGGCGTCGAGGCGATCCGCTGCGAACTGCGCTGCGAGCGACGGAACGCGCTGACCGGGCGTCGGTCGGGCCGCAAGGAGCTCGTAGCTCTCACGGACGTACCGTTCGACCGTCTCCGCGCTGAACACGCCCTCGAATCGTGCACTGAGATCCTGCACGACTCGGTCGAGGATCGGATCGACGGCGACCCCGGCCTCAGGTCGACCGAGCATCTCGGCGATTCGATCCGCATGGGCCGGCGCCAGCGAGTACCAGGTCCGGCGTCCATCGGGCTCGCGTTGCAGCAGGCCCTCGTCGAGGAGCGCTTTCACATGGTGGCTCACGGTCGGCTGCCGCAGGCCGAGTTCCTCGGCGAGACGCCCGACGAGCACGCGTCCGTCAGGCGAGCCCAGAATGCTCCGGAGGATGTGGGCGCGCGTCGGGTCGGCCACGAGCCGAAGCTCTCGCGCGGCCTCCGAAACATCACTCATAGACGAGAGTCTATGACACGCGGTCGCATCTCCGTCGATGAGCGTCGATCCCGACCGTGATGCCGTGCTTCCCGGTTGCGGCAACCGCGAGAAGGCTCGTAGGTTCTGAGCATCAGGCCCTGCGCGTGCTGGGCGGTTGACGGTGATGCATGCCCTTCGGGCGCGATGCCGAGCTTGAGCCGGTGCAGACCGCACCACGCGCTCCGAGACGCCGGGGCCGACAGCACCCGGACTGAGGGGCCCATCGCTGACTGACACGAGCCACCAGGGCGCAAGCCCCTCCTCCAGCTCTCAACGACTCAGAAAGCGCCGAGCCATCTCCTGCAGTTCGTCGGGTCTTCCACGCCAGTCTTCAATCAGAATGCGAGAGACGATGGGGCCGACCAGTTCGGCCGTCAACGCGCCGAGATCTGACTCGTCCTTGAGCGCGCCACGACCTCTTGCGCTCTGAATCACCGCGCGCGCAGCGTCTCCGAGCACGTCCGTTCCCCGCAACAGCTCCGCAACCTTGCGATCATGCTGGGCCTCGCCGAGGAGCGCGCGGTAGGCGAGCCCGGCGTCGGAATCCGTGAGAAAGGTCGAGAGCGCGGTGAGAAAGCCTGCGATCTCGGCCTCAGCGTCAGGGCCCTGCGGCACGGTCAGTTCGCGGGCCGCGTCAGTCGCGCTCGCCTCCAGCAGAATCTCGGCCTTCGACGACCACCAGCGATAGACGGTCTGGCGCCCGACCTTCGCCCGGTTGGCGATGCCCTTCATCGTCATCGCCGCGTAGCCCTCATCCACGAGCATGTCATCGACGGCGCGGAGCACAGCCGCGCGCGCGTCCTCACTGCGCGGCCGACCGGGCGGTCGCGAGTTGTCAGCCATGATCCGACAATAGCAGTTTCGGTGCTTGCTGTCCCGAAATAGAGTCGGTAGCATTACTGGACACCGTGACTCGAAATAAGGATTCCCATGAACACCTCTGCAACAGCCGCGCCGCGCTCAGGACGCAGCGTCACCGTCTCGCGCGACGTCGTGGTCACAGCCCGAGAGCAGGTGAGCGAACGGATGCTGCGACTCACGCTCGGCGGCGATGACCTCGCACCCGCAGTGCACGACTCCCCCGGGTCGTGGGTCAAACTCTTCGTGCCCAGCACGGACGGTCACGGCGAGCACGGAAGGGCCTACACGGTGCGCGGGTTCAACCCGATCCGCGACGAGATCGATGTGGACGTCTTTCTGCACGGCGGCGGCACCATGCCACGATGGGCCGGCGCATGCCGCATCGGCGACCTCGCGCGCATCGGCGGCCCGCGCCCCAGCGGAGCCCCCACCCGAACGGCCACTTCCTTGCTCCTGCTCGGAGACGAGACCTCGCTCCCGGCGATCTCGGCGATCTTGGAACGCGAACACAGCGCTCGCCCGATCCAGGCATTCATCGAGACGGGTGCACGGGGCGACCGACAAGAACTCGATGTGCCCGCGCACACCACGCTCACCTGGCTGCACCGATCACGCGCAGACGCACCGGGTTCACTCCTGGCAGCGGCCGCGTCTCGCACGCGATTCGGCCCCGGCACAGGGGTGTGGTTCGCGGCCGAAGCCGCCTCGGCGAAGCAGTTTCGCCGAACGACGCGGGAGCGAGAGGTCGCGGGGCTGCACGTACAGGGCTACTGGCGCAGCGGGATCGGCGACTACCGCGAGTGAATCGCGTCGCCGCCGCGCGCGGTCGCCCCAAGCGGAGCGATCCCCCAAGACGACCATTCCGGCGATTTTCTCAACCAAGCTCCTCACACCAACTGAAACGACATGTGGAGACGTGCATTCACATTTCGAGACAACATGACTCATTATTAAGGAACATCAGCCATGGCTTCTGCAGCCCTTGAACCTGCGCGCGCCCGGTCACGGCGCGCAATCACCGTGACCGCGTTCGCCTTCCTCGTCACGATGATGGGAACGACGATTCCCACCCCGCTCTACTCCATCTACTCGGCCGAGCTCTCGTTCTCGCCGCTCACTGTGACCGTGCTCTTCGCGGTCTACGCCATCGGGGTCGTCGGGGCGCTCTCGCTCTTCGGACGACTCTCCGACGACCTCGGGCGGCGCCCCGTGCTCATGCTCGCCGTCGGGCTCGCCCTGCTCAGCGCGATTCTCTTCTTGCTGCCGCCCTCGCTCATGCTGCTCATCGTGGCCCGTGTTGTATCGGGCCTCGGTGCGGGATTCATGAGTGGCGCAGGCACCGCCGCCGTCATCGACCTCTTTGCGCCCGAGAAGAGGGCAACCGCCGCCACGCTCGCTGTGGCAGCCAACACCGGCGGGCTCGCGCTCGGCACGCTCATCGCCGGCATCCTCGCCTCTGCGGCACCGCTGCCTTTGACGATTCCGTTCGCGGCCCACCTCGCTCTCTGCGTCATGGCCTTCCTCGGCCTCGCACTCTGGGCACCTGCGCCGACGGGTCGCGTTCGCCTACGCATCCGGCCCCACCGCCTGCGCGTTCCCGCATCGATCCGTGGCGCGTTCGCACGCGCTGTGCTCGCTGCCGGAACCGGCTTTGCCATCACTGGTGTGCTCACCGCTGTAACGGCGATGTTCTTGTCCAGAGACCTGCACCTCGACAGTCACGCGCTCGCAGGCTTCGTGGTGTTCCTCGCCTTCGCCGGTATGGCGACCGGTCAGCTCATCGCCCGAGGGATGCGCCCCCGCATTGCTCTGCCAGTCGGATGTGCGGGGCTCATCGTTGCATCTGTTGCGCTCGCGGTGGCGCTCGCCGGTTCGGCGCTGGCCCCTCTGATCGTCGCCGCGGCCGTGTTGGGCGTCTCTGGCGGCTTGTGCTTGAACGCGGGAATCGCAACCACAGTCGAACAGGTGCCGCCCGCTGTCCGCGGCGAAGTGTCGTCCTCGTTCTTCGCTGGCATCTACCTGATGCTCGCCGTACCGGCCATTGGCGTCGGCCTCCTTGCGAGCGTCATCGGTCTCCGCCAGGCGGGCCTTGTCTTCACCGCCGCCGTCGCGCTCCTCGCGGCTGTCGTCGGAATCGTCGAGCTTGCCAGCGCGCGCAAGAGCGCCTCGCGCTAGAACGGGCACTCCTGCGAGACAGCGCCCGTGATCGGGTAGCCAGCGCCAAGATGGGCGCGCGCGGCTCCGACCGTCCCTGTCGAGCGCGCCCCATGAGGTCGCCGGGGCCGGACACATGACTCCTGCGGGAAAGCAAGCGCGGTGCGTGGCACGTCAACGCAGAAATCCCGGCCTCTTTCGAGACCGGGATTCCTTCGGTATTGGTTGGTTGCGGGGGCAGGATTTGAACCTACGACCTCTGGGTTATGAGCCCAGCGAGCTACCGAACTGCTCCACCCCGCGGCACCGACTTCATTTCGGGAGTCAACCCTCGAACCATAGTCAGATCGTGTTTTCTTGATCGGGCTATTTGCGATGGTCCAATCAGTTTACGCCACGGTTCGAGTCAGCTCGACCAACCGTGCACCGAATCGAGACGGGTCGCGCCGGGTGCATCTCGTGGAATCGCCCGTCGGCGTCACACGGGTTCATCGAGAAGGGTCAGGACTCGAGTTTCGCGTTGAGTACGAGCAACGATCGGGACAGCTCGTGATCTTTGACGCTGCCTTGGGTGAGCCCTTCCGTGAACCGTCGTTGGAAGATGATGAACAGGGCGCAGATCGGCAGGATCGCGAGAACGGCGACAGCGCTGGTCATGGACCAGTCCTGCCCGAAGCTCTCAGAGAATCGATAGAGACTCGTCGTGATCGGTAGCTTGTCGGCATCTTGCAGCATGACGAACGCGATCTGGAACTCACCCCAGACTGCGACTGCGACGACGAGGCCGACGGTGAGGAATCCGGTCCCCGCGTTAACGCAGAAATCCCGACCTCTTTCGAGACCGGGATTTCTTCGAGTGTTCGAATGAACACAGCGTTGCGGGGGCAGGATTTGAACCTACGACCTCTGGGTTATGAGCCCAGCGAGCTACCGAACTGCTCCACCCCGCGGCACAAGAAGAAACACTATCACGAGAAGTGGGCCCCGGCGAATCGAGGCGGTCGTCGGCGTCAGATTGCCTCCGCCGACTCGGCGCGCGGCACCGCGACGAGCTCGTACGAGAGCGGCAGCCACTGCTCGGCGGGCCAGCCGTACATGCCGTCGCCGAGGTCGACCGTCGCCGGGAAGATGCGCCACGGCGCGCGGTAGTGCTCGGCGAAGGTCTCGATGTCGAGTCCGGCAGTGCGCAGCGCAGCGAAGACCTCGCCGAGCGGATGCATCCACTCCCACGTGCGCGCATTGGCGAGCGCCGCCTCGGGGTCGGCGTAGTCGCTCGGGTCGTCGATGATGTCAGGTTCGTCGTTCGAGTACGGGTAGGCGAAGGCGGGCAGTCCACCCGGCCCGCTGTCTCCGTCGAACACCATCGCCGCCGGGTGCCCGTCGGCGAAGTAGAACCGCCCACCGGGCTTCACGAACCACGACACGATGCGCGCCCACTCCGCGACATCCGGAAGCCAGCCGATCGTGCCCCACGTGGTGAAGACGAGGTCGAAGGATTCGGGCTCGGGCAGAATGTGGCGGGCGTCGTAGACGTTCGCCTCGATGAACCGGGCACGATTCGAGACGCCCAGCTCCTCGGCCATGCGACGCGCCTCGGCGACCGCCTGCGATGAGAAGTCGATGCCGATCACCGTCGCCCCGAGGTTCGCGAGCGACAGCGTGTCGGACCCGAAATGGCACTGCAGGTGGAGCACCCGAACGCCCTCGAGGCCGTCGGGATAGAGGCGCCTGATGGCCTCGAGCACGATCGGGTCGAGGCCCACGCCGCCGTCACGGAGCACCGTGCGGTCGTACATCTCCGATGCCACGTGTACCGCGACGCGTTCGTCCCAGTTCGCGAGGTTGTCGTCGAGCCACTCGCCACCGCGCAGGTCGACGCTCACCTCACTCGCCCTTGGTGGCTTCGATGAGCTTCGCGACGATCTCGGCGAGCTGCGCGTCGGCGGCGCCGTACGCAGCCCAGTCGCCGGCGGCGAGTGCCGCCTGCTTGTTCTTGATCGCCTGCGACGCCTGGTTCAGCAGCGCCTGCACCTCGTCGTTCGGAGCCGTCGGTTCCGCCGGCGTCTCGCCATCGGCCGGCGGGGTCGGTGTCGCCCCCGGATCCACCTCGTTGTCGCCCGCGTCGGCACCGGAGTCGCCGCCGAACAGCACGTCGAGCGCGAGGTCGAGCGTGTCCTGGAACGCGATCTGGTCGCCGAACGCCACGAGCACCTTCTGCAGCAGCGGATAGCTCGTGTTGCCGGTCGATTCGACGTAGACGGGTTGCACGTACAGGAGTCCGCCACCCACCGGCACCGTCAGCAGGTTGCCGTTGATCACGTTCGACTGGCCCTGCTTCAGCAGGTTCAGCGATTGCGAGACCGTGGGGTCGGAGTTGAACTTCGCCTGCACCTGGCCCGGACCGGGCACGTTGTCGTCTTCGGGCAGTGTGAGCAGCCTGAGCGCGCCGTAGCCGTCGGCGCGCTCGCCGTCGGCACTTCCGGCGTCGGCATCGACCGCGAGGTACCCGCGGAGCACGTTCCGGCTCTGCTCGCCGCGCGCCTCGGGGATGAAGGTCGAGTAGAGCGAGTAGCTCGGCTCGTCCTGGCCCGGCATCTTCATCGTCAGGTAATAGGGCGGCTGCAGCAGCGTGCTGGCAGCGTCGGCGGTCGGGTCCTTCGGCGTCGTCCACGCGTCTTCACGAGAGTAGAAGGGAACCGCTTCGGTCACGTGGTAGCGACCGAGCACCTCGCGCTGCACCTTGAACAGGTCGGACGGGTAGCGCACGTGGCTCATCAGGTCGCCCGACATCTTGCTCATCGGCTCGATCGTCGTCGGGAAGACCTTCTGCCAGGTCTGGAGGATCGGGTCCTCCTCGTCCCACGCGTAGAGCGTCACCGTTCCGTCGTAGGCGTCGACCGTGGCCTTCACCGAGTTGCGGATGTAGTTGACCTCGTCGAAGGCGAGCGTGGGCGCCTGGGTCTCGCTGTCGGCGATCGCATCGCTCATGCTGACCTTGTTGGAGTAGGGGTACTGGTCGGAGAGCGTGTAGCCGTCGACGATCCAGACGACCTTGCCGTCGACGACCGACGGGTAGGTGTCGGTGTCGAGCGTCAGGTATGGGGCGACCTTCTGCACGCGCTCCACCGGGTCGCGGTCGTAGAGGATCTGCGAGTCGGTCGTGACCTGGTCGGAGAGGAAGATCTGCTCGGACTGGAACTTCAGCGCGTACACGAGCTTCGTGAACGCGTTGTCGAGCTTCGGACCGCCGTTGCCCTCGAACGTCGTCTGCGTCTGGTCGGCGCCTTCCGAGCCCGACGGGTAGTCGAGCTCGATCGGCTTGGCGTCCTTCGGCGCGCCGACGATCGAGTACGCGGGCGAGGACTCGCCGAAGTACACGCGCGGCTCGAAGTCGCCGAGCACGCCCGACGACGGGATGCCCGACTGCAGGAACACCGGCTGGCCGTCGACCGAGCGCTGGTTGCCGGCGGCCGCGACGAGCCCGTAGCCGTGGGTGTAGACGAGGTGCGAGTTGAACCAGGTCTCGGCGTCGCCGAGGCCCGAGAGGTTCACATCGCGCACCGCGACGACCGTGTCCTGCGAGGCGCCGTCGATCTCGTAGCGGTCGACGTCGAGCGCCGACGGGAACTCGTAGTACTGGCGGAACTGCTCGAGCTGCTCGAACGCCGGGCCGATTACGAGCGGGTCCATGAGTCGGATGCTGGCGGTCGTCGCGGCGTCCTCGCGCAGCGCGCCCTGCGCGGCGTCGGTCTCCGCCTCGAACGGGATCTCCTCGACGTCGGCGATGCCGTAGGCGTCTCGGGTGAGGTCGATGTTGCGTTGGATGTACGGCTCCTCGAGCGAACGGGCGCTCGGGTCGACCTGGAACCGCTGGATGACCCACGGGTACAGCGAGCCGATGAGCAGGCTCGACACCACGAGCAGCGCCGTGCCGACGAGCGGCAGACGCCAGCGCCCCATGATCGCGGTGATGAAGAAGAGCACGGCGACGACGGCCGCGATCGCTGCGAGGATGCCCCGACCCGGAATGGTGGCGTTGACGTCGGTGTAGGAGGCGCCCGTGATGAGGGAGCCCGTCTCGGTCACGGTCGCGTACTGGTCGAGCCAGATGCTGACCGCCTGGAGCAGCAGGTAGAGACCGGCGGTGACCGCGATCTGGATGCGGGCCGACTTCGAGATGACGACCTCGCGACCGCTCACCCGGAGCGCGCCGTAGAGGTAGTTCGTGGCGATCACGAGCAGCACCGAGAGCAGCACGACGGCCGAGGCGAAGCCGACGATCGCGCGATAGAACGGCAGCTCGAACACATAGAAGCCGACGTCGAACCCGAACTGCGGGTCGGTCGTGCCGAACGGCGTGCGGTTCAGCCAGGCGAGGGTGAGCTCCCAGCGGCTCGACGCCGAGACGCCGGCGAAGATGCCGAGCACCACCGGGATGCCGTACATCGCGAGTCGGCGCAGCGGCTCGAAGACCTCTTGGTAGCGGTCGAGCTGCGAGTTCAGCTTCGCGTAGACGGGACGCGATCGATAGGCGATCTGGATCGATCCCCACACCGGCACCGCCATGGCGAGGAAGCCGATGATGAAGAGCACGATGCGCGCGATCCACTCCGTGGTGAGCACCGAGAGGAAGCCGAGCTGGTCGTACCAGAGCACGTCGGCGTAGATGCCGGCGAAGGCGAAGAACGCGATGACGAGCACGGCGACGACGCCGATCGTGATCGCGATCGGAGCGCGCCTGCGCTGGACCCTCGGTTCTTGCGGCTGTGCTGACACTCTCGGCCTCGTGCTCGGTCGGGATGGGATCGGGATTCCATCCTAGAGTCGTATTCCTTTGAATCGCCTGTTCAGGCGGAGCAGGTGAATCGCCTGTTCAGGCGGGGCACGACGGGTAGGAGCCCGTGACCTCGCCGTCGGCGACGTCTTCGACGATCTCGCGCGCCTGGTCGAGGGTCGACACCGAGAAGACGGTGAGGCCGCTCGGCACGTTGCCCGTGACCTCGTCGCAGTTCGCCTCGGGCGCCAGGAACCAGGCGGCGCCTGCGTCCTCGGCACCCCAGAGCTTCTGACGGATGCCGCCGATCGGTCCGACATCGCCGGACGAGTCGATCGTGCCCGTTCCGGCGACGATCTGGCCGCCGGTCATGGCCCCCGGGGTGAGCTTGTCGACGATGCCGAGTGCGAACATCATGCCGGCGCTCGGGCCGCCGACGTTGTCGAGCTGCAGCTCGACTTCGACCGGGAACTCGTAGTTCATGCGCACGCCGATGCCGAGCACGGAGACGCCGTCGCGGTCGACCGGGGTCGCCTCGACCGTGAGCGGAGCACCGTCGCGGATGATCTCGATCTGCGCCGGGGCATCCGAACCGTGCTCGCGCACCGCGGTCTGCAGTTCGCGAATGGAATGCACCTCGGTGCCGTCGAGCGAGACGATCACGTCACCCTCTTCGAGCACGCCGACGGCGGGCGAGTCCTCGAGGAGACCGGCGATCGTCACCTCGCGCGGGAAGTCGTAGCCGAGTTCGACGAGCGCCGCGGCGATCGCGTCCTGCTGCGAATCGACCATGGCGGCCTGGTTCTGGGCGTCGCGGTCTTCAGTGCTGACCCCGGGCGGGAAGATCGCCTCGACGGGCACGACCGAACGCGTGCGGTCGAACCATGCGGCGATCACCTCGAACCAGGACGGCGTCTTGCCGGGGCGCCCGACGACCGAGACCGTGAGCAGGTTGAGCTCGCCGTCGGTGGGGTAGGTGGTCTCATCGGGGATCTCGATGAGCGGCACTTCTTCTTCGTCGCTGTTCTCGGCGACGCCGAGGGTGTCGTAGACCGGGCCGGGCTGCTCGATCACGTACGGCGAGGGCATCAGGGCGAACACGATGCCGACCACGACGGCGACGGTGATGGCGCTCCAGCCGATGCGCTCGCGCAGCGGGCGTCGCACGTTCGTCGGATCGGATCGCCTGTGGGAATCCTCCGACAACGGGGTCTCGTCGAAGATGCTCAACCGTCATCCTTCCCGGCGGTGTTCGAACGCGAGTGCCGGCCCTGTTCGCGAAGGGCGGACACCCGGAACGCCCAGCCTAGGCCATTTCCCAGACACTCTCCCGTGCCCCGGCGTTACGGTTGACATGACGCGACTGGGAGGTGGCCACTGTGGCCGATCGGCATGACGAGCCCGACGACCGAAGCCCCGAAGACGAGTTCCGGGAGATGCTTCGGGAACTGCTCTCCGGCAACGGCGGCATCGACCCATCGAGCCTCGCCGGCGCCGCGGGTCTGCCCAACGACCCGGCGAGCATCGCCGCGCTGTTCTCGCAGCTGCAGCAGGCGATGAACAAGGCCGACGACGGCATCGACTGGAGCGTCGCCGTGCGGCAGGGCGAAGAACGCGCCGCCACCGGCCAGCTCCAGATCGCCGACGACGAGCGCGCCAGGTTCGACCAGGCCTTCCAGGTCGCCTCGCTGTGGCTCGACGAGGCCGTCGACTTCGGCGCGCTGCCGAGCACCCCCGAGCTCCTCACCCGCCGCGCCTGGGTCGCCGCGACGATGCCCATCTGGTCGCAACTGGCCGAGCCGGTCGCCCTCTCGATCTCCGACGCACTCACCCGGGTCATGAGCGAGCAGGCGCCCGAAGAGATGCGCTCCATGATCGAGGGCGCGAGCCGCATGATGCGCGGCATCGGCGGCGCTCTCTTCGCGATGCAGCTCGGGCAGGTCGTCGGCCAGCTCGCCACCGAGGTCGTCTCGGGCGGCGACGTCGGCATTCCGCTCCTCGACGACGGCCGCGCGGCGATCCTGCCGCAGAACGCCGCGGAGTTCGGCAACGACCTCGACATCCCGACCGACCAGATCGAGCTCTACCTGGCCGTGCGGGAGCTCGCCCACGCACGACTCTTCCGTCACGCGCGCTGGCTGCGACTGCACCTCATCACCGCGATCACGGCCTTCGCGCGCGGCATCGACATCGACACCGAGCGACTGGAAGAGCTCGCGGAGGGCTTCGACCCGACGAACACCGAGGAGCTCCGCAACGCGGTCGTCAACGGTGCGCTCATCCGCGGCAGGAGCGAGTCGCAGCAGGCGGCCCTCGCCCGCCTCGAGACGATGCTCGCGCTCGTCGAGGGCTGGGTCGACGCGGCGACCGCCGACGCCACCGCACGACTGCCGAAGTCCGACGCGATCGCGGAGTCGATCCGTCGTCGCCGCGCTTCGGGCGGGCCGGCCGAGTCCGCCTTCGCGACCCTCGTCGGCCTCGAACTCAGGCCGCGCCGTCTCCGCGAGGCCACGGCCATGTGGCGCGCCGTCACCGACGCCGTCGGCGTCGAGGCGCGCGACGCGCTCTGGGCGCACCCCGACCTGCTGCCGACCGCCGAAGACCTCGACGACCCGACCGCTCTCGTCGCCCGTCTCACGGGCACCGAATCGGCCGAGTCCGACGACGAGTTCGACCAGGCGCTCGAGCAGCTCCTCCGCGGCGAGACGCCCGCGGCACCCGGCGAAGACGGCGAAGAACCGACCGCCTGACCCGCCTCACGACTCGCGCGCGGCGACCTGTGGAGGAATTCCGCACCGCCGGGCGCGATTCGGGCATGCTCTCGGCATGTCACCGCGCATCGACCCGCTCCTCCCGCTCGTGTGGCGCTCCCCCACCGAGCTGCAGCTCGGCGCGACACCCCGGGTCGTGCTGCGCGACCCGGGCGAGTTCGAGACCGGATTGATCGCCGCACTCCGGCACGGCGCCTCGCCCGCCACCCTGCAGACGATCGGCACCGGGCTCGGCGGCACGCCCGAGGCGGTGCACGCCTTCCTCGAGCTGCTCGCCCCGGCGTTCGAGGCGTCGGCGGCACCCGAGCAGCAGACGGCGGCAGCGCCCACAGCATCGCCTCGCGTTCAAGAGCGAGCGGATGCCGCGGCATCCGCTCGATCGCCACGACGCATCGCCGTCGACGCATCGCGTGAGATCGGCGAGCGGCTCGCCGACCACCTCGCGAGTCTCGGGTACGCGCCGGTGCTCGCGTCGGAGGCGGAGCCCGCCGACACGGCGCTCGCCGTCATCGCGGCACCGTGGGTGATCTCGCCTGGGCGACACCTGCCGTGGCTGCGCGCCGACGTGCCGCACCTGGCCATCGTCTTCGACGACGAGGGCACGCGCATCGGCCCGCTCGTCGAGCCGGGCAGCGGCCCGTGCCTGCGCTGCCTCGAGCTGGCACGGCGCGATGACGACCCCGCCTGGCCGGTCATCGCCGCGCAGCTCGCCGGGCGCCCGGCCGCGAGCCGCACGCCGCGGGCCGTGCACGACGCCGTGGCACTCGCGGCAGCACTCGTCGACGACCGGATCCTCTACGCCCGCAACCCCCTGCGGGGCGCCTCGATCAGGCTCGGGCGCCCGGGCGAGTTCGTGCCGCCTGCGCAGCACCGGCAGCACCCCGAGTGCGGGTGCCGAGCTCCTGCAGGAACCGAGACGGCTCCCGTTCGCCTCGATATCCGCCGCCCTGACGCGGCCAGCTCAGCTCGAGACGCTGCCGTGCCCGCGTGATGCCGACGTAGAGCAGGCGCCGCTCCTCGTCGATCGCGTCGAACCCCTTGGCATATGCGATCGGAAGCATGCCCTCCGTGAGCCCGACGATGTAGACGTGCTCCCACTCGAGGCCCTTCGCCGAGTGCAGCGTCGCGAGCGTCACAGCCGAGACCGTCGGCTCGTGCTGGGCCTCGGCGCGGGCGCGCAGCTCATCGGCGAATGTGCGGAACGTCGTGCCGGCCGGCGCGTCGTCGACGAGCCGGGCGATCGCGTTCAGCGACTCCCAGCGGGCACGCACCGCACCGGGCCCGTCGGGTGCCTGCGCACTCCAGCCGAGGGCGCGCAGCACGTCGCTGACCGACTTGAAGAGCGGTTCGTCGGCGATCGTGAGGGCGGCGGCACGCAGTGCGTGCACCGCTTCGCGCACCTCGGGCTGGTCGAAGAAGCGCGAGGCGCCGCGGACGCGCGACCCCACCCCGACCTCGTCGAGCGCCCGCTCGAGGATCGCGGACTGCGAGTTCACGCGCATCAGCACCGCGATCGACTCGGGCGGCGTGCCCGCGTCGATGCTCGCGCGGATGCGGGTCGCGACCCCGCGCGCCTCGGAGAGGTCGTCGGCGTACTCGACGGTCCTCGGCTCGGCGTGCGACTTCGGCGGCGCGGCATCCGTGTCGGCACTCGCGGTGACCGCCTCGAGCCGCAGCGCGCCCGCCCGGCCGCGCATCAGCCGGTTGGCCGTGTCGACGATCTCGGTCGACGAGCGGTAGTTGCGCTCGAGGCGCACGACCGTGGCGCCCTCGTAGCGGCGCTCGAAGTCGAGCAGGTAGTCGGCGCTCGCACCCGCGAAGGAGTAGATCGTCTGGCTGGCGTCGCCGACGACGCAGAGGTCGCGCCGGCCGCCGAGCCAGAGGTCGAGCAGCTGCTGCTGCGCGGGCGAGACGTCTTGATACTCGTCGACGATGAAGTGCCGGTAGCTCTCGCGCACGTGCATGGCGACGGATGCCTCGGACTCGATCATGCCCGCCATCGCGAGCAGCACGTCCTCGAAGTCGAGCATGCGCCGCTCGTCCTTCAGCGACTCGTATGCGTCGACGACGGCGAGGAACTGCTCGGGCGTGAGGCTGCCCGGCGCGCCTCGGCTGGCGAGCCGGGTCGCGTACGTCTCGGGACCCGCCACGGTGACCTTGCGCCACTCGATCTCGGCGGCGACGTCGCGCAGCGTCGCCGTGTCAACCCGCACACGGGCGCGCTCGGCGGCCTGCCCGAGCAGGCGCCCCTTGAACTCGAGCACCCGCGGCGCGCTGCCGCCGACGACGATCGGCCAGAAGTGGTTGAGCTGCGCGAGCGCCGCCGCGTGGAAGGTGCGCGCCGGCACCGCACCCGCACCGAGTGCGCGGAGCCTCGCCCGCAGTTCGGCCGCGGCCCGCGAGGTGAAGGTGAGCGCCATCACCCGAGCGGGGTCGTAGGTGCCCGACGCCACCCCGTACGCGATGCGGTGGGTGATCGCCCGGGTCTTGCCGGTGCCGGCACCCGCGAGCACGCAGACCGGCCCGAGCAGCGCCTCGGCCGCGACGCGCTGCTCGTCGTCGAGCGCGTCGAGCAGGGGGTCGGATGCCCCGGTCACGACGTCGACCATGCCAGTCACGTCCTCTCGGCGTCGAGGGGTCCGCCGTACCAGCGTTCGAGCAGCCAGCGTGCGATCGAGATGCCGCCCGGTAGGCCGATCTCGCCGGGCGCCGCCACGATGTCGTCGCGGGAGAACCAGCGCAGTTCGAGGATCTCCTCGCCGTCGGGCACCGCCGTGGCCGGTGCGACCCCGGGCGCGATGCGCGCCGAGAACCCGACCATGAGGCTCGCCGGGAAGGGCCACGGCTGCGACGCGACGTACTCCACCCGGTCGACCGCGATGCCCGCCTCCTCGGCGATCTCGCGCACGACGGCGGCCTCGAGCGTCTCGCCCGGTTCCGCGAAGCCGGCGAGCAGCGAGTAGCGGTTCTGCGTCCAGAGCGCATTCGAGCCGAGCAGCACCCGGTCGTCGTCATCGGTGACGAGCACGATGACGGCGGGGTCGGTGCGCGGGAAGTGGAGGCTGTCGTCGGCCGTGCAGCGCCGCGCCCAGCCGGCCTGCACCGGCACGGTCGTCGCGCCGCAGCGCGGGCAGTGCCCATGGTTCTCGTGCCAGTTGGCGATCGCGACCGCCTCGACGAGGAGGCTCGCCTCACGATCGTCCAGCACGGCCGCCGCATCGCGCAGTCCCTGCCATCTGGCCTCTTCGGGCTCGATGGCCGCCGCGGCATCCGCGTCGAAGACCCGCACCTCGAACCGCGACCCGCCCTCGCGACCGAGGTAGCAGCGCAGCAGGGGCGCGGGGAGTCCGTCGGGGGCCATGAGCTGCAGCGCCGGCGCAGAGCCGTCGACGCGTTCGGCGAGGAGCGCGCGGCCGCGATGCACCGCGATGACGCGGGTCGCCGGGTCGGCGTCGAGCAACGCTTCGAGGCCTGGATCGGCGCGCGACGCGGCATCCCGGTCGATCGTCGAACGCGCGAACACCGGCGATGTCGATTCGGTCACGTGCCACCTTTCGATGCCCAGGTCGGGGTCGGAGTCGGCCGGAAGGCGTGGCGGTCGCCCGCAGCCGCGGGTTGCCTGCTTAAGCTGAATGCCATGGCCAGACCTCCTCTCACTCTAGCCGCGTTGGCCACGGCGGCGGTGCCCGGACTCGAGGTGCGTGCCGTGCGTGCGCACACTCGCAAGAGCCACGGCGCATTCGACGCGGTGCTGCTGCGCAGCACCGACGATCGCATGCTCGTGCTGCGCGTGCCGCGTTCGCAGGCCGCCGAATCCGAGCAGTCCTCCGACCTCGTCTCGCTTCGTGCACTGACCCCCGGCATCCGCTCGCGGCTGCCGTTCGACATCCCCGAACCCGTCGGCCAGGCGCCCATCGACGGCACCCGCGCGGTCGTCACGACCTTCGTGCCCGGTGCCGTTCGCACCGCCGACGAACTCGCCGAGCACGACGGCATCGCGACCTCGGTCGGCCAGGCACTCGCCGCGGTCCACTCGCTGCCGACGGGATTCATCGCCGACGCAGGCCTGCCGCGCCAGACCGCCGCCGAGGCGCACGACGCCGTCGTCGAACTCATCGACCGCGCCGCCGACACCGGCCACCTGCCCGCTGCGCTGCTCCGGCGCTGGGAGGAGGCGACCGACGACGCCGCACTCTGGCGCTTCCGCCCAACCGTCGTCAACGGTGCGCTGGCCGCCGACTCGCTCCTCGTCGACGGCGACGCCGTCACCGGACTCATCGGGTGGTCGGCGCTCGCCCAGGGCGACCCGGCCCGCGACCTGCACTGGCTCCTGACATCGCGAGGCGACGCCGCCGAGCGGGCCCTCGACGCCTACTTCGATGCGCGCGAGGGCGACGCCGACGCCCACCTGCCGCAGCGTGCGCTGCTCTACGGCGAACTCGAGCTCGCGAAGTGGCTGCTGCACGGGGTCGAGGTGCGCGATGACGAGATCGTCGCCGATGCCGTCGGCCTGCTCGACGGACTCGTCGCGAGCGTGCACGATCACTCGAGCGAGCCGCTCTCCCCCGAGACCGGGCCGATCCTCACCGTCGGCGACGTCGAGCGGATGCTCGACGAGACGCCGCGCGAGAACCTGCCGCGCGAGGCGGGTGCGAGCCTGCTCACCGACAGTTACGACTTCTCCGAGCTCGAACGACGCGAGGCGGGCGAACGCGATGCCGCGCCATTCGATGCGACGGCGCCGATTCCACTCGACCTCTCGGACTGGGGCGACGCGTCACCCGCTACCGACGAGCGGGCCGACCGTGCCGACGGTCAGCGCGACGCTGCCGCCGACTCCGGCGCGGGCGCTGCGACCGACGCCCAGGCGCGGCGCAACGCCGCCTCGTCGTAGATCGCGTCGGGCCTGATGACCCGATCGTCCTCGACGAAGTAGAAGACCGCGTCGATCGTGTCGGGTGCGATGCCCGCCCAGTTCGCATACGCGAGTCGGTAGAGCGCGAGCTGCGTCTGCTTCAGCTCGAGGTCGTGCGCGTCGCGCGGCGCCTTTCCGGTCTTCCAGTCGACGACCTGGTGACGGATGCCGCGCCGCCCGAGCTCGCTCGACGGATCGATGTCGAACACGGCGTCGAGCTTGCAGACGAACACGTTCTCGCCGATCGGCAGGTGCAGTTCGATCTCGACCGCCGAGGGCTTGCGGCCGCCCCACTCGGAGGCCTCGAACGTGGCCTGCAGCGCGCGCAACCGTTCAGGTGTGGGGTCGGCGATGCTCTCATCTCGCGGAGGCTCGAGTTCGGCGTAGGCCTCGAGACCGTCGAGCGCGTCGATGGCGGCCGCTTCGAGCTCACCGCTCGACCGCTGCTCGACCCACTGGTGGAACAGCGTGCCGATGCGGGTCGCCCGGTACGGCCGCTGCGGCATCGGCCGTCGCAGCTGTGCGGAGACCGCGGCGGGGTCGTCGACGTAGTCCTTGAACCGCGACGCAGGCACGCGAACAGGCACTTCGGCCGTGGCCGGCCCCTCGGCGCGGCGGCGACGCTCCTCGAGGAGCAGCCGGATGCGGTCGGCGAGCATCGGCCCGATGCCCTCGCCGCTCGGCCGTGCGGCCGCGGCGCGCACGGCCTCGGCCGCGGCGGTGACCGCGGGTCGGCGGATGCCGAGCGGGTCGAGCGGCCAGCTCACGCGCTCGGTCGACCCGGCTCGCGGGTTCTCGTCTGATTCCGGTGCGCCGGGCAGCAGGCCGGCCTCGATCACTCCGGCGGTCACGAGTTCGCGCAGGAACGGGCTCGGCTTGCGCGGCGCCTTCTGGCTCGCCCACCACGATCCCGCCAGCAGCAGGTCGCTGCGCGTGCGGGTGAGCGCCACGTAGGCGAGGCGCCGCTCCTCTTCGGCGTGGCGCTCCTTGTTCTCCTCGGCGAACTCGCCGACCGCGCGGTCGAAGTCGGCCTGGCTCTGCACGCCGCGCCACTGCAGTTCGGGCAGCTCGTCGGCGTCGCCCTTGAACTCGTTGGGCAGTTCGCCGAACGAGAGCCAGCCCTTCGACGAGCGAGGCTTCGACGGCACCTCGTCGTCGACCATGCGCGGGATCGCCACGACGTCCCACTCGAGGCCCTTCGAGCCGTGGATCGAGAGCACCTGCACGGCGCCGGGCTCGGGATCGTCTTGGCGCGGCGCGAGCCGGTCGCGCTGCTCGGCCTCGGTGAGCCAGCCGAGGAACGCCCCGAGCGTGGCGTGCTCGGAGACCTCGGCGAAGCCGGCGAGCAGTTCGTCGAACGCCTCGAGGCTCGGCGCACCGAGCGGCTGGGCGGAGTTCGCGGCGACCTCGATGTCGAGCAGCAGCTCCTGCTGCACGAGGCTGACGAAGTCGACGAGGCCGAGCCCGGCGCGACGTCGAAGCGACTGCAGCTGCGCGCCGGCCCGCCGCATGCGGGCGAGGCCGACGTCGCCGAACGCGGCGAGCGCCGAGTGCGAGTCGGGCGCCACGAGCAGGAAGTCGAGCGCGTCGACGATCGACGGCGACTCGTCGGGCGCGATCGAGGCGCGCAGCCCGGCTCGCACCTCGTCGCCGAGGCGCCGCGTCGACAGGTCGCGGTCGGCGAGCCACTTCGCGAGCGAGTGCAGCGCGGCGAGGTCGGCCGGGCCGATGCGCCAGCGCGCACCGCCCAGCACCCGCACGAGTTCGGAGCCGGCCGTGGGGTCGTTCAGCACCCGCAGCACGCACACGAGGTCGGCGATCACCGGCTGGTCGAGGAGCCCCGCCATGCCCAGCACGTGCACCGGCACGCCGCGGGCGCGCAGCGCCGCGGTGAAGATGCCGACGTTCGCGAAGGTGCGGCAGAGCAGGGCGCCGCTGCGGGGTGCCGGCTCGCCCGGCGCACCGCGACCGGCCCGCCCGAGGCGGTCTGCGAACCACGTCGCGACGAGGTCGGCCTCCTGCTCGATGGTCTCGGCCCACGCGGCTTCGAGCCGGCCCGGCTGCACGAACGGCGAGGCGCCGAGCGGAGCCTTGGGGATGCCGGCGTCGAGCGGCAGGATCAGCGTGTTCGCCGCCTCGAGCACGATCTTCGGGTTGCGCCAGCTCGTGGAGAGGTCGTAGACGGCGGCGTCGCCCCCGGGCGCGAAGTCTCGGCCGAAGCGAGCGAGGTTCGCGGCACTCGCCCCGCGCCATCCATAGATCGACTGGTCGGGGTCGCCGACCGCCATGACCGACTGCTCGCCGAACAGGGCGGAGAGGAGGCGCGTCTGCACGACGCTCGTGTCTTGATACTCGTCGAGCAGCACGGTGCGGTAGCGCTCACGGTGCCCGGCGACGACCTCGGGGTGCCGCTCGCAGATCGCGAGGGCGAGCGCGACCTGGTCGGAGAACTCGACGAACCCCTGCTGCTGCTTCGCCGCGGAGTACGCGTCGGCGAGTTCGAGCAGCGGCGGCAGCGCGTCGACGATGCCGAGGGCGTCGACGAACGAGGCGAAGTCGGTGCGCTTGCGCGGCGCCTCGATCGGCAGCCCCTCCATGGCGAGGAAATCGCGGGTCATGGCGCGCACGTCGCGGCTGTCGGCGACGTTCTCTGCGAGCGCGCGGCTGAGCGAGAGCACGGCGCCGGTGACCTTGTCGAGCGAGGCGTCGAGTTCGACGAGTCGTGGGTCGGCCGACGCCGCGACGACCGAGCGGGCCAGCTGCCAGGCGGATGCCTCTCCGAGCACGGCCGCGTCGGGTTCACGCCCGATGAGCATGGCGTGCTCTCGGTAGATGGCGCTCGCGAAGGCGTTGTAGGTGCCGACCGACGCGGATTCGAGGGGGTCGAGGGAGACCTCGGCGATGCCGAGCGAGACGAGCTGGGCGATGCGCTCGCGGATGCGCTCGGCGAGTTCGCCGGCGGCCTTGCGGGTGAAGGTGAGGCCGAGCACCTCGGGCACGGCGACGTGCCCGTTCGCGAGCAGCCAGACCACGCGGTTGGCCATCGTCTCGGTCTTGCCGCTGCCGGCCCCGGCGACGACGATGCTCTGGCCGTGCGGGTCGGCCTCGATCACGGCCCGCTGCTCGGCGGTGGGCGCGTGCAATCCGAGCCGCGCGGCGATGTCGGCGGCGGCGATTCCGGTGGTGGCGCTGCCGGTGGCGGCGCTGACGGCCGGGTTGGCTTCCGCCGGGGCGGTTCCGGCCGCGCCGATGCCGGCGCTCATGCCGACACCGCCGGCACGAGGTGCACGCGATACTGCCAGCCGCCGAACCTCGAGCGGTACCCGAGCTCGGCGGGTCCCTCGAACTCGCTGCCCGACATGGTGCGGGCGACGCTGTCGAGCCGCTCGCGGAACTCCGCATCGGCCTCGTCGTCGAACGGCTGCTGGGCGCGCTCGGTGAAGGCGTTGCCGCGCGTCGGCTTGGCGAGGTAGACGAGCTTCGCACCGCCGAGTGTGCCGCTGTTCGGCACTTCACCGGCCCGTGCGGCCAGCTGGTAGGCGGCGAGCTGCGGGTGCGCGGCCGTCTCGGCGGCCGACGGCGGCGTGCGGCCGGTCTTCAAGTCGACGATCACCGTGGTGCCGTCGGCCGAGGCCTCGACGCGGTCGATCGTGCCCGAGATGCGTACCCGCCCGATGACAAGGGTGAAGCGCCCCTCGGCCCCGAGCAGCACCTTGCCGTCGTCGACGAAGTTCGCGAGGTAGTCGGATGCCCCTTCGGCCATGCGCCGCGCGCCACGGCGCTCGCGCTCGGCCACCCAGCCGGCTTCGAAGCGCAGTTCGCGCCAGCGCTCCTCAACGGCGGCCCACAGGGTCTCGATGCTCGTGTCTCCGTCTTCTCGGGCGCCCGCCTCTTCGACGACGGCGTGCACGATCGTGCCGATCGAGGCGGCGAGGCCCGACGGCGGCGAGGCGACGTGGTCGATGAACCAGCCGAGCGGCGACTCCTCTGCGCGATCAATCTGCGACGGTGAGACCGAGACGAGGGCCTCGGGGTCGCCGTCGAGATCGACGAGCGGTGCCGTGGTCGACGGCTCGGCGAGGCCGTACCACTCGTCGGGGTGGGCGCCGGGCACGCCCTGCTCGGCGAGCAGGGCGAGAGCGGCTGGAGCCTCGCCGCCGCCGGAGCTCGTCGCCTCTTCGCGCAGGGCGCCGACGAGTCCTCGCAGGTGCAGCGGGCGGCGACGCGCGGCCTTGATGCGCTCGGTCGCGTACCCCATGAGCATCGACGGCTGCTCGTCGTCGTTGGCGGTGCAGCTGAGCACGAGCTGTCGGCTCGCGCGCGAGGCGGCCAGCACGAAGAGCCGCAGCTCGTCGCCGCGCACCGATGCACGCGCCTCGGCGACCGTCTCGGGCGCCGGCAGTGGTGCGCCGGAGCGGGCCGCCGCGACGACGCGCGGCAGGAGCGCGGAGTGCAGCAGGGTGCCGCGGGGGCGGAGGTTCGGCCAGACGCCGTCTTGCAGGCCGGCGATCACGACGACCTCGAACTCGCGGCCGATGACGGCGGGCGGCGTGGTCACGACGACGGTCTCGGCCGAGCGCTGCGGCGCGAGCGAGTCTTCGGGCAGTTCGCTCGCGAGCACCTCGTCGACGAAGCGCACGGGCGGCGCGTCGGGCTCGCGCTCGACGAAGCGCTGTGCGGCCGCGAAGAGGGCGACTGCAGCGTCGAGTGCGCGGTTCGCCTCTTCGGCCAGCACGCCCGTGCCTGCGGCCTGTGCGGCCCATTCGGTGGCGAGCCCGCTGCCCTCCCAGATCGACCAGAGCACCTCTTCGATGGTGCCGCCACGCTGGGCGACGCCGCGAGCGGTCGCGAGCAGCTTCGCGAGTCGCGCCGCGCGCCGTGCGGGCGCTGCGTCGATGGTCTCGAACCCGCCGGGGGCGCCGAGCGCCTCGACGAGCAGTTCGTCGGCCGTGCGCGTGCCCTCGTTCGCGAGCTCCTCGTGCCGGAGGGCGAGTCGCAGCCGGCGGAGGCCGACGCTGTCGAGCCGGCCGATCGGCCCGGTGAGCACCGTCACGGCGAGCTCGGGGGTGAGCGGTTCGCGGTCGAGCACGAGCGAGGCGGCCGCGAGCAGAGCCGCGGCGGCCGGTGCGTCGCGCAGCGCGGTGCGGGCGGCGTTGCCGGCAGTGGGCACATCGGCGAGCGCGAGCCCGCGCTCGAAGGCCGGCACATCGCCGCCCGAGCGCAGCACGACGGCCATCGACGACCAGGGCACGCCGTCGAGCAGGTGCCGCTCGCGCAGCACGGCCGCGACGGCCTGGCATTCGGCGGCGTGCGACGGCGCCTCGATGCCGAGCACGGCGGCGAGCCGGTCGGCCTCGGCACCGGTCGGCGTCTCGCGCACGGCCGAGCGGTGGGTGCCTCCGAGGGCGGTGCCGATGTGGCCGCTGACCGACTGCACGATCGCCCGCAGTTCGGGGCGGCCCCGGTGCACGACGGGCAGCTCGACGCGCTCGACGGCCCCGGTGCCGAGCACCGAGCCGAGTGAGCCGAGCAGCTCGGCACGCCCGCCGCGGAATCCGTTGGAGGCGACATCGGGGTCGCCGAGTGCGATCACCGCGACGCCCCGGGCCGCGAACGCGCCGAGCAGCGCGGCGGTCGACTCCGTGGCCTCCTGCGCGTCGTCGACGACGATGAGGCGCACGCGCGCGAGCAATCCGAGGGCGGCCTCGGCCGAGGCATCCGTCGTGCTGTCGCGCACGATCGCCGCAGCGAAGGCGCCCAGCTCCGACGAGTCGTACTGGTCGGGCCGCAACTGCGCCTTCACCTCGTCGTACTCCTCGAGGAATGCCGCGGCGGCCACCCACTCGGGCCGGCCGGTGCGATCGCCGAGCGCGGCGAGCGTCGGCGCGTCGACGCCGTGCTCGACGGCGCGCATGAGCAGATCGCGCAGCTCTGAACGGAACCCGCGGAGCACCCGCACCTCGGGCGTGAGCGGGTCGGGCCACTCGGGCCCGAACCCGTCGCGGATGCCGCCCTCGAGCAGCTCGCCGATGATCTGGTCGTGCTCGGCGCCCGTGAGCAGCGTCACGGGCGTGCCCGTGAAGGCGCGCACCACCTGGAAGGCGAGGGAGTTCGCCGTGCGGGCGAGCGGGCCCCGCGTGGTGACCCCGAGTCGCACCGCGAGCCGGTCGCGCAGCGCGGTCGCCGCGACACGTGTCGCCGAGAGCACGAGCACCTCGTCGGTGGCGTGACCGAGGCGCTCGATGCGGTCGGCGACGAGCTCGATCGCGAACGTCGTCTTGCCGCTGCCGGGGGCCCCGAACACCGCGACATGCCCGTCTGCCGCGAGCCTCGAGACGGGGGCTTCGGATGTCGCGGTGACCTGCATGTCGGCAACGCTAACGGGTTCCGCCGACAGTGAACCTGCACTGGCCCAGCGAGCCGGTGTCGTAGGGTTGGCGCAAGAGCAGAAAGGCGTACCGTGGACGTTCGCATCGGCATTCAGAACTCCCCCCGTGAACTCGGATTCGAGACTTCGCAGTCAGCTGCGGAGGTCGAGCAGGCGGTCGCCGCGGCACTCGCCGGGCAGTCGCCGCTGCTGACGCTCACCGACGACAAGGGCACCCGCTACGTCGTGCCCTCTGCCGCACTCGCCTACGTCGAGATCGGCTCCGAGGAGTCGCGCCGCGTCGGCTTCGTCGCCTGACATGGAACTCATCTTCGTCGTCGTGGGCGGCGCCATCCTGGGCCTCGCAGCGCAGTTCGTGGTGCCGCTCCGGCACCTCCGCGGCGTGGCAGTGGGCCCGGCGATCGGCGCAGCCGTCGCCGCCGTCGTGTGGGTCGCGCTGACCTGGCTGGGCTGGGCGTGGGACGGCGGCTGGATCTGGGTGGTCTCGCTCGTGCTGGCGGCGCTCGTGCCCGCCGCCGTGCTCTACGTGCTCTCCCCGCGCCGTGAGCGAGCGGATGCCGCGATCTTCGAGCGGCTCTCCCGCCCGGGTGTCGTCCGCGCCTGACGCGGACCGCGCTGCTCGATCGTGAGGTCGAGCGCGCCAAGGCCGTGAGGTGATCAGGCCGTGCGGCCGAGCGCGTGCAAGCGGCTCAGGCCGTGAGGCCGAGCGCGTCCATGCGACGCGTGTGCGCGGCGATGAGCTCCGTGAAGACCGGCTCGACGTCGGCACCGCGATCGTTCGAGTCGGACGCGCGCAGCGCAGATCGTGCGATCAGCAGCGTGTCACCCACGAGGCTGCGGCCCCAGAGGGCCAGCCGGTCGGCGAGGCCGGGGTCGGCTGCGATCGCAGCGAGCAGTTCGGCGTGCAGCACGCCTGCCGAGGCCTCGTCTTCGGCGAGGATCGCGCGCACTCGCGTCGCGAGTTCGCCGGGCAGCCCCGCGGAGAGCCGCGAGAAGTAGTCGTCGAGCATGCCAGCGGTGACGTGGATGCCGAGCAGCAGCTCGTACCAGTCGGCGCCCGCGCTCGCCTGACGGAACCGCTCCGCCGCCGGCGCGAACGGCGCCATCACCTCGACGGGCTCGACATCGAGCCGGCGCAGCTCGGCGATCAGCGCATGGTGCTGGCGGAGCGCACCGCCTGCTGCACGACTGAGGCCCTCTTTCGCCGACAGTGTCGGCGCCGTCGCAACGGAGCGCGCGAGCGACTCGAAGAACTCGAGCTGGATGTACGCGGCCTGGCCGAGGAACGGCACGGGCTCGGGCACGAGTTCGGTGAAATCGACCCGTGTGAGGTCGGTCGGCGCGACCCGCGGGCGCAGCCGAGGCAGCTCGGGGCGCGGAAGGCGTCGATTCGACCAGAGGACCACAGCAGACAGCTTACCGAGGCGTTCCATGAGTCTCGGATCCAGAGGACCACAGCAGACAGCTTACCGAGGCGTTCAGGGAGTCTCGGATAGGGTAGAGGGTGCATGCGGGCGATGGATCCGCAGCCGTGCGCCTGGGGTTGAGAACGGGGCGCGCATCCGACCGCCACCTCGAGCAACACGAACAGGCAGACTTTTGACCACTTTCACCGACCTCGGCATCGCGTCCGACATCGTCGACGCACTCGCCGGGAAGGGCATCATCGATGCCTTCCCCATCCAGGAACAGACCATCCCCCTCGCCCTCTCCGGGCAGGACATCATCGGCCAGGCCAAGACCGGCACGGGCAAGACCTTCGGGTTCGGCCTGCCGATCATCCAGCGCCTCGGCGACGACCCCGAGCCCGGCGTCAAGGCGCTGGTCGTCGTGCCGACCCGCGAACTCTGCGTGCAGGTCACCGAAGACCTCGAGCTCGCGACATCCAATCGCCCCACCAAGATCGTGTCGATCTACGGCGGCAAGGCGTACGAAGGCCAGATCGAGCAGCTCAAGGCCGGAGCGCAGATCGTCGTCGGCACCCCGGGGCGCCTCCTCGACCTCGCCTCGCAGCGTCTCCTCTCGCTGAAGAACGTTCAGGAGATGGTGCTCGACGAGGCCGACAAGATGCTCGATCTCGGCTTCCTCGCCGACATCGAGAAGCTCATGGCGCAGACGCCGGCGACCCGCCACACGATGCTGTTCTCGGCCACCATGCCGGGCCCGATCGTCGCGCTCGCGCGCCGCTTCATGGTGCGCCCCATCCACATCCGGGCGACCGACCCCGATGAGGGCCTCACGCAGGCGAACATCAAGCACCTCGTCTACCGGGCGCACTCGCTCGATAAAGACGAGGTCATCTCGCGCATCCTCCAGGCCGAGGGTCGCGGCAAGACCGTGATCTTCACGCGCACGAAGCGCGCGGCGGCCAAGCTCGTCGAGGAGCTCAACGACCGCGGCTTCAACGCCGCTGCCGTGCACGGTGACCTGAACCAGGACCAGCGCGAGCGCGCGATGGCCGCGTTCAAGGCCGGCAAGAAGGACGTGCTCATCGCCACGGATGTCGCGGCGCGCGGCATCGACGTCGACGACGTGACGCACGTCATCAACCACACCATCCCCGACGACGACAAGGCGTACCTGCACCGCGTGGGCCGCACCGGCCGCGCCGGCAAGACCGGCATCGCGGTGACGTTCGTCGACTGGGACGACCTGCACAAGTGGGCGCTCATCAACCGCGCCCTCGAGTTCGGCCAGCCCGAGCCGACCGAGACGTACTCGTCGAGCCCGCACCTCTTCTCCGACCTCGACATCCCCGCGGGCACCAAGGGCCGCCTGAAGCCGTCGTCCGCTGTCGCCGCGCCGACGCGCTCGGCCACGGCCGGTCGCAGCGAGGGCCGCTCGGGCGGTCGCTCCGAGGGACGCTCCGGCGGTCGCTCCGAGGGCGGTTCAGAGCGAGCGGATGCCGGCGCGGAGCGCGCCCCCCGCACCCGGAGCCGCAACCGCACGCGCGGCGGCAAGCCGGCCGGCGAGATCGCGGGCGTCGCCCCCGAGTCGGCGCCGACCGAGGCTGCCGTGGCTCAGGCTGCTCCCGCCGAGGTCGCCGTCAAGGAGCCCGGCACGGGCACCCACGATGGCAAGGGCAACGAGCACCACGACGGCAACGCCGCTCCCCCGCGTCGCCGCCGTCGCCGCGGCCCGCGCACCGGTGGCACCACGCCCCAGGCGTAACCCTGTAGCGACGTTTCAGCGCCCGCTCGGCTTCGGCCGGGCGGGCGCGGTGCGTTTGGCCATCACGCCGACGGCTGATCCTCGTCGAGTCCGTACTCCGCCTGAAGCCGCGCTCGCGCTTCACGGTGCTCGTCTCCATACCGAGGGGAAAAGAGAACGTTCACTTGGCGTTGAAGGCCGGCTTCAAGCTTCCCGCGAACGAACTCCTCAACCGTTGGATGTTCGTCGTCGTCATACAACTCGTTGAAGTCGGCGATCCACTCGAAGAGCACGAGCGCCTCGTCCTGGCTGAAATCGATCCATACGCGGTCTTCGGACATCTAGTTGATCTCTCCCATCAGCCGCCCTCGGCACGACCTGATGGGCAGACTCAGCATAAATCTCGTAGGACGCTACCGCGCCGCACCGGAGCCTTTCGGACCGGCATCGCTCAAAAGCGCCGCGGCCAAGCGCAAGTGCGCACGCCGTGATGCCTCTGCCGCACCCCACGTCCACCGGGTGCCGAGCGTCACGAGCACACTCGCGTCGGCCGATGCCACCTCGAGCGCGTAGTAGCTGAAGCCCCAGATTCGTTGCGAGGTGAGCGCGAGTGACTGGATGTGGTTCACGAAGCCGAGTTCAGACATCCCGTCCCCCTCATCGATCCACGCACCGATCGCACCCGGCCGTGGCGTCAGCGCCACGATCATGTTCTCAGGGGCCAAACGGCCGTAGTCGATCGCCACTGCCTTGCCGTTCGGCCGGAGTTGCGTCGCTGCGCGACGGGCAGCCCGACTCGTGATGAATCCCACCAGGATGCTCAGGCCGGCCGCGCCGCCCCAGACGAGAACGCCGGCCACGACGACGGAGATGAGTGTCGCAGGGCCTGATTCTGCCCCTGACGCTGCGAGCCACAGGAGTGGGAGTAGGGCGCCCGCGATGGCCATCCCACCGATCACAGAGACACCCAGCACGCGGTTGCCTGCCCGCGCTGCTTGCGCGCGAATCTCGAGGGTCATCCGCTCACCGCCTCCTCCACCGCGCCAGTGATGCGTTCCAGTCCGCAACCCAGGTCATCTCGGCTGAGACTAGCCCACCTGTCAGGGGCAGGCAGACCCCACGTTTTGCTGAGTAGGTTTCGCGTCAGCGCGCGAGTGTCGACGTCGGCAATTCGGCTCCTTCGTCACTACCAAACGTGACACCATCGCGCTCGGAGACCGCGCTCTCTGCCGAGGTCGGCACGTACCGCCACACCCACATGGTCAGCACGGCCGTGAGCAGGATCATGATCACGCCCAGCGGCACGTGCAGGGCGACCAGGGAACGGAACCCGGCGAACGCCAGCAACGACATGAACGCGAGCAAGCCGACGGTCGCCCAGATCGGCCAGCGGGGAGCCTGCCCAAGCCGCCGCGCGAGGATCGCGGCGACGATGCTGATCATCAACACGATGCCCGACGCCGTCGCCATCTCGCGATGCAGCGCGAACGCCGACGTCAGCCCGCCCATGAACAGGCCGGCCAGCACCGCCTGACCGAACATGAGGAGCGCGGTCACCGTCAGCGAGATCCGCAGGAACCGCACTGGCCACCGGCGCGATTCGCGAGCCGTGTCATTGAGTGAGGACATGATCGGAGCCTATCCACTAGATCCAAATGGATCAATTGCAATTGGATCGAATTTGAGAGAATCGAACCATGAGCGATGACAGCGGGCAGGTCTCGATCGAGGTGGGGCTGCTGCTCCACCAGGTCTACACAGAAGCGACGCAACGACTGAATGACGCGCTGCGGCCCATGAACCTGGCCAGCCGGCATGTCACGGTGATGTTCCTGATACGTGATGGCGTGCAGACCCAACGCGACCTCGTCGCGCGACTCAACACCGACAAGACCGGAATGGTCCGAGTGATCGACGACCTCGAACGACTCGGCTACGTCACCCGAACGCCCTCGACACTGGACCGAAGGGTCACCATCCTCGCGCTCACGGGCGACGGGAATCAGGCCCTGCGGAAGGCGCAGCAGCACACCAAGCGCGTGTCCGCGGAGTTGTTCCACGCCGTCAGCCCGCATGAGCTGGACACGTTGAGGTCGATCCTGATGCGCACGCTGGCCCCAAGTTCAGCGCGCCGTGAAGGCCCCGCCGCGAACTGATCGATGAAAGCAGGAGGCTTTGCTTGCCCGCAGCCCGATCGCCCCACCCACCTCCGCGTCAACAGAGTCCCTGAACCTGCCTGCCAACATCGCAGGAGCCCCGCGAAACACCAGCCAGGCAATAGCGGCTGACGCGCGAGCCGGGAATCCCCCCACCAACGTGCCAAGATCCATGTGGGCCGAACCCGAATCCAGACGTTCCCAAAGCCAGCAACCAAATTCCTTCGCGCACCTTCACCCGTGACCAGCGAAGCGGGCGGTGGCGGGGTTGCGCTGCGGCTCCGAATCCCAGCCTTCCTCGACCCGAGGGCTAATCGTGAGGAATTGGGTTCTGGCGCTCCTGCCGTCGCGCACGGAGGAAAACAGACCAGAACACGCCATCAAGCACTACGGCGATGCCAGCGTATACGAACATCATCGGGGACATGGTGAATCCCATGACCACGAGGATGATGACAAGCAGGGCACAGAATAGCGCGTTGATCAAAGCGCCAATTGTCGATGTCGGACTTAGCTTCGTGCTCACCATGATCTCCTAGTTCAGCTTGGCAACGACTGCAACAGTGCCCCATACGAGGCCGAAGACAATGCAAACGCCACCCGCGACAGCTGTCCATGCCATAAAGGCGCGTTTCTCAGCCGAACCGTAGGCACTCGATCGCTGCGCCATCGTCAACGCAGTCTTCACAGGCTGATCGCTCGTGTCATTGCCGAGGGTCTGATCCGCGAAGGTCGTCATGTTGCCTGCGCGTCATTTGCGAGCTGGGCCGCCGGGGCGGCCTTGGGTTCATCATTGACCAGATCCTTCGGGCACGAGCCCGCCAGGCATCGGCACCGCACTCGATGCTGAGCTACTTAGCTACATTTCAGCACTCACCCATCGGGGAAACACCTCGAGCAGGACTGCAACCATGAGGACGAAAACAATGAGCGCAATCACAAACGCGACCTGTGCCTGTCGGAGCCTCTTCCCATCATTGCGACGGCCATTTCTCACCGACGCCGCGCTCGTAATCAACGTCCATACCGCCAGTAACAGAACAACGCCAACGGTGATCAGGATCGCGGTTGCTGCGGTCAGCCCATCCAGCAGGCTCGGGAACAGTCTCAGTACAAGCACAATACCGAGGGTGAAAAGAACCTCGATCAGCGCCTGCACGAGCGATGAGGTCGCGAGCATGTTGTTGGGAGCCGTCGGGCTCAAGTCTCGGTAGCTCCGGAGCCGCGCCACGAGGAATGATTCCTCAGGCTTGCTTCGGAACTGATCGTCCGACCAGCCTGTGCCGTCCCACCAGCGCAGGAGGTCTGGGGCTTCAGGATCCGCGTACCAGCCTGGTTCAGGGGAGCCGTGCACGCTAGTCATCCTCTCGTACCTTCAAACGCTGCAGTACGATCCCCGGCATCCTTTGAGCAACTCATCCGCGCGGTTCCGGCCATCAGTTTCCTCGCCATTCCCCGCCCACGAAGCTAATTGTGGTGAACGTACCAAACATTCCGTTGAAGGCACCGAAGCCCTTGTTCGCTGCCAACTGCGACATTCGAGTCGCCAATTGGTTACGGAGGACACCCTTGACCACAGCGCCTGCACCCAATCCACCGACGCCCAGGAGCCCCACCACGCACGAACCGGCACGACCATCAACACAGTCGATTGCCGTAGAGGCCAGTCCCAACGCGGTCGATATACCCGCAAGCGGAACGGCGAACGGAGCCGTGAACTTGAAATGCCACGGCCAGGAGTGCAGCCGCTCCGGCAGCCATGCTGCCGAGACCGAGCATGAACGAGACAACTTCTCGGCGCTGTTTCGCGACCTCCTTCCAGTATCCACTGTCGTCCACCATCGTCCGGTACTTGGGCGCGGGTGAATGAGGACCTGTGACGTGATATCCACGTTGAGCCCAGCGTTCAGCCGAATCTGCGGAGAGTTCCCCGCTGAGGTCGGTCTTGTTGATGGGGTCTGCTGGATAGTCGTAGTTGTTGGTGACGCCGCCTTCGACGGGGTCGACTTCGAGGAACCGTCCCAGTGCGGGCACGTACTGGCGGGCACCCATCTCGATCGTCATGATCGAGCCGGCGTGCTCGGTGAGCTTGCGGTGCGCCCCGAGCCAGCCCCAGTCCGCGTCACCGGCGAGGGTGTTCGGGCCTGAGTCATCCGCGGTCGTGGTGCCGATCTGCCTGGTGACCGGGTCGATGGGTTGACCGAACGGGTCGTACCGGAACACCCCAGCACTCCGGACGCCGGCGGCGTCGGCGGTGACGGTGATGCTGCCCTGCAGGTTCGGGTACGACCACGACTGCCTGTCGCCGGTCTTCGATAATGAAGATGGTGACAAGAAGGCGTCCGCGGCCTGTTATCACTGCGTGTCCCGATCGTGTTAATTGAGTCCGGCCACATGGCCTACGAGATCTGCATTCACCGCCTGTGAGTAGCGGCGCCCGCCGTTACCCACTAGCGGAATTGATCTCCGAACCCGCATTGACGAGCACACGGATCGCTTCGGGATCGAGATACGCCGTCACCGCTCGGGCGACTCGTCTGCTCGAGAGCCCGGCGCGCTACTCCTGACACGGCTCCTTCAGGCTGCGCGCATCGGCCCGCATCCAATCGCCAGGCGCAGCATCCGCTGCGATCGGAATCGCCGCAACAATGTTCTCTTCCTTGCCATCGGCACTGACGATGGCTACCTCGAACCATTCCGGAGCATCAGGAAGCTCGAACGTAGTCGACTTTGTAAAGAGTTCGGACAAGTCGTTTGCATCGAGTGTTTGCCCTGCCCGAAGCGAGACGTTCCCCTCGGCCACCCAGACCTCATGCCATCCATCGGCAGCCTTCACGTCAATCGTCACGGCACTGGCCACAAGATCGCGGCAGGTCGCGAGCTCGAGACCGGACGCCGATATCCGCACGGCCGCCGGCCCCTGCAGATTCGCCTGAAGGTCGCACCCAGCCAATCCGCCGCAGACCGCCAGCGTTAGCAATACTGCGGTGACGATGCGGGTCGTGGCAGTATTTGCGCGCGTCATGCTGTTCCTCCGGGGTTCTGCCAATTCGGACCGGGCGCATAGCCGTCCCAGTGACAAACCGCATATCCAGGCACGGTGCCCGCGGCGCTCTCCCACGGATTGCCACAACCTGCGCCACCAAACTGCGCCCAGGAGGGACCGAACAACAGACCATTCGCCGCCCACTGCTGAGTGTGCACGTACTCGTGACGGAACAACGTCTTATCAAGAATCAGCTTGGTTGCAGATGAACCAGTCAGAATCACGCTTCCATATGTCATGGCACTTCCGTCCGGCTCGAACGCTCTCGATCGCCCGCATACAATCGTTGCTTTCGGGCCCATCCGGCACTCTGCGTTTGTAGTCGCTGCGAAGATGAACCCGATTGCGCTACTGCCGTTCATCCGATTCGGGTGAAGGGGATGGTATGCGTTCCCAATCGGGATCGGGTTCCGCTTGCCACTCACGCTACCCTGCCTCCCGATCTTCAAACCAGTGCACTCGGACCCGACGCAGGCTCGCCTTCCTGTGAGGTCGGTTTTGTTGACGGGGTCGGCGGGGTAGTCGTAGTTGTTGGTGACGCCGCCTTCGACAGGGTCGACTTCGAGGAACCTACCGAGCGCGGGCACGTACTGGCGTGCGCCCATCTCGATCGTCATGACCGTTCCCGCGTGCTCGGTGAGCTTGCGGTGCTGGCCGAGCCAGCCCCAGTCCGCGTCACCCTCGAGCGTGTCCGGCCCCGAGTCATCCGCGTTCGAGGTACCGATCTGCCCGGTGACCGGGTCGATGGGCTGACCGAACGGGTCATACCGGAACACCCCAGTACTCCGGATGCCCGCACTGTCGGCGGTGACCGTGATGCTGCCCTGCAGGTTCGGATACGACCACGACGATGTCGCGCCCGTCTTCGAGACGGTCACCCCGCCGGGCAGGCCGATGAAGGACTGCACCACCCCGTTCGCACCATCAAGGAGCAAGGTTGGGCTGTCGCCGCCGCCGGTGAACCCGTAGCGGACCACCAAGGTTTCCGGGTTCTGCCCGGCGGGGGTTTCGGTGCGCTGGATGATCCGGCCCGTCACGTCCCGCAGGTACACGATCACCGTGCCATCCGTCAGTGCCGTCTTCACGTGCTGATCGCTCGCGTCATAGCCCAGGGTCTGATCCGCGAGGGTCGTCGTATTGCCGTGCGCGTCATACGCGAGCTGCGCCGCCGGGATGCCGGCCGCGACCGGTGACAGGCCCGGACCCGCCGGGGTGCCGGTCACCGCTGTGGACGTGAGGCGGTCGGTCTGGTCGTAGCAGTACGTCGTGGTCACCGGGCTGCCGCCATCGGGCAGGTCGGTGGACGAGGTGCGGTTGCCGTTCAACCCGGCGCCCGTGTTGACGCCGCAGCCGCCGGTCGCGGCGAATCCGTACGACAGGGTGTGGCCAGGGATCACGCAGACACCAGACGGCCAGCACCGTCGAAGCCGTACCGGGAGTCGTAGCCGGCCTGCCCGTCGGTGAGGGTGTTCGTCACGATGCGTCCCGACTGGGAGCGGAACACGGCATCTTTCACCGACTGCTGGCCATTCGGGAACAGCCACGACATGCCCGTGAGCGCCCCGGCGGGGTTTCGCTGCAGCTTCGCAGATCACGATTCCCCAGCCCCTGAGCCGATCATATGGTGGGGGCCTTCCGGCTTCCGGAAAGGCCTTGCCAACTTCGCCGACGTTCTGTCGAAGCCGAGCACAATCCAGACCACCACGCGTACCGAACAATCGAATGTCCGATTAGCGCGCTTCCATCAAGGTCTAGACATTCCGACGTCTTCCCTTTGCTCTCCACAGAGCTAAAGATGCAGAGGTTCCAGAAGATCGAATCCTGCGATTGCGCGGCTATCTGGCTACTTCTGTCGGCGCCAGATCATTACAGCCACGAGGATGAACAGGGTCACACCTGCCGTTGCCACGAGGTACCAATTTGAGAATGAACCCGTAAGAGCGACCGAGAGGAAGTAACAGCCGACGAGGGCAACCAAAAGGAAGACGCCGGCCCACATTTCTGATTCCCAGAGCCCTCTCCAAGCATCGCTCAGGTATCGACGCTTCGACCGAGGCCGCCGGGCTCGTCTGCTGTGCTCCGCGCTCATGCCCTCTCCAATGGTGGGTTGCTCATCGTACTTGGTTCCTCGACCAGCGCGCAGAGTTACCAAGGAACTTGAGCGGGCCCATGTACGGGATTGCCCTATGTTGGGGGCCTGCTGCGTGTCGAGGGCGCGTAGCTGCCCAGCGTCTGATCCGCAAGCGTCGTCGTGTTGCCGTGCGCGTCATACGCGAGCTGCGCCGCCGGGATGCCCGCCGCGACCGGTGACAGGCCAGGACCGGCCGGGGCACCGGTCACCGCTGTGGACGTGAGGCGGTCGGTCTGGTCGTAGCAGTACGTCGTGGTCACCGGGCTGGCGCCATCGGGCAGGTCGGTGGACGAGGTGCGGTTGCCGTTCAACCCGGCACCCGCGTTGACGCCGCAGCCGCCGGTGCCGGCGAACCCGTACGACAGCGTGTGCCCAGGGATCACGGCCGACACGAGACGCCCGGCACCGTCGAAGCCGTACCGGGAGTTGTGATCGGCCTGCCCGTCGGTGAGAGTGTTCGCCACGACGCGGCCCGACTGGGATCGGAACACCGCATCCTTCACCGACGCCTGGCCATTCGGGAACAACCACGACATGCCCGTGACCGATCGCGACCGGGCCCAGTCGCTTCTTCCACCGCAGATGCACGAGCTTGCGGACCGTCTCAGGCGGTGTTCTGCTCGGGCTGTTGTGCGGCCGTGAAGACCGGTCCTGCATACCGTCGGCACCGAAGGCCCGGCACCGATCCGCCCACCGTTTCGCGGTAGGCCAAGCGACGTGGAAGAACGCAGCCGCATGCGCAACCGGCCACCCCTCATCAACGGTCAGGCGCGCGATCCGAAGACGGTGACGCGGGGTCAGGGCAGCGTTAGCGTGGGACACGAGGACCTCCCGAGGAAGCGGATCCACTCCACCGCGGGAGGTCCTCACTGCATTTCAACGACTACAGCAAGTCGTCACAGAACAACCAACGTCCCTGGGCAGAACACCTAGTCCGGTGGCAAGCACGGCGGCGCCGAAGGATGTCACCGCCGCCACCGCTTTCGGCGGCCCCGATAGTGGGGCCATAGATGCGAACCCCGCGCCAAGCGAAACCAGCGATGCAACAAGGGATGCAGTTCTGACAGCGTCGCTGTTTGCCCATGCCCTTGGCTCATCGATGTAGAGGACTCAGAGGTCGCCTCGTGCATCGCTCTCTTCGGATCGGCGAAGACGGATCCTGAACATCTCCCGCAAGTCAGCAGCCAATGATCGCCGGAGCTTGAAAGTCCCGTCGTCTGTTGCCACGCTCAACACGGGAAACACCCTTCCAGACGGGCCAATGGCGCTCCCTTTGAGGTATGCAACACCTATCTCGACGAATTGAGACAGCAGTTCCTTGAGATCGTCGTCCTCAATGCCCTCTTCAAAATGAAGGCGGGTGAAGCCACCATTCACTTGAACGAAGACCCAACGGTCGCCTGGAGTCCCAACCAATGCCCATCGCCCCGGTTCTGACGCAACTGACATCCGGAGACTCGCCGTTCCATCCTCTGTCTCAACCTCCGTGTCCACATCCCGACCGTCGACGCGGAAAGAGCGGAAGAGGGACTCAACTTCGCCTGCATTCATCTAACCCAGGGCCCCCATAGTCCCCGACTTCTGCCATTTGGATTCCAAGTGCTGCCGCCCACCTTACGTTCCATATGGACATGGATCGGCTGAAGAATCTTCCTCCACACGGAAGTTTCTTCCAGTATCTCTGCTGGGCACCCAGTGACACACGCATATTCCCCTCGTGCGTTGGGCCGATTCTCACAATCTGGTTCTTTGCCAGCTTCGCGGCCACTCTCTCCACGATGGGCGCGATCGCAGAGCGCAGCATTGGGGCCAATCTTGCCGTGGCCACTAGAACTGGGCCGCCGATGGGGATCAGTACGACGGCAGTCTCCACGGCCTTTCTCGCCATCGTTTCCTGCGAGAGGTCGTGGTCGCATTGGACGGGGTCAAAGGTGCCGAGGATCAAGTCTGAACAGGAGGGCTGGTCCGAGCTCAACCCGCTGAGATCAAGTTTGTTGGTGGGGTCACTCGGGTAGTCGTAGTTGTTGGTGACGCCGCCTTCGACGGGGTCGACTTCGAGGAACCTGCCCAGGGCGGGCACGTACTGGCGGGCGCCCATCTCGATCGTCATGATCGTGCCGGCGCGCTCGGTGAGCTTGCGGTGCTGGCCGAGCCAGCCCCAGTCAGCGTCGCCGGTCAGCGTGTTCGGGCCCGAGTCATCCGCGGTTTACCAACGCGTCCATCGGCGGACGATCTTGATCCGGTGATCCATTCCTAACCCTGCCGGTCCGTCAGCCGACCCGAGTATGAACGTCTCCCGTCCCCATGGTCGCCAACTCGGACGCACGCGTATCGCCCCGAAGGCCGCCAGGTTTCGCGCGACTCTAGTCGCCCAGGCTAGCTCGTCACCGGCTCGATCGCTTGAATCGGCCTCCCATCTCGCTCCTGGGATCTCGATGTACCACGAGACATGAGTGTCCGAGACGATGAGCTGCGCCGCCTCTCTACGCCTGGGGCGATATCGCACCACAATGTCGTCCGAATCGCGACGTGCCGGTATCGGTTCTCGGATGTATCGACCCTGAAACTCGGCTTCCAGAACCGCGTCGATCACGGCGATTCTGTCAGATCCGGCCGCCACGAAGACTCCTTCCAAGATACAAGGGAGACCATACTGCGGAGTCGACGCAGGCAGTCCGCAGACCGGATCCGTGGTGATGCTTCGGTCTCAGCGCTTCATCGCGATTGCGGCAGCCGGATCGGAATGCCGCACGTTCACCACGCGGGCGGTGACGGCACTGAGCGCCTCAGCACCAGGAATGCTCGCCACACTCTCGAGGTCGAGCGTCCGCAGTCGTGTCATCCGCGCAATGGTGGCCGCCCCGTGCAGCACCTTCGTGCGAAAGACCTGCAACCATTCCAGATCCGCCTCCGGCGGCAGCGTCCCGAGATCGAGCTCTCTCGCGTTGTAGATTCGCAACGTCTTCAGCGCGGCCGGATGCCGAAATTGAGGCGGCTGCGCGACTTTGTCTGCGTGTGCGATCTCCAGGTACTCGATCGGCCCATCGAAACCCAGATCCTCCGGCCATGACTCAGACGCCAGATCCACCTGGAGCTCTGTGAGCTTGGGGGCAGCGCACGCCATTTCGAGGAGTCCCCGTGGCCCGATCACCCGCTGGAGCTCAGGCAACGCCGCCGTGGGCGCGGCTCCACGAACATCCGGGCCGACGATGAGCTGCACGAGTGCTCGGGCGTCGTTGAGCACATCCCAACCGGTCAGTGACCCGAGCGAGCCGATCGACAGGTATTCGACGTTCTGGAGCGCGGGTGCGAGCTGCGTCAAGTCGAATCCGTCTGGGAGGTTCAGGCCGAGCCCCACCCCGCGAGAGGTGGCCTCGACCAGCTCGGCCAGGGTTCGCGGTGGCGCGTCACCGCCCACTCGGAGATCAACTGGCGAGTCCGGAAGCGGGCGACTCGGAGGGAAGTCCCAGCGGAGTGCACTGGCCCACGGCATCCAGTCATCCGGAATCCCGCGAGCGATGAACAACTCACGTTCCAGACGCCTCATCTCCGGGCCGTAGTCGTCCCACGGGTCCAACGGTTCCGACACAGTGCCTATCAACTGATCAGCAGACCAACTCATCGATCATCGAACCTTCCCGACCCGTGCTCGCGCACGGTTGATCTCCCGGCTGAGCTCGTCGACCTTCCATATTGACGGCGGATCGCTGAAGTCACCGACCCCACCTGTGGCCAGCCGAGCTCCCGCAACACTCTCGTCTTTCCGATGAACGTGATTCCATTCTCATCAACGACCACGACCGTGACTTCTCGCGGCCCGGTGGCATCCCAAACCATCGCGACAGCAGCAAGTGCGTTCGGATCGCGACGGCGTTGGGCGCGAAGGATCAGTCGGGCAACAACCAGATGTTCACTTCGCGCACCTCCATCAAGGGGCCAGACACCCGACGAGCTTGCCCACTCTTGCCACACCGCAATCGTTCCCAACCCCGACCACTTATCGTGGGCGTTCTCGCCGACAAGGAACCTACTCGGCCGTGAGGCGACCAGCTACAGCGCTCAACCGTCGATCCAGCTGCGCCTTGGTCAGCGAAGACCGTGGCGAATCTCCGGCGAATGCGACAGTGACGGGTTCGCTGCCGGGTCGAACGATGGTGAGACCGCCGCGCGAGGAGTCCAATCGAACGTCGGACCACGGAATTTCGATCAGTCGCTGCGGCAGGCGCGGCGGGCCTGCCCACACTTGCAGCGCCTCGTCCGCCATGAGCAGGGCTGAGTTGTCCAATGATTTCCCGTAGCTGTTCGAGACGAGCACCCGGTCGATGGGAGCCTTGTCTCCGAGACGCATGGCCGGCTCGAGGAGCCGACCCCACTCGGCCATGGTCAGCGAAACCGCGGACGCGACCGCACCAGGGTATTGCGACTCCAACACGGAGATCAGCGCGCGCGTTTTCCGCCGCGTAATGGCGGCGCTGGCCGGGATGGCGACGCTGGCGCAACCCGCGAGCCAGAGGGCGAACGCCCAGATCGGGAGCGTCTCGCCCACGAGGGCGAGAACCCCCATGCCGACCATGCCGGTCGACAGAAGCAACGCGCCGAACGTACTCAGCCATCGATTCACACCGAGCACTCCTCCTCCTCACTTTTTGAGACGATGCTCCTGATTGCGAAGACCACGCCACCAGCGTCATTGAACTGCCTGCCGCGGCGAGCGCACCGGCCACGGACCCCGTCTGTCGAATTCACTGCGAACTACGCCAAGCCGAGGAGAGTGACTCGGTGTTCCGTGGTCTTCATCTTGGAGAGCGGAACCCAGGACAGTTCCAAGTCGCGAACGAAGGGTCGGAGAACGAATCGCTGGAGAAGCACGATGAGGTTGAGATCGAACCAGCCCACGCAGGCCCCAAGCGAGGCTGCGGTGAGAGGGCCGAGCACGATCCATGAAAGGGCTGCGAGCGGAATCACGGCCCAGAGCAGCAGACCCCTCAGGACGAGCATCAGAAATTGTCCGATGTCGTTCATCGCGGTCCGCCGGCCGAGTCTGTCCAAGGTCACCTTCCGGAGCTAGCCAGCGAATGCTGCTTGGCGGCGAGAGTATCAGCCCCTCGACATGCATCCGACCAAGTCGCGCGCCGCCTCACGGAGTTGGTCGGCGTCTTGGACGAGATAGCCGGGTGCGGTGTCGCGGAACAGGACGATGGGAATCTCCACCGCTTCAGCAGCCCCTTCCACTGAGATCACGAGGCAGTCGCTCCCACCGCCGAAGTAGAGGGTCCGCGCAACCTGAACGTCAACGATCGACGTGAACTCGAACTCGACTCGTCGCTCACCGCTCGGGAGATCGACGATCTGCAGACTCTCCGATTCGAACGAGACGGCGAACAGCCGCGAAACGTCGCCACCGAAATCCGCAGTCACCTCGGCGAGTGACTTCACCGTCGCCGGAACGCGAGATGCAAGCCACACCGGACGCGTCGACTCTGCGACGAGCGCAGAGTACTTCCGAAGGTACTTGCTATTCGTGAGCATGAGCGCCGCAAGACCAATGGCGACGAGCACCAGGACCACAGCCGCACCCTGTGCAAGAGCGGAGACGGGATCGCTCAGCTCAGCGAGCCGCGCTCCTGTCGCCACTCCCTGCGCGATGAAAGCGCAGACTGTGATCCACAACAGCCACCTGCGGGGTCGCTTCTCGGGCTTCACAACGACTCATCCGCTCGCTTCATCGGCCAGCTACGGCAGCACCGGCGCCGAACCACGCCCCTCGGCGATGATCGCCTCGACGACGTCGGGCGCGGTGCGGCACTCGCCGAGCCGGTTCGGCTTGCCGGTGCCGTGATAGTCGCTCGAGCCGGTGATGTGCAGGCCGAAGCGCGAGGCGAGCGCGCGCAGCCGGGGCTTCGCGTCGTCGCGGTTCTCGGGGTGGTCGATCTCCAGCCCGAAGAGGCCGGCCTCGACGAGCTGCTCGAGGCGCTCGGGCGGGATGACCCGTTCGGCGCCGCGGGTGCCGGGGTGCGCGAGCACGGGCACGCCGCCGGCGGCACGGATGAGTCGCACTCCCGTGAGCGGATCGGGTGCGTAGTGCGGCTGCGCGTAGCCCGCGCGCGGGTGCAGGATGCCGTCGAACGCCGCCGAGCGGGTGGCGACGTGGCCACGGGCGACGAGCGCGTCGGCGATGTGCGGCCGGCCGATGGTCGTGCCCTCGACGGTCTGGGCGAGCACGTCGTCCCAGGTGAGGGCGTAGTCGCGGCCGATGCGGCGCACGATCGCCTCGGCGCGGGTGAGCCGCGACTCGCGGATGTGCGCGGTCTCGGCGATGAGCGCCTCGTCGAGCGGGTCGATGAGGTAGGCGAGCATGTGCACGCTCGTGTAGCCCTCGCGAGTCGAGAGCTCCATGCCGGGGATGAGCGCGACACCTGTCTCGGGCACGGCGGCGGCGGCCTCGGCCCATCCGCTCGTCGTGTCGTGGTCGGTGAGCGCGACGCCCCAGAGGCCGGCGCGTGCGGCCTGCCGCATGAGTTCTGCGGGGGCCTCGGTGCCGTCGGAGACCGTCGAGTGCGTATGCAGGTCGGCTTCGCCCGCGACGACGGTGGCTGGTGGCATCCTGCAATGCTAGCCGGGGCCGCTCCAGGGGTCGGCGCACTCGCCTAGGGTGGGTTGAATGCTCCCCCGCATCATCGGCTGGGTCCTCGTGCTCGGCACCGCCGCCATCGCGCTCGTGCTCGTGTGGCCCCAGGCGTTCGGCCTGCAGAACCAGTGGGTGGCCGCGCACGTCGTCGCCCTGCGCGGCACGGCGGCGGCCGGCGGCATCCTCGCACTGATCGTCTTCCTCCTGCTCGCCCTCGCCCGGCCGCTGCGCGTCTTCGCGTTCGCGATGGCCGCGGTGTTCGCGCTCTTCGCCGTCGGCAACGTCGCGGTGCTGACCGCTCGCGGCTTCGGCGGGTCGGCAGCCGAGACCGGCCCCGACTCCGTGACGGTGCTCTCCTGGAACACGCTCGGCGAGGTGCCCGAGGCGTCGACGATCGCCGATCTCGCGATCGAGCGCGGTGCCGATGTCGTGGTGCTGCCCGAGACGACCGAGCCACTCGGCGAGGAGGTCGCGATCGCGATGCGCGAGGGCGGCAGCCCGATGTGGGTGCACACCGCCGCGTACGACGACATCGCGAAGGCCCGGTCGACGACGATCCTGATCAGTCCCGGCCTCGGCGACTACGACGTCATCTCCCCCGAGGTGCCCGGCCCGCCCGGCAACACGAACACCCTGCCGAGCGTCGTCGCCGAGCCGTCCGACGGCACCGGCCCCCGCATCATCGCCGTGCACGCGGTCGCGCCCATCCGCTGGGAGCTGCGCAATTGGCGCAGCGACCTCGACTGGCTGGCCGAGCAGTGCGCCGGCGACGACGTCATCATGGCCGGCGACTTCAACGCCACGGTCGATCATTTCGCCGGTCACGGCATCGACGGCGGCGACATGGGCCGGTGCACGGATGCCGCGGCGCAGGCCGGTGCCGCAGGCCTCGGCACGTGGCCGACCGACGTGGCGCCGTTCTTCGGCAGCCCGATCGACCACGTGATGGCGACTCCGAACTGGAGCGTCGAGGCGTTCGAGGTGCTCGTGGGCTACGACGACGCAGGCAGCGATCATCGGCCGATCGTGTCGACGCTCGTCGCCGCGGACTGACAGGAGACGGTGCGAGAATGGTCGGTATGGCGAACACCAGCGACACCTCCACGACCGAGACGGCGGCTCCGGCCACGACCGCGAGCGAGGAGGCGGTGCGCGATGCGAACCGCTCGACCACGCCCGGCTCGGAGGGCTTCAAGGACTTCATCGGCAGCGGCTGGGCCGAGCGCGACGAGACGCTGCCGCAGGCACGCGAGCAGGCCTCCTTCGCCGCCGCGCGTCGCGCGAAGGTCTCGTCGGCCTTCACCGGCCAGCGCCTCATCGTGCCCGCGGGCGACATGAAGCAGCGCGCCAACGACACCGACTACCCGTTCCGCGCGCACTCGGCGTTCGCGCACCTGACCGGCTGGGGCTCCGACTCCGAGCCCGGCGCGGTGCTCGTCTTCGAGCCGACGACCGACGGCCACGAGGCCACCGTGTACTTCCGTGAGCGCGCGGGCCGCGACTCCGAGGAGTTCTACGCGAACCCGGCGATCGGCGAGTTCTGGATCGGCGCACGCCCGTCGCTCGCGCACGTCGCCGCCGACCTCGACGTCGCGACCCGCGGCCTCGAAGAGTTCGACCGGGTCATCGACGCCGTCGACACGGCGACCCTCGTGCTGCGCGAGGCCGACGCATCCGTCACCGAGCGCGTCGACCACGCCCGCATCCGCTTCGCCGCCGAGCAGGCGCTGTCGACGAACGCCTCCGATGCCCCGTTCTCGCTCGAGGTCGGCGGCTCGCACGAGCCCGACGCCGAACTCGCCCGCGTGCTCTCCGAACTGCGTCTCGTGAAGGACTCGTTCGAGGTCGCCGAGATGCGCGCTGCGATCGACGCGACGCAGCGCGGCTTCACCGAGGTCATCGGCGAGCTGCCCCGCATCACCGCGGAGGTGCGCGGCGAACGCGTCATCGAAGGTGTCTTCGCGACCCGGGCCCGCCTCGACGGCAACGACGTCGGCTACGACTCGATCGCCGCCGCCGGCCCGCACGCCACGATCCTGCACTGGACCCGCAACGACGGCCCCGTCGTGCCCGGCGACCTCGTGCTGCTCGACGCCGGCGTCGAGATGGACAGCTACTACACCGCCGACATCACTCGCACCTTCCCGGTGAACGGCACGTTCTCCGAGGTGCAGCGCAAGATCTACGAGGCCGTGCGCGAGGCCGCCGACGCGGCGTTCGCGATCGTCAAGCCCGGCATCGTCTTCCGCGAGGTGCACGCCGCCGCGATGCAGGTCATCGCCCGCAAGACGGCCGAGTGGGGCTTCCTGCCGGTCTCGGCCGAGGAATCGCTCGAGCCCGACAACCAGTTCCACCGCCGCTACATGGTGCACGGCACGAGCCACCACCTCGGCCTCGACGTGCACGACTGCGCGCAGGCGCGACGCGAGATGTACATGGACGGCGTCGTCGAGGCCGGCATGATCTTCACGATCGAGCCGGGCCTCTACTTCCAGCCCGACGACCTCACGGTGCCCGCGGAGTTCCGCGGCATCGGCGTGCGCATCGAAGACGACATCCTCGTCACCGCAGACGGCGCCGAGAACCTCTCGGCCGGTATCCCCCGCACGGCCGATGAGGTCGAGGCGTGGGTGCGCGGCGGCGCCCGGTAGTTCGCGACGCGGCGGTCAGGCCGCCGGGCGAGCGGCCCGGCGCGCCTGCCACCATGCCCAGAAGCGGGCGAGCTGACGCTTGACGAACGCGGCGACCCGCTTCGCCCAGGCGAACTCGGTGCCGAGGATCGCGAGGCCGAGGAAGACGATGAGCCACCCGGGCCCCGGCAGCGGCACGAGCAGCAGCCCAGCGGTCGCGATCAGGCCGCCGAGCACGGCGACCGCCACGCGATAGGCGCGGCGCAGACCGGGGCGGCGCTCGATGCGTCGACGGATGGCGCGGAGCAGGCGCATGATCGGCCGATCGGGTCGTTCACCTTCGGCGATCTCTCGCGCGAGCTCGTCCTGCGTCACCATGCGCGTCACGATATATCGCGAGTCTGGGACTCTGCCCCGAAGGCGAACGCCAGGCGTGAGGCGCTCAGCGCTCCGAAGTGGGAGACTCGGGCGTCGTCGACGCCTCGGCGCCATCGCCGTCAGCCTGCGGCGCAGCGGATGCCGCATCGCCGGCGCCGGCCGTCGGTGCGAGTTCCCCGTACCGCGGGCGAGCGGGGGGCTGCTGAGCCCGAGCCGCCTCGGCGGCGGCGCGCTTCGCGGCATCCGTCGCCTCGCCGTAGCTCAGCGGACGCCCGCCGTTCTCGGCCGGCAGTGTCGCCGCCGGACGCTCGGGTGCCGGCGCGTCGACGCCGAGCACACTGCGTGCGCGGTCGGCGTGCGCGCTCTCGGTGATGATCGCGTACCGGGCGGCGAGCACCTGCATGACGGAGGTGAAGTCGCGACGGCGCCGGTTCAGCGAATACGAGACGACGCTGAAGATCATGCCGAACCCGGCGCCGATGAGCACGGCCGAGATGAGGATGCCGACCGATGCGCCGGTCGGCGCGAAGATGAAGAACAGCAGGCCGAGGAAGGTGCCGAACCACGCGCCCGACAGCGCGCCGGCGCCCGCGGCGCGGCTCCAGGTGAGCTTGCCCGTGATGCGCTCGACGCTCGTCAGGTCGGTGCCGACGATCGTGAGCTCCTTCACGGGGAACTCGGCCTTGGCCAATGCGTCGACGGCGGCCTGCGCCTCGGCGTAGGTCTCGAAGCTCGCCACCGTCTCCCCCTTGGGCAGGGTCGGGAATGCTCGGCCCACGCGGCCGCCGAACGGCGATTGAGTGCTCACCCGGCCATTCTCCCACGACGCGCCCGCCGTGAGCCGGGAACGGGCCGCGCACGAGGCATCCGGGACTAAGTTGGAACCGTGAGCGCCACGAGAGTCTTCGTCGCCCGACTGGCCGGGTGCGCCGTCTTCGACCCCGCCGGTGATCGGGTCGGCAAGGTGCGCGACGTCCTCGTCGTGTACCGCAAGAACGACCCTCCGCGCGTGATCGGCCTCATCGTCGAGATTCCGGGTAAGCGCCGCGTGTTCCTCTCGATCGGCCGGGTGACCTCGATCGGCGGCGGCCAGATCATCACCACCGGGCTCATCAACCTGCGCCGCTTCGAGCAGCGCGGCGGCGAGGTGCGCGTCATCGCCGAGATGCTCGGTCGCAAGGTCGCCTTCAACGACGGATCGGGCGATGCCGCGATCGAAGACGTCGCGATCGAAGAGCTCGAGCCCGGCGAATGGCAGGTCGATCAGCTCTTCGTGCGCCGCCCCAAGGGCGCGTCGCCGTTCTCGAAGGGACAGTCGGCGTACGTCACGTGGCGCGAGGTGCGCGAGGTGAACCCGCCGGGTGAGGCGCAGTCCGCCGAGCACCTCATCGCGTCGTACTCCGAGCTGAAGCCGGCCGACCTCGCGAACACCCTCCTCGACCTGCCGGCGCAGCGCCGCCAGGAGGTCGCCGAAGAGCTCTCCGACGACCGCCTCGCCGACGTGCTCGAAGAGATGCCCGAGTCCGACCAGGTGGTGATCCTCGCCGGCCTCGGCGACGACCGCGCCGCCGACGTGCTCGACCACATGCAGCCCGACGACGCGGCCGACCTCATCGCGCAGCTCCCCGAGGAGCGCGGCGAGCACCTGCTCGAGCTCATGGAGCCCGAAGAGGCCGACGACGTGCGCTTCCTGCTCTCGTACGGGCCCGACACCGCGGGCGGACTCATGACGCCCGAGCCGATCATCGTCTCGGCCGACGCGACCGTCGCCGAGGGCCTCGCGCTCATCCGCCGTCACGACCTGCCGCCCGCCCTCGGCGCCGCGGTCTTCGTGACCTTGCCGCCCTACGAGCCGCCCACCGGTCGGTTCCTCGGCATCGTGCACTTCCAGCGGATGCTCCGCTATCCCCCGCACGAGCGTCTCGGAACGCTCATCGACCAGGGACTCGAGCCCGTGCGCGCCGACACCTCGGCCGCCGAGGTCAGCCGCATTCTCGCGAGCTACGACCTCGTCTCGGTGCCGGTCGTCGATGAGAAGCATCGACTCGTCGGGGTGGTGACGATTGACGACGTGCTCGACTACCTCCTGCCCGATGACTGGCGAAGTCATCCCGAGGATACCGAGGTGGGGCGCCGCGCAGCCGCGCGAGCCCAGCTGACGACGGGGAGTATCCCCATCCCGAACGGAAGGAGGGCAGGAGATGGCACGCGCTGACGCCGACGACCGACGGTTCGACACCCCGAAGGGCACCCGCCGCGCCCCGTCCTTCCGCGGTTCGGGTGACAACGACCGCTTCGGCCGCTTCACCGAGTGGGTCGCCCGGGGCATGGGCACGCCGGGGTTCCTGCTCGCCCTCTCGGTGTTCGCGATCGGCTGGATGCTGTGGAACACCTTCGCACCCGAGGAGCTGCGGTTCGACTCGATCGCGATCGGGTTCACCGCGCTCACCCTCGTGCTCTCCCTGCAGGCCTCGTACGCGGCACCGCTCATCCTGCTCGCGCAGAACCGTCAGGACGACCGCGACCGCGTGCAGATCGAGCAGGACCGCCAGCGCGCCGAGCGCAACCTCGCCGACACCGAGTACCTCGCCCGCGAGGTCGTTGCGCTGCGCCTGGCCATGAAGGACCTCGCATCGCGCGAGTTCATCCGCTCCGAGCTCCGGGCGATCATCGAAGAGCTCGACCGACGCGACGAGGAGGACGCGGAGCATGCCGGCCGCTGACCCAGCAACACTCGAGACCGCCGTGCGTGCGGCGCTCACCGGCGTCATCGACCCCGAGATCCGGAAGCCGATCACCGAGCTCGACATGGTCGACCGCGTCGTCGCCCTCGACGACGGCCGCGTCGAGGTCGGCATCCGCCTCACGATCGTCGGATGCCCCGCCTCCGACCGCATCGAACGCGACGTGCGGCAGGCGGCGGAATCAGTCGTCGGCGACGGCAATGCCGATGTCGAGCTCTCGGTCATGACGCCCGAGCAGCGCGCCGCCCTCACCGAGCGCCTCCGCGGCGGCCGGGCCGCCCGCGGCAACCCGTTCGGCCCCGGCAGCCTCACCCGCGTGATCGCGGTCACGAGCGGCAAGGGCGGCGTCGGCAAGTCGACGATCACCGCGAATCTCGCCGTCGCGCTCGCGGCCCGCGGCCTCTCGGTCGGACTCGTCGACGCCGACGTGCACGGTTTCTCGATCCCCGGCCTGCTCGGCCTCGTCGACGAGTCGGGGCTCGCCGCCCGGCCGACGCGGGTCGACGAGATGATCCTGCCGCCCGTCGCGCACGGCGTGAAGGTCATCTCGATCGGCATGTTCGTCGAGCCGTCCGAGGAGGGCGGGCGCGCGTCATCCGTCGCCGTCGCCTGGCGCGGGCCGATGCTGCACCGCACGCTCTCGCAGTTCCTCACCGACGTGTACTTCGGCGACCTCGACGTGCTGCTCGTCGACCTGCCGCCCGGCACTGGCGACGTCGCGATCTCGCTCGGGCAGCTGCTGCCGAACGCCGAGGTCGTCGTCGTGACGACCCCGCAGCCCGCAGCCGCCGACGTCGCCGAGCGCTCCGGCGTCGTCGCGCGACAGACCGGGCAGAAGATCGTCGGCGTCGTCGAGAACATGGCCGGCTTCGCGCAGCCCGGTGGCGAGATCTTCGACCTCTTCGGTGCCGGCGGCGGCGCGCTCGTCGCCGAGCGGCTCTCGGCGGGCCAGCCCGTACCCGTACCGCTGCTCGCGAGCGTGCCGCTCAGCGTCGCCCTGCGCCGCGGCGGCGACGAAGGCATGCCGGTCGTGCTCGCCGAGCCCGACGACCCCGCCGCCCGCGCGATCGAGCAGGTCGCCGCGCAGCTCGCCGCGCTCCCCCGCTCGCTCGGCGGCCGACGACTCGACGTCACGGTCCGGTGATCGGATGTCGCGCGCCCGCCTGACCCGCCGGCTCGCGATGCCCCCCGCCGCCGTCTTCGCGGTCGCCGCGACCGCGCTCGGGCTCGCCGCGTGCGCTCCGCTGGCCCGGATTTCCGCCGCCGAGCTGCCCGAGGGCCTCTCCGCCCGCGTGCAGCAGGGCCGCCTCGACATCGAGGCGCACCGACTCGTGGTGCGCATCGAGAACGACGGAGACGCACCTGTCACCGTCGAACGGCTCGAAGTCGTCTCTCCGACGCTCGCGCCCGGCATGGTGCGGGGCGAGCCGTTCGAGGTCGGGGCCGGCGACGCCCTGCAGATCCGCCTGCCGCTGTCGGCGAGCGAATGCGGCACCGAGGATGGCCCCGGCTCCGAGCCTCCGACGCCAGAGGCGACGATCCTGCTCGACGTCGAGACCGCAGCCGGGGCGTCCTCCGGCGAGCTCACAGCCGACGACCCGCACGGCACGATCGCCCGCGTCGCGAACTCGGAATGCCTCGCGGAGTCGGTCGAGCAGGTCGCCGCCATCGAGATGCCCGAGCACCTGCGTTCGACCGGCAGCGGCACCGAACGGCGCGCGTTCATCGATGTCCAGGTCGTGCCCGCGTCATCCGGCGACGGCTCGTTCGTGATCGACCGCGTGTACGGCACGACCCTGCTGAATGCGGAGGGCGGCGTCGACTGGCCGCTCGGCACCGAGGTGACGGTCGGCGGGGAGCCCATCACGATCACCCTGCCGGTGCGGCCGGCCCGCTGCGATGCGCACGCGATCGCCGACGACAAGCGGGGCACGATCCTGCCGTTCGAGATCCGCACGGGCGACGGGCGCGAGGGCCGGCTCGACCGCTCGTCGGGCGACACCCTGAAGGCCGAGCTCTACGCCTACTACGGCGAGCGGTGCGCCCTGCAGTAGCCCTGCAGTAGCCCCGCTGCAGCCCTGCAGTAGCCCTGCTGCAGCCCTGCTGCAGCCCAGCAGTAGGGCGGGCTCGGATCGAGCGCTCGGTAGAATCCGGGCATGAGCAATCCGAACCCGGCCCCCGCGCCGCTGTCACACGAATCGCGTGCCCAACTGCTCAACGCCGAGGTCGCGCGGTACGCGCAGCGCGGCTGGACCGTGCAGTCCGTCGCCGCAGGCCAGGCCGTGCTCTCGAAGAACAAGCGCATCGGCTGGTTCTGGAACCTGATCCTCGTACTGCTGACCGGCGGCCTGTGGCTGATCTACGTCGTCTACCGTGCGCTCAACCGCAAGGTGCAGACCGTCGTCATCACGGTCGACGCCTCGGGGCGGATCAGCACGAGCTGAGCTGGTTCGATCGCAGCGCCCGGCGCGGCTCGGCTGGCAGGCGTTCGGCTTCGATGTGGACAACCTCCCCGGGAGCGCTCCTGTGGAGGACGAGTCGGCCAGAAATAGCGCTTGATCACCTCTTTTGCGGCCACTCGAATGTCGGTGGGTGGTGGCAGTGTTGTCGACATGGCAGGCATCCCTGAAGCGCTCGAGCAGGTTCGCTCGGTGCTCGATGCCGCGCTCGACATCGACTCACCGCGTGGCCTTGGCGATGACGAACTGCTTCTCGCGGTAGGTGCGCTCGAGAGCGTCGGGCGACTGCTCGACGCGCACCGTGCGGCCTTCGCCGGTGAGGTCGCGGAGCGCAGCCGCGTCGAGCTCGGCGCTGCACGGTTGTCGGCCCGAAAGGGGTGCCGCTCCCCGGTCGAACTGCTCGAACGGGTCACACAAGTCTCCGGAGCCGAAGCACGTCGACGGGTGACGGTCGGCAGCGCGTCCCGGTGGCGTACCGGGTTGACGGGCGAAGCGCTCGAGGCGCAGTATCCGCACCTCGCAGCCGCGCTGGGCGCGGGCGAGCTCGGTCTCGACGCGGCGGCCACGATCGTGCGCGAGCTCGGCCGCACCCGCACGGTCGCGGACGTGGCACGGCTCGACGTCGCCGAGCGCGAACTCGTCGATCAGGCCACCGGTACCGGTGACGCTGCACCGGTCAGGTGCACGGCCGATGAGCTGGCGGTGCAAGCGCGCGCCTGGGCGGCCTTCCTCGATCAAGACGGCCCCGAACCCGACGACGAGCGGGCGATGCGCCGGCGGGGCTTCCGTGTCGGGCGGGCACGAGATGGACTCATCGCCGTGTCGGGCGAACTGTTGCCCGAGGTCGCCGCGAAACTGACCCGCCTCCTCGACGCCCACCTCTCACCTCGCAGCGGCGGCGGGTTCCTCACCGAATCAGAGCGCGCCGACCTCGCCGTGCAAGCCGAGACCCGCACGAACGACCAGCAACGACACGACGTGCTCGCCGCGATCATCGACACCGCCGCACGCTCCGGCGAACACCCCAGCATCGGCGGCGCGTCACCCACGGTCCTCGTCAGCGTCCGGGCCGCCGACCTCG
>NZ_LMIR01000004.1:442922-627827 GCF_001429165.1 Agromyces sp. Root81
CGCACGGCACATGATCTGCACCGGCGGCATCCAGACCGTCGTCCACGACGACGCGGGCCGCATCCTCAGCCTGGGCTCGCCCGAGCGCTGCTTCACCCCCCACCAACGCCGCGCCATCACCCTCCGCGACGGCGGATGCCTCATCCCCGGCTGCACCGTGCCCGCCGCGTGGTGCGAGATCCACCACGTCACCCCCGACAGCGACGGCGGCCCCACGCACACCGACAACGGCGTGCTGCTCTGCTGGTTCCACCACCGCTCGATCGATACCTCAGGCTGGGCGATCCGCATGCGCCACGGGGTGCCCGAGATCCGGCCACCATCCTGGCTCGACCCCGGCGGCCGATGGCGCACCACCACCACCTCACCCACCCGACTCGCCGACCGACTCGACCGCCGCTACGCGCCCACCATCCTGGCTCGACCCCGGCGGCCGATGGCGCACCACCACCACCTCACCCACCCGACTCGCCGACCGACTCGACCGCCGCTACGCGCCACCCGAACTCGTATCGGCCTGAGCGCAGGTGCGGGAAACCGACCCGGTGTTGACAGGCGCCAGGGCTGCGTGAAGATGGAGAGCACGTGCCGTTGACGCTCTGACGCTCTGACGCTCTGACGCTCGGCATCATGGTGAAGGAGAGAGCAATGGCGGTGCCTGCTGACTGGATCGCGCATCGTCGCCGCGACGGTGAACTGCTCGGGTGGATGCGCCCCGACGGCGACGGCTTCGTCGTCATCGATCTGCTCGGTCGGCCCGTGACCGAGGCCGTCGACTGGCTGAACGCTGAAGAGACGCTCGAGTCGACCGGCATCGGCTACCTCGCCGAGGTGTACGAACTGCGTCTCGACGACGGCACCTGGCTTCGCGTGCGCATCACCGAGGTCTCCTCGACCGCGGTGCGGGTGAAGAAGGACGACTTCGGCGCCATCGACGCGCCCGTGATCGAGCACGAGGTGCCGTTCCCGATCACCGATCGGCTCCGCCCGCTGACCGGCGAGCGGGCGTACATCCTCGATCTCTGACGGTCACCCGAGTTCGGAAGCCGACGGCGGCTCGACGACGCGAGCGAGCAGTTCGACGAGCAGCCGCTCGGTGAGCTGCGGCGGCAGCGCGCCCACGAGCGCGAGCACCGGGGCGAGCCGGTCGGGCAGCGCACCGTCGGCACCCGCCGCCGTTGCGCCGGCCGCCGGTGCCCCGCCGAGCAGCCCGAATGCGCGCAGCAGGCCCGCAGCGCTCTCCGAGTCGAGGTCGACGGATGCCGCGGCGAGCGCGTCTGCGCCACCCGGCAGCGCCTCGGCGAGCCCCGCCACGAGCGCCTGCCCGTCGACGGCCGGTTCGCCGCGCACGGCGTCCGCCGCGGCGACGAGCGCTTCCGACAACTCACCGACCACATCTTCGGTCACGGGCGTCACGGTGAGGTGCGTCGTGTGCGGCAATCGGGTGCCGTCGGCCTGGGTGAGACCGGGCTGCAGCTGCAGGTGCCAGCCCGCCGCGCGGGCGGCATCCGCCCAGTGGTGCGGGTCGACCCGGAGCTCGGCCGGCGCCGACTCGTCGGTGGCGACCGCGAAGAGCGGGCCGGTCGGAGCGCCGACGACCCGCAGGCCGGCGATGCCCTCGACGACCTCGCGCAGCGCAGCGGTCGCGCGCGCGGCGCGCGCCGTGAGCTCGGTGAACCCGTCTTCGCCGAGGGCCTCGACGATCGCCCACGCCGCGGCGAGGGGCCCGGCGGGCTTCGAGCCGGTGAGCGTGGGGTTCACGACCGGGTAACCCGGCCAGGCGGTCGTCGCGAAGTACTGGAACCGCTGGCGGTCGCGACCGCGCGTGAGCAGCACCGAGACGCCCTTCGGCGCGTAGCCGTACTTGTGCAGGTCAGCCGAGAGGCTCGTGACGCCGGGCACCGACAGGTTCCACGCCGGCAGCTCGTCGGGCCAGAAGGCGAGCGCGAAGCCGCCGATGCACGCGTCGACGTGCAGCGCGATGCCGCGCGGCCCGGTGATCGCCGCGACATCCGCGACGGGGTCGAGCGCCGCGAACGGATACGACGGCGCACTCACGACGACGAGGGCGACATCGTCGCCGAGCCGCTCCTCGATCGCGGCGGCCGAGACGACGCCCGTGACCGGGTCGACGGGCACGAGATCGAGCTCGAGCCCGAAGTACTCGGCCGCCTTGTGGAACGCGGCGTGCACGGTGACCGGGGCGACGATGCGCGGCACGCGCGGGCTGCCCGCGCGTACCGACCGCCACAGGTCGCGGGCCGACTTCACCGCGAGCAGGCAGCTCTCGGTGCCGCCCGAGGTGACCGAGCCGACGATGTCGTCGTCGCCCGCACCGCCGAGCACGCGACGCGCGAAGCCGACGACGCCGGCCTCCATCGCGGCGACCGAGGTGAAGGTCGTCGGGTCGAGGCCGTTCACGGGCTGCACGAGGCGGGCGGCGTCGGCGGCGAGCTCGTCGAGCTCGTCGAGTCCCGAGTCGTACACGTACGAGAGGACCCGGCCGCCGTGCGTGGGGGCGTCGACGGCTCGCATCGCCTCGAGTTCGGCGAGGATCTCGGATGCCTCGCGGCGGAAGTCGGTCATCAGGCCACTGTATCTGCGGTCGTGGCGGCGGCATCGGCTTCGATGTCGCCGCGGCGGAGGGGGTACTTGCGCAGGGCGACGAGGCTCGCTGCGACGAGCAGTGCCGGGATCGCGCTGAAGCTGATCGCGATGCCGGCGATCGCGGCCGGCGACTGGGTCACCGTCTGGGAGCCCACCGACTCGACGTAGCCGGTGAGGGCGAGCACGATCGTGAGCACGGTGGCGCCGAGCGCCATGCCCGCGGTCTCCCCCGCCGTCCAGACGCCGCCGAAGCTGCCGGCGCGGCCGATGCCGTGGGTGCGGGCGTCGTGCGAGATGACGTCGGGCAGCATCGCCATCGGCAGCGACTGCATGCCCGCGTAGCCGGCGCCCGCGAGCGCGACGGGCACGTAGACCCACGCGCCCGGCGCCCAGATCATGCCGACGAGGCTGAGGGCGGCGATGCCGAAGAGGGTGCTCGCGAGCGCGAACCCGCGCTCCTTGCCGACGCGGCGGGCGACCGCCTGCCAGACCGGCGCGAACAGTACGGCCGGGCCGATGAGGGCGACGAAGAGGTAGGTCACCGCGCGCTCGTCCTGGAGCACCCAGGTGGCGACGAACTGCGCACCGGCGAGCATGAGGCCGGTCGCGAGGCCTTGCAGCACGAACGCGACGAGCAGCGCGCGGAAGGCCGCGCTGCGCTTCACGGCGGCGAAGCCCTCGGCGTAGCCGGCACGGATGTCGCGGCGCGGCGGGGCATCCGTCGAGGCGCTGGGCTTGGACGCACTGCCCTTCGCGGCCGTCGACGTCGCGACGAACATGCCCGCCCCGATCACGAGGCCGGCGATGATCGCCATCACGAGGTAGCCCGTGTGCTCGTCCTCGAACGCCGCCCGGATCTCGGGGCCGCCGGCGCCGAAGAGCAGGATCGCGATCGTGAGCACGACGACGCGCCAGGTGAGGAGCCGCGTGCGCGCGTCGTAGTCGGCCGTGAGCTCGGCCGGCAGCGCGATGTAGGGCACCTGGAAGAGGCTGAACGCCGTCGCCGTGGCGAGGAAGGTCAGGAACACCCAGGTGCCGGATGCCCCGGGGTCGAGGCCCGCGGGCACGGCGAAGGTCAGCACGAAGCCGACGGGCAGCGCGAGCGCGCCGACGACCATCCACGTGCGGCGGGTGCCCGTGCGGGCGAGCGCCCGGTCGCTGCGCTCGCCGATCCACGGGTCGATCACGACGTCCCAGACCTTCGCCGCCGTGACGACGAGTCCCGCGACGAGGGCGGTCACGCCGAGCGTGTCGGTCAGGTAGTACACGAGCACGAGGCCGGGCAGCGTGGCGAAGCCGCCCGTGCCGATGGAGCCGATCGCATAGCGGGCTACGACACCGCGGGTCAGGGAACGCTCCGATGCGGTCATGGAGGCAGTGTACTCACCCGGCAGGGCCTTCCCGACTGCGAACTGGGTCAACTGACCTAGAACTGGGTCGACTGTCCTAGACTGTGCGCATGCGCGCCCCCACGGCCTCCCCCGACCTGTACGCGAGCCTCACCGACGACGTCGTCGCCTCCGGCTCCGAGACCATCGCCGTCCCGACCCCCTCGACGGGCGAGACGCTGCACGAACTGCCGCGCTCGAGCGCCGACGACGTGCTCGACGCGTTCGCTCGCGCCCGCCTCGCCCAGCTCGCCTGGGCGCGCGCCGGCTTCGCCGAGCGCAAGCGCGTGCTGCTGCGCGCGCACGACCTCATCCTCGAGCGACGCGACATGCTGCTCGACCTCATCCAGCTCGAGAGCGGCAAGACGCGCGGCCAGGCCTTCGAGGAGATCTTCGAGGCCATCTCCGTCACCCGCTACAACGCGCTCTCCGCCCAGCGCGTGCTGCGCGGGCGCCCCGTCCGCTCGGGCCTCCCGATCGTCGCGACGACCCGGGTGCGGTACAGCCCGAAGGGCGTCGCCGGCGTCATCACGCCGTGGAACTTCGCACTCAGCCTCGCCGCGATGGATGTGGTGCCCGCCCTCGCGGCCGGCTGCGGCGTCGTGCAGAAGGCCGACGACCAGGGCGCCCTGTCGATCCTCGCCCTGCGCCGCGCCTTCATCGACGCGGGCGTTCCCGCGGCGCTCTGGGCCGTCGTCACCGGTCCGGCGGCCGAGGTCGGCGAAGCGCTGACGGATGTCGCGGACTACATCTGCTTCACGGGCTCGACCGCGACCGGCCGCAAGATCGGCGAGAAGGCCGGCCGCCGACTCGTCGGCTCCTCGCTCGAACTCGGCGGCAAGAACGCCCTGCTCGTGCTCGACGACGTCGACCCCGCGACGGCTGCGGCCAATGCCGCACACGCCGCCTTCTCGGCGATGGGCCAGCTCTGCGTCTCGATCGAGCGCATCTACGTGCACCAGAAGGTGGCCGGACCGTTCCAGCGCGCCCTCGTCGAGCGGCTGCGGGCCTCCAAGCTCGGCTCCTCACTCGACTTCGGCGCGGACTTCGGCTCGCTCGCGAGCGCCGCGCAGCTCGCTCGCGTCCAGGAGCACCTCGACGACGCGGTCGCGAAGGGCGCCGTCGTGCTCGTCGGCGGCAAGCACCGCCCCGACATCGGCCCGTGGTTCTTCGAGCCGACCGTCCTCACCGGCGTCACCCCCGACATGCTCGTGTACGCCGAGGAGACCTTCGGCGCGATCGCCTCGCTCTACCTCGTCGGCAGCGACGAGGAGGCCGTGCTCGCCGCAAACGCGAGCGAGTACGGACTGAACGCCGCCGTCTTCACGGCTTCGGCCGGCCGGGCGCGACGTGTCGCCGACGCCCTCGAAGCGGGCAGCGTCAACATCAACGAGGGCTACCGCGGCTCGTTCGCGTCGGTGGCCGCGCCGATGGGCGGCGTCAAGCAGTCCGGTCTCGGCCGGCGCAACGGCGAAGCCGGACTCCTGCGCTTCGTCGAGCCCGTCACGGTCTCATCGGTGACGGGGCTGCTGCAGCTGCCGCGCACCGCCCGCGAGTACGAGGAGCAGGCGCCGCTCCTCGTGCTGCTCGCGCAGGCGCTGAAGGCGCTGCGCCTGCGCTGAGCCCCGTCGGCACGTGGCATCCGCTCAAGTGCCGCTCAGCTCGCTCCGGAGCCTGAGCCGAAGCGTGCCGTTCAGGTCGCTTCGGAGTCGAACGGCGCGATCTCGTCGGCGCCGAGCGGCTCCCGCTTGCGCTTGCGCTGCAGGTAGGCCGAGTTCTCGTTGACGGAGGCGCGCGCCACCACGGGCGCGGCGGGAGTCTCCTCGGCGAAGGGGTCGATGTCGGTGAGCGCCTCGCGGATGATGCGTCGCGGGTCGTATTGCCGAGGGTCGAGCTTCTTCCAGTCGACGTCATCGAAGTCGGGGCCCATCTCGTCGCGCATGCGGTCCTTGGCGCCGTTGGCCATGTCCCGCAGCGATCGCACGAGGCGGCCGAGCTGCGCCGCGTAGTGCGGCAGTCGCTCCGGCCCGAGCAGGAAGACTGCGATGACACCCACGATGAGGAGCTTGTCGAACGTCAGTCCACCGAACATCCCTACAGGATAGTCGGCGGCGAGGCGTGCGAACGACACGCCGTCCGCGCTCTAGGCTTAGGGGCTGAGAGATGCATCCGGGAGCCGCCACGTGTCCGAACACGACTTGAACTGGAAGTACGTCGACGACTCGGTCGCCGTGACCGAGTCGATCGCCAAGGCCCGTCAGCAGTCCCTCGAGCTCGGCGTCGAGCCGGTCTCGCCCGCCGTGGGCGCCCAGCTCGCCGTGATCGCCGCCGCATCGCGCGCCCAGTCGATCATCGAGGTCGGCACGGGAGTCGGCGTCTCCGGCCTCTGGATGCTGCAGGCCGCGCGCCGCGCCCTGCTCACCTCGATCGACACCGAGACCGAGTACCAGCAGCACGCCCGCCAGCACTTCGCCGACGCCGGCATCGCCGCCGCACGTGTGCGACTCATCGCCGGCCGGGCGAGCGAAGTGCTGCCGCGCATGAACGAGAGTTCGTACGACATCGTCTTCATCGACGCCGACGCCCCGTCGGTCATCGAGTACGCCGAGCACGGCCTGCGCCTGGCCAAGCCCGGCGGCATCGTGCTCGTCGCACGGGCGCTCTGGAAGGGCCGAGTGGCCGATCCGGCGCGACGCGACGAGTCGGCGAGCGCCTACCGCACCCTCATCTCGGAGCTGTCGACGTCGACGGCGGTGGCGACGGCGATCTCGCCGGCCGGCGACGGTCTGCTGCAGATCGTCAAGCTCGGCGTCTAGCACCGCGCGACCCGGCATCGAGGTTCGAACCCCGGAAACGACTCGAGCCCCGAGAGATCTCGGGGCTCGATTCGAGTGATGTGACTCAGGCGGGATTCACGACGCCGCCGAGGACGTCGTACAGCTCCTTGGCCTCAGCATCGTTCACCGAGACGACGAGGCGACCGCCACCCTCGAGTGGAACTCGAACGATGATGAGTCGCCCCTCCTTCACAGCCTCCATTGGCCCGTCTCCGGTGCGTGGCTTCATGGCCGCCATTGAGCTCCCCTTTCGTGGCTGAGATTCCATTATCTGCTAACACAGGCGGTGCTGGGAAATCGCCGCGAGCCTGTGGACAAGCCGATTGACGACATCCCACAGACGGAGAGCGTCCTCCGTTACCTCGAATCCCCCTCCGATCAGGGAGGCGTCCAGTCGCGACCGTCCACGCCCCACGCGATGAGGAGCCATCCGAGCTGCAGCAGGATGGAGAGCGCGACCATCCCCCAGCGGTACCAGCGCGAGCGGGGCTGCGCGAGCGCACCGACGAGCGGGAACATCGGCGCGAGCAGGCGGAACGTGCTCGACTGCGGAAAGAACACCGCGAGCAGGTACAGCGCGTAGCTCGCGAGCCAGAGCCGAAGGTCGACGCCGAGTCGGCGCACCGCGGGCAGGAAGAGCGTCACCACGAACCCGGCGATGAGCGCGATCACGACGATCGGGCCGAGCGGCTGGCCGATCCACCAGTCGGCCGACTGGAACCACGCCGTGAACGGCACGAGCTCCTGATAGCCGATGTACGCCGAGCGCCAGGCGAGTTCGGTGGCCGTGTAGCCGTGCAGTTCACCCGTCGCCAACCAGACGACGCCGGGCCATGCGAGTCCCACGAGCCCCGCGAACACGGCGACGGATGCCGCGACCACCCGCTCTCTCATGGGGAACGGGTCGCTCCGCCGCGAGAACCAGCGCCACACCCAGTGCAGGCCGAGCGTGAGGGCGAAGGCGAGTGCCCCTGGCCGCGTGAACGCCCACACGGCGAGCACGGGCACGAGCCATCCGTATCGCCGATCGACGAGGAGGAGCAGCGCGAGCGCGAGCCACAGCAGGCCGAGCGACTCCGCGTAGCCGAACTGCATGATCGGCGAGACCGGCGCGACCGAGAAGAGCACGATGGCGAAGATCGCCCGGTCGGGTTCGAGGAAGCGCGACATCAGCCGGTAGGTGACGAGCGCGGCGCCGAGTCCCGCGGCGAGCGAGACGACGACGGATGCCGCGTTCCACGGCACCCCGAACCAGGTCACGACGCCGACGAGCATCGGGTAGACCGGCAGGAACGCCCACGCGTTCTCGGCGACCTGGCCGGTCTCGGTCAGCGGGAGCTCTCGCGGATAGCCGCCCAGCCAGATGATCTGGTACCACCTGGCGTCCCAGAGGTTCGCGTACTCGAAGAAGCCGGGTCGGGCTTTCGTCCACGGGTTCGAGCCCTGCACGCTTGCGAGCACGAGCACCATGACCGTGGTGATCGCTCGGGCGCCGAGGAAGATCGCGACGACCTTCGCCCACCACGGGGCGAGCCGCCAGCGCACGCGCGGCGACCAGCGCGTCACGCGGAACGGGTCGGGTTCGCGAAGGGCGGCCGACGGCGTGGTCACGTATGCCTCGTTCCAGCCGGGCCGCTCAGGCGGCGGTGCCGGTCAGCCAGGCGCGGAGCGCGTGCTCGGTGTGCAGGATCTGCGCGACGTCGACCCGTTCGTCATCGGCGTGCGCCTTGAGCGGGTCGCCCGGGCCGAAGTTCACCGCTGGGATGCCGAGTGCGCTGAAGCGCGCGACATCCGTCCAGCCGTACTTGGGGCGCGCCTCGGCGCCGACGGCGCGCACGAACTGCTGGGCGAGCGGGTCGTCGAGTCCGGGCCGGGCGCCTTCGGCGCTGTCGACGATCGCCACCTCGTAGCCGTCGAAGAACCCGGTCACGAAAGCGGATGCCTCGGCGACGCTGCGGCTCGGCGCGAAGCGGTAGTTGACGGTGAGCACCGCCTCGTCGGGGATCACGTTGCCCGCGATGCCGCCCGAGACGAGCACGGCGTTCAGCCCCTCGCGGTAGGCGAGGCCGTCGACCTCGACGGTCTCGGCCTGGTACTCGGCGAGCTTCGCGAGCGCCGACGCGAGCTTGTGGATCGCGTTCTCGCCGACCCAGCTGCGCGCCGAGTGCGCCCGCAGGCCGGTGGCCCACACCTCGGCGCGGAGAGTGCCGTTGCAGCCGCCCTCGACCTGCCCGTTCGACGGTTCGCCGAGGATGGCGAAGTCGCCGGCGAAGAGGTCGGGCCGGTTGCGGGAGAGCCGCCCGAGGCCGTTGAGCGAGGCAGCGACCTCCTCGTTGTCGTACCACATCCAGGTGAGGTCGACGATGGGGTCGGTGAGCTCGAGCGCGAGCTTCAACTGCACCGCGACGCCGGCCTTCATGTCGACGGTGCCACGCCCCCACAGGTATTCGACGCCGTCCTCGGTCTCGAAGCGGGTCGGCAGGTTCTCGTTGATCGGCACGGTGTCGAGGTGCCCGGCGATCACGACCCGGCGCTCGCGACCGAGGTTCGTCCGTGCGACGATCGTGTCGCCGTCGCGGATCACCTCGAGGTGGGATGCCCCGGCGAGCGCCTGCTCGACGAGGTCGGCGAGCGGCGTCTCATCGCCCGACACGCTCGGCACGTCGCAGATCGCCTGCGTGATGGCGACGGAATCGGCGGTCAGGTCGAGCGTGAGCGGTGATGCGTCGGGCATTCCCCGAGTCTATTCGCGCTGGTCGTGCCCGCGCGGCGGTGCTGCTTCTCTCAGACATGCGGCTGGCAGCGGCCGACAGCGGCGGACTCGGGAGGAGGCACCGAGAACCCGGCGGCCCCGCGGGGCTCAGCCATGACGACGGCCCTAGGAGATATTGTCGTTGATCCGACGCACGTCGAGGAGAGGCATGCAGGACGCACAAGAACACGTACGGAGGGTCACACTCGCCCAGGTCGCCGATCTCGCCGGGGTGAGCCTGAAGACGGCGTCACGGGCGCTCGGCGGAGAACAGTACGTGAGCCAGGAGACCCTCACGAACGTCCTTGCCGCGGCAACTTCCCTGGGCTACCGACGCAATGCAGCGGCGAGCATGCTGGCGAGCGGGCACCTCGCCGAGTCGCTCGGGCTCATCGGCGGCGACTTCACCAACCCGTTCTACTCCGCGCTCGCGCAGAGCTTGGAGAACGATATCCGCCGGCAGGGGATGCTGCTGTCCGTCGCCACGTCAGGAGAGTCCGCCGAGCAGGAGCGGCGCATCGTCGATGACCTTGCCAACCGCCAGGCCAAAGCGCTCGTCGTGGTCTCGGCCATGTCGGATCATGCCGAGTACGCACATGTGCAGGCGCGCGGCGTTCCGGTCGTCTTCGTCGATCGTCCCGCAGTCAATCTCGATGCTGATTCCGTCGTGTTCGACAATCGAATGGGCGGTCGCCTCGCCGCTCAGCACCTCCTCGACACCGGCCATACCCGAATCGCATTCGTCGGCGACTACGCGTGGCTTCACACCTATCGAGAGCGACTCGAGGGCATGGCCGCAGTCCTCGACGGAGCAGCGCCCTCGTCATGGCGGGATCTTCTGCGGGATGATGCGCATGACATCGATTCATCCCGCGCACGAACCCGCGAGCTCTTGGCGCTCCCGAAGCCGCCGACGGCGATCGTCGCGGGCAACAACCGGATCCTCCTCGGGGTCCTCGAGGAACTGTCGGTGACAAGTACGGGCGACGTCCCCGTTGTCATCGGCATCGACGAACCCGAATGGGCGCGCGTGATGGGCATTACCACCGTGGCGGGAGACGTTGAAGAAGTCGGGCACCACGCCGCCCGCTTGGCCGTCTCGCGACTCACCGATCGCACTCGTCCCGTCGAACACGTCGTGCTCCCGATGCATCTCACTCCCCGCCGGTCGACGGCGAGACACGACCCCGATTCAGAGGGCCTGCGCGCCGAGTAGTGCCGCGTCGGCGGCGTAGGCGGCGCCGATCATCGGTGCTTCGTGGGAGAGTTCTGCCCGGATGACCGGGAGGCCCGGTCGTCCGAGTCCGTCGGAGAGCTGCGGTTCGAGGAGATCCCATGAGCGGGCGATGGTTCCGCCGATGATGAGCGCCTCTGCCTCGAACCGGGCGAGCGGACCGGCGAGCGCTCGGCCCAGGTACGCGAACGCATCCTCGAGTACCTCGCGCGCGATCGGGTCGCCGCTGCGGGCGAGGTCGGCGATCTCCTTGACGTCGGGCACGGCCGCCGTGGGTCGCGTCCGTCGTGCGAAGGCGGCCCTGATCGCTCGCCGCGACATCCGCGCCTCGATACGTTGCCCTTCGAACTCGAGCAGGTGCAGTTCACCGCCCGGTGCCGCACCGTCGGTGCGCTCGCCGGCGACCACCCACCCGGAACCGACGCCGGTGCCGAGTGTGACGCAGCAGAACCTCGACAGGCCGCGTGCTGCGCCTGCGGCGTACTCACCGAGGGCGAACGCGTCCGCGTCGTTGACGAACGTGAACGAGATCGCCTCCCCGTCGAGTGCGTCGGTGAGTCGTGCGCGAACATCGACCCCGTACAGCGAGTCGAACTTCCCCACATCGGAGTACCGAGCGATGCCCGCAGCGAAGTCGAACGGGCCCGGAACGGCCACCGCCCAGCGCCCAGCATGGTCGGATCCGAGTCCGCGAGCCGCAGCAGCGATGTTCTCGAGGATCTCATGGACGTCGCTGCCCGAGTTCAGCGGTCGGCTCCGGTAGGTGCCGTCGATGATCGCGCGGGCGCTGGTGTCGACGACGGCGACAGCCACGTGGGTCCCCCCGAGTTCGATGGTCGGTACCCGGTTGCGTGTCACGGTGCCCTTTCAATCTGGGTCGCCGGTGGATCGACGAACTCCGTGGTCTCAGCATGCTCGAACCGGTCGACGGTGCGACCGGTTCGAATCGACGGGTGCTCGACGGGCCGGCGCGAGGCCGACCCGCCGAACGATCAGTTCGCGTTCATGATCAGCGCTATGACTTCGCTTCGACCAGGCGTTCGTATGCCCAGACGAGGCGGGACACCGCTGCCACGTACTCGTCGTAGGTGCTCGTCGCCGCGTCGAGCGCGGCCGCCGCGGCGATCGCGTTCTGGAGCTTGCGATACGACACCGGCGTGACCTCGTCGGCCTCGACGGCCTCGGCCTTCGCACGCCAGTCGGCGACCTGCTTGACGACCTTCCACTGCAACTTGCCGGCGGCGACGTTCAGCACGCGCAGCGCATCTGCGACTCCGCCTGACGTCGCGGCGGCGTCCGCGTCGACGGCCTTCGCCGCGTCGAGCGCTCGCGTGAACACCGCGAAATCGGTCGCGAGGTACAGGCCCGCGTCTGCGGGAATCGCCGAGTACTTCGTGATCGCCGCCTGCAACGCCGTCTTGTCGACGGCGTACTCGAGCGAGAACCAGTCGAGGTTGCCGACGTAGGGCTGGGTCGCCGTCGGCGTGCTCTGGAGCGCGAAGTACAGGGTGTGGTTGCCGGTGATCCCGGACGGAAGCGCGACCTTCGCCGTGCCGTAGGTGCCCCAGCCCGAGCCGGTGGGCTGGAGCGGGACGGTGACGAACGGGTCGCCGGACATCGCGTCCAGGTAGACGGCGAGTCGGCCATCGACCACCTTGCCCGTCGGCGCGTCGTAACGCACGCTGAGCGTGGAAGCGCTGCGAGCACCGAGATCGACATCACGGTACCGAATCCACGCGCCGTCCTTCGTGCCCGCGAGCTGACCACCGACCGATCCGGCCTCGGTCTTGAGGTCGGCACCCGAGAAGTCGGTTCCTTCCACGAGACCCGAGTCGGCGGCGTTCAGCATTCCGTAGCCAGCCCGGATCGATTCGAACTGAACCGTCTTCGACGTCTCGGTGGCATCTGCCGCAGCTTGGAACTGGAACCAGTCGACGTTCGCGACCCAGCTCTGGCCCGAAGCGAGGGCGCCCGTGAACACGAAGTACACGTCGTTGACACCGGCGAGCTTCGCGATTTCGTCCGCCGTGAACGTGTGCGTGAGCGCCTTGTAATTCGCCCAGCCGTTCGTGGTGGGCAGCGAGACCGTGGTCACCACTGGACCGGTCGCCGAGCCGGTGCGGATCTCGACCGCGGAGCTCGCCGATGCCGAGGCGGGGTTGTGAGCGTAATTGATCACGACCGACGCGAGCGGGGACGCGGAGAAGTCGAGCCCGCGGAACGCGAGCCAGGCACCGGGTGAGATTCCGCCCACGGTGGTCCCGCTGCCGCCGCTCTCGGTCTTGAGTGAACCACCGGACCATTGGTCGTAGCTTTCGGCCTGCAGCACCCGGTAGCTGTCGCCGGCGATCGTGAGGCCATCGGCCGCGACCTGCAGGAGCGCAAGCGCAGTCGACAGCGTGCGCTCCGACGAGTTCTCGTCGTCCAGCGCCTCCTTCGCCTTCGCAATTGCCGACTCGAGTTTCGCGAACGTCGCCGCGGAATAGCCGTCGGCTGTCACGAGGCGCGCATCGTCGTACAGCGCCTGGAGCTCAGCGCGCGTGTCCGAGGACGGCGACACGGTGAATGGGTCGAGCGCCGTCGTGCCGGCGCCGGTCACCTGGGCCGCCGTAGCGCCCTCGAGTGCGGAGTCGGCGAGCAGCAGCGTGAACTTGGTACTCGTCGGGCTCTCGGGCTTTCCCTTGAACGTGACCTGGGCGGTGGTGTCGCTCGTCCGCCTGACGGTGGCCGTGATGCCCTGGTCGAGTCCGGGGAACGTGATCTCGCCGTTCGAGAGCGCCGGCTGGTTCTTGCCGGTGAACGTGGCACCGCCGCTGAGGGTGAGGTCGATCGTGGCCTTCACGGCGCCTTTTGCGTCCGCCGTGAGGGTGGTGGTACTCGGCGTGAGCTGGTGTCCGGCGTAGCGGACCTTGAGGGCGAGTTCCCGCTCCGCAGCGCTGGGCGCCGTTCCGGAGAAGGCGGCCGGCGCGAAGGTGATCGCGAGGGCGTCGGTCGAATCATCGACCAGGTGCTGGTCCGCCTTTCCCTGCAGGGTCAGGTCGACCGTGTTCGTCCCCGACTGCGTCGCCACAAGTGTGAGGCCGGCCGGCACGCCGGTGGCCTCGAGCTGCGAAGTCAGGTCGGATCCGATCTCGCCGGTGAACGTCGCCCCGCTCACCTGCACGGAGATCGCGTCGTCGATGGATCCGTCGTTCGCGCCGGACTCCTCGAACACCTGCGACGTCGTGGAGACTGAGTCGGCCGGGTGGTACAGGGCGCTGCTGACGTGGTCGTTGAGCGAATCCGCGGCGACGCCGTCGGCGCCCCATGACGACGGGCTCGAGCCCATCGTGAAGTGCAGGACGCCTCCCGCGTTCATCTCCGCGGCCGTGAGCCACGTGCGGTTCAGCGGCTGGCCGTTGAGGGTCGCGCTCTGGATGAAGTGATTCGTCGTGCTGACACCGGGCGCCTCGACGACGAAGTCCTTGCCTCCGGGGTAGTGCATCGTCGTGCGGTCGAAGATCGGCGTGGTGATCTGGAACGAGTCGCCTCCCGCCATCACGGGGTACAGCCCGATCGCGCTCGACACGAAGTACCCCGACATCGTCCCTGCGTCGTTGTCCATCGTCTGGAGCAGGCCCTTCGGGTCGTTCTGGAACACCATGCGCTTCGACGGCGTCGTGCCGCTGCCGTCGGCGGTGTACCGCACACACACAGGCTCGGTGACCGCTCGGTACGTCCAGTCCTGCGTGTTCGCGGGCTGGCCGACGTAGTTGAAGAGGAATGGCGCGTGAACCGAGATCTCGTTGGCGAACAGGTGGAGGTTGCGCGTGCAGTCATCGGGTGCCTGGTTGCCGAAGAAGTAGTTCACGGCCTTCGCAGCGTCCGCCTTGCCGCCCATGAGATCGACCATGCCGCCAAGGTCCTGGGCGTCGTACCAGTTGTACTGCCAGAACGTGCCCTGGTAGAGCCCGCTGCTCCAGCTCTCCGGATTCTTCACCGTGAAGCTCGCCGAATCGTCGTTGCTCGAGCGCGGCATCATGAGGCCGACTTCGTCGACCCCCGCAGCGACGCCGGTCGCCGCGGTCGCATTGGCATCCTTCTTGAGGGCATTCGTGTCGAATGCCTTCGCCCAGCGCGCTCCCTCGTTCCGGTAGTGCTCGGCGTCGGCCGTCTCGCCGATCGCGTCGGCGATGACCGAAAGACCATAGGCGTCGTAGGAGTACCCGAGGAGGCCGCCGCCGACAGAGTTGAGGTTCGTCAGGTTCGCGGACTTCCCGGTCTGTGCCACGAGCGCAGGGTACGCATCTTCGAGTCCCTGCAGCGGCACGCCCTTCGAGATCGCATCCGCCACGACGACCGGGGCGCGCTCCCACCGCACCGTCGGCACGGACTGCAGCAGACCTCCGACCGAGCTCTTCCCGCTCGTGGCGTAGAGGTCGACGAGCGACTGGACGACGTCGCGATAGACGTCGGGGAAGACGGAGGCCACAGCCGAGTACTTGTGGAAGTCATCCCACAACGACCATGAATCGTAGTGCGTGTAACCCGTTGCCTCGTAGATGACGCCGTCGGCGCCCCGGTATGTGCCATCCGTCGATGTCGCGTTCATCGGGGTGTTGGCGAGCCGGTAGAGGTGCGTGTAGAACTGGGTCTTGAGGTCGCCCGTGGGGTCGTTGGTCGCGGTGGCGTCGACGTCGACCTTTCCGAGGCGATCGTTCCACTCGTTCTTCGTCGCGGCGCGGATCTCGTCGAACGTCTTCCCGCCGACCTCGACGGCCGCGTCGCGTTCCGCCTGCTCTGCGCTCACTGGGGAGAGCGTGATCCTGAGACCCACGTGCTCGCCCGCAGCCCGGTCGAAGTTGAGAACCGCCCCGATGTCCGTGCCGTCCTGCTTGGTCGCCGTGGAGCTGAGCCCACCGCTCCCCCACGTCTGGACGGAGGAAGCCGGGACCGTGGTCTCCGCGTAGTAGAACAGCTTGTACGACGAGTTGTAGAAGAATCCGGTGAAGGATCCGGAGATCGTCGTGTTGCCGTCCGCGCTCGTCCCGATCTCGAGGTCGGTGGCTTTGCGACCGTTGCCGGTGTGCTTGAGGTCGACCACGAGGGCGGCGTGGCCGCCGGCGTCGAAGGCATAGTCGTGAACGCCCGTACGAGTGGCAGCCGTCACCTGGGCGTCGATGTCGTCGCCCGACTCGTCGAGGCCGACTTGGTAGTAGCCCGCCGTGGCCGACTCGTCCTTGACGCCGTCGCTCGTGCGGATCGTCTTGGCGTAGCTGCCGGTGCCGGGTCGGGACGTATAGCTCTGGTAGGTGGGTACGACGAGCACGTCGCCCGCTCCACCCCCGCCCCCGACCCCGTCGAGCGCGATGTTCGTGAAGCCTCGGAGCGTGCCCGCCGTGTACTCGTAACCGACGTGGTTCCCGGGCGTCGTCGTCGGGGTGACGGTCGCGAGCCCGTACGGCGCGAAGGCCCCCGGGCCGTCCTGACCGTGGTCGCCCTCGGTGCCGATGAACGGGTTGACGTACTGGGTGTAGTCCGTCGGATCGATCGAGGCATGCGCCGCGTTCGCCGGCCCGGCCAGGGGCAGGATGGCCGACGCCAGCAGCGCGAGCGCGATGGGCAGGGCGGCCAGTCGTGGACGGGGGGCGCGAATCGAGGGGGCAGTGTTCACCTGGGCCGGATCCGGATAAGACAGCGCTGTCATGCGGTGGACAGTAGCACACCTGTCGGGCGTGTCCAAGAACTCATCCATCACTCCTCGATCAAGAGCCGCCCGACACCCCATGTCACACTCAAGCCGCCGCTCGGTACCCTTGAACCATGCCCACGAACGCCGCCGTGCCCAGCTCCGCCCGCCTCGCCTCCGGTTCCGGACTCGCCACCGTCGCCGCCGACGGCACGGTGCTCGACACGTGGTTCCCCGCACCGGTGCTCGGCGACACCGCCGAGCCGCTCGCCGCCGAGCACGGCGCCCTCGCCGGCGCCGACGAGCGCCGCGCCGTCACCGTGAAGGCCGTCGAGCTCACGATCGACCTCGACGCAGCACCGACGGGAACGAGCGACGCATACCTCCGGCTTCACGTGCTCTCCCACCTGCTCGCGGCGCCGAACACGGTGAACCTCGACGGCATCTTCGCCCACCTGCCCGCCGTGGTCTGGACCAACGCCGGCCCGGTGCATCCGACCGACTTCGATCGGCTGCGCCCCGCGCTGCAGCGGGCCGGCATCCACGCGGTCGGCGTCGACAAGTTCCCGCGCCTGCTCGACTACGTCACGCCCGACCGGGTGCGCATCGCCGACGCCGCCCGGGTGCGCCTCGGCGCCCACCTCGCACCCGGCACGACGGTCATGCACGAGGGCTTCGTGAACTTCAACGCCGGCACGCTCGGCGCCTCGATGGTCGAGGGTCGCATCTCGCAGGGCGTCGTCGTCGGCGACGGCTCCGACATCGGCGGCGGGGCATCCATCATGGGCACCCTCTCCGGCGGAGGCACGCAGCGCGTCGTCATCGGCGAACGCGCGCTCCTCGGCGCGAACTCCGGCATCGGCATCTCGATCGGCGACGACAGCGTCGTCGAGGCGGGCCTCTACGTCACCGCTGGCACCAAGGTCGTGCTGCAGGGCCGACCGGGCGAACGACCGAACACGGTCAAGGCCGTGGTGCTCTCGGGGGTGCCGAACCTGCTCTTCCGTCGCAACTCGCTGAACGGCCAGGTGGAAGCGCTCTCGCGCTCGGGCGAGGGCGTGCAGCTGAACGCCGCGCTGCACGCGTAGCGCCCGGTACGCCGCGGCTCGGGCCCGGCGGTTCTGCGCACATCACAGCCCTGCAACGACCCTGCCGGAACACGGGTCGTCTCGGCTACAGTTGGTGACCCGGGCCGCCGAGTGGCGGCCCCTCGTCTTGCGCATCACGAAGGAGTGGCGTGGGTACCGACGCATCGCGAACCAGTCGGCATCGGGCGATGAGGTTCGTCATCGGCCTGCTGATCACCGTGCTCGTGCTGGCCGTCCTCGCGGCCGGACTCGGCTGGTGGACGGTGCAGCGCTCGTTCCCGACCACGAACGGTGCCGTCGCGGTTCCGGGGCTCGGCGCCGAGGTGACCGTGATCCGCGACGATGCCGGCATTCCGCAGCTCTACGCCGAGACCGACCGCGACCTGTTCTTCGCGCAGGGCTACGTGCACGCCCAGGACCGGTTCTGGGAGATGGACTTCCGCCGCCACGTCACCGCCGGCCGGCTGGCCGAGCTCTTCGGCGAGTCGCAGGTCGGCACCGACGCGTTCATCCGCACGCTCGACTGGCGGGGCATCGCCGAGCAGGAGTACGAGGCGCTCGATGACACGTCGCAGGCGCACTACGACGACTACGCCGCGGGCGTCAACGCCTACCTCGCCGAGCGCAGCGGCCCCGACCTCTCGCTCGAGTACGCGGTGCTCGGGCTGCAGAACCCCGGCTACTCCCCCGAGCCGTGGTCGGGCGTCGACTCGATCGCCTGGCTGAAGGCGATGGCGTGGGACCTGCGCTCGAACCTCGGCGACGAGATCGACCGCGCCATGCTGTCGACCGCGCTGCCGGCCGACGAGGTCGCCCGCCTCCACCCCGACTTCGCGTGGGGCACCATGCCGACGATCGTCGACGGGCAGCCGGTGGCGGCCCCCGCAGCATTGTCGTCGACCCCGCTCACTGCAGGCGATGACCCCGACGAGACGGATGCCGCGGCGGCATCCGCTCTCGATCCCGGCGTCGCCGGCGCACTCGCCACGCTGAGCGCGGCGATCGACGGGGTGCCCGAACTCCTCGGCCCCGAGGGCGGCGACCTCGGCTCGAACTCGTGGGTGGTGTCTGGTGCACTGACCGAGTCGGGTCTGCCGCTGCTCGCCAACGACCCGCACCTCGGCCCCGCCATGCCGTCGATCTGGACCCAGATGGGCCTGCACTGCGTCGAGATCACCGAGACGTGCGGGTTCGATGTCGCCGGCTACTCGTTCTCGGGCCTGCCCGGCATCGTCATCGGGCAGAACGCCGACATCGCGTGGGGCTTCACCAATCTCGGACCCGACGTCGCTGATCTCTACCTCGAGCGCGTCACCGGAGACAGCTACACCCTCGACGGCGCGCAGGTGCCGCTCACGCTCCGCGAGGAGACGATCGAGGTCGCCGGCGGCGACCCCGTCACGATCACCGTGCGGTCGACCGCGCGCGGCCCGATCGTGACCGACATCGGCGACGACTTCGGCGCCGTCGCGGCCGAGTATCCCGCAGCCTCGACGCAGCCCGACGGCGACTACGAGGTCTCACTGCAGTGGACGGCACTCTCACCCGGCACGACCGCCGGCGCGATCTTCGCCCTCGACCGCGCCCACGACTGGAACGGGTTCCGCGCGGCCGCGGCGCTCTTCGACGTGCCGGCGCAGAACCTCATCTACGCGGATGCCGCGGGCAACATCGGCTACCAGGCACCGGGCCGCATCCCCGTGCGCAAGTCGGGCGATGGCACGCTCCCCTTGCCGGGATGGACGAGCGCCAACGGGTGGTCGGGCACGATCCCCTTCGACGATCTGCCGTCGGTGCTGAACCCGCCCGCCGGCTACATCGTCACGGCCAACAACGCGGCCGCCGGACCCGACGGTCCGATGCTCACTATGGACTGGGACTACGGATACCGCGCCGCGGGCATCGACCGCCTCATCCGCGACCGCATCGACGCCGGCGAGGCGTTCACGGTCGACTCGCTCGCCGCGATCCAGCTCGACACCGGCGACGCGAACGCCGACGCCTTCCTGCCGGTGATCGCCGAACTCGAGCTCAGCGGTGACGCCGCCCGCGGCGCCGAGCTCCTCAGCGACTGGGACGGCAGCGCCGAGGCCGACAGCGCGCAGGCCGCCTACTTCGCCGTCTTCTGGCGCACCCTGCTCGACGACATGTTCGGCGACCTCCCCGATTCGGCGCAGCCGCAGGGCGGCGACCGATGGTTCAACGTCGTCGGCACCCTGCTCGCCGAGCCCGACGACTCGTGGTGGACGAACGAGGAACTCGGCGTCACCGGCCGCGACGCGATGATCGCCCACGCCCTCGACTCGGCGTGGAGCGAGAGCGAACAGCGTCTGGGCTCGAACCCCGACTCGTGGCGTTGGGGGCGGCTGCACACGCTGACCCTCACGAACCAGAGCTTCGGCGAATCGGGCGTCGGCCCGATCGAGTGGCTCTTCAACCGTGGCCCGTACGAGCTCGGCGGCGGCTCGTCGATCGTCAACGCGATCGGCTGGGACGCGAGCATCGGCTACGGCGTCGACTGGGTGCCGTCGATGCGCATGGTCGTGGACCTCTCAGACCGCGACGCTTCGCGCTGGATCAACCTCACCGGAGCGTCGGGCCACGCGTTCCACCCGAACTACTCGGACCAGGCGCCGCTCTGGCAGCGCGGCGAGCTGCGCGACTGGGCCGTCACGACCGATGCCGTGAAGGCGAACGCCCGCGACATCCTGACGCTGACGCCCGAGGGCTGAGGCCCGGAACGACGAAACGCCGGTCGCACCCGAAGGTGCGACCGGCGTGGACGTCTGCGACTCAGACCGAGGGGTAGTGCCGCTCGGGCTCGCCGATGTAGAGCTGCTGCGGGCGCCCGATCTTCGTCTGCGAGTCGACGTTCATCTCACGCCAGTGCGCCATCCAGCCGGGCAGGCGTCCGATCGCGAACAGCACGGTGAACATGCGCGTCGGGAAGCCCATCGCCTTGTAGATGACACCCGTGTAGAAGTCGACGTTCGGGTAGAGACGACGCTCCTTGAAGTAGTCGTCCTGCAGGGCGAACTGCTCGAGCTCCTTGGCGATGTCGAGCAGCGGGTCGGCGACGCCGAGCCCGGCGAGCACCTCATCGGCCGACTGCTTGACGATCGTCGCGCGCGGGTCGTAGTTCTTGTAGACGCGGTGCCCGAAGCCCATGAGCTTCACGCCGTCTTCCTTGTTCTTCACGCGCTCGACGAACTTCTCGACGCCTTCGCCGGAGTCGCGGATGCGGGCGAGCATCTGCAGCACTGCTTCGTTGGCGCCGCCGTGGAGCGGGCCGGAGAGCGCCTGGATGCCGGCGGAGATCGAAGCGTAGAGGTTCGCGCCGGTCGAGCCGACGAGTCGCACGGTCGAGGTCGACGCGTTCTGCTCGTGGTCCTCGTGCAGGATGAGGAGCCGGTCGAGCGCGGTGGAGAGCACCGGGTCGACCTGGAAGGGCTCTGCCATGTTGCCGAAGTTCAGCTTCAGGAAGTTGTCGACGAACGACAGCGAGTTGTCGGGGTACAGGAACGCCTGCCCGATCGACTTCTTGTGCGCGTAGGCCGCGATCACCGGCAGCTTCGCGAGCAGGCGCACCATGGTGAGCTCGACCTGCTCGGGGTCGTTCGAGTCCGTCGAGTCCTCGTAGTACGTCGAGAGCGCCGACACGGCGCTCGAGAGCACCGACATCGGGTGGGCCGTGTGCGGCAGCGACGAGAAGAAGCGCTTGAGGTCTTCGTGCAGCAGCGTGTGGTGACGGATCTTCTCGTCGAACTCGCCCAGCTGATCGGCCGTCGGCAGCTCGCCGTAGATGAGCAGCCACGCGACCTCGAGGTACGTGGAGTTCGCCGCGAGCTCTTCGATCGGGTACCCGCGGTACCGCAGGATGCCCTGCTCGCCGTCGATGTAGGTGATCGCCGACCGCGTCGACGCGGTGTTCACGAACCCGTAGTCGAGCGCGGTGAGCCCGGTCTGCCGGGTCAGCGTCGACACGTCGATGCTCGAGTTGCCCTGCACCGCACGGTGGACGGGCAGTTCGGCGGTCGTGCTGCCGAAGCTCAGGGTCGCGGTCTGGGGGGTCTCCCCTGCCGCATTGTTCCGGACGTCGCTCACGGCGCCTCCTGTGATCGTCACTTGCGCGGTCACCTGCTTTCCGGTCTCGGCCGCTCTGACGGCCTCGACCCGACTACAGCCTAGACGGGGTCCGAACACACTGTCGCACCCGCCAACAGATCATCCTATCCGTTGGCGAGAGTCACAGTCGGCAGGGCGATCCCCCACGCGAACGAGCGGATGTCACGCCGCAGCAGCGGCCCGAAGTCGCTCGGCCGCCGCCGAGATGCGCTCGTCGGTCGCCGTCAGCGACAGACGCACGTGCTCGGGGTGGTGCACGCCGTAGAAGTGGCCGGGGCCGGCGACGATGCCGAGGTCGGCGAGCCGTCCGATCGAGTCCCAGGCGTCTCGCCCCTCGGTCGCCCAGAGGTAGAGGCCGGCCTCGCTGCGGTCGACTCGGAACCCTGCGGCTTCGAGCGCGGGCTTGAGCAGCTCGCGACGAGCGCGGTAGCGCTCCTTCTGCTCGGCGACGTGCTCGTCATCGCGCAGCGCCGCGATCATCGCCGCCTGCAGCGGCTGCGGGAGCATGAGCCCGGCGTGCTTGCGCACGGTCGTGATGCGCCCGATGACGGTGCGGCAGCCGGCGATGAACGCGGTGCGGTAGCCGGCCATGTTCGACTGCTTCGAGAGCGAGTAGGCGACGATCGTGTTGCGGCGGCTGTCGCCGACGACGCGCGGGTCGAGCAGGCTCGGCACCGGGGCATCCGCCCATTCGCCCTCCCAGCCGAGCTCGGCGTAGCACTCGTCGCCGACGATGATCGCGTCGAGCTCGAGGGCCCGATCGCGTGCGGCGCGCAGTTCGTCGATCGTGAGCACGCGGCCGTCGGGGTTGCCTGGGCTGTTCAGCCACACGAGCTTCGTCGCGGCCGGCCACTCGGCCGGGTCGTCGGATGCCATCGCGGTGGCGCCGACGAGCACGGCGCCCATCTCGTAGCTCGGGTACGCGGCACGGGGATGCACGACCACGTCGCCCTCGCCGAGGCCGAGCAGGAACGGCAGCAGCGCGACGAGTTCCTTGGAGCCCACCGTCGGCAGCACGTTCGCCGCGGTGAGTCCGGTGACGCCGCGACGACGGGCGAACCAGTCGATGATCGCGCCGCGCAGTTCGTCGGTGCCGGTCGTCTGGGGATAGGCGTGCGCATCGGTCGCATTCGCGAGCGCTTCGCGGACGAGGGCCGGGGTCGGGTCGACCGGCGAGCCGATCGAGAGGTCGACGACGCCGTCGGGGTGCACCGCGGCGCGCTCGCGGAAGGGAGCCATCAGGTCCCAGGGGTAGTCGGGCAGTTCGCCGCGGGCCATGCTCAGTGCGCCTGCGGAGGGAGCACCGCGATCACGGGGTGGTCCTTCGGGATGACGCCGATCTTGGCCGCGCCGCCGGGCGAGCCGATGTCGTCGAAGAACTCGACGTTCGCCTTGTAGTAGTCGGCCCACATCTCGGGCAGGTCGTCTTCGTAGTAGATCGCCTCGACGGGGCAGACCGGCTCGCAGGCACCGCAGTCGACGCATTCGTCGGGGTGGATGTAGAGCGAGCGCTCACCCTCGTAGATGCAGTCGACGGGGCATTCGTCGATGCAGGCGCGGTCTTTGACGTCGACGCACGGAAGGGCGATGACATAGGTCACGGTGTTCGCTGTCCCTTCGGGAGGATGGGACTCCAGTCTAGGCGTCGCGCGGGCGCGGCGATGGCAGCTTCGGCCATGCCACCACGAGTACCGCGATGAGCGCCGGGGCGATCGACCACACCGTGCCGGTGAGATCGCCCACGATGAGCACCGAGCCACCGGGGCCGGGCAGCGTGAGCACGAAGGTCGCGACGACGATGCCGGCGCCCGCTGCGGCCGCGGCACCCCTGCCGCCCGCGACGAGCCGGATGCCGAGCAGCAGCCCGGCGACGCCGACGAGTGCGGCAACGAGACCCCACGGGATCGAGACCTCGCCGATCTGCAGCGACGCCCGGTGCCCGACCGTGCCGAGCGCGCCGTAGACGAGTCCGATCACGAACGCGACGACGAACGTGCCGATGCGGCTGCCGCGGTCGGTCATTTCGGCTGCTGGGTGACCGTGTACGAGACGGCCTCGCCGTCGCCGGCGAGCAGCACGAGGTATTCGCTGTCGGAGTACACGAGGGCACTCGCCGCGTCACCGGACAGCGTGGTGTCCTTCGTGAAGCCGGCAGCCTCGAGCTTCGCGGCCGCGTCGCCCACTGGATCGGCCGCACTCGACGAGATCATCACGATCCAGCCCTCGCTGCCGCCCGCGCCGGCTGCGAACGCGATGTCGCCGTCGATGAGCGCGACGGACTCGGGGAAGTCGGCCGGCAGTTCGCCGCCGAGGCTGACATCGCCGCCCGTGGCATCCTCGATCGCGTCTTCGACCCCCTTGTTGACGAGGTCGCCCGGGTTCGCGAAGCAGCCCGAGAGCAGGAGCGCGGTCACGGCCGCGATCACCGCGGCGGCGCCCGCGCGACGGTGGATGGTCGAGTGTCGCATGGCCGGCTCCTCGTGTGCAGCGGTCTGGAGAGGGGGCAGGCGCGATGCCGTCGCGGCATCCGCCGTCCCCGCTCCGAATTCTATCGCCCGCCCTCGTCGATGCGATGGCGTAGCGTGGAGCGCGACACGGAACGGGCCGTGCGGAGAGGATCGACGATGGCCGAGCCCAGCATCCAGGAGAACGGGCCCGACGTGCGCGTCGAGCGCGACGGCGACCTCGCGATCGTGACGATCGATCGCCCGAAGGCGTTGAACGCCCTCTCCCCCGACGTGCTGTCCGCCCTGCTCACCGCATTCGAGACGCTCTCCGCAGAGGGCAGCGCTGTGCGTGGCGTGCTGCTGACCGGCGCCGGCGGCCGGGCTTTCGTGGCGGGCGCCGACATCCGCTCCATGGCGGAGCTCACGCCGGAGCAGGGCGAGGACGCGTCGCGCCTCGGCCACCGGGTCGCCGCCGCGATCGAGGGCCTTCCGGCTCCGGTCATCGCGTGCGTCGATGGCTTCGCGCTCGGCGGCGGCCTCGAGCTCGCGCTCGCCTGCGATTTCATCTACGCGACGGATGCCTCGAGCTTCGGCCAGCCCGAGGTGCACCTGGGTCTCATCCCGGGCTTCGGCGGCACCGTGCGGCTGCCCCGGGCGGTGGGGCTCGCTCGGGCGAAGGAGCTCATCTACACCGGGCGGCGCATCGACGCGGCCGAGGCGATCGAGATCGGACTCGTCTCACGATCGTTCGCCGACCGCGACGCGCTCTTCGCTGGCGCGCGGGCGACGCTCGACGAGGTGCGCGCGAACGCGGCACCCGCGGTCGGCCTCGCCAAGCGCGTGCTCGTCGACGCGGCCGGCCGCCGCACCGAGTCGGCGACCGAGCTCGAGATCGCGGGCTTCGGCGACGCGTTCCGCACGGAGGACATGCACGAGGGCGTCGCGGCCTTCATCGAGAAGCGCGTGCCGGAGTTCACCGGCGCCTGATCGATCCGGCGCGTCAGCCGACGCGCGCCGACAGCCAGGCGAAGCCGTCGAATCGCGCACCGTCGGTGCCGAACATCTCGAGGTGCAGGTGCGGGCCGGTGGACTGGCCGGTCGTTCCGACGACTCCGAGCTGCTGGCCGGCCGAGACCTGCTGGCCGACGGAGACGGCGATCGAGCCGAACTGCATGTGCGCGTAGGAGCTCGTGACGAGCTCGCCGCCGACGTTGTGCTGCACCTCGACGTTGACGCCGAGTCCGCCGCCGTTCTCGGTGGCGAGCACGACCACGCCGTCGGCGATCGACATGACGGGGGTGCCGTTGCCGGGAGTGAAGTCGACGCCGTCGTGGAAGGTCGAGCAGCCCGAGCACGGCGCCGAGCGCGGTCCGTAGCCGCCGCTGCGCTTCTCAGGGGTGAGCACCGGCCAGACGACCGCGCCCGTGTCGATGAGCGACACGCTGCCGACGCTCGCCACCTGCGAGACGATGGGCGGCGGGGCCGCGGCGACGTCGTACTGCTCGGCCGCGAGCGTCGACATGATGCCGTCGCTGCCGACCTCGACGGTCTGCGGGGCCAGCTCGATCGTGTCTTCGGCGGGCGCGTAGACCGAGGCGCGTGCCACGGTGTCGGTCGCCGTGATCGCCAGCGCGGGAACGCTCGTGGCGACCATCATGGCGCCCGCGAACGACATCGCGATGACCGAGAGGACCGGTCGCAGTGAGACCCCGGCAGGACGAGAGCCGCCCGTTCGGGTCAGGCGGCTCATGATGCCGGCGACGAAGTCGGAGCGGCGAGCGGAGGTCGGGCGGACAGGGCTGGGGGTGGCCGCGCGGCGGCCGTGCTTGGGGGGAGTCATAGATAGGGTGCGTTACGTATTTTCTGAGTCAGGTGCGAGACAACCTCAGATACGCTACGCACCGACTCTGGGAAGAACCTCCGATACGCATGCATATTCCCCGCGAACGTGAGGGCGGCCCCTCCCCTGGCGCACGCGAAACGAGCGGATGCCCCGCGGTCGGTCGACCCCGGGGCATCCGCTCGTCTGCGGTGGTGCTGCTAGTTCTGCTTCTTCAGGCGCGACGTCGTGCGGGCACGAGCCGTCGCGTCGAGCTCGACCTTGCGGATGCGAACGGCGGTCGGCGTGACCTCGACGCACTCGTCTTCACGGGCGAACTCCAGGCACTCCTCGAGCGAGAGCTGGCGCGACGGCGTCATCGACTCGAAGTTGTCGGCCGTCGACTGACGCATGTTCGTCAGCTTTTTCTCTTTGGTGATGTTGACGTCCATGTCGTCGTTGCGCGAGTTCTCGCCGATGACCATGCCCTCGTAGACCTCTTCGGTCGGGTTCACGAAGAACGTCATGCGCTCCTGCAGGGCGATGATCGCGAAGGGCGTCACGACGCCCGAGCGGTCGGCGACGATCGAGCCGTTGTTGCGGGTGACGATCTGGCCGGCCCACGCGTCGTAGCCGTGCGAGATCGCGTTCGCGATGCCGGTGCCGCGCGTGGTGGTCATGAACTCGGTGCGGAACCCGATGAGCCCGCGGCTCGGAACGATGAACTCCATGCGGACCCAGCCCGTGCCGTGGTTCGACATGTTGTCCATACGGCCCTTGCGGCCGGCGAGCAGCTGCGTGATCGCGCCGAGGTACTCCTCGGGGGCGTCGATCGTGAGGTGCTCGTAGGGCTCGTGCGTCTTGCCGTCGACCTGCTTCGTGACCACCTGGGGCTTGCCCACGGTGAGTTCGTAGCCCTCGCGGCGCATCTGCTCGACGAGGATCGCGAGTGCGAGTTCGCCGCGGCCCTGCACCTCCCAGGCGTCGGGGCGGCCGATGTCGACGACCTTCAGCGACACGTTGCCGACGAGTTCGCGGTCGAGCCGATCCTTCACCATGCGGGCGGTGAGCTTGTGCCCCTTCACCTTGCCGACGAGCGGCGAGGTGTTCGTGCCGATCGTCATCGAGATCGCGGGCTCGTCGACGGCGATGATCGGCAGCGGGCGCACGTCTTCGGCGTCGGCGAGGGTGTCGCCGATCATGATGTCCTCGAAGCCGGCGACCACGGCGATGTCGCCGGGGCCGGCGCTCTCGGCCGGGTAGCGGTCGAGCGCCTTCGTGAGGAAGAGCTCGGTCACGCGCACGTTCTGCACGGTGCCGTCGTGCTTGACCCAGGCGACCGTCTGGCCCTTCTTGATGGTGCCGTGGAAGACGCGGAGCAGCGCGAGGCGGCCGAGGAAGGGCGACGCGTCGAGGTTCGTGACGTGGGCCTGCAGGGGGTGCTCGTCGTCGTACGTCGGCGCCGGGATGTGCTGCAGGATCGCTTCGAAGAGCGGCTCGAGGTCGTCGTTGTCGGGCAGCTCGCCGTTGCCGGGCTTGTTGTGGCTCGCGGCGCCGTTGCGGCCCGAGGCGTACACGACGGGCACGTCGAGGATCGCGTCGAGGTCGAGGTCGGGCACGTCGTCGGCGAGATCGGAGGCGAGGCCGAGCAGGAGGTCCTGGCTCTCGGCGACGACCTCGTCGATGCGCGCGTCGGGTCGGTCCGTCTTGTTGACGAGCAGGATCACCGGCATGCGGGCCTCGAGCGCCTTGCGGAGCACGAAGCGGGTCTGCGGCAGCGGGCCCTCACTCGAGTCGACGAGGAGGACGACGCCGTCGACCATCGACAGGCCGCGCTCGACCTCGCCGCCGAAATCGGCGTGGCCCGGGGTGTCGATCACGTTGATCGTGATCGGCGAATCGCCGGCGTGCTTGCCCTTGTACGTGATCGCCGTGTTCTTGGCGAGGATCGTGATGCCCTTTTCGCGCTCGAGCTCGTTGGAGTCCATGGCGCGCTCTTCGACGTGCGCGTGCGCGTCGAAGGAGTTCGTCTGGTTGAGCATCGCGTCGACGAGCGTGGTCTTGCCGTGGTCGACGTGTGCGACGATCGCGACGTTGCGCAGATCGTTCCGGGTGGCGTTGGCCATGTTTGGTCCTCGAGGGTGCCGGCCCCCCGTCGCCCCCGAGCGTCGAGATCAGCGCACGGAGACAGCGTGGAAGCGCTGAGATGAAGGTCTGTGGGAGCGCAGGATGCCGCAGTGACGGCGTGCGCCCCTCTAGCGTACCCTGTCGCGCGCCCGTGAAGCTGAGAACGCGCGAGCGCCCGGTCTCCGAGAGTTCGGAGACCGGGCGCTCGCAAGTGCGTGTGCCGGTCGGTGCCTAGGCGCCGAGCTCGATGCTGGCACCCGGGATCGCCGCGAGGAGATCCTTCGTGTACTGCTCCTGCGGGTTGTCGAACACGTCGTCGGTGGCCGCCGCCTCGACGATGCGGCCCTTCTGCATCACGCAGACGTGGTCGGCGATGACGCGCACGACCGCGAGGTCGTGCGTGATGAAGAGGTACGTCAGACCGAGCTCGGCCTGCAGGTCCGCGAGCAGGCGCAGGATCTGGGCCTGCACGAGCACGTCGAGGGCCGAGACCGCCTCATCGAGCACCACGATCTCGGGCTTCAGCGCGAGCGCACGCGCGATCGCGATGCGCTGACGCTGGCCGCCCGAGAGCTCGTTGGGGTAGCGGCTGATGAGGGTGCGAGGCAGCGAAACCTGGTCGAGCAGCTCGTTGACCCGCTCGCGACGCGAGGCGCTCGTGCCGACCTTGTGCGTGAACAACGGCTCCGCGATGGTGTTGCCGATGTTGCGCAGCGGGTTCAGCGAACCGTACGGGTCCTGGAAGACCGGCTGCATGCGGCTGCGGAGGTTGAAGAGCTCCTTGCCGGTCACGCTCGCCAGGTCTTTTCCGCCGACGACGATCTTGCCGCTCGTGGCGTCTTCCAGCTTCAGGAGCATCTTCGCGACGGTCGACTTGCCCGATCCCGACTCGCCCACGAGCGCCATGGTGGTGCCCTTGGGGATCTGGAACGAGACCTTGTCGACCGCCGTGAACTCGCCCGAACCACGGATCTTGAAGACCTTGGTGAGGTCTTCCACGATGATCGCCGGTGCAGCAGCGGGAGCAGCGGCGATCGCTTCGGCGCGTGCCTCGGCGGTGGCGATCAGGTCGATCGTGTCGCCCGCGGCATCCGCTGCGCCCACGGCCATCGAGGATTCGGCCGCCGAGATCGAGCCCGTCGCCTGGATGCGGCGCGAGGCGAGGCTCGGGGCCGCGGCGACGAGTCGCTGTGTGTACGGGTGCTGCGGGTTCTGCAGGATCTCGACCGACGGACCGGACTCGACGACGCGACCCTTGTACATGACCACGAGCTGCTCTGCGCGCTCGGCGGCGAGGCCGAGGTCGTGCGTGATGAACAGCAGGGTCGTGCCGAGTTCGCGGGTGAGCGACTCGAGGTGATCGAGGATGACCCGCTGCACCGTGACGTCGAGCGCCGAAGTCGGCTCGTCGGCGATGAGCAGCTGCGGGTTCGCGGCGAGGCCCATGCCGATCAGCACGCGCTGGCGCATGCCGCCCGAGAACTGGTGCGGGAACTGCCGCATGCGACGGTCGGCGTCGCCGAGGCCCGCCTGCTTCAGCACCTCGATCGCGCGCTTCTTGACCTCCTGGCGCCCGGTCGCGATGCCGTTGGCCTTGATGGCCTCCTCGACCTGGAAGCCGATCGACCACACGGGGTTGAGGTTCGACATCGGGTCTTGAGGGACGAAGCCGATCTTGCGGCCGCGGACGGCCTCCATGTCCTTCTTCGACGCCTTCGTGAGGTCCTGGCCGTCGAGCAGGATCTGACCGCCCGAGACGTGCCCGGTGCCGGGGAGCAGGTTGATGATCGCGTGCGCGGTCGTCGACTTGCCCGAGCCCGACTCCCCCACGATCGCGAGGCTCTGCCCGCGGTAGAGGGTGATGTTCACGCCGTCGACGGCCTTGACGAGACCGTCCTGGGTGTTGAACCCGACCTGGAGATCCTTGATCTCGAGCAGCGGGCGTTCGGCGCCGGCGGCGCGTTCTGATTGCACGTTCGATCCGTTCGAAGTCTCGCTCATCGCTGCGCCCTCGCCTTCGGGTCGAGTGCGTCGCGCACGACCTCGCCGAGCATGATGAAGCTCAGCACGGTCACCGACAGCGCGATCGAGGGCAGGATCAGCGTCTGGGGCGCCGTCCGGAGGTCCATCTGCGCCTGGCTGATGTCATTTCCCCACGACATGGTCGTCGAGGGAAGTCCGACACCGAGGAAGGACAGCGTCGCCTCCGCGACGATCGCCGATGCCAGCGAGATCGTCGTGATGACGATGACGGGCGCGATCGAGTTCGGGAGCACGTGACGGAGCAGGATTCGGAACCTCGAGACGCCGAGGGCGGTGGCCGCCATCACGAAGTCGGAGTTCTTCACCCTGAGGATCTCGGCTCTCAACACTCTGGCTGTCGCCGGCCACGCGAAGATGCCGATGGCGAGCGAGATCACCCACACGTTCGCGTACTGCGAGAGCACCGACATGATGACCACGGCCGCGAGGATGTAGGGGATCGAGAAGAAGATGTCGCCGAGGCGCGAGAGCACCGAGTCGAGCCATCCGCCGTAGAAGCCCGCGAACGCGCCGAAGACGATGCCGAGCACGGCGACCAGCACGGTCACGATGATGCCGACCGAGAGCGACGTCGAAGTGCCGTGGATGATTCGCGAGTAGATGTCGCAGCCCTGCTTGGTGAAGCCGAGCGGGTGGCCCTCCGTCGGACCGCCGTTGCTGTTCGCGAGAAGGCAGTCGTTGTTCGGCGGCGTCTGCGTGAACAGGCCGGGGAACAGGGCGACGACCACGACGATGAGGATCAGCACGGAGGAGATCCAGAACATCGGGCGCTTGCGCACGTCGTTCCAGGCGTCGCGCCACAGGTTCGAGGGCTTGCCCTCGGTCTTCACCTTGTCGATCGCGACGAGCGGAGTTTCTTCGATCGGAGCGACGAAGTGCCCCTGATCAGGTCTGGTGTTACTTGGCATAGCGGATCCTCGGGTCGAGAACGGCGTACAGAAGATCCACCAGCAGGTTCACCACGAGGTAGATCAGCACCATGACGGTCACGAAGGAGACGACGGTCGGTCCCTCGCCTCGGATGATGGCCTGGTACAGGGTGCGGCCGACGCCGGGCACGTTGAAGATGCCCTCCGTGACCGTCGCGCCCACCATGAGCACACCGAAATCGACCGCGAGATAGGTGACGACGGGGATCAGCGAGTTGCGCAGGATGTGGACCGGGACGATTCGGCTGCGGGAGAGGCCCTTGCTCGCGGCAGTGCGAACGAAGTCCTGCCCACCCGTATCGATGACTGACGCCCTCGTCAGTCGAACGATCTGGGCGAAGCTGATCGTGGCGAGCACCAGAGCCGGGAGTATCAAGTCCTGGATCGGCGCCCCGGTACTCACCGTGGTGCGGAACCACCCGAGTTGGATGCCGAAGATGTACTGGGCGACGAAGGCGACGACGAAGACGGGCAGCGAGATCAGGATGAGGCTCACGACGAGTGCGCTCGCGTCGAAGATGCCCCCCTTGCGCAGGCCCGACACGAGGCCGACCGTGATGCCGGCGACCATCTCGAAGAAGATCGCGAGAGCCGCGAGCCGCAGGGTCACCGGGAACGTCGCCGCGAGGATCTCGGAGACCGGCTGGCCCGAGAACGAGGTACCGAGGTCACCGCGGAAGATGCCGCCGAGGAAGTAGAGGTACTGGACGATGAACGGCTGGTCCAGGTGGTACCGCTCGCGCAGCTGTTCGATCACCGCGGGCGGCGGGGTCTTCTCACCGAAGAGCGCGACGATCGGGTCGCCGGGCATGGCGAAGACCATGAAATAGATCAGGAAGGTGGTGCCGAGGAAGACAGGGATCGCCTGCAGCAGTCGGCGCAGGATGTAGCCGGCCATGGATCAGGCCCTGCGTTCTGCGAATGTGGACATGTTGAAAAGAAACCTCACCGTTTGCGAGTTCGATTCCACGATGCTACGCCGATCGGGTGAACACCGTGGATACGTGGGAGTGGGGCGGCAGCCTGCTCGGCTGCCGCCCCACGGGCGCCTCAGAGTATAACCCCGAGGAACCTCGAACGAGAATTACTCGCTCTTGGTGATCTGGTAGAGGATCGGCCAGGTGTCCCAACCGAACTCGACGTTGTCGACGCTCTCGCCCCAGGCGCCCATACCGTTCGTGTACCACAGCGGGATGGAGGGCAGGTCCTCGAAGAGGATCTCCTGCGCCTGCTGGAACTTCTCGATGCCGGCCTCGACCTCAGTCGCGGACGAGCCCTCGTCGAGCAGTGCGTCGAACTCGGGGTTCGAGTAGTCGCCGTCGTTCGAGCCTGCACCCGTGCCGTAGATCGGGCCCAGGCCGTTGAACATCGACGGGTAGTCGAACTGCCAGCCGTTACGGAAGGCCGTCTGGGTCGTACGGTCGGTGATGAGCGTGCGGTGCTCGGCGAACGTGGGGATCGGGTTGCCAGCCGCCTCGATGCCGAGGTTGTTCTTCAGCTGGTTCGCGATGGCGTCGACCCAACCCTGGTTGGGGCCGTCGGCGTTGTACTGGATGCCGAAGGTGCCGCTCCACGGGGAGATGGCGTCGGCCTCAGCCCACAGTTCCTTCGCCAGGTCGGCGTCGAACTCGAGCACCTCGGAGCCCGGGATCTCTTCCGAGTATCCGTCGATGACCGGCGAGGTGAAGTCGTGCGCCGGCGTACGCGTGCCGTTGAAGATCACGTCGGTGACCTCTTCGCGGTTGATCGCGTGCGAGATGGCGGCACGGCGCAGCTTGCCTTCCTCACCACTGAAGTGAGCGAGGCGGTCGGGGATCGTCAGCGTCGCGTTCGCGGCTGCCGGCTGGTTGACCGTGCGGCCCTCGAACTCGGACTCGAAGGTCTCGAGCGCGCTGTCGGGGATCTCCTGGATGACGTCGAGGTTGCCACCCTGCAGGTCCGCGTATGCGGCGTCGGTGCTGGCGTAGAGGATCATGTCCAGTCCGCCGTTCTGCGCCGCGCGCGGACCGGTGTAGTCCTCGTTCTTCACGAGGTCGATGCGCTCGTTGTGCTGCCAGGCGCCCTCCTCTTCGAACTTGTACGGGCCGTTGCCGATCGGGTTCTCACCGAAGGCCTCGATGTCATCCCATGCCGCGGCGGGCAGCGGGAAGTACGCCGTGTAGCCGAGGCGGAGCGGGAAGTCGGACTCGGGCTGCTTGAGCTTGACCTCGAACGTGAGGTCGTCGACGACCGTGAGGCCGGACAGCTCGGGCACGTTCTCCTCGTACGAGAAGCCTTCGATCGACTCGAAGAAGTAGCTCGAGAGCTGTGCGTTCTCGAGGGCTGCGCCGTAGTTCCACGCGTCGACGAACGCCTGGGCGTCCACCGGGTCGCCGTTGGAGAAGGTCTGGTCGGCCTTGATCTTGATCGTGTAGGTCTGTGCGTCCTCGGTCTCGATCGACTCGGCCACATCGTTGTGGACGGCGCCTTCGGCGTCGTAGTAGACGAGGCCCGCGAAGACGTTCTGCACCACGAGACCGCCGCCGACCTCGTTCGTGTTGGTCGGGATCAGCGGGTTCTGGGGCTCAGTGTTGTTGACGGTGATGACCGCGGTGGCATCGCCTGCGGGTGCCGACGGGTCAGCGCCGCCGCTCGTGCAGCCCGACAGCGTCAATGCGCCGGCGGCAGCAAGAGCAATGGCTGCAACGCCGATTCTCTTGATCTTCAATGTTCCTCCTGTGAGATGTGCGACGGCAGCGCGGCTCGTGGCCGTACTGGAGCGCTGGTAGATCGAGACTATGAACCCCGCCACCGGTAAGCAAACCAGAAGGGCAAACCGTTACCGACGCGCAACCTAGCGACACATGCGCCGCCGTATATCGTCACGAATCCGCACGAATATTGCGTCTGGGCCGCTCATGCGATGATTGCCGCATGTCTTCCGCACGACGACTGCGACTCGAGGTCGTCATCGTGCTCGGGCTGTCGCTCGGGGCATCCGCTGTCTATTCGATCGTCTCGATCGTCGCGAAGGTCACCGCCGAGACGCCGCTGGGCGAGCAATCCGTCGCGCTGAACCCGTCGCGGGCACCCCGCGAATGGCTCGACTTCACGTACCAGTTCCTCGACGTGTTCTTCGGCCTGTTCGCCGTCGCGCTCGTGCTCTACCTGCTCTGGGCTCCGGGCACGAACCCCTTCCGCCGCATCGGCCTCGACCTGACGAGACCGGGGCGCGACGCGGCATCCGGTGTGCTGCTGGTCGCCGCGATCGGCGTGCCGGGGCTCGCGCTCTACGCGCTCGGCCGTGCGCTCGGCCTGACGGTCGCGGTCGAGGCGTCACCCGCCGACTGGCTGTGGTGGACGGTGCCGATCCTCGTGTTCCGGGCCCTCGAAGCGGCGCTCACCGAGGAGGTCATCGTCGTCGGCTACCTCTTCGCGAGGTTCAGGGAGCTCGGAGTCGGCCCGTGGGCGACGATCCTGTCGAGCGCGGTGCTGCGCGGCAGCTACCACCTCTATCAGGGCTTCGGCCCCTTCTTCGGCAACGTCGCCATGGGTGTCGTGTTCGGCTGGTGCTACCAGCGCTGGGGCCGCACGATGCCGCTCGTCATCGCGCACTGGATCCTCGATGTCGTGTCGTTCGTCGGCTATCCGCTCGCCGTGGGCTGGTGGCCGGGGCTGTTCGCCGTCTCGACCGGCTGAGCTGTGCGAACCGGATGCCTCGTGCGGGAAGCGCGCGGCACGTGCTCGCTCCGACCGAGCGCGACCACGGTCGTCGGCATCGGCGGCAACGACTCCTCGGCGGCTTCGACCCGCAGGTCGGAGTCGATGCCCCGAACCCGGGCCAGGTCGAGCCCGCTGCGCCTGGACGGCGTGCAGACGGCGGAGTAGAAGCCCTCGTCGCCGAAGACGCTGCCGCTGGAGAAGTCGGTGATCGACTGGGCTCTTCGCAGCGCCTCCGCCGTTGCCGGATCACGTCGCTCGAGGAGCCCCGCGCGCTGTTCGAGCCCGAGGCCGCGGCCCGCGAGCATCGAGGTGCCGACGAGGAATCCCACGAACCCGACGGTGGTGAGCACCGCGATGAGATCGACGGACATCATGCCCCCTCTGCTTCGAGAGAACCCGGGCCCTACGACAGAACCCGTGGGGACTTTCGAGAGAACCTCAGTGTACTCCCGGGGGTGGCTCTCGGGGTCTCCCTGATCCGTCGATCCACGGCATTCGCGAGCATGGGGTCATCCTCGTCACGAGGCCCCGACCGGCACCGCCGGACACACGATGGAACGGAATCATGACACTCGCCGCAGCCTTCGCCGCAGGTCACCTCGCGGCCCGCACCGCCGACCGCCGCTTCCGCGCGACGGAGTCGGAGATCCGCGCGGCGCACGAACGCGTCGCGGCTCGGCGCACCGCCGTCGTCGCCGCTGCCGCGCCGGCGCCCGCTCCTGCCGCCGCACGGCGCGAGTACACGGAGCGCGGCCGTCACGCGGCACCGCGCCCCGCATAGTCGCTTCGCCGTCAGCCGCCGATCTTCTCCCCGGCCGGGCTGAGCACCCACCACACGCCGTTCACGCCCTGGCCGTTGGTGTCGCCGGCGGCGCTGTCGCCCGCGAAGTAGTAGAGCGGCCAGCCGTTCAGCGTCACCTGCGTCGAGCCGTCGACGCCCGTGATGGTGCCGACCTCTCCCGTGACACCCTCGACCTCGGGGGCATCCGAATCCGTCGTCACGGCGGGCCAGTTGGTGGCGCACTGCCCTTCGCAGCTGCTCGCCTCCGCACCCTGGGTGTCGTTGTCGAACATGTAGACGACCATGCCCTCGCCGTCGACCACGATCTCGCCGAGCGCCGAGTCCGCGGTCGTGAGGAGGGCGTCGGACGCCTCAGCACCCATGTCGGGCGCTTCGGTCTCGGTCGAGGTGCCGCCCGTCTCCGCGGGCTCCTCCGCCGCTGGAGCGGAACACCCGGCGAGGGCGACGACGAGGCCCATCACGGCCAGTCCTGTTGCGATGCGCAGCTTCATGCGAGGTCCTTCTCTCGTACTCACGGCCGCGGTCGCGGCCTCTCCAGAAGCACGAGACGCAGCGCCGGATGGTTCAACGGAGGGGCGACCCGCACCGACCACCGCGGCCGCGACGGCCGCAGATCAGTCGAACTCGCTCCGCATGAGCACCTCTCCGCTGCCCATCGCGCGGATCTCGAGCGACGCGATCTCGTCGAGGTCGAGGGCGGCGCCCGCCGACAACCTGGCTGCCGCCCCGGGGCTCGCCCGCCAGCTCGAGACGTCGGTGCGCGCGCCGTCGCGATCGACGACCACCAGCGCGTACGGCCAGCCGTCGGCCGGGACATCGGATGCCCCGGACTCGGCGTAGCGGCAGTCGAGCTCGATCTTCGTGCCCCACGCGACCTGCGTGAGCGTCGCCGTCGCGGACAACGGCGCCTCGGCGACGGACTCGAATGCGATGGCCTGCGAGACGACCGGCGGCTGGAGTGCGACGAGCGGCACCGCGATCGCGGCGATGACGACCACGGCCGCCGCAGCGGAGGCGATCCACCACGTGCGGGTCCTGCGGCGCCGACGGCGCCGATCCTCGAGGCGCACCACGTCGAGGAGGTCGTCGCGGGGACCGCGTGCCGGTTCGGCGTCCGCACCGGCGTCGGCTTCTCCGAGGAGGGCGGTGGCCCGCTCGGGCGAGAGCCGCGCGAGGAGCCCCGGCATCGGAGCGAGTTCGGCGACCGATCGGCGGCACAGCTCGCACGACTCGAGGTGATGCTCGTACTCGCCGCGTTCGACGGGCGAGAGCGCGCCGAGCACGTAGGCGGAGTCCCAGTCCGCGAAGCGCGCGTGATCCGGGTTCATCGCGTCACCCCTTTCTCCTGCAGCGCGAGCCGCAGCGCCCGAAGCCCGTAGTGCAGCCGGGACTTCACCGTACCCTCAGGGATGCCGAGCCGCCGTGCGACCTCGGCCACGCTGCATCCGCCGTAGTAGGCGTGCACGATCACCGCGCGATGCTCCATGCTCAACGTCACCAGCGCCTCCTCGACCAGCAGGCTCTCGAACAGGGCGTCGGTCGCGTCGTGGGCCACTCGCTCCGGCGTCTCGGCGACGCCGATCTCGTGGCGTCGCCGTGCACTGCGCGCCTCGTCGATCACGAGGTTGCGGGCGACCGTGATCATCCACGACCTCGTCGACGCCGGCTCCTGAGCCAGGATGCGGGGGCTCCGCCAGGCCCGGAGCAGGGTCTCCTGCACGATGTCGTCGGCGCCAGCTGCGTCACCCGTGAGGTGCACCACGTACCTCCACACCGACGGACCGTGCGCATCGTAGAGCGCGACGAGCCGGCTGTCGTCGTCGAGCGGCATCCATCACCTCCTGTTCCCTGCCCGGAGAACGAGACGGCGGTCCGAATGGTTCATTCGCGGCGACGGTGAACCCGAACGGTGCCTGCGACGTGTTCTCGGCATGGATCCCACGAATCTCGCACCGGTCGCCTCGGAGGACCTCCTCCAGGTCGCGGGCTTGCCACTGCACCCGCTCATCGTGCATGCGGTGGTCGTGCTCACACCGCTCACGGTACTCGCCCTGCTGCTCGGCGCGTTCTGGCCGGCGGCACGCCGGCGCCTCGGCATCGTGACCGCCATCGGAGCGCTCGTCGTACTCGTCCTCGTGCCGATCACGGTCGTCGCGGGGCGATCCCTCGCGGCCGTCATCGGCCCGGTCCCCGCCGTCGCGCGGCACCAGGGGTTCGGCGAGATGCTGCTGCCCTGGGCGATCGCGCTCTTCCTCGTCGCGGCGGCCCAGTGGGCGTGGTTCCGCTCCCTCGACGAGCGGATGCGACGCACATCGCCCGGCATCGCCAGAGCGGTGCGGATCGGCCTCGCCGCGGCATCCGTCGTCGTCGGCGTGGGCACCGCCGTGCTGCTCGTGCTGATCGGAGACTCAGGAGCCCGCGCCGTGTGGGGCGGGCTCCCGAGCTGACGGTTCCGAAACGGGCTACGCGAACGCCTCGACCGGCGGGCAGGCGCACACGAGGTTGCGGTCGCCGAAGGCCTGGTCGATGCGGCGCACCGGAACCCAGTACTTGCCGCGCACGAGCGAGTGCACCGGGTACACGGCCTGCTCGCGCGTGTATGCGTGAGTCCACTCCCCCGCGATGACCGACTCCGCGGTGTGCGGCGCGTTCACGAGCGGGTTGTCGTCGACCGGCCACTCGCCGGCGGCGACGGCATCGGCCTCGGCCTTGATCGCGACCATCGCCTCGATGAAGCGCTCGAGCTCGGCCAGGTCCTCCGACTCGGTCGGCTCGACCATGAGCGTGCCCGCGACGGGGAACGACATCGTCGGCGCGTGGAAGCCGTAGTCGACGAGGCGCTTGGCCACGTCGTCGACGGTGACTCCGGTCGCCGCGGTGAGGGGGCGCAGGTCGAGGATGCACTCGTGCGCGACGAGGCCGTTCTCGCCCGTGTAGAGCACCGGGAAGTGCTCGCGGAGGCGCGAGGCCACGAAGTTCGCCGCGAGCACCGCGGACGCGGTCGCCTGCTTGAGCCCCTCGGAGCCCATCATGCGCACGTACGCCCACGAGATCGGCAGGATCGACGGGCTGCCGTACGGCGCGGCCGAGACCGGTCCGCCGTCGTGCGTGACGCCGCCCGAGTGGTCGGCGCGCTGCGCCATCGGGTGTCCCGGCAGGTACGGCGCGAGGTGCGCCTTGGCTGCGACGGGGCCGACGCCGGGGCCGCCACCGCCGTGCGGGATGCAGAACGTCTTGTGCAGGTTCAGGTGCGAGACGTCGCCGCCGAAGTCGCCGAACCGGGCGAAGCCGAGCAGGGCGTTCAGGTTCGCGCCGTCGACGTAGACCTGGCCGCCGGCGTCGTGGACGGCCTGGGTGATGTCCTTCACCTCGTGCTCGTAGACGCCGTGCGTCGACGGGTAGGTGATCATGAGCGCGGCGAGGCTCTCGGCGTGCTCGGCGATCTTCACGCGGAGGTCGCCGAGGTCGACATTGCCGAGCTCGTCGGTCGCGACGACGACGACGCGCATACCGGCGAGCACCGCGGATGCCGCGTTGGTGCCGTGCGCGCTCGACGGGATGAGGCACACCGTGCGCTCGGTGTCGCCGTTGGCGAGGTGGTAGCCGCGGATCGCGAGGAGACCCGCGAGCTCGCCCTGGCTGCCCGCGTTGGGCTGCAGCGACACCGTGTCGTAGCCCGTGACCTCGGCGAGCCAGGTCTCGAGCTGCTCGATGAGGCCGAGCGTGCCGACGACGTCGGCCTCGGGGGCGAAGGGGTGCAGGTTCGCGAACTCGGGCCACGTCACCGACTGCATCTCGGTGGCGGCGTTGAGCTTCATGGTGCACGAGCCGAGCGGGATCATGCCCCGGTCGAGCGCGTAGTCGCGGTCCGCGAGGGTCTTCAGGTAGCGCATCATCTGCGTCTCGGAGTGGTGCGTGTTGAAGACGGGGTGCTCGAGGTAGCCGCTCGTGCGACGCAGCTCACCGCTCGCGACGGCCGGCAGGGTCGCCGTCTCGATCGCGACCTCGGTGCGCTCGGGCAGGCCGAACGCCTGGGCGACGAGCGAGAGCTCCTCGGCCGTCGTGGTCTCGTCGACGGCGACGTGCACGGTGGCGTCGCCCGCCTCCCACACGTTCACCCCGAGCGCGCGGGCGCGCTCGACGATGTTGCCCGCGAGTCCGGGCACGTGCACCCGGATCGTGTCGAAGTAGGCGTCGTGCGCGAGGGTCAGGCCGTAGCCGGTGAGCACCTCGGCGAGCGCGGTCGCCTTCGCCGCGGTCGAGCCGGCGATGTGACGGATGCCCCGGGGCCCGTGGTACACCGCGTACATCGACGCCATCACGGCGAGCAGCACCTGCGCGGTGCAGATGTTCGAGGTCGCCTTCTCGCGCCGGATGTGCTGCTCGCGGGCCTGCAGGGTGAGGCGGTACGCGGGCGCGCCGACGGCGTCCTTCGAGACGCCGACGAGGCGTCCGGGCAGCTGGCGCTCGAGTCCCGTGCGCACGGCCATGTAGCCCGCGTGCGGGCCGCCGAAGCCCATCGGCACGCCGAAGCGCTGCGAGGTGCCGACGGCGACGTCGGCGCCGAGCTCGCCCGGGCTCGTGATGAGCGCGAGCGCCAGCAGGTCGGCGGCGACGACGGCGAGGCCGCCCTGCGCCTTCGAGGCGGCGATGACGGATGCCGGGTTCCACACGCGACCCGATGCGCCCGGGTACTGCACGAAGATGCCGAAGTGCTCGCCGAAAGCGGCGACATCCGTTTCCTCGACGAGGTCGGCGACGACGAGCTCGATGCCGACCGCCTCGGCGCGCGACTCGAGCAGCGCGAGGGTCTGCGGCAGCGCGTCGGCGTCGACGATGAAGCGGTTCGAGGTCGACTTCGATGCGCGGCGCGCGAGCAGCATGCCCTCGACGACCGCGGTGCCCTCGTCGAGCATCGACGCGTTGGCGGTGTCGAGGCCCGTGAGATCGGTGACCATCGTCTGGAAGTTGATGAGCGCCTCGAGGCGGCCCTGCGAGATCTCGGGCTGGTACGGCGTGTAGGCCGTGTACCAGCTCGGGTTCTCGAGCACGTTGCGCTGGATCACCGACGGCGTGACCGTGCCGTAATAGCCGAGACCGATCATCGAGGTGCGCACCGTGTTCTGCTCGGCGAGCGCCGCGAGTTCGGCGAGCGCCTCACGCTCGGTGGCTGCAGCGGGGATCGCCGAGTTCAGCACCTCCCCCATGCGGATCGACGTGGGCACCGCGGCGGCCATGAGGGCGTCGAGGGAGTCGTAGCCGAGCTCGGCGAGCATGAGCCCGTGGTCGCTCGGGCTGGTGCCGATGTGGCGGCGCCCGAAGGCGTCGAGGTCGAATGCGGAGGAGGTGGGGGTGCTCATCGCTGTGTTTACTCTCCGACCAGTGCGCGGTACTCGGCGTGCGAGAGGAACTTCGGCAGGCTCGAGGCGTTCACCTTGATGAGCCAGCCCTCGCCGAACGGGTCGCTGTTGACCAGCTCGGGCGAGTCGACGACGGCCTGGTTGGCCTCGACGACCTCGCCGCTGACGGGGGCGAACAGCTCGCCGACCGACTTCGTCGACTCGATCTCGCCGACGACGGTGCCCTCGGTCACGGTCGTGCCCGCTGCGGGCAGCTCGACGAAGACGACGTCGCCGAGCTTGTCGGCGGCGTAGTCGGTGATGCCGATCGTCGCGATGTCGCCGTCGAGGGCGATCCACTCGTGTTCTTCGGTGTAGTGCAGTGCGGTCGTGTCGGTCATGTCGTGCTCCTCGTGAGTCGTGCGGTGGATGCGATCGTGCTGGATCAGGCGTTGCGCTTGTAGAAGGGCAGGGCGACGACGGATGCCGCGACGCGCGTGCCCCGGACGTCGACGAAGAGCTCGCGGCCGGGCTCTGCGGCGTCGGGCGCGACGAAGGCCATGGCGATCGGGTGGCCGAGCGTCGGCGAGAGTGCGCCGCTCGTGACGATGCCGACGCGGGTCGCCTCGGCGTCGTCGCCGTCGTAGATCTCGTAGTCGGCGCGTGCCGCGCGACGACCCTCGGCGGCGAGGCCGACGAGCACCGGGGCATCCGCTGCGGGGCCCTGCTCGATGGCGGCGCGTCCGACGAAGGCGTCGGGCTTGGCGAGTGCCACGACGCGGCCGAGGCCGGCCTGCACCGGCAGGATGTCGCGGCTCAGCTCGTGCCCGTAGAGCGGCATGCCCGCCTCGAGGCGGAGCGTGTCGCGGCTCGCGAGGCCGCAGGGCGTCACGCGCGGGCCGCCGGTCTCGGCGAGCGCCTCCCACAGGCGCGCCGCCCGCTCGGGCGCGAGGTAGAGCTCGAATCCGTCTTCGCCGGTGTACCCGGTGCGCGCGACGAGCACGGGCTCGCCCTCGAACGTGGCCGGGAACGCGCGGTAGTACTTGAGGGCCTCGAGCTTCGCGTCGAAGTCCTCGCCGTCGTTGCCGGGGCCCTCGACGCCGAAGCCCGGCGTCTCGAGCAGCACCGCGCGGGCGTCGGGGCCCTGCAGCGCGATGAGGGCGACATCGTCGCTCTCGTCGGAGACGATCGTGTCGAAGCCGGCCGCGCGCGTACGCAGCTCATCGGCGACGACGGACGCGTTCGACGCGTTCGCGACGACCATGTAGCGGTCGTCTCCCGTGCGGTAGACGACGAGGTCGTCGATGATGCCGCCGTCGTCGGCGAGCAGCAGCGAGTACTTGGCCTGGCCGATCTCGATGGCCGAGAGCTTGCCGGCGAGCGCGTGGTCGAGTGCTGCAGCGGCCTCCGCGCCGATGAGCACGATCTCGCCCATGTGCGAGAGGTCGAAGAGGCCGGCCGAGTTGCGCACGGCGTGGTGCTCGGCGAGGTCGCTCGAGTAGCGCACCGGCATCTGCCAGCCGGCGAAGTCGGTGAAGCTCGCGCCCGCTGCGCGGTGCACGGCGTCGAGGGGGCTGAGCCGCTCGGGGGTGGTGGTACCGGGTTCGTTGGTCACGAGAGTTCTCCAGACGTGCCGACGTCGCCGGCGTTGTCACGGTCGCGGAAGCGACACCGTGTGGGAACTCCCCCTCTGTCATGAGCCTGAGAGTTTCACGCGGGATCGCGCTTTCACCGTGGGCGGGAGGCCGCGGGCATGCGGAATCCACTTTTCAGAGCGGCCTCGTCATCGCGGTGTAGTGACCTGAGAGATTGGCGGGGAGGCTTGCTCCTTCGGTGCCGGTCCAGCGCTTTCACTGGTGCTGACCGGCTCTCCCGCGACGCGTCGATGGCCCGGTATGAGATTGTGCTCCGATCCTAGCAGCGGCGAGCGGGGGCGTCAGCTGGCCGTCGGCCGTGATCGGCGCGGTGCCGGATCGTGTTCAGGTCAAAATGACTGTAAGCTGTCGTTCGCACGAGTTCGAGTCATTCTGACCAGAAGAGCGAGGCATCGGATGCCGCAGCAGACCCAACCCCACGGCGACGCCCCGACCCGCCTCGCCGTCTCGACCGTGATCTTCGCGCTGCGCCCCGATCACTCGGGCAGACCCGTGCTCTGGACGCCGCTCGTGCGTCGCACCCGTGAACCGCAGCTCGGCCTGTGGGCCCTGCCCGGCGGCTGGCTGCCCCCGAACGAGGAACTCGAGGCCGCCGCGGCCCGCACCCTGCGACTCACGACGGGCCTCGCCCCCAAGTACCTCGAGCAGCTCTACACCTTCGGCGAGGTCGACCGCTCCCCCGGCGTCCGCGTGGTCTCGGTCGTCTACTGGGCGCTCGTGCAGAGCGACGAGGCCGCTCGCGCGGTCGCAGGGCCGAACGTGCGCTGGGTGCCGGCCGACACGCTGCCCGGGCTCGCGTTCGACCACAACCGCATCGTCGAGTACGCGCTCTGGCGGCTGCGCACCAAGGTCGAGTACGCCTGGATCGCGCACGCCTTCCTCGGCGACGCGTTCACGCTCGCCGAGCTCCGCGAGGTCGTCGAAGCCGTGCTGCAGCGCCCGCTCGACCCGGCCAACTTCCGCCGCACCATGCTCGCCTCCGGCCGCCTGCACGAGACCGGCGAGCGCCTCGCCGGCGCACGGCATCGGCCCCCGAAGCTCTACCGCTACGACTCCTCCGCCCTCGCGGCGGTGGTCCCCGAACCGACTGCGCACACCGAACCCATGAGGGAGCGACCGGCATCATGACCATCTCCATCGACGACCTGCAGACCGACGACACGCGCGCCGCGGCATCCGTCGACCGCACCATCCGACTGATCACGACGGGCGCCGGCAGCGGCGAGTCGTGCTCGCCCGAGCTCGCGAAGGGGCCGTGGGAGTTCGACGCCGGGCCGGCCGGGTACGGCCCAGGCTCGTCGATGGGCGACGTGATCCCCACGGGCTCGCCCCGCCAGGGCGCGCTGCCCGAGTCCTACCGCACCGCCCCAGCCGAGGAACTGCACCGGCGGATCCGCACCGCGAAGGCGACCCTCGGCGACCGCGCCGTCGTGCTCGGCCACTTCTACCAGCGCGACGAGGTCATCGAGCACGCCGACTTCGTGGGCGACTCGTTCCAGCTCGCGAACGCCGCACTCACCCGGCCCGACGCCGAGGCCATCGTCTTCTGCGGCGTGCACTTCATGGCCGAGACCGCCGACCTGCTCTCGACGCCCGAGCAGGCCGTGATCCTGCCGAACCTCGCCGCCGGCTGCTCGATGGCCGACATGGCCGACGAGAGCTCGGTCGAGGAGTGCTGGGAACAGCTCGCCGAGGTCTACGGCGACCTGGCGGCGACGGATGCCGAGGGCCGGGTGCCCGTCATCCCGGTGACCTACATGAACTCGTCGGCCGCGCTCAAGGGCTTCGTCGGTCGGCACGGCGGCATCGTCTGCACCTCGTCGAACGCGAAGACCGTGCTCGAGTGGGCGTTCGAGCGCGGGCAGCGGGTGCTCTTCTTCCCCGACCAGCACCTCGGCCGCAACACCGCGAAGGCCATGGGCGTTCCGCTCGAGCAGATGCCGATGTGGAACCCGCGGAGGCCCCTCGGCGGCAACACCGCGGGCGAGCTGGACGACGCCCGCGTCATTCTCTGGCACGGCTTCTGCTCGGTGCACCGCCGATTCACCGTCGACCAGATCGCGCAGGCGCGCATCGACCACCCCGGCGTGCAGGTCATCGTGCACCCCGAGTGCCCGATGCCCGTCGTCGACGCAGCGGATGCCGCGGGCTCGACCGACTTCATCGTGAAGGCGATCCAGGCGGCACCGGCCGGCTCGACCTTCGCGATCGGCACCGAGATCAACCTCGTGCAGCGCCTCGCGGCCGAGTACCCGCAGCACACGATCTTCTGCCTCGACCCCGTCGTGTGCCCGTGCTCGACGATGTACCGCATCCACCCCGGTTACCTCGCCTGGGTGCTCGAGGAGCTCGTCGCCGGTCGCGTCGTCAATCGCATCACCGTCGCCGACGAGGTGGCGGAGCCCGCACGAGTCGCGCTCGAGCGGATGCTGGCGGCGAAGCCGCCGGCGGCGGCGACCCAGCCCTCGGTGCCGCAGCCCTCGAACGCGGGGGCCTGACATGGCGCGCGTGCTCGTGATCGGCGGCGGCATCGCCGGGCTCTGGGCCGCCGTGAAGGCGACGGATGCCGGACACGCCGTCGAGCTCGTCACGAAGACCGAGCTCGCCGAGGGCAACACGCGCTACGCGCAGGGCGGCATCGCCGCTGCCCTCTTCCCCGACGACTCGGCCGAGCGCCACTTCGCCGACACGATCGAGGCGGGCGCCGGACTCGCCGATCTGGCCGCTGTGCGAGTGCTCGTCGACGAGGGCCCCGACCGGGTGCGCGACCTGATCCGCTTCGGGGTCGCGTTCGACCGGGGCGAGTCGGGACTCGAGCGCGGCCTCGAGGCCGCGCACTCGCGTGCGCGCATCCTGCACGCCGGCGGCGACGCCACCGGTGCCGCGATCGAGCACGCCCTCGTCGCCACCGTGCGGCGTCGCAAGGTCGAGATCGCCGAGCAGACGATGCTCGTCGACCTCCTGGTCGAGAGCGGCCGGGTCGTCGGGGCACTGCTGCTCGGGGCATCCGGACGCGTCGTCGAACGCCGCGCCGACGCGGTCGTGCTCGCGACCGGCGGCAGCGGGTGCCTCTTCCTGCATACGACGAACCCCGCCGTGGCGACGGGCGACGGCGTGGCCGCCGCATGGCGCGCCGGTGCGCGCGTGGCCGACCTCGAGTTCACCCAGTTCCACCCGACGGCGCTGGCCGCACCGGGCACGCCGCTCATCTCCGAGGCAGTGCGCGGCGAGGGCGCGGTGCTGCGCGACGCGAGCGGTCGCCGCTTCATGCTCGACGTCGACGGGCGAGGTGAACTCGCCCCGCGCGACGTCGTGGCGCGCGCAGTCTGGCGGCGATCGCTCGAGCAGGGCGGCTCACCCGTGCTGCTCGACGCAACGGCGATCGGCGGCACGGAGCTCGCCCGCCGCTTCCCGGGGCTCGACGCCGTCGTTCGCGCGGCCGGCCTCGACTGGGCTCGCGAACCGATTCCGGTGACGCCGGCAGCGCACTACGCCATGGGCGGCGTCGCCACCGACCTCGACGGGCGCACGAGCCTGCCCGGCCTCTCCGCGGTGGGCGAGGTCGCCCGCACCGGCGTGCACGGGGCGAACCGGTTGGCGTCCAACTCGCTGCTCGAGGCGGCGGTGTTCGCCGAGCGAGCGGTGCGGGCGATCACCGCTTCGGAACGTTCGGACCGGCACTCCGCGGCCGCCTCCCCCATGGCCGGCATGCCGCGCGGAGGTTCCGAAGCGCAGGGCACCACACCCGTCGAGCGCGACGAGCTCCGGGCGCTGATGTGGCGACGTGTCGGCCTCGAACGCGACGGGGCCGGGCTCGCCGAGGCATCCGCTCGGCTCGAAGCGTGGCACGCGCCCGAACCCGTCGACCGCCGCAGCGCGGAGGACCGCAACCTGCTCGACCTGGCACGGCTCACCGTGGCGGCGGCGCAGGCGCGGCGTACGAGCTGCGGGGCGCACTTCCGCACCGACGACCACGACGCCGCAACCGCGACCGACGCCACCACCTGGGAACACCCCACCCCGACCCCGCTCGAACGAGAGGCCGCCTGATGACCGACGCACGAGAGATCGACCGCATCGTCGGCGCCGCGCTCGACGAGGACGCCCCGTGGGGCGACCTGACCTCCGAGGTGCTGATCCCCGCCGGGGCGACCGCGACCGCCGTGCTCATGGCCCGCGAGCCGGGCGTGCTCAGCGGCATCGAGGTGTTCGCGGCGGCCTTCCGGCTCGTCGACCCGGCGATCGTCGTCGAGGCCCGAGCGGCCGACGGAGCGCCGTTCGAGTCCGGTGCGGTGCTCGCCCGGGTCAGCGGACCCGCACGCGGCATCCTGCGCGCCGAGCGTGTGGGCCTGAACCTCGTGCAGCGCATGTCGGGCATCGCGACGCTCACCTCCCGATTCGTCGCGGAGACGGCGGGCACCCGTGCGCGCATCGTCGACACCCGCAAGACCACGCCGGGCCTGCGCAGCCTCGAACGCCAGGCGGTGCGCGACGGCGGCGGGCGCAACCACCGCCGCTCACTCTCCGACGCGGTCATGGCGAAGGACAATCACCTCGCCGTGCTCACGGCGGGCGGCCACGACCTCGCGACCGCGCTCCGGGCGGCACGCGAGCGGATGCCGCACACGGCGCACCTCGAAGTCGAGGTCGACCGGCTCGACCAGGTCGAGGCGGTGCTCGCGGGCGGCGCAGACACGGTCATGCTCGACAACTTCACGGCCGACGGGCTCCGAGCGGGCGTCGAGCTCATCGCGGGGCGGGCGATCGTGGAGGCATCGGGCGGCGTCACGCTCGAGTCGGTGCGAGAGATCGCCGCGACCGGCGTCGACGTGATCTCGGTCGGCGCGCTCACCCACTCGGTGCGCTCGCTCGACCTCGGCCTCGACGTGGCGGTCGAGACGTGATCTTCCTCGATCACGCGGCCACCACGCCCGTGCGACGCGAGGCGCTCGAGGCGATGTGGCCGTACCTCTCGGGCTCCTTCGGCAACCCCTCGAGCCGCCACGCGCTCGGCGACGAGGCCGCCCGCGCACTCGCCGCCGCCCGCGCGACCGTTGCCGCGGTCATCGGCTGCCGCCCCGGCGACGTCGTCTTCACGAGCGGCGGCACCGAGGCCGACAACCTCGCGGTGAAGGGCCTCGCCATCGCGCACCCCCGCGGGCGCCATGTCGTCGTCTCGCCGATCGAGCACGAGGCGGTGCTCGAATCCGCGGACCACCTCGCCAGGGTGCACGGCTTCGAGGTCGGCGAGGTCGCCGTCGACGCGGGCGGCGTGGTCACGCCCGAGGCGCTCGCTCGCGTCATCCGCCCCGACACCGCCCTCGTGTCGGTGCAGCTCGCGAACAACGAGATCGGCACCGTGCAGCCGATCGCCGAGCTCGCCGCGGTGGCACGCGCTGCCGGAGCGCTCATGCACACCGACGCCGTGCAGGCGGCCGGCTGGCTGCCGCTCTCGCTCGACGACCTCGGCGTCGACGCCCTCTCGCTCGCCGGCCACAAGGTCGGCGCCCCGAAGGGCACCGGCGCGCTGATCGTACGAGGCCGGCTCCCCCTCGAACCGGTGCTGCACGGCGGCGGACAGGAGCGCGGACGCAGGTCGGGCACCGAGAACGTCGCGGGCGCGGTCGCGTTCGCCACCGCCCTGCGACTGGCCGAAGCCGATCGAGCGGATGCCGCGGCGCGCGTCGCGGCGCTGGGCTCCGGGTTCACCGCTGCGGTCGCCGGCACGGTGCCAGGCGCGCGCCCGACCGGCGACCCCGAGCACCGGCTGCCGGGCACGGTGTCGTTCGTCTTCCCCGGCACGAGCGGCGAGGCGGTGCTGCTCGAGCTCGAGCGCGACGGTGTCGTCTGCTCGAGCGGTTCGGCCTGCGCGGCGGGCAGCGACGAACCCTCGCACGTGCTCACTGCGATCGGCCTGCCCGCCGAACTCGCGCAGACCGCGGTGCGGTTCACGCTCGGCGCGGAGACGACGGCGGAAGAGCTGGCGGATGCCGCGGCATCCGTCGCTCGTGCCGTGTCGGCGGTACGCGGTATCGTGGCCGCATGAGCGATTCGACATCTGCTGCTGACAAGGCCAACGAGAAGCGCATCGAGAACGAGCTCGCTCCCGAGGAGCTCCTGCTCGAGGGCTGGCTCCCGCGGCCGACCCCGACCGACGGCCCGGCTCCGGCTCCGTAAACCGCCCCGCTTGACCGAATTTCCCAACCGACCGAAGCGCCTCCTGTGCGCTCGGTTTCATGCGTTCCGATCGATGTCGGAATCGGGGAATAGCGAGTCACCCGACGCGGGTTGACCAACGTATTCGACGCAATTCCCCGGGCGCAGTTCTGCGCTCACATCGATTGGACGCATCTTCCTTGACCGAACGCGCCGTTCCCGAACTCCGTGACCCCGTCGTCGCCCCTGCCGGCGACTCCACCATGCACGAGCACTCCGATGTCGAGGCGCTGCACGGCGCCCGCAACAACCGGGTGATCTGGCTCCTCCTCGCCGCCTCCTTCGTCGTCATCCTCAACGAGACGATCATGGGCGTGGCGATCCCGCACCTCGTCGTCGACCTCGACATCTCGATCTCCGCGGCGCAGTGGCTGACCACCGCGTTCATGCTGACGATGGCCGTCGTCATCCCGATCACCGGCTTCCTGCTGCAGCGCTTCGCCACCCGACCGATCTTCATCGCCGCGATGAGCCTCTTCTCGACGGGCACGCTCATCGCAGCCCTGGCGCCGGGCTTCGAGGTGCTCCTCGTCGCGCGCGTCGTGCAGGCCAGTGGCACGGCCATCATGATGCCGCTGCTCATGACGACGCTCATGACCCTGGTCGCACCCAGCGACCGCGGGCGACTCATGGGCCGCGTCGCGATCGTGATGTCGGTGGCCCCCGCGATCGGCCCGACCATCTCGGGCCTGATCCTGAACTCGCTCTCATGGCGGTTCATGTTCTGGCTCGTGCTGCCGATCGCGCTCGCGATGCTCGTCATCGGCATCCGCCGGGTCGAGAACGTCAGCGAGCCCCGCAAGATCCCCCTCGACGTGTTCTCGGTCGTACTGTCGGCCTTCGGCTTCGGCGGCCTCGTCTACGGGCTCAGCCTCATCGGGGCCGAGACCGCCGGCAGCAGCCTCGGCGCCGCGCCCATGTGGGTCGCCTTCGGCGTGGGGGCGATCTCGATCGCCGCGTTCATCTGGCGCCAGCTCATCCTGCAGAAGAAGGACCGTGCGCTGCTCGACCTGCGCACCTTCCTCTCGCGCAACTTCTCGATCTCGATCGGCCTCATGACGATCATGATGGCGGCCCTCTTCGGCACGATCATCCTGCTGCCGATCTACCTGCAGAACGTGCTGCACCTCGAACCGATCATGACCGGCCTGCTGCTGCTGCCGGGCGGCCTCACGATGGGCCTGCTCGGACCGACCGTCGGCCGTCTCTTCGACCGGCTCGGGCCGACCCCGCTCCTCGTACCCGGCGCGTTCGTCGTGAGCGGCGTGCTCTGGTCGCTCACGATGGTGACCGACACGACGTCGCCGTGGCTGCTCCTCGTCGCCCACATCGTGCTCTCGGCCGGCCTCGCGTTCATGTTCACGCCGCTGTTCACCTCGGCACTGGGCTCCGTCGACCCGAAGTTCTACTCGCACGGTTCGGCGATCGTCGGCACCGTGCAGCAGGTCGCCGGGGCGGCGGGCACCGCGCTCTTCGTGACGATCATGGCGACGCAGTCGCTGACCGCGACGACGGCAGGTGCAACGGCCGAGGCGGCGGCGGCATCCGGCATCCGCTCCGCGTTCATGGTCGGGGCGATCCTCTCGCTGTTCGCGATCGTGGGCGCGTTCTTCGTGCGCAAGCCCGCCGACATGATGGACGGCGCGCCGATGGCGCACTGACGCGGACGCACCGACCGGTGCATCGCGGTCGAACGAAGGGGCCCGGCATTCGCCGGGCCCCTTCGTCGTACCTCCGTCGTCGCCGCGGCGTACCGACGTCAGCCGCAGTTCGGGCGGCAGCTGCGCTGCGAGAGCGCGTCGACGAGCACCGTCCCGAGATCCTCGGGCTTCGAGGCCGAGTACGCGGCACCCTTGGTCGCCTGGGCGATGCGCTGCATCGCGGCGAGGTCGGTGTCGGGACCGAAGCCGATCATGATGACGGGCACGGGCTTCGAGGGGTCGTCGATCTTCGCGAGCTCGGCGAGCAGGGTATCCAGGTCGATGCCGTTCTCGTCCTCGTTCTTGCCGTCGGTGAACAGCAGCACCGAGTTGACCTTCTCGGGGTCGTACGTCTCCCGCACGCGCTGCACGGCCGCGAGCGTGGTGTCGTAGAGGCCGGTCGCCCCGCCGAGACGGGCAGGCAGCGACTGGATGATGCCGGCGATCTCCTGCGTGTGTGCGGCGTCGGCGAGCGGCGCGATCGGCGACAGGTCCTCGTAGTCGAGTTCGCCGTTGCGGGCGGTCGAGAAGACCCACACGCCGAGTTCGACCTCGCCCGAGAACTTCTGCATCGCGCCGACCGCGGCCTGCTGGAAGATGTCGATGCGGCGCAGCCCGTTCTCGGCCGGCTCCTCCATCGAGCCCGACACGTCGATCACGGCGAGCATGCGCGAGCGCAGCGTCAGCACGGACCAGGCACGCAGGATCTCGAGCTGCGCGGCCCCGTCGAGCGCCGCCGTCGCCGACGGCGCTTCCGTGCCGAGGCCCGGGATGTCGAGCTCGCCCGTGCCGTCTGGGGCACGGAATCCCGCGGCGGCCAGTTTCTTCGTGCTCTTCCGAACCGCGGTCTCGAATGCGTCGAGCAACTCCGCACGCGTCGCAGCACCCGCGTCGGCGGTGTCGGCCGAGCCGGTACCGGCCGCGGCATCCGACGCCGTCATGCGGACGAACGGGTAGTCGAGCGAGACCGTGCCGTCGACGGGATACGCGGCGACGAGGGTCTCTGCGGGCCCGTCGGAGTTGTACGCGGCGACCTGCGCCTCGCTCGTGACGACGACGGCGGGCTGGTCGGCGGCACTGACGGCGCCGAACGCGGCGCTCGTCGAGGCGGGGATGGACTTGCCGAGCTCGATCATGGCGCCCGCGAACTGGCGCGGGTCGTCGGGCGACGAGTGCCCGCGCAGGGCGAGCAGACCGGCGAGGCTCGCAGCGGATGCCTCGGGGTCGGGCAGGATCGTCGGCAGCGTGCCGCCGAGCACACGTGCCCAGCTCACGGGTTCGGTCGCGAGCTCGGTGGCCTTCGTCGCGGCACCGGCGAACACGACCGGCGATGACGCGATCGACTCGCGCACCTCGACCTCGGGCGCCGATTGGCCGAGCGAGGCGGCGGTCGCGTTCATGCGGTCGAGCCAGACGCTCGATTCGGGCACCCAGGCGTCAGCCTCCGCCCCGCCCGAGGCGACGACCGCTGCGGTGTCGGCCGAGTCCTGGGCCGTGATCTCGGTCGAGACGCACAGCTCGGAGTTCTCGTCGAACTTCTCGGCGATCTTCGTGAGCGCGGGCGCGATCGACGTGTCGGCGACGATGGCGAGCTCTTCGGTCTGCGCGCAGCCCGAGTCGGCTGACGCGAAGATGGGGTTCAGGTAGCCGCCGACCCAAAGGAAGACGCCGGAGGAAACGACTCCGACGACGACGACTGCACCGATGATGGACAGGATGAGTTTGCGGCCCGGCTTCTTCGCCGATGCCGCGACACTGTGACGTCCCACGGAAACTCCAAGCCGACGGGAGTGGGCCCCGTCGAATCCTCAGTTCGGGTTCCCCCAGATGGGGAAGGATTTGGTTCAGTGTAAGCGACGACTCCCGAGACGCGAACTTCACTCGAATTCGACGAGGGGTCGGCCCGGTCTCCGCCGGGCTATGGTCGGAGGCATGGATGCCGCATCGCCGCAGCTGATCCCCGCCGGAACCGTCTTCACGCCGCAGGAGATCACCCACTACGCAGGCAAGAGCGAACTGAGCCTCGACGAGGCGATCGCCCGGGCCGACGTCCTCGTCACCGCACCGCACGCGGGTGCCGCGATCCCCGAGGAACTCGCATCGTTCCTCGCGCCCGAGTTCACCCGGCGCCTGCAGTTCGACTACACCGATTGCTCGACGAGCCCGGTCGTGCGGCGCTGGGCGGAGATCGACCCGCGCATCGTCGTCGTCGAGAACCCGCATCCGCGCATGGTGCGCGACCCCAACCGCGAGAAGCCCGCCGATCTCGCGGCGACGCTCGCCGAGGCGTTCGATCGCGTGCGCGCCGCCGGGGCGTGGAACCGGGTCGACCTCACCGGCGTCGACGCGATCCGCCCGGTCACCTTCTCGTTCTTCCCGTTGCTGCGCGTGCCGCAGTCCGCCGCCGAGCTGCACGAGCTCGTCGAGCGGTTCTCGGCCGTCGCCGAGCAGGGTCTCGGCGTCTACGAGCGCACGAGGGACGCGCTCCTCGAGCGCTTCCAGCAGCAGGCGTTCGCTCTCGCCGCACCCGGGTCGCCGACGGCCTTCACGATGCTCGCATTCCACGACACGATGAACCGCACCACCACGCGCGACGGGGCGATCGCGGTCGAGCGCGCTCTCGAGGACCGACTGCCCGACGTCGTCGCCCTCTCGAATCGCGGCGACCACCGCGGCGACCCGATCGGCGACTCCCCCGTCACGATGGAGCCTCGGCTGTTGCGCCGACTCGCCGACTCGGCACGCCGCGCCTTCGAGGTGGATTCGCCCGACGCGGTCGCCCCCAACCGGCCCTACCTCGGCAGCTACGAGATCATCGCCGCCGGGCGGCGCTTCCGCGAGCTCGGCGGGCGAGCGGATGCCGCGGGCGTCGTGCTCTCGGCCGTGCAGGCGGAGTTCCGGCGCGAGTTCCTGCTCGGCGAGGCGAACACACGCGTGCTCAGTCGGCCCGGCACCGGCTGGATCGAGCCCGACGCCGATCGTGTCGACGCCCTGGCCCACGCGTGCAAGGCGATGTTCGACGGCGTGCGCACGCGCCTCGTTGCGCCGGAAGCCTGACGCGGGGACGCGGCATCCGTCGCCAAGCGACCTCGATTCCTTGGCACCCGGGCGCGGGTGGTGCGAGCATGGATCCGAACCGTTCGGGTCGCGATCCGCGGGCCGGCGGCGGTTCGATGGGCGCACGACATGGAGCACTTCACCAATCGGGCGGACGCCGGTCGTCGGCTCGCCGCGGCACTCGAGAGCGTCGACCTCGAGCGACCGGTGGTGCTCGGCCTGCCGCGCGGCGGCGTCCCCGTCGCCGCCCCGGTTGCGAGGGCGCTCGGGGCACCACTCGATGTGCTCGTGGTGCGCAAGCTCGGGGTGCCAGGTCAGCCCGAGGTGGCGATGGGCGCCATCGGCGAGCAGGGCGCGCGCGTGCTGAACGACGACATCGTCGATGCCGCCTACGTCTCCCCGGGCGAGCTGCGCGAGATCGAGCGAATCGAGCGCGCAGAACTCGAAGCGAGGGTCGCCCGCTTCCGCGGCGGTGCACCGCCGGTGCCGCTCGAGGGACGCACAGCGCTCATCGTCGACGATGGGGTCGCGACCGGCGCGACAGCGCGCGTGGCCGCGCACGTCGCGAAGGCGCGCGGGGCCGACCGGGTCGTGCTCGCGATGCCCGTCGGCGCCCCCGATGCCCTCGGCTCGCTCGCGGCCGACCCCGCGATCGACGAGATCGTCTGCCTGTCCGCGCCGCGCGGCTTCATGGCGGTCGGCATGCACTACCTCGATTTCGCGCAGACCACCGACCTGCAGGTCGCCGAACTGCTCGCGGCTGCGCGAGCCGGCGGCTGACCGAGCCCCACTTCAGCTCGCAGTGCCGCGCACGCCGACGACGATCGTGGCGTCGGCCTCGTCGTCGTGCACGATGCGCGCGTCGAGCCCGCCCGCCTCGAAGAACGCCACGGCGACGGGCGCTTGACGCTCGCTCGTCTCGATCAGCAGCGCACCGCCGGGGGCGAGCCACGAGCGAGCGGATGCCGCGACCCGCCGGTGCACGTCGAGCCCGTCTCCCCCGCCGTCGAGCGCCATGCGCGCCTCGTGGTCGCGCGCCTCGGGCGGCATCATGGCGATCGCGTCGCTCGGCACGTATGGCGCGTTCACGGCGAGCACGTCGATGCGCCCGCGGAGCTCTGCGGGCAGCGCGTCGTAGAGGTCGCCCTCGTAGACGAGGCCGCCGAGCGGTTCGAGGTTCAGGCGCGCCGCCTGCACGGCGACGGGGTCGAGGTCGGCCGCGACGAGGCGCAGCGGCCCGGCGGCATCCGCGATCGCCGCGCCGATGGCGCCGGCGCCGCAGCAGAGGTCGACGACGACCGGAGTGCGCAGGGCATCACCCGGTGCGGTGTCGGCGGCACGCGCGGCGAGGCGCGCCGCCTCGGCCGCGAGGAACTCGGTGCGGCGGCGCGGCACGAAGACGCCCGGCAGCACCCGGATGCGGCGGCCCGCGAACTCGGCCCAGCCGAGCACCTGCTCGAGCGGCTCGCCTTCGATCCGGCGCTCGATGAGTGCCTCGAGTTCGCCCGCTTCCGCCCCCGTCTCGAGCAGCAGCGCCGCCTCGTCTTCGGCGAACACGCACCCGGCCGCCCGGAGGCGAGTCACGATCTCTGTCTCAATCAGCATCATTCGAAGCGTAGCGGCGGTGATGCTAGAGTCCTCGACATGACTTCGTCGATCCAGAACTGGTGGCCCGCCTCTTAGGCGGCCACGCGTTTCGACGTACTGACGACCGCCCGAGGGCGGTCGTTTCGCGTTTGCGGAGGGCCCGACCGAGGGCCCGACCGGAGAACCCCATGACGCGACTGCTCGCCGCACTGCTCGACACCGCCGATCCCGCGCCCTTCGCCGTCGTGCGCCGGGAGCACGAGCCGACGCTCGACGTGCTCGTCGGCGACGTCGTCGACGTCGACCGCCTCGCCGACATCCCGCTCGACGGGGCCGAGGTGCTCGCCCTCGTGCCGTTCCGGCAGGTGCGCGAGCGCGGCTTCGTCGCCCACGACGACGGGGCGCCGCTGCGCTGCCTCGTCGTGCGCGAGCGGGAGACGATCGGACTCGACGAGGCGATCGGCCTCCTGCCGGAGCATCCGCTCGCCGTCGACGACCTCGACGTCGACGTCAGCGACGCCGACTACGCCGCTCGCGTGCGCCGGGTGATCGAGGAGGAGATCGGGCGCGGCGAGGGGGCGAACTTCGTGATCCGCCGGGAGTTCACGGGGCGCATCGAGGCATCCGCTGCGCACGCCGTGCTCGGCTGGCTGCGCGCGCTGCTCGAGCACGAGGCCGGCGCCTACTGGACGTTCGCGGTGCACACGCCCGGCCTCTCCGCGGTCGGTGCCACGCCCGAGCGGCACGTCTCGTCGATCGGCGGGGTCGTGTCGATGAATCCGATCAGCGGGACGTTCCGGCACCTCGCGGGACCGCCCGCCGACGACGAGCTGATCGCCTTCCTCGGCGACGTCAAGGAACGCGAGGAGCTCGTGATGGTCGTCGACGAGGAGCTCAAGATGATGAGCGCGGTCTGCCCCGACGGCGGACGCATCCGCGGGCCGTTCCTGAAGCGGATGTCGCGGCTCACGCACACCGAGTACCTCCTCGAGGGGCGCAGCGACCTCGACCCCCGCGAGGTGCTGCGGCGCACCATGTTCGCACCGACCGTGACGGGCTCGCCGATGGGCAACGCCTGCACGGTGATCGCGCGCCACGAGTCGACGGCTCGCGGCTACTACGCGGGCGTGCTCGCGCGGTTCACGCCCACCGCAGGCGGCTACGACCTCGATGCGCCGATCCTCATCCGCACGGCCTACGTCGACGGCGACGGCCGGGTGCGAGTGCCGGTGGGGGCGACGCTCGTGCGGCACTCCGACCCGCTCGGCGAGGTCGCGGAGACGCACGCGAAGGCCGCAGGGGTGCTCACCGCGCTCGGGGCGATCCCCCGCGCGAGCGTGACCGGGGCACGGGGCACGAATCCCCCGCCTGTCGCCGGCGGTGACGCACGCGGGGCCGACCGCATCGCCACGCTCCTCGACTCGCGCAACGACCACCTCGCGAGCTTCTGGAGCACCCCGCAGGCCGCACACCCCTCGCGCGGCGCGACCGCGCTCGTCATCGACGCGGGCGACGACTTCACCACGATGCTCGCCCACCAGCTGCGGCACCTCGGCGTCGCCGCGCGGGTCGTGCCGTGGAACGAGGCGGTGCCCGAGGCATCCGACGACCTCGTGGTCTTCGGCCCCGGGCCGGGCGACCCGCGGAATGAGACCGACCCTCGCATCGCCCGGCTGCGCGAGCTGATGGTCGAGCGGCTCCAGAGCGGTGCGCCGCTGCTCGCCGTGTGCCTCAGCCACCAGGTGCTCGCGACGGTCGCCGGGCTGCCGATCACGCCGCTGCCTACGCCGCGGCAGGGCGTGCAGCTCGACGTCGACCTCTTCGGGGAGCCGGCGTCGATCGGCTTCTACAACACCTTCAGCGCGACGGCCGCCGATCGCTCGATCACGCCGCGACTCGGCCTCGAGGTGGCGTCGGATGCCGCGACGGGCGTGGTGCACGCGCTCCGCGGGCCGTGTGTGGCGTCGGTGCAGGGGCACCTCGAGTCGGTGCTCTCACCCGACGGGCTCACGACGCTGTCGCGGCTGCTCGACGGGCTGCTCGTTCCCGAGGAGGACCTCACAACGTACGGAGTGCGTTCGCGGACACCACGGTGACGATGACGAGCATGCTGAGCACGGGCGGCCCGACGAGCACGCAGATGCCGCCGACCAGTCCGGTGAGTGCTGGACGCCGACCACCGAGTACTCGGGCCCGGCTCAGCCCGATGCCCCCGAACACGATCGCGAGGATCGACAGCACGAGCGCCGGCACCATGCCGATCCACACCATCAGGATGCCGATCGACTGGAGTTGCGGATTCGGCATGGCGGTCAGGGCGACCGGTGCGACCCAGAAGACGATGCCGACGCCGAGCGCCCAGAAGAAAGCCCTCCGGGCCCGGTCCGCGAACGCATTGCCGCTTCCCTTCCCGGCCGGCGCTGAGAACGTGGCGGCCTGTACCCGATCGGCGACGAACCGCTCGCCCCATCGCTCGACCGGCTTCGGCCGGAACTCCGTGTCGGACCAGCTCGCGCCGTCCCACCAGCGGAGGAGGTCGGCGGCCTCCGGGTCCTCGTACCACCCCGGCACCGCAGATGCCTGAACTTCGCCGGTCATGCGTCCCCTCTCGTGAGCTGACGCGAGCCTATCGGGCCGGATGATCCCGCACTGCGGCGAGTTCCGCAAGGCATTGCCAAGTATGATCTCGGCGCGATGTGCTGGCATGACCGACCTGAGGAGGCGGATCACCGTGGAAACCAGCACCATTGTCTGGATCATCATCGGCATCATCGTGGTCGTCGCGATCATCGTCGCCATCGTCATGGCGACGGACAAGCGGCGCCGCATCGCCCGTGTCGAGGCCGACCGGCGGAGGGCCGCCGACCTTCGGCAGAGCGCGGCGGAGACGGAAGCCGCGGCACGCCAGCGCGAAGCGGATGCCGCCCGAGCAACGGCCGATGCGAAGCAGGCCGAAGCAGCGGCCGCACAGGCCCGGCTCGATTCCGACCGCCTCATCCGCGAGAGCACCGACCACCGCTCCGATGCGGCCGGCCTGCACTCCGAGGCCGACGATCGACTGAGGAAGGCCGACACGCTCGATCCCGATGTCGACACCGCGCCCGAGACCGAGGTCGAGACCGGCGGCACGGGCCGGCACGGGGCGACGCCCTCGACCTGACACGGACTCGAATCCAGGAGTACGAGCCGAGCGCGATGACCGCGTCGAGGGTCTCGTCGTCGAGACGGCGGTCGGCGTAGATCACGCGCTGGAGATGCGTCGTGCCGCCGGGCGTCGACGGGGTGAGGCCCGGGTCTCGTCGATCATCGCCCCCGAGTGTCGCATCGGCGGCCGACACTCAGTCGTCGGTGACGTGACCGGCCTCCACGTTCCAGCGGCGGTCGAGACGCACATGCTCGAGCATGCGGCGGTCGTGCGTGACCAGCAGCAGGGTGCCGTCGTACGAGTCGAGCGCCTCTTCGAGCTGCTCGATCGCGGCGAGGTCGAGGTGGTTCGTCGGCTCGTCGAGCACGAGCACGTTGACACCGCGCGCCTGCAGCAGCGCGAGGCCGGCGCGGGTGCGTTCGCCCGGCGAGAGCGCGTCGACCGGGCGCAGCACGTGATCGGCCTTCAGCCCGAACTTCGCGAGCAGGGTGCGCACCTCGCCCGCCGAGTACTCGGGCACGAGGGCTTCGAACGCGTCGGCGAGCGGCGCTTCGCCCGTGAGCTGGGTGCGGGCCTGGTCGATCTCCCCGATGGCGACGGATGCCCCGAGGCTCGCCGTGCCCGCATCGGCAGCACGCCGGCCGAGCAGGAGGGCGAGCAGCGTCGACTTGCCGGCGCCGTTCGGGCCGGTGATGCCGATGCGCTCCCCCGCGTCGACCTGCAGCGAGACCGGGCCGAGCGTGAAGTCGCCCTGCCGCACCACTGCTTCGTTGAGCGTCGAGACGACCGAGCTCGAGCGGGGCGCCTGTCCGATCGTGAACTCGAGCTGCCATTCCTTGCGCGGCTCCTCGACCTCGTCGAGACGCGCGATGCGGCTCTCCATCTGCCGCACCTTCTGCGCCTGCTTCTCGCTCGACTCGGTCGCGGCCTTGCGCCGGATCTTGTCATTGTCGGGCGACTTCTTCATCGCGTTGCGCACGCCCTGGCTCGACCACTCGCGCTGCGTGCGCGCCCGGGAGACGAGGTCGGCCTTCTTCGCCGCGAACTCCTCGTAGTCGTCGCGCTGCTGGCGTCGGGCGGTCGCGCGCTCCTCGAGGTAGGCGTCGTAGCCGCCGCCGTAGATGCGGTTCGAGTGCTGGGCCAGGTCGAGCTCGAGCACACGGGTGACGGAGCGGGCGAGGAACTCGCGATCGTGGCTGACGAGCACGACACCGCCGCGGATGCCGCGGACGAACGCCTCGAGCCGCTCGAGCCCGTCGAGGTCGAGGTCGTTCGTGGGCTCGTCGAGCAGCACGATGTCGAAGCGGGAGCAGAGCAGGGCCGCGAGGCCGACCCGGGCGGCCTGACCGCCCGAGAGCGAGGTCATCAACGAATCGGCCGAGAGGTGGGCGTCGCCGCCGCCGAGGCTGAGCCCGAGGTCGGCGAGCACGGCGGGCAGCCGCTCGTCGAGGTCGGCGGCGCCCGAGGCGAGCCACCGCTCGAGGGCCACCGAGTACTCGTCGGCTGGGTCGGGGGCGCCGGGCGCCGGAGCATCCGTCGACCCGAGCGCAAGCGCTGCCGCATCGAGACGAGCGGATGCCTCGGCTGCGCCGGTGCGCCGCGCGACGTAGGCGGCGATGGTCTCGCCCGCGACCCGCTCGTGCTCCTGCGGCAGCCAGCCGACGAAGGCGTCGGCCGGCGAGAGGTGCACGGAGCCGGCCTGCGGTTCGAGTTCTCCTGCGAGGATGCGGAGCAGCGTCGACTTGCCGGCGCCGTTGACGCCGACGATGCCGACGACATCGCCCGGGGCGACCGTGAGGTCGAGGCCGTCGAAGAGTGTGCGGTGGGCGTAGCCACCGGCGAGGCCTTGGGCCACGAGTGTTGCAGTCACCGGTCAACCCTAGTCAGGGGCTGCTGTGGGTTTCATCGTCGCCAGCGGTACGGCGTCGTCGTCGAGACCCTGATGAGTCCGGACCGTTCGAGGATCGGCCGCGAGAACTCCGTGGAGTCGGAGTTGATGAGCCGCTTGCCCATGGCGATCGCCGACTTCGCGCGTGCCGCGGTCAGCGCCCGATAGATGCCGCGGCCGCGCCATTCCTCCCGGGTCGCACCGCCCCAGATGCCCGCGAACTCGGTGTCGGGCACGGGTTCGAGCCGGCCTGCACTGACGATGTCGCCGTCGGCCTCGGCGACCCAGAGCTCCATGCCGTCACCGCGCGCGAGGCGGGCGAGCACCGCATCGGACGTCGCATCGGAGAACTCATCTCCGAACACCTCGCCCTGCATGCGGCACATGGCGCGGACATCGGGTTCCTCGGTCACTCGTCGCACCGAGACGCCCGCGGGCAGTTGCACGTCCGCGAGGAGTGCACTCGCCTCGCCGATCATGATCGACTCGACGTCGTCGGCCTCGAAGCCATTGGCCAAGAGTGTGCCGTGAAGGCCGGGCGCGGCATCGTGACCGCGGCTCTTCCACTCCACTCGCGTGATCTCGGGATCGGCGAGGAAGTGGGCGAGCGCACCGACGACGAGGCCCGCGATCTCGGTCGCGGTCGCGCCGTCGAGGTCGCGGTAGGTCACGAATCCGCGGCCTCCCGCGAACGTGACCAGGCGCAGCGGGCCGAGCCGCTCGACGCCGATCGCACTCGGCGTCTCGGCGTCGGTGCGGAGTTGGTCGTCGTAGGCGCGCAGCAGCTCGTCGGCGAGGGTCATGGCCCCCATACTGGGGGTACAGGGCGGCAGGCTGCAACGTCGCGAGGATTGCTCGCGCAACTCCGCGCTGCGCAGCGGACCCGAGAGGCCACTGCGCTCAGCGTGCCGCCTGCCACTCCTCGGCGAGCATCGCGTAGGTGAAGCCGTCGACCCATCCGAGCTCGGCATGCCAGGCGTCGCGCACGCCGTGCCCTTCGCGCCGCATGCCGAGCTTCTCCATCACACGCCACGAGGCGATGTTGTCGGCGAAGCAGCCGGCTGTGACCCGGTGCACGCCGAGTTCGCCGAAGGCGAGGTCGAGCAACGCGCGCGCGATCTCGGTTGCATAACCGTTTCCCGCGTGGGCCGGATCGAGCACATACCCGAGGCCCGCCTCGGATCGGCGCCATGGGCCGTCGTCGACGTGCGACTGCCCCATGGCGTCGGTGATCCAGAGCGCGCCGGTGCCGATCACCTCGTCGCCGAGGACGGCGACGACGGAATGATCGTACGGGTCGTCGTCGTCGAGCCAGACCTTGCGGAACGCCTCGGGCTCGACCTCGGTACGCAGCAGCCATCGTGTGACGTCGGGGCTGTTGCGCCACTCGAGGACCTGGTCGAGATCGGTGTTCGAGGGCTCGCGGAGGACCAACGGCCCGGCTGAGCGCGGCCACTGCACGTCTGGCGTCGTCATACCCTCCTGCTTAGCAGGAGAGACCACTACTTCACGAGTCGGGAGAGCACGCGATCCGCGAGCGGCTTGCCCCCGGTCTGACAGCCCGGGCAGTACTGGAAGGTCGATTCGGCGAAGATGACCTGCCGGATCGTGTCGCCGCACACCTCGCAGGTCTCGCCCGTGCGCCCGTGCACCTTCAGTGTGCGGCGCTTCGCGTCTTTGAGCTCGGCGGGCGGGCGACCGGATGCCGCGGCCGACGCCTCGGCGAGGGTGTCGCGCATCGCGCGGTACAGCGTGTCGACCTGTTCGGGCGTGAGCTTCGCGGCGAGCGCGTACGGCGACATCTTCGCGGCGTGCAGGATCTCGTCGGAGTAGGCGTTGCCGATGCCGGCGAACACCGATTGGTCGCGCAGCACCCCCTTGATCTGCGTGCGGCGCCCGTCGAGCACCGCGGCGAAGTCCGCGAGGGCGAAGTCGGGTGCCGTCGGGTCGGGACCGAGCCGCGCGATGCCCGGCACCTCGGCCGGGTTTCGCACGACGTACACGGCGAGCGACTTCTTCGTGCCGGCCTCGGTGAGGTCGAAGCCAGATCTGTCGTCGAGCCGCACACGCAGGGCGAGCGGCGACCGACCGGGCTTGACGGGGGTCGACGGCAGCTCGTCGTACCACCGCAGCCAGCCGGCGCGCGCGAGATGGAAGACGAGATGCAGGCCGCCCGCGTCGAGGTCGAGGAACTTGCCGTGTCGGTACACCCGCTCGATGCGCTCACCCTCGAGCGCCGACAACGGCGGATCGAAGGTCTTGAGCGCCGAGATCGCCGCGACCCGCAGGGAGACGAAGGCGTGCCCCACCGCCCGCTCGCCGAGGAACGCGGCGAGCGCCTGCACTTCGGGAAGCTCCGGCACACGGCCATCCTGCACCCGACGGCCGACAACGCCACCTGAATCGTCGGGAATCGGGTGATGCGGCGGGGCTCCCGCGGGTGCATCGTGGAGTGGTGAACGGCATCGCGACCGTTCGTTCGAATCGAGGCGCGTCATGTCGGGCATCCGTGGCAGCAGGCCGTCCATCGCCGTCATCATCGCGGCCACTGCGCTCATCCTGGCCTCGTGCGTTGCCGGGGCGCCGCCGACTGCCACGAGTGCCGACCTTCCGCAGGGCGACGACCCCGTCTCACTCGACCCCGCCGACTTCACGACCGAGATCGACCATCCGTACTGGCCGATGGAGCCGGGCACGCGGTGGACCTACGTCGAACTCGACTCAGCGGGCGGCGAGCTCACCGTCGAGGTCACCGTGACGAGCGAGACGAAGCTCATCGCGAACGGGATCGAGGCACGGGTCGTCCGCGACACCGTCTCCCGCGGCGGCGAGATCGTCGAGGACACCTTCGACTGGTACGCGCAGGATGCAGCGGGCGCGCTCTGGTACCTCGGCGAGGACACCGCGGAGTTCGAGCACGGAGAGATCGTCTCGCGCGAGGGATCGTTCGAAGCCGGTGTCGACGGTGCGCTTCCGGGCATCGCGCTGCCGGCCCATCCGGTGCCCGGCATGGAGTACCGGCAGGAGTACTCCGCCGGCATCGCCGAAGACACCGGCGCGGTGCTGAGCGTCGAGGAACTCGTCGAAGTGCCCTACGGCAGGTTCGACGGCGCCCTGCTCACCCGCGACACGAATCCGCTCGAACCGGATGTCGCGGAGTTGAAGCTCTACGCTCCGGGCATCGGCCCCGTGCTGACCCTCGACATCTCTGGCGGAAGCGGGCGCGAGGAGCTCATCGACATCACGACCGTGCCCGATGGCACGAGCACGGGCCCACTCGGTTCACCCGACTGATGGTCGGAGTCAGTCGGTCGCGAAGTCGAGCTTCGAATCGGTGACCGCGATGACCGACCAGGTGCCGCCCTCGGCATCGGTGAACTCGTACGCCGGAACGACCACCACGCTGCCGTCGGGCTGCCACTGGCTCGTGAGGCCGAGACGTGCACTGACGATCTGCACGTCGTCGACGGGCCAGGCGATGGCGGCGCCCTTCGCCGGGGTGGCCGGCGGCTCGGTCGGAGGCACCCACTCCTCGGTGGTCGTCATGACCCGCTGGTCGGCGGCTGCGAACGGCATGGCGGTCATCTGGGCGCCGAACCGCAGGTCGGAGAGCCGTTCGAAGCCCTCCTGTTCGCTGACGATGTCGTAGTCGCCGATGGGGACGAGGTCGGCGAGTGCGCCGTAGGCGCTGACGATGCCGGCCTGCGTGAGTTCGAGCGACCAGGCCTGGTCGATCCGCTGCCCGTCGACGACGGGCCAGGCCTGCGCCATCCGCGTCACCGCGCCCTCCCAGGTCTCCGAGCTGTATTCGAAGGCCTCGGGATCGTGCCCGGCCGCCGCGACGAGCGAGCGCAGGGCGTCGATCGCGGCGGACTCATCGGGCAGGTCGGCGGCGGGGGTCTCGCACATCGGCATCACGGGGAGCGTCGCGTCGGGCGCGTCCGGCTGCGGCGCGACCGGCTCCGGCGCAGCCGGCCCGGTGCACTCCCACGGATTGATCTGCGGGTCGGAGTACGAGAAGCCGAGTGTGCCGTCGATGGAGACGTAGAGCGTCGGGCCGGTGCCGTCCTGCGGCCCGACGGTCCAGCCGCCGTTCTGCAGCTCGGGGGTGCCCTCGACACCGAGCACCGCGGCGAGCGCGGCGACGGTTTCGGCGTTGGAGGCGGCTCGCGCGTCGAAGGCGTAGGCGGGGGCGCTGCCCGCTGCCGTGGCGAGACCCGAGGCGCTGAAGGATCGGCGACCGTATCCGTAGGGCATCATCACGTCGCTGACCCCGGGGCCGGCCATCTTCTGCCCGCCGGCGTCGAAGGCCGAGGGTCCCTCCTGCGTCGCGCCGTCCGTGCCGGCGCCGCCTTGCAGTGAGATCGGCGGCGCCGAGGCGAGTTCGGTCGATCCGCCCGTCATCGCGCCGAGGCCGAACCCGGCACCGCCGACGATCGCGACCGCGGCGGCGACCGCGGCGACCATGAGCCAGCGCGGGCGGCGCCTGGCGCGCTCGGCGGCGAGATCCGTGACCTCGGCCTGGGCTGCCGATGCGGCGGCGGTCGCACCCACCGACGCCGTCGCCGCCACCTCCGCCGTCGCCTGCGCGATGACGTCGTCGGCGAATCCCGCGCGAGGTTCGACGCCGGCAGCGGGGTCGGCGGCGCGCAGTCGTGCGACCGGGTCGAGCTCGTTGTCGTCGTTCATGTCGAACACCCTTCGTGCGTGCGGTTCACTTGGGGATATGTCCCTCGTGGGCGCGATCTTGCAGCTCGGGAACGACCGGGCTCAGAACGTCATCCGCTCGCCCCACGCCTCGCGCAGGCGTTTGCGGGCTCGGGAGAGTGCCGCATCGGCTCCGGAACGCGAGATGCCGAGCACCTCTGCGAGTTCCTGACCGTCGAGCCCCTCCCACGCGTGCAGGAGCAGGATGCGCCGGTCGCGTTCGCCGACGCTCTCGAGCGCGCCGCGCAGCTCGGCGTCGAAGAGCACGCTGAGCTCGGGGTCGTGTTCGATGCGCACCGTCCCGCTCTCGGGCACCTCCTCGACGGGGAGATCTACGTGCTTGCGGCGGCCGTTCGCGAGCGTGAACCCGGCGGTGCGGTAGAGCCAGGGCAGCACCGCCTCGCGCGGCACGTCTGCGCGGCGACGCCACGCGGTGGCGAAGACCTCTGCGGCGAAGTCCTCGGCGTCCTGACGCGGACCCCGACGGGCGAAGTACCGCACGAGGGCGGTCGAGTGCTCGCGGACGATCCCGGTGAACCATGCCGTGTCCGTACTCGTCACGGCCGCGTCTGCGGGCTCGGGCATCGCCACCTCCTCGGCTGCGTCGGCGGGTGCTGCGGTGCTGGCGATCCTCACACCGGGTATGTGTCGCGTCAGCCGCGAGTCTTGCACGGCCCGCGCGCGAACTACTCCGCGGCTGGCAGCGGCAGCTGTTCTCCACCCGTCTGGCACGTCGGGCAGTACTGCGCGGTGGTACTCGCGAACGAGAAGTCGAGCACCGTGTCGCCGCAGACCGGGCAGGCCTCGCCCGCCCTGCCGTGCACCCGCATCGACGCGACCTTCGCGGCCTTGAGCTGGTCGATCGGCACCCCGCGTTGCCGGTCGGTCGCGCCCCTGATCATGCCGACCGTGGCATCGAAGAGGCGGTCGAGCTCGGCCTCCGTCAGCGCAGCGGCGTGCACCACGGGCGAGATCTTCGCGAGGTGCAGGATCTCGTCGGAGTAGGCGTTGCCGATGCCAGCGAGCGACTCCTGCTCCTGCAGCACGGCCTTCACCTGCTTGCGACGACCGGCGACGACCCGGTCGAAGTCGGCTCGTGCGAACCCGGCGTCGGCGGGGTCGGGCCCGAGCTTGGCGACGGCGGGCACCTCGCTCGGGTCGTCGACCACCCAGCAGCCGAGTGACACCCAGTCACCGGCATCCGTGAACTCGACGACCGTGCCGTCGTCGAAGGTCAACTCGACGAGCGTCGGCGGGGCGTCCGCGACGGCGTCGGCAGCGGATGCATCCGCCGCACTGCTGCCGTACCGTGCCCAGCCGTGCCGGCCCAGCGAGACGACGAGGTGCTGCGCATCGCCAACGGCGAGGTCGACGTGCTTGCCGCGACGGGCGGCCCCGCGCACGCGTTCGCCGCGCAGCGACGATGGTGGCCGGCTGCGCGTCTTGGCCGCACGGAACTCCACGACGTCGACGCCGGTGATCTCGCGGCCGGCCAATCGCGTGCCGAGATCCTCGACGAGCGCCTCCACCTCGGGCGACTCTGGCATGCCGTCAGCTTCGCACACCGGGCCGCAGCACAGATAGCCCCTCGACACCGGCAGCGCGGATGCCGCGCCCCCCGGCGCGGCATCCGCTCCCCCAACAGGCCTCACACCTCGGGAGGTGCGGCCTGGTCTTCGGTCCGCGTGACGCGCTGGCCCGCCACCGGATCGGTGGTCGTGCTCGTCGTGGAGATGCTCCGACGACGTCGCATCATGAAGATGAGACCGAGGATGATGACGACCGCTCCCGCGATCATCAGGATGTATCCGACGAGATCGAGGTCGATCCAGTCGACCGTGACGTTCAGCGCGAACGTGAGGACCGCGCCGATCGCCACGAGCAGAATGCCGAGGCCGATGCTCATGGTCGTACCCTCCGGTTCAGTCGTGGAATTGGGATCGCCGCTGCGCTACTTCGTGCCGTCCTCGAACGCGTCCTTGACCTTCTCAGCGGCCTGCTTCGCGTCGGCCTTGACCTGGTCGGCCTTGCCCTCGGCTTCGAGTCGCTCGTTGTCGGTGAGCTTGCCGATGCCCTCTTTGACCTTGCCGGTCATTCGTTCGGCGGTGTTGCCGAGATCGTCCTTGGCGCTCATGGCGTCCTCCTCAGGAATCGGTTCCGCCGGCGCACCTGTTCAGTGCGTCGGCTCCTCCACGGTAGGCAGGGCACCACGAGCGCGACAACGGGTTGACAACGCCAACGACGGCACCTATGGTCGCGCGCGGATGTCGGCGGGTACTGAGACACTCTCACTATGACGACGATCGAACTGCGAGAGACCCGGCACCTCGCCGTGGGCGACACGCTCGTCAGCGTCTCCGGCAGCAATTACGAGATCACGAAGCTCGCGCGCGTCGGCCGCGGCATCCGCGTGCACTATGTCGCCGACGACGGCGCTGCAGGGCGGTTCACCGCCGCACCCGAGGCCGTCAGCCGCGTGCTCGCGGGCGGGCACGACAGCCCGGCACGGCACGTCGCCTGAAGCTCTTCGGGATTCGGAGCACCAGGTGCCGCTGCAGACCCATATGATCTCGTCGTGGAATCCATCGCCGCCCGTGCCGCACTGAACCTCGACCCTGCGCTCCGGCTCACGCCCGACGGCATCGAGGCCGCCTACCGCGCGGCACTCTGGGCTCGGCATCCGTGGCGCTACCCCGATGGTGAGAGCCGGCGCTCGGCCGAGCAGTGGGCAACGACGCTCGGCGAAGCGCGCGCGACCCTGCTCGCCGAGAGTGCGGCTGACCGTGCTGCACATGCGACGACGCCCGCTTCCCGCCGAGGCCTCTCGACAGGCTGGATCGTCGGGATCGTGGCGGGCGGTACGGCGATCGTCGTCGGGCTCATCGTGGCGCTCGCGTTCGGCGTCTCGGCGCTCAGCGAGCGCGTGACCGAGCTCGCCGAACCGCCCTTCGAAGGCGGCTCCGATTCAGAGACGGTCGAGCACTACTCCGCCGCGGAGACGATGTTCGGCTTCCCGGCCGCGCTCGAGTACTACTTCGACGAACGCTACCTCGATCAGTGCTCGCTCGAGTTCGAGCAGGGGTGCTGGACGGCCGGCGTCATCCCCGAGAGCGACTGCGAGATCATGATCGTCTCGATCAGCTTCGCCTCGACTGAGGAGCAGGCGACCTCCGACTTCGACCAGACGCTCCGCTTCTTCGACGTCGTCGCCGGCGAGACCACGCCCGTCGTCTACGGCAACGACGAGTACGCCTCCTCCTGGATCCAGGACGTCACCTGCAACGAGGGGTCCGTGTAGCAGCGAGTCGAGGGCGCTCCTCAATCGCCGTTCGCGGTGATCTCGTCTTCGAGGAACGCGGTGCCGAACACATCGATGTCGAGCTGCCCCAACGAAACGAGGAGATCGGCAGGCATCACGAAACCGCCTTGCGTCGAATCCGAATCGCCGCTCCACCAGATTCGTAGTTCGCAGTCATCGCGGAGATGGTGGAGCGCTTCACGGTTCGGTGCGAGCACGTCGACCAGGCGTCGCAAGGATCCCATGCCGGTGTGATCACCGGATTCACGCGGATCATCCGTCAGATCGAGCGTCCAGACGGCGCGGAGTGCCGAGGAACGCCTCTGCCGCTCGGCACTCGGCTCGATTCCGAGCCGTCGAGTGATCTCATCTCTGTTCAGGCGTGTGCTGTGAATGGCGAGCGATGCCCGGTTCCATCGGATCATTCGATGCAGTCCGATCGGTCAAGGGCTCAAACGAAGACCGGCGAGAGGAACCGCCGCTCGTAGCGCCGGATGCACTTCGTCGCGACGGCGAACTCGTAAGCCTCGATGCACTCGGGGTCGTCGGCGGCGGCCAGCCGGTACTGCTCGTAGTCGGCGAGCGACGGGAACGTGAACAGCGCGAACGCCTCGTCGCTGTCGCCTTCACTCGGGAGGAAGTAGCCGTGATGCGTGCCGCCGAGCCTGTTGACGAGGCGGATCCAGCGCTCCCCGTACTCGCGGAACTCGGCGATCTTGTCGGCATCGATCTCGTAGCGCAGGTGCACGGTGATCATCAGGGGGCGACTCGTTTCTGTCGGGCGGTGTGCTCTGCGAGACGCGGAGCTCGCGAACGAGTATTTCAGGCCGGGCCGAGTTCGTCCCGCGTGATGAAGACCGATCGCTCGTCGATCTCGGCGCCGAGCGACGGTACGTGGCGAGCGCCGCCGCGTTGTCGCGCTCAGTGCCCGTCCACATGCCGCGGCACCCGAGTTGCACCGCGACGTCGCGCAACGCGAGAAGCAGCGCCTTCGCGATGCCGCGGCGACGCCAGGCCTCGTCGACGCCGAGTTCGTAGACGAACATCTCGGCATCCTTGTCGGGATGCCGCATCTCGACGCCCGACACGAAGCCGACGCCTGCGCCGTCGGGGCCTGTCGCCTCCGACTCACGTACCCTGAAGCACAGGCCGCGATTCGCGCGCGCCGACGAAAGGCTCCCCGTGAACATCACCCTGCTTCGACGTTTCGTGGCAGTCGCCGAGGAGCTGCACTTCCCGCGGGCCGCAGCCGCCCTCGGAATCCCGCTCGCTTCGCTCTACTCGTCGATCGAGAAGCTCGAGGCCGAGGTCGGGCACCCGCTCTTCACTCGGCAGGGCGAGACCCAGTTGACCAAGGTCGGAGTCCTGTTCCTCGAGGAGGCCAGGGCGGAGATCGCCGCGGCGCCCGCTCCCGCCGAGAAGCCCGTGGTGAAGGCCGGCGGCAAGGCGAAGGCCTCGAAGGGCAAGGGCCGTGCCCCCATCGTGAAGGGGAAGCCGAAGCCGTACAAGAAGCGCCAGGGTCGCTGACCCGAGAAGCGTCTCTCTCTAGGCTGGCGCCATGACCGTGAGAATGGACAACGTCGGCATCGTCGTCGAGGATCTCGCCGCGGCGATCGAGTTCTTCCGCGAACTCGGACTCGAACTCGAAGGTGAAGCCGTCGTCGAGGGAGAGTGGGCCGGACGCGTCACCGGCCTGGGTCATCAGCGCGTCGAGATCGCGATGATGCGCACACCCGACGGCCACAGCCGGATCGAGCTCTCGCGCTTCCTCGAGCCGTCCGTCGTCGCCGATCACCGCAACGCCCCGGTGAACGCCCTTGGCTACCTGCGCGTCATGTTCGCGGTGGACGACATCGATGAGACCCTCGGCCGCCTGCGCGAGCACGGCGCAGAACTCGTCAGCGCGGAAGTGGTGCGATACGAAGAGGCCTACCGGCTCTGCTACGTCCGCGGGCCCGAAGGCATCCTCATCGGACTCGCCCAGGAGCTCGACAACGCCGACACGTGAGTCAGAACGACGCCGAACCTACATGTCGACGCGGAACTCGACCGCGTTCGGATGGTCATGGAGTATTCCGACGCTCACCAGGCGCGCCCGCGCAGATCGACGTCCCCGACAGGCCAGTCATCGGCGGTTGATTCGAGCGGGAGGATCAGGATCGGCTGCCCTGGAGCGGCTTCTACCGGCAATCCTTCGCGAGAGATCGACCGCTCGGCTGCCGAGATCCGGTACCACCCGCCGGATTCGTAGAATGGCACGACCTTCTCTCTGCAGCCGAGGAAGCCGAACTCGATACCACCGGCGTCCACCATCGTCTGCTTCGCGCAGGCCATCAGCCGATTCCCCAGCCCTTGCCCTCGAACGCGCTCAGAGATCAGCACTCCACCGACACCGGCGATCTCGACCTCACCCTGACCGACCTCGATCGTTCGTCGTTCCCAACCGACATGGCCGACCACGCTTTCACCGACGCGAGCAATCGCATGAACATCATGAGGGGCGTAGCCGTACGGCCGATCGATATCCCACGCGCCGAAGTCGCGGAGATACTCCGCGTCGAACAGCTTTCGGAGCTGATCGACATCGCGCGAGGACAACGCGTTGTGAGCAATGGACACGATTGAGATCTTCGTCATGCGTCCTTCAGCGGCGTGATCGCCGCGATCTCATCCCTCAACGCACGCCGTTCGAGGCGCAGCTCAGAACTGTCGAGGCGCAGCTCAGAACTGCGGTACTGCTCATGCCAGATCCGCTCGGTGTCCGGACTCCCGAACGATCTGATCACGAGATCAGGACACGCTTCATCGAGCATCGTCACCAAGCGTCACGTTCGCATCCAACCACAGTGGGTCGGGACACCGAAGCTCACCGAGTGCCACCCGCGACGTCTCCTCGGCGCACCGCGAACCGCGAAGCGCACGCAGGCTCAGGCCTTCTTGACGACGCTCGACTTCAGCTGAGTCGGGCCGATGCCGTCGACCTTGCAGTCGATGTCGTGGTCGCCGACACCGTCGATGAGCCGGATGCCTCGCACCTTCGTGCCCACCTTGATGACGGTCGACGAGCCCTTGACCTTCAGGTCCTTGATGACCGTGACGGTGTCGCCGTCGGCGAGCACATTGCCCACGGCATCGGTGATGACGCGCGGGCCCGGCTCCGCGGCATCCGCTGCAGCCTCATCGGCGACCCACTCGTGCCCGCACATGGGGCAGACGAGCAGGGCACCCATCTCGTAGGTGTGCTCGCCCGAGCATTCAGGGCAGATCGGAAGCGCGTCGCTCATACGTTGAAGCGGAACTCGACGACGTCGCCGTCGTGCATGACATAGTCCTTGCCCTCCATGCGGGCCTTGCCCTTCGCGCGGGCCTCGGCGACCGAACCGGTCTCGACGAGGTCGGCGAAGGAGATGACTTCGGCCTTGATGAAGCCGCGCTCGAAGTCGGTGTGGATGACGCCGGCCGCCTGCGGCGCCTTGGCGCCCTTCGGGATCGTCCAGGCGCGCGACTCCTTGGGGCCCGCCGTCAGGTAGGTCTGCAGGCCGAGCGTGTCGAAGCCGATGCGGGCGAGCTGGTCGAGGCCCGACTCGTCCTGACCGGTCGAGGCGAGCAGCTCGGCGGCGTCGACCGGGTCGAGGTCGATGAGTTCCGACTCGATCTTCGCGTCGAGGAACACGGCCTCGGCGGGCGCGACGAGCGCTGCGAGCTCCGCCTTCTTCGCGTCATCGGTCAGCACCGTCTCGTCCACGTTGAAGACGTAGATGAAGGGCTTGGCCGTCAGCAGGCCGAGCTCCTTGATGGGGCTCAGGTCGACGGATGCCGCGGAGAGGGGCGTGCCCTTCTGCAGCTCCTCCTGCGCGGCCTTCGCGGCGTCGAGCACCGAGGGGTCGAGCTTCTTGCCCTTGATCTCCTTCTCGAAGCGCGGGATGGCGCGCTCGAGAGTCTCGAGGTCGGCGAGGATCAGCTCGGTGTTGATGGTCTCCATGTCGGACTTCGGGTCGACGGTGCCCTCGACGTGCACGACGTCGGAGTCCTCGAAGCCGCGCACGACCTGCGCGATCGCGTCGGCCTCGCGGATGTTGGCGAGGAACTTGTTGCCCAGCCCCTCACCCTCCGAGGCACCGCGCACGATGCCGGCGATGTCGACGAACGACACTGCGGCGGGCAGGATGCGCTCCGAGCCGAAGATGCCGGCGAGGGTCTCGAGCCGCGGATCGGGCAGGTTCACCACGCCGATGTTCGGTTCGATCGTCGCGAACGGGTAGTTGGCCGCGAGCACCTGGTTCTTGGTCAGCGCGTTGAACAGGGTCGACTTGCCGACATTCGGGAGACCGACGATTCCGATAGTGAGAGCCACGGGGGTCTATCGTACCGGCCGGCACCTCCGAGACTGTCCGGGCGCCTCCTCAGACCCGGGATCGACCGTTGCCGACCCAGCCGGTAAGTGGTAACTTACGGTTCGTGGAGGCTTACCAAGTCCTGAATGCACTCGGCGACCCGACCAGGCGTCGCATCATCGAGCTGCTCGGTGATCGGCCCCACGCGGTCGGTGAACTCGCCGAGCGCCTGCCCGTGAGCAGGCCCGCGGTCTCGCAGCATCTGCGGGTCCTCGCCGAGAGCGGACTCGTCGCACGGGAGTCGGTCGGCACGCGCAACGTGTACCGCCTCGACGACCCGGGTGTCGACGCGCTCCGCTCATGGCTCGACGGATTCTGGACGACCGCCCTCACTCGCTTCGCCGGGCAGGCGGAGCAGGAATCAAGGAGTCCGTCATGAAGCACACGAGCATCGACGCGATCGTGAAGACCGTCCGCGTCCCGCTCCCCCAGTCCGAGGCGTTCGCCCTGTTCACCGCACGGATGTCGTCGTGGTGGCCGCTCGACACCCACTCCGTGGGCAAGGCGGACGCCGTCGACGTCGCCTTCCCCGCGCAGGTGGGCGGCGAGATCGTCGAACGGCTGCGAGACGGCGGCTCCAGCGTGTGGGGCACCGTCACGCGCTGGGATCCGCCCGCCGGGGTGGCGTTCACCTGGCATCCGGGCGGCTCGCCCGACGAGGCGACTTCGGTCGACGTCGGCTTCGAACCCGATGACGGCGGCACGGTCGTGCGCCTCACGCACGACGGATGGGTGCGCCGCGGCGACGGCGATGCCGCTCGGCCCGGGTACGACACTGGCTGGGATCTCGTGCTCGGCCGTTTCACCGCCGCCGCCTGAGCGAGTTCCGGCACGTTCCTGGTGCCCGCCCGCGAGGCCTACCGCGGCGTCGGGTGGGTCGCGGCATCCGCTCGCCCTGCCCGACCGACCCTGAGCGTCAGGTACACGCCGAGCAGCACGAGCGCGCCGCCCGCCATCGCGATGGGTTCGAGCGACTGCCCGAGCGCCACGGCGATGAGCACCGTGAAGACCGGCAGCAGGTTCAGGAAGATGCCGGCGCGGGCCGGACCGACGGCGCCTGATCCGAGGTTCCAGAGGGCGTAGCCCAGCATCGACGGGAAGATCACGATGTAGACGAGCCCCGCGATGCTGCCCGCGGTGGTGGGCAGGGTGACGCCGACGACGGCGACGAGGGGCAGCATCGTCACGACCGCGAACACGGACTGCACGGCGGTGGCCGTGATCGGCGGGGTGCGAAGGCGCCGGGCCACGATCGAGTAGGCGGTCCAGACGATGACGGATGCCACGACGAGCAGATCCCCGACACGGAACCCCTGCTCGAGCACGGCCAGCACGTCGCCGCCCGTGAGCACGAGCGTGACGCCCGCGAAGGCGACCACGAGCCCGACGATCTGCAGTCCGCGGAGCCGCTGGTGCAGGAAGATCGCCGCGGCGAGCGCGATCGTCGCCGGGTTGATCGCGGAGATGACCGAGGCGTTCACCGCGCCGGTGAGCCCGAGCGCGCTGTAGAGGAAGAGTGTGTACCCCGTGAGGCCGAGCGCCGACTGCAGCAGGTGCAGCGGCCACTCGCGCACTGCAGCCCGCCAGTCGGGCCGTTCGATCGCCCAGGCGAGCACGAGCAGCGGGATCGCGGCGAACACCCAGCGCCAGAACGTGAGCGAGACGGGCGAGATCTCGGCGGTCACCATCTCGCCGAAGACGTAGTTGCCCGCCCAGAACAGGTTGGCGAGCGCGAGTGCCAGGTACGCCCGTCCGCGATGCATCAGGTCAGGATACGGTCTCGCTCGGGCCGGATCGCGCCGGTCGCGTCGTCGAGCACCGTCGTGAGTGCGGTCTCTCGTTCAGTTCGCGAGCACGGCGCGGAAACAGCGCGTCACGTACGGCACGACGAGCTCGTCGGCGCCGGCGAGGTCGGGGTGCGTCGACAGCAGCGTCTCGAGCGCGACGATGGTCGCGTGCTGCTCCTCGGGCGACGCCGTGATGAAGTAGCTGCGCGAACGCACGAGGTCGAGGAACCCCTCCCGCGACATCCGGGCACCCCATTCGACGGTGTGCTCGGCGATCTCGCCGAACGGCGGCCCGACCTGCACGTAGCTCTCGAAGGTGGCGCTCGCGTCGTGCCGCTCGTGCATGATCTCCCCGGCCTCGCGGAGCCAGTCGACGCGGGTGTCGCGGCTGTTCCAGACGAGGCCGAGCACACCGCCCGGACGCAGCACCCGTGCGATCTCGGGGATCGCGCGATCGGGCTGGAACCAGTGCCACGCCTGCCCGGCGACGACCGCGTCGACCGCGTCGTCTTCGATCGGGATGTCCTCGGCCGTGCCGAGGAGGCGCGGCACCCCGGGCACCGCCACCTCGAGCTCCTCGAGCATCTCCTCGACGGGGTCGACCGCGATCACCTCGCGGTCGAGGGCGACGAGCGCCTCGGTGAGCTTGCCGGTGCCGGCGCCGAGGTCGAGCACGCGCGTCGCGTCGCCGATCAGCCAGGCGATCGCCTCGGTCGGGTAGCCGGGCCGGGCCTGATGGTAGACGGATGCCGCTGCGCCGAACGATCGCGCACTCTCGAGCGTCGCGGGGTCGGACGGGTCGGCGACGAGTCCGTGCTCGCGGGGCTTCGAGGCCTCGGGTCGATCGTTCATCGCGATTGCTCTCCTCACATCGCCCCGGCCGACCCGGGTCACCGCCATTCCACGCCCTGCCCGGGGCATCCGTCAACCTCGGCGTTCGCGGCGCGGGTGGCGGGCGGTGTCGGCCCGGCGTGCGACGATGCCTGTGTGCCAGTGGACTTCACCGCGATCGACTTCGAGACCGCCAATTCGTCGAGTGCGTCGGCCTGCTCAGTGGGGCTCGTGAAGGTGCGGGCGGGGCGCGTCGTCGAGCGGGAGCACCGCTACATCCGTCCGCCGTTCCCGCACAACGAGTTCTCGGAGTGGAACATCCGCATCCACGGCATCACGCCCGAGATGGTCGCCCGCGCCGACGACTGGTCGGTGCACCTGCCGGCGCTCCGCGAGTTCGCCGGCGATGACATGCTCGTGGCCCACAACGCGGGCTTCGACATGGGCGTCATCGCGAAGACCTCGACCGCCCTCGGCCTCGAGGTGCCCGACTTCCGCTACCTCTGCAGCCTGCAGGTCGCCCGGCGCACCTACCACCTCGACTCCTACCGCCTGCCCGTCGCGGCGATGGCTGCGGGCTTCGAGGGCTTCTCGCACCACGACGCGCTCGCCGACGCCGAGGCCTGCGCCGCGATCATGGTGCACGCTGCGGCCCGGCACGAGGTCGACGACCTCGACCGGCTCGCGCACATCACCCGGGTGAAGATCGGCGCGATCGGCCCGGTCGCCACGCGCGACGACCGTGCGGCGCACGGTCCCATGGCGCTGCAGTAGCGGCCCGCCGGGGCATCGGCCCGCGGATGTCGGCGGGCACTGCGACACTGTGGGCATGGACATCCTCGCCCTCGTCATCGGCCTCATCGTCGGCATCGCGCTCGGCGCCCTCGTGGCCGCGCTCGTGCTGCAGCGCCGCGCGGCGCAGGTCGCCGCCGGGGCCCCGGTCGCCGAAGACCCGGCACTCGTCGAAGCCCGCATGCAGGCCCGGCTCGCCGAGGTGCGCGTCGGTGAGGAGGCCGCGAAGGCGGTGCTCCGAGAAGAGCTCGCCTCGACGCAGGCGACGGCAGAGGCGCTCCGCGAGCAGATCCTCTCCGCACAGCACCAGTACCGCGAGCTCGTGGAGCGGCAGCGCGCCGAGGTCCAGGCCCGCGAGGCGCGCGACGCCGCAGAGAGCAAAGTCCTCCAGGCCCTCGCCCCGGTGAAGCAGTCGCTCACCGAGATGCAGTCCAAGGTGACCCAGCTCGAGAGCCAGCGCAGCCTCCAGCACGGCGAGCTGACCCAACAGTTGAAGTCCGCCGCGGAGTCCGAGGAGCGGCTGAGGTCGACGGCGGAGTCCCTGGCATCGGCGCTTCGCTCGAACAGCACGCGCGGTGTCTGGGGCGAGACGCAGCTGCGCAGCGTCGTCGAGGCCGCCGGTCTCATCGAGCGAGTCGACTTCGACGTGCAGTCGAGCATCACGAGCGACTCCGGCCACGGCCGCCCCGACATGGTCGTGCGCCTGCCCGGCGGCAAGTCGATCGCGGTCGACGCGAAGGTGCCGTTCAACGCCTACCTCGAGGCGAGCCAGATTCCCGCCACCGCGAGCGGGGCGGAGGGTGCGCGACGCGCCGAGTTCATGAAGCAGCACGTCGCCGCCGTTCGGGCGCACATCACGGCGCTCGGCTCGAAGGGGTACTGGAACGGCCTCGACGCCTCCCCCGAACTCGTCATCGCGTTCATCCCGAGCGAGTCGCTCGTCTCCGCAGCCATGGAGGCCGACCCGACCATCATGGAGTTCGCGTTCTCGAAGCGGGTCGCCCTCGCCTCGCCGGTCACCCTGTGGTCGGTGCTGAAGACCGTCGCGTTCTCGTGGCAGCAAGACGTGCTCACGAACGAGGCGAAGACGTTGTTCGACCTCAGCCGCGAGCTGTACTCGCGCCTCTCGACGACGGCGAGCCACATCGAGAAGCTCGGCCGCACCATCGAGCGCAGCGTGAAGGACTACAACGCGTTCGTCGGTTCCCTCGAACGGCAGGTGCTGCCGACCGCCCGCAAGCTCGGCGCGCTCGACGAGTCGAAGGTGCTCGCGCCCCTCACGGGCATCGAAGAAGCGCCCCGCGAGCTCACGGCGTACGAACTGGTCGCAACGTCCGGCGCCGACCTCGACCCCGAGCTGCGTCGCCAACTCGAGAACCCCGCAGACGCTGACTGAACCGCTCCGCGCCGGCCATCTCGACTAGTCGTAGTACAGGTCGAGGCCTAGTCGTAGTACAGGTCGAGGCTCTCGCTCAGTCGGTCGCGTTCCTGCAGCCGGCGACCCGCGCCCTTGGCACTCGCCGTCGTCAGGGTGACGAGCACATGGATCACGAGCGCGACCGTGGTCGGCGAGTTGGCGAACGAGGCGCTCTCGGTGTCGACGATGAGCAGCTCCTGGGCCACGTCGGCGAGCGGGGCATCGGCTGAATCGGTGATGACGATCAACGTTCCTCCGGCCTCCGCGAACCGCCGGGCGATGTCAACCGTGTACTTGCGGTACCGCGAGAGCGAGATCGCCACGAGCACATCGGTCGAGCGGACGTCGCTCAGCACGTCGAGCGGCCGCACGATCGTGCCGTCGATGAGGGACACGTTGGCGAGCCCGGCGCTCAGGTCCATCGCGAGCAGCGACGCGTAGGTGAACGACTTCGCCGCGCCGAGGATGAATCGACGACGCGATGCCACGATCGTCGCGGCGATGCGCTCGAAAGCACCCTCTTCGTGAGCCCAGTCGAGCGCCGCGAGGAAGTGCTCGCGCTCCTGTTCCACGATGCGCCGCTTGAGCAGGAGCGCAGAGCGCCGCTGCACGCGCGCGTCGTATCGTTCGTGCGGACTCCCGAGTTCGTCTGACGCCATGTCATCCCTTCCGATGCAATCGTGCACGGTCGAGGGCGGTGCCAGCGACAGCGACACCCGTGCAGAGCCCCGGACTGGGGGCGTTCTCGGCGTCGTACCGTTCGCAGACCGCCCTCTCGCGGTCGTTCATCGGCTCACCCTGCAATGACGAGCTCGGGCGTCGGCCCGGCCGACAACGTCCCCTGCACCCCGAGCGGGACGCTCGAGGCACGAGGTCCGTGACCGAAGCCGAGCTCCCACACGAGCGGGATGCCGAGCGGAGCAAGCAACTCCTCTGCGAGGGCGCGGACCTCGGCGAGATCGCCGCACCCCTTCCAGCTCCCGAGAGCGATGCCGGCGACTCCGTCGAACCAGCCGGCCCGGAGCAGCGAGGTCAACAGGCCGTCCAGCCGGTACGGCTCCTCGTCGACGTCTTCGAGCAACGCGATGCACCCGCTGTGGTCTGCGACCGGCCGGCCGTGAGCTCCGAGCGTCATCGCGAGCAGGCTGAGGTTGCCGCCGATGATCCGGCCATGCGCCTCGCCGGCCACGATCGTCTCGGCGTCCGGCGCGGTGAACGTTCGACCCGACGCGGGCTCGAAGACGGCTCTCCGGAGGCTCTCGACGGCATCGGGGTCGTCGAGCAGGTCCGCGGTCGCCGTCATCGGCGTGAACCAGGTCGCCAGTCCCAGCCGCTCGAGCCAGTACTCGTGGATGCCCGTCACATCCGAACTGCCGCACAGCGGCTTCGGGGTCGCGGCAGCGAGCGCCTCGTGGTCGAGAAGGTCGATCATCCGAACGGAGCCGTATCCGCCACGAGCGCAGAACACGGCGTCGATCGTCTCGTCGCACCAGGCATCCTGCAGGTCGGCAGCGCGCTGCGAGTCAGAGCCTGCGAGATAGCGCGCACGCGGATGCTCCGCCGTCGCGCTCGGGTACACGACGGGTTCGAGCCCCCACTCCACGAGCAGTTCGAGCGAGCGGGCAAGCAACTCCGACGGTGGCGGCCCGCTCGGCGCGACGAGGGCGACGCGCGCGCCGGGGCTGAGTGGGCCGAGTTCGGTCGTGGTCATCCGGGCTCCAGATCTTCATGGCTTGGCAACTTACGTTCCGCATGGCACCCCATTCATGGCGCCGCGATCGGCAGTGATTCGCGGTTTCGCGCCCGGCGTACACCGAGGCGGACGGTCGCTGTACGCAGGCGTTGCTCGATGATACGGTGCGTAACAGGCCGTTGAGCATCGTTTCAGCATCGAGAGCCGCAAACGACGTGAGGAGCCGCGATGACCGAGCGATGGAACGTGCAGGGGCTCGACGAGGCGATCTCGGCGGACCTGGCCGACCTCGGCTCCGTCGAATGGTCGGCGGCAGTCGCCGACGCGAGCACCGGTGCACTGCTGTGGTCCCACCACCCCGATCGGGTGCTCAAGACCGCGAGCGTCGGGAAGGTGTTCCTGCTCATCGAGGCGGCACGTCAGGCGGAGACCGGCGAGCTCGATCTGGATGAGCTCGTGGAGCGCCGTCCCGAAGATCTCGTCGCCGACTCCGGGCTCTGGCATGTGCTCGACGCAGGAGCGCTGAGCATCCGCGACGCCTGCGCCCTGATCGGAGCCGTGAGCGACAACCTGGCCACCAACGTGCTCGTACGCCGGCTCGGCATCGACCGCATCGGTGAGACCGGCCGAGCGCTCGGCTTCGCGTCGTCGGCATTGCTCGACCGGGTGCGAGATGACCGCGGCCCGCAGCATCCGCCGACGCTCTCGCGCGGCAACGCGGCCGAACTCGTACGCCTGATGGCCGACCTCTCCCAGGGGCGCATCGTCTCTCGGCAGGTCTCGGCCCGAGTGCTCGGGTGGCTCGCGCTCAACACCGACCAGTCGATGGTCGCCGCACCGTTCGGCGTCGATCCGCTCGCCCACACCGAACCGGACAACGGATTCCTGCTGCGCAACAAGACCGGCACCATCAGCACCGCGCGCATCGACATCGGAGTCTGCGACATCGTCGACGGCGCTGGGCTCGCTTGGGCGGTGCTGGCGAACTGGCACGACGCGATCGACCGTCGCGATGCGGTGCTCGAGCGCATGACGGCGATCGGGGCCGAACTCCGCGGCGCCCTCGAGCGATCGGTCACGGCCCGCCCGACCGACGGGTGAGGCCCGCTCAGCCGACGAGCACGCTCAGCACGTTGCCTGCTGGATCGGTGAACCACGCGATGTCCGGGCCCTGGCCGCTGGCCGAGCCTCGCGCGATGCCGCGTTCGTCGGTGCCGAAGTCGTCGGGCGCGGTGTAGATCTTCGTCACCACACCCGCCGCGTTCAGCTCGTCGACCGCGCGGTCGATGTCGTCGACCACGAGGTTCAAGATCGTGAAGCTCGCCGGCTCGTGGTTCGGCTTCGGGTAGATGAAGACCCCCTGGCCCGACGGCAGCGTGATGCGCAGTGCACCCGCGCCGGGTTCGTCGCCCACCGGCAACCCCAGTCTCGTGCCGTAGAACTCGCGGGCCGCCTCGACGTCGTCGACGCTGAACCCCGGAAACGCATCTCGAACCGTGACCATCGTGAACCCCTCTCACCGATAGGTGCGCCACTCGTGCGCGTGCGCACCTCGACGCCCAGACTCGCACGCGGCCCGGCAGACGTCGACCCCTGACAGGGCGTTAACCGGGTTCAGGGTCGGTGCGCGCGCCGAACTCACGGTCGTGCGGCTCGTCGACGGGCGGCTCGAAGCCGGCAGCGGCCTCTGCGCCAGTCACCGGCTCGGCGTCGAGCATCGCGTCGAGCGGGTGCGCGAGCTCGTCCTGCCCGAGGCGGGCGAACGCCAATGTGCCGATCGCGAGCAACGGCGACACGAGGCCGGCGATGAGGAACGCCGGCGCGATGCCGATCCACTCGCCCACCGGGCCCGCGACGGCCATCGAGATCGGCATGAGCGCGAGCGAGACGAAGAAGTCGAGGCTCGACACCCGGCCGAGCATCGCGGGCGGCACGCGTCGCTGCAACAACGTGCCCCACACGACGCTCGCGCCCGAGAACAGCAGGCCGCAGATGAAGAGCGCCACGACCATCACCCAGAGCCACGAGGTGAATCCGATGATCGCGAGCGGGAGGCATCCGAAGCCCCACGCAAGGATCATGAGCGTCAGGTAGCGCCGCGGCAGTCGCATGGACGCGACCGCGAGCGAACCGATCGCCCCGCCGACGCCGAACGCGGCGAGCGCGAGGGCGAACGCCCCGGCGCCGCCACCGGTCTGGTCCTTCACGGCGAACGGCAGGAGCACCTCGATCGGGCCCATGATGACGAAGACCAGCAGGATCGAGAAGACGAGCGTCGCGAAGAGCCATCGCGTGCGGAGGAGGTAGGCGAAGCCGTCGCCCAGGTCGATGAAGGTCTGGCGCACCGGATGCACCGGCGGCCCGTCGAGCACCCGTCGCACGGGAGTCGTGCGCATCACGCCGAGCACCGCCGCGGCGACGACCTGGAGGACCGCGACGACCGCGAACGCGAGCCACGGCCCCTGCAGTGCGATCAGGGCGCTCGCGATCGCGGGACCGGCGGCGTTCATCACCGACGGCCGCAGCACGCCCTCGATGCCGTTGGCGGCGAGCAGCTGCCCCTCGGGCAGGATGGCCGGCAGCCAGGCCGAGTAGGCGGGGTAGAAGAATCCGTCGGCGATGCCGAGCGCGAACGAGATGACGGCGATGTGCCACACCTCGATTTGCCCGCTGATCGCGAGGAACGCCGCCACCGAGAAGCCGACGCCGCGCACGACCTCGACCGTGAGCAGGATGCGCCGCTGCGGGATGCGGTCGGCGGCGACACCGCCGAAGAGCACCGCGAGCACGAGCCCGAGGCTCGACCCGACGGCCACGAACGAGAGGTCGACGGGCGTGCCGCCGAGTTCGACGACCTGCCAGACGGCGGAGACGATCCATGCTCCGGCGCTCAGCAGGGACGCCGCGAGCGCCGTCGTGAGCAGCCGGTACTGGCCCGATCCGAAGGGTCGGAGGGCGCGCGGGAGTCGAGCGGCGGTGGTCACCTGTCCATCATGTCTCGGGCCACCGTCATGGGTGGTGCGCCCGGAGCGAACGCTCGCACCGGTGCCGGTTCGCCGCCGAGCGGACAGTTGTCGTCGCTTCACCTGCGCGATCTGCGACGACTCGTGTCATCTCGACGGCTGGTCACGCACCATCCGCCACGCCTGCCGGCGCGTCACAGCATGTCGTCGACGAGCCACTTCTCGATCAGGTGGTCGGCCCGCACGCGGCGGATCGTGCCGGACTTGCCGCGCAGCACGATCGACTCGGTGCGAAGGATCGGGCCCTTACGCGAGACGCCGTCGATGAGCTCGCCGTCGGTCACGCCCGTCGCGACGAAGAAGGTGTTGTCGCCCTTCACGAGGTCGTCGAGCTCGTAGACCTGGTCGCAGTCGAGGCCGGCCGCCTCGCCGCGGGCGCGCTCCGCGTCGTCCTTCGGCGCGAGGCGGCCCTGCATGAAGCCGCCGAGCGCCTTGATCGCGCACGCGGTGGTGATGCCCTCGGGGCTGCCGCCGATGCCGACGCACATGTCGATGCGCGAGTCGTAGCGTGCCGCGTTGATGCCGCCCGCGACGTCGCCGTCGCTGATGAGCCGGGTGCCGGCGCCTGCGGCGCGGATGTCGGCGATGAGCTGCTCATGACGAGGACGGTTGAGCACGGCGACGCGCATCTCGCCGACCTGCTTGCCCTTGGCCGCGGCGAGCGCCCGCAGGTTCTCGCCGATGGGCTTGCGGATGTCGACGACACCGATGCCCGCTGCATCCGTGACGATCTTGTCCATGTAGAAGACCGACGAGGCGTCGAGCATGGTGCCGCGATCGGAGACGGCGATCACCGAGAGCGCGTTCTGGCGCCCGGCCGCCGTGAGCGAGGTGCCGTCGATCGGGTCGACCGCGATGTCGCAGGCAGGGCCGCGCCCGTTGCCCACGCGCTCCCCGTTGAAGAGCATCGGGGCTTCGTCCTTCTCGCCCTCGCCGATGACGACGACGCCGTCGAAGTTCACCGTGCCGAGGAAGGCGCGCATCGCGTCGACCGCCGCGCCGTCGGCGCCGAGCTTGTCGCCCCGACCGATCCACGGGTACGAACGGATCGCCGCGGCCTCGGTGGCGCGCACGAGTTCGAGTGCGATGTTGCGGTCGGGGTGCAAGAACAGGCTTGCGGTGTCGGTGCTCACCATCGAGGGTCCTCCCGGACGCTAGTGCGGCCGGCCAGTCGGGCGGCCATGGAACGATTCCTCAAGCCTATGCAGCACGCCCACTGATCTCGCCCGTTTTCCGCGCGGAGGCGATGAAAGAATGTGCATTCTTAACCTGACGTTCAGGGCGCGCCGGCGCGCCGGGCCGCGCGCCGAGCCGGGCGCCTCACTCGGTGCGCACCTCGCCGACGACCGCGGCGACGCCCGGCCCCGCGTGCCAGGTGCTCACCACGGCCTCACCGCCCGGCATCGTTCGCACGCCGGGCATGACCACGCCGCCCGGTGCACACCCGGTCACCGCGCTGAGGAACACCCAGGCCGGCGCGCTGCAGAGCTCGCCGAGCGACCAGACGCGATCGAGCGCGAGGCCGCCGGCCAGCAGTCGCTCCCGCTCCCCGCCCGACTGGGGCGCGAGTCGCGCCCACATCGAGCCGCCGAGCGCGCGCACTGCCGCTGCGGTCAGCACGCCCTCCGGCGCCCCGCCGATGCCCGAAACGAGGTCGAGCCCAGCTCCGCCGCCTGCCGCACGCAAGCTCCGCTCGACGTCGCCGTGCACGAAGAGCTCGACGGATGCCCCTGCCGCCCGCGCCTCGGCGACGAACCCCTCGTTCCTCGGCCGCTCCTGCACGGCGACCCGCACCTCGGACGGCGCGATGCCCCGCGCCGCCGCGATGCGGGCGACGAGTTCGCCGACGGAGGCGCCGGCCGGGGCATCCGGAAGCCACGTGACGTGCTTCTCGAGGTAGTGGGCGGCGCCGAGCGCGGCGAGCGCACCGCGCGGCGCCACCGCGAGCACGGCCATCGCACCGGGCGCTCCCGACGCGGCGAGTCGCGTGCCGTCGACCGGGTCCACGGCGAGATCGAGCGCGGGCGCATCACGGCCGGCGCGTCCGAACCGCTCGCCCACGAAGAGCATGGGCGCCTCGTCCTTCTCCCCCTCGCCGACCACGACGACCCCGTCGACGTCGAGCCCGCCGAGCGCAGTGCGCAGCGCCCGCACGGCGAGCGCGTCGACGCCGTGGCCGTCGCCCGAGCCGACGAGGGGCGCTGCGGCGAGAGCGGCGAGCGCTGTCGCGCGGCGGAATCCGTCGACGAGTCCGAGTTCGGCGAGGCGGAGCGGGTCGGTCGGCACGCGTCCATCCTGCCCTCCCCGAGCGGCGCTCACCCCGCTACCGCGGAGATCTGCGCGAATACGGATGCATCTGCGGCACGGGATCCGAATCTGCGCAGATCTCCGAATCCGGCGACACCTGAGCACACCTCGGCAAGTCGGTAGACTCGACGCCAAACCCACTGTCGTCCGAAGGAGCACCATGCCCATCGCCACCCCTGAGCAGTACGCCGAGATGCTGGACACCGCGAAGGCCAAGGGCTTCGCGTTCCCGGCCTTCAACGTCTCCTCCTCGCAGACGCTCAACGCGGTGCTGCAGGGCCTCACCGAGGCGGGCTCCGACGGCATCATCCAGGTCACCACCGGCGGCGCCGACTACTTCGCCGGCCACACGGTGAAGGCCCGCGCCACCGGCGCCCTCGCGTTCGCGAAGTTCGCCCACGAGGTCGCCAAGAGCTACCCCATCACGGTGGCGCTGCACACCGACCACTGCCCGAAGCCCGCCCTCGCCGACTTCGTCTTCCCGCTCATCGAGGCCTCCGAGGCCGAGGTCAAGGCCGGCCGCAACCCGATCTTCCAGTCCCACATGTGGGACGGCTCGGCCGTGCCGCTCGCCGAGAACCTCGAGATCGCCAAGGAGATCCTCCCCCGCATGAAGGCGATCAACGCCATCCTCGAGGTCGAGATCGGCGTCGTCGGCGGCGAGGAGGACGGTGTCAGCCACGACATCAACGACAGCCTCTACACGACGCTCGACGATGCGATCGCGACCGTCGAGGCGCTCGGCCTCGGCGAGCAGGGCCGCTACATGGCCGCCCTCACCTTCGGCAACGTGCACGGCGTCTACGCACCCGGCAACGTGAAGCTGCGCCCCGAGCTCCTGAAGGAGATCCAGGACGGCCTCGCCGCGAAGTACAGCCTCGGCGCGAAGCCCCTCGACCTCGTCTTCCACGGCGGTTCGGGCTCGACCGACGCCGAGATCGCCGAGGCCGTCGCGAACGGCGTCGTGAAGATGAACATCGACACCGACACGCAGTACGCCTACACGCGTGCGATCGCCGACTACATGCTCAAGAACTACGACGGCGTGCTGAAGGTCGACGGCGGTGTCGGCAACAAGAAGCAGTACGACCCGCGCGCCTGGGGCAAGATCGCCGAGACTGCCATGGCCGCACGCGTCGGCGAGTCGACGCGTCAGCTCGGTTCCGCCACCCAGTCGATCAGCGCGTAAGGCACGGATGTCGCAGCACGAGGCCGCTCGAACGCCCGACGAGTCGGGCGACGCCGCAGCGATGCACGCCGAGGCGGCGACCCCGCCCACGGTGCCGTCGCCGCCCCGCGACGAGCGGCCTCGTCCGCAGTACGGCGAGTACGCCCCCGAAGGGTGGACCTGGACGCCGCCCGTCGATGAGCGCGCCGCGGCGAGCGCGGCGGCCGCAGCGGCTGCGGTCGCTGCGCCGGTGGCAGCCCCCGGTTCCACCGCCGTGGGTTCCGCGGCAACCCGCGCACACCCGATCGATCGCATGTGGACGATCACGCTGCTCGTGTTCGGCGTGTTCGGCGCGCTCTACAACAGCCTGGCGCTCTTCCAGCTGCCGACGACGGCCCTCGAGTCGGCGAAGCTCTCGGCATCGATGCTCGGCATCGACGGCCCGGCCGACTTCACTCCCGGCCCCGCCGTGCCCGTGTTCATCTTCGTCGGCATCGCCCTGCAGGTCGCGCTGTGGCTCGGGGCACTGCTCTGGTCACGGGCGCGGATGCGAGCCGGCCGCATGGCGTGGTGGATCCCGCTCGTCGCGGGCGTCGCGGCGTTCATCGTCGTGGTGATCGTGGGCATGCTCGTGTTCGCGAGCGACCCGGCCTTCCTGCAGTCGTTGGCCCCCGCCCAGCCGTAGGCCGAGTCGGCAGCAGGCTGCTTCGCCGCAGCGCCTCATCCAACCGTCGAAGTCCGCCCTCCAATAGTTTCGGAAGGGCGGACTTCGTCGTTCCACCGCGAGCGCAGCAGGTCAGCTCGCGGCGCCCTCCGGCACCGCCTGCACGCCGCCCGTCGCCGGGTCCGCTCCCGTTCCCAGCCCCGGTCCCGCGACATCCTCGGGGTCGACGAGCGATTCCGCGTCGGCGGGGGCCGCGAACTGCGCCTCGTAGAGCCGCGTGTACGCGCCGCCGACGGCGAGCAGCTCGGCATGGTCGCCCTGCTCGACGATGCGCCCGTCCTCCATCACGAGGATGAGGTCGGCGTCGCGGATCGTCGAGAGCCGGTGCGCGATCACGAAGCTCGTGCGGTCCTCGCGCAGCGCGTTCATGGCGTGCTGCAGCAGCAGCTCGGTGCGGGTGTCGACCGAGCTCGTCGCCTCGTCGAGGATGAGCACGGCCGGCTGCGCGAGGAACGCCCTCGCGATGGTCACGAGCTGCTTCTCACCGGCCGAGAGGTTCGACGCCTCGTCGTCGAGCACCGTGTCGTACCCGTCGGGGAGCGTCCGCACGAAGCGGTCGACGTACGTGGCACGGGCCGCCTCGAGGATCTCCTCCTCCGAGGCATCCGGTCGCCCGTAGGCGATGTTGTCGCGGATCGTGCCCGTGAACAGCCAGGTGTCCTGCAGCACCATGCCCATGCGCGCTCGCAGCTCGTCGCGCGTCATGCGCGTGATGTCGACGCCGTCGAGGGTGATGCGCCCGGAGTCGAGCTCGTAGAAGCGCATGATGAGGTTCACGAGCGTGGTCTTGCCCGCGCCGGTCGGGCCGACGATCGCGATCGACTGCCCGGGTTCGGCGGTGAGCGAGAGGTCGGCGATGAGCGGCTTCGCGGGGTCGTAGCTGAACGAGACGTCGTCGAAGACGAGCCGGCCGGATGCCTCGCCGTCAGCGTCGACCGGCGCCTCGGGCTCCACCGGGTCGGGCACCTGCTCGTCGGCGTCGAGCAGCTCGAAGACCCGCTCGGCGCTCGCGACGCCCGATTGCAGGAGGTTCGCCATCGAGCCGAGCTGGCTGAGCGGCTGCGTGAACTGCCGCGAGTACTGGATGAACGCCTGCACGTCGCCGAGACTGATGCTGCCGGCCGCGACCATGAGGCCGCCGACGACGGCGATCGCGACGTAGACGAGGTTGCCGACGAACATCATGGCGGGCATGATGATGCCGCTCACGAACTGCGCGCCGAAGCTCGCCTCGTAGAGCTGGTCGTTCTTGTCGTCGAACCCGCGCTCGACCTCGCGGCGGCGGCCGAAGACGCGCACGAGGGCGTGGCCCGAGTAGGCCTCCTCGATCTGCGCGTTGAGCGTGCCCGTGTGGGTCCACTGCGCCACGAAGAGCTTCTGCGAGCGCTTCGCGATGACCGTCGTGATGAGGATCGTGAGAGGGATGGTGACGAGCGCGATGACCGCCAGCAGCGGCGAGATGATGAACATCATCACGAGCACGCCGACGACCGTGAGGAGCGACGTGAGCAACTGGCTCATCGTCTGCTGCAGCGACTGCGAGACGTTGTCGATGTCATTCGTCACTCGTGAGAGCAGCTCGCCGCGCTGCATCTTGTCGAAGTACGACAGTGGCAGTCGGTGGAGCTTCTCCTCGACCTCCTGGCGCAGGCGGTAGACCGTGCGCTGCGTCACACCGTTCAGCACGTAGCCCTGCGCCCAGCCGAAGAGCGAGGCGAGCACGTACAGCGCGAGCACCCACAGCAGCACGGTCGCGAGGGCGCCGAAGTCGATGCCCTGCCCCGGCACGAGGTGCATCGAGGCCACCATGTCGGCCTGCTGGGTGTCGCCGGAGGCGCGCAGTTGATCGACGACCTGCTGCTGCGTGGCTCCCGCGGGCATCTGCGACGAGAGGAAGCCCTCGAAGATGATGTTCGTGGCCTCACCGAGGATCTTCGGGCCGAGCACCGAGAAGACGACACTGACGACGCCGAGCAGGATCACGGCCACGACGAGCGCGCGCTCGGGACGGAGCCGGCTCAGCAGGCGCTTGGCCGACGGCCAGAAGTTCATCGACTTCTCGGCCGGCATGCCCATGCCGCCCATCGGGCCGCCGCCCATCGGGCCGCGGCGAGGCGGACCGATCGGTCGCGTCGGCGCGGCCGGCTTCTCCTGCGGCTCGGCGGACTCCTGCGGCTGTCCCTGCGACTCGCTCATGCCGCCTCCTCCACGCTCAGCTGGCTCTCGACGATCTCGGCGTACGCCTCGGAGCTGGCGAGCAGTTCCTCATGCGTGCCGTGCGCCGTGATGCGGCCGTCTTCGACGACCAGGATCTTGTCGGCCCCCACGATCGTCGCGACCCGCTGGGCGACGACGATCATCGTGGCATCCGACACCGTGCTCGACAGTGCCGCGCGGAGGCGGGCGTCGGTCGCCGTGTCGAGTGCCGAGAAGGAGTCGTCGAAGAGGTAGATCGGCGGTCGTTTCGCGAGGGCGCGGGCGATGGACAGCCGTTGTCGCTGCCCACCCGACACGTTCGTGCCGCCCTGGGCGATGGGGGCGTCGAGCTGGCCGGGCATCGCCGCGACGAAGTCCCGTGCCTGCGCGGTCTCGAGCACGCTCCAGAGCTCGCCGTCGCTCGCGTCGGGGTCGCCGTAGCGCAGCGTCGAGCCGACGGTGCCGGCGAAGAGGTACGGCTTCTGCGGCACGAGGGCGAGCTGGGCGCCGAGCACCTCGGGGTCGAGTTCGCGCACGTCGACGCCGCCGACGAGCACAGAGCCGCCTGTTGCGTCGAAGAGCCGCGCGACGAGGTTGACGATGGTCGTCTTGCCCGAGCCGGTGGCGCCGATGATCGCCGTCACCTGGCCGGGTTCGGCGACGAAGCTCACGCCGTGCAGCACGGGCTCCTCGGCGCCGGGGTAGGCGAAGTCCACGCCGCGGAACTCCACGGCGCCGGGAGCGGTCAGGCCGAAGACGGGGTGGTCGGGATCGACGACGCTCGACGCGGTCTCGAGCACCTCGCCGATGCGGCCCGCCGAGACCGCGGCGCGCGGCAGCAGGAAGGCGATCATCGTCGCCATCATGACGGCCATCAGGATCTGGATGAGGTAGCTGAGGAACGCGGTGAGCGAGCCGATCTGCATCGAGCCGTCTTCGACGCGGAAGGCGCCGAACCAGAGCACCGCGATGCTCGAGACGTTGAGCACGAGCATGACGACCGGGAAGACGAGCGCGAAGAGGCGTCCGGCCTTCAGGGCGGTATCCGTGAGCGCGTCGTTCGCCTCGTCGAAACGCTCGCTCTCGACGCCTTCTCGCACGAAGGCCCGGATGACCCGGATGCCGGTGAGCTGCTCCCTGAGCACCCGGTTCACGCCGTCGATGCGCTTCTGCATCGACTGGAACAGAGGCACCATGCGGCTGATGATGAGCCCGACCGAGATCAGCAGCACGGGAACGGCGACGACCATGATCCACGAGAGGGCGAGGTCTTCGCGGAGCGCCATGATGACGCCGCCGATCGCGAGGATCGGCGCGGAGACGAGGATCGTGCACGACATGAGCACGAGCATCTGCACCTGCTGCACGTCGTTCGTCGAGCGGGTGATGAGGCTCGGCGCGCCGAAGCGCGACACCTCCTGTTCCGAGAAGTCGGCGACCTTGCGGAACACGGCGACCCGCAGGTCGCGGCCGAAGGCCATCGCCGCCTTCGCGCCGAAGTAGACCGCGGCGATGGCGCACGCGACCTGGGCGAGGGTGATGGCGAGCATGACCCCGCCTGTGGAGATGATGAAGCCGGTGTCGCCCTTGGCGACGCCGTCGTCGATGATGTCGGCGTTCAGCGTCGGCAGGTAGAGCGAGGCGATCGACTGCGCGAGTTGGAACACGACGACGCCCACGAGGAGCGCCCAGTACGGCCGCAGGTGGCGGCGCAGCAGTTTCATCAGCATGGAGCGGTTCCCATCGGGCTGGTCGTGGTGGTCGGGTCGGTCGGTGCAGCGGATGCCGCGGTCGCAGGTGCGGCCGTCGGTTTCGCGATGCCGTGCACGATGAGGTGCGCGAGCTGATCGGTGTCGAGCCCGATGGTCGGGCCGAACTGCGGCATCGCCGACGAGAACGCGACGAGTCGCACGAACTTGAAGACCTGGGCGGGCGGCACGCGCAGCGCCTCGAGGTCGGGGGCGAGCAGCTCTTCGAAGATGCTCGTGATGATCTCGAGGTTCTGCGCCGGCGGTCGTGGGCGACCCCCGAGCGCGGCGAAGACGCCGAAGATGCCGCTGAACCGGTCGAGGAAGCGGGCGAGCACGAGCTCGACCTTCATCTCGAGGGGCAGCGACGGATCGATGCTGCGAAGTGCCGCTCGAAACGGCTCGGGGTCGAGGAAGCGCTCGACGGCCGCGTCGATGATCGCCTCCTTGTCGTCGAACACGCGGAAGAGTGTGCCCTCGGCGACGCCGGACGCATCGGCGATCTGCCGGGTCGTGACGTCGCGGCCGTGGGCGACGAGCAGCGGCAGCGTCGCCTGCGCGATCGCCCCTCGACGCTCTTCGACCGGCATCGGCTTCGCGCGCATCGCGCGCCCCGTACTCGTCGTCATGCGGGCGATACTACGCGGAGTGAGCGCTCACTCCACCACGGGATGCGCGAGAATCCGGCGATGCACGGCCTTGTTCGCCGATGGCGAAACGAGTGGCCGAAGCATCCGGCGATTGGGAGGTGGTTCCTCCCGATGGATCCGTTTCGCTACCTTGAGTCATGGCCATGAGTCGAGAGACTGCTCGAGCAGTCGTGCTGGTGATCGCGTCGGCGACGTTCGCATTCGCGGCCTGTGCATCGCTGTGGGTGGCGCCTCGAGCGCTCGGGTCGGGCGCTCCGGAGGCGTACGCGACATTCCATGATGGAAGCCGCTTCGGCATCGTGCTCTTCACGGTGGCGTGGACACTGTGGTCTGCTGCGTGCGTCACGCTCGTGCTCGTGAACCTGACGCGCTCCGACGCGTGGGCTCGCGGGGGCCGCCACCGCTCGATCAGCCTTGCGGGGTCGGCATTGATGACCTACGGCCTCATCGGGACGGCATCCTGGATGCCCTACCTTCAAGTGGATCTCGCGATGGAGCACGTGATTCCGTGGCAGCAGCGCGAATCGGGCGCGTCCGCGCTCTTTCACGTGGTGTGGGTCACCTCGGCGTGCGCCATGATCGCCGCGTTGGCCCTCGGGGCCGCAGGGGCCGCGATCGACCGAGCGATCGGCAAAGCACCCCTCCTGACCGCGTAAGAGGCCGGCGGACCCGGGCCAGGGGGTACGGCTAGCGCTGTGCGCGACCCCGCCCGCCGAGCGCACGCTCGTCGCGGTTGCCCTGGAGGTCTTTGCGCAGTTCCTTCGGCAGCGAGAACATGAGGTCCTCCTCGGCCGTCTTCACTTCGGAGACCTCGCCGTAGCCGGCGTCGGAGAGCGCCTCGAGCAGCTCTTGCACGAGCTCTTCGGGCACGGACGCCCCACTCGTCACGCCGACCGTCTCGACGCCGTCGAGCCACTCCTGCTTGACCTCGCTCGCGTAGTCGACGCGGTAGGCGGCCTTGGCGCCGTACTCGAGCGCGACCTCGACGAGACGCACGCTGTTCGAGCTGTTGGCCGAGCCCACCACGATCACGAGGTCGGCGTCCTGCGCGACCTTCTTGATCGCGACCTGGCGGTTCTGCGTGGCGTAGCAGATGTCGTCGGAGGGCGGGTCCTGCAGGTTCGGGAACCGCTCGCGCAGGCGCCGCACGGTCTCCATGGTCTCGTCGACCGAGAGCGTGGTCTGCGAGAGCCACACGACCTTGTCGGGGTCCTGGACCTCGATGTTGTCGACGTCGTCGGGGCTGTTGACGATGGTCACGTGATCGGGCGCTTCGCCCGCCGTGCCCTCGACCTCTTCATGCCCTTCGTGGCCGATGAGCAGGATCTCGAAGTCGTCGCGCGCGAAGCGCACGGCCTCGCGGTGCACCTTGGTGACGAGCGGGCAGGTCGCGTCGATCGCGTGCAGGCCGCGGTCGGCGGCTGCGTTCACGACGGCCGGCGAGACGCCGTGCGCGCTGAAGACGATGTGGGCGCCCTCGGGCACCTCGTCGACCTCCTCGACGAAGATCGCGCCCTGCGCCTCGAGCTCGGTGACGACGTGGATGTTGTGCACGATCTGCTTGCGCACGTACACGGGGGCACCGTAGTGCTCGAGCGCCTTCTCGACGGCGATCACGGCGCGGTCGACGCCCGCGCAGTAGCCGCGCGGCGCCGCGAGCAGCACCCGCTTCCGTCCGGGGACGGGGTTATCCTTGAGCCGGCCGCGCACGCCCGGAACTCGGGGCATGCCAAGGCCGATTCGCGGGGTGTCCGTAGTGCTCGTCACGGTGCCCATCCTACGCGGCTGACGCGGGCCGACGGCTGGGAGGCCAGACATGACGGATGCACCGGCGACACGCGAAGCCCCGTGGCCGGTCGCGCTCCTCTCGGGCAAGCTCAAGCAGTACATCGACCGGCTCGGCACGGTGTGGGTCGAGGGCGAGATCACCCAGTGGGGCGTCTCGGGCGGCAACGTCTACGGCAAGCTGAAGGACCTCGACGCCGAGGCGACCCTCTCCTTCCAGGTGTGGTCGTCGGTGCGCGCCCGGTTCGACGAGCAGTTCAAGCAGGGCGACCGGGTGATCGCGCTCGTGAAGCCCAATTGGTGGGTCAAGGGCGGCTCGCTGTCGATGCAGGTCTTCGAGCTGAAGCACGTGGGCCTCGGCGACCTGCTCGAGCGGCTCGAGCGCCTGCGCGCCCAGCTCGCGGCCGAGGGGCTGTTCGATGCCGGGCGCAAGCGCCGCCTGCCGTTCCTGCCCGGCGTCGTCGGCCTCATCACCGGCAAGGACAGCGACGCCGAGAAGGACGTGCTGCGCAACGCCAAGCTGCGCTGGCCGGCCGTCGAGTTCCGGGTCGTGCACGCCGCAGTGCAGGGTGAGCGCACCGTCTCCGAGGTCGTCGCGGCGATCGAACGCCTCGACGCCGACCCCGAGGTCGAGGTCATCATCGTCGCCCGCGGCGGCGGCGACTTCCAGAACCTGCTGGGCTTCAGCGACGAACGCGTCGTGCGGGCGGCGGCAGCGGCATCCACCCCCATCGTCTCGGCCATCGGGCACGAGGCCGACCGGCCGCTGCTCGACGAGGTCGCCGACCTTCGAGCCTCCACTCCGACGGATGCCGCGAAGCGCGTCGTTCCCGATGTGAACGAGGAGCTCGTGCGGGTCGAGCAGGCCCGCGCCCGGCTCGGCATGCGGCTGCAGGCGATCCTCTCCCGTGAGATCGACCGCATCGGCCACCTGCGCTCGCGACCGGCACTGGCCGAGACCGCGTGGATCGTCGACCGCCGCGGCGAGGACCTGACCCGCTGGGTGGCGCGCGGCGCGGAGCTCGTCGACCGCACGATCGACCGGCAGACCCATCGCATCGCCGAGTTGCGCGGGCACCTGCGGGCACTGTCGCCGCAGGCCACCCTCGACCGCGGCTACGCGATCGTGCAGGGCGCCGACGGCCATGTGGTCCGCGGTCCGGCGGGAGCGCCCGACGGCGCAGAGGTCACCGTCACGCTCGCCGACGGCGCGTTCGCCGCGGTCTCCCGCGGTGCCGTGCCGTCGGTGCACGACCTCGTGTCGGAGTCGTCGCCCGAGCCCGCAACGGGCCCGCGCGGGGCTGTCGGCGACGCCGAATAGAATGGATCCCATGCCCACCCCCACCGACGTCTCCGAGCTGAGCTACGAGCAGGCGCGCGACGAACTCGTGCAGGTCGTCGGCGAGCTCGAGCAGGGCTCGGCGACCCTCGAGCAGTCGCTCGCGCTCTGGGAGCGCGGCGAGGCCCTCGCGGCACGGTGCGAGGAGTGGCTCATCGGCGCGAAGGCGCGTCTCGACGCGGCCCGCGCCGGCGCTGCTCGCGGCGCGTCCGACGAAGCCGGCGACCGCTGATGGCGAAGCGTCCACCGCGGGTCGTCGCTGAGCTTGGCCGGCCGGAGACCCCTGAGGAGACGGCCGCCCGCAAGGCCGAGAACTCGCTCAAGCACCGCCAGCGCCAGACGCTGCGCAACCTCCTCCTCGCACTCGGCGCGAGCCTCGCCGTCGTGCTCGTCATCGTGCTGATCGTGCCGCGCAGCGACACCCCCATCGAGCGGAATGTCGACGTGGCGTCCCTCGCCCAGCAGGCGCAGGCCGCGAGCGTCGATCCGCTCGCCGTGCCCGAGCTGCCCGAGGAGTGGCGCGCGAACGCCGCCGAGCTGCGCGTCAGCCAGGCCGACGAGGTGACCGCGTGGTACGTGGGCTACCTGACCCCGAGCGACGAGTTCATCGGGTTCTACCAGGGCCTCGACGCGAACCCCACGTGGGTGGCCGGGCTCCTCGCCCGCACGCTCGCCGTGGGCACGACCACGATCGACGGCGTCGAGTGGACGGTCTACGACAACCGCGACTCGACCGAAGACGTGGGCAACGCCCGGTACGGGCTCACCACCGAGGCGGGCGGCAGCACCTTCGTGCTGCTCGGCACCGCGACGCCCGAAGAATTCGAGACGCTCGCGTCGGCACTCACGCCGACGATCGAGGCGCAGGACTGAAAGGCACGCCGTGACCACGCAGCCGATCGATCGCCCCACGACGCCGGCTGAGACGTGGCGCGAGCTGCGACGCGGCAACGAGCGATTCATCACCGGCGAACCGCAGCACCCGCGTCAAGACGTCGACCACCGCAACTCCCTGGCACGCGGCCAGCGGCCGCTCGTCGCGATCTTCGGATGCAGCGACTCGCGTCTTGCGGCAGAGATCATCTTCGACGTCGGCCTCGGCGACGCCTTCGTGGTGCGCAACGCCGGCCAGGTCGTCACCGATTCGTCGCTCGGCTCGCTCGAGTACGCCGTCGGCATCCTGAACGTCCCGCTCATCCTCGTGCTCGCCCACGACGAGTGCGGCGCCGTGCGCGCCGCCATCGACTCGCAGGCCGCCGACGCCGCTCCGCTGCCGAGGCACATCACAGGGCTCGTCGACGCCATCGTGCCCGCCGTCCGCAAGGTCGCCGGCGCACCCGATGGCGCCGCGATCGAGCCCGAGCACGTCGACGCCGGGTTCGTCGGCCGCGAGCACCTGCGCAACACCGTCACCGGGCTCGTCGAGGGCTCCGAGATGATCAGCGACGCGATCGCAGCGGGTACGCTGGCTATCGTCGGCGCGAACTACCGATTGTTCGAAGGTCGCGTCGAGACCGACATCGTCATCGGTCGCATCTGACGCCGTCACTCGGCATGCCGGCACCGACCGGCACTCGCAGAACCGAAGGGGAACACACCGTGGTGGACAACGCCGCCGACTATCGCATCGAGCACGACACGATGGGCGAGGTGCGGGTCCCCGCATCGGCGCTCTACCGGGCGCAGACCCAGCGTGCCGTCGAGAACTTCCCGATCTCGGGCGCGGGCCTCGAGCCCCAGCAGATCCAGGCGCTCGCGCGCATCAAGAAGGCCGCAGCACAGGCGAACGCGCAGCTCGGCGTGCTCGACCCGGCCATCGCGAAGGCGATCGAAGACGCCGCCGACGAGGTCATCTCGGGCGTGCACGGCTACGCCGAGCACTTCCCCGTCGACGTGTACCAGACCGGCTCCGGCACCTCCTCGAACATGAACATGAACGAGGTGCTCGCCACGATCGCGACGGGCAAGCTCGGCAGCGCGGTGCACCCCAACGACCACGTGAACGCCTCGCAGTCGTCGAACGACGTCTTCCCGACCTCGGTGCACATCGCGGTCACGGCGGCGCTCATCGACGACCTCATCCCGGCGCTCGACCACCTCGCCGTCGCCCTCGAGGCGAAGGCCGTCGAGTGGGCCGGCGTCGTGAAGGCCGGCCGCACCCACCTCATGGATGCGACCCCGGTCACGCTCGGCCAGGAGTTCGGAGGCTACGCCCGCCAGATCCGCCTCGGCATCGAGCGCGTGCGCACGGCACTCCCCCGCGTTGCCGAGGTCCCGCTCGGCGGCACCGCGGTCGGCACCGGCATCAACACCCCGGCCGGGTTCCCGCAGCTCGTCATCTCGCTGCTGCAGAGCGAGACCGAACTGCCGATCACCGAGGCCGCCGACCACTTCGAGGCCCAGGCCAACCGCGACGGCCTCGTCGACGCTTCGGGTGCGCTGCGCACGATCGCCGTGAGCCTCACGAAGATCACGAACGACCTCCGCTGGATGGGTTCCGGCCCGAACACCGGCCTCGGCGAGCTCCGCATCCCCGACCTGCAGCCGGGCTCCTCGATCATGCCTGGCAAGGTCAACCCCGTCGTGCCCGAGGCCGTGCTCATGGTCTGCGCACGGGTCATCGGCAACGACGCGACGATCGCGTGGGGCGGGGCATCCGGTGCCTTCGAACTCAACGTGCAGATCCCGGTCATGGGCACGGCGCTCCTCGAGTCGATCCGCCTGCTCTCCAACTCGGTGCGCGTGCTCGCCGACAAGACCATCGACGGTCTCGAGGCCGACGTCGAGCGCGCAACCGCCCTCGCGGGCATGTCGCCGTCGATCGTGACGCCGCTCAACAAGCTCATCGGCTACGAGGCCGCGGCGAAGATCGCGAAGCACTCGGTGGCGAAGGGCATCACGGTGCGCGAAGCCGTGATCGAGCTCGGCTACGTCGAGCGCGGCGACCTCACGGTCGAGCAGCTCGACACGGCGCTCGACCTGCTGTCGATGACGCGCCCGCCGCAGGCGAAGTAATCTCACGAGACTGATCGGATGCCCCGTGCCGAGCCTCGGCACGGGGCATCCGTCGTCTCTGCCGCCCCCTACGCCAGCTCGTGCCCGTCGAGCATCTCGGCGACGAGCGCCGCGATGGCCGAGCGCTCCGAGCGGGTGAGCGTGATGTGAGCGAACAGCGGATGCCCCTTCAGCGTCTCGATCACGCTCGCGACGCCGTCGTGGCGGCCCACGCGCAGGTTGTCGCGCTGGGCGACGTCGTGCGTGAGCACCACGCGCGAGTTCTGGCCGATGCGGGAGAGCACCGTGAGCAGCACGTTGCGTTCGAGCGACTGCGCCTCGTCGACGATCACGAACGCGTCGTGCAGCGAGCGCCCGCGGATGTGCGTGAGCGGCAGCACCTCGAGGATGCCCCGGTCGATGACCTCCTCGAGCACGTTGTCGGAGACCACCGAGCCGAGCGTGTCGAACACGGCCTGGCCCCAGGGGTTCATCTTCTCGCCCTGATCGCCCGGCAGGTAGCCGAGCTCCTGGCCGCCGACCGCGTACAGCGGGCGAAACACCATGATCTTCTTGTGCTGCTGCCGTTCGAGCACGGCTTCGAGACCCGCGCACAGGGCGAGCGCCGACTTGCCGGTGCCGGCCCGGCCGCCGAGCGAGAGGATCCCGATCTCGGGGTCGAGCAGCAGGTCGATCGCGAGCCGCTGCTCGGCCGAGCGCCCGTGCAGCCCGAAGACCTCGCGGTCGCCGCGCACGAGCCGCACCTCGCGCTCGCCCACGACCCGGCCGAGGGCCGAGCCCCGATCGGAGTGGATGACGAGACCCGTGTTGATCGGCTGCTCGAGGTCGGCGGGCACCGTCAGATGTTCGTGCTCGTAGAGCTTGGCCATGTCGTTGGAGCCGAGGTCGAGCTCGGCCATGCCGTTCCAGCCCGAGTCGATCGCGAGCTCGTGCCGGTACTCCGCGGCGTCGAGCCCGATCGACGCGGCCTTGACGCGCAGCGGCAGGTCCTTCGAGACGACGGTGACGGCGAGGCCGTCGTTGGCGAGGTTCAGCGCGCACGCGAGGATGCGCGAGTCGTTGTCGGAGAGCCGCAGCCCCGACGGCAGCACGCTCTGGTCGCTGTGGTTCAGTTCCACGCGGAGCGATCCGCCGTCGCCGACGGTGATCGGGAAGTCGAGTCGCTCGTGCTCGACGCGCAGTTCATCGAGGATGCGCAGGGCCTGACGGGCGAAGTAGCCGATCTCGGGGTCGTTCCGCTTGGCCTCGAGCTCCGTGATCACGACGACGGGCAGCACCACGGCGTGCTCGTCGAAGCGGAACAGGGCTTTCGGATCGGAGAGCAGCACCGAGGTGTCGAGCACGTACGTGCGCTCCTGCTGTGCTGCTGCGGCGCCTGCCGCGAGATCGGTCGACTTGGAGGTAGAGAGTGACACGCCAGCTCCCGCCCCGAGCATCAGCTCGGCATTCCGCGCCGGCGGCGAACCTCCCACGAGCGGTTCACGAGCCGACTCGATCGGACGACTTGTCCGATGCCACAGACGCTACGACGGTGCCGGCGAATCGGCACGACCGACACGCTGTGCGACACACGCCGTTCACCTTCGAGCGGATGCCGCGGCGCACGCCCTCCCGAGAATCGGGCCGCTCGCCGGCCTCAGTACGAGGCTGCCGTGCTGTACGACACGAACGCGGCGCGGAGCATCTCGAGCGTCTCGTCGGAGGTCGCGGCGTGCACCGACAAGCGGATGCGCCCCTGCCGCATGGTCGCCGTGACGCCGTGGTTGTGCAGCGAGGCGGTGAGCAGGGTGACCTGCTCGGTCGGCGGCTCGAGCACGACGATGCCGGCGCGCTCGCGCTCGTCGCGCGAGGAGACGACGGCGATCGCGAACTCGTCGGCGAGCTCGATCGTCTGGCTGACCCGCTCGGCCATGGCGGCGTTGATCGCGCCGACGCCGGCCCTTGCGATCTCCTCGAGGCTCGCGGCGAACCGGGCCTCGGCGATCGGGTCGGGGTTCGAGATCCGGAAGGCGCGGGCGTCGGGAGCGGGCGGCGGCACCTCGCCCCACGGTTCAGCCTCCTCGGTGCCGCTGAAGCCGGAGAACACGGGAGTCAACTGGTCGAGCGCACGCGGCGAGAGCGCCATGAAGCCCGTGCCCCACCCGGCACGGCACCATTTGTGCCCGCCGGTCAGCACGACGTCGGCGACCTCCCACGGTGCGTCGACGACGCCGAAGCCCTGGATCGCGTCGACGATCAGCAGCCGGTCCCCGATGACCTGCCGGATGCCCTCGATGTCGCACAGGTAGCCGGAGCGCGAGTCGACGAGGCTCACGGCGACGGCCGCGACGTTCGACTCGAGTTGCTCGCGGATCTGCCCGGGGGTCACCTTGCCGTGATCCGTCTCGAGCCAGACCGGCTGCACCGTGTGCAGGGCCTCCTGCGCACGAACGGCCGCGATGGGCAGGCTCGGGAACTCCTCGGCCGAGAGCAGCACGCCCCCGGTCAGGCCGAACATCGCGTGCATGATGCCCGTCGTCGTGTTGGGCTGGAAGACGATCTGCTCGGCCGGGAACCCGGTGACCGCCGATGCCGCTGCACGCACCCGGGTATCCTGCTCGCGGATCTCGTCGAGGCTGCCGTGGCGCGCACGCTGGAGCACCTGGGTGAAGACGAGCGACTCCTCGGCGGCGGCGGTCGAGAGCGGCCCGACCCGGCCGTAGTCGAGGTATCCGGGTTCCTGGGTGAACCCGGCGGTGAAATCGTCGATGGTCACGTGTGCGTGCCCCCTTCTTCGAGGCAGAGGTTGTCGGCGGGCATAGTCTGTCAGACCGGGGTGACGCGAGTCATCCGCCGAATCGGCGATGACGCTTCGTGTAGTCGCGGAGGGCCCGCAGGAAGTCGACCTTGCGCAGGTCGGGCCCGAGCGCCTCGACGAAGTAGAACTCGCTGTGCGCCGACTGCCAGAGCATGAAGTCGCTGAGGCGCTGCTCCCCCGAGGTGCGGATGACCAGGTCGGGGTCGGGCTGGCCGCCCGTGTAGAGGTGCTGCCCGATGAGGTCCGGCGTCAGTCGCTCGGCGAGGTCTTCGAGGCTCCGCCCCTCGGCGTGATGCGCGGCGACGATCGAGCGCATCGCGTCGGTGATCTCCTTGCGGCCGCCGTAGCCGACGGCGAGGTTCACGTGCAGGCCGTGCTTGTCGGCGGTGCGGTGCTCTGCGGCGTCGAGCGCCGCGACGAGCGGCTCGGGCAGGCCGGCATCCGACCCGACGTGCTGCACGCGCCAGTCGCGGTAGTGCGAGAGCTCTTCGGCGAGCTCGGCGATGATCTCGATCAGGTCGGCGAGCTCGGCGCTCGGCCGGTTGCCGAGGTTGTCGCTCGAGAGCAGGTAGAGCGTGACCGTCGAGATGCCGGCGTCGTCGCACCATTCGAGGAACTCGCGCATCTTCGCGGCACCGGCGCGATGGCCGTGCGCCGCCGTGTCGTAGCCCAACTGCTTCGCCCAGCGCCGATTGCCGTCGATGATCATCGCGACATGGCGCGGCACGGCCGCCGGGTCGAGTCCGCGCCGGAGCCGGTTCTGGTAGAGGCGGTAGAGAAGGCCGCGACCGAGGGGCTGATCGCTCGTCTGCACGGGACTACGCTACCCCTCCGACGCATCCGACACTCACAGCCGGCCGTGACCGGCGAGGTCCTACGCTGTGAGGATGACCTCGAAGCGCCGGCGCGGATCGCACGACACCGCGGCAGAACTCTCCCGCCCCGTCGCGGCGGAGGACCCGGGCGACACTGCCGTCGCGCGGGGCGACCACGGCCCCGACCTGCCGAACATCCCGCTGCTCGACGATTCGCTCGCGCACCCCGAAGAGGTCAAGCCGACCTGGCGCGGCTGGATCCACGCCGGCACCTTCCCGGTCACGATCGTGGCCGGCATCGTGCTCATCGTGCTGGCAGAGGGCGCTCCCGCGAAGTGGGCCTCCGCGGTCTTCGTGCTCTCATCGATGCTGCTCTTCGGCAACTCCGCGCTCTACCATCGCTTCAACTGGAAGCCGAAGACGAAGCTGATGCTCAAGCGCATCGACCACGCCAACATCTTCCTGCTGATCGCCGGCACCTACACGCCCCTCGCGGTGCTCGCACTGCCGCCCGACAAGGGCTGGCTACTGCTCGGCGTCGTCTGGGCCGGCGCCCTCGCGGGCATCGGCTTCCGCGTGTTCTGGATCGGCGCCCCGCGCTGGCTCTACGTGGCGCTCTACCTGCTGCTCGGCTGGGCCGCCGTGATGTACCTCGGCGACCTGCTCGCGGCGAACGCCGCGATGATGGTGCTCGTCATGGTCGGCGGACTGCTCTACACGGGCGGCGCCATCGTCTACGGGCTCAAGAAGCCCAACCCGTGGCCCGGCGTCTTCGGATTCCACGAGATCTTCCACACCTGCACGGTGCTCGCGTTCATGTGCCACTGGACGGCGACGCTGCTCATCGCGATGGCGCCGGTGTATCACGTCGGTTGAGTCCGCGTCGGTTGAGTCCGCGTCGGCCGAACCGCCGCGGGGCGTCGATCAGCGAGCGGATGTCTCGTCGGGATCGTCGTCGGGCGAACCCGGCTCGGCGGGCGGGAGCGTGCCCGAGGCATCCGTGACCTGACCGTCGGCCTCGGCGATCTCGGCATCGCGCGCCTCGGCCTCGAGCTGCTCGCGCACCTCGATGCGGTAGTTCGTGCGGCGGATGCGGCGGACCATGTCGAGGATCAGCAGCAGCACGACGACCATGATCAGGAACGTCACGACGAAGCCCCAGACACCGGGAGTCACCGTGTTGGGGTCGAACTCCTCGTCTTCTGCCAGGAAGGTCAGGGCGGGGACGACGAGCATCGGACTCTCTTTCACGCTTGCACGGGCGAGCTCGGCCCTTCGCTGGGCGCGTTAGGCTTGAATCCAAGCCTAGACGATCGACCTCGAAGGAGCTCGCGGTGACCGCGCCCCAGAACGCAGCGCTCGACGCGCGCTATGGGCGCACCCGAACGCACCGCACCCGCGACCGCGTGCTGCTCATCGGCGGCGCCATCGCCTTCGCGGTCGTGCTCGTCGCGTGGGTCGTGTGGGCGGGGCTCGACGGCCAGAAGCCGCAGATCGAGGTCACCGACACCGGTCACCGCCTCATCAACGAGGACCGCGCGGTCGAGGTCAGCTGGAACCTCTCGGTGCCGCCCGGCAACGACACCGCGTGCGTCGTGCAGGCCCTCAACGAGGATTTCACCGTCGTGGGCTGGAAGGTCATCGACGTTCCGGCCTCGGAGCGGCACATCCGCAGCCTCACCGAGACCGTGCGCGTCGCGCAGGAGGCCAACACCGGTTTGATTTACGGTTGCTGGCTCACCTAACATAGGACATTCGCTCCGACGTCCGTCGGGGCGACACGTCTATACGGCGTGCAGCTGAGGCTGCACCAGCCGACAAATTGTGTATCCGTCAGTCGGATACCCATTCACGGGAGTGTGCATCATGGCGCAGGACGTCACCGTCACCTGGCTCACCCAGGAGGCGTACGACCGCCTCGCGGCGGAACTCGAGCACCTCTCCACCCACGGCCGCGAAGAGATCGCCAAGCGTATCGAGGCCGCGCGCGAGGAGGGCGACCTCAAGGAGAACGGCGGCTACCACGCCGCCAAAGACGAGCAGGGCAAGATGGAGGCCCGCATCCGTCAGCTCAAGGAGCTGCTCCGCACCGCCGAGGTCGGCGACGCGCCCCAGTCCACCGGCGTCGTCGAGGCCGGCACCGTCATCACCGCGATCATCGCGGGCGACGAGGAGACCTTCCTCATCGGCAGCCGCGAGATCGCGGGCGACTCCGAACTCGATGTCTGGAGCACGCAGAGCCCGCTCGGCGCCGCGATCCTCGGCCTGAAGATCGGCGAGAAGACCAGCTACACCGCGCCCAACGGCCGCGAGATCGCCGTCGAGGTCACCCGCGTCGAGACCTGGGGCGGCCAGTAGGCCCGTCAGCGCTCAGTGCGTGAGCACCGGCGGCGACGGATGACCCGTGCCGCCGGTCACTCGTTGTCGACGACCGGTTCGTAGCCGGCCCGTCGCAGCACGTCGACGACCTCGGCGCGATGGTCGGGACCGCGGGTCTCGATCGAGAGCTTGAGCTCGACCTCGGAGATCTGCAGCCCCGAACCGTGCCGCGTGTGCAGCACCTCGATGACGTTCGCGTTCGCCTCGGCGAGAAGCTCGGCGATGCGTGCGAGCTGACCAGGGCGATCGGGCATGCCGATGCGGAGGGTGAGGTAGCGATCGGAGGCCGCGAGTCCGTGGGCGATCACCCGCTGCATGAGTAGCGGATCGATGTTGCCGCCCGAGAGCATCGCGACGACCGGGCCGTCCGAGGTGATCTGCCCGGTCATGATCGCGGCGACCGAGACGGCACCGGCCGGTTCGACGACGAGCTTCGCGCGCTCGAGCAGCACGAGGAGCGCCCTCGCGATGTCGTCTTCGGAGACCGTCACGATCTCGTCGATCGCCTCGCGGATGATCTCGAAGTTCAGCTCGCCCGGCCGGTAGACGGCGATGCCGTCGGCGATCGTCGGCACGACCGGTACGCGCTGCGGGGATCCGGCCGCGAGCGACGCGACGTAGGGCGCCGCGTTCTCGGCCTGCACGCCGACGACCCGGATCGTGCGCCCGAGCTGGGCGGCGCGCTGCTTGGCCGCGCTCGCGATGCCAGCGGCGAGCCCGCCGCCGCCGATGGGCACGATGATCGTCGCGACGTCGGGGGTCTGTTCGAGGATCTCGAGTCCGAGGGTGCCCTGGCCGGCGATCACGTCGGGGTGGTCGAACGGCGGGATGATGACCGCGCCGGTCTCGTCGGCGAACGCCGCGGCCGCTTCGAGCGTCTCTCCGACCGAGTCCCCGCGGAGCACGACCTCGGCGCCGTAGGCGCGCGTCGCCTCGAGCTTCGGGAGGGCGACGCCAACCGGCATGAAGATCGTGGCGCTGATGCCGAGCTCGCGAGCGGCGAAGGCGACGCCCTGGGCGTGGTTGCCGGCCGAGGCGGCGACGACGCCGCGCGCCCGCTCCGACTCGGTGAGCGCGGCGATGCGGTTGTAGGCGCCGCGGAGCTTGTAGGAGCCGGTGCGCTGCAGGTTCTCGCACTTGAGGTGCACGGGGACGCCGAGCAGCTCGGCGAGGAACCGGGACGACTCCATCGGAGTCTGCCGGGCGACGGCCGAGACCACGCCTCGCGCACGCTCGAAGTCGGCCAGGCCCGGCCCGGCGATCGTGGTCGTCAACTCGTTCATTCTCCTCGTTTGTAGCCTGGGCGTTGCGGCACGGTGCGCCAGAGCGGCGACCGCACCGGCGGCGGCGGGCCTGCGTCGTTCTTCCAGGCACCGCTCGCGACCGAGAGGATCATGACGTTCACGACGGCCGCGACGGGCACGGCGAAGAGCGCGCCGGGGATGCCCGCGACGAGCGATCCGGTCGCGACCGCGAGCACGACGCCGAGCGGATGCACCTTCACGGCGGTGCCCATGATCAGCGGCTGCAGCACGTGGCCCTCGACCTGCTGGACGAGCAGCACGATGCCGAGCATGATGAGGGCGATCACGGGCCCGTTGTACACGAGCGCGACGAAGACGGCGAGGGCACCCGTCGCGACCGCACCGACGATCGGGATGAACGAGCCGAGGAAGACGAGGATCGCGATCGGCACGGCGAGCGGCACACCGAGGAAGAAGGCACCGAGGCCGATGCCGATCGCATCGATCGTCGCGACGAGGATCTGCACCTTGACGAAGTTCTGCAGCGTCGCCCACCCGGCTTGTCCCGCTCCGTCGATGGCGGCGCGCCCTCGACGCGGGAAGATGCCGACGATCCAGTTCCAGATGCCTCGGCCGTCGATGAGGATGAAGAGCGTCGCGAAGAGCGCGAGCAGCATGCCCGCGAGGAAGTGCCCGAACGTGGTGGTGACCGAGAGCGCACCGCTCAGGAGCACCCCGGTGTCCTGCTGCACCGACTGGATGATCTGGTCGGCCCAGTCGTTCAGTTGCGCTTCGGTGATGTGGAACGGCCCGTCGAGCAGCCAATCGCGGAAGCGATCCCAGGCGACGAGCGACTGCTCCGCGAGCTCGTCGGATCCGCGCACGATCTGCGAGATGCCGAGGGTGAGCAGGCCCCCGACCGCGATGAGCGCGGAGAGCATCGCGGTCGTGACCGAGAGCCATTTCGGCCAGCGGCGCTTCTGCAGGAAGCCCGAGAACGGCACAAGAAGGGCGCCGATGAGCACGGCCACGAGCATCGGGATGACGATGAGGCGCAACTGGATGATCAGGAACACCACCACGGCGAGCACGCCGCCGATGAGCAGGATGCGCCATGACCAGCCGGCGGCCAGCCGCACCCCGAACGGGATGCTCTCGGTGACCTCGCTCTGCGCGTCCTCCGCCTGCTGCGCGGGCGTTGACGTCTCCGCCACGCCCCGCGACAACCGGCCCCGTTTCCGCCCCGTGGAGTCCGTCATCGCTCCAGTCTAGGCGCGGCGTATGAACGGGGCGGCATGGGCAGCGGATGCCCCGCGTCCGCGTCGGTCTACGATGTCGGCCGTCCCCGCTATCGTCGAGGCATCATGGTCGACGTCGTCAGCCCCGCCCTCGCCCGCCGCATCGCGCTGGCGGCCCAGGGATTCACCCGCCCGCTCCCCGAGGCGCCGGGCACGCGCGCCGTCAACGGGGTCATCGATCGCCTCTCGTTGCTCCAGATCGACTCGGTCAACGTCTTCGAGCGGAGCCACTACCTGCCCGCGTTCAGCCGGGTCGGCGCCTACGACCGAACCGCGCTCGACCGCATCACGACCGGTCGCCGCGGGCGCATGGTCGAGTACTGGGCGCACCAGGCCGCCTACATCCCGCGCGAGCTGTGGCCGCTCTTCGAGTTCCGGCGCGAGGCCTACCGCGCCGCGGGCAGCGACTGGGGCGGCTGGGTCGCCGAGAACGCGCCCCTGGCCGAGTGGCTTCGAGCCGAGCTCGCCGCGAACGGCCCCATGCGGGCGAGCGAGATCGAGCACGACTCCAACGAGCGGCGCGGCCCCTGGTGGGGCTGGTCCGACGTCAAGCGCACGCTCGAGATGATGTTCCGCACGGGCGACGTCGTGTGCGTCGAGCGACGGCGCTTCGAGCGCGTCTACGCACTCCCCGAGCAGGCGCTGCCGGGCGAGCTGCTCGGCAGCGCCCCGGCAGAGGCCGACGCCGTGCGGGAGCTCGTGGGGCTCGCGGCATCCGCTCAGGGCATCGCGACCGAGGCCGACCTCGCCGACTACTGGCGCATGAAGCGGGCGCCGGTGCGGCAGGCGATCACCGAACTCGAAGACTCCGGGGTGCTGCTGCCGGTCGAGGTGCCCGGGTGGACCACCGGGGCGCGTCGGACCCCGGCCTGGCTGCACCGCGACGCGAGACGACCGCGCCGCATCGAGACCGCCGCGGTGCTCTCGCCGTTCGATCCCGTGGTGTGGTTCCGGCCGCGCACCGAGCGGCTCTTCGACTTCCACTACCGCATCGAGATCTACACGCCCGAGCCCGATCGCAAGTTCGGGTACTACTCGCTGCCGGTGCTCATCGACGACCGTGTCGTCGGCCGGGTCGACCTGAAGAGCGACCGGCAGGCCGGCGTGCTGCGGGTGCAGTCCGCGTGGAGCGAGCCCGGGGCGCCGGCCGACACCGCGGCGCGACTCGTGCCGGTGCTGCGGCGTGCGGCCGCCTGGCAGGGACTCGACGAGGTGACGGTCACGGGTCGGGGCGACCTCTCCCCCGCGCTGGCGGCAGAGCTCCGCACGGCGGCCGCCTGAGCGGCGGATCGCCTGAGCGGCGGATCGCCTAGAACGCGCCGCCCATCTCCTCGAGCCGCTTGATGCGCTCTTCGATCGGCGGGTGGGTGGCGAAGAGCTTGTCCATGACGCCCGGCTTCAGCGGGTCGGCGATCCAGAGGTGGGCCATCGACGAGTTCTGACGCTTCATCGGCCGGCCGTACGTGTCGAGCTTCGCGAGGGCACGGGCGAGCGCGTCGGGGTGGCGGGTCGTCATCGCACCCGTGGCATCCGCGAGGTACTCGCGCTGGCGCGAGACGGCGAGTTGCACGAGGCTCGCGACGAGCGGCGCGATGAGCATCGCGACGATGCCGAAGATCATGACGACCGGATTGCCGTTGTTGTTGCCTCGGCCACCGAAGAAGGCCATGCGCACGAGCATGTCGGAGATGAAACCGACCGCGACGACGAGCCCGAAGACGATCATCGAGAGGCGGATGTCGTAGTTGCGCACGTGCCCGAGCTCGTGGGCCATGACGCCCTCGAGCTCCGCGTCGTCCATGATCTCGAGCAGACCCGTGGTCGCTGCGACCACGGCGTGTTCGGGGTCACGGCCGGTGGCGAATGCGTTGGGCGCGGGATCGGAGATCACGAACACCCGCGGCATCGGCGTGCCAGTGGTGATCGAGAGGTTCTCGACGGTGCGCCAGAGCCGGGGGTGGTCGGCCTTGGAGTGCAGCTCGACCGCGCCCGACATCGAGAGCGCCTGCCGGTCGGCGGTGAAGTACTGGAACAGCGCGTACGCGGTCGCGATGACGAGCGTCACGACGACGATCGTGACGTCTTGGTAGATGAACGCCGCGAGCCAGCCCAACCCGCCGATGATGGCGAGGAAGAACAGGATGATGAAGACGGTGTTGCGTTTGTTCTTCGCGATCGCGCGGTACAACGCCGGCCCTTAGAACTGGACGCGCGGAGGCTCGGCGATCGCCGCCGGCTCCGTGACCTCGAAGAAGTCGCGCTCGTGGAAGCCGAGGCCGCGCACGAACAGGGTGTTCGGGAAGACCTTGATCTTCGTGTTGAGCTCGCGCACACCGCCGTTGTAGAACCGGCGCGAGGCCTGGATCTTGTCTTCGGTGTCGACCAGCTCGGACTGGAGCTGCAGGAAGTTCTGGCTGGCCTGCAGCTGCGGGTACGCCTCGGCGACGGCGAAGATCGACTTCAGCGCCTGCTGCATGTGGTTCTCGGCCGCACCGGCCTGGGCTGGGCCCTGAGCCGAGAGCGTCTCGGCGCGCGCCTGGGTGACGGACTCGAAGACCGACTTCTCGTGCGCCGCGTAGCCCTTGACCGCCTCGATGAGGTTCGGGATCAGGTCGGCACGACGCTTCAGCTGCACCGTGATGTCGCTCCATGCCTCATCGACGCGCACGTTCAGCGTGACGAGGGAGTTGTACGTGGCCCAGAGGTAGATGCCGATGATCACCACGAGCGCAACGACGATGATGACGGGGATGAGCCATTCCATGGCACGGACTCCTAAGCGCTCTGAGCGACGGTTGCTGTGTCCGGTCATTCTACCGAGCGGGCCTCCGCGTGAGCTGTGCTTCCCATGAGACTCGGAGGAACCGGAGAGCTGTCTCCGGGCGTAGGCTCAGCCTGTGACGGAGCACCCGGAACGCCGTCGGCGAGGACGCCCCCGCGGGGCCAACGCGGGCGACACCCGCGCGCGCATCCTGGCCGCCGCGACGGCCGAGTTCGCAGAGCACGGCTACGAGGCGGCGTCGATGCGCGCGATCGCCCGCCGGGCGGACGTCGATCCCGCGTTGGTGCACCACTACTTCGACGGCAAGCAGGCGCTCGTCGCCGAGGTCGTCGAGGTGCCGCTGCGTCCTGAGCGGGTCGTGCGGGAGGCGCTCGCCGCCCCGATCGAGGAGCTCGGCGGACGCCTGGTGCGCGCGGTGCTCACGGCGTGGGACTCCGGTGCCGTTCGACCTGCCGCCGTGGCGGCACTGCGCTCGGCGATCGGGCAGGGGCCGGTCGCCAGGATGCTCCGCGAGTTCCTGCGCCACGAGATCATGCAGCGCATCGCCACCGCGCTGGGCGATGCCGATGATGCCGACCTTCGGGCGGAACTCGCCGCCTCGCAGCTCGTCGGGGTCATCATGGTGCGCTACGTGCTCGAGTTCGAGCCGGTCGCGTCGGCCGACATCGAGGAGCTCGTGCGCCGGGTCGGCCCGGCCGTGCAATGGCACCTGACCGGGAGTCCTGAATCGCTTGACAGCGCGGCGCCGTCGGCGAAGGATTCGGCACATGATGAATAACTCGGATGCCACGGCCCACGCCGCATCCGGCGCCGCGGTCATCGTGGAGGACCTGACCGTCGTCCGCGGGGGCGCAACGGCGCTCGATCGGCTCTCGCTCGCCGTGCCGCGCGGGCACGTCATCGGCCTGCTCGGCCCGAGCGGCAGCGGCAAGACGACCCTGATGCGCGCGATCGTCGGCGTGCAGCTCGTGAAGTCGGGCACGATCGAAGTGCTTGGGCTGCCGGCGGGCAGTCGGGCACTCCGCACCCGCATGGGCTACGTGACCCAGCAGGCGAGCGTGTACGACGACCTCTCGGTGCGGCAGAACCTCGCCTACTTCCGGCGCATCATCGGCGCACCGGCATCCGATATCGACCGCGTCGTCGAACGCACCGACCTCGGCTCGGTCGCCGGCCGGCTCGTCGGGTCGCTCTCGGGCGGCCAGCGCAGCCGCGTCTCGCTGGCCGCGGCACTCCTCGGCGACCCCGAGGTGCTCGTGCTCGACGAACCCACGGTCGGCCTCGACCCCGTGCTGCGCGTCGAGCTCTGGGGGCTGTTCCGCAGCCTCGCCGACGACGGCGCGACCCTGCTCATCTCGAGCCACGTCATGGACGAGGCGAAGCGCTGCGACCGGCTGCTGCTCCTCCGCGACGGTCGGCTGCTCGCCGACGACACCGTGCGGGGCCTGCTCCGGGTCACCGGCACCGACGACGTCGAGCAGGCCTTCCTCCGCCTCATCGAGCGGGGCGAGCCCGACCTGCGCCCGACGACCGAGACGGAGACGGAGACGGAGCGATGACCCTCAGCCGCACCTTCGCGACCACCGGCCGGGTGCTCGGCCAGATCCGCCACGACCACCGCACCGTCGCCCTCCTCCTCGTGGTGCCGAGCCTGCTCATCGGCCTCGTCGCCTGGATCTTCGTCGACACCGACGTCTTCACCGACATCGGCCCCGCGATGATCGCCCTCTTCCCGTTCATCGTCATGTTCCTCGTGACGAGCATCTCGACCCTCAGGGAGCGTCGCAGCGGCACCCTCGAACGACTGCTCTCGATGCCGATGGGCAAGGGCGACTTCATCCTCGGCTACGCCCTCGCCTTCGGCCTGCTGGCCGTGTTCCAGACCGCGATCGCCGTCTCGTTCGCCGTGTGGGTGTGCGGACTCGAGATCGAGGGGTCGATCTGGCTCCTCTTCGCCGTGGCGGTCGCCGACGCCCTGCTCGGCACCGCGCTCGGCCTCCTCGCGAGCGCGTTCGCGCGCTCCGAGTTCCAGGTCGTGCAGTTCATGCCGCTCATCGTCTTCCCGCAGATCCTGCTCGGCGGCATCTTCATCCCCCGCGACCAGCTGCCCGCCGCCCTCGAGGCGATCAGCGAATGGCTGCCGCTGAGCTTCGCGATCGACGCACTGCAGGCCGTCGCCGCCGACTCGGAGAGCGCCGCCTGGATCACGGCGAAGATCCTCGTGATCGCGGCGTGGATCGTCGGCTCGATCGTGCTCGGATCGATCACGCTGCGTCGCCGCACGGCCTGATCGACGACGAGGGGCGGATGCCACGCGGCATCCGTCCCTCGTCGGATCTGCGAGCTAGGCGCCGAGCACCCGGTCGAGGTACGGATTCGCGAAACGCCGCTCGGGGTCGAGCTCGTCCCGCACCCGCAGGAAGTCGTCGAAGCGCGGATACACCTCGCGCAGCGACTCGGCGTCGCGCGTGTGCATCTTGCCCCAGTGCGGGCGTCCGCCGTAGCCGCGCATGATCGCCTCGACCGCGGCGAAGTACTCGGTCGGGTCCTCACGGTAGTAGCGGTGCACGGCGATGTAGCCCGACTCGCGGCCGTGGGCCGTCGAGAGCCAGTTGTCATCGGATGCCGCGGCGCGCACCTCGATCGGGAAGCTGATGCGCCATCCCTTCCGCTCGATGAGGTCGCGCACCTCGCGCATGGCCTCGGGCACCGCCGCGAGCGGCACCGCGTACTCCATCTCGCGGAACCGCACCGTGCGGTTCGTGATGTACACCTTCGGCGAGAAGTCGGCGAAGTCGCGGTCGCCCGTGAGCTTCTCGACCTGGCGGGCGAACACCGGCACGACCCCCGGGGCGACCGTGCCGAGCGCGCAGACGCCGCGGTACGCGCCGTTCGCGAGCAGTTCGTCGTCGACCCAGCGCGAGAGACGCCCGAGCGGACGCCGAGGAGCATCGCCCGGCAGCCGGGTGTTCGTCTTCGTGAGGGCCGCCTCGGTGTGCGGGAACCAGTAGAACTCGAAGTGGTCGGCCGCGCGCACGCGCTCCTCCCAGCCGTCGAGCACCTCGCCGAGCGGCTCGGGCTTCTCGACGGCGTGCAGCACGTACCGCGGCACGAGCTGCAGCGTCACGTCGACGAGCACGCCGAGCGCACCGAGGCCGAGGCGCACAGCAGGCAGCAGCTCGGAGCGCTCGGTCTCGCTCACGGTGATGAGTTCGCCCGTGCCGGTCACGAGGCGGGCGGCGACGATCTGGGTGGCGAGCCCGCCGAACCCGAGGCCCGTGCCGTGGGTGCCGGTCGAGGTCGCACCCGAGATCGTCTGCCGGTCGATGTCGCCCATGTTCGCGAGCGCGAGCCCGTACGGCGCGAGCAGCTCGGGCAGCTCGTGCAGCCGGGTGCCGGCGCCGAGGGTGACCCGGCCCGTCGCGACATCCGCGTCGATGACTCCCGAGACGCCGGTCATGTCGAGCTGCACGCCCGGCGCGACCGCGATGCCGGTGAAGCTGTGGCCCGAACCGACGGGCTTGATCGGCAGGCCGGATGCCGCGGCCGCCGTGACCGCCCGCTGCACCGCCTCGGCACTGGCCGGACGCTCCACGCGAAGGGGCCGCACCGACTCCGTGCGACCCCAGTTGCGCCAAGTGGCTCCGGTCGCGGTCACAGGGACTCCTCGGTTCGCTTCACGTGCCAGATGGCTCCCGTCGCGGTCACGGGGACTCCTCATTTCGAGCCGCATCGCGACCCGCGCTCACGTGCCAAGTGGCTCCGGTCGCGGTCACAGGGACTCCTCGGTTCGCTTCACGTGCCAGATGGCTCCCGTCGCTGTCACAGGAACGCCTTCCCTTCTCCCCGATACGTCGGGATGGTATCGACGACTTCGCCCGCATCGACCAGGGCGAACTCGTTCAGGTGCTCGGCCAGCTCGCCCGACTTCGTGTGGCGCAGCCAGACGCGGTCGCCGACCTTCATGCGGCGGGCGGCGTCGCCGCTCACCGGGGTCTGCACTTCGCCGGCCATCTCGCGCGACTCCATCACGAGGCCCTCCGGCCACACGATCTTCGGCAGCCGGTCGCCCGCGGGCGGGCCGGAGGCGACCCAGCCGCCGCCGAGGATCGTCGCATGATCGCGGCTCGGGCGCCGCACGACGTCGAGCGCCCATGCGGCGGCGGGTGCCGGCGTGAAGTGCTGGTAGCCGTCGAAGAGGTGCCCGCCGAAGATGCCGGATCCGGCCGCGATCTCGGTCACCGAGGCATCCGCCGCCGTGGCCTCGAGCGAGCCGGTGCCGCCGCCGTTGACGAACTCGAGCTCGGCGATCTCGCGCACCGCGGCGACCGCGCGGCCGCGACGTTCGCGCAGCTCGGGCATCGATCGCGACTGCATCCAGCGGTTCACGGCGCCGTCGACGGGTCGGCCTGCGGGCTGGTTCACGACACCGGCGATCTGCGCCTCGTAGGCCATCATGCCGACGAGTTCGAACCCGGGGCGCTTCACGATGTACGCGGCGAGCGCGGCGGCGTCCTCCGGCGCGTGCACGGGCGACCGGCGCACACCGAGGTGGCCGAGCACCGGCGCGTTCCACGACGCGTCGAGCTCCAGGCACACCCGGATCGACTCGCGCTTGCCGGGCGGCAGCACCGCGTCCACGAGATCGAGCTGCGCCGGCGAGTCGACCATGAGGGTCACCCGCTTCGCGAGCTCGGGGTCGCTCGCGAGCCGGCGGATGGCCGCCCGCTCGGCCGTCGGGTACCCGACCACGACGTCGTCGACGGTCGCGGCGAGCCAGAGCGCCTCGGCGAGCGTGTACGCGAGCACGCCGTGGTAGCCGGGCATCGCGAGCAGCGCTTCGACGATGCCGCGCACGCGCAGCGACTTTGAGGCCACGCGGATCGGCGTGCCGTGCGCCCGGCGGAGCATGTCGAGGGCGTTGTGGCGCAGGGCCCCGAGGTGGAGGGCGCCGACGGGCGCGTCGAGGTGCGCGGTGGCGGCGGTCAGCGACGGCCAGTACCGCTCGGGCCGCAGCCAGTCGGAGGCATCCGATGCCGGGGTGCCGGTCTTGTGCAGGTCGATCGTCATCAGCGCACGCTCCTGACCCGGGCGACGGCGAAGGCGCCGGCGAAGGAGAACGCCGCGCCGAGCAGGAAGACGAGCATGAACGAGCCCGACACGACCACCGCTGCTGCGCCGATCATCGGCGCGATCGCCTGCGGCACTGCCGAGGCGATGTTCATGATGCCGAGGTCCTTGCCGCGCGAGGCGGCGTCGGGAAGCACCTGCGTCGCGAGGGCCTGGTCGACCGAGAGGAAGCAGCCGTAGCCGAGGCCGAGGAGCCCCGCGCCGATCATGGCGACGGTGAGGTCGGGGAAGAGCCCCAGCATCAGCGCGGCGAGACCCTGGAGGCCGGAGGCGATGAACACGAACATCTTGCGGCGCCCGAGCTTGTCGGAGAGCTTGCCGAGGATGAGGGAGGCGAGGATCACGAACACCATGTAGATGAGCGTGAGCACGATGAGGTCGTCTTCGGCGTTCTTGTCGTTCAACTGGAACATCAGGAAGTAGAGCAGCAGGCTCGTGCCGAGCGCGTTGCCGACCGAGACGAGCACCCGGCTGAGCAGCGTCCAGCCGAAGTCGGGGTGCTTGCGCGGGCTGATCCAGAAGCCGGTGAGGATGCTCTTGGCCGTGACGCGCACCCGCTCGGTCGGCGCGAGCGGCTGGTCGGGGCGGAAGAGGAACGGCACGGCCAGCACCACGAGCACGACCGCGAGCAGGATGTAGCCGAGCGAGGCGTCGGTGACGAGCTCGGTCACGAGCACGAGTCCGACGATGATGCCGACCGCCTGCGGCGCCGACATCCAGCCGGAGACGAAGCCGCGCTGGTTCACGGGCACCTGGTCGGAGATCGTCGCGGTGAGCGCTGCGGTCATGATGCAGAAGCCGACGGATGCCGCGACCCACGTCGCCCCGATCGCCCAGATCTCGGTCTGCTGGCCGAGCACGACGAGCGACAGTCCGAAGACGACCGCGCCGATCGCGATCCATGGGCGGCGACGGCCGAACCGCGATGTGGTGCGGTCGGAGAGGGCGCCGGTCAGCGGATACGCGATGATCGTCGCGATCGCGGCGATGCCCGAGATGATGCCGAACGCGACGACGCTGTCGACCCAGTTCTCGGGGTGGAGCTGCGCGTCGATCTGGGCCGGCAGCAGCAGCTGCACCGGGGTGAGCTGCGCCATCCAGATGCCGAGCCAGACGGTCGCGAACGACGCGATCCAGCCGGCGGAGACGCGGCGGACCGGCTCGCCGAGTGCGGCGGTCGTGGGTTGCTCCGCCTGGGGGGCGGAATCGAGGCTCGTCATCGGGGCTCGGCCATTCTCGAAAGGGCGTCGGCGGCCGCATGTGCGACCGCCTGTGCGACGTCGTCGTCGCGGGTGACGAGCCACGTGAGGGTGAGCCCGTCCGTGAAGGCGATGAGCACCCGTGCGACCTGCTCGACGGGAGTGCTCCACACGACGCCGGCGAGCTCCGCCGCGGCCGAGAGCGATCGGGCGCCGAGCTCGGTGTACCGGGCGTACTGCGCGACGGCGAGCGGATGCCGCTCGGGCGAGCGCAGCGCGTACTGGGTGAGCTCGAGCATCGCCTGCTCGTGCTCGGGATCGGCACGGAGGTGCTCGAAGTAGCGCAGCAGGCCGGCCTCGAGCATGTCGCGGATGTCGTGCCCCTGCAGGTCGTCGGGCAGCACCGCCTCCTGCTCGCGGGCGACGACCGTCGTGATGAGCTCGTCGATGAGCTCATCGCGCGAGTCGAACGCGTAGTGGAAACTCGCGAGCGACATGCCCGCTTCGGCGACGATCGCCCGAGTCGTGGCATGCGCGATACCGCGCTGCGACACGACTCGGAGCGCCGCCTGCACGAGTGCTGCGCGCCGCTCTGGGGCGGGAATGCGGGCCATGCGACTCCTCTCGACACCATCGACGACTGAAGTGGGACGATCGTCCCAGTCGCATCAGTATGCACGAAAACCGTTACGCTCGCAGCATGCGCCTCGGAGTCCTCGATGTCGGTTCCAACACGGTGCACCTGCTGGTGGTGGAGGCGCACCCTGGCGCGCGCCCCATTCCCACAGCCTCGCACAAGTCCGTGCTGCGCCTCATGCGCTACCTCGAGCCCGACGGCGCCATCAGCGCCGAGGGCGTCGCCGCCATCCTGACGGCGGTGGGCGGTGCGGCATCCGCTGCTCGCGAGGCGGGCATCGAGGAGCTGCTCGCCTTCGCGACCTCCGCGATCCGCGAGGCGGCCAACGGCGAGGCCGTGCTCGACCTCGTCGAACGCGACACCGGGGTGCGCCTGCAGGTGCTCTCGGGTGACGACGAGTCGCGCCTCACCTACCTCGCCGTGCGCCGTTGGTACGGCTGGTCGGCCGGGCGCCTGCTGCTCTTCGACATCGGCGGCGGTTCGCTCGAACTCGCCCAGGGCAACGACGAGGTGCCGGATGTCGCGCGGTCGCTCCCCCTCGGCGCCGGGCGATCGACGATCTCGTTCCTGCCCGACGACCCGCCCTCGCCCGCGCAGGTCGCGCGCCTCCGCGCCCACGCCAGGGAGGTGCTCGCCGAGGCCGTCGAGCCGTTCAAGGCCCTGCCGTCGCCGAACCACGTCGTCGGCTCCTCGAAGACGATCCGCTCGCTCGCCCGGCTCGCCGGCAGCGTCGAAGACGGATTCGGCGACACCGAGCGCAGCATCCTCACCCGCGACGGACTCGACGACTGGACGCCGCGGCTCGCGCGCATCCCCGCCGATGCCCGGCCGGCGCTGCCCGGCATCACCGCCGACCGCACGTTCCAGATCGTCGCCGGCGCGGTGGTGCTCTCCGAGACGATGCGCGCCTTCGGCGTCGACGAGCTCGAAGTCTCGCCGTGGGCACTCCGCGAGGGGCTCATCCTCCGGCGGCTCGACCGGCTCAGCTGACGCGGTCTCTCGACGCGGTCGTCCGACGGGGTCGCCTGGGGGCCGCCACCTGTGGTCGCCATTTCGGACACGCCCCGGATCGATCAGGAATGGAGAAGCGCGGAGCCGGCGCATCCGCCTAGCCTGAGATCGACGCCCCGCCCATGCGGCGGCAACGATGAGAACCCCCGAAGGGAGCACGACGATGGCAACGACCGACACGTCCGGAGGGCTCAGCAAGGAAGAGCGCGACGCCGTCAAGCAGCGCGCCAAGGAACTCCGCGACCAGGAGAAGGCCGGCAAGAACCGCGCGGCCGGTGACAAGGCGGTGCTCGACGCCATCGCCGAGATGGAGCCTGCGGACAGGTCGCTCGCCGAAGGGCTCTACAAGGTCGTCACCGAGGTCGCACCCGACCTCATGCCCAAGACGTACTACGGCATGCCCGGCTTCGCGAACGCCGAAGGCAAGATGGTCGTCTTCATCCAGGCGGCCGCGAAGTTCAAGACCCGCTACGCGACCATCGGCTTCGAGGATCGGGCGAACCTCGACGACGGCGACCTGTGGCCCATCGGCTTCGCGGTCCGCAACTGGACGCCGGCGGTCGAGCAGCAGGTCACCGAGCTCGTACGGAGGGCCGTCGGCTGACGACCATCGGGCGCCCGAGCGGTCGTCGGGGGCGGCGCACCTTCGCGGTGCTCCCGCTGGGATTCGAACCCAGACTGAGGCGATTTTAAGTCGCCTGCCTCTGCCGATTGGGCTACGGGAGCGCGGCGCCGCCCCGAAGGGCGGCGCCGCGTCACAGCATAGTCAGGGGTCGTCGCTACTTGGCGGCGACCGCCTCCTTCTTGGTCGAGCTCTCCGCCTTCGCGGCAGGCTCGGCAGCCGGGGCCGGGGCCTCGACCGCCGGCGGCTTCGGACGCGCGGCGAACAGCTCGAACTGGGCGCGCGGCTGCTGCACGGCGCTCAGCGAGACGATGTCGCGGCCGAGCCAGAAGTTGTTCCACCAGCCCCAGAACACGCGGAACTTGCGCTCCCAGCTCGGGATTGCGAGGCCGTGGTAGCCGCGGTGTGCGAACCAGGCGATGAGGCCCTTCAGCGCGATCTTGCCCGACTGGAAGACACCCGAGCCGACGCCGAGACCGGCGACGGCGCCCATGTTCTTGTGGAAGTACTGCTTCGGCTCCTCGCCGCGGAGCACCGCGACGATGTTCTTGGCGAGCAGCTTGCCCTGACGCACCGCGTGCTGGGCGTTCGGCACGCAGTAGCCGCCGACGCCGCCGCCCGTGAGGTCGGGTACCGCGGCGATGTCGCCTGCGGCCCAGGCGTCGGCCACGAACTCCTCGTCGTCGCCGATGCGCAGGTCGGCGCGGGCCTTGATGCGGCCGCGCTCCTCGACGGGGAGGTCGCTCGAACGCACGATCGCGGGGTTCGCCATGACGCCGGCGGTCCAGACGATGAGATCGGTCTCGAAGCTCTCACCCGTCGACAGCTCGATGACGCCGTCGACCGCGCTCGTGAGCTGCGTGTCGAGGTGGATCTCGGCCCCGCGCTGGGCGAGGTGCTTGATGACCCAGTGGCTCGTCTCGAGCGAGACCTCGGGCATGATGCGGCCCATCGCCTCGATGAGGTGGAAGTGCGTCTCGTCGAAGGTGAGCTGCGGGTAGTACTCGAGCAGCGAGCTCGCGAAGGAGCGGAGCTCGGCGAAGACCTCGATGCCCGCGAATCCGCCGCCGACGACGACGAAGGTGAGCAGGCGCTCACGCTCGGGGCCGGGGGGAAGGTTCGAAGCCTTGTCGAAGTTCGTGAGCACGCGGTCGCGGATGGCGACGGCCTCTTCGATCGACTTGAGGCCGATGGCGTTGTCGGCGATGCCCGGGATCGGGAAGGTGCGCGAGACGGCGCCGCCGGTGACCACGACGACGTCGTAGTCGAACTGCCACGGCTCGCCCAGCTCGGGCGTGATCGTCGCGGTCTTGGCCGCGTGATCGATGCGCGTGACCTTCGCGGTCACGACGTTGGTCTTCTTCAGGTGCCGGCGCTGCGCGACGACGGAGTGCCGCGGCTCGATCGAGCCCGCAGCGACCTCGGGCAGGAACGGCTGGTACGTCATGTACGGCAGCGGGTCGACGATCGTGACCTCGGCCTCGCCGGCACGCAGCCACTTCTCGAGCTTCCACGCCGTGTAGAACCCCGCATAGCCACCGCCGACGATGAGAATCTTGGGCACGGTGAATGGACTCCTCAGTTTTGGAACGTGCGGGCTGATTTGCGTGCGATCACTGCTCGCGAATGCGGACAGTCCGCCTGGTATGCCGAGTGGCGCCGATGCCCAACAGCGCTGCTAGCGTACCAAACCCTGCGACGAGTGAGAGCGGCACGGTGATGTAGGCGAGGGTCCACTGCGTCGGAAGCAGCGTCTGCCCTCCGTCCGACTGCGGCAACGGCGGGTCCGCCACCGGCACGACCGGTTGCAGCTCGCCGCTGTGCTCGGGCGTCTCGACCTCGGCACGACGGTGCAGCGTGATCCAGTCGGCGAGCGACCCGAGCGGGTTCTCGTCGACCTTCGGCACCTCCGCCTCGAGCGCGGCGACCGGGTCGATCAGGCCGTAGCCGTAGAGCGCGCTCGGCACCGTCTGGCCGTTGGGGTCGGCGGTCTCGATGAGCCGGTTGATGACGTTCGCGGCATCGAGCTCGGGATACTCGGACCGGATCTGCGCCACGAGGCCCGACACGATCGGCGCGGCGCCGCTCGTGCCGTTCCAGAGCACGTAGCCGCCGTCGGGAAGCAGCCCCACGAGGTCCTCGCTCGGTGCCGCGACGGCGATCGTGATGCCCTGCGAGCTCGCGTCGAGACTGGCGTTCTTGTCGGTGTCGACGCCGGCGACCGTCAGCACACCCGGAATCGTGGCGGGCGCACCCACCTGGGTCGTGCCGCTGCCGCGGTTGCCCGCGGCGGCGACGACCACGACGTCGTTCTCGAACGCATACATGAACGCGTCGTCCCAGCTCTCGGGCCAGTCGGGGGTGTTGCGGGTCAACGACATGTTGATCACGTCGGCGCCGTTGTCGACCGCCCAGCGAACGGCTTCGGCGATCTGGTCGTCGTTCGACTTCACCGCACCGGTGTCCTGGCCGAATGCCACCGACACGGTCAGCAGGTCCGCCTCGGGCGCGGTCCCGATCATGCCGTTGCCCTCACCGGTGCCACGACCGGCGAGGAGGCCGGCGACCATCGTGCCGTGGTTCTGGTCCTCGCCCACCGGCGTCTGCCCGTCGGGACTGCCGAGGCCCGAGACATCCGTGCCGCCGACGACCGCGCCACGGAGTTCGGCGACGTTGCCGTTGACGCCCGTGTCGATGATGGCGACCGTGACGCCCTTGCCGCGCGAGGTGTTCCACGAGGTCGTGAAGCCGTAGTCGGTGAGCCAGTACTCGTAGTCGCGCACGGGATCGGCATGCGCGGCGCCGGCTCCGGCGAGGGCGAGCATCGTCGCGGTGGCGAGCGTCGCCGTGGCCCGCACGACGAACGCCAGCGGCGTGCGGGCGCGACCGGTGCGCCCCGGACGCGCTGGGCGTTCGGGGCGACTCGGGCGCGGCCGCTGGTTCACCCGGCGGACCCCTCGACGGCCTCCGCGGGCGCATCCCCGGCAGCGGGCGCCTCGTCGACGCCGTAGTCGGGGCATCGGCAGACGTCGGGCGACCAGGTCGAGCGCTCGAGTGCGATGTCGCCCATCGGGTTGATCCCCGGGCCGGCCGCGAGCGAGTGCGCGACGAGCGCGTGCAGGCACTTGACGCGCGTCGGCATGCCGCCCGCCGAGATGCCCGCGAGCTCGGGCACGACGGCGATCGACTCGCGGTCGGCGAGGTAGTCGCGGTGGGCGCGGCCGTAGGCCTCGGCGACCTCGGCGTCGCTCGCCAGCAGCTCGGAGCACTCGACCATCAGCTGCGCGGCCTCGAGGAACGACATCGCGGCGGTCGCCGCCGGGTGCGAGAGGTAGTAGAAGGTCGGGAACGGAGTGCCGTCCGACAGGCGCGGCGCCGTGGCGACGACCGTCGGCGCTCCGCACACGCAGCGGGCGGCGATGCCCACGACGTCGCGGGCCGGGCGCCCGAGCTGCGCCGAGACGATGCGCACATCGCGCTCGCTCACCTGTTCGAAGGGCGGGCGGGTCATCGGATCTCCTCGGCTGCGGGAACGGCGGGCGGTGTCGTGGGGGCTGGGGGCTCTGTTGCGGGATCGGCGGGCGGTGCGGCCTCGGGCGCGAGCCCGGCGGTCAGCACCGAGTCGAGGAGGGTTCGCATCCAGTCGCCCTTCGATTCGGTCACCTCGGCCGAGACCTCGGCCGTGGCATCCGTCTTCGCCGCTTCCGTTCGATCGTCGATGACGAGGTAGCTCACCTCGCCCGGCATCACGTAGTCGAGGCGCTCCCGCGCCTGGGTCACGATGAAGGTGTCGTCGTTCCAGCGCTCGCGTTCATCGCGGAGCCGCTGCACCTCCTCCTCCTGAGCGGAGACGGCGGCGCGAAGCTCGGCGATCTGCTGCCGTTGCTGTGCGTACGCCGCGATCGTCGGCGCCAGCACCACGACGGCGAGCACGAGCACTCCCATCATGATGAGGGAGAAACCTGAGAATCGGATGCCGCTGAGCCAGCCTGCCCCGGCGGCGGCACCCTGCTGGGCCGGAGCCCGCCCTGCGGCCGACTTCGCGGACTTCTCCGGTTTGGCGCCTGCGGACGACTTCGCGGGGCCGCTCGACTTCGCGGCGCCGTTCGACGTCGCGGCCGACGTCGACTTCGCGGCCGATGTCTTCGAGCCCGTCGTCTTCGATCCCGCACCCGACGCAGCGGGGCCGCGCTTCGCGGCCGGCTTCGGCGTCGGTACGGATGGACGTCGTGGGGTGCGGCCGGAGCGACCGGTGTCGTCTCGCATCGCCCCTCCTCATCGTCCAACCCGGAAGAACGATGACGGGGGCGGCCACTCGGCCGCCCCCGTCACGCGTGATGCTGTCTAGGCCGTGTAGCGGGGGAACGCCGTGCGGCCGGCGTACACCGCGGCCTCACCGAGTTCCTCTTCGATCCTCAGAAGCTGATTGTACTTGGCGACTCGCTCGCTCCGGGCGGGCGCGCCAGTCTTGATCTGACCGCAGTCGGTCGCGACGGCGAGGTCGGCGATCGTCGTGTCCTCGGTCTCACCCGAACGGTGCGACATGACGGCCGTGTAGCCCGAGCGCTGCGCGAGCGTCACGGCGTCGAGGGTCTCGGTCAGGGTGCCGATCTGGTTCACCTTGACGAGGATCGAGTTGCCGGTGTGCTTCGCGATGCCTTCGGCGAGGCGCTTCGGGTTGGTGACGAACAGGTCGTCGCCGACCAGTTGCAGCTTCGTGCCGAGCTCGGCGGTGAGGGCGGCCCAGCCGTCCCAGTCGGACTCGTCGAGCGGGTCCTCGATCGACACGAGCGGGTACGCGGCAGCGAGCTCGGCATAGTACGCGTTCATCTCGGCCGAGGTGCGGTCCTTGCCCTCGAACTTGTAGACGCCGTTCTCGTAGAACTCGCTCGCCGCGACGTCGAGGCCGAGCGCGATGTCGGTGCCGAGCGTGAATCCGGCCTTCTCGATCGCCTCGGAGATGAAGTCGAGCGCCGCGCGGTTGTGAGCGAAGTCGGGAGCGAAGCCGCCCTCGTCGCCGAGGCCGGTCGACAGACCCTTGGCCTTCAGCAGGCTCTTGAGGGCGTGGTAGGTCTCGACGCCCCAGCGGAGGCCCTCGGAGTAGCTCGGCGCGCCGATCGGCAGCACCATGAACTCCTGGATGTCGACGCCGGTGTCGGCGTGCGCGCCGCCGTTGATGATGTTCATCATCGGCACGGGCAGTACGTGGGCGTTGGGTCCGCCGAGGTAGCGGAAGAGCGGCAGGTCGGCCGAGTCGGCGGCGGCCTTCGCGACCGCGAGGCTCACGCCGAGGATGGCGTTGGCGCCGAGGCGGCTCTTGTTCTCGGTGCCGTCGGCCTCGATGAGGGCGGCGTCGACGAGGCGCTGGTCGGCGGCGTCGAGGTCTTCGATGGCGGGGCCGAGGTCGTCGAGCACGGCGTCGACGGCCTTCTGCACGCCCTTGCCGAGGTAGCGGTCGTTGTCGCCGTCGCGCAGCTCGTACGCCTCGAACGCACCGGTCGATGCGCCGGAGGGCACCGCGGCGCGGGCCAGCGAACCGTCGTCGAGCAGCACCTCGACCTCGACGGTCGGGTTGCCGCGCGAGTCGAGAATCTCGCGTGCGCCTACAGCTTCGATGATTGCCACAGTGAACTCCTCTGTGATGGGTGGGTGTGCAGCGGACGACTCCGTCGTGATCCGGTGTCAGTCTAGTAATGCTCACGACTGGCGTTCATCCCGGCCGGACGAGCTGCCCGCCCGCCGCGAGTTCGGAGATCCGCATGATCTCGGAGTGCTTCGGGCACCGGCACCCGAATGCGCGCAGTTCTCCGATGCTGTGCGAGCGGCAGCGAGTGCGGCGCGTAGGCGCCGCACTCGCGTGTGAGCTACGCGGAGAGGTCGCGGAACGCGAGCGACGCGGCATCCGCCGTCTCGGCGCCGACCGACGCGAACGCGTCGAAGCCGTCGGCGGTCACGCGGTCGAGCAGGGCGCGCAGGTTCTTGACGCGGCGCTCGAGACGAACCCGCGAACCGGATGCCACGAGCTCGCCCTTCAGCTCGAGCAGGCGCCCGGCCGGGACATCCGCGTCGTAGACGAGCACGACCGCGCGCGGGCGCTCCTCGTCGCGCACGGCGAGCAGGTCGACGATGCGCTCGAAGCCGATGGAGAAGCCGCACGCGGGCACCTCCTGGCCGAGGAAGCGACCGATCATGCCGTCGTAGCGGCCGCCGCCGCCGAGCGAGTAGCCGTAGTCGGGGTGGGCGATCTCGAAGATCGTTCCCGTGTAGTAGCCCATGCCGCGCACGAGGGTCGGGTCGAACTCGATGGCCGCGTCGGGCAGCGCTGCGCGCAGTGCGAGCAGGTCGGCGTAGGCCTCGCTGTCGAGCCACGAGGGCGTGGGCTGCGACGCCTGGCGATCCGCGAGGTGCCAGTCGGCGGTGGTCAGCGCCTCGAGTTCGGCCGCGACATCCGCATCGCCCGTGACGATGCCGAGCTCGGCGAGCTCCGCCGCCACTCCCCCGGTGCCGATCTTGTCGAGCTTGTCGATCGTGATGAGCGCTCGTTCGCGCAGCTCGTCGGGCACGCCCCATGAGCCGAGGATGCCGGCGAGGATGCGCCGGTCGTTCAACCGGATCGTGCAGCCCGAGAGCCCCAGCGCGTCGAGCGTCGCGACCGTCGCGGTGAGCAGCTCGAGCTCGGCGAGCGCACCCGCCTCGCCGATGATGTCGATGTCGCACTGCACGAACTGGCGGTAGCGCCCCTTCTGCGGGCGCTCTGCGCGCCACACCGGCGCGATCTGGATCGAGCGGAACACGGGCGGCAGCGCGGCCCGGTGCGTCGCGTAGAACCGGGCGAGCGGCACCGTGAGGTCGTAGCGCAGGCCGAGGTCGGCGAGCGAGAGGGCGTCGCCGGATGCCGCGGCGCGAGCGAGGTCGTCGGCGCCGAGTCCGCGCTTCATGACGGCGAACGCGAGCTTCTCGTTGTCGCCGCCGAGTCCGGCGTGCAGCCGCGAGGAGTCCTCCATGACCGGCGTCTCGATCTCGTCGAAGCCGTGCGCCGCGTACACCCCGCGGATCACGCCGAGGGCGTGCTCGCGACGGGCCTTCTCGGCGGGGAGGAAGTCGCGCATGCCGCGCGGAGGGGTGACGGATGCAGCCATGCCGACCATTCTTCCAGCACGCGGGCGTCGATCGCGGCGCGGGCCGGCCGGTCGCCGTTCGCACCTAGCCCGCGTCGAGCTCGATGCCCTTCGCCGCAGCAGCCCGGCGCAGCGCGTCGGCCTCGTCGATGCCGACGGCGAGGTAGATCCGCAGGCCGTCCGCGTCGTCGCGCACGAGGTACTCGACGTCGCTCGTCACGATCAGTTCGTCGCTCGCATCGAGGTAGCTCCAGCGCACGCGGACCATCGAGATGACGTCGGTGAGCGCGCTCACGGCGCGCAGCTCGGGCACGATCGATTCGAAGCCGAGCCGGCGGTAGAGCGGATACGACGACGAGAGCCCGGTCGCCATGTCGGCGCGGCTCTCGAGCGCCCCGGCGAACTCGTCGGTGATCACCATGCCCGGCAGCCCCCAGAGGCGTGCGGTGGCGTCGGCGTCGAAGTCGCGCTGCGCCGCCGCGTAGACGTCGAAGAACTCCTCGAGCCGCCAGTCCTCGATGCCCATGGCTCCCCCTTCGGCGGCGTTTCGTCCGACGGTACGCCCGCGCCGCGAGTTCCGCGAGCCTTCGCCGGCTGCGATTCAGGCGTCGCCGGGCGCCTCGGCTGCGCGCACCTCGGCTTCGAGGGCGCGCACGGCGGTGCGCAGCGCCCGCTCGGCGTCGAGGCCCTGCGAGCGAGCGGATGCCACGAGCCCGAGCAGCACCCGGCCGAGCTCGTCCTCCGTGGCGGGCGCGAGCGCCGCGGGAGCGGGCGCCGCGGGAGCGGGCGGTGCAGGAGCGGCCGACGCGGGCGCCGAGGCATCCGTCACGCCCACCTTCTCGGCCTTGCCGAGCACTTTCTGCGCGAGCGCGAGGGCCGGCATGCCGCGCGGGATGCCGTCGAGCACGCTCGTGCGGTGCGGCTTCTCGTCGGCCTTGAGGTCGTCCCAGAAGGCGACGACGTCGGCGGCGGTCTCGGCCTCGCGATCGCCGAAGACGTGCGGATGCCGCGACACCATCTTGGCCGTCATGTGCCGCGCGACGTCGTCGATGTCGAAGCGCTCGCCGTCGGCGTGTGCGGCGAGGTCGGCGTGGAAGAGCACCTGGTACAGCACGTCTCCGAGCTCTTCGATCATCTCCTCGCGACTGCCCGACTCGATCGCGTCGATGAGCTCCCAGCTCTCCTCGACGAGGTACTGAACGAGGCTCTCGTGCGTCTGCTCGGCATCCCAGGGGCAGCCGCCCGGAGCACGGAGCAGGGCCACGGTGTCGATGAGTTCGTCCAGTCCGGGGTGCGCTGCGCTCATACCGGCAGCCTAGGTGCACACCCGACGCGACGGCGTCGGCCGAACGCCCTCAGTGCACGACCGCGAGCAGCACGCCGACGGCGATGAACAGCGCCCCGAAGACGCCGTTCAACGCGCGCTGGCCGCGCACGGAACGGGTGAACCGCCGCATGCTGTGCGCCGCCGCCGCGAAGAAGCCCCACATCACGATCACGTCGACGACCACGACGGTCAGGCCGACGATCAGGTACTGCGGAAGGAGCGGCAGATCGGGCCGGATGAACTGCGGCAGGAACGCGAGGAAGAAGACGATCGCCTTGGGGTTCAGGAGGTTCACCCAGAGACCCCTGCGGAACATCGACCAGCGCGACTCGGAGCCCGCCGTCGGCGCCGGCCGTGAGGCATCCGCTTCGCCGTCGTCGGCATCGGAGGGCGGCTGCGGCTTCGCGAGCAGTTGCCGGATGCCGAGGTAGACGAGGTAGGCGGCGCCCGCGTAGCGGATGACCTCGAATGCGACCGGCGATCCGGCGACGACGACTCCGACGCCGGCGGCGACGATCAGGATGTGCACGATGAGGGCGGTCTGCTGGCCGAGGATGCCCCAGATCGAGCGACGGAAACCCACGTTCAGGGAGTTGCCCATCGTGTTGATCGCGCCCGCGCCCGGGGTGAAGCTGATGACGAAACAGGCAGCGAGGAGCGTCGCCCAGAGCGAGAGTGTCACCGCACCAGCGTAGGCGCGGCAACCGGTCGCGAACGCGCATCGCCCGTAGACTGGCCCGAGGAGCGCCGGGAAGTCTGGTCGGCCGACGGGAGACCGTCGTCACTCACCGTCGACGTCGCAGCCCTGCTCCGCGCAGCTCGTGCACGCGATCTCCGAACTGGAGTCCCACACATGAACTTCCTCCGCTCCGAGCGCTGGGCCGCCGCCCTCCTCCTCATCGCCGCCGTGCTCGGCCTCCTGGTCGCGAACCTGTCGTTCGGGCCGGCGCTCATCGAGCTGAAGAACGCGCACATCGACCTGCCATGGCTCGGCCTCGACCTCTCGGCCGGCCACTGGATCAGCGACGGCCTGCTCGCGGTCTTCTTCTTCATCGTCGCGGTCGAGCTGAAGCGCGAGCTCGTCATCGGCGAGCTCAACAGCCTGTCCAAGGCCCTGCTGCCGGCGATCGCCGCGATCGGCGGGGTCGTCGTGCCGGCCCTCATCTTCTTCGCCTTCACGGCGGGCACCGAGACGGTCGACGGATGGCCCATCCCCACCGCGACCGACATCGCCTTCGCACTCGGGGTGCTCGCCATGTTCGGCACCTGGATCCCCACGCGCGTGCGCGTGTTCCTCCTCGCCCTCGCGGTGCTCGACGACCTCATCGCGATCCTGATCATCGCGTTCTTCTTCACCGCCGACGCGAACCTCGCGTCGATCGGATTCGCGGGCATCGCGATCGCGCTGTTCGGCGCGGTGAGCCGCATGATGAAGCCGCGCTCGGCGTGGATCCTCTCGCGCAGGCCGCAGTGGCCGATCGCGCTGGTGCTGATCGTGCTCGGTGCGCTCGCCTGGTACTTCGTCTACCAGTCGGGCGTGCACGCGACGATCGCGGGCGTCGCCCTCGGCCTCGTCATGGCGCGTCGCCCGGGCGGCCGGGCGGTACACGCGCTCGAGCCGTGGTCCAACGGCGTCATCCTGCCGCTCTTCGCCTTCTCGGCGGCGATGGTCGCCGTGCCGCAGGTGCAGCCGAGCGAGCTCGACCCGGCGTTCTGGGGCATCCTCATCGGGCTGCCGGTGGGCAAGATCATCGGCATCATGGTGGCGGGCGGCCTCGGCGCACTCGTCGCGCGACGCCGCTCGGGCACGCCGCTCACCCTCGGCGACCTGTTCGTCGTCGGCGCGCTCGGCGGCATCGGGTTCACCGTGTCGCTGCTCATGAACGAGCTCGCCTTCGTCGGACTGCCCGAGGTCGCCGACGAGGGCACGCTCGCGGTGCTGCTCGGCTCGGGCGTCGCGATCGTCGTCTCAGCCGTCGTCGTGAGCCTGCGCTCGCGTCACTACAAGCGGCACGGCGGCCACGCCGGCGTCGGCGGGGCGTTCTCGCGCTGAGCGCGTGCCAGACTCGAACGATGAGCGACAGCACGCCCGCCGCCCGGTTCCTTCGCGCCGAACTCCAGGAGACCCGCCGTCGGGGGCTCGGCAAGGCCTGGCACACCGCGCTGCTCATCGCGGGCGAGGCGACAGGTCTCGGTGGGCCGTCGATCGCCGATCTCGTCGTCCTGCGCACGAGCACCGATGCTCCGGTGATCCGCACGCGCGCCGGGTCGCTCGATGAGGCTGATGCCCTGCTGCGTGCGATCAACGCCGACCTCGAGCGCATGTCGGTCGAGGAGTTCCTCGCCGAGTGGGGTCACCTGAAGGTCTAGCCGGCGGCCCCGTCGACGATCTTCGTCACGATCTCGGAGATCTGCGCAGGTTCGGGTCCGCCGGTCGGCTCGGCTCCGAAATCGCGCAGATCTCCGAACCTGTGGCGGCGCCTCGACGCCGCGGGCGGACTCAGCTGCCGGAAGCTGCGGCTGACGCCTGCCCCGGCGCATCCGCCGCCGGCGCCTCCGGGATCGGGAAGATCGCGATGATCAGCCGCGACACCCAGTCGATGAGGTCGGCATCGCTCGGCAGTTCGCCGTTCGTCACGGGGAACGGCACGAGGATCACGTCGTTCTGGGCGAAGTGCTTGGCCCCCGGGTACATGCGCTCGAGGCGCACGCGGCGCGAGTCGGGGATGTTCGCGGGTGCGATGCGCAGCTTCGAGCCCGTCGCGATGACGTCGGAGAGCCCCGCCCGCTGCGCCTCCCGACGCAGCCGCGAGATGGCCACGAGGTGCTTGACCTGCTCGGGCGGTTCTCCGTACCGGTCGACGAGCTCGTCGACGACCTGGTCGATCTGGCCGTCTTTCGCGGCCGGGCCGCTCGCGGCCGAGAGCTTCTGGTAGGCCTCGAGTCGCAGCCGCTCGGAGTCCACGTAGTCCTCGGGGATGTGCGCGTCGACGGGCAGCTCGAGCCGGAGCTCGGTCTGGCCGGTCGCCACATCGCCGCGGAATGCGGAGACCGCCTCGCCGATCATGCGCAGGTAGAGGTCGAAGCCGACGCCCGCGATGTGACCGGCCTGCTCGGCGCCGAGCAGGTTGCCCGCGCCTCGGATCTCGAGGTCCTTCAGCGCGACCTGCATGCCGCTGCCGAGCTCGTTGTTGGCCGCGATCGTCGACAGGCGGTCGTGCGCGGTCTCGGAAAGCGGCTTCGCCGGGTCGTAGAGGAAGTACGCGTACGCCCGCTCGCGACCACGACCCACACGGCCGCGCAACTGGTGCAGCTGCGAGAGGCCGTACTTGTCGGCCCGGTCGATGATGATCGTGTTGGCATTGGAGATGTCGAGGCCGGTCTCGATGATGGTCGTCGAGACGAGCACGTCGAACTTGCGCTCCCAGAAGTCGACCACGATCTGCTCGAGCACGTGCTCGTTGAGCTGGCCGTGGGCCACGGCGATGCGCGCCTCGGGCACGAGCTCGGCGAGCTGGGCTGCGACGCGGTTGATCGACGACACCCGGTTGTGCACGAAGAAGACCTGGCCTTCGCGCAGCATCTCGCGCCGGATCGCCGCACCGACCTGCTGCTCGGAGTACGGCCCCACGAAGGTGAGAATCGGGTGCCGGTCCTCGGGCGGCGTCGCCAGCGTCGACATCTCGCGGATGCCGGTGACCGCCATCTCGAGCGAACGCGGAATCGGCGTCGCGCTCATCGCGAGGATGTCGACGTTCGTCTTCAGCTTCTTCAGCGCGTCCTTGTGCTCGACGCCGAATCGCTGCTCCTCGTCGATGATGACGAGGCCCACGTCCTTGAACTTCACCGTCTCGGTGAGGATGCGGTGCGTGCCGATCACCAGGTCGACCGTGCCGTCGGCGAGCCCCGCGATCGTCTCGCGCGCCTCCTTGTCGGTCTGGAACCGGCTGAGCGCGCGCACGTGCACGGGGAAGCCCGCGAACCGCTCGCTGAAGGTCTCGAAGTGCTGCTTGACGAGCAGGGTGGTCGGCACGAGCATCGCGACCTGCTTGCCGTCTTGGATCGCCTTGAACGCGGCGCGCACTGCGACCTCGGTCTTGCCGAAGCCGACGTCGCCGGCGAGCAGACGGTCCATGGGGATCGACCGCTCCATGTCGGCCTTGACCTCGTCGATGGTCTGCACCTGGTCGGGCGTCTCGGTGAACGGGAACGCCTCTTCGAGCTCGTGCTGCCACGGGGTGTCGGGCCCGAATGCGTGCCCCTTCGACGCCATGCGCGCCGAGTAGAGCTTCACGAGCGAGACGGCGATGTCGCGCACGGCCTTGCGTGCACGCCCCTTGGCCTGCGCCCAGTCGCTGCCGCCCATCTTCGAGAGCGACGGCGCCTCGCCGCCGACGTAGCGCGAGAGCAGGTCGAGCTGGTCGGTCGGCACGAAGAGCCGGTCGCCGGCATGCCCGCGCTTCGACGGCGCGTACTCGATGACGAGGTACTCGCGCACCGCAGTGGGCTGCTGCTGGATGCCCGCGGTGCGGCTCGGACCGGTCGGCCGCGCACCGGTCGCGACCTCGCGCTGCACCATCTCGATGAACTTGCCGATGCCGTGCGTCTGGTGCACGACGAAGTCTCCGGCCTTCAGCTGCAGCGGGTCGACGACGTTGCGGCGCCGGCTCGCGAGCTTCTTGCCCTGACGGGCGTCGTACCCGGCGGCGCGCCCGTAGAACTCCGACTCGGCGATGAGCCCGAGTTTGACCGCCGGCACCTCGTAGCCGTGCGCGGCGTCGGCCTGCACGAGATAGGCCACGCCGGCTTCGAGTTCGGCGGGCACCGCGTCGACGAGCCGGGCCGCGAGTCCCGCCTCAGCGAGCACGTCGCGCGCCCGCTCGACGAGACCGTGACCGGCGGATGCCACGACGAGCGCCCACCCGTCGCGCAGGCGTTCGGCCGCATGATCGACGGCGCCGGCCACGTTGCCCTGGAAGCTCGGCATCGCGTTCGCCGCGAGGCGCACGGTCGCGGATGCCCCGGTCAGGTGCGCCTCGGCCTCGCCGCCCGCAGCGGCGACGATCTCGGCGGCGTCGCCCATGTCGAAGCCCGAGAAGTTCCACCACACGCGCTGCGGGTCGGGCTCGCCCGGCGCGCTGAACAGCGCGGCATCCCGAAGCCGGCGCACGGTGAGGAAGTCACCGGCCGCGAGGTCGATGGGCGCGGCGGCGCCGACGGTCGCGGCGTTCCATGCCGCGGCGAGGAACTCGCGGTTCGTCTCGCCGAGGTTGACCGCACGGCCGGCGACCCGCTCGGGCTCGAGCACGGCGATCGCGGCGCCCCGCGGCAGGTAGTGCGAGAGCGGCACGAGTCGTTCGAGCAGTGCGGGGGCCAGCGACTCCATGCCCTCGACCGGGATGCCCTCCGAGACCTTCTCGAGCAGCCCCGCGAGGCTCGGGAACTCGTGCACCATCTCGCGGGCGCGCTGCCGCACCGGCTCGGTGAGCAGCAGCTCGCGACTCGGGGGGAGGGTCACGCGCTCGACGACGTCGGGCAGGGAGCGCTGGTCGGCGACCGAGAACGCGCGCAGCTCCTCGACCTCGTCGCCGAAGAACTCGACGCGCACCGGGTGGTCGGCGGTGGGCGGGAACACGTCGAGGATGCCGCCGCGCAGTGCGAACTCGCCGCGGCGGGCGACCATGTCGACGCGCGCATACGCGAGATCGACGAGCTGCACGGCGAGGTCGGCGAGGTCGTACCCGCGCCCGCCGGCGACGAGCTCGATGGGGTCGAGCGCCGCGAGGTTGTCGGCGAGGGGCTGCAGTGCGGCGCGCACCGAGGCGACGACGACGAGCGGATGCCGCGAGCCGTCCGCAGCCCAGTCGTGCATGCGCCTCAGGGCATGGAGCCGTCGGCCGACCGTCTCGGCCGAGGGACTCAGCCGCTCGTGCGGCAGCGTCTCCCATGCCGGGAACTCGATGAGCTCGGCATCGGGCAGGTACGGCGCGAGCGAGGCGCGCAGCGACTCGCCCTCGCGACTCGTGGCGGTGATGACGAGCAGCGCGGGCGGCAGGCCGGCCTCGCTGCGGCGCTGAAGCAGGCCGGCGAGGAGCGGGGCGTCGAGACCGGCCGGCGCCGAGAAGTCTGCGTTCCGCTGGGCTTCGGCGAGCGCTGCATCGACGGTTTCGGCACGCGAAAGCGCCGTGAGAAAGCCCTGGAGGTTCACCCGTCGAGTCTACGCGGCGCATCCGACAGGCCTCACTCAGGCTGGTTTCGAGACGCTCGCTTCGCTCGCTCCTCAACCCGCAAGTATCGGTGCCGGCCGATACGATGGGCGCCGCAGACGAAACGCCAGGAGGCCCTCCGCAATGATCACCGCCGCCGCCGACGGATCCGCCCTCGGAAACCCCGGCCCAGCAGGCTGGGCCTGGTACGTCGACGACTCCTGCTGGGCGGCCGGCGGGTGGAAGCACGCGACCAACAACCAGGGCGAGCTGAAGGCCGTGCTCGAGCTCTTCCGCGCGACGGCGCACCTCGACGAGGAGCTGCTCGTGCAGTGCGACAGCCAGTACGTGATCAACTCGGTGACGAAGTGGATGCCCGGCTGGAAGCGCAAGGGCTGGCGCAAGGCCGACGGCAAGCCGGTCATGAACGTCGAGCTGCTGCAGGAGATCGACGAGGCCATCGCCGGCCGGCGATACCGCTTCGAGTGGGTGAAGGGCCACATCGGCCACCCGCTCAACGAAGCGGCCGACACGCGTGCCCGCGCCGTCGCCGAGGCCTACCAGCGCGGCCGCGAGGTTCCGGCGGGCCCCGGGTGGAGCAGTGACTGCGAAGACGGCACGCCGGCACCGGTGCAGGCTGCCCGCGAGACGGCATCGTTCGACCCCGGCGCCCCGGTCGACCTCGGCGCACCCGACTTCGTGGTCGCCGAGCCCGAGCTCGACGACGCGCTGTTCAGCCTCGACGAGGAACCCGAGGCCTGGCACAGCGTCAGACTCGAGCTCTCCACCGAAGAGATCGACCGCCTGCGCGTTCGCGCCCAGGCAGTGGGGCTGTCACCAGAGGAGTTCCTCCGCGGGCTCATCTGATCGCCGGGTTCCGGCTGTCGCGCGATCGGGCCGCGCTCAGCGCGCGACCGGCGTCCGATCAGCTCGGCGCGTGGAATCGCTGCTGGGCCGCCACGAGACCGTCGCTCGCGACCGCCTCGACGGCGTCCGCGGCATCCGACAGCAGGTTCGGCAGGGCCGCGCGCTCGGTGCTCGAGAAGTCCTTGAGCACGAAGTCCGCAGCGTCCTGACGCCCGGGCGGGCGGCCGATGCCGACGCGCACGCGCAGGAACGGCGCGGCATCCGTCGCCTTCTGGATGTCGCGGAGGCCGTTGTGCCCGCCGTGCCCGCCGCCCTGCTTCAGTCGAACGGTGTCGAACGGCAGGTCGAGCTCGTCGTGCACGACGATGAGCTGCTCGGGGGTCAGCGAGTAGAACTTCAGGAGCGCAGCGACCGGCCCGCCCGAGGTGTTCATGTAGCTGTTGGGCTTGGCGATCACGAGCTTCGGGCCGCCGGGGCGGAGGAAGCCCTCGGCCACGCGCGACGGCGTCTTGTGGCTCTTGAAGGGCGCGCCGATGCGCTCGGCGAGCTCGTCGGCGACCATCTGGCCGACGTTGTGCCGGTTGCCGGCGTACTGGGCCCCGGGGTTGCCGAGGCCGACCACGAGCCAGGTGTTCTGGGGCACGGCGTCGTCCTTCCGGCGCGGGCGCAGCAGGTCGAGGATTCCCATCGAGCCTCCGAGCGTGTGTGGAACGGGCGAGGCCCCGCGCCCCGCAGTCCGAGCGTACCCGGATGCGGGAGGCGGGGCCCCGTCGCGGTGGTTCGAGTGCTACTCGGCCGACTCGGCGGCGGCGGCCTCTTCGGCTGCGGCTTCCTCGGTCGTCTCGCCCTCGGCAGCGGCCTCAGCGGCCTCCTCGCCGAGGTCGACCTTCTGGGGCGTGTGCACGTTGATGACGAGCGCCTCGGCGTCGGTGAGGAGCGTCGCGCCCTTGGGCAGCACGATGGCGCCGGCGTGGATCTGGGTGCCCTCTTCGAGGCCATCGACGCTGACGACGACGTTCTCGGGGATGTGGGTCGCCTCGACCTCGAGCGACAGCGTGTGCAGGTCGAGGTCGGCGATCGTGCCGGCGGCGGTCTCGCCCTCGACGTGCACGGGGACCTCGACCTGGACCTTCTCGCCCTTCTTGATGACGATGAGGTCGAGGTGCTCGATGACCTGGTGCACCGGGTCCTTCTGCACGTCCTTGACGAGGGCGAGCTGGCTCTTGCCGTCGATCTGCAGGTCGAGCACGGCGTTCGCCTTGCGCAGGATCAGGCCGATCTGGTGCGCGGGCAGCGCGACGTGCTGCGGGTCGGTGCCGTGACCGTAGACGACGGCGGGGATCTTGCCGGTGGCGCGCAGCTTGCGGGCAGCGCCCTTGCCGAACGATTCGCGGATGTCTGCGACGACCTTGTTGTCTTCGTCCATGATGTCTCTCCTTGCGGGCTCGCGGCCCAGATCGTGTGTCTGTTGTTTTCGACTCGAACGCGCGCAGTCGAACTGCGCAGAAGCGTGAGGAAAAGCCGTGGAGCCTGCTCCTACCGCGTCGATCACGGATGCCCGTCGCGCCCGCTCACGCGGACGACCCCGGGCCTCCCTCGCCGAAGTTCACGGTCAAGTGCGCCAGAGGTGCACGTGACCGACCATGCAGTCTACCAGCCCGGCCCGTGCACAGCGCGCGAGCCCGCTCGGCAGCGCCGCTCTGCAACACCGCGCTGCAGCGCCGCGTAACGGTGAGGGCCGCTCACAGTACGCTGGAAGCCGAACCCATCCCTGTGTCGAGGAGATCTCCGTGCCTGTCACCCCTTCTGCAAACATCGGCGTCGTCGGCCTCGCGGTCATGGGGTCGAACCTCGCCCGCAACCTCGCGAGCCGCGAGGGCAACACGGTCGCCGTGTTCAACCGCTCGCCCGAGCGCACGCGCACGCTGACGACCGAGCACCCCGAGGCCGGGTTCGTCGCGTCCGAGAGCTACGACGACTTCGTCGCCTCGCTCGCGAAGCCCCGCACGGCGATCATCATGGTGCAGGCGGGCACGGGCACCGATGCGGTCATCTCCGAACTCGTCGCCCGCTTCGAGCCGGGCGACATCATCGTCGACGGCGGCAACGCGAACTTCCACGACACGATCCGCCGCGAGGGCGAGATCGCCCCCACCGGCATCCACTTCGTCGGCACCGGCATCTCGGGCGGCGAAGAGGGCGCGCTGAACGGCCCGTCGATCATGCCGGGCGGTTCGGCCGAGTCCTACGAGACGCTCGGCCCGATCCTCGCCTCGATCGCCGCCGTCGCCGAGGGCGAGCCGTGCGTCACCCATGTCGGCACCGACGGCGCCGGCCACTTCGTCAAGATGGTGCACAACGGCATCGAGTACGCCGACATGCAGCTCATCGCCGAGGCCTACGACCTCATCCGACAGGGCACCGGCAAGTCCCCCGCCGAGATCGCCGACATCTTCGCCGAGTGGAACACGGGCGAGCTCGAGAGCTACCTCATCGAGATCACCGCGGAGGTGCTGCGCCAGACGGATGCCGCGACGGGCCAGCCGCTCGTCGACGTCATCCTCGACGAGGCCGGCGCCAAGGGAACCGGCGCCTGGACCGTGCAGAACGCCCTCGACCTCGGCGTGCCGACCTCGGGCATCGCCGAGGCGGTCTTCGCCCGCAGCCTCTCCTCGAAGCGCGCGCAGCGCGAGGCATCCGTCGACCTGCCCGGCCCCGCCGCGGCGTTCACCGTCGACGACGCCGACGCCTTCATCGAAGACGTGCGCCTCGCGCTCTACGCGTCGAAGATCATCGCCTACTCGCAGGGCTTCGATGAGATCATCGCCGGCGCCGAGCAGTACGGCTGGGACGTGAAGAAGGGCGACATCGCCAAGATCTGGCGCGCCGGATGCATCATCCGCGCCCGCTTCCTCAACCGCATCGCCGACGCCTACGCCGACGACCCCGCGCTCGTCGCCCTCGTCGTCGCCCCGTACTTCCGCGACGCCGTCGCCGGCGCGCAGGAGGCGTGGCGACGGGTGGTCGCGATCGCGGCGCAGTCCGGCATCCCGACGCCCGCGTTCTCCTCGTCGCTCGCCTACTACGACGGCCTCCGCGCGACCCGTCTGCCCGCGGCGCTCGTGCAGGGCCAGCGCGACTTCTTCGGCGCGCACACCTACAAGCGGGTCGACAAGCCCGGCGTGTTCCACACGCTCTGGTCGGGCGACCGCTCGGAGATCGAGACCACCCCGTCCTCGCACTGAGGGCAGGCGAACCGGGCAGGGAACGGGGAGCAGGCGAGCAGGTATGGGCGAGCCGAAGTGGCGTGAAGAGGGCGAAGAGCCCGATTACCGGTTCACGCTGGCCAACGAGCGCACCTTCCTCGCCTGGATCCGCACGGCACTCGCGCTCCTCGCGGGCGGTGTGCTGTTGCACCAGTTCGCGACCGAACTCGATCCCCGACTCGTCGTCACGGTGCTGTCGACCGGGCTCGGCGTCGTCGCTGCGGTGCTCAGCGTCGTGTCGTACACCCGCTGGCGCGGCAACGAGATCGCGATCCGCAACGGCCGGCCGCTGCCGTTCAGCTGGGTGCTGCCCGGCCTGGCCGCGGTCTGCCTCCTGACGAGCGCAGTGCTCGTGGTGCTGCTCCTCGTGACGTGAGCGCCGAACGGGTGACCGGCTGACATGACGGCGTACAGCGTTCCCGCAACGGGCGATCCGGGGCTCCAGCCCGAGCGCACCGCCCTCGCCTGGAGCCGCACCGCGCTGACGCTCGCAGTCAACGCGCTGCTCTCGATGCGCGCGGGCTTCGTCGTGGGCGAGCCCTCGCTCGTGGTCGTCGGCGCCGTGCTGTTCGCGGCATCCGGGGCGGCCGTCGCCGTCGGCACGGTGCGTCGCAGGCAGCTCTCGGGGCACCGGCTCGTGATCACTCCCCCGCGCGGGGCGCTGGCGGGGGTCGCTGCGGCGACCCTGCTCGCGAGCGTCGGCGGCATCGCATCGATCTTCGCGGGTGGTGGATCATGAGCGAGCCGCACCCCGAACTCGTGGGCGACGATGACGACGGCCGCGGGCCGGTCTACGGCGATCGGCGGCGGCGCGCCATCCGCATCACCGTGCTCGTCGCGCTCTGCGCCATGCTGCTGCCCGTCGTGCTGTCGGTCTTCGGCACGGCCCGATCGGCCGCGCAGCGCGCCTGCGCGGTCTACGCCGCCCAGTTCGACACGGATGCCGCGGGCGCCCGCGTCGCCTTCGAGCTCTTCGGCCGTGGCGGGCCGGGCTGGCAGTGCTTTTCGGTCGGCGACACCGGCGTCGAGACGCTCATCGCCGAACTCGGCCTGCTTCCGGGCGCACCCCGCCCGATCGATCCCGAGGAGCGCGACGTCTGAGCACGGCGTGCGCGAGCCGCTTCCGCGGCTCACGCCTCGGGCAGGAACACCCGCTTGTAGGTGCGCCCGTCGGGAAGTTCCACGGTCTTGACCTCCATCAGCCCGCGCGTGGCCCGCTGGTAGATCGCCTGCGGCGTCACGCCGAGCCGGGCGGCGGCTTCGGAGACCGAGAGTCCGGGCAGATCGGTCGGCACGCTCGACGGGCGTTCGCGCTTCCGCTTGCGGCTCGCCTCGTGCCTGGCCTCGATCTCGTCGTCGTCGCCCGCCCACCGGTACTTCGCCGCCGAGGGGCTGAGGCCCGCGGCATCCGCGATCTCGTCCCAGCTGCGCCCGGCGGCCAGCGCGTCGCGCACCGAGGCGAGCGTCGCCGGATCGGCCTCGAGGGCGGCGACGAGCGAGCGGATGCCTCGGAGCCGCTCGAGCGGCGAGGCATCCGACTCGTCGTCGGAGACGTCGCCGTGCAGTGCGTCGAGGGCCACGAGCTCGGCGAGAGCACGGGCCGTCTCAGCGGAGAGGAACGACATGGCGGCCCTCCTCAGCCGTTCAGCAGGCCGTTGCGCACTTCGCGGCGCAGCACCTTGCCGATGAGCGACTTCGGGAGCTCGTCGGCCTGCACGACGCGCTTGGGCACCTTGTAGGGCGTGAGTCCGTCACGGGCGAAGTCCCGCAGCGCCGCCTCGTCGAGCGTTGCGCCGTCGCGCAGCACGACCACTGCCACGACCTGCTCGCCCGAGTGCTCGTCGGGCAGGCCCACGACCGCGGCCTCCTCGACGTCGGGGTGCGCCCGCAGCGCCTCCTCGACCTCGCTCGGTGCGACGTTGAAGCCGCCCGTGATGATGAGTTCCTTGATGCGGTCGACGATGCGCACGAAGCCCTCGTCGTCGATCGAGACGATGTCGCCGGTGCGATACCAGTCGGCGCCGCCGTCGGTGGCCGGAACGAAGACGGCCTCGGTCTCCTCGGGCTTCTTCCAGTATCCGGAGAAGACCTGCGGGCCGCGCACGATGAGCTCCCCCTCGGCGCCGGTGGCGACGTCGGTGTCGGGCGATTCGGGGTCGACGACGCGCACCTCGGTCGAGGGCAGTGGCAGTCCGACGGTCCCGGCCTTGCGGTTCGGGGCGACCGGATTCGCCATGAGCACCGGCGAGCACTCCGAGAGGCCGTAGCCCTCGACGAGGTACCCGCCGGTCTGGGCCTCCCACGGCTCGACCACATCGGCCGAGAGCGGCATGGCGCCCGAGATCGCGATGCGGATGCCGTCGAGCGAGACGCCCTCGGCGACCGCGGCCTTCGTGAGCCGGTCGTAGATCGGCGGCACAGCAGGCAGGAAGGTCGGCGGATGCCGCTTCACGACCTTCAGCACGAGGTCGGGATCGAACTTCGGGAACAGCACGAGGCGGGCGCCCATGCTCATCGCGAAGGTGAGGCAGAGCGTGAGCCCGTAGGCGTGGAACATCGGCAGCACCGCGTAGACGACCGAGGTGCCGCGTTCGATCTCGGGCACCCACGCGCGAGCCTGGGCCGCGTTCGCGCCGAGGTTGCCGTGCGTGAGCGTCGCGCCCTTCGGGCTGCCGGTCGTGCCGCTCGTGTACTGGATCACGGCCACGTCGGAGACCGAGGGCCCGATGATGTGCTCGTCGATCGGGTCGGCGCCGACGATCTTCTCCCACGGCGTCGTGCCGCGCACGCTCGCCGTGAGGGCGGCGCGCGATTCGCGGGCCTTCGCGATCGGCAGGCGCAGCATCGCCCGCATCGTGAAGGGCATCGCCCGGGTCACGTCGACCGAGATGATCGTCTGCACCGCGACATCCGCCGGGAACTCCTGGATGGTCTCGACGACGTTGTTCCAGGCGATGACGACGCGCGCCCCGTGGTCTTCGAACTGGTGGCGGAGCTCACGCGGGGTGTACAGCGGGTTGTGCTCGACCACGATCGCGCCGAGCCGCAGCACCGCGTAGAACGCGACGATGTGCTGCGGGCAGTTCGGCAGCACGAGTGCGACCGGGTCGCCCTTCTGCACGCCGAGGAGCCGCAGTCCCTCGGCCGCACGCTCGATCTGCTCGCCGAGCTCGGCGTAGCTCGTGGTGCGGCCGAAGAACTCGAGCGCGACGTTGTCGGGGTAGGTCTGCGCCGACCCGCGGATCAGGTCGGCGAGCGAGCCCGTCTCGGCCGGGAGATCGGTCGGCACCCCCGAGGCGTAGCTCGAGAGCCACGGGCGAGGCGTCGTGATCGCCATGGTCGTGCCTACGCTGCGCCGTCGAACATGCTCGTGACCGAGCCGTCTTCGAAGACCTCGTGGATCGCACGGGCGAGGAGCGGCGCGATGGGCAGCACCGTCAGGCGGTCCCAGCGCTTCTCTTCGGGGATCGGCAGGGTGTCGGTGACGACGACGCGGTCGATGAAGTCGGACTGCAGGATCTCGGTCGCGGGGTCGGAGAACACCGCGTGCGTCGCGGCGACGACGACGCCGGTGGCGCCGGCCTCCTTCAGCGCCTCGGCGGCCTTCACGATCGTGCGGCCCGTGTCGATGAGGTCGTCGACGAGGAGGCAGACCCGGCCCTCGACCGGGCCGATGATCTCGTGCACGGAGACCTGGTTCGGCACCAACGGGTCGCGACGCTTGTGGATGATGGCGAGCGGAACGCCGAGCTTGTCGCTCCAGATGTCGGCGACGCGCACACGGCCCATGTCGGGCGAGACGACGGTGAGCGTGGAGGGGTCGAGCGAGTTCTTGAACTCCTCGAGCAGCACGGGCATCGCGAAGAGATGGTCGACGGGGCCGTCGAAGAAGCCCTGGATCTGCGCGGCATGCAGGTCGATCGACATGATGCGATCGGCGCCCGCGGCCTTGAACAGGTCGGCGACGAGGCGGGCCGAGATCGGCTCGCGCCCGCGGCCCTTCTTGTCTTGCCGGGCGTAGGGGTAGAACGGCGCGACCACGGTGATGCGCTTGGCCGATGCGCGCTTGAGCGCATCGATCATGATGAGCTGCTCCATGAGCCACTCGTTGATCGGCGAGGTGTGCGACTGGATCACGAACGCGTCGCACCCGCGCACGCTCTCGTCGTAGCGGGCGTAGATCTCGCCGTTCGCGAAGGTGCGCGCATCGGTCGGCACGAGCTCCGCGCCGAGTTCGGCGGCGATCTCCGTGGCCAGCGACGGGTGCGCCCGCCCCGACACGAGTACGAGGCGTTTCGAACCGGTGGTCTCGATTCCCGACATGTCTCGGTGTGTCCTCTCCACCCGCCTCGGCCGGTGCGTCAGTCGGCGGCGGGGCCGGATGCCTCGGCGGCGTCGGCTGCCTCAGCAGCCGCGGTGCCGGCTCGATGCGCCTGGACCCATCCCTCGATATTGCGTTGCGGCGCCACGTTCACGGCGAGTGCTCCGGCGGGGACGTCCTTGCGGACGACCGTGCCGGCACCCGTGTAGACGCCGTCCCCAATCCTAACGGGCGCGACGAAGACGCCGTGCGAGCCGGTTCGCACGTGCGAGCCGATCTCGGTGCGGTGCTTGTTCACCCCGTCGTAGTTCGCGGTGATCGAGCCGGCGCCGACGTTCGAATGCTCGCCGATCGTGGCGTCGCCGATGTAGCTGAGGTGGGGCACCTTGCTGCCTTCGCCGATGTTCGCGTTCTTCGTCTCGACGAACGCGCCGATCTTGCCGTCGGCACCGAGCACCGTGCCCGGTCGCAGGAACGAGAAGGGCCCGACGGATGCCCCGGCGCCGACGACCGCGAGGGTGGCGTCGGTGCGCTTCACCTCGGCGTTCTCGCCGATCTCGCAATCGACGAGCGTCGTGTCGGGGCCGACGATCGCGCCGGTGGCGATGAGCGTCGCGCCCTTCAGCTGCGTGCCGGGGCGGACGGTGACGTCGGGCTCGATGCGCACGGCGAGGTCGATCCAGGTCGTGGCGGGGTCTTCGATCGTGACGCCGTTCAGCTGCCACCCGCGCACGATGAGCGCGTTCAGCCGGGCGGCGGTCTCGGAGAGCTGCGCCCGGTCGTTGATGCCGGCGACGAGCCACGGCTCGGACACCGGCACCGCCTCGACCTCGGAGCCGGCGGCGCGGAGCAGGCCGATCACGTCGGTGAGGTACTTCTCGCCCTGCGCGTTGTCGGTCGTGAGGTTCGCGAGCTGGTCGCGCAGTGCCGCTGCGCCGAAGGCGTAGATGCCCGCGTTGATCTCGGCGATGGCGCGCTCCTCGGCGCTCGCGTCCTTCTGCTCGACGATGCGGTCGAAGAGGCCCGCGGCGTCGCGCACGACGCGGCCGTACCCGGTGGGGTCGTCGTAGACGGCCGAGAGCACGGATGCCTCTGCGGCATCCGCCCGGTGCTGCTCGAGGAAGGCGGCGAGGGTGTCGGCGTTCAGGAGCGGCACGTCGCCGTTCAGCACGAGCACGTCGCCGTCGAAGTCGGCCGGGAGCGCCGCGAGCGCCTGCTCGACCGCTCGGCCGGTGCCAGGGATCTCGTCCTGGTCGACGATGATCGTGCCAGGCAGCTCGCGCTCGACCACGGTCGCCACGAGGTCGCGTTCGTGCCGCACGACCGCGACGATGTGCACGGCCTCGAGCGCCCGCGCCGTGGCGAGCACGTGCGCGACGATCGGCGCGCCGGCGAGCGGGTGCAGCAGCTTCGGCACTGCGGACTTCATGCGCGTGCCCTGGCCCGCGGCGAGAACGATGATGGCGAGGTTCTGGTCGGTCATTCGCGCGTATTCCTATCGGTGCGGTCTGTGGGAGGCATCGGGCGGCCGTTCCGGCTCCGCCACCAGGATTCGAACCTGGACCGAACAGCTCCAAAGGCTGCCGTGCTGCCGTTACACTATGGCGGATCGCTCGGGGTCCAGCCCGTGCGCGACAACCAGTCTGCCATGCCCCGGCCGTCGCCCTGGAGCCGGCAGGCGCCCCGCGGCATCCGTCGACATCTGCGGCAGGGGCCGTCCCTGTCGCGGGATAATGACGGGATGACCGATGCAGACGAGGTCGACCGGATCGTCGACGACTGGGAACGCGAGCGCCCCGACCTCGATTTCGCCCCGTTGCAGGTGCTCTCCCGCGTCGCACGCCTTGCGAAGCACCTCGACCGTGCGCGGCGCCAGGCATTCGACCGTTCGGAGCTGGAGTCGTCGGAGTTCGACGTGCTCTCGGCCCTCCGTCGCGCGGGCGCACCGTACCGGCTCTCCCCCAAGCAACTGCTGCAGCAGACCCTCGTCTCGAGCGGCACCATGACCAACCGCATCGACCGGCTCGTCGAGCGCGGCCTCGTGACGCGCCAGACCGACCCCAACGACGGCCGCGGCATCCTCGTCGAGATGAGCGCCGCCGGCCTCACCCGGGTCGACGCGGCGATCACGCGCCTCGTCGACGCCGAGGCCGAGCTGCTCCGTAGCCTGCCCGCCGCGGAGCAGAAGCGGCTCGCGGGGCTGCTTCGGAAGCTCAGCCTCGGCTTCGACTGAGCAGGCAGGCCGGCAGCACTTCGGATGCTTCGGCAGCCGCACGAGATCGAGCGAAGTTCCTTCCATCACTCGAACATACGTTCGATTCCCGGTATGATCGACTCATGCCGATCGCACCCGTGAACGCCCGATCACGCCGCGTTTCGGTGCGCGACGGCGCCGACCCACGCAACGCCGTCAGCGACTCGTCACCGTATGCGATCGCGCAAGACGGCCTGGAACAGCTCGTCGAGGCCGCGGTGCACGCCCAGCGGGTCGAGGCGATGAATGCGGCAATGGGAGTCGACGTGATCTTCTTGACCGTGTCGTTCGCGCTCCGCGCCGAGCAGGCGTTCGTGTCCCCCAAACTCTCCCCTTCCCGACGGCGCGAGATGGCGCGTCGCAGCGTCACCTCCGAACTGGCGACCGCGCTGCACGTGCCCGAGCGCACGATGCAGCGCCAGATCGATGATGCGTGGGCGCTGTCGACACAACTGCCCGCGACGCTGTCGGCGCTCCGGTCCGGGTCGCTCAGCCTGCATCACGCGCGCGTCATCGTCGAAGCCGTTGCCGGGCTCGACGATGATCCGCGCGTTCGGACCGACCTCGACGAGCAGCTCTCGCGATTCGCGGCCGAGCACACGGCGGCCACCGTGCGCCGTAGAGCACGCTCGCTCCGCGAGAAGCTGCAGGCGCAATCGATCGCCGAGCGACACCGCGCGGCCCGCGCGAAGCGGCGCGTCGAGATCGAGCCGGCCGCCGACGGTATGGCCTGGCTGCACGCCTTCCTGCCGGCCGCCGACGCGTTGCTCATCAGAGACCGCCTCGATCGAGTGGCGCGCGAGTCCGACGGGTCGGCGAATGCCACGTCTGCGGCCGATGGCGGGCAGCTCGGTTCCGACCGATCCGTTCGCACCGATGCCCCGATGACCATCGGGCAACTCGATCCCGACCATCCCCGCGGGCCGGACTCACCCACGACCATCGGGCATCGTGGCGGAGGCCAGGTGGTGGACACCGCGCGGGTCGTGGCGCTGACGAACGATCAGGCCCGTGCCGACGCCCTTCGAGATCTTCTGCTGTACGGCGGGCTCGGCGACGATTCCGCGTTCGCAGCAGCTTGCGGCCGCGTGCGGCCGAGCGTTCACGTCACCGTGCCCGTGCTGACGCTCATGGGTTCGTCGGATGAGCCCGGACTTCTCGACGGATATGGGCCCATCGACTCCGAGACCGCTCGTCGCCTCGCGACAGGTGCGCCGTCATTCGTGCGGCTGCTCACCGATCCAGTGACCGGAGCGGTACTCGATGTCGATCGCAGGAGCTACCGCCCGCCTGCCGATCTGAAGCGCTGGCTCCAGGTGCGCGACGGCACGTGCCGATTCCCGGGCTGCAACCGCAGCGCCAGTCTCAGCGATCTCGACCACAGCGTCGATTGGGCCGACGCCGGCCGCACCGCCTTCGACAACCTGGCACATCTCTGCCAGCTGCACCATCAGCTCAAGCACGAGACATCATGGTCGTTGCGACATCTTGCCGGCGCCGTGCTCGAATGGACCTCCCCCACTGGTCGCGTACATCACACCGAGCCGGCGCACGCGATGTCGAATCAGGACGCCGAACCGGGCTTCGCCAACGCTCCTCCGTTCTGATGCAGGCACTGCCAGGCCAGGGGACGGGTTGCCGATTACGCGTAGTCGTCCGGGGCGAACCACCGAACGCCGTCGTCGTGGAGGATCAACTGCGCGCGCACCTCGATGCCTTCCGTTCGACACGCCTCCCCGAGCGCACGCGCCCAGGCGCGATCGGCCGGCGTCGATGCGGCGGGTCCAGTGCGCTCCCACACGAACACGAGCTTGGCGGCGTCGATCTCCCGGGCGATCATCGCGAGCCGACTCGCGAGCACCTCGGGGAACCGACGCGGGCGCCGAGAAACCGTTCGTCGCCTAGCGCCGCATGACCTTGCGGGCCAGCCAGTTGCCGAGGAACTGCAGGCTCTGCACGAAGATCACGATGATCAGCAGCGCCGCCCACGTGATGGCCGGCTCGTACTGCCGATACCCGTAGACGAGCGCGAAGTTTCCGAGGCCGCCGCCGCCGATGAAGCCCGCCATCGCCGTCATGTCGACGATCGCCACGAGCACGAAGGTGTAGCCGAGGATGAGCGGACCGAGCGCCTCGGGGATCACGACCGTGCGGAGGATGCGCAGCGGCCCGGCGCCCATCGCCTTCGCCGCCTCGACGACGCCGGGCGAGACCGTGACGAGGTTCTGCTCGACGATCCGCGCGATCGCGAACGACGAGGCGATCGACAGCGAGAAGATGAGTGCGTCGTTGCCGATTCCGGTGCCGATCACGTAGCGGGCGAACGGCTGCACCGCGGCGATGAAGATGATGAACGGGATCGGCCGGAAGAAGTTGATGACCACGTTCACGATGTTGAAGACCGCACGGTTGGACAGCAGACTGCCGGGACGGGTGGAGTAGAGCACCACACCGAGCAGGAGCCCGAAGAACCCGCCGATGACGAGCGTGGCCGCCACCATGTAGAGCGTCTCGGCCGCGGCGACCCAGAACTCGGAACCGAGTTCGAAGAGGCGATCCATCACGACACCTCCGTCACGTCGACGCGGGAGGATATCTCGGCGAGCACCGTGTCGACCGTGGCATCCTCTCCCCTGATCGCGAGGGTCAGATGACCGAAGGCACGGCCCTGGATGTCGTTGATGCCGCCGTAGACGAGCTCGAACTCGACGCCGGCGGTCGCGAGCGCGACGAAGACCGCGGCCTGAGAGGCGTCGCCGTCGCGGAAGGAGATCGTGACGATGCGGCCCTCGTGGCGCTCCTGCAGCACGGCGAGCTCCGCGGGCGAGGGGATGCCCTTCACGACCGTGCCGACGAAGCGCTGCGACGACGGGTTCTGCGGGTTGGAGAACACGTCGAAGACGTCGCCGTGCTCGATCACGCGGCCGCCGTCCATGACCGCGACCTTCGTCGCGATCGACTGGATGACGTCCATCTCGTGCGTGATGACGATGATGGTGACCCCGAACTCGCGGTTCACGCGCTTCAGCAGCGCGAGCACCTCCTGCGTCGTCTCGGGGTCGAGGGCGCTCGTCGCCTCGTCGGCGAGCAGCAGCCGCGGCGAGGTCGCGAGTGCACGGGCGATGCCGACGCGCTGCTTCTGCCCGCCCGAGAGCTGGTCGGGGTAGTTCTTCGCCTTGCCCGCGAGGCCGACGAACTCGAGCAGCTCGGCGACGCGCGACGCGATCTCGCCCTTCGAGGCCCCGGCGACCGTCAGCGGGTAGGCGATGTTCGCCCAGACAGTCTTCGAGTTGAAGAGGTTGAACTGCTGGAAGATCATGCCGATGCCGAGGCGGATGCCGCGGAGCTCGCGTTCGGGCATGGTCGTGATCTCGCGGCCGTCGACCTCGATCGAGCCCGAGGTCGCGGGTTCGAGCGCGTTCACGAGCCGCACGAGCGTGGACTTGCCGGCACCCGAGTAGCCGATGATGCCGTAGACATCGCCGGGTTCGATCTCGAGGCTCACGCCGTCGATCGCGACGACGGGCGGCGCCCCCTTCTCGGGTGCGGGGTACGTCTTGGTGACGTTGCGCAGGGCGACGAGCGCCATGGTGTTCTCCTCTGCAACGCCGAACGGGGCGGCGAACACCGGCGTCGGTGCTCGCCGCCCGTCGGCGGGTGGTCGATCGACTGAGTCGGGACTCGGCCGATCAGCCGTTGAAGGCCTTGGTGTCGGCTTCGACCTTGGTGAGCGACTTCTCGAGGTCGGCGACGGAGGTCTGCACCGAGACGCCGGTGCCTCCGGACGCCTCGAGGAGGCCGGCCTGCACCTCGGGGTCGGTCTGGAAGATCTCGACGAGCTTCTTGTAGGTCGCGTTGTCCTTGTCTTCGGCACGGGTCGCGAAGATGTTGACGTAGGGCAGTGCATTCGGGTCGGTCGGGTCGTCCTGGGCGATCGCGTCCTCGAAGCTGAGTCCGGCGTCGGCGACGTAGTCGTTGTTGATGACGGCCGCGGCGAGGTCGGGCAGCGAGGTCGGCGTGAGCGATGCCTCGAGTGCGGTGACCGTGACCTTCGATGCCGACTCGTCGATGTCGGCGAGGTCGGAGAAGATCGTGCCGCCGCTCTTGAGTTCGATGAGGCCGGCCGACTGCAGCACGAGCAGCGCGCGGGCCTGGTTGGACGCGTCGTTCGGCACGGCGACCGTCTCGCCCGCGGGGATCTCCTTCACCGAGCCGTACTTGGTCGAGTAGAGGCCGAGCGGGTAGATCGCGGTCGAGCCGATGGGCGCGAGGTCCTCGCCCGCCGACACGTTGTAGTCGGCGAGGTAGACGATGTGCTGGAACTGGTTCAGGTCGAGCTCGCCCTCGGTCGTCGCGGGGTTCGGCTGGGCGTAGTCGGAGAAGTCGACGAGTTCGATCTCGATGCCCTCGTCGGCAGCAGCCTCTTCGAAGGCGGTCCACTGCGCGTCGCCCTTGCCGACGACGCCGATCTTGATGACCTCGCTCGTCGCCTCGCCCGCGGCCGGTGCGGCGCATGAGGCGAGCCCGAGGACGAGGGGCACTGCGGCGAGTGCGGCGATGAGCTTGAGCTGACGTGACATGGTGAGTTCCCTTTCGCTGTGGTGCACGCGATCGGGTGCTGTTGGCGTGGAGCAGGCATGGCTCCGCCACAGTGGTTGACGGTGGGGGCTTCGATGCCGCGATCGCGGGTGCATCACCAACGCTAGGCGAAGATTCTTTGCCCGCTTGACGACATGGTCACACTGCGTCACAGCTTCTGCGGCGTCAAGCCTCCAGCGACTCAGAAACTTCGAGCCAGCGGGTTTCCAGGTCGGCGACGGATGTCTCGAGCTCGCGCAGCGTGTCGCCGAGTGCGCCCAGGCCGACGTAATCGCCCTGATCGTGCACCGCGAGCTTCTCGTGCTGCACGGCGATCTGTGCCGACAGCTTCTCGAGCTTGCGGTCGATCGAGGCGAGCTCCTTCTCGGCGTTGCGCTTGTCGGCGCCCGCGAGCGGGACCGGCCCGCCGGCCTGCTTCGTCTCGGATGCCGCAGCGGACGCGGCGGCCGTCGGCGCGGCGAGCGCCGCGGCATCCGTGGCCCTGCGCAGCTCGAGGTACTGCTCGACGCCGCGCGGCAGGTCTCGCAGGTGCCCGTCGAGGATCGCGAACTGCCGGTCGGTGACGCGCTCGATGAGGTACCGGTCGTGCGAGACGACGAGCAGCGTGCCCGGCCACGAGTCGAGGAGGTCCTCGATGGCGGCGAGCATGTCGGTGTCGAGGTCGTTGGTCGGCTCGTCGAGGATGAGCACGTTCGGCTCCTGCAGCAGGATGAGCAGCAGCTGCAGGCGTCGCTTCTGGCCGCCCGACAGGTTCTTGACCGGGGTCGACAGCTGCGCGGTCGTGAAGCCGAGTCGCTCGAGGAGCTGGCCGGGCGTCATCTCCTTGTCGCCGACCTGGTAGCTCGATCGCTGCTCGGCGACGACCGCGGAGACGCGCTGCTCGGCCCACTCGGTGAGCTCGTTCAGCTCCTGGCTGAGCGTGGCGATGCGCACGGTCTTGCCGCGCTTGACGCGGCCGCTCGTCGGTTCGACGGCGCCGGTCACGAGTCCGAGCAGCGTCGACTTGCCGGCGCCGTTGACACCGAGGATGCCGGTGCGCTCACCGGGCGCGATGCGCCACTCCACGTCGTGGAGCACCGTGCGCGTGGCCGGGGCGCCGGTCACGGGGTCGGTCATCGGGTCGTCCTCGCGAGCGGGATAGGCGACCGACACGTCGATGAGGTCGACGACGTCCTTGCCGAGCCGCGAGACCGCGAGCCGGTCGAGCTCGACCTTGTTGCGGATGGGCGGCTCGTTCGCGATGAGCTCGTTCGCCGCGTCGATGCGGAACTTCGGCTTCGAGGTGCGCGCCGGGGCGCCGCGGCGCAGCCACGCGAGCTCCTTGCGCATGAGGTTCTGGCGCTTCGCCTCGGATGCCGCTGCGGAGCGGTCGCGCTCGACGCGCTGCAGCACGTAGGCCGCGTAGCCGCCCTCGAAGGGTTCGACGATGCCGTCGTGCACCTCCCACGTGGCGGTGCAGACCTCGTCGAGGAACCAGCGGTCGTGGGTCACGACGACGAGCGCGCCGGAGTCGGCCGGCCAACGGCGCTTCAGGTGCCCGGCGAGCCAGGCGATGCCCTCGACGTCGAGGTGGTTCGTGGGCTCGTCGAGGAAGACGACGTCCCAGTCGCCGACGAGGAGCGCCGCGAGGCCGACGCGGCGGCGCTGGCCGCCGGAGAGGCTCGCGATCTGCCCGTGCCACGGCACGTCGCCGAGGAGACCGGCGATGACGTCGCGCACCTTCGCGTCGCCCGCCCAGACGTGCTCCTCGATGCCGCCGACGACGAACTCGGCCACCGTCTTGCCCGGGTCGACGACGTCGGACTGGTCGAGCGTGCCGATGCGGATGCCGCGGCGGTGCGTGACCCGACCGCCGTCGGCGGAGAGTCGCCCGTCGAGGAGCTTCAGGAGGGTGGACTTGCCGTCGCCGTTGCGGCCGACGACGCCGATGCGGTCGCCCTCGTCGATGCCGAGGGTGACCTCGTCGAAGACGACGCGCGTCGGGAACTCGAGGTGCAGGCGCTCGGCGCCCAGAAGATGTGCCATGTCCTCACGAGCCTACTTGCAGTTGCCCCGCCCGAGATCGTGCGGTTGCTCAGCCCGAGATGATCCGAGCCCCGTGCACCGGGCCGTGCACGTGCACGGCGTGCAGGCGGGCCGCAGAGAGGGCGACCTGCAGTTCGAGCGCCGAATCGGTGTCGTCGACGAGGAAGGCGACCGTCGGCCCCGAACCGGAGACGAGCCCCGCGAGCGCGCCATGCGCCCCGCCGAGGTCGAGGATGCCGCCGAGACCCGGCGCGAGGCTGAGCGCCGCCGCCTGCAGGTCGTTGTGCAGCGACTCGGCAAGCCGCCGGGAGTCGCCGGCGCGCAGCGCCTGCAGCACCGCCGTGTCGACGACCGGCGCCGAGCCGTCGGGCACGAGGGCGAGCCGCGACTCCCGCTGGCGGTCGAGCTCCTGGTAGACGGCGGGCGTCGACAGCCCGAACTCCGCCACCGCGAGCACCCAGTGGAACGACCCCGTCGCGAGCGCCGGGCTGAGCTGGTCTCCGCGACCGGTGCCGATCGCCGTGCCGCCGGAGAGCGCGAACGGCACGTCGGCGCCGAGCTTGGCCGCGAGCGTGTGCAGCTCCTCCTTCGAGAGTGCGGTGCCCCAGAGCGCATCGCAGGCCACCAGGGTGGCCGCCGCATCCGCGGATCCGCCGCCCATGCCGCCCGCGATCGGCACGTGCTTGTCGATCTCGAGGTGCACGCCGCCCGGCACGCCCGCGGTGCGGGCGAGCAGCTTCGCGGCCTTGATGGCGAGGTTCGAGCGATCGGTCGGCAGCCCCGAGGTGTCGACGCTGCCGCCGAACGAGACGCTGAACTCGTCGTCGGGCCAGGCGCGCACGTCTTCGTAGAGCGATACCGCCTGGTAGGCGGTGGCGACGTCGTGATACCCGTCGGCCTGCACCTCGCCGACGCGCATGAAGAGGTTGATCTTGCCGGGTGCCCGAACGTGCACTGCCTCGTCGGTCGCCGCGATCGTCATGGCTCCACGCTAACCGACCGACTCGATGGTCACGGCGTCGAGCCAGCCTCGGAGCGTCTGCTTCGCCTCGGCGAGGTCGTCGCCCGTCGGCATGCGCCCGCGCGTGAGGCCGATCGACGTCTTGCCCGCGCCGCGCGCGGACGCCGAGGCGAGCACGAACTCGCCGCCGTCGAGCGGGAACCGCGCCGTCGGATACTTCGCCGAGAGGTTCAGGGCGAGCGGCTCGACACCGGTCCGTGCGGTCACCACGGCGGCGAGGGCGCGGAGCGCCGGTTCGACGTCGCCCGCGATCGTGCGCGTGACGCTCACCTCGAACGTGCCGTCCTGGCGCTGGCCGGGCGAGCGGATGCCTCGTGCCTGCTCGTACCCGACGGTGACGCCCTGCGCCCACCACGGGTCGACGCCCTGGTCTCGTGCGAGCCAGTTCGCGATCGCCTGGTGCTTCCACTCGGCGGCGCCGGCCGCGTCGAGCAGCGCGAACCACTCGTCGCGCGTCCGTCCGGTCGCGCTGACGACCGCGTCGTCGCCGATGCCGTCGGCGTTGCCGCCGACGCCTCGGCTCCCCATGCCCTGCGTCCCCACGGCACCCACGCTAGCGCGTGATCAGACCGCGCGGGCGATGCGGAGGAAGTCGGCGACGGTGAGTTGCTCGCCGCGCGCCTGCGGGTCGACCCCTGCGGCCTCGAGCACGGTGGTCGCGTGCCCCGAACCGCCACCGAGCACCGTCGAGAGCGACTGGCGCAGCATCTTGCGGCGCTGCTGGAATGCGGCGTCGACCAGGGCGAACGTCGCGACGCGTTCGGCCTCGGAGCCCGGGGCATCCGCTCGCTCGAACCCGACGAGCACCGAATCGACGTTCGGCACCGGCCAGAAGACCATGCGAGAGACCTGGCCGGCGGTGCGCCAGTGGCCGTACCATGCGGCCTTGACGCTCGGAGCGCCGTAGACCTTCGACCCGGGCTCCGCGGCGAGTCGGTAGCCGACCTCGGCCTGCACCATGACGATGCCCGACTGCAGCGAGTCGAAGTGCTCGAGCAGGTGCAGCAGCACCGGCACCGAGATGTTGTAGGGCAGGTTCGCGACGAGGCGCACCGGGTCGCCGGGCAGCTCGGTGACGCGCATCGCGTCTTCGGTGACGACCGTCAGCGACGTGCCGGGCTGCATGATCGCGGCCGTGTGCGGCAGCTGGGCGGCGAGGCGTTTGTCGATCTCGACGGCGACGACGGACGCCCCGGCCTCGAGCAGCCCGAGCGTGAGCGAGCCGAGCCCCGGTCCGATCTCGAGCACCGTCTCGCCCGACTGCACGCCGGCGGTCTGCACGATACGGCGTACGGTGTTCGCGTCGTGCACGAAGTTCTGGCCGAGCTTCTTCGTCGGCGTGACGTCGAGCAGCTGTGCGAGATCGCGGATCTCGGCGGGTCCGAGCAGGCGCGGCGCGGTCTCGGCGCCCTCGGCCGCATGCCGATGCGCGTTCACGCTTCCGCCCCGCTCTCGCGGTCTCGGCGCTCCGCTGCCCCCGTCACGGGCTCATCTTGCCATGAGCCGTACACCTGCACGGTGTTCGCCGCGAGCTGTTCGCAGAATTCGTCGAGCTCGGCGCCCAGCACCTCGGCCATGAATCGCACCGTGTGCGGCACGAGATACGGCGCGTTCGGGCGGCCGCGGAGCGGCACGGGCGTGAGGTACGGGGCATCCGTCTCGACGAGGATGCGGTCGCGCGGGGCGACGCGCAGCGCCTCGCGGAGGTTCTCCGCGTTCTTGAACGTGACGTTGCCGGCGAACGAGAGGTACCAGCCCTCGTCGGCGGCGAGCCGGGCGAGCTCCTCGCCACCCGAGAAGCAGTGGAAGACCGTGCGTTCGGGCGCGCCGACCCGGCGGAGCGTCGCCACGACGTCGTCATGGGCGTCGCGGTCGTGGATCTGGAGGGCGAGTCCGTGCCGCTTCGCGATGGCGATGTGCGCCTCGAACGATCGGAACTGCGCGCCGCGACCGTCTTCGCCGGTGCGGTAGAAGTCGAGGCCGGTCTCGCCGATCGCGCGCACCCGCGGGCGGCCCGCGAGCTCGTCGATCACGGCGAGGGCGTCGTCGAGCGTTCCGGCGGCGTCGAGCTCCGGCGCCTCGTTCGGGTGCAGCGCGACCGCGGCCAGGAGCCGCGGCTCGCGTGCGGCGACCTCGGCCGACCAGCGGCTCGTCGCGACGTCGGTGCCGACCTGCACGGCTCCGGCGATGCCGACGGATGCCGCGCGCTCGAGGTGCTCGTGCACGTCGATGGGCAGCGCGCCGTCGGCGATCTCGAGGTGCGTGTGGTTGTCGTAGACGGCCACGGGCAGCGGCTCGGGTGCCGGCGGGTACTCGACGGCGCGACCGCCGTCGGAGCGGGTGCGGAGGTGTGCAGGCGCGGGGTCGCTCACGCGGCCGGTGCTCCGAACTGCATCATTCGGCCACCTCGACGCGCGGGAACAGCGCCTCGAGCGGTGCGACCTGTGTGCCGGTCGTCCAGGCGTCGGCCTGGTCGATGCGCTGCTCCTGCACGGCGCCCGGGGCGCCGAGCGCGGTCCAGAGCTTGGCCGTCGCGACCGGCAGCACGGGCGAGAGCAGCACGGCGAGCGTGCCGAGGCCGTGGTACGCCGTGGCGAGCACCGTCTCGAGCCGGTCGCGCTTGGCCGGGTCCTTCGCGAGGGTCCACGGCTCCTCGATCGTGAGGTAGCCGTTGAGGGCGTCGACGAGCTCCCACGCCGCTCCGATGGCGTCGTGGATCGCCAGACGGTTGATCGCCTCCCACGAGGCATCCGTCGCCCGGCGCTCGACGCTCGCGATCTCGATGTCGGCGGCCGTCAGGGTGCCCGCGGTGGGCACGGCGCCGTCGCAGTAGCGGGTGATCATCGCCACCACGCGCGAGGCGAGGTTGCCGAAGCCGTTCGCGAGTTCGGCCTGGTAGCGCGCTGCCAGGTCCTCCCACGAGAACGAGCCGTCCTGACCGAACGCGATCGCGCGCAGGAAGTAGTAGCGGAACGCGTCGGAGCCGAAGGTCTCGGTGATCTGCTCCGGCGCGATGCCGGTGAGCTTCGACTTCGACATCTTCTCGCCGCCGACGAGGAGCCAGCCGTGGGCGAAGACGCCCTTCGGCACCTCGAGGCCACCGGCGAGCAGCATCGCCGGCCAGATGACGGCGTGGAAGCGCAGGATGTCCTTGCCGATGATGTGCTGCGCGGGCCAACGCCGCGCGAACTCGGCGTCGTCTTCTCCGTAGCCGACCGCGGTGATGTAGTTCAGGAGCGCGTCGAACCACACGTAGAACACGTGCGACTCGTCCCACGGGACCTTCACGCCCCAGTCGAACGTCGACCGCGAGATCGAGATGTCGGAGAGGCCGCGGCTCACGAACGAGACCGCCTCGTTGCGAGCGGACTCGGGCTGCACGAAGTCGGGGCGCTCCTCGTAGAGCGCGAGCAGCTGGTCGGCGAAGGCCGACATGCGGAAGAAGTAATTCTTCTCGTGCAGGAGCTCGACCGGCTTGGAGTGGATCGCGCAGACGAGCTGGCCCTCGTACTCCCCCGTGCCCGGCACGAGGTCGGACGGCTGCTTGTACTCCTCGCAGCCGACGCAGTAGTAGCCGTCGTACTCGCCGGCGTAGATGTGTCCGTCGTCGTAGAGCTTCTGCAGGAACTTCTGGACGTTCTTCTCGTGCCGCTCCTCGGTGGTGCGGATGAAGTCGTCGTTGGCGATGTCGACCGTCTCGAGCAGCGGGATCCACGCCTCGGCGACGAGCTTGTCGGCCCACTGCTTCGGCGTCACGCCGTTGGCGGTCGCGGTGCGCAGGATCTTCTGGCCGTGCTCGTCGGTGCCCGTGAGCATCCAGGTGTCGTCGCCGGCCTGGCGGTGCCAGCGTGCGAGCACGTCGGCAGCGACCTCCGTGTAGGCGTGCCCGATGTGGGGCACGTCATTCACATAGAAAATGGGCGTGGTGGTATAGAACGAGGAGCCGTCGGCCATCCCCCAATCCTACGGGCGAGCGGATGACCCGGCGTTCCGGTTACGCCGGCGCCGGCGAACGCTCCCGTCGCCGATGGCCGGCGGGATCGCCTCCTCGACCTCCATGTGCTCGTGCGGGGTGGGCACCCCGAGGGTGACGTCCTGCTCCTTGATCGCCGGTTCGTGCACCCGCTGGCCCGGGTAGCCGACGATGCGCAGGCCGAGCACGATCTTGCCCGGCGCCTCACGACGGTCGAGGGCGCGGTACGCGTCGGCGACGGACTCGAGGGGGAAGACATCGGCGATCGGGAGGCGCGCACGCCGGGTCGCGACGAGTGCGGCGACGCGACCGAGGGCGACGACATCGCCGGCGTAGACCTTGACCGCCTCTTCGTCTTGCACCGCATCCCAGTCGAGCACGGTGAGGATGCGCGACGGCGGCACGCCGAGGGCGAGCGCCGCCTCGGTCTCACCGCCGAGGAAGTCGAGGAAGCCGGTGATCGGCCCGGGAGCCACCGGTCGTACTCGCTCGGCGAGGTCGGGGCCGTAGGCCACCGGGAGCACCCCGAACTGGCGGAGGAAGTCGAATCGGGTCTCGATGCTCGTGCCGATGACCGTGGCGCCTCGCATGCGGGCGAACTGGGCGGCGAGGCATCCGACGCCCCCTGCCGCGGCCGTGATGACGACGGTGTCGGCCGGCGAGAGGGCGAGCGATTCGACGGCCGTCCACGCGGTGGTGCCGGCCACGTAGAGGGACCCGGCGACCTCCCAGGTGAGTTCGGGCGGCTTCGGCAGGAGCTGGCGCTCGGGCACGACGACATGGCTCGCATGCGCGCCGCGCTCGACGAACCCCATGACCTCGTCGCCGTGCGAGAACGACGACACGCCGGGACCCGTCGACACGACGACACCTGCGAGATCGCGGCCCTGCAGCGAGGGGAAGCTCACGGGCCATCGCTCGGGGTGGTCGCCGCGCCGGATCGCGCTCTCGACCGGGTTCAGCCCGGTCGCGAACACCGCGACGAGCACTTCGCCCTCGCCGGGTTCGGGCATCGGCTGTCCGACGACCTCGAGCACCTCGGGTCCGCCGTACTCGGAGAACCGGACGACATGCGCCAGGTCGTGGTCGGGGTCGTGAGTCATCTCGCACCTCCACCGCTCTACCGGTACTGCCATTCTCCGCCAGGCAGGCGGATTCCGACAGGGCTGGACGCGGTGCGCCGCGACGGCCCGGGCGGCGTCAGCCTCGCTTGCGCGCCTGCAGGCCCGCCTCGTAGAGATCGCGCGTGCTGAGGCCGCTCTCCGCGGCGACGAGGGCCGCCGCGTCCTTCAACCGGGTTCCGGATGCCGCGAGCTCGAGCACCCGCGCGAGGGCGTTCTCGGGGTTCGCCTCCTGCTCGGCGGCACCGCCGACCACGATCACGATCTCGCCCCGCACCCCGCCCTCGGCCCAGGTCGCGAGCTCGCCGAGCGGGCCGCGCCGCACCTCCTCGTACATCTTGGTGAGTTCACGGCAGACGGCGGCCGGCCGGTCGGCCCCGAACGCCTCGGCGAGCGCGGCGAGGCTCGCGGCCAGCCGCGACGGACCCTCGAAGAACAGCAGCGTGCGGCGGTCGCCGGCGAGCTCGGCGAGGCGACGGCTGCGCTCCCCCGCCTTCCGCGGCAGGAATCCCTCGAACGCGAAGCGGTCGGTCGGCAGGCCGGACACGGCGAGCGCGGTGACCACTGCCGAGGGCCCGGGGATCGCGGTGACCTCCACACCCGCGTCGGCGGCGGCCGCGACGAGCGGGAAGCCCGGGTCGGACACCGTCGGCATGCCGGCGTCGCTCAGCACGAGCAGGTCGGTGTCGCGGGCGAGCTCGACGAGCTCGGCGGCCTTCTGCCGTTCGTTGTGCTCGTGCAGCGCGATGAGCTTCGGCCGGTTCTCGATGCCGAGCCCGGCGAGCAGGCGCTGCGTCACCCTCGTGTCTTCGGAGGCGATGACGGTCGCGGCCTCGAGGGCGTCGCGAAGTCGGGCGGAAGCGTCGCCGAGGTTGCCGATGGGCGTCGCCGCGAGGATGATCATGAGCTCAAGCATGACACCCGCCGATCGGGCCGCCTCGTTTAGGGTTGGCGCATGGGAGTGGAGCCGGGCGCCGCCGAGACGCGCGAGAAGCGCATCGACGGGGCATCCGCTCCCGACGAGTCGATCGAGGAGTTCGCCGACGAACCGCTCGAGGATCGCCGCGGCACCCGCCTCGACGACTGGTGGAGTCGGGTGCTCTCGACCCCGCGCCGCCGCACGCTCTGGTACTGGGGCGGCCCGATCCTCGTCACGCTCCTCGCCGCCGTGCTGCGGTTCTGGAACCTCGGACACCCGGCGGCGATCGTCTTCGACGAGACGTACTACGTGAAGGACGCGTGGACGCTCCTGCAGAACGGCTACGAGTCGAACTGGCCCGAGGGCGCCGACGCCGACTTCGCCGCCGGCGACACCGGCATCTTCAACGACTCCCCCGCTTACGTCGTGCACCCGCCGCTCGGCAAGTGGATGATCTCGCTCGGCATGGCCGCCTTCGGTGCCGGCGACCCGTTCTGGTGGCGCGCCTCGACGGCGCTCACGGGAACGATCGCGGTCTTCCTGATGACGCTCGTCGCCCGCCGCCTCTTCGCGTCGACGATGCTCGCGGTCATCGCCGGCCTGCTCTTCGCCGTCGACGGCAACGCGATCGTGATGTCGCGAGTGGCCCTGCTCGACAACTGGGTCATGCTCTTCGCCCTGCTCGGGTTCTGGTTCGTGCTGCTCGATCGTGACCGCTCGCGCCGATTGCTCGAGGAGCGACTCGACGCCGACCGCGCGACAGGGCGCGAACCGCACTACGGCCCGGCGATCTGGGCCCGCCCATGGGTGGTCGCCGCGGGGGTCGCGTTCGGCGCCGCCTGCGCCGTGAAGTGGTCGGGACTCTGGTTCCTCGCCGCCTTCGGCATCTACCTCGTCGTCGTCGATGCCGTCGCGCGCCGCCGTGCGGGCGTGCCGTTCTGGCTCACGGCGTCGATCCTCAAGCAGGGGCCGGTGACATTCCTGCTGCTCGTGCCCGTCGCCGCGGTCGTCTACCTCGCGTCGTGGACGGGCTGGCTCGTCACCGACGGCGGCTACTACCGGCATTGGGCCGAGGAGGCGGGCAACGCCGCGACCGGCTGGCTCTCGTGGGTGCCGCTCTCACTGCAGAGCCTCTGGCACTATCACGAGGCCGCCTACGGCTACCACGTCGGCGTGCACAGCCCCCATCCGTGGCAGTCGAACCCGCTCACCTGGCTCTTCATGATCCGGCCGACGAACATGTACTACTCCTCGAGCGACGACGGTTCGGGCGGCTGCGGCGCCGACACCTGCTGGTCGTCGATCATCGAGCTCGGCAACCCGCTGATCTGGTGGGCGGCTGCGGCGGCGTCGATCTACCTCGTCTACCGGCTCGTGCGGTATCGCGAGTGGCAGGTCGGTGCGATCCTCGTGGGTCTGGCAGCGGGCTACCTGCCGTGGCTCGGGTACCTGAACCGCACCGTGTTCCAGTTCTACTCGATCGCCTTCGAGCCGTTCACTGTGCTCGCACTCGTGTTCGTGATCGGCCTCATGCTCGGCCGGCGCGACGACCCGACATGGCGACGCGAACGCGGCATCGCCGTCGTCGTCATCTTCCTCGCGTTCGTGCTGGCCGTCTCCGCGTTCTTCTTCCCCATCTGGTCGGGCATCCCCGTCACGCCGACGTTCCGGCAGCTGCACTTCTGGCTGCCGAGCTGGGGCTGACCAGTCGGCTAGCGTTGCAGGGTGCGTGGAATGCTGTCGGGACTCGTGGTCGCGGCCTCCGCGGCCCTCATCGCGTGGCTCTGCCACCTCGCATTCCCCGTGGTGCCGCTCCTCACCGCCGCGGTCGCGCTCGGCATCGTCGTCGGCCAGATCCCGGCGCTGCGCCCGGCCCTCGCGGGCGGGCTCGCGCCCGGCCTGAAGATCTCCGCCCGCCGGCTGCTCCGCATCGGCATCGTGCTGCTCGGCCTGAAGCTCAGCCTCGTCGACATCGCGTCGCTCGGCTGGGTGTCGATCGCGACGACCGTCGCGGTGGTCGTACTCACTTTCGTCGGCACGATCGGCCTCGGCCGCGCCCTCGGACTGCCGGGCCATCAGCCGCTGCTCGTCGCGAGCGGGTTCTCGATCTGCGGCGCCTCGGCGATCGGCGCGATGGGCGCCGCGGTTCGCGCCCGCGATGAGGAGCAGGCCGTGCCGGTCGCCCTCGTCACCCTGTGCGGCACGCTCGCGATCGCGGTGCTCCCCGCCCTGTGGCATCCGCTCGGTCTCTCGAACGTGCAGTTCGGTCACTGGGTCGGCGCGGGCGTGCACGATGTCGGTCAGGTGGTCGCGACCGCGCAGATCGCCGGCACCGCGGCCCTCGCGGTCGCCGTCGTGGTCAAGCTCACCCGGGTGCTCATGCTCGCCCCGATGGTCGCGATCACCGCGGCGGTCGAGCGACGACGGGCGGTGGATGCCGCGGGCCCGCGCCCCGCGATCGTGCCGCTCTTCGTGGCCGGATTCCTCGCCGCCGTGCTGTTGAACACCTTCGTGCCGTTGCCCGAGTGGGTGCTGACGGGCGCCGACGCGTTGCAGACGGCGTTGCTGGCGATGGCGCTCTTCGCCCTCGGCGCCTCGATCCGGCTCGGCGAGCTCGCGGGCACCGGGTGGCGGGCGCTCGTCGTCGGCCTCACCTCGTGGGTGCTCGTCGCGGGCCTCGCCTACGGAGCCGTGCTGCTCGGCTGACGGTGCCGGCATCCTCGCTCACACGGCGATGACCACCTTGCCCCGCACTTCGCCCGACTCGAGCCTTGCGACCGCCGCTGCGGCCTCGTCGAGCGGGTACACCCGGTCGACGACGGGCCGCACCTCCCCCGCGTCGATCCGGCGGGCGAGCTCGGCGAGGTCGTCGCCGCTGCGCACCGCGGCGAGCGGGCGGAGTCGTTGCGAGACGAACGGCGAGGTCGCGGATGCCGCGGCCATCCGCCGCATCGGGCCGAGCACCGTGCCCCCTCGCCCCGACGACAGCACGAGCGTGCCCCGGCGGGTGAGCGAGCGGCGCACCCGACCGAGCGGGTGGTCGGCGACCAGGTCGAACACGACGTCGTACCGGCCCTCGGTGTCGGTGAAGTCCTCGCGGGTGTGGTCGATCACGTGATCGGCGCCGATGGCCAGCACGTGCTCGGCCTTGGTGCCGCGGCAGACGCCCGTCACCTCGGCGCCCATGGCCTTCGCGAGCTGCACGGCGAAGCCGCCGACGCCGCCCGAGGCGCCGTTGACGAGCACGTGCTGCCCCGCCGTCACGCCGGCGAGACGCAGGCCCTGCAGCGCCGTCGTCCCCGAGACCACGACGGCCGCGGCGTGCACCGCGTCGACCGACGTCGGCCGGGCGGCGACGAAACGCTCGGGCACCGCGACGAGTTCGGCGAATCCGCCCTGGTCGGACTCCGCGTACACGGCGTCGCCGACGTCGAACCGCGTGACGCCCGGCCCCACCGCGACGACCTCGCCCGCGACATCCCGGCCGATGATCGGGCGCTTCGGTCGCCGCAGGCCGTACGCGAGGCGCACCGCCCGCGGCTCGCCGCGCATCAGCAGCACGTCGCCCATGCTGACGGCCACTGCGGCGACCCGGATGAGCACCTCGCCGCGAGCCGGCTCGGGCGGGTCGACCTCGGCGAGCGCGAGCGTCTCGGGCCCGCCGTAGCGGTGCTGCACGATCGCCCTCATGAACCGGCCTGCTTCAGCGACGGAGACGATGCCGGAGCCGCCACCGGTGACACCGCGACCACGACGCTGCCGACCTTGTGCCCGGTGTCGACGCGTCGGTGCGCCTCGGCGATGTCGCCGAAGGCGACGACGCGATCGACGACCGGCACGAACTCCCCCGCCTCGATGAGTTCGACGAGCAGGGCGAGCTCCGCCGCCTTGAGACGGATGTCGCGGAGCCCCGTGAAGGCGATCGCCGCCCGCCGCCCGCGGCTGAACCAGCGCGTGAGCGGCCACTGCACCATGATCGCGGCCGTCGGCACCGTGGTGAGGTAGACGCCGTGCGGCGTGAGTGCGCGGCGGACGGCGCCGAACGATCGCTTGCCGACCGCGTCGAAGACCACGTCGTAGGCACCTCGGGCCTCGGTGAAGTCGTCGCGCGTGTAGTCGATCACGCGGTCGGCCCCGAGCGACGTGACGAGTGGCGCGTTCGCTGCGCTGCACACGCCGACCACCGTCGCCCCGAAGTGCTTCGCGAGCTGCACCGCCCCCGAGCCCACAGTGCCGGACGCCCCGTTGACGAGCACGACCTGGCCGGGGGCCACCTCTGCGAGATCGCGGAGGAAGGGCAGCGCGGTGAGGAACCCGTCGACGGTCGCGACCGCCTCGGCTGCGTCGAGCCCGTCGGGGATGTGCGCGATCGGTGCGTCCTCGTCGATGGTCACGAGTTCGGCATGCGCGCCCATGGCGGGCGCGAGGGTGCCGAACACCCGGTCGCCCGGCGCGAATCGGGTCACTCCGCCGCCGACGCGTTCGACCACGCCGGCGAAGTCGGAGCCGAGCACCGGGTGCTTCGGCTTCGTGAGTCCGAAGAAGAGGCGGGCGAAGCGCGGGGTGCCGCTGCGCCCGGCGCTGTCGGAGGGACCGACCGTGCTCGCCTCGACCCGCACGAGCACTTCGGTCGCGCCGACCACTGGATCGTGGGTTTCCCGCAGGTGCAACACCTCGGGCGGACCGTACCGTTCGTAGACTGCGATTCTCATGATGCCGACTCCTCCGAGTCCGTTGCCGCGTCGTGCTCGGGGTACTGGAAGACGTCGTCGAGCGGTACCCCGAAGATCCGCGCGATCTGGAACGCCATCTCAAGCGACGGCGAGTAACGGCCCTGCTCGATGGCGATGACGGTCTGCCGGGTCACCCCGAGGCGCTTGGCGAGCTCGGCCTGCGTCATCTCGCCCGCCCGGAACCGCAGCGAGCGGATGTCGTTGGTGACCTTCGTCGGCTTCACCACGTCGGCACTCCCCTGCGGTAGGCCACGAGCTTCGTGATGCTCGAGACGATCGCCGAGAGCACGAAGCAGAGGTAGACCGTGTTCGCGATCCAGAAGCCGTCGACGTCGAACATCGCCAGCAGGAGCGCGCCGAGCGCGCCGGCCACGACGAACGAGCTGCCGACGCGTTCGCCGAGTCGGTCGATCTCCTTGTCGCGGATGTCGCCGCGGGTGCTCTCGCTCGGCGACAGGATCTCGACGAGGATGCGTCCCACGATCGACGCCACGATCGCGCCGCCGATCACCCAGAGCATGGCCGGCACGTAGTCGACCTGCCCGGCCGGCGTGCCGCCCAGCAGCTCGGGCAGCATGAGCGACAGGTACACCGTGCTCCCCACGACGGCGACCACGAGGTAGACCCACGTGCCCTTCTCCTCGTACGACATCACGGTCTCCCTCTCTCGTTCCGGCTGGTGGTCCATCGCCCGACGCAGGTCGACGGACGCTCCGATGTCAAAGATTGTTTACGCCTTCAATGTAAAGCTCAGACGACATGATGTCAATGTTTCTTGACATGTTCGCTTGAGCTGCCGACGAGTGCTGGCGGAATCGCCCGCCACCCCGCCACACTGTCTCCATGATTCGGGCACATGCCGCACCGGCTCCGGCGCCACCGGCCAGGGTGACCACGTTCGAGCTGTTCTTCGACCTGGTGTTCGTCCTGACGATCACGAGGCTCACCGGGGTGCTCCACCACGAGCCCGACGTCATCGGCCTCCTGACGGTCTTCCTGATCCTCGCCAACATCTGGTGGATGTACTCGGGCTACAGCTGGCTCACGAGCCACACCGCCACCTCGTCACTCGGGCGACGCGCGCTCCTGTTCGTCGCCATGGGCGGATTCCTCGTCATGGCGATCGCGACACCCGACGCCTTCGGCGACGACGGACTCGCGTTCGGCCTCGCGTACCTCGTCGTCGTCATCGTGCACCTGGGCATGTTCGGGCGCGTGTTCGAACACGGCGCCGTGCGGGAGATGCTGCAGATCGCGCCGTACAACCTCGGCTCCGCCGCACTCCTGATCATCGCCGGGTTCGTCGAGGGCGCCGCGGACTGGTGGCTCTGGGGCGCCGCAGCGGCACTGCACGTCGTGCTGCTCGAAGTCGGCCGGTACCGCAGCTTCTCGCTGCCGCAGGCGCACTACGTCGAACGCAACGGAGTGGTGCTCATCGTCGCGCTCGGCGAGTCCATGGTGTCGCTCGGCCTCGGACTCGGCGACGAGGTGCTGACCCTGCCGGTGCTCGCCGCCGCCGTGCTCAGCCTCGCACTCGCCGCGGCCCTCTGGTCGCTGTACTTCGTCGACACCGACGCCGCTGCCGAACGCTCGCTCGAATCGGCACCTCGCGAATCGGTCCTCCGGATCGCGGGCCTCGCCTTCTCCTACGCGTTCGTGCCCCTGCTGGGCGGCATCGTCATGATCTCCTCCGGGCTGACCGAGGTGCTCGCGCATCCGCTCGAACCGCTCGCGACCGCGAGCGCCGCCTTCATCGGCGGCGGCGCGGCGCTCTACGTGCTCGGCATCGCCGCCTTCCGCCAGGCGATCGGGGCTGCGGGCGCCGCCGTCTGGCTGGCCTCCGCCTTCGCCGCCATCGCGTGCATCGGCACCGTCTGGCTCGGCACGGCGACGACGGCGATCGCGGAAGTCGCCGTGGTCATCGGCATCCTGTTCGCGCTCGTCGCCGTCGCTCACCGCCGCTCCCGACACCTGGAAGCGGCGACGGCCCGGGCGGTCGACGGGAACTAGTGGCTGCCGCCGTCGACGAACTTGAGGCCGACGACGCAGCCGACGAGACCGACCAGCAGGGCGATCTTCACCCACGAGACTTCAGCGTCGCCCGTGACCATCGCCCAGACGACCGTGAGCGACACGCCGATGCCGACCCAGACCGCGTAGGCGGTGCCGGTCGGGATGTCGCGCATCGCCCAGGCGAGTCCGCTCATCGAGAGCGCGAGCGCGCCGAAGAAGACGACCGACGGCCAGAGCTTCGTGAAGCCCTCGGACTTGCCGAGTGCGGTGGCCCAGACGGCTTCGAGCACGCCGGACACGATGAGGATGACCCAAGCCATGACTGTTCACTCCTGTGGCCAGTCTTGTCGCGTTCCGGGTACTGATCCCTCGTCCGGGGCCGCAGTCGGCGGCCTGGTCATGATCGTAGCAACGCGGACTGGGCAGGCCCTGTGCAGCCGGCCGAGCGGATGCCGCGGCGCGCGCCACTCGCTCGGATCAGCCTGCTCGCGCGACCTCGGCGAAGTGCTCGACGACCGGGAAGGGCTCGTAGAACCGGTGCAGCAGCTCGCGCCAGCGGGCGTACTCGGGCGAACCGCGGAACCCGACCTCGTGCGCCTCGACGCTCTCCCAGTGCACGAGCAGCAGGTATTCGTTCGGCGTCTCGATGGAGCGGGAGAGGCGCAGGTCGATGAAGCCGGGCATGCTCGCGATGATCGCCTTCGCCTCGGCGAACGCGGCTTCGAAGGCGGCCTCGCGACCTGGGACGACGGGCAGCAGCGCGTGCTCGAGGATCATGCCCGCCACGGTAGCGCACGCCCCGACCTCTGCGGAGGTCGGTGGGTCGGGCACCCGGCCCGCGGCATCCGTTGCCCTGCGTTACGCCGCCGAGCTGCCCCCGCGGCGGCCCGCAGTAGCGTTGCCGCATGGCAGACCGCGAATACGGCTTCAAGACCCGCGCCATCCACGCGGGCAACATCCCCGACCAGGTGACGGGCGCCCGTGCGCTGCCGATCTACCAGTCGAGCGCGTTCGTCTTCGACGACACCGCCGACGCGGCTGCACGGTTCGCCCTGCAGAAGTACGGCAACATCTACTCGCGCCTCGCGAACCCCACCGTCGCGAGCTTCGAGGAGCGCGTCGCGAGCCTCGAGGGCGGCCTCGGCGCCGTCGCGACCGCCTCCGGGCTCAGCGCGCAGTACATCACCTTCGCGAGCCTCGCCGGCACCGGCGACCACATCGTCGCCTCGGCGAACCTCTACGGCGGCTCGATCACCCAGCTGGATGTCACGCTGCGCCGCTTCGGCATCGAGACGACGTTCGTGCAGTCCGCCGACGCCGCCGACTACGCCGCCGCGATCACCGACAAGACCAAGGCCCTCTTCGTCGAGACCATCGCGAACCCCTCGGGCGAGATCGCCGACCTCGAGGCGCTCGCCGACGTCGCGCACGCCCACGGCATCCCGTTCATCGTCGACTCGACGATCGCAACCCCCTACCTGAACCGCCCGATCGAGTGGGGCGCCGACATCGTCACGCACTCCGCCACGAAGTTCCTCGGCGGCCACGGCACCACGCTCGGCGGCGTCGTCGTCGAGTCCGGCCGCTTCGACTGGCACTCCGACAAGTTCCCGCTCTTCGGCCAGCCCGTTCCGAGCTACGGCGGCCTCCAGTGGTCGGGCAACTTCGGCGAGTACGCGTTCCTCACGCGGCTCCGCGCCGAGCAGCTGCGCGATATCGGACCGGCGCTCGCCCCGCACTCGGCGTTCCTGCTCGCCCAGGGCGTCGAGACGCTGCCGTACCGCATCCAGGCGCACATCGACAACGCTCGTGCCGTCGCCGATTGGCTCGACACCGACCCGCGCATCGAGCGGGTGCTCTGGGCGGGCCTGCCCGACCACCCGCACCACGACCGCGCGCTGAAGTACCTGCCGAAGGGCCCAGGCTCGGTGTTCAGCTTCGAGGTGAAGGGCGGCCGCTCCGTCGGCCAGGCGCTCATCGAGAACGTCGACCTCGCCAGCCACCTCGCCAACATCGGCGACGCCAAGACGCTCATCATCCACCCCGCCTCGACGACGCACGCGCAGCTCAGCGAGCAGCAGCTCGTCGACGCCGGCGTGCTGCCGGGGGTTGTGCGACTGTCGGTGGGCATCGAGGATGTTGAGGACATCATCGACGACCTCGACCAGGCCCTCACGATCGCGACGGGAGCAGCACGATGACGACGAATGCCACGAGCACGGCGGTGCTGAGCGACGCGACAGCGCTGAGCGAGACGGATGGCGCGGCATCCGCTGCCCTCGAAGCCGGCGACCTCGAGACCGTGCGTCTCGTCAACGGCCTCTCGTGCGAGCTGCCGGCGAGCTCACCGCTCGCGAAGCTGCTGAAGTCGCAGCGCACGTGGACGGGCCCCGACGCGAAGCAGCGACTCAAGATACTGAACGCGGCGAAGTCGGTCGCGATCGTCGGTGCTTCGCCGAAGCCCCAGCGCTCGAGTTTCTTCGTCGGCACCTACCTGCAGCAGTCGAGCGACTACCGCCTGTACTTCGTGAACCCCATGGAGACCGAGATCCTCGGAGAGCCCGCCTACGCGAGCCTCGCCGACCTGCCCGAGGTGCCCGACATCGTCGTGGTGTTCCGCCGCGGCTCCGACATCCCGCAGGTCGTCGACGAGGTGCTGGCCTCGGGCGCGAAGACGATCTGGGTGCAGCTCGGCATCTGGAACGAGGTGGCCGCGTACTCCGGCGAGGAGCAGGGGCTCACCGTCGTCATGGACCGCTGCATCAAGGTCGAGCACGCCCGCTTCCACGGCGGCCTGCACCTGCTGGGCTTCGACACCGGTCAGATCACGGCGCGCAAGACCGTGCGCTGACGGCGGCGGGTCGGGACCTAGGGCATGTCTGACAAGTGCTTTGCCCAGACAATGCCGGCGTGGAGGACGGCGGCCGCATCCGGTTGGTCTCCTGCCATGCACCGGGGCCTTCATTGGCCGTGCTTTACTTTCGCCTGTGGACACACCTGAACTTGCCGCCCTGGTCCCAGGCTTCATGGCTCGGCATCCGGGGCAAGAGTGGACGCTGACGTCGGGGAAGGGCGCGGGCGAGGACCTCGTAGTCACCCTGTCTCCTGCGACCGCCCCTGAGCGGATTGCGACAGTCCGGGTCTACGCGGGGGCCGAGGTCTTTCTCTTCGACTTCTCCGGTCACAGCAGCGCCGACTTTGCATACGACGACGAAGATCGCCCCGCAACCCTTCAGGAGCGAATCGACATCGCAGTTGCGGCCACGCTCGGGCCTACGCGGGTCACCCTGGATTTTGACCGGGACGTCATCGTCGCATCCACTCTCGTGATCGACCCAGACGGACAAAGCCCACGCGAGTACAGCTTCTCCTGGCCCCTCCGGCGACTCAAGGCGCGCGTCAGGGGCCGTCGGATCAGTCGCCAGGTCATCGACCTTCCTGCGGCTGGTGGCATCTAGGGCAGGTCTAACAAGCGGGCCGGCTTCTGGGATCCTTTCGGGGTGTCGCGGTTTCAGTTGCTCTCGGATGCTCAGTGGTCGTTAATCGAGGGGATGCTGCCGAGGCCGACCGGCCGCAAGGGTCGCCCGTTCTCGGATGCGCGCACCATGATCGAGGCAATTGCCGACCGGTATTGGTGCGGGATCGCCTGGCGGGATCTGCCTGAGGTATTCGGGCCGTGGCAGACGGTGTGGACCTGGCATCGTCGCCTCGCTGCCGACGGCACCTGGGACCGGATCCACGCCCGCCTCTTGGCAGCCGCCGATGTCCTCGGCGCGGTGGACTGGGCTGTGTCCGCCGACTCGACGATCGCGCGCGCCCATCAGCACGCGACCAATGTGACGCGCCTCACAGGGGGCTGGGTCGAACTACAAGAATCCGCTGGTCGAGCCGCCTGATCACGCCGTCGGACGTTCCCGCGGCGGGCTGTCCACCAAGATCCATCAGCTCGTCGACGGGCGCGGTCTGCCGTTGGTGATCGCCTGCACGCCGGGGCGGGCCGGGGACTCGCCGATGCTGCTGCCGATGCTCGGGCAGCTGCGCGTCGAACGGGTCGGGCCCGGCCGGCCACGGGTGCGTCCGGACGCGCTGCGTGCCGACAAGGCGTACTCGTCACGGGCGATCCGCGCCCACTTGCGGGAGCACGGCATCGTCGCGGTGATCCCCGAGCCTGCCGACCAGCAAGGCCACCGGAAACGCCGCGGCTCACGCGGCGGACGCCCGCCGGCCTTCGACGCCGACGAATACCGCGGCCGCAACGTCATCGAACGCCGCTTCTGCCACCTCAAGCAATGGCGCGGGCTGGCCACCCGGTACGACAAGCTCGCCATCACCTACCGCGCCGCCGCCGTCCTCCACGCGGTCATCGCCTGGGCGAAGCACTTGTCAGACACGCCCTAGCCGACCCGTTGCAGTGCCTTCTCACGACGCTCGGCGACCCTCGATCCCGACTCCCGTCGCGCCATCCGCCGCAGCACGACGGGTGCGAGCACGAGTCCGACGATCGCCCATGCGCCCAGCACCGCCGCCGTCTCGAGCTGGCGCCATGATTCACCGATCTCGACGACGACCGCGTCGTCGGGAAGGAACGACGCGCGCATGCCGAGGCCGAGCCAGTAGATCGGGAAGACCTGGGCGATCCACTGCAGCCATTCGGGCAGGCCGGTGATCGGGGCGAAGATGCCCGAGATCGCGATCAGCCCGAGGACGGGCAGGGAGAGGTATCCCGCGCCGCGCGGCGTCGCGACCAGCGAACCGAGGATCGCACCGATGGTCTGGGTCGCGACGAGCCCCAGCACCAGCACCCACGCGAAGGTGATCCACGACTGCGGGTCGGCGACGTCGAGACCGTCGACGAGGAACACGCCGGGGATCAGGATGATCGCGAGATACGCGAGGATCGTCGCCGAGATCTGCACGAGCTTGCCGACGAGGTAGGCGCGGATCCCGTTCGGCGTCGCCTTGGCACGCAGAAGCGTGCCGTCTTCGCGATCGGCCGCGAGCTGCTGCACGACGAGGAGCAGACCCAACGCGACGAACATGCCGAGCGTGCCGGGAAGGATGATCGTGCCCAGCGTGAGCCCGGTGGTTCCGATCGCCATGTCGCGGAGGAAGAACACGGCCACCAGCGTGGCCACCGGCCAGAGCAGCTGGTTCACGAGTTCCGTGCCCGTGAACGCCTGCCGGAGCTCGATGAGCCCCCGCCCGATGCCGGCGCGGAGGGCATGGGTGACGGCGGTCATCGGGATGCCCCGTTCGGTTCGGGTTCGACCTCGGCGGCCTCGGTGCCGTCCGACTCGGCGTTCCTCACGAGCGTCAGGTAGGTCTCCTCGAGCGACGCGCGGCGGAGTTCGAGTTCGCGGATGTCCTCCCCTTCGCGTGCGAACAGCTCTCGCGCGAACGCGGTCGAGTCCGGAACGTACCGCACGAGATGCTCCCCTCCCTGCACCCAGCGGACTTCATCGTGGCCGACGATCTTCCGCGCGAGTTGTTCGGAGGTGCCATCGGCGACGATGCGCCCGCCGGTGAGGATGACGATCCGGTCGGCGAGCTTCTCCGCCTCGTCGAGGTCGTGGGTCGTGATGAGCACCGTGGACTCGAGGTCATCGCGAATCCGCCTGACCAGCGCGTGGAAGTCGCGCCGCGCCTTCGGATCGAGGCCGGTCGTCGGTTCGTCGAGGAAGACCAGCTCGGGTCGGCCGACGAGCCCGATCGCGACGTCGAGTCGTCGCCGCTGACCGCCCGAGAGCGTCGAGATCGGCTTGCCGGCCTGCTCGGTCAGTCCGACCGCTGCGAGCAGGTCGTCGACCTCCCACGGACGGCGGATCCGCGCCGTCGAATAGGGCTCGTAGAGCGACCCCTGGAATGCGAGGAGTTCCCGCACGCGCCACTTGGGGTGGTCACGCCACGACTGCAGCACGATTCCGATCCGTGCACGCCACTCCTCGGTGCCGTGGGCCGGATCGGCTCCGAGGACCGCCACCCGTCCGGCCGACCGCATCCGGAAGCCCTCGAGGATCTCGATCGTCGAGGTCTTGCCCGCACCGTTCGGGCCGAGCAGCGCGAGCATCTCGCCCTGGCGCACCTGGAACGACACGTCGTGCAGGACATCGGTCGTGCCGTATCGCATTCGAAGCCCCTCGACCTCGATCGCGAGGTGGTCCGTCATCGCCATCGCATCCTCCAGCTGTCGGCTCGGTCGTCGTCAGAGCCGCTCGATGGCGGCGATGAGCGCCTGCCGGTCGACACCTGCGAACGCGAGCGCACGAGGCACCGTGCCGAGCTCTGCGCGCAGGATGCCCACGAGCGCATCGGCGACGGCGAGGCGTTCGCGCTCCGCGCGAGGCCGGCCGCGGTGCGCCCCGAAGTCGGCACGCCGCAGCGCCTCGCGCACCGTCGCCCCCCAGCTCGGCCGTGACTTGCGCGTGGCGGCGAGCCGTTCCTCGGCGACGGGCTCGATGCCCGCTGCGCGCAGCGAGCGTTCGCGTTCACCGCGAAGCGCGGCGTCGACGCCGTCGTGATCGAGGCCGAACTCGGCGAGCGTGCGCCCCGCGATGTCGTGACCGGCCGAGATCGCGAGCAGCAGGTGCTCGGCCTCGACGCTCGATGCGCCGCGACCGATCGCCTCGTCGATCGAGCTGACGATGACCTCCTTCAGCGTCGGGTCGAGTGCCGTGTCGTCAAGTCGGTCAGGCATTGCGCCTCCTCAGTTCGATGCCGGCGAGTTCGAGCCGCCGGTGGTGCTTCTTGTGCACGGCCTGCCGGGTGACGCCGAGCGCCTCGGCGACCTGCGTCCAGCTCCAGCCGGCGCGCATCGCACGCTCGACGGTGGCGTCTTCGAGACGGTCGGCCAGCTCGCGCAGGGCGACGACGGCGGCGAGGTCGTCGGCCTCGGCTCCGGTGGGATCCGGGATGTGCGGGGTCATGTAAGCAACCTAAGTTGCTTCGCTCACATTGTCAACCCAAGTTGCTCATCGCGACTCGCGGAACGGGCCACGGACCTCGAATTGGCCGTTGCCCCACGCGTGCCAGTGCGGTTGCATCGAGGAATGCCAGACTCCGCCGACTTCGAGTTCTCCGACGACCCCGCACGGCTCGACCTCGATCGGGTGCACACCTGGCTCGCCGACGAGTCGTACTGGGCGATGGGTCGCTCACGTGCGGCACTCGAGGCCGCGGTCGCCGGTTCGCGCAACTACGGCATCTACGACCGGGCGAGCGGCGCGCAGCTCGCCTACGCGCGGGTCATCACCGACGGCGTCACCTTCGCCTGGCTGTGCGACGTGTTCGTCGACAGCGAGGCGCGCGGCCGCGGCATCGGCGTGGCGCTCGTCGAGCAGATCATGGGCTCCCTCGAGCCCCTCGGCCTCCGGCGCATCGGCCTCACGACCGCCGACGCGCACAGCCTCTACGAGCGGTTCGGGTTCCGCTCGCTCGACCAGCCCGAACAGTGGATGTCACGCACGGGGCCGCTCACCACGGCCTGACGACGCCGGCGCCCGGGCCGCTCAGCTCGACGCGGCTCAGGCCGCACCGGACTCACGCCGGACGGCGTCGACGTCGGCGTCGCGCCCGTACGCGAGCATGAGGAAGCTCGTGCCGTCGGCGCGCTCGAAGGTGAACTCGCGCTCGTGCAGCCGGGCGAAGCCGAGGCGCTCGTACAGCCGCTGGGCCGCGACCATGTCGGGGCCGGTGTTCAGCACCACTCGATCGATGCCGCGCATGCGCGCGAGCCGCAGCACGTGCTCGACGAGCACCTCGCCGATGCCTCGACGCCGCGCCTCGGCCGCGACGCCGAGAAAGCGGAAGTCGAGTTCGCCGTCGCGTGCGAGCGGAGAGATCGCGGCGCCAGCCACGGGGGTGGACACGGTGCCGAGCAGCGCGCCGCTCGCGGCATCCGTCGCCACCCAGACCTGGTGATCGCGCGCCCGCTCGGCGACCGCGAGGATGTCGGCCCGGTAGGCCGCGTTCAGCTCGAAGTCGATCGCGTACGCGCGTTCGACGAGCTCGGCCACGGCCTCGGTCTCATCGGCGTGCATGAGGCGCACCCGCACGTCGGCGCGCTCCTGCAGGGCGAAGCGGTAGGCGAAGCCCACGACCTCGCCGAAGTGCTCGTCGCGCTCGGGCAGCCGTTCGAAGCCGAGCCGGGCGTAGAGCTCCTGCGCCCGCAGGTTGCGGTCGCCGGTGTCGAGTATCAGCGCTTCGGCACCCCACCCGGCGGCCTCCTCCATGCTCGCCCGCATGAGGGCTTCGCCCACGCCGGCGCCCTGGGCAGACGGATCGACGGCGACGAGCCGCACCTCGGCCTCGCCGGGCAGCGCCACGCGCGAATAGGGCGTCTCCGCGCGCAGCACGCTCGCCGTGCCCAGGAGCCACTCGCCGTCGACGGCGACGAGCACGGTGCCGGATGCCACGCGGCCCGCGACATCCCGCTCGAAGGCACGTCGCTCGGCGCTCACGGGCAGATGCCCGTAGGGGCCCGCCGCGAAGGCCTGCGCGATGAGGGCGGGTTCGGCGGCGGCTTCGGCGTCGCTGATCGGACGGATGACGAAGGAGGCGTTGACGGTCTGCATCATCGTCCAGCCTACGAGCCGCGCACCGTGTCCCGGCGGCGCTGCCCGCACCCGGAATGGGCCGCGTGCGCGAACACCCCCGATCGCGCGGCGAACGAGCGCGGCATTCGCCGCACGCGCATGATTCTGCGAGTCGGTGCCACAACGCTGCGCGCCGCTCCGCGTACGCTTGAAGCGTGACAGCGTTCGTCTCAGCCCTCGATCTCTTCTCGATCGGGATCGGCCCCTCGAGTTCGCACACCGTCGGTCCGATGCGGGCGGCGCGTGCCTTCGCCGAGCGACTCGCGAGCGAGGGCCTGCTCGACCGGGTGACCCGCATCACGTGCTCGCTCTACGGCTCGCTCGGCGCCACCGGTCTCGGTCATGGCACCCCCGACGCGGTCATCGCGGGCCTGGCGGGCCTCGAACCGCACGACTGCGATCCCGACGCCGTGCGCGGCGCCTGGTCGGTTCTCGGCGACGACGGCGCCGACGTGCTCATCGCCGGCACGCACTCGATACGGATGGCGCGCGGCGATGTCGCCCTCGTACCTCGCACGCGCCTGCCCGGCCACCCCAACGCGATGACGCTGCAGGCCTGGGGCGGCGACCCGCTCCCCCTCGCCGAAGACACGTACTACTCGGTCGGCGGCGGGTTCATCCGCCGCGAGGGCGAGACGGCGTCCGAGGCCGAGGCGCTGCGGCATCCGCTGCCGTACTCGACCGCCGATGAACTGCTCGCGCTCTGCGAGGAGCACGGCGTCTCGCTGTGCGACGTGGCGCGCCACAATGAGGTCGCCGTCCACGGCGAGCAGGGCATCGACGACGGCCTCGACGCGATCTGGGCGGCGATGGCCGAGTGCGTCTCGAACGGCCTGTCGGCCGACGGCACGCTGCCCGGCGGCCTGCGCGTGAAGCGACGCGCCTCCCTGGTGCGACAGCGCCTCGAGGAGTACGACCGCGACGAGCATCTCCGCGACACCTCGACCGAGTGGCTGCAGGCGTTCGCGCTCGCGGTCAACGAGGAGAACGCCTCGGGCGGGCGGGTCGTCACCGCCCCGACGAACGGCGCGGCTGGCATCATCCCGGCGGTCGGCCACTACTACCTGAAATTCGTGCCCGGCGCGGATGCCGCCGGCATCCGCCGCTACCTGCTGACCGCCGCGGCCATCGCCTCGCTCGTCAAGAAGAACGCCTCGATCTCCGGGGCGGAGGGCGGCTGCCAGGCCGAGGTCGGCTCGGCGTGCGCGATGGCGGCCGGCGCGCTCTGCGCCGTGCTCGGCGGCACCCCGCGGCAGATCGAGAACGCCGCCGAGATCGCCATGGAGCACCACCTCGGCCTCACGTGCGATCCGGTGGGCGGTCTCGTGCAGGTGCCGTGCATCGAACGCAACGCGATCGCCTCGTCGACCGCCGTCTCCGCCGCGCGCCTGGCACTGCACGGCGACGGCACGCACGTGGTCTCGCTCGACACCGTCATCGAGACCATGCGGCAGACGGGCCTCGACATGATGACGAAGTACAAGGAGACGAGCGAGGGCGGACTCGCGGTCAACGTCGTCGAGTGCTGAGGGCCGGCTCGAACCGCTCGTGACCCCCGATCGGGACTCTCGCGCGACCCGCGACCGTCTGGCACGCTGTGCAGATGGACACCCCCGACCCGACCATCCCCGAGCTGTTCTGGGGCGCCGGCCTCATCGGCCTCGTCATCGGCCTCGCGATCTACCTCGCGGTGCTCGCCCTCATGCTCTGGATCGGCTACCTGATCATCAAGGCCGCCGTCCGCAACGGCCTACGGGAGCACACGCTCTGGCTCGAGAGCCGCCGAGGCCCGATGCGGTGACCCCGCGAGCGACCCGGTGCTGACGACCTCGGCGCCCGCCGGTGTCCCGGCCGGCGGACGCCGAGGTGCAGTGCGCCCCGGTGTCAGCAGGCGCAGCTGATGGCGTCGGCTGAGACGGCGCCGCCGCCGAGCCCTGCCTCGGCGATGTTCGTGAGCGGGTCGGGCGCGAGCTGCGCCGACCCGTCGGCGGTGTCGTAGGCGAAGCCCTCGCGCACCCAGTACTCGAACCCGCCGAGCATCTCCTTCACCGGGTGGCCGAGCAGCGCGAACGCGAGCGCGGCGCGCGTCGCCCCGTTGCATCCGGGCCCCCAGCAGTACACGACCACGGGCGTGCCCGCCGGAATCCGCGATGGGGCCTCGGCGGCGATGCGCCGCCCCGGCAGGTGGATGGCGCCCGGCACGTGGCCCTGCGCCCACGACGCGTCGCTGCGGGTGTCGACGAGCACGAACCCGCGGTCCGGTGCGGCGAGCGCGGCCGCGACATCCGACACGTCGGCCTCGAAGCCGAGGCGACCGCGGAAGTGCGCGACCGCCGCGTCGCGGTCGGCGACGTGCGCGAAGAAGTCGGATGCGGGCTGCGATGCGGTGGTCGTCTCGGTCATGCTCTTCACCCTGTCATCGGGCCGGCCGCGGCGGCAGGTGAAATCGCGCCGACGTCGCGCGACATCCCGCCACCGTGGCGGCGGCCGGGCCACTCGCACGCGAGCGTGGGCACGCCTACCCTGAGTCCATGCACCTCGGCGAGATCTTCCTGTTGCTCGGCGGTTCGCTCGCGATCACCGCGTTCGCCCGATGGCGCGGCTGGCCGGCACCGCTGCTCGTCATGGGGGTCGCCTTCGTCGTCTCGGTGGTGCCGGCGATCCCCGAGATCGACGTCGACGGCGAGCTCGTGCTGAGCCTCGTGCTGCCGCCGCTCCTGTACTCGGCCGCCCTCGACGTCACGTACCTGAACTTCCGGCGCAGCATCCGCCAGATCCGTCGTCTCGGCATCGGACTGCCGATCGCCACGGCCTTCGCGGTCGGCGCGGTGGTGTGGCTCATCGCCCCCTCGCTCGGCCTGCCGCTGGCGCTGCTGATCGGGGCCATCGTGGCACCGTCCGATGCCGTCTCCGCCGCCGCCGTCGGCCGCAGGCTCGGCCTGCCCCGGCGGGTCATGACGGTCATCTCGGGCGAGAGCCTCGTCAACGACGCGACCTCCATCACCCTGTTCCGCACCTTCGCGGCCATCGTCGCGGGGGCGACCGTCACCTGGCTCGACGGCATCGGCTCGTTCCTCGTCGCCGTCGCCGTCGGCACCGGCTTCGGGCTCGTCATCGGCTGGCTCGTGAACGTCGTGCGCTCGAGGCTCGACGACCCGGTCATCCTCGGCACCATCAGCCTGCTCGTGCCGTTCGCGGCCTACGCGATCGCGGAGCGGCTCGGCGGGTCGGGCGTGCTCGCGGTCGTCGCCGCCGGAATCCTGATCGGGTACAACGCCCCGAAGACGGGCTACGCCACACGCCAGCAGGAACGGCCGCTGTGGCAGTCGATCGACGTGCTGCTCGAGGGCCTCGTGTTCGCACTCATCGGGCTGCAGCTCAGCCCCGCCGTCATGGACGTGCTGTCGAGCCCGCTCGGGCTCGGGGTGAACGTCGGCCTCGCGCTCGCGGTGCTCGCGACCGTCATCGTCGTGCGCATCGGCTGGGTGTTCGGAGGCTATGCCGTGTCACGTCGCCTCGGCGAATGGCTGGCGCCCGTCTGGGCGCGGCGCGGGCGCCGATATCGCGTGGAGCCGAGGCTCGAGGCCAAGGAGCTCGCGGTCATCTCGTGGGCGGGCATGCGCGGTGTCGTCACCCTCGCCACGGCGACCGCGATCCCCACGATGGCCGATCCGACGGCGGGCAGCACGGTGTTCCTCATCGCGTTCGTCGTGACCATCGGCACGCTCCTGCTGCAGTCGACGACGCTGCCGACGCTGATCCGCCGGCTCGGGGTCGTGGCCGACGACGAGCGCGAGCAGGACCGCAAGGAGATCCAGGCGGTGCTGCGGCGCAGCGGCAAGGCGGGGCTCGCCTACATCGAGAGCCGGCGCGACGAGTGGCGCGCGCGCTTCGGCGCGGAGCACGCCGACAGCGTCATCGACCGCTTCGAGCAGCGCATCAGGGCGGATGCCGCGAAGAGCCGCCGGCTCGAGAGCGACGAGGAGTCCGCCGCCACGGTCTCGCCCGCCGAGTTCACCGAGCTCTCCCGCCAGTGGATCGCCGCCCGGCGCGCCGTCGTGCTCGAGGAGCGCGACGCCGGTCACCTGAACGAGGAGGTCATGCGCGAGCTGTTCTTCGCGCTCGACGCCGAAGAACTCGCACTGGACTCCCGCACCGCGGTGCGCTCGGACGCCCGCGGCGAAGTGGCGTGACGCCGGACCGGTGCCGCTAGGCCGCCGGCGAGAAGAAGGCGGTGACCGCGGCGCCGAGCGCCACGAGGTCGTCGACGTGCGCGAGCTCGCGCGCCGAGTGCATCGACAGCAGCGGCACGCCGACGTCGACGGTGCGGATGCCGAGGCGGGTCGCCGAGAGCGGGCCGATGGTCGACCCGCAGGGAATCGCGTTGTTCGACACGAACGGCTGGGTCGGCACGCCGGCCTGCGCGCAGACTCTGGTCCAGAAGCCCGCGCCCTCGGCGTCGCTCGCGTAGCGCTGGTTCGCGTTCAGCTTCAGCAGCGGGCCGCCGCCGAGCGCCGGCCGGTTCGCGGGATCGTGCCGGTCGGGGTAGTTCGGGTGCACGGCATGGCCGGCGTCGGAGGAGACGATCCAGGATGCCGCGTAGGCGCGTCGGCGCTCGACGTCGCCGGCACCGAGCCCGGCGCCGATGCGCACGAGCACATCGTCGAGGAACGGGCCGCTCGCCCCCGAGCGCGACTCGGAACCGAGCTCCTCGTGGTCGAACGCGGCGAGCACGCTGATGTGCGCGGCATCGCTCGGGGCCGCGAGCAGGGCGACGAGTCCGGCGTAGACCGAGCTCAGGTTGTCCATGCGCCCCGAGGCGAAGAGCGCGTCGTCGAGGCCGAACCGAGCGGGGGTCTGCGTATCGGCGACGAGCACGTCGTGGCCGACGACCTGCTCGGCCGTGACCCCCGCGGAAGCGGCGAGGACGCCCAGGATGTCACCGTCGGCGCCGGCGCCCCAGATCGGCTGCACGTGTCGCTGCTTGTCGAGGGTCAGCCCCTTGTTGACTTCGCGGTCGAGGTGGATCGCGAGCTGCGGGATGCGCAGCAAGGGACCGGTGCGCACGAGGTGCGTGGCGCCGTCGGCGGTGACGATGCGGCCGGCGAGCTCGAGTTCGCGGTCGAGCCACGAGTTCAGGAGCGGCCCGCCGTACACCTCGACGCCGGCCTGGAGCAGCCCCTCGGAGCTCGAGCTCGGGCGCGGCTTCAGCTTGAACGATGGCGAATCCGTGTGGGCGCCGAGGATGCGGAACGGCGTCGTGCCGTCGGCCGCCTCTGGCGCGACCCACGCGATGACCGCGCCGTCGCGCACGACCACGCGGCGACCGCCGGTGGCCGGCCACTCGGCGCGCTCATCGAGTCGCTCGAACCCCGCCTCCTCGAGTCGGCGGGCGACCTCGGCGGCGGCGTGGTACGACGACGGGGAGGCGCGGACGAAGTCGGCGAAGTCGGCGATGTAGGCGTCGGTGCTCGTTGCGGACATCCCCCCATCCAACACCGGTCGAGCGCGCTACGCGAACCGGACGACCGCCTGCAGGCGTGAACGCACTTCCATCACCTCGGTGCCGCCGAGGTGGGCCGACCCCGGCAGGCCTTCTCGCACCGCGCTCGCGAGGCGCGACCGGCGCACGAGCGCGACGACGGCGCCGCGATTGGTGCCGCCGAGTTCGAGCGATTCCTCGGCGTGCTCGTCGGGCACCACGATGACGAGCGCGGTCGGCTTGACCTTGGCCGCGCGGCCGATCGCCTTCGCCCGGGCCGCGAGGGCGCGCATCGGGCGTTCGCCGCCGAGCGCCTCGCCGACGAGCTCGCCCCGCTTCATGGCGACGGGTCCGCCCCAGTCCTCGGATTGGATCGCGAAGAGTCCGGTGGGACCGAGCACGAGGTGGTCGAGCTTCGGCGGCAGGCCGTGGCCCGCGGCATCCGTCGCCACGTCGTGCCACACGGTGTAGGCGATGCCGAGCGTCGACAGCGACCGGGCGCTCGCCTCCTCGGCGAGCGCGTCGGCGAGCACGTGACGGATGTCCCGCGGTGCACCGCGCACGAGCGCGGGATCATAGGGGTCGTCGAGGGCGACTCCGCGACCGACCCACTCGCGGATCAGTCCGAGGTAGCGTTCGCGCGAGAGGCCGCCGGGGTGGCCGTAGGTGCGGGCGAGCGGACGCGAGTCGCGACGGGGCCTCGGCGCGGCCGGGGCCCACGCCTCATGGCTCGGCGCCGCGGCGCCGCCTCGCGCTCCGCGGTCGAAGAGCGCCCGTGCATCGGGCGTGCCGACGAGCTCCCAGGCCAGCTGCACGGCGTGGAACCGCACGACGTCGCCGCCCGTGTCGGGATGCGCGCTCCGGAGCGCCCGCCGGTAGGCGAGCCGCAGGGTGGCGTCGTCCGCGTCGGACGCGACGCCGAGCACCTCGTACGGTGAGGAGGAGAGCGGACTGTCGGGCATGGGCTCGCTTTCGATGTGCGACCACGAGAATACCGCGGCGCGGCTGTACGCGGGTCTAGACTGCCGACCACAGGGGCCCGAGCGGGTCGCAGGAGAGGCAGAGATGCTGATCAACGTCGCGATCACAGGGGACTGTCGGGATGAACCGCAGGAGAGGCAGAGATGCTGATCAACGTCAAGATTTCAGGGACCGACCGCGTGACGGGCAGGAGAGGCTGAGATGCTGATCGACGTCAACTACTGGGCGGTCATCATCGCCACGCTGTCGACGATGCTCGTCGGGTCCATCTGGTACACGCCGAAGGTCTTCGGCAACTACTGGATGCGGGTCGCGAAGGTCGACGATTCGGGCGATCGCGGGGCGGTCGGTCCGATCCTCACGACGCTCATCGTGAGCTTCATCTCGGCGTGGGTGCTCGCGATCGCGACCCAGGTCGCGTGGACGGCGCTCAGCGGCAACTACCTGGTCATGGCGATCACGACGGGCCTCATGCTGTGGGCCGGGTTCACGGCCGCGCGCTTCATCACGCACGACGTGTTCGAGGGCCGGCCTGCCGGCCTGACCATCCTGAACATCGGGCACGAGTTCGTGACCGTCGTCGTGATGGCGGTCATCATCGGCGTCTGGCCGCCCGCCGGCACCGTCTGACCGCCGCTCGACTCAGTCGGCGAACCGCAGCATGCCGTCGTCGACGAGCGTGCGCACCGCCGGCAGCAACTCCGCCGCGAGCGCCGCTTCGTCGACCTCGAGCAGATGGGCGAGCGCCGCGACGATCGCACCGATCGAGAGCTCGCCGTCGCTTGCTCCGACGAGCGCCGCGAGCCCCGTGTCGAGGCTGATCGCGCGCCCGAACCCGCCGCCCTGCCGCAGCAGCATCGCCGTCGGATCGTCGTCGCCAGGCCAGTAGTGCCGTTCCTCCGTGACGTCGCCCGCGGTGGTGAAGCGGGCAGCGGCGAGCGCGGTGTCGTCGAGCGCCGCCTGGCGGTCGTGACCGTCGAGGCACTCGGCCAGGTGGCCGCCGAGCCCGGCGTCGTTCGAGCCGAGCGGCCCGTGCAGGCGTTCGAGCCGGGCGAGACCGGCGGCAGCGGCAGCGGCCGACGAGCGAGCGGATGCCGCGGCATCCGCTCGTCGCAGCAGCACGTAGCCGAAGCCCACCTGTTCGACGCCGCGCGCGGCGAAGTCGTCGAGCCAGGCGTCGTAGAGCCGGTCGAACTCGGGGGTGCCGGGTCGCGTGCCGCCGTCTCGGATCCACGTCTCGGCGTACTCGGCGACGTGCTGCACCTCTCGCTCGACGACCCAGTGCTCGAGCGCGGCGGCCCAGTCGCCGACCCGGTCGAGCCCGTCTTCACCGTCGCGGTACTCCCAGTTGCCGAGCAGCTGGGCGACACCGCCGGGCTCGAGGTGGTCGTGGGCATCGCGGACGACCGCCTCGACGAGCGCATCGCCCACCATGCCGCCGTCGCGATAGTCGTACTCGGGCACCCCGTCGAGACGCGGCGTGATGACGAAGGGCGGGTTCGAGACGATGCGGTCGAACCGCTCCCCCGCGACGGGCTCGAAGAGGCTGCCGAGCCGGAGTTCGACGCCGTCGATGCCGTTCAGCGCGAGGTTCAGCCGGGCGATCTCGAGTGCCCGCTCGGAGATGTCGGTCGCGACGATGTGCTCGGCGAACCGGGAGGCGTGCATCGCCTGGATGCCGCACCCCGTGCCGAGATCGAGCACCCGCTTCGCGGTCGTCGGCAGCATGAGCCCCGAGAGCGTCTTCGACGCACCGCCGACCCCGAGCACGTGGTGCTCGCCGAGCGCGTGCCCGAGGGCGAGTTCGCCGAGGTCGGAGATGATCCACCACTCCGCGCTGCCGCGGGCGTCGGTGAACGCGTACGGACGCAGGTCGAGGCGCGCCCGAACGGATGCCCGGTCGCCCGTGTCGCCCGCGCCCGCTGCGTCGCCCACGAGCCCGAGTTCGACCGCCCCGGCGAGGCCGAGGCCCGGGAGCGCTTCGGCGAGCTCGCCGCGCGGCACCGCGACGCCGAGCACGAAGAGCTCGGCGAGGGTCGCCAGTCCCGCGGATGTCCCGTGCTCGGCCCGTCGGGCGTCGAGCACCCGTCGCGCGGGGACTCGTTCGCCGCGGTGGAGCGCCGCGGCGGCGTCCTCTCCCCAGAGCGCGTCGAGGGCCGTGACCGAGAAGTCCGCGGCGACGAGATCGTCTCGGAGCCGGCCGAGCAGCTCGGCCGCGCGAGCCTCATCGGCGGCCGTCACGGGCGAGGGTTCGGGTTCGGTGCTCACCCGACCATTCAAGCGCACCGGTGCCGTGCTGCTCGTGCCGGCGGGCAGGAGGTCAGGAGGTCAGGAGGTCAGGAGGTCAGGAGGCCAGGAGGTCAGGAGGTCGAGCATCAGCGGGAACGGGCCGAAGCCGTCGTCGATCGTGAGGTGCCCGCCGCCCGGCACCGTGACGTGCTCCGCCCCGAGCGGTGCGGCGAACACGCGGCCCGCCCCCTCCGGGCAGTAGGGATCGGCATCGCCGGCCACTACGATCACCTGGTCGGCGGCGGCATGCACGGCATCGCCGTCGGCGGCGAACGACGTCAGCTCGGGGATTCCCCGGAGCACGGCGTCCGAGGCCGGTGCGACGAGCAGCAGACGCGCGGCCGCGGCATCCGTGCGCCCCGCTGCTGCGCGCCGTGCTGCGAACGCGAGCCAGGCCGCGCAGCCGAGGCTGTGGCAGACGACGGTCAGCGAACCGGGGTCGGTGCCGTCGAGTGCGGTCTCGATCGCCGCGATCCAGTCGTCGAGCACTGGCTCGTCGGGCTCGGGAAGCTGGGGATGGCGAACGGATGCTCCGCGCCCCTCGAGCTCGGACGCGAGCCACCGCTGCCAGTGCCCGTCGGGCCGCCGGTTCTGGTAGCCGTGCAGGATCAGGTACTGCGTCACTTCAGACTCCTCGTCAACTCGCCCAGCGGATCCGGCCGTCGTGCGCGTCCCGGCAGTGCGCACCATTCAAGCAGGTGACCCGGCGAATGGACGATGCCGGCCGTCATCGATTCGTCATCTGGCGTACACGTGGGATTGCGCTCTGTAACCCGCCCGTCACACGGTGCGTTTAGCGTTGATTACGATCAAGAAGAGTCGAGGGGAGGCGCGCATGGCAGAGTCGACGACACTGGAGCGGTTGCGTCAAGACGCACGCGACGAGCTCTCGGCGCTCATCGAACTCCGATGCCGCCTCGGCGAAGACCCGTGGGTGTTCCTGCCCGACCTGCCGTCGGTCGACGAACAGGTCGTCGCGACGCTGCGTGAAGATCGCATGCACTCCGAGCGCTGGCGCAGCGCGCGAGCGCGCGCCTACCACCCCGCCGCTCGCGAGGGCGACGTTCAGAAGTTCGAGTACGAACTGCTGCGCGAGATCGCCCTCGAGCACCCCGAGCTCAGCTCGGCGGTGTGGTTGGTGCTCGACCGGGTGCCGTCGCGCTGGTGACCCGCTGCACGCGCATCCAGGTGATGAAGCCGAAGATCGTGAAGAGCCCGTAGAAGACGTAGAGCAGGGCCGAGGCGTAGTAGCCCGCGCTGATGAGCAGCGGCACACCGACGATGTCGACGGCGACCCAGATCAGCCAGAACTCCGTCCACCCCTTCGCCATGCCCCAGGTGGCGAGCAGTGATCCCATGAAGATCCATGCGTCGGCCCAGACCGGCTCGAACGAGCCGAGCGCCCGGAAGATCGGCGTCAGCACGAGCGTGCCGCCGACGAGTGCGACCCCGAGCAGGATGCGCGCCCGTGCGCTCGCCCATCGAGGCTCGACCGCGCTGTCGCTGACCTGCTTGTGCCGGCTCCAGCGCACCCAGCCGTAGATCGACACGGCGATGAACATGAGCTGCCGCCCGGCCTGGCCGAGCAGGTTCACGGGGTTGGGGGTCTCGAAGAGGGCGCCCATGAAGACCGTGAAGAGCAGCGCGTTGCCGACGATGCCGACGGGCCACGCCCAGACCTTGCGCCGGAGGCCGCCGAGCGCGCTCGCCAGTCCGAACGCGTTGCCGACGATCTCGCGCCAGAGGATGACCTGGTCGCCGATCACGAGCTGGGCGTCGAAGAGCCACTCGATCGGGTTCATGCCGGATCGCTTCGCGCGGCGTCTGCGGTGCGGGCGCGGGTTCGGGTCACGAGCAGCGCGCTGAGCCGCCATCCGAGCAGGAACGCGGCGAGCGTCAGCGTCGCGACGACGATGAAGGCGAACTGCGTGCCCTGCCCGCTCACGACGCGCAGCAGCATGCCGCCGATCACGGTCACCGCCCAGACGATGACGCCGGTCGGCCAGACGGCGAGCGGATGCCGCCACGCCCGCGCCGCGAGCCAGCCCACCACGAGGGCGGCGAGGAACGGCCACGCGGTGACCACGATGCCGGCGAGATCGAGCCCCTCCGCGTGGCTGCGCCGACCGATCAGCACGAAGACGACGACGAGCACCGCGTCGAGGATCGCCGCAGTCGCGATCATGCCGGTCCGGGGGTTCACGGGCTGCGTCATGCTCTCATCGTACGGATCGCGGAGTTGTCATGCGCACCGCGGTGCGACCCGCTCTCACTCCCGCAGCCCGAGGGCGCCGAGCATCGATGCGTCCTCGACCGGCAGGGCGCAGACGAACGCCTCACAGCGATAGGCGGCCGCCGCGCCGGACCGCGACGTGCGCGCCTCGAACAGCGAGAATCCCGACGCGGCGAACTCACGCGCCTGCCGCTCGTCGACGATCAGGGCGACGGATGCCTCGTGCATCCGCGTTGCGGCGAGGAGCGCCGTCTCGGTGCTGCCGGTGCCCGCCTCGGCGTCGCGCTCGACGACGACGGTCACGAGCTGCACCACCGGCGCCGCGAGCCGGGCCATCAGGGCGAGCGCGCCACCGAACGCGAGCGGCCGCGACAGTGCGATCCCGGCAACCGAGCTCATCGCCTGCTCAGCGGCGACCCGGTACCCGTCGCCGGCTCCGAGCACGTACAACCGCCACGCGGCATCCGCGCACGCCGTGAGCCCCGACGGGGCAGCACCCTCAGCCGGATCGTCGGGCAGCTCGAGACCGCGGGCGCTCAGCACGGGATCCGCCCCGCCCGGCGCCGCGAACGGGAGGCCGTCATCGCTCGCGGCCGCCATCGCCGCATCGACGAGGCGCCTGGCCGCGACCGCGTAACCTGGCTCGCCGGTCACGGCGGCGAGTTCGAGCAGACCGCAGGCGAACATGCCCGTGTCCTCGAGCGTCGCGACGGCCGGCGAGGCCCGGCCGTCGAGCGACGCTCGCACGAGGCCGCCGTCGGAGCGGACATGCGATGCCAGCAGCAGTTCGGCGCTGCGCCGGGCGGCGTCGACCGACCGCACGTCGTTCCGCACGAAACCGTGCCTGGCCAGGGCACCGATCGCGAGGCCGTTCCAGCCGGTGAGCACCTTCTCGTCGAGCGCCGGCGAGGCGAGGAGTGCGCGCCCCCCTGCGTCCTGTCGGTAGTAGCCGCCCTCGCTCCGTTCGCCGTCGATCACGCTCTCCGAATCCTGGGCGCTCGCGAAGCCGCCGCTCGGCAGCTGCAACCGGTTGATCAGGAATCGGGCGATCCCGTCGGCGATCGACACCGTGTGCTCGTCGTCCGGTCGCGCTCGCCCGAGCTCCGTCGCGACCCGGAGGAGGAGCGCATTGTCGGTGAGCATGCGCTCGTAGTGCGGCTCGGTCCAGTCGGCCTGCGTGGCGTAGCGGAAGAATCCGCCGTCGACCGGGTCGTGCAGCGGCGAAGCGCCCATGAGTCTCACGGTGCGCGCGGCGAGCGACCGGCCGGGCTCGCCCGCTTCGACCAGGAATTCGAGCACCGGCGCGACCGGGAACTTCGGGGCACCGCCGAACCCGCCATGACGGTGATCCTCCTGTTCGGCGAGCGAACCGACGGCCGCCTGCAGCAGGTCGCCTCCTGGGAGCGCACCTTCCGTCTCCACAGCGGATGCCGCGGCCAGGGCTTCGGCCACCGCCGCCGCGGTCTCGTCGAGCTGCGGTCGGCGCTCCCGCCAGGCCCCGGCGACGGCAGCGAGCACCTGGCCGAACGCGGGAACGCCGCGCGTCTCCCGCGGAGGGAAGTACGTGCCCGCGTAGAATGCCCGGCCTTCCGGTGTGGCGAAGACGGTGAGCGGCCACCCGAGCTCTCGGGTGAAGGCCGAAGCGGCCGCGAGGTAGCTCGCATCGACGTCGGGATGCTCTTCCCGATCCACTTTGATCGCGACGAACTCCCGGTTCATCAGGGACGCGACCACCGGGTCACTGAAGCTCTCCCGCGCCATCACGTGGCACCAGTGGCACGTGGCATAGCCGATCGAGATGAGCACTGGCACATCCCGGTCCTCGGCAGCGGCGAAGGCCTCCTCGCCCCAGGGGTACCAGTCCACCGGGTTCCCCGCGTGGGCACGCAGGTACGGGCTCATGGCTTCGGCGAGACGACTGCCCATGCATCTCAGACTAGTGATCTCGGCCGATTCGTCCCCGGAAACGTGAAAAGGCCGCCCGGTGGGCGGCCTTTTGTGTTTCGTGTGTACTGCGTGTGGGTGCTGGTGGGCGGCGGGGGCGTGTTAAACCAAAGAGAGCCGCCCAACCTTGGGCGGCTCTCTTCGAAATTATGTCCGGCGGTGTCCTACTCTCCCACAGGGTCTCCCCTGCAGTACCATCGGCGCTGCGAGTCTTAGCTTCCGGGTTCGGAATGTGTCCGGGCGTTTCCCTCGCGCTATGGCCGCCGAAACTCTTGCCACACCTCGCCCGCCAACACGYGGGTTGGGGTGGGTGTGTGGTCTCGGTGACCGCACCACGAACACCCGAAACGGGGTGTGTGGTGCGGGTTCAACTGTGTTGAATTGTGTTGGGTTTCCGTCTGAAGGGAACCACAGAGTGGACGCGAGCGTATCTTTGGCCACTCACACGGCCTTTTCATGAACATKTTCAAACGTGTGTGAGTGTAGTGATTATCAAGTTATCGGCTTATTAGTACCGGTCAGCTCCGACAGTCGTTAGTCCTGTCTTCCACATCCGGCCTATCAACCCAGTCGTCTGGCTGGGAGCCTCTCCCCCGAAGGGATGGAAATCTCATCTCGAGGCCGGCTTCCCGCTTAGATGCTTTCAGCGGTTATCCATTCCGAACGTAGCTAACCAGCG
>NZ_LMIR01000005.1 GCF_001429165.1 Agromyces sp. Root81
AGGAATCCTCCCCCCACCAAACGGTGAGGTCGGGGTTCAATAATTTGGCATTGAACATAGTGCACGCTGTTGAGTTCTCAAGGAACGGACGCACCCGACACACAACCCTCAACGGATCGAGCAGCCGGAGCATTTTCGTTCTCATCCGGCCATCCAAAAGGACGCATCCGAACGCTTCAAACACAAAAAGACGATGTCATCAAGGTTTGGGATCTTCGTGCCACTTGAGGAGGAGAACCAGACGCTTTCTCAGCAGTCCCGCTCTTCCGCTCCTGTGGGGCAACGAGTGATTACATTACGGGGAATCCGACAACCACGCAAACTCCACCAACATCCCGGGCGTGTCGCACCACAAAGCCCCGAAACACNCTCCTGTGGGGCAACGAGTGATTACATTACGGGGAATCCGACAACCACGCAAACTCCACCAACATCCCGGGCGTGTCGCACCACAAAGCCCCGAAACACAACCGGCGACATCGCCCTCGCGCTCCGGGAGCTGCGCACCTACCGTCGCATCTCAGCCAGCAATGACCAGTTACCGCTCCTGGTCGACAGCGAGCGCAGCGTCGGCCGGCCGGCCGCGCACTCGAGGTCGGCCGCGCCGTCGAAGGAGAATGCCGACTGGGTCGCGCGGCACCTCGTCGCGGCATCCGGGCTGCTCGATGACGACCCCGAGCTCGCCCACCAGCACGCGATGTCCGCCGCCGGCACACCGGCCGCATCGCCGTCATGCGCGAGTCCTGGCTATCCGGAAACGCAAACGAGCCCACCACTCACCGAAGTGAGCGACCGAAGCCGTGGACGACGCTCGAGCGACTCCTCCGCGAAGATCTCCGCCAACGTCTTCCTGCCACGAGGAAGCACTGCCATACCGCCGGCTGCAACACGACCCTCGAGCGGCGCAACGTCATCAACGTGAAAAGGCCGCCCGGTGGGCGGCCTTGTGTGTTTCGTGTGTACTGCGTGTGGGTGCTGGTGGGCGGCGGGGGCGTGTTAAACCAAAGAGAGCCGCCCAACCTTGGGCGGCTCTCTTCGAAATTATG